>NZ_CP020772.1:0-2400000 GCF_002097535.1 Halobacillus mangrovi
CAGCCATATTAAAGATTCCTGTATTCACAGATTTGCTAATTGTAGGTCCTCTTTTGAACCAGCCGAGGAATCGAGGCAAATTGAGAGGTGTTATAAATTTGAGTAAGCACTCCTATCACAAGAGACCCCACATACACTTCCCACATCCATAGAGACCCCGTTCATATGTAAAGCCCCCATTGCCCCCAATAATAAGACCTCTAAGTAAATCACAGACTAATAAAAGTGATTTTCTATTAAAACGATCGGCAATGACTCCCGCAATGGGCTGGATTAGAACAGGCAGGCGTTCTAAAGCAGCGACAATCCCCATGCTCAACGGCGACTCTGTAATAGCTAAGACAATTAAGGGTAATGCAATCATGTAGATTTGATCCCCGAAGAAGGACACCAGGTTTCCCCCAATAAACCTGAAAACCTGGCTATTCTTTTTAAACTCCGGAGCTTTCTGTACGGTCTCGAACTTTTCCTCAAGCTGATTCATTGATTTAGTCATTCTCCAAAAATACATTTAGTTCTTTTGGCAAAGTGGTGAGAGCTTGAACATTTAATTCGTAACGTGATGATGGTGCGGCTACCAGCCTGGCTAATTTCAATAATTTTAAATGGTGATGGACGGTTGTTTTTCCCATCTCTAATTTTTCCGTCAGCTCCTGTAAGGTCATGCTTTTCTCGTTTAATAGTTTTAGGATGCGAAGCCGGGTTTCGTCTCCCAAAGCTTTATATTTTTGCACGAGCATTTGATTAGGAACATAAGGGTCGTTAGGTTGAATACTTTCATTTGCGACGGGATAATAAAATACCTTCGCTCCTTCGATATCCGCTTCAACGTTCCAGGGTCTGTAGATATACTGTGGGATCAGCATCACCTTATAAACGCTAGGTTCTGGTCGATATGTTATTCCGTTTGTTGCCCATTCGACAAAAGCTTCAGCCTCAAGCTTTTCTTCCATCGCTTTTTTGACTCTACATCTCTTGCTAGTAGACGTGACATTTCTTCCTGGTTTGGTTGAATAACCGTTCCCAGCCACCCTTCCATCACTTCAACCAAGTGATTCTTCAATTTTCCTACGTCTGTATCGCAGATGAACGAAATATATTCAGGAAAAAAGCATTTTCATTGGTTAGCTTTTGTAATTCTCTCACCGCCTCTATAGAACCTTGTGCAGCCTGTCTTCTTTTATGTTGGTAGCTTTCACCAAAATAAGGGATGGAGATGAATCTTAAATCGTTTGAGGGAAGATCTTTGATGTAGGAACGGAACTCCTTCATTGTTTGGAAGTCTTTTTGATGGAGCAGCTGAAGCAATGTTTTCCACGTATTTTTCTCTCGGACATATTGAACTTCAGCTTCTAATGATGGGCTCAAGGAATTTCTAATTTCCTCCCAATTTTCTTTTGGATACTCAAGCGTTTGAATTAAGGCATCATTCGTGATCGCAGCAAGTCCTAAGGCTGCCTCCCATAATAAGGATTGTTTCAATTCTATGCGGTACGTTTCTCTTCCCTTTGTACTCGTAGAAAATAATTCCATTATTATCACCTCACTCATATTCTAAACTTATAGAATTTATTATTCAATTTATTTCGTATGACTACTCAAAAAACACTCCCACTGCAGAAGGGAGTGCTAGTTTTGATATAGAGTGCACTGATACCTGGTCACACCTTTATACTTTTCACCAAGGCTTTTCACTTCAAATCCAAGTTTCTGATAAAAGCCTACTGCCTCATCATCCGTTTCAGCCGATAACTCTCTTAGCTTATATTGTTCAAGGATAAACTCAACCATGCTTTTACCGATCCTCTGTTTCCTATAACCCGGCGAGACTGCAATTTGTTGGATGACAGCATTGTAGTTAGTAGTGAACTTTATTCCCATGCACCCGGCAAGCATTCCCTCCTTTTCGTATAGAAATAGGGATTGTTCTTCTGATTTAAGATACTGAAAGAGCGCTTGTTCTGCTTTACCTTCTGATGTCGCTAAGCAAAGGAGAGGCTTAATGGCTTGATAATCATCGGTTGAGGTGAACCTTCTCATCCTCACTGCCTCCTTTTTAAAACAATCGTTTGATTAAGTGAGTGAATGGATAACCGCTTCAATAGAAAGATAAAAACTATGTAAATGAAACCTTTTTCGCAGATTTCTAAACTATCTTTCAGCCTGTATTAAGAACCTGTGCTGCCTTACTTCAAAATATCCTCTGTCTTTTATTATTTCATTAATAGAGTAGAGTTCATCCTGGTAGTCTTCCAAGTTGAAATCAGGAACCTGCCACGGAATAGCTTTTAAGTAATAAACAAGGGCACCGATATCGAAAAAACGTTGAACAGGATAATCTTCACGGATCGTTACCACCTTGAACTCCTGAGCTTTCAATCCATTCATAGCTTCAGTCAGATTCCAATCTTTGTATTGATTCTCTTTTGCATGAAGGGCTTCATTGATCTGCAGGCAATCAAGCCCGCCCACCTGTTGAGTCAAAAACGTCCCTCCTGGTTTTAAAACTCTTTTCACTTCTGAGGGATCAAACGACTCGTGCTTATTTACAATTAAATCGAACCTATTGTCTTCAAAAGGAAGTTTGTCATCTTCATTGATTTGTACTATCTTCACCCCTAAAGGCTCAAGACGATTTTTTGCAACCGGAAGATTGGGCTCGTAGCCTTCTGTTGCAGCTGTATAATCAGGCAAAGGACGCAATTGTGATAGGAACTCTCCGCCGCCCGTGCCCATATCAAGCATAGCTTCTGTATTTCTCATCAACCTTCGTACTTTACTCCCGTAAGACCATGATAAAGCTCCGCTTTGAATCCTGCCTGTTCCACTAACATAAGAAAAATCCCAACCACTGAATTCCTCGTCCATTTCCTTCAATTCTTCTAAAAATAGCTCATCCCTCTTCATCTTTCGCCCTCCCTCTCCCTATTGCTTGTATTCATCATACCATTATTTTCTTACCCCCCATCTCTTTTCCTATACATCCGACTCCCATCCCGAATCACCTCTGCGATAATCAGTAAATAAGTCCCTTTCATTCCCAATTATGCATAATGTTTATAAATTCGGGAACGAGGTATTAGTGAAAGACTTTGAATTTATTTATAAGTAAAACTTAACTGGAGGTATACGGCCATGAGAAGGTCATTAATATCCTTGATTTTGCCCTCTTTTAACGAAGAGGAAAACATACCATTAATTTATGAGAACCTGCATCACATCATGGCATTGGTAAACTATGATTACGAATTAATCTTCATTGATGACGGAAGTGAAGACCAGACGCTTGAGTATATTCAGGATCTGGGAAGAAAACATCCACATGTAAAATATGTTTCATTTACAAGGAACTTCGGAAAAGAGGCTGCTCTATTAGCGGGTCTCGAAAAATCTAATGGTGATGCAGTCATCATAATGGATGCTGATTTGCAGCACCCGGCTTTTCTCATTCCTGAAATGATCCAGGGATATGAAGAAGGCTACGATCAAGTCATCGCAAAGCGGAACCGTAATGGGGAATCCCCCTTACGAAAAACCCTCTCCACACTTTTTTACAAAGGAATTAATCAATTAGTTGATGTCACGCTTAAAAATGGGATCGGCGATTTCCGTTTGCTGAGCCGCCCTGTAGTGAATGATATATTAAAATTAAGTGAAGGAAACCGCTTTTCGAAAGGATTATTCGCGTGGGTTGGTTATGAGGAAAAAGTAATTAATTACGAGAACGTCGCCCGCCAATCAGGTTCTTCGAAATGGTCGCTTTCTAAACTGCTGAACTACGCAATCGATGGGCTTGTATCATTTAATACAAGACCACTGCGTATATGCTTGTACACAGGGATGTTGATCTTATTAATGTCACTCGGGTACATCGCCTTCATATTCGTGCAGATTGTAAGAAACGGCATTGATGTGCCAGGCTATTTCAGTACGATATCTGCTATTCTCTTCCTCGGAGGAGTCCAGCTGCTCAGTCTAGGCGTCATTGGTGAATATATTGGAAGAATGTACAACGAAGTGAAGCGGCGTCCGCACTATTTAGTAAAGGAATCCAACATTCATGATTCAAAAAATAAAGTCTCTCAATAATGAGTTAACCCGGTTTATCCTGGTCGGAGGAATCAATACACTCAATTACTATTTCATCTTTCTACTGCTTCACAACCTCCTCCGGGCTCATTATATGGTCGCTCACATTACCGGGTTTTTGGTCAGCTTTGTCATCTCGTTTTACTTGAATACGTATTTTACGTACAGGGTGAAGCCGACCTTAAAAAAATTTTTACAATTTCCATTGACGCAAGTGGTCAACCTCTCGACCTCATCCTTTCTCGTCTATGCATTAGTCGAGTGGTTTGCCCTGAATAGTAACCTTGCACCAATCATCGCCGTATTCTTCACAGTACCCATCACATTCATTGTGACAAGTAAAATATTAAAGCAGTAATGGTGGTAGCCTATGAAAAAATTTCTTTGGATCTTATTAGGGAGCCTCTTGGCTGCAAGCCTATCGCATCTTTTTTTCTTGCAAGAGTGGGCGGACGGCGGCTATATGGCTGGACCGAACGACGGCTTGAACCAAATGCTTCCTTTCAAACAATTAATCTATGAAAATTATACAAAAGGCAATTTCTTTTACTCTTTCGAATTCGGGTTTGGCGGAGGCATATACGGACAGCTCGGCTACTACTTTTCAACCAACCTTTTCTTCCTTTTGACGATTGTAGTCGTTTTCCTGCTTGAACTCATGCACATCATCAATGCTCCTGATGTGCTGTTTTGGGCGCAATTGACTGTCTTCACCAGTATCCTGAGAATGGCAACAGTGATGATCATAACCACTTATGTATTCCGTTACTTTTCCGTTCGTGCTTTGCCCGCTTTTGCTGGTGCAGCTCTGTATGGATCCAGTGTCATCTACTTCCGTCACGTTATCTATTGGGAGTTTTTCGCAGACGCGTTTTTATTTATTCCTATACTTGTTTTAGGCGTAGAAAAAATCATCCGCGAACAAAAACCAGGCTGGTTTCTTTTTGCGGTAGCTGTCACCTTGTTCAACAATTTTTATTTTTCTTACATATCGCTGCTATTCATCGGTATCTACATATTGGTCCGCTGGTTCATTCCATTGGAAAAGCGCGAGACGGGGAAATTAAAGCAAGTGAAGCTCTATTTAATTTCAGGAAGTCTAGGATTCGGTTTAGGCTCACTTGCGTTCATTCCGACTGTCTATGCTTACTTAAACAACTACAGGCCTGCTTTTAACCAGCAAAGACCACTGCTTAACCTTTCTGACAATATTTTGCTCGACAGCCGGACGTTTTTACTCGCTGGTGTTGTCGTCATTTTCTTGTTCCTGTTTTCCTTTTACAAAAACAGGCTGTTCCGTTTCTTTGCATCCTTGACACTCCTGTTCATCGTCTTTCACTTCAGTCCTTTTATGGGTAGTGCCTTCAACGGATTCTCTGCACCTCGAAACCGCTTTGAATATGCAGGTTTTTTTGTGGCTGGGGCACTTGTAGCTGTCGGCTTACATCTCAACAGACACATAAAGAAGGCTGAGCTCTCTATAGCTGTTGTGCTCACTATATTGATGTACGGAATTTTTGCTTGGTCAGATCAGCATTACAGCATTGATCACATTTATGATGTGTATATGATTGTCCAGATTGCCGTGACAATCGCTTCAGTTTATTTAATCAGTATGCCTGACAAAAAGTTAAAGAGGGTAGGGATCTCCCTTCTCATCCTTGTTAATGCAGGCATGATGAATGCCTATCAATACGATAAGCTCTACACAGCAGGAAACATCCGGGCTACGACAAAAGATTATATCCTAAGTGATGCTTATAATTCCGAAAAGCAAAGCAAGCTCATCGAAACCATAGAAGAACAAAACAAACGTACCTTTTCCCGAGTGGAATGGAGAGGGATGGACGACAAAAACAATATGCCGCTTATCCAAGACTTTCAGGGTACGAGCGTATATTCCAGCATTTTAAATAAAAACATATTGTTTTGGTATTATGACAGCCTGGAAATCGATATGAAACGTGAAAGCATCAGCCGTTATTCCGGCTTTGGAGATCGCGCCAATCTCTACAGCCTAATGAGAGGGAATTATATTGTTACTCATGAAAATAAGGAGAGGAATATGCCTTATGGATTTGAACCCTTCCTTTCAGACGGTGGCTATCAAGTGTATCAAAATACCAATAAGCTCCCATTCGTACGAACGACAAGTACGGTTTACAGTGAACGTTCTCTTGAAGATACATCCGTGGTCGGAAGAGAACATGCAATGCTGCAAGGGATCATATTAGAAAACCCGAAACAAACTACAGCGTCTCTCGAGCCGCTTCCAAACCTTATGGATCAGGCTGAAGTTGAAAGCGTCCGCTCTACTTATAAAGACGGCCAGCTGAATGTGGAAGAAAAAACAGGCGGTATTGATTTGAAGTTTTCTAACGTGCCTGAGACAGCCGAGGATCTGTATGTCTCGTTTTATTTAAAAAACAATGTCAAGGAAGCTCCGTGGTTCCCTTTACATGTGAATGACTTTGAAACGTCGAGAAAATCCAGGGAATCTTTCTATCGTACAGGGATTAATAACATCACGATCAGGGTGCCTAAAGAAAAGAAGATCTCGATCAGAGTGCCTAAAGGCAGTTATCAACTGAAAGACATAGAGGTTTATTCTGAGGATTATAAAGTACTTGAGAAGGCATCCAGAGAGACACCACAGCCTGCAAACGCTGAAGTAAATGGAAATCAGGTGAATGTCCAATTGGATAATCAAAAAAATCATCGTTATTTGACCATCCCTGTTCCTTATGAAAAAGGCTGGCATGTAAAAGTGAACGGGGAACAAAAGGACATCTTGAAAGCGAATTATGCCTTACTTGGTGTAGAACTGGAGGAAGGTAAGAATGACATTACTTTCACGTACCGTCCACCTTACTTTTCAATCCTATCTATCCTTTCTATTCTATCTTTGATTGTTTCACTGATATGGCTGAGAAAAAGAGGACGATAAGCTAAACCCCCATGGATGAAGTGAAACATCCATGGGGGTTCTTTGTCTAAGATAAGTTTTGACTCCAATCAATCGTTGCTTCCCCTTCAAGGAACCGCTCGGAATCCATAGCTGCCATACAACCGGTACCGGCAGCGGTAATGGCCTGACGATACTTTTGGTCTTGCACATCTCCACAAGCAAATACTCCAGGGATATTTGTATTCGTTGTTCCAGGGTCTACAAGAATGTACCCTTTTTCATCCATGTTGATTTTGCCTTGTAAGAACTCTGTATTCGGATTGTGTCCAATTGCGACGAAAATCCCATCCGTTTCAATGACTTCTTCTACCTCTGAATCATTATCCTTCACCTTGAGGCCTGTGATTTTCATGCCATCTGAAATCATTTCAACAGGTGTCTTATTTAGCGCCCAGGTAATCTTGTCATTACCTTTCGCGCGATCTTGCATAATCTTAGAAGCTCTCAGCTCATTACGGCGGTGAACGACTTGAACTTCATCCGCAAATTTAGTGAGGAAGTTCGCTTCTTCCATCGCAGAATCTCCCCCGCCGATAATAACGACTTTTTTCCCTCTGAAAAAGAATCCATCACATGTTGCACATGTGCTGACCCCGCGGCCCATGTTTTCTTTCTCACCAGGAATCTCAAGCATTTTAGCCGACGCGCCAGTCGAAATGATTAGCGTCTGGGTTTCTAATTCACCAAGACCGTCCACCGTCAATTTGAAAGGACGCTGATCAACGTTCACGTCCGTTACCCAGCCCCGCTTGAATGTTGCACCAAAACGTTCTGCTTGCTTTTTCATATTATCCATCAGCTCTGGTCCCATAATGCCATCAGGGAAGCCTGGGAAATTTTCAACTTCTGTCGTTAGCGTCAATTGTCCTCCCGGCTCCGGTCCTTCGATTACGAGCGGCTCCATATTCGCCCTTGCTAAGTAGACAGCCGCCGTAAGCCCAGCTGGGCCAGTTCCTAAAATGATCGATTGATACGTCATGAATGATCCTCCTATTCCAATAAGTAGTCCTATTCTTGTTATAGTTTGTTTCTCCTGTGGTCATTCATTCAAATAATGACTATTCGTAACTATTTATACCCGCTTCCTGGACCTCTTTAACAATTTCACCTTTCAATCCTTATGGACAAACGACCACTCTTCTTTCCTAAATTCAACATATAGTATTCATAGCAGTACTTATTTATGAGGAATAGAGGGGTGAAATTCCTATGGATAGAAGGCCGGGTTTCTGTTTATTCCCAGGTTACAACTATTGCGGCCCGGGTTGCAGTGGACCGGGGGAACCGTTGAATGCGGTCGATGCAGCCTGCAAACAGCATGATGAGTGTTATCGATATTATGGAAATTATTGCGAGTGCGACTTAGCTTTTATTGAACAATTGGAACGTTTGCAGAATCCCTATACAATTGAAGGGCGTCACGCCAGAATGATGTACAAATATATGAAGCTCCAGCGTTTTTTTACATGTTCGTTTTAGACAAAAAAAGAGAACGCTCCTTCTTTAAGGAATTCACGCTCTCTTTCTTATGATTTTCAGATGCTTATGGATAAAAAAGCACTTTAACATAAGAGACATTCTGGTGAATGAGATTTTGAAAGGTGTCTGGTCCTTTTTCCAGTGGCAATCGATGCGAGATCATCGGCTTAATGTTTAACTGCCCCGTACTCATGTAATGAAGCGTGGAGCTCCATTCTTCACCAGGAAATGGTGCTGAAATCGCATTCCAGGAGCCGATGATTTTTAACTCGTTCCGGACAATCTTTTCAAAATAAAAACGTTCCATGTCAATAGGAGCATAAGGAATGCCCATGTAAAGAACTTCCCCACCTTTTTTAGATAGAGCAAGAATCTGTTCTGAAGTGATTGGAGATCCAGCACATTCTACTGCTAAATCAACTCCAATCTGATCTGTTACTTCAGCTACTTGGTGGTGAGATGGACCATTCTTAGGGTTAACCCTTACATCCGCTCCTACTTTTTCAGCAATATCAAGCTTTCTATCATCGATATCAATGGCGATGACTTTTTTGGCACCGAAGATCCTTGCCCACTGAATAGCCAATAATCCAATGCTTCCGCAACCCATAATGGCTACAGTCGCCCCGGGATGAATGCTCGTACGATAAAACCCGTGAGCGACAACAGAGGATGGTTCAATCATGGCCGCCGTATCATAATCAACATTTTCCGGGAGAAGAAGGACATGCTTAGCAGGTAAATTAACAAACTCTGCATAAGCTCCGGGGTGGCGAGCTCCTATCACAGTAAGTTTTTCGCATTGCGATAAATTCCCTTTTAAACAGCTATGGCAAGTCCCACAGTAAAAGGTAGGGCAGCCGGAAACTCGATCACCAACTTTAATTCTTTCAACAGCTGGACCTACTTCTACGACTTCACCAGCGAATTCATGACCAAACGTCATTCCTTCTACATATGGCCCTAGCTTTTTATATCGGGAAATATCCGACCCGCAAACCCCGACGGCTTTCACCTTAATCACAACATCATCTTCTTTTTCAATGACGGGTACAGGTGTATCTTCAAATCTTATATCCTGTTCACCATAAAGGTTTAAGGTTTTCATGTTTCTCACCTTTTCTTAGTTACAATTTTCAGCTTCTCTTTCATGTCGTTTTTTTCCACTTGCTAGTTTGTACAGGGCTCCTCCTATGACGATCGCATTAAAGAGCATTTGATGTTCAAAATAGTAATCTCCGATGGCTCGCATAGGTCCTAGCATGAATTCTAAGAACACATCTACCATGTATAAAACCTCATTTCTTTTACTCGACAGGAGTTAATAAAACTTTAATAGCTTCTCCGCTTTTAATCGCTTGGTAAGCTTGCTCCCATTGTGTAATCGGATACTCATGAGTAACGAGCGACTGAGCGTTCACTCGACCGCTGTTCATCAATTCAAGAGAGGGTTCCCAATCGGCTGACTTTTGACTTCTGCTGCCTACTACTCTGATTTCCTTCTGAATAATTTTTTCAAGGTCAAAAGAAACCTCTGAATGAGGGAAGATTCCCACTTGTCCATATTGCCCTTTTTTCTTTAACAAATCCAATGCCTGATTAGCTGCTTGAACGGCTCCTGAACATTCAAAAACAACATCTGCTCCATAACTATCTGTTAGCTTGTTTACCAACTCTTTAAGGTCTTGCTCTTGAATATTAACTGCATAGTCTATTCCCAGTTCCTCTGCTTTTTTAAGACGGATTTGGTCGTTAGACAGTCCAGCAATGATGATTCTGGCACCTCTGCTTTTTGCCACCTGAGCTGTAAATAAACCAATAGGGCCAGGACCAATTACAACAACAAGGTCTCCCTCATTAATCTCAGTCTTATCCACTGCATGGTGAGTACAAGCAAGCGGCTCGGTCATAGCAGCTGACCGATCATCTACGTGTTCCGGAAGATGATGAACACTTTGCTTCCGTGCAATCAAATATTTCGCAAACCCACCATCCTGCTGCGTTCCAAGCCCTTTCCTGTAATTACAGAGATTATAATCACCGTTTTTACAGTACTCACATGTTCCACACACATAAAAGGTGGTTTCGGATGTTACACGGTCACCTATTTTAAATTCGGTCACTCCTTCTCCTATATCGACAACAACACCTGAGAATTCATGGCCTAAGGTGACAGGTACTTTCACTTTGTAATGCCCTTCATAAGTATGAATATCAGACCCACAAACTCCTGCATACTTAACCTCTATTTTCACTTGACCATCGCCAACGACCGGCTCCTGTTTTTCTTGAATTTCCAGATTTCCAAACCCAAGCTCTGTTTTTACGAGTGCTTTCAATCTTATTCCTCCTAGAGATCAGTTAATTGAACAAGCTAAATACTTTGAAAATGATCCAGTTTACAAGATTTCCTCCCTGGTCAATACTTGAAATCTTTGCGGACCCTTCCGGCATATTAAAGTCAGCATTGACTGCCATTTCAGTGAAGACTGGAGCTACATCGGTAGCCATATAAAGGGAAAGAGCAATCATCAATGTTCCTACAATGACTGAATGGACGATATTTCCTCGTGCCGCTCCAACGATAAAGGCCACTACAAACGGGATCGTAGCTAAATCACCGAATGGTAAAAGAGAATTCCCAGGTAATACAACAGCTAGGACAACAGTAATTGGTACAAGAATTAATGCTGTGGAGATAACGGCTGGGTGCCCTAAAGCGACAGCAGCATCCAGACCTATATATATTTCTCGATCACCAAATCTTTTAGATAACCATTGACGGGCGGACTCTGACACTGGCATTAATCCTTCCATAAGAATCTTGACCATTCGTGGCATAAGCACCATAACGGCTGCCATTGCCATTCCGATTTCAATAACTTCTCCTACACTGTAGCCCGCCAGCACACCAATCGCAGCACCTAAAAATAAGCCGATGAAAATGGATTCCCCGAAGATCCCAAACCGCTTTTGAATGGTGTCCGGATCTGCATTCCAATTTTTAACGCCTGGAACTTTATTCAGCCACCTGACTAATATAATTCCAGGAGCATACGAAATTGTACTTCCTGTTGCAATGGAAACACCTGGCAAGTCGAAGAATTCACCGACCATAGGGGCTGTCCAATCTGCTACTTTAAGACAAACAATTTGGAAGATGACAGCAGCAATTAGTCCTTGTACAATGCTGCCGGATATCGCATAAACCATAGCGGCCATAAACGTATAGTGCCAAAAATTCCATATATCAACGTTCATTGTTTTCGTTGTTTTGGTTAGGAGCATAATCACATTCACTACAAGCCCTAAAGGAATAATGAATGCCGCTACAACAGAGGCCCAGGCTATAGAAGATGAGGCCGGCCATCCTACGTCAATCACATTTAAATCGACGCCTAACCGATCTACCATTCCTTGCGCAGCTGGCCCTAAATTATTTACCAACAAATCAACGACTAAGAATATACCGACAAAAGCAACACCGATTGTCAGTCCAGACCGAAATGCTTTTCCTGGTTTCTGTCCGAACAGTAATCCTAATAAAAAGATGGCAACGGGCAAGATGACCGTGGCCCCTAAATCTAAAAAACCTTGTACGATGTCGACGAAACCTTGCATGAATAATCCTCCCTCTTTCTTTCAGTTACCCAGACGGACCTTTATTTTTGGAGTTCTTGTAATATTTCTTTTTTCGTATCCTCAGTGCCAATTCCAGTTAGAAATGACCGAGCGTTAATTACTGGAAATGGATAATCCTTCTGAGTCATTGCTGTCGTTACTAATAGGTCTGCAGTGTCGACGTAACCACCAACTTCTGATATCTTGATCTGGACAAGATCAACACTTAAATTGTTCTCTTTCGCCATCTCTTCAATAGCTCCATTCACTACTGTTGACGTTGCAATACCTGCGCCACATGCGACCAACACTTGTTTCTTTGCCATAATTATTTCTCTCCTTCTTTTTTCATATTTTCAAAGAATTTATTTTTGAAGCGCTGTCAAAATTTCTTTTTTCGTATCTTCTGTGCCGATTCCAGTTAAAAATGATCGAGCATTAATTACTGGAAATGGATAATCCTTCTGAGTCATTGCTGTCGTTACTAATAGGTCTGCAGTGTCGACGTAACCACCAACTTCTGATATCTTGATCTGGACAAGATCAACACTTAAATTGTTCTCTTTCGCCATCTCTTCAATAGCTCCATTCACTACTGTTGACGTTGCAATACCTGCGCCACATGCGACCAACACTTGTTTCTTTGCCATAATTATTTCTCTCCTTCTAGTGCACCAAAATCTAATTTTTCTTCCATTAGATCTCTGATGCTTGTTTTATTCTGGTCATTCAAAATAGATAACAATACATCTTCATTTTGGAATACCTTCATCAACTGCTGAAGTAATGATAATTGGGAATGAGCTTCATCCATGGCTAACAAAAATACAATTTGAACTGGGATCGTTTCCTTATCATCGCCCATGACTCCAAAATCGACTGTATTTTTCAATACTCCAACACTTATCGTTTTCCGATTGACATGTTCAACATCAGTATGCGGGATGGCAACCGCTACCCCTGCTGTCGGTAGCCCCGTCGCATATTCTTCTTCTCGAGCTATGATAGCTGGGGGAAAAGTTTCTTTCACTAACTTTTGCTCCACGAGGTTCCTGCTCATAACTTCTAACACATCTTCTTTTGAATTTGCCTCTACACCAAGTAGAATGACGGACTCATTAAAGTAGATTTCGCTCATTTTATTCACCACATTATTAATAATATTGTTACTGAATGTTATTCAGTGGAATAGGTCTGGATCAAGTCCTGGATTTCTTTAAAGTCGTTGGACTCTATGATTCTGTTCCTATCTTTTTGCGACCCTGCTAAGTTCATCAATTGCATCAATGCATGCATATGTTTTTTCTTATCTACTGCCGAAATGACCACTATGATGTGAACAGTTTCTTCTGCAGTAAACGAGACCCCTTCCTCTACTTTCAATAAGCTCATTCCGACTTTCTTTACCCCATCCTCTGGAGCAGCATGTGGAATAGCCAGGTGAGGAGCTATAACAATATAAGGATCCCTTGCTTGGTGAACCATAGCCTCGACGTAGCGCGATTCTACATACCCATTCCGGACCAAAGGTTTAGAAGCTAGCCGAATGGCTTCCTCCCATGATGGGACAGATTCTTTAATAGAGATGTGCTCGGCGGGAAGGAGATCGTCTAAGTGAATATCCTTGCTTTGAACACTTTGCTTAATGGATGACTCTTCATCACGGTGTACATAAGAGTGCAACTCCTCCACTAACGCCTTTTCATCCTTAATGGACGTATGATTTCGTATAATATCCATTAGATGGTCCACATGGATGTCATTCAAAATATATCCTTGAACTTCCATCATCACTTGCTTGCGAAGCCTTAACCGATCTTCCTGATCAAGGAAAGCCTGACAAGTAAACAATTTACCTTCCGCTGTCAAAGGAGTCGTAGAAAAAATAAAATCGTAATCCAATTCATATTCCATATACTCTCGTACAGATAGAGAGTCTAGAAAAACAAACTCGGGGAATAATTCTTTCAACTGGTTGAAAAGCAGTCTTGAAACAGATACCCCTTGAGGACAAACAACAATGGCTTTTACTTTCTTTTCAATGCTTTCCCCTTGTCTGGTCATCCACCCACCAATTAACATGGTCACATAGATGATTTCATTTTCTGGTATTTTTTGTCCGATATAGTCTTCCAGCGGGGCTATCGATCTTATAACAAGATGGTGGACCTCTTTTAGTTCTCTCGTAATCGAATCTTGTATGGGCTGAGCTTCTGTAAGCTCGTATTTGATCCTATAGTATGCCGGACGAAGATGCTGAAAGAGCTTTTCTACCAATTGCTCTCTGTCTTGAAAATAGATACACGCACTTCTTTCAAAAAGTTGGAGCATCTGCTTAACTGCTGGTACCATTTCTCCCATTGACTCTTCTTCTGAAAGGTCCTCTGAACGATAAACGTTAGTCGTCAGGAGATGGAGGGTGATGAACAACCTCTCCTTTTCAGGGATGTTCATGGTCTGAAGAATTTCTTCGGTTGCTTGAAATTCCTTTGTATTAGATACATCCTCATGCTTAACTGCAAAAGTTGAAATGACAAATCCTTTTTCTATTCTTCTTAAAAATAAAGTAAGAATATAAGGCATCGTTTCTATCTTTTCATCTGTAAATTGAATATTAAGCTTGTCTTCAAATCTCTCAATCAGTTGAGTAAATTGTGTTAGTTCATCTGAAGATAAAGATGCTAATTCCTTCACCTTTTCAGACCCGCTACGCATCGAAAGTAATTCATAAATGACTCTGATGAGTACTCTCCGAACTTGAAATTCTTTACCTTCCAGTAAATAGCCTGATTTCCTCGAGTATTTGATGGTCAAGTTATACTCATCTAGAAACGCCTGAGCTTGCTTTAAATCATGAAGAATTGTATTTTTACTAAAATCCAACTCAAACGTAAAGTGATTCAAGGATAGTTCCTCTCTGCTGATGAGCATTAAAATAATCAAATAGGTCCTTTGTCTCTCTGATAAAACAGGTGTACTTACTGATGGCCTGTCTTCACTGTTTACCTTGGTAAATATTGACTGGTCAATAATAAACTGTCCTTGCCTGGTTCGTTCAATTTGAGGAAGGTTTTCAATCAATAACCACTCATTTATTTTGTTGAAACTGTACCCGAGTTGTCTTCTTGTAAGGTTATATTTCTTTTCAAGAGTTGTACTAGTTATTCGTGGATTGATCACTAGGTCATGAAGAATTTTTTTACTTCGTTCATTTAATGCCATCTGTTTCCCTCCCTTCCACATTTATTGTAGCACCCACAGAAACACCTATGTATACGCTTTCATCCCAAGATAACGAACACAAAATGTACATCATCGGGATTTACTTTCTTAAAATTCTAATAATAATACATAAAAAAAGAAGCACATGTTATACAAGTGCCTCTACTCATACATATCGCGAAGTCTCTCTAAATCTGCCAAAAACTTATGAATGTCCTCCTGACTCAACCTCACCAGTAATTGATCATATAAAGATAGAACCTGGCCATCTACTTCATCTTTATGTTTTTCTAAGTATTCATAGAGCTGATTGACTTGGTTTTCATTTAAAACCGATGTTGTCTGCAAATGTTTGACTTGGTTCAGTGTAAATTCTTCCTGCATTTCATTATACGAACCAGAAATAATCTGTCCTATTATTTCCATCCTCCATCACCTCAGGTCTTAGCTTGGACGTTTTAAAGTGATGTTAGTCATTATTTCTGCTTAGCTTCTTCCTCTTGTTTCAAAGATTCTTTCTCCACACGATCCATAAACTCTTGAACTACCTTATTATTGTTTTTCTTGCCCCCAAGTTTCATCACCGCTCTGCCAACAAAATTTGTTCCTTTATTTTGCCCTGAGTATATGAAGCGTGTGGTGGAGTCATCGACTTTTTCCAATGTAAAGGACAGATCGATTTCAAATGCCTTAGCTAAAACGAAGTTGATGCGTTTGTATTTCTTCTGTATAGTATCTTCAAAACCCCGTGTTTCGACGATGTAAGTTTCTACTCGCTTTCCTTCCTGATATTTTTGCTGGTATTTCGATCCTACTACTCCTTCTTCCATATGGACAGGTTTATTCTCAATCACTTTTGGCATAATCGTTGGCATGTTTTCCTCTCGAAACAACTGCCACACCGTTTCAATATTGGCATTAATCACACGTTCTTCTTTCCACTCAATCATTCTTCAGACTCCCTTCCAGACTCAATGAATTCATTGATATCCTCAATTTTTAACTGTAACTCCTCTATTTGATATTCAATATTTCTTTTTTTCTCAACCAATAACCTCTCCAAATTGGCAAAAGACTCATCGTTCATAACCGTCTTCATTTCCTGAATAGTGAGCCCGAATCCCCTTAGCTTATTCAATAACATAGCTAACAGATAGGAGCCATCATCGTAATAACGGTAGTTATTTTCTGGATTGATATAAGCAGGTTCTAAAAGCTCTACTTCTGCATAATACCTTAGCGTTTCTTTAGATAGACCCGTCAAATATGAAAATTCGCTCACTTTATACATCGTGACGCCTCCTTCTCTTCTATATCTTAAACTATGGGGTGCACCACACGGTCAACCTTTTCATAAAGAAGCCATTTTCCTTCCAATCATTCATAAAATAGAAATAGCGAGAAGGGGGAGAATTAAAATGAATGATAAAAAACCTCTTATTGTTGTGCCTGGTCTATTTGGATCAATGAGTAACAAAATTATACCAGGAACTGGGGGATGGAGCTTTGGACTAGCTGGTATGGTATATGAACCATTTATACTAATGCTGGAAACAATGGGGTATCGTCGTGATCAAAATCTATTCATTTGTTTTTATGACTGGAGTCAGCACATCGAACATTCTGCTCAACACTACCTTGCCAAAACAATCCGTTACGCTAAACAACAGACTGGTTCCGATGAGGTTAATATCGTTTCTCACAGTATGGGAGGCCTTGTTTCAAGGGCCTATGTGCAGGGACCAACCTATCAGAATGACGTAGATCAATTAATCATTTTATGTACACCGAATGCGGGATCCGCTCCCAATTACAGTTACTGGACGGAAGGGGAGCTTTCAGTGAATATTAACGGAAAATTTAACTTTGTCCATTTTTACATGAGATTTTATATTGATTACTTACAAAGACGGTATAGCACCAGTAAGACTGAAGCTATTCACCAACATTTTCACGGACTTCAGGATATCCTCCCTTCCTCTTACTATGGCAATTATCTAATCAACAATGCTAATGGAAACCGCCGCTTTGTGGAGTATTCTAAGATGAGAACAAAAAACCCTTTTCTCGATCAGCTCAACAACAACCGTGGGATTATCCAAAATCGCGGCATCCCTGTTACGATTATTGCAGGTACTGAAGAAGAAACGATCAACTATCTAGAAGTAGATGCCCCTACCTCTCAATGCCCAGATGGAAGAGTGGCAGGAGCAGCATTTACTAATCTTGGGGACGGCGATGCCACCCAACATAGTGTATTCTTGTTGGAAGGAGATCACTATACAATTAAAGGAACACACGTGGAAGTCCTTTATAAAAGCGAGAACATTCTTAGAAGTAAACTATGAATTTAAACTTGTTATGCTTATCTCCCACACGAGAGAACACCCTTTAGCGGTAAAGAAATCAGCTATAAAAAAAAGCTTGAGTCTAATGAAGACTCAAGCTTTCGATTATTATTCAACCGTAACACTTTTTGCAAGGTTACGTGGTTTATCTACGTCACAGTCACGGTGAAGGGCAGCATAGTAAGAGATTAGCTGTAACGGTACCACAGATACAAGTGGTGTCAGAAGGTCGTGGACGTGTGGGATAACAAAAGCATCTCCAGCTTTGTCTAAACCTTTCATGCTGACAATCATGCTGTTAGCACCACGAGCTTCAACCTCTTGGACGTTACCACGGATGGAATAGTTTACGTTTTCCTGTGTCGCAAGAGCGATGACAGGCGTACCTTCCTCGATTAGAGCGATCGTTCCGTGCTTCAATTCTCCTCCGGCAAATCCTTCAGCCTGGATGTAAGAGATTTCTTTCAGTTTAAGAGACCCTTCAAGACCTACATAGTAATCGATGCCACGACCGATGAAGAAACAGTTGCGTGTCGTTGGCAAGTATTCACGAGCCAGATCCTCAAGCTGCTCTTTCTGATCTGTGAGTGCTTCCATTGCATTGGCAACAATACCTAACTCTTGCATCGGATCGAAATCAAGTTCGATTCCTTTGGCACGTGCTGTATCAACCGCTAGGATTGCAAGAACAGCCATTTGAGCTGTGTAAGCTTTGGTAGAAGCTACGGCAATCTCTGGGCCAGCGTGCAAGTGCAGTGTATAATCTGCTTCACGGGAAAGGGTGGATCCAGGGACGTTCGTAATCGTCAACGCTGGGTGACCAAGTTCTTTTGTTTGGACAAGGACGGAACGGCTGTCGGCCGTTTCACCACTTTGTGAAATATAAACAAATAATGGCTTTTCTGATAGAAGCGGCATGTTATAAGAAAATTCACTAGCTACATGAACTTCTACTGGAATGTTCGCCAATTTTTCAATGAATTGTTTTCCAAGAAGTCCAGCATGATAACTTGTTCCTGCTGCAATAATATAAATGCGGTCGCAAGCCTTCATCGCCTCACGAACTTCAGGATCCAATTTAATTTCATCGTTCTCATTCTGGTATTCTTGGATGATACGACGGATAACGAAAGGCTGCTCATCGATTTCTTTCAGCATGAAATGAGGGTACGTCCCTTTTTCAATGTCTGAAGTATCGATTTCTGCCGTAAATGGTTCGCGTGTTACAGATGTACCGTCTACGTCTTGGATTTCAACTCCATCACGACGAACGATTACCGTTTCTTTATCCATAAGTTCTAAAAACTGATCCGTTACGTGAAGAGCTGCCATTGAATCACTAGCTACAACATTAAAGTCATCGCCAAGTCCTACTAGTAATGGGCTCTTGTTTTTGGCCACATAAATGGTATCTTCGTTTTCAGCGTCGATTAGAGCAATTGCATAAGAACCAGTCAAAAGCTGGACAGCTTTACGGAATGCAGCGGCAACATCGTTCATTTCATTGTGCAATACTTCAATCAGTTGAACGATAATTTCTGTATCTGTTTCACTTTTCAGCTCAACATCTGCAAGATACTCATCACGTACGTCCACATAGTTTTCAATTACTCCGTTGTGAACAATGGTGAATCGGCCTGATTTACTCTGGTGAGGGTGCGCATTTTCTTTACTCGGAGCACCGTGAGTCGCCCAGCGAGTGTGACCGATACCAAGCGTAGCTTTAACATTTTCATCTACGGCTTCTCTTAAAGTGGCGATACGTCCTTTCACTTTAAATACATCAACACCGCCTTGGTTCAGTGTTGCAATCCCCGCAGAATCATAACCGCGATATTCCAGCTTTTCTAGTCCATTAAGCAAAATTTCTTTCGTATCTTCTTGTCCAATATATCCTACAATTCCACACATAATTATTGTCCTCCTCAATCTTCTGAAGAAGGGCAACGAAAAGACATTTGAAAACAAGGGGCTATTCGTCGCCCCTCTCCCGTCGACATGTTAATTTATAGTCACTTTGTTTAAATGTTTTGGACAAAGAGTCGCCTCTTTGGTTTAACATTTAAACATTCGGTTGAAGTGTGGCAACCGGGAGGCATCCGCCGAATGCTCGATGAACCTCCTCCTCGTCAACTGTGTTTTCACCAAACACAGCCCTGGCGCTTTTATTACTATTTAATTGAACTTCTATCCTCCTTATACCGTTTGAATAAAAGCTCTCTACGTCATTTACCGGAAACAAAGACTTATAAACGTTTTCCGATAAATCTTTCAAGAACAAATCTCATTTTACCTGACAATCATTTCAAAGGTCAATCAAAATATCGACTCGTTAATAAAATGTAAGCCTGATGTAATATATGCGCAGGATACAGCCTCGTGCAGCCTGCGCAATTGTTCCTTATTCGTTCTCCATGCCCAATTCTTCAACGACCACTTGGACAACTTTATCCACGTATGTCTCACACTGTTCTTCTGTAGGAGCTTCTACCATGATACGAACAAGTGGTTCTGTACCGGAAGGACGGACAAGCACACGTCCGCTGTCACCCATTTCCTCTTCCACAGCTTGAATAGCTTCTTGAATACGCGGGTGAGTTTGCACGCGGTTTTTATCAATGACACGCACGTTTTTCAATACTTGCGGGAATTTTTCCATTTCACCAGCTAGTTCAGATAATGGCTTCCCTGTTTCTTTTATTACATTGACCAGTTGAAGAGCGGATAGCAGTCCATCTCCTGTTGTATTGTGATCAAGGAAGATGATATGACCGGACTGTTCGCCTCCAAGGTTATAACCACCACGACGCATTTCCTCCATAACATAACGATCGCCTACAGCAGTCTTGTCACTCTTCATTCCATTCGCTTCAATAGCTTTATAAAAGCCAAGGTTACTCATGACCGTAGATACCACCGTGGAATGGTTCAACGTTCCATGTTCGTTCATATGCTTTCCACATATGTACATGATGTAGTCTCCATCAACAATATTTCCTTTTTCGTCAACGGCAATTAAACGATCGCCATCGCCATCAAAAGCAAGACCGATATCTGCGCCTTTTTCTTTCACAAGATTTTGCAATGATTCAGGATGTGTCGATCCTACCCCATCATTGATATTCAGCCCATCAGGAGACGATCCGATAGAAGTAATATCTGCTTCTAAATCAGCAAACAAATGAGAGGCTAAGGATGATGTTGCTCCGTGTGCACAGTCAAGAGCTATATGCAAGCCGTCAAAATCATAATCAACTGTCTGCTTCAAGTACTGAAGGTATTTCTGACCGCCTTCAAAGTAATCATTAATCTGCCCGAGGTCTGACCCTGATGGACGAGGAAGGGTATCTTCTTCTGCATCAATCAATGCTTCGATCTCTTCTTCCTGAGCATCTGTCAGCTTGAAGCCGTCAGGACCGAAGAATTTGATTCCATTATCTTCGACCGGATTGTGAGAGGCAGAAATCATAATCCCCGCTTCCGCCTGAAGGGCTTTTGTGAGAAAAGCAACCCCTGGAGTGGAAATAACGCCTAGACGCATAACTTCTGCTCCGATGGAAAGAAGACCTGCAGCCAGGGCCCCTTCCAGCATTTCACCTGAGATTCGAGTGTCACGGCCAATCAAAATCTTTGGTCGCTGCACCTCTTTTGTTAATACATACCCGCCGTATCGTCCTAATTTAAATGCGAGTTCTGGTGTTAATTCTTTATTTGCTACGCCACGGACACCGTCCGTTCCGAAATATTTACCCATTAAATATCAACCTCTCTTTCTGTATTCCCGATGTTCCATCAACCTTTGTGGTTCTCTATCGAAAATCAAATTCATTTATTGAGTTTGCGAAGTACTTTCGTTTTCGTTTTCATCATCGACATCGATTTGCACCTCAATTGACTCCGGGTCGATTTCAGTCACGCCCTCTGGTACAGGGATATCGACCTCAACGGTTTCATCTTGAGTTACTTCCGTTAAATCAATTGGGATTTCCGGAAGGTTATCTATTTCAGAAATAACATCCTCTGGACCATAGACCGTAACTTCTGAAGTTTCCGTCGTAACTGAATTTACCACTACACCTTCAGGAGCTCCTCCTTGAGGTTCTATTTCAATTCCTACTTGCTTCTGACGTTTAGAAATCGGTACTGAAACATTAACTGTAGTAGGATCAACTAAGACATTCAGTTCGTTTCCTTGATTATCATACACCTTCACAGGGGCTTCTTCATTTTCTACCGCTTCCTCAGTATTACTGACATCAATGATCGCTTTGACAGAAGCCACACGATTCACGACAGAAGAGGAACCAGTAATCGTAACCTGTGAAGGATCTACTTTTGGCTCACCAAGGCTCAGCTCGTTGCTAAGCTGTCTTTCATTGATGTAGTCGACATTGACCTCATAATCTTCGCTGACTTTCTCCTCAATTGTTACTTCAATGGTTTTGGGTTCAATTCTCACATCCAACTGATTCGATATCCCTGAATGTTGGAGTGACACTTCATGAGTGCCAGGACCAAGACCATTTAAATCAACAAACACAGTAAAGTTCTTCTGTCTGACTACTGGGGCAAGCGTGCTGGCCGGGCCTTCCACTCTTACAGATACTTCTTGAGGCAAGCCGCTTACGACATACTCTTCGCTATTAAAGCGAATTTCAAGCGGGATATTCTCCATCACTTCCATATCAGAAGAAGTATCATTAAAGAACAAGGAATCAGAATCCATGTTATCATCTACGTTCACCGTCACCCATAATAATCCTGCAAGAATCAAGGAAATGATACGGATGAACCAAACGCTTTTAAACCAGTTATCCATTCTTTTTCCCCCTCCAGTTCCAGGATTTTACCGCAGGGGCGGAGTAATCTAGTTCAGTTCGCAGAATCTCTTCCAGCTTTTCTTGATCGATATCGCGATGTAATTCACCGTTTTTCGTGCAAGAAATCGCTCCGGTTTCTTCTGAAACGACGATGGTCAGCGCGTCCGTTACTTCACTAATTCCCATCGCTGCCCGGTGCCTTGTGCCCAGCTCTTTGGAAATAAAGGGGCTTTCTGATAAAGGCAGGTAACAAGCCGCAGCTACGATTTCGTCATCTTTAAGTATAACAGCGCCGTCGTGCAGCGGTGTATTCGGTATAAAGATATTGGTCAGCAGTTCACTTGAAAGATGTCCACCGACTCTTATTCCCGTTTCCACATAGTCTCCCATACCTGTGTCTCGCTCAATCGTTATCAAAGCACCAATTCGACGCTTGGCCATATAATGACAGGATTTAATAATGGCCTGAATGGACTTCTCTGTATCTTCTTCTTCAGATGTATTCCTGCTGAAGAAACTTCCCCGTCCAAGCTGTTCCAATGCTCGTCTTAGCTCTGGCTGGAACAGGATGATAATGGCAAGAAAACCCCATGTGATCGCCTGTGACATCAGCCACCGTAATGTGGTCAGTCCAAATAAATTACTCAATAACCATATTCCCAGGACAACGAAGATCCCTTTTAACAATTGGACCGCTTTTGTTCCTTGGATCAGCATGATTAATTTATATACAACAAACCAGACAAGGGCGATATCAACAGCTATTAAGAAATAATCTAATACATCAAATCCCCCATCAAGCATGCCTACACTTCCTTTTATTAAGAAATAAAGCTATTTTTAGAAAATTTTTGACCTGTACTATTATATCACATTTCGAATGTCTTCGAATATGAGAAGATATCTTTAGAAGAAAAGCGGAACATGCGCCTCTTTTCCCAAAAGAATTCTAAGGAGCGATAACTTATTGCCCCTTTTCCTTAACAAAGCGTAGAATTGACGACCTTCACCTGAGAGTATAAAGAAAAAGAATATTCTCTCCTACATAAAAAACCAGGATGGTGAAACCACCCCGGTCATTATTTAATGAATTAGATCCTAATTTGAATCAACGGAAAATATATCACTGACCACATTTTTCGTATGGTACCACATCCACTCGAAGACCTGGTTAACTTCCGTCAATTCACCTGTATAAGCGCGAAGGTTGGAAGAATCCAGCCCTTGGTTCATGTTCTGATTTTCCTCGTCCAGAATATCACCATTAATAATGGTCACATCCCCATCAATCTTTCCTTCAATTCTCAAATCACCATTTCGGACGACAAGATCGCCTTTAACCGTAACACCTTCAGGAACAATGACCGTATTGTCTCTGATTTCTAAATTCTCTTGCTTTGAAACCGTAACTTGATGATCTTGATTCCATGCGGTTAACACACTGCTGAACATTAAAATAAAAAAGACAGCGGCAGCGGTTAAAATCGGGTGCTTCTGAAATAGGCGGGCGTAATTCTTCTTCTTTTTCTCTTTAGGAAGATTAGCCATTACATTAGCCGTAAAATTGTTCGGGGCAGATACAGGGCCTGTGTTTTTAATTAATGTTGTCGTTTTTTTCAGTTCATGAAAATGATTCTGGCAGGATGGACAAACTTGTAAATGTTCACGCAGTCGTCTCTCTTCTTCTTTATTTAGATCACCATCCATGTATTTATGCATGAGTGCAACAGCTTCTTTATTGCATTTCATAATTCCCTCTCAACTCCTTTACACGTGTCGAAGCCTTTTGCGTAAAGCTTCCCTGCCTCGATGCACTCTGGTTTTTACTGTTCCTACTGGAATATCTAGGACTTCAGCAATTTCCTGTAGAGCCAATTCATCTAAATATCTCAGCACTATAACACTTCGATACTTAGGCGGCAAGGCTAAAATTTCTCGATGAATATAAGTTTGAAGTTCCAGACTTTCTACTTCCTCCTCGGGCAATGCCTGATCAGCAGCCAGTTGAGAATACATATCCAATCCGTCTGTCCCTTTCACTTCTGCATCGAGATGATAATCCGGCTTTTTTTTACGTATCCTATCGATCGTCAAATTAGTGGCAATTCGATAAAGCCACGTAGAAAATTTCCTGCGATTATCAAACGTGTGAATGTTCGTATAAGCTCTAATAAAGGCCTCTTGTGCAAGATCTTCCGCTTCATAAGCGTTCCCAATCATACGAAAACAGATGTGATAAACTTTATTCTGATAAAAAGATACAATGTCTTCAAATGCTGATTGGTCACCTTTTTTTACTTCTTTAATTTTCTGTTTAATCATGGTTTCCATCTGCTATACCTCCGCTATTGTTGCGGTCGATATCCTTTACGGATGACCCCACCCCTAGGTTTCATAAAAATATATATTTTTAATTACTAATATAAGTTTAACTCTTTTTATTATCGGATATAAGAGAGTAGATGTAAAAAATTGCATTGGAGGAATTACAAACATGAAGCGAGAAGTTATTTTGGTTAAGGAAATCGAACATTGTCGTTCTGAGATGAATCGTGTGGCTCGCGTACATCCGCTGACTTCTCCTGAGGTATTGAGAATGAGTATTCGCCTTGATCATTTAATGAACGAATATGAAGGATTAAAACAAAAAAGACAGCAACCTGCCTATAGAGAGGCAAGTTACTGCTAAGATAATTAGATAGATTATTTTAAGCTTTCTCCAAAAAGAGATCCCATCAAACCGACTGCTAATGTAGCGGTCTTATTTTTTTCGTCAAGAATAGGGTTAACCTCTACGAATTCCGCTGATGTAATCATTTCAGATTGGAACAACATTTCCATTGCCAGGTGACTTTCACGGTAGCTTAATCCACCAAGTACTGGAGTTCCCACCCCTGGCGCTTCATTAGGATCCAATCCATCTAAATCAAGACTCAAATGTACACCATCCGTACGGTCTTTCAAGTAATCGACTGCTTCTTCCATCACTTTAGTCATCCCCATACGGTCAACCTCATGCATTGTGTACACTTTAATTCCTTTTTCCTTAATCAACACACGTTCACCCTCGTCTAATGAACGCGCACCAATAATGATGACGTTTTCAGGTTTGATTTTAGGTTCATGGCCGTAGATGTTCGTAAGCTTTTCATGACCGATTCCTAAACTAACAGCTAGAGGCATACCATGAATATTTCCGGAAGGAGAACTATCTCCTGTGTTTAAATCGCCGTGTGCATCGTACCAGATAACCCCTAGATTATCATAATGCTTAGAAATTCCTGCTAGTGTACCCATCGCGATACTATGGTCACCGCCCAGCACAAGAGGAAAGCGTCCGCCTTCTACCACCTGATCAACCTTCTCAGCTAAACGCTCAGTACCTTCAGCAATCTCATTTAAGTTACGCAGATTATCCTGTTTAGGATTGGCTTCTTGAGCGGGACGCGGGATTTCAATATCACCTAAATCTTCAATGTCATATTTCAATTGAGATAATCGCTCAATCATACCGGCGTAGCGGATGGCACTTGGCCCCATATCGACCCCTCTGCGCATTTGACCTAAATCCATAGGAACACCTATTACAGAAAGTTGTTTATTCATTCAAGTCTCCTCCTTTAATCAATACTTTAATTGTATCCGTTTTTACAGGAATGACTCAACTGGACAAGAAAGTGTATATATATACGTATTCTGCCATGTAAACGCCTATAATATTGCATTTTTACAAACTCTATGTACCTTATCCAATGACACAGGTTAAATAATCAGGACAAAATCACATAACAGAATTTTATAATTTCTTGCACATAAAAAAACTGACACCAATATGATGTCAGTTTTATCGTCGGTTATTGAAGTTAAAGCTAGTAATGGAAATTAAGTATGGTGGAGCCTAGCGGGATCGAACCGCTGACCTCCTGCGTGCAAAGCAGGCGCTCTCCCAGCTGAGCTAAGGCCCCGTATGGAGCGGGAGACGGGATTCGAACCCGCGACCCCCACCTTGGCAAGGTGGTGTTCTACCACTGAACTACTCCCGCTTAATCTTGCTTATTCTTTCAAAAATTTATATCAATACCCTAAAATACCAAATTAATAGAAATGAGCCATGAAGGATTCGAACCTTCGACCCTCTGATTAAAAGTCAGATGCTCTACCAACTGAGCTAATGGCTCATGTTAAAAAACTAAATTCTTTCCGATTACATCTAATCTATGTACCCATGTTCGTGATTGGTTAATCGACTTTGAACATCGTAAACCAAATTAAAAAATGGCTGGGCCAGCTGGATTCGAACCAGCGCATGACGGTACCAAAAACCGTTGCCTTACCGCTTGGCTATGGCCCAACAGTTACAAACATAGTATAGACTCTGTATCAGAAATTATACTCTAAATAACCAATGTTTTTTCATAAAAATAAGCTGATCAAATGAATGCCAGCAAATTTAATAAATGGTGGAGGGAGTAGGACTCGAACCTACGAACCCGATGGGAGCGGATTTACAGTCCGCCGCGTTTGGCCAACTTCGCTATCCCTCCACGATTTAAAAGTATAAAAACTCTTAGTGGTGCCGGCCAGAGGACTTGAACCCCCAACCTACTGATTACAAATCAGTTGCTCTGCCAGTTGAGCTAGGCCGGCTAACTATAAAGTTAAATGGTGGAGGATGCAGGGATCGAACCTGCGACCCCTTGCTTGTAAGGCAAGTGCTCTCCCAGCTGAGCTAATCCTCCATATTGTTGGTGACCCGTACGGGATTCGAACCCGTGTTACCGCCGTGAAAGGGCGGTGTCTTAACCACTTGACCAACGGGCCTAGCGTTCTTCTCAGAGCTTCCAGCCGGATTTGAACCGGCGACCCCTTCCTTACCATGGAAGTGCTCTACCACTGAGCTATGGAAGCAAGTGGCTCCAACGGTAGGATTCGAACCTACGACCGATCGGTTAACAGCCGATTGCTCTACCACTGAGCTACGTTGGAATAATGAAAAGCATAAAGATAAGAATGACGTGGCGGCGTCCTACTCTCACGGGGATCGACCCGACTACCATCGGCGCTGAAGAGCTTAACTGCTGTGTTCGGCATGGGAACAGGTGTGACCTCTTCGCCTTCACCACCACATCATATAAAGTTTGAGGTGAACCCTCAAAACTGGATAAGAATCACAAACATCGGAAACGGTCTTTCATGGTAGATAGATAAGTCGTCGATCAATTAGTATCCGTCAGCTGCACGTGTCACCACGCTTCCACCTCGGACCTATCAACCTCATCGTCTCTGAGGGATCTTATTACCTTATAGGTAAGGGAAATCTCATCTCAAGGAGGGCTTCATGCTTAGATGCTTTCAGCACTTATCCCGACCACACGTAGCTACCCAGCTGTGCTCCTGGCGGAACAACTGGTACACCAGCGGTGTGTCCATCCCGGTCCTCTCGTACTAAGGACAGCTCCTTTCAAATTTCCAACGCCCACGACGGATAGGGACCGAACTGTCTCACGACGTTCTGAACCCAGCTCGCGTACCGCTTTAATGGGCGAACAGCCCAACCCTTGGGACCGACTACAGCCCCAGGATGCGATGAGCCGACATCGAGGTGCCAAACCTCCCCGTCGATGTGGACTCTTGGGGGAGATAAGCCTGTTATCCCCGGGGTAGCTTTTATCCGTTGAGCGACGGCCCTTCCATGCGGAACCGCCGGATCACTAAGCCCGACTTTCGTCCCTGCTCGACTTGTAGGTCTCGCAGTCAAGCTCCCTTGTGCCTTTACACTCTGCGAATGATTTCCAACCATTCTGAGGGAACCTTTGGGCGCCTCCGTTACCTTTTGGGAGGCGACCGCCCCAGTCAAACTGCCCACCTGACACTGTCTCCGGACCGGATCACGGTCCTGGGTTAGAATGTCCGTACAGCCAGGGTAGTATCCCACCAGCGCCTCCACCGAAGCTAGCGCTCCGGCTTCCAAGGCTCCTACCTATCCTGTACAAGCTGTACCAACATTCAATATCAGGCTACAGTAAAGCTCCACGGGGTCTTTCCGTCCTGTCGCGGGTAATGTGCATCTTCACACATAGTATAATTTCACCGGGTCTCTCGTTGAGACAGTGCCCAAGTCGTTGCACCTTTCGTGCGGGTCGGAACTTACCCGACAAGGAATTTCGCTACCTTAGGACCGTTATAGTTACGGCCGCCGTTTACTGGGGCTTCGGTTCAACGCTTCGCTTGCGCTAACGCATCCCCTTAACCTTCCAGCACCGGGCAGGTGTCAGCCCCTATACTTCGCCTTACGGCTTCGCAGAGACCTGTGTTTTTGGTAAACAGTCGCTTGGGCCTTTTCACTGCGGCTCCTCGGCAGAGGAGCACCCCTTCTCCCGAAGTTACGGGGTCATTTTGCCGAGTTCCTTAACGAGAGTTCTCCCGCTCACCTTAGGATCCTCTCCTCGTCTACCTGTGTTGGTTTGCGGTACGGGCACCTCTTTCCTCACTAGAGGATTTTCTTGGCAGTGTGAACTCAGGAGCTTCGGTACTTTAGTTCCCTCCCCATCACAGCTTGACGTTGCCGGACGGATTTGCCTATCCGACCGTCTCACTGCTTGGACGCGCTCATCCAATGGCGCGCTCTCCTTATCCTCCTGCGTCCCCCCGTCGTTCAAACGGAAAGGAGGTGGTACAGGAATATCAACCTGTTGTCCATCGCCTACGCCTTTCGGCCTCGGCTTAGGTCCCGACTAACCCTGAGAGGACGAGCCTTCCTCAGGAAACCTTAGACTTTCGGTGAAAGAGATTCTCACTCTTTTTTCGCTACTCATACCGGCATTCTCACTTCTAAGCGCTCCACCAGTCCTTACGGTCTGACTTCACGGCCCTTAGAACGCTCTCCTACCACTGATCGTAAGATCAATCCGCAGCTTCGGTGGTGTGTTTAGCCCCGGTACATTTTCGGCGCAGAGTCACTCGACCAGTGAGCTATTACGCACTCTTTCAATGATGGCTGCTTCTAAGCCAACATCCTGGTTGTCTAAGCAACTCCACATCCTTTTCCACTTAACACACACTTGGGGACCTTAGCTGGCGGTCTGGGCTGTTTCCCTTTCGACCATGAACCTTATCACCCACGGTCTGACTCCCAGGACAAAGTCGATGGCATTCGGAGTTTGACTGAATTCGGTAACCCGATAGGGGCCCCTCGTCCAATCAGTGCTCTACCTCCATGACTTTCTATCCTGAGGCTAGCCCTAAAGCTATTTCGGAGAGAACCAGCTATCTCCGTGTTCGATTGGCATTTCACCCCTACCCACACCTCATCCCCGTAATTTTCAACTTACGTGGGTTCGGACCTCCAGTCAGTGTTACCTGACCTTCATCCTGGACATGGGTAGATCACACGGTTTCGGGTCTACGACCGCATACTCACTCGCCCTATTCAGACTCGCTTTCGCTGCGGCTCCGCTTCTGCGGCTTAACCTCGCATACGGTCGTAACTCGCCGGTTCATTCTACAAAAGGCACGCCGTCACCCATAAACGGGCTCCGACTACTTGTAGGCACACGGTTTCAGGTTCTCTTTCACTCCCCTTCCGGGGTGCTTTTCACCTTTCCCTCACGGTACTGGTTCACTATCGGTTACTAGGGAGTATTTAGCCTTGGGAGATGGTCCTCCCGGATTCCGACGGAATTCCTCGTGTTCCGCCGTACTCAGGATCCACTCCGGAGGAAGGAAGGTTTTGACTACAGGGCTGTTACCCTCTATGGCTGAGCTTTCCAGCTCGATTCGTCTACCTTCCTTCTTGGTAACTCCAATGGAGTGTCCTACAACCCCAGAGAGCAAGCTCTCTGGTTTGGGCTGTTTCCGTTTCGCTCGCCGCTACTTGGGAAATCGCGTTTGCTTTCTCTTCCTCCGGGTACTGAGATGTTTCAGTTCCCCGGGTGTGCCGTCCTATACCTATGGATTCAGTATAGGACACTGTTCCATTACGAACAGTGGGTTTCCCCATTCGGAAATCTCCGAGTCAAAGCCTACTTACGGCTCGTCGAAGCATTTCGGTGTTAGTCCCGTCCTTCATCGGCTCCTAGTACCAAGGCATCCACCGTGCGCCCTTATTCACTTAACTATCTTGTGAAAAGACGTTGTTTCAATTGATGTTTGATGTCTTGTCATCATCAGGATTATCGAAAGATAATGCCTGATCATGTCTTATCCAGTTTTCAAGGTTCATCCCATTATTAGGGTTGAATATAAAACACAAAATAAGTTTTGTGTTTAAATAATCATTTAAATGGTGGAGCCTAGCGGGATCGAACCGCTGACCTCCTGCGTGCAAAGCAGGCGCTCTCCCAGCTGAGCTAAGGCCCCGTTTTGAATGGTGGGCCTGAGTGGACTTGAACCACCGACCTCACGCTTATCAGGCGTGCGCTCTGACCAACTGAGCTACAGGCCCATTCAATGAAAGGCAAAACATATTTTCATAGCTTTGATCTCTCAAAACTGAACAACCAACCATGTACGTTTCCGTTTCTATCCTTAGAAAGGAGGTGATCCAGCCGCACCTTCCGATACGGCTACCTTGTTACGACTTCACCCCAATCATTGGCCCCACCTTCGGCGGCTGGCTCCAAATGGTTACCTCACCGACTTCGGGTGTTGCCAACTCTCGTGGTGTGACGGGCGGTGTGTACAAGGCCCGGGAACGTATTCACCGCGGCATGCTGATCCGCGATTACTAGCGATTCCGGCTTCATGCAGGCGAGTTGCAGCCTGCAATCCGAACTGAGAATGGTTTTATGGGATTTGCTACACCTCGCGGCTTCGCTGCCCTTTGTACCATCCATTGTAGCACGTGTGTAGCCCAGGTCATAAGGGGCATGATGATTTGACGTCATCCCCGCCTTCCTCCGGTTTGTCACCGGCAGTCACCTTAGAGTGCCCAACTGAATGCTGGCAACTAAGATTAGGGGTTGCGCTCGTTGCGGGACTTAACCCAACATCTCACGACACGAGCTGACGACAACCATGCACCACCTGTCACTTGGTCCCCGAAGGGAAATCCCTATCTCTAGGGAGGTCCAAGGATGTCAAGACCTGGTAAGGTTCTTCGCGTTGCTTCGAATTAAACCACATGCTCCACCGCTTGTGCGGGCCCCCGTCAATTCCTTTGAGTTTCAGCCTTGCGGCCGTACTCCCCAGGCGGAGTGCTTAATGCGTTAACTTCAGCACTAAGGGGTGGAAGCCCCCTAACACCTAGCACTCATCGTTTACGGCGTGGACTACCAGGGTATCTAATCCTGTTTGCTACCCACGCTTTCGCACCTCAGCGTCAGAGACAGACCAGAGAGTCGCCTTCGCCACTGGTGTTCCTCCACATATCTACGCATTTCACCGCTACACGTGGAATTCCACTCTCCTCTTCTGTCCTCAAGTTCCCCAGTTTCCAATGACCCTCCACGGTTGAGCCGTGGGCTTTCACATCAGACTTAAGAAACCGCCTGCGCGCGCTTTACGCCCAATAATTCCGGACAACGCTTGCCCCCTACGTATTACCGCGGCTGCTGGCACGTAGTTAGCCGGGGCTTCCTCGTTAGGTACCGTCAAGGTACCGCTCTATTCGCACGGTACTTGTTCTTCCCTAACAACAGAACTTTACGATCCGAAGACCTTCATCGTTCACGCGGCGTTGCTCCGTCAGACTTTCGTCCATTGCGGAAGATTCCCTACTGCTGCCTCCCGTAGGAGTCTGGGCCGTGTCTCAGTCCCAGTGTGGCCGATCACCCTCTCAGGTCGGCTACGCATCGTCGCCTTGGTGAGCCTTTACCTCACCAACTAGCTAATGCGCCGCGGGCCCATCTGTAAGTGATAGCTAAAAGCCATCTTTCAACTCTCCTCCATGCGGAAGAAAGTGTTACCCGGCATTAGCCCCGGTTTCCCGGGGTTATTCCGGTCTTACAGGCAGGTTGCCCACGTGTTACTCACCCGTCCGCCGCTCGTTCCACGAGCGTCACCCCCGAAGGGGATCAGCTCGCTTCCCGCGCTCGACTTGCATGTATTAGGCACGCCGCCAGCGTTCGTCCTGAGCCAGGATCAAACTCTCCATAAAAAGTAAAGTTTGACTTGCTCATTTGCACACCGAATGTGCTTGTTGCTTTTCTTCTTTAAATAAGAAGAAATAATTGACGTACTGGTTGATTCGTTCAGTTTTCAAAGATCAAATGTTTTGTTCGCCGCTCAAAACAGCGACTTAATTAATATATCATGGTTAGTCGTTTAAGTCAACAACTTTTTCATGATTTTTTGTGAGCCGTTCTCGGCTTTGCCGCTTCTCTTTTAAAGCGACGCTTACTAATTTATCATGGTTTGTTATTGCTGTCAATAACTTTTTTCATGATTTTTTTCTCGGTACTTTATGACTTGCTGATGTGCGCTCGTCTTTCCCGACAACGATTAATAATATAGCATAGAACAAAAGCGAATTGCAATACTTTCTATCAATTTTTCTTATCTTTTATCAAAAAGTCTTCCATATCCTTTTGACACCAAACAAAGACCCCGGAAAACAACCGGGGTTTTTGTTCATCTGGTTTAGTTTTGTTTTTTCTTACGTGGCAGATATTGAAGTATTTCATCACGATTGGCAAACCTACGGAAAATTTGGAACAGAACTTCATATCGGTCTTCCATTGCATTCTTCAAATTTTGATCAATTCTATGATCACCCAAATCAAACATAATCTCTTCCATTTCTCTTTTTAGCAAATACTCGACTTCGCGTCTCTCTTGCTCATTAATCATTATTCCGTACATCACCAGAACCTCCCTGATTAGCAACTCTTTATATTTTTACCCTATTTTCAGTATTTTTAGCATAGGTTGTCCGTTTTTTCATATGTATAGAACATATTGGTAAGAAGGGAAGTGAAGGGATTGACTTTTTACACGTGGAAAGCTAATCGTTTAAAAAAGTATGGAATCGTCGTAATACTGGCTTTGTTCTGTGCTGTTATGCTCTGGATTGGTCAGTGGAGTCAACTTCCTGTTTTTTCGAATAATGGTGAACCCAAGGCCCTGAGTCAAGGCAGTAAGGATCAATCCCTTGTGGCGCTAACCTTTAACATTAGCTGGGGAAACGACAAGGTCCACGAAATCCTGAAACAACTGGAAACTCATAAGACACAAGCTACTTTTTTTGTCAGTGGGGAGTGGGCGGAACGACACCCTGATATAATGAATGAAATTCAAGAAGGTAAACATGAGATAGGCATGATGGGTTATGGGTATGAGAGTTATCTTGAACTGAAACCCGAGCAAGTGGCTGCCGATTTAAGACAAGCAAGAGAAGCGTTTGATAAATTGGGATATAAGGATGTGAAGTGGATACGCCCACCTCACGGCCACATGGATACGGAGGTCTTGAAGCTGATTGAAAAGGAGGGAATGCAGGCTGTCCAATGGAGTGTGAATCCCCGTGACTGGGAAAACCCTGGCACAAACGAGATTATAGACCAAGTATTAAATAAGGGGTCAAAAGGTGATATCATCCTTCTTCACGCTTCAGATTCAGTGAAGCAGACCCCTAAAGCACTTGAAGTCATACTTCCAGGTTTAAAACAAAAAGGATTAAAGTTGGTAAGCATTACGGAATTAGTCAGTGGCAGTGAATCAAAAACAACTCAAATTAATTAATGAAAGCCACTGCGAAGAACTCGCAGTGGCTTTTGTTATTTTATGCAGTTTTTTTCTGTTCATTCGTCAATCGATGCAAGAGTAACAATTGATAGGTGTTACACGCAAACAAAGAAATAATCATTAGCCAAATGTAATCATTCCCACCTGCTCTCAGTGCTGGCACCCACTCCACTGTTGTGACGACAACCATAAAAAATAAAGCAGGAATAAACGCGGTTTTATTTGTTTCTTTTGCTTTGACCCACGCCACAATCAAGGATAGAGCAAGCAAACACAGAGCTGTGATCAAAAAAGGCCATAAGGATGCCTCTTCAGCAGCTTGATATCTGAAGTAAACCAGATCGAATAATGTAAAAGCAACTAAGAACAACTGAACAGGCGTCCATAACGAACGGAAAACACCTTTTCCAAATTGATTAACTGTCAAATATGCAAAAAAGCCCATTTGACTTATGATACTGAATATAAAACCGAATCCCGTAAAAAATAACAACAATCCAATTAGTTCAATGAACTGAAAAGGTTGAAGCACATCCACGTATGCTTCTTTTTTAAATATAAAACTGGTCACGAGTGTTAATACTCCGCCAAGCAACAGCGTCGTTAAAAACAGCCTCACCCATTTGCGACTATTCACGCATGTTCCCCCTATTACAAAGACTTCACCATCGTATTTTATCATGAAGCGCTTCATTTTTCCTCATATCGTATAAAATTTGTCGAATAGCAGATAGTAAAGATAAGGAGAACTAAAGAAAGGGGACATGCAAGATGTCCATACTCCGATTGTTGTGTCCTGTCTTCCTTCTTGTTTTCCTAGCTGCCTGTGGCGGCAACGCGGGAGCAAGTGAACAGGCGGACTACGATACAACAAAGAAAATGATTGTCGATATTTTGAAAACTGATGACGGGAAAAAGGCCATTACGGAAGTTCTGTCTGATGAAAAGATGCAGCAATCGATGGCCCTCGAATCGGAAGTTGTATCTCAAGCCGTTAGTGACACATTAGTTTCAGAAAAAGGAAAAGAATTCTGGACCAAACTGTTTTCTGATCCTAAATTCGTCCAAGATTTCAGCACAGTCCTTAAAGATCAACAAAAAGACTTAACAAAAGGACTTATGAAAGATGCTGAATATCAGAAGCTGATGATTGATTTATACAAAAACCCAGAAATGATGGAACAAATGGTTACCGTAATGGAAGGCCAGAAGTTCCGTGCTCACCTCGAAAAAACGATCGAAGAAACAGTAAACAGTCCTGTATTCCAAGCCAAGATGAGCGAAACCTTGTTAAAAGCTGCTGAAAAAATGAAAAGCGGCGAAGGGCAACAAGGTGGTCAAGACGGACAGGGCGGTCAAGGCGGAGGCCAGCAATCCGGCGAATCTGGCGGCGGACAAGGCGAAGGCCAAAGCGGACAATCTTAATAAAAAATCACGCGATCCCGTTATGGGAAAGCGTGATTTTTTATTTAATATTTGGAAATAATCTTTGCAGCCATATTCCTATAGATGACCCCTGTCGGATGATCAGCCTGATATACAGATGGAGCAAATACATCCTCTTCTTCATAAGGTTGCTGCAAAGGAATGTGCCCTAATACATCTGTCTGCAGCTGTTCAGCCAACTTCACACCGCCTCCACGACCGAAGACGAATTCTTTGTTCCCTGTTTCTTTACTTTCAAAGTAAGCCATGTTTTCTACGACTCCAAGAATTTCGTGGTCTGTTTTCAGGGCCATTTGACCTGCACGGGCAGCTACGAATGCCGCTGTCGGGTGTGGAGTTGTAACGATAATTTCCTTCGAGGACGGAAGCATAGAGTGGACATCAAGAGCCACATCTCCCGTTCCTGGCGGCAGATCAAGAAGTAAATAATCAAGATCTCCCCATTCAACTTCCTTAAAGAAGCTTGTCAGCATTTTCCCTAACATAGGCCCACGCCAAATAATCGGAGAATTATCCTCGACGAAAAAGCCCATGGACACTAATTTCACACCGAAGCGTTCAACTGGGATGATCTTTTCACCACGAACAACAGGACGTTCCTCGACTCCCATCATATCCGGTACACTGAATCCGTAGATATCAGCATCGATGATTCCAACTTTTTTTCCTAAACGAGTCAGAGCAACCGCTAAATTAACGGTAACTGTTGATTTGCCTACGCCACCTTTACCACTGGCAATAGAGATGAATTTTGTATCTGCACCGCCATCCAGCAATGAAGCTTCTTGTTGCTTCTCTGCTTCTGGCTGGAATTTGTTGAGAACCTCATCTGGTAATTGATCAAAACGGAGACCGACCGTAGCCGCACCGCCGCTCTTCAGGGCATTAACAATCGTTTGCTGAAGCTCCATTTGTTCAGCCGTGTTGGTTTTCGCAATTAATATCTTCACACTTACATGGTTTTTCTCTTCTTTAATCTTTATCTCTTCAACCCCACCGGTTTCTTCCAACGTTTTATGTAAAAACGGATCTTCGATTGAGTTTAGGATTTCAAGTACTTTCTCTTGTGTTAGCAAACCGTTTCACCATCCTTAGAAATGTTTCAGTAGTGCTAGTATAACATACATGAAACGCTTTCTAAGTGATTTGCTTCAATCAATCGCTGGAAGGATATTCACGTTCAGTCACGTAACGTAAGACACCCTGATAAATGGATGCGGCCATCTTACGCTGATAATCATCCGACTTCAACAATTCACGTTCTTCAGGATTGGACAAAAACCCCGCCTCAACTAAAGCGCCGGGAACTTTCACGTTCCGTAGTAGGTAAATATTTGATAATCCAAGAGCTTCTCTTGTCGTATTCTCAAGGTTAGTTTTTATTTCAGATTGAATAAACTTAGCCAAATATTCGCTTTCATCCATATTGGGGTTATAAAATGTTTGAGCACCTCTCCATTTCGAAGATGGAATCGCATTTAAATGGATACTTAAGTAGAAGTCAGCTTCCTTTTCATCGATATATTGGACACGGTTTCTAATATCTTCAGATTTCCTTCTGGACAAACTGCCTGCACCCTCAGAAGATAAATCTGTATCTTCATACCTCGTTAAATATACAAGGGCTCCCGCTTCTTGAAGATAGTCTCTTAGGTATTCACTCATCTGCAAAGTGATTTCTTTCTCTTGTGTTCCATCCGACCCTTCCGCTCCGCCATCCGGGCCTCCATGACCAGGATCTATAACGATAACCTTTCCTGAAAGCGGTGATGACCAAACCGTCCAGGCATCTTTGGCCTCCTGGATGGGATATGATACAAGCCAAACGAGAGCTACTATTCCCGCTAACCACACGAATGTTTTCATACGACGAATCATCCATCCCCACACTCCCTTGTACTCTCTATCTCACTATATGGGACAAGAACAAGAAATATGATTCGTTGACCACTTAGACCATGCCCTCCCTCAGGTCATCCAGAATCTGGATGACCTGAGGTGACTTTATTTGGAAGTAGCAGAGCACAAAAAAGCCCCCAACCAAATTGGTTGAGAGCCTTTGAAACGTTGATATCTTAACGCTTGGAGAATTGTGGTGCACGACGAGCACCTTTAAGACCGTATTTCTTACGCTCTTTCATACGTGCGTCACGAGTTAGAAGACCTGCACGCTTAAGTGTTGTGCGGTATTCAGGATCTGCTTCTAATAGTGCACGAGCGATTCCGTGACGGATTGCACCCGCTTGTCCAGTGAAACCTCCACCATGAACGTTTACGTACACGTCATAGCTTCCTTCAGTTTCTGTAACAGCTAGAGGCTGTTTCAAAATCATGCGAAGAGTTTCATATGGGAAGAAATCTTCAGCATCACGTTTATTAACTACTACACGACCAGTTCCAGGGACTAGGCGTACACGAGCTGTAGAGCTCTTACGACGTCCAGTACCAGTGTATTGTACTTGTGCCACTCTTGATTACCTCCTTTTATTATCCGCGAAGTTCGTAAACTTCTGGTTGTTGTGCTTCATGTTTGTGTTCAGAGCCAGCGTAAACATGAAGTTTTTTGCCCATTTTACGTCCAAGACTTCCTTTTGGAAGCATACCTTTTACAGCAAGTTCTAGCATTTGCTCAGGGTATTTATTACGCATTTCGTTTGCCGTACGGGATTTCAAGCCACCAGGGTGGTTTGAGTGACGATAATAGACCTTATCGTTGATCTTGTTTCCTGTTAGTTGAATCTCACCAGCGTTAATGATGATAACGTGATCACCAGTATCTACGTGTGGAGTGTATGTCGGTTTGTTCTTACCGCGAAGGATCGCAGCAACTTCGCTTGCTAAACGGCCAAGTGTCTGTCCTGCAGCGTCGACAACATACCATTTACGTTCCACGTTGTTTTCATTTGCCATGAAAGTTGTGCGCATGTCGGTTTCCCTCCTGAATTGTTAGTTTCACAAATCTTTAGTTACGAATATTTATCTCAAATACGATTAGTTTCCGGGGCTAATCGTGGTATAGAAATAAAATGCCATAGAATATAATATAACACTCTAATCACTGATGTCAAGAGGTGTACACCAGGAATCGTTGTTTTTTTATAAATTAATTGTGGAATCGCCTTGGTAGCCCCGACAAGCGATGTAGATGAAGTGTTTTCCCTCCACGTAATCGATAGACTTGAGACCTCGAGGGGGTAGGCGACTGGCTAGCGACGCACGGTATCCTTTTTTTATCAACGAATGCTGATATATATCGGCATTCGCCGATAAAGGGCCCTCAATCGCTTATATATATCGATGTTCGCTGATATCCACTGCTTCTTCGCCGATATGTCTTCTCCTCGACGCATTCAATCCTCATCATAGAAAACTTCCCGCAAAAACAGCCCTTGAGGAGGCGCCGTCTTTCCTGCAGCCTCACGTTCCTTAGCTTCAATGATCATAGGAATTTCACCAGGGTCTCTGTCATGGCGTCCAACTTCTACCAGGGTTCCTACTAAAATACGAACCATATTATATAAAAACCCTGAGCCTCTGAATACAAAGACCAGCTCCTCTCCCTCTTTTTGAACAGAAGCTTCATGAATCAACCGGATTTTGTCTCCCTTTATATCGGTTCGTGGCGAACAGAAGGAAGTGAAATCATGCTCTCCTTCAATATACTTACACGCTTGCTGCATTGCCGCTACATCTAAATCAGCTTTTATATGGTAACGATAGTGTCTTTTGAAAATATTCGGTTCTTGGTCGTTCCAAATAAAGTAGCGGTATTCTTTCCCTTTTGCATCATAACGGGCGTGAAAATCTCGGCCTACCTGCTCCACAGATAAAATGTAAATATCCTGAGGCAGCATTGAAGAAAGTGCCCGCTTCCAATTTTCGACGGGGATATTCAAATCGGTATCAAAATGAATGACTTGTCCGAGCGCATGAACACCAGAATCGGTTCTGCCCGATGCCGTCACTTTAACTTTTCGTCCCTTATGCATTTTGGATAGTGCTTTTTCCAGCTCAGCCTGCACCGTATTCCCGTTTGGCTGTATTTGATAGCCAGCATAATTGGTGCCATCGTACTGGATAATCGCTTTTAAACGCTCCATGGTTTTTTCCTCCCGTTAGCTTCGAGTCAAAAACAGGCCGATAATTAAAAGAATAAAGACGATATAGAGATAAATATCCAATTTGCCTATTCTAAGCTCTCTTAGCTTACTTCGGCCTTCTCCACCTTGATAGCCTCGTGCCTCCATAGCCATAGCCAGCTCCTCAGCACGTTTAAAGGCACTGACGAACAAAGGGACTAAGAGTGGGATAACGGCTCTAATACGGTCTTTAAAAGACCCTGTACGAAAATCTACTCCTCTAGAAGCCTGAGCCTTAGAGATTTTTTCCGTTTCCTGCATAAGTGTCGGAATAAAACGTAAGGATATCGACATCATTAGGGCAAGCTCGTGGACAGGGAAGCGCACCTTTTTCAAAGGACCTAACAATTCTTCAATGGCATCGGTAATTTCTATTGGGGTAGTAGTCAGTGTAAGCATGGAAGTCACCAGGATTAATAAGAAGAAGCGAAGAGAGATCGCAGCGCCCTGAATCAGACCTTCTTCATAGACCTCCCATCCAAACACGCTGAATACTACTTCTCCTTGTCTTGTGACAAGCAAGTGCAGAATGAAAGTAAAAATGATTAAAAACCATACAGGCTTTAAGCCTTTCATAATGTATGGAAAAGGAATTCTGGATAGTAACGCACTGCCGATAGCAAATAACGCGAGCAGTCCATAACTCATAACAGAATTAGCAAAAAATACGATCACGACAAAGAAAAAGATAATGGCGATTTTAGACCTTGGATCCATGCGGTGTACCACTGAATCCCCAGGGATGAACTGGCCGATAATCATTGAACTACTCATGATCGCGGCCCCCTTCCATCATTTGAGCCAATTCCTTTGCTAACTCTGCTATCGTCTGGCCCTTATATTCAATAGACGTGTTAAATTCCTCGTTTACTTTCGATATAAACTCAATGACTTCTGGTACATCAAGCTGAACAGCTTTAAGTGCTTCTTGTTGTTTGAAGATCTCAAGCGGTGTACCTTCTCGATATACTTCACCGTGATTAAGAATGATAATGTGGTCCGCATAGGCGAGGGCATCCTCCATACTGTGCGTCACAAGAATCGTCGTAAGCTGCTTTGTTTTATGAAGGTGATGGAACATATCCATGATTTCTCTTTGGCCATTTGGATCAAGCCCAGCTGTGGGTTCATCCAATACAAGAACTTCAGGGTTCATAGCTAGTACACCAGATATAGCGACCCTTCTCATTTGCCCTCCACTTAAATCAAAAGGAGAGCGCTCAAGCAGTTCTTCCGGCAAATGCGTGGCTTGAATCGCCTCTTTTGTCCTTCTTGAAATCTCTTTTTCTTCTACTCCAAAGTTATGAGGCCCAAAAGCGATGTCTTTGGCAACCGTTTCTTCAAACAACTGATGCTCAGGATATTGAAAAACGACACCGACTTTTTCTCGGAGTTTTTTCAAATCTTTATTTTTTTCCCCGGCCTTCATCTGATACTCCCCGATTGATACTTTTCCATCTGTCGGCTGCAAAAGCCCATTGAGATGTTGGATCAACGTAGACTTCCCAGAACCGGTATGGCCAATAATCGCTACGAACGATCCTGATTGAATGGAAAAAGAAAGATCATTCAATGCGCGATGCTCAAATGGACTATTGGGTTGGTACACATAACTTACATTCTCGAACGTAATGTCCATAGTTCCTCCAACAACTCCTGGTGATTGAGTGGCTCACGTGAAAGATGCATACTCGCAGTCCGTAAATGATCTGCAAGCTTGCTAACGAAAGGAGTATCTAAGCCAATTTCGATTAATTGATCCTTTTTGGAAAATACATCCCTTGGAGTGCCTTCCATCCAGACCTCCCCCTGATTCATCACAAGCACCCGGCTTGCCTGGGTCACTTCCTTCAGGTCGTGTGTAATCGTGATTAAAGAGAGATTCCGTTGTTCTTGTACTTCCCGGATCGTCCTCATAATTTCTTTTCGTCCTTTAGGGTCTAACATGGCTGTTGCTTCATCTAAAATAATGTATTTGGGTGATACGGCAAGAACGCTTGCGATAGCAACTCGCTGCTTTTGACCGCCTGATAAGCGATGGGGTTCATGACGCTCATATTCTGACATCTTAACGGCCTCTAGGCTTTGCTGAATCCGTTCGATCATCAACTCTCGCGGCATACCGTGATTCTCCATACCAAAGGCAACATCATCACGAACCGTCGTCCCAACAAACTGATTATCCGGGTTTTGGAAAACCATCCCTACTTGTTTTCTAACACCCCAAACCGTTTCTGGTTCTACCTTTTTGCCATTGACAAGAATTTCCCCTTCTTCAGGAAACAACAAACCATTCATCAACTTGGCAATGGTAGATTTCCCAGACCCGTTATGACCAATGATGGCTACCCATTCATCCGCATCAATAGTGAAGCTTACATTCTTTAAGACCCAAGGCATGTTCTCCTGGTAACGAAAAGAAACATTTCTAAACTCGATTTGGCTCTGTTCCATTCTCCTTCCCCCTCTGCTCACCTGACTATTTCCCAGGAAATACGACAAGATTTCCTATCTTCATTCTCATTATTCTACATAGCTTTAACGATTCTCGAAACGGGAAATCTTTCCTATCGATAAACGATACAAGCTGCGTTTTAAACCATAAAAAAAGGGCTGGATTCAACCTCACGATGAGATCAGTCCTGCCCTTTTACACTAATGGTATTCATTAAACTAGTTCAATGATCGCCATTTTAGCTCCGTCACCTTGACGTTCGCCTAGCTTAAGCACGCGAGTGTAACCACCTTGACGGTCCTCATAGCGTGGGCCGATGTCAGAGAATAGCTTTTGAAGTGCTGTTTGCTCTCCTTCACCGTCAGCTTTAGCGTTGTAAAGGAATGACTCAGCTTGACGACGGGCATGTAGATCGCCGCGTTTACCTAGTGTAATCATCTTCTCTACAACAGAACGAAGCTCTTTCGCTTTAGCTTCTGTTGTTTCTAAACGTTCGTGGATGATCAAGTCTGTCGCTAAGTTACGAAGTAGCGCCATACGCTGATCAGTAGTACGTCCTAGTTTTCTAGCCATTCGTTATCCCTCCCTTTCAGAAACTCTTAGATGTGATCTATTTATTAATCGTCTTTTCGTAAACCTAATCCCAGTTCATCCAATTTGTGCTTCACTTCTTCAAGTGACTTGCGACCAAGGTTACGAACCTTCATCATATCTTCTTCAGATTTGTTCGCAAGTTCCTGCACTGTATTAATCCCAGCGCGTTTCAAGCAATTGTAAGAACGAACAGACAGGTCAAGCTCTTCGATCGTCATCTCAAGAACCTTCTCTTTTTGGTCCTCTTCTTTCTCAACCATGATTTCAGCTTTTTGAGCTTCATCAGTCAAGCCGACAAAGATATTGAGGTGTTCCATATAGATTTTGGCTCCAAGAGAGATCGCCTCTTCAGGGCGAATACTTCCGTCAGTCCAAACGTCTAACGTCAGTTTATCGAAGTTGGATGTTTGACCAATTCTTGTATTCTCTACTTGGTACGTCACACGGGATACAGGCGTAAAAATAGAGTCAACTGGAATTACGCCGATTGGTAAATCTTCATGGTTATTTCCTTCAGCCGGACGATATCCTCGGCCTCGTTCAGCTGTAATACGCATACGAAGGCTAGCCGTGCTGTCTAGTGTAGCGATATGAAGATCTGGATTTAGAACTTCCACATCACTATCGTGCGTAATGTCAGCTGCAGTTACTTTTCCTTCACCCTGTACATCAATCTCTAAAGTCTTTTCTTCTTCAGAATAAATCTTCAAAGCTAGTTTCTTTAGGTTCAAAATGACTGTGGTTACGTCCTCCACGACTCCATCAATAGTTGAGAATTCGTGAAGTACCCCGTCGATTTGAACAGATGTTACAGCAGCGCCAGGAAGTGAGGATAATAGGATACGACGCAAGGAGTTCCCTAGAGTTGTACCATACCCACGTTCAAGCGGTTCTACGACGAACTTACCAAAAGTGGACTCATCGGTGATCTCAACCGTCTCAATTTTTGGCTTTTCAATTTCGATCATTTACAAAAAACCCTCCTTCAAAACGTCGAAACCCCGGTTAGACAATGGGTCTAACCGAAATTCCTCAGGTAGGCAGTCCAAAATAAGACAACTGCATATGATTCTGTCTAGTGCGGTGCTGTGATAAAAGCTATCATAACCCATTATAGACAGGGTGACAAATTCTATTCAGAACTATTATACGCGACGACGTTTTGGTGGACGGCAACCATTGTGTGGTACTGGAGTTACGTCACGGATTGCCGTGATTTCAAGACCTGCTGCTTGTAGTGAACGGATCGCTGCTTCACGACCAGCACCAGGGCCTTTTACTGTAACCTCTAGTGATTTCATACCGTTATCCATTGCATCTTTTGCTGCAGCCTCAGAAGCCATTTGTGCAGCGAAAGGAGTGGACTTACGGGATCCTTTGAATCCTAAAGCACCAGCGCTGCTCCAGCTGATTACGTTACCTTGAACATCAGTAATGGTTACGATGGTGTTGTTGAATGTAGAGCGAATGTGAGCCATTCCAGTCTCTATATTCTTTTTCACGCGACGCTTACGACTACGAGTGTTTCCTTTACGTGCCATATAGTTAGCTTACCTCCTTTACGTTTCTATTATTTACGTTTATTAGCCACTGTACGACGTGGGCCTTTACGTGTACGAGAATTGTTTTTCGTTTTCTGTCCGCGAGCTGGAAGTCCGCGACGGTGGCGGATTCCGCGGTAAGAACCGATCTCAATCAAACGTTTGATGTTTAGAGAGTTCTCACGGCGAAGGTCACCTTCAACGTTGTGATTTTCTACAGCTTGACGGATTTTAGTCAATTCGTCTTCTGTTAGGTCACGAACGCGAGTATTTTCAGAAACACCAGCTTCTGCTAGGATTTCTTTAGCTAGGGATTTACCGATTCCAAATACATACGTTAGTGAAATTGCCACGCGCTTATCGCGAGGAATATCTACACCTGCTATACGTGCCATGTGGTACGTGCACCTCCTTCAGATTAACCTTGTTTTTGTTTATGCTTAGGGTTTTCACAGATAACCATGACTTTACCTTTACGTTTGATGACTTTGCATTTTTCGCAAATTGGTTTTACAGAAGGTCTTACCTTCATCGTCCATACCTCCTTTAATATCGGAGTTTTATTTGTAACGGTACGTTATACGACCTTTTGTCAAATCATAAGGGGAAAGTTCTACCGTTACTTTGTCTCCAGGCAAGATTCGGATGAAGTGCATACGAATTTTACCAGAAACATGAGCTAAAACGGTATGACCGTTCTCGAGTTCTACCTTAAACTGTGCGTTCGGTAAGGTTTCAACGATCGTCCCTTCTACTTCAATAACATCGTCTTTCGCCATCGAGTTGATCTCCCTTCTTCAAATCAGTCACTAGTTCATTGACATATTTAGACACGGCAAAACGGAGTTTGCCATTTGTGACGCGACCAGTTTCTAGAAGGCTGTTCTGGACTTCCGGAGAGATGAAATCCATAAGCTCAATATGCTGCAAGTTCTTTTTCTTTGGTCGATCATACTTACGTTTCTCTCCGTCGGCAAGCAGCACAAAGCGGCCATCCAGCACATCGATTACAACCGCGTACTGTCCTGCCTCACGCCCCTGCACGATACGAACAATTTGACCTATTCGTGGACTCGACTCAGATTCGTTCAAAAACGATCACCTTCATTTAGGATTTAGTTAAGATTTCGTAACCCTCTTCCGTAATCGCGACGGTGTGTTCGAAATGCGCACACATTTTACCATCTTTCGTAACTACCGTCCAACGGTCAGCCAGTGTCTTCACGTAGCGAGACCCTGCGTTAACCATTGGCTCGACTGCCAACACCATCCCAGGCTTCAAGCGCGGACCTTTGTTAGGAGGACCATAATGAGGAATTTGAGGATCCTCATGCAGTTCCTGACCTACTCCATGGCCCACATACTCACGCACAATCGAAAAGCCTTTCGATTCTACGTAGCTTTGAATGGCGTGGGATATATTTGAAAGGCGTTCACCTGGTTTTGCTTCATCAAGTCCTTGGAAAAGCGACTTTTCCGTAACTCTCAACAATTCCATGGCTTCCTCACTCACAGTGCCGACTGGATATGTCCAGGCCGAGTCACCATGATAACCCTTGTATTTGGCACCGATATCGATGCTGATGATATCTCCGTCATTCAAAACCCGGTCTCCCGGGATTCCATGGACGAGCTCTTCATTAACCGATGTGCAAATACTACCACGGAATCCATTATAACCTTTAAAAGATGGGATTGCATCCATACTGCGTATGAATCTATCAGCAATCTTATCCAATTCTCCAGTAGTTATACCTGGTTGGATGTTACGTTCCAACTCTTGGTGCGTTAAAGCCACAATTTTTCCGGCTTCCCGCATAATATCTAATTCCCGTGGAGTCTTACAAATAATCATGAATTAAGGTCTCCAAGCTTTTTGTCAATATCCTTGAATACTTCATTGATATCTTTATCACCTTCAAAGGATACTAGATATCCTTTGTCTTGGTAGAAATTAAGCAATGGCTGTGTTTGCTCTACATTCACCTCAAGACGCTTTTTAACGGTTTCTGGCTGATCGTCTTCCCTTTGAATCAATTCGGAACCATCATGATCACATTTGCCTTCCTCTTTCGGAGGATTGAATACAACGTGATACGTGGCACCGCATGTCGGGCAGATGCGTCGTCCAGTCAGACGCTCGACGAGTTGGTCTTGTGGAACGTCGATATGAAGAACATAATCTAATGATTCGTCCATATCATTCAACAGATTCTCAAGAGCTTCCGCCTGAGCGATCGTTCTAGGGAACCCATCAAGCAGAAATCCTTTTTCGCAATCTGGCTTGCTTAGACGCTCGCGAACAATTCCGATCGTTACTTCATCTGGAACCAGTTCACCTTTGTCCATATAAGATTTAGCTTCTTTGCCAAGTTCTGTTCCTTCTTTGATAGCTAAACGGAACATATCTCCAGTTGAGATATGAGGGATGTTATATTTTTCTACTATCTTCTCCGCCTGAGTGCCCTTGCCGGCACCTGGGAGACCCATCAGAATTAAATTCAACGTGTTCCCCTCGCTCTCATTATTCATTAGATACTCACTAATTATTTAATAAAACCTTCATAGTGGCGTTTCACTAGCTGACTTTCAAGCTGTTTCATCATTTCAAGGGCAACCCCGACAACGATGAGTAAGCTTGTTCCGCCGATCTGAACAGTCGGTGGCAGTTGCGCCACTGAACCTAGTACAATCGGAAGAATGGATACAGCTGCTAGGAAGATGGAGCCTACGAACGTTAAACGGTACATTACACGTGTCAAATACGTTTCTGTATTTGCACCAGGACGAATTCCCGGAATATAACCGCCTTGCTTCTTCAAGTTTTCTGCCATTTGTTCCGGGTTTACCTGAACAAATGTATAGAAATAAGTGAAGGCAATGATTAACGCAACATAGATAATCATTCCTGGCCAGTTCTGATAATCAAAAATATATTGGATCACAGAGGCTACTTCGCTATTTTCAAAGAATCCAGCAATCGTTCTTGGTGCGATAATAAAGGATATCGCAAAGATGACTGGGATTACCCCTGCGGCATTGACTTTCAATGGTAGGTGAGTTGAATGTCCACCTACTGGAGAACGGTTGACTAAGCGCTTCGCATATTGAATTGGAATCTTACGAAGGGCTTGTTGGATGAAAATAACACCCACAACTACCGCAACGATAACTAAAGCGATCAATGCGATGATAACGAGATTGATGAACAGTTCCTCTCCTGCTCCGGAGATATACTGATCGTACAACTGGTTAACACCGGTTGGGATCGCAGCGACAATTCCCGCGAAGATTAAGATGGAAATACCATTTCCAACTCCATGTGCTGTGATTTGCTCACCAAGCCACATGAGGAAGGCTGTCCCGCCTGTCAGCACAAGTGCAATGACTAGGAATTTGGTTACGCCTGGATCTATGATCAACTGACCTCCTGCCAGAGCGTTAAAACCAATGGACATCCCAATTGCCTGGATGAAAGCAAGAACAATCGTTCCATAGCGGGTAAACTGAGCTAATTTTCGACGGCCAACTTCACCCTGCTTTTTCCATTCTGCAAACTTGGGCACAACATCCATTTGCAATAATTGCATGATAATGGAGGCTGTAATGTAGGGCATGATTCCCATCGCGAAGATGGAGAAGTTTTGCAATGCCCCGCCTCCGAATGTGTTCAGAAATCCGAACGCATTCTGCTCATCCATAAAATTGATGGCCTCTCTGTTCGTGAAAGGAACAGGGATAAATGTTCCCAAGCGAAAAACAACGAGCATCAATAAAGTGAAGATAATTTTCCGTCGAATATCACTCACGCGCATAAAATTGGAGATTGTCCGGAACATTAAATCACCTCAGTTTGACCGCCCGCTGCTTCAATCGCTTCTTTTGCGGAAGCAGAGAACTTATGAGCTTTCACTGTAAGTTTTTTCTCGATTGAACCTTTACCTAGAACTTTGATTCCAGATTTCTGATTGCTTACTACACCAGACTCTAGCAATAGATCAGGTGTAACCTCAGTACCTTCTTCAAAGCGGTTTAGGGCTTCTAGGTTGATAATCGCGAATTCCTTACGGTGAACGTTGGTGAAACCACGCTTAGGCAGGCGTTGGAATAGTGGCATTTGACCACCTTCAAAACCTGGGCGAGTTTTACTACCAGAACGTTGACCTTGACCTTTGTGACCACGACCGGAAGTTTTACCATTACCAGAAGCCATCCCACGGCCAACGCGGTTACGTTCTTTACGAGAGCCTTTAGCTGCTTTTAGTTCATGCAGTTTCATACGAGCACCTCCTTAATTCTTATCTATGATTATACTTCTTTGATCGATACAAGGTGAGACACCTTATTAGCCATACCTCGGATCGCTGGGTTATCTTCAAGAACGACAGTTTGACGGATCTTATTAAGACCTAGCGCCTTGACAGTAGAGCGTTGATCTTGCGGTCTACCAATAACACTGCGCGTGAGGGTAATTTCTAACTTTTTAGCCATTGTATTTCCCTCCTTATCCTACAGTTCTTCTACGGATTTCCCACGAAGTCGTGCAACGTCTTCTGCGCGCTTAAGCTCGCTAAGTCCAGTGATTGTAGCACGCACCATGTTAATAGGTGTGTTAGAACCAAGAGACTTAGAAAGGATGTCATGGACACCTGCAAGCTCAAGGACCGCACGTACAGGACCACCAGCGATGACTCCAGTACCTTCTGATGCTGGCTTCATAAGAATGCTGCCTGCGCCAAAACGTCCTGTGATTTCGTGTGGAATCGTCGTATCTTTAATTGGTACTGTAATTAGATTTTTCTTCGCATCATCAATAGCCTTTTTGATCGCTTCAGGTACCTCTTGAGCTTTACCAGTACCGAAACCGACATGACCATTTTTATCTCCTACAACAACCAATGCAGCAAAACGGAAGCGGCGACCACCTTTAACAACTTTTGCTACACGATTAATCGTTACTACGCGTTCTTCAAGATCCAGTTTATTAGGGTCGATGTTTGTAACCATATATGTCCCTCCTTTAACAATTAAAATTCTAGGCCGGCTTCGCGAGCGGCTTCTGCTAGTGCTTTCACACGTCCATGGTACAAGTAACCTCCGCGGTCAAAAACAACGCTTTTAATTCCGTTGTCAATGGCACGCTTAGCAACCATTTCACCGACTTTTTGTGCAGCTTCTACGTTACCAGTAACATCTAGATCGAAACCATTGTCCATAGTAGACGCACTTGCTACAGTGACTTGGCTTTCATCGTTGATTAGTTGAGCATAGATGTGTTTGTTAGAGCGATATACGTTCAAACGCGGGCGTTCAGCTGTTCCGAAAACATTTTTACGAACGCGGGCATGACGTTTTTTACGCACGACATTTTTGTCTGCCTTCGTGATCATCTGGGTCACTCCTTTCTATACATTACCTAAGAACCTTATTTAGCTGTCTTACCTTCTTTTCTGCGTACATATTCGCCTTCGTAACGAATTCCTTTACCTTTATAAGGCTCTGGAGGACGGATTGCACGAATCTTCGCTGCAACAGCTCCGACTAGTTCTTTATCGATACCTTTAACAGTAACTTTCGTGTTAGATGGAACTTCGATTTCGATTCCTTCACGGTTTTCAACTTCTACTGGGTGAGAGTATCCAGCGTTAATGACAACCGTTTGACCTTGTTTCTGGGCACGGTAACCTACACCGATGATTTCAAGGCTCTTTTCAAAACCTTTAGATACACCTTCAACCATGTTACCGATCAGGCTGCGTGTAGTTCCGTGAAGAGCACGGTGTTCTTTGTGATCGCTAGGACGTTCAACAGTAAGGACGTTGTCTTCAACTTTTACTGTAATGTCCGGGTGGAACGTACGTGTAAGTTCACCTTTTGGACCTTTTACCGTGATTGTATTGTTATCTTGTTTGATTTCTACACCCTCAGGGATTTCAAGTGATTTTAAACCTACGCGAGACATAGTTTTTGCACCTCCTGTCTGTTCAGAATTTTTACCAGATGTAAGCTAGAACTTCGCCGCCGATGGCTTGTTCGCGAGCTTCTTTATCTGTTAGTACACCTTTTGAAGTGGATACAACGGCTACACCTAGACCATTAAGAACTTTCGGAAGTTCTTCGGCTTTAGCGTAAACACGTAGACCTGGCTTACTGATACGTTTCACACCAGTGATTACGCGCTCATTGTTTTGACCGTATTTAAGGAAGATGCGAAGAACACCTTGTTTGTTGTCTTCAACAAATTCATAATCACGTACAAAACCTTCACGCTTAAGGATATCTGCGATTTCTTTTTTAACGTTGGAAGCTGGAAGCTCAAGCTTCTCGTGACGCACCATGTTAGCGTTACGAATACGCGTCAGCATATCTGCAATTGGATCTGTCATTGTCATAACTCATTTACCTCCTTCCCTGTTTCGGGTTTACCAGCTGGCTTTTTTGACACCAGGGATTTGTCCTTTATATGCAAGTTCACGGAAACAAATACGGCACAGTTTGAATTTACGAAGTACGGAGTGTGGACGTCCGCAGCGTTCGCAGCGCGTGTATTCACGTACTTGGTACTTCTGCTTGCGCTTTTGCTTCGCTACCATTGATTTTTTAGCCACAATTTTCCCTCCTTATGGTTAGCTCGTTATTTTTGGAACGGCATACCGAATTGAGCTAATAGTTCACGGGCTTCTTCATCAGAGTCAGCAGTAGTGACAATTACGATGTCCATACCACGAACTTTGTTAACTTTATCGTAATCAATTTCTGGGAAAATCAATTGTTCTTTAACACCTAGAGTGTAGTTTCCACGGCCGTCAAAAGCTTTCTTAGAAATTCCACGGAAGTCACGCACACGTGGAAGAGATACTGCGATAAGCTTTTGGAAGAATTCGTACATGCGCTCGCCACGAAGAGTTACCTTCGCACCGATTGGCATACCTTCACGCAGACGGAAACCTGCAATTGATTTCTTCGCTTTAGTGATCATTGGTTTTTGACCTGTGATTAGAGTCAATTCCTCTACTGCAGTGTCAAGTGCTTTTGCGTTTTGAACAGCATCACCAACACCCATGTTAATGACGATCTTTTCGATCTTAGGTGTTTGCATTACAGAATCATATTCAAATTTGTTCATCAGAGATGGAACAATTTCTTCAGTGTATTTTTTCTTTAGTTCGTTCATCGTGTGGCCCTCCTTTCATATACGGGTTATTTATCTAGCGCTTCACCAGATTTTTTCGCGATACGAACTTTCTTTCCGTTATCAACTTTATAACCAACGCGTGTTGGTTCACCAGTTTTCGGGTCAATTGGCAATACGTTAGATACGTGGATCGCTGCTTCTTGTGTCAAGATTCCACCCTGTGGATTCTCTTGAGAAGGTTTAGCGTGTTTCTTCACTTCGTTCACACCTTCAACAAGAACACGATCTTTCTTTGGATAAGCTTCAAGGACTGTTCCTTGTTTGCCTTTATCCTTACCAGTAATGACCATTACTTTGTCACCTTTTTTCACGTGCATGCTTCGCGCACCTCCTTAACAAGGCATTTCATTCAGTCTTTATAGTACTTCTGGAGCAAGAGATACGATCTTCATGAACTTAGCATCACGAAGTTCACGAGCTACCGGTCCAAAGATACGAGTACCGCGTGGTCCTTTATCATCACGTACGATTACTGCTGCGTTTTCATCAAAACGAATGTAGGAACCATCTTTACGGCGAACTCCGCTCTTAGAACGTACGATAACCGCTTGAACGACATCACCTTTTTTAACAACGCCTCCTGGTGTTGCTTGTTTCACCGTAGCAGTGATGATGTCACCAATGTTTGCGGTCTTACGGCCAGATCCACCCAAAACTTTGATTGTTTGGATTTCACGTGCACCTGAGTTATCTGCAACTTTCAGACGAGATTCTTGTTGAATCATACCATGTAACCTCCCTTCGGAATAAATCCGAGCGATCTAGATTAGATAATAACAGACTCTTCAACAACATCTAGCAGACGGAAGCGCTTGGATGCTGATAGTGGACGAGTTTCCATAATGCGAACAATGTCTCCATTTTTCGCCTGGTTGTTTTCGTCATGAGCTTTGAATTTCTTGGAATACTTTACGCGTTTGCCGTAAAGCTTGTGGAACTTATAAGTTTCTACTAAAACCGTGATTGTTTTATCCATTTTGTCAGATACGACACGACCAGTATAAACTTTACGATTGTTACGTTCAGTCATGTGAGGGTGACCTCCTCTCATCTATTAGTTATTTACACCTAGCTCACGTTCACGAGCAACAGTTTTCATGCGTGCGATAGACTTGCGAACTTCACGAATACGTGCAGTGTTCTCAAGTTGACCTGTTGCCAGTTGGAAACGTAGGTTGAAAAGTTCTTCTTTAAGAGACTTAACTTTTTGTTCAATTTCGGCAGTGGTTAATTCACGGATCTCATTAGCCTTCATTGATTTCACCACCAATTTCTTCACGTTTTACGAATTTCGTACGGATCGGAAGTTTGTGGGAAGCAAGACGAAGTGCTTCGCGAGCCACCTCTTCAGAAACTCCTGCGATCTCGAACATAATTTTCCCTGGTTTCACAACAGCTACGAAACCTTCTGGAGCACCTTTACCGGAACCCATTCGAACTTCTAGGGGTTTAGCAGTATAAGGTTTGTCAGGGAAGATTTTAATCCATACTTTACCGCCACGTTTCATATAACGAGTCATCGCAATACGCGCTGCCTCGATCTGACGGGCTGTGATCCACGCTGGATCAATTGCTTGTAAACCATACTCACCGAAAGCTACCTCAGTGCCACCTTTCGCGCGGCCTTTAAGGCTAGTACGGTGTTGACGACGATACTTAACACGTTTTGGCATTAACATAATGCTTTTCCCCCTTCCTTATTTGTCTGTTTTCGTTGGAAGGACTTCGCCACGATAGATCCACACTTTAACACCAAGTTTACCGTATGTGGTGTCAGCTTCTGCAGTTCCGTAATCGATGTCTGCGCGAAGTGTGTGTAGTGGTACTGTTCCTTCACTGTAATATTCAGCACGAGCGATATCCGCGCCACCTAGACGACCAGATACTTGGGTACGAATACCTTTAGCTCCTGCACGCATAGCGCGTTGGATTGTTTGTTTCTGAGCACGACGGAAAGATACACGGTTTTCCAATTGACGTGCAATATTGTCAGCTACAAGAGTAGCATCAAGATCTGGCTTCTTCACTTCAACGATGTTGATGTGTACACGTTTGCCAGTTAGTTGGTTAAGAGCTTTACGAAGTGCTTCAACTTCAGAACCGCCTTTACCGATAACCATTCCTGGTTTAGCCGTGTGGACAGTGATGTTTACACGGTTAGCTGCACGCTCGATCTCAACAGTAGATAGAGCAGCATCTTTCAGACGATTTTCAACAAATTCACGAATCTTAATGTCTTCATGCAACAAGTCTGCGTAGTCTTTACCAGCGTACCATTTAGACTCCCAGTCACGGATAACGCCGATACGAAGACCTACCGGATTAATTTTTTGACCCACTGATTATCCCTCCTTTTTTTCTGATACGACCACTGTGATGTGGCTTGTGCGTTTGTTGATTTGGCTTGCGCGGCCCATAGCACGAGGGCGGAAACGTTTAAGAGTTACCCCTTCGTTTACAAACGCTTCGGAAACGTATAGGTTTTCCGGATCCATTTCATAGTTGTGTTCTGCGTTTGCGATCGCAGAGTTAAGAACTTTTTCAATTACTGGTGATGCACCGCGTTGTTTCAGACGTAATGTCGCTAGCGCTTCACCTACATCTTTTCCTCGAATCAAATCAATAACTAGACGAGCTTTACGAGGAGCGATACGAACGGTTTTAGCAACTGCTTTAGCTTGCATTAGAGTGCCTCCTCTCTATTTAGCGTTTTGTTTTCTTATCGTCGCCAGAGTGTCCCTTGAACGTACGGGTTGGCGCGAATTCACCTAGTTTATGACCTACCATGTCTTCTGTTACATAAACTGGTACGTGTTTACGACCGTCATAAACGGCAAGTGTGTGTCCGACAAAGTTTGGGAAGATAGTAGAACGACGAGACCATGTCTTCACCACTTGGTGTTTATTGTCTTCGTTCAACTTCTCAACTTTTTTCATTAAATGATCATCTACAAAAGGTCCCTTTTTCAGGCTGCGGCCCATGAATAAACCTCCCTTCGTGATTGCAAGACGGGTGTTATCTCCCGTCCAACAACCCCGTTATTTTTTACCACGTCGACGTACGATATATTTATCAGACGGCTTGTTGCGTTTTCTCGTCTTGTAACCAAGAGTTGGTTTACCCCATGGAGTTACTGGAGAAGGCATACCGATTGGTGCGCGTCCTTCACCACCACCGTGTGGGTGATCACTAGGGTTCATTACAGAACCACGTACTGTAGGGCGTTTACCTTTCCAACGAGAACGTCCAGCTTTACCAACGCTGATCAATTCGTGCTCAAGGTTACCGACTTGACCGATTGTCGCACGGCAAGTGCTTAGTACCAGACGAACTTCTCCGGAAGTAAGACGTACAAGTGTGTACTTTTCTTCACGTCCAAGAATTTGTGCAGATGCACCAGCGGAGCGTACAAGCTGTCCACCACGTCCTGGCTTAAGTTCTACGTTGTGAATGATTGTACCAACAGGAATGTCTTTCAATTGAAGTGCATTACCCGGTTTGATATCTGCACCTTCACCAGAAATAATTTCTGTACCAACCTTAACTCCTTTTGGAGCTAGGATGTATCGTTTTTCACCATCAACATAGTTGATAAGTGCGATGTTAGCGGAACGGTTCGGATCGTATTCGATCGTAGCAACGCGTCCTGGTATTCCATCTTTGTCACGCTTAAAGTCGATGATACGGTATTGACGCTTGTGACCTCCGCCTTGATGACGAACTGTCAGCTTACCTTGGTTGTTACGTCCACCTTTTTTATGAAGTGGAGTGACAAGGGAGCGTTCAGGTTTGTCAGTAGTGATTTCAGCGAAATCAGATACTGTCATGTGTCTGCGACCGTTAGTAATTGGTCGGAACTTTTTAATCGCCATCTTTTTTCCCTCCTTCTCGAATAAGATTTATAGTTTATACTTCAAAGAATTCTAGTTCTTCACTGTCTTGAGTCAACTTGACAACTGCTTTCTTACGATCAGAACGATAACCGCCGTAACGGCCCATACGCTTGAATTTACCTTTTAGGTTCATCGTGTTAACAGATTCAACACTTACACCAAAGATTTCTTCAACTGCTTTTTTAATTTCAGTTTTGTTAGCTTTCGGGCTAACTTCAAACGTATATTTCTTTTCTCCCATAAGATCAGCAGAATGTTCAGTAATTACGGGGCGCTTAATGATATCGCGTGGTTCTTTCATTATGAGAGCACCTCCCCTGCTTTTTCAGCTGCTTCCTTAGTAAGGATCAGCTTGTCATGCGTTAGAAGATCCAACACACTTACTTCTTCTACAGATAGAGTTTTAACTGTAGGGATGTTGTTAGAAGAAAGAACGACATTCTCGTCTTTCTCTGCAGTTACAATCAATGCTTTTTCGTTGACATCTAGCGCATTTAGAATGCTTACAACTTCTTTCGTTTTTGGAGCGTCTAGAGATAGACTATCAAGAACGATGATGTTGTCTTCCTTCACTTTTGAAGAATAAGCAGACTGAAGAGCTAAACGACGTACTTTCTTAGGCATTGTGTAGCTGTAGCTACGTGGTGTAGGACCGAATACAGTTCCACCGCCTACCCATTGTGGTGCACGGATGGACCCTTGACGCGCACGTCCAGTCCCTTTTTGGCGCCATGGTTTGCGGCCTCCGCCACTAACTTCAGAGCGTCCTTTTACTTTGTGTGTGCCTTGGCGAAGATTCGCGCGTTGCATCAACACAGTTTCGTGTAATACGTGAGTATTAGGTTCAATACCAAAAACAGCGTCATTTAGTTCGATTTCTCCAACGTTAGAGCCGCCTTGGTTTAATAGTGCTACTTTAGGCATGACATATCCTCCCTTCCGTTATTTATTTGCTAGCCTTAGCTGCACTTGAAATCTTAACGTACGATTTTTTCGCACCAGGTACGTTACCTTTGATTAGTAGCAAGTTACGCTCAGCGTCTACTTTAACTACCTCAAGGTTTTGAAGCGTTACTGTTTCTCCACCCATTTGACCTGCAAGGCCTTTGCCTTTGAATACTTTGGATGGGTCAGCACCCTGTCCCATGGATCCGGAACGACGGTGGAAACGGGAACCGTGAGTTTTAGGTCCAGTAGATTGGTTGTGGCGCTTGATTGCACCCTGGAAACCTTTACCTTTAGAAGTTCCTGTTACATCAATTGCTTCTCCTGCTTCAAAAATATCAACTTTAACCTCTTGACCAAGTTCGTAGTCATCAAGGTTTGTAGTACGGAATTCACGAACGTAGCGCTTAGGTGTTGTGTTTGCTTTTTCAGCATGGCCTTTAGCAGCTTTTTTCAAACGATTAGACTTTTCATCAGCAAAACCTAGTTGAATAGCTTCATAACCATCGTTTTCTGCCGTCTTCTTCTGAAGAACTACGTTTGGCTCAGCTTGTACAACCGTTACAGGGATCAATTCTCCGTCTTCAGAGAAGATTTGAGTCATGCCGACTTTGCGTCCTAAGATTCCTTTCGTCATCCGTTACACCTCCTATTAATAAAAAAATTAAATTTATAGTTTGATTTCGATATCCACACCAGATGGTAGATCCAAACGCATTAGAGAATCAACCGTTTGTGGTGTTGGATTGACAATGTCGATTAGACGTTTGTGCGTACGCATTTCGAACTGCTCACGAGCATCTTTATACTTGTGAGTTGCACGAAGTACTGTGTAAACAGAACGTTCAGTTGGAAGCGGGATCGGACCAGATACGTTAGCTCCGGAGCGCTTCGCTGTGTCTACGATTTTCTCAGCGGACTGATCAAGTACTCTGTGATCATACGCTTTTAAACGAATACGAATTTTTTCTTTTGCCATTATTTTCCCTCCTTCTTCGCCCATTTTTAAAATAGACATTCTCCGCGAAAAAACTTGACTCACTAGCCATGGCAAAGGGGCCGGGTGTGTCAACAACCTTTCGCTTCATCGCCTTTTATGACCAACATTATTCATTATATAGAAGAAATGCGGTCATTGCAAGGATAAATCCATAATTTTTTTGTTATGAACACCTCAAAACATTATACTAACCTTTTAGCACATTTTCAAGGATAATCGACACGGATTATTGATTTTCACGCATTAAAAAAGCCAGCACCTCGGGCCGACTCCACTAATTACCTACGACTCATTTAATCCATTATCCATTAAAACAAATCATCGACTCTTCTTCAACATCTATTGTGTTAAAAATTATTTTCATATTTTTACACCAGCAGACTTTATCATCTAGGTCTGAAATAGGATCTGCCTCTTATATGAATAAGAGCAGTAATCAGGTTTCGATATGTAAGGAGAAAGGGGAGTTGGGGAAGGAGTCGCTTTCCGTGGGCGTACGGTTAGCTTCCTCGGGTTTTCCACCCTGCAGGATCTCACCCTGTACTATCATCCCACAGGAGTCTCCCCCTTCCCCAACTCCCCTTATCAAAATCATATCTCGAAATTCCGCAAATAATATCACTTTATACATTCAGGGGATACAGTAGCTGACCAGGCTTTTCAGGACTGATAGACTGACTAAACTCAACAAAAAAATCAGTTCGAGCTCCCCCATTCTCTCGCTTCAATCTCGAGAACACTCAAGATAAAGAACCTTATTAGGGATAAGTATCTTTCTACATAAATATATAGATTGTATGAACAATAATAAAACAAAAAAGGCAGCAGGTGAGAACCTGCTGCCTTTTATATAGTGGAAACTGAAATTATTTAGTGATTTCAGTTACAACACCAGAACCTACTGTACGTCCACCTTCACGGATAGAGAAACGAGTTCCGTCCTCGATCGCGATTGGAGAAATAAGTTCTACTGTCATTTCAACGTTATCTCCAGGCATAACCATTTCTACGCCTTCTGGAAGTTGAATTACACCAGTTACGTCCGTAGTACGGAAGTAGAACTGTGGACGGTAGTTAGAGAAGAATGGAGTGTGACGTCCACCTTCGTCTTTTGCTAGTACATAAACTTCAGCTTTGAAGTTCGTGTGTGGAGTGATAGAACCAGGCTTAGCTAGTACTTGACCACGGTTGATGTCTTCACGGTTAACACCACGAAGAAGTGCACCAATGTTATCGCCAGCTTCAGCATAGTCAAGAAGCTTACGGAACATTTCAACACCAGTTACTGTAGTCTTGCGAGCATCTTCAGCCATACCGATGATTTCAACTTCGTCACCGACTTTAACTTGTCCACGCTCAACACGACCAGTTGCTACTGTACCACGACCAGTGATAGAGAATACGTCCTCAACTGGCATCATGAATGGTTTGTCAGTGTCACGATCTGGAGTTGGAATGTGCTCATCAACTGCATCCATAAGATCGAAGATTGCTTGCTCGTACTGCTCTTCGCCTTCTAGAGCTTTAAGAGCAGAACCACTGATTACTGGTACATCGTCACCATCGAAGTCATACTCAGAAAGAAGATCACGAACTTCCATTTCTACTAGTTCAAGAAGCTCTTCGTCGTCTACCATGTCAACTTTGTTCAAGAATACAACGATAGCTGGTACACCTACGTTTTTAGAAAGTAGGATGTGCTCACGAGTTTGTGGCATTGGACCGTCAGCTGCAGATACAACTAGGATCGCGCCGTCCATTTGAGCCGCACCAGTGATCATGTTTTTAACGTAGTCAGCGTGACCTGGGCAGTCAACGTGTGCATAGTGACGAGTTTCAGTTTCGTACTCAACGTGTGCAGTTGAGATTGTGATTCCACGTTCGCGCTCTTCTGGAGCACCATCGATCATATCGTAAGCCATTGCAGAACCAGAACCAGAACGCTTGTGAAGTACTGTAGTGATCGCTGCAGTTAGAGTTGTTTTACCATGGTCAACGTGTCCAATTGTACCAATGTTAACGTGGGACTTGGACCGGTCGAATTTTTCTTTACCCATTGTATATTTCCTCCTTTAAATAAGTAACATTTTTTAAGTGTTTAAAAGTTTATGTGAAGCTCAGGAGTAAGTATATTACTCCTAAGCTTACAATACAAGTTATACTTTAACTCGTAGAAAAAATCAATTACTGACCAGCATTTTTCTTGATGATTTCCTCAGAGATGCTCTTCGGAACTTCTTCATAGTGGTCAAAGTGCATTGTATACGTTCCGCGACCTTGAGTGTTGGAACGCAATGCTGTTGCGTAACCGAACATTTCAGAAAGTGGAACGAATGCTTTAACAACTTGTGCTGTACCACGAGTTTCCATACCTTCTACACGTCCACGACGGGAAGTTACGTCACCCATGATATCTCCCATATATTCTTCTGGAATTACAACTTCGACTTTCATCATTGGTTCAAGAAGAACTGGTTTACACTTGTTCTTAGCCTCTTTAAGCGCCATGGAAGCAGCAACTTTAAAGGCCATTTCGTTGGAGTCGACATCGTGGTAAGAACCATCATAAAGAGTGGCTTTGATGTCTACCATTGGGTAACCCGCAAGTACACCATTTTCCATAGATTCTTTGATTCCTTGTTCTACGGATGGAATATATTCACGTGGTACTACACCACCAACGATCTTGTTAACGAATTCGAAGCCAGCACCTTCTTCGTTAGGCTCGAATTCAACCCATACGTGTCCGAACTGTCCACGACCACCGGACTGACGTACGAATTTACCTTCAACTTGTGCACTTCCGCGGAATGTTTCGCGGTAGGCAACTTGTGGAGCACCAATATTCGCTTCAACTTTGAACTCACGCTTCAGGCGGTCAACGATGATATCAAGGTGAAGCTCACCCATACCAGCGATGATCGTTTGCCCAGTTTCAACGTTCGTTTCCGTTTGGAAAGTTGGATCCTCTTCTGCAAGTTTACCAAGTGCTACAGCCATTTTATCCTGGTCTGCTTTAGACTTCGGCTCAATGGCTACAGAGATAACAGGCTCAGGGAATTCCATGGACTCAAGAATAACAAGACTCTTCTCGTCACACAGCGTGTCACCTGTACCAGTGTCTTTAAGGCCTACCGCACCAGCGATATCACCGCAATACACTTCAGAAATCTCTTCACGAGAGTTTGCGTGCATTTGCAGGATACGTCCTACACGCTCACGCTTATCTTTCGTTGAGTTCTTCACGTATGAACCAGATGATAGTACACCAGAGTACACACGGAAGAATGTAAGTTTACCAACATAAGGGTCTGTGGCAACTTTAAAGGCCAATGCAGAGAACGGCTCTTTATCGTCTGCTTTACGAACAACAGGCTCCTCTGTTTGAGGTACGTGACCTTCAATTGGAGGTACATCTAATGGAGATGGAAGATAATCGATAACTCCATCAATTAGAAGTTGAACACCTTTGTTCTTAAATGCAGAACCACAGAATACAGGATAGAAGTCTACACTTAGAGTTGCTGTACGGATAGCCGCTTTCAGCTGATCATTTGTGATTTCTTCTCCCTCAAGGTACTGCATCATCAAGTCTTCATCAAGTTCAGCTACAGCTTCAACTAGCTTAGCACGGAACTCTTCAGCTTGATCTTTATACTCATCAGGAATTGGGCGTGATTCTGCACGTGTACCCAAGTCATCCAAGTAGTAGTATGCTTCCATCGTTACAAGATCAATGATTCCTTCGAATTCATCTTCTGCACCGATTGGAAGTTGTACGGCTGCAGCATTTGCTCCTAGGCGGTCTTTCAACGTACCCAAGGAGTAAACGAAGTCTGCACCGACTTTGTCCATTTTGTTAACGAAAACAATACGTGGAACACCGTATGTTGTCGCTTGGCGCCAAACAGTTTCTGTTTGTGGTTCAACACCAGACTGCGCATCAAGGACAGCTACTGATCCATCAAGTACACGCAAGGAACGTTCAACTTCAACTGTGAAGTCTACGTGTCCAGGTGTATCAATGATGTTGATACGGTGACCTTTCCATTGAGCAGTTGTCGCAGCGGAAGTGATTGTAATTCCGCGCTCTTGTTCCTGCTCCATCCAGTCCATTTGGGAAGCTCCTTCGTGAGTTTCGCCAATTTTGTGGATACGTCCTGTGTAGAAAAGAATACGCTCAGTTGCTGTTGTTTTACCAGCATCGATGTGAGCCATAATCCCGATATTACGAGTCTTTTCCAAGGAGAACTCTCTAGGCATGAATCTTTCTCCTTCCTGAATGAAAAATTATTTTGTGGAAACTTACCAACGATAGTGAGCGAATGCTTTGTTCGCTTCAGCCATTTTGTGCATTTCTTCACGGCGCTTAACAGCTGCACCCGTGTTGTTTGCTGCATCTAGAATTTCGTTAGCCAAGCGTTCTTCCATCGTTTTCTCACCGCGGAGACGCGCATAGTTAACGATGAAGCGCAAGCCTAAAGCCTGACGACGCTCAGGACGAACCTCTACTGGTACCTGGTAGTTGGAACCACCCACACGACGAGCGCGGACTTCCAATACAGGCATTACGTTTTTCATGGCTTGATCAAAAGTTTCCATAGCGTCATTGCCGCTACGCTCTTGAACTAGCTCGAAAGATTTATAAAGGATTTTCTGAGCTTTTCCGCGCTGACCGTCAACCATGATTTGGTTGATCAGGCGAGTAACAAGCTTAGAACTATACATCGGATCTGGTAACACATCACGTTTAGCTACTGGACCTTTACGTGGCATATGTTCCCCTCCCTTCTCTGAAACTTTTTTATTTAAGCGATATTCTCATATCGATTATTTTTTAGCTTTAGGTTTTTTCGTACCGTATTTAGAACGACCTTGCATACGACCTTCAACGCTTGCAGTGTCAAGAGCACCACGAACGATGTGGTAACGTACACCTGGCAAGTCTTTAACTTTACCGCCACGGATAAGAACAACACTGTGCTCTTGAAGGTTGTGGCCGATACCAGGGATATAAGCGTTAACCTCAAGCTGGTTAGTCAAACGAACACGTGCATATTTACGAAGTGCAGAGTTCGGTTTCTTAGGTGTCATTGTACCAACACGTGTGCAAACTCCACGTTTTTGAGGAGCAGACTGGTCAGTCATACGCTTTTTGTAGCTGTTGTAACCTTTGTTCAAAGCTGGAGCGTTAGATTGTTTAGTCTTGCTCACACGTCCTTTACGTACTAATTGATTAATAGTAGGCATGTTTGATATCCTCCCTTCTTCACTTATTTTTAATACCACACATCCAGGTGGTTCATTAAAAGGCAAAAAACAAAGCTTTCGCGAATCACCGCCAAAACTTTATTGCTTTATCGCCACAGTAGCTGCGCCAACATCGATGCCGCATGCATTTCCCAACTCTTTCATAGATGGGACATTGGTATGCGGAATGTTCATTTGCCTGGCTAACTTCACTACTTTTGTGGTCATCGACTGATCAGCATCATCAGCCGTTATGACTTCACTCACTTCACCATTTTTCATGGCTTTAAGTGTTTGTTTGGTCCCAATTACTATATCTGCTTTAGCCTGTGCTACTTTTTCATAAGACATGTTCATATCCTCCAAAGTAACAAGGATAAATGGAAGCACCTTGATTATATTATCACTACCTAAAATGCATGTCAACTGCATTTTAGGTAGTTTTTTGGGTGCTTCCTGATTTTTTACCCTTTGTTAACATCTATCTATTTTATTTTAGGATTGTGTGACTTCTTCAGGCTGCTCTGCTGTTTCTTGAGACGCCTCGGATTGTGCTTGAATCTTACGGTATCGAGTCATACCCGTACCAGCAGGAACAAGCTTACCGATAATAACATTTTCTTTCAGGCCAAGCAATTCATCACGCTTACCTTTAATGGCTGCATCCGTCAAGACACGAGTTGTCTCCTGGAAGGATGCGGCTGACAAGAAGCTGTCCGTTTCAAGCGATGCTTTGGTAATACCAAGGATAACTGGACGTCCAACTGCTGGCTGTCCACCTTCCATAAGTGCTTTTTGGTTAGCTTCTTTGAACTGGTGGATCTCAAGGAGTGATCCTGGCAGCACATCTGTGTCTCCAGAGTCAAGAACACGGATTTTACGAAGCATCTGGCGAACCATAACTTCTACGTGTTTGTCAGAGATTTCAACACCTTGCATACGGTAAACTTTCTGAACTTCTTTCAGAAGGTACTCTTGTACGCCATCCAGACCTTGAACAGTCAGTAGTTCTTTCGGATCGATGGAACCTTCAGTAAGTGGTTCTCCGGCTTTCACCTCATCACCGACAGAAACTTTAAGGCGTGCGCCGTATGGTGCTGTGTAGGAACGTGTTTCAACAGAACCTTGGACCACAATCTCCTGTTTCTCTTTCACTTCGTTGACTTCTTCAACTGTGCCGTCGATCTCAGTGATAACAGCTTGCCCTTTAGGATTACGAGCTTCCACAATCTCCTGGATACGCGGAAGACCTTGCGTGATGTCATCTCCGGCTACCCCACCTGTGTGGAAGGTACGCATTGTAAGCTGTGTACCTGGTTCACCGATGGACTGTGCCGCGATAATTCCGACAGCTTCTCCGACTTCAACCTCATCACCTGTAGCAAGGTTACGTCCGTAACACTTCTTACATACACCATGTTTCGTGTTACATGTGAACGCTGAACGGATTACAACTTTTTCAATGCCTGCATCAACAATTTGTTTAGCTGCATCTTCGAAAATGACTTCATTGCGACTTGCAAGAACATCGCCTGTTTCAGGATGCTTGATCGTTTGGAAAGCTGTACGCCCGATTAAGCGGTCGATTAATGGTTCGATGACCTCTGTACCCTCTGTAAGAGATTGTACTGTCAATCCACGGTCTGTACCACAATCATCTTCACGTACGATTACATCTTGAGCAACATCAACAAGACGCCGGGTCAAGTAACCTGAGTCAGCTGTCTTAAGGGCCGTATCGGCAAGACCTTTACGGGCACCGTGAGTGGAAATAAAGTATTCAAGTACCGTCAAGCCTTCACGGAAGCTTGATTTGATCGGAAGTTCGATGATTCGTCCAGCCGGGTTGGCCATTAGACCACGCATACCAGCTAACTGTGTAAAGTTAGATGCGTTACCACGCGCTCCGGAATCACTCATCATAAAGATCGGGTTGGTCGGGTCTAAGGATTTCATCAAGCGGTTTTGAATGTCATCTTTAGCCGCAGACCAGATCTCAATGACACGATCATAGCGTTCTTCCTCTGTAATCAGACCACGACGGAATTGTTTCATCACTTTATCTACTTTTTCTTGACCTTCATCAAGAATCTCTTGTTTCTCTGGTAGTACGACGACGTCAGAGACACCGACCGTAATACCGGCTTTCGTAGAATAAGCGAACCCTAGATCTTTCATTCGGTCAAGCATCTTAGAAGTTTCACTGATTGAGAATCGTTTGAAGACTTCTGCAATGATATCTCCTAAAATACCCTTCTTGAATGGTGATACTTCATCACGGCTGGAAATTTCTTTGCGAATGTCCGTTCCGTGAGGCACAAAGTATTGATCTGGAGTCTTAACCTCAAGGTTTTCTTGAGTCGGTTCATTAATATATGGGAAGGACGAAGGCAGCATTTCGTTGAAAATCAACTTACCTACTGTCGTAAGCAGAAGCTGCTGATTCTGTTCCTCAGTAAATGTTTCATTATTAAGTGAGCTTGCTTGTACAGCTACACGCGTATGCAAGTGTACATATCCGTTTTGGTACGCCATAAGAGCTTCGTTCAAGTCTTTGAAGAACATACCTTCACCGACAGCCCCTTGACGCTCAAGAGTAAGGTAATAGTTACCTAGTACCATATCCTGTGATGGTGTAACAACCGGCTTACCATCCTTAGGATTAAGGATGTTTTGAGCAGCAAGCATAAGAATGCGCGCTTCTGCCTGAGCTTCTGAAGACAATGGTACGTGAACAGCCATTTGGTCTCCGTCGAAGTCGGCGTTGTACGCTGTACATACGAGTGGGTGAAGGCGGATGGCGCGACCCTCTACAAGAGTCGGTTCGAACGCCTGGATACCCAAACGGTGAAGGGTCGGTGCACGGTTTAATAGTACCGGGTGCTCTTTGATGACGTCTTCTAAAACGTCCCACACTTCATGGTGTACACGTTCAATTTTACGTTTCGCTGACTTAATGTTGTGGGCTAGTCCGCGAGATACAAGTTCCTTCATGACAAAAGGCTTGAATAGCTCAAGTGCCATTTCTTTCGGAAGTCCACATTGATACATTTTCAGTGAAGGACCAACAACGATAACGGAACGACCGGAATAGTCTACACGTTTACCAAGTAAGTTTTGACGGAAACGTCCTTGCTTACCTTTCAGCATGTGAGAAAGAGATTTAAGCGGACGGTTTCCTGGTCCTGTTACAGGACGGCCGCGGCGACCATTATCAATCAAAGCGTCGACAGCTTCCTGAAGCATACGCTTCTCGTTTTGAACGATTATTGTCGGTGCACCAAGATCCAACAAGCGCTTCAGACGGTTGTTACGGTTGATAACACGACGATAAAGGTCGTTCAAGTCAGATGTAGCAAAACGCCCTCCATCCAACTGAACCATCGGACGAAGCTCTGGCGGGATGACTGGAAGCACATCCAGGATCATCCACGAAGGATCGTTTCCTGAGTTACGGAATGATTCAAGAACTTCCAAGCGTTTGATTGCACGCGTACGACGCTGACCTTGAGCTGTTTTCAGTTCTTCTTTCAGTGTATCTACTTCACCGTCCAAATCGATATCGAAAAGAAGCTTTCGAATCGCTTCTGCACCCATGGCAGCTTGGAAACCTTGACCGAACTTCTCACGATAGGAACGGTATTCCTTCTCGGAAAGAAGCTGCTTTCTCTCAAGAGCTGTTTCACCTGGGTCTGTAACGATATAAGCAGCGAAATAAATGACTTCTTCCAATGCGCGTGGGGACATGTCCAGGACAAGACCCATACGACTTGGAATTCCTTTAAAATACCAGATGTGAGAGACAGGGGCAGCTAGTTCCAGGTGCCCCATACGCTCACGACGTACTTTCGCTTTTGTTACCTCGACACCACAACGGTCACAAACGACACCTTTATAGCGGACACGTTTGTATTTACCACAGTGACATTCCCAGTCTTTTTGCGGGCCGAAGATACGTTCACAGAATAAGCCGTCTTTTTCTGGTTTTAACGTACGATAGTTGATCGTTTCTGGCTTCTTGACCTCACCGTAGGACCAAGAGCGAATCTTGTCCGGTGAAGCCAAGCCAATTTTCATATACTCAAAATTGTTTACATCTAGCAAGGGGCCTACCTCCCTTTTAGTATCCGGGTTTTCCCTAAGCTTAGAACACGAGCTTCTGGAGTCTATTAATCGTCTAGATTTAAGTTCTCGGATTCTTTCGTTTGCTCTTCTTCGATATCACGCATTTCGATTTCCTGTTCGTCACCAGACAGAATCTTCACGTCCATACCAAGACTTTGAAGTTCTTTGATTAGTACTTTAAAGGATTCTGGAACTCCTGGTTCTGGAACATTATCACCTTTGACAATGGCTTCGTAAGTCTTCACACGACCTACAACGTCATCCGATTTAACGGTCAGAATCTCTTGAAGGGTGTATGCAGCACCGTAAGCTTCAAGTGCCCATACCTCCATCTCACCGAAACGCTGTCCACCGAATTGTGCTTTACCACCAAGCGGTTGTTGCGTAACAAGTGAATAAGGACCTGTGGAACGAGCGTGAAGTTTGTCATCAACCATGTGTGCAAGCTTAATCATATACATGACACCTACAGATACTCGGTTGTCAAACGGTTCACCTGTACGTCCATCATAAAGAATGGTCTTCGCATCACGAGACATACCAGCCTCTTCAAGTGTTTCCCAAACGTCTTCCTCACGCGCCCCATCGAATACTGGGGTAGCGACTCTTTCACCTAACAGGCGAGCAGCCATACCCAGATGCAATTCAAGCACCTGTCCAATGTTCATACGTGATGGTACACCTAATGGGTTCAACATGATGTCAACTGGTGTTCCATCAGGAAGGAACGGCATATCTTCTTCCGGAAGGATCTTAGAAATAACACCTTTGTTACCGTGACGTCCAGCCATCTTATCACCTTCAGAAATCTTACGCTTCTGAACGATGTAAACACGGATCAACTGGTTTACCCCTGGTGGAAGTTCGTCCCCGTCTTCACGGTTAAAGATCTTCACATCCAATACGATTCCGCCAGCTCCGTGTGGTACACGAAGAGATGTGTCACGAACTTCGCGTGCTTTTTCACCAAAGATTGCGTGAAGAAGGCGCTCTTCAGCCGAAAGCTCAGTTACCCCTTTAGGAGTGACCTTACCTACAAGTAAGTCGCCGTCGCTGACTTCCGCACCGACACGAATGATCCCTCGATCATCTAAGTCGCGAAGGGCATCTTCACCCACGTTAGGAATATCTCGGGTGATTTCTTCTGGTCCAAGCTTCGTATCACGAGCTTCAGACTCATATTCTTCTATATGAATAGATGTGTAAACGTCATCTTTTACTAGGCGCTCACTCATGATGATCGCGTCCTCATAGTTATAACCATCCCATGTCATAAAGGCTACTAGCGGGTTTTGACCAAGTGCTAGTTCACCCATATCCATAGATGGACCGTCAGCAAGGATTTCACCTTTTGTAACGCGATCTCCCTTAGAAACAATTGGGCGCTGGTTGTAGCAGCTACCTTGGTTGGAACGGATGAATTTCTGTAGACGGTAACGATCAAGGTCACCTTCAACTTCTCTTCCATCCACTTCAGAAACGCGGCGCACTAGTACTTCTTTTGCTTCCACACGCTCAACGATTCCTTCGTGACGGCAAATGACAGCAGCACCAGAGTCTTTACCAGAGACATACTCCATGCCTGTACCAACAAGCGGAGCGTCCGGCTTAAGCAACGGTACAGCTTGTCGCTGCATGTTCGCACCCATTAGAGAGCGGTTAGAGTCATCGTTCTCTAAGAACGGGATACAAGCAGTCGCTGCAGAAACAACCTGCTTCGGTGATACGTCCATGTAATCAAGACGATCACGTTGAACTACCGTGTTTTCACCACGGAAACGAGCGATGACTTCTTCATCAACGAACGAGCCGTCATCTTCTAGCTTCGCGTTGGCCTGAGCCACGACATAGTTATCTTCCTCATCTGCAGTCAGATAATCGATCTGCTCTGTAACTTTATTTGTATCAGGATCCACACGACGGTATGGAGTTTCAATGAAACCGAACTCGTTGACCTTCGCATAGGAAGACAAGGAGTTAATCAAACCGATGTTTGGTCCCTCTGGTGTTTCAATCGGACACATACGGCCGTAGTGAGAGTAGTGTACGTCACGCACTTCGAAACCAGCACGTTCTCGAGTCAAACCACCTGGTCCTAATGCAGAAAGACGACGTTTGTGTGTCAATTCTGCTAGCGGGTTCGTCTGGTCCATGAACTGAGATAGCTGTGAGCTTCCGAAGAACTCTTTAATCGACGCAATCACCGGCCGGATGTTAATCAGCTGTTGCGGTGTAATAGATGACGTATCCTGAATAGACATACGCTCACGCACCACACGCTCCATACGGGACAATCCGATACGGAACTGGTTCTGAAGAAGTTCACCAACAGAACGAAGACGACGGTTACCTAAGTGGTCGATATCGTCTGTACCGCCTACATTGTGCAAGAGGTTGAAGAAGTAGCTGATTGCAGAAAGAATATCAGCTGGTGTAATGTTCTTCACATCACGATCAATGTTGGCATTTCCGATAACATTGATAGACTTTTCACCTTCCGGATCAGTCGGATCTACAATTTTCACAGACTGTACACGGATAGGGTCTTCAAGCACACCTTCTACAGGCTCCAATGATTGTTCACTAAGATTCGCTTCATCACTATCAAAGTGAGGAATAAGTTTGTTTAACAACCGACGATCAATCTTGTCGCCCTTCTCTGCTAAAACTTCGCCTGTTTCTTCATCGACGAGTGTTTCAGCAAGCGTTTGATTAAACAAACGATCCTTAATATGAAGCTTTTTGTTCATTTTATATCGTCCGACACGCGCTAAGTCATAACGCTTCGGATCAAAGAAACGGGAAACAAGTAAACTCTTCGCATTTTCTACTGTCGGCGGCTCACCAGGACGCAGACGTTCATAGATTTCTAAAAGAGCTTTCTCGCTATTTTCCGTGTTATCTTTTTCGAGTGTATTCTTCAGATATTCGTTATCACCAATAATATCGATGATTTCCTGGTCTGTACCGAAACCTAAAGCACGAAGAAGAACGGTGATCGGCAATTTACGAGTACGATCGATACGAACATGTACAACATCTTTCGCGTCGGTTTCGAACTCTAACCATGCACCGCGGTTCGGGATTACCGTTGCGGTATAGCCTTTCTTACCGTTTTTATCAATCTTTTTGTTGTAATAGACACTTGGAGAGCGAACAAGCTGAGAAACAATAACACGTTCAGCACCATTTATAATAAAGGTACCTGTGTCTGTCATCAGTGGGAAATCACCCATAAACACTTCTTGCTCTTTCACTTCGCCTGTCTCATTATTTAATAGACGGACTTTCACACGAAGCGGTGCGTTATATGTTACGTCGCGATCCTTTGACTCATCGACTGGATACTTTGGTTCGCCTAAGCTGTAGTCTACAAACTCAAGTGAGAGATTACCTGTGAAATCTTCGATTGGAGAGATATCCTGGAACATCTCTTTCAAACCTTCTTCTAAGAACCAATCATAAGAAGCGGTTTGAATCTCGATCAAGTTCGGTAACTCTAATACTTCACTGATGCGTGCATAACTTCTGCGTTGGCGGTGTCGTCCATACTGAACTAGTTGACCTGTCAACTGATTCACCCCTCAAATCAAGCATTTTTATAACGAAAAAAGGGTCCGGCAAGACATGCCGAACAGGCTTGCGGTTGATCTTGCCACAAGCACTATTTAAACATTCGCCACTATAGCAAATGGTGATTCTTCATTTCTCTCTAACGTTAGACAAAAAAGAAAAAGGGTTTTGCTCATTCAAAAACCTCATTTACTTTGTGTTCGATTTTTACCATTCTAACCGTCTATCATTTTTTTATACATATTAGAAAAAAAGACTTGACAGACTTCAGTCATATTGGCATTTTTCAATACTAGCACAAATAGATTGGCCAGTCAAACTTTTAATGCCTTAAGGATGTAATACCCTTTTTGCTTCACAACTACTTCAACATTTCCAAACAAATCTTCTATTTTTTGTTTGGCAGATGGAGCGCCCTGCTTCTTCTGAATGACGACCCACAATTCTCCTTGGTCCAGTAATGCTTTATACGATTCTTCAAACATTTGATGGACGACCTTTTTTCCGGCTCGTATTGGAGGGTTTGTCAAAATGGAAGCAAATTTATGCTCACCTAATCCTTGCAAACGATCACTCTCTTGAATGGTTATGTTCGTCACAGCGTTTTGTTTAGCGTTTCTATCAGCTAAACTCAAAGCTCGCTCGTTTACGTCCACCATCCATACATGCCGATCTGGAAAATCCTTTGCCAGCGATATGCCGACCGGACCGTATCCGCACCCCAGATCAAGCAAGTCACCGTCTACTTGCGGCTCTTCATAAGATTCAATGAGCAGCCTGGATCCATAGTCTACTTCTCTTTTAGAAAAAACGGCGTTATCGGTAGTAAAGTCTAACGTATGGTCTCTCAAACTAAAAGACCAAGATTTTTCATCACTCTCGGCAGTGGTTTTCTTTGAATAGTAATGTTCCGACATAATCCGAACACCTTCTTTAATAATCTAGTAAGAAAAAGAAAGCCCGCCGATAATCAGCGAGCTTTACTTTCAACATCAAATTACTTAAGTTCAACTGTTGCGCCAGCTTCTTCAAGCTGAGACTTGATTTCTTCTGCTTCTTCTTTAGCAATGCCTTCTTTGACAGCTTTAGGAGCGTTGTCAACAAGGTCTTTTGCGTCTTTAAGACCAAGACCAGTGATTTCACGTACTGCTTTAACAACTTTGATCTTAGAAGATCCAGCAGATTCTAGAACTACGTCGAATTCTGTTTGCTCTTCAGCAGCTTCGCCACCTGCAGCAGGAGCACCAGCAGCTACTGGAGCAGCAGCGGATACACCAAATTCTTCTTCGATTGCTTTTACTAGATCGTTAAGCTCAAGAACAGACATTTCTTTAATCGCTTCAATGATTTGTTCGTTAGACATGAGAAATTTCCTCCTTATTAATTTTAAGTTTATAGTTTAAAACGAACGCTAACTTACGCGCTTTCTTCTTCTTTTTGATCCGCAATAGCTTTTGTCGCGTATGCGAAGTTGCGGATAGGTGCTTGTAGTACGCTTAGGAACATAGATACAAGACCTTCGTAGTTTGGAAGGTTCGCAAGCTCTTTGATTTGCTCAAGAGTTGCAACTTGTCCTTCAACCACACCACCTTTGATTTCAAGGTTTTCGTGATCTTTAGCAAAGTTGTTAAGAACTTTTGCTGGGGCTACAGCGTCCTCAGCATGGAATGCTAGTGCAGTTGGACCTTGTAGCACTTCATGAAGTTCAGATAGTTCAACTTCCTCCGTCGCACGGCGAGCCATTGTGTTTTTGTACACTTTGAAATCTACGCCAGCTTCGCGAAGCTGTGAACGAAGCTCTGTAACTTCTGCTACATCAAGACCGCGGTAATCTACAACTACTGCAGATTTACTGTTGCGGAACTTATCAGCTAGCTCAGATACAACCTGCTTTTTCTGTTCGATAATACTGCTCATCGTTCCACCTCCTATTGACTGATCATCATACCGTTCGGAAGGCTCACATAAAAAGTACCTCCATGTAGACATGGAGGTACTGTATGACAAAGCAGGGCAGCAAATGGCGCTGCTTTGTTTATTCACACACCTCGGCAGGAAATTAAGCGGGAGATCCGCACCTACTGTCTACGGTATAACGTATTCATTTATACAACATTACTAATTGTAACTAATCAGCAATGGAAAGTCAACAATAAATTACTTATTTTGTGTAAGCAGAAACATCAACTTTGATTCCAGGTCCCATTGTTGATGAAACAGCAGCATTACGCATGTAAGTTCCTTTAGCCGCTTGAGGCTTAGCTTTAACAAGTGTTTCAGTAATTGCTTCGAAGTTCTCAACCAATTTGTCTTGGTCGAAAGAAGCTTTTCCGATTGGAACGTGGATGTTAGCAGCTTTATCAACGCGGTATTCTACTTTACCAGCTTTGATTTCGTTAACCGCTTTTTCCACTTCGAATGTTACTGTACCTGTTTTAGGGTTTGGCATAAGACCTTTAGGTCCTAGTACACGACCAAGCTTACCTACTTCAGCCATCATGTCAGGAGTCGCTACAACTACGTCAAAATCAAACCAGCCTTGGTTGATCTTGTTGATTAGGTCTTGTTCACCTACGTAGTCAGCACCTGCTGCTTCTGCTTCTTTCGCTTTATCACCTTTAGCGAAAACAAGCACACGCTGGGATTTACCTGTACCGTGAGGAAGCACCATAGCTCCACGGATTTGCTGGTCCGCTTTCTTAGGGTCAACACCTAGACGGAACGCAGCTTCAACAGTTTCATCAAAGTTTGCTTTTGCAGTTTCTTGTACAAGCTTAATTGCTTCATTTACATCATAAGCTTTTGTACGGTCAACAAGCTTTTGAAGTTCTTGTTGCTTCTTAGTTTTTTTAGCCATTTTAATTTTCCTCCTTTGTGGTTTTAACGGATTTTCCTCCCACGAATAAAGGTTGCGAAAGAGGTCTAAGCTCCAGTTCCGCAACCTTTCCTATCTCTCCAGATGACGCTGTGGGATTAATCTTCGATTGTGATTCCCATACTGCGCGCAGTACCTTCTACCATGCGCATTGCAGCTTCAACGTCAGCAGCATTCAAATCAGGCATTTTCGTTTCTGCGATTTCGCGTACTTGGTCGCGTTTTACAGAAGCGACTTTGTTACGGTTTGGCTCACCAGAACCTGATTCAATACCAGCCGCTTTCTTAAGAAGAACAGCAGCAGGTGGAGTTTTCGTAACGAATGTAAAGGAACGGTCTTCATATACCGTAATTTCAACTGGGATAATCGTACCCGCTTGTTCCTGAGTACGAGCGTTAAACTCCTTACAGAAACCCATGATGTTAATACCCGCTTGACCTAGTGCTGGTCCTACTGGCGGTGCTGGGTTCGCTTTACCTGCAGGAATTTGAAGCTTTACAACATTAATAACTTTTTTAGCCACGAGACACACCTCCTTAAAGTCCGTGATGTGGTAATAGGGAAAACCCCTCCCACTCATTTTGCAATATGCTTAACGCCTCTCCGATTGAGGCACATAAAGAACATAAAAATTCTAGCATCTTTATTAGAAGAATGCAAGGGGGAGGGGGTGATTTTTTAAATGGTCAATGAATTTCGGACATTGATTTATCTGTGCTGACCTGGGCGATCCTCGTTCAAATCTATAATTTTTCGATTTGGGAGAAGTCTAACTCTACCGGCGTTTCACGGCCGAACATGTTGACGTGGACTTTTACTTTCTGTTTATCCGTATCAATATACTCGATCGTTCCAGTAAAGTTTGCGAAAGGTCCGTCCGTTACTTTAACACTTTCCTTCACCTCAAAGTCAACCTCTGTTTTCGGTTTTTCGTTCATACCCATACGTTTGAGAACAGTGTCCACTTCTTCAGGAAGGAGAGGGATTGGTTTAGAGCCGGAGCCAGTCGATCCAACGAACCCTGTGACACCTGGCGTATTCCGTACGACATACCAAGAATCATCCGTCATGACCATCTCAGCTAAAACGTAACCCGGGAATACTTTCTTCTTTGCTATTTTTCTTTTACCATTCTTAATTTCCGCTTCTTCGTCTTCAGGGACTAGCACACGAAAAATTTTATCTTCCATTCCCATTGACTCGACACGCTTTTCTAAGTTGGTCTTTACTTTGTTTTCATAACCTGAATAGGTGTGAACAACATACCATCTTTTTTCCATTTGAACAGGACAAATGCTTGCCCTTCCCTCCCTTATATTAAATTTAATACTTTTTTCCAACATAAAAAACCCGTTAAACGGGTTTTTTGTGAGTCTATCTCCTATTATAGCATAAAATCTACTGTACTATTCTTTAGCAATGAGTTCAAGTACCTGGGATATCCCAAGATCAACAACGGCAAAGAAAACGGCAACGAAAGCTACTGTAGCTAAAACGGTAATCGTATAACGAGTAAGTTCACGACCTTTTGGCCAGCTGACCTTGCGCATTTCTCTAGCTACGTTCTTAAAGAACTTAAACATGGATGCCATACCCCCCAAACTTGTGCCTGCCGGCTTCTTTCTCTATTTCGTTTCGCGATGCAAGGTGTGTTTCCCGCACCTCTTGCAAAACTTACGAACTTCTAGACGTTCGGATTGACTCGATTGATTTTTATATGAACTATAGTTTCGACTAGAGCATTCAGTACAAGCTAATACTACTTTTTTTCGCATTGATTCGTCATCCTCTTCATTTAGAGGTTTACACACTCAATAAATGTAGCACTCTTCCTAAAGCCTGTCAATCTTCCATTTATAGAGTGATTTCGCTAATCTCCAAGTATTTCTCAAGTTTTCTTTTTACCCGTTGCAAAGCATTATCTATGGATTTTACGTGACGATCAAGCTCGACTGAAATCTCCTGATACGAACGCCCGTCCAAGTATAGGGAGAGGACTTTCTTCTCTAATTCGCTTAACAACTCTGAAATTTTTTCTTCCATGTCAGAAAATTTTTCTTTGTTAACAATCAATTCTTGTGGATCGATGGCTTTAGAGCCAGCGATCACATCTAACAATGTCCGATCAGATTCTTCGTCATAAATAGGCTTGTCCAGTGAAACGTAGGAATTTAAAGGGATGTGCTTTTGTCTGGTGGCAGTTTTGATTGCGGTAATAATTTGACGGGTGACGCATAGTTCGGCAAAGGCTTTAAAAGAAGACAGCTTTCCTTCCTGGTAATCGCGGATAGCTTTATAAAGACCAATCATACCTTCCTGCACAATATCTTCCCGGTCTGCGCCAATAAGAAAGTAAGTCCGAGCTTTAGCGCGAACAAAGTTCTTGTACTTATTAATTAAATAATCGAGAGCTTGGACCTGACCTTGATTAATCCGTTCGATAATCGCTTCATCCTCAAGCTTGCTAAGATCCAACTCATTGATGTCCATCTCCGTTTGAATGATGCTCACACAGGATCCCCCCGACCGTGCTACCTCAATATAGCAATATTATACAGTAAGCGCTTGAATAGCGTCAACAAGTTGTCAGAATTATTTATCTCCTCGCCGCCATTTTTCAAATAATTTTCTTACTTCTTCGTTCATCGGTATTTTCGGCTGGTACTGTACTTGATTGTGAGATTCAACATCTTTTTTTATCTGGTTTTCAATATTTTTAATCTCGATATACAATTCTCTAGCAGATTTTCGGAATGCTCCTTGTCCAAAGATCGTCCGCTGCTCTGCATAATCCGAGGTTGCCACATAGACCTGGGTCCGTACATCATTCAATTCTCCCGCTAATTTTTCTATCCGTTCATCTGCCGTTTCGTTTTCTTTTGTAAAAATAACATCAACTTTGTAATTTTTATGTTTTTTTTCTAAGCCTCGAACATGGTAAGCATCAAAAACGACAATGATCCGATCGCCAGTATAAGATTGATATTCCGCAAGCATTTCTATTAGAAGATCACGGGCCTGGCCTAGATCTTTTTCCTTCAGTCTCTTAAGTTCCGGCCAAGCACCGATCATGTTGTACCCATCTACGATTAGAACAATCATAAGTTATTCACCAATCGGATGGCGCTTTCTGTATACTTCATACATCAATAGCGATGCTGCTACCGACGCATTTAACGAGGTGACCTTTCCTGCCATCGGAAGACTTACTGTCCAGTCACACTTCTCTTTTGTCAGACGGCTCATGCCTTTTCCTTCACTGCCAATTACTAGAGCAATCGGCATCGTACCATCTAATTGTCGATAATCTTCTGTACCTTTTGCATCTGTCCCGACGACCCAGACAAAACGCTCCTTCAACTCTTCAATCGTGCGGGCAAGATTCGTTACTCGTGCAACAGGAATGTATTCAATCGCCCCTGTAGATGTTTTTGCAACTGTTCCTGTCAAAGCGACTGAACGCCTTTTAGGAATGATGACTCCATGCGCACCACTGGCATCCGCTGTACGCAGAATTGAACCAAGGTTGTGAGGGTCTTCAATTTCATCACAGATAATAAAGAAGGGAGCTTCCCCTTTTTCTTCAGCCTTAGCAAAAAGGTCCTCAAGATCACTATACTCATAGGCGGCTACCGACGCCGCTACACCCTGATGGTTGCCCTCGACGAGTTGGTCGATTTTTTTCTTAGGAACTTTTTGAACAATGACACCATTTTCCTTAGCCAGCTGTTCTAACTTCTTTGAAGCTTGATGCTGCAACTGATCGGACACAAGAACTTTATTGATCGATCGTCCTGAACGTAATGCTTCTTGGACCGGATTTTTCCCGATAATCCATTCTCCCTTCACTCTTCTCCACTCCTTTCTTCAACAAAATGGATGGCTTCAGTAATCAGTTCTTCCAGTCGTTCCGTTTGACCAGATAGATATAAAAATCCTAAAACCGCTTCAAAAGCTGTTGAATAGCGATAGGTTTGTACATCTGTACTTTTAGGGACAGACCCAGACTTGGCATTGCGGCCACGTCTGAGCACCCCTTCTTCTTCCTCTGTCAATTGCTCTTCTTTCTGCCAATGCTTTACGACCTCTGCCTGTGAAACTGCAGAGACAAACTTCACAGCTGCTTGGTGGAGATGCTGAGGTTTTACTGTACCCGACTCCAGCAGATGGTTCCGTACGTAAAGTTCATAAACCGCATCCCCCATGTAAGCAAGGGCGAGACTTTTCATCTGTTTCACATTTTCCATCTCTATCCCCGCTTCCAGCGTGTGCCTTGAGAAGTATCTTCTAAAATAATGTTTCTCTCTTTCAGTTCATCACGGATCTGATCAGCCCGTTCGAAGTTCCGATCTTTTCTTGCCTGCTTTCGTTCAGCAATTAATTGTTCGATCTCTTCATCCAAGAGTTCTTCCTGTTGCTCCAATTCAATTCCTAGAACATTCGTAAGCTCTTTGAATGTGTTCTCATAACGTTCTAATACTGCCGAATGAGTTTGGTTTTCCTGAAGATACAAGTTTGCTGATTTTGTCAGGTCAAAAAGAACAGAAATAGCGTTTGCCGTATTAAAATCATCATCCATCTCTTTAATGAACTGCTCTTTGTATCCATCAACTTCTTTCAGCCATTTTTCATTGTCCTCTTGCAAGTTCAAACTGGAATCTTTACGGTGCTTGATATTTTCAAATGCATTCTTGATACGGTTGAAACTGCTTTTCGCCCCTTCAAGCAATTCATCACTGAAATTGATCGGGTGGCGGTATTGCACGCTCAGCATAAAGAAGCGAATGACTTGTGGATCGTGCCTTTTCACAAGGTCATGAGCCAAAACGAAGTTACCTAATGACTTCGACATTTTTTCATTTTCGATATTAATATACCCGTTATGCATCCAATACCGCGCAAAGGATTCACCATTATGTGCTTCGGACTGTGCGATTTCATTTTCGTGGTGCGGGAAGGTCAAATCCTGCCCTCCAGCATGGATATCAATCGTTTCTCCCAAGTATTTTTTTGCCATCGTTGAGCACTCAATGTGCCAGCCTGGTCTTCCGGTCCCCCATGGACTCTCCCAGGAGATTTCGCTCGGTTTTGCTGCTTTCCATAACGTAAAGTCAAGCGGATCTTCTTTCTTATCGCCTACCTCAATGCGTGCACCTGAACGCAGTTCATCAATGGACTGGTGAGAGAGTTTACCATAGCCATCAAAAGAACGAGTACGGAAATAGACGTCACCGCCTGCTTCGTACGCATGGTCTTTTTCAATCAGCCCTTGGATAAAATCAATAATTTCATCCATGTTCTCTGTTACACGCGGGTGATCGACCGCTTCTTGAACTCCGAGTGCACCTACATCTTCCTTGTAGGCTTTAATAAAACGATTAGCAATCTCAGGGACTTCTTCCCCTAATTCATTTGCCGCTTTGATCAATTTGTCATCGACGTCTGTGAAATTCAGAACGTAATGGACATCATATCCGCGATATTCAAAGTATCTTCTCACCGTATCAAAAACAATCGCAGGACGAGCGTTTCCGATGTGGATGTAGTTATAAACAGTCGGGCCGCACACATACATCTTAACCTTGCCTTCTTCTAGCGGCTGAAAGGGTTCCTTTTTCCGTGTAAGTGTATTGTAAATATTAATACTCATTCTGGTTCACTCCTTTGGCTTCTTCTAGTTCTTTCCGTAAATGTGTGATTTCTTTCTCTAAATGGTTCAAGCGGTCATACACCGGATCAGGCAGCTTATGGTGGTCAAGATCTTTCTTGCGCACCTTTTTCCCGTCCTGAATGACGACGTGGCCAGGTATACCGACGACAGTTGAGTTGTTCGGTACATCATGTAGAACGACCGATCCAGCACCGACTTTAGAATTTTCCCCGATCGTAATGGATCCAAGTACTTTGGCACCTGTCGCGACTAAGGAATTATCCAAAAGCGTAGGGTGGCGTTTGCCTTTTTCTTTACCTGTTCCCCCAAGTGTGACGCCCTGGAATATCGTTACGTTATCTCCAATCTCGCAGGTTTCACCAATAACTACACCCATGCCATGGTCAATGAAAAAACGTTTGCCGATTTTAGCACCCGGGTGTATTTCAATGCCTGTAAAAAAGCGGCTGATTTGTGAAATGATCCTTGCTAAGAAGAAAAACTTACGTTTGAAACAAGCATGCGCCACTCGATGTCCCCATATGGCGTGCAGGCCAGAATACGTCAAAATCACTTCTATATAAGTCCTTGCAGCTGGATCCTGATCAAAGACAACATTGACATCTTCCTTCAACATTTTAAAAAGCCCCATACTTGCTCTCCTCCTTTATTAAAGAGTGATTCAGTGCCTACAATAAAAAACGCGTCTCTGTGCAATGATGCACAGAGACGCGTCAGGCGTGGTTCCACTCTGTTTGGGAAAAGTCATTCCCCACTTGGTCCTTGATAACGGAAGGTACCCGCTTCAACCTACTTCGTTCGGCTGAAGACTCCGAGGTGCATTTCGAAGACTTCCCTTAAAATCACTTCCAGCCACGGTGATTTTCTCTGGGTAAGGGCACTTTCTTCTACTTCTCCTCATCAACGTTTCGTATAGGTATCTTTACTATATGACAAATCCAAGCATTTGTGAACGGATTAGTTTTGCAACTTACTTAAAACATCGTCCAAGCGGACCGTTACCGTTTCTACTCCTAACAAGTGAATGGCATTCGGAAGCTCAGGACCATGGGTCTGGCCTGTTGTCGCTACACGGATTGGCATAAAGAGTTTCTTGCCTTTATGACCTGTTTCTTTCTGTACGGCTTTGATTTGCTTTTTGATGTTATCCGGTGTGAATTCTTCAAGCTCTTGAAGGTTCTTCTTGAACGTTTCCAACACTTCAGGTACTTGCTCGCCTTCTAATACATTCATAGCTTCATCGTCGTATTCGATCTCTTGCTTGAAGAACAGTTCTGTAAGCTCTACAATTTCCGCTCCGTAGCTAAGCTGCTCCTGATAGAGTGAAATCAATTCATGAGCCCACTTCTTATCTTCTTCGGTCATATCCTTGGAAAGACGTCCTGCTTCAATTAAATGAGGCAGCGTCAGCTCAACCACGCGGTCAAAGTCTGCTGCTTTAATGTACTGGTTGTTCATCCATTTCAACTTAGCAGGATCAAAAACCGCTGGTGAAGTGGATAGACGTTCCGCGTCAAAAATCTCCACAAGCTTCTCTTGAGTGAAGATCTCTTCTTCACCAACTGGTGACCATCCAAGTAAAGTAATAAAGTTGAACAATGCCTCAGGCAAGTATCCCAGATTTTTATACTGTTCGATAAACTGGAGAATATGCTCATCCCGTTTACTTAGCTTCTTACGATTTTCGTTTAAAATGAGAGTCATATGTCCAAATTTCGGAGGCTCCCACCCGAACGCTTCATAGACCATCATCTGCTTCGGTGTGTTGGAGATATGTTCTTCCCCGCGAAGCACATGAGTAATGTTCATCAAATGATCATCGATCGCTACGGCAAAGTTATACGTAGGTGTACCGTTCTTTTTCACTATAACCCAGTCACCGAAGTCGCTGGATTCGAACGTTATGTCTTCACGGACAATATCATTGAACTTGTACGTATGATTTTCAGGCACGCGAATACGGATACTCGGCTCGCGTCCTTCTGCTTCAAACTGTTCGATCTCTTCTTGAGTCAAATTACTGTGGGCACCTGAGTATTTAGGTGCTTCTCCTCGAGCGATTTGAGCTTCACGTTCTGCTTCAAGCTCCTCAGCTGTCATATAACATTTGTAAGCAAGACCGCGCTCAAGTAGCTCATCAACGTATTTTTGATATATATCAAGACGCTCCATTTGACGGTAAGGTCCGTACTCACCGCCCTTGTTCGGGCTCTCTTCCCACTCAACACCCAACCATTTCAGGTAGTTCAGCTGGCTTTCTTCTCCACCCTTCACGTTACGTTTTTCATCTGTATCCTCAATGCGGATGACCATTTTTCCTCCTGCATTTTTTGCATACAAATAATTGAACAAGGCTGTTCTCGCGTTTCCTATATGGAGATTTCCTGTTGGACTAGGTGCGTAGCGCACACGTACTTCATTCGACATAATTGTTCCCCTTTCCTAATTCCGAACTCTATCCTGATGTTATTTTATCATTTTTTGTTTAAGATTGTTGATTATTTTGCAAAAGGACAACTGCCTGTGCAGCAATTCCTTCTTTCCTTCCTGTAAACCCGAGTTTTTCAGTCGTTGTAGCTTTGACGTTAATGCGTCCAACTTCAACATCGAGAAGGCGGGCAATATTACTTTGGATTTCTTCGATATATGGAGCCATCTTAGGAGCCTGAGCAATAACCGTACAGTCCATATTTCCAAGGGTATACCCACGTTCTTTTACAATCGTCCAGACATGCTGCAGCAGTTTCCCTGAATCTGCGTCCTTGAACTCCGCATCTGTATCAGGAAAATGCTTACCAATGTCCCCTTCACCGATGGCTCCTAAGCAAGCATCAGCAACCGTGTGAAGCAAAACATCTGCATCTGAGTGGCCGAGCAGCCCTTTTTCATAAGGGATTTCAACCCCTCCGATGATACACTTTCGTCCTTCTGTTAACTGATGAACATCAAACCCTTGTCCAATTCGAAACATAGATGGGTCCTCCACCTTTCTCTCACGTTGGTTTTTCACATAAGATTCAGCTTTATGTAAGTCCTCAGGAGTTGTCAACTTAATATTGTCATAACTTCCTTTTACGATCGCCACTTCCTTACCTAACTGTTCAACGAGAGAGGCGTCATCTGTTCCATAGTATCCACGTTCTCTCGCCTCTTGATGCGCTTTATGAATCAAAGGATAAGAAAATGCTTGAGGGGTCTGCGCAGCCCATAACGTTTTCCGATCCAGCGTCGTCAAATGGTTTCCCTGCTTCTGCTTGATGGTATCCGTCACCGGAACCGCTAGTAATGCAGCTTGCTTTTCGCTCGTACATTCAGCTAGTTCATGGAGCCGATCCGCTTTGACAAAAGGACGAGCACCGTCGTGAATGAACACAGGAAGCTCTGTATGCCGAATAGCCTTGAGTCCCTCAAAAACGCTGTCCTGCCGTTCTGCACCACCATCAACAAGCCGAACATCTTTATTTATGGGAGAAGAAGCAAGAAGGGCTTCCATTTCCGATCGCTCACGCTCATTGGTCACTAAGACAATTTCTTCACACCAATCATCAGCGTCAAAGACCGATAAAGTATGCAGGATCAATGGCTGCTGATCAATCAATAGAAATTGCTTATTCCTTCCGGCGAGCATCCGCTTTCCCTGCCCAGCCGCAAGTATAATCGCTGTGTATTTTATCATAATATCCATCCTATATTGATTTATACCGTCATTCACGCTCATTAAAACAACAAAAGCGATAACACACAGGTTATCACTTTTGTCATTCTCTCTATTTGTTTATACCGTTTTTATAAGGCTTTTTCAAGTGATTTCGGCTTAGCGAAAATCATGCGGCCCGCTGATGTTTGAAGGACACTAGTAACAACTACATCGATTGTCTTTCCAATATAGTCTTTTCCTTCTTCCACAACAATCATCGTACCGTCATCTAAATAAGCAACACCTTGATTATGTTCCTTACCATCCTTGATGACTTGAATTTTCATTTCTTCTCCTGGAAGAACGACAGGTTTAACCGCATTCGCCAAGTCATTAATATTTAAGACTTGTACATTCTGAAACTCACAAACTTTATTCAAATTAAAATCATTCGTTACAACAATGCCGTCCATTACTTTAGCGAGTTTAACTAGCTTACTGTCCACTTCCTGAATATCCTCAAAGTCTCCTTCATAAATCTCCACATTTACAGGGAGATCCTTCTGCAGACGATTAAGAATATCCAGCCCCCGACGGCCACGGTTCCGCTTCAGTCCATCAGAGGAATCTGCAATATGTTGAAGCTCCTCCAATACAAACTGCGGTATAACAATTGTACCTTCTAAAAAGTGCGTCTCACAGATGTCTGCAATTCGCCCATCAATAATGACACTCGTATCCAGAATTTTCTCTTTAGGAATAAGAGAGGCATCCACTTTTGCTGAATCTTGCGAATTGGATGGTTCACCCTCATGGCTTTTATCTTTTTTAGATAGAAGACTTAGGAATTCATCTTTTCGCTTGAAACCTACCTGGAAACCTAAATAGCCAAGTAAAATCGTTAAGAATATCGGTACTACTTGGTTAACGACTTGAATCTGAATATCTTGTACAAATACATTAATCAGATAAGCGACAATCAGACCGACAATTAAACCGATACTGCCAAAAAGCAAATCAGCTACTGGTGCCCGGACCAGAGAATCTTCCACCCATCTGATGAAATCGACAATATAATCCACGACCCAAAAAGTTAATAAAAATAAAATAAGTGCTCCTAGTACGGCTCCTAGAACAGATTGTATCCAATTCTGCCAAGACAGCCCCATGGTTGTAAACAGTTCTGGAAAATAGAGGTAACCGATTGTTCCACCGGTTATTACAATAAATAACTGTACAATTCGTTTAAGCACTTGTATTCACCTCCTCACTCACAGTATGACCAAACCCTACAACCATTAATCGTATAAAAAAGGAATGATGGATATAAAAATAGCACAATTCCCAAAATAAGTCAATCAGTAAAACAAATATCATATCATATATATGGTAAATAAGTCAATTCTATTAAATATGACGATCTACGAACAGTTGTTCCTGAATACGTTCTAAACCATCTCGGATTTTCGAAGCTCTGATCTCTCCAACTCCATCTACTTCTACAAGTTCCTTGGTAGAAGCCTGGATCATGTCATCCAAAGTTCCGAACCGCTCTACCAAATGCTCAATAATTAAAGGAGGCAGGCGAGGAATCCGGCTTAGAATGCGATAACCTCTCGGGTGGATCGGATCGGCCATTTTTGTATTTGGAGAAAAACCTAATAACTTCAATATTTGTTCGTCTGACAATAGCTCCGTATTTGCGACTTCCTGCATTTTTCTCAAAATATAATAAGGTTCGTAATCCGGGCGTTTACTGTAATCTTTAAGCAGCAGCGCTGCTTCTTCTTCAATGTTGGAAACAAGCTCTGTCATTTGAAGTTGAATTAATCGCCCCTCTGTACCTAATTCATTGACGTAATTAATGATTTCCGTTTTTGTACGAAGTACCATTTCGACTCTATGAACGACCTGGATAACCTCAGAAAATGAAACCATATTTTCAAATTCCATAGCACCTAGATTCGTTATACTTTGGTCGAGTACATTTTTATATTTTTCAAGCGTCTGAATCGCTTGGTTCGCTTTTGTCAAAATAACACCAATATCTTTTAAGGAATATCTCAAGGAGCCTTTATAGAGCGTAATCACATTTCTTCTTTGAGAAATAGCAATAACCAGGGCACCTGTCTGCTTCGCCACACGTTCTGCCGTCCGGTGTCTCATACCAGTTTCCGTTGAATAGATATGAGGATCCGGCATAAGCTGTGCATTCGCAAAAAGAATTTTGGAACCCTCGTCACTCAAAATAAGGGCGCCATCCATTTTTGCCAGTTCGTAGAGATGGGCTGGTGTGAAATCAGCCTGGATATGGAAGCCCCCATCTACTAAATCTCGCATATGGTCTCCATAACCAAGCACGATCAGTCCTCCTGTGTTAGCCCTAAGGACATTATCAATGCCATCACGAAGCGGGGTTCCCGGAGCAACCAGTTTTAAAATTTCCCCTATTCCATTGTCTTTCATTTCATGCCACTCCATCATGCATCCCCCAGTGTCACCTTCATAGCCTCTTGTACAGTGCTAACCCCGATGACTTGAATTTCAGTAGGCGGTGTCCAGCCATCCATATTCTTCTTAGGAATAATCACTCGTTTAAATCCAAGTTTAGCAGCTTCTTGCACACGCTGTTCAATACGTGCGACCCGTCTGATCTCGCCAGTCAGCCCCACCTCACCGACGACCACATCGTCTGGGTTGGAGGCCTGATCTCTAAAACTTGAAGCAATGCTGATCGCTACAGCAAGGTCAATTGCGGGTTCATCAAGCTTCACTCCACCTGCAACTTTCACATAAGCGTCCTGGTTTTGTAAAAGCAGCCCCGCTCGTTTTTCCAACACAGCCATTAAAAGTGGAACTCGGCTGTTATCAAGGCCAGTCGCCATGCGTCTCGGATTACCAAAGGCTGTCGGAGAGATCAATGCCTGGATTTCGACGAGCACGGGCCTCGTCCCTTCCATAGAAGCAACGACAATCGACCCAGCCGCTCCCTGTGATCGTTCTTCCAGAAATATTTCAGAAGGATTGAGGACTTCTTTCAACCCTTGTTCTTTCATTTCAAAAATGCCCATCTCATGGGTACTTCCAAATCGGTTTTTCACGCTTCTTAGAATTCTGAATGTATGATGACGTTCTCCTTCGAAATAGAGTACGGCATCTACCATATGTTCGAGCAACCTCGGTCCTGCGATCGAACCCTCTTTAGTAACATGCCCCACAATAAAAATCGGGATACCTTTACTTTTGGCAATTCTCATGAGTTGACTTGTACACTCACGCACCTGCGATACGCTCCCTGGCGCGGAAGTTACGTCCTCTTTAAATATCGTTTGAATCGAGTCGATTACCACAAATTTAGGATCGATCGCCTCGATTTGATTAATGACATCTTGCAAGTTGGTTTCGGACAGCACGTATAGCTGATCCGATGATATACCTAAACGTTCTGCCCTAAGCTTTGTCTGTCGTGGAGACTCCTCCCCAGACATATAAAGGACCGGCATGTCCTTATTCGCAATTTGAGCAGACACTTGAAGGAGTAAGGTTGATTTTCCGATACCCGGATCTCCGCCAATTAAAACCAGTGAGCCTGCGACGATTCCGCCTCCAAGAACACGGTTAAATTCTGGCATATCCGTAGGTAAACGCGGTTCTTTCTGAGATTTAATTGCATTTATTTTTTCTGGTTTGCTCGACACTGACGTGGAACTCGTTTGGAAAACGTGCCGTGAACTCGTGCTGGCCGCACTGACTTCCTCGACTAATGTATTCCATTGGTGACACCCTGGACACTTCCCCATCCATTTGGGTGTTTCATAGCCACATTCCTGGCAAACAAACTTTGTTTTTCTTTTTGCCAAGATCATCGCTCCTTCTCTGTATAGTTTATACGATATGTCTTGTGAAAAAGTTTCATGATCGTATCATTTATATTAAGATTCCCTTACTAGAATCATATAAGAATACGAAAAAAACCGGAAGGCAAACGCCTCCCGATTTTTAAAATTGAATCTAATGGTTCACATTGTGATTAATTTGTTGATTCTTGCTGGGTGTGAACGACGAATTCTTTGTTGTCATTTAAGTCAATTCTTACTTTTTGTCCTTTAGCAATGTTTTCTTTCAACAGCTCTTCAGACAATAAATCTTCGACGTTTTTCTGAATGGAACGACGCAGTGGTCGAGCTCCATATTCCGGGTCAAAGCCGGATTCAGCAATGTGTTGAATGGCTTCGTCTGAAAGCGTGAAGTCGATCTCTTGCTCTTGCAGACGTTTTCTTAGCTCTTCAACCATAAGTGTAACGATATCTTTCATGTGTTTACGTTCAAGAGAATGGAACACAATCGTTTCATCGATACGGTTCAAGAATTCTGGGCGGAAGGCTTTCTTAAGCTCATCTGTCACTTTAGACTTCATGTCTTTATAATCCTGATCGCCATCTCCCATGGAGAAGCCAACGTACTTATTACGTTTAAGCTCCTGAGCACCTACGTTTGAAGTCATGATCAGTACGGTATTACGGAAGTCAACAACGCGTCCTTTAGAATCTGTAAGTCGTCCGTCTTCAAGCACTTGTAGCAAGATGTTGAATACTTCAGGGTGTGCTTTTTCAATTTCATCAAGTAGAACAACAGAGTAAGGTTTCGTTCTGACTTTCTCAGTCAGCTGACCACCTTCATCGTAGCCTACGTAGCCTGGAGGTGAACCTACAAGACGAGACGTGCTGTGTTTTTCCATATACTCAGACATGTCGATACGAATCATCGCATCTTCATCTCCGAACATGCTCTCGGCTAGTGCACGAGCAAGCTCTGTTTTACCGACACCTGTAGGACCTAGGAAAATGAAGGAGCCGATTGGACGCTTCGGATCTTTAAGTCCGGCACGAGCCCGGCGAATAGCTTTAGAAATAGCTTTAACTGCTTCATCCTGACCAATGACACGATTGTGAAGCGTTTCTTCCAGTTGAAGGAGACGTTCACTTTCGTCTTTCGTCATTTTAGAAACCGGTACTCCAGTCCAAGTAGACACGACAGAAGCGATATCTTCTACTGTTACTTCTGAATCTTCCTGACCTTGTTTTTCTTTCCATTCATCTTTTGTTTGCTCAAGTTCATCTCGAAGTCTTTGCTCAGTATCCCTTAGAGAAGCCGCCTTTTCGAATTCTTGGCTTTGAACAGCTGCGTCTTTTTCTTTGCGTACTTCCTCAAGCTTCTGCTCTAGTTCTTTTAGATTCGGCGGAGCTGTATAGGAACGAAGTCGTACTTTAGAAGCCGCTTCATCAATCAAGTCAATCGCCTTATCCGGAAGGAAGCGATCGGTAATATAACGATCTGAGAAACGTACCGCAGAGTCAATGGAATCATCCGTAATCGTTACACGGTGGTGAGCTTCGTAACGGTCACGAAGTCCTTTAAGAATTTGAACAGATTCATCTAGTGTTGGCTCATCAACCTGGATTGGCTGGAAACGACGCTCAAGGGCAGCGTCTTTTTCAATATATTTACGGTACTCATCCAGTGTAGTGGCACCGATACATTGCAATTCACCACGGGCAAGAGATGGCTTAAGAATGTTAGAAGCATCAATTGCGCCTTCAGCACCACCAGCACCAATCAATGTGTGAAGCTCATCTATGAAAAGAATGATGTTGCCAGCCTGGCGGATTTCCTCCATCACTTTTTTCAAGCGATCTTCAAACTCACCGCGATATTTAGTACCAGCTACGACCGTACCCATATCCAATGTCATAACTCGCTTATCACGTAGAATTTCCGGTACTTCATTGTTCATAATTTGCTGGGCAAGGCCTTCAGCAATGGCTGTTTTACCTACACCCGGCTCCCCCACAAGAACAGGGTTGTTTTTCGTACGGCGGCTTAGCACCTGGATCACTCGTTCAATTTCTTTGCTTCTGCCGATGACCGGATCGATGTTTCCTTCTTTAGCAATCGCTGTTAAGTCTCGCGCCAGTGAATCCAAGGTTGGAGTATTTGCACTTGCTGCTTGACCTGCAGAGCCTCCTCCCCGGCGGTTTTGGCCTCCAGTAGACTCATTGTTGCCTAACAGCTGCAGCACTTGCTGACGAGCTTTATTTAAGCTTACACCAAGATTATTTAATACGCGGGCAGCGACGCCTTCACCTTCTCGGATCAATCCTAGAAGAATATGTTCGGTTCCCACGTAGGAATGACCCAATTTACGCGCTTCATCCATAGATAATTCAATCACTTTTTTAGCACGTGGTGTGTAGTGGATCGTCTGTGATACTTTTTCACCTTTTCCAATCAGTTTCTCAACCTCTTGCTGGATTTTAGATGATTCTAGACCGAGAGCTGTTAATGCTTTAGCCGCTATACCTTCACCTTCACTGACTAATCCAAGTAAAATGTGTTCAGTTCCAATGTTGTTATGACCTAATCGAACAGCTTCTTCTTGTGCTAACGCAAGTACTTTCTGAGCTCTTTCTGTAAAACGCCCAAACATCATGGACAATCCCTCCTAACATTATTCTTCATTTTCTAATTGAAGTCTTTCTCGAATTAGTGATGCTCTTCGAATATCCCTTTCATCAGGACTTAGTGTGGTTTTTGCATATTGTTGCAAAAATCCAGGCTGAGTTAAAATCATCAGCTCATTCAATATAGTCTTAGGAATATGATCAATGAAGCCAAGATCAATTCCTAACCTAAGATCAGATAAACACTTAGCCGCTTCTTTAGACTCTATGATACGACTGTGCTTCAGAACACCATATGATCGGAAAATTCTGTCTTCCAACTGGATTCCAGAACGGTTCATCAATGCATCTCTTGCTTTTCGTTCCTGATCGATCAACTGCTTCACTACACTATGGAGATCTTCCACAATATCCTGCTCGGATTTACCCAATGTAATTTGATTCGATATTTGATAAATGTTTCCCACAGCCTCGCTGCCTTCTCCATAGATTCCCCTTACAACTAAGCCTAATTGGTTAATAGCCGGGGTCATACGGTTAATTTGCTGCGTCATCGATAAGGCTGGAAGGTGCATCATCACGGATGCGCGCATCCCTGTCCCCACGTTTGTCGGACATGCGGTCAAGTATCCGCGCTTTTCATCAAAAGCGTAATCAATCTTTTCTTCCAGCCAATCATCCAGTTGAGAGGCCTGCTCTAATGCTCGATCAAGCTGGAAGCCAGGAAAATAAAGTTGAATCCTGATATGATCTTCCTCGTTGACCATGACCGATACTTGTTCATTTTGAGAAATGAGTGTAGCAGATTGATCGGATTTCTCAGCTAAATGAGGACTGATCAAATGTTTTTCCACCAATACCCGCTTTTCAACAGGCTGCAGCTCTTTCATCTTTACAAGCTCAAAATTATCATAATCCCTGAAGGATTGTCTTTTGAATTCTTCGTTAAAAAATTCGAGGATTTTTTCTAACGTTTCTTCAGAAGCGACCGTTGGAAAAGGATGCTGCGAGAAATTCCGAGCCAGTCGAATGCGGCTGCTCATTACAATATCGCTATCCGGCCCCTCCTGCTTCATCCAAGGGCTTATCGCCTCGTTCATAAACTGTTGCAATGACATTATTGTTCACCGTCCTCCCCCTCATGAAGTTGGCTTTGCAAAGATTTGATCTTATCTCTAACTTTCGCTGCTTCCTCGAATTCTTCCTGCTCGATTAATTGTCGAAGCTTGGATTTATAATCATCAAGCTCTCTTTTCATGTGCAGGTTGCCGCCTTCTCGTTTAGGTATTTTCCCATCATGAGTAGTGTTGCCACTATGAACACGCCTTAAAATAGGATTCAATTTTTCATCAAAAGTTTGATAACAGGTTGCACAACCAAATTTTCCTGTTCGTGCGAACTCTTGATAAGTTAGTCCGCATGTTGGACACTTCAGCTGAGTTGATTTTTTATACGGCTGGGTACTTTTATTACTGAACGTCGACGGACTTTCTGTATGAAATAGACCAGAAAGGAGGTCATTCAATGTGAAATTCTCTTCCCCGTAGCTCATATACCCTTTATCTTTGGCACACTGTTCACATACGTGAATTTCTGTCTTTTGACCATTGATGACTTGAGTTAAATGAACGGTTGCCTGTCGTTGGTGACAGTTTTGACATTCCATCTCATTTCTCTCCCTTCTCCTTAACTTTTATATTTAAGAGTAAACAGTAAAGCTGTCATGATTCGAGATCGAACTTCATCACGTAAGGGGAGAGGAAAAGCTAGTACTTCGCGGTCAATAATACTTTGTATTATTTTCGCTTCCCTATTTGTTATGATTTCACTTTCTAAGAGACGGGTGATAACATCAAACGCTGCTGTTTGGGAAACTTTCGGCTGAACCATATCCATAATTTCTTCAATCATATCTGAATCTTTCTTATGCTCGATCCGACTAATCCGGATATATCCGCCTCCACCGCGTTTACTTTCTACTATATATCCTTTTTCCACTGTGAAACGTGTCTTAATCACATAATTGATTTGAGAAGGCACACATTGAAATTGGTCAGCAATTTCACTCCGCTTAATTTCAATCGTCTTTTGATGATCTTCATCTAAAATGTTTTTTAGATACTCTTCGATGATATCGGAGATATTCCTCATTTACCCTCCCCCTTTTTTGACTTTGACTATCTTTGACTTTAATTTTATTATACTCATTTTTTTGTAATACGCAACTAAAATGTTTATATAGAATACATCTCTCATGATTCCCTGTTTCTTCTTAAGTTAAAACAAAAAAACTACGTAGAATTCTACGTAGTTTTAATCACGGTGGCTGACCTGGATCACCTCAGTAATGTTGGATAAGGCTTGAAGCAGAGGAGCAGCTTGATAGGTCTGCTTTTTATCTAGACCTATAATAAGCTTTTGATAATCATTCTCCTGTTTCTTTATATCTATTTTATTTACGTATAAATTCGCATCCTCAAAGACTGCCAACACTTGATTCAAGCGGATATTCGGCTCTACTTTAATGTAAAACACATGCTTGCTATTGGTGTTGAATTTTTTCTTCTCAATCTTATTCAAGAACACGAGACTAAGTAAGACGAGGAGGGTAGTTATTGTAGCAATGTCATACATTCCCGCACCAACGACTAAGCCGATACCCGCCACGGTCCAGATGGATGCCGCAGTCGTTAATCCCCGAATAGTCATTCCATTTACAATAATCGTCCCTGCTCCTAAAAAGCCGATGCCGCTGATTACGTAAGAAGGTATACGGGCTGGATCAAATCGTACATTCTCATACTGATCCATAAACTCTTCAAAACCATAGAGCGATAATAGCATCATGAGACATGCACCAATTCCTACTAATATATGCGTTCGGAAGCCAGCAGAATGGTTTTTCAGTTCACGTTCAAATCCAATTAGTCCTGATAAAAGTAGTGCCATCATTATTCGAAAAATAAATATAAAGATATCATCATCAAAAAAGTAAGACCATTCCATCTAGATCCCTCCTTACCTTCATTATATGTACCACACTATGAATATAGAAAAAACCAGAAGCATATGACTTCTGGTTTCTTGCATTTGACGTGGCGGCGTCCTACTCTCACGGGGATCGACCCGACTACCATCGGCGCTGAAGAGCTTAACTGCTGTGTTCGGCATGGGAACAGGTGTGACCTCTTCGCCTTCACCACCACATCATATAAAGTTTGAGGTGAACCCTCAAAACTGGATAAGAATCACAAACATCGGAAACGGTCTTTCATGGTAGATAGATAAGTCGTCGATCAATTAGTATCCGTCAGCTGCACGTGTCACCACGCTTCCACCTCGGACCTATCAACCTCATCGTCTCTGAGGGATCTTATTACCTTATAGGTAAGGGAAATCTCATCTCAAGGAGGGCTTCATGCTTAGATGCTTTCAGCACTTATCCCGACCACACGTAGCTACCCAGCTGTGCTCCTGGCGGAACAACTGGTACACCAGCGGTGTGTCCATCCCGGTCCTCTCGTACTAAGGACAGCTCCTTTCAAATTTCCAACGCCCACGACGGATAGGGACCGAACTGTCTCACGACGTTCTGAACCCAGCTCGCGTACCGCTTTAATGGGCGAACAGCCCAACCCTTGGGACCGACTACAGCCCCAGGATGCGATGAGCCGACATCGAGGTGCCAAACCTCCCCGTCGATGTGGACTCTTGGGGGAGATAAGCCTGTTATCCCCGGGGTAGCTTTTATCCGTTGAGCGACGGCCCTTCCATGCGGAACCGCCGGATCACTAAGCCCGACTTTCGTCCCTGCTCGACTTGTAGGTCTCGCAGTCAAGCTCCCTTGTGCCTTTACACTCTGCGAATGATTTCCAACCATTCTGAGGGAACCTTTGGGCGCCTCCGTTACCTTTTGGGAGGCGACCGCCCCAGTCAAACTGCCCACCTGACACTGTCTCCGGACCGGATCACGGTCCTGGGTTAGAATGTCCGTACAGCCAGGGTAGTATCCCACCAGCGCCTCCACCGAAGCTAGCGCTCCGGCTTCCAAGGCTCCTACCTATCCTGTACAAGCTGTACCAACATTCAATATCAGGCTACAGTAAAGCTCCACGGGGTCTTTCCGTCCTGTCGCGGGTAATGTGCATCTTCACACATAGTATAATTTCACCGGGTCTCTCGTTGAGACAGTGCCCAAGTCGTTGCACCTTTCGTGCGGGTCGGAACTTACCCGACAAGGAATTTCGCTACCTTAGGACCGTTATAGTTACGGCCGCCGTTTACTGGGGCTTCGGTTCAACGCTTCGCTTGCGCTAACGCATCCCCTTAACCTTCCAGCACCGGGCAGGTGTCAGCCCCTATACTTCGCCTTACGGCTTCGCAGAGACCTGTGTTTTTGGTAAACAGTCGCTTGGGCCTTTTCACTGCGGCTCCTCGGCAGAGGAGCACCCCTTCTCCCGAAGTTACGGGGTCATTTTGCCGAGTTCCTTAACGAGAGTTCTCCCGCTCACCTTAGGATCCTCTCCTCGTCTACCTGTGTTGGTTTGCGGTACGGGCACCTCTTTCCTCACTAGAGGATTTTCTTGGCAGTGTGAACTCAGGAGCTTCGGTACTTTAGTTCCCTCCCCATCACAGCTTGACGTTGCCGGACGGATTTGCCTATCCGACCGTCTCACTGCTTGGACGCGCTCATCCAATGGCGCGCTCTCCTTATCCTCCTGCGTCCCCCCGTCGTTCAAACGGAAAGGAGGTGGTACAGGAATATCAACCTGTTGTCCATCGCCTACGCCTTTCGGCCTCGGCTTAGGTCCCGACTAACCCTGAGAGGACGAGCCTTCCTCAGGAAACCTTAGACTTTCGGTGAAAGAGATTCTCACTCTTTTTTCGCTACTCATACCGGCATTCTCACTTCTAAGCGCTCCACCAGTCCTTACGGTCTGACTTCACGGCCCTTAGAACGCTCTCCTACCACTGATCGTAAGATCAATCCGCAGCTTCGGTGGTGTGTTTAGCCCCGGTACATTTTCGGCGCAGAGTCACTCGACCAGTGAGCTATTACGCACTCTTTCAATGATGGCTGCTTCTAAGCCAACATCCTGGTTGTCTAAGCAACTCCACATCCTTTTCCACTTAACACACACTTGGGGACCTTAGCTGGCGGTCTGGGCTGTTTCCCTTTCGACCATGAACCTTATCACCCACGGTCTGACTCCCAGGACAAAGTCGATGGCATTCGGAGTTTGACTGAATTCGGTAACCCGATAGGGGCCCCTCGTCCAATCAGTGCTCTACCTCCATGACTTTCTATCCTGAGGCTAGCCCTAAAGCTATTTCGGAGAGAACCAGCTATCTCCGTGTTCGATTGGCATTTCACCCCTACCCACACCTCATCCCCGTAATTTTCAACTTACGTGGGTTCGGACCTCCAGTCAGTGTTACCTGACCTTCATCCTGGACATGGGTAGATCACACGGTTTCGGGTCTACGACCGCATACTCACTCGCCCTATTCAGACTCGCTTTCGCTGCGGCTCCGCTTCTGCGGCTTAACCTCGCATACGGTCGTAACTCGCCGGTTCATTCTACAAAAGGCACGCCGTCACCCATAAACGGGCTCCGACTACTTGTAGGCACACGGTTTCAGGTTCTCTTTCACTCCCCTTCCGGGGTGCTTTTCACCTTTCCCTCACGGTACTGGTTCACTATCGGTTACTAGGGAGTATTTAGCCTTGGGAGATGGTCCTCCCGGATTCCGACGGAATTCCTCGTGTTCCGCCGTACTCAGGATCCACTCCGGAGGAAAGAAGGTTTTGACTACAGGGCTGTTACCCTCTATGGCTGAGCTTTCCAGCTCGATTCGTCTACCTTCCTTCTTGGTAACTCCAATGGAGTGTCCTACAACCCCAGAGAGCAAGCTCTCTGGTTTGGGCTGTTTCCGTTTCGCTCGCCGCTACTTGGGAAATCGCGTTTGCTTTCTCTTCCTCCGGGTACTGAGATGTTTCAGTTCCCCGGGTGTGCCGTCCTATACCTATGGATTCAGTATAGGACACTGTTCCATTACGAACAGTGGGTTTCCCCATTCGGAAATCTCCGAGTCAAAGCCTACTTACGGCTCGTCGAAGCATTTCGGTGTTAGTCCCGTCCTTCATCGGCTCCTAGTACCAAGGCATCCACCGTGCGCCCTTATTCACTTAACTATCTTGTGAAAAGACGTTGTTTCAATTGATGTTTGATGTCTTGTCATCATCAGGATTATCGAAAGATAATGCCTGATCATGTCTTATCCAGTTTTCAAGGTTCACATTGAAAGATCTTTTGATCTCTCAAAACTGAACAACCAACCATGTACGCTTCCGTTTCTATCCTTAGAAAGGAGGTGATCCAGCCGCACCTTCCGATACGGCTACCTTGTTACGACTTCACCCCAATCATTGGCCCCACCTTCGGCGGCTGGCTCCAAATGGTTACCTCACCGACTTCGGGTGTTGCCAACTCTCGTGGTGTGACGGGCGGTGTGTACAAGGCCCGGGAACGTATTCACCGCGGCATGCTGATCCGCGATTACTAGCGATTCCGGCTTCATGCAGGCGAGTTGCAGCCTGCAATCCGAACTGAGAATGGTTTTATGGGATTTGCTACACCTCGCGGCTTCGCTGCCCTTTGTACCATCCATTGTAGCACGTGTGTAGCCCAGGTCATAAGGGGCATGATGATTTGACGTCATCCCCGCCTTCCTCCGGTTTGTCACCGGCAGTCACCTTAGAGTGCCCAACTGAATGCTGGCAACTAAGATTAGGGGTTGCGCTCGTTGCGGGACTTAACCCAACATCTCACGACACGAGCTGACGACAACCATGCACCACCTGTCACTTGGTCCCCGAAGGGAAATCCCTATCTCTAGGGAGGTCCAAGGATGTCAAGACCTGGTAAGGTTCTTCGCGTTGCTTCGAATTAAACCACATGCTCCACCGCTTGTGCGGGCCCCCGTCAATTCCTTTGAGTTTCAGCCTTGCGGCCGTACTCCCCAGGCGGAGTGCTTAATGCGTTAACTTCAGCACTAAGGGGTGGAAGCCCCCTAACACCTAGCACTCATCGTTTACGGCGTGGACTACCAGGGTATCTAATCCTGTTTGCTACCCACGCTTTCGCACCTCAGCGTCAGAGACAGACCAGAGAGTCGCCTTCGCCACTGGTGTTCCTCCACATATCTACGCATTTCACCGCTACACGTGGAATTCCACTCTCCTCTTCTGTCCTCAAGTTCCCCAGTTTCCAATGACCCTCCACGGTTGAGCCGTGGGCTTTCACATCAGACTTAAGAAACCGCCTGCGCGCGCTTTACGCCCAATAATTCCGGACAACGCTTGCCCCCTACGTATTACCGCGGCTGCTGGCACGTAGTTAGCCGGGGCTTCCTCGTTAGGTACCGTCAAGGTACCGCTCTATTCGCACGGTACTTGTTCTTCCCTAACAACAGAACTTTACGATCCGAAGACCTTCATCGTTCACGCGGCGTTGCTCCGTCAGACTTTCGTCCATTGCGGAAGATTCCCTACTGCTGCCTCCCGTAGGAGTCTGGGCCGTGTCTCAGTCCCAGTGTGGCCGATCACCCTCTCAGGTCGGCTACGCATCGTCGCCTTGGTGAGCCGTTACCTCACCAACTAGCTAATGCGCCGCGGGCCCATCTGTAAGTGATAGCTAAAAGCCATCTTTCAACTCTCCTCCATGCGGAGGAAAGTGTTACCCGGCATTAGCCCCGGTTTCCCGGGGTTATTCCGGTCTTACAGGCAGGTTGCCCACGTGTTACTCACCCGTCCGCCGCTCGTTCCACGAGCATCACCCCCGAAGGGGATCAGCTCGCTTCCCGCGCTCGACTTGCATGTATTAGGCACGCCGCCAGCGTTCGTCCTGAGCCAGGATCAAACTCTCCATAAAAAGTAAAGTTTGACTTGCTCATTTGCACACCGAATGTGCTTGTTGTTTTCTTCTTTAAATAAGAAGAAATAATTGACGTACTGGTTGGTTCGTTCAGTTTTCAAAGATCAAATTAGATAATGGTGGAGCCTAGCGGGATCGAACCGCTGACCTCCTGCGTGCAAAGCAGGCGCTCTCCCAGCTGAGCTAAGGCCCCGTTAATTTTGGGAATGGTCGGGAAGACAGGATTCGAACCTGCGACCCCTTGGTCCCAAACCAAGTGCTCTACCAAGCTGAGCTACTTCCCGTATAATGGCGCGCCCGAGAGGAGTCGAACCCCTAACCTTCTGATCCGTAGTCAGACGCTCTATCCAATTGAGCTACGGGCGCATATGAGATTATGGTGCCGAGGGCCGGACTCGAACCGGCACGGTGGAAACCCACCGCAGGATTTTAAGTCCTGTGCGTCTGCCAATTCCGCCACCCCGGCTTGGCAAGTTTATGTTAGCTTCGTGTTAGTTATCAATTAAGTAGCTCTTTAAAATAAATGGAGCGGAAGACGGGATTCGAACCCGCGACCCCCACCTTGGCAAGGTGGTGTTCTACCACTGAACTACTTCCGCATAATGCGGGTGGAGGGACTTGAACCCCCACGCCGTGAAGCACTAGATCCTAAATCTAGCGTGTCTGCCAATTCCACCACACCCGCATAATAAATGGTGAGCCATGAAGGATTCGAACCTTCGACCCTCTGATTAAAAGTCAGATGCTCTACCAGCTGAGCTAATGGCTCGTGCAAAAGAAAGAAAACTAAATTTTATATGGTGCCGGCCAGAGGACTTGAACCCCCAACCTACTGATTACAAATCAGTTGCTCTGCCAGTTGAGCTAGGCCGGCTTCCTCTAATGGTGTTATTAATGGTGGAGGATGCAGGGATCGAACCTGCGACCCCTTGCTTGTAAGGCAAGTGCTCTCCCAGCTGAGCTAATCCTCCGGATTTAAATAAAGCTTGGCGGCGTCCTACTCTCACGGGGATCGACCCGACTACCATCGGCGCTGAAGAGCTTAACTGCTGTGTTCGGCATGGGAACAGGTGTGACCTCTTCGCCGTCGCCACCAAACCTTTTATTCTCTTTTTTCAAGGACAAGATATATTATATTGCCCTGAGGAGAAAATTTCAAGGGTAAATTTTAACCTTTTTTGCAAACCCTCAAAACTGGATAAGAATCACAAACATCGGAAACAGTCTTTCATGGTAGATAGATAAGTCGTCGATCAATTAGTATCCGTCAGCTGCACGTGTCACCACGCTTCCACCTCGGACCTATCAACCTCATCGTCTCTGAGGGATCTTATTACCTTATAGGTAAGGGAAATCTCATCTCAAGGAGGGCTTCATGCTTAGATGCTTTCAGCACTTATCCCGACCACACGTAGCTACCCAGCTGTGCTCCTGGCGGAACAACTGGTACACCAGCGGTGTGTCCATCCCGGTCCTCTCGTACTAAGGACAGCTCCTTTCAAATTTCCAACGCCCACGACGGATAGGGACCGAACTGTCTCACGACGTTCTGAACCCAGCTCGCGTACCGCTTTAATGGGCGAACAGCCCAACCCTTGGGACCGACTACAGCCCCAGGATGCGATGAGCCGACATCGAGGTGCCAAACCTCCCCGTCGATGTGGACTCTTGGGGGAGATAAGCCTGTTATCCCCGGGGTAGCTTTTATCCGTTGAGCGACGGCCCTTCCATGCGGAACCGCCGGATCACTAAGCCCGACTTTCGTCCCTGCTCGACTTGTAGGTCTCGCAGTCAAGCTCCCTTGTGCCTTTACACTCTGCGAATGATTTCCAACCATTCTGAGGGAACCTTTGGGCGCCTCCGTTACCTTTTGGGAGGCGACCGCCCCAGTCAAACTGCCCACCTGACACTGTCTCCGGACCGGATCACGGTCCTGGGTTAGAATGTCCGTACAGCCAGGGTAGTATCCCACCAGCGCCTCCACCGAAGCTAGCGCTCCGGCTTCCAAGGCTCCTACCTATCCTGTACAAGCTGTACCAACATTCAATATCAGGCTACAGTAAAGCTCCACGGGGTCTTTCCGTCCTGTCGCGGGTAATGTGCATCTTCACACATAGTATAATTTCACCGGGTCTCTCGTTGAGACAGTGCCCAAGTCGTTGCACCTTTCGTGCGGGTCGGAACTTACCCGACAAGGAATTTCGCTACCTTAGGACCGTTATAGTTACGGCCGCCGTTTACTGGGGCTTCGGTTCAACGCTTCGCTTGCGCTAACGCATCCCCTTAACCTTCCAGCACCGGGCAGGTGTCAGCCCCTATACTTCGCCTTACGGCTTCGCAGAGACCTGTGTTTTTGGTAAACAGTCGCTTGGGCCTTTTCACTGCGGCTCCTCGGCAGAGGAGCACCCCTTCTCCCGAAGTTACGGGGTCATTTTGCCGAGTTCCTTAACGAGAGTTCTCCCGCTCACCTTAGGATCCTCTCCTCGTCTACCTGTGTTGGTTTGCGGTACGGGCACCTCTTTCCTCACTAGAGGATTTTCTTGGCAGTGTGAACTCAGGAGCTTCGGTACTTTAGTTCCCTCCCCATCACAGCTTGACGTTGCCGGACGGATTTGCCTATCCGACCGTCTCACTGCTTGGACGCGCTCATCCAATGGCGCGCTCTCCTTATCCTCCTGCGTCCCCCCGTCGTTCAAACGGAAAGGAGGTGGTACAGGAATATCAACCTGTTGTCCATCGCCTACGCCTTTCGGCCTCGGCTTAGGTCCCGACTAACCCTGAGAGGACGAGCCTTCCTCAGGAAACCTTAGACTTTCGGTGAAAGAGATTCTCACTCTTTTTTCGCTACTCATACCGGCATTCTCACTTCTAAGCGCTCCACCAGTCCTTACGGTCTGACTTCACGGCCCTTAGAACGCTCTCCTACCACTGATCGTAAGATCAATCCGCAGCTTCGGTGGTGTGTTTAGCCCCGGTACATTTTCGGCGCAGAGTCACTCGACCAGTGAGCTATTACGCACTCTTTCAATGATGGCTGCTTCTAAGCCAACATCCTGGTTGTCTAAGCAACTCCACATCCTTTTCCACTTAACACACACTTGGGGACCTTAGCTGGCGGTCTGGGCTGTTTCCCTTTCGACCATGAACCTTATCACCCACGGTCTGACTCCCAGGACAAAGTCGATGGCATTCGGAGTTTGACTGAATTCGGTAACCCGATAGGGGCCCCTCGTCCAATCAGTGCTCTACCTCCATGACTTTCTATCCTGAGGCTAGCCCTAAAGCTATTTCGGAGAGAACCAGCTATCTCCGTGTTCGATTGGCATTTCACCCCTACCCACACCTCATCCCCGTAATTTTCAACTTACGTGGGTTCGGACCTCCAGTCAGTGTTACCTGACCTTCATCCTGGACATGGGTAGATCACACGGTTTCGGGTCTACGACCGCATACTCACTCGCCCTATTCAGACTCGCTTTCGCTGCGGCTCCGCTTCTGCGGCTTAACCTCGCATACGGTCGTAACTCGCCGGTTCATTCTACAAAAGGCACGCCGTCACCCATAAACGGGCTCCGACTACTTGTAGGCACACGGTTTCAGGTTCTCTTTCACTCCCCTTCCGGGGTGCTTTTCACCTTTCCCTCACGGTACTGGTTCACTATCGGTTACTAGGGAGTATTTAGCCTTGGGAGATGGTCCTCCCGGATTCCGACGGAATTCCTCGTGTTCCGCCGTACTCAGGATCCACTCCGGAGGAAAGAAGGTTTTGACTACAGGGCTGTTACCCTCTATGGCTGAGCTTTCCAGCTCGATTCGTCTACCTTCCTTCTTGGTAACTCCAATGGAGTGTCCTACAACCCCAGAGAGCAAGCTCTCTGGTTTGGGCTGTTTCCGTTTCGCTCGCCGCTACTTGGGAAATCGCGTTTGCTTTCTCTTCCTCCGGGTACTGAGATGTTTCAGTTCCCCGGGTGTGCCGTCCTATACCTATGGATTCAGTATAGGACACTGTTCCATTACGAACAGTGGGTTTCCCCATTCGGAAATCTCCGAGTCAAAGCCTACTTACGGCTCGTCGAAGCATTTCGGTGTTAGTCCCGTCCTTCATCGGCTCCTAGTACCAAGGCATCCACCGTGCGCCCTTATTCACTTAACTATCTTGTGAAAAGACGTTGTTTCAATTGATGTTTGATGTCTTGTCATCATCAGGATTATCGAAAGATAATGCCTGATCATGTCTTATCCAGTTTTCAAGGTTCACATTGAAAGATCCTTTGATCTCTCAAAACTGAACAACCAACCATGTACGTTTCCGTTTCTATCCTTAGAAAGGAGGTGATCCAGCCGCACCTTCCGATACGGCTACCTTGTTACGACTTCACCCCAATCATTGGCCCCACCTTCGGCGGCTGGCTCCAAATGGTTACCTCACCGACTTCGGGTGTTGCCAACTCTCGTGGTGTGACGGGCGGTGTGTACAAGGCCCGGGAACGTATTCACCGCGGCATGCTGATCCGCGATTACTAGCGATTCCGGCTTCATGCAGGCGAGTTGCAGCCTGCAATCCGAACTGAGAATGGTTTTATGGGATTTGCTACACCTCGCGGCTTCGCTGCCCTTTGTACCATCCATTGTAGCACGTGTGTAGCCCAGGTCATAAGGGGCATGATGATTTGACGTCATCCCCGCCTTCCTCCGGTTTGTCACCGGCAGTCACCTTAGAGTGCCCAACTGAATGCTGGCAACTAAGATTAGGGGTTGCGCTCGTTGCGGGACTTAACCCAACATCTCACGACACGAGCTGACGACAACCATGCACCACCTGTCACTTGGTCCCCGAAGGGAAATCCCTATCTCTAGGGAGGTCCAAGGATGTCAAGACCTGGTAAGGTTCTTCGCGTTGCTTCGAATTAAACCACATGCTCCACCGCTTGTGCGGGCCCCCGTCAATTCCTTTGAGTTTCAGCCTTGCGGCCGTACTCCCCAGGCGGAGTGCTTAATGCGTTAACTTCAGCACTAAGGGGTGGAAGCCCCCTAACACCTAGCACTCATCGTTTACGGCGTGGACTACCAGGGTATCTAATCCTGTTTGCTACCCACGCTTTCGCACCTCAGCGTCAGAGACAGACCAGAGAGTCGCCTTCGCCACTGGTGTTCCTCCACATATCTACGCATTTCACCGCTACACGTGGAATTCCACTCTCCTCTTCTGTCCTCAAGTTCCCCAGTTTCCAATGACCCTCCACGGTTGAGCCGTGGGCTTTCACATCAGACTTAAGAAACCGCCTGCGCGCGCTTTACGCCCAATAATTCCGGACAACGCTTGCCCCCTACGTATTACCGCGGCTGCTGGCACGTAGTTAGCCGGGGCTTCCTCGTTAGGTACCGTCAAGGTACCGCTCTATTCGCACGGTACTTGTTCTTCCCTAACAACAGAACTTTACGATCCGAAGACCTTCATCGTTCACGCGGCGTTGCTCCGTCAGACTTTCGTCCATTGCGGAAGATTCCCTACTGCTGCCTCCCGTAGGAGTCTGGGCCGTGTCTCAGTCCCAGTGTGGCCGATCACCCTCTCAGGTCGGCTACGCATCGTCGCCTTGGTGAGCCTTTACCTCACCAACTAGCTAATGCGCCGCGGGCCCATCTGTAAGTGATAGCTAAAAGCCATCTTTCAACTCTCCTCCATGCGGAGGAAAGTGTTACCCGGCATTAGCCCCGGTTTCCCGGGGTTATTCCGGTCTTACAGGCAGGTTGCCCACGTGTTACTCACCCGTCCGCCGCTCGTTCCACGAGCATCACCCCCGAAGGGGATCAGCTCGCTTCCCGCGCTCGACTTGCATGTATTAGGCACGCCGCCAGCGTTCGTCCTGAGCCAGGATCAAACTCTCCATAAAAAGTAAAGTTTGACTTGCTCATTTGCACACCGAATGTGCTTGTTGTTTTCTTCTTTAAATAAGAAGAAATAATTGACGTACTGGTTGGTTCGTTCAGTTTTCAAAGATCAAATGTGTTGTTTGCCGCTCAAAACAGCGACTTAATTAATATATCATGGTTAGCCGTTTAAGTCAACAGCTTTTTTCATGATTTTTTTGTAAGCCGTTCCCAGCTTTACCGCCTCTCTCTCGAAGCGACGCTTACTAATATATCATGTGAATTCGCTATATGTCAATAACTTTTTTTATGATTTTTGTAAGCTCGATTGCTTGCCGCTCTTAAAGCGACAAATAATAATTTACCATGGTTTCGAAATTGAATCAAGGGCATTTTATAAAAAAATTAAATCCCTTTACTACTATAGAAATAAAAAACTCGACCGCATTTAAGGCCGAGTTTCTATATTGAGCGTTAGTCACGATTACGCATTTGTGGGAAAAGTAATACATCTCTAATAGAAGGAGAGTCTGTCAATAGCATGACTAGACGATCGATCCCTATACCTAATCCACCAGTTGGAGGCATTCCATATTCAAGAGCCTCAATGAAGTCTTCATCCATCATATGCGCTTCGTCGTTTCCTTCTTCACGTTCTTTTAATTGTGCTTCAAATCGTTCACGCTGATCAATTGGATCATTAAGCTCGGAGAAGGCATTGGCATGTTCGCGGCCTACGATGAATAGTTCAAAGCGGTCAGTAAAACGCTCATCCTCAGGATTTTTCTTCGCAAGTGGCGAAATTTCGATCGGATGTCCATAAATAAATGTAGGCTGAATAAGTTTGTCTTCTACACGCTGCTCAAAGAACTCATTTACGATATGACCAAATGTCATCGTATCTTTAATTTCAATCCCATGTTCATGAGCAAGTTCCTTAGCTTTGTCATCGTTCATCTGCTCCCAGAAGTCCACGCCAGTGTATTCCTTAATAGCATCAACCATGTGCAGGCGTGTCCATTCTGGCTCTAAATCAATTTCCTGTTCATTATAAGTAATTTTCGTGCTTCCAAGAACGTCTTTCGCAATGTGGGCAACCATATTTTCGGTCAAACTCATTACATCATGATAATCTGCGTATGCTTCATAAAGCTCAAGCATCGTGAATTCTGGATTATGGCGAGTAGAAATCCCTTCATTACGGAATACACGTCCGATTTCATATACTTTTTCCATTCCACCCACGATCAAACGTTTTAGGTGAAGCTCAATAGCAATACGCATGTACAGCTGCATATCCAATGCGTTGTGGTGAGTAATGAACGGTCGTGCTGAAGCTCCGCCTGCAATACCGTGCATTAATGGAGTTTCAACCTCTAAGAAGCCCAAGTCATCCAAGTATCTGCGCATGGACTGAATAATTTTACTGCGTGTGACGAATGTATCACGGCTTCCTGGATTTGTAATCAAATCTAAGTAACGCTGGCGGTATCTCTGCTCTACGTCTTGTAAGCCATGAAATTTTTCAGGAAGAGGGCGCAAGGATTTTGTAAGAAGGTGGAATTCACTAGCTTTCACAGATAGTTCCCCTACTTTTGTTTTGAACATAACACCCGTTACACCAACAATATCTCCAAGGTCGGCGGTTTGGAAAATCTCATAGGCTTCTTCACCTATAGCATCTTTTCTAATATATAATTGAATTTGACCCGTCAAATCCTGAATGTGAGTGAAGCCAGCTTTTCCTTTTCCACGCTTCGTCATAATTCTTCCAGCAATAGTCGCAGGGATTTGCTTATCTTCAAGCTCCTCCTTGCTGTACTGGTCATATTTCTCTTGAAGGTCTTTGGCATAATCTGTTCGTTCATATTTGCTGCCGAAAGGATCCAAACCTTGTTCGCGGTAGGAGTTCATCTTCTCTCGACGCACCCGCATATGTTCATTGAGTTCTTCTGACACTGTAATCACTCCATTCTTCATCTATTTTTAGATCGTAAACAATCCGTTTCAATAAATAAAAACTGCCAGCTCTGCACTGGCAGTATTCTAACTATGATTTAGTATAGAAAAGTCCTTCGACCGTGTCAATCTAAGAAGGAATTCAGGACACTTTCATACTCTCTTCCAGCTCATTAGAAAATTCACAAATATATTCAGCAATCATGTCGTACCAAAATCTATATATCAAACAGTGGTTTTTTATTAAATCTTTCCCCATATACGCATGCTTTCCACTTCCTCGGCAGGAAGCCCTCGCAGGATTTCTTCTACACTAAGATTTATCTGAGGAAGAATTACCTCTGGAGCAAGTTCAGCTAAAGGAACCATTACAAAGGCGCGCTCATGCATATGTGGGTGGGGAATCACCAGACGCTCTGCTTCCATATTTTCATGATTATAGAGTAAAATGTCAAGGTCTATCGTTCTAGGTCCCCATTTTACGAGCCTCTCACGGCCTAATTCTGCTTCTATACTCTGACAATGGTCGAGCATCTGCAAAGGCTGTAAAGATGTAGTCACTTCCACTACCATATTTAAAAAATCACTTTGATCCGTGTAGCCGACAGGAGCTGTTTCATAGACCGACGATTTTTCAGTTACTTGAATTTCACTATGCTCTTCTAACATGTCGATTGCACTTTTTAAAAAATCTTCTCTCTCTGCAATATTAGATCCGAGTGCGATATAGGCCGTGTTCATTCGTCTCTGCTCCTGTAGATTTCAATAGCTACTGATTTATAGTGACCAGGTATAGGAGGGTCCGGCTTGTACACTTTAACGAGACACGCATCAATAAGAGTAAACTGTCCAAGCAGTTCCCCAGCTAACTTCTCGGCAACAGTCTCTACTAAATCGTACGCTTCTCCTTCCACCACTTTTTTCGTGGTTTCATAAAGCGCACCATAGTCAACTGATTTTGTCATATCATCAGACTCAGCCGCGGGTTTCAGATCAAGCTCCAATTGTAAATCCACATAAAAGCGTTGACCCAACTTGTTTTCTTCCGGAAATAGCCCATGATATCCCCAGAATTCCATTTGATTGACATAAATTTTATCCATTCGATTCACCCTTTCCGATCATGGCATCCATCATTTTTGTCATTCGGACAATCGGTTTGACATCATGTACTCTCACAATGTGCACCCCTTGAGAGATTCCATAACATACAGTGGCCCCAGTGCCTTCCATTCTTTCTTCTTTTGGTAGGTCAAGTGTAAGACCGATGAATGATTTCCGTGAGGTTCCTAAAAGCAACGGATAACCCAGATCATGAAACTGATGGAGATTCCGCATAACGACCAAATTATCTTGGGGGGTTTTGGCAAAACCAACGCCAGGGTCTAAAATGATGTGATCATCCTTAACTCCAGCACCTTTGGCAATCCTGATGCTATCTTTAAGATCTTGTTTCATTTCATCAATGAGTGATTCGTAATTCTTATCTTTTCTATTGTGCATGAGGATAATCGGCACCTCGTGTTCTGAAGCAACCTCAGCAATTGCAGGTTCCTCTTTTGCACCCCAAACATCATTGATAATCGATGCCCCAGCTTCTATAGCCTGTTTTGCTACTTCAGCTTTGTACGTGTCTATAGAGATTGGAATGTCTAATTGTTCTTTCAGCGCACGTATTACCGGAACAACTCGGTTGATTTCTTCCTCTTCCGTTACAGGCTCATGCCCTGGACGGGTCGATTCTCCTCCGACGTCGATGATATGAGCACCTTCTCGCTGCATGGCTAATGCCTGAGTGACAGCTGCATCTATATCGTTGTATTTACCGCCGTCTGAAAAAGAATCCGGAGTAATATTCAATATTCCCATAACTAAAGACTGTTTGGATAAGTTGTATGATTTTTTGTCAGTCGTCAGAGTAAATCCCATGAAGCGTTCCCTCTTTCCGTCAAATCTTCTTCTCCTATCTTACATCATTTTAAAAATTCTATCACTCCACAAAACAAAGGCGCAAGCGCACTCAAACCCAGCAAAACGGCAGGCGGAAGGTGAATTTTTATAAACGCTAAGCCAACAAAAAACTACGTCCTGTCTAAAGGACGTAGTTTGTGGTTTATTCTTCATCAAATTGATATAGAGGAGTGGAAAGATAGCGTTCACCATTACTTGGGATAATCGCAACAACTTTTTTACCTTTTCCTAACTTTTTCGCGACTTGTTTAGCCACATGTATTGCTGCTCCTGAGGAGATTCCTCCAAGGATACCGTCTTTTCTAGCAGCCTCACGCGCTGCAGCAAAGGAATCCTCTGTAGAAACCTGAACCACTTCATCATACACTTCTGTATTCAAGATACCCGGAACAAAACCAGCTCCGATCCCTTGAATTTTATGAGGTCCCGGATCTCCCCCGGATAGTACTGGTGAGCCCTCAGGTTCAATGGCGTAGATTTTGACGTCCGGATAACGTTCTTTCAACACTTTACCCGCTCCAGTAATCGTACCTCCGGTTCCAATTCCAGCGACAAATGCATCTAATTGATCACCCATTTGTTCGACAATTTCAGGACCAGTGGTTTTTTCGTGAATGAGAGGGTTAGCTTCATTATTAAATTGCTGTGGTAAGAAGTATCCATGCTTATCAGAAAGCTCGGCAGCTTTCTTAATTGCGCCCTTCATCCCTTCACTTCCTGGTGTTAGAACAAGCTCTGCTCCATAAGCCCTCAACAGATTCCGGCGTTCTTGACTCATAGTATCCGGCATAACAAGTACAGATTTGTACCCTTTAGCTGCTGCGATCATCGCCAGCCCGATTCCTGTGTTACCGCTTGTCGGTTCAATGATTGTGTCGCCTTCTTTCAAATTACCTGCTTTTTCAGCTTCTTCAATCATTGATAAAGCAATACGGTCTTTTACGGAGCTTCCCGGGTTCATGTATTCGAGTTTTAAGTAAATGTCTGCACTGTTTTCATCAGCACTCCCCACAAGCTTAACCATAGGGGTTTGACCAACTAATTCACTAACATTATTTGCTATTCTCATTTTCTCACTCCTAAAACCAAGTATTTTAATAGGATTTTCATCTAATGTACTTGACTTACCTTCTGTTGTCAAACATTTCAGTTAACTTGTAATTACCTAAGTAAATATAGAAAAGGCGAAACAAACCCTCTCTTTAACCAAAAGATTTGTTTCGCCTTTTATTATATCATCGAACCTATACCCATATGCTACTCTGCAGCATTTGATTGTAGTTCTTTTAATTGTTCTACATCAAACTGATAATCTTCGTTACAGAAATGACATTTCGCTTCTGCCCCTTGATCCTCATCAATCATGCGCTGAATTTCATCGTCGCCAAGACTTGAAATGGCAACTTCGACTCGCTCGCGAGAACAGTGGCACTTGAATTGAACAGGCATGGAGTCCAGAATTTGAACATTTTCTTCCCCTAATACGGTGTACAGAATTTCTTCTGGAGTTTTACCATCACGAACCAGGCTTGAAATGGCAGGCATATCTGACAGCCTTTTTTCAATTTGGCTTGTTGTTTCCTCATCCGCTCCAGGCATCATCTGAACGATGAACCCACCAGAAGCAAGGATAGAATAATCTGTATCAACAAGTACACCTGCTCCTACAGCTGAAGGAACTTGTTCAGAGTTTGCAAAATAATATGTGAAGTCTTCACTAATTTCCCCGGAAATAAGCGGCACTTGGCCTGTGAAGTGATCTTTCATTCCAAGGTCCTTTACAACACTAAGTGTACCACTGGTTCCTACGGCACGAGCAACATCAAGCTTCCCTTGGTCATTTAAATCGAAATCAACATGAGGGTTTTTAATATAGCCGCGAACTTCACCTTTAGAGTTGGCATCAGCGATAATAGCTCCCGCTGGTCCATCTCCTTCAACTTTTAGAGTGATTTTATCATCACCCTTCAACATCGCCCCCATCATTGCGCTGATTGTTAGGGTCCGTCCTAGAGCTGCAGATGTTGTAGCCCATGTATCTTGCCTGCGACGTGCTTCTTCTACCGTATCTGTCGATTGGACAGCATATGCACGTACTTGTCCGTCAAAAGCCATCGCACGTACTAAATAATCTGCCATTGTATATCATTCTCCTTTAAAAGCATTTTTCTCTTTGTTGCGTTGATATATTTTATGAAGCCCTTTTAGTGTGAGGTAAGGATCGACGTGTTCAATTGTACTAGACTCACCAGCGATCAATGATGCCAGTCCTCCTGTAGCAATCACCGTAGGAGATTGCTCTGCGGTGGCCTTCATCCGGCGAACCACTTCATCAACTTGGCCGACATACCCGTAAAAGACACCAGATTGCATGGCTTCGACCGTGCTCTGTCCTACGACGTTATCCGGGCCCTTGATTTCAATTTTCGGAAGCTTAGCTGCCTTCGCATATAGGGCCTCCATGGAGATGTTGATACCAGGAGCAATAGCCCCACCTACATACTCTCCGTTTTGGTTGATATAACAATACGTTGTCGCTGTACCAAAGTCGATGATCACCAGTGGCAGCTTGTATTCATCAATGGCTCCTACTGCGTTCACAATCCGGTCTGCACCAATTTCATCAGGATTTGGGTATTTCATAGCCAGCCCGTGGTCTACCTTTCCGGCTCCGATTATCATCGGCTGCTTTTTAAAATAATAACGGGACATACGCTCTAGTGCAAACATAATGGGAGGAACCACCGTTGATATGATTACTCCATCCATATCTTCAAACCTTAAGCCTTCATGATCAAATAAAGATTTAATCAGCATTCCAAATTCATCTTCTGTTTTATGTCGATCTGTTTTGATTCTCCATTGGTACTGTAAAGAGCCTTTATCAAAAACACCTAATACTGTGTTGGTATTTCCCACGTCAAGAACAAAATTCATTTTTCGTGCCTCCCGCGTCATTTCTTTCGGCTACCATCATACCATATTCTGCCCCCTCAACGCTTCAGGGTGACTCAATCCTTTACTATATAACGGAAGAAAAGCCACACCGTCTGAAGACGGTGTGGCTTTTACTTACATTAAGAACGGCGATCCTCAGAGTCAGCATCGTCTTTTGATGTTTCATTGCTCTCTTCGGTATTCACAGAAGTTTGTTCATGCTTCTGTTCAGATTCATCCGCTTGTTCTTCTTTTGATTTTACGTTCACCCTAACATCTTCATCCGTAGAAGATGTGTTGTTCTTGATTTTTGCGTTGTGCTCACGAGCAAGCTCTTCTAATTCCTCATCTGTCGGAAGACGTCCTTTGTCAAACAGGGAGCGAATTTGAGTTGCATCAAGAGTTTCAACATCAAGTAGGGTTTTTGCTATTAGCTCTAACTTATCTTTGTTATCTGTAAGGATCGTTTTCGCACGATCGTAACAGTAGTTGATAAAGTTTTGAACTTCTTGATCAATTTCGTAAGCAATTTGATCACTGTAATTTTGTTCATTCTGGATATCGCGTCCAAGGAATACTTGTCCGCCAGAATTAGAACCGAATTGAAGTGGTCCGAGTTTTTCACTCATTCCATACTCTGTAACCATCTTACGGGCAATGTTTGTTGCACGCTGGAAGTCGTTGTGAGCTCCTGTGCTCACTTCACCAAAGATGATTTCTTCAGCTACACGACCACCAAGGAGTCCTGTGATCTTATCAAACAGTTCAGGCTTCGTCATGAAGTAGCGATCTTCTTTAGGAAGCATAACCGCATAACCGCCTGCCTGTCCCCGAGGAACGATGGTTACCTTGTGAACCATATCGGCATCATCCAGTACCATACCAATAACGGTGTGGCCACTTTCGTGATGGGCTACGATATTACGTTCTTTCTTGGATATGACACGGCTCTTCTTGGCTGGACCAGCGATGACACGATCGATAGCCTCATCAACGTGCTCCATTGCTACTTTCTTCTCATCTGAACGTGCAGCAACAAGTGCAGCTTCGTTCAGCAAGTTTTCCAAGTCTGCACCTGAGAAGCCAGGTGTACGAAGTGCGATGGTTTTCAAATCAACATTTTCAGCTAATGGTTTGTTCTTAGCATGTACAGCAAGAACTGCTTCACGGCCTTTCACATCTGGGCGGTCGACCGTAATTTGACGGTCAAAACGTCCAGGACGCAGAAGGGCTGGATCTAGAATATCCGGGCGGTTGGTTGCAGCGATGATGATAATACCTTCATTGACACCAAACCCGTCCATCTCAACAAGCAGCTGGTTTAACGTTTGTTCACGTTCATCGTGTCCTCCGCCGAGACCAGCTCCACGCTGACGACCTACCGCATCAATCTCATCAATGAAAATGATGCCTGGTGCGTTCTTTTTCGCGTTTTCAAACAAGTCACGCACACGGGAAGCACCGACACCGACAAACATTTCAACGAAGTCAGAACCACTGATTGAGAAGAATGGTACGCCAGCTTCACCAGCTACGGCACGAGCAAGTAATGTTTTACCTGTACCTGGTGGTCCAACTAACAGGACACCTTTTGGAATACGTGCGCCTACAGCAGAGAATTTACGAGGGTCTTTCAAGAAATCGACAACCTCGACAAGTTCTTGTTTCTCTTCATCTGCACCGGCAACGTCTTTAAAACGAACCTTTTTCTTCTCTTCCGTGTACATCTTCGCCTTACTCTTACCAAAGTTCATGACACGACTTCCGCCGCCCTGAGCCTGGTTAAGTAAGAAGAAGAATAAAATGAATATAATTACGAACGGGATAATGGATGTAAGAAATGTCACCCATGCGCTCGGCTGTTCTTCTTCTTCAACGTGCAAAATACTTTGTTCCTGTCCAGTCTCGGTGACGTTCGCAATTACTTCATCATTGGATGGAAGCTTAGCGGTAAACGTCCCTTCACCTTCCTGACTGTCAGCAAGCTGTCCGGTGACACGGATCACCCCATTGACAGGCTGTATCGTCATTTCTTCGATTTGACCGTTGTTTAGTTTATTGTAAAACTCGTTAACATTCAGTTCTGTTTGTGGCTCACCTTGACCTCTAAATAGACCGACGACGCCGATAACTACGAGGAAGATAAGTAAATAAAAAATAGTATTACGAAATATCCGGTTCATTGCCTACCTCCTCCCAAGCGAGAAAACTATAGTAAATCGTACCATAACAAAAACCGACGAGACAACTAATTAACCTTAAAAAAGGAATATTGAAAGCTAAGGTATGAGAGCGTTTCATTATCCACCATAAACTTCTGGTTTCAGAACCCCGATGTAGGGCAGGTTACGATATTTTTCTTCGTAATCCAACCCATATCCTACAACAAATTCGTCAGGTACTTCAAAACCGATGGTATCTGCTTTGATATTCGCACTACGGCCCGCAGGTTTATCCAACAGGGTTACGATTTTGATGGACTCTGCTTTACGATATTTGAACAAGTCAACTAAATAACTAAGTGTAAGTCCGCTATCAATGATATCTTCAATAATTAAAATGTCTCGACCTTCGACTTTTGTATCAAGGTCTTTAACAATTTTAACTTCTCCAGAGGATTTCATACCTCCGTGATAGCTTGAAACGTCCATAAAATCCATTTCCAAATGCGTCTCGACCCGTTTCAGAAGATCTGCCATAAAAGGAGTGGCCCCTTTCAGCACTCCAATCGCTAACGGAAAACGCCCTTGATACTCTTCCGTTAACTGAGCACCGATCTCCTTACACTTTTCCTGGATCTCTTCCTCAGAAATCAAGACCTTTTCAATTTCGTTATGCATGTTTGCTCCTCCTACGTCTCTGCATTATTTTCATATTTTATCCGAAGCCATGTACCTGAGGAATTCCTCGTACATTCTCCACCTTTTTTTAAACCTACAAGCCAGAGGATCTCACCCTTACGATCTGTAACCAGAGGCCATGTGTCGCGAAATTCGGCAGGGATCTTTTGGTCAATAAAAATATCTTTTACCTTTTTCGACCCGTTCATTCCCCGCAATCGCATCCGGTCTCCATTTCGTCTCGAACGTACGATGAGCGGCAGTGTTACGTGATGGGAATCACAAATAAACACGTGCTTCCCCTCCTCACTCCACCTATCAAGCCGTTCCGCAATCACTTGGGAACCGTCAGGAAGCTCAACTTTCCCCCCTAAAGGAAGAAGTAAGTGGTAAGCTTCTTTTTCTTCTTTCTCTTTGAAAGAAATCGTGACATCCTCATAAGCCCGGACTGCTTTTAGCCCCCGGGGCAAATCTATCTCCGCATTCGGTTTATGATCATATAAAAGGCTCAAAAACATTTCCTCATGCAAATAGGAAATATCTTCTGTTTTATTTACGTACAGATAGTTCAATATTAGATGAAAGGCACTTCTTTGTAAAGCAAGCGGGAATGTTTTGAAATCTTCAATAGAAAATTGTACGAATTTATCCATATTTGAAGAAAATTGTACCTTTTCCAAAACTTTTTCCGCCTGTTCCTTTATGTATGTTTGGTCTTCCCTCATCCTCTCACTCATTGCCTGCATGTGGATATTTAACTTCGGATTTTGTTCTTTTAAGAAGGGCAAAACATGTTTTCTGAAAGCATTTCGAGTATAGTCGGTATCTTCATTGGATGCGTCGATCCTTGGTTCGATGTGATGTTTAGTAATATACTGGCCTATCTGATCTTTAGACAGACACAAAAACGGCCGGATGATTTTTCCTTTTCCAAAAGGTCTTTGAACAGGAATTCCCTGAAGGGCCTCAGGTCGAGCCCCGCGAGTCATTTGCATGATCATCGTCTCCGCCTGATCATCTCCATGATGCCCTGTAGCCAATCCATCTGCTTGTTCTTCATTCATGACTTTCTTAAAAAACTCATACCTCAAATGACGAGCAGCCTCTTGTGTGCCCATTCCAGTCTGCTTCCTATACGATTGGACATCTACTGAAGTACCGACAAATTCCACCTGCCACTCTTCACACATTTGTTTTACATAAGAAATGTCTTCAGCTGATTCCTCCCCCCGCAGCCTGTGATCAACCGAAACCGCCACGATCCGTAAATGCCATGAGTCTCTCAGCGAACTCAAAAAATGAAGAAGAGCGATAGAGTCCGGCCCTCCTGACACCGCAACGAGAATGGTTTGGTGAGGGTGAATAAGCTGATGTCTTCTAATGAACGAATGGACAGTCTGATCCATCAATGGTCACTCCTGTTTTGGCTAAATCTACCTGCTGTTACTATCTCTTATCGTATCACTCTTCATCCGTTCTGCAAAAGAATACACTTACATCCAGAAACTTAAAATGGAAATCCCTAAAAATAATGTGGTACTTATCGAGAAAACCACCAGTTCCTTATTCTCTGATCCATGTTCACGCCTTCTTTGCCTACGTGAACTTGAGACGGATTTCTGTTTTTTTAGGAGAATTTGAGACAACGCGAGTTTCATATCTGACGCACGATGATACTTTCCACTCCAGCATTGCAAAATCAAACGCTGGTAAGGACGAAGAATGGAAGAAGAAGCTAGTTTTGACTCCAGTGTTTTCTTTGGGTTGCCCGCTTTTTCGAAGCGCTTTGGATAAGCCATTTCAAGCATAATCATCGTAACGGCGAACAAGTCATAGGACGGTTCTGCTTTCCGAGTTCCCATTCCCCAATAACCTCTGTCATAAAACTCGGTATACTCCTTGATCGCCCTGCCGATCTGCGTGACTCCTCCGACATCGATCCAGCGAACAAGCGAATCGGACATAAGCAAGTTATCCGTTTTTAAATCACCAAAAACGTAGCCAGCCTTATGAAGATGCTCCAATTGACTCAGCAATTGAATAGCACAGATCCCTATCCATTCCTTTGATTTTCCATTAAGAAAAGTACTCAGAGATTCCCCTTCTATATATTCCATCACGTAAAAAGGGTACGTTTTCATTGACTTCCCCGCCCAGTCATCGACATCAATGAAAGAAGGCCCAAGTTTGACCCCTTGGACCTTACCGAATTTTTTGAGCATATTCACTTCAAGCATCAGGCGTGAACTATCCGTACCCAGCTTGAGGGCATACGTATCCCCTTGCTCTGAACGGCACAAAAAAACCGTGCCGCAAGCCCCTGAACCGAGTACTCGGATGATGGTGTAGGCGTTCCCATTCCACTTTCCACGCAAACTAGTGCCTGGACGCAAATTAAAATCCGGTTTCTTCATAAGGATCTACTCCATCTTGCATACTTTGAAACATCGGTTTTTCTGTAAATGCATACAACGCTTCTTTCAAAGCAGGCCCAGTCGGAGTGTACCCTCCACTCAATAGTTTCGAAAAGATTCCGTTGATTTCACCTAATTCAGGTGTCCAGTCCACCATTTTTCTTATCGTTTTCTTGTGATCTGGGAATGTGTACACACTAAATTGGTTGGAACCCGTTCTCGCATTTAAACTCAAAGAGAGATCATATAGGGCTTCTTTGACCGTCGGAAGCTTGTGATGCATGCTTGCACTTGTATCCACGAGTACAAGTACTTCAAGATCACAGCGTTCTCCTAAATCATCGACAACCTCGACCACTTCCCCTCGTTTCTCAGGTGGAAGTTCCTCAATGGTCTGATCTTTCCCTAAGATCTCTTGCAATTCTTTATTGACGACTCCTTGGATCGTTTGAGTCATCGCCTGTCTTGTCACCATTTGCACAGTTTGAGACAAGCTTTTTTGATAGACGATTTGACTGACGCCTCCCCCTGCCTCGGCAATCGATTCGACTTCATCAAGCCCCTGTGGCTTGCCTTGCTGCCGATCATCAAGGACGCCAATCACATTCACCGTAATCCCCTGATTTCTTGCGAGAGCTGCTACAGCGATAGGGTCCTCTCCATGATTCGAGCACCCATCGGTTAACAAAAGAATTTGCTTTAGTCGGCCTGGTTTCATAATGGTGATCCCTCCTATTTCATTGTCACCATCATCACCGAAAAGGAGGAATTTTATACTCACCTTCAGGCCTGTTTTTTCTGTGTGGGAATGGATTTCCACTCCGGCATGTAGCGGTCGATTCTTGCGACGAGGATCGTCATATCATCGTGAATTGAACCAGCTTGGGTGCGTATGACCTCTTCTAAAAGAAGATCAGCAATCACTTGCGGATCATCACTCGTAACCTCCCTTATTTTCCTCTTGATCCACATTTCCACGTTCTCCACGTATTTTGGCCCTTCCAAAATTCCATCGCTCATCATAATTAGAAGGTCGCCTTCCTCAAGCTGTTCACTGGTCATATCGACATCTACTTCCGGAATGATGCCCATTGGCAGATTCCCTGACTCTACGGTAAAAATTTGATCTCCTCTCTTTATAAAGCTTGGCGTGCTGCCAACTTTAATGAATTTAGATGTTGCTTGATGTAAATCAATAACAGCCAAATCGAGCGTTGAAAAAATTTCATCGTTCGTACGTAAGGAAAGAATCGAATTGATGGACTGGATGGCGACGGACTCCTGTATTCCTGACTGTAAAATTTGTTTTAGCAGTCTTAGAGTTTCCATACTCTCCTCGTGAGCTCTTTCCCCATTCCCCATTCCATCACTGATTGCAAGGGCATACTTCCCTCTTCCCAATTCCATCATTGTAAAGCTATCTCCGGATACAATCCCTCCTCCTTTAGCCGCATGAGCTACTCCCGTTTCGATGGAAAAATGCTTTGCTGATCCAAAATTTAAATAACACCGCCCGCTCGGATAAGGAGAAATTTCTTCCATTGTCACCACAATTGTTTCTCCTAAGATATCAGAAAGCACAGGAGCAATAATTTTTGCTCCTTCTCCGCGGTAATTTTCAATTTCCACAATGAGTTCCATATCAATGTTCCCGGCATCTAAAGAATAGATTTCTAATTTCTGAATAATCATCCCCATTCTTTCTAGCGCGTTATAAATAACTTGCTCTTTTTTCTCATGGTGCTCCCGTTCTTTAACGATCTCCTGTGCAAAATTACTCATGACCTCAGAAACTCCTTGAAGTTGTTCCGCTACGAACCTGCGACTCTCCAATACTTGTTTTTTTAATTGTTTATTCGCATGGTAGAAGGACAACTCATATTTCATCGTGTCAATTAACTTTTGCGATTTTACACAGTGTTGATCTACGGCCTTACGAACAACCCGATTCGGTTCCCCCTTCTCATCCAGCTCGTGCATCAGTTCCGTCATCATGTCATGGGTCTGATCGAACATGTTGACCCAGCACTTCTCCTTTTTAAAACAGGATTGGCACGTTTTTTCCGTAACATGACTGAGGAAGTAATCTACTTCTTCCTCTTCTTCAACATTTGCAGAAGGACGCTCTAAATAGTTGAAACTTTTGGATAAAGCTTGAAAGACATCGGAAAACTTCCCCACTCTTACAGCAGTGACGTCCCTGACCTTTTGTAAGTATTTTTGTTGTTCAGAATGATGTTCGTCGGTCCCTGGGACAAACCGTGATAGCTGCCTAATCCACGAATTTGGTGTCAACACAAAGAAGAGGACTGCCCATGCCGTTGCCCAAAGGGACGAGGGTAAATTGGCCCCATTACTGACATAAAACCCGATCAATAATGTCCCCACCACGAGCCCGGCGCTCACTCCTGCCTTTTTTCCTTCTTTTAATAAACCGCCTAATAAGCCTGAAAATGCGAGCAGGCTCATTTGATAAACGTGATCCATATTCGAAAGGCTCAACACTAGTCCTGTCACGACTCCCACGGTTGAACCAATAGCTGCCCCTGCAGTAAAGGCAAGCAGGATAACAAGGTAACGTGAAAAAACATCAACAACCGCCACGCCTTGAATTTCCCAGCCGATCAAGCCGGTTAACACAGAGGCGAGTAATATGATTAAGCAGACGATCTCCTCATTTTTTAACGTCGGTTGATATCTTTGAGGTGTTAATAAAGGAAGACTCTGCATAAAGATAAGTACAAGGATAAAACTAAGTACCCCTTCCGCGACCATCAGGGTAAGTTCGTAGAGCTGCCAACGGTCGAGCAGTGCCAGACTGATCATACGTGGAACGACACTGGCCATCAGCGCGAGCATCGGCAGCCATCTCTGGAGGTGACTTATTTTGTACAGCCCCAGAGTTAAGAGCAAAAAAGTCGCCGACGCTCCTGCAATAAAACCCGCATGGCCGTAACTGTATGTAGACGCCCCTGCGGCCATCATAATAGTTACTGGTATGACAAGCGGACGCTTTAGCCACCAGATCACGGCCAGGAAAGCCACACCGAATGGAGCCATAGATGATAGAATAATAGCTCTTCCTAATAATAGGGCCAGGACCATATGGAAGACCCCTTTGTTTGACATGAAAGTAAATAATCCAAATGATGCCTTCTTCAATCCTCTGCCGATGTTCGACTGCTTTAACGTGTTCTGGCGATCTTCTCGTTTCGTCATCGTACCTAACATTTATTCATCACACTCCTTTGTTATGGATTCTATTAAATCACATGGTAGACAAGCATTTTGTCAAAACAACAGGAGAGCAGAAACAAAAACTTCGATGCTTTTTTCAACAACTGCATCCGTTTCTACAAATTATCCCTTCCCAACCTTCGTGAGTATCCAAAAACCTCCTTCTTTCCCTAGCGAAATATACATACAATTCTGATATTTTTATTTTATGTTGACAGTATTTTTATAATGGTTTACTATATTCCTTGTGACTTTGAAAACACATTCATTCACTTGGCGGTGTAGCTCAGCTGGCTAGAGCGTACGGTTCATACCCGTGAGGTCGGGGGTTCGATCCCCTCCGCCGCTACCATTTTTATCACATACATATTAGGCCCGTTGGTCAAGTGGTTAAGACACCGCCCTTTCACGGCGGTAACACGGGTTCGAATCCCGTACGGGTCATCGGAAACATTCTTGTCCAAAAAAAACTCCGCATTCTCAAATTTGAGAATGCGGAGTTTTTTATTTATCGACCATGATTAATAGAATACGTCAAATTGATCCCAGACGGTTTCGAGTCTACCTAACTTTTCATCAAAATCGTTTTTCTTTTCCTTCGCTGTATAAATTACGAGGGCGTTGATTAAACTCAAGGGAGCCACAAATGAATCAATGAAGGCAGGCATTTGACTTTCCGCTGTTAATGTAACATCCGCATATTGAATGAGCGGGGATAACAGACCGTCAGTCAAAGCAAGCGTCATTGTACCTTTTTCTTTTGCGTAGGAAAAGATGTCGACTGTACTTCTTGTGTATCGTGAAAAACTGATTCCTATGATAAGATCCTCTTCACTTAAATCATAAAGTAAGTCGGCATCTTTCTCGATCGAATCAAGCATTACAACGTGATCCAGCATTTTTTCCAAGTAATAATGCATGAAAAGACCTAACGCAGCTGCACTGCGATTGGCAACAATGTACACCCTTTTTGCCTCCAATAAATACTGGATCGCTCTACGGAAATCTTCTACATTTAAATTTTTCATCGTCTGCTGGATATTTTCAATATCTCCACTTAGCACATGAGGAATGTCTCGATCTCCTTCCCCATACACCTCATTAGACATTTGCAGCCTTTCCGCTGAAGTTAATTGCTGCTGAACGGAAGATTGTATGTGTTCTTGAAACTCAGGATATCCTGAATAACCTAAAAATACAGCGAATCGCACCACCGTCGCATCACTGACATTCACCAGCTTCGCTAACTTACTCACATTTAAAAACGGCACTTCATTTGGTTTCTTGAGAATATACTGAGCAATTTTTTTGTGTGACTTACTCATCTCAGGCATTTTTTCGTAAATGATTTTGTACACATTTATATCCATGTCAAACCTCTTTCTTTCTTCAAGCTACTCTTAAGCTTAACATGTTCGTATTTAGAAGGGTTTCCCAACTATTTCAGGCAGTTTTGCACCGTTCTTATTGCCTGTTCATGTGCTTCTACAGTTCGAGCAATGTCTTTCTCTGTATGTGCCGTAGACAAGGAATAGCGATTAAGCGGCTTCGTGTAGACACCAAGCTTCAACAATTCATAGTCGATCTCTTTTCTTAAAGAGGAATCGACTTTAGCCATATCTCGATAATTCTTAATTTCTCCTTCTGCCAAAATGATATTGAAAATGCTTCCCAGGCCAATTGTCTGCATCGATATTCCATACCGGCTGTATAATTCTTCGAGTTGGTCTCTAAGTGATTTCGTCTTAGCAAAAAGATCATCCATCGTATCTTCATTTTCAAGTAGTTCAATTGTAGCAAGTCCCGCTGCTAAGACAGTAGGATGGCCGTTGTACGTCCCACTATGAAATAAAGCGTGATGTTTGTGCTGGTTTTCAGCTCCAGCTGTCAAAATATCCTTACCCCCATCTGGCGCAAGAATTTCCATAATTTTTTTTGAACCGCCAATCGCTCCTACAGGAAAACCGCCACCAAGCACTTTTCCTAGCGCTGTAAGATCTGGTTCAATTCCATAAACCATTTGGGCTCCTCCTAAAGATAAGCGGAAGCCGGTTTTCACTTCATCTAAGATGAGCAGAATGCCAAGTTCCTCTGTTAAAGACCGTAGACTTTTCATAAACTCTTCTTCAGCAGGGATGAAACCACCTTGGACAGGTTCCATGATGATGGCAGATATCTGTGCTGAGTTTGCACGTAGTATTTTTTCCGTAGATGGAAAGTCGTTAAACGGGAGAATAATCGTATTTTCTTGATAGTATTCCGGTAACCCGAGTGATTCTGGAACAGGGTTCGGTTTTACAGTCTCTCCCGCTTTTTCATGATCAGGATTCACACTGAGTAAAACTTGGTCATACCCACCGTGATAATGCCCTTCAAACTTAGCAATTTTTGATTTTCCTGTATAAGCCTTTGCCACTCGCAGGGCAAGTAAAGTAGCCTCTAAGCCTGAGTTCGTGTATCTGACCATTTCCATTCCTGGATAGAGTGAAATTAATTTTTCAGCCATGGTTGTCTCTAATTTGTGCGGTGTACCGAAAATCGTCGTACCAGCTTCTTGCATTTGTGTCATTACAGCTTCATATACGGATTGATGTCCATGTCCATGAATCAAGGCTCCATAGGATAGAAGATAATCGATATACTCGTTCTGATCGACATCATATAGCTTACTTCCTTCTGCCTTTTCCATAACAATGGGATGGGGATCGATATATTTAATATTCGCTGTGACCCCGCCTGGAATAACCTTTTTCGCTTGATCAAATAGTTCTGCTGATTTCCTCATTTTTTCGTCTAGCGGATGAAACTCTTTAGGCTTCAAGAGTAGAACCTCCATGATTATCAATATTTATTTCAAAAAAAATATAACATGAAATAAATATTTCATAAACAGATAACTATTATTAGCACTGATCAGCCCTTCATATAAGTCTCTATATCCTTAAGACATTTAAGATTATTTTCTATTTAGAGGAGTGTTGTTTCCGTTATTTAGTACTAGGATAGGTGTTCAGGGAAATCGCTCGCTTTCCGCGGGGATGACGGCAAGCTTCCTCGGTTTGTCAACCTGCGGGATCTTGCCAGCCATTCCATTCCCGCAGGAGTCTCACAATTTCCCCTCTCACCTTGCCATTCATTGACTGAACGGAAACGCATGCAAAGGTCGTAATAGTCTCAGTATTTAGAGTGAGGGTGATTTTAATTCTTCAGATAAAAGCAGCTACTAGATGGAATTGTGAGGTTAATGACAATTGGGATGGCTGGAAAATGACGAGACTACCGCGGTAGAAGGGCCTAGGCGAGACCTCACAGAGAGCGCAGCGAGCGAGGAGACTCGGCAGTTCCCCCGCTGGAAAGCGAGTTATTTTCCAGCCATCCCTGACACTTTTACGGATACGAACCCAAGTTTTTTTGAACTCAAGTCTTCCAGAATCTGATATATAGTTGAATAAGTCCTTGTAAGCACTACATGTGAAAAGTGGTTATGAAATGAAAAAAGAGCAGATCCATATGGAATGGATCTGCTCTTCGTATGAAAACGTGCATCTTTTACTCATTGTCACAGACAGCAAGCTATCCTCTTTTAGCACCTCGACCTCCACGTTTGGATTCGGTGTGCTTCTTCAGTGATGCTAAGCGTTCGTCGCTATCTTTCATAAAGCGGCTCATCTTCTGCTCGAACGATTCAGCCGGCTTACGTGGTTTTTGCGGGCGACGATTGTGGTTTTCTTTTGCTTTTTTGATGGATAAACCAATCTTACCATCATCTCCAACATTAATGACCTTCACTTCCACCTGGTCTCCCTGGCTTAAGTGCTCATTAATGTCTTTTACATAGTTGTCGGCAACTTCACTAATGTGAACGAGACCAGTCTTCCCATCTGGAAGCTCAACGAACGCTCCGAAATTAGTGATACCTGTTACCTTACCCTGCAGCTTGCTGCCTACTTCAATTGACATAAAAAAAATGCTCCTCCTTAAATTTTCGATAAAAAAATTATCCTTCTTATATATTATATATAAGCTTTGAAAAGAGTGTCAATATGAAGGGTCTTCATTCGGAATTTTAAAGATGATTTCGCCTTCTTTTGAAAAGAAATAATTCGTCCTGGCAATTTGCAAAACGTACTCTTCATTACTCAAGAGCTCGATTTCCTGTTTCAATTCTTTCTCCTCTTTTTCCAAAGCGGTCTTTTCCTGTTTTAACTGTTCGTACTGCTCAGACTTCTCTGCGTACAGCCTTTGTTGTTGCACGTGATAGATCACCATGGAACTCGCTACGATCGTTACTAACAGGGCAAACAAAACCAGTCGGCGAACTAAACGCTTTTTCTTTTTCTGGTGTCTCTCCATATAGGCATCGTAGTGCTTCATGTATGTAGAATCTAAGCGCGCAACCGATTCCGGCTGTTTTTTTGCCATGCAGTTTGACCTCCTTTACTTATTGAATCTTTTTTTCCATTTGCTCATTGTATTCTTGATTTTATCCAAAAACCCTGCTAAATGCCTTAAGTAATTTTTCATGTTTTTCGGCACCAATCGCCAAATCAAACGAAAAACAAGTTTAATTGGATAAAATACGACAAGAAACAATAAGATTATACCCTTTAAAAGTATCTTATAAACAACAATAAGTAAAGAAAAAATTAGGAAAATCATGGATTTTATCGGCCATATGACAAGATGGTAAATTATTTTTTTCAATGTTCGCAGAATGGCTGAGACCACTCTTATAATCACTTCAAGTGCTTTTAAGTAAAGATTCTGAAAGAGTGCACGGTAGCTCGCGTAACCACAAGCAAGAGCGACAAATACATAAACACGAAGCTCACCATAGTTGGCTAAATAAAGAATATAAAAGAGAAAAGCAGCTTGAATCAACCAGAACAAAAGTTGATAAATGATTTCAAGCAAGCTCTTCTTATTTCGATTATGAAAAAATCGCTCAAACGTGTCCACAGAAGCTCCTACAAACATCCCCCCGGCAAGCATAGTGAGGATCGTTACGAACTGAGTGGTGAGGCTCATTTGAACAGCTTGCTAAACAACCCTTTAGCTTTCTCCCCTTGGTGCTCGTCCAAGTAAGACATCTCATACATTTTTCCCTTGATGGACACGATGCCAGAATCTAGATCTAGGTTTTTCATCTGAAGGTTTTGGCCTCTTATGACCAGGTACCCCATTGAAGTTTGAAGTAAGAATTCTTCACTATCAAAGCTGTCGACCTCTTTGACTCCTGAAATTTCCATGTTTCTTCTATTCCAAATTTTAATATTATGCTCAGCTTGTTGATGACTGCGGACGTTTTGGTTTTTATCATACATTTCCATCTCTAACAGCCCCCTTCTCTAGTACAAGCTATGAGAAAAAGTCGTGTTTTAGAACGATGGAAATAAAGGACCTCTTTTTAATATATTCCGTTAATAGCATGATCTTGAAGACGTACTTTCAATATAATGGGTCCGTTCCTGTTAATACGGTGGGGTGGGGCTGGGAAAAAACGCTTTCCTGCGGAGTACGGCAAGCCTCCTTCGTCGCTTCACTCCCTGCCGGGTCTCGCCTAGCTCCTTCTCCCGCGGGAGTCTCGTCGTCTCCCACATACCCGAACCCCTCCCCTTATAGGAGTTTGCGGAAACAGTAGAACCCAAGAATAAAAGGAAAGAACCACTGCAAAGCGCAGTGGTTCACTCTTATTTCACGGGTTCTTCTTTTTTTATCTCGTATAAGGAAGCTGCTTCATTTTTATTTACATTCTCTTTTAATGATTTCACTTCGATCGTTAACACTTTCTGGCCGAACTGAATGGTGAGCTCATCTCCTATAGCCACGTTACTCGCCGCTTTACTTTGATTGCCATTAATGCTGATCCGTCCTTGGTCCGCCACTTCTTTAGCCAACGTCCGCCTTTTAATCAGTCGCGATATTTTTAAGAATTTATCTAAACGCAATTTATTCCACTCCTTTATGTTGTTCTTTCGCTTGAACCCAAAGTTCTTCCAGGGCATCTAAATCATAATCGTTCAAGGAACGACCTTTCTCTTGAGCTGATTTTTCCATAGCAGCCAGTCTAGTTCTGAACTTTTGGTTTGTCCGTTGGAGAGCATTCTCACTATTTAATTTGTAATGTCTCGCAAGGTTCGCAATGGCAAACAGCCAATCACCGAATTCCTTCTCCATCTCTACCTGATCTCCCTGTGCACGTGCTTCTTGGAATTCTTGCCACTCCTCCTTCACTTTTTCAATGACAGGTTCAGCAGAATCCCAGTCGAATCCTACTTTGGCAGCTTTCTTCTGAAGCTCTTCCGCTTGTAATAATGCAGGGAAGCTTCCAGGTACGGCATCGAGGATTGAGGACGGCATCCCGCCTTTCTCTTCCTGTTTGATGGCCTCCCAATTTGTCACAACTTCCTCTGCATCGTTGACGGTAACATGCTCAAATACATGCGGGTGACGACGGATCATTTTATCTGTTACCGATACTATTACGTCATCAATAGAGAAAAACCCTTCATCCTCGCCAATTTGGCTGTGCAGCATCACCTGAAGCAACACATCGCCAAGCTCTTCCACCATATGCTCGTCATCTTGTCGATTTACCGCATCAATGAATTCATAGGCTTCCTCTATCAAATATTTACGTAAGGATTCATGGGTTTGCTTCCGATCCCAAGGACAGCCATTTGGTCCTCTTAAGACCCGAATAACTTCCCTTAAGCGGAAAAACTGATGATTTAGTTTGTCCTTTGGTACTGGAGGGATATAAACACTCGTCAAATTGTTGACTTCCACATTACGGTCAAGCTCCTTTAGGGGTACAGTGAGCACCTGCTCCTGACTGCTACCCGCTGCAGTTACGATCGTAATAGGATAGTCAGGCGGCAAATCTTCCAGAAGTGTTAACTTTACTTCAGAAGCGATCATCGAATCATAGACTTGGCACAAAATCGTATGGTTCACCAATTGGATTTGTTCTCTATGAAGATCTGTAGCGTCTAAAAATTGAAGGCCTTCAATCGGATCAATTTCTAAAGCGGTAAACGTAGCATCTAAGAAACTTTGGCCGCCTTGAATGTCTAAATGAACATGACCGTGGTCACGCTTTTCTATTAAAAGCTGGACCGTCCGCTCCGCTAGCATTGGGTGCCCAGGGACGACATAAACTACGTCTGCCTCCTGTGCTGCCTGAACCAGCTTTTCAACGATCGTCTCATAAACACCTTGAAATTGGGACTGCTTCTCGTAGACATCATCAAAACTCAGAAATCTCAGTCCGTCTTTTTGCAGCTCATCTATTACGGGATGATCTAGTGTCCGTACGTAAATAGTTTTGTCTTTACTCGTCAACTGTCGGTAGATGCCTAACGGAAGCTGCTCTTTGTCTCCTGCACCTAACCCTATTACCGTAATCGTATTCATGATTTCAACCCTTTCGGAAGTAGTCGTTGCAACGTATTATAAAAAGGCATAGGCTCGAGCTCTTTTTTTGTAAAAGTACCAAGCGTCAATAACAATAGAAAGTACACAAGACCTCCAAGAGTCGTCATTGTGAGTGTATAAATAAGTAAGAGGACGCGCCCATCGGCCATGATTCTTTCCCCAAAATCGTGGAACAATGTCAAAAATAAGATCATTCCTGTCAGGGAAGCACCAATTTTCAGCCAGGGCATATTCAGCCATCGGTTCAACGGTATTTCTTTTCCTAAGAGTACGATATTTCCTGCTAAAACGAAAGCTGTAGCTATCGTGGAAGCTACCGCTGCCCCATGTAAACCAAAAGCCGGGATCAGCCAGTAATTGCCAAAGACTTTTATCCCAATGGCTAATAGAATCAAAGTGGCGGTATGACGTACATATCCCAGCCCCTGCAGTACAGATGCTGTCGTTAGAGAAAGAGAAGCAAACAAAATGACGAGCATAAGGACCCTGAGAGCATTTGTTCCTTGTGTATTTTGAAAAAACAGTTGGTTAATCTCTGGAAATAAAACAATCAGGCCGGCTGTTGCCCCCAGACTAATGATTAAACTGATTTTCGTTGAATTGTACATATAAGTTTTGACATGTTCCGGATCCTTTTCATAACGTTTCCTCGTCACAGAGGGAATTAAAGCCAGAGCTACTGAAGAAGCAAGGACGGTCCCTAGTTGAATCAAAGGCTGTCCTCGGTCAAAAACTCCTTTCAGCACTCTTGCCTTTTCCATCTCTACCCCAAACTCTAGAAGCCCAGGAACAAGTGAAAGCGAATCAACGAATTGCATAGATAGTAACAGTGTATAGTTTAAACAAATAAATAACCCGTAAAACAAAATGGTTCGTATGTAGGAAACTGATGTGCTCCATCTCTCATTTTTCCAAATGGACTGTTTTTTTACGAAGAATAATAACACACCTAGTCCTCCGCATGCGCCTAGAAAAGAGGCGACTGACGCTCCGATCCCAACGACATAGAGGCGGTCAAATTTTATGACTAAAACGGCAGTGGCAATAATTGTACTGACTCGAATGAGCTGATCTAGGATTTGCGATACGGCTGTTGGCTTCATTTGATTCATACCTTGGAATACACCCCTGAATAAAGAGATGAATGGCACGAGTAAAAACACAAAAAAAGCCGACCGTAAAGATGGAATGAGTTTTTCATCCCCCATGACAGCAGCTATAGCAGGTGCCTGAGTAAAACCTATCACAAAGATCAGGCCGCAGATTCCCATTAACCAGGAGAATACCGGCAAATAAAAAGAAGGGAGAGACAGGAATGACTTTTCTTCCATGAATTCTGAGACAAGCTTTGAAATGGCGGCGGGAAATCCGTATAAAGAAAGGATCAGGGCTACGCCTAGAATAGGATACACTTGCTGGTAAACATAAAATCCTAAATCCCCTGTAATATTTTGCAATGGCACCCGATATCCTGCACTCAGTATCTTACTGATTAACCCTGCAAAGGTTAAGATTAGTGCTCCTTTAACGACGGATTGCGATGTTTGATTGGTCATTGTGGACCCTTTCTCTGTATGATGTATGTTCTTCCCTATTATATCATACGAAAGGCCAGATCCTTTACCGTTAAGGACCTGACCTCACTGTCTATTCCATTTGTTTGGCAAGAAAGCTGGCTGCTGTCTGAACCGCTTTGTTTGAACCTTCATCAAGTGGAGATCCTTCCTTGTTAAAAGCGACAACACAACCAATTGGATCACCCTGTGCGATAATAGGTTGAATAATGTATGATATGACATCCTCTTCTTGTCCGCGGACGAATTCTACTGGAGTCGGGTGCTTCTCTGAAGCCATGCTTCTTGAGTCCATCACCTGCTCTACTTTCGAACCGATTGAACGATTCATATAATCTTTCTTCGCCCCACCAGCTACGGCAATAAATTCATCCCGGTCACAAATCAAAACAGGCATTTCAAGGGTTTCACTTAGAGCATCTGCATATTCTTTTGCGAAATCACCCAGCTCACTAATTGGGGAATACTTCTTCAGAATGACCTCACCTTCTCGGTCAACGAAAATTTCCAGTGGATCCCCCTCGCGAATCCTTAAAGTGCGGCGGATTTCCTTGGGAATGACAACACGACCTAAATCATCTATACGACGTACTATACCAGTTGCTTTCATTCTTATGCTGCCTCCTTTTCTTTGGTGATGTTCCTATTACTATCCTATGAAGCGCATGCAGAATAAGCGGGTGATTAAGGATAGTATGATACAGCAGAATAAACCTATACATCCTTGGTATGGATTTTTTTATAATATACCGGTTAATTAGGATAATTTTGTTAAGGATTACGGGTAAAAACTTCAAAAAAGATACCCCTCACCTTAAAGGTGAGGGGTAGGATGATGATTATGCCGTTGTCGTTTCCCGTGCCATTTCTGGAAGTTTACTGATGAACTCCTCTACAATCTCATAACGCTTGAGCTGAGATTTTCGATCCCAATTGAAGGTTACTTTTAACTGGTTATCTTCCGTACCAAGCTGGACAATCCGTCCGTATTTATTGGCAAATTCAAACAGTTTTGCTCCGTCAATTTGCTGGCTTTGTTCCGATTCCATAACCATTTCAAGTTTTTTCTTCTTCTCAGATATGGACTCAATTCTCGCCTGCTTCGCATATAGGCGGATCGAAGACACACGGAATAGATTCTCTACTTCTTCTGGATAATCCCCGAAACGATCAATAAGCTCATCGCGAAGATCATGGATATCTTCCACAGATTCTATCGCCTGGAACTGTTTATACATGTCGATTTTCTGCTTTTCTTCACGGATATACTCTTCAGGGATATAGGCGTCCATAGACATATCAAGTTCCGGCTGAAAAGGCTGGACAGCTTCCGGCTCTTTACCCTGACGTTTAGCCTCGATCGCATCCTTGAGCATTTGAGAATACATATCAAATCCTACAGAATCAATAAACCCATGCTGCTGTGAGCCTAAAAGATTACCGGCTCCACGGATGGATAAGTCGCGCATCGCAATCTTAAACCCGGACCCAAGCTCTGTAAACTCCTTAATCGCCTGCAAGCGTTTCTCAGCAACTTCAGTTAAAACTTTGTCCTTTTGATAAGTAAAGTAGGCATAGGCGACTCGGTTGGAACGTCCAACACGTCCGCGAAGCTGATAAAGCTGACTGAGCCCCATTCGATCCGCATCATAAACAATCAAAGTGTTAACATTCGGAATGTCTACTCCCGTTTCAATAATTGTCGTGCTGACGAGCACATCGAATTCCCCTTCTAAGAAGGAAAACATGACATTCTCTAACTCTGTTTCATTCATTTGACCATGTGCAAATGTCACACGGGCTTCAGGAACCAGCTCAGCGATTTCCTGCGCCATCCGCTCAATATTCTCTACTCTATTGAATAAGAAAAAGACTTGACCGTCGCGGGCCATTTCCCGTTCAACAGCTTCTCTCAGGAAAATCGGGTTATACTCAAGCACATAAGTTTGAATCGGGAAGCGGTTCGCAGGCGGGGTTTCAATGACAGACAGATCCCTTACTCCAAGCATGGACATGTGAAGTGTCCTCGGTATCGGGGTAGCGGTTAAAGTTAAAACGTCAACGTTATGCTTCAACTGCTTGATTTTCTCTTTGTGCTTCACCCCAAAGCGCTGCTCTTCGTCTACAATTAATAGACCAAGATCCTTGAACTGAACGTCTTTAGATAAAATTCTATGAGTACCAACTACAATATCATCAAGACCTTTTCTTATACGGTCTGTCGTCTCTTTCTGTTGTTTTCTCGTACGGAAACGGCTCATAAGACCGATATTAATCCCAAACCCTTGAAAACGTTCCTGAAGGGTCTCATAGTGCTGTTGAGCTAAAATCGTCGTAGGGACTAAAATAGCGACCTGCTTTCCATCGACGATCGCTTTAAAAGCTGCACGGATAGCTACTTCTGTCTTCCCGTATCCTACGTCGCCGCAAAGCAGACGATCCATCGGTCTGATTCGTTCCATATCTTCTTTGATTTCTTCAATACAGCGGATTTGGTCTTCTGTTTCTTCATATGGAAAAGCTGTCTCAAATTCTCTTTGCATTTCATCATCTTTACTGAAGGCATATCCTTTCGATGCTTCACGCTCCGCGTACAGTTGAATCAAATCATCAGCGATATCTTCAACAGAAGATTGAACACGGCGCTTCACCTTATTCCATTCACTGCCGCCAAGCTTATACACCTTCGGCTCTTTTCCTTCTGAGCCTACATATTTTTGGATCAAATCTATTTGATCGATAGGTACATAAAGCTTATCGTTCCCAGAATATTTCACCATCAAAAAGTCTTTGTGATTGCCATTCATTTCAAGAGTTTCAATTCCGAGATATTTCCCTATACCGTGGTTGGCATGAACGATATAGTCACCCACTTTTAACTCTTGATAATTCTTAATCCGTTCCGCATTTGACATTTTCTGTTTTCGCTTCGGTTTAGCAGTTCGTTTCTTGAACAGTTCATTTTCCGTTAAAACGGCGAGGTGGTGCATCGGCCATTCAAATCCACTGCTTATGTTCCCGATCATGATCGTTGGTTTAGTAAGCGGTAATTTCACTTCATCCTTCGCAATAACCGCTTCCATATCATAATCTTCGAGTACGGACTGAATTTTTTCCTGGCGATTTTCATCAGGAGCTAGAATGATGACAGAGTAATCCTGCTTCTGCCAGCGGTCCATCTCACTTTTTAGTAAATTCATCTGCCCGTGAAACTGCTGCATTTGCCTGCTGGATATATTGACGATATTTTGCGGATGCGTATTTGGAATATGACGCATGAACACAGACATATAAAGGCGCGGATGTTCCATCTTCGCCCATGTATCATGCCAGTCATAGGATATCTTCAAATCACGAACCATTTGGTTTGCTTCCAATAAACTCTGGTGCCATTCGGCCTCTTCCTGATCAAGACGGTTCGCCGTTTCCTGAATCCGACTCATTTCATCGAGAATGAGCAGACCATTCTTTGGCAGATAATCTAGTAAACTTACAGGCCGGTCGTAAAAGTAACCAATATATTTATATATTTCCTGAAAACGTTCCTGCTGTTTAAGCCGATCCAGGTCTTCTTCAATGAATTGATTTAATGTTTCTTTTGCCTCTGATTTAGTCAGCTTCTGTAACGAGTGGCTGAGCGCTTCCTCCAAGCGATGATACGCCCTGACAAAGTCCTCATCCCGTAACAACAGTTCCGTTGCTGGGCCTATAAAAACTTCTTTCAGCTTTTCATGTGAACGCTGAGTTTCTGAATCAAACGTACGAATCGAGTCCACTTCTGTATCGAACAGTTCAATACGATAGGGGTATTCAGCAGTCAATGGATAGATGTCCATTATGCCGCCTCGCAGCGAAAACTCCCCAGGGGTCGCCACCATCTCCGTGCGTTCATATCCCATCCTGACAAAACGCTCGAGATATTCATCTAAATCAATATCTTCCCCAACACGAAAAGGGAGCTGATTGTGCTCCCAATAGGATTTCGGTGGCATAATCCGTTTTAATGCAGCCACAGGGGCAATAAGTATGCCGGTATCTTGATTTAGCCATTGGCTGAGAGAATCGATACGCTGACTTCGAAGCTCTGGGCTTGCAATCGCAATCTCAGAAGCGATCAGTTCATTTACAGGGTATAGATGAACTTGATTTGAATCAGTCAGCTCTTGAAAGTCCTCATACAGTTGCTGGGCTTGGACCAGTTGATGGGTAACCAGCAATACAGGACGGTTTAACGATTCCTTGACTACAGATATCATTAAACTTCGGGAAGCTCCCGATAAACCCGCTACCATCTGCTCTTTCATCCCTGATTCAAAACCCTCAACAACTGACTGGATATCATCCTGCGGATATAGATAATCCTTAATTCCTTGCATAACGAACTCCTCCACCATCCTGTAAAGCTATTCACCTAGAAAAGCTTTCAGGATTTACTGAATAAAGTGATCTAACTCATGGTAGTGTGGATTCTGATCAAGTGTTTCTTTACACGAATCACAAATCGTTTTAATATCCATATTCCCGTTTCCATTCATATGAACCATTTGTTGTTGATCTTCATTATTTAAAAGGTCAAATCCTAATTGTGAAACGTCTACGTGTTCAGCATCCAACTCACCAACTTGATTGTTGCAATGCCGGCAAAAATAACGAATTTTCATATCCATCCTCCTAAAGGCTTGATGGTATTTAGTTTTGCCGGCTTACATAGGGCTTATACAGAATCAGCAAACCATTACAGTCAGTTACTTTGCATTAAATTCATTCATAACTTCATTAAAGGGCTGGTCAATCCATGCTTCACATGCTTTAACTGCGTGCTGGATGCTGTCCTTTACAGCCGTTTGCTGATCTTTATCAAAAGTTCCTAAAACATAATCAATGACAGACATGGGGACACTCGGTCGTCCCACTCCAATTCGTAATCGTTTAAATTCTTTTGTTCCCAATTGCTCAATGATATTTCGTATCCCATTATGGCCGCCATGACCACCTTTTTTGCGCAAACGATTTTTTCCTGGAGGTAAGTCTAGATCATCATACACAACCAGGACATCATCTAATTCAATATCAAAATAATCCATGAAGGCCCTCAAAGACTCTCCTGATAAATTCATGTAGGTCTGGGGTTTCAAAAGAAGTACCTTTTCCCCGTTCACATGTTCAGTTGTATATACACCGCGAAACTTCGTCTGGTTCAGGGACCATTGGTTTTGGCGTGCCAGTTCATCTATGACCATGAACCCTACATTATGGCGTGTCTGTTCATATTTTTTACCTGGATTTCCAAGTCCGACGATACACTTCATCAAAAACTTCCTTTGCTTTATAATGCTATTTCTAAATTATATCAAAGCTCTTACAAAAAAGTTGTCTAATTCTATCGACAAGGAAGATACGTTCGCTATCCTACTCTTCATCATAGAAAAGGGGCGGGCCTTCTGGCCTCACCCCTTGATCATAACTTCGTTTATTCTTTATCTTTATCTTCGTCTGCTTCTTCTCCTTCTTCATCATCACTTTTCTCATTGATGACTTCAGGTTCAGCATCCGCATCTTCTATTTCAGGCTCTTCCGGCATTTCTTCTGGAGGAGTGACAGATACAATTGTTGTATCTTCATCTTCCGTGATTTCATAACCTTTTGCTTCCTTCAGGTCTCCTACAAGGATACTGTCGCCGATATTCAGCTCAGACACATCAATAAGGATTTCTTCAGGAATATCAGCAGGTTTCGCACGGACTGCTATTTCGTAAAGAGGCTGTTGCAATACACCGCCTTCTTTCGATCCAGCTGCTTCTCCTTCCAAATGGATAGGAACTTCAACATCCATTTCCTGACCCATATTTACAACGTAAAAGTCTGCGTGAATAAGCTCGTCCTTCAATGGATCGATCTGGTATTCATGCAGCATGACATCGACGCTGTCTTTACCTTCGATATCAAGTGAGATAATGGCGTTTTTACCTTCATCACGAACAGTTTTTAGTAACTCTATGCTGTCAACAGCCACTGTAATCGGTTCTTTATCTTTCCCGTAAACAACGCTCGGTACGCTTCCTTCAAGTCGTAATTCACGTGTTACAGATTGTTTGAGATCTTGTCTTTGTTTTGCTTTCAATACGTTAGCCAAATTCATCAACCTCCAATAAATTTACCAATCATTTATATCAGTTTCCCGTTATTGACAAGAGTTAAACATATTTTATTAAATTTTTAATCAAATAAGATACTAATGGACTGACGTTCATGAACACGGATGATCGCTTCACTGATCAATCCTGCTACGGAAAGCTCTGTAATTTTTTCGCTTGTTTTATCTTCACCGAGTGGAATAGTGTTCGTTACGACCAACTCTTTAATCTTAGAGTTGTTGATACGGTCGATGGCTGGACCAGAAAGCACAGGGTGCGTACAGCATGCGTACACTTCTTTTGCTCCATTCTCAACTAGAGCATTTGCTGCAAGTGTAATGGTGCCTGCAGTATCAATAATATCGTCGATCAAAATCGCAGTTTTTCCTTCAATGTTACCGACAATGTTCATGACTTCGGAAACATTTGGACGCGGACGGCGTTTATCAATAATGGCAATTGGCGCTTTCAAACGGTCCGCCATCTTACGAGCACGTGTTACACCACCGTGGTCCGGAGATACGATAACAATATCTTCAAAGTTCTTTTCTTCGAAGTAGTCAGAAAGGATTGGGACACCGACGAGGTGATCAATCGGCAAATTAAAGAATCCTTGAATCTGTGGTGCGTGGAGATCAAGCATAAGGACGCGAGATGCTCCAGCCGTTTCTAATAGATCTGCCACAAGTTTAGCTGTTATCGGCTCACGAGCTCGTGCCTTACGATCTTGTCTTGCATACCCATAATATGGCATAACGATATTAATCGTACGTGCAGACGCTCGTTTTAGTGCATCAATCATAATCAACAGTTCCATGATGTGCTGGTTAACTGGTTCGCATGTCGACTGAACAACATAAACATCGCACCCACGGATACTTTCTTCGATGTTGATTTGAATTTCGCCATCACTGAATGATGTGACGGTGCATTTCCCTAGTTCTACTCCGATATTCTCAGCAATCTCTTTGGCCAATTCAGGATTAGAGTTCAGTGAAAACACCTTTAATTTTGAATCCTTGTACCCATTTTCCATGGATCGAACCCTCCGTTAATCTTTTTTGATCGACTTCATTTTATTCGCATAGCCTTCTTTATTCGTCTGTCTTGAACGAGCAATGGACAGGGCTTCTGCAGGTACATCTTTATTGATTGTAGATCCAGCAGCTACATACGCCCCTTCACCTACTGTGACAGGAGCAATCAAATTTGAGTTACAGCCAATAAATGCATCATTTTCAATCGTTGTCAGGTGTTTATTCTGTCCATCATAATTCACTGTTATTGTACCACACCCGATATTTACACCGCTTCCGACTTCAGCATCGCCGATATAACTCAAATGTGAGGCTTTGCTTCCATCACCAAATGAAGCTTTTTTAACTTCCACAAAATTTCCTACTTTTACATCGTCTCCGAGAGAGGATTGTGGTCGAATATGTGCGAAAGGTCCGATCTGTACGCGTTCTCCAATTCGGCTGTTTGCCGCTACACTTTGTTTCACCACAGTCTCTTTTCCAATATGACAATCTGTAATCGTAGAGTGAGGGCCAACGACGGCGTCATGAAAAATCTGTGTATCTCCTTCAATGACACATCCAGGATAAATCACTACATCCTGTCCGATCTTTACATCAGGGCCGATATAAGTCTGGTCAGGGTCTACAATTGTTACACCGCTTCTCATATGTTGCTCATTGATTCGTTTTTTCATGAGTTTTTCAGCTTTAGATAAAGCAACGCGGTCATTAACCCCAAGGGATTCAGAGAAATCAGGCGTTTGATAAGCACTGATGACTTCGTCTTGGTCCTTGAGAATTTCGATCACATCCGGAAGGTAATATTCTCCTTGAACATTGTCGTTGGATACGTTTTTCAACGCTTCAAAAAGCGCCGCGTTATCAAAGCAATACGTACCCGTGTTGATTTCCTGGATCGCCTGCTCTTCTTCAGAAGCATCCTTCTGTTCAACAATTCTTTCCACTTGGCCGTTACCTCCGCGAATCACACGTCCGTAGCCAGATGGATCCTCAGCATGAGCTGTCAGAATTGTAGCCTTTGCCTTCTGTTCGTCATGCTGATCCAGAAGCTTTTGCAACGTCTTACCTGTCAGTAGAGGAGTATCTCCACAAACGACAACAGTCGTTCCTTCTTTATCTGCCAAAATATCTTCTGCTTGTAAAACAGCATGTCCTGTGCCTAGCTGCTCTTTCTGAATGACATAATGGCTATCTTCACCCAATTGATCTTGGACTTTCTCAGCACCAAAACCAACAACCGTAATCAATTCTTGCAAATCAAGTGTATTTAACTGGTCTACAACATGCTGAACCATAGGCTTTCCGCATACCGGATGCAGAACCTTATAAAGCTTTGACTTCATACGTGTACCTTGGCCAGCTGCTAAAACTACAGCATATCGGTTAGTCATAAACGTACCTCCATCCTAATTATCCACTATGAATAATATCTTAAAACAGGCCTGATTTCAACAATTCCCCCTATAGGTCAACAGTCATGTGAAAGTATGCCAAACACAAATACATTTGGACTAAATGTACTTATTGATAAGAATGGAAAAAAGCATCACAAAAAAGAGCCCAACCTCCCAATTGAGGTCAGACTCTCTTCGTTCATAAGTATTAGGAAGCTCCGGCTTCTTCAAATTCTGCCTCAGCTTCTTCTGCTTCGCCAGCACGGTGGTATTCCTCAAGAACTGCATCTTGAATTTTGCCCCGTGTACCGGAATTGATCGGGTGTGCAATGTCTCTAAACTCCCCATCTGGAGTACGTTTGCTTGGCATTGCAACGAACAACCCATTGTTGCCATCAATCACCCGTATGTCATGAACAACAAACTCCTGATCCAAGGTAATAGAAGCAATTGCTCGCATTCTTCCATCGGTATTAACGCGTCGCAGTCTTACGTCAGTTACTTCCATTATCATTCACCACCTTTTTCCCAAAAAGAACTTATGTACATGAATTCCACAAAACGGTAGAAATTCCTGCCTATTTTCAAAAAAATTTTTATAATCAAGATATTTTAATAATTCACATCGTCTCTTCTAGCTATTCTCTATAATTCCATATAATAACAGAATAGTGAGAGAGATGGTTTCGAGGTGTTTGATTCAAGTTTAGAGCGCATGGGAAGGGTTCGCTTTCCTGCGGGGGAACTGGCGAGCTTCCTCGGGCTATTCGCCCTGTGGAATGAACATGCTAGATGCCCTGGAAAACGAAGTTTGAGGAGGCTCATCACATGCCCACGGAAAGCGACCCGTTTTCCCATCCACCATATATCATGTAAAAGCCCCGAAATTTCTGGTTGGAGGCTTATTTTCAAGAGTGCAACTTACTAATCACATGAGGTAACGTTAAGGTATAAAAAATGAAGGTCCTCCATTGCGGAGAGGACCTTCATAGAACCGAACACTTATATATAATTTAAAAGGTTGCCAGGGCGAACTTCGATCGTTTGACGACGGTCGTCGGCATTCATAATCTGCACAACAGAAATATAATCGTCTACCACTCGATCCTCTTCCTCATCTTCTGCTTCAGCAAGCACCCCGACCCCGACAACTTCGGCATTAAATTCTTTCAGCAAGTTACGCATTCCATTTATAGTTCCGCCAGCTTTCATAAAATCATCGATGATACAAACCTTAGATCCTTCTTTCAAAGATCTCTTTGTTAAAACCATCGTCTGGATCTTGCGTGTAGACCCTGAAACATAATTAATGCTAACCGTTGAACCTTCTGTCACTTTCGGGTCGCGGCGGGCAATGACGACTGGTACATTCAAGTAAGAAGCCACAGCATACGCTAGTGGAATTCCTTTTGTAGCAACGGTGATAATAGCGTCGATTTCTTTATCTTTAAAGGCTGAAGCAAATAAGCGTCCTATATTTCTCGTCGTTTCTGGATCGCCAAGGATATCGCTCATAAATAAGTACCCTCCGGGAAGAAGACGTTCAGGATCTTCTAAACGTTCACAAAGCTGATTAACAAAAGTATCACTGTAAGACTTTGAAAAGGCGGGAATATATTTCACTCCTCCAGCTGCTCCGGAGACAGTTTCCAAATAACCGATCCCCTCATGCTGGAACATCTTGTTGATGATGCCGAGATCTTCGCTAATCGAGGATTTAGCTGCATCATAATTCTCAGAGAAAAATGGGAGGGAAATCAATTCGCGCGGACGTTCTAAAATAAAATGAGTCATTGCAACCAACCGTTCACTTCTTTTCATGTAGTAGACACCTCAAAATCCGAATATTATTTATTAATATACCAAATTTGTACGGATTTTATCAAGTGTCCTCCCGATAACCGAGCATACGAACCATATACACTTCATGGCAAAACCCTTTTAAACTGTTATAAATCCGCTGCGCACGGGCATCTTGATCCACAAGTGAAAATACCGTCGGGCCGCTGCCACTCATCAATACAGCGTCTGCTCCTGCATGGTGCATTAGATCCTTGATCTGACCTACTTCCTCATGTAGCTTGAGCGTTACTCCTTCTAATGTGTTTCCAACGTGATCACAGATGCCGTCAAAATCAAAACGTTGAATAGCAGCAATCATACCTTGTGTATCAGGATGTAAAGCTCCTTCCAAATTAAGATTTTGATAGACCGTCTGAGTGGAAACTCCAACGGGAGGCTTGGCTAAGACTACCCAGCATGGGGGAGGGGCGGGCAATGCCTTTATTTTTTCCCCACGTCCTGTCGCATGTCCCGTACCTCCATAGACACAAAAGGACACATCTGACCCAATTTCAGCCCCTAGTTCAGCCAATTGATCCGTACTCAAGTTCAACCCCCAAAGTCTATTCACACCTCTTAGCACGGCTGCCGCATCACTGCTTCCTCCAGCAAGGCCGGCAGCAACAGGGATGTTTTTTTCTATAAAGATCCTTACACCTTCTTCAACTTCATAACGGTCTTTTATCAGTTTGGCAGCTCGATATGCCAAATTCCTCTCATCATTCGGAACAAACCGACTTTCCGATTCAACACGGATACTACCGTCTTCAAGAAGATTGAGCTCGATTCGGTCCGCTAAATCGACGGTAGTCATAACCATTTCCACTTCATGAAAACCGTCCTCACGTTTATATAAGACATCCAAAGATAAATTTATCTTAGCAGGAGCTTTTTCAAATAATTGCATACGTAAGCACCTCAACTTCATGTTTATCTTCATGCATTGTACCATATTTTCGCATGATGAGGCGCGGGGATTAACGTCACGAGCGAAACACATCAAAAAGGCCCCAGATGCTTGAGCACACCTGAAGGCCTTTTTATTATAGCTGGTCTTTCATCATTTCTTCTTCTGCCATTTGAATTGCCCGTTTAACCATATTACCGGCATCACGTGTTGTAATGCCGCCCCATCCATCTTGCTGTACCTTGTCGTAAAAACCAAGTTCTTTCGCGATCTCTTCTTTCAACGAATCGGACATTATTCCTCTTCTGCGTCCCATCGTCTTCAGCTCCTTTCGCCTTCAACTTGATACGACAATATTAGTATGCTTCTTTTCCCTGTTATCATCACAGCAGATGTATGTAAGGATGGTAAGCTTTTCTAGTGTATGTTCTCTAAAAATGCGCAAAATAAAAAGCAGTAAACTTAGTGTTCACTGCTCAAGAGCCATTGTCTGCAAATCATCGAAGTTCAGTTCTACTGTTTCTGTAAGAACATCGGCATAGCTATACGAAACACGTTCAAAAGCATTTTCTTCTTGGTCTAGTTCTACAATAAAAACGGCAGGATAGGTTTCTGCAAGAATTCCTGAGCGTTCAATCGTTTTACGACGACCGCCGTTCGCTTTTAATGTTAGTCGTTTACCAATTTGCCCTTCCAGGGATTGCTTAATTTCCACTAACGTTTTAGCCACTACACTCCACCTCACTGTTTTTTATCTTACCATAGAACTGGGACAAAGTCAAATAAACATCACATTATACCAATAGCTATAAAAACATGTCAATCATAATATTTTCAAATAGCTTCTCGGATAGGTTATCCATTAAAAGGAAAACTATGCAACAAATAAGAAAAACTTGTAAAATAAGAGTTTTTTAGCGGCTTTGCTGTGTCCATAAAAAAGATCCACATAAGGTAAGGGTATGAAGAATTTTTTTGAAATATGAGTGAAATCGATGGAAAAAACCGCTGCTGCACATTCTTACAGCAACGGTTATTGATTTTCTCCTGTCTCCTCTGTTCCCTCTATTTCTTCTGCTTCTTCTGAATATGGAATTCCTATTCTTAAAAGTCCTTTTGTTTCTACTCCGCCGAGACCTTTTTCGCCACTAATTGTATTTCGGATAACTTCCCAAATGTTGATATGATCCATAAATGAAGTATAGGCTATCCGAGCGGCTACATATACCGGATCGATAGCATGAATATTCACACGCGCAGGTGAACTGGCAAAGTTTGCCCCCGCTTTAATAATCGATTCAAAATGAGACTGACAGGCGCCCGCAAAAATAACGAGCTGATCAAAATTAGGATATTTACGCCTAATATTTCTGACCGCTTCTACAAAATAACGAGAATGACGATAGGCTTCCAGTTCCCTGGTCGTTCCTTTAGCTTTCGAGTAGGAATCATGACCTGTTAAAACGACAATTTGCGGGTGGACCTTTTCAACCAAATCCATGATTCGGTGTGGCATTTCTTTCTCATGAAGATATTGCCCATGAACCTGCAAGCCTAATTGTTCATACAACGCAATACATTTTTTCAAAAACAGAGGATCTCCATCAAGATGAAGAATACGGGGAGGGATCTGAAAATACTTGGCTTCTGTTCCCGTCTGATATCCATTACCTGCTTCAGCGTCTCTTTTCTCTTTTAATAACCGGTAATCTTGGCGGAAAAGACGATAGGAGTAAGCTTCCTGTTCATCTACTTGCTGTTTACGTCTATGGTACTCTGAGCCTGAAACCTTCTCCAAATCTTCATATGGAGCATCGGCTTCAAGGCGGATATGCTCTCCCATGAGCTTAACTATTGGACGATCGGCTGATTTCACTCGAAAAATAATATCATGTTGATAGGACTTTCTTGTAACAAGATCTCCATTAACTATCATGAACTCCCCACCTCACACCAAACGTTACTGTAGTCTATGTGAGAATGGGCAAGATGTGTCCCGGTTTATTCAGAATACAAGCAATCCGCTAGCTTTGCGAACTCTTGCATCGTTAACGACTCGCCGCGTCGCTTCGGATCGATATCGACAGAATCTAATTTTTCTCGAAGTTCTTCTTTATCCATCTTTCCTTTAAAATGACGGGCTAAGTTATTCATCAGCGTTTTTCTCCTTTGTCCGAAAGACGCTTTAACAAGGTCAAAAAAGAACTCCTCATCCTTTACGTCAACAGGAGGGGAAGATCTCATTTCTAAATGGAGTACAGAAGAATCGACATTTGGCTGCGGCATAAACACGGTCTTAGGCACATTTATAGATACATTTGCCTCTGTGTAGTATTGAACAGCGATGGATAATGAGCCATAACTCTTCGTATTTGGTTCAGCAGCCATTCGATCTGCCACTTCTTTTTGAATCATAACTGTAATGCTGTCAATCGGCAGGCGATCCATCAACAGCTTCATTAGAATAGGAGTTGTGATGTAATAAGGAAGGTTTGCAACTACACGGATTGGCTGCCCCGGTTGGAAGTGCTCTTTGATTACTTCTTTCACATCAGCCTTCAGGATATCCTGGTTAATGACTTCCACATTGTCGTAATCGGATAAGGTTTCATTTAAGATAGGCAGCAATCGCTGATCGATTTCAAATGCTACAACTTTATCAGCATTCTGGGCCAGCTGTTCAGTAAGAGCTCCGATCCCTGGACCAATTTCAATAGCCCCTGCAGAAGCGTTTATCCCTGCGTTGTCAATGATATTCCTTAGAATATTTACATCAATCAAGAAATTCTGTCCCAGGCTTTTTTTAAAGGAAAACCCGTGTGTCTCCAAAATTTCTCTCGTACGTGTTGGTGTTGCTACTGCTTTACTCTTCATTTCTTTCCTCCTGAATAATATCCCTCATGGCTTCATTCAACTGTTCCTTCGTAATTTGAAACATATTTAAGCGACGAAGCAGCTGTTTACCATTTGTTTTACCTATATGAAGTTTGATTCCAAGCTTCTGTCTTCGCTGGCGGGATAACCTCCCCCCAAGCAGGCCGTACGATATTAAATCATTTTTTGTAATGTGTTCTTCATACTCCTCCACAAGCTCGTATACAGACGAAAGAGCGGCACGAATATCCTCAACGGAAGCATGTTCAATTCCAATGCCTTTATCTAGCTTGGCACGCGCTAAATGCTTAGGAAGAAAAGCGTGCTTACAGCCTGGTACATGCTCGTTAACAATGTGTCTGATTCGCTCTCCCGGATAGTCAGGATCGGTAAAAATGATTATTCCTCGTTTGTCTTTCGCATGACGGATCTGCTCAAGGACAGTTTCATTAATCGCTGAACCGCCCGTTTCAATCGTATCGGCATCTACGGCCTCTTTCAGACGTGCTGTATCATCCTTGCCTTCCACTACGATGACTTCTTTTATCTTCACCTTATTTCCTCCTGCTTATGTCGGCCGTTATCTTTCCATAGCATACCACGTGTGCACAAGCGAAAAAAGCAGAGGAGCCATTCCTCTGCTTTATCCATCAGTCTAAAATTTTCACTTTGACGTTTCGACTCCCAAAACTTAAAGCTTCACTTTTAGAAGACATAAACAAGTCAATACGGTTTCCGTCAATGGCACCGCCTGTATCCCCAGCGACTGCATATCCATACCCTTCAACCCACACTCGACTTCCGAGCGGTATGACACTTGGGTCGACAGCGATAACTTTTTTATCTGGATTCTCCTTAAGGTTAATCCCCGTTGCTGTTATCCCTGAACACCCTGAACAATTTGCTGTATAAGCTGTTGCATGCATATATAGGGTTTTGGATTCGCTCTCCTCACCACGTGAAACGACAGTTGTTGCTTCATTGGAAGATTCAGAGCTGGAAGAGGAGCTTGCCTCCTGAGAGCTTGAATCATTTGATGCTGCCGTATAAGTTTTTTCTACTTTTGTGCCCACAGCTACAATTTTCTTTTTGCTCTCTTTCTCCACGGATTCTTTTAACAGTTCACGATCTGTTTCTTCCCCGTTTTTAAGAGTAACTTCATACTTCTTGGTCACTAACCCTTTTTCTCCATCAGAAACGACTTCCCTTTCCCCTTTAGGCAAAGAGTCATCTTTACGAGTTTCTACTGAATAATCCACTTCTTCCTCAATAACATCTGTCACTTTTTCGACTCTGGTTATTGTAACGTTCGTGTCCTCTGTTAATGAGTCACTTTTGGCTGGTTTCAATTCATCCAGCTCATTCAATGTGACTTCCTGATTTTTTAGAAAATCTCCTACAGTTGAAGCTGTTGTCCATACTTTCTCTTCTTCTCCAGCATCATCTAGTACGACTTGTACCGCTTTATCAATTTGCAGTTCCATTCCTGCTTCAATCGTAGTATCTGATTGATGCGACACCTCATCTTGTTCTTTAAGACTAATCTCTTCTTCTTCGATAAATTCACCGACTGTGTCTGCAGTGGTGTGGTATTTCTTTTCCTGATCATCTATGGTTACACTTATAGATTTAGAAGGTATGTAATTTACATCCATTCCATCTTTAACTTCTGAGGATAACTTATGCGAAAGTTCATCATGTGGCTGTACGGTGACATTAACCTCTGACAGTAAATCGCTAATAGTATTAGAATGAGTGCGGATAATTTCTGATTCACCATCAATAGTCACTTGTACCGAAGCTTTAGTAGCTTCATATGTTACCTTTGTCAAAAAGGCCATGCATAGGATTGCAATTGTAAATGCAAAAATCAATTTTCGTTTTGAAATCGATTTGAAACTATTCTTAATTCCCACCACTTTTGCCTCCTTTCTAAAATCAGCGTAATCTTGCAGTTATGCAATTGTAAAAATTAAGCAGGCTTCCTTAAATAAAAAAGGAGCCAGCTTCAAATTCGCTGACTCCTCCATTATGCATTTTTACCTATGAGATTAACATAACAAACATGTTACAATTCCCATACAATTTTAATGTGGTTTTGTAACATTAGATCAAAAGTCCTCCACCTAGGCTTTAATCCTGAAGAATTTCATCGCATTTGCTGTTGTAATTTCACTCACTTCTTCAAAAGTAAGCTCCTTTAATTCAGCAACTTGCTCAGCAACTAGTTTAACGTAAGCAGGTTCATTTCGCTTCCCGCGGTTAGGATGCGGTGCAAGAAATGGACAGTCTGTCTCGACAAGCAAATGTTTCATATCTACGGCTTTGGCTACTTCTTTAGGGAGCTTTGCATTTTTGAATGTTACAGGGCCGCCTAAAGAAATCATAAAGTTCATATCTATGCATTCCTGCGCCGTTTCGACCGGACCGCTGTAACAATGCATGATTCCGCCAACTTCCTCTGCATTCTCTTCTTTTAGAATTTCAACGATGTCATCTGTTGCTTCTCGATTGTGAATAATAATCGGCATTTTCACTTTTTTAGCAAGACGAATTTGCTTGCGGAAAACATCTTTTTGAACATCGGCTGGAGATTTATCCCAATGATAATCCAACCCCATTTCACCAATGGCGACCACTTTCGGGTGAGAGGAAAGTTCTTCGATCCAATCTAAGTCCTTTTGGGTCATATCTATGGCATCAACCGGATGCCATCCGACCGCTGCATAAATGTGATCATGGTTTTCAGCGATCTCCATTGCTTTCGGGATCGTTTTTCGATCGAAGCCCACAACTGTCATGTAATGAACTCCCGCTTCTTTTGCTCGCTGGATCGTTTCTTCCAAATCATCTTCGAACTGATCTGCGTTTAAATGGACGTGTGTATCGAAAAGCATCGAAATACCACCTTTCTTGTTATAGAGATTCTGTTAAATGTCCCATATTAGTCTGGAAATTTCCCATCACTCATCCTACTTGACTGGAAAAACGAAACCGACTTAAAAGGATTTTTTCAATCCAGTTTGATGTGGAAAATACTTTTAGCTTCATGACAGTAAGTCGTTTCACTCCTGGACCCGGTCGTGAAGTAACTGAGAGAAGTATTACAAAACCTATAAAAAGGGGAAAGCACATCTGCTTCCCCTTTTTATATTTTATTTAACTTTTGTACCGTTACTTAAAGATTGGTCGATTGAAGCTAAAGCAAGTTTGCCGTTTTCATCTTCTCCAGCAAGGATCATTCCTTGTGAGAGCTCTCCACGCAATTTCACTGGCTTCAGATTCGTGATACAAATCACTTTTTTACCGACGAGTTCTTCAGGAGTGTAGTGTTCAGCGATTCCTGAAACAACCTGACGCTGTTCATCAGTACCGAGATCGAGCTGGATTTTCAAAAGCTTGTCCGCTTTTTTGATTTTATCCACTTTCACTACTTCTGCTACACGGAAGTCAAGCTTGGCAAAGTCATCAATCGTCACTTCTTCTGCTTTCTTCTCTTCTTTTTTCTTTTCTTCCTTTTGAGGAGCTGGCTTTTTCATCATATCTTTGATGATCTGCGTTTCTTCTTCAGCATCCAGACGAGGGAAGATTGGGTCATCTTTTTGGACATGTGTCCCTGCCGGAATCGCTCCGAATTGATTCAAACTTTCCCAAGACTTCTGTTCGTCAGAAGTTACGCCCAGCTGGCTGAAAATACGCTCTGGCGTTTGAGTTAAGAATGGGCGAAGCATAACGGCAATTTGACGAAGTGATTCCGCTAAGTGAGCCATGACATTGCCCAGACGCTCTTTTTGACTTTCATCTTTAGCAAGGATCCAAGGCTGTGTTTCATCAATGTACTTGTTTGTCCGGCTGACAAATCTCCATAGATCTGCGAGAGCTACAGAGAACTCCATGTTTTCAAGAGACTGTTCGACTGACTGACGAGTCTCTTCAGCAAGCTGCTCAAGATTTTTGTCATATTCATCTTCGCTAAGTGTAAGCTGAGGGATTTCCCCATCAAAATACTTACTGATCATCGCCACTGTGCGGTTCAACAGATTACCTAAATCATTAGCAAGATCGTAGTTTGTCCGTTCTACGAATGCTTCAGGTGTGAAGACACCATCAGAACCGAATGGAACTTCACGCAGCAAATAATAACGCAGGGCATCTAATCCATAACGATCGCTCAATTGAACGGGGTCTACGACATTCCCTTTCGACTTGGACATCTTTCCGTCCTTCATTAAGATCCATCCGTGAGCAAAAACTTGCTTAGGTAGTGGCAGGTCAAGTGCCATCAGCATGATTGGCCAATAAATCGTATGGAATCGCACGATTTCTTTTCCTACAAGCTGAACATCTGCTGGCCAGAATTTCTGGTAACGAGTGTCCTCCTCTGAACCGTAGCCCAGGGCTGTAATATAGTTACTCAAAGCATCGATCCACACATAGATCACATGCTTTTGGTTTCCTGGAACACCTACGCCCCAATCAAATGTGGTACGGGAGACAGCCAAGTCTTCAAGACCGGGCTTGATGAAGTTGTTAATCATTTCATTCTTTCGGCTCTCCGGTTGAATGAACGTGGGGTTCTGTTCATAGAACTCCAGCAGCTGATCTACATAGTTGCTCATTTTAAAGAAATAGGATTCTTCCTTAACTTTTTCTACAGGTCCTCCGCAGTCCGGACAATGGCCTTCGTCCAGCTGGCGTTCTGTAAAGAAGGATTCACAGGAAGTGCAATACCATCCTTCATATTCGTCTAAGTAGATATCCCCTTTTTCCATCAAGTAATCAAAAATCTTAGCAACTACTTTTTTATGACGCTCTTGTGTCGTACGGATAAAATCGTCGTACGAAATATCTAATTTATCCCATAGATCCTTAATACCGCTGACGATATCATCCACGTACTCTTGAGGGGCCACCCCTTTTTCTTCCGCTTTACGTTGGATTTTCTGACCGTGCTCGTCCGTTCCTGTCAGATACATCACTTCGTACCCTCTTAAACGTTTATATCGAGCCATAGCATCACCAGCTACAGTCGTATAGGCATGCCCTATATGCAAGTTCCCGCTTGGATAATAAATCGGGGTTGTAATATAAAAAGTATTTTTCTCCTCAGGCATCGTTTTCCCTCCTCTTAAATTCCATACAATGAATGCATTGCGTAATTCATAATGATTATTGTATCATTCTATCGATTTATTTTCTGTATTTCCATTCCTAACATTAAAATATACCGAATTTTACGTAAAACTGTCAAAAACAACGAATATTTACATTTAACATATGTAAATACTCTGGTAAAATTATATGTAAATCTATAGATGGATTTTTCAACCATTTATGGAATACACACTATAGTGAACCATTCCAGAAAAAGGCCTGGAATTATTGTCATCTTCCCTTCACTTTTATACCCAGACCGGTATAAAGTGCTGGAAATAAAAATACAATTTAAAGAATTGACACGTCTGGGAATGGTTGGTACTATTATGTCGAGACATATGTCGAACGATGACGAAAATACTTTTGATTGAGGGGAGACAGAAAAATGAAATCTACAGGTATCGTACGTAAAGTTGACGAACTTGGTCGCGTGGTTATCCCGATTGAGCTTCGTCGCACACTAGGAATCAATGAAAAAGACGCTTTGGAAATTTATGTTGACGATGATCGCATCGTCCTTAAAAAGTACAAGCCTAACATGACTTGTCATGTGACTGGGGAAGTTTCAGACGAAAATATGAAACTTGCTAACGGCAATCTTGTGCTATCTAAAGAAGGCGCACAAATGCTGTTACAAGAAATTCAGTCAAACCTAACTAAATAAAATAGATAAATAGAAAGATAAACATAGAGAGACGACTACAAAGGTTACTCATTGACGACATGACATATGTTCGAACAAAACCCCTTACTGTTAACAGGCCTGACAGTAAGGGGTTTTTATGATGTCTTTAGTCTTTTTCTACATGGTAGGCTTGGTAGACATCTCTTTTTGACATTTTACGGTCCACGGAGGTTTGCTTGATGGCTTCTTTACTTTTCATGTTTTCCGTTTCAATATAATGATTGACATGATCAATGATCGATAAATGGGTCCACCAGAAATCGTCTTCCCTTTCTTGTTCCTCTGCCCCCTCTACGATGATGCAAAACTCGCCTCGAACATCCTCTTGTTCAGCCCAGTTAACCAATTCTTCCAGGCTGCCTCGAACATATTCTTCATAGCGCTTCGTCAATTCACGGGCTAATGTGGCTTGCCGATCTCCGAATATCTCCCGTACATGACGGAGCATCTCTTTTAGACGATGGGGAGATTCATAAAAAATAATAGTCGCTGATATATTTTTAAGCGCTGTTAATTCAGCTTCCCGCTCTTTCTTTTTTCGTGGCAAAAAGCCACAAAACTGAAACCGATCTGTTGAAAGCCCTGAACCAGCTAGTGCAGGAAGAGCTGCATTTGCTCCAGGTAAAACGATAACAGGAAGATCTTCTTGAATGGCTTGGCGAACCAAATCCGATCCTGGATCAGATATGCCAGGCATCCCAGCATCACTCACGACCGCAATCCGATCCCCTGCGCTAATCTGATCAATCAATTGAGGCCCTCTCGTTTGTTTATTATGTTCATGATAGCTAATCAGAGAGGTATGGATATCAAAGTGGTTCAGCAGTTTTTTAGTATTCCGGGTATCTTCCGCTGCAATAGCGTCAGCGTTTTTCAACGTTTCTACTGCACGAAAAGTCATATCATTTAAATTTCCGATCGGGGTCGGCACGATATAAAGAGCTCCCTGCTCCTCATCCTTAAAACTATTTTGTATTTTCATCCACCATGCTCCCTTCTGATTCTCCAATAATCCACGCTTCTTTTTGGGAACGAGACATTCGCTTTACCCGATATTCCTGCTGCATCGCTTCTTTCTTTGTTTCAAAGGTTTTTACAGCTTCTAAAATGAAGGGACCTCTCCCACGAGTGTATTTCGCACCTTTTCCTTCTTCATGCTTTCGTAAACGAGCCTCTAAGTTATTCGTGTAGCCTGTATAAAGCGTTTGATCTTTACACCGAAGCACATAAACGACATGCTCATTTTCCATAAAGGATTTCCTTTAATTCCGGAGTATATTCGTTCTCGTTCGTAAGTGCGTATAAAGGGGGAAGGATAGTTAGGCCTGGTTTACCGTCTCTTGTCCCTTCAATCAATAAAATATTTGCTTCTTTGCCCTCTTTGGGATAAACGAGACGCATGCGCTTCGGCTCAAGCTTATGCTTCTTAAACAGCTCAATAATTTCGACCAATCGATCAGGTCTGTGAACCATCGATACCTTACCGCCAGATTTAGCAAGACGGCTGCAGGATTCAATGACATCTTCAAGCGAACAATAAATCTCATGTCTGGCGATGGCGAAATGCTCATTGAGATTCTGTTCATCTGATTTTGGAGTTGGAAAATAAGGGGGATTGCATGTCACAAGGTCAAACTTGCGATTGCCATAATAGGCCGGCATGTCTTTTAGATCTCCATGTATCATACTTAGCTGGTCTTCTAGTCCATTTAATTCGACATTACGAAGAGCCATATCGTAGAGGCGTTCCTGTAGTTCCACCCCTGTAATAGGAACACTTGACCTTCTTGATAAAAACAGAGGGATAACTCCATTTCCCGTACATAAATCAAGAATTTTACCTCGCGTTTTCGGTACGTACGTGAAATCTGCCAGCAAAACTGCATCTAAAGAAAAAGCGAATACGCTGGGGCTTTGGATAATTCTCATATTTTCTTCCGCTAATAGATAATCGATTCGTTCATCTCCATACAATTGAACCATATTTTCTTTTCCTTTCTTGTACTATAAACATTGAAATGATGGTGAATGGGAAAACGGCTCCCGTTCGGTGGGCATGTGCTGAGCCTCCTCAGACTTCGTCTTCCGGGGTCTCACCTATCATGTTTTTCCCACAGGAGTCTCGCCGTTTTCCCATCCCCGATACGTTATAAAAGAGCTCTAACAATTCTTGTATAGCAGAGGGTTTTCAGCCTACTAATGTTGTGATTCAGTGCTACCAACTTGTTTTCCTTGGAAAGGGACTACACTAGCAGAATCCCGAGAAATAGTTTTGGCATGGAGAGTTGGGGAAGGGGGAGACTCCTGTGGGATAATAGTACAGAGTGAGATCCCACAGGGCGAAGCCCGAGGAAGCTCACCGTACGCCCACGGAAAGCGACTCCTTCCCCAACTTCCCTTTCTACACACAATCTTAATCCTGCTAATTAACGTAATGTAATGAATCCTAATAATAAAACATTGTTTAAAAGAGTTGTTTATATAAAGAGAGCCCTTCCTCGGTTGAGCAAGGAAAGGCTTGGACCTGGGATTATTTCTTTTTGTTTAAAAACGATAAACAGAATAAACAATCTTCATCTCTGGGACTGCCAAAATGTAAATTACAAATATGAAAACCTTCTTCATAGAGTCGTGCTAAATTATCGTAACCTTCTCCAACAGCCGGTCCCCGGTCTTGTTTAGAGTTGGATGATTTCTGTTTTTCCTGTTCTGTTTCCTTATCTAATCGCTGCCTTAAATGATGATTTTCAAGCGATAAATGCTGGTTCTCTTCCAGCAAATAAGCAAGCTGCTTTTTTAAATCGCCAAGCTGTTCATACAGCTCACCAATCTGGCTTTCTAAATGGGATACATGTTCAAATATGGCTTTCTTTTTCACGCTTGACTCCACCCTTTTACTCTGTGGCTTCTGTTTGAACGACTCCTTCATCGATCAACTCTTGTAAGGAGTACTCAAGAACACGTTCTTTATCACGGAATTCGATTTGGACCATACGCTCAAGCATATTCAAGCCGACCACTTTTCCTTTTCCGAAAGAAGTCGCAATGCTTTCACCCAAATCAGGCAGTTCTTTCTTAGCGATTTCATAATCATCATTCTCATATTTAAGGCAGCACATTAAACGACCGCATAGGCCCGAAATTTTTGCTGGATTTAAAGATAGATTTTGGTCTTTGGCCATTTTTATGGATACAGGTTCAAAGTCACCTAAGAAAGTGGAACAGCATAGCATCCGTCCACACGGACCAATTCCACCTAACATCTTCGCTTCGTCTCGCACCCCGATTTGACGCAGTTCAATCCGGGTTTTAAACACAGAAGCTAAATCTTTTACCAATGTACGGAAATCAACCCGTCCATCAGCGGTAAAGTAGAAAATCACTTTATTACGGTCAAACGTATATTCAACATCAACAAGATTCATGTCCAATTTATGTTCACGAATTTTCTTTTCACAAATGCGGTAAGCTTCTGAGGCATTGTCCTTGTTTTCATCCACGGTTACTTTATCTTTATCATCTGCAATACGGATGACTTTTTTAAGAGGCAAGACGACATCTTCTTCGTCTACGGATTTATTAGCAATGACAACTTTCCCGAACTCAATCCCGCGTACTGTCTCGACAATGACATAATCTTCTGTCGTCATTTTCATTTCGCCAGGATCAAAATAATAAATTTTCCCCGCTTGCTTAAATCGGACACCTACAACTTCGATCACTCGATCATCACCTCTGTAGTTGAAGGGTAAGTTGCTCCATCACTAAGTTAGGATGGACATTTTGATTTATCTTTCGTTTCGCCTCAAGTATATAACTTAAGCATTGAGCGGATGATTGACGTGACCATCTCATCGCTGCCTGTTCCAGTTTTTCTCTCTCTGTTATAAACACAATAGAATCTTCCCGGTCCAAATATTGGTTAATGATATCCTGGAACCAAAGCATCAACACGTCAAGACCTCGCTGTAAATGCTTACGTTCTTTAAAATGAGGCATCCACTGGTGGTTGATAAATAAAAGTCCTTCATTTGGTTTATTTTGAAGCACTTCAATTAATTGTATCACTAATTTTCGAACATTAGCAAACCACTCATCTTCATTCATTTCCAGGGCTTCTGTCAAATTATTTGTAAGGGACGCCAATAGTTTTGCATTCGATTCGGAAACACCTTCTGCTATGAGCATTTTTTCCACTCTTCTCGAATTCAGCGGCTGAAGAGCAAGCAGCTGGCACCGGGATCGAATCGTATCCAAAATGGTCTGTCCACTTTCCGTTAATAGCATCGCAGTTGTTTGCTGGCTCGGCTCTTCCAAAAATTTAAGAAGACGGTTGGATGCGTTTGTCGTCATCTTGTCTGCATCTACGATGATATAAACTTTACGGTTAGACTCCATCCCTGTATAGGTAAATTCTTTTTGTAAGTGAAGAATCTGTTCTTTTTTAATGGACTGTCCTTCGGGTTCTACCCAGTGAAGATCAGGATGGTTCCCGGAATCAATCCGATGGCAGTCTCTACATTCTAGACAAGGTTCAGCTCCAGTCCGGTTTTTACAAAAGATGCTTTTAGCAAATAATATACTCAATTCTTTTTTGCCGGTTCCTCTGCTCCCCTGAAAAAGATAGGCATGAGAAATTCGGTCTTTCTTAAAGCTGTTCATAAGCATCTGGGCAGCTAAAGGCTGAATTTCTTTCATCTCTTTCCATGTCTGCATAAAGCCATTCCGTCCTTACGTATATAAATTAATTAGCAGACCTTTGATTTCTCCAATCATCCCTAACATATCAATCGATCGCCTTTCTTGCTCAATGACAATCTCCGTCAGCTGCTTCAATTGATCATCTACAGTTTCTACGATCGTTAATTTACGGGTTTGGCCATTTTGATTCCAGCTATGGGAATGTTTTAGACTCATCCCGGATTGTGCAGCTTCCTTAATAAACTCCTTGATGAGCCGTTTATACTTAGCTAAGTCTTTAAAAGAGCGCGTGCGAACCAATCGATCCCCTTGTGAACTTATCTTCTTCATCAGCTGGTTTAATTGAGCCTCTTGTAATTGCCTCGTTTGAGACTGGACTAGGGTGTCAAAATTGGAGCGTCCTTGCGGCTGTTTGGAAGATGGTTTCTTAGCTGAATCCAACTGTGTCCGCATTTCTTGACTAACTTTCATTCTAAAGCTCCTTCGTTAGAAGTGAAAAAAGGATTCAATTGGAAGAACAAATACAGTTGCTCCACCTACTTCAACCTTCACTGGTTTCGGAATATAAGAGTCCGCATTTCCTCCCATTGGAGAAATAGGAGCGACCATTTGCTCACGCTGGCTGCAATTTTTCTTGATGATATCAAGCGCATCATCCACATCTTCATCGTCACAGCCAATCATGAACGTTGTATTTCCCTCTCTTAAGAAACCACCAGTCGTTGATAATTTGGTGGTTTTGAATTTATTTTCCGCTAATGCATCCGTCAACCGATTACTGTCCTTATCTTGAACAACAGCAATGATCATTTTCATCGGAAAACCCCTCCTGGTTGGGTGTTTATCCCTATTATAACAAACTCATTCATGCTTTGATGGAAGATAATTCTTTAAAACTTCTTCCGCTTCCTCTTTTACCTTGTCAAAAGACTGACCAGCATTGATAATTTTTATACGTTCCTGATAACGCTCAGCTAACTGATGATAGGCTTCATAAACCTTTTGATGAAAATCAATTTTTTCCAAGTCAAGCCTGTTTTGTTCCCGTCCTTTGTTAGCAGTGATTCGGCGTAGTCCTTCTTCTGGATCGATATCAAATAATAGAGTCAGGTCTGGCATACAGTTTTCAATAGCAAAGTCATTAATTTTGTAAACTTCATCCATCCCTAATCCTCTTGCGTATCCTTGATAAGCAAGACTTGAATCAATGAAACGATCGCATAAGACGATTTTTCCTGACTGAAGTGCAGGTACCACTTTCTCGACGAGATGCTGTCTGCGGGCTGCTGCATAGAGCAAAGCCTCTGTTCGACCGTCCATTGCTGTATGAGAGCGATTTAAAATAACCTCACGTATCTTTTCTGCGATCTCAATCCCGCCAGGTTCTCTTGTTTCTAATACAGGGTACCCTTGTTGTCGTAAATCTTTCCCGATTTCTTGGAGCATAGATGATTTTCCTGCCCCTTCACCACCTTCAAATGTAACAAATAAACCCTTCACTATTCATTCTCCTTTAAACACACGTATCCCTTGTTCAATATTCTTATTCTGAAAGCGTGCCCCTTTTTGGACTAAAGAGAGCACACGTTTTTTATGCTCATCTGTAATACGTTCTCCTTTTAATAATAATGGAATTCCTGGTGGGTAAGGAATAACAGCTTCTGCGGACACTTTCCCCACTGCTCCATCCCAGTCCGTTTTTTTCCCGGTACTTCCACTCATTTCAGAGTACTGCATTACTAAAGTTTCAATTTCCGGAAACGAAATTTGATCAATATTTATTGTAGCACGGTTTTTCTCATATTTTAATTGAGAATCGACTTTATCCAGGCACTCTTTCAACCGGTCAACGGGAAGACTTGGAGCAAGTCCGAAAGTAAAAAGAATTTGATCGAATGCAGCCATTTCAGGATGGATGTCTACTTTTTCAAATTCCTTCATGACTTGGAACCCTGTCCCTTTTTTGATCCTTAGAGTCATTTTTAAAGGGTCATCATAAGAGGTAACAGGAAGCACGGACCAATGGCCTTCGTAGGATTCAAAAACGCTTCTGATTTGCTCTATGAACTGGAGAGTCTCCCGTTTTTTTTCTTCTTTCCAATGAGCCAAATAATAACGAGCTAAATCAAGACTTGCCATTAAAGGATAGGATGGGCTGCTGGATTGAAGCATTTGAAGATAATGTTCGATTTTCATTCGATTTACACGCCTACCCTGAACGTGCAGATAAGATGCCATAGTCATAGCAGGTGCCATTTTATGAGCGGATTGAACAACCATATCGGCCCCTAATTGTAAGGCTGAAGGTGGAAATGGATCTCCTAACTGAAAATGGACACCATGGGCCTCATCTATACACACAGGAATTCCCTGGGCATGGGCTTCTTTAATAATTTGCTGAAGCGGATAAGTACGTCCAAAGTAGTCAGGATAGGTTAAAAAAATCGCTCGGGCTTTGGGATAAGTCTTCAGAGCCTTACGAACAGCAGATAGTGTTATTTTGCTGTACCGTTTAGTCTCCTCTTCATATTCAGGTCCTATGAATATAGGTTTAGCACCTGCCAGTTCTAAGCCATTTAACACAGACTTGTGGCAGTTACGCTGGACAATAATATCATCTCCAGGACCGCATATAGAGAGGAGCATGGCTAAGTTACCTGAAGTTGTTCCGTTTACCAAGAAATATGTATGCTCACATTGAAAAAACGCTGCAGCTAGCTTTTGTGCTTGATTAATGACTCCTTCAGGGGCATGCAAGTCATCCAGACCGTTAATTTCTGTAGCATCTATGGTTAATATTGCTGAATAATCCTCTTTACCACGTTGGGAAAACACTTGACCATATTTGTGTCCTGGCACATGAAAAGATAGAGGATTTTTCTTTTTGTTTTCTACTAGTGCATCATATAATGGGGTTTTACATTGACTGCTCACTGTTCTCACCTTTTTTCTATTATCTTCTCTCATTTATCGTACAGAAACCGCTACTTTGCCGCAAACATACAAATATCCATCTCTTTTTGAGATGGATATTATAGCTGCTATGCAATTAAGATGGAATCATTGAACGATGTGCTTTTGTCATTTGCTCTACAAAAAACTGATATTTGGGATCATCGGCAGAAGTATTAATCATTTCTTTCTCACAAGAATGACAAATGTACACTCTCAACAAGTAGATTCCATTTTCTGCTTCCTTGGAACAAATACTGCAACATTGCTTCCTAGCCATTTTTATTCCTCCCCGTCAGCTTGCTTAAGCATTCTCTTAAAATAGGATGATAAACAATAGATTTATTTCTAGTATCTCCTAATCTATGAATAATATACGGGAAAAAATAAAAAACCTTAGAAGAAATCTTCTAAGGTTTTATCGTTGACGTGGCGGCGTCCTACTCTCACGGGGATCGACCCGACTACCATCGGCGCTGAAGAGCTTAACTGCTGTGTTCGGCATGGGAACAGGTGTGACCTCTTCGCCTTCACCACCACATCATATAAAGTTTGAGGTGAACCCTCAAAACTGGATAAGAATCACAAACATCGGAAACGGTCTTTCATGGTAGATAGATAAGTCGTCGATCAATTAGTATCCGTCAGCTGCACGTGTCACCACGCTTCCACCTCGGACCTATCAACCTCATCGTCTCTGAGGGATCTTATTACCTTATAGGTAAGGGAAATCTCATCTCAAGGAGGGCTTCATGCTTAGATGCTTTCAGCACTTATCCCGACCACACGTAGCTACCCAGCTGTGCTCCTGGCGGAACAACTGGTACACCAGCGGTGTGTCCATCCCGGTCCTCTCGTACTAAGGACAGCTCCTTTCAAATTTCCAACGCCCACGACGGATAGGGACCGAACTGTCTCACGACGTTCTGAACCCAGCTCGCGTACCGCTTTAATGGGCGAACAGCCCAACCCTTGGGACCGACTACAGCCCCAGGATGCGATGAGCCGACATCGAGGTGCCAAACCTCCCCGTCGATGTGGACTCTTGGGGGAGATAAGCCTGTTATCCCCGGGGTAGCTTTTATCCGTTGAGCGACGGCCCTTCCATGCGGAACCGCCGGATCACTAAGCCCGACTTTCGTCCCTGCTCGACTTGTAGGTCTCGCAGTCAAGCTCCCTTGTGCCTTTACACTCTGCGAATGATTTCCAACCATTCTGAGGGAACCTTTGGGCGCCTCCGTTACCTTTTGGGAGGCGACCGCCCCAGTCAAACTGCCCACCTGACACTGTCTCCGGACCGGATCACGGTCCTGGGTTAGAATGTCCGTACAGCCAGGGTAGTATCCCACCAGCGCCTCCACCGAAGCTAGCGCTCCGGCTTCCAAGGCTCCTACCTATCCTGTACAAGCTGTACCAACATTCAATATCAGGCTACAGTAAAGCTCCACGGGGTCTTTCCGTCCTGTCGCGGGTAATGTGCATCTTCACACATAGTATAATTTCACCGGGTCTCTCGTTGAGACAGTGCCCAAGTCGTTGCACCTTTCGTGCGGGTCGGAACTTACCCGACAAGGAATTTCGCTACCTTAGGACCGTTATAGTTACGGCCGCCGTTTACTGGGGCTTCGGTTCAACGCTTCGCTTGCGCTAACGCATCCCCTTAACCTTCCAGCACCGGGCAGGTGTCAGCCCCTATACTTCGCCTTACGGCTTCGCAGAGACCTGTGTTTTTGGTAAACAGTCGCTTGGGCCTTTTCACTGCGGCTCCTCGGCAGAGGAGCACCCCTTCTCCCGAAGTTACGGGGTCATTTTGCCGAGTTCCTTAACGAGAGTTCTCCCGCTCACCTTAGGATCCTCTCCTCGTCTACCTGTGTTGGTTTGCGGTACGGGCACCTCTTTCCTCACTAGAGGATTTTCTTGGCAGTGTGAACTCAGGAGCTTCGGTACTTTAGTTCCCTCCCCATCACAGCTTGACGTTGCCGGACGGATTTGCCTATCCGACCGTCTCACTGCTTGGACGCGCTCATCCAATGGCGCGCTCTCCTTATCCTCCTGCGTCCCCCCGTCGTTCAAACGGAAAGGAGGTGGTACAGGAATATCAACCTGTTGTCCATCGCCTACGCCTTTCGGCCTCGGCTTAGGTCCCGACTAACCCTGAGAGGACGAGCCTTCCTCAGGAAACCTTAGACTTTCGGTGAAAGAGATTCTCACTCTTTTTTCGCTACTCATACCGGCATTCTCACTTCTAAGCGCTCCACCAGTCCTTACGGTCTGACTTCACGGCCCTTAGAACGCTCTCCTACCACTGATCGTAAGATCAATCCGCAGCTTCGGTGGTGTGTTTAGCCCCGGTACATTTTCGGCGCAGAGTCACTCGACCAGTGAGCTATTACGCACTCTTTCAATGATGGCTGCTTCTAAGCCAACATCCTGGTTGTCTAAGCAACTCCACATCCTTTTCCACTTAACACACACTTGGGGACCTTAGCTGGCGGTCTGGGCTGTTTCCCTTTCGACCATGAACCTTATCACCCACGGTCTGACTCCCAGGACAAAGTCGATGGCATTCGGAGTTTGACTGAATTCGGTAACCCGATAGGGGCCCCTCGTCCAATCAGTGCTCTACCTCCATGACTTTCTATCCTGAGGCTAGCCCTAAAGCTATTTCGGAGAGAACCAGCTATCTCCGTGTTCGATTGGCATTTCACCCCTACCCACACCTCATCCCCGTAATTTTCAACTTACGTGGGTTCGGACCTCCAGTCAGTGTTACCTGACCTTCATCCTGGACATGGGTAGATCACACGGTTTCGGGTCTACGACCGCATACTCACTCGCCCTATTCAGACTCGCTTTCGCTGCGGCTCCGCTTCTGCGGCTTAACCTCGCATACGGTCGTAACTCGCCGGTTCATTCTACAAAAGGCACGCCGTCACCCATAAACGGGCTCCGACTACTTGTAGGCACACGGTTTCAGGTTCTCTTTCACTCCCCTTCCGGGGTGCTTTTCACCTTTCCCTCACGGTACTGGTTCACTATCGGTTACTAGGGAGTATTTAGCCTTGGGAGATGGTCCTCCCGGATTCCGACGGAATTCCTCGTGTTCCGCCGTACTCAGGATCCACTCCGGAGGAAAGAAGGTTTTGACTACAGGGCTGTTACCCTCTATGGCTGAGCTTTCCAGCTCGATTCGTCTACCTTCCTTCTTGGTAACTCCAATGGAGTGTCCTACAACCCCAGAGAGCAAGCTCTCTGGTTTGGGCTGTTTCCGTTTCGCTCGCCGCTACTTGGGAAATCGCGTTTGCTTTCTCTTCCTCCGGGTACTGAGATGTTTCAGTTCCCCGGGTGTGCCGTCCTATACCTATGGATTCAGTATAGGACACTGTTCCATTACGAACAGTGGGTTTCCCCATTCGGAAATCTCCGAGTCAAAGCCTACTTACGGCTCGTCGAAGCATTTCGGTGTTAGTCCCGTCCTTCATCGGCTCCTAGTACCAAGGCATCCACCGTGCGCCCTTATTCACTTAACTATCTTGTGAAAAGACGTTGTTTCAATTGATGTTTGATGTCTTGTCATCATCAGGATTATCGAAAGATAATGCCTGATCATGTCTTATCCAGTTTTCAAGGTTCACATTGAAAGATCTTTTGATCTCTCAAAACTGAACAACCAACCATGTACGCTTCCGTTTCTATCCTTAGAAAGGAGGTGATCCAGCCGCACCTTCCGATACGGCTACCTTGTTACGACTTCACCCCAATCATTGGCCCCACCTTCGGCGGCTGGCTCCAAATGGTTACCTCACCGACTTCGGGTGTTGCCAACTCTCGTGGTGTGACGGGCGGTGTGTACAAGGCCCGGGAACGTATTCACCGCGGCATGCTGATCCGCGATTACTAGCGATTCCGGCTTCATGCAGGCGAGTTGCAGCCTGCAATCCGAACTGAGAATGGTTTTATGGGATTTGCTACACCTCGCGGCTTCGCTGCCCTTTGTACCATCCATTGTAGCACGTGTGTAGCCCAGGTCATAAGGGGCATGATGATTTGACGTCATCCCCGCCTTCCTCCGGTTTGTCACCGGCAGTCACCTTAGAGTGCCCAACTGAATGCTGGCAACTAAGATTAGGGGTTGCGCTCGTTGCGGGACTTAACCCAACATCTCACGACACGAGCTGACGACAACCATGCACCACCTGTCACTTGGTCCCCGAAGGGAAATCCCTATCTCTAGGGAGGTCCAAGGATGTCAAGACCTGGTAAGGTTCTTCGCGTTGCTTCGAATTAAACCACATGCTCCACCGCTTGTGCGGGCCCCCGTCAATTCCTTTGAGTTTCAGCCTTGCGGCCGTACTCCCCAGGCGGAGTGCTTAATGCGTTAACTTCAGCACTAAGGGGTGGAAGCCCCCTAACACCTAGCACTCATCGTTTACGGCGTGGACTACCAGGGTATCTAATCCTGTTTGCTACCCACGCTTTCGCACCTCAGCGTCAGAGACAGACCAGAGAGTCGCCTTCGCCACTGGTGTTCCTCCACATATCTACGCATTTCACCGCTACACGTGGAATTCCACTCTCCTCTTCTGTCCTCAAGTTCCCCAGTTTCCAATGACCCTCCACGGTTGAGCCGTGGGCTTTCACATCAGACTTAAGAAACCGCCTGCGCGCGCTTTACGCCCAATAATTCCGGACAACGCTTGCCCCCTACGTATTACCGCGGCTGCTGGCACGTAGTTAGCCGGGGCTTCCTCGTTAGGTACCGTCAAGGTACCGCTCTATTCGCACGGTACTTGTTCTTCCCTAACAACAGAACTTTACGATCCGAAGACCTTCATCGTTCACGCGGCGTTGCTCCGTCAGACTTTCGTCCATTGCGGAAGATTCCCTACTGCTGCCTCCCGTAGGAGTCTGGGCCGTGTCTCAGTCCCAGTGTGGCCGATCACCCTCTCAGGTCGGCTACGCATCGTCGCCTTGGTGAGCCGTTACCTCACCAACTAGCTAATGCGCCGCGGGCCCATCTGTAAGTGATAGCTAAAAGCCATCTTTCAACTCTCCTCCATGCGGAGGAAAGTGTTACCCGGCATTAGCCCCGGTTTCCCGGGGTTATTCCGGTCTTACAGGCAGGTTGCCCACGTGTTACTCACCCGTCCGCCGCTCGTTCCACGAGCATCACCCCCGAAGGGGATCAGCTCGCTTCCCGCGCTCGACTTGCATGTATTAGGCACGCCGCCAGCGTTCGTCCTGAGCCAGGATCAAACTCTCCATAAAAAGTAAAGTTTGACTTGCTCATTTGCACACCGAATGTGCTTGTTGTTTTCTTCTTTAAATAAGAAGAAATAATTGACGTACTGGTTGGTTCGTTCAGTTTTCAAAGATCAAATGTTTTGTTCGCCGCTCAAAACAGCGACTTAATTAATATATCATGGTTAGTCGTTTAAGTCAACAAATTTTTTCATGATTTTTTTGTAAGCCGTTTTCGGCTTGTCGCCTCTCTCTTAAAGCGACGCTTACTAATATATCATGTGAATTCGCTATATGTCAATAACTTTTTTTATGAAATTTTGTAAGCTGTTTTTGTTAATGGCGCTTTCTTTGAAGCGACAAGTAATAATATAGCATGCTATAAAAATGAACGCAACCCTTTTCTAGTATTTTTTTATATTTTAAAAGATTACTAATTAAGAAGCTGAACTCCATAACAAAAACGGAAGCACCTGGCTTATTCATTCAATGGACAACTAAACTGGGCACGTCTGGCGCCAACGTTGGACTGATCTTTGTGCTAAAGTCGCCCCGACAAGCATATGGCAAGTGATGATAGTCTTTTAAATCGACTGACTTATGACCTCGAGGGATAGGCGTTGGATCTGGATGCAGCCTCACACCATCAAATAGTTATTCACACACAAATAAAAAAAGATAAGGACAATCATCCTCATCTTTTTCTAAAGCAACCATAAATGTATTGCTGCCAATGACAATACACCTGGTACACCAAGGAGTCCAGAGACGACAGCAGTGAAACCATTGATCGGAACATGCAAACCAAATTGCGCTCCAAAGAGATTTACGAAAAAAAGAAGGATAACAGCAACGATTAACCTAGTGAGAAGTTGCCCTACCCATTTAATTGGGGCAGATGGCAACCCAACAATTAATAAGAAAGGAATGGCTAGTCCTAATAATAAGATGACTAACACCGGATCCATAAAAAACCCCCTGTCCACTTATATACTGTTCTAAGTCAGTATATGTGATCGAACAAGGGGATAGTACAAGTTATGATAAAGCATTGATTTGACGAAATCTGGCTTCTCTTAATAAGTAAAAATATTTCGCTTTAACAAGAGCAAGTTCTGTCAGTCCCTCGTCACTTGGCTCAATACTCTGATTTATGATCGTGTTCAGCGTTTCCCACTCATGCTTGAGTGTTCTAATATTAGAAAGAAGCTCTTGATCGATCTCTTTCCTAATCTTTTTATGTCTACCGAACATAGAACCACCCTTTTTACAGTTCTCTTCTTCCTTCAAGTGCTTTGGATAAAGTCACTTCATCCGCATACTCTAAGTCTCCTCCAACTGGAAGACCGTGGGCAATACGTGTCATACGTATTCCCGAAGGTTTCACTAAACGAGAAATATACATAGCCGTAGCTTCCCCCTCAATGTTCGGGTTGGTAGCCAGAATCAGCTCTTCGACCCCTTCATCCTTCAATCGATTGATCAAGCTTGCCACATTAATGTCTTCTGGACCAATGCCGTCCATCGGCGAAATAGCCCCGTGCAATACGTGGTACTTCCCGCTGAATTCTTTCATCTTTTCCATCGCAATCACATCTTTCGGATCTTGAACGACACAAATCAATGTTTGATCGCGGGAATCATCCTGACAAATCGAGCAAGGGTCTTGATCGGTAATATGACCACAGATCGAGCAATGAGTCAGTTCTCTTTTAGCGTTCACTAATGACTTAGCAAAGTCAAGAACATCGTCCTCTTCCATCTCCAGCACGAAAAAAGCCAGGCGGACAGCCGTCTTAGGGCCGATCCCTGGCAGCTTCGTAAAACTGTCGATCAGTTTAGAAATTGGTTCCGGGTAATACATCAAAATTCCTCCTAGAACATTCCTCCAGGCATACCTTTCGTGAACTGTCCCATAGTATCGTTTGTTTTATCATCCACTTGCTTCAACACATCATTCGTTGCTGTGATGATTAAATCTTGAAGCATTTCTACATCATCTGGATCTACAACTTCTTCATCAATTTCGATATCTGTAATTTCTTTTTTCCCGTTAGCGACAACTTTAACCATTCCGCCGCCAGCAGAAGATTCAAAAGTCATTTCGTAGAGCTCTTCTTGAGCTTTCATCATTTTTTTCTGCATCTTTTGCATTTGTTTCATCATATTGTTCATATTTCCTCCACCACGCATGGCGAATTCCTCCTTTAATTTCATTTAATCTTGGATTTCTATCAAATCATCTCCGACGAGCTTGCGTGCTTCTGAGACGAGCGGGTCATCATTACCTTCAGAAGAAGTATCATCTGAAGTTTCTTCGTCGCTGTCATCAGGGGAACTTTTTTGTTTACGCACATATTCCTCGCGTACTTCCTGCCAATTAGGCTCTGGAATAGGGATGATCGTCAAAGGTTTTCCTATGAATTCTGTAAGCAAGGGCTCAATTGTACTTTGGTGTTCCATTGCCAAGGAACAATGGATGTCATAACGAAAAGCAAGTACCAATGCTTTTGAAGAAGCTGCTCTCGGCTTACTATTCAGCAACGTTGCATGAGCCGGGGCATTGTTCCTCTTCAATGCCTCCATGAAATCTGCCCAATGGCCTTGAACGGTTTTTATTTCTTCCTTAGATGCCTCATTTAATACTTGGCGTATCCGTTCGTAAGGTACATTATATCCTTTTCGTCCGGATTTTGCAGGTGTCCGCTTTGGTTTCGATGGTTTAGCCGTTTGCTGTTCTACTCCGTTTTGCTTCAAACTCGTCAATTCTCTCTCGAGTTCAGTAATTTTCTTAGAAAGCTGATTCAGAGCTTCCGATTCAGCGGGCTTCAATACAGACGCCGGCTTAACTTCCACCATATTCAAAAGGGCAATTTCAATAAACACCTTAGGACTTGTCGTCCATTTCATCTCTTGCTGACATTGATTCAACTCCCGTATCGCCTGCTGAATCCATTGGGCGGTTAACTGTTCAGCCAGCATACGAAACGTATCATCTGGAATGGCGCGTTCCAAATTATGTTCAAGGTCTGGGGCACTTTGGAACAATAGGATGTCTCGAAGATAATAAATCAAATCAAAGACAAAACGACCCGGATCTTTTCCTTGCTGAATCAAATCATCCACTGCTTCAAGAGCTGCTTTCACCTCTTGTTCGTATAAAGCTCTGACGACTTCTGCCAGTTTCCCTTGGGAGACCGACCCAGTGACAGCTAATACATCCTCAACAGTGACTTCTTCTTCACTATAGGAAATGGCCTGATCAAGCAAACTTAAAGCGTCCCTCATCCCGCCTTCTGCTGTCAACGCCACAATTTCCAACGCTTCACGAGCAATGGTGATCTCCTCAGCAGAGGTAATGCTCTCCATCCGGTCCACCATCGCTTTCTGAGATATCCGTTTAAAATCAAATCGCTGACATCTTGAAATAATGGTAAGTGGAATTTTGTGAGGCTCAGTCGTTGCTAAAATAAATATAACATGCCGCGGAGGCTCTTCTAACGTTTTAAGCAAAGCATTAAAAGCTCCCATGGAGAGCATGTGGACTTCATCAATAATATATACTTTGTAAGGTACCGCGCTTGGTGCATACTTTACCTTGTCCCGGATTTCACGAATTTGTTCTACCCCGTTGTTGGAAGCAGCGTCAATTTCAATGACATCTGAGATCGACCCATCTTGGATACCAAGACACGCCGCACACTCATTGCAGGGTTCCTTTACAGGGGAACGTTCGCAGTTCACGGCTTTAGCAAAAATTTTCGCAGCACTTGTTTTACCTGTCCCTCGTGGGCCAGAGAACAGATAGGCATGGGAAAATTTATCTTGTTCAATCGCGTTTTGCAATGTGCGTGTAATATGGGTTTGTCCGACCACATCTTCAAAGTTTTTTGGGCGCCAGACACGATACAAAGCCTGATAGCTCATATAACCGTTCTCCCTTTTTAGTCTCTCATCCATTATACCTGATTGGTGCATTGGATGTGAACCTTAGTTCTTCGACGACATTCGCTTCTAGTTTTAAGGCTTTAGTTATAAAATTAGAGGTAAACGTTCCGTTATGTAATGGACTGAAAAGGGTATGAGAACGACCCCGTTTCCTCACCCCCCCTCTATTTAAACCGAATATAATAGAAAAAGCCGTTATGAAAATGTCTCATAACGACTTTTTTATAATAACCTGATAGTAAAATCATATGTAATGCCGTGCACCCACCGTCGATGGCGTGGCCCCAAGCGTTACTTATGATTACGGCTCGACCCAGGCACTCCCGCGGCACACGAGAGGGACAGCTTACTGCTGCTTCCTTCCGGACCTGACAGGATTCACTGATTCTCGTTGCGCAGGACCTGGGTGTCAACACCGGTCACATAAGGCAGACCTTGAGGCCACACCACCTCGGGTGGGGATTCGGCCTCGCTGTAGCGGATTGCGAGTATAGGGCACCGCTAATTCCCCGCTTAGCACGACATTACAAGTATAGCGACATTTTAAGTAAAATGCAATGGTTTATTATTGTAAATTATTAGTAGATGGTTTGTTTTTCTTCTTATTACGCAGCCTCCGAAAAAACTGAGTCAAAAGATTACCACAAGTTTCTTCCATGACCCCTGCTGAGATTTCTGCCCTGTGATTAAACCGCTTATCATCTAATAAATTCATTAAAGAACCAACACATCCCGCTTTCGGATCTTTTGCTCCATAAACGACTCTAGGAATCCTGGATTGTAAAATAGCACCTGCACACATCGGACATGGTTCCAGGGTCACATACAACGTGCAATCTTCCAGTCTCCAGCTTCCGATTGCCTGATTGGCTCGTTCGATAGCTATGAATTCTGCATGCGAAGAAGCGAGCTGGGATGTCTCTCTTTGGTTGTAACCTTTAGCGATGACTTCATCTTTAAAAACAATGACGGCTCCGATTGGGACCTCGCCCTCGGCCTCTGCTTTTTTTGCTTCTTTAATAGCTAATTCCATATAGTGTTGGTCAGTGTTCATAAGAGACCCCTTCTATTTCATAAGAATATTTTCCCTTTCCGTTTTCATACATTGATAATGATGAGAAAGGAGCGATGTACATGCAAATCCATGTCGTCCAGCCCGGGGACAGTGTATTTTCGATAGCTGGTCTCTATGATAGTACGCCAAATGCTATCATTGATGCAAACGAACTGGAAACCCCTGGAGACCTCGTAGTCGGTCAAGCTATTGTTGTGCCGATTGTCGGTCAGTTTTATTTTGTCCAGCCCGGGGACAGCTTATATACCATTGCTCAGCAGTTTGGTTTATCCGCAAACCAGCTCGCTGAAGTCAACGGCCTGCAGCCAAACGCGGCACTGCCTGTAGGATTAAGACTGTATATCCCTGAACAACCACCGACTTTAATCTCTGCCAATGCTTATATTGAGCCTTTTGGAGGAGAAGTTTCCGAAGTTTTGCGATCTTCAGCTGAACAGCGAGCACCGCTGCTTACTTATTTAGCTCCGTTTAGTTATGAAATCAAACCGGATGGCTCATTAAAAGCGCCGCCGCTTGATAACTTCAAAGCAATCGCTGATAACAATGATGCCTCTCTTATGATGGTGGTCACGAACTTAGCGGACGGGGAATTCAGCGCAGAACTTGGGAGAACGATCCTTACAAATGAAAATGTACAAAATACCCTTCTTGATAACATAGTTAAGACAGCCAAAGAAGTCGGGTTTAGAGACGTTCATTTCGACATGGAATTTCTGCCTCCTGAGCTAAAGGAGAATTATAACCAGTTCCTTAGAAATGCAAAGCAGCGACTTTCTGCAGAAGGTCTGCTTATGTCGACCGCCCTCGCTCCAAAGACGAGTGCTGAACAAGAAGGGGCCTGGTATGAAGCACACGATTACAAAGCGCATGGAGAAATTGTCGATTTTGTTGTGTTAATGACTTATGAATGGGGCTACAGTGGAGGTCCTCCTCGCGCGGTTGCACCGATTGGACCTGTCACTGAAGTTGTGGATTATGCGTTAACTGAAATGCCGGCAAATAAAATATTGCTAGGCCAGAATTTGTACGGATATGACTGGACGCTCCCATATGAACCTGGCGGGGAGTTTGCGAAAGCCGTCAGCCCACAAAGAGCTATACAGATCGCAAGGGAAAACAATGTTCCTATTTCCTATGACCAGGAAGAACAGGCCCCCTATTTTACGTACACAGACTCGGAAGGAAATAAGCATGAAGTCTGGTTTGAAGATGCTCGTTCCATCCAGAAGAAATTCGACCTTATTAAGGATCGCGGTCTGAAAGGTATTAGTTACTGGAAGCTCGGCCTATCCTTCCCACAAAATTGGGCTCTGCTCGGTAGTCAGTTCAACGTCGAAAAGAATCAATAAAATTCTCCGCATCAGACAGTCCTGTCAGCAATAAGGCTGTCTGACAGCGGTGTTTTTAACCTTCGGGTATAATCTCTACTGTTCGCTGCCCCGTTTCAGCTTCATGATAAGCCTTCTCCAGTCCTTTTTCCTCAATAGCTTTTTTAGAAACGGAACGATAAGGAATATACACTTCAAAAGGACGTGAAAAAGGAAAAGGTTTTACCGAAACTTGTTTCTGGTCTACCCAGTTAGCCATTATTCCGTCCGGAGCAAAATCAAAGGTTTGTTTAAATCCATCTTTAAACCAAGGAACTTCTTCATCCTTAGATATCCCAGGTTCTTGCATACATACATATAAAGACAAATCATCACAAAATTGAAGCCGTTTGAAATGGAGATGATAGATATCCCTGGGTACATCCATTTTCATTGCTTCAGATAAATCTTCCTGCCTTTTCTTTTCATCTGCAATAAACTTACGGATGACTGGATCGTCACTATCCTCTGAAAAGAAGGATGCATAGTGCATACTGCAGAGTATTCCAGCATAAAGAGAGCGTTCAGCAACTTCCTTAATCCCTAGCTGATAAGCCTCTATTTTCTCCTTTAGGGGATAATCGATGAAAGAATAGGGTCTATTTTTCTCATTATTCCACTTTGGTTGCTCATCCAAAGGAATCCAGGCACGGTCATGTTGAGCAATGGCCCAGTCGGCTTCTTCCCTCAACTTTGATCGCAATAGGAAATTTTTCTTCCACTCCAAAACCATTTGGCCAGATATTTGTGCATGATCGTGCTGCTTAATCATCAGAAATTCATTTTCACGCTCCTGGACAATCATATCTTCCCTCCTATGTAGTCGATCCCGTCACTCAATCTTTTATCTTTCATTATAAGGCAATTACAGCCATAACTCCATAAGTGAACATTCCACCGAAAAATAGAAAGAAGCCACGAGGGAAGCCCCCGTGGCTTACTTTGATTTTTTCTTATTGTAGTAGTTTTAAGGATTCGCGGTTAAAGGCAGGAATATCATCCGGCTGACGACTTGTCACCAGCTGGTCCTGACAGACAACAACCTCTTTGTCCTCATAGTCTACGCCTGCATATTCCATATCAACAGCAATCGACTTGAAGCCAGTTGCCGCTCGACCTTCTAATGATTTTGCTGTAATTAATAGCTGAGGACCATGGCAAATGGCGAAAACAGGCTTTTTCTCATCCATGAAGTGTTTAGCGAATGTTACGAATTTCTCATCACCGCGAAGCTGATCCGGAGAAAAGCCCCCAGGAATGAGAAGGGCATCAAAATCATTCGGGTTCACATCATCAATGGACGCGTCGATTTTCACAGATGCTTCTCCTTGTTTTCCTTTTACCTCTTTACCTGATTCCCATTCAATTGTAGTAATTTCATGCCCTTCATTTTTGAAAGCCTCTGCAGGCTGTGTATATTCGACATCTTCAAACATTGACGTAATGACGCAAGCGATCTTACTCATATAACATCATCTCCTTGAATGGTAATGTTAATTTTTTTCACATAGGATATTTTCCCCTTGTTCCCAAAATTAAACATTTTTCATTCTTAGGAAATGCTCAGGATGTGCCAAAGTCTTTCATAGAAAATTGCTGGAACGTTGTATCTTCTTGATTCTTGTATACTTCTTTTCCTGCAATCGTATTGATGATATGGACGTTTCTATGAACCGACAACCCTAAGTTCGTAGCTCCAGCTCCATGTGAATGGACAAGATTGGTCAAACTGAAAAAGTAGTGTTCTCGATCATCGTTAAACATAAGCCGATAATCCCTGGTCATTTTAAACATTTTTTCGTCTTCCCATTCGATCTTTTCTTTATAACGATCCATAAACCAATCTGGGATATGCGGTTTGTAGCCTGTGGCTAAGACTACTTTTTCGGTGGCGTACTTGTACTCCACATCTTCCTGCCATTGTTTGCAGTGAAGGACATACCCGTCTTTTTGACCTTCTATTTTCTGGACCTCAGTCATTGGCTGAATGAGGACTCGGCTCTCTTTCATTCCAGCCGTGCGATGATAAAGCTTTGTGTACAGCCTTTCCAGCGTTTGAGGATCAATTCCATTACGGAGCGGCTTTAACGTATCCAGCGTCTGTTTTCTCTGCTCAAATTCTAGATTATGAAAATAATCCACGTAATCCGGTGTAAAGGCTTCTTGAGCGAACTTTGCTTTATCAAGCTGAAACAAACCGCCCGTCCGGGTTAATAACGTCAGCTTCATGTCCTGGCGCTCCTGTTCCTCCAGCAAATCAAGGAAAACTTCAAGTGCACTCTGACCAGAACCGATCACTGTTACATGTTTCGATTTAAGCAGATGTTGTTTTTCAAATAAATATCGACTGGAATGCATGACATCTTCATTAGGAAGTCCATCCATTCCCTCAAGAACCACTGGGTCATTCCCTGTTCCCAGCACAACATGTTTTGCATTAAAGTATTTTGTCTCTCCTGTCACCTTTTCCATGACGACTACTTCGTAATGCGGGGTATCTGCTTCTTTTTTATCGACGACATCTACCACTCGATGACCAAAGTGTAGACTATTTAACTGTCCAGCTACCCATTGCAGATAGTGGTTATACTCTTGTCTCGGCACCTCAAAGTGACGATGGAAAAAGAAAGGGAACATCCGGTTATGTTCATGCAGGTAATTCATAAATGTATAGGGACTTTTCGGATCCGCGAAAGTTGCCAAATCTGCAAGGAACGGGACCTGGAGATCCATTTTTTCAATTAGCATTCCAGGATGCCACATGAATTCAGGCGTCTTTTCAAAAAAGAGCGCATCAAGTTCATCCGTTTGGTCAATCAATGCGGCTAGTCCAAGGTTATAGGGGCCAATTCCGATTCCTATCACATCATATAGTTGTCTTTGCATTGCGATCACTTCCTCTATATCTTCACGTTTTCGACTCTTTCCAAAGCTGTTCCATGATGATGACCAATACCGTTCCGACTAATAATCCGTTACTCATTAAATTTTGTACAATCCCAGGCATCCCCTTGAACACCTCAGCAGGAAGAAACATAAGTCCAATTCCTAGTAAAAATGAGATGCACAAGATGGTTAACCTTCGCTCATCCAATGTTTCACTGGCAATGTTACTGATTCCAAGCCCCATGAGCTGCACAAAGGTAGCAAGCAGCGCAGCATTGGCAACTGGCGAAGGGATTCCTGAAATAAGGGCGACCAGAGATGGAAAGAAAGCAATGATTATTAATAAGGCAGATGCATATAAAAATGGCGCTTTCTTCTTTTGACCTGTTAAATGGATGAAACCCGAGGACGAGGCCAACGGCACATTAGCAATCGATGAAAACATCGCTGATATTCCATGGGTTATACCTAAAAAGCTGCTTCCCTGATTGATCTGATTGTAAGAGTAGGAAGGCTTGCCATATATTGAGTGGCTGACCGCTACCACAGAAGCCACGATATTAGACAAAAGAATGACAGCCGTAATAAAAGCCAGCGGTACAATCCCCCACTCGAAGTGAGGGGTGCCCCACGCCAGCCAATCTGGGGCAGATATGAAGGACGATTCCCCTCCACTTTCATTCGTGCTCCCTACCCAGCCTATGTATAATAACCAGCCTACACTGATGCCGATTAAAACGGCGTAGCTTTTCAGCCAGCCTTTTGCAAAAACAGATAAACCAAGTACGGTGCAAAACGTTACAAACGCTACAGCAGTCTGATCTACATGAATAGCCTCTACCTGTTGCTGTATGCCAAGCATTCCTTGCAAAAAGGTTCCGCTTAATTGCACGGTTAGTAAAAATAAAAAAGCCCCCGTCACTAACGGAGTGAATACAAATAACACCCGATGGGCTAATCGAAAAACCCCGAACACTAGTAAAAATACTCCTGTAAGAATCATAGCCGCTTCAAGGGTTTGAAGCGTTTCTATGTAGCTTTTTCCCGGTTGAGCACCAGAATAAGCCATCACAGCAAAAATACTAATCCATAATCCGGCCGGTCCTTCCATGATGGGCAGCTTGTGGCCGAACATTCCTTGTAGAAAGGAAGTGATGCCTACGACAAAAAATGTACGCTGCATCAGCCCTGACACCTGGGTGAAGCTTAAATCAAAGATTGAACCAATGACTATGGGAAGCGCCACAGAACTGGCTAATAAAAAGACGAACCATTGGGTTGTCTCTAATGTGGCCCCTAGAAAAGATTGATTTGGTTCCTTCATGTTGTTCCACCTGCAATTTCTCTCTATATATCATTTCCTGAATTATCCTCTTCATCCTAACACAGCCCCTCTCAGGCTGTCTCTATTGAAATATCGGTCGTTCTGTTTCACGTGGAACAACTTTCCATAGCCCTACAAAGCGAAGGCGTTTATCTTATGTTCACTCGTTTTATTACGCTAATGTGTTCTTTTATAGTGAATAATTTCCATACCTCGTATGCAGTAATAGATAAGTATAAATAAATGAAAATTTTTGTGATTGATTAAAAAAGAAGCGTACCCATATGGCACGCTTCTTTCGGCTTTATTATTCTTCTAGTGTAGAAGTGTCTCCTGTCGGCAACCCGAGTTCCCACGACTTCAGCAAGCGGCGCATAATTTTACCACTACGAGTTTTTGGAATCGTATCTTTAATTTCGATCTCTCTTGGAGCCGCATGAGCACTTAGACCTTTTTTCACGAATTGGCGGATATCTTCTAACAGATCATCTGATTCCTGATATCCTTCGCGGAGTGTAATGAAGGCTTTGATGATCTCTCCGCGCTCTGGATCCGGTTTTCCGATGACTCCAGCTTCCGCCACAGCTTCGTGTTCAATCAGCTTACTTTCTACTTCAAAAGGACCGACACGTTCACCAGAAGTATTGATGACATCATCAAGACGTCCCTGGAACCAGAAATAACCGTCTTCATCCATATAGGCACTGTCACCTGAGACATACCATCCATTCAAGAAGTAACTTTCATACTTTCCTGGATTATTCCAGATGGCACGCATCATAGATGGCCAGCCTTCTTTAATCGCTAGATTCCCCATTTGATTCGGCGGCAGCTCATTACCATCGTTATCGACGATTGCAGCCACGATCCCAGGGAATGGTTTACCCATGGAACCTGGTCGCATATCCATCGCAGGGTAGTTACAAATGAGCATACCTCCCGTTTCTGTCATCCACCACGTATCGTGGATGCGCAGGTCAAAGGCTTCCAGTCCCCATGTGATGACCTCTGGATTTAATGGTTCCCCAACACTCAATACGTGTCGTAATGAGGATAAATCATGTTTCTGGGCAACCTCAGCCCCAGCACTCAATAATTTTCTGAACGCAGTCGGTGCTGAATACCAAACGGAAACATTCTTCTCAGCAATAGTTCCGTACCAATCATCTGGACTGAAACGGCCACCGCGAATTACGTTCGTTACTCCATTCAGCCATGGTGCAAAAATTCCGTAGCTAGTTCCCGTTACCCAGCCTGGGTCAGCTGTACACCAGTACACATCATCTTCTTTCAAATCAAGCACCCATTTTCCTGTCTGGTAATGCTGGATCATCGCATTATGAACATGGTAAACCCCTTTTGGCTTACCCGTAGAACCAGAGGTATAATGAAGCAGCATTCCATCTTCGAGGTCTACCCATTCAATTTCAAAGTCCTCGGAAGCATCTTTCATTTCTTCATCGAATGAAATGTAGTTGCCTGGAGCATCTCCTCCAACGAGAACAATCTGTTTTAAAGCGGGCAGGTCATCGACTGGAACACGCTCCAATAACTCAGGAGTCGTAACCAGCATCGTTGCTTCACTATCTTCCAAGCGATCCCGTACAGCTTGTTCCATGAAAGCTTCAAAAAGTGGACCAGCAATGGCACCGACTTTTAAAATACCGAAAAAGGTTGCATAAAATTCCGGACTTCTAGGCATGAACAAGAAAACACGGTCGCCTTTTTCTATATTGTGTTTCTTCAATACATTCGCAAACTTATTACTTTGCACTTTCAAATCTTCGAAAGTTAACTCTTCCTCACGGTCAGGTGCTGAATACTTTAACGCTACCTGATTCTTCTTTTGTGGATCTGCGGCATATTTATCGATTGCTTCATAAGCAATGTTTACCTTGCCTGTTTCACTCCACGTAAAATTACTTTTCACTTCATCCCAATTGAAATGGTTGTACGTTTCTTTGTAGTTTTCCATGTTGTGATTGCCTGATCTTGCTGGTATTGGTTGCATATCCATTAAATCACCTCATCAGAATGTTTTTTGTAAACGTTTTCTACTTGTGCCTAAAGTAAGCTCTGTCGTTTGCAGAGCTCTTTCAATGGGGTATTTTCAGAATTTTTCATGAATTACTTCTTATTTTAGGGGAAAAGGGAAGATTTTTAAAGGGAAATGACTAAATATTTACATAATTAGGTCAAGAGAAGGAAGTCGATTGACAGGGATTCATCGCATTTATATAATGATTGAAGCAATAAATCGTATAATTAAGAGGTTTCTTAGCACCCCTCTATAAAAAACTAAGGAAGCTGAACTTTTAGTCCGCAGCCCTTAGAGCTGCGGATTTTTTTGTATAATCTTCCTCCTCAGGTCATCCAGATATTGGATGACCTGAGGAGGAAAAATAAACTAATAAATAACTAAAGAGGAGTGTTATCTATGCCTGGCCGTAAAGAAGATGACTTAAATCTATCCCTTCTAGGGAATCAAAATAATGAATATTCGTTTCAGTATGATCCTGCCGTTCTTGAAACGTTTGATAACCAGCACCCTAATCGAGACTATTTCGTTAAATTTAATTGCCCTGAGTTTACGACTCTATGTCCGAAAACGAGACAGCCGGATTTCGCTACCATTTATATCAGCTACATTCCGGATAAGAAGATGGTTGAAAGCAAGTCTCTGAAGCTCTATTTATTCAGCTTTCGCAATCATGGAGACTTCCATGAAGACAGCGTCAATACTATTATGAATGATCTGATCGAATTGATGGACCCTCGATACATTGAAGTGTGGGGTAAATTCACTCCAAGAGGCGGCATTTCTATCGACCCTTATTGCAACTACGGAAAGCCGGGGACGAAATTTGAACAAATGGCAGACCATCGCATGATGAATCATGATATGTATCCAGAAACGATTGATAACCGCTGAGTAATAAAGGAAAGCCTTTTTTGTAGGGCTTTTCTTTTTTTATATAATTGTAGAAAAAGGAGGTATTCTTATTGAGCGAGAAAAAGGTCATTGAGCAAACGGCCACGCCTCAAACCTTAGAAAGCCTGAAACAAAACTTATATAACTTAGGTATAAAGAAAGGAGATATCATTCTCGTCCACGCTTCCATGAAAGCGATCGGTTGGACAAGCGGAGGACCGCAAGCTGTCATCCAAGCCTTAATAGACACCATTACAAAGGAAGGAACGTTAGTGTTCCAAACTCATTCACCGACGCTCTCAGATCCTTTCGAATGGGAGAACCCACCTGTACCAGAGGAATGGCATGAAACAATAAGAAATACGATGCCTGCATTCGATCCAGATAAGACTCCTTCTACCTATCTAGGCGTACTTCCTGAATTGTTTCGTAAGTTTCCAGGTGTTTCCCGCAGTTATCACCCTGCTTTTTCTATATCAGCCTGGGGGAAAGAAGCTGAGCGAATGACAGAAAGACACGAATTGTCTTATCCTTTGAGCGACACATCTCCACTCGGTCAAGCCTATGAGAGAGAGGCAAAAATCTTGTTACTTGGCGTAGGATACGATTCGAACACTAGCTTTCATTTATCGGAATACCGCTCCCATGTGCGTAAAGAAAAGACAAGAGGTGCTCCGTTAGCGGAAGAAGGGAAGACACAATGGCTCACCTACGCGGATGTCGATATTGATGATGAGCCTTTTGAAAAAATCGGCGCAGAATTCGAACAAGCTTACGTGGTCCAAAAAGGGAAAGTAGGGAATGCAGATGCCAGTCTATTTTCCATGCGAGAATCTGTTGATTTCGCTACTAAATGGTTAAAAACGAACCTTTCTTCACAATAAAAGGGTGCCCGTTAAGGACACCCTTTTTCGCATCTTTTATTGTTTATCGTTTTTATATTGCATATAGACGACTTGGGTGACAAGAAAGTCTTCCATTCCGTGCTTCCCATCTGCACCACCTAAGCCGGATTTACGCATTCCGGCATGATAGCCTTGAACGGCTTCAAAATTCTCTCGGTTTACGAACGTCTCACCAAATTTCAATTCATTGACGACTCGCATTGCCTCATGCATATTTTCGGTATAGACAGAAGAAGAAAGTCCATAGTCTGTGTCATTCCCTTTTTCAATCGCTTCATCAAGAGTTTTAAATGTTGTTACAGGAATAACCGGTCCAAAGATCTCTTCTTGCATAATATCCATGTCATGCTCCACGTTAGTTAGAATGGTTGGTTTGAAAAAGAAGCCTTTCTCAAGATCAGGTCTTTCTCCACCGATTTCTACTTTCGCTCCTGCATTGACCGCTTCTTTCACCATTTGTTCGACTTCTTCCAGGCGATCCTTGCTGACAAGCGGACCTACATCAGCATCCTTATTTTCACGTGGATCTCCAATGGTCAGAGATTCAAAGCGATGCCGTAATTTTTCAATAAGCTCATCGGCCACACTCTCATGGACATATACCCTCTCCGCATTCGTACACGCCTGACCATTGTTTGCCAGCCTTGAAGTAGTGATGTTCTCTGCTGCGACATCAAGATCTGCGTTAGCTGTTACGATGGCAGGAGCCTTACCTCCTAACTCCAGGTTCACTTTCGTTATGTTTTGCGCAGCTGCTTCCATTACTTTGGTACCTGCAGGGACACTCCCTGTCATCGAAATCATATGGACATTTTTATGGGATGCGAGGGCATTTCCTATTTCTGATCCTGTTCCGGTAACGACATTGTACACACCTTTAGGGATTTCCTCCATAGAATGTATGATCTTAGTAAATTCCATAGCCGTATTAGGAGTCTGCTGACTTGGTTTCAACACAATCGTACAGCCAGTTACTAGGGCTGTAGCGACTTTCCTGGCCAATATGAAGACAGGAAAGTTCCATGGAACGATTCCACCCACGACCCCAATTGGCTTTTTATAGATAAATATGTTTTCATTCGCACGGTCACTGGGAACGATTTCTCCTTCAATTCGGCGTGCCCATTCGGACATGTAGCGGAAATAATCGATAGCTAAATCAACTTCACCACTCGCAAGCTCGTAGTCTTTCCCTTGTTCTTCTTGCAAAAGGTCGATGAAGGTTGCCCGATTCTCTTCAATTCGATCTCCTAACTGACGCACAATTTTTCCACGCTCGATGTTCGGAGTCAACTCCCAGCCTTTCTGGGCTTCCACTGCTGCCTGAACTGCACGGTCTACATCCTCTTTTGTCCCTTTTGGTGTTTTTGAAATGACTTCTTCTGTCGCTGGATTTATAATATCGATCCATTCGTTTCCGGTTGATGCTGTATATTCACCATTAATATAGAGTTGATGTTCCTTCAAGAAAATTCCTCCTAAAATGATTTATGACACTCTTTCCACCATTGAACCCATCATAAACCAAAGAGTCGGTTAATCTTTTACTAACAAGGGAAAAGCAGGAATAACCTAAATGAGAAAGAAGGAGATACGATGAATGAACAAAATCAAATGTTTTGGATTTTAGGGGTAATTGGCTTATGTAACCTTATCGCCTCTATTATTCTGTATATATCCATCCAAAACCCTATGATATCTGGTCTGCTTTTCGTATCAGGACTCCTTCTGATCACAGGGGGTATTGTCGACCGAATAGAACGGAAGAAGAAAAAGAAAGATTAAAAAAAAGTCCTTTTAATAAGGACTCCTTTTTACCACTCTAATACAAAACCTTTAATTTTTTTCATTCCGCCATCTTCACTTTTCTGTTCTGCTGCAAAGTAAGGATCTTCTTCGTTCAAATAATAGTTTATCGTTTCAGGATCGAGGTAGAGCTTATACTCCAAGTCATTAATTTTATGCAGAGTAATATCGGGAATAGTCGTTTGATTTGCTTCCTCATCAATGATCAGGATATCAATATGATCATACCCGTGTGTAAGTAAGCGCTCTTTTAAATCCATAATACCAATCCTCCGTACACTATAGTCTTTTTACCCATACCCTGAAATCATTCTCTAAAAACTAATTTTATGTAAGAAAGCGGGAATACCGCTTTCAAATTTTATAAATTAATAACCGTATCCACGGCCACCTACAAAAGATGCACCAATGATGATCAATAGGATGAACAAGACAACTAATAGCGCGAAACCTCCGCCATATCCGTAGCTCATTTGCCTACCTCCTCTCTTGCTTACTTTACTACCTTATTCACTTTCAAAAGGTTAGGCAGGGCAGGAGCGGAGTTTTTTTATTTTTTATTATTCACACCAAAAATACTCGTCGGAGAGTAAGCCAGGCAAAGTATAGAGCTTGAGCAAAAAAGGCGATTCCCCATATCGGTGCCGGAATGAATTTTGTGGCGCGTGCTAAGTTTGCAGCGTCTCCCGCTTGTAACGGGGAAACAAAGCTGATCCACATGATTTCAAAAGCACTTGTTAGAGCTTCGACGAATACTAAAGAGGCTAAGAAAATTAATACGTACTGGATCAAGGTTTGATTTCCACTTCTCAATAACCATATAAAACCTGCTCCGAACGTAACGATCCAAAACAATCCATACACATTCCTCACCCAAAAAATAAGGTTGATGGCTAAGAAAGCTAACAATAGATAAATCATCCATTTGTATTGCCCTTTAACAATAAGATAGAAAAACAAGAACGAAAAAAATGATGCAAATACATAACCGGCCATACTGGTTAATACGTGGCTGACCCAAGAGGAATGACCGGTCATCGTTGTACCTGATGTATTCGGAAGCAGAGATATTCTCCTTACTTCCCCTCCTGTTAATAAAGCCATCAAGGAATGTCCGCTTTCGTGGATCATCGTATTCAATATAGCGAAATACTTCCCTGCAATCGGAAGCTGAGTCAACAATAAAGCTAAAACTAAACCAATGAGGATTTGCATTTTCATAACGACGATCCTTTCTTAATAAGAGTAGACAGAATGATTCGTCAAATTTTTTATATGGCGTTATAATAATGACTAACATTAATAACCGAGGATTGAAAAATGATAAAAAAAACAGCTCCCCTATTCTTATTCGTTCTATTTCTATTTGGCTGCGCATCAGAACCAGAACCCAAAACCACACTGACGATCTCTGCTGCAGCAAGCTTAACGGATGCTATTCAAGAAATCGTCAATACATATGAAGAAACCCATCACGTTAACATCAGACTGAATTTTGCAGGATCAGGTAAATTAGCTCAACAAATCGAGCATGGAGCACCTGTAGACCTTTACTTGTCAGCCAATCAAGCTTGGATGAACAAGCTTGAAGAAAAAAAACTTGTCGAACCCGATTCACGGACTGATTTTACATCAAATCGTATCGTAATGATCGGGCCAAAAGGTCAAGAACAACAGGGATCGCTTGAAGAGCTTCCCTCCTGGTCTACGGAACAACAGCTGGCTATTGGAGATCCAGAAAGTGTGCCTGCTGGTACTTATACGAAACAAGCCCTCCAAACGATTCAAGTTTGGAGTAAAATCCAAAGCCAGCTTGTCTTTTCTAGTGATGTCAGACAAGTGCTTGCTTATGTCGAATCAGGAAACGTAGGATATGGATTTGTCTATGCAAGTGACGCACAGATATCAGATCAGGTTTCCGTTCTGTCTACCTTAGACCCGAAATGGCATAAACCGATCATATATCCTGCTGCTATTCTATCAACTAGCGAAAAGAAAGAAGAAGCCAAATCGTTTCTTTCCTATTTATTGAGTGAACCGTCACAAAAAATCCTTCACAACTATGGTTTTCAGAAAGTGGATGATCAATGATGAACGCTTCTCCTTTATGGCTTTCTCTTAAAATAGCTACGATTGCTACCATCATCGTTTTCATAGGAGGAATCCTATTATCAAGACTTATTTCTCGTAAATTATTTCCCGGGAAAAGTATCGTTGAATCTATCCTATTACTTCCATTGGTTTTACCTCCGACAGTAGTGGGTTTCGGACTGCTCTATCTGTTTGGTAAAAATGGATGGATAGGCAAGTGGCTGCTGGAATGGTTTGATCTTCAAGTGGTTTTTACGTGGACAGGAGCTGTCATTGCTGCGATCGTCGTCTCTTTTCCCTTAATGTATCAAAGTGCAGCGGCCGCCTTTCAAAACTACGATCCTAATATCGAAAATGCAGCGTTAACCATGGGTGCTTCAAAACTTAAAGTCTTTTTCACGATATCGCTCCCCCTTGCCTGGCCTGGGCTTCTGGCGGGTCTCGTCTTAACATTTGCTCGTGCACTAGGCGAATTTGGAGCAACGCTTATGATTGCCGGCTATATTCCGGGAGAAACCGACACCATTCCCCTTGCTATATACTTTGCTGTAGAAGCGGGACGAATGGAACAAGCCCAAATGTGGGTGATTGTCATTCTTTGTCTTGGATTTAGTTCGGTGTTATGGCTGAATTGGTGGACGAAAAGAAAAATATCACCCTATCAAAGAGACTAAACGTATGGAGGCAGTTATATGCTAGAAATCACCATTCAAAAACAACTGGCTCACTTTCATCTCGATATCCATATGACCGTAGAAAATGAAATTGTTATCCTATTTGGTCCATCTGGTTCCGGTAAGACGACGATATTGAATTGTATCGCCGGGCTTACCAATCCTGATCAAGGGCAAATACAGTTGAATAACAGAATGCTTTATGCCGCGAATGAAAAACCTGTTCCCGTGCAGAAGCGTAAGGTCGGATACCTGTTTCAAGACTATGCTCTCTTTCCACATATGACTGTAAAAAAGAATATTGAATACGGAGCTGCTGATAGGGAATTAACAAATCAGCTGACACGTGTGGTCGGAATTGAGCACCTCCTGAATAAATATCCTCGACAAATTTCAGGCGGAGAAAAACAACGTGTCGCTTTAGTGCGTGCATTAGCCACTCAGCCCGATCTTTTGCTTCTGGATGAACCCTTCTCCTCTTTAGATACTAAAACAAGAGAAGAATGTCATCAGGAATTAAAACGGCTGCATGAGATGTGGAAGATTCCAATCGTTATGGTAACCCATGATGAGTACGAAGCTAAAAAGCTGGGAGATCGTATCATCTATATGCATAGAGGACAGATCATAAACGAATAGAGAGGCATATCGACCGGCGATATGCCTCTCTTCTTATGATCCAAGTATGTTATTTGAAACTAGCTCATTATCTATTCGTATCCCTATTAACAAAGATAAAGGGGGGATTTTATGGCCATGTTCATCTCGTTAATAGGGATAGCAATAGTCATTATCATTGCTATTAGAAATATGAGATCAAGCAGAGATACATTTTTAAATCGTACCGCTTATTTAACCGAAAAGACTGGTGCCGTGAAATGCCATCATTGTGAAGCTATTATGAAGCGGCAAAAGCATGGGCAGCATTGTCCAAATTGCAGATGCTGGGTGTAGATCGCCCGGCAATACAAGCGATACATGAAGCAATTTTAGGGAGGAGGTGCATATCGCTATGAGATATGAGCCTGCGGATTCGGCTATTCAAAATGAATTTCAATATATTGCTGCTCTTCAGTTGTACTCATGAGCCTTGTTACTTTTCCTACATTTCCGCCTTTCCATTCCCAAATGGTATTATGAACTTCAGCTGCGTAAAAATTGACATCCTTCGCCAAACTTTATTCAAACCTCTTTCTCTTCGCATATTTTTTAAAACAGTTTTGATTTTAGTGAAAAAAATCCTCTTCCGTAATCCTGTGAAAATCACAAGAAAACGAAAGAGGAAATATGGATACCTTATTAGTAATCTATCTGTGTACTAACTGATACTGGCTTATTAGCATTACACTGTGCGTCATTTTGATAATAACGCCCCCGGCAGGATTCGAACCTGCGACACACGGTTTAGGAAACCGATGCTCTATCCCCTGAGCTACGGGGGCTAAAAAGCGTACGTAGAATATTATACAAAACAACACGCCTATTGAAAAGCAATTTCTTTCCCAAATTGACCCATTGATGTTACTTCCTCTCTTTGTATATGATAAAATGTTATTTGTCTGTCTAAACGTATCGAACATTGTGTTTTATTGTTACTAACAGCACCCACTGAATTCATAAATGAATGATATTTTTATAAACTTTAATCAAAGGTGCACGTTTAATTGAGTGTTTAAGGAGGAGAAGAGATGGGACAAACACCTTTCATCGCTGTTGAAGGGCCCATTGGGGTAGGGAAAACGTCTCTGTCTAAAAAGCTCGCCTCCCAGTTTGATTTTCATTTGCTGAAGGAAATCGTTGAGGAGAACCCGTTTTTAGGCAAGTTTTACGATAATATTGAAGAATGGAGTTTCCAGACGGAAATGTTCTTCTTGTGTAATCGTTACAAACAACTGGAAGATATCGATCGTAAGTATTTGAAGTTAGAAAAGCCGGTTGTTGCCGATTACCACATTTCTAAAAACATGATCTTCGCACGCCGCACGTTGAGAGAAGATCAATTCGTTAAGTACTCTCAAATTTTTGATATATTAACAAACGATATGCCACGACCGAATATCATTGTTTACCTGCATGCAAGCTTAGATACCTTGCTTGAGCGTATTCGGATGAGGAATCGCGATGTTGAAGCCAATATCCAGCCGTCCTATTTGAAACAATTATCACAGGACTATGAGGATTTTATGAACCATTTTGAAGCCACACACCCTGAGATTCCTATTATTCGATTAAACGGGGATCATTTGGATTTTGTTAAACATCAAGAAGATTTGAACTATATTGTTGATCAAGTCGAGCAACATTTAAATAAAGGAGAAGTTATCAAATGAACGCACGTGAACGCTTCGGAATTCCCCATGACAGTGTGATCACGATTGCAGGAACCGTTGGAGTCGGTAAATCGACCATGACAAATGCCCTGGCGAAAGCACTGAATTTCCGTACTTCTTTAGAAAAAGTGGATACCAACCCTTACTTAGATAAGTTTTATCAAGACTTCGAGCGTTGGAGCTTCCATTTACAAATATATTTTTTAGCAGAACGTTTTAAAGAACAAAAGAAAATTTTTGAATACGGTGGAGGATTCATCCAGGATCGCTCCATTTATGAAGATACAGGCATTTTTGCTCGTATGCATTATGAAAAAGGAACCATGTCTGAAACGGATTACGAAACGTATCGTAACTTGTTTGATGCGATGGTTATGACACCTTATTTCCCGCATCCGGACTTGCTTATCTACTTGGAAGGTTCTTTTGACGATATCGTCAGCCGCATTAAAGAACGCGGTCGTCCTATGGAACAAGAAACTCCAATTGAATATTGGGAAGAGATGTTTAATCGCTATGAGAACTGGATTGATAATTTCAATTCATGTCCAGTTCTTCGATTGAATATTGCAGACTACGATGTGCTGAACAACGAAGAAAGCATCGAGCCGATTCTTGAAAAGATTGGACATTTTATTCAACAATCACGGAAGTGGCGCTCCAGCCATCTCCTAACTTAATAAATATAAAATCCTGCAGAACATAAGGTTTCTGCAGGATTTTTTTAATTTTTTCGGTTTTGATTTATGATATATTCTTTAAGCATTGTCCTATGACTGCCAATCATTTGATCAGGAAGCTTATCTGCAGAAATAAATTGAAATTGGAGCGATTCATCTGGGTCTACCTTCATATCGCCTGAAAACGATCGAGTAAAATAAGCTGTTGTCACCACGTAAAATTCATCACCGTTTTCCGCTCTAATAAATTGATCTTTTCCAGAATAGACGTTCAATAGCTTAAGATCATCTACAATTAAACCAGATTCTTCGTAGACTTCCCGTTTAGCGACTTCTTCTGTACTTTCCCCTAATTCCATCAGACCGCCTGGTAGCCCCCAAACTCCATGCGGGGACCTCCGCTGCTGGAGCAAAACCCTATCGCGATCATCGACAACAATGACTACAGAACCGACAAATATTAACGGCCTATTACCTACGATCGCACGTAAATCTTCAACGTATCCCAAAAAATCTTCCTCTCTTTAGCTCATTAGTTTGCGAGGCCAACCGTTTCTCTCATCCATTTTTCTTCTTCTAAAGCAGTGAGTAAGAAGTGGGCAACATCACTCCTGTTAATTCGTTTCCCATTTTCCGGTACAATACCTTCTGTCGAGCGATACTCTTTCGTCAGTGCTCCATCATCTAACCGCATTGGGCGTGCGATTGTATAGTTTAAATCAGCAGCCATAATCGTATTGACAGCTCTCCTATGATCTTCTAACACATTTTTTAATAGGCGTTGAGACATCCAGCCAAGAAATCCAGGAATCTCCTTATATATGCCTGCTGAGGCGACATAAAGAATTCTCCTTAGTCCGTGTTTTTGCATAGCGAGCACGATGTTTTGGGCCATTTCCTCTAAAACGGTTGAAGGTTTCAATCCTTCTGCACCCAAACAGGAAACGACAGTCTCATGTCCTTCTACAGCTCGATCTACATCAATTTTATTGAGGGCATCCCCCTGAATGATAGTCAGCCGCTCGTGGTCTACTTGCAATTTGGAAGGGGTTCGGACAAAAGCGGTGACGTAATGTCCTGCTCCCAACGCTTGTTTAACGAATTCTTTCCCTGTGCCTCCAGTGGCACCGAACACAATAATTTTCATGATTTACCCCCTTCATATATCTTCCTATTCCATTATCTATGATTTGTGCGTCAATAGAAACTGTTAATAGTCGAGCCAGGAGCTTAGAAACTCTGATTGACCACCTTCAAAGTAGTCTTCAAAATACTGAGCAAATTGTTTCGTCGTGTTTCTTTGTTTGTTATTTCTTCTTCATCCGAAGGCTTGATGTTTTCTGATGTAGATACCTTAGATGAATCTGAATACCCCCAATAGTTAATGGAAAACCCTAAAACTATAACTCCTATGATAAGCGCGGATCCATATATGCAAAACTTTTTCATAATGATCCTCCTTGCTTCTTCTACTGTAAGATATTAGGGAAAAGTGAACAAAATCCTGCTTACATATTAAAAAAGAAGAATCCCTCCGTGGAGGAATTCCTCTTTCATCATTTTTCTAATTTTGTAAGAATACTCGTTAACAGAACCGCACCTGCCACCATAAGTGCTCCAATCCAAGGTGTGTGAATCAGCCCCATAGAATCCACAACCACTCCTCCAACAAAGGAGCCGATAGCTATTCCGACATTAAAGGCAGCAATGTTTAAAGCAGAGGCAACGTTAACAGCTGATGGGATATATTTTTCTGCCAGATTTACAACTAAAATCTGCAAAGCAGGAACATTCATAAAAGCAAATAACCCCATAAGGAAGATAACAACGAGACCGATCGCTTTGAAAGGAATCGTAAACGTCATTATGAGTAGAACAATTGATTGTAGGACAAGCATCCAAAACAGAGCTTTTAGCGGGTTTTGATTTGAGACCTTGCCACCGACCGTATTACCGATCGCTACTGCTACACCATAAATGAGCAAGATCACACTGACAAAGCTCGGGTTAAAACCTGTAACTTTTTCGAGTAACGGAGCTAAATACGTAAAGGCAACAAACGTGCCGCCATAACCTAAAGCTGTGATGATAAAGGCAAGAACAATTTTTTCATTCTTCAATATTCTCATTTGTTCTTTGAATTTAGCTGATGGTGCTTCTTCAAGATTTTTCGGTACGAGAAGAGCACTGGCAATGATTCCGATGACTCCTAGTAAGGCAACTCCTCCAAAGGTAGCCCTCCATCCAAAGGTTTGACCGATGAATGTCCCTAGAGGTACACCAGTCACTGTAGCTACCGTAAGGCCCGTGAACATAAAGGCAATTGCGCTTGCCCGTTTATGCTCAGGGACTAGACTTGCTGCAATTGTGGAACCAATCGAAAAGAAGATCCCATGAGAAAAAGCTGTAACAATTCGAGCAGTGAGCAATAAACCAAAACTTGTAGAAAAAGCAGCCATTGAATTTCCTAATATAAAAATAACCATAAGTGCCATAAGCAGGCTTTTCCGATTCATTTTATTTGTCAGTGCAGTCAGCACAGGATCCCCTACAGCGTAACTCGAAATTAAAAGACCAGCAAGAGTAATCGAGATAGACAGGTCTCCGGCAATGGCTGATAATAATCCAACAGGCACAAATTCTGTCGTACCAATTCCAAACGCACTGATCGCAAGGGCAAGCAGCGCAAACGTATTCGTTTCTTGTTTATGCTGAACAGTAGATGCATGGACTCTTTCAGTTTGTGATCCCAAAGTGGAGTATGAACTGACAGAATACGGTTGGACGCTAAAAGGAGCACTCGACATGCTGTGTGAATGGGGAGAACAGCATATCGAAAAAACACATCCTAATAAAGAAGATGTGCTCTTAGATACAGATGAATTAGAAACAGTGTAAACAGAAAAAACCCTCACTGGCTTAAGCCAATGAGGGTTTTCTAAGATAATAAAAAATCGTTACATAACGTAACGATTTCTGTTCTATTAAATCTCCAATATTTATGCGCTATTGTTGAAATTAAATGGCGGAGGAGGAGGGATTCGAACCCCCGCGAGGCGCAAACCTCCTGGCGGTTTTCAAGACCGCTCCCTTCAGCCGGACTTGGGTACTCCTCCGTGTGACCGACAATGAATATAATATCATGGTGATGTTAATCCGTCAATAAAATAAAAGAATTTTTTCTATAAAAATTTCTTTAGTGACTGAATCACCTTTGCCACTCCGTTATTATACTAATCCCCAAACTTGAAGTCAATCCGTGGAATAAAATCTTAGTCGTATGCGTGCTTTTTTACTACCGGTGAAGGGTGAGACCACGCTCTCGGAACAGGAGGATGTTGACGAAGCGGTATTTCTGGATAAAAGGAAAGCCGAACGAATGTTTACACATCGTTCGGCTTTCCCTTTAGATTCAACGCTTTTGACTTAAGCTTTTCAGCCCATTATTTAATGACTTCTTTTCCACCCATGTACGGACGCAAAACCTCCGGTACGACTACAGAACCATCCGCTTGCTGATAATTTTCCAAGATTGCCGCAACGGTACGTCCAATAGCTAATCCAGAGCCATTCAACGTATGAACAAATTCCGGCTTTCCTTTTTCCTCACGACGGAAGCGAATGCCAGCACGACGGGCCTGGAAATCCTCAAAGTTAGAGCAAGAGCTGATTTCACGGAACGTATCCTGGCTCGGAATCCATACTTCAATATCGTATTTCTTTGCTGCCGTAAAACCAAGGTCTCCCGTGCACATGCTCATGACACGGTAAGGCAATTTGAGCAATTGAAGAACTTTTTCTGCGTGTCCTGTCAATTCCTCCAGCACGTCATAAGATTCTTCTGGTTTCGCAAGCTGAACGAGTTCAACTTTATTGAATTGGTGTTGGCGGATGAGACCTCGCGTATCCCTTCCGGCAGAACCGGCTTCAGAACGGAAGTTGGTGCTGAAGGCTACGAATTTTTGTGGCAGATCTTCAGCAGATAGGATTTCCTCTCGATGGAAGTTCGTAACAGGCACTTCTGCAGTCGGAACTAAGAAATAATCCCATCCTTCAATTTTAAAGGCATCCTCTTCGAACTTAGGCAGCTGGCCTGTTCCTGTCATAGATGTACGGTTTACCATTTGCGGTGGTAGCATTTCCTGATAGCCGTGTTCATCAGCGTGAAGGTCCATCATGAAGTTGAGCAGAGCACGCTCTAGACGGGCTCCAAGACCTTTATAGAAGACGAAACGGCTTCCAGTTACTTTAGAGGCACGTTCGAAATCTAAAATACCTAGATCAGCAGCTACATCCCAGTGTGCTTTCGTTTCAAAATCGAAATCAGGAGCTTCTCCCCATGTTCTTGCTTCTATATTATCGTCTTCATCTTCTCCTACAGGGACACTTTCATGCGGGATGTTCGGAATAGATAAAAGCATGGTTTCTAATTTTTCTTCCACTTCCTTCAGCTCTGTATCCAGTGTTTTGATACGATCGCCGACCTCACGCATTTCTTTAATTTTGTCATCAGCATCTTCTTTTGCTTTTTTCAGCTGAGAAATCTCTTTGGAAACTTCATTACGACGGGCTTTCAATTCTTCTGTTTCTTTGATTAATTCACGGCGTCTAACATCCAGATCACCAAAAGCATCAAGATCAGAGAGATCCTCTCCACGGTTTTTCAATTTCTCTTTGACTTCATCAAAATTTTGACGCAAATATTTCATATCTAACATGGCTATATCCTCCTTTTATTGTGTATATAAAATAAAAAACTCCCGTCCCTTTAGAAAAGGGACGAGAGCTTTGGTTTTATAGCTTCCCGCGATACCACCCAGGTTGAAGATCACATACTGATCTTCCGGCTTAACTCATAACGGTGAGGGCCGGCCCGACATACTGATTGGTTTCAGTCAGGCACTCAAGGATGGATTCACGCATCTCTTTTGTCAGTTTCCACCACCCACTGACTCTCTAAGAAAAGAAGATCACGCTACTATTTCCTATCATCGCGTTAATGATTAGTGATTGTGTTACATAAGATTAGCTGAAAATGATTTATAATGCAAGTGTTTTTTTGGATTCTTCTACCATTTGCACAAAATGAGCTGTCAAACGATGGTCATCCGTCAATTCAGGATGGAATGAACAAGCCAAATAGTGCCCTTGCTGAGCAGCTACGATATGACCATTGTAAGTTGCCAGCACTTCTGTTTCTTCACCTACACCCTCAATATATGGAGCTCGGATGAACACAGCATTATAACCTTCCGCTACACCTTTAATATCGAGATCTGCCTCAAAGCTTTCACGCTGACGTCCAAAAGCATTTCGACGGACTTTGATATCCATGACGCCTAAATGTACATCGTAGGAACCGTCAATCTCAGAAGCAAGCAAAATCAAACCGGCGCATGTGCCAAAGATAGGTTTCCCTTGTAATCCGAATTGACGAATCGGTTCAAGAAAATCATATTTATCGATAAGACGGCGAATAGTTGTACTTTCGCCTCCTGGAATGATTAGACCATCAATTTCATCCAGCTGTTCTTTCTTTTTCACTACAACGGCTTCTGCACCTGTAGCTTCTACAGAACGAACATGCTCACGAAAGGCTCCTTGAAGTCCTAATACACCGATAGTAGTCATGATGCATGTCTCCTTTATGTTTCAAACTTAGGACGACTGTCGCTAAACAGTCGCCTCTACACCTAATCTATCCGGTTGCGGCTCCTAGCGACTAGCGAGACTTCCCTCGCTTCTGTACGATAAGTCAACATCGAATCACTTCGTTCTTCGTGTTTCCTTTATCTCCTCCAGCTCAGTCCAGTCCGTACGTCGCTGAACAGTCGCCTCCACACTTAATTATTATTGACTTCTATCCTGCATGCGTTGGTCAGCGGTAAGTGTAGACATTTCCATACCCTTCATAGCTGTTCCAAGACCTTTAGATAGTTCACCAATTAGCTTGTAATCGTCATAGTGTGTCGTTGCTTCTACGATTGCTCGTGCGAATTTCTCAGGGTTGTTGGATTTGAAGATTCCGGATCCAACAAATACTCCGTCTGCACCAAGCTGCATCATAAGAGATGCGTCAGCTGGAGTAGCGATTCCGCCTGCAGCGAAGTTTACGACCGGAAGACGGCCTTCTTCACGAATTTCCATTAAAAGATCAAATGGAGCGCCGTTTTCTTTCGCATATACCATGATTTCATCTTCGGAAAGACCACGAAGGTGACGGATTTGAGACTGAACTTTACGCATGTGACTTACAGCTTCAACAATGTTTCCTGTACCTGGTTCACCTTTTGTACGAAGCATAGATGCGCCTTCACGAATACGACGAGTTGCTTCACCAAGGTCACGACAACCACATACGAATGGTACAGTGTACTCATCTTTTTTAATGTGGTAAATTTCATCAGCAGGGGTTAGCACTTCACTTTCGTCGATATAATCAACGCCCATAGCTTCAAGTACACGAGCTTCTGTGATATGGCCGATACGTGCTTTAGCCATAACTGGAATGGACACAGCATTCATAACCTCTTCGACAATGGTCGGGTCAGCCATACGAGCGACTCCGCCAGCTGCACGAATATCCGCTGGAACGCGTTCTAGAGCCATTACGGCTACAGCACCCGCTTCTTCAGCGATTTTAGCTTGCTCAGCATTTACGACGTCCATGATGACGCCACCTTTTTGCATTTCGGCCATACCGCGTTTTACGCGATCCGTACCTGTTTGTGACATGATATATTCCTCCCTAATCAGCTATATCGATCTATCATTGAATGATCGTGAATCATAGATTCTTATCCTCTATTGTAACGCAATCAAGCCTCAAATCCTACTATTTATATTGGCTTTTCTAATTAAAACCAGCCTTTAACCATATCGACAGCACCAGTAAATACATCAGCAAAAAAGTCACCGATACCACCTAGCATTAACATAAACCAATTCGACTTTTCTACAGAGGAAGTTGTTACCAAATCAACCGTCGTGGAGTTTCTATCTGGCAGGATATTGCCATAAGATTCCTCACCGCTATAAACAACCTCAGCTGTACCGATCTTTTGACCTTTTTCAACAGGCGCTTCCAGTTTTCCGTCCTCATTCAACTGATCCTTATTAATGTTGTATTGGATAGAATACTGCTCTTCTTCCCCGTTTTTCACAAGAGTTTGAACAGCTTCTTTCGTTTCGATCTCGACTGTTTCCTCTTTACCTTTAGCTACCTCTAACTTCGATTCGTCTTTAAGCTGGTATCCTGCATCGAATAATTGCTTTCTTTCGAAGTGTTGGAAACCGTAATCAAAAAGTTTTGCAGTCTGGCGGAAACGTGATTCTCTTGAATCAGCCTTCATGACAACCGCAATCAGACGCTGTCCATCCTGTTCGGCCGTTCCTGTAAACGTATTACCTGCAAGTTCTGTGTAACCTGTTTTTAGTCCATCGACACCTTCATATCCAAAAGCAGCAAGGTGGCCCGGCATATTCGGAATCATCCAGTTCCAGTTCGTTACCGTTTGTCCATCAAATTCTGCCGTTGGCTTGCTGGAGAATTCCAGTGCCTCTGGGTAGTCATTGATCAAGTGGTAACCGAGCAAAGCAGCGGCTCTTGCGGAAAGCATGTTCGTTGCATCCGGCTCTGTTCCTTCTGGATAGTTATCCCCTAAGTGAGAATTATTAAGCCCTGTAGAATTAACAAACTCATAATCGGGCAATCCCATTTCCTTAGCTTTCTCATTCATCATTTTCACAAATTCACTTTCAGACCCAGCAATTAATTCTGCAAGCGTAATTGTCGTTGCATTATCAGAATTAACCGCCATTGCCGTATAGAGTTCGCGAACGGTGTAATCTTTATCCATCTTTAAGCCTACGCCTGAAAATTCAGGGTTAGCTGAGATTTCATAAGCATATTCACTGATCTGGGTCGTTGTATCCCAACTAATTGACCCTTCTTTTATCGCTTCAAGTACTAAGTACTCTGTCATCATCTTCGTCATACTCGCAGGAGGCAAGGTTAAATCTGCTTCTTTATCAAATAATACCTTCCCCGTTTCAGCGTCTACCAAAATGGCTGATTTCGCCTCTAAATCAACCGTAGCCGCATATGTATGTTTAGGAATTGCAAAAGCTCCGGTCATCGTCATAATAATTGCCAATGTAATGGCCAGTGATGCTTTGAATCTTTGTATCAACTTACTCGACCTCCACCCTTAAAATATGCATCTTTGTTATTTTATCACATGCTTAAACAAAAAAATAGACAGGGAAAAGTCCCTGTCTAGCAACTATTTACCAGGTCAAACGGAGTAGTTTGGTGATTCCTTAGTAATCTGAACGTCATGCGGGTGACTTTCGCGCAAGCCCGCGCCGGTAATTCTTGTAAACTTCGAATCGTTTCTAAGTGCATCGATCGTCGGAGTTCCGCAATATCCCATTCCTGAGCGCAATCCACCAAGCAGCTGATGAATGCTGTCTGCAAGAGGTCCTTTGTAAGGCATGCGTCCTTCAATTCCTTCTGGTACGAGCTTCTTGGATTCTTGTTCACTTTGGAAGTAACGATCTTTCGAGCCAGATTCCATTGCTCCAACAGATCCCATTCCTCGGTAAACTTTGAAACGACGTCCTTGGAAGATTTCCGTTTCTCCAGGACTTTCTGTCACACCTGCAAGCAGACTGCCGAGCATGACCGCATGTCCACCTGCTGCAAGAGCTTTGACGATGTCACCGGAATATTTGATTCCGCCGTCAGCAATTACTGGTTTGTTATATTTTTCTGCTTCTCTTGCGCAGTCATAAACGGCAGTAATTTGCGGAACACCTACACCAGCAACAACACGGGTTGTACAGATGGAACCAGGACCGATTCCCACTTTTACAACGTCCGTACCCGCTTCAATCAATTCGCGCGTAGCTTCAGCTGTAGCTACATTCCCTGCAATGATATTGATCTCAGGATATTTCGCGCGAATACGCTTCACTTGCTCAATAACTCCTTGAGAATGGCCGTGAGCGGTATCGACAACAAGAGCATCTACGCCCGCCTCAACAAGTTTGTCAATACGAGTCATTGCATCCGCTGTTACCCCAACAGCAGCGGCACAGAGCAAGCGTCCTTGCTCGTCCTTAGCTGAATGCGGAAATTCAATGACTTTTTCAATATCTTTAATCGTGATAAGGCCTTTAAGAATTCCTTGACTATCGACCATTGGGAGCTTCTCAATCTTGTATTTCTGCAAGATTTTCTCTGCTTCATCCAAAGTCGTACCTACAGGAGCTGTCACAAGGTCCTCGCTCGTCATCACATCGCTGATTTGAATAGAATAATCCTCGATGAATCGCAGATCACGGTTCGTAATGATCCCAACAAGCTTTTGTTCCTCTACGTTGTTTACAATCGGTACGCCAGAAATGCGGAATTTACCCATCAGATGTTCGGCATCGAATACCTGATGCTCTGGGGTCAAGAAGAATGGATTAGTAATGACGCCACTTTCAGAGCGCTTGACACGATCGACGTGCTCGGCTTGTTCTTCAATCGACATATTTTTGTGGATGACGCCCAGGCCTCCTTGACGGGCCATGCCGATCGCCATGCTCGCCTCGGTTACCGTATCCATACCCGCACTGATAATTGGCATATTCAATTTCAACGTCGGGCTTAGTTCTGTAGCTAACGATACATCTCGAGGCAGTACGTCCGATTTAGCCGGCAATAAAAGGACATCATCAAATGTTAATCCTTCTTTTGTAAACTTATCCTCACGCATGCTTGATCTCTCCTTTTTCTTAAAATAGTTTAGCTAAAGGTGGGTAAAATAAGTGGGTAATACGTAACACAATTACTTATTGTTATTTACAATACGACAATGATAGTGCTTTTTCAACCTAAAAAAATTTGCCAGCCATCACAAATTTCAATTGAAAGCACACGAATTTCCATTTGGATAAGAAAGAAAGGAGAGAGCTTATGAAAAATACAGATCCTATCCTTACATACTTACAAGTGACTGCTCATACAAGACCTTTCCTTTCTGCTTGTTATGAAAAAATCGAGCATCCTAAAGCTGATCACCATGCCTTTCACAATGCTGAACGGTTCATGTATGGTCTGACCATGGGAAACGACTATTGGACGACTGCTGAACGAACGCCGCTTAGTGTTCAACCGCTTCTCTACTATTACGGTTTGAACCATTATTTAAAAAGCTTAATTTTAACAGTTGATCCTGGTTATCCAGCGACAGCAAAAGTGCTTGCGCACGGATTGTCTACTAGAAAAAGAAAAAAGCAGCACTATCGTTTTTTAGAGGATGATGTACGGATTCAGCCACACGGTCTGTTTCCCTATGCTGCGCAGCATTTATTCAGCTTCTCGTCGTCTAAAGAAAAAATATCTATGGATGAACTACTTTATCCATTGGAACCTATGGCTTCCATGTATCAATTCAAGCCTGAAAAAGATAGAGAGATAGAAGAAAAATGGCCGCCGCTGCTTGCTTATTTTGCGGTACTTTATAACCTCAGTATGCTCGTTCGGTATGAAGGGGAATGGTGGGGAGAAATGCAGCAAATGAGAGACAGAGAAGATTACGTCTTCATCGTCCAATTCTTACAGGCGGCATCAGGGCAAATTCCTGTGCTCATTTCTGATTGGCTAAAAGAGCAATTCTCATCCACGTAATTGTCCCTGCAAAATAATTCCACATTTAAGCCTTCTCATCTTGAAAAAATGATATCGAGATGTTGATCCGTTTTATGTGGCGGAGTTTCCGTTACCAGAATAGAGATAGGAGATCCAGGAAATCGCTCGCTTTCTGTGGGAGTCCGGTGAGCTTCCTCAGGCTTCGCCTTGCAGGATCTCACCATAGACTTTTGTCCCTCAGGAGTCTCGCAATTTCCCAGATCTCCTTCCGATTGTTTGGAAGAACGGAAACGCCTTAAAAGTGATTTGGATAAAGCACTTTGCTGTGAAAGACATCTGATATTAATTGATGGGGAGGTTCATCTCCTGACAGCAGGGGTGGCTGTGAAACGGCGAGACTCCCGCGGGAGAAGGAGCTAGGCGAGACCCGACAAGGAGCAAAGCGACTGAGGAGGCTTGCCAGTTCCCCCGCAGGAAAGCGAGTCGTTTCACAGCCCCCCAAACCTCTGCAAAGGTAACGGATTCAAGTTCACATCAATCCTAATTTTCCACTATCCTGCTATTAATAGGAATACCATAATAATATCACCGGCTGGTTATTAGGTTCTATGAATGAAAAAAGCCGTCTGCCGGGTTCGACAGACGACTCGTTTATATTATTCTTCGTCAGATTCACCTTCAGCAGAGTCCTGCTCTACTTCCGGGTCCTCAGATGGTGCTTCAGCAGCAGAACTTTGTTCAACCGCTTCTTCGATCATTTCTTCCTCTTCTTTTTCAGACTCAACTCGAGCAACAGTAGCCACTTCTTCACCATCACCCAGGCGGATCAAACGCACGCCCTGAGTATTACGTCCTGTCTCAGAAATACTTTCGACAGGCATTCGGATTAGAACGCCGCTGGCCGTAATAATCATGATGTCTTCTTCACCATTGACGGCCTTCGTAGCCACAACTTGACCATTTTTATCCGTCAAGTTACACGTAATGATTCCTTTACCACCACGGTTCGTGATCCGGTAATCCGTAGCTGCTGTACGCTTCCCGTAACCTTTGCTTGTAACGGTTAGAACTTGAAGAGAGTCATCAAGAATTTCCATGGAGACGACCTTGTCATCTTCACGTAAGGAAATACCTTTCACTCCTGCAGCTGTACGTCCCATAGCTCTGATCTGATCTTCATTGAAACGGATCAAATACCCATTTTGCGTACCGATCATAATATCTTTGGCCCCGTCAGTCAGACGAACGGAAATAAGTTCATCATCTTCACGTAAGCCAAGAGCAATGAGGCCGCCTTTACGGATATTAGCAAATTGAGAAAGTGTGGTACGCTTCGTAATCCCGTTTTTCGTCGTAAAGACAAGGTACCAGTCATCAACGAAGTCTTCAACGGCTATAACTGCGTTGATCCATTCATCTCGCTCAATATTCAGCATATTGATGATTGGGATCCCTTTAGCTGTACGACTGAATTCAGGCACTTCATACCCTTTTGCTTTATATACCTTCCCTTTGTTGGAGAAGAATAAAAGCGTGTTATGGGTGGAAGTGGAAAGCAGGTGTTCCACAAAGTCTTCTTCATGCGTTCCCATTCCCTGAACACCACGGCCGCCTCTTCGTTGCGAGCGGTACGTGCTTGCAGGAAGACGCTTCACATAGCCCTGGTGGGTCAGGGTCACAATGATCGTTTCTTCTGGAATCAGGTCTTCATCTTCAATGAAGTCTGAGCCACCAAGAACGATTTCTGTACGGCGTTCGTCATTATAACGCTCTTTAATATCGAGGAGTTCTTCGCGAATAATTTCGAGAACTTTTTCATCATCGGCTAAAATAGCTTTTAATTCAGCGATCAATTTAACAAGATCTTGATATTCATCTTCAATTTTCTCACGCTCTAAGCCAGTTAGACGCTGAAGACGCATATCGAGAATCGCCTGAGCCTGCTTTTCAGAAAGCCCGAAACGTTCCATCAATCCTGTACGTGCAATCTCAGTTGTCTGAGATTCACGAATGAGTGTAATAACCTCATCCAAATGATCAAGAGCCACACGCAATCCTTCAAGGATGTGAGCGCGCGCTTCTGCTTTACGAAGTTCATATGCCGTCCGGCGTTTGATGACTTCTTTTTGGTGCTCTAAATAATATTCAAGACACTGCTTCAAGTTCAATACTCTTGGATGGCCCTTGACAAGGGCAAGCATATTGATCCCGAATGTGGACTGCAGAGCTGTCATTTTGTAAAGATTGTTCAATAGGACGTTAGGATTTGCGTCGCGTCGTAATTCAATGACAACTCGCATGCCGTTACGGTCGGACTCATCCCGCAAATCGGTGATGCCATCAATCTTCTTATCACGAGCGAGTTCGGCAATTTTTTCAACGAGCCGGGCTTTATTGACCTGGTAAGGCAGTTCGGTAACAATAAGGCGAGCTTTTCCATTCGCCTGCTCTTCAATATCCACTTTTGCACGGACAGTAATGGAACCTTTCCCTGTTTCGTAAGCTTTTCGTATTCCACTTAGACCGAGGATTTTACCTGATGTAGGGAAATCCGGACCATAAATGTAATTTTCCATCAAATCCTGAATAGTGATCTCAGGATCCTTACTGACAGCAAGAACAGCATCGATGACTTCCCCAAGCTGGTGAGGAGGAATATTCGTAGCCATTCCGACAGCGATTCCTGATCCTCCGTTTACGAGCAGGTTCGGGAATTTAGCCGGTAGGACGATTGGTTCTTTCTCAGTGCCATCGTAGTTGTCGTTGTAGTCAATTGTGTCTTTATTAATGTCACGCAGAATTTCCATAGAAATCTTAGACATGCGCGCCTCAGTATAACGCATCGCAGCAGCAGCATCTCCGTCCACAGAACCGAAGTTACCGTGGCCGTCTACGAGCATGTAGCGATAGTTGAAATCCTGAGCCATACGTACCATCGTATCGTAAACAGCTGAGTCACCATGCGGGTGATACTTACCGATTACTTCCCCGACAATACGTGCGGATTTCTTATATGCTTTATCGGCGTGCATTCCCAAATCATGCATAGCATACAGAATCCGTCGGTGTACGGGTTTTAAACCGTCACGCACATCAGGAAGGGCACGTGCAACGATAACACTCATCGCATAGTCCAAGAAGGATGTACGCATTTCTTGACTAATATTTACTTCCTGCACGCGTGGGCGTTCGGGTTGATCCACCATTCTTTTTACCTCCTATAACAACTCGGAAGGAGAAAAGGGATCCCCTCTTCTCCTAATCAATGTTGACTAACTTGTTTTCACCATTTATTTAAACGTCTAGGTTTTGTACGTATTGGGCATTTTCTTGAATGAAGTTACGGCGAGGTTCTACCTTATCTCCCATCAGGATATCAAACGTCTCGTCTGCACCAATTGCATCTTCCAGACTCACTTGCAGAAGCGTACGAGTTTCAGGATCCATCGTCGTTTCCCAAAGCTGTTCTGGATTCATCTCTCCAAGACCCTTGTAACGCTGTACCCCTGGCTTCGGTGAATTTGGAAGTTCACCAAGGATATGGTCTAGCTGCTTGTCGCTATACGTATAGTAGACAGCTTTTCCTTGCTGAATCTTATAAAGAGGAGGCTGAGCGATATAGATATATCCATGCTCAATCAACGGACGCATGTAGCGATAGAAGAACGTCAATAAAAGAGTACGGATATGAGCGCCATCTACATCGGCATCTGTCATAATGACTATCTTATGGTAACGGGCTTTGGAGATATCGAAATCTTCCCCGATTCCTGTACCTAGTGCCGTAATAATCGCTCGAACTTCATTGTTAGATAAAATTTTATCCAGACGCGCTTTCTCTACGTTAATGATTTTACCTCTTAAAGGAAGAATCGCCTGGAAGTGACGGTCTCGTCCTTGTTTCGCTGATCCACCGGCAGAGTCCCCCTCAACGATATAAAGCTCTGAAATATTGGCATCTTTGGAAGAACAGTCAGCCAGTTTACCCGGTAAGTTGGATACTTCCAATGCATTTTTACGACGAGTGAGCTCACGGGCTTTTTTCGCAGCCATACGTGCTCTTGAAGCCATCAAGCCTTTTTCAACAATATTTCTGGCCATGTTCGGGTTTTCAAATAGAAACTTCGAAAAACCTTCAGAAAATAGATTATCAGTGACCGTTCGCGCTTCACTGTTTCCCAGTTTCGTCTTCGTTTGTCCCTCAAACTGAGGATCTGGATGCTTGATCGAGATGATCGCCGTTAACCCTTCACGTACGTCATCCCCTGTCAAGTTGGGGTCTGTTTCTTTGAACATGTTATTTTTTCGTGCGTAATCGTTAATGACTCGCGTCAAACCTGTTTTAAACCCGGACTCATGGGTTCCGCCTTCATACGTATGAATGTTGTTCGCATAGGAATAAATATTGCTTGCGAAGCCATCGTTGTACTGCAGAGCGATTTCAATCGAGATTTCGTCTTGTTCATCTTCAATGAAAAACGGCTCGTGCAGCGTTTCTCGGGTACGGTTCATATGCTCGACATAAGAAAGAATTCCGCCCTCATAGAAATAACTGACGGGTTCCTCCTCTGTACGTTTATCTTCGATCGTAATTGTCAATCCTCTATTGAGGAAGGCAAGTTCACGGAGGCGATTGGCCAGCGTTTCAAATTTGTATTCTTCCGTCTCAGTAAATATCTCAGGGTCTGGCTTAAATTGAATCCTAGTCCCTGTAATATCGGTTTCTCCGATCACCTTCAAGTCCTCTTCTGGTACGCCTCGATGAAAAGCTTGATAGTGGATTTTCCCGTCTCTGTGAACGTAAACTTCTAGCTTTGTAGACAGGGCGTTAACGACAGAGGCCCCTACACCGTGTAGTCCTCCGGAAACTTTATAACCACCGCCGCCGAATTTACCTCCAGCATGAAGAACCGTCATGATAACTTCTACGGCCGGACGTCCTGTTTTTTCCTGAATCCCTACAGGAATTCCGCGCCCATTATCGATAACGGTAATACTGTTATCTTCTTCGATCGTCACTTGAATATGATCGCAAAAACCGGCCATTGCTTCATCAATACTGTTATCAACAATTTCCCATACCAGGTGATGCAATCCTTTCTCGTTTGTAGAACCGATATACATCCCAGGTCGTTTACGGACAGCTTCCAGACCCTCTAGTACCTGTATTTGACTTTCATCATAGGACTGTTGATCTTGAATAATATCTTCCTTCATGGTACTCACCTACATTTCTCAAGTGGTTTGTCTTTAAATCTTTAACGAAATATCACCGTTCAGCCTTCTGTCTCTTCAGAGAAGTCCTCAAGCTTGTTCAATGTGGTCTTCATATTGGCTCGTTTCTTCAATGTGAAAACAGAAAGTGGACTGAAGTAGATGAAACCTTCGGTAATCACGATGGACTTCGCCTGATTATCTTCTGTTTCTACCACTTGTCTATTTTTTCGTTGGTTGAAAATCATTTCCTCTATGATTGAAGAAGAGGATACTAAACTATGATCAATGATCGCGACGACATCTTTCGATTGGATGACGTTATCATCACCGATATGAATGAACAATTTGCCACCTCATTTCTTGACTTCGATTGTTCCTTCCTTAACCTGAAAAATTTCTGCCTCTTCGAGCGCTTCATGCTCGATTCCATCTATACTAGTCGTCGAGACGAACGTCTGCACCTTCCCTTGAATCGTATGAAGTAAATGAGATTGCCTGAAGTCATCCAACTCACTCAATACATCGTCCAATAGAAGAATCGGATACTCTCCTACTTCACTATGAATCAGTTCGATTTCAGCCAGTTTCAAAGAAAGAGCTGTTGTTCTTTGCTGGCCCTGCGAACCATAGGTTTGTACATCCTTACCGTTGACATAGAATACAAGGTCATCCCTGTGCGGTCCGGCAAGTGTCGTTCCTCTCTCGATTTCTTTCGTTTCAATATCGGAAAATTTTTCCTCATAGATACTCTTTATTCTTTCCAAATTCATATCCTCTGATACTTTAACACTTGCATCATATGAAATTTCGAGCTTTTCCAGCTGTCGGCTAATGCCTTCATGAATCGGAATAGCCCAAGATCTAAGCAGCTGCATAAACTTGAAACGGCGTTCAATGATGGTGACGGCATGTTCAATAAGCTGATCGGTCATGACGCCTAACATCGTCCGATCGGCATTCGGTTTACGCTGCAGCTCTTTCAATAAATGATTTCGCTGCCGAAGAATTTTTTGATACTGTCCTAAGTGATAAATATACGCAGGCTGAATCTGGCCAATTTCCATGTCAATAAACCGACGACGCACCTGAGGACTCCCTTTGACTAAGTTGAGGTCCTCAGGTGCAAACATGACCACATTTAAAGCTCCGATGTAATCACTCAGACGCTTTTGTTCAATATGATTTAACTTCGCTTTTTTCCCTTTATTGGAAACAATAATTTCTAAAGGAAAACGACGATTCCGTTTATAAATACTCCCTTTTATTTTACCATACTCTTGATCCCATTGTATCAACTCTTTGTCACGCGGTGTCCGGTGGGATCTCGTAAAAGCCAATACGTAGATCGCTTCCATCAAATTGGTCTTTCCCTGGGCGTTTTCACCAATAATGACATTGATCTTATGGTCGAATGTCAGCGATAACTGATCATAGTTGCGAAATGATCGCAGCGACAATTCATGTATATACATATATTTCCTTCCGGCTATTCTTCCCGGACGACTTCAAATACGCCGAATTCTTCGATTTCTACCGTATCTCCCAGGTAAAGCTTACGGCCCCTGCGATTTTCTAGCTCGCCATTTACGAAAACATCGAATTCGCTAAGGAAAATCTTTACCATTCCACCTGATTCGACAACATTCGCCAATTTTAGAAACTGACCCAAAGGAATGTATTCAGTTGAGATTTCAATACGTTCGCTCATATCATTCACCCTATTTTATGGATTCACCTTCTATCTATTTTACTAAAGATGAAGGTGTAAGAAAAGTCCAAGCCCTTTTAAAGGTTTTAAGAAAAAAATAGGGTGCTGTTATCGTCTAACAGCACCCTATTATTAAAAAATTCACATGTTAATTAATACGTTCTTACAGGCAAGATCAATTGTAAAATTTGTTCATCATCCACAGGACGGATTAAAAATGGACGCATCGCTCCTGTAAATTCAACTTTTACTTGATCATAATCCACAGCTTTTAACGCATCCATCATATATTTTGCACTAAAGGAGATTTTCAATTCCTCTCCTTCTACATCGTCAGCGAGAACATCTTCCACCACATTTCCCACTTCCGGGGAATTCCCTGTAATTTCTAAATGATTGTTTTCTTTTGTTACTAGGCGTACGACATTATTGCGGTTCTCTTTCGCAAGAAGCGAAGCTCGATCGACAGACTGAAGCAATTCTTTCGTATCGATTTTAACGATCGTCTTACTTTGTTCAGGAATAAGACGAGAGGTTTCAGGATAGTTTCCATCCAACAATCTTGATAAGAAATATAAATGCTTCGTCCGGAATAACACTTGGTTTTCCGTAACGCTTACTTCAATTGAATCTTCAGAGTCATCCAAAATCTTGTTCAATTCGGTCAAGCTTTTACCTGGAATTACAACGGAAGGAAGTGCTTTATTTTCGGTTTGTGCCAACGGAATCTTCCGAGAAGCCAAGCGATGACTATCCGTCGCGATAAACTCAAGCTCTCCTTCTTCCATCCGGACATGAACCCCTGTCAAAATCGGCCTAGTTTCAGAAGTCGAAACAGCAAATACCGTTTGACGAATCAAGTTTTTTAATAAATCGATCGGCATTTCAAAGCTGTCCTCTGTATGTAACTGAGGCAGCTGAGGGTATTCTTCTGGATCCTGTCCATTCAAGTGGAATTCAGCATTTCCAGAACGAATGGTTACGTTTCTGTGATTATCACTTTCGATTTCTACCGTGTTCTGAGGAAGTTTACGGACAATATCAGGGAAATATTTAGCTTGGAGTACAATACTACCCGGTTCAATATTTTCCACATAAACAATGCCATCTTCTTCTTGAGGAATAAAAGATTCGATAGAGATGTCAGAATCGCTTCCGGTCAATTTAATTCCTTCTGCAGTCGCTTCAATTTTCATTCCAGTCAATATAGGAATCGTCGTTCTCGATGAAATAGCCTTCATGACATTTTGGACGCTATTGATCAATTGATCTCGCTGGATGATAAATTTCATGAATACACTCCTCCTACTGAGCATATATTAATTATATTTTTATATTATAAAACCGTAATAGTAATAGTATAGGGTGTGGATTTGTGGATAACCGCCATTGACCTTATCAAACTAAGTTTATCCACATGTGGACAGTCTGTTGATGGGTGTGGTCCAGTTATACACATTATCCAGTTAATGCTTCAGCTGCTCTCTTATTTCATCAAGTTCTTTTTGGAGCTGCTGATCATTGGCAATCATTTTCGATATTTTTTCATGGGCGTGAATGACGGTTGTATGATCTCGTCCTCCGAACTCTTCTCCGATTTTTGGCAGGGAAAAGTCCGTCAGCTCTCTAGATAAATACATCGCAATCTGACGTGGAAAAGCTACAGATTTTGTCCTCTTCTTAGCTGGAAAATCTTCCAGTCTCACATTATATTTTTCTCCAACCATTTCCTGGATGGCTTCGATAGTGATCACTTTAGGCTTGGAACTTGGGATGATATCTTTCAGTGCTTCAGCTGCTAAAGAAGCATTGATATCACGATTAATTAAAGAGGAGTAAGCAACGACGCGAATGAGCGCTCCTTCCAGTTCACGAATGTTGGTATCAATTTGATTAGCGATATAGAGCATCACTTCATTCGGTATATCCAAACCTTCTGCTTTTGCTTTTTTCCTAAGAATCGCAATCCTTGTTTCGAGATCCGGAGGCGTAATGTCCGTGATTAAGCCCCATTCGAACCGAGAACGTAACCGGTCTTCAAGAGTCGGGATCTCCTTTGGTGGACGGTCACTGGAGATGACGATTTGTTTGCTTTCTTCATGCAATGTGTTGAACGTATGGAAAAACTCTTCCTGGGTTTGTTCTTTTCCTGCAAGGAATTGGATGTCATCTATAAGAAGCACGTCTACACTTCTGTATTTATTACGGAAATTGACGGCTTTATTGTCACGAATTGAATTAATGAATTCATTAGTGAATTTTTCTGATGAAAGATAAACCACCTTCGCATTCGGATTATGATCCAGCACATAATGACCAATGGCGTGCATTAAGTGGGTTTTTCCTAATCCTACTCCCCCATAGATGAATAAAGGATTATAGGCTTTTGCCGGTGCTTCAGCTACTGCGAGAGATGCAGCATGGGCGAATCGATTGCCTGATCCGATAACAAACGTGTCAAAAGTATATTTGGAATTCAACATGCTCTGTGGTGATTCTTCGTTACCGTTATTTTTTACATCCGGCACTTTCTTTGAAGACAGTTTCACATCATCCAAGGACTCATCCTTTGTTTCAGGAATAACGAATCTCGCGGTTAATTCAGCCCCTGTCACTTCATATAAGGTCTCCGTAATCAACCTTTCATATTGATTTTCTAGCCAATCTCTGGCGAATTCATTTGGAGCTACAATCGTTAGGGTGTTTTCGCTCAAAGAATCTGCTTTTGTTGCTTTCAACCAAGTTTCAAAGCTTGGCTTACTGATTTTTTCTTTAATTTTTTCCAACGTATTATCCCAAAGCTCGTGGATGTTCTCCAAATATTTCACCCCTTTCTCTTTGAATGGAAAACAAAAAAACCTTTCGTTCTCTTTGTCGAACGGTGCAAAAGGATCGAAAGGCGTTCGTATAAGGTTTGTATAAGTGTATGAATGTCGAATACTCCCAAATCATGTGGATGAATAAATATTGATTTCACTAGTTTTCTAGATTGTTATTTTCATTGTCCACAATTCTGTGTATAAACGCATAAACAATTGTGTTAATAAATGTCCACACGTTATCCACAACCTGTGGAAAACATTTTACCGATCCAGAAGTAATTCACGGTTAAACACAAATATAATACCAGATAAAAACTAGAGTTGCAATGGTTCATGGGAACTTATCCACAATCACAACAGCTTGTAGACAGTTGGTATCCACATCACTATATTTTGTGATTAACGTGTCGATATTTGCTGTGGACAGTCGTTTTGTCCCGAAAAAATTATTCACAGCACTTGTGTATGTTCGCAATTTCGGCTCAATCGTGCAAGTTTTTTTATTTATGGACCGCATTGTTATAGTACAGATTCTGTTATATAACGGATTTGAGGTTGTGGTGGGGATCCAAGGAGATAAAGAAAAGAACATTGACATAAATACGAGGATTTATTATAATTATCGGGACTGCCTTTTAGATGTGTATTTAAAGGATTTTACCTCAGGAGGTGTATATATAATGAAACGCACATTTCAACCAAATAACCGTAAGCGTAAAAAAGTACACGGCTTCCGTGCGCGTATGAGTTCTAAGAACGGTCGTAAAGTTCTAGCACGCCGCCGTAGTAAAGGAAGAAAAGTTTTATCAGCATAGGCCACTGAAAACAATCAGTGGTCTTTTTTCTAGTATTAAGAAGATTTTCTAAGCAGGGTGGATCTTTAACATGAAGAAAGCTTATCGGATTAAGAAAAATGAAGATTTTCAGAAAGTGTTTAAGCATGGAGAGTCTTTTGCGAACAGGCAGCTGGTCCTCTATTACTTAAAGAAAAGTGATCAGAACCATTTTCGAATTGGCTTGTCTGTCAGCAAGAAAATCGGACCAGCAGTCGTTCGTAACCAGGTGAAACGGTATTTAAGGCAAGCCTTTCATGAGCTGGAGGACCAGATCCATCCTCATTATGATTATGTCATCATTGCTAGAAAACCAACCAATCAAATGAATTTTCATGAAACGAAACGAAGCTTGACCCATGTGTTATCAAGGTCGAAGCTATTGAATAAGAAAAAATGAATCAAATCATATAAGAAATTTTTGAAAAATAATGCTACACTGTGAAGGAAAAATGCAGGAAGCAGTTGAAAAATGATAGAATAATGGAATGAGTAGTGTTCAAGTAAGGAGGAAGGAACGTTGCGTAATAAGATGATAGCACTGCTTGCTATGGCAGGTGTGCTTACGTTCCTATCCGGGTGTACCCAGGTCAATGAGGATATCACCTCGGATAGCACAGGATTTTGGAATGAATATATAGTATATCCATTGTCAAAGACGTTGTTGTTTTTCGCTGATGTAACGGGTGGAAGTTACGGATTAGCTATTATTATTGTTACGATTATTATCCGTGTACTATTGCTGCCGTTGAACGTAAAACAGTTGAAAAGTTCAAAGGCGATGCAAGACATTCAGCCTGAATTAAAAGAGCTTCGTGAAAAATACTCTTCAAAAGATGCGCAGACTCAACAAAAACTTCAACAAGAAACCATGCAGCTTTTCCAAAAGCATGGCGTCAATCCACTGGCTGGATGTTTACCAATTATTGTTCAAATGCCGATTTTAATTGGTTTCTATCATGCAATTATGAGAACGAAGGAAATTGAAACTCACAATTTCTTATGGTTAGAATTAGGTTCAGCAGATCCGTTCTTAGCGATATTAACGGCTGCAACGACATTCCTACAGCAAAAACTTATGATGGCAGGCGGAGCAGCAGCACAAAACCCGCAAATGCAAATGATGCTTTACATCATGCCGCTTATGATCGGTACATTTGCGTTCTTCTTCCCATCAGCTCTTGCGCTGTACTGGATTGTCGGTAACATCGTTATGATTCTTCAAACCATTTTCATCCGTAAACCTATGATGAAAGATGCGACGGGAGGAGCAAGCGAGTGAAGCAAATAACTGCTACTGGAACTACAGTTGAAGAAGCGGTCCAATCAGCACTAGAACAACTGCAATCATCAAAGGACCAAGTCGATGTCGATGTCATTGATGAAGGAAAAAAAGGGTTTCTTGGCTTTGGTACAAAGCCTGCGATCGTTAAAGTTTCCATTAAGAAAAATCCAGTGCAGGATGCCGAATCATTCATCTTAGAAGTAGCAGAACAAATGGGTGCTCCTGTTCAAGTAAAAACAGAAGTAAACAATCGTGATATTTCCATGGAGTTGGAAGGCGAGAAAATTGCCATACTCATTGGAAAACGCGGACAAACATTAAATTCTTTGCAATACTTGGCTCAGCTTGTAGTCAACCGTGAATCCGACCAATTTTATACGGTGATGTTAGATGCGGAAGGTTATCGAGGAAGACGTAAAGAAACCTTAGAGAACTTAGCTCGCCGTTTAGCGGAAAAAGCAGTTCGTACAGGTAGAGAAGTCAAACTTGAGCCCATGCCATCGTATGAAAGAAAGATCATTCATACCGCTTTGCAAAATCACAAAAAAGTGGAAACGGACTCAGATGGCAATGATCCAAGAAGACATGTGGTCATCCGTCCTTCCTAAAGATTAAAAAAGTACTTCTGTCAGTCTCCTGGCAGAAGTACTTTTTTGTGTTCTTCTCTTTCTTTTGGGAAGTGAATATAGAGTTATTCACATGTGGATAATGGGAAGAGAAGAATCATTTAAAAAACATGTTGATATCTTTTCAATACACACGGGTGTGTGGTATTCTATTAAGTTAGTGACTACTATAATTATACGCTTGTGGATAACAATAAATTTAAGGAAACCAAGGAGGTGAGCGCGTGTGGAAACCGATACGATAACTGCCATTTCGACCCCGATGGGAGAAGGGGCTATCGCTATAGTTCGATTGAGTGGTCCAGAGGCTGTCTCTATTTCAGCTAACCTATTTCAAGGGAAAGATCTGAACCAGGTAAATTCCCACACGATGCATTACGGAAAAATTATCGACCCTGAAACGGGAGAAATGGCGGAGGAAGTGATGGTCTCCGTCATGCGAGCACCGAAAACTTTTACAAGAGAAGATATTGTTGAAATCAATTGTCACGGTGGACTCGTCTCTGTAAATCGTGTGCTTGAAATTGTACTCGTGAGCGGAGCACGTCTTGCTGAACCAGGGGAATTTACAAAAAGAGCCTTTATGAATGGACGAATCGACCTGTCTCAGGCGGAGGCTGTAATGGATCTCATTCGTGCAAAAACCGACAGAGCTATGAACGTAGCATTGAAACAAATGGATGGGCGCTTGTCGAAATTGATCCAGAATTTACGTCAGAAACTGCTAGAGACGTTAGCCCATGTGGAAGTGAATATCGATTATCCTGAATATGATGATGTCGAAGAGATGTCCCACGAAATGATGGAGCAAAAAACGAAAGAGGTCCACGATGAGGTGTCTAAGCTTTTAGAAACGGCTCGACAAGGAAAAATTCTGCGCGAAGGTTTAGGGACAGCGATTATCGGCCGTCCGAATGTTGGAAAGTCTTCTTTAATGAACGCTCTTGTGCATGAAAATAAAGCGATCGTAACAGAAGTGCCTGGTACAACCCGGGATGTTATTGAAGAATACGTCAATGTCAGGGGTGTTCCATTAAGACTGATCGATACAGCAGGAATCCGTGAAACAGAGGATATTGTCGAGCGGATTGGTGTGGAACGCTCAAGACAAGTATTAAAAGAAGCAGATCTCATTCTTTTTGTGTTAAACTACGGGGATGAGCTTAATGAAGAAGACGAAAAGCTCTTTGAAGCCATAAACGATATGAACGTCATCGTTATAGTTAACAAAATGGACTTGGAACCTAAATTGGATGTTGAGCGAGTCAGGAAACTAGCCGGTGATCATCCGGTTATCTCTACCGCTTTGATTAAAGAAGAAGGCATCGATCAACTCGAGCAAGCGATTGCCAACACGTTCTTTGAAGGAGATCTGGATGCAGGAGACATGACCTATGTGTCGAACGTCCGCCACGTTCAGCTGCTGAAACAAGCGAAACATGCACTGGAAGACGCCCAAAACGGTATGGAAATGGGAGTACCATTGGATGTCGTTCAAATTGATGTAACGAGAACGTGGGAAATCCTTGGTGAAATTGTCGGCGATACGGTTCACGAGAGTTTAATCGATCAGCTGTTCTCACAGTTCTGTCTTGGAAAGTAAAAGTATGGATGAATGGATTATGGAAAATAAGTATGAATAAAGGAGAGACAACCTAAATGACTTATGATGCAGGGCATTATGATGTAATTGTAATTGGTGCCGGTCATGCAGGGGTTGAAGCAGGATTAGCCGCAGCAAGACGCGGCGCAAAAACACTAATGCTTACACTCAACCTCGATCTGGTTGCGTTTATGCCGTGTAACCCGTCTATCGGTGGGCCGGCCAAAGGAATCGTTGTTCGCGAAGTTGACGCCCTGGGCGGTGCCATGGGACGAGTGATCGACAAAACTCATATCCAAATGCGTCTTCTGAATACAAGAAAAGGACCCGCTGTACGTGCTTTGCGTGCGCAAGCAGACAAACCTTTATATATCAAAGAAATGAAACGTGTCCTTGAAAACCAGAAAAACCTGACACTTAAACAAGGAATGGTCGAAAAAATCCTTGTCGAAGACGATGAAGTAAAAGGTGTCGTAACGGAAACGAAAGCGGCTTACTATGCTCCGACCGTCATCGTTACAACAGGGACTTTCATGCGCGGACGCGTCTTGATTGGAGATTTGTCTTATGAAAGTGGACCAAACAACCAACGCTCCACTGTTTCTTTATCTGAGCAGCTAGAAGAACTGGGTATTGAAATGGTACGCTTCAAGACTGGAACACCCATGCGTGTAAACAGCCATACGGTTGACTATTCGAAAACTGAAATTCAGCCAGGCGAAGAGGAGCCGCGCTCTTTCTCGTATGAAACAACAGAATATATTACAGACCAGATTCCGTGCTGGCTGACGTACACGAATGAAGAAACACATCGCATCATTGACGAAAATTTAACACTTTCAGCGATGTATTCAGGAGCAGTCCGAGGTACTGGACCACGTTATTGTCCATCCATTGAAGATAAAATTGTGCGCTTCAACGATAAACCTCGTCACCAAATCTTCCTAGAGCCAGAAGGTCGTGACACAGAAGAGGTGTACGTACAGGGACTGTCGACGTCACTTCCGGAGTACGTACAACACGAAATGATGCGTACGGTTCCTGGACTTGAAAAAGCAGAAATCATGCGTGCCGGATATGCGATCGAATATGATTCCGTCATTCCGACCCAATTGTGGCCGACTCTTGAAACGAAGAAAATCTCTGGCTTGTACACAGCAGGTCAGCTGAATGGTACTTCTGGCTATGAAGAAGCGGCTGGGCAAGGCCTAATGGCAGGAATCAATGCTGCAGCTAAGGCGCTTGATTTAGAACCATTGGTGCTTGACCGATCTCAAGGGTATATCGGCGTTATGATTGACGATCTGGTCACAAAAGGAACAAGTGAACCGTATCGCTTACTGACATCCCGTGCCGAATTCCGTCTGATGCTTCGTCATGACAATGCGGACTTACGCCTCACAGAAATCGGCTATCAATTAGGCGTAATTCCTGAAGAACGCTACAAGCGTTTCAAAGAGAAACAACGCTTAATCGAAGAAGAGAAGAAGCGTCTCGACGGTGTCATTTTGAAGGAAACAGAAGAAGTCCAATCGGTCATTGAAGAAGCAGGTGGATCCAAATTAAAGGATGCTGTTCGTGCTACAGACTTACTGAAACGTCCGGAAATGAAATATGAGCATATCGAGCGTCTGACTCCAAGTGAAATCACACTTCCAGAAGACGTGAAAGAACAAGTTGAAATTCAAGTGAAGTACAGTGGTTATATTAAAAAAGCCCTTGAACAAATCGATCGTATGAAGAAGATGGAGGAAAAGAAAATTCCAGAAGATATCGATTACGATGCGATCAACGGACTCGCGACAGAAGCCCGCGACCGTTTGAAAGAGGTGCGCCCGTTGTCTGTAGGGCAGGCATCTCGCGTATCGGGGGTCAATCCGGCCGATGTATCAATCCTGCTAGTGTATATTGAACAAGGAAAAATCGCCCGCGTGGCAGGTGAATAATATGAAAGGATGGACTTATGGATAAGAACACCTTCCTAAAATCGTTACAAGAGCAAGGAATAGAGTTAAATGAAAAGCAGCAGCATCAGTTTCAGAGATACTTTAAAATTCTTGTCGAGTGGAACGAGAAGATGAATTTGACTGCCATCACCGATCAAGAGGGTGTATATCTTAAGCACTTTTATGATTCACTGACGGCCGCTTTCTATTATGATTTTGACCGTCCCCTCCGTATCTGTGATGTCGGAGCGGGTGCTGGTTTTCCAAGTTTACCTTTGAAAATCGCTTTTCCACAACTAAAAGTGACAATTGTCGATTCGTTGAAGAAGAGAATCACATTTTTGAATCACTTAGCTCATGAGTTGGAACTTGATGATGTCGCATTCTATCATGATCGTGCCGAAAACTTCGGAAAAAACGAGAAGTTCCGCGAAGGGTATGACTTAGTGATGGCACGGGCAGTCGCCCGTATGTCCGTCCTAAGTGAGCTGTGTCTGCCTTTGACAACCAAAGGAGGCCATTTTATGGCGATGAAAGGACCTAACTTGAGTGAAGAAATGGAAGAGGCGGTTGTAGCGATCCAAACAGTCGGCGGCGAAGTTGTCGACACTTACACGTTTGATTTACCTGAAGAAAATAGTGAACGTAATATAGCAATCATTGAGAAACGCAGAAAAACACCGAAGAAGTACCCGCGTAAAGCTGGTACACCAAACAAATCACCGATCCAATAAGGACGTAACCCCTGAATTCCGCTGAATCAGGGGTTTTATTTTTGATGAAAGGGACTTACGATAAATATAATCTTATGATTTCCCGGGAAATGATTTAGAGAGGAAGGATATTACATGAAAGTACTCGTCATATCGGATACCCATATATCCAAAAAAGAAGTCGAACTTCCTAAACGACTGATTATTGAACTTTCTTCCGCAGATCTGATCATTCATGCAGGAGATTGGAGTATTCCTGAAGTTTACGATGAACTAAGCATTTTTGCCCCTGTTTATGGCGTTTATGGGAATGTTGATGGAGATGATATAAAAGACATTCTGCCGCATAAACAAGTCATAGAGGTGGAAAATCACAAAATCGGTATTGTCCACGGACATGGAGAAAAGAAAACAACTGAAAAACGTGCGATTGAAGTCTTTAAAGAAGATGATGTAGACATTATTTTGTTCGGTCATTCACATATTCCGCTCTTAAGGTATTTCAAAAACCAGCTGTTGTTTAATCCTGGCTCCGCAACCGCAAAGCGGAAGCTTCCTTATCATTCTTTTGGAATGCTTGAATTTACAGATGAGTTTGTAGAAGCGCGACACATCTTCTATAAGTAAACATAATCTGAAATCTATTATGACAGAAAACATAAAATGATCCCGAACCACGTTTGTCGTGGGTCGGGATCATTTTTGGCATGTCGGACAGTAATAACATCGTCTTGATCCTGCTTTGAATTTAATAATCTCCGTACCATCTATGCGGCACGGCTGCCCTGCACGATTAAATACCCAATGCCGATATTCATACCTTTTTGCTCCTTGTGCTTTCAGCTTTTTAGCAAGTTCAAGATCATTGGTAATGCCTTTAGTTTCGTAGGAACGCCACATTAATTCAACACAGGCTTCAGCCATTTTCTTCAGCTGTTCCTCACTGCAATCCATCGGTCGTTTATCAGGATGGACGCCTCCGACAAATAGAATTTCACTGCGTAAGTAATTACCGATACCGGCAATAAAAGCCTGATCGAGTAAAAGTGAAGTCCATTTTCTACGGTGGAACCGTCTTTCTTTGAACCGTTCGACTAAATCGCCGGGCGATACAGAATCATTCAACAGATCTGGACCGACTTTTGCAATGAACGGGTGCTCAAGCACTTCCTCATCCCTTAGCACTTCTATATCAGATGCGCTATACAACAAAGCTGATTTCTTTTCATTGTGAATCGCAAGCCTGAGCTGCCGATTCGTTTTAGGATAATTGTAAGCATTTCTGACGTACCATTTGCCATAAAGCTGATTATGAGAGTAGATTGTATAGCCATTATTAAACCGAATGAGCATGGCTTTTCCTTTTGTATCGACTTTTTTTATTTTCGATCCACGAAACGCTTCTTCATAATCTTTTAGATGTTCAAAAGCAAATGAAATCTCTAATATAGGGCGGTTGGCTGCCGCTTTTTCTACTTGATCAGCGGCACGCCGGATTTCTGGACCTTCAGGCATAAGCGGGGCTCCTTTCTCCTTCTTATTTTGTAAAGGGGAAAGAAGAATTGCAAGTCATAACCCTTTAGCTAGAAGTATACATTCCTCCATTGATATGAATGAATTGCCCGGTGATATATGTGGAATCATCAGAAGCAAGCAACACATAGCTTCCAACATGCTCAACAGGCTGTCCTGGACGTCCCATAGGTGTGTTCGTGCCAAACTGTTCTACTTTTTCTTCACCGAAAGTGGACGGAATTAATGGTGTCCAAATCGGTCCTGGTGCTATCCCGTTTACGCGAATCCCTTTACCAACTAATTGCTTTGCCATCGAACGTGTGAAAGCGACAACTGCTCCCTTTGTAGTAGTGTAATCAACAAGGTGCTCATTTCCAATATAAGGGTTCACGGAAGCAGTATTAATAATGGAACTTCCTTTTTTCATATGAGGGAGGGCTGCTTTTGTTAAATAAAACATGGAATGAATGTTTGTCTTGAATGTCTGTTCCCACTGCTCAGTAGAGATGTTCATAATGTCATCAGTAGGGTGCTGTTCAGCCGCATTATTAACTAGAATATCAAGTTGTCCCAGCTCATTGACTGTACGATCAACGGCTTCCTTACACACGGATTCTTCCCCTACATCACCAGATAGCAAGATGGCACGTCTTCCTTGTTCTTCAACTTTTTTCTTAGTCAGTTCTGCATCTTCATGCTCTTCCAAATAGGAAATAGCAACATCAGCGCCTTCTTTCGCATATCCAATGGCAACAGAGCGACCAATCCCGCTGTCTCCTCCAGTGATTAGAGCTACTTTACCTTGCAATTTATTACCGCTTTGATAATCTTCATCGGCTTGAAGCGGGCGTGGGTCCATTTCAGCTTCCACGCCAGGCTGACGGGCTTGTTCTTGACCTTTTTGTCCTTGGGTTTGTCTATTCATTCGGTCCATGATGTGTTTACCTCCTTGATTGATTTGAAAATATGTAAGGGTTATTCCACATATAGGAAAAAATGAAACAGACAGTGTTCTCTTATATACTGATCAAAGAGAGAGGTTAGGTACATAATAGATAAAAAAGGGGACTTAAGTATGAGGGTTAGAGAAACAAAAGATTGTGCTCTGATTGCTGAGCTGAATAAGCATGTTCATAAACTTCATGTCGAACTTTATCCGACATATTTCAAGCCGTATAATTATGAGCAAGTGAAAGGCTTTTTTGAGAATATGGTCAATCATCCTCAGTTTGTGTTCTTTGTGTTAGAAGCAGAAGGGGAAGCAAGAGGGTATAGCTGGGTGGAGATAAGAAAGCATTCTGAAAATCCTTTTAAAAAAGCTTATACGTCCATTTATGTTCATCAAATCAGTGTAGAGGAAGGGTATCGAAAAAGAGGCTGCGGACAGCACCTCATGAAGGCGGTTGAAAGACTGGGGGAAACTCATAGCGCAAGTGAAATTGAGGTGGACTATTGGATCGATAATCAAGAAGCGAAAAGGTTCTATGAGAAAAATGGATTCATCAAATTCCGAGAATGCGTACATAAATACATTTAAATGCTAAACATCCCTTTCCAACCACAAACTGTGGAGGAAAGGGATACACTTAAGTGAAATACTCGAGCTGAGCTTCAGGGAAGTATTGGTTAATGTAGCCACCGAGGGTTGTCTTCATTTCTTCTTGCTCGTCTTTTTGATAGACATATTTCCCGATTCCGTAGCGTCCCCATTTGTACTTGCGTTTTTCTTCATCCATTTCTAATTTTGTCATAGGATAATTTTTTTGAATGACTCGTTTTGCTGGTTTTGTAAAACGGTGCTGGATCAGCTCAAAAGTCAAATCCTTTGTTGCATGGTCAGGTAGCTGATCATGCAACTTTTCAAATAGGATTCGATAGCCTTCTTTCCAGTCGTCATAAAGATAAATGGGAGCTACAATAAATCCTAAAGGATAACCGGCTTCCGCAACTTTTACAGCCGCTTCGATTCGTTCATCCAACCGTGAAGTACCTGGTTCCAAGTATTTGATGACGTAGTCCGCGTTCATGCTGAAACGAAAGCGAGTCCGGCCATTATGCTTAGCATCAAGCAAATGATCGACATAAGCAAACTTCGTAACAAAGCGAAGGCGCCCATGTTCGGACTCTCCAAAATATTCGATAGCCCGCTTTAATGTGTGAGTCAGGTGGTCGACACCGACAATATCTGATGTACAGGAAGCCTCGAATCTGGTTTCCTCTGGCATGCGTTCTTTCATATATTGTTCCGCTGCATCAAAAACCTCGTCGACATTCACGTAAGTCCGGATATACGGCTTACTTCCCATGGTTGTTTGTAAGTAACAGTAATGACAGTGGCCCATACATCCAGTAGCAAGCGGGATGGCATACTCAGCCGAGGGTTTTGAGGTGTCAAATTTCAACGTTTTTCTTACACCGACCACTAATGTGGACTTTGCCATCCGGTATTTTTGAAAATCATTCTCCCCTGGCAGGTTTCGAACCTGGTTGTGAGAGGTCGTTTCTCGAATCTCAATTCCCATATCCTCGAACTTTTCTTTTAATTCACGGCCTAAGGGATACTCCAAGGCTCTGGGTTCAATGTAGACTAACTCGGGCATAAATGGTTTTACCACAGCTGATGTCCCTCCGTATCCGGACTGCCAAACACATCGTGATAAGCACGCTCAGCCTCTCCTTCTGACGCGTATACGGCAATGTTTGAATCCAGTGGAAAATAGGTTTCGTATAAAAATAATGCCAGTTCTCCTGGTGCTTCAGGGTTATTGACTACGGCAGCTTCCTGAACGTTGGCCACGTCATATGTGTGAGGGTTCCGGTAAATCACATAAACGATATCGCCTGCGCGATAGTTATCTTGATTGAGATCCATTCCAACACCTGCTTTCTCTTTATATTGCATAACGATATGCTCCACCCTATTGAGTGATCGACACGCTACACTTATTTGTGCTCATTTTTCCACAAAAGTCAGGAATTATTACAAAAGGAAAGAAGCTTGGCCAGACCCCACAAAAAGTGCAGCGAAGGAGGAGGCTTGCCAGTTCCCCCGTATGAAAGCGAGTCATTTTCCAGCGTATCCTACTCTAAATTAAGTAAATGACCCCAGAAAGTCTTAAAACTGAGCCCTCAGGAATAGGAGGAACGTGAGAATTCGAAATCAACGCAATCTAAGCAACTTACCCAACTTTATTAAGGATACATCTTCAAAAGGATGCAGATGTATGTAAGAATAAAAGGAATTATCAGTAAAAAGGGGAGTGCTGATGGAATTGAAATTGGAAACGGATAGACTTCAACTAGCACCTTATGAAATGTCATATGCTAAACAAGTTGCTGAACTGGCAGGAGAATGGGAAGTTGCGGCAACGACCTTCGTCCCCCATCCTTATACCATTAAAGATGCTGAGGAATGGATTGGACTACATAAAGAATGGCTGGATAGAGGGACAGCTTACCCTCTAGCTATGATTTGTAAGGAAACAAAACAGTTGATTGGGACTATGACTCTCAGGGTCAACCAAAAACACCAAAAAGGTGAACTGGCTTATTGGGTTGGAAAGCCTTACTGGGGAAAAGGCTACGCTTCTGAAGCGGCTATACGTGTGGTACGTTACGGATTTGAAGAATTAAATCTCGAACGCATCTGGGCAGGGGCTATGACAGAGAACTCTGCTTCCTCAAAAGTGATGCAAAAAGCCGGACTGAGTTACGAAGGTACATTAAAAAAAGATATGCTGCATTGGGGAGAATTTAAAGATATTGATGTCTACGGTATGGTTAGAGAAGATTTTGTGTTGCTTCAAAACAATATAGAGTAAATGCTCATAAATAAGCCGCCTGCATAGACAGGCGGCTTTCGTTTTTAACCTTTTACTTTTATCGGAATCAAGGTGCCCACGAGTGCTATTCCTGCACAAGCCAAAAACATAGGTGTGAAACCGCCTAAGGCAATTCCGCTGACGGTTGTAAAAATAATCAAATCGAATCCAGAGTCCAATATCGATAATAACGAGATTGTGGTGGCTCTGACATTCGATGGAATAACATCGTTGGAAAGCTGTGAATAGACAGGATAGCGAATGGCACTGACAAGTTTAAGAACAAGTAGTACCCCAAAAACCACCCATAAGTAGGTATCGAAAAGGGCAACTATAAAAAGGCCCCCTGTCGCTAACATTCCAGTCAGGAACAATAGAGATACGCGATTGATTCTCTCTGTCATCCAACCGATCGAACGGGAGGCTGAAAAACCAATGAGCGCTGCGACAGCATAAACCACCCCTATTGAATAGACAGGGAGACCAGCATCAACCATAAGCTTCTGATCGAATTTCTCAAAAATCGCTGTGGCTGGGATGAAGACCAACGATATATTAATGAACATCCACAACACTTGAGGTGTATGTCTGATTGCTTTCAGCCCATCAACAATCTGTTTCACCATCGGTTGTTCGAATCCCCCTTGATTAGGAGGATTTTTAATGAATAACAGTAATACGACCTGAACCATCATGAAAAGGATGCTGAGCAGAATCAGTAACCGGAATTGAGGTTCGGTTAAATCTTTGGCTAACAAAGCACCAACAATGACAGCTACGATGGAAACGATAAATTTTGCTGAACTGATTTGCCCCATCGCTTTATCCATATATCCTTCTTCGCCTGACAGCTTTAATGACTCATAAATTAAAGCTTCATCGGCTCCACTGAAAAAGGTGGCAGCAAACCCTGTTAAAAAGGAGCTTAAGAAAAATACCCACGGTTCAAATGCGATGAATAATAGGGAGTGACTAATCAAAGCAAGCAACGCTCCGACTAGGAAAGCCTGTTTAGCACCGTAACGATCAGCAAATACACCTGTGGGGATTTCCCCGGCCAGAACTCCGATACTAAAAAACATCATAACGATGAGAATAGTGGATTCATCCAATCCTCGTGCAAAATAAAACAAAGTAAGGACAGGCTGAATAAAACGGACGCTTCCGAATAGTTCCGCCCAAAATAAATAACGAATGTTATGTGCAGCTAATGTTTCTTTTTTCAAAATTCATATCCTCCTGCATTAGTATCCGAATGAGTGCAGGAGTTAAAGCTCATCAAAAATTAAATTGCTTTCACCCCTGCTTTTGAGTGAGAAAAAGCGAAAATTTTTAGCATCATTAAACATCCTCCTTAAAAATTTGACCAATAAGTATACCGTTTAAGATTTTCACCAAAAACTCTGAATTTCCTGCTCGTGAAGTTAAATGTTTTCGGTTTTATTATAATAAGCATAAAAACCTGTGAATGGTTGATGGTTATGAATGATAGATGTAAGCTATAATAATAGGTTTATATAAAAGATATCGACGCAAATTGCCATGTTTAGTCAAAGGTGTTAAGCGCTAAATGATTGAAATTACAACTTTTTTCTTTGGAAATTCTGTGCTTTTTCGACAAATGTAATAGATAATTCTTAAATCTTGAAGATACTTTTAATAGAATAAATATGATAAAATAAAAGAAGAGTTAAAACGGCATACGTCCGCGCAGCAGTCCCAAAGCCTGCGGCGCTTTTTCAATTGCACAATTTTTAGTGTTGAAATAAATGGAAAGAAGCGTATGCTTGATCGTATAAAGGTGGTGTCTGATCGTGTTACATCCTTTTGGTCGTTTGTTCGGATTGGGGGACAAACCAGAATCGGAAAATCAAAGCAGCGAGGAAGATTATAATCCCGATGAAGTTGTACAAGTTCCTGTTGATCGAGTACAACCGAACCGATATCAACCCCGAGCGATATTTAACAACGAGAAGATCAGCGAACTCGCCCAGACGATACATACGCATGGGATGATTCAGCCGATTGTTCTCCGTCGGTTAAATGATGAAGAATACGAGTTGATTGCTGGTGAGCGCAGGTGGAGAGCTGTCCAGTCTCTTGGATGGGAAACGATACCTGCCATTATTAGAGATATGAACGATTCTCAGACCGCTTCCGTTGCTCTGATTGAAAATCTGCAGCGGGAAGAACTGACCGTTATCGAAGAAGCCCTTGCTTACGCTAAATTAATTGAACTCCATGACTTAACACAAGAAGCTCTCGCCCAACGTTTGGGCAAGAGCCAGTCTACGATCGCTAATAAGATCCGCTTATTAAAGCTCCCTGAATCCGTTCAACAAGCGGTGATGGATAAAAAGATCACGGAAAGGCATGCGAGAGCACTAATTGCTGTGAAGGATCCTGAATTACAGGAAAAAGTCTTAGATGAGATCATTGAAAAGCATTTGAATGTGAAGCAGACAGAAGAACGTATTGCGAAATTAAGTGATCCAAAACCGAAGAAAAAGAAACCTACTCTTAAAGGCGTTAATAAAGATATGCGTATTGCCATGAATACCATTCGTCAATCTTTAAATATGGTTACAGATACAGGCATTGATTTAGAGACTGATGAAGAAGACCATGATGAGTATTACCAGATCACCATCAAGATTCCTAAGAAAAGATCATAGTTTTTATTACCCATCTTGATCGCTTTGAAAGATGGGGCTTTTTTTAAGCAAATAAGAGGGAGTCCTTCTACTAGAGGGAAGGCTTCTTCTTTAATCTATAGAATAATCGTATACGATTAAGGGCCGGGTGTTTGAGAATGAATCTTCTAACAATCTCTCTCAAGCTATCACCCTTCCATTAAGTAAAGACGTAAATTTATGATTTGATTTCTTGATGAGCCGAGGTCTACTTTTACAATTAGCAAAGGAAGTGAGAACCCATGGATAGAGGGTTAAGTAAAGGTCTTGGTGATTATGCCCCGCAAGGAATGGAACCTGCAAATGAGGAACAAGTCCAAGAAGTAAATGTAAGCGAATGTCGCCCCAATCCATATCAGCCTAGACGGTATTTTGAAGAGGAATCTCTCACCGAGCTGAAACAGTCGATTGAACAGCATGGGATCCTTCAACCGCTTATCGTGAGAAAAAGCATTAAAGGATATGAGATTGTAGTCGGTGAGCGCAGGTTTCGTGCTGCAAAACTTGCCAATCTTGTGAAAGTCCCTGTCGTTGCTCGTGAGCTCACGGATGAACAAATGATGGAGCTTGCTCTACTAGAGAATCTTCAGCGGGATGATCTTACTCCGATCGAAGAAGCTAAAGCCTACCAAAATCTTATGAAAGAATTAGGTTTGACTCAGGAAGAACTGGCTAAACGATTAGGGAAAAGCCGATCTCATATCGCCAATTTCCTCCGTTTGTTAACTTTGCCCCAAGAGGTAATCCAAAAAATGAATGAAGGCATGTTGTCCATGGGACATGGGCGTGCGCTCTTGAGCCTGAAGAATCGAGATCATCTTAGGCAGGTTGTAGCTAAGATCGAAAAAGAAGGTCTCAATGTCCGTCAGGTAGAGAGGCTAATTTATGAATACAATCTGCAAAAGAATGAGAAGAAACCGAAAGAGCAGCACAAGGATATTTTTCTTAAGGAAAGAGAAGAAACTTTAAAAGAACGTTTAGGAACTAGTGTCTCCATTCATAAAGGAAAACGGAAAGGAAAAATTGAAATTGAATTTATGAATGATGAAGATCTTGAGCGGATTTTAGAATGGTTCGAAAAGGATTCTAAAACATGAACCTGGTAACTAAAACCAGGTTTTTTTCTTGAAAATTGATGGATAAAGCAACGTTTCACGTGAAACAAGAGTAATGGAGAGAATGCTATGGTACTAACCGGAACACTAGTGAATGGAGCATGTATATTTTTAGGCACGCTGCTTGGGTTATTTTTCACGAAAATTCCCGAGCGCTTTAAAGAAACGGTTATGAGCGGAGTCGGCTTGGCCGTTATCCTAATTGGGCTGCAAATGGCATTTCACACCGAAAACATCGTTGTCGTTCTGCTGAGTCTTCTTTTCGGTGCGATCTTTGGAGAGGCTATTCATCTGGAAGAAAAATTAGAGTATATCGGCCGCTGGATTGAACAACGATTTACCAAGCCAGAACAAGAATCGACGATTGCCCAGGGATTTATTACGGCTTCTTTGATATTCGTGATTGGTGCGTTAGCGGTTATAGGAGCTTTGGATAGCGGTCTGAGAAACGATCATGAAGTATTGATTACAAAAGCCATCATCGACGGATTTGTTGCGTTGGTCTTGACTTCAACGTTGGGGGTCGGTGTGATTTTCTCTGTTGTACCGGTGGTTATGTACGAAGGATCAATTGCTCTGCTCGCTACCCAAATCGACAGGTGGATTCCTCAGGATATTCTTGATTTGTTCATTGTCGAGATGACGGCAACAGGAGGTCTTCTTATTGTCGCCATTGGTTTGAATTTATTGAAGCTAACGCAGATCCGCGTAGCTAATCTGCTGCCCTCCCTCCTGCTTGTAGGGTTTGTCTTGTATTTCTCGCAATTATTTTAGAGTTCATCCAACAATAAAACCGTTATCTTGAAGGATCGAAACTGAGATAACGCGGTCCGTTCCTGTTGAAGAGGTTTGGTGTGGCAGGGAAACGACTTGCTTTCCTGAGGGAGAACTGGCAAGCCTTCTCAGTCGCTACGCTCCTTCTTTAATCTATTCTTCAGCATTTTTGGAGAAAGAGCTTCTAAAATAATTGCAAAAAGCTAAGTCATGCATCTAATTAAAGATGGGACTTAGCTTTTTTATGTTCACTTAATAAATTTTCTATCTTTATGAGCAACAGGAGTGAGCGTTTGGAAAGGTGTATGCTCCCTCCTCCACTCTTTCCTTTTCCCTTCCGTTAAATGAACCGCAGCAGCTACTTTGGCAGCCATTTGCATGACGAAATGCAGACGGGTATTCTGCAGCACGACATGCTCCATAAAACCACTGACATTGACCATTCCGCTAATATGCACATCCCCTACAGGCGGCAGATCTTTTTTCAAAGCCGATCCTGGTGATATCGATCCCTTCCCTAAAACGACAGATCCGACCGAAGCTGATTTTCCTAAACAGGCATCGATAGCTAAAATAAACGAATTTGTATGATTTCGATGAATATATTGAATACGATCCTTCAAATTTAAGGCATGCAGGGGCTCCTCAAGGGTCCCGTAGACGTGAAAAGTTTGCAGTTTCTGATCTTTAAGCATCGAACCGACTAGTGGACCAAAGGCATCCCCTGTCGATCTGTCTGTTCCAATGCAGGCAATCACCACGTTCTTGGAAGGTGGAAGCCATTCTGCCAGGTGGACACTTAACGCTTCACTCATGGCTGGATCTTCGGTGCTAACACGGCGTTCTTCTCTCGAAAACTTGTCCTTAAGATTCATAGCTTCTCCTCCAGACACATATTAGTAACAGTATATAAGGATGTTCATCATTCTATACGTAGGTGTAGCAAATACATAAAGGTGGAGGAACCGTCATGTTAAAAGCTGGAATGAAATGGATGTTTTTAATCGTAGGAACGATGATCGGCGCCGGCTACGCCTCCGGAAGAGAGCTATGGCAATTTTTTGGACAAGATAGTAGCTTGGCCATCTTATTGTTTGCCGTCATGTTTACACTGTGCTGCCTAACAATCATGACCATCAGCTTCAATAAACAAACCGGCCACTATTTACCTGTTTTGAAAGCCATTGTAGGCAAGCACTTAACTGGTATCTATGATTGGATGATTATCTTCTATTTATTTACGACAACTGTGGTTATGCTTGCAGGAAGTGGAGCTACTTGGCAGGCTTTTCACTTCTCCTACCGTTTTGGGGTTCTGGTCATCGTCATACCCCTCATCCTGCTTTTTATATGGGATGTAAAGGGGATTGTCATGGTAAACAGTTTTGTTTTGCCTTTATTGATTACAGGTCTTCTTTTCGTGCTCCTCTTATTTATCAGTGATCAGCAGCTGTCTTTATTTGGACATGTAAAGGAAATGAGTAATTGGATGGCTGCGTTTCCTTTCACGGCTCTTAACATCCTGCCGTTAATCGCAGTTCTTGGGGCTATTGGAAACCAGATGAAGAAAAAGGGTGAGATATGGATTGCGAGTATCGGAAGCGGGCTCGTATTAGGCGGAATTTCTTACTTATACAACAATAGCTTGATTCAAATATCTGAAGAAATCATCTTGTATGAGATTCCTCTTTTTGCCATCTTGAAACACTACCCATACGAAATGATGATTTTTATGTCGGCCATGCTTTGGATCGCTATCTTTACGACTGCCGCTTCAGGAACACTTGGATTAGTAACCAGATTCCGTGACTATGTAAAGCAGCCCCTTTGGATTTTGGCAATGGCGGTCATCGCGATCATGCTTCCTTTCACTTCTTTTGGGTTCTCAACCCTGATAAAATACCTATATCCTCTATACGGAATTTTAAATTTGTACGTTCTAACGTCCCTACTTCTATATCCTGTCATTTCTCGATTCAAAATTCGCTGAAAACCTGTTAAAATGAATCTCATATTCATTGTCGTACAGGAGGGACAGCGGTGTTAGGGACAAGCGATCCAGTGGGTGATGTGAAAAAAGCGGTAGAAGATACAAAGACACGATGGGAAGAGATCGTTGCTTATGTGACAGGTCCTGAGTTTTGGATTCCTGTAGGATTAGGAGCATTAAAGATTTTAATGATCCTGTTTATTTCGTTTTTGATTATTAAAATTGGCAGAAGAGTGATCGCTCAATTCTTTGCCAATAAAAGGCGTGGACCTTTCCAAATTACAAAACGCCGGGAAGCCACATTAAATAAGCTGATTTTAAATACGTTGTCTTATGTCGTATATTTCGTTGCGTTCATTATGATTCTTGAAACCTTCACCATTAATATTGGCGCATTGCTCGCGGGTGCAGGGGTTGCTGGACTTGCGATTGGCTTCGGTGCCCAAAACCTTGTTCGAGATGTCATTTCAGGATTTTTCATTATTTTCGAAGATCAATTTTCTGTCGGTGATTACATTCGGACTTCAGGAGTAGAGGGATTTGTGGAGGAGGTCGGGCTCCGTACGTGTAAAGTGAAAGCCTGGACCGGAGAGGTTCATATCCTTCCAAATGGAAACGTGACACAGGTTACCAACTATTCTGTCCATAATAGTATAGCGGTCGTGGATGTGAGCGTAGCTTATGAGGAAAACATTGAGAAGGCAGAACAGGCCATTCTGCAGCTGCTAGAAGAACTTCCAGACCGGTATGAAGAAATGATTGGTGTTCCTCAGCTTCTTGGTGTACAAAATCTAGGAGCCTCAGATGTGCTGATGAGAATCATTGCTGAAACGCATCCAATGGAACATTGGGCGATTGCTCGTGCCCTCAGAAAAGAAGTGAAGACTCGCCTTGATGCAGAAGGAATTGAAATTCCATTCCCGCGCATGGTTATGTATTCACGAGACGACCAGGCCGAACCATCCCAAGCTGCTGAATAAACAGGAGGTAAAGCAAAATGGCGGATAAAGAATATAATTTAAATGATATCGTTCAAATGAAAAAGCCTCACCCTTGCGGCGAAAACCGGTGGAAAATCATTCGGATGGGAGCCGATATCCGTATCAAGTGTGAAGGGTGCGGACACAGTGTTATGATTCCTCGAAAAAAATTCGAGACGAAAATGAAAAAACGCTTAGAACCGAGTGAACAAGGATAATAGTATGAGAGCCCACCTTTTGAGGGTGGGTTTTTTAGTGGGGAAATTCTTCTATCATAGGAAAGTGTTTGGGAATTTCTCATTTTCCTATGATAGAACCTTCGGAATCGTATCGAAATCGTTCTGATTTTGTTATTTTGCACAGGTTGTTATTTTCAGGTACAGTATCTATAATTGATATGACTAACATGCATGTATGTAAATCCTTAAGGAGTGAAAGTCTTATATGGCACTAACAGCAGGAATCGTAGGTCTGCCGAACGTTGGTAAATCTACGTTATTTAACGCAATTACACAAGCCGGTGCGTTATCGGCCAACTATCCGTTCGCCACAATTGATCCGAACGTTGGGATCGTGGAAGTTCCGGATAGCCGCCTTGAGAAGCTTACTGAGCTTGTGAACCCGAAGAAAACTGTCCCTACAGCGTTTGAGTTCACAGATATAGCAGGTATTGTAAAAGGAGCAAGTAAAGGAGAAGGACTAGGTAACCAGTTCCTTTCTCACATTCGCCAGGTCGATGCAATTTGTCATGTCGTCCGTGCGTTCGAAGATGAGAACATCACTCACGTTTCCGGACAAGTAGATCCGATTTCAGATATCGAAACGATTAACCTGGAGTTAATTCTTGCCGATCTTGAAACCGTATCGAAGCGTATGGATCGTGTAGCGAAGATGGCCCGTCAGAAAGATAAAGAAGCGGTAGCTGAATATACCGTGCTTGAAAAACTGAAAGAAGCACTCGAGAATGAAACACCAGCTCGTGCCGTTGAATTCAGTTCGGATCAGAAGAAAATTGTGAAAGGCCTTCATTTACTGACTTCTAAGCCCATCCTCTATGTGGCAAATGTGAGTGAAGACGAAATTGGCGAAGCGGATAATGACAAAGTGAAACAAATCCGTGAATTTGCCGCAAAGGAAAATGCGGAAGTCATCGTCATCTGTGCCAAGATCGAGTCTGAAATTGCTGAGCTGGATGGAGACGAAAAAGAGGAATTCCTTGAAGATCTCGGAATTGAAGAATCCGGTTTGGACCAGTTGATTAAAGCAACGTACAATTTGCTAGGTTTGGCAACGTATTTCACAGCAGGTGAACAAGAAGTCAAAGCATGGACATTCAAAGAGGGTATGACAGCCCCTCAGTGCGCTGGAATCATCCACACGGACTTCGAACGCGGCTTCATCAGAGCGGAAACGGTCTCTTATGAAGACCTCGTTGATGCAGGATCCATGGCTGTGGCCCGTGACCGTGGTCGCGTCCGTTTGGAAGGAAAAGAATATTTAGTTCGAGATGGCGACGTTATCCATTTCCGCTTTAATGTGTAAATCAGGAGATCCTTCCGTTAAAGTATTGTAAATCTTGGACAACTTTGTTATAATACTTCATTGTGAGTAATTAAGATTAAATTACTCCTTGCTCCTATAAAAGATAGGAGCCGTTAAGTCCATAAGGAGGTGAAAACGGATGAGTAGAAAATACGAAATCATGTATATCATCCGCCCAGATATCGAGGAGGAAGCTAAGACAGCGGTCATGGATCGCTTCAGCACAATCCTTTCTGACAATGGTGCGGAGATCGAAGAAGTTAAGGAAGTTGGCAAGCGTCGTCTTGCTTACGAAATTAATGACTACCGTGATGGGATCTATGTAACGATCGACTTCAACGGTACACGTGAAGCGATCAACGAATTCGACCGTCAAGCGAAGTTCACGGATGACATTATCCGCCACATCGCTGTACGCGAAGATGACAAATAAGGAGTGATTCTGATGTTGAATCGTGTCGTATTAGTCGGCAGATTAACGAAGGATCCTGATTTACGCTACACGCCAAACGGAGTAGCCGTAGCCAATTTCACAATTGCAGTGAACCGTCCGTTCTCCAACAAACAAGGAGAACAAGATGCGGATTTCATTAATTGTGTGGTTTGGAGACGCGCTGCAGAAAACTTAGCCAACTTTATGAGTAAAGGCAGTCAAGTTGGAGTGGACGGACGCTTACAGTCCCGCAGCTTCGACAATCAGGAAGGCAAGCGTGTATTTGTAACAGAAGTTGTTGCAGATAGCGTACAGTTCCTAGAATCCAAAGGTTCTTCCCAGGGTGGAGGAAATCGTGGAGGCTCAGGATTCCAACCGAATCAGAATCAACAACCATCAGGAAACAACTTCGGTTCTAACAATAACAACCAACGAAATGATGACCCATTCGCAGACAATGGGGAACCAATCGATATATCAGATGACGATTTACCATTCTAAAAAGGAAGGAGTGAATGCTACATGGCACGTCGTGGACGCGGAAAACGTAAAAAGGTGTGTTTCTTTACAGCTAATGGAATCACACACATCGACTTTAAAGATGTTGATTTGCTAAAACGTTTCGTTTCTGACCGTGGAAAAATTCTTCCTCGTCGAGTAACTGGAACTTCTGCAAAGTATCAGCGTAAATTGACGAAAGCGATCAAACGCGCTCGTCAAATGGCTCTACTTCCTTACTCTACTGAATAAGGATAGCGCGAAAAAAGCCGCTTAGTCTTATATTAGACTAAGCGGCTTTTTTATATTTTATTGATTTCACTTTTTTACTTTATTCCCATCAATTCTTGCAATTCTTCCTGGTTAGTCAGTAAATCTTCTAGAGTATATTGATCTACTACTTCCAGAAAGGCCATGAGCGCATCATTTAAAACGTGCTTCAACTTACAGGCAGGAGTGATTACGCAATAGTTCGTCTTCCGGTCGAAACATTCCAATAAGTGAAAATCATCCTCCATCGCCCGAACCACTTGACCTACATTGATCTCTGCCGCAGGCTTTGCAAGTCTGATCCCCCCAGAACGTCCTCTAATGGTATCAATCAACCCTAATTTATTTAATTCGTGAATGATCTTTCCCAGGTGGTTCTCAGATATATTGAATACTTCGGAAATCTCTTTTTTATTGGCCAGCGTTCCTTGTTTTTTTGAAGCTGTAAAAATCAACACCCTCAAAGCATAGTCTGTATATTTCTTTAAACGCATTGGTTAAACCCTCTTTTTAAAATGTTTTTATTAATTTTATCACAAGTACCAAAGGTTGTCTTAGCAAGTGCCTTTTCTATAATCTTAACAAAGTTGTCATAAAAGATGCATTTAAAATGTATCTTTTATCGTTATAATAAAGATATATAAGAAATGCATCTTTTAGGAGGGTTTATTATGACTTCAAAAGTGGGATTAGACCAAAGAACGGTGGACATTATTAAATCGACGGTGCCTGTATTAGCGGAGCACGGAGAAGCGATTACTAAACATTTTTATCAGAAAATGTTCAAAGATCACCCAGAATTAAAAAATATCTTTAATCAAACTCACCAGAAAGTAGGCGATCAACCTCGTGCATTAGCTGATACAGTGTACGCTGCTGCTCAGCACATCGATCAATTGGAAAAGATTTTACCTCGAGTAAAAGAAATTGCTCACAAACACCGTAGTTTGAATGTAAAACCTGAGCACTATCCAATTGTCGGGGAATATTTACTTATTGCGATTAAGGATGTACTTGGAGAAAATGCGACAGACGAGATTATCGAAGCGTGGGGAGAAGCCTACGGACTTATTGCTGATGTGTTTATTCAAGTTGAAGATGGAATGTATAAAGAAACGGCAAGGCAGGAAGGCGGATGGACGGGTTTCCGCAATTTCAGTGTCATTAAAAAAGTAAGAGAAAGTGACGTCATCACATCCTTTTATTTGAAGCCTGCGGACGGCGAAGCTGTTCCTTCGTATCTGCCTGGCCAGTACTTGACTATTAAGGCGGAAATAGAAGGAGACCAATATGATCATCTTAGACAATACAGTTTATCAGACGCCCCAGGAAAAGATTATTACCGGATCAGCGTCAAACGAGAAGATGGTCTAGAGGAAAAACCGGCAGGAGTCGTATCAACCTGGCTGCATCAAGAAGTAGAAGAAGGAGATGTGCTGCCAGTCAGTGCTCCAGCAGGAGATTTTCATTTGGATCTCTCTACAAAAAGACCACTAGTATTGATTAGTGGAGGTGTAGGCTTCACACCTTTATTGAGTATGCTGAATACGGTGAAGGAAAATTATCCGGAAAGAGACATCTATTTCATTCATGCGGCACGTAACGGATCCGTTCATGCGCTTAAAGAGGAAATGGTCCTTGGAGGGCATGGAAAGACGATGTTTATCTATGAAAATCCGAACGCCACGGATCTCCAGGAGAAAGCTTATGATAAAGGTGGATATATTGACCTTGAATGGCTGAAGAGAAGTGTTCCACATGAATCTGAGTTCTATTTCTGTGGTCCTAAAGGATTCATGAAAGCAATCTATCAATCATTACGTCAGTGGGAAGTTCCAGAGTCACAGATTCATTTCGAATTCTTTGGACCAAAAGGAAGTTTAGAAGCATAAAGAAAAAGTCGTGGCGCTGCCACGACTTTTTTATTGCTTTTGATACGTTGGGGTTGTTTCTGATAACCATCCGTCCAAACGATTGGTATACCCCATGAAAAAATGAATGACAAATCCGCTCAAGACAGCGATGATCAAAGTACCAATTCCTATCGCTCCTCCGAAGAAGGCGGCGAGAATAACGAGAACGATACTGATGATGGCTCTTGAAAAAGAAACGTTCAATCCGGTTAAATTTCTTAGAACAAGCATCATGCGGTCAAAAGGGTTAGGAGCAAAGTCAGCCTGCAAATTGACAGCAATGCCCAAACCAGAAATGACTAATCCGACTAATAAGCATACGTATTGAGGGATGATGGACTCCGGTTCAATCCACCCCCTGAATATGTGAACCCAAAAATCGATGCCTGCCCCTGTTAATAGTGAAGTGAACAAAGCAATTAATTCAGGACGCCGTTTTTCGGCAATGGAATTAAATATGATCATTGAGAAACCAACGACGATTTCCCAGCTTCCAATCGTTAAGCCATACGTTCGATATAAGCCTACGAGGAGTGCGTCAAAAGGAGAAGTACCTAACTTTGACTGAATTGTCAAAGCAATGCCCAGAGTCAAAATGACGATGCCTGCGGTGTAATAAATGCTTCTGAGGTAGATACGCTTCAATCGTCACACTCCTTTCCAAAAACTCTCAATGTCAGATTACTATATCGCGGATGAAGAGAAGTTTCAAGAAAGAACAATCGAGGATATCAACCAGCTCGATCGAACACAAAAAAGGAGACTCTTAGAAAAGAGTCTCCTTAGTTTTTTTATTCTTCTACATAAGCCCATTTGAATTCAAATTCTGGCCCTGTTGCTGTTGTAAATACTCCTTTAATTGAAGGACGGAATAGTTGAGCTTTCGCATCCTGATAGATTGGAGCTACGGCAGCATCTTCTTCAAGTAGAAGTTGTTCTGCTTCTAAGAACGTTTCATAACGTTTCTCTGGATCCTGCGCATACTCCCCATTCGCTTTTTCAATAAGAGCATCATATTCTGGGTTTGAATAGTTCATGTTATTGTTCTGTCCATCAGTCAGGTACATGTTTAAGTACGTGTTCGGGTCTACATAGTCAGGACCCCATGTAGCAGCTTCCATTTCGAATTCAGACGCACTGTCACGACGTACACGCTCTTTAAATGGAACTTCCACAACTTCGATAGTCAAACCATCAAGTTTAGACTCAAGCTGATCTTTATAGTAAGCCATAACATTCTTCGAAGTACCTGTGTCATCACCCATAAGTTCGATGGTCACAGAGTCTGTGCCTAATGCCTCTAAAGCCTTGCTCCAATGTTCTTTTGCTTTTTCTTCATTAGATTCCACAAGAGGCCCCTGGGCTTCACGGAAATCTTTTTCACTGTTAGGCATAGAAACAAAGTTAGATGGTACATAACCTTCAGCAGGTACGGATCCATCATTTAGAATCACGTCAACAAGAGATTGGCGATCAATTGCATAGGAGATGGCTTTACGCGCATCCACATTGGCTAAAGCTTCGTTTGCTTCCTGGTTGAACTTGAAGAAATATAGATAAGGTTTTTCAGCGATATTGAAAGCTTCATTTGTCTTGTACTGATCAACGAATTCCGCATTCAATTCTGTCTGATCCAGTTCACCAGATTCATAAAGGTTTACCCCTGTAGATACTTCTTTGATAACTTTTGCGTTGATTTTTTCAAGTTGTACCGCTTCTGCATCCCAATAATCTTCGTTCTTCTCAACAGTCCACCCTTCACCGTGGTTCCATGAAGTCATTTTGAACGGACCGTTAGAAAGTGTGTATTCAGCTTCTGTTGCAAAGTTTTCCCCTTGTTCTTCAACATAGCTTTGGTTCAAAGGCATGAACGTTACGAAAACGGTCATGGACTTGAAGTATGGAACAGGTTTTTCAAGCTGTACTTCAAGAGTCTTATCGTCAACAGCTTTTACGCCTAATTCTTCTATATCTTTTTCGCCATTACTAATGGCTGATGCATTTTTAATGATTCCACCAAGGAAATAAGGACCGTATTCCGATCCTACATCAGGATCGACTGCCCTTCTCCAGGAATAGACGAAATCGTTCGCTGTGACAGGATCTCCGTTGGACCATTGTGCATCGCGCAGTTTAAATGTCCATGTCAATCCATCATCACTGACAGTGCCCTCTTTGGCCATTCCTTCTGTCAGATTGCTGTTCTCATCAAGTCTATAGAGTCCTTCAAGTGTTTCTCCAGCCCACTGGAAACCCACTGAGTCTGTAATTAAAGAAGGGTCCATACTTGGGATTTCACTTTTTGCTGTAACGGTGATCTCTTGTTTAGCGCTGGAATCTCCGCTACCTTCTCCACCGCTCTCTGATGATGTTCCGCTGTCTCCCCCACTACATGCGGATAAAACTAGGACCAGCATAAGTGTGAAGACAAACCATAAGCTCTTTCTCAATGTAATCCCCCCGAATTAATAATTTTCTAAAAATACCTACTTTTTGAATTATACAGATAACTTGTTCACATTTCAGTAACAATTTTAAAGAAAAAAAAGAAAAAAAGTCATATGCGTGAAAATTCATATTACATTGACAATGCAAGTTCTTTTGATAGGATTAAGGAATATCATTTCTTTCTTTTTCTACCGCGTAAAAGGATAAAAGAGAGCATATATATGAGGAGGTAATCTGAAATGAAACGTGAATGGGATCTATTGCATACGCCTGGGCCTACCCCAATCCCGCCTAGCGTCGAGCGTGCAATGAACCAGCCGATGATCGGTCATAGAGGTCAAAAGTGTAAGGAGCTTTTAAAAGATATTGCTCCCCGTTTAAAACCAGTATTTGGTACAAGTGGAGAAGTCCTTGTTTTAACAGGCAGCGGGACTTCAGCTTTAGAAGCAGCTGTCGTGAATACGACACAGCCTGGAGATGAAGTCATTGTTGTTGTCGCTGGAGCCTTTGGAGACCGCTTTGCTCAAATTTGTGAGACGTACGAATTGAATGTGCACCGCATTGATGTCGAATGGGGGAAAGCGGTGACTGTCGAACAAGTAGAGTCGGTGCTTCAATCAGCCGAAGAACCAAAAGCTGTATTCTTAACTCATTGTGAAACATCCACTGGCGTTATGCATCCGGTAGAAAAAGTTGCAGAACGTGTCAAACAGCTCAGTGATTCTCTTGTGATCGTTGATGGAGTCTCTTCGATCGGAGGAGCAAAAATCGATATGGATCGTTCTGGAATCGATCTCGTAGTCTCCGGCTCGCAAAAAGCGATGATGCTTCCGCCAGGTCTTGCTTTTGTTGCTGTTGGAGATCAAGCTTGGGAAGCGATCAACCAGAACGAGCGTCCACGTTTCTATTTAGATCTTAAAACTTACAACAAACGCTTAAGTGAAGGGCAGACCCCTTTCACACCGGCTTTATCCCTTCTCTTTGGTTTGGATGAAGTGTTACGTCTAATGGAAGAAGAAGGCCTGGAACAAGTGTTTGAACGTCATCAAACGATGAAGGCAATGACTCGTGCAGCAGCAGAAGCTATGAATCTTCCTCTATTAGTCTCTGAAGAAGATGCTTCTTCCACTGTTACTTCTATTAAACCGACAACTTTTGATGCAGAGGAACTTCGTAAAACAGCGAACGAAGAATTCGGACTCATTTTAGCAGGCGGGCAAAAACATATGAAAGGTGAAATATTCAGGATTGGTCATATGGGATATTCTCGTCCTGCGGATGTTTTACGTTACATTAGTATTTTAGAAGTCATTCTCAAGCGTTTAGGCCATCCTTTTGAAAGTGGAAAAGGAAGTGCCGCTGTACAAGAAGCGTATTTGAACGGAATAAAGGAGTTGAAATAAATGTTTCGTGTACTGATTAGCGATCCGTTAAGTGAAGATGGCATTCGTCCCCTTTTAGATGCAGAAGATGTAGAAGCGGTTATGGATCCATCCCTTTCCCATGAAGAATTATTAGAAGCAGTTAGTAAGTCTCATGCACTGATTGTTAGGAGTCAGACTCAGGTAACGAGAGAAGTCATCGAGCATGCTCCTGAATTGAAGGTTATCGGTCGTGCCGGTGTTGGTGTCGATAACATCGACTTAGATGCTGCAACAGAGAACGGAGTTGTGGTGGTTAACGCTCCGGATGGTAATACAATCTCTACAGCAGAGCATACGATGGCCATGCTTATGTCACTTGCGAGAAATATTCCACAAGCCTACCATCAGCTGAAGCAGAAAAAATGGGAACGTAAAAAGTTTGTAGGTGTTGAGCTGAAAGATAAAACGATCGGTATCGTAGGCTTTGGACGGATTGGTATGGAAGTAGCCCAGCGTGCAAAAGGCCACCGCATGAAAGTCATCGCTTACGATCCATTCTTGAACAAAGAGAAAGCAGATAAGGCGGGTGTGAATCATGGTACTCTTCAAGAAGTTCTACAACAGGCAGACTTCTTAACGGTACACACGCCTTTAATAGAAGCAACAAAACATTTAATCGATAAAGAAGCGATTCAACTGATGAAGCCTGGCGCAAGAATTCTAAACTGTGCGCGTGGCGGTATCATTGAAGAGGATGCGCTTTACGATGCGATTAAGAGCGGGAAGATTGCAGGGGCTGCACTTGATGTGTTTGAAGAAGAGCCAGCGATTGATCACCCATTATTGGACTTGGAAGAAGTGATTGCAACGCCGCACTTAGGAGCGAGTACGGTCGAAGCACAGGAAAACGTGGCGACAGATGTCAGCTTTGATGTGATGGAATTGCTGCGTGGAGGCTCTGTGAAGAACCCTGTGAACATGCCTTCTGTCTCTTCTGAAATGATGGATAAACTGTTCCCATATTTCCAGCTTTCCGAACGATTGGGAGCTTTCTTATCAAGAGTCGTAAACGGAACGTTAGAGCGTGTTAGTGTTTATTATTCTGGTGAACTATTAGATGTAGATACAATGCCGCTTACGAGAATCGCTGTAAAAGGAATTCTTCAGCGTCATATCGGAAACAGAGTCAATGATGTTAATGCCTTTAAGACTGCATCCGATAAAGGGATTGTCATCAATGAACAGAAATCAACTTCCACAAAAGGCTTTACGAACTTGGTCACCGTTGAGATTGAGACCGATCAAGAAAAACGCAGTATAGCAGGAACGCTGCTTAACGGTCTTGGAGCCCGTATCGTCCAGCTCGATCAATATTCAATTGACGTCGTTCCAGAAGGTCATTTGGTTGTGATCCATCATACCGACCAGCCTGGAGCTATCGGACATGTAGGTAGCTTGCTTGCCACTCATCATGTGAATATCGCCACGATGCAGGTTGGTCGTACGAATGTCGGTGGAGAAGCGGTTATGGTGCTTACAGTAGACAAAGAAGTCGAAGGAGACTGTCACGAACAGTTAACGGAGATTGACGATATTAAACAAGTTCAGTGCTTAACTTTATCCTAATCATTAAACAGGCAAGCGAGTGAAGGCTTGCCTGTTTTTTTTATATGGGGTCCTTCATTAAGGGGTATAAATAGGCTGAGAGTACTCAGGTATAGCTTGCTTGGATAAATGGTAAAACCTTTGAAACTTCTCATTTAGCCGTTACGTAATGAAGATGGTGAAAACGGGGAGGAATCTTAAATGACGACCATCTATGTGACAAGACACGGACAAACCAAATGGAATTTAGAAGGACGCATGCAGGGAAGACAGGACTCCCCTCTCACTCCTTTAGGGGAGAAACAAGCCAGGTGGCTCGGAGCCAGGCTAAAAGAAGTAACGTTATCTTCGATCCATACGAGCTCAAGCGGGCGAACGAAACAAACGGCCGAGCAGATTCGTGGCGAACGTGAACTTCCTATTATAGAAAACCACAGTTGGAAGGAAATTGACCTCGGTCCTTGGGAAGGCAGGCTTAAGAATGAGGTCGAGAAAGAAGACCCTGACCGGTTCCATCACTTTTGGAATAAGCCTGCCTCCTACCTTCCGGATGATGGAGAAACATATCAGGATGTCATTCAAAGAGCAGGCAATGAACTTGAGAAATTAGCCCTCTCTCAAGAAGGTAAGTCCATCCTTTTGGTCACTCATGCTGTTGTTTTAAAAGCATTGCTTGCTTATGTATCAGAAAAATCACTTGAAGACTTCTGGTCAGGAGCGTACATGCATTCCACGTCTCTTACCATTTTGGAAAAAGAGAACGGCCGTTGGAAGGTGAAACTCGAAGGCGATACGACCCACTATCCCTCATGATTTTCCAGTCAAAAAGAGCCATCCGCAGGCGATATGCGGATGGCTCTTTTAACTTTCTTATCCGATTGGATGCTTCGTTGCTTTTCGGTCTTTAAATACGTGAACTTCCTCGTATCCGACGGATTTAGCTAAGTCGATCGCTTCCTCATATCGGTGGCCGATATGGTCAGGTTTATGGGCATCCGAACAGAGAACGATTCCAACACCTTCATTTTTACAAATTTGCAAGAGTTCTGGATCTGGATAAAGTTTCCCGACTGGCTTACGTAAACCAGCTGTACTGATTTCAATACAAGTATCAGTCGATGCCAGGGCTTTGGCTGCTCTTCTGTATTGATCTCTTAGAAATTCTCGATCATCTGGTTCATAACCGAAGACTTTTATAACATCGATATGCCCGACAAAATCAAATAAACCGGATTCGGCGAGAGTGACGACTCTGTCGAAATATTGACGGTACACTTCATGGAGGTCGCGTTTCTCGTATTCATCACGGTAAATGGCAAGGTCTATGCCCCAGTCATCAATCCAATGGACAGATCCGATTACGTAATCGAAAGGACGGGACGAGATGAATTTTTCCATTTCTTTCTCTTTTCCTGGCATATAGTCCATTTCAATTCCCATTTTTATCGGCAGTCCTTGTTTTTCAGCCTCGTCAAACATGTCTTGATAGGTTTTGAAATCGAGTGTACGTCGATTGTTGACCCAGGGGTTGGAAAGGATATCGCTCGTTTCATGGAAGAAATAAGCATGTTCTGAAATACCCAGCTCTTCGATGCCCTCTTCTCTCGCTTTTTCTATGTAAGTCTTTAAATACTCTACATCCAAATTCCCAGTCTCAGCCATGTGTACATGATAATCAGTCCTCATGAATACCCTCCTTGAGTGGTGTAAGATTTCATTCATCATATCAGACATCCCGAAATCGACCAAGCAGGAAATTGAAATCAATTCCATAATTCTATGGAAGAAGAAACCGGGATAAATATGTTAAAATAGTTAAGTTAGGAAACGCCCGAATGAAATAGAGGTGTAGTTGGAAATGAATAACACGAAGAGAATTACGGAAGGGGCTTTAATGACAGGCATTTATCTGCTATTGTTATTGGTAATTATTTTCCTGCCAGGGATCATAGGATCGATTCTATTATTTACCCTGCCTGTTCCGTTCGTATTTTATAGTTACCGGCATGGATGGAAAGCCGGACTGCTGATGTTTGTCGCATCAATTATATTTACAACCCTGTTTGCGACAGTCGTCTCTCTCCCTGTCACCCTTCTTGCTGGAGTTGGCGGTCTCTTTCTCGGTGGGGCCATGCATAAGGAGCGCTCCCCATACGAAACATGGGCGATCGGTTCCGTCGGCTTTATTATTGGAATAGTAGGTATTTACTTAGTGACACAGCTGTTTTTCGGCATCAATTGGATGGATCAAATCCGAGAGAGTCTGAATCAAGCGTTCACGATGACAGAAAACATGTTTGGCGGAATGTTACAAGGTGAAGACTCGGAACAACAACTGGAATTGATCAGGGAACAAATTAATAGGCTGCCTGATATCGTCCCAAGTATCTTGGCTATTACAGGAATCAGCTTTGCTATTGTCAGTCAATGGCTGACGTACAAACTGATTAATCGGATTGAGAATAAAAAATTTAAGTTTGCGACTTTCCGTAATTTCCGTTTGCCAACGTCCGTTTTGTGGTATTACTTTGTGGCTATGATTGTGCATTATGTGACAATAGAAGGAAATGGAATATTTTATTTAGCAGCGATTAACGTTTTTACACTGACAGGGATCCTTATTGCTTTGCAGGGATTTTCATTCATATTCTTTTATGCCCATATGAAAAAATGGTCCAAAGCTATACCGGCTGTTGCGATTGTTCTTTCCTTGCTTCTTCCGCAAATCCTGCTGTACCTTGTACGAATCTTGGGTATAATTGATATAGGATTTCCGTTACGGAAGCGTGTGGAAGAGAAGAAATAACTATAGCTCGTATAAGATGGTAGGAGCTGAAAAGAAATGCCTAATTTTTTTAAAAAACCAACGATGAGCGGTCATTTATGGATTATCTATCTGATCTCACTCATCCTGCTCGGGTTCATATGGTTTTACCAATGGATGCTTGGATTAATGATGACATTATTCCTTGCAGCATCCATTTTCTATAGTGTCCGCACAGAGCAGAATATGATCAATGAGACAGAAGAATATATATCAACGCTATCCTACAGGGTCAAAAAGGTAGGAGAAGAGGCGTTGTTGGAAATGCCGATCGGGATCATTTTGTTCAGTGAGAATTTCACTGTTGAATGGGCCAATCCTTACATGAACAGGTTTACGGATCAGGATACAATCGTCGGCAAATCGTTGAAGGATATATCCGATCAGCTCATCCAGCCGATCAAGGATGATCAGGATGAGGTTTGGATCAATGTTGATGGATATAAGCTTCAGACAATTATTAAGAAAAAAGAGCGTTTGCTTTATTTATTCGATCGGACGAAGCAAACAGAGATTTCTAATCTCTATCAAAATGAACAGACGGTATTATCGATTATTTTCCTGGATAACTATGAAGAGATCACTCAGGGGATGGATGATACAGCTAAAAGTCATATTAACTCCCAGGTGACATCCATTTTGAACAAATGGGCTGGAGATTTCGGGATCTATTTGAAGCGGACCTCACAAGAACGGTTCCTTGCTGTGATGAATCAAGAAATTCTTCATTCTCTGGAGAAAGCCAAATTTGAGATCCTCGATGAAGTAAGAGAGTTGATCACAGATCAGAATGTGCCGCTAACCCTTAGTTTCGGAATCGGAGTCGGCCCTGTCAATCTTCCAGAGCTCGGCGAACTGGCGCAGTCCAGCCTGGACCTTGCACTTGGACGAGGCGGGGATCAGGTGGCGATTAAGGATGATTCGGGTAAAGTACGTTTCTATGGTGGAAAGACAAATCCGATGGAAAAACGTACACGCGTGCGAGCAAGGGTGATTTCCCACGCTATGAAGGAACTTGTCCAAGAGAGTGAGAAGGTCCTGATCATGGGGCATAAATCGCCTGATATGGATTCTATCGGCGCTTCAATCGGGATATTAAAGATTGCGCAAGCCAACGATAAAAAAGGTGCTATCGTACTGGATCCTGATGATATTGATACAGGTGTACAGCGAATGGTAGAAGAGATCGAGAAAGATGAAGATTTATGGCCTCATTTCATTACTCCTGAGGATGCTATCGAAGAAGTGACCAACGATACGCTTCTTGTCGTCGTGGATACACACAAACCTTCTCTCGTGATGGAAGAGAAGCTGCTATCGAAAACGGAGCATGTCGTTGTCATCGACCACCACCGGCGCGCAGAGGAGTTCATTTCCGATCCAACGCTTGTGTATATGGAACCATATGCTTCCTCTACGGCAGAGCTCGTAACAGAACTGCTTGAATATCAGCCGAAGAAACTGAAGCTTTCCATGCTTGAATCAACAGCATTGTTAGCGGGAATTATCGTAGATACGAAAAGTTTCACCTTAAGAACTGGGTCGAGAACATTTGATGCGGCCTCTTATTTACGTTCTAAAGGAGCCGATACCGTTCAAGTCCAGAAATTTATGAAGGAAGATTTGGACGTTTATGTGAAACGAAGCAAACTAATTGAAAAAGCATCCATCTACAGAGATGGGATTGCCATATCGACCGGCGATACAGGCCAAACGTACGGCCCTGTTATCATTGCACAGGCCGCCGATACGTTACTGACGATGAGTGGGATCGTCGCGTCTTTTGTCATATCAGAACGAAGTGACGGACGCATTGGCATCAGTGCCCGCTCTCTTGGGGATATCAATGTCCAGGTAATCATGGAACGAATGAACGGCGGCGGACACCTAACCAATGCAGCGACTCAATTAGAAGACACAACGATTGAAGATGCAAAAGCATTGTTGCAAGATATTATTGACGAATATTTTGAAGGGGGAGAATCAGAATGAAAGTAATTTTCACTGCTGATGTCAAAGGTAAAGGAAAAAAAGGTGAAATCAAAAATGTGAATGATGGTTATGCCAGAAACTATCTTTTAAAAAATAACCTGGCCGTTGAAGCGACTAAAGGCAATGTGCAGGCTCAAAAGGCGAAAGATGCTAAGAAAGAACAGCTTGCACAGGAAGAAATTGATGAAGCGAAAAAGTTGAAAGAAACACTTTCTGATATGGAAGTGAAACTGACGGCTAAATCAGGGGATAATGGCCGGCTCTTTGGCTCAATTACGAGTAAACAGATTGCAGAAGAGCTGAAGAAATCCCACAATATCAAAATTGATAAGCGTAAAATCGAACTTGATGATCCGATTCGTACGCTTGGTTATACAAATGTACCGGTTAAACTTCACCCTGAAGTGACTGGAACGATTCGCGTCCACGTGGATGAGAAATAAATAGATTCATAGAAAGGGAATATCCATTTTCCTCTTATGATCTATCCATTTGACGCGGTGCAACATTCAGGTTCAACACCTGCGCTAATTTCTAGAGGAGGAAATGCTAGTGAGTGAAATGTGGAATGATCGTACTCCGCCTCATAATATAGAGGCAGAACAGGCGGTACTTGGTGCGATCTTTTTAGAGCCAGAAGCGATGTCGACAGCCGCGGAGTATCTACTCCCAGAAGATTTTTATCGAGCTAGCCACCAGCGTATCTATGAAGTCATGTTGACGTTATCGGATAAAGGAGAGCCGATTGATCTCGTTACCGTGACGACGGCTCTTTCGAACAACAAAGTGTTGGAAGAAGTCGGAGGGGTTTCCTACTTAACGGATGTCGCAAACTCTGTCCCGACGGCTGCCAACATCATGTACTACACGCAAATAGTCGGTGAAAAGTCTACACTTAGAAGCTTAATTCGTACAGCTACCAACATTGTGACCTCAGGATATGCGGAGGAGGATGACCTTGAGGATGTTCTGAACTCTGCGGAGAAGGATATTCTGGAAGTCTCTCAACGTAAGAACTCCAGTGCTTTTAAAAGTATTAAAGATGTGCTGATCGATGTCTATGATAATATTGAACAGCTTCATAACAATGATGGCAGCACAACCGGAATTCCTACGGGATACAGGGATCTTGACCATCTTACATCAGGCTTCCAGCGGAATGATCTGATCATCATCGCTGCCCGTCCTTCCATGGGTAAAACTGCTTTTGCGTTGAACATTGCCCAAAACGTTGCGGTTCACACGGATGAAAACGTTGCGATTTTCAGTTTGGAGATGGGAGCGGACCAGCTCGTCTCACGTATGCTTTGTGCTGAAGGGAATATTGATGCGCAGCGGCTCCGTACTGGAAACATGGAGGCTGAAGATTGGAACAAGCTCACGATGGCGATGGGAAGCTTATCCAACGCAGGCATTTATATTGATGACACACCTGGTATCAGAGTAAGTGAAATTCGTTCCAAGTGCCGTCGTCTTAAGCAAGAACACGGTCTTGGCATGATCCTGATCGACTATTTGCAGTTGATCCAGGGAAGTGCGAATTCTAAAGAAAACCGTCAACAAGAGGTATCCGAAATTTCCCGTTCCTTAAAAGGATTGGCGCGTGAACTGAATGTTCCGCTCATCGCCTTATCCCAGCTTTCCCGTGGAGTAGAATCCAGACAGGATAAGCGCCCGATGATGTCGGACTTGCGTGAATCAGGATCGATCGAGCAGGATGCCGATATTGTCGGATTCTTATATCGTGATGATTACTATGATAAAGAATCAGAGAACCAAAATATTATTGAAATTATTATATCTAAGCAGCGTAATGGTCCGGTCGGTAACGTTGAGCTGGCGTTTGTGAAGGAATATAACAAGTTCGTCGACCTTGATCACCGTTACACGGATGCCGATATCCCGCCTGCTTAATGAAATCTATGAAACTCCTTTGTCAGCTATCAAATATGAGAGCTGATGAGGGAGTTTTTTTATTTGGATCATTTTTAATGGTAATCGTTTTTATTAATGTTGTTTGAATGTCTGGCTCTTTTTCATACAGACCATGGCAGGGATATTGTGACGAATAACGAATGTTATAGAATGGGCATTTTTGTAAAATATACAATAATTAAGGGGGAAACTATGTTAAAACGTACCATTAATTTTTCTAACAGAATCATGCAACGTTATTTACCCGATCCATTCTTATTTGTTATTCTATTGACCTTTGTCGTATTCTTTCTCGGTTTAATTTTCACAGATAGTACACCTATACATATGGTTCAATATTGGGGAGAAGGTTTTTGGAATCTTTTAGCTTTCTCTATGCAAATGGTCCTTGTTTTGGTAACGGGCTATGTTTTGGCAAGCAGCCCTATTTTCAAGAATGGACTTGGCAGATTAGCTTCTTTAGCTCGTAGTCCAGGTCAAGCTGTCATCTATGTCACATTGATCTCCTTACTAGCAAGCTGGATCAACTGGGGATTCGGCCTTGTCATAGGTGCTTTATTTGCCCGGGAACTTGCAAAAAGAGTAGAAAATGTTGATTATAGGCTGTTAATTGCAAGTGCTTACTCAGGATTTATCGTATGGCATGGCGGTTTAGCCGGTTCCATACCGTTAACCATCGCCACTCCAGATCATTTCACACAGGCATCAATAGGAATTATCCCAACTTCACAAACTATTTTTGCAGGCTTCAACCTTGCCATTGTCGCTGCTATATTTATCGTTTTACCTATCTTGAATCGAAAAATGCTACCTAGTAAAGAAAATCGAGTCACCGTCGATCGCTCGTTATTGGAAGACGAAACATCATTGGGAGCAGCTACGTTAGAAGAGCAAGCTCCTACACCAGCGATACGATTGGAAAACAGTAAAATTTTATCATTAATCACTGCTATTTTAGGGATTTCTTTTCTAACCTATTATTTTGTAACGACTGGTTTTAAATTGAACCTTAATATCGTCAATTTCGCCTTTTTATTTCTCGGAATTCTATTCCATGGAACGCCAAGCCAATTTCTTAACTCAGTCTCTGATGCAGTAAAAGGGGCAAGTGGAATCATCATTCAATTCCCTTTTTATGCAGGAATCATGGGGATGATGGTCGCCTCTGGACTTGCGGCACTGATGTCGGAAGGGTTTGCGTCAATTTCGACAGGTTTCACCTTTCCCTTTTTTGCTTTTATCAGTGCTGGAATTGTAAACTTTTTTGTACCCTCTGGTGGTGGACAATGGGCTGTTCAAGCACCTATTATGATTGATGCTGCACAACAATTAGGTGTATCAGTACCCAAAACAGCTATGGCTGTGGCATGGGGAGATGCATGGACAAACTTAATTCAACCATTTTGGGCACTTCCGGCTCTTGCCATCGCAGGCTTGAAGGCGAAAGATATTATGGGCTTTTGTTTAATCGTCCTTTTTGTAAGCGGTATCATTATATCGCTTGGGTTACTATTTTTATAAGTAGACTATGAACGGTTACGTAATACTTCGATTTGAAGAAGAATAAGTAGAGAAGACGACCTTTATTTAAAAGGCCGTCCTCTTTTTATTTTCATCACTCCTCGTTACGCCTCCCTTGAAGTTACGCCAAGAAGTGGGTGAAACTTATGTCAGCCAATGATGAATCGCATGGGCAACACCATGGTCGTCATTGCTTTTTGTAACAAAGCTGCTTGCTTCTTTAACGGCTGTCCTGCCATTTTCCATGGCGGCACTATGTCCAGCCTTTGCAATCATAGATAGATCGTTTGGACTGTCACCGATAGCCGCAGTGCGTTTAATTGAATGTCCTAAGTGATTGGCCAGCTTTTCTAAAGCCAATCCTTTCGATGCGTGCTTATGCTCAAGTTCAAAGTTATGAAAAGCAGAACTGACAAGCGTCAAGTTCGGGTAACTTTCAAAAGTTCCCCAGCCTTTATCCAGCTTCTCCTTTTCAAAGGAAAAAGCCAGTACATTGTAAATAGGCGTACCTGCATCCAAAATATCCTGATAAGACTCAACATGATAAAAGCCTGTCTGGCTAAACTGTTTCTCGATCGCCTCTGTCAGTTTTTTGATATCCTCATTAGGGTTGGCACTTTGGATGCGATCCAGCTCTATTTGCAAGAGCTCCCTGCCATTTTGAGGAGTTAAAATAGCAGAATCGCTGAACACTTCATAATAGAACTGTTCTTGATCTAACCACTCTAAAATTTCTACCGTATCTCTCTCTTCAATCGGAACGGAATGAAATAACGTTCCGTTTGGCTCATGGATGGTTGCTCCGTTCGCGCCGATCACCCATATATTCAAACCTGTCTTTTCAAGAACATTTCTAACATCAAATTCGGCTCTTCCTGTGGCGATCACGACTTCGGTTCCTTTTTGCTGAGCCATCTTGATCGCATCAATGTTATCCTTACTAATCGTATTCTGACTGTTTAACAGTGTTCCATCTAGATCAATTGCAATTAACTCCATACATCTGCCTCCTCTTGCCCTGCCACCAAAAGTTCAACGTTACAGCGGTCAAGCAGCCGTTGAAATTCCGGGTCTGGTTCCTTGTCTGTAATAATCAAGTCGACATCTTCCAGTTCAGCGAATTGAAAAAATTCCGTGACTCCGAATTTCGTATGGTCGGCAAGGACAATGACCTGTTTCGCCTGTTGGATCATATTCTTTTTCACCATACCGTCTTCTTCGTGCGCAATGGTCAATCCATTTTCAGAGACCCCCACTACTCCTATGAAAGCTTTATCGACATGGAATTTTCTCAATCGTTCAATGACAGATGTACCAAATAAGAAGCGATGTTCTTTTTGTAGCGAACCGCCGAGGAGCTGGATATTTACATCCTTCTTATTCGAAAGGATTTCGGCCTGGTTAATCGAATTGGTAATGACAGTACATTCAATCGCTTCTATATGATTTGCGCAGGCTTGAACGGTAGTCGATGTATCAAGGATGATTTTATCACCGAGCTGAATGAGCGATGCAGCTTTCTGTCCGATCTGTTGTTTTTCCTGAGAAACGGTCTGCAATCGCTTTGTATAATCCTTGATGATATTATGGGAAGAAGGCAGGATCGCTCCCCCACGCGTTCGCACAATGGCTTTCCTGTCTTCAAGTTTAACTAAATCTCTCCGTGCTGTATCCCTCGATACTTGAAACAAATCACAGATTTGTTCAACAGAAATACGACGGTTACGGTTTAAGTATCGAATAATTTCAATTAAACGTTCCTCTTGATACATCAGGTCCTCCCCTTCCATATCTATCCTCTTTAAGTCATCATAAGTTATTTGTAATTAAATATCAAGTATAATAAGTTAATGTAAGTATAAATAAGTAATCATGAATATGTTTATAATCGAACATTTGAGAATATAAATTGTTTATTGTTCGGATATTGCGTTGACTTGATGAGGTAAGATTGGTAAACTGACGGTGGAATTAATTTAAAACAAAAATTTGGCGGAGGTGCCTTATGTCTTCAGTAGTTGTTGTCGGAACCCAGTGGGGGGACGAAGGAAAAGGCAAGATTACCGATTTTCTATCACAAAATGCCGAAGTTGTTGCTCGCTACCAAGGTGGAAACAACGCGGGTCATACGATTAAATTTGATGGTGTCACGTATAAACTGCACTTAATTCCATCTGGAATCTTTTTTGACGATAAAGTATGTGTACTTGGTAACGGGATGGTCATTGATCCTAAAGCTTTGCTGGATGAGCTTGCGTACTTGCATGATAAAGGGGTCTCTACAGATAACCTGAGAATCAGCAACCGCGCTCACGTGATTCTTCCTTACCATTTGAAATTAGATGAACTTCAAGAAGAGGAAAAAGGCGCAAATAAAATAGGAACGACGAAAAAAGGAATCGGACCTGCTTATATGGATAAAGCTGCACGTACAGGGATCCGTATTGCCGATTTGATGGATAAAGAAAGCTTCCGTGAAAAACTAGAGCAAAATTTAGCTGAGAAGAACCGTCTGCTCGAAAAAGTTTATGAAACGGAACCTTTCACAGTAGAAGAAATTTTAGATGAATATTACGAATATGGTCAGCAAATCGCTCAGTATGTATGCGATACGTCTGTTGTCTTGAATGACAAACTGGACGAAGGGCGTCGTATTCTTTTCGAAGGTGCACAAGGGGTTATGCTGGATATTGATCAGGGAACGTATCCTTTTGTGACTTCTTCCAACCCGATTGCCGGTGGAGTTACAATTGGTTCTGGAGTTGGTCCTTCTAAAATCAAGCACGTTGTCGGTGTATCAAAAGCTTACACAACCCGTGTTGGAGATGGTCCGTTCCCGACTGAATTGGATAATGAAATCGGTGATCAAATTCGTGAAGTGGGAAGAGAGTATGGCACGACAACTGGGCGTCCGCGCCGTGTCGGATGGTTTGACAGTGTGGTTGTACGTCATGCCCGTCGTGTGAGCGGGATTACAGATCTATCCTTGAATTCCATCGATGTTCTCACTGGAATTGAAACACTAAAGATTTGCACTTCTTATAAATACAAAGGTGAAATCTTAGACGAATTTCCTGCGAGTTTGAAAGTCTTAGCAGAATGTGAGCCAGTTTATGAAGAAATGCCTGGCTGGACAGAAGATATTACAGGAGTGAAATCCTTAGATGAACTTCCAGAAAATGCACGTCACTATATTGAACGTGTATCCCAATTGACTCGGATTCCGCTTTCTGTTTTCTCTGTAGGTCCAGATCGTTCTCAAACGAATGTGGTTCGCAGCGTTTATAGTGAATAATAATTTTTCACGCCTGACTTGGCTAAGTTAGGCGTGTTTTGTTTAGGATAGAAATGAAGGAGGGTGTTTCACGTGAAACGGATATGTGTATTTGCAGGGTCGAGCGCCGGAAATGATCCGGCTTTTGCAAAAAGAACGAAAGAACTGGGGAAAGTGTTTGCTGAGAAACAGATTGAGCTCGTTTATGGAGGGGCTCAAAGTGGACTGATGGGAGTGATGGCCGACGCCATTTTAGAAAAAGGCGGGAAAGTCACAGGCATTATGCCTACTCACCTTTTTCAAAAAGAAATTGCACACCCTGATGTTACAACAATGATTGAAGTTGAAACGATGCATGAGCGAAAAGCTAAGATGAGTGAGCTCGCAGATGGATACATTGCGCTCCCCGGAGGGTTCGGTACGTTTGAAGAATTGTTTGAAACAGTGAGTTGGGCTCAAATCGGACTGCATGAGAAGCCGTTAGCTTTGTTCAATATTGAAGGCTACTACACTCCGCTGATGAACTTAATCAATCATGCGATTGAAGCGGGATTCGTACCTGAGGCCAATCGACGTTTGATTTTAGAATCTAATCAGCCAAATGAATTGGTGAAAATGATGAAACTATAAAACCGGGCTAGAAAGGCCCGGTTTTTATTATACATTAATGGTCGTGACAAAAGTGAACCCTAAATAGCGGTAAGAGACTTCAATTTGTTCAATAGGGATCTCTTCTGTAATACTTAATCCATAAATGCGGTTGGAATCGTTACTTTTTGCAGCTACTTTCCTCTGATCCTGATCCTGATCCTTTGAGCTAACGGGGGAGCTGTTTGGTTCGAGGGTGATAGATTTGTAGTCTTGCATGTGATATTCCCCTTTATAGGGATTGTAAGTATTGGATATGATAAAACCAGTATCTGAATCACTCACTTGAACTAAAGGATTAGTAGCGGGCTCGTTTCCATTAATGGATACATCCGTAATTTTAATGTCACCCATCAGGCTTTTGTTGCCAAGTGCGACGATCACGGATTGCTTGTCGGTCGTTGTACCTACAGAGCCATGGGCTAGCGGTGGATTAAGCTGTAAAAAACCCATAAATCCGACTGTCATGATAATAAGTATGAATGCTAGAGTCTTGACCGTTTTTTTCATTATTGCACCTCCTCTCTACTCGATAATGTTCGTTTAGAACGTCAAATTATAAATGAATGTTGGATAGAAGACTAAAATTCTATTGCGCCTGGGATTCAGCTATGATATGATATTCATCGTTGCGGTAAAACAACAGCATGTATTGCTGGTCCGGTAGTTCAGTTGGTTAGAATGCCTGCCTGTCACGCAGGAGGTCGCGGGTTCGAGTCCCGTCCGGACCGCCATTTTTATTATAGCAGGGTTGCAGAGAGAAATTAATCGAAACAACTACTGAAACTATGGCGAATTAATGAAGTTTTAATCTAATCTTCTTGGCTTGCAGATAAGTCGGTAGAGAAGCCGTAAAACACCCTCGAATAGTCACCATCGTAGGCTTTGCGAGGAGCGTAGGCTACACCGAATAACTTGCAATGTGACGAGCACAGGACATCTTTGAAATCACATCGAAACCAGGTATGGTGCGAGAACAAAAATATACCATCTATCTTAATCATGGCTCGGTAGCTCAGTCGGTAGAGCAACGGACTGAAAATTCGTGTGTCGGCGGTTCGATTCCGTCCCGAGCCACTTTTAAAAAACGTCTACGAAATTTCGTAGACGTTTTTTTTGTGTGTATGTACTGGAAATTAAAAGAACAATATTCAAAAAATTTCTAAAAAAAGAAATAAATTCTACTAAAAATTGTAATCAAAATGTAATCGTTTTAGTGTAAATTTACATTATTTAAGTAAAAATAAAATATTTTTTTCGAGATATTGGAAACTATATTATGTCTTAATTACAAGCTTGGAAATCTATTTTAACAGGGTTTTGGCTATGATAGATTTAGGGAGTGAGAAATAATTCTTAATAAAAATATAAATAAATAGAAATATACGGTAATTTTTTAACAGGAGGATACGGGATGTTTCGCAGCAAAGGTATAGGAAAAAAAATAGCCGCAACTGCTTTAATTGGTCTTAGTTTAAGTGTCGGTACAGCATATGCTGAGAACAGCTTTAAAACTACATACCACGTTTTTGTAGATGGTAAACGTGTAGGAATTGTAGAAAACGAAGAAGTTGTAAAGAATTATGTTGAAAATCGGGTCGAAAATGCTGAGAATAAACACGAAAATTGGGATATGGTGGTCGAGGAAGATGTTTCTTTCGAGTCTGAAAAAATGTTTGCCCCCGACTTAAAAAATGATAAAGTAATCCAGTCCCTAGAGGAAGAACTTACGATAGCGGCTTCCGCTGTAGATTTACAAATAGATGGAGAAACGGTTGCTTTTCTTCCTAGTGAAGAGCAGGCAGACGAAGTAGTCCGTCAACTTAAAGAGAAATATGTCGATGCTGAAACCTTGACTAAACTTGATGAAGCCGAATCTAAAGGAGAGGCGGAGAAATTAGGAGACAATAAGTCAGCCATTACAGATGTTCAGCTTTCCGAAAAAGTGACAAAAAAACCAACGAAGGTTCAACCTTCTGATATGACCACAGTGAAAGAAGCCGTGGCTAAAATCGAGGAAGGAGAAACTTCTGTTCGATACGAAATGTCACAGGATCACCTAATGAATGCTGATGCTAATGAAGAAGAGCAAGAACAGCCGGATGGCGAAGACGTAGAAAAAACTACAGAGAAGGATCCATTGCTAGATGTCATCGTAAAAGAACAAGGCACAAAGACCGAGACAATCTCCCATGAAAAAGAAGTGAGAGAGACGGATGAACTCTACAAAGGAGATACGGAAGTAAAGCAAAAAGGAGAAGACGGGGAAAGAACCATACACTTTACGAAAACGATAGTGAATGGTGAATTAGATGAGAAAGAAGTTACGAAAGAAGAAGTAACAAAAGAGCCTGTCAAAGAAATTATCTTAAAAGGGACAAAGGTCGTTCCTTCCAGGGGCACTGGGAACTTTGAATGGCCGGCGATGGGCGGTCAAATCACGAGTAAGTTGGGGCAACGCTGGGGCCGCATGCATAAGGGCATCGATATTGCCGGCGTCAGTGACCGAACGATTAAAGCTGCTGATAACGGAACAGTCGTAACGGCTGAACGTCAGCCAAGCTTTGGAAATAAAATTGTAATTGACCACAATAATGGGTATAAAACCATTTACGCACATCTTGCTTCCTTCGACGTAAAAGAAGGAGATGTCGTGAAAAAAGGTCAGTCTATTGGAATAATGGGAACAACAGGGCATTCGACGGGAATTCACTTGCATTTTGAAGTGCATAAGGATGGTTCACTAAAGAATCCACTTTCCTATTTCTAAGTAGAACATCCACTATGAGGCCTCATAGTGGATGTTTTTTATAAGTTTAGGGAATGATTCTATATAGATGAAGTAAGACATTTAGCTGTAAATAAGTTAAAATGAGATAGAGTATAGAAGTTGATGAAAAGGATGTGACTTTATGGCTCCAAAGATTCTAGTCGTAGATGATGAAAAGCCTATAGCTGATATATTGAAATTCAACTTAGAAAAAGAAGGATACGAGGTCGTGTGCGCTTATGATGGCGATGAAGCGATCAATAAAGCAAACGATGAAAAACCTGATTTAATTTTACTTGATATTATGCTTCCAAATAAAGATGGAAACGAAGTGTGTCGTGAAGTAAGAAAGACACAAAATATGCCGATTATTATGCTGACCGCGAAAGATGCGGAGATTGACAAGGTTCTTGGGCTTGAAATGGGAGCAGACGATTATGTGACCAAACCATTCAGTAATCGTGAATTGATTGCCCGTGTTAAAGCGAACCTGCGTCGTCAGCAGCAGGAACCTGAGGATAGCACAGATCAGCCGAAGGACATTACCATCGGACGTTTGGCGATTCACCCTGATGCTTACACCGTAACGAGGGACGGTTCTTACATCGAACTTACTCATCGTGAATTTGAATTGCTGCACTACTTAGCCCGTCACATTGGACAAGTTATGACCCGAGAACACCTTTTAGAAACCGTATGGGGCTATGATTATTATGGAGACGTTCGCACGGTTGACGTAACGGTGCGCCGTCTGCGTGAAAAAATAGAGGAGAACCCGAGTAACCCTGTTTGGATTGTTACCCGACGCGGGGTAGGCTATTACTTAAGAAACCCAGAGCAGGAGTAAGGGTTTTATGAAAAAGGTTGGCTTTTTTCAGTCGGTCCGGCTGAAACTTATTGTTGTGTACATTTTACTCATGTTATTAGGCATCCAAGTCATTGGTGCCTATTTTGTTAAGAAATTAGAAGATCAGTTGACAACTAATTTTACGACTTCTATTGATGACCGTGTAGAATCGTTGACCTTTAGTTTGCAGAATGCCTTTACAGCAGAAAGAGGGGAAGATTCCCCAACTCTGGAAGCAGAGGTGCAGAATCTGCTCGAAGAATTTAATAAGACGGATATTAGTAAGCTTCAGGTTATTGACAGTTCACAGAGCATAATTGCTAATATAAGCGATCAGTCAGCCATCGGAAAAAAGGTAACAGAATCTAGAATTACAAAAGTGTTCATTCTGGGGGAATCACAGCCTCAGCCCGTTACTTCCGATGGTGAACGCTTATATGTCGGCGCCAAACCGATTATAGATGAAGAAGGTAATATCGTAGGTGTGCTAAATTATGAAGCGCAGATGGACGGTATATATAATCAAATGCAATCGATTAATCGGATTTTTGCTAATGGAACACTGCTTGCTATTGCCATAACAGCTTTATTAGGTATTCTTGTTGCTCGAACGATAACGAAGCCGCTGACAGAAATGAAAAGACAGGCTCAAATTATGGCTACTGGTGACTTTTCACAAAAAGTCGATGTGAAAGGGAATGACGAGATCGGTCAGCTTGGGATCACCTTTAATGATTTGAACGATAAATTGAAATTAGCCCAGGCTACAACAGAAGGCGAGCGGCGGAAATTAAGTTCCGTTCTGTCGAATATGTCAGATGGTGTCATCGCTACAGACCGGCTTGGGGCGATCATATTAATGAATGAACCCGCAGCAAGGCTGATTGGCCAGAATTTTGAGGATGTCCAGGGCCAATCACTCATCGACCTTTTTGATCTGAACGATCAAGTTGAAGAAATGAGTGAACTGGAGGAGACTGGCTCTCTGATCATTGATTTAAGCACCGAAGATAAGCACTTATTGTTAAAGGCCAATTTCTCTGTCGTTGAAGATGAAAACAATGAAATGAATGGGTTTATCACTGTAATCAGTGATGTTACAGAGCAAGAAAAAGTTGAACAAGAGCGTCGAGAGTTCGTATCGAACGTATCGCATGAGCTTCGCACACCGCTAACGACGATGAGAAGCTATATCGAGGCGCTAAACGATGGGGCGTGGAGAGACGAAGATATCGCCCCCCGATTTTTAGATGTTACACAAAATGAAACTGATCGGATGATCCGTCTAGTGAATGATCTCCTACAGCTGACTAAGATGGATCACAAAGAGACCACCTTAATGAAAGAGCGGGTCGAATTTATCGGTTTCTTCAACCATATTATTGATCGTTTTGAAATGAATAAAGATGAAAAGATGACCTTTGAACGTAATTTAGATACCCGCAACATGTATGTGTGGATGGATAAAGATAAAATTACGCAAGTGTTAGATAACGTCATTTCTAATGCCATCAAGTACTCCCCGGAAGGTGGGACCGTCCGCTTTGATGTTCACTCCACTAGGAAGCAGCTAGTGGTGAGTGTATCAGATGAGGGGATCGGGATGCCTCCTGATACCGTTGATAAGATCTTTGATCGCTTTTACCGCGTGGATAAATCAAGGGCCAGAGAAATGGGCGGAACCGGACTTGGTCTCGCTATTGCCCGGGAAATGATTGAAGCCCATCACGGAAAAATCTGGGCAAGAAGTAAAGAGGGTAAAGGAACCACCGTTTACTTTACACTACCGCTCATGAGTCAGAAGCGGAGGGGTCAATCGTGAATATAGAAACTATGAAGTCCGTCATTTTAGTCATATTGATTGCCTTCAGTTTGTTATTAACTGTCGCATTATGGAATTATCAGCCGAATTTCAACCAAGCAGATGAAAATAAAGACATTGGTCCAACGACGCTGGAAGAGGCGGGTGGAGAGCAAGTTGAAATTCAGAACCTTGTCGAACCAGCTAAGGTTGTGTACCAAACTCAAGGGTCCTATTATTCTTATGCAGATCCTAACGATCGTTCCCAGCTTTACGAGCAAATGAAACAATGGCGATTAGTAAATATCAATGATAACCCCTCACCTCCCGAACTTGAAGAAGGGGATAGAGCAGCGGAAATCATCTTTCCCTCTAAGTTGCCGCTTGAAGTGCTGAATCATATTTTCTCTATTAAAGAGGATTTACCCGAAGAAGACTCTGTCTTTGATCGTATATTTGTGGTTCATGAACATGACTCTGAGTCTGTATCTCCTTATATGGTTTACATCATGGATACGAATGAAGACGAGAATCCGACGAAAGTGAGTGCGTCGCTTACTGAAGAGGCAGCTACCCAGCTTTTTAATGAGGTAGACAATCATGAGATGGTCAGTCATTTTCGCTTGGATGATTGGAGTGGAGATACAGGAGATGCCACTCAGTATAATCATATTTACCTGCCGGCTGACAAAAATTCTTATCCTACAGAAGTATTGCAGACTAATAATGTTCCATTAACGCCCTTACAAAATTTTCTGTTTCCGGCCAGCTCAACAATTAGACAATCATACTCGGACTCTGTGGATCGCAGATATGTAGAAACCTTTCGAGTGCTTGATGTTTATAACGATGAACGACTGATGAAGTATCAATATAAAATTACGAACCAATCCCCATATTGGACCCAATATGAGTTGTTTAGTAAAAGTGTCAACGATATGAATAACCATTTTGGATGGACGAACCCATTCCGCCTTGAGAACATCTTAGCTAATAAAGATAAAGTCAGTTACCGCATGTATTATAATGGGTTACCTATTTATGAAGAGGCAGGTTTATCGACAATATCATTGAAATATGAAGGCAGTTCGATCCAGGAGTATATCCGCCCGTTAGTCTCGTTCTTTCCTGTTCCCTATGAAAATGGTGAAGATTCCTCTGTGACTATAGAGTCTGGAGAAGAAGTCATTAGTAAAATCAAAGAAAGAGAGATCGCTTTAGAGGATATTGACGATATACAAGTCGGGTATAAGTTAACAGAACAAAGTATGCGACTAGCATACAGCCTGCTGCCACAGTGGTATATCAAGATCGACGGGGAATGGATATCGTTATTCAGTGAAGAAATTACGCAAAATAAAGAAGTATCGTAAATGAGGAGGCAAAGATAATGCAGTGGGGGCAAATCAAATTATTATTCATTCTAAGCTTTCTCATTCTCGATCTCTTCCTTTTACAACAATTCTTAAGTAAACAAGAACAAACCGAGTTACCTCAAAGTACAACAACAGGGAATACCGTTCAGCAAGAGCTTGAGAACAATAACATTACTCTTTCTGAAGAGATCCCACCGGAAGTTCCGATGGTACCAAACGTTACGTCGACCCAGAGCGAATTCTCAGAGGAGGTTTTATCCGATATTGAAGCCTTGGAAGAAGAAGGATCTCAGCAAATCAACTTTGTAAGAGATAATGTCTTAAAAGCAACGCTAAAAGAGCCTGTAGAATTTACAGAAGACAACGTTATTGAGAAAGTAGGAGAATTCGTCCCTTTTAGCAACCAGTACTCTTATTGGGGATGGAACAAAGAGCAGAACGTATTACTCTTTTTCCAGAAAACGAATGATCGTACGGTGTACTTCAATAGAAGCGGATTTTTAATGGTTAAAGTGGAAGATGGTAAAATGACAGAGTATGTCGCAACGTTATTGTCTTTTGAGGATGAAGAAGTAGAGAAAGAAACGTCTTTAATTTCTCCAATGACGACCGTTAAACGTTTGTTGGATGAAGGTAAAATTGAAACCGGGGATGAAATTACTTCAATGAATATCGGGTATCTAAACGGCATCACCCTATCTCCAGGTGAGGAGAATGGACCGCAAGTATTCGGACCAACGTGGAAAGTAACAGTGAATGGAGAAGAAAACCATTTCGTCTATGCGATTGATGGTAAAATTTTTCCTGTAGATGAGGAGAATTTCATTCAAACGGCTAAAGAGTCATATGAAATGACTGATTCAGCAGAACCACCATCTGAATCAGAAAGTGAAAATAGTGAAGAGAGTTCTGGAGAAACCAATTAAATGGAGTGTCAAACGAATGTCATTACGTTTTAGTGTACTCGCATCAGGCAGTACAGGAAATGCTTTCTATATAGAATCAGGGGATGAAAAGATTCTTGTAGACGCGGGACTAAGCGGTAAACGGATGGAGAAATTACTAGGACAAGTTAATATCGATCCGAATGAGCTGTCACGCATTTTAGTCACTCATGAACACAGCGATCATATTAAAGGGTTAGGGATTATGGCGCGCCGTTACAACCTCCCGATTTATGCCAATGAAAAAACGTGGAAGGCAATGGAAAATCATATCGGAAAGGTCTCTCTTGAACAGAAGTTTCATTTCAATATGGAAGAAACGAAGTCATTTGGAGATTTGGATATAGAGTCCTTCGCTGTTTCCCATGATGCCGCTGATCCAATGTTCTATACGTTCCGTCATGAAGGAAAAAAAGTCGCTTTAGTTACCGATCTAGGCTATGTATCTGAACGAATCAAAAAGACGGTAGAAGATGCGGACGCTTATATTTTTGAGTCCAATCACGACGTCAGTATGCTTCGAATGGGAAGGTATCCGTGGAACGTTAAACGAAGAATTCTTGGCGACTCTGGTCACGTATCGAACGAAGATTGTGCTCTTGCGCTTACCGATATTTTATCGGATCGCACGAAACGAATTTATTTAGCTCACTTAAGTCTTGATAACAATATGAAAGATCTCGCACGCATGTCTGTATCGAACATTCTTCAGGAGAGAGGATTTGAGCTGGGATCACGCCTCGAGCTTCATGATACAGATCCTGAAGAAGCTACACCGATGTTCGAAGTTTAAAAAGTTTTATTTTCTTAGGAAACAGGAAACAATATCTAAGTAGATAGTTTACGAACGAGAAAGGACAGGTGAAGATGCGTGGGTTATTATGATGATCATTCTAATGCCACCCAGCAGCATAAACAGCGGCGACGCTGGGTCATGCCTACCATTGTAGGTGTCATCCTCGGTGCTGTTATCGTCTTATTAGCGCTTCCTGCACTCGTACAAACCGAGTTGCTGCCTTATGACATTACGATCCCGGAGGATGAAAGCGGCCTTGTTCAGGATGATCAAGGACTTACAGGGAATACGACCAAGAATGTCGAACTTGATGTTAATACACAGATCACAGATGTAGTTGAGAAAGTCACTCCATCTGTTGTAGGGGTTGTCAATCTTCAGTCTCAGCAGAACTTTTGGGAAGAAAGTGGAGATTCCCAGCAAGCAGGCGTCGGTTCTGGTGTCATTTATAAAAAAGAAGATGGGACAGCTTATGTGGTTACGAACAATCACGTAATTGAAGGAGCAAATGAGATCGAAGTCGTCTTAGCGGATGAGACGAGAATCAAAGCACAGCTTGTTGGAAGTGACATATTTACAGATTTAGCCGTACTTAAGATGTCTGGTGAACAAGTAGACAGTGTTGCTGAGATTGGAAGCTCTGAAAATCTGAAGGTGGGAGAACCGGCCATCGCTATCGGTAACCCGCTTGGATTACGCTTCTCTGGATCCGTTACTCAAGGAATTATCAGTGGAAAACAGCGCGCTATTCCTCAGGATTTTAATGGAGATGGACTGGAAGACTGGCAGGCAGAGGTGATTCAAACGGATGCCGCGATCAACCCGGGGAACAGTGGAGGAGCTTTGATCAACATTGATGGACAACTCATTGGGATCAACTCCATGAAGATTGCCCAATCCGCCGTCGAAGGAATTGGATTCGCCATTCCAATTGATTCGGCGATGCCAATCATCAACGAACTTGAACAATATGGCCAGGTCAACCGTCCTTACATCGGAATTGAAGCTTATGGATTGAATGAAGTGCCAACGTCTGAGTGGGAAAACACCTTGAATCTCCCTGAAGAAGTAGAAGGCGGTTTGTACATTCGAAGCATCAGACAGATGTCTCCAGCTGCGAAAGCAGGAATGAAACCGCTGGATGTCATCACACAGTTAGATGGACAAAAAGTCGAGGACATCATTGACTTACGTAAGTATTTATACAATGAGAAAAATCCAGGCGATGAAATGGAAATTACCTATTACCGTGACGGCGAAAAGAATACAGTAACCGTAACCTTAGGCTCACAGGAGTAAATCTAAAAAGAGGGGATCTATGAACGAAGTAGATCTCCTCTTCTTCTATGTGCACATATTTTTGTACAAAATTAATATCCACAGGATGTGCATATCCCTCTGGATAAATAGCATATATGGTAGTAGAATTTATGTTCGCCACCATATAGCCCTGGGGTTTTGTGCATATGTGGATACCAAATGTGGATAACCTGTTCATAGATTGGGATAACTTGTGAATATTAGAAAATTAACAATAGTTGTGCATAAGTCTGTGGATAGTGTGGGTAACTAAAAACGTTAGTTTGTTTTTCCACATGTGTATAACCTTTTTTCCTTTAAAAATAAAGGTTTCGTTAAGTTTATGAATCCTCCGTAAATCTTGTCATTCTGTATGAATCAGTGAAAATCCGTACATATGAGCGCCTTTCAATAACGACATTCGAAAGTTTCATTTTATGCGCCTCGTTTTACCGGTGAAATACGAAATTTTTTCTTATAGTAGCGAGTGTAGCCAATGATTATCGGAGTCAACAAAATTGTCGGCAGAAACCATAGAAAAATATTGATACTTGAAATGTTCAATAATCTTGGAGCACCGAAGACAGTGAAAGCTGTGATCGTAGCGATCGAGCAGCCAATTAAATTCCCGAAGTGTTCAAAATACCAATGCATGTTCGTTCGTGGTGGCCTCAGCCAATAGTTGAGCTGTCCATATCCTAGAAAAACGCCTAAAATAGGAAAAAATTTTAACAGAGTGAAGTCATTGATCCACCCAATTCCTATGGTTATCAGTGAACTAATGATAAGCAGAGTGGATAGGCCGAGATCCCACAAATTACGGTGTCTCTCTGTTCTTTTTTTGTAGCGAAGTACGCGTATCCCGTTCCAGGCAGTAGAAGCACTTAGGACGGCAATAAAGATAAGAAAGAATGAAAAAGAACGTTCCTCCGCATTCCTTGAGGTATCAAAACCAATTCTGTATATCCCCATATAGAAAGCACTGAAGGCAACGACAGCCATGGCCCACACATACACCCAGCCGATTCGTTTGTGAAGCTTTCCACCTTTTTTCGTTACAAGAGGAATCCAAAAAATGGCTAGTGCGGTAAACCCTGCGATTACATGCAGCATCAATACTGATTTAAAAAGGTCCATAATGTAATGTATCCTCCTTACCTTCCATGTCATTGATAACGAATGTTTACGAGACGAAGGAAGGGATCTCCTTCTTTATCGGTATCTTTTACAAAAATAAGCACAAAACGGTCCGGAAGATTCCGGACCGTTTTGTGCTTATTTAGGATTTTTTAAAGAGTCTGCTGCCATGTTGATTTTATCACTTTTGTTAATCCTAACAGGGCTAAGATGTTCGGGATGACCATCAAGGCATTGAATGTGTCTGCGATTTCCCATACAAAATCCACCTGTACAAGAGAACCTGTCACGATAAAGATAAGAACGACACTTCGATAAACTCCTACCGCCTGATCTCCAAACAAGAATTTGACGTTCACTTCCCCAAAATACGCCCAGCCTAAAATCGTTGTAAAGGCAAAGAACAATAAACAAATGGCAATGAACGGAATGCCGAAGGATCCGAGACCGCGGGCGAAGCCTTCCTGAGTGATCGCACTTCCTTCAAGGCCGGATTGATGAGCATTGGTAAGCAGAACGACCATAGCGGTCAGTGTACAAATAATAACCGTATCGATGAATACTCCAACCATGGCGACGAGTCCTTGATGCGTCGGGTGTTTGACCTCAGCAACCGCATGAGCATGCGGGGTAGAACCCATGCCTGCTTCGTTCGAGAATAGACCACGCGCAATTCCGTAGCGGATCGCTTCTTTAATTGTAGCACCAAGCGCTCCTCCTGCCGCAGCTTCTGGGCTGATGGCGGCTTGTACGATCAATTGGAGCGTCGGAATGATCTGATCCGCGTAAGAGATAAGGATAATCAAGCTTCCTCCGATATATAGAAGCGCCATAAACGGCACCACGTTACCGGCAAAGTTTGAAATCCGGCTAATCCCTCCGAATAAGATCAATCCAACGAAAAAGGCGATGATTACGCCGATCACAAGGTTGATTGGCAGTGAATCGACTCCTATCGCCTGATTCATGGCTACTGTAATGGCGTTTGATTGGACCATGTTCCCGATAAAGCCTAAAGCAATGATGATGGCGATGGCGAAAAAGCCAGCTAACCACCGGCTGCCAAGACCGTCCCGGATATAATAAGCCGGTCCACCAACGAAATGGCTCCCCTTTTTCACACGATACTTCTGCGCCAGAATCGCTTCTGAGAAGATGGTCGCCATTCCGAAAAAGGAACTGATCCACATCCAAAAAATCGCGCCAGGACCTCCGGAAGCAATGGCCGTAGCCACACCAGCAAGGTTTCCAGTTCCGACTTGAGCAGAAATAGAAGTTGCCAGGGCTTTGAAGGAATTGATTCCCTCGGATTTTTCTTTTTTAAACAATGGGGCGAATGTGAGCTTGAACCCTTTCCCTAAATGGCGAACTTGGATGAACCTGAGCTGCAGCGTCAGCCACACCCCCGTACCAAGCAAGAACACAAGCATAACGGGTCCCCATAAAAAACTATTTATATCTTGAAAAAATGCTGTGATTGTCTCCACAATGATTCCCTTTCCTTTTATCGCTTTATCTGATTAATGTATCCCAGTATCGCATTTGCAAGCGTTTTACGGCAAGTCTTTTAAAATGTGAATTTATGGGAGTCGGTGGAGGGTCAAAATCATTTCCAATGTTTCTTTTATTCCGTACAATAAAATTAATAATGAGGAGGAGATACATATGATCGATTTGCGAAGTGATACGGTGACGAAGCCTACAAGAGAGATGCGTCAAGCGGCCTATGAAGCTGAGGTAGGCGATGACGTGTACGAGGAGGATCCGACTGTAAAACGCTTGGAATTTACAGCAGCTGAGATGCTCGGAAAAGAAGCGGCGCTGTTTGTCACAAGCGGCACGCAGGGAAACCAAATTGCCGGACTGACCCACTGTAACCCTGGTGATGAGGTTCTTTTGGAAGCGAACTCGCATATTTTTCTATACGAAGGTGCTTCAATGTCTGCATTAGCTGGTGTGCAGCCAAGGACGATAGAGGGAATTCGCGGCGCTATGGATCCTACAGATGTGCGCGCAGCGATCCGATCGGATGATATTCATTTTCCAGAAACCGGACTTATTTGCGTTGAGAATACTCATAACAAGGCTGGCGGAGCAGTTGTGCCTTTAGAGAACATGCAGGGCATCTACGAAGTCGCAAGGGAACAAGGGATTCCTGTTCACTTAGACGGAGCCCGCTTGTTTAATGCTTCTGTTGCTAGTGGACTATCAGTTCAGCGGTTTGCTGATCAAGCAGATACTGTCCAGTTTTGTTTATCAAAAGGGTTGGGTGCCCCTGTAGGATCGGTCATCGCTGGATCAACTGATTTTATTCGTAAAGCTCGAAAATGGAGAAAACGGCTGGGTGGAGGCCTGCGTCAGGTCGGAATGATAGCGGCTCCAGGGCTGGTTGCTTTAACAGAAATGGTGGATCGATTGGCAGAGGATCATGACCAGGCAAAGATTCTCGCAGAAGGTTTAGGAAACGTGAAAGGGATCGAGATTGAAGGAAAAGTGGAAACAAATATTATTCTCGCTAACGTAGAAGGATTGAACCTGAGCGCAGAAGAATTTTTAGTTCAGTTAAAACAAGAAGAGGTTCTTGCTGTTCCATTTGGTGCGCATACGGTCCGGTTTGTTACGAATTATGACGTATCGCAGGGCGATATACGTGAGGTTATAGAGCGGGTCCATCATATAGCAAGCCGAGTATAATTTGTACTCATAATTTTGACTGGCTGTTCATAGGATAGAATACAGAATCAATCTAGCCGATCTCTTGGTTTCAAATCGTTCATCTGGTGGTAGAAAAAGAGTCATCAAACCTTGGAGGTGGGTTCCATGCCGGAATTAGAGGCTGGTCACACTGTAAAAAGAAAGCCGTTAGCCCATGAACATGCCTTCGCTGAGATGTTTGATAAGGATCGCTTTGTCGATGTAATTCCACTGGATGAATTAGGGAAACACTTGAGGAAGACGAAATCGTATAAGAAGCTGAAAAAACGGAGATGACCCCCAAATCATCCCCTTTCGGATCGGTGCGACGATCCGAAAGGGGGATTTTTTAATTACAGAAACCTCCTGTTAAGTGACCAGGAAGTTTCTCGTTATTATTGAGTTATTTCTCCTCAGGTCATCCAGATTCTGGATGACCTGAGGAGGGTCAATTCTTCCTGAAAATCACTTTATAAGTGCCAAAGATAAGTGCAATTAAGACGGCGCTAACCAGGAGGCCGATGCGTTCATTTTCGTGGAAGAGGGCACCTGATATGGCTAATAAGATTAAGCCTATGCCCAAGTAAGAGGTATAAGGATAGCCGAACGCTTTGAAACTGTGCTTGTCCTTGTAAGAAGGATGTAATTTTATATGGGAGGCAAGGATCATTCCCCAGTTAAGGATAAGCATGACGCCGGCTGCCGTGGTGACGTATTCATACATGGTGTCAGGCAGCAAATAAGAAAATAGAATCGATACCGCAAGTCCTCCTGCGGTTAACAGTAAGGATTTTACCGCTACGCCTCGACTGTTTTTCTCCTTTAATTTCTGCGGGGCATCGCCGTCTTCGGATAAAGAGACCATAACGTGGCTGATTGAAAAGAGCGCACCGACCATAGTTGAAAAAGCAGCACTAATGATAATAAGGTTAAAGATCGAATCGATGTAAGGAAGATGAAAGGCAGATAATGCAGTGACAAAGGGACTTTCGGATTCGTCAATGACTTTCCAATCCACCATATTTACTACGATAAATAAGGAAAGTAAATAAACCGTTACGAGGATAAGGATTAATCCGGTGCCGGCCTTAGTGATATTCTTTTTGTGCTTTAATTCTGAAGAAGCAACTCCGACAACCGCAATGCCGCCGAATGAAAAGAAAATAAAGATAAGCGCGGACCAAAGTCCTTTCCATCCATTTGGGAACCACTCACTAATGCCTCTGTCCTGCAAAGAACTTGCTTCGTTCAGATCAAGAACCCCGAACAAAATTAAAGCTCCAAATCCGATAAAGATGATGAGCGTGGCTAACTTTACGATGGCAAAGAGAGACTCGATTTGCCCGAAGTTTTTCACCCCAAGCAAATTAATCCCGAAGCCTAATGATGCATAGATAATCGAAAATAGCCATAGAGGAACGGCCTCAAACCAATATTGGGTAAACGTCGACAGAGCTACAATTTCACTGGACATGATCAAAAGCCCGGATAACCAATACATCCAGCCGGATAGGAAACCAGCGGAATGTCCAAATGCTTTCTTCGCATAGGCTCTAAAGGAGCCCTTCTCGGTATCGTTCACCGTCATTTCTGCAAGCGCACTGAATACAAAATACGTTGTTAAACCAGCAATTAAGTATCCTATTAATACTGAAGGGCCTGCTGTTTTAATCGATAGTCCGGTTCCAAGGAAAAAACCAGCTCCTATAATCGAGCCAATCCCAATCAGGGAAAGCTGCCACCAGGTGATGGTTTCTTTCCCCTTTTTAAGTTGTTTATTTTTTTTATGTTCGACTGCTTGTTTGACCAGGTGATGGTGTTTCATGTGGAACTCCTTTATGAAAAGTAATCGATAAGTCCTTTTGCTTTTCAGTATGTCCTTATGAAGAAAAAATATCGGGCTGCCGTAGTTCCTCAATAGCTGTGTTATGATCAAACAGGATTACATAATAAGGAAGGAGTATTTATATGGATGTAAGGTTTGAAGCAAGGGAGACAAGGTTCAATTATCGATCGGCCGGAATTTTGATTGAAGAGGGCCACGTCCTTTTTCATAAACAGAAAGGTGACGCTTATTGGGCGCTTCCGGGTGGCGGAATTGAGATCGGGGAGAAGTCGGAGGACACCATCATTAGAGAAATGAAAGAAGAGTTGGGCTATGAAGTAGAGGTGATTCAGTCCTTATGGGTAGCAGAAAATTTCTTCACCTATCATCAGAACGATTTTCATGAGCTTGGATTCTATTATCTTTTACATACGAATGAAAGCCATTTACAAAGCGGACCCTTTTACGGCTTAGAAGGGGAGCGGCTGATTTATCAATGGCTTCCGATTGAAGCATTAGAAGATTATCACTTACAGCCGTCGTTCTTATCCAAACGGCTTCAAGATTTGCCTGATCAGATCGAACATGTCATTGTTGAAATGCATGAATAAATGGAGAGAATGACATCGTTCTTTATTCTGAGAGAATTTCATTTAAATACTGCCGGGGTGTCCCGTAGTAAATGACCTGACGAAACTCCGCGTACACGGATTGAAAGTACACAAAGATGGGCGCGTCAAGCAGGAACGGGTAAAAAGAGAAGAACATTCGGTCGCCATAAATCATTCCTTTTAATGCCGTTGTCATTTCTTTATTAAATATAGTAAACCGAACGTTTGCTTGTTCGTTGCTATATTCACCCCCATCTACATACGCTTGCCCTTTCAGATAGAAACGACGCCATGAATCCACGAGCCATTCACCAAGGACTTCATCCCTCATTTTAGGATTAATCGCGTTTTTATTAAACATATAACCTACATCTAAAAATAATTCAGCTGTCATGTCAGAATGGGTAAGCGTGTATTTTCTCCCTCTGAGGGGCTGGCTGGAATCAGCAGGAGGCAGGAAGGTCACAGATAACTTCCCAGGGTCAAAAGCAGCCATGGTCAATCCTCCAATCGAAGTTTTTATGCAGAAAAAATACAGGCAAGCAGGCTGCCTGTATTTTTACCGATCAAGGTTGAAGAAAAATCGCTTCAAGCGGAGGCTGCCCTCCAGCTAGACCTACGGCCACGGCTGTGTAAGCCTGATTAGGGTTTAACGTTACACCAGGAATTTGTAAAGCTGCCTGGTTGGTTCCCGAGACTCGTACTTCAAGATCGGCGGTCGTCGGTGGCAGCGTCAGATAATTGCTCGCTTCTCCGAACGATACATTGCGGAAGAGGACGTCGCCACCTTTTACAGCGATATCAACAGCCGGAGCATTTGGTGATAAATGCCAGAAACGAGCCTTTGCATTTCCTGAAGGTACTGTATCGTTATCTACCAAAGCAACCAATCGCAAATTCTCTACTCTTCCTGCAGCTGCTACTGTGTACATTTTACCTGCTTCTACAGATACGTTTTGTGATAAAACTGGCTGGTTCGTCGCTCCTTGAGGATAGATGTCGATCTTATACTGTCCTGGCGGCACGCTTAGATAATCACTTTGCTGTTTAAAAGATACGCCCTCTAAAATTTTCTGTCCGTTCACATAAATATCTACGGCTGGCGCATCAGGAGAAGCATGAAGCACTCGCACTTTTGCTTGCCCGTTCATTCCTGGCATCCTCATCTGTCCGCCGTGATGCTGCATCATCAATCTTTGCATACACTCAAGATGTCTCTGGTAATAATACACATGCTTCTGAGGATCTGAGTACTTATAATAATTCGATAATAGATCATACTTAGCCGCTTGCCATGCCAACTGATCACTATTGTCGTAAGGATACATGAGCTTACCCCTTTCTTAAAAAACTTCCAACATAAGCCTATTCATTTTTTAAAAAAAGAGAACACTCTTGTATGCCACGGAGGACTCATCTTAATCCCAACAAGTTCAAAAAAAAGCCACTGCCGCCTCGTAAAGAGGGGACAGTGGCTTAAGCTATTCCTTTACTTCACTTCAATTCTGTTTAATACCGGTGCTTCTATAGCGTCTTTCTGGCTTTGCAGATACTGGATCATCGCATCTAAAGCAAGGGGACCTGTCACCTGATTGGTTCCTTCCTTAAGGACAGTAAATCCGTCCCCGCCCGTTGCGATGAAGTTATTGACGGCCACTGTGTAGGACTGCTCTGGATCGATTGGATTGCCTTGACTGTCAGTCATGGATGTCACTTTTTCTCCAACGGGAGCGTCACGATCCCATGTGTATTCAAGTCCAGAGATTTGTAAGATACGAGCATAGCTGCCTGACCATTGCTGTTCAAGCAGAGCTTTGATCTGATCGCCTGTCAGCGTCATTTGTACAAGGTTATTCCCGAATGGAAGCATGGTATAGAGCTCTCCCCACGTAATCGGCCCTTCATCTAAATTGGCTCTGATTCCGCCTGGGTTCATAAAGGCAAAATCCGTATCCATGGCCGCTCGCTGGGAATCAGCTACCAAATTACCGAGTGCGGATTCACCGCTTTCCTCTTGTTCCTTCGTGATCGGCTCAGCGGCCTGTGCAATTACTTCTTCGACCAAATCTTCAATTTCTTTTTTATAATCGTCTACCTTGTTTCTAACGGCCTGATCTGGTTCAATCCCGTCATGGTAAGTCGTTACAATGGAAGCTTCTTTCTCAACAATATCCTTCGTTTTTGGATCAATCTTAATATCTACTTCAGAAAAAGCTGTTCCATAAGAGTAAGATTCGACGATCAATTTTCCATCAACAACGGTGTTTGCATACGCATGATTATGTCCGCCAAAAATGATGTCCACTTCATCGTCGACTTCTGGAGCAAAATCAACGACTTCTCCTGAAGCGTTCGAGCCATCTTGATCAGAAGAGGCAGGAACGTGAGCAAGAACGACGATGGATTCAACTCCCTTTTCTTTTAACTCACTGACAGCTTGATTAATCGCTGTGGTCTCATCTGTAAACTCGACTCCTTCAATTCCACTTGGAAGAACAATGTCCTTCGTCTCCGTTGTCACAACACCAACAAAACCAATAGGCATCCCATTTACTTTTTTGATGACATAAGGGGGAAGGATCGGTTCTCCCGTTTCTTCATCCTTCACATTGGCAACAGTGTAAGGAAAGGAAGCTCCTTCAAAGTCTCCCGTCTCCTCGTGTTCTCCACCGTAAATCAAGCGCTTCATCTCAGCAACGCCTTCATCAAATTCGTGATTGCCAACAGTTCCTACATCAAAACCAATGTCATTTAAAATTTCAATGGTAGGTTCATCCTGCAAAAGCGAGGAAACAGGGGAACTTGCTCCAACCACATCACCTGAATGAATCAGCAGCGTGTTCTTGTTTTCTGCTTCATATTTCTCAAGATAAGCAGCCAGGTATTCAGCTCCTCCTACTTTTCTGCCATCGACCGTTCTATATACGTCCAATTGACCGTGGAAATCATTCATACCTAAAAGCTGAGCGGATATGTATCGGTTCTTATACTGAGAGTGATCGGGCGGTGCAGCGGATACGGAAGAAGCGAAGAGGGATAGGATCAGAAAAAAAGCAGGGATAACTCTCTTTAACAAAAACATGAGGAAACCTCCTAATAGTATTATGATAACCAGAGACTGGGCTTTCCTTACGTAGATACTTTCCTCCTCTCATTGACACAATTTTTAGTCATTATATCTTCATGATAACGTAATTCATATAGTAAAATAATGATTTTTACTAGATTTATAGAAAATATTTACATCGAACCACATAAAAAAAGCCCCTATGGATCCACTGTAGAGCGAATCATAGGGACTCTCCTTCTTATATCACAAAACCAGCAATTAAGAAGAACACGGAAGCGATACCGGCAGCTGTCAAAGCATATGGAAGCTGTGTATTAATGTGCTCCATATGTTCTACATCAGCTCCGATCGAAGACATGACACTTGTATCTGAGATCGGGGAAGTGTGGTCACCAAACGCTCCGCCTGATAACACTGCAGCGGCTGCAAGAATCGGATCACCGCCCGTTGCGACCATAAGGGAGACACCGATCGGCATCATAATCGCCCATGTGCCGAAGGAGGTTCCCATCGAGAAGGCAACAAAGCCGGAAATAAGAAAGACGGCAACAGGGATGATGCTGCTTGGAATCACTCCTGAAGCCACTTCAGAAATGTAGGCGGCTGCCCCCACCCCTTCAGGAGCGGTGGCCCGCATCACATCACCGAGCGTAACCGCAAGGATGATGATGACAGCGCCCAGGATCACGGACTTACTTCCGTCATACAGTTCATTTAAAAACTCCTTGGCATTCATCAATCCTTTGGAAAGATACTTGATAAAGGCGATGATAATCCCGACAGAGAAGCTGACGATCAGCATTTTGTTTCCATCGAGTGGGATCTCAGGAATATCAGCGAAATAAATGAATGTGTAGTTCCATAGACCAAGCACCACAAGCAGAGCAACAGAAATGCCCAATGGAACAACCATATCTGAGGCCGTTCCACGAAGGGTCGCTTCCTTTTCCTTTTCTGGTTCTTTTTCTGGCGCTTTTTTCGCTGCAGCTGCTTCTTTCAAAGCCTGGTTTGTTTCCTTCGCTTTTTGTTCAGACTGCTTCATCGGACCAAAGTCTTTAATTTTTCCTGCAGCGACTAAGAAGACCATGATCAGAATAACAATGTTATAGAAATTATACGGGATCGTTTTTGCGATCCCAACGATCGGATCGTTTACCGATTGAATGTTATCGACCATCAATGCCCCCATGAATGCGACCCAGCCGGAAATAGGGACGAGCACATTAATAGGAGAAGCGGTAGAATCCAGCAAAAAGGCAAGCTTGGCCCGCGAGATATTCATACGATCATAAATCGGACGGAAAACGGTACCTGTTGCAAGCGAACTGAAGTAGGCACTTGTGAACAAGGAGCTTCCCATAGCGGCTGTCGACAACTGGGCGCCTTTTTTACCGCGAACCTTATCTGCCAGCCATTGACCGAAGGCGTAGGCTCCGCCGGATTTATTTAAAACTCCAATGAATGCGCCAAGTAAAAGGACGATCAGCACAAGCTCAGCTCGTCCAGGCCCTTTGACGAGCCCCATCCCTCTTATGCCAGCATCAGCATCAGCCGGGTGACCGGCAATCGCTCCGAATAAATTTACGATCGAAAATAGAAACGCGTGAATCGCGCCGTTGTTCTGGATGTCAATCATGATTGTACCTACCAGGATTCCTAAAAGCAGTGACGGGACGACCCGTTTGGACCAAATCGCTAAAATTAGTGCAAGTACAGAAGGCAGTAACGAAAGTATGCCGAAATGTTCCATGATGTCCTCCTCCCTTTCTGTCTAAAGCATTTAAATATTGAAAATTGTATGAAAACAAGACAATTTTGAATTATAAGGGCGGCTGTTACTTTATAAAAGGGAAAAAAATGAAAAAAAGGAAGCCTGAGAAAAATATGAAAAATAATTGCATGCTTTCGAGGTAGTGTGACACACTGTAAGCTGTCACTTTTCGACATCAAGGAGTGAATCCAATGAGTCTATTATTACAACAAGCGAAACAACTGCAAGAACAATTGACCGAGTGGCGCCGGATGCTTCATCAAAATCCGGAAACTGGTTTTGAAGAATATGAAACTTCTAAGTTTGTTCAAAATAAATTGAAAGAGTTCGGTTATGAACCGAAGGTAATCGCCAAAACAGGAGTCGTAGCCATCGCCGAAGGAAAACAACAGGGAGAGACGGTTGGCCTCCGGGCAGACATGGATGCTCTTCCCATCCAGGATGAAAAAGAAAGAGATTATGCTTCGTCGATCGATGGAAAAGCCCACCTTTGCGGGCACGATGGTCATACAACCATGCTCTTAGGAGCAGCCAAACTATTGAAAGACCATCCTCCTGAAAAGGGAAGCGTTAAACTCATTTTCCAACCCGCAGAAGAAGGGTTGTTCGGAGCGCAGGCGATGATTGAAGAAGGAGTATTAGATCATCCTAAAATGAAGGCGATCGCTGGTTTACATGTCAATCCTGATGTAGAAACAGGCTATGTTACTTGTACAGAAAAAGAAGCCTGTGCAGCCGCTGACTTTTTCGATCTTGAAATTGTTGGAGCCGGCGGCCATGCGGCTCATCCTCATAAAGCGGCAGACTCGATTACCGTCAGTGCTGAAGTCATCAGCTCTTTACAGCAAGTGGTCAGCCGACAGACCGATCCGTTGGCGCCAACCGTTTTGACCATCGGCCAGATTCACGGAGGTACAGCTGATAACGCGATTGCTCCACGCGTAAGCATCGGAGGTACGGTCCGGACGCTGGATCCTGATGTAAGGAATCAGATGGAAGAGAAAATGGAACGCGTCATCAAAGGCGTTTCTGAAGCGTTTGGGGTCACGTACACGTTCAACTATAAATACTTTTATCCGCCGCTGATCAATGATTCATCGCTGCTCCCAGGGCTTGAGAAAACGGTAGAGGACACCCTTGGGCCAGATCGGTTCTCGATTGTGAACCCATCGATGGGAGGGGAGGACTTTTCCTTTTACGCCAATCAAATACCGGCGATCTTCTTTCGATTAGGTGTTAGGAACGAGGCCAAGGGAGCTGTTTATCCGCTTCACCATCCACGTTTTGACTTGGATGAGGAGGCACTTCCAAATGGTTCAGCAATGCTCGCGGCCTGGGCGCATCAACAACTGAAGGAATAGTTTTACACGAAAGGAACTTCCGGAGGAGGGAGTTCCTTTATTTATGAAACGAGGATTTTCGTTTTTTGATAGCATAGTCTTATAGACGAAATAAAAATTGTCATAGAATGGGGAGGGGATGAAGTTGGGCTGGATGATTATTGTGGTTATCGCTTATCTTCCGATTTTTTATCGTATACATAGACGTCTAGGATACCTTGAAAAGGAAGTGAAAAGGTTAAAAGGAGAAAACTGAAACCTATGAAAGGGGATGGGCTATGGTTAAGGCCGTGATTTTTGATTTGGATGGAACTCTATTAAACCGTGATGCCTCAGTGAACCTCTTCATAGAAAACCAGTATAAGCGATTGGCTCACAGACTGTCTCATATCCCTAAGGAGAAGTATATACAAAGGTTTATTGAACTTGATCAGCGTGGGTACGTATGGAAGGACAGGGTGTATCAACAGCTCATCAAGGAGTTTGACTTAAAATCTATTTCGTGCGGAGAGTTACTTCAGGATTACCTGTATTCTTTTAAGGACCATTGCGTGCCATTTCCCAATCTCATAGAAATGTTAAATGGTTTAAAGCAGAGCCATTTTCTTCTTGGGGTGATCACCAATGGAAAGGGGCAGTTCCAAATGGATAACATGATCGCATTAACTATTGACGCCTACATGGATACCATTTTGATATCGGAGAGAGAAGGAGTAAAAAAGCCTGATCCAGAGATTTTCCAGAGAGCCTTAGCAAGGCTTGACGTCGCCCCTGAAGATAGCGTGTTTATAGGGGATCATCCAGAAAAAGATGTGGAAGCAGCAAAGGGCGCTGGAATGAAAACGATTTGGAAAAGGGATCAATATTGGTACGGGGCGGAGGCAGATTATATTATTGAAGATCTAGGAGAAATATACGGGCGAATTCAGCAATTTCATTCTTATTAACAAAAAAAACAGCCGCTATAGGCTGAACTTACCTAACTCTGTTTCTCCTGCTCTTTTCTCTTACCTTTTCGGTTCATGCGATCATTCAGAATTACCAGCACTGTAAATATCACAAATGCGGTTGCCATAATCACATAATTCCGTTCCATTATGCCATAATAGGAGACTCCAAAGAACGAGAAAGTGATGAGGATTCGATATATTCGGTATTTCAGCATCCGATTCTCCTTATCCGCTTATTTTTTGAAAGCATTTCAATGGCCACCCTTGTTTATTATACGTGCTTTGATTTGCATTCTTAACCACAATCATCAATATTTCTTCACGTGAAAAAGACACCCTTTTAAAAGAATGCCTTTGCTAACAGATGGATACAGTTTTCAGGGATTAATGAGTAGAGATCAGCAATATAGTTGCCTCGATGAGGATCCACCTTGATCGTGTTTCCCATTAGGTGGGGATAGTTTCTAATCTTCTCCGTCAGATCGTTTTTGAACAAATTTATTTTTCCAGCTTTTAGGATTGAATGATTTTCTGATTTTTTTGGCTGCTTCTTTTCCCACCATCAAAGCTCCAATCCAAAAGATCACCTCTCCTATAACAAGGCTGCTTGTGATGCTGATAGCCTTCACTTTACTTGATAGAGGTAAAAAGGGAATGACAACAGGGGAAAGCACCCATGTGAGGATCGAAGCTATAATAAGAAAGATGCCTAACTTATAAATCCATGGCTTTTGTAAAAGGGATTTAATTTGCATGATTCCACCTCCAACTACTCCCCCATCCCCGTTTAATAAAACCGCATTATGTAGATTCCCCTATCATTTTTGATCATTAACTAAGCTCTTCTATTTGATAGGGAGCACATTTAATCTCTTTCTTACCACGAACGATAGTAGGAAAAACATTCCACACGATCACAACCACTCACGATGAAACTTTCCCTGCATTTGAGAAAGATGGCTTGAGCTATAAAAAATGCCCTACGTTTAGAGCATAAAAAAACAGCCACTTTAGGCTGCACTTAACTAATTTCTTTCTGTTTCTCTTTTTTCTTGTCTTTTCGGTTTACACGATCATTCAGGATTAACAAAATCGAACAAATAACCGCTGCGGTCACCAGAATGATGAGACCTAAAGTATTACGCTGAAGTAAGCTGTAAACTAGAAATCCAATGAACGCCAGATTGATGAGGATTTTATACACCCAATACTTGGCCATCAGATTCTCCTTTTAGGCATTTTTAAATATATACTCATAATTCTCTCCACCGATTCCTTTTTGTTTTGGACGATTTCCATCCTTAAAACGTACTGCTTTGTTTCTTCAGACCAAAAGAAAAGGGAACTCCCTCAATCAGGAAGTTCCATTATGATTTGTCCGCTCATCCCACAGTTTCATCGGATCTTCCTGATCATCCTCTAAAGGCATCTGCTTCATCACAAGGGAACGCTCACCTTTCGATTTTTGTAAATCATCATAAACATTCTTCGATTTCTCTAAGCCAACCTGTGCAGCTTCTTCCACCGTTGCACAATAAAATACATCCTTAATCCCTGCAAAATACATCGCTGAAAGACACATCGGACAAGGTTCTCCGCTAGCGTACATCGTATAGCCGGACAGGTCATGCGTTTGAAGCTCTCCCTGCGCACGTCGGATCGCAAGCAGCTCGGCATGTCCGCTCACGTCATAGTTCAGGTGCATTTCGTTCACACCTTCGGCTACCAACTCGTCATCCTTCACAAGAACTGCCCCGAAAGGCTGTCCTCCAACACGTACATTTTCTGCAGCTAAGGATACCGCTCGTTCCATGAATCGATTCATGTTGATCGACCTCCCTTTTTAACCTTATTTCAAAATCCAGTTTCCATCGTTGGTTCCAGGTTCATTGTACCCTAACCGCTTCTTTTTTATCTAACCATTTTGCTAGTCTCATCCTTCTAGCCAGTCTAAAGTCCCGATTTTTGTAAAAACAGAAAAGCAGAAAAATAGCGAAATAAAGGATGATTAACCATGACATAGGTCTTAGGTTTCTATTGCCTGAATTGGAAATCTTTGATATAGTTGTTTGAAAATTAGTAATTTTAAAATAAAACTACATGGGGGAAGAGCGACGATGAAACTTTATTTATCCGTCGACATGGAAGGGATTACTGGAATCCCTGATTATACGTTTGTCGATTCGTCGAAGCACAATTATGAACGCTCGCGAAGAATCATGACCGAAGAAACGAACCATGTCATACGAACGGCCTACAGTAACGAAGTCAAAGAGGTGTTAGTGAATGACAGCCACTCCAAGATGAACAATCTCTTAATCGACGAGATTCATCCGGATGCCGAGCTGATCACGGGAAGTGTGAAGCCTTATTCAATGATGCAGGGGCTCGACAGCTCATTTTCAGGAGCCATCTTCGTCGGTTATCACGCCCGCGGCGCACAAAAAGGAGTGCTCTCGCATTCGATGACCTTTGGGGTCCGAAATTTTTACATAAACGATGTGGCCGTCGGCGAACTTGGTTTCAACGCTTATGTTGCAGGCTATTACGGTGTCCCTGTTTTAATGGTCGCCGGTGATGACTGTGCGGCAAGAGAAGCAGAAGAGCTGATTACGAATGTTGTCACAGCACCAGTCAAAGAAACCATTTCAAGGTCGTCCGTCAAAAGTTTAACACCGAAAAAAGCTGGAGAACTGCTGCAGCAAAAGACCGCTGATGCCCTACATAACCGCTCGAATGTCAATCCTCTTGTTCCACCTGATCATCCGACACTAAGAATTGAATTCATGAATTATGGACAAGCCGAATGGGCGAATCTTATGCCAGGCACAGAAATCGAACCGAATTCAACGATCGTTTCATTCAGGGCAAAAGATATATTAGAAGCTTATCAAGCCATGATTGTCATGACTGATCTTGCCGTAAGGACAACGTCGAGTTAGGGGGAGACACGGATGGCGAAGTACATAGTTAAACGCTTCATACTTATGATCGTCACAGTATTTATCATTGCAACACTCACGTTTTTCCTAATGAATTTGATTCCAGGATCTCCTTTTAATGAAGAACGGACGACAAATGCCGTCGTTCAACAGAACCTGGAGGAGCACTTTCACCTGAATGAACCGTTAGTGGTTCAGTATGTGCTCTATTTGAAATCGATTGTCACGCTTGATTTCGGCCCTTCGATCAAACAGCCGACGGAAACCGTCAACTCTTTACTCGGAAGAGGGTTTCCGATCTCAGCAGAGCTTGGGATCTGGACTGTACTCTTAGCGTTGGTTTCAGGGGTCATCTTAGGTGTTTTTGCTGCCTTAAAACATAACGGGGTCATTGATTATGTCGCGATGACGATTGCCGTTCTTGGTATTTCAATCCCGAACTTTGTCCTTGCAACGCTGCTTATTCAAGAGCTCGCGGTCAACTGGAGCATTTTCCCTGCGGCCACATGGAGCAGTCCGATGCATATGGTCTTGCCAATCTTGGCACTTGCTACAGGCCCGATGGCGATCATCGCCCGCCTCACTAGGTCCAGCATGCTTGAGACACTGACTCAGGACTACATCAAAACCGCCCGGGCCAAGGGATTATCTCCGGTGAAAATTATCGTCAAACACGCGCTTAAAAATGCTTTGATGCCTGTTGTCACCATTCTTGGTACATTGCTTGCCGGAATTTTGACGGGGACTTTCGTTATCGAAAAGATTTTTGCGATTCCGGGCATGGGTAAATATTTTGTCGAAGGCATCAATCAACGTGATTATCCCGTCATTATGGGGACGACCGTATTTTACAGTGCGTTTCTCGTCTTCATGCTTTTCTTAGTTGATATCGCTTATGGACTCCTCGACCCGAGAATCAAGTTACACAATGAAGGAGGGAAATGATGTGATTCCAGCAACGAAAGACAAGCAGCCATCCAATCACTCTTCCATTCCTGATGAATGGTTTCAGCCGAAGAAAAAGGATTTAGACGAAGCTGAATCGGTTGTCCGGCCTTCCTTATCCTATTGGGAGGACGCGTGGCGAAGGATCCGGCAGAATAAGCTCGCGATGTCAGGTCTGATTTTCCTCATCCTTTTAGGGATCATGGCCGTGATTGGACCCTGGATTTCACCGCACAGCGTGTCAGAGCAGGTGCTTTCCAATCAAAACATGCCTCCATCTGCAACTCATTGGTTTGGTACGGATGAACTTGGACGAGATGTGTTTACGAGAACGTGGTACGGGGCACGAATTTCCTTGTTTGTCGGTCTCATGGCTGCACTGATCGACTTTTTCATCGGAGTGGCTTATGGAGGGATCGCCGGCTATAAAGGCGGACGCGTTGATAGTGTGTTAATGCGTATTATTGAGGTCCTGTACGGTCTTCCATACTTACTTGTCGTCATTTTGCTGCTCGTTGTGATGGGTCCGAGCTTACTAACGATCATCATCGCTTTGACGGTAACCGGATGGGTCGGGATGGCCCGGATTGTCCGCGGACAGGTACTGCAGCTGAAGCACAATGAGTTCGTCATGGCCTCGCAATCATTCGGGGCGAAAACGAAACGGATCATCCGGAAAAATTTACTCCCGAATACGATGGGACCGATCATCGTTCAGATGACGTTGACGGTACCGACAGCCATTTTCGCTGAAGCCTTCCTTAGCTTTCTAGGACTTGGGATCCAGTCACCGTATGCGAGCTGGGGGATGATGGCCAATGATGCCCTTGGAGTCATTTTATCCGGAGACTGGTGGCGCCTGTTCTTCCCGGCCTTCTTTATATCGGCAACGATGTTTGCCTTTAACGTATTAGGCGACGGGTTGCAGGATGCGCTTGATCCGAGGCTTAGGAGGTAGACAACGATGGAAAAAATACTCGATATTCAGGATCTTCACGTATCTTTTACCACTTATGGGGGTGAAGTGCAGGCCGTAAGAGGGGTGAACTTAGAGCTTTTCAGAGGAGAAACGCTTGCGATTGTCGGGGAATCGGGGTGCGGAAAAAGTGTGACCGCAAACAGCATTATGAAGCTGATTCCATCTCCGCCTGGCAAGATCAAGCAAGGATCGATCTACTTCAAGGGACGCGACATGACCAAGCTCTCGGATAAAGAAGTACGATCGATCCGCGGGGTGGATATCTCTATGATCTTTCAAGATCCAATGACCGCCTTGAACCCGACACTCACGATCGGCACCCAGCTGACCGAAGGCTTGAGGCACCACCGTTCGATTTCATCAAAAGAAGCGAATGAGCTTGCGGTGGATATGCTCAACCTTGTTGGGATTCCCAATCCGGTTGAGCGGTTGAAGCAGTACCCGCACCAATTCTCAGGAGGAATGCGCCAGCGGATTGTGATTGCGATGGCGCTTATTTGCGAACCGGAGCTGTTGATTGCTGATGAGCCGACGACAGCTCTTGACGTAACGATTCAGGCGCAAATTCTACAGCTTTTTAAAAAAATTCAGGATCAGACAGGCGTTTCGATCATCTTGATTACTCACGATCTAGGGGTGGTTGCCAAAATTGCTGATCGTATTGCCGTCATGTATGCCGGCAAAGTGATCGAGACAGGGACGAGAAGAGAAATCTTCTATACGCCCCAGCATCCGTATACAAAAGGACTGCTACATTCGGTTCCGCGGCTGGATCAAAAAGGCGAGAAGCTGATTCCGATCGACGGGACGCCGCCGGATTTATTTTCTCCACCGGAAGGGTGTCCGTTTACTGCGCGCTGTCCGATGGCGATGGAAGTCTGCAGCAGAGTTTATCCGTTCCAATCCGAGCTTAGCGCTACCCATGAAGTAGATTGCTGGCTTCAGGATGAACGGGCTAAAAAATATATGATGACAACAAATTAGAGAGGAGAAACACTATGAAAAAATGGCTTACGCTACTATTGGGGGTCTTGCTTGTTTTTGTATTGGCGGCTTGTACAGCGACAGATACTTCGAGTGAAGGCAGCGATGACAGTAATCAGGAAAGCGGCAGTGACAGTGAAACAAAAACACTTATGTTAAACAATGGGGAAGAGCCGACTTCCTTTGATCCGCCAAAAGGGTTTGACTCTGTTTCCTGGAATGCACTCAACAACTTAATGGAGGGTCTGACGCGTCTAGGCAAAGACCACAGCCCGCAGCCGGCAACAGCTGAGGATTGGGAAGTATCCGAAGACGGAAAAGTCTATACGTTTACAATTCGAGAAAATGCTAAATGGTCCAATGGCGATGACCTGACCGCAGGGGACTTTGAATTCGCCTGGAAGCGTCTGTTGGATCCGGAAACGGCTTCACCAGCAGCTTTCCTTGGTTACTTCATCGAAGGCGGCGAAGCGTACAACACGGGCGAAGGTTCCCGCGATGATGTGATGGTTGAGGCTGTGAATGATAAAGAATTGAAGGTTACATTGAAAGCACCGACGGGCTACTTTTTAAATATTATTTCCAATCCGGCTTTCTTCCCTGTGAACGAGAAGGTAGCGGAAGAGAATCCAGAATGGTACGCAGAAGCGGACAGCTTTGTTGGAAACGGACCATTTACATTAGCTAAATGGAAGCACGACAGCGAAATGCTGTTTAAGAAGAACGAAGAGTATTGGGACAGCGAAACGGTGAAGCTTGACGAAGTCCACTGGGCCATGGTCAATGACGTGAACACCGAGTATCAAATGTATGAAAGCGGTGAGCTCGATACGTCCGGCATTCCGGCAGATTTATCTGAGAAGCTGCTTGAAAGTGATCAAGTATCGATTACTGACCAGGCGGGTACGTACTTCTTCCGCTTTAACGTCAACGAAGAACCATTCCAGAACACGAAAATTAGAAAAGCGCTTGCGATGGCTGTAAATCAGCAGGACATTGTTGACTACGTTACGAAAAATAAAGAGGAGCCCGCTTATGGGTTCGTTTCGTACGGATTTGAAGCTCCGTCTGGTGATGATTTCCGTGAGCATAACGGAAAGCTGGTAGAGTTTAACGCAGAAGAAGCGAAGAAACTTCTTGAAGAAGGCATGCAAGAGGAAGGCTATGACGAGCTTCCGGAAATCACGCTTTCTTACAACACAAGTGAATCACACAAAGCTGTAGCGGAAACGATGCAGCAAATGTACAAAGAGAACCTTGGCATCGACATTAAGCTCGCGAATGCAGAGTGGAATGTATTCCTGCAAAACCAAAAAGACTTGAAGCACCAGCTGTCACGTAGTTCGTTCCTGGCTGACTACGCGGATCCGATCAACTTCCTGGAAAGCTTTATTACCGATTCTTCCATGAACCGTACAGGCTGGTCCAACGAAGAGTATGACAAGCTGATCGAACAGGCGAAAAACGAAACAGATGAAGCGAAGCGCTGGGAGTACATGTATGAAGCCGAGAAGATTCTTTTTGAAGACATGCCGATCTTCCCGATTCACTTCTACAACCAGGTCGTACTTGAGAAAGATTCTGTCAAAGACATCGTCCGCCACCCAGTCGGGTACTTGGAATTGAAGTGGGCAGACAAACAATAACCGGTGAAAAAGGGGCACTTGCACTTCGGTGCGCGCGTGCCTCTTTTCATGCCATTGGAGGAACAGGATATGATTCTACCCAAACGGTTACAAAAAGGAGACACGGTTGGAGTGATCGCTCCAGCCAGTCCTCCTAATCTTAAAAACTTGGAACAAGCGATTCCTTTTCTCGAAAATCTCGGTCTGAACGTGAAGGTCGCGCCAAACGTATCAAAAACGTATGGCTATTTAGCAGGAACCGATCAGGAACGCCTGGATGACCTTCATGCCATGTTCGCCGATTCTGAAGTGAACGGCATCATCTGTGCAGGCGGCGGCTACGGGACGGGAAGAATTGTTTCTTCGATTGATTTTGATCTGATCCAAGCGAATCCGAAAATCTTCTGGGGATACAGTGATATTACGTATTTACATACAGCGATTCGCCAAAAGACCGGCCTCGTAACGTTTCACGGACCGATGTTAAGTTCCGATGTCGGGAAGGATTCGTTTGAGGAAAGGTCTGAAAAAATGTTCCACCAGCTGTTTCAACCGGAAACACTGCAGTACACGGCGTCCTTTTCTCCTTTACAAACCATCGCAGACGGTGAGGCAGAAGGCGAGCTGGTAGGCGGGAATCTGTCACTGCTCGTGAATACCATGGGGTCAGCCTATGAATTGGATACAAAAGGGAAACTGCTCCTCATCGAAGATATCGGTGAAGAGCCATACCGGATTGATTCATTTTTAAGCCAGTTGAAACTTGCTGGAAAATTAGAGGAAGCGGCAGGGATCGTTGTTGGTGATTTTAGTGAAGCTGAACCGAAAAAACGCGGTAAATCGCTGACGCTTGAAGAAGTATATGACTATTATTTTGCTGGATTGAATAAACCTGTCGTATCAGGTTTTAAAATTGGCCATTGCCAGCCTCATTTTGCCGTACCGCTGGGAACAAAAGCGAGGTTATCCAGCCAAAGTAAGACATTAACGATCGAACCGGGTGTTCAGTAAGTAAGGAGGAAGGACCATGAAGATTCAGTCGATCGATACGTATCAGGTGGCCGTCCCCCTGCATACTCCGTTCAAAACGGCATTAAGGACCGTCACCGTAGCGGAGTCGATCTACGTCAAAGTCACGTGTGATAACGGCGTCACAGGCTGGGGAGAAGCACCACCGACCCACGTCATTACAGGTGAAAGCCTTGTCAGCATCAATCATACGATCAAGCACATTTTCACCCCTTTACTGACAGGCGAATCACTTCTCGATCGGGAAGCGCTATTTGAAAAGCTTCACAAAAGCTGTGTCGGCAATACAAGCGCAAAAGCAGCGATTGATATGGCAGTTTACGATTGTGTAGCGAAGCAGGGCCAGCTTCCGCTTTATCAGCTGCTTGGCGGGTACAACAAATCGATGGAGACGGATTATACGGTCAGCGTCAATGAATCCGATGAAATGGCAGATGATGCGGAGAAATACGTCCAAAACGGCTTCAAAATCCTCAAAGTCAAAGTAGGCAAGGATACGATCGAAAAAGATATCGAGCGCATCTTAACGATCAAAAAACGTGTCGGCCATCAGGTAAAAATCAGGCTTGATGCCAACCAGGGCTGGAAAGTGAAAGAAGCGATTTACGCGATCCGACGGATGGAGGATCTCAACTTACCGATCGAACTCATCGAACAGCCCGTCAAAGCTCATGACATTGAAGGGTTGAAGCAAGTAACAGACCACACGTACACACCGATCATGGCCGATGAGAGCGTGTTTTCCCCGGTAGACGCACGCCGCGTTTTGGAAACGAGAAGTGCCGACTTGATTAATATTAAATTAATGAAAGCAGGCGGCATCCATCAGGCGTTGAAGATCAACCACCTGGCGGAAAGCTTCGGTGTCGAATGCATGGTCGGCAGCATGATTGAAACGAAGCTTGCGATTACGGCAGCCGCTCATTTTGCAGCGAGTCAGAAGAATATTACGAGAGTCGATTTCGATGCCCCGCTTATGTTGACAGATGACCCTGTCGATGGCGGTGTTTCCTATCAGCAGGCTAAGATGACGCTGCCTGATGTACCCGGGCTTGGGATACAAAATGTAAGCCTGCAGCAGGTGCTTTCATAACCATAAGGAGGTCAACAATGACACAAACACAAAGCACAAAAACGACGTGGGTCGTCCGGGTGCCTGTCGCTACCATTTGGACGGCACCGGATTCACCCCGCGATGTGGACCAATGCGGAATTTCAGATACAGCGTCCATGACCGAATGGCTGAACCACTTGTCTTATGATACGAGCCTCGCTTTATGTGAGGATAACCTCGTTCAGTCCCAGCTTTTATATGGAGAAGAAGTGATGGTTGATGAGCTGAAAGAAGGCTGGGCGAAGGTCGTCGTCCCTGCACAAGCTTCGAAAAAAGATGACCGGGGGTACCCGGGATTTGTCCCGGCAAGCCAGCTGAAGGAAGTTCCAGAACACGAATGGCAAGGAAACGGGGTTGCCGTCGTACATACGAGACAAGCGGTTTTACTGAATGAGCATCGACAACCATTGGTAGAATTGAGTTACCTTACGTCCTTACCCGCACGTAAAGAAGAAGGCGAGTGGGTGAAGGTGCGGACGCCTGAGGGAGAAGGGTACCTGGCTTTAGAAGATGTGACGCTGTATCCGTCTCGTGAGGCCATTCCTAAAGGCAGCGGGGAAGACCTCATTCGAGCGGGAGAAACCTTTCTTGATCTTCCTTACTTCTGGGGCGGCATGAGTTCCTACGGCTACGACTGCTCCGGATTCGCTTATAACATGCACAAAGCCTGTGGCTATGAAATCCCGCGCGATGCGACGGATCAGGCTCTGGCGGGAAATGAAGTGCCGCTTGATGGGCTGAAGCCAGGAGACCTCTTGTTTTTTGCCTATGAAGAAGGAAAAGGCCGTATCCATCACGTCGGTTTTTATTACGGGGACGGAAAAATGCTTCATTCCCCGAACACAGGAAAAACGATCGAAATCATCGACTTGAAAGACACGGTTTATGAAAAAGAACTATGCTCAGCCAGGCGCTACTGGCAAGACACGGAGGGATCCACATGAGCCCCCACAAAACGCTTGAAGTGAAAAACTTAAAAAAGCATTTTTCTTTAGGAAAAGGCAAGACGTTAAAAGCGGTAGATGGTGTGAGTTTTGATATTTATAAAGGGGAAACGTTCGGGCTTGTCGGCGAATCCGGGTGTGGGAAATCAACAACAGGGCGTACCATTATGAACCTGTACAATAAAACAGATGGTGAAGTCATCTATGAGGGACAAAGCGTCCATCATCTCAGTGAAAAAGAACAGTTCCTGTTGAAGCGCCGCATGCAGATGATTTTTCAGGATCCTTATGCGTCCTTAAACCCACGCTCAACTGTAGCGGAGATCATCTCAGAGCCGATGGAGATCCATAACCTTTTTTCATCCAATAAGGAACGGATGGCGAGAGTTTATGAGCTGCTTGAGGAAGTCGGCTTGAACCGTGATCATGCCAACCGCTATCCCCATGAATTCAGCGGCGGCCAGCGCCAGCGGATCGGAATTGCCCGTGCGCTCGCGCTTGATCCAGACATTATCATTGCCGATGAACCGATATCTGCGCTCGATGTATCTGTTCAGGCACAGGTTGTCAATCTGCTTGAACGCCTGCAGGATGAAAAGGGGCTGACGTACTTGTTCATCGCCCATGATTTATCAATGGTGCAGCACATCTCCGACCGGATTGGCGTTATGTATCTTGGCCATATGGTCGAACTTACAAGCAGTGAACAGCTGTATGACAAACCGCTCCATCCTTATACAAAAGCCCTTTTGTCAGCAATTCCGATTCCGGATCCGGATATTGAAGATCAGCGGGAGCAAGTCATTATCGAAGGGGAGATCCCGAGTCCGATCGATCCGCCGAGCGGCTGTGTATTCCGAACGCGCTGCCCGATGGCGATGGATGTGTGTGCGAAAAAAGCACCGGTCTGGCAAGAAGTGGAGAAGGAGCACTATGTGGCCTGCCATTTGTATAATGACGAAATTGTTGATCCAGAGGAAGCGAAAAACCAGCAGCATAAGATGAAGGTTACGATTCAATAAGGATAACCCGGAGTTTAATTCGTAGAGCAAAAAAGCAGACCTTTGTCTGCTTTTTTGTGTGAACTTATGGTTTTTTGATCCATAAATTATTGTGTGACTATGAATGGCCGACTGTAAAATCTAAACAAGTTGTACCGAATATGAAGTGCGATAGATTCATAATGGTGTGGGGGTATGGATGGATACCATTGACGTCCTGCATTTAGTTTGTATCGAAAACGATAACTTAATCAAAGTGCAATAGAGCTCGTTCAGCATCTGCCGGACCATCATGAGAAAGAGCATCAAAAACAAAAGCAAAGGAAATTGGATCATATACGATTCCCTGGTGACCAATTAAGTTCAAAGGATAGTAATCTTGTATAGTAATGTTCGATACTTGCTTCTTCGGTCCTTCAAGGAAAGCTGAGGTATAGGGGGTGACCACTTGATCAGTTTTTGTAGTTATCACAGTATAAGAGACATTTCCCCGGATTTCCTCTCCACTGTTTAGATTTTCAAGAAACTCCGATCCTGTTAGTTGTTGTTGGCAGGCAATACAAGAAGTGATGTCAGCGAGATCTGTGGTGAGTGTTTCGAAATTAGCCAATCCCTCTGTTCCATGATTAGAAGGAACAAAAGCAATTAAGTTGTCTACATACTTGTCTCCTCCTAAAAATTTAAGATAATACCTTGGCATCATTCCGCCCTGGCTATGCCCGATAATATCCACTTGACTTGCACCGGTGAGTTGAAGAACGTTATCAACAAAACTTTTCAATTCTTGAGAAGAGTTTTCAATAGGACCTGTAGAGGCCCCGGCGTGAGTAAGCCCGTAATTTAATGCATAGACACAGTAGCCCTTACTTGCAAGTGCAGGGGAGAGCTCCAACCAATTTTGTGCACTGCGCTCAAATGTACCGGGAACAAGAATGACCGGATTTGGTTTATCGTCAGAGGGCTCACAACTCGGATCATTCGCTCCAGGCGGGGGTGTGCCTTGCTCTAGTAAGAAACCCTCATCACTCTCCGCGTTGGATAGGTTCGGTACGATGAAAAAGAAAACTAGAAATAAACTAAACATGGAAAAGAAATGTTTTTTCAAATGTACTCTCCTCTCGATAATAAGATTGGTAGTTTAGGAGAGTATATAAAGAATTCACCCATAATCATTCTGCTTCTCCAGTATAGTTTTTGAGTGAACGATCCATATCTCTGCACTAAGCAATACCTTTATTCCCCTATTATAATAGCGCTTACATTATTGTCAAATGAACTTCTTTATTATTTTAGGGTGAAATAGATTCGTAAGTAATTCCAGGAATGGACAACAGCAATGAAAGTATGGAGTAGGCAGTCGGGAAGAATCTATTTTGAATGCAAAGGGGGGAGCCAAGGTAGTAGATTTAATTGTTATTCCATTTCAATCTATAACGGATGAATGCCTATAAGCTTGATATTATAGGAGAAATCGTAACGGCGGTGAAGGCAAAAAACCACTACATATCACTGGATGATCTATATTAAAAAAAGCTCACGAAGGCTAGCCGAGAGCTTTTTTAAGGTGATCCTAGTAACCTTATTATTTCAAAAATGGAGAAAAAGATCTGCAGAAGCTGCCTCATTTAAGACCCATTTGATTGGGACTTGTTCTGTTGGGTAAATGAAATCCGCATCATTATCAATATCCAAATCAACGACATAGAGTTTAACGCCTGTTTCAACGGCAATATCCAGCAGGTCGTGTATGGAAGCTGCATTAAACCCTTTTAATGCCTTCGGTAGATATTCCATGCCCTCAGAGGGAACAGGAGTATAATTCTTTTTAAGAATATTTACGCCTTTACGAGAAAAAGCCAAGATGACCTCTGCTTCAGAAGAGGCAGCTCCAGTTGCAACATTCAATGGTGGATAAGCGGATTCTAATTCATCATGGAGAGCTAAAACCACGACTTTCTTCGGTCTCATAAAGCTCCCTCCCTAATTTTAATAGCTTAAAACATCATCTGCCTGATAAGCGGTTTCCAAGAAGGTTGCGACCCCGGCGACTTCCACTCCATTAACCAGTACTAAGCCATCCGCAATCAAGACGTTCATCTGACAACCATACAGCTTGATACCAGAATCCAATGCTGTTTTTAAGAGGAATTCAAGATCAGTACCATGTGTACGATTGAGTTGGTTTAGATAACGTTGATCCAGAGCACGCGCGCCATCAAGATCGAAAAAAACCTTCACTTCGTTTTTATTCTTTGCTTTTTCCAGTGCTTCTTTGAGTACATAGGGAACATTTGAGCTTAATGACACAAAATATAAGACTTTTTTGGCTGTCATGTTTACCCCTTCTTTCATGTCTAAAGAAATATCATGATGTGTGTTGGGCTGCTTGATTGTTTGTATGATTCCAAATTGTAGTTTGGATGTTCTTATATTCGTTCGAGTGCTGTCATCATACTTTTTGGATCAAAACCGACGATCCATTGTCCATCCACTTCGGTTTGTGGCACTCCAAACTGTCCAGTCTTTTGTACAAGCTGGTTCATGATTTCAGGGTTAATCTCTACGTTTACCTCTTTAAAAGGGATGTTTTGATCTGTTAAGAAGTTTTTCACCATCACACAATAGGGGCACTGTGTAGTCGTATATACAGTGATAGTTTTCATATTTAGACCTCCCAGCTTAATTTGAATACGTATTAGGTATAAAGTTATACCTTCATAATATACCTATAGGGGTATTTAGTCAATTCGAATGGTTGTTCAAAAGAAGTTATTCAGAAGCGTTGCATGCGTACTATAAGATTGTGTGGAATCACAATTGTAGTGAGGAGGATACAATTGCGTTATTCTTTTATTCTAATATCGAGGGACGTTTCCTCTACAAGATAATAGGTTATAAATTTCCACCCAAAAGAAAATAGCAACCTTTTCTCAAGTTACTCGTATATAATATAAAACTTAATCCTGAATGGAGGAACTTAATAATGAATTTTATAAATTGGTTTGATTGGATAACTCCAACTAATCCATTTGCTTCATTATTTTTTGGTATTCTTTTTACTATCATTCTAGGTATGACGGTATGGGTGGAGACAAAGAATGTTAAGACAGTTTTTATTACGGCTCTAACTGGGATAATTATTACTGGTATAGGAGTGTCACTTTTAAAAGTAATTGGTTATTATTCATAAATGCTAATAGTACTAGCTAATAGCTAGATGCTAAATTACTAGAAATTTCTCAACTTCAAGTCTTTAACAATTAAGCGTTTAGTCAATAAGAATAGTCGCCTTCACAAAAAATGAAGTAAAAGGCCTCAGGGGAAATTCCTCTGAGGCCTTTTACTTGCTCCCTTTAAATATATTAGTAGTTTACTGCATCATAGGAATTGATCAAGCCGTGCTCAAAGTAGGTGCCTGTGCCGTTAATAGGATCGGCGGTTTGCTCAATGGCTGTACGGATTTCACTGTTTGAGCGTCCTTGTGAGGCAAGCAAACCAGCTAGTCCTGCAACATGAGGAGAAGCCATTGACGTGCCAGAGTAGCTGTCATATTTCCCACGTAATACGGTTGATACAATATCTACTCCAGGAGCCGTTACGTCTACCCACGAACCGTAGTTAGAGAAGTAGGCGACATCATTATTAGAATCAACCGCGCCTACGGCAATCACATTTTCGTAAGAAGCTGGCTCAAAGGTCGTAGAAACTCCGTCGTTTCCAGCGGCAGCTACAACTACAGAACCGCTATTCCAAGCATAGTTGACTGCATCTTCTAGAGTTTGGGAATCGCAGTCACAACCAAGAGACATATTAATGACCTCTGCGCCTGCATCAGCAGAATAACGAATGGCATCAGCTATGTCGTTAAGCGATCCACTACCATTGGCTCCTAAAGCCCTGACTGCTAGAATTTTAGTCTCTGGAGCCATACCCGCTACCCCAGTAGCGTTATTGGTTTCAGCAGCAACTGTCCCAGACACGTGTGTTCCATGACCATTCAAGTCTTTAGGATCATTATCGTTTTGAGCGAAATCATAACCAAGGATCGTCTTATCAATCAAATCAGGATGGTCATAGTAGACCCCCGTATCAATTACTGCAATTTCTTGACTGCTGCTCCCCTGGGTAACATCCCAAGCGGCCGGCGTATTTGTATTTTGAGGCCCGTATTGATCACTGTATAACGGGTCATTCGGAGTGAACGTAGCATCAAATATGTAGTTTGGCTCTGCATATTCAACATTAGGGTTATGACTTAATGCTTTTACAACAGCATCTACATTTCCAACCTGAAGGACTTTGAGTTGAGTATCGACAACTTTGCTATGGTCATCAACAACTTTAGCTCCCAAGTTATTTAACTCTTTCCCAGACAAAGATTTTCCTGGTTTCATAGTGACAACAACTTCACCTTGTTGAAAGTTTCCAACTTCTTTTGAGACATCGACCTCTTTGTTCGCATCGATTTGAGGAGAAGCAAACGCTTGTCCAGTAGATGGCAAAATGGCGAGAGCAACAGCAATTGACAATGTGGCAAGATTTTTGAATTTCAAATCTATTCCTCCTTTATAGGTATACTCTAATTATTCTGAAAATACTGTTTATTTTCCTGTTAAATGGAGGTTGGGAAAGTTGCTCATAAAAAGCAATCTAAGCAGCCTGTTTGATGAGTGACTTTCCCAATTTCCAGAAATTTCATCCAAAGTGAAGGGTGGTTAAAGCAATAAGTCAGGCCACGAAAAGTTTTATCTTTGACAAATCACACTAATATGTAATACTATGTACCGGTAATAAGTAATACAAAATACCAGTAATACAAAGTACTAAAAAATCAAAATGCAATTGGAGGTAAAAATGAGGAATTTCAGAGAAATGATGAAAGGGGTGCTCGAGGGTTGTGTGCTTGAGATCATCAGCCGCGGCGAAACTTACGGCTATGAAATCACTCAAAAGCTACGAGAACTTGGCTTCACTGATGTGGTTGAGGGCACCGTTTATACAATTACCATGCGGCTTGAGAAAAACAATTTGGTGGATATTGAGAAAAAGCCATCCATGATGGGACCGCCGAGAAAATTTTACACTCTCAACTCAGCTGGTGAAGAGCATCTTAAAATCTTTTGGGATAAATGGGAATTCGTTTCAAGCACTATTAATGAATTAAAAAACTAAATACAAAGGAGAAGGACTATGAATATTTTTGAAAAAATTATCGGAAGTCTGGATGATAAGCGGGAATGGAGAGCTATGGAGGCTCGTGCGAAGGTACTTCCAACTGAGTACCATAACGCTTACAAAGCGATCCAAAAGTACATGTGGACTACGGGTGGCCCCTCTGACTGGAAATCTACCAGCCGTATCTTTAACGGCATTCTCGACCTATTTGAGCAAGGGGCAGCAGAAGATAAGAAAGTTACTGATCTCACGGGTGAGGATGTGGCCACTTTCTGCGATGATCTATTGCAGGACGAGAAAAGCTGGAAAGATAAGTATCGCACGAAGTTGAACGATACGATTAGCCGTAGCTAACGAGGTAATTCCGGGAAAAAATTAAATAGTAAACATCGACTGAATATCTGGTAATGAATGAGAATCTTCACTATTCAGCTTTTATTTAATCTGGTAATAAGTTATAAAGCATATCGGTATTACTGAATAGTAAGGAATAGCCAATCTAGCTCATCAAGGCTCTTGTGTGGATAATTATTCCATTTGCTCGTTTATCAACCAAGTACCCCTGATAATAAGATCTTGCAAATGAACTTTTTGGCGTCTTTTCATGAGGAGGAAAAGCAATTATAGTGATCTCCTTAAAGGGCTAAAATTTTGCATCTATGGATCCCTCCGAACAAACTTTAGCGACAATAAGAAATTCCTGTCCAAAGGAATAGATGTATGTCTCGGGGATAGGGGAATGGATTGTTGCAAAATGATATAATTGGAAAAACATGAAAAGGAGGAGGATGGGTAATGACCAAGCACAAGATTTATACCATGAGTTTCGCAAGTGTTTATCCCCACTATGTTACGAAGGCGGAGAAAAAAGGACGAACGAAAACAGAAGTCGATGAAATTATCCGTTGGTTGACGGGATATAGCCAGGAAGAGTTAGAAGCACAACTGGAAAAACAGACAGACTTTGAGACCTTCTTTGCGGAAGCTCCCCAAATGAATCCTTCCAGGAACTTGATCAAAGGTGTGGTCTGCGGTGTACGAGTGGAAGATATCGAAGAACCAATGATGCAGGAAATTCGCTATTTGGATAAGCTGATCGATGAGTTAGCTAAGGGAAAAGCGATGGAGAAAATTTTGCGAAAATAATTATTAAGAAACATGATTTCATTCAAGACCACTTCTTCGGTTAATCATTTTCTTCCTATGATCGTTAAGAAATATCTTACCCTTGGGTTATAGTAGTGGCGATTATTCAATAAGAATAGTCGCCTTTTCGCTGTTATACAGGATAGCGGCAGACTTGACCTTCAGATTATTGAAAGATTGAAACTAATAAGAAGTTTAATCGTATTTATTCTGTTGCTTATTCTATTGGTTATAGGCTCTCTGTGCTTATAAATAGACTTCCTTGAGGAAAGAAGATAAAATCATAGTTTCACAGTTAGAAGATCTTGGGTAATACTCAAAGGTCTTTTAAAATGTAGTCAGAATAGAAAAAGGTGTTTAAAACATGTTACATAATCCAAAAGGGAAAAAGAGAATAGGTCTCGCGTTTCTTCTCGGAATGCTTGGGATTTTAGGGCCATTAAATATTGATATGTATCTCCCGAGTTTTCCGGGAATTGCATCCGATTTAGAAGCGAACGCATCACTAGTTCAGCTCAGCTTAACCACCTGTTTAATCGGGCTTGCCGTTGGACAAATCGTCGTTGGGCCGATCAGTGATTCGCAGGGGAGGAAGAAACCACTGATCATTTTCCTTTCCCTCTTTGCAGTGGCGTCCTTTCTTTGTGCGCTTGCGCCTAATATCATTGTGCTCGTCATCGCTCGTTTTCTCCAGGGCTTCACGGGTTCTGCTGGTGCCGTCCTTTCACGAGCCGTGGTGCGTGACGTGTTTTCGGGAAGGGAATTGACAAAGTTCTTCGCCTTACTCATGGTGATTAATGCAACGGCTCCGATGATTGCACCGATGACAGGGGGAGCGATTTTACTTTTACCATTTGCCACATGGGAGACGATCTTCTTCTTTTTAAGTATCGTAGGTGTAGGAATCGTTTTAACCGTGGCAGGAAAATTACCGGAGACCCTTCCAATAGAAAAACGGATTCCGAGCTCTGTGAAAGAGTCGATCCTTACCATTGGCCGACTGCTGAAAGATCGCTCGTTCATCGGATACGCCCTGACCATCGGTTTTGTCCATGGTGGGAGCTTCGCGTATGTATCCGGAACGCCGTTCGTTTATCAGGGCATCTACGACGTATCACCTCAGGTATTTAGTGTCTTGTTCGGGATTAATGGACTGGCGATCATTACAGGAAGCTTTTTGGTCGGACGTCTTGGAGGTATTTTCCACGAAAGAAGTTTGCTTCGGAGCGCTGTGCTGATTGCCGTCAGTGCGACGGGTTTCCTATTAGTGATGACAATTATTGAAGGACCGCTGTATTCCATTGTTATCCCGATCTTTATTTACATGACAGCGATGGGAATGGTTTTGACAAGTACGTTTACCCTGGCGATGGAACATCAAGGGCACAGGGCAGGGAGTGCGAGTGCTGTGCTAGGCATGTTGCCGTTGTTATTTGGCGCAACTGTATCACCGCTGGTCGGTATTAATGAAACGACAGCTATACCGATGGGAGCAATATTGTTTACGACAGCATCCATTGGTGCTACTTTATTTTTTACTTTAACGAAGAAAAGCTAGCATGCAATTGTATGATGGGTGTTTTTTTATGTTGTAATTACTTCCTAACGAAGAATCTAGTTATTCAATATACGGTAGCGAACTCAGTGAATATAATAATCTCTAACCATGATCTGATGAACCCTAGCTTTAAAAACCCTTATAAGCACAATCAGCATTATTACTAATTTAAAATATCATAACCTGATAGAAAACAAAAAATGCCGCCGTAGCTGACTATACAACTACGGCGGCATTTTTATGTCGTTTTCGTATAGCTATCATCAATCGTATCCATATTCAATAGTACCTGATCCCGACCATGATAAATGTGTTCATGCATTGAAGCCCGGGCCCGTTCGGTGTCCTGGTGCTCAATGGCTGTCAGGAGCGTTTTGTGGACGTCGAGGGAATGGCGCATCTGGTATTCATTGAACCAGTAGAACGAACGGAAGATAAGCGGTACGACGACTACTTTGGAAATATGGGAATAGATGTGTTGATTCTGTGATGCTTTGATGATGGCATCGTGGAAGCGGTGATTGATTTCTAGTATGTACTCAATCGTGGTGGATCCGGTGTCAAAGTAGGTATCGATCGCTTCCTCATAAGCCCAGTTTGCCTCGCTCATTTCTTTTATGTCAGCTTGGGTTCGGTGGATGGCTGCCTGGGCGGCGGCGTAGCCCTCCAGCAATGTCCTCAGATCATAAATCTGCTCGATGTCTTTTTTGGTGAAATGCCGTACGCTTACCCCGCGTTTCATTGAGACGATCAATCCCTCTGATTCGAGCTGCCTTAATGCTTCCCTGATCGGGGTGCGGCTCATGTTCAGCTGTTTTGCCAGGTACTCCTCGGTGAGTCTCATCTTCGGTGGGTATTCACCGTGTAAAATTGATTTTTTTATCGATTCATAAGCACTCATACAGACAACTCCTCTGCCTATATTGTATGTGAAAAGGGAGACATATATCAAATCGCCATATCCTTTGTATACAAAAACTAGGTAAAATAGCTAATAATAGTGTTTTATATCTATAAAATGTTGACGTTTGTATACAAAAGGTGTTATTGTTGTACCAATATTTTGAAAGTTTAGATTGTTGTGATTTTGAGGCGGTATATTTTTTTATCTTTTTAAGAAAGCGTTTACAAATATGGTGAGAAGAAGGTGGGCTGTATCATGGTTCAAAGTTTGGAAGGAGTTAAGGTCCTGGAGATGGGGAGTCTGATCGCCGGACCATTTGCCGGGAGGCTGATGGCGGAGTTTGGTGCCGAGGTCATCAAGGTGGAGCCTCCGGAAAAAGGGGATCCGTTGCGGGACTGGCGTCATATTTATGATGGCACGTCGTTATGGTGGCGGCTTCAGTCACGGAACAAGAAATCGGTGACAATCGACCTAAAAAGTGAGGAAGGACAGGACCTCGTCAAATCGCTGGTCGAACAGTGTGATATCGTCATCGAGAATTTCCGTCCCGGGAGATTGGAAGAATGGAACCTTGGTTATGAAGATCTGAAGGAAATCAATCCGGGAATCATCATGGTGCGTGTCTCCGGTTACGGACAGACCGGACCTTACCGGGACAAGCCCGGTTTCGGCAGTGTCGGTGAATCGATTGGCGGCCTTCGCCACCTTACCGGTTACCAGGACCTGCCGCCGACGAGGGTAGGCGTCAGCCTCGGTGATTCCCTTGCTGCCATGTATTCCGTCATCGGCGCGATGATGGCGCTTTATCACCGCGATGTCCATGGCACAGGAAAAGGACAGGTTGTCGATGTCGCGTTGTATGAAGCAGTGTTCAGTTTGCTGGAAGGCTCGGTACCGGAATATGACAAGCTCGGAGCTGTCCGCGAGCGGACTGGCTCGTCACTGCCCGGGATTGCGCCTTCCAATACCTACTTATGCAGGGACGGAAAGTATATCGTGATCGGCGGGAATGGCGATGCGATCTTCAAGCGGCTGATGGAAGCAATCGGGCATCCGGAGCTGGCGGATGATGAACGATTCGCGACCAACAGCGGCCGGGTAAAGCATGTCGATTTTCTCGATGAAACGATTGAGAACTGGACAAAAACGGTCCATTTTGAACATGCCCTCGAGGTGCTGGATACTGCCAAGGTTCCGGCCGGTCCGATCTACAGCATCGAGGATATCGTGAAAGATCCGCATTATTTAAGCAGGGAAATGATTCAGAACTTCAGGCTGAATGACGAGGAAGAGCTGAAGATTCCGGGGATTGTGCCGAAGATGAGCGAGACGCCGGGGACGACGAATTGGCTTGGACCGGAGCTTGGCCAGCATACGGAAGATGTGATGAAAAGCCTGCTTGCTTATGATGAGAAAAAAGTACAGGAGCTTAAGGCAAAAGGCATCATTTAAAGGAGGGAAGTGTATGGAGCGGATTTATATTCAGGAAGTCGCCCCCCGGGATGGGCTGCAGATCGAAGACCAGTTTCTCCCGACGGATGCGAAAGTCGACCTGGTCAATAAACTCAGCAAAACGGGGATCGACAAAATCGAAGTGACTTCATTTGTGTCACCGAAAGCGGTTCCGAATCTGAGGGACGCAGAAGAAGTGATGAAGAGCATCGATCGTCAGCGCGACGTCACCTACACGACGCTGATTCCAAACTTTAGAGGAGCCGAGCGGGCGCTTGCATGTGCCAGTGATGAAGTGAACCTCGTGGCATCGGTCAGTGAAACCCACAACCGGAAAAATGTCCGACAGTCGGTGAAAGCGTCGTTTGAAAACTTCCAGGACATCGCTTCGTTTTTATCTGGAACGGGCATGGCGATTAACGGAACGCTGGCTACGACATTCGGCTGTCCGTTCGAGGGGAGTATCAATGAGGACCGGGTGGTTGTGCTTGTCGATCGTTACCTGGAACTTGGGGTGAAAGGGATTACCCTGGCGGATACGACCGGCATGGCGACGCCGAAGCAGGTATATCGAATCTGTCAGAAGGTGCGCAGCCGCTGGCCGGACATCCCAATTACGCTCCATTTTCATAACACCAGGGGCATGGGGCTTGCCAACGTCATCGAAGGTATCCGCGCCGGGGTCGACCGCTATGATGCGTCACTCGGCGGTCTCGGAGGCTGTCCATTTGCCCCGGGGGCGACCGGAAACATTTGTACTGAGGACCTCGTCCATATGCTTCAGTTCATGGATTACGATACGAACGTCAATCTCGATGAGCTGATTGGGGTATCAAAATACTTAGAATCTCTTTTGAACCATGAGGTGCCGGGACAGGTGATGAAGGCAGGTAAAATTACCGATCTCTACCCAGTTTCATAAATTTTTGTTAACGCTATTTGCTGGTTTTCTAAAATGGTCCAGGTATGTATCATAGGTAAGTTTAAAAAGGAGGAAACCCATGAACCAGACAAGGAAAGAGCCGATTAAGAACGGAAAACTGTGGATTGTATTTGGTGTTTTATTTGCGATGATCACCCCCTGGTATTTCCCCGAAAGCTTCGGCGAGATCCTCATTTATGGCATCCCGCTGTGGGCAGTGATCATCATTATCGGGTCGATGCTTTTATCGGCATTTTTGTCTTACGTGCTGAAATATCACTGGATGCTGGAAGAGGAAAAAGAAGAAGCCGAACAGAAAGGGGCGAAGTAAGCGATGGAATTAGCATTTGCAGGCTGGTCGGGAATCCTTATTTTACTGATGTATGGTTTGATCATGCTTGGTGTAGGTCTGGTCACGTACTTACGTAATCGCAACATCCACCAGAGTCTGGATGAATATTATCTTGGCGGCCGCGGGCTGGGCGTCATGGTGCTTTTCTTCACCTTTTTTGCCACCCAGTACAGCGGGAATACGGTCATCGGCTATCCGCCGTCCGCTTACCGGATGGGCTATGAATACTTAGTTTCTGTCCCGTTTTTCATTATGATTATCGTCGCATATCTATTATTCGCGCCAAGACTGTACAAGCTGGGGAAAAAATATCGCCTGATCACCCCGGTGCAATGGTTCGAAAAGCGGTTCAAGTCAAAAAATATCACCATTTTAGCTGCTATTTTAATGTTATATGCGTTAGGGAACTACCTGCTTGAACAGCTGGTCGCCATCGGCCAGGGAGTGTCTGGTCTGACCGGCGGCACGATTCCGTACCAAATCGGCGTCATCTTCTTCGTGGTCATCATGCTGATTTACGGATGGCTTGGCGGCATGCGCTCGGTGGCTTATACCGATACGATGCAGGGGATCGCCCTACTGTTCGGTATCTTTATGCTGTTGATCGGCTCGATCATCTATTTTGGCGGGCTGCCGACCTCAGCCGACTACATGCAGGCCTATTCCCCGGAAAAATTAGGTGTCCCAGATGGTCCGGGAGTTGTCAACTGGCTCAGTCTGCTTGTACTGGTGGGAATTGGGGCGGCCGTCTACCCGCATGCGATTCAGCGGATTTTCGCAGCCAAAAGTGAACGGACGTTAAAACGTTCCTTCAGCCGAATGGCCTGGATGCCGTTTTTTACAGCCGGAGTCGTATTCATTATCGGAATCATCGGCATCAACGCCTTTCCTGGGTTATCTACGGCAGAATCGGAACAGCTGGTCGGTATGATGGCCAGTGCCGTCGCCAATCAGAATGTGATCTTCTATTGGGCAATGGTGCTTCTGTTCGGTGGGGTCATCGCTGCGATCGTCTCGACAGCGGATTCGGTTTTACTGACGTTCTCTTCCATCATTTCCAATGATTTATACGGGACCTATATTAATCCAAAAGCTACGGAACATAAGAAACTGTTAGTTGGAAAGCTTGCTGGAGTAGTCGCTGTCTGTATTTTAATTCTGGTGGCCTGGTTCCCCCCAGCTACCCTCTATCAAATTTTCGTTTTAAAATTTGAATTGCTTATTCAGATTGCTCCTGCCCTTATTCTGGGACTTTACTGGAACCGTCTGCACAACAAAGCGGTATTTGCCGGAATGGTGACAGGGACAGTGGTGGCTTCTGTCATGACTTTCGTCAACTTTACCCCGTTTGGAATTTTCAGCGGGTTGTGGGGATTGTTGATCAATCTGGCAATCTGTGTGATCGGCAGCATGGTGATGAGTGTATCCGTAGGAGAGGAAGACGAAGCTAAGCAAGTGATTGGAATGTAGTAGTTTGACAGAAAAGAGATGAATGTTTATGAGAAGTACTGCCATGGTGGAAGCACCCTCCAGCAGATTCAGTCCCTGGCGAATGCTTTTGTGGCTGCTGCTCGCACAAATTATGGTGGCATTTATCGGTCGGAGTCTCGGCCCGCTCGGGGTGCTTATTGAAGAAGACCTGGAGCTGACAAAAGCGCAGGTAGGACTGCTGCCGTCTGCCCTTTTCCTTGGGCAGGCGCTGGCGTCTATCCCGAGCGGATTCATGACCGACCGGTTCGGTTCCCGGCCATTGCTTCTTGTGCTTTCCTCGTGTCTTGGCATCAGTTTTCTCGTGATGACCCTGCAGACGTCTTTCTGGGTGGTACTGTTGCTGCTCGTGATCGGCGGGATTGGTTACGGAGGGATGCACCCGACTACCAATCGCGGGATCGTCTACTGGTTTTCACAGAAAAAACGCGGAACGGCGATGGGGATCAAGCAGATGGGAATCACATTCGGATCCGCGTTAGCCGCAATCTTATTGCTTCCGTTAGCGGAGGCTTATGGCTGGCGGATCGTGGTGCTAATTGCCTGTATCGGATTGATTGCAGCAGGTGTGATCGCGTTTTTCTTTTACCGGGATGCCGAGCAGGTGAAAAAGGGCGGGAAAACCTCGTTTCGTGGTACGATTTCGTCGCTTGCCGCGATGGCTGAAAATAAAGCCCTGCTTCTGATAAGCCTGAGTGCGATGGGGATTAACGGGTCACAAATGTGCCTGAATACCTACCTGGTCCTGTTTGTCTATGAACAGGTTGGCTTCAGTCTCGTGCTTGCCGGGCTTTTGCTCGTTGTATCGGAAATCGGCGGGTCACTCGGCCGGATCGGCTGGGGTGTAATCAGCGACCGAATCTTCGGCGGACAGCGGCTGACGGTGCTTGCGATCATCGTAACGGGCGTACTGCTTTCAAGCACCATCGTCGCTTTTGTTCCCGACGGCACGCCATACTGGATCCTCGTTCCGTTGTTTCTCGTGTTCGGATTCACGGTTTCCGGATTCAACGGGATATGGATGAATCTCGCTTCTGAACTCGTGCCGAAAGAACAGGCAGGACTATCCAGCGGCTTCAGCATCACGTTCGGGTCGATGGGCGTCATTCTGCTTCCGCCGATTTTCGGGCTGATCGTCGACCAGACCAGAGGCTACACATTTGGATGGCTGCTGATATCTATTATCATGGTAGTGGTCATGGTGCTGCTGAGCCGGTTGTATAAGCTGAAAAAACAACAGCAGACAGCACACTAATTTTTGTTGAAAAGGAATGGATAAACGATGAAATTCAACCCAGCTGAATTGGAAACCCAGCAAATCTATAAACTGATGTCAGGTTCCGTCGTACCCCGCCCGATTGCCTGGGTGTCCACTCTTTCCGATGACGGCTTACTGAACCTCGCTCCGTTCAGTTTTTTCACCGTCGCTTCCCGGAAGCCGCCGATGCTGTGTATTTCCGTCGGACCAGGTGTAGGAGAGCGCGAAGGGACGGTCAAGGATACGTTAGCAAATATCCGGGCCAACGGGGAATTCGTCATCAATATTTCCACCACACCTTTAGGTAACCAGCTTCAAAAAACCGCCGAACACGTGCCTAGTGAAGTCGATGAATTCGCAAAAGCCGGACTCACTCCGGAGCCCTCTGAGCTCGTTAAGCCGATGCGGGTCAAGGAGGCCCCGATCCAGATGGAATGCAAACTCCACCAGATCGTGGAGCTCGGCAGCGATCATCTGGTCATAGGTGAATTGGTCATGTATCATATCGAGGAAAAATATTATCTCGAACCCTATAAAGTGAACTTGACAGCCCTGCGTCCGCTTGGTCGGCTGGCGAATCAGTTCAGTGAAATCAAAGATATCTTTTCACTGCCGAAAGATGATTTGAAATGATGTTGGTGAAAAAGTGCCTGGTTCCCCGGTGTTACTTACTGCGGTGGTCAGGCACTTTTTGTGGTTTACACGAATCCTTTCGTATATGCATTGGAATAACGGCGAATGTTCGAAAATGATCTTGGGTGTTAGATGACCGTTAATAAATAACTCAACTTTCGTACCTATAAATCATTAATCTAACCATTTAGCTATAGTCGTCTTACTGATGATTACGGTCAGCTGTTTTTACCACCATTTAAAAAGAACTTTCCCAGGCTGTTCTGATCAATAATTTTTTTATTTGTGTTACGGCCGGAGGTATTATGGAACAAACTAAAAAGCCAGCATGCCTGAGGCTGGCTTAGACTTAAAGCAAGAAGAGAAGGATTCGTCTCCTATAAGCGAACCTTGTGGAAGAGGAATCAAATGACACTTTAACAAGAGAGCCTGCCTGTACCATGCAAACTAAAATAGCGTCCTGCAAAGCAGGAGTCGGAGGCGAGCAATCAAATTGCTATTACTTAAAAATAAAATAAGAAGGTTTCCAAAGAAACCTTCTTAAAAAATTACTATTTAAATGAATTTACGAACTACTTATTTCTTTTTTAATCTGTCCATTAATTCTTCAAGTGCCGGATCATTTAAATAGTTACTTATAGCGATAATTTCTTTATCAGGGTGCGCTCTTCTTGCTCTTTCCTGTAAATCTTCATGAACGACAATGATGTCTGAATGGTCGGGAGCATCTTCAATTCTGTAATGCTTAACTTCCATGCCCTCAATATCATTCTTTTTCAATTTCTTTCTGAAGGTGGTGGCACCTAGAGCACTGCTTCCCGCACCTGCATCGCACGCAAAAGAGATGGTATTAATTTCTTCATCTTTTTGTTTTTGACTTGTGGTAGAAGACTTTTTCCCTGCTTGTTTCATAGCTTTGGACTTTTCTACAGAAGCAGAAATGTCTTCATCTTCAGAACTTTTGTCCAGTTTCAAAATGAACGCTGTAACCAGGAACGTTACAACAGTAGCCACTAGTACACCAGAGATGATCCCAATGAAGCTGCCTTTAGGGGTCAATCCAAGGTACGCGAAAATAGAGCCAGGACTTGGTCCGGCGACGAGTCCAGCGTCAAAGAGACTGAAAACTGCTATACCTGAAGCTCCCCCGGCAATCATTCCAATTATTGTAAGGGGTTTCATCAATACGTAAGGGAAATACAGTTCATGAATTCCACCAAAGAAGTGGATGATCATGGCACCTGGGGCGGTTCGTCTAGCCGTCTTTTTGCCGAAGAAAGTGAATGCCAGCAACAATCCAAGCCCAGGTCCAGGATTAGAAGCTACTGTAAAGTAAATGGACTTTCCTGTTTCAGCGGCAGCTTGCATTCCTAATGGATAATAGATGCCTTGATCGATGACGTTGTTTAAGAATAGTACCTTAGCCGGCTCGTTGATGAGAGATAGCAAAGGCAATAAGCCAGTAGCGACCAACGCCTCAATAGCTGCGGTGACAAGGTTATTCGCTGATTCTATTGCAGGTCCTATAAAGTAGAACGATAGAATCATCAATAGGAATCCTAAAATTCCTAGCGAGAAATTGTTAACGATCATTTCAAATCCCGCAGGAATTCTGTTTTCAATAAGCTTGTCAAATTTCTTGATAATCAAGCCCCCTAAAGGACCGATCACCATTGCGCCTAAGAACATCGGAATATCTGATCCGACAATCAACCCAATAGCGCCGATGGCACCCATGACAGCTCCTCTTTGTCCTCCAACCATTCGTCCACCTGTAATGGCTAAAAGTAGGGGAAGCAAGTATTTAATAGCTGGACCGACGATTTGGGCAAGTTCTTCATTGGGAATCCAACCACTAGGTATAAACAAAGCGGTCAATAGACCCCAGGCTATAAAAGCACCAATATTCGGCAGAACCATGTTTGTTAAAAAACCACCAAATGCTTGGACTCTCGCGCGGGTAGAGGGGGTATTCATCTCTACAACATTTTCATTATCCGTTGCATGTGCTGAATCAGCCATATTTGTCATTCCTTTCTGATAATTCAGTAATTTAAAAAGCTACGATAAGAACTAAAGGAAAAGAAAAAGTATTGCCTTTCACGTCAATAGAGATCTATTCAACCATTTTTAACACGTCTAATACTTCCTGCTCACTTTGGGAAGCTTCAAGTTTGTCCTTAATCTCGTCTTCAATCAAAATAGAAGACAAATCAGAAATGAGATCAAGGTGTCCGGAGCTATCCTCAGCAGCTAAAACGAAAAAAGTACGGACTTCTTTGTTTTTGGGGAACTGTACAGGTTCCTCAAGCTTTAAATAGGATACGCTTGTTTTTACGACGCTGTCCTCATTTTTCGCATGGGGCATCGCAATTCCTGGAACGATTACGATATAAGGGCCATTTTCATTTACATTTTCGATCATATCGTCAATATACTTTGGAGTGATCGACCCACTTTGTAATAGTGGTGCCGCAGCCTTTTGTATTCCATCTTCCCAAGAATCAACGGATGGTAAAAAACGAATATTTCCTTCTAAATAATCGGCTAACATATGAACATCACCTTTCGTTTATGGTCAATAATGAATCATTCTCTTTTAATCTACTATAGTGATCTTTAATCTTGCTTTGTAAGGTTGCATCCTCGATTTCAGTGAAATGGGCAATAGCTTGTTCGATTCCTTGTTCACGAATATAGGATTGGATCGTGACAGATTCCTTATCATCAGGGTTATGAAAGAAGAATGCTGTGGCCACAGCAGCTGTGAGTCTCTCTACCGGTAAGCCCAGTTCGAAAAGGACTCTAGTTGGCTTGGTCAATCTCTCATCAAAGCCCAGCTTTCTAATTGGCGATCTCCCAACTCGTAATATATCATCACTTATATTAGCATTTTTAAAGCGTGCTATGGTCTTCTCAATAAATTCGCTCATTTCTTCGGACTCAAAATCATAATGGTGAGTAAAATAACGAGCGGATTCGTTCAGCGTTTCTCTTAAGAATTTTTCAATTTCCGGGTTCTCCAAGGCGCTCTGAATCGTGGAATAACCCTTTAGAAATGCTGTGTACGCTGTTGCTGCATGGCCCAGATTAACGATATACAACTTCCGTTCAATATATGGTTTTAACGAATCTACATAAGTGGCGTTTTCAATGGAAGGTAAATCTGAATTGAGCATTCCTTGCTTTTCGATCATCCATTCGTAATAAGGTTCGACAAGGGTAACTTCACCTTCACTTCTCTTTTCGGATAGGGAAAGTCGATCGATCGCAGAATTTGGGAATCCAACCGTTGACTCGATCGTATCCATTTCATTTTCCGAGACGTTTCTACGAATCTCATCTTTCAATTTAGAAGAAGCATTAATCATATTCTCGTTTGCAATAACATCCACGTTGCCTTTATCTGACTGAATTCTTTTTAGCAGGCCTTTGGATATGACAGGGGCCACCTTCGATAAATTATCCGCTCCTACAGAGGTGGTGATGAGATCAGCTTCCACGATCGCCTCCACCACTTTTTCCTGTGCACTGCTATGCAGGGCACATACAGGGGAGATGACTTCTACTGTTTGATTTTCATCTAATAGTTCCAAAGAGTAGTTGTTGCTGCGATTCATACGGTTAACTGAATCTTCGTTTACATCAACAAAGCAGAGGTCGAATCCACTTTTATTCAACAAATATCCGATTAAACCTTTACCGATATTTCCTGCACCGAAATGTAGCGCTTTCATAATTAACCCTCCTTTGGAGCCCATAGGGCCCCTATTGTGAACAAGTTATTCTAAATTCGCGTGGTATTCCCAAAGGGACTCCAGCTCAATATTTTTATTGTTCACCATCATCAAAGCTAACGTGTCTCCCAATAAGAGTAGGCTTTGTTCAAATAAGCTTTTCATCGGCTGCTCAGAATGAACTTCTCCAGGAGTATCTACTTTTGAACTTACAGGGATTCTAAGAAATAGATCGGAATACTGGCTCATGGAGCTGTCCGGATTTGCGCCAATGTGGGCAACTCTCGCGTTATATTGTTTCGCTTTCTCTGCGATGATTAACGGGAATTTTGTTTCACCGCTTCCGGACCCTACAATGAGTAGATCCTTATCTGTAATGGCCGGTTCAGTGATTTCGCCAACAACGTACGTTTTAATGCCGATATGTGCCAACCTTTTGGCAATGGCCTGTAAGGATAAGAGAACCCTTCCGACACCTACAAAAAATACTTTTTCGGCATTGTTAATCTCAATTAATAATTTATCTACATCATCGCTGTTCACATTGGTTAAACTCGCTGTAATTTCATCGGTGATTTTTTTAGTTGCATAATTGTAGTCGTTCATATAGTTTTAGCCTCCTCCTGTAATCCTTCACGAATCGATTCTTCGATGATCTTTTTGTTGTCCGCTAAGCTATTGTCCGATTTGAATAAACTTGTGCTTCCCGCGACTAAGATATCTGCACCAGCGCTTACCAACCCTGAAATGGTCTTCATGGAAACGCGTCCATCCACTTCGATTTTGGTATCAAGTCCTTTGGATTTGATTAAGTTCGATAAATCTTCTACTTTTTTAGTCGCATAGGAGACTTGCTCTTCGTTTTTATCCGTTGCAAAGCCTGGATTGATCAGCATTAGTAAAACGGTGTCGACTTGCGGTAACACATATTCCAGAACAGATAGTGGAGTTGCCGGGTTAAGCGCAATGCCGACTTTCGTGTCGTGCTTTTTAATTAAATTAATATAGCGATCGATATGTGAACTGGTTTCAATATGGAAGGTGATTTGATCGACACCGATGTTGAGCATTTCCTGGATGAAAAACTCATTGTCATTGGACATAATGTGAACGTCAAATTTCATATCCGTTATTTTTCTTAATTGTTCAATGGTTGAGATACCGAGGGGCATGCTTGGGCTGAAACTTCCATCAATCACATCAATGTGTAAAGTATCCAGTCCTGCTTTTTCAATTTCTTTCACACTTTTTTCTAAATTGCAGAGATCCGCACACATGATGGATGGAGCTATCGTAATCTTGTTTTGCATGTTTCTGCCTCCTTGTTTTTGCTTTTGTGCCTTTTTTGTCATGTTAATGCATGTTTTAGAAAATGTAAAGGGTTTCTTTGCGCTTTTTTGCATCTTTTTGCCCGTTTGGAATTTTTCCGATTGATAAAATGTGATATAATTTAGGAAATTCTAGGAGGAGTCATACGTTTATGCTTAAACAAGAACGCCAACAAAGAATTGTCGATATTCTAAATGAGGAACACAAAGTAATTGCAAGCGACTTAAGCAAACGGTTATCCGTTTCAGAAGATACGATCAGAAGAGACTTAAAAGAGTTGGATAACCAGGGTGTGATTAAAAGGGTACATAGTGGGGCACTCAGAAAAGGACCTCCCGTCGAGGACTTTTCAACAAGGCAGGGGATCTATAATGAAACGAAGGTGAATTTAGCTACCAAGGCCTTAGATCTGATCAAAGACGAGATGGTCCTCTTAATTGATGGCGGAACCACTAACTTACAATTGGTCCATCAGCTTCCTTTGTCCTTAAAGGGTACAGTCATTACAAATAGTCCACCGATTGCGATGGCACTCTCTAATCATAAAAATGTGGAAGTAATTATGATTGGGGGCACTTTATTTAAGCAGTCGATGGTTAACTTGGGGATTGATACCTTTGAATCGCTATCGACCATGAGGGCAGATTTATATATTATGGGGATTTATAAAATTGATCCTGAAATAGGAATAAGTGTGCCGAGTTTGTCTGAAGCCTTAGTGAAACGAAAAATGGCCTCTATTTCTACAGAAATTGTTGGGATGGTCACGAGTGACAAGTTAGATACGATTTCTAACCATATTGTTTGTCCTACGGATCATCTGACGTATTTAATCACAGATCAAGTAAAACCAGAGATCAAGAGTTTGTATGAGAATCAAAAAATTATTGTGATGGATTAAAATGAAATCAGAATTTCATGAGAGTAACGATAAGCAGCAGGTCACCTTTTATACGAAGGGTGATCTGTTTTTCTTCTATATTGTGTTTGTAACTTGCTATAATTGGAACAAATCCAATTTAGAAAGGGAGAGGCATATGCCAAACAAAACGATCGGTTTTATCGGCACGGGAGTTATGGGGAAAAGCATGGTACGTAACTTAATGAAGGCTGGATATGAGCTCAATGTGTTCACACGCACGAAGGAAAAAGCCAATGACCTGTTAGCCGAAGGAGCGAACTGGCAGGACAGTGTGGCTTCTTTAGCGGCGCACTCCGATATCATCATTACGATTGTCGGTTACCCAAGCGATGTGGAAGAGGTGTACTTTGGAGCAGAAGGCATTTTAGAAAACGCGAAACCAGGTTCTTTTATCATTGATATGACGACCTCCTCTCCTGATTTGGCTCAGGAGATTGCAGAAAAAGCAAAAGCGGCTGATATTTATGCCTATGATGCTCCTGTATCCGGCGGTGATGTAGGCGCAAGGAACGGAAAGCTTACGATCATGGTCGGAGGCGATCAGGAACAGTTTGAAGAAATCCAGCCTGTCTTTCAGGCGATGGGAGAGAACATCGTCCTTCAAGGCGAAGCGGGAGCCGGTCAGCATACGAAGATGAGCAACCAGATCGCAATCGCTTCTGGTATGATGGGGGTTTGTGAGGCGATTACATATGCCGAGAAGGCAGGTCTCGATCCGAAGAAAGTCCTGAGCAGCATTGAATTTGGTGCAGCCGGAAGCTGGTCGCTTTCTAATCTTGGACCACGGATGATCGACGGAAACTTTGATCCTGGTTTTTACGTGAAGCATTTTATTAAAGATATGAAGATTGCGATTGATTCAGCGGAGAAAATGCAGATTCCTGTACCTGGGCTGAAGCTAGCGAAGCAGTTGTATGAGGAGCTGAGTGAAGCGGGCGGAGACAATGATGGTACGCAGTCGTTATATAAGTACTATCAGATGATGACGCCGGTTTCTTAATTTTCTGCTGACAGACTAGAAAAGGTGAGTTTAGAAATCAATAGGCGTGGTGGATGGAGCAGTGGCTACTTTTGTTGTAGTACTGCTCTATTTTTGTTGAGATTTGTTCAATTTTATTGTTGATATTACGGAAGATTTAAATCCAAGATCATTTATAAGTTCATTTCTTTATTTGCTTCTTCTGTAGATAACCATTCGCCTGAGGGTTATGCCAACCGTTATATGGTGCGCTCCAATTCGGCGATAAAGGAATCTCCCCTTAATTTTGAGAGAATAAAAAAAACTATTTTATCAATAATAAAGGAAATACTTTTATCGGAAGGGGCGGTTGTGATGAAGAAGTTATTGGTAATAGGGCTAACTTTATTATTTTCGCTAAATATCTTTGCTGGAATAAACAGTGCTGAAGCTACAACTCATCAAAACATTAGTCAAGCAGAGGTGAAATTCGAAAATGATTTTAGGAGGCTCTGGATTGATCATGTTTTGTGGACAAGTAATTATATTACAAGTGCAACTACTGTAGGAGCTGAGGATCAAAAACAGGTATTAGAGAGGTTGCTTAAAAATCAGGAGGATATCGGCAATGCTATAAAGCCAGTCTATGGAGAAGCCGCTGGTAACAAACTTACTGAATTACTTAAGGAGCATATTGTGATTGCTGGAGAGATTGTAGAGGCTGCTAAAAGCGGAGATGAAGCCAAGGTAAATCAGCTCAACAAAGAATGGTATAGAAATGCCGATGATATAGCAGCTTTTCTAAGCGGGGCCAACCCTCATTTAAAAAATGAAGACCTAAAAAATCTCTTATATATGCATCTTGAATTAGTTACAGATGACTTAGTAGCCAGTTTAGAGAAAGATTGGGAAGCAAGAATAGCTGCGATTGATGAAGGGATCACCCACATTATCGTAATGGCAGACGCTATCTCCCAGGGAGTTGTGAAGCAGTTTCCGGATAAATTTAAATAATGACCTAAAGAAGCTCTTATTGGGCTTCTTTTAATTATTTCCATAAAACTAAGGCTGTAAAACCCAATCCATGTAAGTAATATATGACAGGACTACTTCACTATGGTTTCATACCTGAATCGGACTAACCTCTACTATCAAAAAAACGGCTACTGAAGACAACCAGAGGAAAAACAAATCCATCAAAGCTGACTGAATGCTTTGATGGATTTGTTTATTTCGTAATGAAAATAAGCCGAAACTATGCGACCCTCTATTAAAAAGCCTTGCTAATTAAAAATGATAGGAAAAGTAAAGGTAACAAAAGCGGCCCAAAGTCCGTAGACCGGCAAATACTTCGTAACGGCATCCTGGATTGTTGAAAGTCCGGCTTTGTTTTGTAAAAAACGAATATAGGAGAGCATAATCCAAATTAGATTTGCGCAGATTAGGATGTTTACGCCTAGAACAGCCACTCGATTTGGAGTAATCCCATATGAAGAAAGCCTGAACACGATGGCTGACAAAGCCACAAGGTCGATGACGAGGGCAAGACCAATCAAAGCAGCATTAATATAGTCTGAAATGTTCTTATTCTCGTCGGAGTCGCTTTCGGTAATGGTAAATATGGTGACCGCTAATACTCCAAGAAGAATGCCGTTGAAGGCGATCAGGAAATCGCGATCAAGGAATGGATTTTTCCCGACCCATATAATCGTAATCAGATAGACCAACAATGTGATCAACACAAGAGGGCTAAAGATTTTCGCTATATAGGGGGTAATATTCTTAGCAAGTTTGAGATTCATTGATACCAGGTATGCAGCCACAATAGCGAGTGCGGCAGCACCAAATAATACAATATTACTGAAATAGAAGTCTTCTATATTTAGGCCAACAAAGCGGAATAACTGCATGGTTAAAGCTGCCAGGATCATTCCGCTCACGGCCATGCAAGCGTAGAGAAGACCAAATTCCAGATTAAATTTTATATAGGCTAATCTTTCTCTGCCTTGTGAGTAGCCGTTTCCTGTAAATGCAAGCCCTAGCCATACCCATAAGAAAATGGGAAGGTGTAAATAAACAAGAATAATACTGTCTTCACCATTTAATGGCAGCAGATTAAGATAAACCACGGAAAGGATGAACAACGCTGCAAGGGAATAAATCATCCTTCTTTTCGGGGGATTATTGTAAACAAAGTAGGCAGCGATAAAGGGAATAATACCAAAAACCAGGTTAATCGGAGCGATGGCTTCCTGTTCGACAAAATGGAAAATAATCCTCGTGCTTATCCCGGCCAGAACAGCTAAAAGGCCCATGAATAAGAACCCTTTTTGAAACAAGGAAGGTTTCGTTGGATCAGCTCTCTCCTTGAAATGCAATCTTTCATACCAGACACTAAGCACATGAGAATCAGGGTGTTGTTCCCAGGCGTGTGAAAATGCCTTAATAAAGGCTTTCGGGTCTTGTCGATACAGCCTCTCCAGCTCATGGGGGTCAGTCATATGTTCAAGAACCAAATTGTTATTATCCATCGTCCTACCTCCCCAAAATTTATTAGGTACTATCCTTTACTATCTTCATCACTTCGGTATTCCAAAAGATCTCCTGGCTGACAATCTAAAGCCTTACAAATGGCATCTAAAGTAGATAACCGAACCGCTTTTGCTTTTCCATTTTTCAATATGGAAAGGTTCGCCATCGTGATTCCAACCTTCTCAGAAAGTTCCGTTACACTCATTTTCCTTTTAGCCAGCATCACATCGATATTAATGATAATCGCCATAATGTTCACCTCACACCGTTAAATCATTTTCTGATTTGATAGCAATGGCTTCGTGTAAAAGTTTTTGAAGAACCGCATCAAAAACTGCGATGACCAGTGAAGCAAATGGAACAATTAAACCGACAAAGATAACGCCTGGTGCATCGTCTACTTCCGCAAAAAGATAGAACAGTGGCAAGGCAAGTAAATGCAAAACACTGATGATGATCGCACAGTATTTGATTTTCTTTAAAGCTTTTACAGATAAATTGGAGAAAGCTTTATTGTTGTCAATATAGCGTAAGAGTTTGAAAGCCTGATACAAGGCAAAGTAAAAAGGTATCGCAGATCCATCGAAAATGATGTAGACGAAAACTTTTATTAGACCGAACTCTGGAAGCAATTCTTCTGCAATATCCGCTAACTCAGGCACTAAAAAGATGCACAGAGCAAGAACTGGGACTCCTAAAAGAATCACAGCTACTTTTAAAAATAGTGTTGTTACTTTTTCCATAAAAAGCACCTCGCTTCTTTATCGTCATATTCATTTTAAATAAATATTTATCGTTTTGCAATAAAAATTTATTATAAAAGATGATTGTTTGGTGCGATACAAAACAACTGAGTTGAAAGTAGCCTGCATGACAGTTTCTTCCTCTCCCCTTTTGTTTTTGTTCGATTTATTCAAATGTAAACAGTTTTTTAACAAAGCCTTTTGTAAAAAGGTTTTACTTCTATGCATGGTTAGAAATCGCCCGAAAACGTGTAAAATTGAAGTAATCATTCTATAAATCAGGACAAGCTCATATACTAAGGGGTAGACACACGGCGGAGGTGGAGACGTGAAGAAAAAGTTCGTCATCTGGACACTCGTCCTTTTTTCATTATATGGATTGCTGCTTGGACTTTATCTTTTCCAGTGGGCTGATTTCGGAGTCCCTGATGCCTATAAGGGAACAGCGGCTGACCCGACAACGTTTATGACAGATCGACAGCTGGAATTGGCGGAGGATTATTCGCGTTATAAGGATTTCTTATCCTTTATTACGGAGCCGTTAGAATGGGTGATTTATTTAGGGGTGATGGTGTTTGGCATCTCGCTGATTTTTAAACAGTTCAGCGAACAGGCTTCTCGTTTTAAAATCATACAAATCCCGTTGTATGTGCTTTTACTCCAAACGGTTACCACGATCATCTTGTTTCCGTTCGATTATATCAGCCGGAGACTTTCCATTTCGTACGGCATTTCTACGCAGAGTTTTTCAAGCTGGATGAGGGATGAACTGATCGGATTTTGGGTCGGTTTTGTCATTATGGCGATTTTAATCACGGTTTTATATTGGTTGATGAATAAATTCAGAAAGCGCTGGTGGCTGTACGCGTGGATGCTGCTCGTTCCGTTTCTCGTTTTTATGATGTTTATTCAGCCTGTTGTCATTGATCCGTTGTATAACGACTTTACTGAGCTTCAAGATAAACAGCTGGAAGAAAAGATTCTTGGGCTCGCCAGTCAGGCGGATATACCGGCTGAACGCGTCTATGAAGTGAACATGTCTGAGAAAACGAACAGTATGAATGCGTACGTGAACGGGATCGGATCGAATTTACGGATCGTTTTGTGGGACACGACGCTAAACCGGTTGAAGGACAATGAAGTCCTGTTCATCATGGCCCATGAAATCGGCCACTATGTGATGAATCATTTGTATATGAATTTACTCGGTGTGATTGCTTCAAGCTTTGTCGGCCTGTTTCTCGCTTACCATCTGATGCATTATACGATGAGAAAGTGGGGAGAGAAGTGGAAAGTTAAAGATGTCTCAGATATTGCTGCCCTGCCAGTGTTCTTCCTCCTGCTTTCCTTGCTTTCGTTTATCGCAAGCCCTGTGGAACTTGCGATTTCACGAAACGCTGAAAAGGCTGCCGATGAATACGCCATTCAAATGACAGAGGATCCGGAAGCGGCTGTTGGATCGTTCCAGGAGCTCACGGTTAACGGACTGAGCGAAGTGAATCCACCGGCTTTGGTGAAATATCTAAGGTACGGCCACCCGACCATGATGGAACGGATCCACATGCTTGAACAGTACCAGGAAGAAAAACAAGAATAAACGGAAGTATTTACCACCTCAGGTCATCCAGAATCTGGATGACCTGAGGTGGTTATTTATGTCATTCACGTTTCATGGTACACTTCAAAGTAGCTATGCAAGCGTTACCACATGGGGTTTAAATTATTTTCCGCAGGAGTGTGACTCATGCAATCGATCTTAGAGAACTACCGGGATAGTATATTTGAAACGTTTTTCGGCAATGTCCATCACTGTATCGTCATTGTCGATCATCAAGGCCATATTTCATACATGAATGACAGCTACTGTGACTTTCTAGGAGTGGATAAAGAAAAAGTGATCGGCCAGCACGTGACGGCCGTGATTGAAAACACGAGAATGCACCTTGTCGTCGAGAGCGGGAAGGAAGAGATGGCTGATCTTCAGCAAATCCGTGGCGACTTTATGGTCGCGCACCGCATCCCGCTCAAATCAGATGGGGAGGTTGTCGGTGCGCTAGGCATGGTCTTGTTTCGTGATACTGATGAATGGAAGGTTATGAACACGCACATTAAGGACCTTCTTCTTGAGCTTGAGACGTACCGGAACCAGATGCAGCAGCAGAATGGAGCGACGTACTCGCTGCATGACATTATCAGCAGCTCCCCTGAGATCTTAGAATTAAAGAACAAGATTAAAAAAGTCGCCCACGGCGATGTGTCTGTTTTAATCAGGGGTGAGAGCGGAACAGGGAAGGAATTGTTCGCTCACAGCATCCATCATCTTAGTGAGCGCAGCACAAAGCCGTTTATCAAAGTCAACTGCGCCGCCATTCCTGAGCATCTCCTTGAAGCTGAACTCTTCGGTTATCAGGAAGGTGCCTTTACAGGTGCCAAAAAAGGCGGCAAGCAAGGAAAGTTCCAGCTGGCGCATGGCGGAACGCTTTTTCTTGATGAAATCGGCGATATGCCGATGCATGCCCAGGTAAAGATTCTCCGCGCCCTGCAGGAAGGGGAAGTCGAGGCCATCGGTGCTGTGAGGCCCCAGCAGGTGGACGTCCGAATCATCGCGGCGACGAACCAGCCGTTAGAAAAGCTGATTGAAGACCAGCGCTTTCGTGAGGATTTATTTTACCGGATCAACGTCGTCCAGGTCCAGGTTCCGCCTCTCCGCGAGCGTCCGGATGATGTCCGTGTGTTATCGAAGTACTTACTGCAAAAAGTCAGTGATCGGATCGGCAAGCGGATTGAGGAATTCGATCAAGAAGTGTATGACTTGTTTCAGCGTTACAACTGGCCGGGAAATGTCAGGGAGCTTGAGAACGTAATCGAATCGGCCGTTCATTTAACCAATAACGACGTCATCCAGCTCGACGACCTCCCTGAACATATTCAGCCTGAGTCTGCCATCATTCAAGAACAAAGCAGCTTGAAGGAGTTAGTGGAAAATACGGAGAAACAAGCGATTGAACGAATGTTAAAAAAGGCTGAAGGAGACAAATCCCTGGCAGCTAAGTGGCTCGGCATCGGAAAATCCAGCCTTTATGATAAAGTGAAAAAATACAAGTTATGAATCATTCCACAAAGTCGGAAACCATTCCACAATTCTGGAATGGTTCTTTTTTTTGCTCTTATGTAAGGGTTTTCATTAGGTTAGACTCTTTCTTCATCCTTCTTTTCCAGAATCGTGGAAAAATGAAACGGATTTAATTTTCAAAATCCCGTCACATCTAAAACAGAAAGTTGGCATGCTTCTTGCATCTATAGAAACGTGGAAGGGGCGTGAACCAACATGAAAAAAATTCACTCATCATTTCATGAAGCCGTTAAAAATATCAAAGATCACTCAACAATCATGGTCGGAGGATTCGGACTTGTCGGGATTCCGGAAAATCTAATCCTTGCACTCGTTGAATCGAATGTGAAGCATTTAACCGTTATTTCAAACAATTGCGGTGTCGACGACTGGGGACTGGGACTTCTTTTGAAAAATAAACAGATCGATAAAATGATTGGCTCCTATGTGGGAGAAAACAAAGAATTTGAACGTCAGGTGTTGGAAGGGGAACTGGAAGTCGAGCTTACTCCCCAAGGGACACTAGCCGAACGAATCCGCGCAGGCGGTGCCGGAATCCCTGCGTTTTATACTCCTGCAGGCGTCGGGACTCCAATTGCTGAAGGTCAGGAAGTCCGTACGTTCGACGGAAAAGAGTATCTGTTGCAAACCGCTCTGACGGCTGATTTCAGCCTGGTACGCGCGAAGCAGGGCGACCGCTACGGCAACCTCATTTACAACAAAACTGCACAGAACTTCAATCCGATGATGGCCGCTGCTGGTAAAGTGACGATTGCTGAGGTGGAGGAGCTAGTGGACGCAGGAACACTTGATGCGGACCAAATCCATACACCGGGCATTTATGTGCAGAAACTGATCGAAGGAGAGCAGGAGAAACGCATTGAACGTTTGACCGTCAAAAAACACGCCTAATACAGGAGGTAATTAGATATGGCAGTAAAAATGGACAGAGCAGCGGTCAGAGAACTGATCGCAAAACGAGCGGAAAAAGAAATTGAAAGCGGTTACTATGTAAACCTGGGGATCGGCATGCCGACAATGGTCGCGAATTACATCGACCCGGAAAAAGAAGTAGTGCTTCAATCGGAAAATGGACTCTTAGGTATCGGCCGCTCACCTTATGAAGAAGAAGTCGATCCGGACTTGATCAACGCAGGAAAAGAAACGGTTACAGCGTCAATCAGCGCTTCCTACTGCAGCAGTGCCGAGTCGTTTGCGATGATTCGCGGCGAGCATTTGGACCTTGCGATTCTAGGCGGCATGGAAGTCGCGAAAAACGGAGACCTCGCGAACTGGATGATTCCAGGAAAAATGATCAAAGGCATGGGCGGGGCGATGGATATCGTCCACGGGGCGAAGAAAATCGTCATCATCATGGACCACGTCAATAAATACGGCGATCCGAAAATCTTAAATGAATGCAGTCTGCCTCTGACAGGCAAAGGCGTCGTTGACCGAATCATCACAGACCGTGCGGTAATCGATGTGACAGAAGAAGGCCTTGTCTTAGTTGAAGTTGTTGAAGGCTGGACCGTAGAAGAAATCAAAGAATCAACAGAAGCGGAATTAATCGTCAGTCCAGATTTAATGGAGATTTCTAAGTAGAAAGGTGAATGTTTGATGGTAGAAAATAAAGTGGTTTTTATTACAGGAGCAGCGAGCGGCATCGGCTATGAGATCGGGTCAGCATTCGCAAAGCAAGGCGCGAAGGTCGCTCTTTCAGATATTAACGAAGAAAAAGTAAAGGAAGCGGCAGATCAGCTGAAGGGTGAAGGCTACGACTGCATGGGCCTCGTCTGTGACGTAACCAAAGAGGAGCAGATTCAAAACGCCATCGATCAAACCGTTGAAAAATACGGACGCCTAGACGTTTTGATCAACAATGCCGGTCTCCAGCATGTCGCTTCTATTGAAGAATTTCCGACGGAGAAATTCGAGCTGATCACAAAGATCATGCTTGTCGCACCGTTTATGGCAACGAAGCATGTGTTCCCGATTATGAAAAAACAAGGCTTCGGCCGGATCATTAATATGGCATCGATCAACGGTTTGATCGGATTCGCTGGAAAGTCTGCCTACAATAGTGCGAAACACGGGGTAATCGGCCTGACGAAGGTAACAGCACTCGAAGGAGCGGAAGACGGCATTACGGTCAACGCAGTTTGCCCTGGTTATGTCGATACGCCGCTCGTCCGCAACCAGCTGGAGGACCTGGCGAAGAACCGAGATGTATCGTTAGAAAAAGTGTTAGAGGAAGTCATTTATCCATTAGTCCCGCAAAAACGTCTCTTGTCCGTTCAGGAAATCGCTGACTACACGTTGTTCCTTGCCAGTAATCAGGCCAAAGGAGTCACCGGTCAGGCGGTTGTCATCGACGGAGGCTACACGACTCAATAATAGAAAGGAAGAAAATCTATGAAACCTGTGTATCTATTAGAAGGTGCTCGTACCCCGTTTGGAAGTTTCGGAGGTTCCTTGAAAGATGTCGACCCCACAACGCTCGGCGTGACGTCAAGTAAAGCAGCGATCGAACGAAGTGGTGTGGAAGCGGAGCAAATCGATTTTTCCGTGATGGGTAATGTGATTCATTCCGCTCAGAATGCTCCTTACTTAGCGAGGCATATTGCTTTGAATACAGGACTGCCAATCACAAGTCCGGCTCTCGCCGTTAACCGTCTGTGCGGATCCGGTCTGCAGTCTGTTGTATCAGCTGCGCAGTCGATTCAGCTGGGAGAAGGAGAACTCGCGCTGGCCGGCGGTGTCGATAGCATGAGTCTAGCTCCTTACGCATTAAGAGGCAGCCGTTTTGGAACAAAACTTGGCACACCGAAAGTAGACGATACCCTATGGGCTGCGCTGACTGATGAATATATCGGTGCCGGTATGGGCGTTACGGGTGAAAATCTAGCAGAGAAGTACGAGATTTCCCGTGAGAGTCAGGACGAATTTGCAACTCTCAGTCACCAGCGCGCGGCAGACGCTCGCGAGTCTGGGAGGTTTGATGATGAAATCGCTCCGGTGGAAGTTAAAACACGTAAAGGCACAACGGTCGTGGATCAAGATGAACACATCCGTCCGGATACGAACCCAGGAGGGCTTGCGAAGTTGAAGCCAGCGTTCAAAAAAGACGGAACCGTGACGGGAGGAAACGCGAGCGGCATCAATGATGGCGCTGGAGCTGTCGTCGTTGCGAGTGAGAATTTTGTAAAAGCTCACAACAAGCAGCCACTAGCGAAAATCGTTTCCTGGTCCGTTGCAGGCGTTGATCCGAATGTGATGGGCATCGGTCCTGTCCCGGCAATCCGCCACGCCCTGGAAAAAGCGGAGCTTACGTTAGACGATATGGATCTTGTTGAAGTGAACGAAGCGTTCGCTGCCCAGTATTTAGCTGTGGAAAAAGAACTTGGTCTTCCGCGTGAGAAAGTGAACGTCAACGGTGGAGCGATTGCACTCGGCCACCCGGTCGGCGCGAGCGGAACGAGAGTGCTTTACACGTTAGTCAAAGAACTGAAACGACGCAATCAGAAGTATGGCGTTGCGTCGCTTTGTATCGGCGGAGGCCAGGGCATCGCCATGGTCGTCGAAGCCCTATAATTCGAAGGAGGATCACATATGTTAGGAATATTACTTGGTCTCGTCGTCCTGATGGCGCTCGCCTATATGGGATGGTCGATCATCTGGGTGGCGCCGATCGCCGCCGGGGTGGTCGCCGTCACCGGCGGACTGGACCTGCTTGATGCGTACAAAGATACGTACATGAGCGGTTTTGTCGACTTTGCTAAATCCTGGTTCCCGGTGTTCATGCTCGGAGCCATTTTCGGAAAATTAATGGAGGACACGGGCATGGCCCGTTCGGTCGCCGTCGCTTTCACAAAAGTCATCGGCACCAAACGCGCGATTCTCGGAGTGCTTGTCTCCGCTGCCGTACTGACGTATGGCGGCGTCAGCTTGTTCGTCGTTGTCTTTGCGGTTTATCCACTTGCTTTATCGCTGTTCCGTGAAGCGGATATCAGCCGTAAGCTGATTCCAGCAACCATCGGTCTTGGGGCGTTTACTTTTACGATGACTGCACTGCCTGGAACGCCGCAAATCCAGAACCTGATCCCGATGGAGTATTTTAAAACAACAGCGACTGCTGCACCTGTGATGGGGATCATCGCAGCGATCATCATGGCCGTTGGGGGATATTTATATTTACGTTATAGAGAGAAAGAGCTGAAGCAAAAAGGGGAAACCTTTGTTGAACCGAATGATAAGAAAATGGTCAATCAAGTCGACCGGCAGCCGAATTTTATCCTGTCGATTCTGCCATTGCTTACCGTCCTACTGACATTGAACTTACTGGCGTGGGATGTCGTAACCGCCTTGATTGCTGGTATTGTATTGATCATGCTCTTGAACATTACATTAATCAAAGGATTCGTCACCTCCATTAACAAAGGGGCTAGCGGATCCGTCATCGCGATCATCAACACGAGTGCCGCCGTTGGTTTCGGTACCGTCGTCCGTGAGGTGCCAGGCTTTGAGCGACTGACAGAATTGTTGGTCGGCATCAAAGGAAATCCGCTGATCTCAGAAGCGATCGCCGTTAACGTGCTGGCTGGTGCGACGGGTTCAGCTTCCGGTGGATTAGGGATTGCGCTTGAAGCTCTCGGTTCGAAGTACTACGAGATCGCGCAGACGTCTGGCATTAGTCCAGAAGCTTTCCACCGTGTTGCTTCCCTATCCTCAGGTGGACTGGATGTGCTGCCGCACAACGGTGCCGTCCTTACCTTGTTTGCGATCACCGGCATGACCCACAAAGACAGCTACCGCGACATATTTGTTGTAGCACTATTAATCCCAGTCATCGCCGTAGCCGTTGTTATCTTACTGAACACAATTGGAATTCTGTAATTCCCTTTTATTTCCACCTCAGGTCATCCAGAATCTGGATGACCTGAGGTGTGTTTGTTATTTTTCTGCTTTATTTGATAATTTTCTAAAAGTTTGTACGAAGGGCTTTAAAAGTCCTTTCGTAACCCGTAAAATATATAACAATATCTCCATCCTTTGTTCGTTTAAAGGGTGGACGTAACCCACTAAACTATCTAAGAAGGAGCCACCGCTATGAATAAATCTCTAACTTTTATCGAAAACAACCATAAAAAAGAAAAGCCGAAAACGAAAGAGATTCCTTTTGGGCGCACGTTCACGGACCACATGTTCTTAATGGACTATGAAGAAGGGAAAGGGTGGCACGAGCCTCGCATCGCCCCATATGAGCCTCTGACGCTCGATCCAGCCGCGATGATCTTCCACTACGGCCAAACCGTATTCGAAGGCTTGAAGGCGTATCGTACCGATGATGATCGTATTCTTTTGTTCCGTCCTGAGAAAAACTTTGAGCGTCTCAACCAGTCGAGCGATCGTTTGAGCATTCCTCCGATTGATGAAGACGAAGTGATGGGCTATTTGAAGGAGCTTTTAAAAGTTGAAAAGGACTGGGTACCTTCGTTTGAAGGGACGTCTCTTTACATTCGTCCATTCATCATCGCAACCGAGCCGAATCTAGCCGTATCCCCTTCAAAAAGGTATACGTTTATGATCATCCTATCACCTGTAGGACCTTACTTCTCAGGTGGCATTCACCCTGTAACAATCAACGTCGAAGAGAAGTTCACCCGCGCGGTGAAAGGCGGAACCGGCATGGCAAAAACAGCTGGCAACTATTCGTCCGGCTACCAGGCACAGGCGAAAGCGAGCCAGACCGGAAACAATGATGTACTTTGGCTTGATGGCATCGAAAAGCGCTATATCGAGGAAGTCGGCAGCATGAACATCTTCTTCAAAATTGACGGTGAAGTTGTCACTCCGGCTTTGAGCGGAAGTATCCTAAGAGGAATCACAAGAACTTCGATCCTTGAAGTGCTTAATGAGTGGGACATACCGGTGACAGAGCGGAGAATTACGATCGAAGAAGTCTATCAAGCGTATGAAGACGGCAAGCTTGAAGAAGCGTTCGGTACAGGAACAGCCGCAGTCATTTCACCAGTCGGCACGTTCAATTGGAACGGCAAGCAAATCGTGATCAACAATCACGATATTGGCCCGCTTTCTCAGAAGCTATATGACACGATTACAGGCATTCAGCGCGGAAGAAAAGAAGATACGTATAACTGGACAGTCGAAGTCTAAACAATCGAAAGCCCCTCAGGTTTCCCGAAAAAGGAAGACCTTGAGGGGCTTTTTTAAGTGATACATCCTATGCTTTGATCTGGAACGATTCTATAATGATAGGATCATCCAAATTACCAAGTGAATGACAAAATAAAAAGCCCTGTCACTAAGGAAAGTGAGAGGGCTAAGATAAACAACTTAGGTGACCCAACCATGTAAGAATCATCCTTGATTCTACACACTTTGAATTTCAGACTTTCTTGAAGGACAATTCCTTTGAGAATCCGTTTCCTTCTCCTGTTAAGTCCAATTTCCCTCCATTTCTTCTTTAGGTTAGAGAAGAGATGAAGCACCTTCTAGGGTGGTTCCTTTGTTAGACTACTCAACCTTGATCTGAGCCGACTGGAGGGCATCATCGTACAAAGCTCTCTAATCGCCTACGATCTGTAAATCTACTCGAGCACTTGACAATTTAAAAAGTTGGCTTCCATCCTTTAACAGGATTTCAATTCCTTAATTGGCAGGCGTTTTGGTTCGTTTGGAAACGAACTCGTGATGGTTGAGCCACCTAAGTTGTTTATGTTTTTTTGTTATCTTCTTTACACTTTTATTATACCACCATTTTCTGATGTAAACGGAGGAAATTGTGTCATTTTTGTATCATTTAATTGGTAAAAATTAAATATATACGGTTACTAATATACTGTTTTTGATAAAAACATGGTATATTATTTACAGGTAATAAATAACAGATTAGGGGGGATTCTGTTGAGTAGAACGACGGAAATGGTTTTAGGTATTCTTGGCGGGCTTATAGGATTTGGAGGGGCTTTCTTTGCATTATTCGTAGGTTCACTAGACGAAGCACTTAATGGGTCCAGTGAACTTAGTGGATTAGGTAGTAGTGCCTTTCTTTTTAGTGCTACTGCTATCATTGGGGCCATTATTGTGAAGTTTAAAGCAAAGCTAGGTGGCTGGATCATGTTGATTAGTGGTGTAGCTATACTTGTTTCAATTAGTTTATTTGGAGTAGTACCAGCCTTATTACTTATTCCAGCAGGTTTAATGGGGATTATTAGAAAGCCAAAAACTGAAAAAATGGCAGCCTAAATAAGGGGATAATAAAATGAGAAAAATTATACTTTTGTTTTCATTGGTATTTATTATGTTTTTAACTGCATGTTCAAATGGAGAGATGGCTGGAGATACGAATGCTAATGCTAGTGCAAATAATGATGAAAACACAAAGGAAAAAGAAGAAACAAAAGAAGAGTCTGAAGCCAAGTTAGAGATTGTCCAGAGTACTGGCGGAGCGTGGAAAGACTCCATTGATACAGTATGGGTTCACTCATCTGCAGTTTTTGAAAATACAGGTGATATCCCTGTTGAAATTAATGAAACCCAAATGAACTTCAAAGGTAAGGATGGGGAAGTATTAGGGACTGCACCGATGATCTATGCGGTTCCTAGTGTAGTAGGTCCTGGTGAAACAGCTTTTATTTCAGAAAGTACAATTCTAGAGGGAATCAGTGATGCCGAAAGTTATGGAGAAACTACGTATAACTTTGGTTTTGATAAAACGGATCAATCACCTAATTTATTAGAAACCTCAGGAATTAAAGGGACTATAGGTGACGAATATTCCAATCCTTATAAAGTAACTGGTCTTGTTAAAAATACCACTGGAGAAAAACAAGATGATATTCAGCTTGCAGCAGCATTGTTTGATAAAGATGGAAAGTTATTAGGGGTTTTAAATGGCTCAGTGGATGTAGGAGTAAATTCAGGAAGCGAAGCTGGGTTTGAACTTAACTATCCTGAGATCCCTCGTGATGTAGCCGAAAAAGTTGAAAATATAGAAGTAAAAGCTTATGGATGGACTTGGTAATTATTGAAAAGGCAGCCTTTAACGGAGGCTGCCTTATTTTATTTTTAAAAAAAATACACAAAGAAGAGGTTCTTTTGAATTGATCATTTATCCAAGTGAAATAATTTCTAGTGTTGATCGTACCGCTTGTTTTGTCGGTATGTAGCCCTCTCTCATAATCTATCAAGGGAAGTTTTGTAGAATAATAGCTTTGTTTAAGAAACCTATAGACCCCTTCATTTTCTGGTGGTATTCTTTTTTTACAACAAAATAGGGTAAGGAGAAGGATGCTTATGAAGCGATCTGAAACGATTGGTTTGGTAGTCATTGGTTATGCTCTCTTATGCTTTTTTATTTTTTCGTTTTCCGGGATTGCAAGTGCTGAGGAATCGCATAAAATCTTATTAGAGAAACCCATTCAGTCTCCAATAAAGCCTATAGAGCCCCAACAAACAACGTTTGATAAGAACAAAAAGCTAAGCGAAAGAGAAATTCAGGAACGATTCTCAGAAATCGATGCTTCCTATGACTTACATGAACCTTTCTCTCCAGAAGATGCCGAGTTCATAAGAGCCTATGCCACCATACCTATCACCTCCTCCACGCCTTCGTATATGGAAAGTTTAGATTCACCTGATGAATCCTTCACATTCACAGGATCCAATAGTAAGTCTTTTGATAGATATAAATCTTCCAATGGTGTATCTCTAAATTTTTACGGAAGAATATATTCCGACATCAACATTTTTACCCACTCTTACAGAGGGAACGTAAAGTCTAAAATCTACAGAGGCAGCAGTAAAGTGAGAGAAATAAAGAATGTCATCACCAATACCGCCTACGGATTGGTTGGAAGTTCAGGCACGTACGTAGGGATCGTTTATAAGGGGTCCATCGTTAGTTCATCCAACGACGCAAGGACATCCTGGAGCACGGATGAAACGAGGAAATACGGCGCTGTAGGAGTACTCTATACTCATACGAATGCATATTCTAAAATCACGACGACTACCGGAACGTTTACGCTATATGCCTTTTAAGGAGGAGTTTTTTTGCTAACAGTCAGCCCCATTGGTATTCTTATATTCTTATTTGTCATTGTAAGTATTTTCTTCTTAGTGAAACGCGTGATGAAAAAGAATTAAAAAAAGCATCGACACGGATGCTTTTTTATTTTTTGCTCTTTACCAGTGAAGTAAGGTCGTTTTTGGAAAAAGCCTATTCATAAAAAAGAGAGTATAGCACGACGGCTATCCTCTCCTTTAAATCTAAAATGATTCAACTTCTTTAAGAAACAGAAAAACTTTCCTCTTCCTTCACTCCATCTTTCTCCATAAACTCATCAAGCAGCGCACGCACTTCATCGGTGGAGTGTGTGTTCATCAGCTGATTTCTCAGCTCACTCGCTCCACGGAATCCGCGGACGTAAATCTTGAAAAAGCGGCGCAGCGGCTTGAAGAGACGAGGCTCCAGTTCTTCAGAATACTTATCATGAAGATCGAGCTGCAGGCGAAGAAGATCAAGCAGTTCTTCACTCGTATGCTCTTTCTTCTCTGTTTCGAAGCAGAACGGGTTATGGAAGACCCCGCGTCCGATCATGACGCCATCTACGCCGTATTTTTCCACGAGTTCTAGACCCTTCTGACGGTCAGGAATATCTCCGTTGATCGTCAGAAGCGTATCAGGGGCCACTTCGTCACGAAGCTTCTTGATCTCCGGAATCAGCTCCCAGTGAGCATCGACGTTACTCATTTCCTTTTTCGTACGAAGGTGGATGGACAGATTGACAATATCCTGTTCCAGAAGGTGTCTCAGCCAGTCGTGCCACTCGTCCACTTCCGTGTAACCGAGACGGGTCTTTACGCTTACAGGCAGTCCTCCCGCTTTGGCAGCCTGGATGATTTCCGCTGCGACATCCGGACGGCGGATCAGCCCGCAACCTTTCCCTTTCGTGGCGACATTCTGCGCGGGGCAGCCCATATTGATATCTATACCGCGATATCCCATTTCGGCCATACCGATACTCATTTGCCTGAAGTATTCGGGTTTATCTCCCCAAATATGGGCAACGATCGGCTGTTCATCTTCCGTGAACGTCAGACGCCCGCGTACGCTGTCTTTTCCTTTCGGATGGCAGTAGCTTTCCGTATTCGTAAACTCTGTAAAGAACACGTCAGGTCTGCCTGCTTCAGCCACGACATGGCGGAATACGACATCCGTCACGGCTTCCATCGGTGCCAGAACAAAAAACGGTTTCGGCAACTCATGCCAAAAATTTTCTTTCATAATATATCTGAACCCTTTCCTTAAGGGAAACCATGTTCCCAAAATTAAAAAGTAAAAATGTTTTTGTCTTATCCATTACCATTTAGGATGGATTTCAACCAAAATATATCATAATAGTATAACACGAAAAGTTCAAGGGAACGAATCCTCTAGTTTTTGGAAAGTGCCTGATCTGTGCTAAGTTAAAGGATGTGCACGGTAGCATCAGGTACTTCCAGAACCTTTCCTGTCAAACACCCATAGAATATAGGACAGGGAAGGGGGGGGATTACCATATATGAAAAGAACTTGTTGCAACGACTCATTGCCGTCGGACTCGAACTCATTGTCGCCGGCTTGATTGCCGCCTTATACACAGAATGGAACGACACCGGCCGGGGATATGAGCCGAATCCGATTTTTTGGAGAGCTTTCATCAGCACTCACATCTCTTTCTTACTCGCTATTCCACTGTTCGCAAACGGAAGGACACTGGGGATGCTGCTGACGAATTTGACGGCCACGTCCAACAACGGGAAGATACCGAACTTCTTCCAGATCATCTTGCGAGCTGTGTTCGGATTTGGACCTGTCATTCTCACCAACGGACTGTGGTACTTCGTTTCTATAATCACCGGTTTGATCGATAAAAAGGGACGTGGGTGGGGAGAATTTGTCTCCTATACGACTGTGAAACGAAAGGATCAGAATTTTGATTAAGTACTGACGACAATCAGTGCTTTTTTGTGTTCGCGGAAAATGATTTCCGTTGAAGCCTAAGCTGGTATGATCAGAATGAAACAGGTGAACTTCTTTTCTCATACATACATTCAGGTTTAGAGGGTAAAAAGGAAGAAGTTGGATCGATTGAGGAAGGAACAGTAAACATTTACTATAAAGGTCAATACGGTATAGCTTTTGTGAGAACCTGCGAAGAAGTAGATTTGCCATTGAACCTGGATCGGGAGAGAGAAATAGGAGAGACGAAAGGGGCATAATCAATGAAAAAACGAAGCTTAGGAAATACAGAAATCCAAGTGTCTGAGGTCGGATTTGGAGCATGGCAATTAGGTAATGAAAAAGACTGGGGAAAAATGACAGATGATGAAGCGATTCATCTCGTAAGTGAAGCTATGGATGCTGGCTGTAATTTCTTTGATACGGCCCCTAACTATGGATCCGGGAAAAGTGAAGAACTTCTTGGAAAAGCTTTTAAAGGAAAAAGGGATCAGGTGGTCATTAGCAGTAAATGCGGGCATGCTTCGAATGGGGAACAAACCTTCGAACCTGAAAAAATGATTTCTTCCGTAGAAGAAAGTTTGCGAAGGTTACAGACCGATTATCTTGATAGTCTTCTGCTTCATAACCCTCCCTTCTCATCGATTCATGGAGACAGTCCTCAGTTTGAAGTTCTGGAAAAACTAAAAGAACAAGGGAAGATTAGAGCATATGGAGCCTCGGTGGATACGGGGAAAGAGATGTACGAGCTATTAAATCAAACGGATAGTCAGGTCATTGAGGTAATGTTTAATATCTTTCATCAAGAGCCAGCTGAGGCGATCAAAGCTGCGGACAATCAAGGGGTTGGAGTGATTACCAAGGTTCCTCTCGATTCAGGCTGGCTGACAGGTAAGTATGATGCTACTAGTAGATTCAGCGGCATCAGAAGCCGGTGGAGTGTAGAAGAAATTGAAAGAAGAGGGAAATTAGTAGAACAAGTGCGTCATATTGTAGGAAATGATCGTTCTATGGTACAAGCAGCCCTGCAATTTATTCTTTCCTATACAGAAGTATCTACCGTTATCCCTGGTGCAAAAGATGTTCAGCAGTTCAACCAGAATATAGCTGCATCAGAAAGTAGATTATCAAAAGACATCATTAGAGAATTAAAAGATTTGTGGGCAGAGGAAATAAAAGAATTCGTGCTATCCTGGTAAAGAGTATCAAGGTAAAGGAATACTGGACAATTGTAGCCTGAACAAAAGAAAAGCCCCTCAGGTTTCCCGGAAAAGGGAAGCTTTGAGGGGCTCTTTTTATAAGCGTACGGTTGACACAATTATGTAAGCGCTTTACAATTATGTGTAACGGGTTACATATACGAAAAACATGATAAATTCTATTTTTTTACAACCATATGTAACGGGTTACACATTTCAGATCATAAAGGTAGTCGATAAAACTATGGCCACAATCAAAGACGTCGCACGGTTAGCGGAAGTATCAACAGCGACCGTTTCTCGTGTGTTAAACGGAAATGGATATGTACATCTCGAAACAAAAGAACGGGTGGCTAAAGCCATACAGCAATTAAACTATCGCCCCAATGATGTCGCGCGCAGCTTGTACAAAGGACGTTCAAAAATGATCGCCTTATTTGTGCCTGACATTATGAACCCATTCTTCCCTGAGCTTGCAAGAGCGGTGGAAGATATGGCCAAGCAGCACGAATATACCTTTGTTTTATGTAATACAGACGATGATCCAGAAAAGGAAATCGCTTATATCGAAGCATTAAAACAGAAGTCCCTGGACGGCATTGTTGTCGTATCGAGTACGATGTCCGGTGCATACATGAAAGACTTTGACCTTCCCGTCATCGCTTTAGACCGTATCCTTCATAAGGACCTGTCTTCTGTGACCGTCAATAACAAGGAAGGGGCGCTTCAAGCGGTTGAGTACTTAAAGGAAATAGGCTGCAAGCGGATCGCTCATATTGCTGGCCCAGAACACGTCAGCAATGCGAAGCAGCGGTTGAACGGGTACTTGGATGCTGTGAAACAGGAAGACTGGTTCAAATACAGCTATGTAGAACAAGGGGAGTACCATTTTGAAGAGGCCAAACAAGCGACGCAGCGGCTCTTAGAAAAGCATCCTGAAATTGACGGGCTGTTCGTCGCCAATGACCTGATGGGTGTCGGCGCGTTAAAAGCCGCAGAAGCCCTCGGGATTCGAGTACCAGAGGATTTGTCGATCATCGCTTTTGACGGCATTACCTTAGGTGAAACGACAACACCAACGTTAACGACAATGGCTCAGCCGATTTACAAAATTGGCGCAAGAGCAGCGGAAATGCTGATTCACCAAATTGAACAAATCGAACAAGAGAAACAAGATGAAGAATTCAAAGTGACACTAGTGGAAAGAGACTCAACGCGGAACAGGAGGGAAATCCATGACAACAACTAAACCAAAGGTAACGGTGATCGGGAGCATTAATATGGATTTGACCGTGTCTACTCCCGTCGTTCCGAATCAAGGCGAAACCGTGCTAGGAGAACAATTCGCGACCTACCCGGGTGGTAAAGGAGCGAATCAAGCCGTGGCCGCTGCACGGTTAGGGGCGGACGTCCGCTTGGTTGGAGCGGTCGGCAAAGACGCTTTCGGCGTCGAACTGGTTCAGCATCTGCAGGCAGAAGGCATTGATACATCTGGAGTGAAGACGTCCCAAAGTCAGTCCACAGGCACGGCGACTATCATTCTAAGTGATAACGATAACCGGATCATCGTTGCCCCGGGAGCGAATTACGATGTGACTCCTGAATACGTCGAAAAACAAAAGGACTTGATCAAAGGAAGCGATATCCTGCTCGTCCAGCTTGAGATCCCGCTTGAAACGATTGAATACATCGCTAATCTTGCAAAAGAGTATTACATTCCATTGGTCGTCAATCCAGCCCCCTATCAAACCTTACCTCAGGATGTTCTCGACCATGCGACTTTCTTAACGCCAAATGAATCGGAGGCGTTGCTTTTAAACAAGGAAGTTGAAGCGTCTATGATCCAATCTAAATTGGTGACAACAAAAGGACCTGAAGGGGTTGAGGTCACCCTGGAAGGAAAGCAAGAAACCATCCCAGGCTACGAGGTTCCTGTAAAAGATACAACGGGAGCGGGAGACACCTTTAATGGAGCATTAGTCACTCAGCTCGCTCGTCAGTTCCCTTTGAGTGAAGCCGTCCAGTTTGCCAACGCCGCCGCAGCGCTTTCCATTACACAGGTAGGTGCCCAGAGCGGCATGCCGACCCTTAACGAAGTAGCACAGTTCTTGAAAGAAAGGAGGTCATCCTTATGAAAAAGCAGGGCATGCTGAATCGCGAAATTGCTTCCGTCCTTGCTCGCTTAGGCCATACGGATAAAATTGTAGTGGCGGATTGCGGACTTCCCATTCCCGATGACATTCCATGCATCGATGTGTCCTTAACAAAAGGACATCCTTCTTTCAGAGAAGCAGTAACAGCTATTTTAGAGGATATGGAAGTGGAAGCAGCAACGATGGCCAGTGAGGTGAAGGAGCACAACCCTGAACTTCTTCAAAAAGTAGAAACACAATTACCAGAAAAGGTTTCCTTTCAATCCCATGAAGAATTGAAAGAGCAAACCAAGCAGGCGAAAGCGATCATTCGCACAGGCGAAGTTACGCCTTACGCGAATATCATTCTTCACTCTGGTGTAATTTTTTAAATCGTGAGGAGGTGAACCCATGTCTGAGCATCCGTTTGTACATATGAAAGAGATCGAAAAAGCTTTTTCCGGTAACCAGGTATTGAAAAAAGTAAACTTAGACATCCTTCCAGGCGAAGTCCATGCCTTAATGGGGGAAAACGGGGCAGGGAAATCCACGCTCATCAAGGTTTTAACAGGGATTCATGCCAAGGACGGCGGAAAGGTCGAAGTGAAAGGCAAAGAAAGGACGTTTTCCAATCCAAAGCAAGCCGAAAAAGAAGGCATCGTCGTCATCCACCAGGAGCTCAATATCATTCCCCATTTGACTGTGGCAGAGAATATGTTTCTTGGAAAAGAAAGGACGCTGAGACGAACCGGAATCTTAAAGAAAAAAGAGATGTACCAGCAAACGCTGGATAACTTAAAGCGACTCGGAGTCACGAACATCGACCCAAATGAAACGGCAGGCGATCTATCTGTCGGGAAGCAGCAAATGATCGAGATCGCTCTAGCGATTTCTACGAACGCGGAAATGATCATTATGGATGAACCGACCGCAGCGCTGACAGATCGAGAGATTGAAAGTCTATTTAAAGTGATCGAGTCGCTGAGGGAACAAAAGGTCAGCATCGTCTACATCTCCCACCGGATGGAGGAAATCTTTCAAATCTGTGATCGCATTACGGTTCTGAGAGACGGGGAGTATATCGGCACAGAACGGGTGAACGACACAAACTTTGAAGCGGTTGTGAAAATGATGGTCGGCCGTGAATTAGGTGAACGGTTCCCTGCAAGAACCACTACCATCGGGGAGAGAATTCTAGAGGTGAAGCACTTATCCAGAGAGGACTGGTTTGAAGATATTAACTTTCACGTCAACAAAGGTGAAATTCTCGGAGTTGCCGGACTTATGGGAGCCGGTCGAACCGAAATCATGGAAGCGATCTTCGGGGCGAAAAAGAAGAAAAGCGGCGACATCCTCCTCGACGGAAAGCCTCTCTCTATCAAACACCCGCGCGACGCGATCCAATCAGGCATCGGTTTTATCACGGAGGACCGGAAAGACGAAGGACTCGTCCTGCATTTATCGATTCGTGAAAATATCGCGTTGACAAATATGAAAGCGATTTCTAATAAAGGGTGGATTTCATCTCAGAAAGAAACGAAGCTCATTGATGAGTTGATCGAACGCCTTCACGTCAGGACGACCGGAAGAGAGCAGGATGTGAAGTCACTCAGCGGAGGAAACCAGCAAAAGGTGGTTATCGCAAAATGGCTCGGGATCCAGCCGCGTGTCTTGATCTTAGACGAGCCGACTCGAGGGGTCGATGTCGGAGCTAAAAAAGAAATCTATCACATTATGAATGAACTGACCGAACATGGCGTGGCGATCATCATGGTGTCATCGGAGCTCCCTGAAGTGTTAGGCGTCAGCGACCGCATCATGGTGATCCATGAAGGAAAAGTTGCCCGGATTTTTAACAGAGAAGAAGCCAATCAAGAAAGAATTATGCAAGCTGCGACGGGAGGAGAGTAACGATGAAGCAGTTAGTCATGAACAACCTATCCAAGTTAGGCCCCTTAATCGGACTGATTCTGATTATGGCCATCCTTGGAGTCATGAGTGATAATTTCTTCACTCTTGATAATCTATTGAACTTATTACGTCAAATATCGATTAATGCATTAATTGCCTTCGGGATGACCTTCGTCATTTTGACTGGCGGCATTGACTTATCCGTCGGCTCCATTCTGGCTTTCGGCAGTGCGCTGACTGCCGGAATGCTCGCAAGCGGCATGGACCCGATGCTCGCTGTACTTATTGGGCTCCTTGCTGGTCTCGCCATGGGAGCATTCAATGGCCTGATCATCACCAAAGGAAAGGTCGCTCCTTTTATCGCGACACTAGCGACGATGACGATTTTCCGTGGTGCGACGCTTGTGTATACCGATGGACGCCCTGTCACAGGGCTATCGGACAGCTTTGCGTTTGAAATGATCGGACGCGGCTATGTGTTCGGGATTCCGTTCCCTGGGATTTTAATGATTATCGTATTTTTTATTCTCTTTTTCATTTTACGCAAGACCGTGTTCGGCCGTCAGGTCTATGCCGTTGGAGGGAATGAAGAAGCCTCGATTTTATCAGGAATTAAAGCCGATCGTGTCAAAGTCTGGGTCTATTCCCTTACCGGTATGCTTTCTGTGTTAGCCGGTATCATTTTGACGAGTCGTTTGAACTCCGCACAGCCAACGGCTGGAACGATGTATGAACTGGATGCCATTGCAGCAGTAGTCCTTGGCGGGACAAGCCTTGCTGGCGGGCGCGGAAGAATTGTGGGGACCTTAATCGGTGCTCTCATTATCGGCGTGCTGGATAACGGATTGAACCTCTTGAACGTTTCTTCGTTCTATCAGCAAATCGTTAAAGGAGGCGTCATCCTACTCGCTGTTCTGCTTGATCGCAGGTCTAAATAATCGGCCATACTGTTCGCTATGAACATATGACATATATAAATTTCTAAGGAGGAATTTTTCCATGATGAAATGGATGAAAGCTTTTGGAATTCTAGTATTCGTATTGTTTATTGCCGCTTGCTCCACGGACGCACCAGGAAGCTCGTCAAGTGATGGAGGCGGAGATAGTGAGGAAGCTTCTGGAGATGATACAACGAAAATCGGATTGTCCATCTCTACGTTGAACAACCCGTTCTTTGTTTCACTAAAAGACGGGGCCGAAGCAGCCGCAAAAGATGCAGGCTTTGAAATTACGACCGTCGATGCTCAAAATGATCCTGCTACGCAAGTCAGTGATATCGAAGATTTGCTGCAACAAGACATTGACGTCCTGCTTGTGAACCCCACTGACTCCGCTGCGATCGTTTCAGCCATTGAATCCGCCAACCAGGCAGATGTTCCTGTTATTACTGTTGACCGTACAGCCGATGGAGGAGAAGTTGTTACTCACATCGCTTCTGATAACGTCGCAGGTGGAGAAATGGCTGGTGAATTCATCGCTGAACAACTAGGAGACGAAGGAAAAGTTGTAGAACTTGAAGGAATTCCAGGCGCTTCAGCCACTCGTGAACGAGGGGAAGGCTTCCACAACATCGTTGATTCCAAGGACGGCATCGAAATCGTAGCCAACCAATCCGCGAACTTCGACCGTTCGGAAGGTCTGACGGTTATGGAAAATATCCTTCAGAGTACAGACAGCATCGATGCCGTTTTCGCACATAATGATGAAATGGCTTTAGGTGCGGTTCAAGCGCTTGAATCGAAAAATATGCTCGAAGACGTGATCGTTGTCGGCTTCGATGCGACTGATGACGCGCGTACCGCTGTATCCGAAGGCCGGATGGACGCAACCGTCGCTCAACAGCCTGAGTTGATCGGGGAAGAAGCGATCAGCGCCGCTGGTAAAGTAGCAAAAGACGAATCGGTTGAAGACTTTATTCCAGTTGAGCTCCAACTTGTAACTGAATAAGTACTTTTAAAAAGCCCTCAGCACAGCCTGAGGGCTTTACGTTTCCCTTCGTGATGTTATTATCCGGGGTCTATTTGGTCCATGCTTCTATATTTGTATATAATGATATCTGGACACCCTAACGTCAGACAGAGCCATAAAGGAGCAAATCATAATGGACGAATTGCTTTATCTAGGTGTTTTCCTCTTGTACACGATCGCGATATTGATCCTGGGAAAACACGGATTCGATAAAACAGATGATCTATCCGAATATTTTTTAGCCGGACGTAACTTAAAGACATTTCCAAGTATTGCATCGTTTTGTGCGACTTGGTTTAGTGCGGCTTCGCTCCTTGGCTTACCAGGTTTGATTTATGAGGGCGGGGTGTCGGTGATCTGGACCACTGCCGTAGCGTGGGTCCTCGGAATTATTGGATTGTATGTTATTGCATCAAAGTTATATACATATCGCGTCTTGACCGTACCTGAGTTTTTTCGTATCCGTTATCAATCGAAGTGGTTACAAGTATGGATTGGGATTGTGTTACTGGTCAGCTACTTATTGTATGTCGTCATTCAAATTAGAGGGTTTGGCATCGTGATCAGCCAGATGCTGGAGATTCCTTATTCCGTTAGTGTATGTTTAATTTATATCTTTGTTTTATATACGACGTTCGGCGGCTTGCATTCCGTTGCTCGAACGGATACATTTCATTTTTTCTTAATTTTACTGGGGACGGTTTTAGGAGCCTTTTTAATGCTCAAGGCTGTGGGAGGGATGTCCAACCTTAACCTTGAACGGATCGGTGATGCCCAGGAGGTGACGTTTCTTTCTCCGGACGGACTTTCTGTCTGGTTGTTCGTAAGCGCATTCTTTACGCTTGGGCTCGGGGTAGCGGCGAATCCTCAATATGCGGTTCGAATTTTGTCCGCTAATTCAAAAAGCACGGCAAAAAAGATGCTCGTCGTCAGTTTGGTTTTTGTTGTCGTCATCTATCTATCGATTTTGGTCATGGGTTTAGGTTCGAGGGCACTGGATCCAAATATAACCTTCTTGAGCACAGATGAAATTTACCCTTATGTGATTACCTATCTTCTTCATACCCCATGGAAAAGTATCCTGTTGATTAGTATTGTTGCGGCCTGTATCTCAACAGCCAACTCCCAATTGCTCTTGATGGCAAGCAGCTTTGTCTATGATATCACGCTTCCATTAAGAAGTAAGAGAATCGAAAATCATCGGATCGTGACGTGGACAAGGTGGATGGTTTTTATATTTGCAACCTCTTCTTTGATCATCGCGTTTACCCCTCCAGAAGGAATCGTTCCATTTAGTGGGCACATTTGGGGGATCATCACGGTCTCCTTGTTTTTTCCTTTGTATGGCGGGCTTTTTACAAATATCCCGAAACAGAACGCCCTGTTATCCTCCATTGGCGGAGTGGTGACCTATGCACTCGCCTTCCTGCTGATACCGACGGATTGGCAGACGATGTATCACCCTGTGCTTCCTTCCTTGATGATGGCTGGGTTCTTTTTCTTTGTTAAATGGGGGAAAACAACATGATGCGTAAATCCATTGAACGAAAAATTTTAATTCCCTTCTTACTCATTGTGCTGCTCCCAAGCTTGATTATCGGTGCGGTTTCCTTATGGTCGAGTTATCAGTCAGAAAAGGAATTGAAGCAAACGACGATCAACGAGAAGCTCCATAGCATTCATCAGTACACGAGGCTGTTACATGAGAGGGTCGAAAATGGCGAATTGGATGAATCTGCCGCGCAATCGATGGTTCTCGAGCTTATTCAGGGTACGGAAGGTCTTTATGTTCAAAACGAGGTAGGGGAAGTCTATTACAACGGGGATTCGGTCTCGCATGATCAATTAGACACCCTTTTAGCAGAGGAAAAATCAGGTTTCTTCCAGGAAAGAATCGTCCTCACAAAGAACCTGCCGGAATGGGGATGGAAGCTGTACCATCCTATTGAACTTTCTTTTTATTCTGGCTCTCTCCTGGATATACAAAAATACACGTTGCTCATTAGTATCTTTACAGGGGTGATCGCTGTTCAGTTTACCATTCTGTTCGCTTATCATCTGTCCAAACCAATCAAAGATCTGGCTGCTTTTTGTAAGCGGGTGGCGAAAGGGGAGCCCATGACAGGTCTTGATATGGGAACCAGAAGGAAAGATGAAATTGGCGTACTCGCCACTTCATTAAAAGAAATGGTGTACACACTGGATGAACAGAAACAGCAAATTGATCGAATAAAGCACTTGAATGAAATGATTTTAAACAGCGTTCATGTCGGGATCGTTCTTGTCATCGAAAGAACCGAATTTCTTTATAATAATGCGGCAAAAGAGATCCTTCATAAGGATGATGATTTACAGGAAAAAATAAATCACATGGTGGATCGGCGTTCGAAACAAAGGACGGAAGAGATCATCGAAAGCCATATTTCTGATGAGAAAGCTTTTTATGCCGTCAGCTATCAGGCGATTGGAACAACGGAACAGGATTTAGCGGTCATCACCTTTGAAGATATCACGAATCGAAGAAAATTGGAGCAGCGCGTGGAACGGATGTCACGCTTGGCCTCCCTGGGGGAAATGGCTTCTGGTATTGCGCATGAAATCCGAAACCCATTAGCGGGGATTAAAACGACCACCGAATTATTGATTCGACGACTGGATTTAAGCGATAAACAACTAGCCTTAGCAGAAAATATGCTGATCGACATCGATCGTGTGAATAAAACGATCACAACCACCCTGGATTTCGCGCGGCCCGTTGAATCGCCGCAGTCAAAAGTCATCGCAGACGAAAGCATCAAGTCCATCCTCTTACTTTTAAAGGATGTGGCGAAAGAAAAGAAGGTCACGTTCAAGCATTGTGTTCATGATTTTGAAATGATGGTCAACCGTGACCAGCTGAGACAAATTCTTTTGAATATCATTATGAATGGCTTGAACGCCATGCCGGATGGCGGGGAATTAATCATTGATAGTCAAGCCTCTGCCCATGATGTAACGATAAGTATTACCGATACAGGGGTCGGAATGGATGAAGCGACCATCGAAAAAATCTTTGATCCCTTCTTTACGACACGATCAGAAGGGACAGGTTTGGGGCTCTCGATTGTCCATCAGTTAGTGGTCCAAAATAAAGGGGATATTGATGTAAGAAGCACGTTGCAAAAAGGAACCACGTTTATGATTAGTTTTTCCAAAGCGGAAGGAGGGAGCGAGCATGGCGATGAAAGTAGCGATCATTGATGATGAAACGACGCTTCGGTTAACACTTGAGATGTTTCTAGAGGATGAGGGGTATGAAGTGAGAACAGCATCGACGTTGGAAGAAGGCTGGACGATCATTGATCAATTTCACCCCCACATCACGCTTCTCGATATTCGTCTGCCGGATGGAAATGGTCTCGATTCTTTACTCGATTGGAAAGAGCAGTTTCCTCACATGGCTGTGATTATGCTGACGGCCTATGGGGATGCCAAAACCGCTGTTCGAGCGATGAAGGAAGGGGCATTCGATTATTTAACGAAGCCTTTTGAGCTTGAAGAGCTTAAAGTGACGCTTGAGAAGTGGAACAAACAGCATCATTTAGAGAAAGAAGTCGAGCGATACAGAGAAGAAGAGCGCAGAACGAACCCAGTCCGCATGATCGGTTCCAGTGACCCGATCAATGAACTTCGGGCGAAAATCTCTCTCATAGCGGAGAGCGATAACACGACCGTTTTAGTTCGAGGGGAGACGGGTACTGGAAAGGAGCTTGTTGCGAGAAGCATTCATCAGCAAAGCAGCCGACACGCGGGACCATTTGTTGCGGTGAACTGTGCAAGTATCCCTGCGGATTTGATCGAAGTGGAATTATTCGGAAGAGAAAAAGGGAATCACGCGGTTCACCCGGAGGCTAAGGTCGGGTTAATGGAATGGGCGGATGGAGGGACGCTGTTTCTGGATGAAGTCGGCGACCTTTCTCTCGATTTACAAGTGAAGCTGCTCCGTTTCCTTGAGGATAAAAAGATTAAGCGGGTAGGCAGTGTCCATGACGTTGAAGTCGATGTCCGAGTCATCGCGGCCACCAACCGCTCCCTGGAAGAAATGATTCAAGACAAGGAATTCCGTTCAGATCTCTACTACCGATTGAACGTCGTACCGATCCAGCTGTCTCCTCTCAGAAAGAGGGGCAAGGATATTATTCGCCTGACGGAGCACTTCCTGAATGAATTTTGCCAGCAGATGAGTAAAGAAGTCCCTGTGCTTAAGGAAGATGCCAAAAAGCGCTTGTTAAACTACAGCTGGCCTGGTAATGTAAGAGAATTGAAAAATTCGGTGGAGCGGCTTGCGATCCTGCATCAAAAAAAGGAACTGTCTGCCCACCATTTGGATTTTTTAAGTCCCGTTGAAGCTCCTTCTGAACCATCGGATTACGACAAGGATATCGAGTTTACGGAACAGTTCTCCCTGGAAGATTACCTGGAACGGATCGAGAAGGAATATATTGAAAAAGCGATCCAGGAGTCAAAGTGGAACATTACACAGGCTGGAAAACGGTTGGGTATCAGCCGGTATGCCTTGCAGCGAAGAATCGATAAGTATGATATAACTTAAAAAAACAACTGTGCGAAACCGCCCGATATGGGCGGTTTTTTTGTGCGGAATCTTGTAATAAATTCTGAAAATTTAGTGATATCGTAGAAGTAAGAGATAAAACGTTCTCAAAAAAACAAGGAAAGTAGGAGGAATAGGATGGGATTAAGAAAAGAACAAATGCCAGAGACGTTGGAGCACAGTCCCCAGCAGGAAGTAAAGAAGAAGAGTAAGTGGGGAGTCATTCTTGGTGCCGCGTTTCTGATGGGATCTTCAGCCATTGGACCTGGATTTCTAACTCAAACGGCCGTATTTACGGAACAATTGATGGCCAGTTTTGGATTTGTCATTTTAATGTCGATCATTCTTGATATTGGTGTTCAGGCAAATATTTGGAGAATCATTGCCGTTTCGAAAAAAAGAGGACAGGACATCGCAAATATGGTCCTACCAGGCCTCGGTTATTTCCTTGCGTTTGCCGTCGCTCTTGGCGGACTTGCCTTTAATATCGGAAACGTCGGTGGTGCCGGTCTCGGTATGAACGTCCTGTTTGGCATCGACCCTCGTATCGGAGCAGCCATCACTGGGGCCATCGCCATCGGTGTCTTTTTATCCAAAGAAGCTGGTGTCGCGATGGACAAAATCGCCCGTGTTTTAGGGGGCGCCATGATCTTGCTCACCCTCTACGTCGCCTTTCAAAGTAATCCTCCAGTCGGGGATGCTATTACTCACACCTTTGCCCCGGATCGAATCGATGTGTTTTCCATCATTACGTTAGTAGGTGGAACCGTTGGAGGCTATATCACGTTTGCCGGAGGCCATAGACTGCTCGATGCAGGGGTATCCGGAAAAGAAAACCTTCATCAGGTAACGAAAAGCTCTGTTTCAGGAATTTTAATTGCATCGGTCATGCGGATTTTCTTGTTCCTTGCCGTTTTAGGTGTTGTCGTGACTGGTTTCACACTAGATCCAGCCAACCCACCGGCATCTGTCTTCCAGGAAGCAGCCGGGACGATCGGGTACAAAATGTTCGGCATTGTCCTTTGGGCAGCTGGGATCACATCGGTCATCGGAGCGGCTTATACGTCCGTCTCTTTCCTAAAAACATTATCCAAAAAAATCGCTAACCATGAGAAGGCTGTCACACTTGGTTTCATTATCGTCTCGACCATTATCTTTGCGTTCATTGGAAAACCAGTATTACTGCTGATCCTAGCCGGTGCGTTCAACGGATTGATTTTGCCGATCGCGTTAGGAACGTTATTGATCGCTGCCTACAAAAAATCGATTGTGGGAGATTACAAACACCCGCTCTGGTTAACGATTTTCGGCGGTATCGTATTTATGCTAACGGCTTACTTAGCGGTCGTTACGTTAATCAACAAGATTCCACAGCTATTATCTTAAGGTGAAGGAGGGACGAAGATGAAGCTAACGTATCATGCCCTTGGCGATACAGGGATGCAAATCGTCTTTGGCAGTGAGATTTCTGAACAGACCAATCAGTCGATCCGAATGGTTGCTGATGAATTGAAGCAGCACCCGATTGAAGGGGTGGTGGAATGGGTGCCGGCGTATACGACATTAACCCTCTATTACCAGCCAAGCGTCGTAACCTATGACGAGTTACAAGCAAAAATCACAGACCTCTATGAGGTGCTTCAGGAGCAAAAAGGATCCGTATCTGATTCTCTTGCCTTTCTCCTTCCTACGTACTATGGAGGGGAGACGGGTGAAGACTTGTCTGTCGTCGCTGAACAGAACGGGTTGAGTGAAGAAGACGTCGTGCACATTCATTCAAGTCAGGATTATCTCATTTACATGATGGGCTTTGTTCCAGGGTTCCCTTATTTAGGAGGCATGTCTGAGAAGATTGCCACACCAAGGCGTGGAGACCCTCGTCCTGAGATTGCCCCGGGATCTGTCGGAATCGCCGGCAGCCAAACGGGCGTCTATCCGTTGAAATCTCCGGGTGGCTGGCAGCTCATCGGGCAGACGCCTGTGAAATTATATGACCCCGATAAGGAACAGCCGATTTTATTGGAATCCGGAAGCTACATCCGGTTTGTTCCTATCAGTAAACAGGAATTCGATGAAATCGAGAGCGCTGTCGAGCGCGGGGAGTATACCGTTCAAACGGAAGAGAAGAAGGGAGTCCCTTCATGACATTCATTGATTGGAACGGCGAGATAGGAACTAAGATTCTGCTTGTTGGAGTGAACGCATATGTCTAATCCAGTATTTAAAATTGTCAAACCCGGCCTGCTCACGACAATTCAGGATGAGGGGAGATTCGGGTACCAGCAATATGGGATCGTCGCTTCAGGTGCCATGGATCCGTATGCGCTGAAGATGGCTAATTTCTTAGTCGGAAATGAAGGTCACGAAGCGGCGATCGAAGTGACGGTGATGGGTCCGGAGATCGAGGTCCTTGGAGAAGCGACCCTTGCCATTTGTGGAGGAGATCTATCGCCGAAGTTGAACGGTGAAAAGGTACCGACCTGGAAAAGCTTTGACGTGAAAGAAGGAGACCGGCTTCAATTTGGGCAGCCGGTTCAGGGAGCGAGAGCGTATATCAGCGTGGCCGGTGGCTTTGATCTCCCTGTTGTGATGGGAAGTAAATCGACGTATTTGAAAGCAGAGATCGGCGGTTATGAAGGACGTGCTTTAGCCAAAGGCGATGTGCTTTCAAAAATCGGCAACCAAAAAGCCGTAACCGGTCGAGCGCTCCATCACGATGAAATCCCTGATTACACGCGTGACATGGAAATCCGTGTCGTACCGGGACCTCACCTGGATGCGTTTACCGAGTCTTCCCTGGACACTTTCCTGTCTTCGGAGTATGCAGTGACGCCACAATCGGACCGGATGGGGTTCAGGCTGAAAGGGCCGAAGCTTGAGCATGAGACTTCAGCCGATATTATCTCAGAAGCGATTCCGCTCGGCGGCATTCAAGTCCCGGCGAGTGGTGACCCCATTATTCTAATGGCGGAGCGTCAGACAACAGGCGGATATACAAGGATCGCCACCGTCATATCCAGTGACATCCCTTACCTGGCCCAGGCGATGCCTGGCAGTCACATCCGTTTCCGTGAGGTGACCGTCGAAGAAGCCCAGCAGCTTTCTAATGAGAAGGAACGGTTTATTCGTACATTAGAAAAAGTATCTCGCGTAGGCAGAACGTAAAGGAGAATGTATCATGTTAAATTCAAAAGAAATCATCGACATTATTAACCATGTGAACGGTTCAACCGTGGATGGCGTTCATTATGAGCATAAGGATTTCGTTTTAAAGGTAACCAATCAAGGCTCAGGCAAAAAAGAAGGTACCAAACAGGAGAAGCCGGTGAGCCGTCCTGTTCAGAAGGAGGAAGAAAAGCCTCACGAAGCACAATCTCCGGATGACTCCCGCAAGGAATCCACCAAAAATGAACTGGACACACATACGATTACCGCTTCGATGGTTGGCGTGTTTTATGATACCCCGTCTCCTGATGAGCCTGCCTTCATCCAGGAAGGAGATACCGTGGACGAGGATACCGTCGTCTGTGTGTTAGAAGCCATGAAAATGTTCAATGACGTTCATGCCGACGTGAAAGGTACGGTAAAGGAAATCCTTGTGAATAACGGAGAGCTTGTTGAATTCGGACAACCGTTATTTGTCGTGGAACCAGCATGAAGGAGGGGTGTGCTATGGGAATCAAGAAAGTGTTAGTGGCGAATCGGGGCGAAATCGCGGTTCGGATCATCCGGGCCTGCCATGAATTAAACATGGAGGCGGTCGCTATCTACTCAGAAGCAGACAAGGATGCTCTTCATGTGCAGCTGGCAGATGAAAGCTATTGCATCGGGAAGGCCTCTTCGACCGAGAGCTACTTGAACGTCGCCAACATCATGACCGTTGCCTTAAATGCCGACGTTGATGCCATCCACCCCGGTTATGGGTTTCTGTCAGAAAATGCTCAGTTTGCTGAGATTTGCGAGGACAACGATGTGATTTTCGTTGGACCGAGTAAGCGAGCGATTCAGCAAATGGGAATGAAGGATGTTGCGAGAGAAACGATGGAAAAAGCCAATGTCCCCATTGTTCCTGGATCGGATGGAATCGTTCAAAGCAACGAAGAAGCGACGCGCCTTGCTCACGACATCGGCTTTCCGGTGATTATCAAAGCCGCATCCGGCGGGGGTGGAAAAGGCATTCGTGTTGTTGAAAAAGAGGAAGAACTGACCAAGGCGCTGAACGTCACCAAACAAGAAGCAGAAAAAGCGTTCGGGAATCCAGGGGTTTATATTGAGAAGTTCATCGAAGATTTCAGACATATCGAAATTCAGGTTCTCGGCGATCGTTATGGTAATGTCATTCACCTCGGGGAAAGAGACTGCTCGATCCAGCGCAACATGCAAAAGCTCGTTGAAGAAACGCCGTCCCCTGCACTAAGTGAAGCGGTACGTGCGCAAATGGGAGAAGCAGCCGTGCGTGCGGCCAAAGCGGTCGACTACACAGGAGCCGGCACCATCGAATTCATTTATGATCACACCGGTAACTTTTATTTCATGGAGATGAATACAAGGATTCAAGTGGAGCACCCCGTGACGGAAATGGTAACAGGGATCGATCTCGTCAAAGAACAATTGAACGTAGCTAATGGTCAACCGCTGTCCTATCAACAAGAAGATGTTGTTCTGAATGGCTGGTCCATGGAATGCCGGATTAACGCTGAAGATCCTTCCAACGGATTCATGCCATCCGCGGGGAAAGTCGATACCTACATCCCTCCAGGAGGCTTTGGCGTCCGCGTCGACTCTGCCGTCTATCAAGGCTACAGCATTCCTCCGTTTTACGATTCGATGGTTGCGAAATTAATTACTTATGGAGAGACTCGTGAGGAAGCACGAGCCCGAATGAAACGGGCTCTGAGAGAATTTAAAGTCTCCGGTATTCATACAACGATTGATTTTCATAGAAACTTGTTAACTCATGAGAAGTTCATCGAGGGAGATTTTAATACGAAGTTTCTAGAGTTGCATGAAGTTAAAGGTTGAATCCATAGAATGATCAAAGCCCTCAGGACTAGCCTGAGGGCTTTACTTGTTAGCTTCGGGATTGCCGCAGGAAACGAGGGTAAGAGACTAATGCCAGAATTCCGCCCGCGACTCCAGCCACAATCAGGATTATTAGATTCAGCCAGATATCAGACACGCCTCCATCAGATAGAATGACCTCTTTGTATCCCTGCAGTGCCCAGTACTGAGGCAAAGCTTTACTGATGTTCTGAACGACCTCCGGTATAAACTCAACCGGCATCCATAAGCCGCCTAAGAGCACACCTCCTAAGGCAAGAATCAGCGTTATGGCAACCTCCATATTTTCCGTTCTCACAATCACAGCCATCGCCATGTCCCACCAGGTCGCGATAAAAGCCCACGCCAGAGAGAGCAACCGGGTATCCGAGCGGACCTAAAGTGACTCTTATCGTATCCCAGAGATTATAGGATTCAGAATTTTAAAAAATCAAAGACCATGTGAGACATGATAAAATGAAAGCAACAATAGTTGTATGGAGGAAACGGATTATGAAAATTACCATCGTCACAGTCGGAAAACTGAAAGAAAAATATTTGAAGCAAGGCATTGCCGAATATGTCAAACGCCTCGGCCCGTATGCGAAGGTTGATGTCGTGGAAGTCGCTGATGAAAAAGCACCGGAGAATCTGAGCCAAGCACAAATGGAGGAAGTGAAGGAAAAAGAAGGGGAGCGGATCCTTTCGAAGATTTCACAGGACAGTTATGTCATCACCTTAGAAATCGAAGGCAAGAAGCTGACTTCAGAAAAGCTCGCCAAAAAGGTGGACGACCTTGCGACATATGGAAAAAGTAAGGTGGCTTTTGTAATCGGTGGGTCGCTGGGATTAAGTGATAAGGTGTTGGAGCGAAGTAATTTTGGTTTGTCGTTTTCGAATATGACGTTTCCTCACCAGTTAATGCGTTTGATGCTGTTGGAGCAAGTATATAGGGCATTTAAGATTATTAGGAACGAGCCTTATCATAAGTAAATAAGTTTATATTCAGTTCGCCTATTATGAACTGAACAACAGGCATTTTGAGTGACATCAGTGAATTACAAAAATTTGAATTATATTGAAAAAGAGGGAATTTATTCTTCCATTATTTGTTACAATATTTTTAAAAACTAAATTACAGGTGTGATATAAATGATAGTTTACGAAGCTACAAAAAAAGACTTCTGCAACGATGTCTTCCAAGATACTCTCGTTACCAATATTGTTACTAACTATAACAACAGAATTGGTCATATTAACCAGAACGAAGTAAGGTCTTGGAATAATTCTATGCAATATATGTACCGTGTCCTTATGGATAATGAGATACCTGAAGATGCAGGTATAGCTATCGAATTTCAAATTCCTCATACTTCTAAAAGAGTTGACTTGCTTATCTCCGGCAAGGATGGGGAAGGTGGCTCTGTCGTTGTTGTGGAATTAAAACAGTGGGAGAAAATTGAAAAAATAGCAGGCAAAGAGGCCATAGTGAAAACAATTATTAATCGAGGGATGCGAGAAACCACTCACCCTTCTTATCAAGCATGGTCTTATGCTGCCCTTATAAAAGACTACAATGAGAATGCTCAAAAGGAGGATATAAACCTCTACCCTTGTGCTTATCTACATAATTACAATGCTTTAGGCACTGAAGATCCTTTGACGGATAAAGTTTATGGGTACTATGTTGAAATGGCACCTGTATTTGTTAAAGGTGGCGCAGCTGATCTACGGTCCTTTATAAAGCGGCATATAAAGTTTGGAGACAATAAAGAAAACTTATATAAAATAGAGAGTGGTCGCATTAGACCCTCAAAATCGTTACAAGACTCCTTAAATAGCATGCTTAAAGGTAACGAAGAGTTTATCATGATTGATGACCAAAAAGTTATCTACGAAACCGCGTTGCAGCTGGCTAAGAAAGCAACAAGAACAGGGACTAAACAGGTACTCATCGTACGTGGTGGACCAGGGACTGGGAAGTCAGTTTTAGCTGTAAATCTACTCGTTGAATTAACGAACCGAAGTCTTGTTACTCAATATGTCACTAAAAATGCAGCGCCTCGAAAGGTATACGCCAATAAGTTAAAGAAAGATTTCCGTAAAGGCCATATCGATAATTTGTTTAAAGGGTCAGGTAGTTATGTGGATGCTCCTGAAAATGAATTTGATGTACTGATAGTAGATGAAGCTCACCGATTAAATGAAAAGTCAGGAATGTTCCAACACCTGGGTGAGAACCAAATAAAAGAAATTATAAATGCTTCTAAACTATCTATCTTTTTTATTGATGAGAGACAGAGAGTCACTTTAAAAGATAAAGGTAATGTTAAGACGATTGAGGAATTTGCCCAAGCAGAGAAGGCAGAGATTACACTAGGGTACTTGGAATCACAGTTTCGGTGTAATGGGTCAGATGGGTTTCTAGCATGGGTAGATGATGTATTAGAAATTAGACAAACGGCCAATGCTGACTTTATTGATAGTAGTTATGATGTACAGATTTTTTCAGATCCAAATGAACTGTTTAATACCATTCAAGAATTAAATAAGGGAAATAATAAATCTCGCCTAGTAGCCGGTTACTGTTGGGACTGGATTAAAGAGGGGAAAAACCAGTCTGATGTGCACGACATTCAAATTAAAGAGAAGAACTTCGCTAAAAGCTGGAACTTAGGTAATTCTGAAACATGGGCAATAGATGAAGAGTCTGTTCATGAAGTTGGTTGCATTCACACCTGTCAGGGGTTGGAATTTGACTATGTGGGTGTAATTATTGGTGATGATTTAATCTTTGAAAACGGTCAAATAAAAACGGATTATACTCAAAGAGCTAGTACAGATAGTTCCCTTAGAGGAATCAAGAAAATGGCAAAAAGTAACCCACAGAAAGCTGAGCGTGTAGCAGATGAGATCATTCGTAATACCTATAGAACTTTACTGACCCGAGGACAGAAAGGTTGTTATATTTATTGCACTAATAAGGATTTGGAAGAATATTTAAAGTATAGAGTAAATTATTTATCGAAGACTTATAGCAATAAAATTGCAGAAGAAGTAGAAGAATACAAGTAATTTATAATAAAAAAATCCACCTTTTATGGATTTTTTGTTCTCCTTGTCTGATCCCCACTACGCTAATACCCTAACGTAGTGGGGGTCAGACACTTTCATTTCTGATCGAGCATTTCATCCATGCGATGCTGCAAATTTTTTCCTTTTAAATCATAGAGGGTTCCAAAAAGGATCAGGTTGTCACGCGCTGAGAGTAACTTCATGCGAGATGTAGCCCATCTATTGTTTAATTTTCAGGCGATCCTTGGAAACCTTCCAGTCTCTGACACTAATGTCCCCGTTAAAATTAAGCAAAATTCCAGATAAAATCTAGCATGAGCGTCGACTTGCGGCTCCATTCGATTTGACAAGCCCAAAGCACATGCCCTCATTAATCTTGAAACTGATGTCATCTAACGCCTGGAGGGAGTTGATGTAGTCGAAGTCGCTGATGAAAAGCACCAGAAAACTTGAGTGAAGCGCAGATCGAGGAAGTGAAGCATAAAGAAGGGGAGCGGATCCTTTCGAAGATATCACAGGACAACTATAAGATTACACTTGAAATCCAAGGCAAACAGCTGACTTCAGAGGAACTCACGAAAAGGATGGACAAACTTGCGACGTACGGAAAAAGTAAGGTTGCGTTTGTAATTGGAGGGTCATTGGGATTATGTGATGGGGTGCTGGAGCGGAGTGATTATGTATTGTCGTTTTCGAATATGACGTTCCCGCACAAGTTGATGCGTTTGATGTTAGTGGAGCAGGTGTATCGTGCGTTTAAGATTATTAGGAATGAACCTTATCATAAGTAACTGCGGTATGTTAATGGCTATGATTATAAAACTTTCAGTCAGTGGGGAGAGATTTTAGAGATGGAGTTATCGTCATCGCTATATTAGATCGTCTTCTTTTTATTTTCAGAGTATTCTCAATCAACGTAGCCAGTTATAGGATGAAAAGCCGATTTTAAAAATTAACCGTCATTTTTATATATTTTTATTCTAGGGATTTTGTATAAAACGTACATAATTTAGAGAACAGGAGGATGAAAGGTGAATCTTATGGATCTTAAATCAAGAACTAATTATTCACCAGGATATTTTCATGATACCGCTTTCAAATAAAAGTCCAGAAAGTAAGAAAAAAAGAATGAAAAGTGAATAATAAGAGCAGGGACAAACATAAAAGCAGCTATTCTAAACCCGTGAATTTTGGACAAGGGCAGTGACAAACTAATCATTATTTAATGGTAATATTATGTGTAATATCTAAATATTAGTAACAATTTGGATGAGACTTGTTGTAAAATAGTGTGTAAGTAAGTAGATTGTCTTTGTTGAGGGTGGGACCTTAATATTAATAGTATTATAGGTTGTTATAAATGTATGAAATTTTAAAGTTCATCCTTGTTTGGAAGTATGTGTAGGTACATTCAATAAGATATAATTAATTATACTAAAGTTTGAAAGGCTGAAATCATGAAAAATTTAATAGTTAAAAACTTTTTAAGTCAGTTTAAAAATAACTTTGAGTTAGAAGAAGAACAAGAAGATGTACTGTTTGAACAGTTTATTAATTATTGCGTCCTTAATAATCATGTAATTGATTCAGAGCGGAATTTTCAGGATATGGATACTGGGACAGCTAAGGCTATTGATGGAATAGCTATTCTTGTAAATAATAAACTTGTTCTTAATGAAGAAGACTTAAATGTATTAATAAAAAACAATAATATCCTTTCAGTCGATTTTGTTTTTGTACAATCGAAGACTTCGCCAAGCTTTTCAGATGCAGACGTTAATTATTTTTTTAAACATGTTGAACAGTTTATTTGTAATTATGAATGTTCAATAAGTGAGTTAGAGAAATTTTGGGAGTTGAAAAATATTATATATGAAAATTCCCATTTATTTAGAAAAGGAAATCCGAATTGTATAATGTATTATGCAACATCATCACCAACTACTGAAATTAGCTCAGATATAGAGGATACGATTAAATACGGACTGAAATCTTTAAGTGACACAGGTTTATTATCTGATTATATAGACTTTAATCCTCTTGGTGTTAAAGAGATTCAAAGGTTGTATAGAAAGATTGATGCAGATTTAGAAGCATCTTTCCGCTTTCCCAAAAATGTTTCATTTTCATATGACGGGGATAAGATTACGTCCGCATATTTTGGTTTAGTTGATATTAGTGAATACATGCATTTACTTTACGACGATGAAACAGCAGGTGTTAAAAATGTGTTTGAAGACAATATACGAGATTACTTAGGTATAGAGAATAATGAAGTAAACAGTAATATGCAGGACAGACTTAAGCATGAAGAGGCTCAACTTTTTGGGATTCTTAATAATGGGGTAACTGTAGTGGCAGATGAAATAAAGCCCGTAGGCGAGAAGTTTCACCTAATTAATTATCAAATTGTAAATGGTTGTCAGACCAGTAATGTTATATTTGATAATTATAAAAGCTTAAAGGAAAAAAGTATATCGTTACCAATCCGAATTATTTCTACGAAAGATGAGGAAACCAAGAATGAAATTGTAAGAGCTACAAACAGTCAAACTGGATTAAAACCCGAGCAATTAGATTCTCTTAGTAACTTCCACAAAATGTTAGAGGAGTTTTATAACTCAAAAAATAGCTTACATGAGAAATCAGGTGAGTTTGATGTTTGTGTTTACTATGAGAGAAGATCTAATCAATATAGAAATGAAGCTATCCCACAAACTAAAATAATTAATATCCCTAAACAAATAAAAGCTGTTACCTCCATGGTATTAGATAACCCACATGGAGTTTCTGGACATTATGGAACAGTTGCTAAAAAAGTTAAAGGACATATTTTTCAAGATGGGGACTATGCTGAACCATACTATGCAAGTGCTTTATTGTTATATAGAGTAGAAACCTTTTTTAGAAAAAATAGAGACTATAGACAATTCACAAGGATGAGATGGCATATTCTAATGGCTGTAAAATATCTATCAGGCTATAGTCCAAAGTATTTAAATTCTAGGGATAGCTATAAGTTCTCGAATGAAATCGTTAAGAAAATAAACACAGAGAATAATGCCAACCAATTAATTATAAAAGCCATAAACCATATCAATATAATGATAAATAATGAAAAATTAGATTTAGAAGATAGAAAGGTTTTCGAAAGAAAAGAAACTACAGATAAGCTGAAAAAGCATCTTAGGGAATTAAATAAAGAGGAAATACATTAGGTTTTGGTTTAAAGGGATACTTTTTGGTATTCCTTTAAATTTTGCTAATATTAGAATGACAACGAACAAAATAAGATAATCCAACTAAAATCCTAAAAATAACCACCCTATTGTTATTTGATATTACGGTAGTTACGGTGGACTTTACCGCAAATAACGAATTTATTAAATTATAAGGCAATTATTATAGGTTGTACTTTTAGAAGTGTGTGGTTCGTGAAGTACATAAGATACTCTTCTGTATTGTTGGAAGGGGGTTGGAAGTGTTTTTTGGTTCTTAGTTAGCCTAGGTTTTTGGCAACTTTGCCAGTGTCTTCTGGATTTCTATCCCAATCTCTATTTACAAGAAAGAGAGTATAAATCTACTCTCCAAGTAATTGGATAGTAAAACCTTCTGTTATAGACAATTGATTTATTAATTTCCAGTCAAATTCATCATGGATAATCTCATTGATAAAAAGTATATCTATTTCGTGTAAAGGTCTACTAATTAAATCATTAAAATGATATCTCTCTCTATGGGCGTCAACGAAAACTCCCTTAATTACGTGTTGGTCATTAAAATTGTGTAATTCTTTATTTATGCATTGGATTACCCGATTTGTGTCTTCGTTATTTGCTAATCGATAATAAACTGCTATATTCGACACTTGAATCCCCTCCGCATTTTAGGGTATCGTTAATAATACAATTTAATTATTCTAACATACATGTCGAACAAAGTTAATCTAAATTTGCTATAATAAGTATAAGCACAAATGTTCGTGAGGTGAAGTGATGTTATATAAATTTATAGACTTATTTGCAGGAATTGGTGGTATTCGATTAGCCTTCGAAGAATATGGCGAATGCGTTTTCTCATCAGAGTGGGATAATAAAGCTAAAGAAACTTACAAGTTAAATTTTGGTGAGGAACCAGAAGGGGATATTACAGAGATAGAAGAAAAAAATATACCTGATCATGATATTCTTCTTGCTGGTTTTCCTTGTCAACCATTTTCACTTGCTGGCGTAAGCAAGAAAAATAGTTTAGGAAAGCAACATGGTTTCTTGGACGAAACACAAGGGACTTTATTTTTTGATATTGCCCGCATTATAAAAGAAAAACAGCCACAGGCTTTTCTCCTTGAGAATGTAAAAAATCTCAGGAGCCATGACAAAGGTAAGACCTTTAAAATGATTAAAAAGGTTTTAGAGAAAGAGTTAGGGTACTCTGTATACGATAGGGTGATTAATGCAAAAGGTTTAGTTCCCCAAAATAGAGAGCGTATATATATTGTAGGCTTTAAGAAGCCCCTTCATTTTGAATTCCCAGTCATACCGGAGGAGGGCCCCCCCCTATGGACTATCCTAGAGGATAACGTAATTGATAAATACACTTTATCAGATAAACTATGGAACTATCTCCAAGCTTACAAAGAAAAGCATAGTAAAAAAGGAAATGGATTTGGTTTTGGACTTGCAGATTTAAATTCAAATAGCAGGACATTATCAGCGCGTTATCATAAAGATGGAAGCGAGATATTAATACCTCAAGGGGAAGGAAAAAACCCAAGAAGGTTGACACCTAGAGAATGTGCTAGATTACAAGGATTTCCAGAAACGTTTAAAATTGAGGTTAGTGACACGGCTGCTTATAAACAATTTGGCAATAGTGTTGCTGTTCCTGTAGTTAGGGATATTGCGAAAAACATGATTTATGCTATTGAACAGGATAAACCTATTGAAAACGTTGAGGAGGTCAAGGTCGAGCATGCAGGAAGAGTTAGACAACCTAACTAATGCAATTGAGGCGGCCGGACAGAGTGGTCGCTTTTTTTGTGAGTTTTTATCTCCAAACGATGCAGGTGTAAATGGAGCCCATCAGGATGGGGTATATTTAAACAGTGGTTCATGGGATATCTTCTTCAATAATGCTTCTGTTTCTGTATCCGGGATAGAGTAGTAAGAGTGCATATAGACGGTTGGCAACCATTTGATAGTAGGATTATGTATTATACTTCTAAAAAGGAATTCCGTATCACCCGTTTTTGGTCAAATGCTCCGTTTAATCGTAGGGAAATGGTAGGGGCGTTAATTCTATTTATACCTTATCGAAAGAAGATTATAAAGTATATATCTATCATCTGCATTATATACAATGTAATTATCTGCAATTGATAATGAAAATGTTTGTAAGAACTTCTCTATTTCTTCCTCTGTGTTAAAAGGAGAAAGAGTACCAAACAAACATCTTCTAACGTTACAGCAGGGGGTATCCGAAAATCTGTTAGAGGAAATGGAGAATGCCCGGTTGCAGTTAGTTGTTCCAGAACCTTACCACAAACAGTATCCAGAAGTATATAGAGATAAATTATGGTCTGTTAGTAAGTTTATTGATTACGCAAATGAAAAATTCTATAGGATTTATCATATATAGACCCCTTCGGTGGTTTTATTTGGCAAGTTCTATAAATTTGGCAATTTTATTCACTGTTCCTTCCAAGTCTTCCTTTATTTCATGCTCCCATATTCGCAAGAGATTCCAATCTTTAGCCTCATAATGATTATTCACTTCTTTATCCCGAGCAACATTTCTATTTAATTTCTTCTTCCAGAACTCTGAATTTGTCTGTGGCATATTCCCATGTAAGGGACAGCGGTGGAAGAAACAGGAGTCAATAAAAATGACCACTTTATATTTTTTTATTGAGATATCCGGTTTTCCTGTCAGACTTTTAGTGTTTCTGCGAAAACGATAGCCTTTCTTCCATAATTCACTGCTAACAATCTTTTCAAGTTTGGAAACAGACTTGATTGCTTTCATGTTTTTCCTTCGCTGCTCTTTACTCATAACATCACCCATGTTATTCACCTCTATTTATATTCTAACTTGTATGCGATACAGATTCATTTCACAACGAGTGTCCTTTGAAAAGTTCATGCTATTGAGTTAATAATTTGATAATAACCACCCTATAAAGTAATATAAAAGGATTATTTATAGGAACGAATTAAAGAAAGCGTTAATTAACCAAAAAAAACTATGCAGCAGAGAATTGCGGCATAGTACTCAATCATTTATGAACGTTCATTATCTTTTTTAGTTCTTCAATGGAAAGGGGAGGGTCATTTCGATGAAGCATCGCATGGCAATTGGGGCATACAGGTACCAAATCCGTTGATGGATTGATTACGTAATCAGTATCTATCTTAGAAATAGGTATAATATGATGAACATGGATAAATCCTTTTCCAACATTACCATATACTTTCTCAAAATCAAACTCGCACACTTTGCATTTGTAACCGTGTTTCATTATACAAGCCTTTCTATTTAAAGGGCTACGTTCATACTTGTTTGATTCAATACGGTGTAATTCTCCTTCGGCTCTTCCACTTTGGTCCTCTTTATTAACTTCTAAAGGAAGGAGTGACAATGTAAGGCTTAATAAGTCTCCTCCTACCTTAATAATCAACTCCTCAAGTTGATTTTGGGTTAGTTCTTCTTGGATTACAGGGATGCGAATTAATTTTAAGGTTAAGCTATTCCATTCATTTGGCCAGCTACCAGTTTCCAGTGGATCAATATCTATACCGTTGATTTTCATGACTAATTCTGTATTGTCAGAAATAATTGAAAGGGAGATTGAACTGAACAAAATTTTTTTTTCTTCGTTAGATATTCCCATAGTTTTAATTAAATGTGCTGAGAAGCTATCAGGATTAAATTCTGCAGTGATATTTCGCCAACCTTGACTGACAAGTATGCTAAAGCCTTGTCCGTAAGGGAGGTCTGTAGGTCGAATATAGACCCCATTACTATCTATCTTGCTAGTTACTCTTATACCAGTACTTTCGACAATTGAATAAGTAATAAAATTAGTATTAATCTGAACCATCATTTAACTCCGGATCTGGAAGGTCTTCTACTAATTGTCTTAATAATCGGCTTGTTTCGTATCTTAATTCTTTTAAATTTCTTTTTGTTACGTCACTAATTGTCCATAGTTCTGCTTGACTACAAGCCCATAAAAGAGAGTCCATCCCTTGAACTGTGACACCAGATGATAAATTTGGAACGTAAACTTTATGGTAATAAGGGTGGTTGGTATTAATTCTGACTGCAGGGTGCTTATCAATTAAGGCCGGTTCCCATAATAGGCCGTCATCTATAGAGTCAACTGGTTGTACAAAAACTTCTCCTTCTCTAGTTGGAGTAACAAGAGGAAGTGTAATTCTAGTATTGCCATTACTGTTTGTTACCTGTACTTCGTTAGTATCGGGGTTGGTTATTTCGAAAGTAGATCTTTGTAAGTCTTTTTCCCGGCCTTTTATATTTGAATTGGAGTCTTCATGAGCGCCTTTCGAAGCTTTTGTAACATTCTTTTTTACTCCAGTTCGATAACGATCATTTGCTGCCCTTCTTGGAGCAGGTAGGAATTGGTCTTTTATCCAGTTATAAAGATCGTTATTAAGAGAAATCCTTGACTTCTTAATATCCACATTGAAGGCATCATCCATATTATAATCAAAGGAAAATTCTACTCTTAATAGTGTGCTGTGTGGTTCATTTCTAACCATCCCCATCCAGTCGCCATGGTGGATAAGGCGATTTTCTCTATAAACATAAAACCCTTGCATATCGTTCGAAAGCTTTGCCTGTTTTTGTGCTTCAACGGAGGTGAATTGCTCTTTTCTAGGGAGAACATAGGCCTTAATTGAAAAAGAACTTTCTCTTCCGTCTTCAAATTTAACAGGTTGAACGCATTCTGCTACTAATTCAGTGTTAGGTTCTGAAATGCAGAAAGGATCCCAAGGTTCAACTATCTCTCCGTTAATTTTTATATCGATGTTAGTAATGTTTTGATATATAGGATCCAAGTATTGTTGATAAACCATGGCAACATGTTCTCTTAATTTTTCTATTACTTTGTCTAAAGCTCGTTGTGCATATGTTCCGGTTTGATCTTGATAACTTTTTAATAAACGATCTACTTTTTCCCAAGTAACCACAGTGCCAGATCCCCCATCAGAAACATCATCTAATAAATCAACTTCTTCCGGTTCTGGTTCAGGGAATAAAATTTCCCAATCATTAGTTTTAGCTACATGGTCAAGGTCCCAACAGGCCTTCTGAATTGAAGTAAGCTCATCGTCTCTGGTTGAAACTGATAATCTTCGACAAAATGCCGTTGATGCAGTTTTTAAGCCTAACCCGAACTTTCCAAGACTTTTTGGGGTGGGCCGTGCTGAAGACCCATACGTCATAGCATTTATTAACCCTTCTTCATCCATGCCACTTCCATTATCACCAATACGAATTATTACATCCCCAGCAAAGTCCATATTAATTTTAATATCTATTAATGTGGCATTTGCAGCAATAGAATTATCAATTATATCTGCGATAGCTGTGTTAAATTCATAACCTGTGTCTCTTAGCCCTTCAATCATTCTGGAGGCATGTGGTGGGACTGTTCTTGTTTTGGTACTCATATTTTCAACACCTTCCATGTATTACCTAATTTAAGTATATTTTCACTAAGTTGTTCTAGGTGACGTTCATAGTTTATTAAGTAGTTATCTTCATTAGTTACATTTAAAATAATTGAGTCACCCGCTTTTAAATTATGCTGTTTAATAAATCGTGTCATTCCTGTTAGTCTATACTCATTTCTAGTACCACCAAAAAATTGGTTATTATAATAAATAAACATAAAATCCCAGGATTCCCCTGCAGGGTCAAAGAACTTCAGTTTTACTCTAGGGTTTTTAGTTTCGATACCTAGAGAAGGAAAAAAAGAAAGAATTCCTTCTCTCTTTGGAATTAACATCCCTGCTTGGTGAGTCCCTGTCTCTCCAGTATCATTTGAACTGAGCAATTTTTTAATTGCCGAAGTATTTTGTGAGTTATCTTGCTTCATGCCAAATAATCCTCCTTATGAAACAGGTGTTTTGGATAGTGCCTCCAAGATATCTGAATTGTCGAATGAACTCCCGTCTGTTCCAATAACCACAGATTCGGAAAGTTCTCTTTTTTTCTGAAGCTTTGAATCAATTGCTTCTTCTACGGTGTTACTGCAGAATAATCTGTATATATTGACAGGCCGTTTTTGCCCTTTTCTATATGCTCTTGCAGATGCCTGATCCTCAATAGCTGGATTCCATTCTAGGTTGTAGTGTATAACATGATTTGCAGCTGTTATGTTTAAGCCTGCTCCAGCAGCTCTTGGGTTAAGTATGAGAAGAGCTGGTCCTTTAACACTACTAAATTTATCAATTATATCCTGTCGTTTTTCAACATCGACTCTTCCATCAATGAAGTCACATGGAATCTCAAAGCGTTGAGATAAGTCATTAAGGAGTATGTCTGCCATACGGGTAAAAGAAGTAAAGATGATGGCTTTTTCATTGTTAACTACTATTTCTTCTAGTATCTCAACTAACCTTAAATATTTGCTAAATTGGGCAGGGTCTTGTCTTTCACTAGTACATAATAGTGGGTGTGTGCAATACATTCTTAATCTGATTAACGAAACTAATGAAGCGCTTCTACCATATTCTTCCTTTGCTTGCTGGCGAATAGTTTCATAATCTTGGGATTCACTGTCAGTTAGTCCAACCATCTGAGGAATATCTATTCTTTCTGGAAGATCATCTGCAACGTCTTTAACTTCTCTTCTTAATAAAATGGGTGAAATTATTGGCTCTAAAGACTCAGCGCTGATAACTTCGTTTTGATAGGTGCTCTGAAAAGTATGGAGGTCACCTAAGAACCCAGGAAATGCAAAGTCTGCTAAGGACCATAGATCCAATAAATGATTCTCTACCGGTGTGCCAGTGACAGCTATACTTGTCCTTCTTCTAATTTGTTTAATTGCTTTAGTTCTTTTCGCATGGGGATTCTTAATAGCTTGCGCTTCATCAACAATTACGATATTCCAATCTAGCATAAGGAATAAAGAAAAGTCTCTTAGAACTGTTTCATAGGAGGTAATAACAAGATGGTGATTTCGTAAGTGTTTGTAAAAACCAGTTCTATTATTACCTTGATGTATAATTGTGTTTAATGAAGGGGCGAATTTTTTTACTTCTCTTCGCCAGTTTTCCAACAGTGTTACTGGAGCTACAACTAATGATGGCTTTATGGTGTTTAGGGTTTCAGAAGCCACAAGAGCTATAACTTGGGCTGTTTTCCCTAACCCCATTTCGTCTGCTAAAATACAGCCTACGCTTTCTTTGGAAATCATTCTCAACCATCGATATCCCTGGAACTGGTAAGGGTATAAAGTGCCCTTAAAAAGTGGTATATTTATTTTGTTATTATCAATAATAGAACCTTTATTTAAGGTTAATTTGCTTACTTCATCTTGAATAATTGGTTCCTGAGTTCTTCTTAAAGTAAGATATTGTTGAAAGGATATATTGCCTATTCGACTAACTCCCGATTTTTCTAATAAGGACCTTATCTCGGTCATAGATCCTTGAACAATTGGGTACCATGTTTGGTTAATAATTATGTGATCGCAATCTTTTTCAAAATTCTCTTTTAGATTATATTCAATTGAGTTAACTTTACATATTACTTCGAGTAATAGACTTATATTGCCTTTTTGGGATATAGGTTTTATTCTAAGGTTTATTTTCAAAGGGAATCTTGAAAAGTTTAACTCTTTTAATTCGTCAGAGGGCTTTTTAACTAAAAGCCCTCTGACTTTTAGTTGGTTTTTAAACTGAGCTAAAAAAACCTCTTTCGCAGTAGGTAATATAAAATCATTTTTTGAGGAGTTAATGCCAAGCATATTGTTATGTACCATAAACCAGCTACCCTTTTGCATAAAATTCACCTCTTCTTTAGCCCCGTAAACTTTATAAATAATTAAAAATAACTAATTTCTGTATAGAGTAATTATTCATCTGGTCGTTACCTTACTAAATATCAATACCATTATAACAAGACAAAAGGGACAGATTCCAAGAAAATTATTTCAAAATTCATAATTAAAGTTATATTCCGTTTTTCAGTTGTAGTCGAAGTGTATACTCTAAATAATAAATTTAGTTCTATGAGAGGGAGAGGCAAGTGGATTTTTCTAAATTAATTATAGATAAAAAATACAGGAATACAAATAATTGGAAGCTACCGCAAGATGAATTTAATAAAATCTTTAAAAGGTTTAGAGATGGGAAAGGTATTCAAAATGTTCAAGGATTTAGGTGGAAAAGTAAATACGCTGGCCCAACAAACATTCACGGTGCTGCCTTTATTGTTATAGTTACAAATTTTAACGAAAAGGAATGGCCTGATGAATTAGATTACGAGACTGGTATATTTACATATTTTGGAGATAATCGCAAGGGAGGGGATGTTTTACATTCTACTCCTGGTAATGGATACTTAAAAAATACATTTGATTTAATTCATTTGTATAAGAATCGATTCGACATTGCCCCAATACTACTTTTCCAGAGTGTTAAAGAGAATAAGCATTACATGAAGTTTTTAGGTTTATTAGCACCCGGAGCTGCAGATTTTCGTCCAACTGAAGATTTAATAGCAGTTTGGCGTGTTGAGAAAGAGAATCGATACCAAAATTATAGGTCAATTTTCACTATTTTAAAAGAAGAAGAGATAGATTTAAAATGGCTAGATGATTTGTGCCAAGGAGTTAAGCCTGCTTCATCAATATATTGTCCTGAAGCATGGAGGTTATGGGTTGATAAAAATGTCTATACACCTCTGGAGTGCGAATCTACTAATCATATTAGAACTATGAAAGAGCAAACTCCAAATTCTGAAGAGCAAAAAATAATAAATTATATATTAAATCTTACTGATAGGGAATTTGAGTTCGCAGCCAAAGAAATATTAAAGCTAACGGATCCACATTTATATGACTTGAAAGTAACTAGACGTGTAAAGGATAAAGGGATTGATATAATTGGGAAATATAAAATTGGTCATAAAAAGTATAGTTACTCTTTACGGGCTATAGGGGAGGCTAAGCGTTGGAAAAAAAGCGTTAATAGCAGAGAGTTTTTAAGGTTGATATCAAGAATGACTAAAGATACTATTGGTTTTTTTGTAACAACTTCATATTTTGGTGAAGCCCCTCAAGAAGAAATTATTGAAGATGATAGACCAATAATATTGATATGCGGAAAAGATATTGCAAACATTTTAATAGATAAAAATCTAGCTGGAAAAGGGTACGAAATAGAGTTTAAAGAGTGGTTGGAAAAAATAAAAACAGAAGCAAAATAAATGACCAAGAATAAACCTCTCTTGGTCATTTATTTTTTATAGGTTACGTGCATTTTCAGCGGCATGCAATGCTTCAATAAATTGGTTGTGATAACTCTTTGCTTGGTCAGTCATATCTGTGTAAGAGCGAATAATTAGTTTCCTTGTTTTTTGAAGAGACAGATATATTCTATAAGCTGTGGTTCCATGGTAAGATTATCAGAAACTAAAAATGTTTTAACGCAATTATTTTAATTCACTTAAACAATATTTTTAATTCTATTCTTTTTATAAAGTTTCCTCAACATCTCATAAATAATTCTCTTATTATAGCTTGCAGATAGATTGATCCTCGCTAAAATATAAATATATCTAATTATTGAAGGAATACTTTTAAGTTTATAATATTCTGATTTAAGAATTAACAGGTGATTAGCAGTATTTGCTAACCGCTTTTCTAAAATCTTTAATGTTGCTGGGTGAGTTAAGTCAATGTTTTCAGGAAAATAGTTCACTAATAATTCTCCATGAAATTCAACATTATTTTCTTTTATTGTAAAGCCGAAGTCCTGAATATCTTTCTCAAAGTTTTTTTTTAATAATTCAATTTTCTCATGGTTTTTCTGTTTTTCTTTTTCGTGAAGTTTGTACTTTTCATATCTTTGATGGTTTATACGGTATTTTACTATTTCAGCTTTAATATACTTAGCATCAATTAATTTAGCCCATATGGATCGATGATTACCATCTGAGCCAACGTAGTATTCATCAAAATCTTCATAATAATATAACTGCATCATTGGAAAATTCTTATCTACAAACCATTTTTCAAATTCCACTAAAGTGGTTTCTTCCAATTTTTCCTGTAAACCTCTGAATTTATGTGGGTCTATATTGCCAGCTTTCATATTTGCGTGATCCCACCACGAGTAATTCTCTTTCCCTCTAGAAAAAGTTAACCCCTTAATTTTATTCACTGGAACCAAGACTTCTGCATCGTAATGTGGGTCATAATCAAAAAAAGACCTATAGACCTTATCACTCTTCACTTTTTCATTTGAAAGGTCTAGTATATGCTCTTGTTTAACACCTTTTCTTAAGAGTAGTTCTTCAAGCGCATTTATTTCAATCACTCCTATCCATTTTATGAAAATAATTCCTCATTTTTGAACCATAGGTCTAGTATAATATAAATTATACGAAATGATTTTATTATATTACTCTTACGAATAGCTTATCTAACCTTTAAAAAATAATTTATCAGGGGGGATTAAAGTATGATGCTAGAATTCAATAATATTAACCAGAAGCAGTTTTTTTGATGGGTGACAAACACAAGCTTTTAGAAAGCATAGTGGTGGAATAAATGTTTAATAGTGACATTTTTGACAAAAATATTTTGAAAAAAGCTATTAGTAAGGGGTGGTGGGCGATTCAAGACCCACTAAAACGTGCGAAGTATCTACTTTTCCATCTTACAGAACACCCGCCCTCTACTACTGACCAAAAAGGTTACGAAAAGTTAATTAAGAATGGCCCCGCTTATCCATGTTATTTTAAAACAAAATAACTTATTTTTTTAGAAATTGATAATTCTGATCTATCAAATCAAATAATGGATGAAGGTTATATTCACGAATATGAATTTCTAGCTGGATATGATTAATTAAAAGGAGACTAATCCATGAAGCTAAATCTGAATATATGTATAATTTTTCCGAAAGAGGGCTTTAATGTTTTTTGAAAACAGGGATAAAAAATCTTAGAGCCACATTCCAACGGGTAGTAAGCGCAAGTAAGTATTCTTTAGAGTTCAAGCAATAAATGCATTCTTACATATATATGCTGGCAGGGGTTACCGGTCTTATTACACTTAAATCTCAATCTGATGTATTAACAATATTATTGCCTCTTGAATAAGAGTCCTCTCAACGTTCTGGTACGATTTTAAAAACTTATCTTTGGTATGAAGGGCTAGTTAAACAAATTAATAAGATTTAAGAATACTAATATGCTCTAGGAGTACCACTGTCAACACTTCTGGTCGAAGTTAGTGAGAATCTTGAAGTAGCAGATAATATCGTTAGGAGGGAACGTACATATTTTATAAAGAGTTTTTAAGCCTCAAAGTGAAAAAAGCTTCACTATTTATTGAAATTTATCAAGCTGAGAAAGATATTTTGTTGAGCCTTACTGAGGGAAAGGAATAACAGAAGTATATAGATTAAAAACAAAGAAAAACTTTAAAGTTTTTCTTCTATCTATCAACTGGAACTTCTAATTTAAGTTATCTTTGAATGTATCAGTATGTGAACGGATAGAGTTATTGGCAGTAAAAAGGTTTTTCCCGCAGAACAAATTATTTATAGACACTTATCTTTCAAATCCTCCGATTATAGAATTGGAGGATTTTATTTTATATAAAAAAGAGGAGGGAATTAATTTAATGAACTACCTTAAAGAAAACATTGCATTTTTTGATCAAATCGAATTGGATTCACTCTCATCATCCGCCGTCGTTCTTTGGTATACACTTCTTCAGTACAACAACAAAGCCAGATGGAAAAAAGAATTCTCAGTTCCTGCTTCTGCGATTTTATTAAAGTCAGGACTCACAGAAAGTTCGTTCAAACGCGCTAGGCAGGAATTGAAAGAGAAAGGGTACATAAAGCATCGCTCGATCCATCGCAACCATGCTCCTTTTTATCAAATGAATTCTCTAGTAGACGTGCAAACGAACAGGCAGGTGGACCAAGATCCAGGCCACCAGACAGACCAGCAAGTGAACTGGCAGACGATCGAGTCAAAAGCCCCTCAGACGGTCGCTTTATTTAAACCAAATCAAATAAAAGAAAAAGAAACAGTAGGAGTGGTCGATACTTTAAATGCTCATACCTTTTATGAGCAGAATCTCGGAATGCTGAACCCTTTAATCGCAGAGAAAATAACGGAATGGTGTGAGGATTTATCAGAAGACATAGTGATCGAGTCGATGAAAATCGCCTTAATGCACAACAAACCATTCTTCCAATATTGTGAAGGGGTTTTGAAGAGGTGGAAGAACCAGAATGTCCGCAGCATCCAAGATGTGAATGCCCTAGAGGTTCAGAATCGGAAAAAACAACAGCCAACTAAATCATCCGATGCCGACCAAATTTTTGCTGAAATTAGAAAGGAGCGAGAAGCATGAACCATGATGAAGCAGTCGAAGTGTTGAAGTCCATTCATGAGTTGTATCCAAGAACTTTTGAAATTACAAAACGGAGAGTAAAGCTGTTGATCCCGCAACTGGAGAAAATGGATTACGAAGCAGTCATGGAGAAGCTTTCAAACCATGTTTCTTTCTCTCCTTATCCACCGGCACTTTCCGATATTGCGGTTTATCTGCCAGAAGAGAACGATTATCTGGATCGAATATGCGAATGGGAAAAGGAAGCAGCGGAAGTTCCTAAGGAGACGAAAATGCAATTCAACAAAAAGCTGGATGAGCTGACGAGGAGGATGGCGGATGATACAAAATGTTGAAGCTGAACAGTCTGTATTAGGCACCCTCCTTTATGATGGAACGATGATGGATAGGATGAAGTTGAATCCTGAGCACTTCTCTCATCCGAGCCATAGACTTATTTATTTAGCGATGCAAAAAGTTTTCGCAAGAAATGAACTGGTATCTGTCATCAATGTAACCACAGAATTAAACAAAGAAATAAAAGCCGCAGGGGGAGTGTCGTATTTAACAGATCTAGCCAATTCCATTCCGACTACGGCACAGCTCGATCACCACCAGCGCCTGGTTTGCGAATCCTTTGTAAATCGAAAAACAAGTGAGATGGCAGTCCAATATGCGCATGATCCTAACGATGAAAAGCTTGATAAATTATTGGTCCAATTGGAAAACTACCGTAATATGACCTTTGAAAAGGAGAGTTATTCAACGACTTATCATGCATTAATGGAAATCGCTAAAGAGATGACCACACCTGCTGAATCAGGGATGACAGGGTTCCCTACAGGTTATACAGAACTGGATCAGATGATGGGGGGAACCCAGCGGGGGGAATTAATTATCCTTGCTGGAAGACCTTCCATGGGGAAAACAGCATTTGCTTTGAACCTTGCTTCCCATCATTGCCGCACAGGAGGGAAGGTTCATCTATTCAGTTTGGAAATGGGGATAAAATCACTTCTTAAGAGATTTATATCTGCTGAAGCCGAAATAGATGGACAGAAATGGCGTTCGATGAATTTTTCAAAAAGAGATTATGATCGTGCTATTAATTCAATCGGTGAAATGTCTCAGTGGAATCTATTTATTCATGAAAGAAGTCGGACAGTAAGTGACATTCGAGCAAAAGTCAGAAGAGAAATGAGTACAGAAAAGCAAAATAAAGAAACTCCCCTCATTATCATCGATTACCTTCAACTCATGAATTCCACAGACCGGCATGAACGGCGCGACCTGGAAGTCGGCTCTATAACAAGGGAGCTAAAGCTTCTGGCTCGTGAATTGAACACCCCAATCATTCTCCTCTCCCAGCTTTCAAGAAGTGTAGAACAGCGTAAAGACAAGCGTCCGCTTATGTCCGATTTAAGAGAGTCCGGAAACATTGAACAGGATGCTGATGTGATTGGATTTTTATATCGAGAAGATTATTATAACTGGAAGACAGAAGAACAGGAGAGGATAGAGCTTTTATTGAGTAAGCAGCGGAATGGTCCAGTTGGGAAGGTGAGTTTAGTATTTATGAAGGAATACGGAAAATTTCTAGATAAATAGCACACTTTATTTGCTTGCTAAAAAGAGTTTTCCTGATTGGGTTTGGCCATTAACCGTCCCCACATTAATTGTATGTGCTTTACCCCCCCCACTAAGTTAAAGGTATAACGTGGTGGGGGCAGACACTATTCCCAAAGGGAAGAGATTGCATCTTTATAAAGTCTACGGTCTTGATGCCTTCAAAGTAAATTTGTATTCATCACTCTTAAAGTGATTTTCGCTGTACTCAAAAATTGTCCCATCCACGAACACACTGTACGACTCCATTTTGAGAATGGGTAAGGATTCATCCACGTTTAAAGCCTCCGCAATCTCTTTACTGGGAAGAACCGGAATAACCTCCTGAAAGCTGTCTTTGATCTTCATTCCTACTTCTTTTTCAATGTAATCGTATTTAGAACCAGTCATGATGCTGTAAGACAAATTGGGGAAAAGGGCCACAGGCAAATACGTATCCTCCAGTACATAAGGGACGCCATCGACAAGACGCTGTCTGCGGACATAAAACACTTTTTCATCTGGAGCTAATTTTAACCGTCTCCTGACATGATCAGGAGGGGCAATAAGGCGAAAGTCGAGAATATGGTTCACCGGCTCTTTGTTCAACTTTCTCATTTCTTCTGTAAAACTTAGTAATTCAAAGATGTTGTGTTCGATTTTCTGTTCTTTCACATAGGTTCCGCTTCCTTGTATTTTCTCCAGCAACCCGTCCTCGACAAGAACCTTGATGGCCTGACGGATGGTCACACGAGAAGCATTGTATTGTTCAGAAAGGTGATTCTCTGTTGGAATCGCTTCTCCTTCCTTCCAATTTCCTCGTTCAATTTCATCTTTAATTTGTTGAGCAATCCTTCGATACAAAGGTGCTGACATAGGTATTCCTCCTGTTTGATCAATATCTATATTATAACCAATTTGTTTATTTTTTTCGATACGTATGTTGACGCTTCCATAAATATGTATTATATTCATATTAACAATTAATTAATACAAATATAATACCTTTATTGGAGGTCAGATACGATGAAAAGACAAAATCTTGTAGTTGTCGGCGGTGGCAGCACGTACACAATCGGAATGATCATGAGCTTGGTAGCAGAAAAAGAACAGTTCCCTTTGAAGTCGATTACGTTTTACGATACGAATGCTGAAAGACAAGAAAAGATTGCAAAAGCAACAGAAATTATCTTACGTGAAAAATACCCTGAGTTGGACTCTTTCCACTATACAACGGACAAAGAAGAAGCTTTATCAAATGCAGACTTCGTCTTTGTACAAATCCGTACCGGCGGACTGGCTATGCGTGAGCAGGATGAACAGATTCCACTTCGTTATGAAGCAGTCGGACAAGAAACATGCGGACCAGGCGGGATGGCGTATGGCTTACGTTCAATCGGAGACATGATTGAACTAGTGAACGACATTCGAACGTATTCTCCGGATGCCTGGATTTTGAACTATACCAATCCAGCAGCGATCGTAGCTGAAGCCCTTCGCCGCGAATTCCCTGCCGATAAGAAGCTATTGAACATCTGTGATATGCCAGCTGCCATTATGGTGAGCTATGCTGGGATCCTTGGCAAAGATGTATTCGATCTTGTCCCAGAATATTTTGGACTGAACCACTTTGGATGGTTTACGAAAATTCTTGATAAAGAGGGAAATGACCATACAAATACCATCAAGCGTGCTATTACAGAAGATGGATTTATCCCTGAGGATGCCGAAATCGCTAATGACCCATCTTGGATCCATACGTTCAAACAAGTGGAACGTATGGTAACGGATTTCCCTGAATACTTGCCAAACACGTATCTTCAGTATTATCTCTATCCTTCTCAAATGGTGGAAAAAGAAGACCCTTCTACTACAAGGGCGCGCCAAGTCATTAATGGACGAGAAAAACGTGTTCATACGTTAGCTGACCAAATCATTGAAGATGGTACAACGGAAAATGTTGAGCTTGAGGTAGATATCCACGGCAGATACATGATCCGGGTTGCTGCTTCCATGGCCTATAACAATGGAGACATCTTCATCGTTATGGTCGAAAACAACGGAACGATTGCAAACCTGCCGGACGACGTTATGGTAGAGGTTCCTGCCATGATTACCAACAGAGGTCCTAAACCATTTGCTGTCGGTCACATTTCTACCTTCTATAAAGGATTGATTGAAGGACAGCTGGCCTACGAAAAACTTGTCGTCGATGCTTTCTATGAAAATAGCTATGAGAAAGCATTACAAGCACTCACTCTAAACCGCACGGTCGTAGACGCTCCACGGGCCCGTCAAATATTAGATGACATGATTGAAGCAAATAAGGATTACTGGCCAGCTCTTCATGCAAGCAAGCAAGTCGTTACAAATCAATAATATGGCCACCCGGGCTTTATCGTCCGGGTCTCCTCTCGATCAATCACGAAAGCGTTTCCTTAAAAGGAGGATAAGTTGTGAAGAAATATTTTGGTAGCTTACAAAAGTTCGGAAAATCGTTGATGGTTCCTGTCGCACTGCTTCCCGCGGCCGGAATATTACTTGGTTTTGGTGCTGCCCTCACTGGGCCTCTTGCTGATTCCCTTACTTTTTTACAAAATGACATTATTCAACTCATTGGTAACGGGATGTCCGATATCGGGATCAGCATATTCAATAATCTAGCTGTCATCTTCGCGATCGGTGTTGCGATTGGATTAACAGGCGGCTCAGGAATTGCTGCGCTTGCGGCCCTGTTAGGTTATATCATTATGAATAAAACCATATCTTTTGCCATGGGAATTACACCAGAGATGGTTTCTGAAAGCGGAGAATACGGAATGGCCCTTGGAATTCCGACGCTTGAAACCGGAGTTCTCGGAGGTATTGTAGTCGGACTGCTCGCGGTTTGGGTCTACAATAAATTCCACGAATTTGATCCACCAGAAGTGTTAGGCTTTTTCGCTGGAGATCGTTCGGTAGGAATTGTGATGGTCTTCACCTCCATCTTTCTAGCCTTAGCGATGATGGTGGTTTGGCCGCCGATCCAAACGGGCATTAATGCTGTCGCAAACGTCATTGCGAATGGCTCAACGAATCCTCTTTACATCGGTCTTTACGGCTTTCTTGAACGTGCCTTGATTCCTACCGGTCTCCACCATATATGGTACGCGCCTTTCTTGTGGACCTCTTTAGGGGGTACCACGGAAGTTGCTGGAAGTATGGTTTCTGGAGACCAATACATCTTCCTGGCCCAAATTGCTGAAGGAGTTGAAGTGACCGCTGGACGTTTCATGGCGGGTAAATTCCCTGTCATCATGTTTGGTTTACTGGGTGCCGCTTTAGCGATGTATCGTCGTGCCGATAAGAAAAACCAACCCGTAGTAAAAGGAATGCTGATTGCAGCTGCAGGTACGGCCTTTTTGACAGGAATTACAGAGCCGATTGAATTCACGTTCTTGTTTGTTGCTCCTCTATTATTCTTGTACCATGCCCTGCTTGCCGGCGTTTCTTTCGCCGTTATGTATATGCTTGACGTACACCTGGGTTGGGCTGGAGGATCCGGTCTGATTGACTTCGTATTAGTTAACGCCATCCCAGGAACAGGGAATTGGTGGATGAACCTCGTAGCTGGAGCTGTGTTCTTCGTCATCTACTACTTTTCTTTCTCATTCGCGATTAAAAAATGGGATCTTGCTACACCTGGCCGTGGTGGACAAGAGAATAAGCTCTACACCAGAAAAGATTTCAATGAAAAGAAAAAAGGAAGCAAATCAGAACAAACGAGAGAAACAGCCGCCGCAATCATGGAAGCTCTTGGTGGAGAAGAGAACCTGAAGCATGTGGATGCTTGTTTTACCAGGCTGCGAGTCGAAGTAGCTAAAGTAGATCAAATCCAGGAGGAGCGCCTGAAAGAATTAGGGGCAGCCGGTGTTGTGAAAGTCGACCACAATATCCAAGCGATCTTCGGGGGACGTTCTGATCTTTATAAAAATGAAATTAACCGCATTCTGAAAGATTCCCCTGCATCGTAATGAAAAGGCGTTCTACTCTAAGGAGTAGAACGCCTTTTTACATGAAAGGATATGCCTGACGCCCAAATAAAACCTTAACAGGGGGGAGGAACTTTCATAAAATAGATTTGTGGAATGGTTCTAAAAATATACACATTAAGTAAAGCTGGAGCACCTGTTTTTCTAGTGATCCAGCCTCTTTTACTTCTAATCTGATTTACTCATGATGTTTAAATTTGATGACTATACGTACTTGAATCTTACCAACAGGTCTCACCCCGCCATCTCAGCCTCCAGCTCACTTTTTCGCTCCAGCTTTTTATAAACGATCGCAATCAGCATGGATGGAATCGTAGAAACGACCATTCCAAGAAAAGCGTATCCAGGCTCAATCTCATATAAGAATCCGCCAAAAACCGTAAAGACGGCTGTACTCCAGCTCATCGCGATGGCCGCGTAGATGCCTTGCGCCTTTGGAATTAACTCTGGGGAGATATTTTTAATTAAGTATTGCATAAATGCGTAATGCCCCATCGCAAACGAGCAGGCATGCAGCACCTGTGAAATCGAGAAGACCGCGACGCTTGGAAAAGCAAATACGAGAATCCAGCGTATCGTTGAGCCGAGAGCGGCTAAGATCAGCAGGGATCCTGGCGTGGAATTGCGAAACGCTTTGTCTGCCATCATGAAGAAAATAATCTCTGCGATGACGGCAATATTAATGATCGCGCCAATTAAATAGGTTGGCGTATTGATTTCCTGTAAATAAATATAGCCATAGTTGTAATACGAAGCGTGCGCAGCCTGCAGGAGTATGACTATGATCAGGACGATGCCAAAGTGCTTCACTTTAAACACTTTCAGCATGCCGCCTTTTACTTTATCACTCGCTTGCGGCTTTTCAGATAAGACCTGAGGCGCGCGTAGTAAGCCAAGGCAGATAAAGACCAACAAGCCAGCGAGAAGACCCCACAAGATCACTTCATCGCCAAATCGTCCGGTAAATAGGGTAAGGATCATCCCGCCAGCGACGAATCCGAGCGATCCCCACGAACGGCTCTTGCCGTAATCGTGCAGCTGCCGATGCTGTACGAGCACACCGGCTGCCGTATCTAAGGCAGGCATCAGGGTCGGGTAGAAAAAGTGTAAAAATAACACGACGACCATCAGGCTCATAAACGACTCGGCCGGAATCGATAACAGCAGGGCGATGATGGTGCCGAGCGTCATCGAGTTGATTAAGAATTTACTGCTGAATCTATCGGATAGCTGTGGGAAGGCGAATAAGGTGGACAGGCCGCGGACGACAAGTCCTAAGCTCATAATTAAGCTTGCCTGTGCTACCGACATTCCCTTCGCATGGATCATCCATCCTGTAAAATAAGGGAGAAAGATTCCCCACGTTAAATAAAAACTGAAAAATTGTCTGCTCATCCAGCGATATGTGTTCATTGTTCCATTCCTCCAATGATTGCATCATATCAGGAAGAAAACTACAATAATATGAGAAATATCATAGTTTGGACGGATGAAAATGAAGAAAATCACGAACCAAAAGAAGCAGCGCTATTTAACGGAACACCCGATCACCGATTTATTTTCTTTTCCAATTGAAGAGTATATCGAAGTCCACGAATATCAGCGAGATGAATGGATTATCCGGGAAGGCATGCGCCCGGACTATTTATTTTATGTCATTGAGGGAAAAGCGAAGATTTATGTCACGTATCAAAATGGGAAGAGTTCCCTGATTAATTTTATTAACGACGAGGAATACATCGGTGAAATGGAGCTCGTCAATGAAATTTACTATACCAAAGGCATCCAGACCTCTACGAAGACGGTCTGCTATGCGATTCCTCTTCACCGCTTTCGAAAGCAGCTGCTGGAGGATACGAAATTCCTCCTCGAGCTGACGAAATTCTTGAGTATCAAAGCAGGCAACATGGCAGCAAAATACTCGCAAAGCCTATCATTTCCATTGGAGAACCGGCTGGCTGATTTTATCCTGCAGACGGCGGATGGACAGGTATATAAAGAGAAGCACGTAACCGTCTGTGATTTCCTCGGCGTTTCTTATCGTCACTTGCTGCATGTGCTGGCCCAGTTTTGTGAGAAGGGATTTTTGCAAAAGGAAGGGAAGCAGTATCATATCAAAGAACGCCAGCGGTTACGTGAACTAGCTGGAGTGTTGAAGAATGGATAATTCCACCTGATTGGAACCGCTTATATCCTTATCTTTTTGTATTGGTGTCTTCCACATTAGAAAATTATGAATGTTCATGGGAAGAGCTCTCATACAGAAACCTCCTATCCGTTCAAATGAACGATAGGAGGTTTTTGTGTAGTAATCTATTAAATGGCCTTTTTTTCTTGCTCCGGTGCTTTCTGTTCAATCGATTCGGCATCTGGTAGAGGTTTCGTGAAAAATTTAGTTAAATAGATTAAATAGACGGTACCAGCAGCCACCCATGCCAATCCTCCCATGATGGTCGGCAAATCAAGTAAAGCTAATAGCCATGCAATGAAGGCAGCTCCTATGAGAGGAAAAATAATGTTCGTCAGTGTTCCTAAAACTGAGAAGCGTTTTTTGTTTTTGAAAAATAGAGTGATTACGCATATATTAACAAAAAAGAAGGCGCTGAGTGCCCCGAAATTCACGAATCGAATAGCATCGTCAATACTTATAAAGATGGCCAATAAGGAAATGATTGAAGCGATCACAATATTAATAACCGGTGTTTTAAGGGTAGGATGAACGAATCCGAACCATTTATTTGGAAGGATAGAATCGCGTCCCATCACGTATAACAATCTTGAAACACTAGTCACAGAAGCCAGGCCTTGTGTGAAAATGGCTGCGATTAATACGGTTATAAAAATAGAACGGAGAATGCTTCCTCCTACAATTCCGACTAATTCGAGGGCGGCTGAGTCCGGATCAACAAAGCTTAAATTTGGAAGAGCCGTCTGGATGAAATAGGACGTACCAACATGGAGAAAGGCTACAATACTAATCATGATAAAAATCGCTTTTGGGATGGTTTTCTTAGGTTGAATGGTTTCTTCTGAGAGAGTGGTCATGGTGTCAAAGCCAAGGAAAGAGAATACAACGATCGAAGCTCCAGCTAAAACAACAGGCAGGGACATATCGACATTCAGGAAAGGTTCTGCGGACATTAAACTGCTTGCGCCTCCGGTGCTCAACAATCCATAGGCTAAATAGCAGCAAAAAACAATCATAAAGATGATCTGCAGAATAACGAAAAGGCGGCTGATGTTCGCCGAAGAGTTCACCCCTCGAATCGCTATCGCAGCAAGAAGGACTATTAATCCGATGATCCATACATAAGCAGGAACGGAAGGAACCTCGGCATGAAGGAAAATTCCAAACGTAATACAGGCAATTATAGGAGCAAATAGGTAATTAAGAAGCAATACCCATCCTACTAAAAATCCTGCATTTGGGTGGATAGCTTTCTTCGCAAAAGTGTAAGCTGATCCGGAAATGGGGATTTTTTTGGCCATAATGGCATAGCTTGCGCCTGTGAAAAGAACAGCAAGAACTGCCATCATATAGGCAGCTGTTAGAAACCCATTTGATCCTTCATAAGCGACCCCGAAAACAGAGAAATAAATCATAGGCGTATTCCAGGCTAGTCCTAAGAAAATGACTTGCCATAACGTCAACGTCCTCTTCAATTCTGGTTGGTTATTCATAGTAACCCCTTTCTAAAGGCGAGAATAGTAGCTAGATTCTTTCGATCGAAAAATCTTATAGCCTTTATTCTTCGGAGGAAAATAGAAGATTGCAACATAAATGTTAGATTTTCTAACATACTTTAGTGTTAATGAAAGAGTTATGAATACCCTTCCATTAGCTCTGCATGTAGGGTTATAACCTCATAGAAAAATTATGGAAAAATTCAGATTCCCGCAGTTAATTAATAATTTCTGGAAATTAGTAAATGGTAATTAAAAAAACTTTGTCAGAAAACCTAACATAAGTGTTGAAGAGACTTATTTGGCCCGCTATACTGCTCACAACATCAAAAATTTAATAGGGTTCCCGGCAACGGGGACAAAAAAGCTTTCTAGGGTTCCGTTGATCTATGATGATCAAGGCTGGTCCGAGAGAAGGCGGTATAGGGGAAATCCCTATATACACGGAGGGACAAAAGCCTGGGAGATGACAAATCTCCCAGGCTTTTTTTATTTATCTTCTTTGCTATCCAAATTCTTAAGGAGGACTCAAAATGGAAAATCTATGGAATTTAACTCTTGGTTCTGGTGCAAAGTGGTCTGGGATCATTTCGAAAGGAAAGCTAATTCGAATTCGAGCACTTGAAGATGGAGCGAATCTATCAGGTCTGCTATTTAATGCTGGTAATCTTACCGAAAGTTACAACATGCCAGACACCTTAAAGGCGCAGCACACCTCGCGTTTAACGAGAGGGAATGTGCTGATGAGTGATAACGGAAGGGCGATGGCAAGTATTGTAGAGGACGATTTAGATTGGCATGATCCGATTGGAGGGTATACCACACGCCAGTTAACAGATGAGAAATATGGAAAGACAACCTTTCAGGAGAACCAAAACGAATGGTTCAGAAGCGGGGAAGAGAACCTGGCGATGGAATTAATGAGAAATGGATTACAATTTAGGGATATGGTGCCGGTTTTTAACCTTTTCTCAAAAATTAAAGTGGATGAATTCGGTGATATGCACTTCATAGAGGGCCATTGTAAACAGGGAGATACCGTCACATTGCGAACGGAAATGGATGTCGTGCTTCTCCTTTCCAACACTCCCAATCCACATGACCCGAGGAAGGACTATCCATCCGTGCCGGTAGAGATAGAGGTTCTCCCGGCTGAATCTGTGAAAGAAGATGATTATTGCGTAAACTACCGTCCGGAAAATAAACGGGCTTTTGAGAACACCTGGGATTATTACAAACTCGTTACTCAGTAAACAAATACTCTTTAGGAGGAATTTAAAAATGACTATGTTAACCAAAGTGAAGAGTTCACGTGAAGCAGCGGATGCCGTTTATGATTATGCCCTTCCTGCAGGCGAGGGTTGGATGTATGAATTAGAGCCTGGCCAAGTGTTACGTCTGGTCGATACAGAAGGAAATCAGGCAGCTGACACACTTTTCTATGACGCGGACAATCCAGAAGATCATTTCAGCGCCATCCACACGATATCTGCACAAAAGAATGTGTATTTAACGACTGGATCAAAGCTAATTTCCGAATCGGGTAAGGAGCTGCTGGAAATCGTAGCAGACACAGTAGGGCGTCATGACACACTGGGAGGAGCCTGCTCCGCGCAAAGCAACACGGTTCGGTATGCTCATGACAGACTTCCGATGCACAATTGCCGGGATAATTTTATGCTCCAGCTGGCGAAGCATGGAGAAAGCTTCACCAAAAGGGATATTGCGCCGAATATTAACTTTTTTATGAATGTCCTTGTTACTCCTGAGGGCGGATTATCATTTGAGGACGGGATTTCCGGTCCAGGTCATTATGTAGAAATGAAAGCCAAATGCCGTACAAAAGTTCTGATTAGTAACTGTCCGCAGTTGAATAACCCATGCAGTGGGTTTAATCCAACCTCCATTCGACTTCTTGTTTGGGATCAATAATTTTTGAGTTAAATTATCGGAATATTCTTTTTACTAAAACGAAAAGGGGTCATTACTATTTTTACAAAAGTACTTATTGCCAATCGCGGTCCAATTGCTGTACGTATTGAGCGGACTTTAAAGAAACTGGGAATATCCTCCGTTGCTGTATATACAAAAGCTGACCAGGACAGCCTTCATGTTGATTATGCGGATGAAGCCGTACAGATCGGAGAAGGCCCTGCGGGAGAGAGTTACTTAAATGCTGATCTTATCCTTCAAACAGCTATTGATACAGGGGCAGAAGCCATCCACCCCGGCTATGGTTTTTTAAGTGAAAACGCAGAATTTGCCCGTGCTTGTGAGGAGAAAGGGATTGTCTTTATCGGTCCGACGGCCGACCAAATGGAGATCTTCGGCTTGAAACATTCGGCTAGAGAGATGGCGAAAAGGGCAAAAGTGCCATTACTGCCGGGTACTGATTTGATTGAAGATCTTGAAGAAGCGAAAGAAGCAGCCGAATCCATTGGGTATCCGGTTATCCTGAAAAGTACAGCTGGGGGCGGTGGAATCGGGATGCGTGTCTGTGCGGATGAAGAAGCCCTAAGTGCTGCCTTTGAAGGTGTTCGCCACCTGGCCGAAACGAATTTCAAAGATGGTGGACTATTCTTGGAAAAGTTCATCGCGAAAGCTCGTCACGTGGAAGTTCAAATTTTTGGTCGCTCAAATGGAGAAGTAGTGGCATTAGGAGAAAGAGATTGTTCCATTCAGCGCAGAAATCAAAAGGTGGTCGAGGAAAGTCCAGCTCCTGGGTTAACGGAACAAACACGAAAGAGCATGGCGGAAGCAGCTAAACGTTTAGCTTTAGAGTCAGGGTATAGCAGCGCAGGTACGGTTGAGTTTTTATATGATCCTGATTCTCGTGAATTTTACTTTTTGGAAGTAAACACAAGACTTCAAGTCGAGCATGGAGTGACAGAAGAGGTCCTCGGAATAGACTTAGTCGAATGGATGGTTAAAAAAGCGTCTGGTGACCTAAGCAAATTAGAGACTAAAGTATCTCAACCTCAGGGGCACAGTATTCAAGCGCGTATTTACGCAGAAGATTGTCTCCATGATTTTCGTCCAAGCGCAGGGTTTCTAGATAAGGTTGATTTTTCTAGTGAAGCAAGGAATGAAACGTGGGTGACAGACGGGGTAACCGTTACGACGCTATACGATCCTATGCTTGCTAAAGTAATCGTCCACGGGAAAGATCGTGAAGAAGCGATTCATAAACTGCAGGCTGCTCTTTCTCAAACAAAAATGTATGGAGTCACATCGAATATTCAATACGTTCAATCCCTTCTAGGAGAATCACGTTTTAAAAAAGGTGACGTATTCACCCAGTTGTTAACTGACTTTCAACCAGACGAGAATGCCTTAGAAGTAATCGACGGTGGAGTGCAAACCACAGTTCAAGATTATCCGGGACGAACGGGTCACTGGGATGTAGGGGTTCCGCCATGTGGTCCGATGGATGCTTATTCTTTCCGCATTGGCAATCAACTGCTGGAAAATGAGGAGAATGCCCCGGGGTTGGAGCTGACCCTCAGGGGAGGAACGTATCGTTTTCGCAGCGACATGTGGTTTTGTTTAACAGGAGCGGATATGGCAGCTGAATTAAACGAGGGTCCAGTGCCTCTTTACAAGCCCGTGTTAGCGAAAAAAGGACAGACACTATCCTTCAAGGAGTCAAAAGAAGGTATGCGTGCCTACCTGTTGATCAAAGGCGGGTTTGATATGCCTAAGATTCTAGACAGTTCATCTACGTTTACGCTTGGAGGGTTCGGCGGTCACGGTGGCAGAGAACTTCGCCCGGGAGACGTGCTAAGGGTTCATGGAGGAAAGCAGCCTGAAGTGATAAATCAACTTCCTATAGAAAAGCGACCGCAGATAAAAAATCATTGGACCATCGGTGTCATACCTGGTCCGCACTGTACGGAGGAATATTTACAGAAAGACTATTTGACTCAATTAACGGAAACGGAGTGGGAAGTCCACTTTAACAGTTCTCGTACAGGGGTACGTTTAAAAGGACCCGCTCCTCATTGGACGCGAGAAGACGGAGGGGAGGCGGGACTTCACCCTTCCAATATCCACGACAATGCCTATGCTGTAGGGACGCTTGATTTGACTGGAGATATGCCGATTCTGCTTGGGCCGGATGGACCAAGTCTAGGTGGTTTTGTCTGTCCTGTAACGACAGCTTCTGCTGAGTTTTGGAAAGTTGGTCAGCTTTACCCGGGGGATACCATACATTTTCAACTATTAAGTATGGAAGAAGCAAATAATCTTCGGCAGGATCAGGAAGATAAACTTGCGAGCATTGGAGAGGGAGATAGTCAGGACCTTTCAGAGGATACTCTTCCAGCACCGAATCCTAATCTCACCTCCAATTATCCGATATTTCAATATGAAGAAACGAATCGAAGATTCCCTATCACGATTCGCTGCAGTGGAGATGAATACCTCCTTGTTGAGTATGGGGAAATGGAGCTTGACTTAAAGCTGCGTTTTCAGGTGCAAGTATTAATGGAAGAAATAGAATCACAAAATAGTCTTCCAGTCATAGAGATGACTCCTGGTGTTCGCTCGCTCCAGATTCACATTGATCCATTAAAAATGTCTGTAAAGGAAGCAAGTCAAAAAGTGCTTGAGATTGATGGACAATTGCCTCCGCTTGAGTCCATTGAGGTTCCTTCAAGAATAGTAAAGCTTCCGCTATCCTGGAATGATCCATCAACCCAGTTAGCAACCGAACGTTATCAGCAGAATGTTCGCCCGGATGCGCCGTGGTGTCCTGATAATTTAGAGTTTATCAGACGTATTAATGGCCTTGAGAGTATAGAAGAAGTGAAAAGGATCGTCTTCGATGCAAATTACCTTGTTCTCGGTCTTGGTGATGTGTATTTAGGAGCACCACTTGCCACTCCTACAGACCCCAGGCATCGACTGGTCACAACGAAATATAATCCAGCAAGAACTTGGACGCCAGAGAACGCTGTTGGGATAGGAGGATCCTATATGTGCGTCTATGGTATGGAAGGTCCTGGCGGATACCAATTTGTTGGACGGACAATTCAAATGTGGAACCCACTGCGTTCTACGGAAAGCTTTGAACCTGGAAAGCCATGGCTCTTGCGTTTCTTTGATCAGATTCAATATTACCCAGTGGAACCGGACGAATTAATGGAATTACGCGAAGACTTCTTGCGCGGTCGTTTTGAAGCGGATATTACAGAAACGACTTTTAACCTTGGGGAGTACTTAGAGTTTCAGGAATCGATTAAAGAAAGTGCGAAGGAATTTAAGGACCACCAGCAAGCTTCTTTCCAAGCCGAAAGAGAAAGATGGAAGGAACTCGGTATTGCGGAGCATGTGGGAGAAGAAGATACTGGCGGATCCATCATCGAGGATGAGATTCCGGATGGAGAAAAAGCTTCCCGCTGCCAGATGCCCGGTAGTGTATGGAAAGTACTCGTTTCTCCAGGGGATTACGTACAAAAAGGCGATGTTCTTATAATAGAAGAAAGTATGAAAATGGAGTTCCCACAAGAGGCCCCCTGCGACGGTTATATCGCTTCTGTGAAGGTGAATCCTGGGGATCAAGTGCAAGCGGGACAGGTGATCGCAAGTATTAAGGAAGAAAAAGAAAGTGTGGTGTCCGTCCATTGAGTACGATTCCTAAGGGGTTGACCATTCATTGGCTACAGGAAAATTACCAAAAAGGGCAAGTCACACCTCGTGAAGTGATCAATGAAATTATAGATCGTTCTAAGAAGGAGGAATCCATGAACATATGGATCACTCCGCCTAGTATGGAGCGGATTGAATATTATCTAGAACGTTTATCCTTCATCGACCCAGCTGAGGCTCCTCTATGGGGGATACCCTTTGCCATCAAAGACAATATTGATTTAAAAGATGTGCCCACGACAGCCGGATGCAAGGACTATGCTTATATACCGAAAGAACATGCAACCGTCGTAGACCGATTGATTCGTGCCGGGGCTATTCCGGTTGGAAAAGCCAACCTTGACCAATTCGCAACAGGGCTTGTAGGAACAAGAAGTCCATATGGAGAAACGTACAACGCCATTCGTGAGGAAATGATCAGCGGCGGCTCGAGTTCAGGCTCGGCTGTAGCAGTCGCCCGGGGCCAGGCTGCCTTCTCTTTAGGAACGGATACGGCCGGTTCCGGGCGCGTTCCGGCGGCCTTGAATAATCTAGTAGGATATAAACCTAGTTTAGGAGCCTGGTCGAAAAAAGGGGTGGTCCCAGCTTGTGAAAGCATCGATACAGTTTCTATATTTGCTCATACGTTGAATGACGCGCTTGTTGTTGATAAGCAGGTAAGAACAAAAGACGCTTCTGATCCATGGTCGAAAGAGATGCCCGTATCAAAAGAATCGAATTTAAAGAAGATTTGTCTTCCTAGTGAGCCCCTTGATTTTTATGGAAATTATGAACGCGAATATAAGAAAACATGGGAAGAGACTGTGGAAAAAATAAAAACACTTCATATTCCTATAGAGTATGTGGATACAAAATTATTTCAACAAGCTGCAGAAATTCTCTATGGAGGGCCTTGGATTTCAGAAAGATGGGCCGCTTTAGGGAAGTTTATAGAATCAACCCCAAATGCTGTCCATCCGGTGACAGAAAAAGTCTTGCGTTCGGGTGCTCCTGACCAGTATGATGCAGCTTCCTTGTTTGGTGCGATCCATCAATTGCAATCATTAAAACGGGAAGCAGAAGAGTTGCTTCAAGACTGTGTTCTGGTCATGCCTACTTGCGGAGGAACGTGGACAAGGGAAGAAGTCAGACGTGATCCTGTATCAACGAACAGTGATATGGGCCGTTATACGAATCATTGCAATCTGCTCGATTTGGCTGCAGTGGCAATTCCTTCAGGCGAAGCGGCTGGCGGCCTTCCGTTTGGAGTTACGCTGTTTAGTTTGTCCGACCAGGAAGCATTAATGGTTGAAGCGGCAGATTTATTTATGAACTCTTCCTCGACACATAAAAAGCCACTTATGAGTGAGGACAGTATCGACTTCGTGGTATGTGGTCTTCATATGAGAGGCTACCCTTTAGAAGAACAAATGATTGAATGCGGCGCTCAGTTTGTAAAAGAAGAGAAAACGGCTCCCAGCTACCAGCTTATAAAACTGCCTGGTCATCCTTCCAAACCGGGAATGATTAAGCAGTCAGAGAGTGGAACGAGTATTGAAGTGGAAGTATGGAAAATGCCTCTCAAATCCTTAGGTCAATTTATCACTTCTATCCCTGCTCCTTTAGGGATAGGAAAAGTGGAACTTCAAGATGGGAACGAGGTGTCAGGATTTATTTGTGAAGGGTATGCAGAACATTCGGCCGAGGACATATCACAATTAGGTGGCTGGAGACAGTTTTAAACCTTAAAATGAGCGTTTGAAGCGGAAGGAAATTCAGCATATATACCATTTCGATTGGTGATTTGATAGAGAGAACGGATGCCTTAAAAGGAAAAAGTGGAAACCAGATGAGGGGTTTCTGCTTTTTTTTGTAAAAGGGAGAGGAGTTAGTTTCACAGAAAAAAGTGCCTGCCCACTATGGCGTTAATACTTTAACAGAGTGGGGGCAGGCACTTTTAAAGTAGGATTGAAAATACAATCCTAGTAATAAAGCTCGTCTTCCTATTCTTTTGGAATAGGGAGACTTTTTTATGGGTAGATAACTATTATACTTCGGAGAGTAGGGTTCGTTATCACTTTGCAGCAATCGAATTACAAAACAAGAACAAATCCAAACAGACGCGAATGGAAAGATTTAAGAAATACTTGGAAAACAATCCAATGGAAACGAAATGCAAAGCTTAGGTTTTTGTGAATACGCGATCACTGCTTTATGCGGAGCGGGAGGTAGTGTTGGATGTTACGCTCTCGCAGGAGCGCTCGGAGTTACCTCAGGTGTTGGCGGTGTAGCCATTGCAGGTATCTGAGATATGATTGGCAGTCTTGGCTGTGCAGCTGCAACGAAAGCCATTTGTGGATAGTTGAATTTGAACATAGAACATAGATTGGCCTTCCCAGACAAAGTTTAGGAGGGCTTTTTTTATTAGGTTGTATTTCCTAATTTTCCAAAATGTGAGACCTCAAAATTGCGAATACAACATAAGAAGAGTAAAGTGTCTCGATGATAGAAATATGTGTAGAAAGGGTGGTAGAGATCATGAAAGAAGGCTATGTGAAAGTCAATGACGTCAATCTTCATTATGTCACAGAAGGAGAAGGCGAACTTATGCTGTTTCTCCATGGTTTCCCTTACTTCTGGTACAACTGGCATCATCAATTGGAGGAATTCTCGAAGGATTATCGAGTTGTTGCGGTGGATATGAGAGGGTACAATCTGTCAGATAAGCCAGAAGGGGTTTCCTCTTACGATATGTCCATCCTGGTTGAGGACGTGAAGCAGCTGATTGAAGCTTTTGGAGAGAAGGAATGCATATTAGTCGCTCATGACTGGGGCGGTGCGATTGCGTGGAAGTTTGTTTATACGGAACCTGAATACATTAAGAAACTGATCATGTTCGATGCTCCTCATCCGTACACATTTAGACGGGAACTAGAGGAGAATCCCGGGCAGCGGGAAGCAAGCAGTTATATGGGCTACTTCCAGCGCTCTGACTCTCATGACAAACTGCTGGAAAACAACGCCGAGCGGTTAAGAAAAATGATGACAATACCTGGACGGAGAAAAGGGTATTTGTCCAAAGAAGATGAACAGAAGTACATAGATTCGTGGATGCAGCCGGAGGCGATGAAGTCGATGCTGAATTATTACCGTGCGGCTTCTTTCTATCCGTTTGAGGAGCATGTTAAAAAGCCGCTGGAATTGCCTTATGAAATGTTTGAGTCCCCGACGTTAATCATTTGGGGCGATGCGGATCCCGCTTTTGAAAACAGCAACTTGGATGGGGTGGAAGACTATGTGCGTGACCTTACTGTTCACCGAATGGAAGGGGTAAGCCATGCCCCGCATCACGAAAAGCCGGAAGTGGTGAACCGTTATATGCGCGATTTTTTAGAAACAAAGAAATGAAGTAAAAAAGGTTGCTCTCTTTACGGGGGCAGCTTTTTTTATCAAGAAGGGTATTTCCGACGGGGGAAGATCGGGGTGACGTTGATAATTTCCAAGTGGATGCATCTTCATTAGAATTATGTAATCGTTTTCTATTAATGATAGCTCTACATCCGTTCTCTCCCAAAGGATTAACCGCGATTTTTACCCCTGTAAATCTATTGGAAATAGAGTTATCATAGTGAGGAAAATAAAAATGATAGGCCTCATCTGGCATTTTCAATAGAAAGAAGGATTTATGTTGCATAACGGAATCATCATACCTACACAAATTGCCCTATTGTATGGAATCTATTTAATCGGCAAAGGGATACAGAATCTGTTCGACCTCTTCATTCCCGGCAGTGTCATCGGAATGATCTTATTGTTTATCTTACTCTCATTTAAGGTGGTTCCAGAATGGCTCTTGCAAAGAGGAATCACGTTCATGATCCGCCACTTGCCTTTCTTTTTCATTCCCGCGACGGTCGGGATCATCAGCTATGCGTATGTGTTTAAAGGCAAAGGCATGCTGCTCATTGGAATCGGTCTGTTGAGCACGGTGCTTGTGATGGCGTTGGCTGGACTGGTCACCCAGTGGATGGTCAGAAGGAGGGAAGAAGCATGATTCAGATCCTGTTGGCTTTGGTTATGATGGTACTCACCATTGTTTCGTACATCGCTTCTCTCCACCTTTACCGGCAACATCGCAGGATCTACACGACCCCAGTCATTATCTCGACTTTGGTAGTGATCGTATTCCTGCTGCTTTTTCAAGTTCCCTATGAAACCTACATGATAGGGGGCAAGTGGATCGATCGTCTCTTAGGTCCGGCCGTTGTGGCGCTTGCCTATCCGCTTTATCAGTATAGAAAGGTTTTGAAGGAGATGTTCGTCCCGATTGTTACGGGAACAACGGTCGGAGCGGTGGTTGGAATCGGTTCCGGCCTATTGCTTAGTAAATGGGCGGGGTTCAGCAATCTAATCATCCATTCCATTGTGCCAAAATCGGTCACAACGCCTGTGGCGATGTCGATCTCTGAATCGACCGGAGGGGTGATGCCGCTCACTGCGGTGTTTGTCATGATTGCAGGGATCGGCGGGATGTTGATTCACCCGCTTGTCATGCGCTACAGTGGCCTGACGCACAGCGTCGGCCGTGGCGTAGGGATGGGCAGTGCTTCCCACGCGATCGGTACAGCCGCTTCAATGGAACGGGACGCGCTGGAAGGATCGATCAGTACAGTTGCGATGGTCTTGAGTTCTGTGATCGTATCGATTGTGGCACCTGGACTGACCTTGTTGCTTTTGTAGGTATCACATAAATAAAGCTCTGGTCCTTTTTTTGGATCAGGGCTTTATTTTGCTTCATATTGTTTGAATACTTCCTGTACGTGCCAGGCGGTAAAGTCTGGATTAGGAAGGTATAGCGAGGATTGAGGTTTGTGTATTTTACATCGATGAAAATCAGTCACCATTTGTTTAAACATCCCTCCGCCTTTGGCAACAGGGGAGATCCATATAACATCCTGATCAATGGTGAAGATCCCTTTATCAAATAAACGGTGGTGGAGGGAACAAAGCGCAAGACCATTGGATTCTGTATCCGGTCCATAAGCTTGATGCCATTTAATGTGCGCTGCTTCTAAGCCTATGGATTTGTTATGAATCGAGGCATGAAATCCACAAACGGCACATTGGTCTTCATAAGCCTGTAAAACCCTTTTCCGGAAGGTGGAATTCCGTTTGCGAAACATCCTGATCCCATAGTTTATCGCAAGTCCAATCTCTTCAAGTAACTCCTCGTGATAAGTTTCAGGAAAATGAAGGTCTAAAATGATCATAGCTATCGTTATATGTAGATCCTGGTGCATATCCAGTAAATTCAGGACTTCAGGAGTAAACGATCCGTGAGTTTGGTTTCTTAAAAGCTTTTGATCCGAAAAGTTGGAAGTGTGGTTCACATAGGGGGCAATCTCCCAGATGCCATCATTTTTCAAACGGACAAACGGATTAGATGTCTGGATCTGCTTGACTGGACGTCCGTATTCTTTGAGAAGGTATTTTAATTTTGGATGTGCTTCTTTGAAAGGAATTGATGTACGCCCCTGGTGATAGCACCCCAGTGCATAGAGGAGGAGTAATGGTTTGTGGGGCGCACGTACACCGTTGTTGGAAGCCGTTCTTATATTCTCGATTTTATTTATTAGGGTCTCTTTATGCATATCAACACCCTTTCATACTATGAATTTAGCAGTCTCCACTACCGATTCCAGGGGGATACAGCAAGAATATTTTATATCCTTCAAAGAAAATGATCTCTAATTAATAGAATACCATAACCATTATTACCCAATAAAACTTTATATAAAGCGTCCAAGAGTAACGCATACATTTTTTCAACGTAATAGAGGTGTGTGTTTTAACCATTACTATAAAAAAGGGAAGACCGACAAGAAATGTTACTTCTTCGAATTTGAAGAGGGGTGTAGGTTTATTAAATTTTGGGAATCAGTCTTGAAAGGGAGGAGGGATCGAATGCTTCATAATGAAAAATATATAGAAGGTTATAGCATTCATGCCACAGATGATGAACTGGGCCAGGTTGATGCGTTTTTATTCGATGACGAAAAATGGGCGGTCCGTTATCTTGTAGCAGATACACGGAAGTGGCTGCCAGGGAGAAAAGTGCTGCTATCGCCCATTTCCATTGAAAATATCAACCACCAGGCCGATCATATCTCTGTCGGGCTTACTAAAGAGCAAGTGAAGAATAGTCCGGATATTGATACAGAGCAGCCTGTATCCCGCGCCGAGGAAGCAAGAATGAACCAGTTCTTTGGCTGGGGGAATTATTGGGGAGAACCAGGGATATGGGGTCCAGGTTTTTATCCATCTGAGCTGGTGCAGCAGGAGATCCAGGAAATGACAGAAGAAGAAGCAGAAGAATCTCATGTTAGAAAAACAACTGAGGTTATAGGGTATCGCGTTTCTACTTATAATGGAGAAGCTGGCGAAGTCGATAGCTTTCTTATCGATGATGAGACGTGGAAAGTCCGTTATGTGGTCATCCGCTCCGAGGTTGAAGAAGATAAGAAGGTACTGGTATCTACGGACTGGATTACGGATGTGGACTGGGCAGATCAGAGTCTCCATATTTCTGTAGAAAAAGAATCATTCGTGAAAGCACCAGCTTACCACCCCGACCTTACCATCAATCGTGATTATGAAGAAACGATTTATAAAGCTTTCAATAAGCCTCCATATTGGATGGAGGGATAATCACTGGCCTTTCCTTTTTTTAAAGGGAAGGTCTTTGTTGTTTAGAAAGCTTTTTCAAGATGAGTCTGTTTTTCTTTTTTCAATGATGAAGGATGAAATAAAATTCCTGAGTTTCACTGAAACAGGCGTGCTGACAGGTGATTAAGGCTATCAGACTATGACTCTCTTTTTTTTCCAGCCTAAAATAGTGTATAATTATTAGAGAAGCGTGACTTTTTAATCTATAAAGCGTTATCATAGGAATAGTGGGTATATAAATAGTAGGAGAGGTGTGTCCAAATGACGATTGCACCTTTCCGGCAAACTCCAATTAATAAGGATGGTAAAAATGAACAGCAGAGAAATGAAGACAGACGTGATCTTAATTGGCGCTGGAATCATGAGTGCGACTTTAGGGTCGCTTCTGAAAGAATTAGTACCGGACTGGAATATTAAAGTATATGAAAAGCTAGGAAAATCGGGAGAAGAAAGCTCTAACGAGTGGAACAATGCAGGAACAGGACATGCCGCGTTGTGCGAGCTGAACTACACGAAAGAAAAGCCTGACGGATCGATTGATTTAAGTAAAGCGATTAAAATTAATGAACAGTTTCAGGTGTCAAAGCAGTTCTGGTCTTATCTAGTCAATAACAACAAGCTGAGCAATCCGAAAGAGTTTATCAGACCCCTGCCTCATATGAGCCTCGTACACGGGAAAGACAATGTAAACTTTCTGAAGAAACGCTTTGAAACCATGTCGAACAATCCATTGTTCAAAGAGATGGAATTTTCGGATGACCCTGAAAAACTGGCGGAATGGCTTCCGTTGATTATGAAAGACCGCAAAACGAAGGATCCGATTGCGGCAACTAAAATGGATACGGGAACAGACGTGAACTTTGGAGCGTTAACCCGTAAGCTGTTTGACAATCTGGAAAATAGTAGTGTTGAAGTGAACTATAATCATAGTGTTGAAGATATTAAGCGCACCGAGGACGGAAAATGGGAAGTGACCGTTCGCGACACCGTTGGCGAAAAACTCGCATGCGAAACGGCAGACTTTGTGTTTATTGGTAGCGGTGGCGGAGCTTTACATTTACTGCAAAAATCCGGCATTCCAGAAGGAAAAGGAATTGGCGGCTTCCCTGTAAGCGGACAGTTTATGGTCTGCAATAACCCGGAAGTCATTGAACAGCATGAGGCGAAAGTGTACGGAAAAGCTCCTGTTGGCGCTCCGCCAATGTCTGTACCGCACCTTGATACAAGATATATTGATGGCAAGAAATCATTGCTATTCGGGCCGTTCGCCGGCTTCTCGCCTAAGTTCTTAAAAGAAGGTTCGTTGATGGATTTGGTGAACTCCGTCAAACCGGATAACCTCTTAACGATGGTAGGCGCAGGCGCAAAACAAATGCCACTCACGAAGTACTTGATTCAGCAAGTATTGCAATCGAAGGAACAACGTATGGAAGCGATCCGCGAATTTATACCGGACGCGAAAAGCGAAGATTGGGATTTAGTCGTTGCAGGTCAGCGCGTGCAAGTGATTAAAGATACAGAAGAAGGCGGAAAAGGAACGCTTCAGTTTGGTACGGAAGTTGTGAGTGCAGAGGATGGATCAATCGCTGCCTTGCTTGGGGCTTCACCAGGGGCTTCTACTGCCGTTAACGTGATGCTTGAAGTCTTGGAAAATTGCTTCCCGCAGCATATCAAAGAGTGGGAGTCTAAGTTGATTGATATGATTCCTTCTTATGGCTTGTCACTGATGCAGAATCCGCAGATGATTGATGAAATTAAATTGTCGACTGCAGAGACGCTAGGTCTAGATCAAAAGGAAGAAAAAGACACCGTCTATAGTTAAAAGAAGTAGGAAACTCAATGGTGTTATATATCTATAAGAGAAGACCATGAAAAATTAGTAAATATCACGCTAGAATAACTTTAACAAAACCTTTAATCTATCATTAGATTGAAGGTTATTTTTTTATGAATAAGTCTAAGAATCGTTAAAAGAAAGGCAGGAACCGTAGTGAAAACAGAAAAAGAAAAAATGATAGACGGAGAATTGTATTTTCCAGGTGATAAAGAATTAGCAAAAGACCGGGCGAGAGCAAGGACTTTGGTTCGCTCTTTTAATGACACGAGCGAAGTAGAAGAAGAAAAGAGAGAATCTTTATTAAAGGAATTACTAGGATCGACTGGAGAACAAATCTATGCGGAATCAACGTTCCGGTGCGACTATGGCTATAACATTCATGTCGGAGAGAACTTCTATGCGAACTTCGACTGTACCATCCTAGATGGAGGGAAAGTGACGATCGGGAAGAATTGCATGATCGCTCCCGGCGTACATATCTATACGAATACTCACCCCATCAATGCAGAAGAAAGAATCTCAGAAATTGAATTTACAAAACCGGTAACGATTGGTGATAACGTTTGGATCGGGGGAAGAGCAGTGATCAATCCGGGGGTGACTATTGGCGACAATACGGTCATCGCATCCGGAGCTGTTGTCGTAAAAGACGTACCAGATAACGTAGTGGTCGGAGGAAAACCAGCTAAGATCATCAAACAGTTGGATTAAGGTCTTACTCTTGCCACTTTTTGGGTTCTTCCTGTATAGTAATCCATAACAGTTAAATACAACATCTCTTATCGAGAAAGGTGGAGGGACTGGCCCGACGAAACCTTAGCAGCAGGCTTGAAGTACTGTGCTAATTCCAGAAGCGTAAAGCTTATAGATAAGAAGAGAAATGGTTCGTTATGATTTTCAGCCCCTCTTCTTATCGAGAAGCGGGGCTTTTTTATTTTTAAATACATAAAAAGAAAGAGGGAATGTTCAAATGTCTAGTTCAACAGAAGTGAAGCGCGCACCATTCAAAGGAGATCACGTGGGGAGTTTCCTGCGACCGGAGCGCCTGAAAGAGGCCCGGGCGCAAAGAGCGAAAGGTGAAATTACCGCACAGGAATTGAAGAAAATCGAAGATGAAGAGATTTTTAAATTAGTAGAAAAGCAGAAGAATGCTGGATTAAAAGCCGTAACCGATGGCGACTTCCGCAGGAGCTGGTGGCATTTTGATTTTCTCGAAGGCCTGGATGGCGTTGAAGGCTATGATGCGGAGCAAGGATTGCAGTTTGATGGAGTAGAAACAAAAGCACGCGGCATTAAAGTGACGGGAAAAGTCGGGTTCACCGATCACTATATGATCGAGCATTTCCGCTTCCTGAACCAAATCGCAGGCGATGCGGTGGCGAAGCTGACGATTCCAAGTCCAAATATGCTTTTGTTTCGTGCCAAGATTGATGAGGGCGTCTATGACAATCAAGAAGACCTCGTCAAAGACCTGGTATCTGCCTATCAAGGCTTCATTGAAAGAATCTATGAGGAAGGATGCCGCTACTTGCAACTCGATGACACTTCATGGGCGACGTTCTTTTCTGAGGAAGGACGAGCGTCCGTTGAAGAGAAGGGACAAAACCCGGATGAAGTTGCTGAACTGTGTGCACGCGTGGTCAATGAATCGATTGCGAAACGACCGGAGGATCTGACGGTGACGATGCACATTTGCCGTGGGAACTTCCAGTCGACCTTCATGACGAGTGGCAGCTATGAAGCGGTATCGCAAACGATCTTTGACGGGCTTAAGGTCGATGGACTTTTCTTAGAATTCGATGATGAGCGTTCTGGCGGTTTTGAACCCCTTCGTCATGTGAACCGACCGGACCTTTCCATTGTGCTCGGATTGATCACATCGAAATTCGGCGAGCTTGAAGATTCGGATCACGTGAAGAACCGTATACTAGAAGCGTCCGATTTTGTACCGGTGAGTCAGCTATGCTTGAGTCCTCAGTGCGGATTTGCTTCAACCGAAGAGGGCAACAAGATTACAGAAGATGAGCAGTGGGAGAAAATCCGCCATGTCGTGAGTATTGCTGATGAGGTATGGCAGTAGGCTTGAGATGTTTGATTTTTCCTATGAATGGATATAAAACTATAGGATTTACTAAGGAGGAATCAACTCATGAAATCTCTTGAAGATGCTTTAAAACATAGAGTAGGACTAGGTACAGCTCCTTTAGGAAATATGTTCAGGGCCGTCCCTGAAGAAGAAGCACAGACGACAATTCAAACCGCCTGGGATCAGGGCGTACGATATTTTGATACCGCTCCTTTTTACGGTGCAGGCTTAGCTGAGATGCGTCTTGGTGAAGTGCTCTCTCATTATGATCGCGATGAATATGTGTTAAGCACGAAAGTCGGCCGCTATATTACCGAGGAGACGGAGGAAAAAGAAGGGCTGTTCGAGGATGCCCGTGCCAACAAGGTGATCACGGATTACACCGAAGACGCGACAAAACGGTCGATTGAACAAAGTCTTGAACGTCTGAAGACCGATCGATTAGACATGGTCTTCGTTCACGATGTGTCACCTGATTTTCACGGTGACGAGTGGATCGCTAAATTCGATGAAGCGAGAAAAGGTGCCTTTCGTGTGCTTTCTCAACTTCGTGAAGAGGGTGTGATTCGTGGATGGGGACTTGGCGTGAATACGACAGAACCAATCGAGCTTGCGATGGAGCTTGAAGAGACGCGTCCGGATGTTTGCTTATCCGCGACACAGTACACTCTTCTTAATCACGACCGCGCATTAGAGCGCATGATGAAATCCGCCGAAGAGAAGGACGTCGACATTGTTGTGGGCAGTCCGTATAACTCTGGTGTATTACTTGGCGGCGATCATTACAATTATGCAAAAGCTGGTTCCGATATAATTAGTCGGGTTAATCAGCTAAAAGAGATTGGCCAGAAATATGATGTTCCATTAAAAGCGGCTGCGCTGCAGTTCTCAATTGCACATCCGGCGGTGAAATCCGTAATTCCTGGATCTACACGTCCGGATCGCATTAAAGAGGACCTGGAAATGATCCAGCGAGACATTCCGAAAGAGTTCTGGGAGGAGCTTGTAAACAGAGGCTTTGTTTCTGAACATGCGCCACTTCCGGTGCACTCCCGCTAATGAGTAAATAACAGTAAAAACAGAAAACAGAACGCTTGGATTTGAATGCCAGGCGTTCTGTTTTTTTATTGTCTTATTTAGAAAGGATCGAAATTTTTGATGATAAAGTTTATTACAGGGTAATCAAGGGTTACTTAAGGTTATATTCATTACTTTTTCTTTTTCCTTTTACCGATGATCACAACAGTTGTTAACACAATTAATAGTAGAAAAAATCCTTCAGCCATAACATTCCCTCCTTGAATTTGCATATTGGTGGAACAACTAGCCTGCAGTTTCAACCGTTGAGATTTATATCTTTATTTATTTACGGAAAGAACTTTAATTGGTTTCAAAATTCAGATAATTTAAGTCTTGAAATATACGCGATGTGGTTTGAGGTTTCGCATCCTGGTTTTAGATAATAAACTCAGCCATCGTTGAAATAAGGGATATTTTGAAACAAAATAAAATTCTCTTTCGTATGTATGGATCAACAATGATCAAAAAATGGGTCGGAGGGGTGTGTGTTCGTTTATGGAAATCAAGAAACACTTGAAGCCTTTATTGGTGTTAGGAATTCTACTGCTATCTGTGGGCTGCACAAATTCCGAAGAAACAGGAACCCATGCAGACGAAAACGATAGCGAACAAAACATTCGAAGCTTTTTAAATGAACTCTTGAATGGACCTAGTGAGGAACAAGAACAGTTACTAAAAGGTCCTGGTTCTGAGGGAGATTTGAAAGAGTTCACCGAGAAGCTCGGTGAATATAAAGTGAAGCATATCAAACCGTACCTAAGTGTAGAAACGAACGGGACATTTCATTTCCTACGAATCGCGCAAGAAAATGATTATGAGTTAAAAGTTGAAGATATAACGCTTGAAGAAAGAGAAAGCTATTACAAATTCACTGTGAACGTATCTTATACGCATAATAAAAGGAATGAAAGTAAAACAATGAATGCTAAGGGTCACGCACAAACGAATGAAGAGGGTAAAATCACGAGTATTCAATATATCAATTTTGAAGAGTTTCGCGCCGCCTTAGAAAATAAATGATTGATAGAATCCCTGGTTGTTTTTTACAACCAGGGGGGTAACTTATTCTCATCATTAATCTTTAATAATAAGGGGAAATCATCAAGTACACGAGCACCCCTGTTAAGCTTACATATAGCCATAACGGCATCGTCCAGCGGGCAATCTTACGGTGCTTTTCCACCTTCATCGTCAATCCACGGGCAAGCGTTAGTAACGCAAGCGGCACGATCACAGCAGCAAGCATAATATGGGTGATCAAAATAAAGTAATAGATGGTCTGCAGGATGCCTTCGCCGCCATAGGACGTCGAGGAAGCCATGGAGTGGTACGTTAAATAGGAAACAAGAAATAAAGCCGTTGTTGTGAAGGCAGCAAAGATAAAGCGTTTATGCCACTTCACATTTTTCTTAAGGATCATATACAAAGCCGCTAATAGAAACACGAACGTAAACGAGTTTAATACAGCGTTCAGCAGCGGCAGGATCGTCACATCAAAGCCCGTTTGCGGTTCAAACTTCGGTATAAATAACAGGGCGACGACAATCGCGTTGATGGCGATCGATAAGCCGACAACCCAAGGTACATAGTTGAATTCTTTCTTTGTTGTAGTCACATTCATCCTCCATCTCTATGCAGTCATTCATACCTAGTATAGTAAATGAGGCGGTGGAATTCATTAGATAAGTGGTGACAGAATTGGTAACTTTACAGAGTATGTGTTTTTTTATTGGAAGGGGAGGGGGAGGCTACTACAGGATTCGAACCTTACTTCTTTACCAAATCATGTTGATCATTCTTTTCGTGATGAACGATCTGTCGCAATTAGAACAATACAGCCTATGAGAATAAAGGCGGAAATTAGGGTCAGCGTTAAATGATCATCCCAACTTTTATAAATCGTGAATAATTGGAATATGCCCAATAAAACAACCGCTCATTTAAACGGTAATCTTAAAGGTTTGATTGTTCTCACCTACTTTTTAATTCCTTATGTACGCTGGATGATCAAAGCCGTCGTTGTTCCTATTCATTTTCTAATTCTTCTAGTAATCGAAACATCTCATCATAATAACCTTTTTCAAAAACTAACAACGTTTCGACTCTATCATTTAACATATACAAGCTGATCCCCAGCTTTTCCGATATATACGTATCGGCAACTTCAGTGACTGAACGATCAATTTTTTTCAACACCTTTTGTGCTTGTTTAGCTTTCATATGTAAAAAGCGGATACCATTAATCTCGGGTTTACTGTGATCCACAAATTCAAACACTCTGCTGCGATTGCCATCAGGGCTGTAGTGAACAAGTAATCCAGCTTTTGTATAATGTTCAGTTGGACCATCATCATCTATAACATACTTTGGTTTTTCTTTCAGTTGTGATTGGACTTCATCTTTTGTCATATTCAATAGTAAACGTCCGGCAGAACGATAAGGGGTAATCTCCATTGTACACATCCTCATTGAAATCTTATTCTTCATATATTCTACCATTTATTCTGATGCGGCATGATTGGCTTGTTTACTATTAAAGGTTTTCATAAAAAAAGAATCCGTCCACTTCTACCCAAATGGACGGATTCTTCTTTATTTTATAGGGATTAATTTCGGATTAGATAATCAAATGAACCTAACGCAGCATTCGCTCCATCACCCATCGAAATGATGATCTGGTTGTACGGGCTGTCTGTGCAGTCTCCTGCTGCAAACAGACCAGGAACGTTGGTTGCGCCGTGTTTATCGACAACGATTTCACCTGTACGCGTACGTTCAACGGTGTCGCCTAACCATTCGGTGTTCGGTACAAGGCCGATTTGGACGAATACACCTTCAAGTTCGATGTGCTTCTCTTCGTTCGTAGCACGGTCGATGTAGGTAAGGCCGTTGACGTTTTCATCACCGGTGATCTCAGTCGTTTGTGCGTTGGTAATAACCGTTACGTTTGGCAGGCTGTTTACGCGCTCTTGCAGCACTTCATCAGCCTTCAGTTCAGCACCAAATTCAAGAACGGTGACGTGATTGACGATTCCGGCAAGGTCGATCGCTGCTTCGATACCGGAGTTTCCGCCACCGATGACCGCAACGTCTTTGCCTTCAAACAATGGACCGTCACAGTGAGGGCAGTAGGCGACGCCCTTGTTCTTGAATTCTGCTTCGCCAGAAACGCCGAGCTGTCGCCAGCGCGCTCCTGTTGAAAGGATGACGCTCTTACTTTTCAGGACGCCGCCGTTGTCGAGTTCAAGCTCGAACATGTCTTTTTTCTCAAGACGGCTGGCGCGCTGAAGATTCATAACGTCGATGTTATAGTCCTTCACGTGCTCTTCAAGACTTGCGACCATTTTCGGTCCTTCTGTCTTTTTCACACTGATGAAGTTTTCAATAGATAGCGTGTCTTGAACCTGACCACCGAAGCGTTCCGCGACCACACCGGTGCGGATCCCTTTACGTGCGGTATAGATCGCTGCAGAGGATCCGGCAGGACCGCCGCCTACGACAAGGACGTCATAAGGGTCTTTGTTGTTGAACTCATCTGGGTCCGGTCCATCAGCGATTTCGCCGATGATTTCTTCAAGCGTCATGCGTCCGCCTTTAAAGAATTTGCCATTAACATAAACGGATGGAACAGCCATGACGTTGTTGTTTTCAGCTTCATCTTTAAAGGCTGCGCCGTCGATCATCGTGTGCGTGATGTTCGGGTTCAGCACGCTCATTAAGTTCAGCGCCTGTACGACATCAGGGCAGTTATGACAACTTAAGCTCACGTACGTTTCGAAATGAAATTCGCCGCTGATGTTGGAGATCTGGTCGATTACGCTTTGATCTGCTTTTGGCGCTCGCCCGCTCACTTGCAAGAGAGCAAGGACGAGGGAAGTGAATTCATGGCCCAGCGGAACACCAGCAAATGTAATGCCAGTGTCCTCACCAGGACGGTTCACGCTGAAACTAGGTGTTCGTTTTAGTTGTGCGTTTTCTGTGGTAATGCGAGGGGACATGGAGACAAGTTCATCGGTAAGACCGAGCATCTCCTTAGAGACATCGTCGTCTCCAGCACTGACTTTCAGTACAACGTCGCCCTCCATCAAATCTAAATATTGGTTTAATTGGGCCTTAATTTGTGCATCAAGAACCATTTAGCTACACTCCTTAGATTTTACCTACAAGATCAAGGCTTGGCGTAAGGGTATCGTTTCCTTCTTCCCATTTCGCCGGGCAAACTTCGCCAGGGTTTTGACGAACGTATTGAGCCGCTTTGATTTTGTTGATAAGCGTATCTGCATCGCGGCCGATTCCGCCTGCGTTGATTTCTACAGTCTGGATCACGCCATCTGGGTCGATTACGAATGTACCGCGGTCCGCAAGACCTGCTTCTTCGTTTAACACGTCGAAGTTGCGGGAGATCGTTTGAGATGGATCACCGATCATTGTGTATTCGATTTTACCGATTTTTTCTGAGCTGTCGTGCCAGCCTTTGTGTACGAAGTGAGTATCGGTAGAAACAGAGTATACTTCAGCACCTAGTTCTTTCAGGGCTTCATAGTTATTTTGAAGGTCTTCCAGTTCTGTCGGGCATACGAAAGAGAAATCTGCAGGGTAGAAGCAAACAACGCTCCACTGACCTTTGAAATCTTCGTGAGATACGTCGACGAACTCACCTTGTTTAAAAGCTTTCGCTTGGAATGGTTGTACTTCTTTTCCGATTAGAGACATAAAAAAATCCTCCTAGTAGGTATGTTGTAGGGATAAATTATAGATTGTAGTGAGTAATCTATAATAATTCTAATTCAATAGCTATTATTATATACGATTAGTTTTTTGTCAACTACTTCACAATTTTGTCGAATGATATCTAATGAAAAAGTCCGTCTGCCTTAAAAAAGGGGGATGGACTTTCATTTGTATAGGTTAGCTTATCAATTAATCTGGCATCCTATCAATTAGAACGGGTTGAGGAGTGTGCTTGGCGTTAGGGGGCAAGGTCAAATGGTGCAACAACCAACCCCCAGGAATGAGAAAAAAGCTCGTCCATTCTCCGAAGAGATGAACGAACTTTTTCCACTTACACAAACAAGCTCATCAACAGAATAAATCCTAGACCAACAACGGAAATCAGCGTCTCAAGCAGCGTCCAAGTGGCGAACGTTTCTTTCATATTCAAGCCGAAGTACTCCTTGAACATCCAGAAACCGGCATCGTTGACGTGAGAAGCGATTAAGCTTCCGGCACCGGTAGATAGCACCATCAGTGCAAGGTTCACATCGGATGTGCCGAGTAATGGAACAACTAATCCGACAGTGGTGAGTGCGGCTACGGTTGCGGATCCTAGAGAAATACGCAGGATGGCCGCAATTAGCCAGGCAAGGATCAGCGGTGACATGGTAGAACCTTCAAACAGTTCGGCAACATAGCCGCCAACACCGCCGTCGATCAAGACTTGCTTGAAGGCTCCGCCTCCGCCGATGATTAACAGCATCATTCCGATTTGAGCAATCGCTGTTGAGCAGGAATCCATGATGTCTTTCATCGGAATCTTTCGTGCGATTCCCATTGTATAGACGGCAACGAGAATTGAGATCAGCATCGCGGTGGATGCGTTTCCAATTAAGTTCACGACATGGGTAAATCCATTTTCTTCAATGCCCATCGTTTCTTGAATCAACGTAATAATAGTAGATAGTGCAATTAAGATGACTGGAAGCATCGCTGTGAAGACACTGATGCCAAATCCAGGTGTATCTTCTAATTTGAATGTTTTCTGTTCGCCTAAAGAAGCGATGTTTCCGGATTTTTTAAAGGATTCCGGTACGATTTTTTTCGCGACCTTCGTAAAGATCGGTCCAGAAATAATCACGGTTGGAATCGCAATAATGATTCCGTAAACGAGTACTTTTCCGATATCTGCACCGTACTCCCCGGCGATAACGGTCGGTCCCGGGTGGGGAGGCAGGAAGCCGTGCGTGACAGACAGGGCTGCGGCCATCGGAAGACCTAAGTATAAAATAGACACTTTCAATTCTTTGGACATTGCAAAAACAATTGGAATTAACAAGACCAGTCCGACTTCAAAGAAGAGCGCAATCCCGATAATAAACGACGCGACAACAACGGCCCATTGGATGTTCTTTTCACCGAATTTGTTGACGAGCGTCATGGCGATGCGCTGGGCTCCGCCAGAATCCGTAATCAGTTTTCCTAACATGGCTCCAAGTCCGAAGATCAATGCCAGGTGGCCAAGTGTTCCGCCGAGTCCGGCTTCGATCGTTTCAACGACTTCTCCCATCGGCATGCCGAGCATTAAGGCGACACCGAAGGATACGATGATTAATGAGATAAAGGTATTTAATTTAAGTCCCATAATCAGGACTAATAGGGCGACAATTCCAATGGCTACTACGACTAATGGCATTATAATTCCCTCCAAGTTATTCATGTTGTTTCATGAACGTTATTTTATCGATAGTAATGGGTGTTCTAGTTTCGATTCCAACTATAAATTTATTATTCTTTTTCTAATCCTTTGGAAAAGGTCTGCTGGGATTTCCAGAGATCATCAACCTTTTCCTGTACATCATCAAAGTTCTGATGCAAGGACTTGATCATCAGATCGCGGTCTTTTTGGCTGATCGCTTCAATGTAGAGTTCATGGTTATCTACGATTCTTGTAAGATCCTCGTAGTCTTCCTTGAAGCGCTTTCTCATGGACAACAAAATACGGCTTTCCATCGTCGGTTTTAAATTATCCCAGATCATGGAAATCCGTGAATGATCGATGGACTGGATGATCGTTTCATGAAAGAGGATGTCGTTGAAAGAGAAGTCCTCTGCATCCTTATATTTCACAGCGATCTTCATCATTTCAAGGATCTTGCTGAGCTCTTTCACTAGATTGGTTGTATCAAGCTTGACCAGCCGTTCAAACACGAAGGTTTCGATAAGCAGCCGCACATCATAGATTTCGTTAATTTCTTTATCGGTCAAACCGAGGACGACCGCTCCCATTCGTTCCAGACGGATGATATGTTCAGAGGCTAGTATTTTTAAAGCTTCACGAACAGGTGACCGGCTGACGCCAAACTCTGCAGCCAGCTGATTTTCCGTAAGCGTTGAACCGCTTTCAATAACGCCTGAAATCATCCGCATTCTCAGTTCACATGCAATCTTCTCACCGGTGGAGGCCTTCGTTAACCACTTCGCAGGGTATAGAAATTCTTGAGATTCTTTCATTTGTTCACCTTCTTTTTTCGTTTCAGTGTACTTGTATACAAGTATTCTATAATAAAAAATTCGTTTTGAAAACGCTATTATGAAGATTTAATTGTCCATGCTACTCGAACCATGTCGGTGAAACTCGCTTCATAGAGCGTTTTGCGCCCTCTTCCTTTTTCAAAAAAACTGCTCATAAAATAATTCGAAAGTATTAGAGAATTTTGGAGAAATAGGGAGGTGTCTGCGACTTCTCTCATTATTCCAACTCTATCAACTATTGGAAATAAATAGAATGACATGTTGTATACCCCACTACGGTAGGACTAGAATAATAGATAAGGATGACCTTAATACTATTTAGGAGGTTTACGATGTTAAAAAAATTGGCGAAAAGTAAGCTTGTCACCTTTGCTGCGATCAGTTCATTGGTCATTGGGGGAGTAGCAACGACCCAAGTACCGACCGCTGATGCAAAGCCTGATAAGAAAAACCATTCAGAAGTGAAAAATGTGATCTTTATGGTCGGGGATGGCATGGGACCTGCCTACACCACGATGCTCCGCTACATGAATGATGATCCTTCCACGAAGGAAATGGAGTCTACGGCATTCGATCCATATTTCGTAGGTATGCAGCGTACATATTCCTGGGATCCTTACTTTGACGGAGGAGAAGGGGACGTTAAGGAGAATATTCCGGATTCAGCCGCAACGGCAACGTCTATGGCATCTGGAATCAAGACGTATAACGGAGCGATCGGCGTCGATCTAGACCAGGAAGAAACGAAAACGGTTCTTGAAGAAGCAAAAGAACAAGGAAAATCCACAGGTCTGGTCTCTACCTCACAGATTAACCATGCGACTCCTGCAGCTTTTGGTGCTCACGATGTTTCCCGAAACAATTACAATGACATAGCTGATGACTACTATGATGAAATGGTTAACGGCGAGCACAAAGTCGACGTGATGCTTGGCGGTGGAACGAGCTATTTTGAACGTGACGACCGCAATCTAGTCGAAGCATTCAAGCAAGACGGTTATGACTATGCCACGACAAAAGAAGAAATGTTAGCTAGTGATAACGAGCAATTGCTAGGACTTTTTGCACCAAAAGGAATGGACAAAGCCATCGACCGCAGCGAAGAGACGCCTTCGCTTAGCGAAATGACCACAACGGCCCTAGATAAACTCCGCGATGATAAGGACGGCTTTTTCCTTATGGTTGAAGGCAGTCAGATTGACTGGGCTGGACACGACAATGACGTCGTTGCCGCTATGAGTGAAATGAGAGACTTTGAGGAAGCTTTCAAGGAAGCGATTGAATTTGCGAAAAAAGATGAGAACACAATTGTCGTAACAACGGCTGACCACTCGACTGGCGGCATGTCGATCGGACGCGGATCGGAATATATATTCAATCCAGAAGTGGTTGATGCAGCAGAACGGACACCTGACTATATGGCGGCGCAAATCGCAGATGGTGAAAGTGTAGAAGACGTACTCATTTCTTACAGCGGATTAGAATTGACTGCTGAGGAAATCCAATCTGTGAAAGACGCGGCACAGCCTGAAGATGGAGAAATTAATGCAACCGAAGTGGATAATGCGATTGAGCATATCTATGATGTCCGCTCAGGTACAGGCTGGACGACAAGCGGTCATACCGGTGTAGACGTGAATATCTATGCGTATGGTCCACAAAAAATGGAGTTCAGCGGGTCCATTGAGAATAGCGCAACAGGACAGAAATTGTTTGAACTGTTGAAATCGGACCGCAAAGGAAAAGGGCATGATAAAGGGCATGGCAAAGGTCATGGAAACGGCCACGACCAGGACTAATGCAAGGGAAGGAGCCTCTGAATCCTCAGAGGCTCTTTGTTTACATACGGAGGGATCGACATGAAAAAATTCGGATGGCTGGTTTTGCTGGTGATCCTTATGACGGCCTGTACAAGCGAGAGCGATGCGAATCAAGCAGCGGAGGAAACAGAAACGAATACTGAAGCCGACGAGGAGAAGACAGAAGCTGCCGAAGATAAGAACGAGGCACCTAAAGAGAAAAAAGAGACGACTGACGAAACTTCTGAAGATACATTTATTGAAAGCCCGCAGGCGCCGGATGACAGCGAGCTGACTGAACTAGGCGCAACACATAGTGATCAGGACGGAAAAATCAAGCTGCTTGCCTATGCACCAGAAGAACAACAGGTCGATGTAGGGCCGATGACAGTCACTATTCATGAAGCGAAATTTATGCATTACAAGCCATCACCAGACATGATCGATTTCTTTCACGGATTTACTCATGAAGAGAGCCGTTTTAATTATTTGAAACTTAGGGTGACGGTCAAAAACACTTCAGATCAACAGATGAACTTCGCTCCTGTCTCCTACTTAGAGACGAATACAGGGGAGAAGAAAGGGTTCCAAGATGATTTTTATTTGGAAGAATTGCACGGAGACTATGCCCCGGGTGAAATTCGCAAAGGACAGCTCGGTTTCATTTTAGAAGAAGGCGATCAGGAAACGCTGGAGAAGGTTACGGTTAACACGAGTGATGTTTTTCAAAAGGAGAAGTCCGTGGAGAAGGGGAATTCTTACACGATCTCCTTTGAGTGAACCATTATAAAAGGAGGGTGAGCGGGTGTCCGCTTTTCCTCCTTTTTTTATTCTTGATCCAAGGATTGTCGTCGCTCCCTTCTGTGCTTTTTTACCACGAAATCGATCCACAAATAATAGACAATCCAAAAAACAAGGATTACACCAGGTGAATAGAGCTTATACGGATAAGGAAGAAAAATATACAGGAGAACAAACGTGATAAAAAAAGGCGGCATGAGGATCCAATAACGCTTGCTTTTAAAGTGTTTCATGATCAGGTATCCTCTTCGACTAGTGGCTGAAAAATAATCGGTCTTATCTATCTATTCGAATAACCCCTAATCATTTCCTTTTTTATTTCCCCTCAAGCAAATATGATTTTCATTTACAACAAGGCTTTTGAACAAAATGTGAACAAGAAAACGCTTGCTTTTATTGAAGTAAGAATCATTGTGAAAAACATCACAAAACCTCTTGAACTACAATGTGAAATATTGCACAATATAAATGTGAAATGATTCACAAATATAATAAATGATCATCCTTTAGGAGGAATTCATATGACTAGAGAACATGTTAACCGCGTTGCACTTATTGGAGCAGGGGCTGTAGGAAGCAGCTATGCCTTTGCTATGCTGAATCAATCCGTAACCGAAGAATTCGTCATCATCGACTTAAATGAAGACAAGGCGATGGGGGATGCCATGGACTTGAACCATGGTAAAGTCTTCGCTCCAAATCCAACAAAAACATGGTACGGTCACTATGAAGATTGTAAAGATGCCGACATCGTTTGTATTTGCGCAGGGGCTAATCAAAAACCTGGAGAGACTCGGTTGGATCTTGTGAAAAAGAATTTGGCGATCTTTAAAACGATTGTAGACAATGTCATGGCGAGCGGATTCCAGGGAATTTTCTTAGTCGCCACAAACCCAGTGGACATTCTTACTTATGCCACTTGGAAATTCAGTGGACTACCGAAAGAACGCGTGATCGGAAGTGGCACGATTCTGGACTCTGGCCGATTCCGTTTTCTGTTAGGAGAATATTTCGATGTCACTCCATCTAACGTTCACGCCAATATCATCGGCGAGCATGGGGATACGGAATTACCTGTATGGAGTCATGCAACGATCGGCGGGGTTCCTGTACTTGAATTCATCCAGCGTCATGAAGAATACAACATGGAAGACCTTGATGAGATTTTCACAAATGTGCGTGATGCGGCTTACCATATCATCGAGAAAAAAGGCGCTACGTATTATGGGATTGCCATGGGATTGACTCGGATAACCAAAGCGATTCTTAACAATGAAAACAGTATCCTGACTGTAAGTGCTTATATGAATGGAGAATACAACACAGAGGACGTTTTTATTGGAGTGCCGGCGGTTGTGAATCGTAAAGGAATACGTAATATCGTAGAAATCAGCTTAAATGAGCAAGAACAAAAACAATTCGATCACAGTGCTAACGTTCTTAAAGAAATCTTAAACGCTAATTTTGAAAACCAGCCAACATCTTAGTTTACTCGTAGAAATGAGTTGATCGCCCATGTGGTTGCAACAGTACGACCCTTTTGGAAATGTATTTTTAATTGCGCTATTCGCGGCTTTGCCTATCTTTTTCTTCTTTTTAGCGCTGACACGGTTCAGAATGAAGGGGATCTTAGCCGCTTTTCTCACCCTTGTACTAAGTATTCTCGTATCGGTATTATTTTTTGACATGCCGATTCCGAAAGCTGTTTCTGCTTCCCTGCACGGGATAGCCAATGGACTGTGGCCGATCGGTTACATCGTCATCATGGCTGTCTGGGGTTTTTAATAGAACACTTTTAAGCACCATAGAAGTACTCTACCGGCATACCGACCACAAAAAAGACCGGCCTCCAAGCCGGTCTTTATGCGATTATACTAATTTTCACTCACATGCAGAGTCGTTTCACTCGGTTTCGTTTCCGCCAAAATCCTGCCATGGCGAATTGAATAGCGTACGGCAGCCTGCTTTCTAACCGCTTCGTATTCATCTTCCGCATCAAGAATAATCAGGTTGGCCGGACGTCCAGCTTCAAGACCGTATCCTTCATTCAAGTTCAAAATGCGGGCACTGTTTTCAGTAATGAAATCCATGCCCTGTTTGATTTGATCATATCCCATCAGATGAGAGAGATGAAGCCCCATGTGAAGAACCTGAAGCATGTTGCCGGTTCCGAGCGGATACCATGGATCGAAGATATCATCATGTCCGAAGCCGAGGTTGATGCCCGCTTCATTTAATTCCTTCACTCGCGTTAATCCTCTTCGCTTCGGATAGCTGTCGAATCGTCCCTGAAGATGAATGTTGACGAGCGGGTTTGCGATGATGTGAATGCCCGACATCTTCAAGAGCCGGAACAACTTGGACGTGTAGGCATCATTATAGGAACCCATAGCGGTTGTATGACTCGCCGTGACTTTTTCACCCATCCCTCTTTCTAATGCTTCGGTCGCGACCACTTCGACGAACCGCGACTGTTCATCATCAATTTCATCACAGTGCACATCTACAAATCGATCATATTTCTCAGCGAGGTCAAAAGCGATCTTCAATGATTCGACCCCATACTCGCGGGTGAATTCAAAGTGAGGGATTGCGCCAACGACGTCGGCCCCAAGTTTCAAAGCTTCCTCCAGCAACTCCTTGCCATTCGGGTAGGAGAGGATGCCTTCCTGAGGAAAGGCAACAAGTTGAAGATCAACTTCCTGACTCATTTCTTCCCTTACCTCTATAAGAGCTTTCAAAGCCGTTAGTTCAGGATCCGTCACATCGACATGGGTGCGGACATACTGAATGCCGTTTCCTATTTGCATTTCAAGCGCTTGCTTGGCTCTTTCTTTTACGTCCTCATGGGTGAGCTTGTCTTTTCGCTCTGCCCAGCGCTGTATGCCCTCAAATAGGGTTCCACTTTTGTTCCATTCCGGATCTCCTGCTGTGAGAGTAGTGTCCAGGTGAATATGAGGCTCTACGAAAGGAGGGAGGACGAGCGATCCCTCTGCATCAATATTGGTTGAATCGTCTTCATTTATTTGTTCCTGCGAGATTTCCTGGATGATGCCTTGGTCCATTCGGATGGACCATAGACCTTCCTTGCCTCGCAGTTTAGCTTGTTTAATAATCATGCAACTTCTCCTTCTTTCATCTTGTTAGCTGCGAATTGTTCAGACAACTTAGATGTGATGGTATAAACAAGAATAGAAGTAATCAAGGCATTCACGGGAGCGATGCCAGGTACCCATTGGGCTGCCGCGACGCCTGCCGCCCAGGCAATGATGCCTGTCCATTTTACTTGTTGGAACGACTGCTGGGCGAAAGCAGCTGAATGGTTACGTCTATAAAGATAGTAATCGATTAAGATAATTGCTCCGATCGGAGGTAGAGCAGAGCCGAGCATTGTGAGCCAGCCAACGAAATTGTTATACAGCCACATGGCCGTCAACGTTCCGAGAATACCGTTGAAAATGACTACTTTGTTTTTACTGATTTTCGTAATGCTTGAAAAGCCGAGTCCAGAAGCATAGAGCGCATTATCGTTCGTTGTCCAGATGTTTAAGCCGAGGACCGAAATCGCCGGGATAATCAGACCTTGTGTGAACATGACTTCAGAGATGTCCGCTTTTCCTGTTGCCATCGCTCCAATGGCCCCAAACAAGAACATGAGCGAGTTCCCGATGAAAAAGGCGATGACGGTACTGGTGACGGCCGATTTTTTAGTTTTTGAAAAACGGGTGAAGTCTGGTGTTAATGTGCCAGCGCTGATAAAGGATCCGATGCAGATCGTAAGCGCAGCCGCAAGTCCGAGTTGCTCGGATGGAGCGTGCTGCAGAAGCTGCTCCAAGCCACCCATGCTTTCGGTCGCTTTAAATACAGAAAAGCTGCCTAAAATCGTAATCATGGGTACAGCGATGAAGCTGAGGAGCATCAATGCTTTCATTCCGAAAAAGGCGGTAGCGGTCATCAATATTCCTGCCCCAGCGATTAGCCAGGTCATATCAAGGCCGGTCACTTTTTGAACGGGTAGTGCGAACATGACTACTCCGACGCCAAACCAGCCGACTTGCGTTCCCCCAAGCAGGAAAGAAGCAAGGTAAGAGCCTTTTTCACCGAAAGCATAGCGGCTCAATAAGTGCGTGGAAAGGCCCGTTTTCGCAGAAATATAAGCGAGGGCGCCGGTGTAAGCCCCGAGGATCAGGTTTCCGATTAATACAACCGCCATAAACTGTACAAACGTTAATCCTGCACCAAGCGTACCTCCTGACCACATGCTTGCGGAGAAGAAGGTCAATCCCATCATCACCATAAGCATCTTCCAAAATCCTTGTCGTTCTGACTGAGGCACAGCCGTTAATGCAAAATCGCCTTGTGTTGTTTTCATCTTTCATTCCTCCAGTATCTGTAGTTAGACACCGGTACCGGAGAGCGGGAAAGATCGCGGACAAAAAAAGGCTTCCTGCCGTTTTTGTCCGACAAGAAGCCTCGATTCTTGGTGAGAAAGGTACATCACTTCTCTAAAAGGGTGTACGTTTCCCACTGATCTTTCTCTACGCGCTGTCCTTGTCAGCCTCACGGGACTGAATTAAAGGTACCAGTATGTTGTTGTCGATATTATCACAAAGATCAGGGTGGATTGTCAAAGGTTTTTCTTAGAAGAATTAATCTTCATTGTACTAGAGGTTTAGAGGTATTTATCGTAACGTTAATTCCTTGATCCTCGCATATACTTGGATAAGAAGGGGAGGGAACCGTATGTGGTACCGGGACGATGCACTTACTACCATCCAGCGGTTTTTACCGCCGACAGCCAAGGTTGTTGAATGGGGTGCTGCTCCAAATCGACGGCCGGCAGTCGGCTTGGTAGATTTGGATGGAGATGACTCAGCAGAGATCGTCGGTGTGTATGATTTCAGAGGGGAACATTATCTCACTGTTTTAAAATACTATGAAAGTGACTGGTATGTGGCGGATACAGTTAAAGGAAAGGGATACAATATAACGAGCTTCGGAGCGGCTCCCATCAAGGTTCGGAGCCGAAATAACCTGGTTGTAGGGTGGCAGGTAGGAGCAATCTGGTCAGATCTAAGCATCTATGAATGGACGGAAGACGGGCTGAAGGATCTGGTTGAAGGGAATAAGTATTACAGTATGATTGATGTTGAAGATGTAGAGGGAGCAGAGGGAAGAGACGGTGTGTACGAACTGGCTCTCTGGAAGCACGATACAGGAGATGCGTATAAAGTAGAAGTCTACCGATTCAGAGATAACCAATTTGTTCTCCCGGAAGATGTGTATGCTTACTATTTCAGAAAAGTCGAGGACTACTATCAACGGCTTCTGCAGAAAAAGGATTCGACGACCTACTGGTATTACTTAGCTGATGCCCAGATCAAAACAGGCAAAAGGCAGGAGGCTTTAGCCTCGATCGAGCGCGCGTTAGCCTTCGACTATCCTTACCCGTCAAGAGAAGTATTGATGGCTCTAAAGAGAAACCTGTGTCCATATGAGCCGTTCAAAAATCAGGACGGAATTGATTTTACCGCTTTGACTTACGTCTGTTCAGAAACGGAACGGGATGTAAGGCTCGAGGAAGCGCTAAAAAAAGAATTTCAACTGCCCCCTGGGGAGAAAATCCGATACTTTTACAACAAGATCGACTTGAATAATGATGGAAATCCTGAAGTGTTCGTCTACCTTGTAGGTTCTTATGTCTGTGGTACAGGCGGATGCAGCGGCGCAATATTTAACCAGAAAAACGGGGAATATCAGTTGTTATCACGTTTCTCATTAGTCAGGAATCCTGTGATCATCAGCAGCACGAAAACGAATGGATACAGAGACATCATCTTATATGTCGCTGGTGGTGGAATCGAAAGCTTTTTTGCGCGGCTCAAATTTGATGGGAAGTCTTATCCAATGAACCCATCCGTTCAATCGAAGGTAGAACCGGGTACAAAGGTCGAGGGTGTAGCGATCGCCGCGGATGATTTGGCGAAAAGCCAGGGAATAGTGATTCCGTAGCAGGTTAAAAACTCATTACTATGAATCTTATAGTTTATAAAAGATCAATAGAAAAAGAGGTTGCAAGCGACAACCTCTTTTTACTCTTCTTTATATGTCGATAGAATTTTTCCTAACGTTCTTTCAAGAACCAATATCCCGTCCAGACAATTACTCATAGACGTCCATTCTTCTGGCGTATGACTTTTCCCTTTATGACTAGGGACAAAAATCATGCCAGCTGGAACTTTCTTCCCGACAAGCATCGCGTCGTGCCCGGCACCGCTTGGCATTCTTCGATAGGATAGATTCAAATCTTTCGTTGAGCTTTCAATCAGCTCCGTCATGTGAGCATTCATTCGGACAGGCTGGACGCGGATGCCATTTGAGATCTCCAGAGTTAATTCTCGCTTGTCCGCTATCTTCTGAGCGGTCGCTTTGATTTCCTCGATCAACTCTTCTCTTACCTCTTCCTCTACGTCCCTAATATCGACGGTCACCTCTGTTTTTCCCGGGATGACGTTCGTGCCATTCGGATAGTTGGTGATTTTTCCTACCGTAGCTACGGCGGTCTCACTGAATTTACCAGGAAGCTCTTCGATGGCTGAAATGAACTGGCTTGCGCCGATCAGAGCGTCTTTTCTCATATTCATCGGTGTGTTTCCTGCATGGTCGGCACTTCCGAAGAACGTAAACGTTTCTCTTGCCGGTCCTGCGATTCCATCTACGACACCGATCTGTTGGTTATTTTCCTCCAGCACAATTCCTTGCTCGATATGCAGCTCTAAATAGCCGATTAACTGGTCCATATCCCTTTTTACGCTCTCGAGTTGCTCAGGATGAAGTCCATCGGCTTTCATTGCTTCTGCCATTGAAATCCCTTCGTCGTCATAATAGTGGTGGATGGTATCCTCACTGATTTCCCCGATCATCGCCCGGCTTCCAAATAATCCGTGGTTGAAACGAGAGCCTTCTTCGTCAACAAAAGCTGCGACCTCAATCGACCATTTCGGTATCCCATTTTGATCGACGAAGGCTTCCACGGCTGTGAGGGCTGATAACACCCCTAGCAGGCCGTCAAACATCCCTCCATCTGGGACCGTATCTATATGAGAGCCGATCATTAAGCTTTTGTGATTATTAATGCCTTTGATTTTTCCATACACATTTCCGATAGCGTCTTCGTGGACCGTCATTCCTATTTCTTTCATCCACTCTTTTATACAATTGACAGCTTCTCTGTATTCTTTGGTGTAAGGGAAGCGGCTATTTCCACCGACTTCTGTCACGCCGATGCTGTTTATAGCATTGAAATAGTCTACGAACCGATCCATCGGCAGATGCTGGTGGCGGGGAAGGGAAGTGTATCCCTCTTTCCACGTTTTTACTCGTTCATCCATTCGGACTTCCCTCCTTATTGCTCATTTCTATTAATTTGATAAACATCTGACTCGCCTGGAGCATGGCTTTTTCCTCAATATCAAAATGCGGGTGGTGATGTGGATAGGCTTCTGGATGGCCAGCGCCTGTAAAGAAAAAGACTCCTGGCTTTTGCTGCAAGTAATAAGCGAAGTCCTCGCCACCCATCATCGGGTTCATATCCCGGCAGCGTTCCTCTCCGTACAATTCAGATGCTGCTTGTTGAACGTATTGGGTTTCTTTTTCATGATTGATCAGGGCTGGATAGCCGTCATCATAATCCAGGGTGCATTCCATCCCGTGGGCTTTTCCTACATGACGGACGATTTCATCCATTCGTTCTTTGACGATTGCCTGTACATCAGTAGAAAAGGTGCGGACCGTACCTGTGATCCGCGCCGTATCCGGGATCACATTAAAAGGACCGCCAGATTCAAAAGCGCCAAAAGAGAGAACCGCTGATTCGAGCGGATCAACATTCCGGCTTACCACCTGCTGTAAGCTTTGGACGATGGCTGAACCGCATACGATTGGGTCCCTGGTTTCCTGTGGGAGAGCACCGTGACCGCCTTTCCCATGGATGTGAATATGAAATCGGTCGGAAGCCGCCATCAATGGACCGCTTTTGACGAAAATGCTTCCTTCTGGGAACGTGGACCAGAGGTGAGTGCCGAATATGACATCAACGTCTTCCAAACATCCGGCTTCGACCATTGGTTTCGCTCCACCAGGAGTTTGTTCCTCAGCAAACTGATGAATCAGCACAATGGTGCCTTGTAAGTGCTCCCGGTTCTCGTAAAGCACTTTGGCTGTGTGAAGCAAGATGGAGGTGTGAGCATCGTGACCGCAAGCATGAGACACGCCTGGAACTTTGGATTTATACTCGACGTCCTTTGCATCCTGAATTGGGAGGGCATCAAAATCCGCTCGTAACGCAATCGTTTTTCCAGGAAGGTCCCCATGTATTTTAGCGACAACTCCACGTCCGCCGAACGCTTCTTGTACATCGTCCACTCCGAGGTCACGCAGGAAGGCCGCAATTTTCATAGGTGTTTTTTCCTCCTGGAAGGAAAGCTCCGGGTTTTCGTGGAAATGTCTGCGCCATGCGACCATTTCAGGGTATTCATTTTCTAGCTGCTCGATCATTCCTTCATACATGATGCTCCTCCTCTCTTATTCGAATAGGCTAGGGATCCATAGCGTTAAGCTAGGAATATAAGCGATTAGTAGAATCGCAATGATCCCTGTAATGAAATATGGAAAAATATCTTTGATCGTATTTTCAATTTTTACTTTAGCGATGTGACAAGAAATAAATAGGGTTGAACCTACAGGAGGTGTGAATAACCCCAGGGCAAATGAACAAAGCATCACAATCGAAAAGTGAATAGGATCCATGCCAACTCCTGTTGCAATCGGGAAGAACACAGGAATGAAGATGAATAGGTTAGGGACAAGTTCCATAACCATCCCGGCTGCTAGCATAATGATGATCATTAACAGAATCACCATGGCATTGGATAATCCAAGACTTAGAATCCAGTTTGAAATTAAGTCAGGAATCCCTTCAGAAATCAGGGCGTAGGTGAAAATCATAGAGGTACAAATCATCAGCATGACGACCGTAGTACCATAAACGGTTTCTTTCAACGATTCATAGACCCCTTTAAAAGTCAGGGATTTATATACGAATTTTCCGATCAAAAAGGCGTAGATGGCAGCCAGTGCCGCAGCCTCTGTAACGGTTGCGATTCCAAACACGATCGCTCCAATTAGGAATACAGGAAGGACAAGCGCCCAAAATGCCTTGAATAAACTTACAAAGAATTCCTTAAATGAAGGCATTGATTCTCTTGGATATCCACGCTTAACAGAAATAATGACGGTGGTCACTAAATAGGCTAAACCGATGAGAATCCCAGGGATGACCCCTGCTAAAAACATCTGAGCGACAGATAAATTGGCTAGCCAGGCAATGATGATCATCGTACTGCTTGGCGGAATAATGATCCCGACAACCGAACTTGACGCATTGATGGCAGCAGAGAAGGAAGACGAATATTTTTTCTCTTTCATCGAAGGGATCAAGACACTTCCCGTTGAAGCTGCGTCGGCTACGGAAGAACCGGAGACCCCGGCCATCCCCATACTTGTAATAACGGACACGCACCCAAGTCCCCCGGGCAATTGACGAACCATAGAATCCGCTACTTTGATGATTCTTTGGGCGATATCCCCGTGGATCATCAAGTTACCGGCCAGAATAAAGAACGGAATCGCTAGAAAAGCGAACGATTGAGAATTGGAAAAGAAGCGCTGAGCGGCTAACTCAATAGGAATGCCTTCGACCATGAAAAATAGAATCGCTGACCCGCCCATCGCGAAAGCAATCGGAACCCCGAATAGAAGCATGACGAAAAAGCTTAGAATCATTACGGTAATCACTGGACTTCTCCTCCTTTCATCTCTACATTTTTTCTAGTAATCAACAAAATAATTTGAAGAACTAACAAAATAGCTACAAACGTAAAGGATACGGTCACCGAAATATACAACCAGGACTTAGAAATCTGCAGCATAGGCAGAGGCTGCATCCGGACGGCCTGAGCCAGAAGGTAACTGGCATAAACCATATATATAGAAAAGATAAGCATGACTGCTTTGCCGAAGATTTGCATGACTAATTGAACGCCTCGTCCCATTTTCTCCTGGAGAACCGTTATTTTTAAATGATCTTCATTCTTGGTAACAGCGACGGTCCCAAGAAAAATCATCCATGGGAAAAATAGCTGAGTGAGCTCAGTAGAAAAGGAAATCGGATAGTTGAAGACATACCTGGACAGAACCTCTGCAAACACCACTAACGTTAGTAAAACCATCAGAAGGATCGCAATAATTTCTGTAAGCTTTACGAACCTTGATGTGATTTTGTCTAGCATTTCATTCACCAACTTTCTCCATTAATAAGAAAATCAGCGAGAAGAAAGATACTCGCTGATCTTCATGGTTATTGTTCTGAGCGGTACTCTTCTAGGAAGGTTTCAACTTCTTTAATAAGTTCAGGATCGATGACATCTTCCATTTTTGTATAAACTGGCTTCACTGCTTCCTGGAAAGGTGCTACATCAGGTTCCGTGATTTCTACAAAAGAATCTTCCATTTGCTTCAGCATTTCCTCATCTTTATTAGCCGTGAATTCATAGGAAGCATCTCTTGCTTCATTGGCAGCTTTTTGGACAATCTTTTGAAGTTCAGGGTCTAGTCCGTCAAACGCTCCCTGGTTCATGATGAAATAGGAGTAATAGTAAGTGAGGTTAAGCAGGGCTAAATGATCCTGGACCTCATGGAATTTTGTTTCATAAATAGCATCAAGCGGGTTGAACTGCCCATCAACGACTCCTTGAGAAAGAGCTAGATAAACTTCTGTGAATGGCATCGTTGAAACAGAGCTTCCTAATGCTTTGAAGGTTTCAATCAGGCTTTTATCATTCGGTGAACGCATTTTCAATCCTTCTAGATCTTCTGGTTTATTGATCGGGTGTACGTTGTTGGTAATTTGAGCGAACCCAAGTTCAACATCAGATAGGACTTTGATTCCCTGTTCTTCTCCCATGGCTTTCAGCTTGTCGCCAATTTCGCTATCTAAAACAGCATGAGCTTCGTCGAAGTCTTTAACTAAGAATGGAAGAGAAAGAGTCGCGTATTCAGGAATGGTATTGGCCATCATGTTTGCACCGGCAATTTGCATATCTAAAGCACCGACCTGAACGGATTCAATCATCTCTTGAGCACTGCCTAATTCTTCGTTAGGATAAATTTCTACCGTTACGGCACCGTCCGTTTCAGCTTCTACGGTTTCTTTGAACTTTTTAGCGGCTACGTCTCGGACAGAGCCTTCTACGGTGTTAAAGCCGATTTTCCACGTTTGCTCTTTAAATTCTCCATCTTCCGCATTCGAAGCAGAGTCACCACCCCCGCCACATGCAGCAAGAACAAGAACTAGTGTTAGTAGTAGAACGATCAATCTTTTCATCTCATGCACCCCTTGTTGTTTTTATTTTTTGAATATTTAAATACATTGTATCGGACATCTTCGGTTATTTTATTGTGTAAAACAACAAATATTTTATAGTTTTATTGAAATTTCAACAAGTGCGGTGAATAAAGAATCGTTTAAGGGGATTTTTATGCACGATAGAGCCATTCTTGTTTTGTTCCTAAGAGGTTCATAATATTCCAGGCCATCCGCAGATGGAAAATGACTTCGGCATCACGAATATCAGCTTCTAAGATCTCACTTAGTCTCTTTAATCGATAGTTCAAGGTATTGCTATGAAGATGGAGTTCTTTCGCGACTTCTTTTAAATGCTGATGATTGAATAAATATTTCTCCAATGTTTCTAAAAGGTCCCGTTTGTTTTGATTCGTGTAGTCCATCAATGGTTTTACATGATCAACGACAAATTGATAAAGTTCTTCTTCTGTATTGTTCATCATCATTTTGGCAACGCCTGCTTCCCGGTAGGTCATTCGTTGGTTGGGACGTTTGTGACGGTTGAATATCTCAATACAATACCAAACATCTTTATAAGACTTCCTGATTTCTTCCAAAGGCGTTAACCGACCTGTTGCATAGGAGAAAGACCTGTCTTTAAAATATTTCCTCAAATAATTGTCCAATTGGTCGATAAAGTGATTCATCTGATGACGTACGGATTCTTCCTTCACCTCTGTTGGAAAGCCAATAATCCCCCTTAACCCGTTAATTCTGTTAAAAATGATGCTGCTGTTGAAGTGGTTGGCTATAAATCCCTCTACAAGATGATGTAAACTTTTCGTTTCTCTTACGTTCCAATCATAATCCTGGTTTGTATGATCAAAGTGGATGCCGAAAAATAAATAAGTCTCACGATCACTCAAACCAAGTAATTTCGCCTGGTCAACAAGGACATTGATATCTACTTTTCCTTGAATGTCTTCTAAAAACTCCCCCTGGATTCTTTGTTTCGTTTCATAAATGGCTTCCTGTTTTAAGAGTTCAATGGCGATGATGTTCTGTGCTTCTTCGATCAACATTTTCTCCATATGGTTAAGCGGCCAATGGTTAGTCACAACGACAAGGAAGCCGCGTGCTTCCATCCTTGTGACAACAGGGACGACCACCACACCATATTCGGGCAGATGAATCGGTTGTACCCGGTCAGGGGTCATCGTTTCTAAGAAGGGAGGTATGGATCCTTCGAAAGGGATATCTCCATTGACTATGGAGGAAAGCAGTTGTCTGAATTCATCATATAAAAAAACGGATGTATTTAAACGATCACCGATAAAAGTGATAATTGAATCCATTCCTTGTTGTTCGAGTGCCATATCCATCAATTGGTTGTGGTTATGCAACGTTTGTTCAAGCGTTTGATTTTTCAGTTGGATATCATGATTCAGCTTCATCAATTTGTCGGCCTGGTTCTCAAGCTCAGTAAAAAGGGAAGCCCGGTGGACAGCGAAGGCTGCCTGGTTACAAATCGCTTTTAACAACTCCAGGTCTTCATCTGTAAAATGGCCGACCTCACGGAAAGAGTTGATGCTGACTACCCCGATACAGTCCTCTTGAATCATAAGCGGACAGCACATAGCGCTTTGAGCTTTTACTTTTTCTCCATCCTTGTCCGGTGTAGAAGCGTAAAAATGCTTCCAGTTCTCCTCTGACATCGACGACATGCCTTGATAAACTTCATCCGTGTGATGAAAAATCTGAGCCTTCTTCGTTTGAAACGTAAACCCTGTGAGGGACTCGCCTGGTTTGAAGCGGATGTTTTGCAGGTGCTGCCAATTGAATCCACGTGTCACACGTGGGATCAGGGTGTCCTTTTTCTCGTTATAAATATACAAACTGCATGAATCCGAGACAGGGAATACATCCATCGCCATATCCATAATTCTAAGGAGAACATCATCTAGCCTTTGGTATAGGGCAAGGGTCCTTGATAAATTTAATAAAAGGTCCTTCCCTTTATCTTCAACATCTGCAGGTGGGGATAATAGTTGAATTTGTTGCTTTACAAAGCTTTTTAATTGAGGAGATCCCTTCGTGGCTGTGAGTTTAATCGTGAAGGAATCATGGTTGACGGTCGTTACTTGATTTGAACCCTCATGTGCGAGCGTTTCTTTATAGAGAAGTTTATTTTTATAAGAGATAGTAATCTCTGAGATAGTAAACGATATCGCTTCCGCATATTGAATAATCGATTCTGTAAGCAATTGGTAGGCCTTACTCATACGATCCCTCCGTCGTTTGGTGTTTCTTTATTTTATCATTTATGGTGATGCAAAAATCTCTCATCCTTATGTAGAGCAAGGGACTGCAAATAGTATGTGCTTACGTCTGCCACCCTGATACGCGTGTACATCTTTTAAAATAGATGAATAATGAGATTCCGCTTCCTAATTCCCAGTCTATCCACATAAGATGTAAAGAGACGCGGTGAGGGGAGGGGGACCTAATGTCTCAACGAATCAAGTTTGGCAACAATCTCCTTTTTGTCACGGAACCAGGCGGGAAGACGATCAGGGCTGGAAAGACGGTAAGTGCAACGACGGAAACGATTTCTGTCCAGCCTTTTTATACGATTCGCCTTTTTATTGGAAACCGTGTCGTGTCTGAGGGCGCGGTGACGTTTAAATTGATTATGAAAATTGATCAGGTCAGTTTTCTGGTGCTGGATACGGTTACTCTTTTTCCAGGAGAGCAATATACAAAAACCTATGATGCCCCAGGTCTCGGCATTGCCGTAAAGGCTGAATCTGAAAGTGGCTCCGGCATCAATGCGGTCGATGTTGCAGTATTTGGATTCAAGTTCTAGCTTAAGCCTGTTCAAAAAGTTCAGCTCCCTTCTGCCGCTGGACTTTTTGGATGAGCCTAAGCACTCCTTGCCCTACTATCGGGTTTGTCCATGTACAATAAAAGGAAGGAACTTTTTGAAGGAGAGATCACGATGAAACGAATACATATCCTTTTGGCTATTCTTGCTTTAACGCTGTTGACGGCATGCGTTAAAGGGAATTATGAGCTGAAGATCAACAAAGACGGCAGTGGTGAAAGTGTTGTAACCATCGGATTTGAAGAAGAGGCATACGAACGACTCGGTGAACGAGGACATTCGATGGTTGAATCGGCGACCGAAGAGCTGTTTACCCAGGGCTACAACGTTGAATCTTACAACGAAGAAGGCTACATCGGGTTTCAGGCGACGAAATCGTTTGAAGACGTTCGAGAGGCAGAGAACCTTCAAGCAACCGGTGGAATGACGGAAATGGGAGTAGGCGCGGCTCTTTCAGACAATATTGATATGACGGTAGAAGAAGGGGTTTTTACCGACATGTATAAGATTGAAGCTGTGGTGGATCTTGAAAACTCTGGTCTATTAGGAGGCATGCAGCAGCTTGTTTCCAACCAGCTCGACCTGACGTTTACACTCGATTTACCCGTATCACCTAAGGCACACAATGCGGATGCGGTGGACGGTAACGAGTTGACCTGGAACATCAAAACGGCTGGAACGACGAACATGATGGTACAAGTAGGGGTGCCGAATGTGCGCAATATCGTAATCGCTGGGGTCGCAGGATTGGTGATTGCTGCTGTCGTTGTTTTTCTGATCCTTCGCAAACGAAACAAGAACCGTGATCATCCTTCGACTTAGAGTCGGGGGCCATCAGGACGAGTATCAGCTCAACTAAGTCAGGCACGATCGTTTTTGTCCTGGAACCCGTTTTAACCCTTCTCCTTAGGGAAAAAAGATAAGGAATATCCAAAAAATAGGAGGGTTAAAAATGGCGGAGCAACGATCTATGCCGAAAGAATCAGGTGCTGACCATACGTTGCAGCAGCTGCAGGAAGGGTATCAATTCATCTTAAACCGGAGTCATACGTTTCACTCCAATGTATTTGAAACGATGCTGATGGGAGAACCGGTGATTTGTCTTGTGGGAAAAGAGGCAGCGGAAATTTTCTATGACAATGACAAATTCAGGAGAGAAGACGCTGCGCCGAAACGAGCGGAAAAAACTCTGTTTGGCGAAGGCGGCGTGCAGGGACTGGACGGAGAAGCGCATCTGAATCGCAAAAAGATGTTCATGTCGTTAATGACGAAGGAATCGCTGGAAGAGGTCCGCTCGCTGACAGGGAAAGCTTTGAAGCTTGCTATGAGGGATCTCAATAAGGAAGAGCCGTTCAAAGTTTACGATGAAGCTAGGAAAGCCATGACGAGGGTGGCCTCTGCGTGGACAGGCGTGCCGATTTACGATGAGGAGCTTGACGAGTGGGCGGAAGAGTTAAGCGATATGTATGAATCTCCTACAGCTGTAGGATTCAAGCATTGGAAAGGCCGAAGATCCCGTTCGAAAGCGGAGAAATGGATCGAGGACCTCGTTAAGAAAGTACGTAAAGGGAAGCTTGCTACCTCGAAAGACCGGGCGCTTTATCAGTTTTCGTGGCATCGGGATGAGAATGGAGATCTTTTAGATAAACATACAGTGGCTGTAGAGCTTCTGAATTTGCTCCGTCCGATGGTTGCGATTTCTGTCTATATTGATTTTCTTGTTCTAGCCATTCATGAACATCCTGAAAAAGTGGAAAAAGTTCGTACGGGTGATGAAAACGAGCTGCAGTATTTCATTCAGGAAGTCCGTCGTTACTATCCGTTTTTTCCGTTTGCCGCAGCACGTGTGGATAGAAACTTTACGTGGGATGGATACGCATTCAAACAAGGCACGTTGACGCTGCTTGATTTATATGGAACCAATCATCACCCTGAGCTCTGGGAAAACCCAAAACTTTTTAAGCCGGAGCGTTTCCAATCGTGGGACGGTCATCCGTTTGACTTCATTCCTCATGGAGGAGGCGAATTTGAAATCGGTCACCGCTGCGCTGGGGAGTGGCTGACCATTGAAGTGTTAAAGGAGACGTTGGATCATTTCGTTAACCGGATTTCCTTTGAAGTGCCCGAGCAAAACCTAGGGTTCAGTTTAAAAGAAATTCCGAGCATACCAAAGAGTGAAGTGAAAGTGACAGGAGTTCAATCATAGATGGGTAAAAAAGCCATGGAGGCAGTATCTCCATGGCTTTTCTATCTTATTGATAATTGATGATCGCAGGATTCGGGTCGAGCTTCAATACTTCCTCCGCACTTAAAACCGGCTCATCCTTTTTGTAAAAGACTTTAAATCCGCCATATTGGACGGCTTCATTACGCACAAATTTTCTGTACAGGGACATCTTCGTCGAAGACGGTCCCCAGCCATCATAATTCAGCGCAACTTCAACGTTGTCCGTCGGCTTGATCGCTTCTTTATTGGTCAAGGCTTCATCCATGAACTGGTGGACGAGGACGATTTTGTCCGGCAGGTTTTGTTCTTCAACCATCTTGGAAATATACTCAACGGCTTCTTGAACCTCTCTGCCGTTGACTTGTCCAAGATTGATCCCCGGCGTCTCTCCTTCACCAACGTGGAACTCTGTATCAATCGCAAGGTGAACATAAGGCAGCTTCAGCCACTTTTCAATCAGCTTAACCTGGTTTAACACCGAGTCCGTCCCGAGCTGGATATCGAGCATTAACAGGGCATCGTGTTCCTTCGCAAGTTTGGCATACTCATCAATTTGCTCTGGAGAGGTCCTATGATAGTATTTTCCCTCAGGACCAGGGTTACGCTGCGCCACGGTTGAGATCAATTCAATCGTCGGAATCGCTGGGCGTTCAGGATCTGCGTTGGAGTAAGCTTTTGTTTGTTCTTTCAGATTTTTCATCAAAGCTTCTGGTTCCATTTCACCGAGAATACCCATGTTTGTCGAATTCGGGTGACCGTAATACATCACGAGTCGGTGATCCTTAAGTGGCCCGTCGGTTTGATCTTTAGCCCCATTAACAAGCGTTTCGCCGACGGGAATCATCCGCTTGCGCTTGCCTCCATGGGCTTCAACGACCGGCATTTTCTCAAGTTCTTCTTCGGTCATTTTTTCTTTGAGAGGGTTAGCGTCTTCATCGGGCTTGACCGCTTTGTAGGGCTGCGGAGGCTTTTCCTCTTTCTCTCCTTCTTTCTTATCTTTTGCTGCTTCCTCTGATTGAGAGGTCTTGTCCTCGTTGTCATTTGTGGAGGAGGTCGTTTCTGAGCAAGCTCCTAAAAAAGAGATTACTAGAAAGATAGATATAAACAGGATTGCCTTTTTCATGGTGTTCACTTCCTTTATGTATGGTTTTACCAAAGTGTCTCAGTTTCTAAAATAAGGGTGAAAAGGAATACTCTAGAAGTTTAACATATCCTTTTTTTGCCATATACCAATTTGACTCAAATGAAGAAAAAGCATTAAACGCTAAAACCCCTCTCCTTTGCTTCAGGAGAGGGGTTCGGCTGATCATATTGATGATTTTGTCTTACTCGTAATACAGCTGTCCCTGATCATCCACATAGACAGACTTAATCATCGTACGTTGAAAAGGTTCCTTGTCATAGGTTCCGTGAATATCCATGGTCATGTTATAGATGCCTTCACCAAGGTTTGGAAGCTTGAAGGTATCCTCTGTTTTCTTGCTTGCTTTCACTTTTCCTTGCTTCAGTTTGCCGTTTTTATAATATTCGATGGTCATATCTGTTTTCACTTTCAGTTTTTGATCCTTTATTTTAACCTTCATGTCGTCTTCTGCCATCGTCGTGCTGAGTAGATCATTTAATGGGCTATCAAAAGAGATATTTAACAGGTAATGGTCTTTTTGAGGCGACTTTGCCTGAAGGGTCCACTCTCCGGCGCCAGGGTTTTCGATCGTAAGCGTATGGTGATAGGCGCCTTGTAGATAGGTTGTTTCATCTTGATCGGTTGAAAAATGCGTGTAGGTCGTTTGATCAGGGGAAACAAGTGTTAGGTTTGTTGCCGCTTGGTCACTCGACCAGTTGACCGTGATCGCTTCGACCCCTTTTTCTACATCGATTGTTTCTTCGGTTGTCCCTGTGTATTCACCACCGCTTACGTAATTACTTGCCTGCATCTCTTTCTGATCACTCGCTCCTAAGCTTGCGGCCTGGAGGTTGGCAAAAGAATAGACACTTTCACTTAAATAATTTTTGAAAAGGTTGAACGTGGAAGAACCTTCTTTGATCGTTGTGTGATTCCAGTCGCCAACCTTAATTTCGTTCGCGTATTCGAGCCTAGAGCTTTTTACGGTGACGGCACCATCGTTACTGCCATACGCTCTCAAATATAAGCCACCCCAGTAGAGTGAACTTCCGAAACTGCCCCATTTCGTTCCGCCCATGGTGTAGATCGGCGTTTGATAGACGTTCGGCTGATTGTCTGTCTCAGAGCGGAAATAGCTCATATAGCCGGTTTGCAGCGAATAGGTCGCATCGTTTTTGCTTCCAAGAATACCGGCTAACCAGCCTGCCCAGCTGCTATAGGCGAGATCGGCTAATTGAGAGCCCTGATAAGGCGTAGACAAAGTAATCATTCGTTCGATATAAGGGGCGGCTCCGTAATGGACGAGCGCTGCTTGGGTATCAATTCCGCCTTTACTATGTGCGACGACCACCACTTTTTCTCCAAAGTGCGCATACATTTCTTTCACTTTTTCTGCTAAAAGTGCGCCGTTGTCCCACATGTTTTTGTCAGGGTATAAATCGATGAAGGCTGTTTCGTAGCCGTTTTGGTAAGCAGTGGTGTACATATTGTTATTTTCATACCATGTTTCAGATGAGCTGTTGAGGCCGTGGACAAATAGAATTGGAAGTTTGGGGTCAGAAACCGAACCGGGAGTTTTTCCGAGATACCACTGTCCTGGAGTTCCTGATGAACCATCTTTGATGGAACCTGCATAACTAATTGGTGGGGCGAAAAAAAGCAAGACAATAAATACTACGAACCACTTCTTTAGCTTTACCATTTCCTATCTCCTCTACTTCGTATTAGGGAGATCATGAGGCTTGTCTAAGAGGGCTTCCCATCTATATTATCGGGGGAGTGGGCAGGTTAGTCCAAGTCTTTTTCAAAAACAGGAAAAAAAGAGGGGGAGACAGACTTTTATGTAGTTACTTTTTCACATAAAAAAGCGTCTGTTCCTTTTGTTAGAACAAACGCCTTACCTTAATAACCAAGCAGCTGGATGGTGTAGGTCCCTCTATCGGTGACTAACGAAAAATGCGTGTCGTTGAATTGATACTGCGTCGTATCCTCGAGAGGAATCTCATAGTAGGAGGAGGGAACCGGCTGGAAATTCTCCAGGTCTGTTTCTGTTCGTCCTGTGCCGTGTAAGTGCAGCGCGTGCATCGGCTCGTAATCATCGATTCTTCTCGTATCGCGTGAATAATCAATGTGATCAAGATTCATGATCACCGTATCCTGGTCTCGAAGCTCGTGTTTTGTAATACGGATCGTCTTTCCGCTCCATTGCTGGAGTAAATCGTTAAATTCTTCAATGGTCAACGTTCGCTCGTTCATGTAGCAACCCTCCTGCTTTTATATTTTCCAAGCAGGGAGGAATCATACAGTTTATGCGTTATACTTTCGTGCAACTTGAAAAAGGACTTTCTAACCGGATTAAGGCTAGAAAGTCCTTTTTATTTATTTTTCAATCTCTTCCACAATTCTCTCACAGATCTGATGCGTTGTTAGCGAATCCTGAATAGAAGGAACAGGTGTACGATTTTCCTCAATGCAATCAATAAAATGATCAGTGATTTGATAAAAGCCTCGTTTATAAAGGGTAGGTTCCCATCCACCAAACTTCTGTACATGGATTTCTTTATCATGATAATGCGTTGTTTCAACGAGGTCATTCACGACGTACTTATGATGGCCGGTCGAATATTCGATGGTTTCTTCGGTCACCCCGCCGTTCCGGTTCATCATCCCCATAGCTGTGCAATTGTCTCCGATTAGTTGGATAATCAAGTGGTCCAGCTTGTCCCCGTTTTTCAACGCTTGGACTTTCACGTCCTGTACGTCTGTATCCATTAGGAATCTGAGCGTATCGACGACGTGGATGAAATCTTCGACAACAAAACGTCTGACATAGTCAGCAGCGTTGAAGCGATTTTTTTGGATGAGGATAAGATCAGCTTTTCCTTTATCCTTCAGCTCATTGACGCGCGGAATGAACCGTCTGTTAAACCCAACCATGGCAATCGCCTTGTTCGTTTCAGCAAGTTCGGCAATCCGTTCTGTTTCTTGAAAGTTCATCGAGACCGGTTTGTCTATGTACGTGTTGATTCCGTGGGATAATAGTTTCTCAGCGATTTCAAAATGAGCTTCGGTGGCTGCACTGACAATGACGCCGTCGATTTCTTTTTCAATCAATTCGTCGACCGTCTGAACTTTTTCAGGGATCCGGTATTGGCTTGAGAGTTTATTCAAGGTATCTGAATTTCTCGTACATAAAACAAGATCGATGCCTTCTTTCTCTGAAAGGACTGGCAAATAAGCTTTTTTGGCAATGTCTCCTAATCCGATTATTCCAATTTTCATTTTCTTCACCTCGCTAGTCATTACCCCGAGTACAGTTATGTTACTCCGTTTTTTTTCAGCAGTCTTAAGGGGCAGGAATTCTTTTCATTTTTCAGCGTAAAATTTATATTGACCAAATTGGTCAATAGGAGTACACTGAAATTGACCAATGTGGTCAATACTCATATGGAGGATCGGGTATGGATTCCAAATTCCTTAGTCTAGACAAGGAAAAACGCGACAAAATCTTAAATGCAGCATTGAGAGAATTTGCCCAGCGCGGCTATAAACAGGCGTCGACGAACCAAATCGTCAAGGAGGCTGATATCTCTAAAGGAGCGCTGTTTCACTACTTTAAAAATAAAAAAGATTTGTATTTGGCGTTATATGACCATTTTGTTTCTATGTTTTTAGAAGAGATGGAATCAGAGATCGATTGGTCGGAGAAGGATATTTTTATCCGCTACCGGAACATCTCTCATATTAAGATTGGGCTTTATTATAAATATCCGGACATGTTTAACTTTCTAAATGCTGTTTTTACAGAAGATGCCCGTGAGGTACAAAAGGAAGTCGAACGACGGATCGAAGAGTATGGCAGTCAAAAATATATTGAAATGATGGCCGATATCGATCCTACTCCTTTCAAGGAGGACATCGATGTTAAGAAAGCCATTGATATCATCACGTGGTCTTTGGAAGGCTTCGCCTATAAACAGCAAGCCAAGGTGAAAGGAATGAAGCTCGAAGACATTGATCTGCAGGAAAATTTGAAAGAGCTGGATGACTATTTGGAGATGTTGAAGCAAGCCTTTTATAAATGATAAAGGGAGGCGTCGGGAATGAGTGTTATCAAAATTGATCGCTTAACAAAAATGTATGGGAAATCAAGAGGGGTGTCTGACATCAGCTTTGAGGTGGAAGAAGGGGAAATTTTCGGCTTTATCGGACCGAATGGAGCAGGGAAGTCGACGACGATCCGCACCCTGCTAGGCTTGATCCACCCGACAAGCGGAGGCGCAACGATTTTCGGCAAAGACATTACGACGGCAGGTCCTGAAATTGCTGAAGACATTGGTTACCTTCCATCAGAAGTCTTTTACTATGACAACATGAAAGTGATTGATTTGCTTAACTACTCGGCAAGCTTTTATAAAAAGGACTGCAGCCAACGGATCAAAGAACTGGCAGAGTTACTAGACCTTGATTTGAAGCGGAAAATTGAGGATCTCTCTTTAGGAAATAAAAAGAAAGTCGGCATCATTCAGGGACTTCTTCATGAGCCGAAGCTGCTCATTCTTGATGAACCGACGAGCGGACTTGACCCGCTTATGCAGCAAAAGTTCTTCAACCTTTTGCGACAAGAAAATGAAAAAGGCGTCACGATCCTGTTTTCCTCCCATATTTTGAGTGAAGTGCAGCGGTTGTGCGACCGTGTTGCGATTATAAAGGATGGGGAAATCGTTCAAGTGGAACGAATTAGCGTACTGAAGGAAAAGAATCATAAAAGCTTCAAAATCGAACCGAAAGGCGAGCTTGACCTTGAAACGTTCAACCTCCCTGGAGTGACTGATTTGAAGTGGGAACACCATGCCATCCGCTTTTTATACCAGGGTGACATCAATACGATGATGAAAAAAATCGCTCAAGTTGAAATTGCGAATGTGTGGATTGAAGAACCTGATTTAGAGGAAATCTTTATGCACTATTACGAAAAGGAGGCGTAGGGGATCATGAACATTTTCATGCATGAACTGAAGGCCTATCGGAAAACGACGTTCATCTGGACGCTTTCGCTCATGGTCATTGCCGTGCTTTTCCTTTCATTCTATCCATCGATTGCGAGTGATATGGATGATTTCACGGCTCTCTTAGAAGGATTTCCTGAGCCGGTCCGACAAGCATTTGGCATTCAGCTTGAAAATTTAGGCACCATCAACGGCTTCTACGCCTACGTCTTTTTGTATATCGCCCTTTGCGGAGCCATCCAGGGCATGAACATCGGTGTATCCATTTTATCGAAAGAAGTAAGGGAAAAGACGGCTGACTTTCTTCTGACGAAGCCTGTCTCCCGGACAAAAGTGCTGTCAGCGAAGCTCTCAGCGGCACTCGTCTCGATCATTTTGACGAACGTGTTTTTCATCGCGACCGTCATAGTGACAGCTTCCATCATTCAAACGGAAGCCTACAGCACGGAAGTCATGCTGTTAATTTCGCTTACGCTGCTGTTTATTCAGCTTATTTTTCTAGCAGTCGGCATCCTGATCGCTGTCGTGTTCCCGAGAATCAAATCGGTGCTGACAGTATCGCTGGGGACGGTATTCGGTTTCTTTTTCATCAGCATGATCGTCTCAATTGGGGACGAAGGCGTGAAAAGGTATTTGTCACCGTTTCAATATTTTGACCGGCAGTATATTATCGAGCACTCCAGCTACGAAACGTCCTTTTTAATCGTTGGCGGAGGGATTATTTTAGTTTCGCTTGTTCTGAGTTACGTCCTGTATCGTCGGAAAGACATTCATACGGTGTAAAAGGAGGGAACCATGATGAACTTATTTTGGCGTGAAATGAAGGCACACCGGAAATCCTTGATGACCTGGTGTATCGGGATGATTCTGTTGATTGCAAGCGGGATGGGGAAATACGCAGGGTTTTCCTCATCGGGTCAGTCGATGGATGAATTAATGGGCGCGATGCCTGCGTCACTGAAAACGATCACGGGCATGGGAAGCTTTGATTTGTCGCTTGCGACAGGCTTTTACGGTGTGCTGTTCTTGTATATGGTCCTCCTTGCGACGGTGCATGCCGTACTCTTAGGGGCGACGATCATCTCAAAAGAGGAGCGGGATAAAACGGCCGAATTTCTATTCGTGAAGCCGGTGTCCAGAACGAAAGTGATCGTCACAAAAATGCTTGCAGCGCTTACGAATGTGCTTGTGCTGACTCTCGTATCCGCCGTAACGAGCTTGTTTATGGTCGGTTACTACAGTGATGGAGAACCGTATATCGAAAATGTGCTTGTCACGATTTTCGGCATGCTTATTTTGCAAATTCTGTTCCTTGGGATAGGCACGATGGTAGGAGCGGGTTACAAAAAATCAGGAAAAGCAGCAACGCTTTCTTCTGCGATCCTGCTGCTTGCGTTCTTACTGTCTGTGGCGGTTGATTTAAGTGATGCGCTGGATGGAGTAAAATATATTACACCGTTCAAGTACTTTGAAGCCGATCAAGTGATGTACGGGGGAGGACTAGATCCAGTCCTCGTTGGTGTGTCGGTCGTACTTGTGGCTATTACAGCGGCGTTGACGCTCCTGTTTTATCGAAGACGAGATTTGCATGTATAAATGAAACTGGTCAGCCTCCAAATTAGAGGGGCTGGCTTTTTTTATAGGCGGACCCATAGGTGTGGGAGATATTCCCTTTTGGATGCCAAAGTCTTTATTGTTACATTAGGGAATGGTGTAATGTTTGAAGACTTTAAGCGGAGGGATCTGTGATGGAAGGCTTCCTGTTTATGGTCAGCTTTTTTGCTATTATTATCTCTTCTCTGCTCATGACAAGAAAATGTGTGAAAAATGGAGTGAACGAAGGTCTTGCCAGACTGATCTTCGGGTTATCTGCAGGTGGAGGAATAGCTGGGTTCATGATGGTTCTGACTAGAAAAGTCAATGATCCCAAGGATGTCCCCTGGTTATTCCTGATTGTAACTTTAGTTTTTGGATGTATAGGGTGGGTCAATACGAAAGGGGCTTTTCCTGTTAGAGAGAAGGGCACGTTTACATTTACATATAAACGATACAACTTGCTGCGTGATGACTTGAACCTAAACAAGGGAATAAAACACCTCCCCGGAAAAATGAAAGAAACGTGGGAAGATCTATTCAGTATTCACAAAGCTCTGCCTATTCTTTTACTCGCCTTCTGTTTACTTCCTCTTTTACTTATGACGGGGATCGCTGTCTATATGGAATGGATAAAACCGCTTGTTTCATGACTTCAACCTGGTACTACAGATACAAAGCTTTATCTATAGGTGTGTGGCAAACATGAAAAAAGTAATATTTCTACTACGCAGGAATAATAGACTCTATTTGATCACTCTTTTTTCTGTATTTATTTTCTTAATTGGTTCGATGGCGCTTACTCAAGCCTTACCACTGCCAGGTCGGCAGATGATTCTGTTATGGATCAGTATGATGGTTTATCTGATGGTCTTTCTTGGTGTGGATCCTATCCTTAAAGGTGTCGCATTTTCCTTAGTACCTACAGGGACCCTGATGTTCTTGAAAGAATGGGTGGAATTCGCGCCTGATGTGATAGGAAAGTGGATAGCAGCAGATACGACAAGAGGAGGGCCGGCTGGGTTTATTTTCTTTGCCATTCTTTTAGGTGTCATCAAGGTATCAAAAGTAGAGCCTTACATAAAGTGGCTTGAGAAACAAAAAAGGAAGATACATAGAAGAGCAGAAAAGCCTGAAGCAAGGAAAAGCTAATCAGTGAAATATATGAATCGTAAATCAATTGGTTAGGGGAGTTTTATGACACAAAAGGAATTTTGGACGATTATCGGCCCTCAATTTTTCATAGTAGTGGGGATCTTCATGCTCTATGCATCTTACGGATATACGGAAAAAGTTCATGAGGAAATGGACTGGAAGAACCAGAATTGGGCTGGCTTTTTATCTAAGGAAATCTTATCAATTGTTCCATACTGGGTGTTCAGAGCGTTTGCTTTTATAGGAGTTTCATTCTTTGGTCTTTATATTTATACTTTTTTCTTTGTAGACTATTGAAGGCTGGGTGAATTGAACGGATGAAGAATAAGCAAAGCAAGAGGGATAAGTTGCGTGCACGTATCGATGGTTTGCTTGAAGGCTGCATAGGGACGGGGTGTATCGTACCGTTCTTTAGCTCACTAATCTTCGTAGGACTTGGGTTCTGGATAATATGAAATTTGAGCATTTCTCTTAACAGCGAATAGGGGGTCGGAATGTGCAATGACCACAGGAATTGAACTGATCTTTCAAATTCTGGTGATCGCAATCGGAGGTTTTTTTGTGTACTACGGAATCACTTATACCCCAGGCAAACACGAACAAGCAACAAAGCAAGCTAAGTTGGATCTCAGAACCAAAGAGGACTTTGGATACAAATGGCTGGCGGAATTCGTAGTGAAAGCTCCATGGTGGTGGGGCCGTGTTTTCTTTATTTCTGTCGGTGGTGTAATTATTTTTCTTGCTTTAATGGGGAAACACACATTTCAATAAGTTTCGTTTGGCAATACGATCACTGTGAAACTGAGTGGGGGTATGTTTTATCCTTAGAGGGTTACAGTCGTCGTTCCATAATCCATACTGTCCGCATACCTTACAATAAAATTGTAAGGTGTGTATGTGAATGATTGAACGATTACCAGAGCCGATATCACTTCCCACAGACGCAGGTCCTCATACACTTTCGAATATTGAATGGTGGTATGAGTACGCTTATCTGACTGGAGATCGCGGCGGGCAATATGCGGTGATGGCATCTTTTTTTCGAGTTGGGGAAACAGCATGCAAAAAAGGCCATTACTTGATTTTTACCTTGATCGACTTAGATAAAAAAGAAAAGCAAAGTTATTCCTTGTTTGATGCAAATTTAAGATTGCAGATGCTCTCCTTTTACCTACCATTCTATCTACTTCTCCATCCGACAGATACTCAAATGTGGAAGTTATATAAAAATCTCTTGTTAAATCAAATCCCTCCTGAGCACTCTCAGTTCAAAGCGGCATCGATTCAAAAAAACCAGACCAAACTCATCTATGGAGAGAATGAACTGGCATTTTTTGGTGAGAAGCAAGATCGGTTTACGCTGCATTTAAAGAAGATATAGTTGCTGATCTAACTTTTATCCCTCAAAAGCCAATTGCATTAATAGGTATAGATGGAAAGCCAGATGACTTATACTATTATTCTTTTACGAGAAATAGTGTGGAAGGGCAAATTCAAACGGACAAAGGGATCGAGAATGTCAAAGGACAAGGGTGGTTTGATCATCAATGGGGCAGGGATTATGGACTGATTAGAGGTGCTGGCTGGAATTGGTTTGGTTTACAACTTGAGGATGGCCGGGAGCTTCTTTTAAATGAGATGAGAACATCTGAAGGTTCTACCTTCTCCCCGATGGCCAATTTGATTGAGAAAGATGGCAGCATACGTTTTACAAGAGACATCTCCTTTGAGCCTTTATCATTTTGGAGAAGTTTACGTACAAATGCAAGGTATCCGATTGAATGGAGGATTAAAATCCCTTACTTTTCAATGGATATTCATGTTAAAGCACTGTTTCCTACACAGGAAATGGATGTGATCGGACCGATGCGGGCCATTTGGGAAGGAGCCTGTACGTTGTACGGGGAAGAAGTTCTGGCCGGGGGTAAAAAAGAAAGGTTGGAAGGAAGAGGGTTTATGGAGCTTGTCGGTTATGCGAATTAACTCCTGTGCATTAGATAAATAGCATTATAAAAAGGGTCAGCCCTAAAAATTTAGGCTGACCCTTTCACGTTTTACGCGTTTTGATACGTCAAATTAGAAGCAGCAGCAGCGACTTTTTCGAGTCCTTCCTGCACGATCTCATCAGCTTTATCAGGGTTCGCATTGTGGCCTTCGATGATCACTTCATCTTTCAACTGCATGCCGAAGAATCCACTGAATACGTTCTTCATATAGCTCATGGACATTTCCATTGGAGCCATAGATGGATCGGAATAGTTACCACCGCGTGCGTTTAGCAAGATGACGCGCTTGTCATCCATAAGCGGTACCGGGCCGTTCTCCGTATATTTAAATGAGAAGCCAGCTTCAGCTACATAATCGACGAATGTTTGCAGCTTCGCTGGAATTGTGAAGTTCCAAAGTGGGAAAGCAACAACGACGACATCAGCAGCGCTGATCGCATCTTTGGCTTTTTGCTTCGCATCCATCAAGCGTTGTTCATCTTCATTCAATGCAACACCTTCCTGGATTTTTCCTAGTGCGGTAAATAGCTCTTGGCCAAGATAAGGCATGTCTTCACTGAAAAGATCATACGTGCTTACCTTTACCTCTTCTGTTTCTTTTATATTGTCTAGGAAAGTTTCATACATCTTGGTAGAAATACCGTCTGGACGGTTATTGGCTTTAACGACGAGTACGTTCATAACTGAAAAACCTCCTGTTGTTTTTTAATCACAAGGTACATTATAATATCTCGAATTCGAGAGTTCAACGAATATGTTCTGGTAAATGTGCTAAAAGGTACCAAAGTAGGAGAAATGAAAAAAGACAAGGACTATTCGCCTCGTCTTTTCGTATTACACGGCTTTTGCTTCCAATTCGACTTCCATATTGCCGCGGGTTGCTCTGGAGTAAGGGCAGACACCATGGGCTTTTTCTACAAGCTCTTCTGCTTCCTCCTGGCTGACATCTTTAATCTCTACATAAAGCTTCGCAGACAAGCCGAATCCTCCGTCCTGCTTGCCGATACTCACTTCAGCTGTCACGCTTGACTCAATTTTCTTCTTCATTTGTGAAGCTACAAGCTGAAGCGCGCTGTCAAAACAAGCGGCATAGCCAGCAGAAAATAGCTGCTCTGGATTGGTCGTTCCTTGTTTTTCTGTCCCTCCAAGAGATTTAGGCATGGACAAGTCTAAGTTCAATGTATCATCTGAAGATTTCACGTGGCCCTGACGTCCGCCTTCAGCTGTTGCTTTTGCAGTATAAAGCACGTTTGTCATGTGAATCGACTCCCTTTTGGTTATATTAATTGCGCACAATTAAATAGTACACAATTAATAATGAAACAACAAATTATTTGCATGAGCCTGAGCAATAGGCTTTGCTATAATGGGTACAGGAGGGTTTATCATGGCCGACGAAAAAATGAAATTGGAAAATCAGATTTGCTTTTCTTTGTATGCGACGACTCGCGAGATGACGAAGCTTTATCGTCCGCTTCTAGCTGATTTAAATATTACGTACCCGCAGTATTTGGTTTTACTAGCGTTATGGGAAACCAATCCGCTTACGGTCAAGGAGCTGGGGAAACGGCTGTATCTTGATTCCGGGACACTGACACCGATGCTGAAGCGAATGGAAACGGAAGGACTGCTTGTCCGTGAACGGTCGAAAGAGGATGAACGGAGCGTCGTTGTTTCTTTAACAATAAAAGGGGAGGAGGCAGAAGAAAAGGCTTCCTGTATCCCTGACCTTTTATTAGGAAATATCGACCTGGATGAAGAAAAAATCCTTCAATTAAAGGAAACGTTGAACCGTATGCTGGAAGCCACCCAGGAAAAACAATAAAAGCGCGGAATCCTGGAGTGATTTCGCGCGAATCGTTAGCACCAAACGATGATCCGGTAAGGAGTCGTTTGGGCGGGGATACTTTTTGTACTTGGACCGTAGATAACGATCAAATTCCGGTTGGCCGGGTTCCGTGTGAACGGCTGCCCATTCGCGAGCAAAACTTGGGTGAATGGGGAGAGGTTTACCTTTAGTAACCCATCACGGCTTACAAGCTGCTCATTAAAATATTCCACTTTTACATTTTGAGCCGGGGTTTCTTTCACCATAACAAGAGCGCGAAATTGAGGCGGAAAGATTAAAGGAACAGGGGCATCGGCATCGAAATAACCGGTGATGCTGTCTCCAATCCGGACAATTGCCTGGTCTATAAAATAGGTCGTTGATGAAATGACAAAGTTAACCATGGATCCAGCGCCGTCATCGACAGCCATTAACTGATAACAACCTGCTTCTTCACCATTTTGCCCAACTGGAAAGTCGTTGATCATGGTGACTGTACCTCTGAACGGTTTAAAATTGACCATAAAACATACTCCCTCAGTGATTTGCTTCCTGTGTTTACATCCTATGAAAAAAGCCTGGGCGGGTGAATGCAGATTTTGATAGGAAGGAGACGAAACATGACATCAATCAATCCAATACAAGCTATTCTAGATGAAAACGAGGTTATGATTTTAGATGGAGCCTTAGCTACAGAGCTCGAGAAACACGGATGTGATCTGGATGATCCGCTCTGGTCCGCGCGTGTTTTATTGGAAAATCCAGGCCTCATTTATCAAGTTCACTATGATTATTTTCGTTCCGGAGCTGACTGCGCCATTACAGCCAGCTACCAGGCAACAGTCGAAGGGTTTGCTGAACGGGGCATCGGCGAAAATGAAGCGCTGGATTTGATTAAGGAAACTGTAGTTCTTGCTAGAAAAGCGAGAGATGATTTTTGGCAGGAGGAAGGCGGGACAAACAGGCCGAAACCGCTGGTTGCCGCATCCGTCGGTCCATATGGAGCTTATCTCGCTGATGGATCGGAATACAAAGGGAACTACGGCGTGAATGATGAGAGATTACGAGAATTTCACCAGCCTCGAATAAAGGCTCTCGTTGAAGCAGGCGCGGATGTCCTGGCTATTGAAACGATTCCTTCTTTCCGGGAAGCAAAAGTAATAAGTTCCCTGGTAAAAGAATTTCCTGATACTTATGGATGGCTGTCATTTACATTGAAAAACGGGTACGCAATCAGTGATGGTACACCGCTTGAGGAATGTGCCCAAGCATTTGAAGAATATGATCAGATCGCTGCCATAGGGGCTAACTGCACCCCTCTCACAACTGCTTCCGAAGCGGTTGCGACCTTGAATGCTCATACTGAAAAACCGATTATTGTATATCCGAATTCTGGTGAAACCTACGATCCCGAAACCAACACGTGGCACGGGGAAGGTTCTGACAGTTTTCATACGCGAGATTGGTATAAAAGAGGAGCACGGATTGTCGGAGGCTGCTGCCGAACAGCGCCGGCACGCATTGTAGAGATAGCTAAAGCGTGGCGAACCTAAAACTTTATAAGGTTGGAAATCTATAAAAAGACAGCTTATGCAAATTTTAGCTGTCTTTTTTTGCTTTATTATGTAGAATAAAGGATAGAAGACACCATAGAATTTCTCTCCCCCTTTTTTACCAAAAGTACACATCCTACGATTTATCTAGTGATCGGTACACGCCGATATAAAAAAGGGACCATCGTAACAGATTTATCCCGCCCCTAAAAAATCTTTATGGAGGGTGAACCATGAATCGTCTCAGAAAGTTGATCATCGTAGCCGCCACTGTTTTGCTCGCAGGAGCATCCATCTCGTATTCTCCGCACGTCAGTCATGCCGAAAGCCACAAGGAAGACCGTTACCGCCATCTCGATGAACATCTTGATTTCAAGTATCCTTTGCCCATTATGTTTGGAGTCATTATGACGTTAAAGAAAGAGCATAAATATGATCTCTCTTTATCAGAAGCTATTGATATCCTTCATTCTATGAAAAAGGTTGAAGTCATGGACAGTTACCTTGATTTTCGCAAGCATAAAGTTGAATCAAAGGAGATTCGCCGCATCGTGAAACAGGTATATGATATAGACTTGGAAAGAGTCTCTGAACTAGGAGCTGGAAAGCAAGTGAGCACATATCCTAAGGAGATTACCGACGGGGTGAAACTGAAGTTAGCCGATGAATCAATTGAGGATTTAGATGCCTATATCCAGTCACTGACGAAGGTTGAAGTGATGGATCTATACTTAGAGCATTACGGTAAAAAGATTGATGGACCGGAAATCCGCCGTGTGGTGAATCAAATTTTCGGCGTGAACTTAGACGGCATCTCTTCTCTGGAAGGCTCAGGCGTCTCCCTTTTTTCAAAAGATCAATGGATTTCCCAGTATGACAATGATTTATTCGTCGTTCACACCGGCCTTACGGATGTAGACGTATGGGTGTATCCGACCGAATACTTTATAGAGAAGACAGGACGTACAGAGCTGCCCATTGGACTGCAGAATGGTCTGAAGGCGTTAGGATTTGAATACAGCGAAGAAAAAGATGCGCTTTATTATGCCAACCCGACAGGAGAGTCTGTGCCTGATCAATTTAAAGGTCATACGCTTGGCACGATCATAGGATTCATAAAAAGCAATTATGCTGATCTATTAAAGCCCAATTCTGATCATAAGAACCACGAGTCAAAAGACGTGGATTAGGGAAATACAGAAGCAGATTCATACATTCTATGAGTCTGCTTTTTTCTATGAACAAGGAGGCGATTCTCATGGACAAAATGAAAGTTTTACAAGCGGACATTACTAAATTAGACGTCGATGCTATCGTCAATGCGGCGAATAAACAGCTGAAGGGAGGCGGAGGCGTCGATGGAGCCATCCATCGTGCCGGAGGCCCAGAGATTATGGAAGAATGCCGTGAAATCGGCAGCTGTGAAACGGGAGAAGCCGTGATTACAACCGCAGGTCAATTACCCTGTGAAAAAGTCATCCATACCGTAGGCCCGGTGTGGAATGGAGGAGAAAAAGGAGAAGCTGAGCAGTTAGCTGGATGCTACAGAAATTCTTTGACGCTTGCAGCCGATTACAGGCTGAGCACGGTTGCTTTTCCGAATATCAGTACAGGAATATACGGATATCCGAAAGACGAAGCCGCAGAGATAGCGATTCAAGAGGTAAGAAATTTTTTAGAGGGTCACGAAGAAATTGAGGAAGTTCTCTTTGTCTGTTTTGATGAGGAAAACAAAAAAATTTATGAAGAGAAACTGGAAAACCCACCGGAGTGAGGACTCCCGTGGGTTTTTGTGGTTTATTGAGACTGCCAGGGCTCTTTTATTCCTTATTGGGCAACTCTAAAAGCTTCCTTTTTTGGATGTACCGTGCCTAACACGTTTTCAAGTGATTGCGTTTCTTCCTCGTTTAAAGGAATCAATGGCAAACGGACACTTCCCACCTCGATGCCACGATTATTCAAGGCCGCTTTTACCGGAGATGGACTCGGTGCAGAGAAAATAGCTTTCATTACCGGAACAAGCTTCTGGTGCAGACTGGCGGCATAGGCACCATCTCCCGTATGGTAGCTATCGAGCATTTGCTGCATCTCGTTTCCGATGACATGAGCGGAAACGGAAATGATGCCAGTTCCGCCGATCGATACGAATGGCAGAGTATTCGTGTCTTCGCCGCTATAAACGGAGAAGTTATCTGGTGTGCTGCTGATGATTTCTGTTGCGGCATCCAGATCACCACTTGCTTCTTTGACGGAAACGATGTTTTTGATTTGAGCCAGGCGGATAATGGTTGCTGGTTCCAAGTTGACGACACTTCGACCAGGGATATTGTAGAGCATAACGGGCAGATTCGTGGCATTGGCAATCGTAGAAAAGTGCTGATACATACCTTCCTGTGACGGTTTGTTGTAGTACGGAGTGACAAGCATAACGGCATCGACGCCAGCGGCTTCCGCTTGCTGCGTCAGTTGAATCGAAGCATTCGTGTTGTTGGATCCGGTTCCTGCAATGACAGGGACTCGATTGTCGACCACCTCTACAACGAATTTGAACAAACTTACTTTTTCTTCTGTCGTTAATGTTGGGGATTCACCTGTGGTACCTGCGACGACTAAAGCATCCGAACCGTTATCGATCAAGTAGTTGACGAGAGTTTCCGTTGCACTGAAATCAATGTTTCCTTGCTGGTCAAATGGGGTCACCATAGCTGTTAGAACTTGGCCGAAATTCATTTACCTCACACCCTTTGGAAAAATTTTTTTAGTATCTTTCGAGGTCGTGAGGGCCTTACGGCAGCAGAAAATCAAAAAGGCAGCAACGAGAGCCGTTGCTGCCGTAGAAACTTTTTAACCGTTCCTGCGTAAGATAGCCCTCCATATAGTCTCCTATATGACAGTCCTGCGCCTCTTAAGCAACAGAACCAACGTCCAGAACATGAGGTTCCTTCCGCTTCGGCAAGATACCCTTTCCACATGGGTCGTCGGATCTCATTCTCCTCGACATGTGTACTCATGCATGTTGCACCTCTATCCTTACTTCAAATTTTCTTTGAAATAAGAAAAATATTTAGTTAGGGAAATTGTAGCAAAAATTCTGAACGACGACAAGAGATAATTGAATACAAGGATTTTGGAGATAGCAGGCTTAGGCGGTTCTGTCGATAGAGAGTAGGGGAAAGGTGGTCAGAAAATGACTCCCTTTCCGTGGAAGTACGGGGAGCCTCCTCAGGCATTTTGCCTTCCGGGGTCTCCCCCATGTACTCTATTTCCACAGGAGTCTCGCCATCTCCTGAGCATCCTACCGCAAGAGAAGGACGAAACAAATCAGGAGTGGCCCATTATCTTTCAAAAATCACTATTCATTGTCAGTACTTTTCTTCTGCCTAAACAATTCCAGCATGGAGTGAAGGAAGACATGCAGCTCCCTGTGGGAACAGCGGACTAGTCGAGACTCCAGAGAGAAAAGCCCGAGGCGTCTCTCGTCTGCCCGTGAAAAGCGAGCGGTTTTCCATTCCCCCTAGACTTTTCAGCGTTTCAAGTCTTAGGGATAAGGGGGCTAATGGAAGAAGGAAATGATTTAAACAAACGTTTATTTAAACCATCCTTTTTCCTTAAAACGCGAAATCGCCTCGATCCGGTTACTCACTTCAAGCTTATCTAAAATCACCGAGACGTAATTCCGCACTGTGCCTCGGGTGATAAACAACTCCTCCGAAATCTCCTTCGTATCCTTACCGTCTGCCATCAGCTGGATGACCTCACGTTCTCTTTCTGTAAGAGGATTTTGCTGGGTAAAAGCAAGATCGACGAGCTCAGGAGAGAAGATACGCTGACCGGTCATGATTTTTCGAATCGCGTTCGCTAAGTCTTCGCTCGGACTGTCCTTCAGCAAATAGCCGCTGACTCCGGCTTTTCTCGCCCGCTCAAAATAGCCGGGGCGGGCGAATGTGGTCAGGATGATGATTTTACAAGATTCATTGTTCAATTCTTCTGCCGCGTCCAGCCCGTCTTTCACAGGCATCTCAATGTCCATAATACATACGTCCGGTTTCAGTTCTTTGACCAATTGGAAAGCTTCTTCGCCATTATTGGCTTGGCCGACAACCTCCATATCTTCCTCCAAATCAAGCAGTGCTCCAAGCGCGCCGAGTAACATCCGCTGATCTTCAGCGATGACGATACGAATCATGCGTTTCCTTCCTCCTTTGTATTTTGAATGACATTCGGGACGTGAAGAGTAAGCTTCGTGCCGTGCTCGGATTGAATATCGAGGCTTCCGTTAACGAACTCGAGACGCTCTCGCATTCCTTTTAATCCGTAACTTTGCATAGGTTCCATGCCATCAGGGATGCCTTTTCCATCGTCCTCGACAGTAACGGTAATCTCTGTCGGTGTCTGGGAGATGGAAACCTTGCAATTGGCTGCCTCACTGTGTTTGACGACATTCGTTACGGCTTCCTTCAGGCACATGCTCAACACATTTTCGATAAGAAGGGGAGCGTTTTCGATGTTGGGATCTCCTTCACATTCAAATGACATTTCAGCTGCTTCTAAAATCTGCCGTACTCGGACGAGTTCATCTTCAAGATTGGTGCCCCGCATATTAGAGACCATTTCTCTTACTTCCTTCAATGCGGTTCGTGCCGTCTGTCTAATATCCTGGATTTCTTTCATCGCTTTTTCAGGTTTCACAGGGACAAGCTTGCCTGCAAGGTCACTTTTTAATCCGATCATCGATAGTTTTTGCCCCAGCGTATCGTGTAAGTCACGTGCAATTCGTTCGCGCTCCTCAATCACCATCAGCTGGGAAATCCGTTCATTCGCGTCCTCCAGTTCCCCTTCAAGCTTTTGCTGCTTATTGCGGTAGCGGATCGTGAAAGGCAGCAGAATTATACCAATCACCGTAATAATGATAAACGGAAGGTGGGGGAACATTGCGTCCATCCTCGTCATGAACGTCATGGTGATCGCCGCAAGCGTCGTCGTTAAGTTGACGATGTAAAGAGATAGGAAACCTCCGAGATGTTTGATGTTGCCGATGAAAAACGCAAGGAACAGCGCGAAATAGATATAGCCGTATTGATACGTCATTACAAGACTGATGACCATTTCAATGCTGACCCATAAATAAACGAACCGGCTGTTTGAAATAAAAGATAAGCGATAGGATAAGAAAAAAATCAAGATCATCAAGATTCCGAATAAAATCTCGAGAATCGATGAGGAACGGAAGATAAAGAAAAAAGGCAGAACACAGAAAATGATCCATACATAAATACTGAGACCTGTGTTCCTTGGGATAATTTGATACCAGTTTTGCAAAAGGTCCACCTCCTTATTGTAAGTCGTTTAATTAGGACAAGCATATATGAAAACAGGGTCTCTGTCACGATGAATAAACAAAGAGCCTATCCATTAGGAATAGGCTCTTCAAGTCTAATGATTTACTTTTGTTGAAGGCTAGGGCGTTTGTTATCTAGCATAGCCATTCGCTGCTTCTTCATTAACGGCTTCACTTCCTTGAAGGAAATGAAGGTTTTATTTTTTGTGTCGTATAAGCGGAATCGGATCGACTCCAGGCTCGTTTTTAACGTGATCGTCGTTGCATGATGCAGCGGCGGAGTTTCATCGTGTGCTTTCTCCAGATTATAGTTCGGTACGCGAGGGCTCAAATGGTGTACATGGTGGAATCCGATATTACCGGACACCCATTGGAGCACCTTCGGAAGCTTATAGTACGAGCTTCCATCGACGGCCGCTTTAACAAAATCCCATTCCGATTCATCTTCAAAATAAGAATCCTCGAACTGGTGCTGAACATAAAACAACCAGATGCCGAGAACCCCGGATACATACAAGATCGGAAGCTGGATGAGCAGGAATGCCTGCCATCCGATTGCCCAGACAAGCAAGGAATAAATCGCTACAATCGCTACGTTAGTCACATATGTGTTCATGCGTTCTTTACGCTTTGCTCCTTTACGGTTGAAGCGGTTGGAAATTAAGAACAAATAAATCGGTCCTAATCCGAACATAACAATCGGGTTACGGTAAATCCGATAGGCAATTCGTGTTTTAAGCGGAGCTTCGAAATACTCTTCAACGGTCATGACCCAAATATCACCTGTCCCTCTTTTATCGAGGTTTCCGCTTGTTGCATGGTGAATGGAGTGGCTCCGTTTCCATTTATCAAAAGGAAACAATGTAATGATCCCGGTGATGGTGCCAATGATCCGGTTCGCTTTTTGGTTGTCCATAAAGGATTGATGCGTACAGTCATGGAAAATAATAAATAGACGGATGACGAATCCACCTGCGATCATCGCAACTGGAATGGTCAGCCAGACGGATACGGAATAGCTTACATAAGCCAGGTACCAGAGTAAAATAAAGGGTACAAACGTATTCAAAAGTTGGCGTACGCCTGCTGAATTATCAGGTTTTGCATAGCTTGCTACATTCTTTTTCAGTTCTTTTTGCTTTGCTTTATTCATAAGACGACTCCTTCTGTGAAGTTCATTCTTATCCTATCTTAGGCTAAACTGTCATCCTTTATAAGACATAAACGTCAGGAACTACACATGACAGTTGTCATATATTTTTTGGGTGATAATGGAACTTTCAATAGAAGCTAGTTCCTTAAAGAAGTATCAGGTGCAGAATAATACAAGTCGATTCTAACTATACATTTAAGGACTTGGTGTATAGGGAGTGTTACATGCATTGGATAACAAACAAAAACGGAAACCAAACTTTTTGATTCTGATGGTGGACCAGGAGCGGTATCCGAGTGTTTATGAAAATGATGAACTGAAGAAGTGGAGACAGGAAAATTTAATCGCTCAAGAGCTTTTGAAGAAAAATGGGTTTGAATTTAATTGGCATTATGCAGGAAGTACAGCATGTTCACCAAGCAGAGCAACCTTTTATACAGGGCAATATCCCTCTCTTCATGGAGTGACGCAAACAAGCGGGGTTGCTAAAACCGCTTTTGATCCAGATATCTTTTGGCTGGATCCGAACAGTGTTCCGACGATAGGCGATTATTTTCAAGAAGCAGGGTATCAGACCTATTGGAAGGGAAAATGGCACGCCTCCGATGAAGATATTATCATCCCCGGGACCAAAGATGCGTACCCCAGCTATAACGATCTTGGCGTTCCCGTGAAGGAAAACGTCGACCGCTATCTTCAAGCGGACCGGTTAGGTCCCTACGGCTTTTCGGGATGGGTTGGGCCAGAACCTCATGGCTCGTCCCCTAGAAACTCAGGGTCATCGGCAGCAATTGGTCTAAGCGGCAGGGATGAAATCTACGCGGCTGAAACGATTGAACTGATCAAAGATTTAGAGCAAAAAGGGGAGGAAGCTCCGCCGTGGCTGATCATGTGTTCATTTGTTAATCCTCATGATATCGCCCTGTTCGGTGCACTGGCTGAGCGAAGTCCACTGTTTAATTTTGAAGTAGATCCTTCTGTGCCTGCTATCCCGAAAGCACCAACCGCTGAAGAAGATCTGGATACGAAACCGGAGGCGCAGCGAAGCTATCGCATCACTTATCAGCAGGCACTCCAGCCGCTGGTTAATACGCTTTTCTACCGGCAGCTGTATTATTCTCTTCAGAAAAAAGCAGATCAGGAAATGCTGAAAGTCTTTAAGGCACTGCAAAAATCGGACTTTTATGAAGATACGATCGTGTTGTTCTTGTCCGACCATGGAGAATTGCTAGGCGCGCATGGCGGATTGTTTCAAAAATGGTATAACACCTACGAGGAATCGATCCATGTCCCGTTCATCATTCATAGTCCGAAACTATTCTTAGAGCGGTTTCACACTAACATGCTGACCAGCCATGTGGATATCCTTCCGACGATGTTGGGACTGGCGGGTCTTGATGTAGATGATATTCAACAGCAGCTCAACGCACGATTTACCGAAGTCCACCCTTTGGTAGGTAGGAATCTTACACCTCTACTGAAAGGAAAGGAGTCTTTTTTCCGAGCTGATGAGCCATTGTACTTCATGAGCGATGATGATGTAACGAAAGGGCTGAATCAGGTGAGCGCACTTGGCCGACCTTATGAATCAGTCGTGCAGCCCAATCATACCGAAGCCATCATCACAAGGCTCCCTACAGGAAAGGACAAAAAGGAAGAACTGTGGAAGCTCACGCGCTACTTTGATAACCCTCAATTTTGGAGTGATCCAGGCTGCGAGGATGTGACGACCATTCAAGGGGGATCGTTACAAGATGGCGATTCTAAATGCTCCATATGCGTGACAAGGACGAAGGATTGTCCAGTACCGGATCAATATGAGCTCTACAACCTGACGGCAGATCCGCTGGAAGAAAAGAATTTGGCTAACCCCGCCTATGAAACTCCTGAATCATTGATTGTAAAAGGGTTATTGATTTCTGCTTTAGAAGAACAATGTCGTGAGAAGCGACTATCTCCATCAAGTGGTGCCGTTCCCGGAATACCTTCCTGCCAGTGTAAGGGTGAGTAGAGAGTGGCAGGGGATTCTAAAATAACGGAGTCTCATTCTTAGATCACTAGAGTTGATGATCGAATATCGTAAAGAGTGCTCCAAATAGGCAGGAACACTCTTTTTCAGTTTGTTCAAGAAGTCCCTGGCTTAAAGAGTTTGTTATAGTAATAGAAAAGAAACGTTGAGGTGAATTGATGAGTCCTGAAACGATTATAGAAAAAATGAAAAAGCATACACCGTCCATTCTTGGACAGCAGAGTCTATCCAAGTTTTCTATCCTTCTGCCGATCGTTGAAAAAGATGATGAACTCCACCTCCTATTTGAAGTGCGGTCCTATCAGATGCGTAGACAACCGGGAGAGATTTGTTTTCCTGGGGGGCGAGTGGATCGAGAAGACCAGAAAGAAAAGGATACAGCCATCAGGGAGACAATGGAGGAATTAGGAGTTGATGAGGAAGACTTGTCTCAAGTATTTCCGTTTGATTATATGGTCTCGCCGTTTGGCATGAGAATATACACGTACGTAGGGTTTATTGAAAAAGAAGAAGCCCAACTGAACCCTAATCCTGCAGAGGTGGAGGAAGTCTTTACGGTGCCGCTGGCTTTTTTCTTGGAAAATGATCCTGAAGTGTACCGCGTAAACTTTGAAGTGAAGCCGGAGGAGAACTTTCCATTTGATTTGATTCCTGGCGGCCGAGATTATGAGTGGTCAGCCAGACAGTTTGAGGAGTATTTTTATCGGTATGACGATAAAGTGATATGGGGGCTGACTGCGAGGGTTCTCTATCATTTTGTAGATATGATAAAAAAATAGGCAGAAGAGGAGCATCATTTTAATATTTTAGAAGTTAACCAATCAGGATATAAAAAAATTAAATTTAGCTTGAACCTCTGTACACTTCATAAAATCGTTAAGGAGAGGAGATAATAAGTGTAGAGGTTCTAATTTTTTTTTGTTAAAATAATATGAAACTGGTTTCATATTAGAGCTTGGAGGAAGTACTATGGTGACGATATCAGATGTTGCAAAGCGATCAGGACTTTCAAAGTCCACCGTGTCACGCGTTATTAATAACCATCCTTACATTTCAAAAGAAAAACGAGAGCTTGTACAAAAGGCGATGGACGAGTTAGGGTACTATCCTAACCCTTCCGCAAGAAGGTTAAGAGGTCAATTGAAAAGTACTATGGGGGTAATTGTTCCAAGAATTGTAAATCCGTTCTTTTCTTATTTAGTGGATGCCATTGAACAAACGGCTTATCAAAATAATTATCAGCTTCTCATTTTTCAAAGCAATGAAAATAAGGAAAAAGAGTTGTCGTTTTTGAATCTATTAAAAACGAGACAAGTAGACGGAATCATCATGACCTCTGTGGAAAACAACTTTGAGGTCATAGAGCCCTATACGAAATATGGCCCCATTTTATTCTGTAATGAATACTTAACTAATACTAGCGTGCCAAAAGTAAAATTAGATCAATCCATTGGAAGTTATACAGGAATGAAACACTTGATTGATCGGGGGCACACAAAGATAGGATATTGCACTGGAGGCTTATTTGCTGAAGATGGTAAAGATAAAGATCGAAATCAAGGTTATCAAAAAGCTTTAGACGAAGCTGGTATCCCTGTTAACACCAATTGGATATTTATCAACCAGCATACGATTGAAGATGGAAAAGAAGTAATGAAACAGATTCTTTCTATGGATGATAGACCTACAGCCATTTTTACAGGCAGTGATGAGATTGCTGCGGGAGTAATGATAGAGGCAAAAGACCAGGGGCTAACCGTTCCTGATGATATAGCAATCGTCGGTTTTGATGATCAGCCGATTGCTGAGATGCTTGACCCGAAACTCACAACAATCAGGCAGCCGATATCATTGATGGGAGAAAAGGCTGCAGAAGGGTTAGCACTGATGATGCAAGAGAATGCTGTCAATCCTAAAGATGTAGATTTACCAGTGGAACTAATTATAAGAGGGTCCACATAAGTCTGATTTCTAAATTTCATTAAAAACAAAAAATTAAAATAACTATTGAAACCGATATCATATTCCTTTATAATTCAAAACAATACTAAAACGCCTTATAGGAGATGATTTTTTTTAATATTTTATGAAACCGGTCTCACAAATGAATGGAATGTCACACCGCACGTTTTATTGTATGTTCCTTTATTTTTAAGGGTTTAACGATTTAATTTTTTTAAGTGTTTATGAAACCGATATCATAATTAAGGAGTGTTGAATGTGAAGATGAAAAAACTTATTTCAACTGTAGTTGTTTCAGGTGCTTTACTAACAGGCTGCTCGTTTTCCTCTGGATCTTCAGGGTCTTCCGATGCCGACCAACTGACCATCGAAATCTTTCAGGGGAAAGTAGAGTTTAAAGATCAATTCGAGGAACTTGCCGAGAAATATGAAGAAGAAAATCCAGACGTCGATATTAAAATCACCTCTGTAGGTGGAGGTTCTGATTATGCTGCCTCTCTAAAAACGAAGATCGCTTCAGGGGATGAACCGGAAATTTTCAGTGCCGCTGGCCCAACGGAAGCTGCTAGATTCGAACAATACTTGAGTGATTTATCTGATACAAAAGCAGCAGATTTAGCCTTAGATGGAAGCCTTGATCCTGTCACAAAAGATGGGGAAGTCCACGGGTTACCGTTCAATCAAGAAGGTTACGGTTTTATCTACAACAAGAAAGTATTTAAAGAAGCTGGAATAAATCCAGATGAAATTCTAACATATGAGGATCTTGAGAGCGCCGTGAAGAAACTGGACAGTCAAAAAGATCAGTTAGGTCTTGAAGCGGTATTTGCTTTCCCTGCGAAGGAAAAATGGGTCCCGGGCAACCACCTCTCTAATGTGTTTCTTGCGTCAGAATTTAACCAAAAAGTTTTGGAAGCTTACAATTCAGAGTCCGTAGCGTTTGAAAAAGGAGATGAGTTTAAACGGATGATTGATTTGCAGGCAGAATACTCGGTTCAACCGGTACTGAGTTTGGATTATTCTCAGCAGGTGGAGGAGTACTTCTCTCTTCAAAAAGTAGCGATGATACAGCAAGGGAACTGGATTTATCCTTCCGTTCAGCAAATGGACGAGGAGTTCGCTGAGAACAACGTAGGAATATTGCCAATCCCAGTCGAGGGATCTGAAGGGAAACTTCCTGTAGGGATTCCTAACTACTGGGCCGTGAACAAAAACAGTGATGATGAAGTGATTCAAGCATCGAAGGACTTTCTTGATTGGATGTACACCTCCGAGACAGGAAAAGAGGCTGTCTTAGAAGACTTTAAGTTCATTCCTGCTTATGAAGGGTTTGATACGAGCAAAATAGCGGATCCTATTTCAAAGGAAATTTACGAATATTCATCTGAAGGCCACACTACGGGTTGGGTACTTCTTGGATATCCCGGCGTGTGGGGAGATTATTTAGGAGGAAACGTTCAGAGGTATTTGAGTGGAGAAATGACCTGGGAAGAACTAGAAGAAGATTCTAAGAAGAAGTGGGAAGAGTTGAGAAAATAAACCCTTTTTCTGAGAAAAGCTAACAATCGAAAAGAGAGGTTGTTAGCTTTCCCTATTATCTTTCGAATAAGGTCATGTGAAATAAAAAATAAGGAGGAGCTCCATGAGTAACCAAAGTAAGTGGTTTTGGATATTTCTTTCGCCGGTGCTGTTAGCCCTGACGGTCGTTGTTGTCTTCCCGTTTGTGTATGGATTTGTTTTTTCATTTTCCGATTGGAACGGTCTTACAGCTACATCATTTGTAGGGCTTGAACATTATATTAACCTATTCCAAGAAGAAGAATTTATGAATTCAATTTGGTTCACCGTGAAATTCTCTGTCGTAACGGTGATTCTTTTAAACGTATTTGGACTTGGTCTTGCATTGATTGTCACACGTAAAATTAAATCTGGTAATCTACTTCGAACAGTATTCTTTATGCCTAATTTAATTGGTGGATTAATCCTGGGATTCATCTGGCAGTTTATTTTCATCAGCGTGTTTGGAGATGTTGGAAATCTTCTTGGATTAGAGAGTATGCAAGGATGGCTTTCTACACCAGAGACAGGATTTTGGGGACTTGTCATACTAACATCATGGCAGATGGCAGGTTATATCATGATCATCTATATTGCTTACCTGGAAAATATACCCAAGGATTTAATTGAAGCAGCTCAAATTGATGGGGCAACCGCTCTTCAGCGCTTCAAAAATATTATTTTTCCACTTGTAGCCCCTGCTTTTACGGTCAGTATGTTTTTAACGTTATCTATGGCTTTTAAAATCTATGATCAGAACCTCTCATTAACGAATGGCGGGCCATTTAATTCTACGCAAATGGTAGCGATGGAGATTGTACGAACAGCCTTCTCAGATAATGAAATGGCTTACGCTCAAGCGAAAGCTGTGATTTTCTTTTTAATTGTAGCCGTGATTGCTTTGACACAGGTTTATTACAATAAAAAACGGGAGGTAGATCTGTAATGAAAAGGAATAAGGAAAAAAGAAATCTATTCTCCATTGAAGTGCTTGGTTTAGTATTGGGTTTGATTTGGATTGCGCCTTTCTACCTTATGATTGTAAATGCGTTAAAAACAAAAAAACAGATTTTTACAGGTGTTCTTGGGTTACCGGACTCGGTTGCACTAGGAAACTTCGTACAAGCTTTTGTTGATTTGGAATTTTTGAAGTCACTATTTAACTCTGTGCTTATTACAGGAGTAAGTGTTGCTGTAATCATCTTGTTTTCAGCGATGGCAGGCTATGCTTTAGCTCGGAATAAAAGCAAGCTAAGTGGCGGGCTGTTTTTTGTTTTTGTGGCAGCTATGCTGATTCCTTTTCAATCTGTCATGATCCCTCTTGTCTCGATTTTTGGCCAAGTAGACATGTTGAATGCCGCAGGGTTGATTTTTATGTATCTTGGGTTCGGGTGTAGTTTATCGATCTTCTTGTATCATGGGGCAATGACCTCCATTCCGAAGTCGCTCGATGAAGCTGCCATTATTGATGGGGCCAATCGCTTTCAATTATTCTGGTACATTATCTTTCCGTTGCTTAAGCCGATATCCGTTACTGTGGGGATATTGAATGTGATCTGGATTTGGAATGATTATCTATTGCCTTCCCTTGTCCTTAATGAAGCCAACGCGACAATCCCTTTGAAAATGTTCTTCTTCTTCGGGGAGTACACGAAGCAATGGCATCTGGCATTAGCTGGGCTGACACTTGCGATCATCCCAGTCATCATCTTCTATTTCTTTGCACAAAAGCAGATTCTTAAAGGAGTTTCCGAAGGAGCTGTAAAATAACTAGTTTTTAAAAAATCAAGTAAAGGGAGAAGAGAATGAAACAAAAATGGTGGAAAGAAGCAGTTGTTTATCAGATCTACCCTAGAAGTTTTATGGATTCAAATGGTGATGGAATCGGTGATATTCAGGGAGTGATATCGAAGTTAGATTACTTACAAGGACTGGGCATTGATGTGATCTGGATCTGTCCTATCTATTGCTCACCTAATGATGATAACGGATACGATATTTCAGACTATAAAGCGATCATGCCTGAGTTTGGAAGTATGTCAGACTTCGATGAGTTGTTAAACGAAGTTCACAACCGTGGGATGAAGTTGATCATGGACCTTGTCATCAATCATACTTCTGATGAACATCCCTGGTTTATTGAATCTAAATCTTCGCGAGATAATCCATTTAGAGATTACTACATTTGGCACCCTGGTAAAGACGGAAAAGAACCGAATAACTGGGCGTCTATCTTTGAAGGTTCTGCATGGGAGTTTGACCCTGAAACTGAGGAATATTACATGCATATCTTTTCTCGTAAACAACCAGATTTGAATTGGGAAAATCCTAAAGTAAGAAAAGATATCTATGAAATGATTAACTGGTGGTTAGAAAAAGGGATCGATGGATTTCGGATCGATGCGATCTCTCATATTAAAAAAGCCCCGGGGTTTCCCGACGTCTCTAATCCTGAAAATAAAAGATATGCTTCTTCCCTTGAAGGGCATAGGAATCAGGAGGGCATCCAGTACTTTTTAGAAGAGCTAAAGGATGAAACGTTCAGTAAGTATGACATTATGACCGTCGGAGAGGCCAATGGTGTCACTGTAGAGGAAGCAGAAGAATGGGTTGGGGAAGAAGAAGGAAAGTTCAATATGATTTTTCAATTTGAACACAATGACCTGTGGCAAAAAGGGAAAAACAATGGGTTAGACATCCATGAGTTAAAAACCGTTTTTACAAAATGGCAAACGGGGCTGAATAATATAGGGTGGAATGCTTTGTTTTTAGAAAACCATGATCTCCCGAGGTCTGTTTCTGTATGGGGGGATGATCAGGAGTTCCATAGCCAATCTAGTAAGTGTTTGGCAACCTTGTATTTCTTGATGCAAGGAACACCTTTTATCTATCAAGGTCAAGAAATAGGCATGACAAATGTGCGATTTCCTTCTATAGATGATTATAACGATGTGGCCATAAAAAATTTTTATGAAAATGAAATGGATGAGGGCAAATCCCATAAAGAGGTTATGGAAGTGATCTGGCAATCAGGACGTGATAATTCTCGTACACCCATGCAATGGTCGAATAGAAAAAATGCCGGCTTTTCAGATGAAATACCTTGGCTGAAGGTGAATCCTAATTTTAAAAACATCAATGTGGATCAATCGATAAATGATCATCACTCCATTTACCATTACTACAAAAATCTTATCCAATTACGCAAAGATCATCCTGTTTTAATTTACGGAGATTATGAGTTGATTTTGCCAGAACATGATCAGGTTTTTGCTTATACCCGGACTCTTAGCGATGAAAAAATGGTAGTGATTACAAACCTATTTTCAAAGGAAGCAGACTTCATTTTGCCAGACCACTTGAACCATAAACACGCGGAATTAATGATAAGCAATTATTGTGTAAACGCTTCTCAAGAAGTCACCCGACTTAAGTTAATGCCGTATGAAGCAAGAGTATACAGGTATATGATTAAGAGTTAATCTTATGATTTAAATGGCTCTTCTTCTAATAAGTAGCAGTGTTCATTCGATGTGGCTTGTAGAAGGTTTAGACGAGATTGAATATACATTGTAATAGTGTTTAAGGCATAAAGAAAGGATCAATGCATATCCGCGTTGATTCTTTCTTTGCGTTTCTATCAGAATTTTTCCGGTAAAATGGTACACTAATGGATAGAAACTATGTGTTGAGGGGATCACCTATGAAACAATTCGTAAAAGTATTACTGATCATCATCGGCAGTATATCCCTTGGACTGGGTGTGCTCGGGATTGTACTGCCTTTAGTTCCGACCACTCCGTTTTTACTTCTCACAGCTGCATGCTATGTGAGAAGTTCGGACCGTTTATACAACTGGCTGATGACGAATAAGTGGTTTGGAAGCTATATACGAAATTATAAAGCAGGAAAAGGCATTCCTATAAAAGCAAAAATATCTGTGCTCGTCATGATTTGGTTTTCATTCTTATTTTCTGCCTTTTATATTGCTTCCAATATATTCTTGAAGATTGGCTTTATATTCGGAGCATGCTTTTTCACTGTAGTCATCTACATGACGAAGACGTTGAAGCCTGAAGACGACGAGGCGTAATTGTTTCACGTGAAACAATTACGTACTAAGCTCGCTCATAAGCGCTTGAATATTACCTTCTGTGTCATGGAAAAACACCATCCAGGTTTCGGTATGATCCATTTTTGCAATGAGGTGAGGTTCATCAATGAATATTACTTCCTCAGACTTCATCTTTTCATAACTTGTATGTATGTCATCGACTGAGAAGTAAAGGATGGAGCTGTGGCTTTCGAAGTCTTCTTTTTCGGGCAAGGTCAACATGAGGCGCTGGTCGCCGCAAGAGAAAAAGGCCATGGTGTCTGTGTTGAAAATTAGTGGGAGTCCCAGCGAGTTTTGATAAAAGAGTGTTGCTCTTTCCAAGTTTTTGACAGGGATACCGATTTGGCCGATGTTACGGATTTCCATAAAGTCACTCCTTTTTCATTTCATTATAACTCAAACCATGTTTTGCTTCGAAAGCTTTTTCTTCATCTAGTTCCTATTAAGCTGTTTATCAAGACTCCAATCCAGGAGTCTTTTTTTATATGTTTTAATTGTTCACAAATTCTAAACAGATAGGTCACAGATTAGTCATACTACACTATTATTCTCGACTGAATAAAGGGATAAAATAGAAGTGGCGACATAGATTGTGAAATATCGAGCAATTTTAAAAACTAAAATCTTATTTGAGGTGGGAAAAACGGTTCTTTGGATGGCAAGCATTGGTACTCGTGCTTGAATAAACACACTCTTTATATCGAATTAAAAGTACCGCCTGCCGCTTTGTATCCATATGAACAAAATACGAATCAAGTAATTAGTTAGGAGGATCCTTATGAAAACCATCATTATATATGCAACGAAACATGGAAGTACAGAGAAAGCTGTACAGTTGTTAAAGGAGCAGTTGGCAAGTGAAGTGGAAATCGTGAACGTTAAGAACGTACGGGGAGTTGATTTGGAAGAATACGATCACGTTATTCTCGGCGGTCCAATTTATATGGGCAGACTACATAAAAAGATCTTAGCCTATGTTTACAATCATCTGGATACTCTCTTGCAAAAACGAGTCGGATTGTTTATCTGTGCTGGAGTAGAAGATCTGTTTGTTCAAGAAGAAGAATTGGAGGAAGCATTCCCTTACGAGCTTTACGTTCATGCTGTAGTTAAAGAAGTATTTGGATATGAATTCGATTTTCGTAAGTTAAGTGCTTTTGAAAAGATGACACTCCGCGCGAGAGGCATCGAAGGAAGTGTCTCTAAACTTTCTCCACCTGTCATCAAACAATTCGCTCATACAATTGAAGGGTAAAGGGTGTAGTGTGGTTTGGGGTTATCTTCCACCTCATATTTACCACCTCAGGTCATCCAGATTATGGATGACCTGAGGGGTCTTTACGTTAGGTCGTTGTGGTTAAACTATAAAACTTGGGTTCTATCTTTGTGGTCTCGACACGTTGTAAGGGCCTTCACTTATTCGTTACAATTTTCTTAACAATAAAAAATATAAAAATATTTGAATTTCACCTAAAGTAAAACCGCTTGGTTCAAATAGGAGAGATGAAAGGGGTGTGGTGATCTTGGAAGCCATCAGTAAGAATTTTTTCTTATACCTTTCTAACAACAAGTTGTTAGACCGCTTAGCAAAGCGTTTCGGCACGAGATTTGGGGCTGACAAGATAGTTGGAGGAGAAACCTTCTCCCAGGCAATTCCGTTAATACAACAATTGAACCAAGAAGGGTTACAGGTCACTGTCGACCATTTAGGTGAGTTTGTAAACTGTGAATCTGAAGCAAAGGAGCGGGCGCAGGAGTGCATCCATACGATACAATCCATCGCTCAGTATCAGCTTCAATCAGAAGTTTCTCTTAAATTGACATCGCTCGGGCTGGATATCAGTCGTGAGCTTGTCTATGAAAATATGGAAAACATTTTGCAGGAAGCAGAAAAGCATGGAGTGACCGTCACCATTGATATGGAGGACTCCTCAAGGTGCGAGGCTACACTGGAAATCTACAAAACGATGAAAGCCAAGTATTCCAACTTGGGTACAGTTATCCAGTCCTACCTCTACCGCTCATGTGGAGACTTAGACGAGCTTGACTCTTATGATCCATATTTAAGACTTGTGAAAGGTGCCTATAAAGAATCTGGCAAAGTGGCTTTTCCAGAGAAGAAGATGGTGGATGACAATTTGAAGCAGATGATTGAAAAGAATCTGCTGAACGGCAACTATACAGCGATTGCCAGTCATGATGACGCCATTATTGAGTTTACGAAGAATTTAGTGAAGAAGCACAACATCCCGACAGACCGGTATGAATTCCAAATGTTGTACGGGATGCGCAACCAGACGCAAGCTGATTTGGTGAAAGAGGGCTACAACGTCCGCGTCTATCTTCCTTACGGGGAGGATTGGTACGGGTACTTTATGCGGCGTCTCGCTGAACGTCCGGCCAACATAGCCTTTGCGCTCAAAGGAATTTTCAGCAAATAAAATTTTATCATTTTGAAAGGAGCATGTTCACATGGTACAGCCTTACAAACACGAACCATTTACAGATTTCACAATCGAGGAAAACAAAAAAGCATTCGAGGAAGCTTTAAAACAAGTAAAAGAAGAGTTGGGGCAGCAACATGACCTACTCATCGATGGCGAACGTGTCCGTACAGATGATCAAATTACTTCGACAAACCCTGCCAATACGAAGCAAGTGGTAGGAACGGTATCCAAAGCAAATGCTGATTTAGCTGAAAAAGCGGTCCAATCGGCTGCAACTGCCTTTGAAGATTGGAGAAAATGGGATCCGCGTGCTCGCGCTGAAATTCTATTCCGTGCAGCAAGCAAGATCCGCCGCCGTAAGCATGAGTTCTCTGCTTATCTCGTTTACGAAGTAGGTAAGCCATGGAAAGAAGCCGATGCGGATACCGCTGAAGCGATTGACTTCCTTGAATATTACGGCCGTCAAATGATCGAGCTGAAAGAAGGCAAGCCGGTGGAAAGCCGTCCAGGCGAAGAAAACCGCTACATCTACACATCTACTGGGGTAGCTGTTGTCATTCCGCCGTGGAACCTTGCGTTTGCGATTATGGCTGGTACGACCGTTGCACCACTTGTTACAGGAAGCACGGTCGTTATGAAGCCGGCAAGTAACAGCCCGGTCATCGCAGCGAAATTCGTTGAAGTGCTTGAAGAATCAGGCCTTCCGAAAGGCGTCTTGAACTTTGTTCCTGGTAGTGGCGGCGAAGTGGGTGACTACCTTGTTGATCATCCGAAGACAGCGCTTATTTCCTTTACAGGATCCCGCGATGTAGGTACACGCATCATCAAGCGTGCTGCTGAAATTCAAGCAGGTCAAAACCACTTGAAACAAGTCATCGCTGAAATGGGTGGTAAAGATACCGTCGTCGTCGACAAAGAAGCAGACCTCGAAACGGCAGCTGAGGCGATCATCGTTTCTGCATTCGGATTCTCTGGACAGAAATGTTCATCCGGTTCCCGTGCCGTCGTTCATGAAGACGTCTATGATCAAGTGCTTGAAATGGTCAAAGAACGTACAGAAAAACTTACAGTAGGTAACGCTTCTGAAGAAAATGTCTATATGGGTCCAGTTGTAGACCAAAGCGCTTTTGATAAAATCATGGGCTATATGGACGTCGGTAAAGAAGAAGGACGTCTTGTTACAGGCGGTAAAGGCGATGATTCTAAAGGCTACTTTATCGAGCCAACCGTCTTCGCTGACCTTGACCCTAACTCCCGCATGCAGCAGGAAGAGATCTTCGGACCTGTCGTCTGCTTTACAAAAGCGAAAAGCTTTGATGAAGCGATCGATATCGCTAACAATACCGAATACGGCCTAACTGGTGCTGTCATTTCTGATAACCGCGATCACCTTGAAAAAGCGAAGTACGATTTCCATGTTGGTAACCTGTACTTCAACCGTAATTGCACAGGAGCCATTGTCGGCTATCAGCCATTCGGCGGATTCAAGATGTCCGGTACGGATTCCAAAGCTGGAGGCCCAGATTATCTTGCGCTTCACATGCAAGCGAAGACAATCTCTGAAAAATACTAAGGCCCGAACCATAGAGTGGAAAGCTCAGAGTCTTCAAGACTCTGAGCTTTTTCAAACTCTAAGGTCTATCATCAACTAAGCGTAACTCCTTTCACCTATCCAATCCAAAAGCAGGAAATGAATTTTTCTTTTTCTTTCAAGACTAAATCGATATAATGGAGGGTAATATCTATGTACGTTTCAGCTCCCTTTGGAAAGGTTAGGATTCGAATGGAAATAAAAGATTTGATCTTGCAGACCGATGACATTCATAAAGCGACAGAACTCATCAGCTCAAAGCTGGAGAAGCCAGTCATCATTGAGAATAAGAATTTTGAACTGATCTCCTACAGTGCGTCCTTCGATGATTTTGATCAAACCCAGCAGAAGACCATTCTCTCGAAAAAGTGTCCCATCTTTATTATTGATCGTCTGAAAAAGGAAGGGATTGTCCAAAAGTTAGAGAGAAATCCAGACCCGATTCGTGTGCACCCGATCGAAGAATTAGGGTTTGAGCAGCGGATTGTTATCGCAGCGAAACACTTAGGCCACACGATGGCGTACATATGGGTACAGGAATCTGATCACAGGATGAATCAAGAAGAGTTGGACTTCCTTGAGGAAGTGACTCCTCATTTAGGTAAGCTCGTCTATGATGTGTACACGAAAGTCAATGCCAAAGAAGGGAAGAAGGAGAAGCTGCTCTGGCAACTGTTGCATCATGAGTACGGCAGTGAAAGCCAGTTCCGTCATGAAGCGTCACTTGCCAAGCTGAACTTGCCGGAACGCTTCTCTGTGCTCGTCTTTTCTGTCGTCGCCCCGCAGTACACATACATGCTCGATTATTTGGAAAAGACGATTGAGCGCTCAAACTTTAGAAAAAGGATTCAGTTCTTGAAATCCGAGTTTCAGATCATCCTCGTCTTAGAAGGCAATAAGGATGAGAAGTTTTCATCAAGGAGGCTAGCCCGGGCATTCATTGAAGATGTGAAAGAGGATACCCAGGAGGATAATTTCTATAATTACCTGATAGGCGTCGGGAAGGAATACACGAGTTTATATTTTATGAGAAAAAGCTTTCTTGAAGCGCTTGAAGTGATCGAGACAGCCAACTTCATCAGTCCGCGCCCTGAGTCGATGCCGCGTGAATTCGCTGAACTCGGCATTTACCGTTATTTGGCTTCTTTATATGAGAAAAACAGCTCCGAAGATTACTACAGTGAGGACTTGCTTATTCTCATTCAAAATGACGCAGAGAAGCAGACGGACCTCCTAAAGACGCTTGAGGTTTATATGAGTAATAACGGAAAAGGAAAACAGACCGCACAAGAACTGTTTATCCATCCGAACACGCTCAATTACCGTATCAAACAAATTCAGGATCTCACAAACATCGATTTTTCCAACTTTAATATGAAGGCGTATTTGTACACGGAGCTCCTCCTGCTTAACAATGTAGAAGCTTACTATCAGCGCTATAAATCAGCATTACAATAAATCAGAAGGGCAGCCGCCGTGGCTGCCCTTTACTTTATGATTGAACGACGTTTTCTTTCCATACGCATTTACCAGCTTGATAGGTTTTGTATCCTCCACTCAAATTACTAGATTCATATCCATTGTGATTCAGAATCCTCGTAGCGAGGTAGCCGCGAAGTCCAGCCTGGCAAGTGATGTAGATGGTTTGATCCTTTGGCAGCTCCTCAATCCGATTCCGTAGATCCCCAAGCGGAATATTGATGGAGCCTGGAATAAAGCCGATTTCTCTTTCTTCCGGCTCACGGACATCCACAAGCAGGCCTCCTTGTTCTATAATTCTATCGATCTCGTGATAATGGACGATGTTTACTTCACCGTCGACGATATTGGAAGCCACATATCCCGCCATATTTACAGGATCTTTGGCAGAAGAATAAGGAGGAGCATAGGCGAGCTCTAAATCCGCCAGATCTGCCACATTTAATCCGCCTTTAATCGCTGTGGCAATGACATCGATCCTTTTTTCTACTCCCTCGTATCCAACAGCCTGCGCGCCGAATAGTTTGCCTGTTTCAGGTTCAAATATCAGTTTCAAGGCAAGTGGCTGGCCGCCTGGATAGTAGGTAGCATTGGAAGCGGGGTGGATGTGAACCACTTCTGATGCAATCCCTAATCTAGATAAAACTTTTTCATTATTTCCTGTTGCTGCAACGGTTAAATCGAAGACTTTTGCTACAGAAGTTCCCAGCGTCCCCTTATACGAAACACCTTTTCCGTGGATATGATCCGCCACAAGTCTTCCCTGGCGATTGGCTGGCCATGCGAGCGGTACCATCGTTGGAACGTGCTGAATATAATCTTTGACCTCGATCGCGTCCCCGATTGCATAAATGTCAGGATCCTCTGTTTGGAGATGCTCGTTGACGATGATTCCGCCGCGTTTGCCGACTTCAAGCCCTGCCTGTACGGCTAGCTCGTTTTCAGGACGGACACCGATCGCTAAAATCGTAAGGTCACTGGACAGTTTCGTGCCGCTATCAAGGACGATGGTTTTTCCTTCGTCCTCAAATGACTTCACTCCATCTTCTAAAATCAGTTGGACTCCTTTATCCACTAATTCCTTGTGAACGAGAGAAGCCATTTCATAATCTAGCGGTGCCATCACCTGGTTGCCCAGTTCTACGAGTGTCACTTCTACCCCGCGGTGGACTAAATTCTCTGCCATCTCTAAACCGATAAAACCTCCGCCAATCACCACAGCTTTCTCAGGCTGTTTGTTGTCCACCCATGCCTTGATTTGATCAGTATCAGGGACAGATCTCAAAGTGAACACATGGTTGGCTTCCTGAAGTCCCTCAAAAGGAGGCACGATCGGCCGTGCGCCTGGAGATAGAATCAATCGATCAAAGCTTTCGTTATACACGTCTCCGGTACGCAAATCTTTAATAGCAAGCGTGCGATTCTCCCGGTCAATTCCGATTGCTTCACTGAGGTTGCGGATTTCAAGGTTGAATTTTTTGGACATTCCTTCAACCGTCTGGACAAGCAGGGAATCTCGGTTGGTAATCACGTCACCGATGTAATAGGGCAGCCCGCAATTCGCAAAAGAGATGTACTCTCCTTTTTCAATCATAATAATTTCATCTTCTTCACTAAGTCTACGAAGTCTTGCTGCAGCTGTAGCTCCTCCAGCCACACCGCCGACAATAATAATTTTTTTAGCCATCCAGCCTCACTCCTCAATAAGTAAATACACTACAGGGTATTATATTGTTCATAAGATGTGAATTAATTCACAATTAGTTGATAGTTAAATTGTACTCCCTGAGAGATCAGATTTCAATATACCCACCAGTGTATATTTTGTGACAAATATCACAAACTGGGTGAAAAGCCTCCTATTCCATAGGAAAACGCTATCAAATGTGATAAAATAAAGGTGTAGGTTAGATCATAAAATTTATAATTTGGAGGGTTTCCCCATGACTAAGAAAATCCTCGTCGCTTATGATGGCAGTGAACCTAGTAAACAGGCCGTACTGGAAGCGAAAAATCATTCAGTGGAAACACCAGACAGAGAGATTCACATCGTCTCCGTTGTCAAACCTACAGGACCATTCACAAACAAAGCTGTTTCTAAGCAAATAGGGGATGAAATGGCGAAAAACTATGAATTTGAAATGCAGGAAATTAAACAGGAGATCGAATCAGAGAATGTCTCTGTTGTCACAAAGGTCGTTGTTGGAGAGTTAGAGAATAATCCGGGGGAAAAGGTATGTGAGTATGCCGAAGCCAATGATATCGATTTTATTATTGTCGGCAGCCGCGGATTAGGCAACGTGAAGCGGATCTTCCTCGGCAGTGTCAGTAACAACATTGTCCAGCATGCGACCTGCCCTGTCCTTGTTATAAAATAGTTCATTGAAGTGTCTTCCTTGAATTTGTAAGGAAGACACTTTTTTTAATAAGGCAATTTTTTACGGTGTGGGGCTCCACTCTGATTCCAAGGCGCTTGTGATTTTGTTCATTAATCAAGATCTCTCAGCTCTTTGAATGTTAGAAAAACGAATGCGGCAAACAAGGAAACTAACACAGCACCAACCGCCATGATATGATCGATCGCCACTCCTAAAGCAAGCACCCCTGATGTAATGGCATAACTTACAGGAATCAACCCCATCGAAGCAAGAGAAACCAATCCCATCACACGTCCCAACACTTTTTCGTCGATGATGCTTTGGATCGCTGATATCGAAGAAATATTGGAAAAAGAGAGGCACATGCCGAATAATCCCAGCATGACAATGCTTTGCCATAACTCGTTCGTGAAGCTTAATCCCGTAAAAGCGAGTCCGGAAAGTACCAGTGTCGTTAACGTCAGCTTTCCGCGATTTTTCTTCGCATTCAAAATCCCGATCAGGATCGATCCGACGAGCATTCCCCCAGCAAGACCCGCTTCAAGAAAACTGAAATCAACTGCGGTGCCGTTCAGAATGTTTTTAACAAACAGGGGAAGTCCCATCGACATAGGTCCCACGATAAACAAGTTCAGCAAGATGGAAGCAAGTACGATCAGAGTCAGTACACGCGATTCTTTTACATAGACAATCCCCTCTTTAAATGTCTCCCAGAACGCTTTATCTTTATTTTCCTGCTGGGTAGCGTCCTCATTTATTTTCATAGAGAAGACGAGCGAACTCGCGATGATAAGCATCACAGCGGTTGTCACAAACACAGTGACATAACTTCCATAAGCAATAAGGACGCCTGCAATCATAGGGGCCAGGATAAATGACGTTTGGTTCGTCATCTGGATAATCGAGTTTCCACGCGTCAGGTTTTCTTTATGGACAATGGAAGGAATGACAGCACTCTCCGCAGCCCAGAAAAAGGCATCGAGTATGCCGAAGAAAAAGGCGAAGCCAACAAATGTCCACAACGTAATCCCACCGAACAAAAACCAGACGACGAGTCCTGCTAAAAGGATCCCTCGCAGAAAGTCGGATAAAAACATGATTTTCGTTTTGCTGTAGCGGTCGGCTACGGTGCCGCTAATGATCATGAACAATAGCCTTGGAATACTTGCTGCAATATAAATGAACCCGAGAGAAGCTTCCAAGTTCAACACGTTGACGACATACCAGCTTTGGGAAAAAAGGAAAAAGGAGATCCCGAAGCTCGATAAAAGAGCAGCCCCCCATAAAAGAAGAAAATTCTTATTTTTAAAAACCGATGGTATGCTTTCTGTTTTTTCATTCGTAATCAATGCTGCTTCTTTTACTGACATGAATCATCCCGCCTTTATTTGTTTTGTTACTATTAGCTTAAGACTCTGACTTTCATCCGACGATGAGCCAGGGAACGAAATCTATTCCGTCTAGAGGCGGAATTTAGAAAAGAGGAAAAAGATGATTACGATTCAATCGTTATCCATACGTGATATAGAGGATACGATGCTGAATGAATTTGATCGGACACAAAAGACAACAAAGGTGCTTTATCAGCAAGGGGTAAAACTACTGGAAAAAGAGGACTGTTTTGATGATGACTGGTCAACAGATAAGAAACATGAAATCACGAGCCATTTCAAGAATGTACTAAAGCAGGGCGGTGCAGTGATCGCTGTGTTCGAGATCACTAAGCTTGCAGGATTTGCTGTGATTGAAGGCAAACACTTTGGGAGCCGGAATCAGTATTTGGAGCTTTCTTATATCCACGTAAGCAGAGAATTCAGAGGCCGGGGGATCGGGGAGGAACTGATGGTTGCTGTAAAGAAGAAGGCTTTACAATTAGGGGCATCGAAATTGTATATCGGCGCACATCCGTCTGTGGAAACCCAGGCCTTTTATAAAAAGACGGGATGTGTCCTCGCAGCTGAAGTGAATGAAGAAATCTATCAACGAGAACCAAGGGATCTCCAATTGGAATTGTCCTCTCGAAAAAATGTAAACGCTATCAATCTAGTGTGATAGAATGAAAATATAATCCATAATGTACCATTTTTTGAGGGAGGAAATGAACAGAATGTCCAATTTTGGCAACCAGGTTCAGTTCAAGGTTTATCAGACGATGCCGAATCCTGATCCCGACAGACTTCCAGTCAAATATGAAGAATGGGAAGCACTCGCACGCGAAAAGCTTGAGGACGGCCCATTTTATTATGTGGCCGGGGGTGCAGGCGGTGAAGAGACGATGGATGCGAATTTACGTACCTTTAACGAATGGAAAATTGTGCCCCGCATGCTTAGGGATGTAGAGAACCGTGATTTATCGGTTGAATTATTTGGACAAACATACGTGGCACCACTCATGCACGCCCCTATAGGTGTCCAATCGATCATTCACCCTGATGGAGAACTGGCATCAGCCAAAGCTTCCGCGGACATGGGCGTCCCTTATATCACAAGCTCCGCCTCTACGAAGTCGATGGAGGAAATAGCGGATGTCATGGGGGGTGCACCGAGATGGTTTCAGCTTTACTGGAACAAAGATCCAGAAGTGACAGCAAGCTTTCTGAAGCGGGCGGAAGCCTCAGGGTACTCAGCGATTGTCGTCACTTTAGACACTCCGATGATGGCCTGGCGCGAGTATGATTTGAAAAATGTGTACTTACCGTTTCTGATCGGAGAAGGGGTGGGGAACTACCTGACGGATCCAGCTTTCCGCTCTCAATTGCCCGTGTCCCCGGAAGAAGACCCGACTGCTGCGATCATGCATTGGACGCACACGTTTGGAAATCCAGGTTTGACGTGGAGTGACCTTTCCTTTTTAAGGAAGCATACGAGTCTGCCGATTTTGTTAAAAGGAATCCTTCACCCTGAGGACGCTCAACTTGCAATGGAGCATGGAGTGGATGGCATCGTCGTTTCCAATCATGGTGGACGACAGGTGGACGGCGCGATCAGTGCGCTGGATGCTCTCCCTTTGATATGCGATGTGGTCCAGGATGAAATTCCGGTGTTAATGGATAGCGGAATACGCAGAGGGTCTGATGTCGTCAAAGCCCTTGCTCTGGGAGCGAGAGCCGTCTTAGTCGGAAGGCCATGTATGTATGGCCTTGCTGTAGCGGGAGAACAAGGAGTACATGAAGTTCTGAGGAACCTCTTGGCCGATGCTGATTTGACGATGGCATTGGCGGGGCAGAAGTCGATTGCAGATTTGAATCGATCGGTACTTATGAAGATAGATTGACGGTCCAACGGCGGTTTCCTTTTTACATGGGAACCGCTTCTTTTAACCGTGTTCCTTTACTATGATTCTGCTCTCATGCCTGTCCAATCTCCGCATATATTGAAGAGAGACTTCATAGGAAAGGACTTTACGCATGAGACTCTCTCATTTCAGGTTTGGTGCCTCCCTTTACGCGTTGCTCTCCATCACCTTTTGGGGGGGCTCTTTCGTTTCAACCAAAGCGGTATTGGATAAAATGGATCCTTTCTCACTACTTGTTGTCCGTTTTGGAATAGGAGCTTTGTTTCTCCTCGGACTTGTCGTTTTGTTTCACTATCCTTTGAGTATTAAACTTGCTTACTTACCTCACTTACTCATTCTCGGCATTCTTGGGGTCTTTGTCCATCAGGTCGTCCAGGCCTCTGCCCTTTTGACGATTCAAGCGTCCGATGCCGGCTGGCTTATTTCCTTATCACCGATCTTTACCGTTTTACTCTCCCTGATATTTTTGCAGGAAAAATTAAGTATCGGAAAGGTTGCAGGCATCAGCATCGCTGTGGCAGGGGTTCTTCTAATAACGACGGTTGGACACGGCCGTTCAATCGGATTTTCGCTTAGCATCGGCTATTTTTTGATGATAGCGAGTACGTTAAACTGGGCTGTCTATTCTGTTTTATTGAAAAAACTTGCGATTCCAATGCCATCACTTGTCGTTACATTTTATATGAGTATGATCGGCTTTATCATGACGCTTCCTTTTTTCGTACGGAACAAGGGGCTCAAGCAGCTTGCCACTCTAGAGTCAGAGCATTGGGCCCATCTGCTTTTTCTCGGCATCTTCGTATCAGCGGTTGCCTATTGGTACTGGGCGAAGGCGCTTGAAGTCATGCAGGCTTCTCAAGTGTCTGTTTTCATGTATTTTGAACCGTTAGCTACACTGATAGCGGCTATCATCCTTTTGAATGAGCGGTTCATGGCCTCCTCACTCCTTGGAGGGTGTTTGATCATCTTCGGGGTCATGCTCGTTCAAGAAAGGTTTAGGCTCGGGAAACCCTTTAAATAAGGAGGAACAGAATATGGAAGTTAAACAAAGGGTTCGGGAAAAGTTCTCAGACCTTGAATCCCATCAGCCAGAAGACTTGAAGAAAGCGCTTCTGGATTTAGATGTGTCACTAGAGGAACTGATGGAATTTTTGCACGATCCGGAGGGAAAACCATATTACCGCCAACTGCTCTATCAAGATGACCATGTGGAAATGATTGTGATGAATTGGGCTGACATTGCATGTGCTCCTCACGATCACGGTCATTCCTCCGGCTGGATCCGAGTTATGAGCGGAGAAACGAAGCAGACGATTTACAAAGCGGAAGGGAATGAGCTTCCGAAACCTCTTTTTACAGAGATTAAAGAAAAAGGGAAGCTCTTTTTCGCACCTAAAAAAGGGATTCACAAAATGGGGAGTCAAGGCGATGAACCGCTTGTCACCCTGCACTTGTACTCACCACCTATTCGCGGCATGAAAGTGTATGATCTTGAAACCTGTGCCGCCTGTGTTGTATCGAGTGATTGTGGGGCCTGGTGGCCGGAAGAGCAGCGGCAGCGACTTGAAGAGATTAAGCTGCAAAGAGGATGAAGGTTGATATGGACAAAAAAAGCTTGCAGGAAGCGAATCCTGCAAGCTTTTTACTTTACTATAATGGACGATCTTCAAAATCATACTCAACTGGTCCTGGAGCCACTTTGGCATTCTCCAGGGCAGGCGAGTCTGGGCGAGCAATTTCATACACCCCAGCACCTACAATTTCTACTGTTTCTTTAAGTTTCTCTTTGCTGATCTTATCCAGGGTATCTTCAGGTGAGTGGTACCATGGCTCTAGAGGAGCGTGAATAAATAAAGCTGCTGGAATTCCACGCTCAAAGAACGGGACATGGTCACTGCGTCCAAGCTGGCCATATTCAATCATTTCTTCCGCAACTCTTGCCCCAGCAGAAGCCCCGAGGTCAGTCACGAGGTTCTTCTCTCCATCTGGTGTGAACATAATTAAGTCTCCAGCGTCTTTGCTGCCGATCATATCCATTTGAAAATGAGCGACCGTACGATCGACTTCATCTTGACTTAACGTACTCGCGTAGTGGTATGATCCCACAAGCCCTTTCTCCTCTGCACCGAACGTCATAAAACGTAATTCGGTATCTGTCGGAGTTTTAGCCATAATTCTTGCGAGTTCAAGTACGCCGGAGACACCTGAAGCGTCATCGTTCGCACCAGGCCCGCCTTCAACGGAGTCATGGTGGGCACCTACCGTAATGATTTGGCCGGTGTCTTTATTTTTGTGCGGCTTTTTCGTTGCGATAACGTTATAGGAGGTGCCGTAGATCGGCCCTGATCCTTCTACAGAAACGGTTGCCATAACTTCTCCAGCCCCTAATTGCTCAACAAGCTGAAGTCCGGCATCACGGTTGATGGCTACGGCAGGGATATTTTGTCCATCGTATGTATAGCCAAAGTCATTGCCTTCCGCTCCTTCACGATTGAACATAATCACTCCTTCAGCCCCTTGATCCAGCACATTTTGCACTTTCTCATAAAAACTGATTTCTCCGCGTTCGATTAATGCGATTTTACCGTCAAGGTCAACCGTTACTTCGTCAGCTGAAGCCAGTCCAACATAGACGAGAGAACCTTCTACCGTGCCATCAACAGAACCATTAAACGTATGGACGTCCCCATCAAAATCGGTTCCATTGATTGTGATGGTCGAAGTTCCTTCCCAGCCTGCTTCAAATTCAAACGGCTGTAACTCTGTTTCGTACCCGTAGCTTTCAAACTCGCTCTTAATGTACTGAACGGCATTGTACTCTCCTTGTGTCCCAGCTTCACGAGGGCTTTCAGACAAGAGAGCAATTTGATTGTACATACGATCTTCTTTGATCTTTTTAATGATCTTGTTGTCAAAAGCATGATCAGACTGAGCATTTGGTGCATGAGGGTTGGCATCAACTACTGCTGCATGAGCAGAGCTAAGGACTAAACCTCCTGCCAGCAAAACGGTAAGCGCTTTCTTTGACATTTCATTTCCTCCTTTAGATAGGTTATAAATTTACTATATGGTAATTTATCAAAATATGGCAAATATTAGAATTTTTTGGAGTGTTTTGATAGTTTTAGGAGTATATACCGAATTTCCTATATCGCTTTGTTAAGATTTTAGAGATAATGTCGAAACTATAGGGAATAACGTACAGGAGAAGGATGTTTGAGCAGGGGTTAATGCAGGGTTGGTACGAATGATTCATTTTTATGTGTTAAGTTCCATAGGGTAAAAAGCTTCTGACAAAATAAAAAAGCTGTGGAGAGATCATTCTCCACAGCTTGATCGCATGTGTTATTCTTTTTTCTCTGTCTTATTGATGATGGACGTACCAACAAGGTCACCTGTTACGTTCAACGCGGTTGCTCCCATACCGACAAGCACATCAACAGCTGTAAGAAGAGCAACAGCTTCCATCGGCAGACCGACCTGGGAGAATACAGTGGCAATCATAATGATTCCGGCACCCGGCACTCCAGCCGTACCTACAGAAGCTAGCGTACCCACAATGACGACTTGCAAAATGGATACAAAGCTCAAAGGTTCTCCTATGACATTGGCGGCAAAAACCGCGGAGACGGCAATACGGATGGCCGCACCGTCCATGTTAATCGTGGCACCTAAAGGCAGGCTAAAGCCATACAGGCTTCTGTTCAGCCCAAGGCCTTTAGCGGCGTTCAGTGTAACTGGCAGCGTTCCAGAACTGCTCTGTGTTACAAACGCTGTAAGCATAGGTGTGCGTGCTTCGCGGAAAAAGGCCGCTGGTGAATTTTTTGTCACCGCAAGCAGACCGATATAAATGGCCAGCTGGACGAGCAACGCTACATATAACACCATAATGAAGTTCCCCAGAGATAGTAGCGTATCTGCTCCCTGACTGCCGACAATCTCAGCAATAATAGCAAAAATACCGATCGGCACATATTGGAGAATGCCTTTCATTACCGTTAAGGTCACTTCATTCAATGCATCGATGACATTATAAAGCTGATTGGCAATCTCATTATAGGACTTTGTGGAGCGCAAGTAGGCAATAGCGATTCCGAATACGATCGCTGTAAAAATAATGCCTAATAGGTTCATTTCCGTAAAGGCCACCACAATGTTATCTGGTACGATATTTAACAGGACGCTTGTAACACCAGGGTTTTCGGGTACTTCAACGCTCTCGTTACCGGACAGGGACATCCCTTGGCCCGGCTTGAACAAGCTAGCGATCGCTGCCCCGATTAAGATAGCGAAAGCAGATGTCGCTAAATAGTATAGAAATACTTTTCCTCCCATACGTCCAAGGCTTCCGATATTGGTTTGATTGACACCAACGATTAACGTAAAGAGTATGAGTGGAATGATAATGAATTTAAGAAGACGAAGTAATAAATCGCCAAACGGCGCCAGAACAGCAGCGTCTTTTCCGAAGATCAGACCTGTCAGGATCCCGAGAATTAAGGCAACCGTGATCTTTTTAATCAAAGATGCCCCTATATATGAATTCCACAATTTTTTCATGTTAGTCCTCCTTTTACTACGAGTAAGTGGATAATTCCATTAATCCTTATCAAAATAGTAGTATTTATATTTCCTACATTAAGGTAAAGCATGAAAGAGGATATGTCAAAGTCCATGCTCGAACGTTAAGGCTTTTCTTATTTAGGGTACCCAACTATAACAAAAGAAAAGGGGTGAGCTGATGGAAAATAAGGAACCCGTTGTCGCCTTAACAGGAGCAAGCGGCTATATAGGTCAAAACTTAATGAACAAACTGACGAAAAATACGAAGGTCATTGCTCTCTCCCGTAATGGAGATCAGTATGAAGACAGTGAACAAGTGACGTGGCGCTCCTGTGATCTGTATTCCATGGCTGATGCTGAAAAAGCTCTTGAAGGAGCAGATATCGCTGTTTATTTGGTGCACTCTATGATGCCTTCAGCGAAACTGACGCAAGGATCCTTTGAAGATATGGACGTCATCCTTGCTGATAACTTTGCGCAAGCAGCAAAAAAGCAAGGAATTAAACAAATCATTTATTTAAGTGGAATCATACCTGAAGAAGCATCATCTTTATCACGCCATTTATCAAGCAGGCTCGAAGTGGAAAATATTCTGCGTGCGTATGGAGTGCCGGTCACGACTATACGGGCAGGACTTATCGTCGGTCCTAAAGGATCTTCTTTTCCCATCTTAGCGAAGCTTGTTAAGCGGCTGCCGTTTATGCTGCTGCCAGAATGGACAAGAACAAAAACACAGCCGATTGCTTTAGCTGATGTATTGAAAACGCTGCATCACAGTGTCGGAAATGAGGAACTTTGCAATCGCTCCATTGATGTTGGAGGCCCTGAAGTCATGACTTATAAATCCATGATGGAAAAATTAGCAGATATAATTGGGAGAGACCCGAAAATGCTCCCTGTTCCATTCATGACTGTGCATCTTTCCCGACTATGGGTCCGGTTTGTTACAGGTTCGCCGAAAGAAATGGTTTATCCACTAGTTGAAAGCTTGATCCATCCGATGACAGTGCAGAAGGATCATACACATCCTGTATGGAGCCATGGAAGCACTCCTTTTGAAGAAGCGGCAAAAGATGCGCTTGAGGAAAGTGGAACCCGTCCAAAAAATCAGCTGTTCACGCTTTCTCCCGTCCGGTATGACGTTCGTTCAGTCCAGAGGGTGCCGATTCCAGAAGGCCGGGATGCTGATTGGGTAGCCAAATATTATGTAAAATGGCTTGAAGAAGTGTTAAACCCTTGGATCAAAACGGAAGTAGATGGGAATCTCGGCTGCCAAATCGGATTTGTTTTTAATAAAACTCCGCTTTTAGAGTTGACTTATTCCAAAGAACGAAGTACGTCAGATCGCGCCCTGTACTACATTACGGGAGGATGGCTTGCTGACAACCAAAAAAATATTCGCGGGCGGCTGGAATTCAGGAAAATTCCCGATAAAGAAGAGGCCATCGTAGCCATTCATGATTACATGCCATCACTCCCCTGGTTTTTTTACAAGTACACCCAGGCAAAAGTACATTTATTGGTTATGACCTTATTTCGTAATCATTTACAGAAATTAGGTGGATATCAAAGCGAGGGAGGGGGTAAAAGAAGACAACCAACTTTGATGTCTCTTCCTATCCATGATTCATAAAATTCCGGTGTTGGGGAGGAAGTGGCAAGGGAGCAAGTATAGATATTTTAGAGAGCCCTTTTGAAATTATTCCTGATGAATAAAGAGAAGCCACCTTCTGAGAAGATGGCTTCATTTAACAATCTTTAGCAGCTCTGCTTATTATTTCGCAAAACAGTTATAAAACCATCTAATATATCATGACTTACGTTAAACCCTTTACGTTTATAGAAATCTAATGCATTATGATTTCCATTTGATACAAAGATAAAGTACTCTTCCACATCATTAAATTGCTTCATCCACTGTATGGACATGTTGAAAAGGGTAGAGCCAATTCCGTATTCTCTGTACCCTTCTTTTATATAAAATTGAGATAAGCAACCCACATCCTTTCCTTTTACAGAATCAGGATCAAAAAAAGTGGCAAAATCATTGGAATAGGTCTCTTTCGGAGAGATATTGGCATAAACGTAAGCGACAGGTTGATCATTATCTTTAACTACGACAGTATAATTGCGTGTCGCACTCTGGATGGAAGGGATCATCCGTGTGTCAAAATTCATGTCGTCAAATAACTCAGGTTTTATGTAAGCTTTAGACTTTTGAAAAGCCATAAGTTCATTGCATAAATCTTTACATAACTCAATTCTTCCCTCGGGGATGACTTCATATTTTAAATTCATTTTTTAGCCTCCATGTGCTTTTCTCATATCCCTGTTTTCTTGTCATGATCGTCGTTAAAGACAAGTATAAACGAGAGAGGCAACATCTCAAAGAGAGATGGAAGAACGAATATAGCAATGTCTTAGCGGTACCGAACCCTTCAAGAAAAACATCTGTGGAGACTCCGTGTTAGGTTTCATGTATAACTTCACCTGAACAGAAAAAAATAAACATAACCTGATTAAGGAAGGTGAAGGCAATGAGTAAAAAGGATAAAAAGCCCAATCGCCAGTTCAAGGAAACGAAAAGCCATGGCGAGCACAGAAATGGGCGTAAAGCTCAATTTAAGAACCATAGTGTAGAGTTTGGTGAGGAGCCGAATGAGTATTTGAATCGTGAGGCAAGACCTGAAATAAAGAATGATAACTAACGAAAAAGGGGTCTGCTCCAGTTAGGAGCAGACCCTACTTATATCTATATTTATCCAAACGCTACATCTAAGATCATCATCATAGTGAAGCCCACCATTAAACATAAAGATGCCAGGTCATTGTTGCCGTTCTCTTGAGAACCTGGAATCACTTCTTCTGAGACGACGAAAATCATGGCCCCTGCAGCGAAACTGAGCGCGATCGGGAGGAGCGGCTGAATAAACGTGACCGTCAAAACCCCGATCATAGCTGCGATAGGCTCGACCATCCCTGAAAGTTGTCCATAAAAAAAGCTCCGCCTGCGGGACATCCCTTCTCTTCTTAATGGAAGGGATACAGCTGCTCCTTCAGGGATATTTTGAATACAGATTCCAAGCCCTAATACGACCGCAGCCGTTAAAGAGGAAGAGGAGAAACCAGCTGCGACAGCACCGAATGCGACGCCGATTGCAAGCCCCTCTGGAATGTTATGTAACGTAATGGCTAAAACGAGAAGCGTACTTCTCTTTTTTCTTATTGGGTTGATGCCCTCTGCTTCCAAAATTGATGCGTTAGGGTGAAGGTGGGGGATGACTTTATCAATGCTCCATAAAAAAAGAGCCCCCAGTAAAAAACCTGACGCTACAGGAATCCAGGCAGGGAAAATGTGAGTTTCGGCCATCTCTAGCGCAGGAGAGAGTAGTGACCAGAAGCTCGCAGCGATCATGACTCCGCCTGCGAATCCTAACATGCCATCAAGCATCTTTTGGTTCATATGCTTTGTTGTAAAAACTAGAGCTGCGCCTAAAGCCGTCATGCCCCAAGTAATCGTTGTTACAAATAGGGCTTGATGTAAAGGTGATAACGTCTCTATGTAGTTGAACATGTCCACACACTCCCTTTACCAAATTCTATGAGTGTGCAGGGGATTTTATCATTGAAATTCAATGTTCAGATTGGCATCCACCACCTTATCGACTTCTATAAAACCCACCGATCTAGAAAATAGTTTCGAGATGTTTGTATGGATGTTTCCGTTACCTAAGTGCTAAGAAAGGTGTGAGAGGAAATCGTTCGCTTTCCGCGGGGATGGCGGAAAGCCTCCTCTGTTTACCAAACCTGTGGGGTCTTGCCAGCCATTCCATTCCCGCAGGAGTCTCTCAATTTCCCCTCACACCTTACGTTTATTAGTAGAACGGAAATATATTTATCGGAAGAAACGTCCATCCCATTTTTATTATTCATTTGGAAGGACACTAGTTTAATACTACATGAAGAAGAGTAGTTTACTTTTATTTTTTAGCTTTATTGTTGGAGCCCGATTCTGTATAGCTGACTCTACAGGTAATTTCTATTAAAATGGGTTCGTTAGGTTGATGAATGCGGGTGTGGCTGGGAAACGGCGAGACTCCCGCGGGAGAAGAGCTAGACGAGACCCCGCAGGAAAGCGAGTCGTTTCCCAGACACACCCAACTTCTCCCACTGGAACGGACCCAATTGAATAAAGCAAGCGCAGTAGTGTTTTTTAAAAACAAGCTCCACATAAAAAAAGCTCAGAGCAAACTCTGAGCTTTTACGTTATTTTTCATCCATCTCATGAGGACGGGCTTCCGTTACGTACGTTCCGGCAATAAAGTCATGGATAGCCCGGTGATCTTCTCTCATTCCAACCATGAATGCACTGACGATTACTCCAATACCAAATGTAAGAGCGTAAACAAGTCCTGCAACTAGATTGCGGAGCAACATTGTCAGGATACCTACATTTGAACCGTCTTTTTTGACAATACGAATGCCGACGATCCGTTTCCCCACAACATAACCACTCCATAAGATGGGAACAATTGTTTGATACGCTACATAAATATTTTGGCTGTAGGGGCTGTCGAATTCCCAACCAAATAGCAGTTGCCCTAAAATGGCGATGGGCAGACTAATTAACAGGATATCTAAAAAGCCTGCTGCTAATCTTTTCCAAAAACCGACTGGCTGCTTCATTTACTCTTCCTTTCTATGCGTCTATGTCTAATTATCTATTTTAAAGAAAGGATATGCGGGTGGAAAGGGGGAGATGCAAAAAAACAGCCCAGAACCTGAAACAAGTCCTGGACTGTCTTTTTTTGATTAATAACGAGGGTTTACTTCAACGACTTTTTCATCCGCTGATTTTTCTTCTTCCGATGTAGTCAGTTCATCTTTTGCTTCTTTTGCTTTCTCTCCTGCATCTTGAAGGTCTTCGCCAGCATCTTTCGCCGTTGAGATGATTTCTTCGGATTCTTCTTTAATGTCTTTTGCTCGTTCTGTGATTTCTTTTCCTTGATTGTTCATAACATCCTGTACGGTAGCTACAGCCTCATTGATAACGGAAACTGTTTTTCGTACGCGTGTGACAAGGTCATCCTTTTTGCCTGATGGGTCTTCTTTTACTTCAGAGGCATAGCCGCTGACGGCATCTTTGGTGGATTTAGATCCATCTTTAAGTCGTCTTCTTTGCTCGGGATCTTTTATTAAAACAAAGGCTCCTCCAATGAGTGCGCCTGTCAACATAGCTAAAGGAAGCTTTTTACCGCTGCTCTTTCTTTTCGTCGTCTGGGTAGTTTCCGTAGTAGCTGCTGTTTGAGTCGGTTGAGTTGGTTGTGTCGTTTGTTCGTTTTGCATAAATCATTTCCCCTTTACTTTAATATTTTCCTCTGCTTCTGCTTTTAAACGCTGTTTAGCAGAATCATAGATATGATAATTGGTTTTCCCGCTTTCATAAAGTTCATTCTTCTTACGGTTGTATTTCGTTTTGTAGACAGGTGATTCTTTTTTTAGTTTGTGAACACCTATCCCGCCTACAATCCCTGCTGCCAAACCAGTAATCCAATCTCTTTTGCTCATCGTGTCTGACTTTCCAATTGGACGGATTTCAAGGCTTTGCGTTTTTGCATGAGGTAATAGGAGAGAGCAAGAGCACCGTATATGCCTCGCCAGCCTTCTTCATTGATCTTCTGCTCTCCTTCATGAGTGCTCTGTTTGACAGAATAGGTCATGTCGACAAGCGATGAAGTCAGTTTCCTGGAGGATTCTCCAATATCTCCAACGATGTAGAAAAGAGGGCTTAGTGCTCGGATCTTTTCGTTGACATCTGCAAGCGTGTCGTTACTATTGTGTAAAACGTTTGATGTTTCTTTCATAACTGAGTCAAGTTGATCAGGAAGCTGGTCAACGGTTTTGCGGACTCCCCCAAGCACGTTAGCCAGATTATTTAAAGCTTTAATGAGAAAAATGGATACGATCGCAAAAGCGATGCCGATGATAAGTACTCCTATTCCTAGATAATCCATTCGTTTAACCTCGCTTTCCTATTTTGATTTTTTAGATTTAAACCTTAAGTATAGCTCTATAGCTGCATCTCCCCATCGCATCGCCTTGGCGACTTGGTCATCAGACTTATCGGAAGCGTGAGCGACGCTTTCTGCCATTCCTTGCAGCGTATTGTTGACGTTCCCCATAGTAGAGCCCATATGGTTGAGCGAGTCAACAAATCCATTGAGGGATTGGGTCTTTTGCTGAACATCATCAGCAATCGTATTTGTCTTTTTCAATAGACTTTCAGATTCTGTAGTGATGCCCTGTATCTGTCCCTCTACTTTTTCAAGTGTATTAGAGACACTGCTCATCGTACTTGATGCTGCTTTTAATGTTTTTACGACGAAAATTGCGATAAATGCGAAAGCAATCGCAATAATGAGTAAACTGATTCCCGCTAATGACATTACCATTCACCTCTTTATTCGTTTAGTTTGCTATACCACTAACCATTTTAAATGAAACACAAAACAAATGAGACTATCTTCCTTTTTCTGTCACCTCAGGTCATCCATATTTTGTAAAACATTAAAGTGGTAAATTTTTGTATTCAAACAGGTTTAACTCATTCGATTTGGTGATAACGCTTACAATAACTGCGTTTGTTCCAGATATAACCTTTGCTACAAATTTTTCAGATATTAGACAATAATCGACAAAACTTTTCAGAAAATTTATAGGATTTCTAATTGTAAAAGGACTACTGTGATTTTATGATAAATATAAGAGACATCACAGTATGTCAAATTTTATAGAAATATAATCCATAGAGGAGTGGTGGCGTGGTCAATAATACAACACTAGAACATGACATTTATTTATTTCATCAGGGAAACCTCCGATACAGTTATAAGCTTCTCGGAGCACACCCAGACACTCAAGATGGAGAACAAGGCATCCGTTTTGCAGTCTGGGCTCCGAATGCCAAGCAAGTAAGCGTTGTTGGTGATTTCAATCAATGGGATGGAAGAGAGCATCCGATGGAAAGATTCAATGACAACGGTATATGGATGACGTTCATTCCTAACCTTGATCAAGGAACCATTTATAAGTATGAGATTTTGACCCCTCATGGTCACCTGCGCTTGAAAGCAGACCCTTATGCTTTTTCTAGCGAGTTACGCCCCGAGACGGCCTCTGTGGTCCACCCGCTGGACAATTATACATGGAGTGATGATGAATGGATGAGAGAGCGCAAGGCGAAAAATCCCTACGAATCGCCAATGTCCATTTATGAGATTCACTTAGGTTCATGGAAATATATTGAACCGGAAGTCTTCTATAATTTCCGTGAATATGCCGAGTGGGTTATTCCTTACGTCAAAAACCTCGGTTATACACATATCGAACTTCTCCCCATTATGGAACACCCCTTTGATCGGTCCTGGGGATACCAAATTACCGGCTATTATTCCGTAACTGCACGATATGGATCGCCGGATGACTTTAAATACTTCGTTGACCAGTGTCACCAAAACGGCCTCGGTGTCATTTTGGACTGGGTTCCAGGACATTTCTGTAAAGATGAGCACGGCTTAAGACGTTTTGATGGTGAAGCTCTGTATGAATATGAAAACCCTAGCAAGGCAGAGAAGACCCAGTGGGGTACGTTAACTTTTGATTTTGGTAGAAATGAGGTTCAGAGTTTCTTAACCTCAAACGCAATCTACTGGCTGAAAGAATATCACCTCGATGGACTTCGTGTAGATGCCGTTGCAAGCATGCTTTACCTTGACTTTGGTAAAGAAGAAGGCGAATGGGAGCTGAATGAATACGGTGGAAGAGAAAATCTCGAAGCTGTCGAGTTCATTAAGAAAATGAACGAAGCCATATTCGAGGAAATCCCTGACACCTTGATGATGGCAGAAGAGTCCACATCCTGGCCATTAGTCAGTGCTCCGACTTATATCGGAGGACTTGGCTTCAACTACAAATGGAACATGGGATGGATGAATGACATGCTTAAGTACATTGAAATGGATCCAATCCATCGGAAGTACCACCATAATTTGATTACTTTTTCATTGATGTATGCCTACTCTGAAAACTTTGTATTACCGATTTCTCATGATGAAGTCGTTCATGGTAAGAAATCGTTATTAAATAAAATGCCAGGCGATTATTGGCAGAAATTTGCAAACTTAAGGGCATTTCTTGCCTATATGTATGCTCACCCTGGTAAAAAACTATTATTTATGGGAGGTGAATTCGGTCAATTCGATGAGTGGAAGGATTTAGAGGATCTAGACTGGGAACTGTTAGATTACGACTCTCACAACAACACGTTGAATTACGTTAAACAGCTGCATCAACTCTATAGAGATACGCCAGCTTTATGGGAGTTGGATCATAAGGAAGAAGGATTCTTCTGGATCGATCCTAATAACTATGAGCAAAGCATTGTTTCATTTGCACGCAATAGTCGGACTTCAAATGACCAACTAATTGTCGTATGTAATTTCACACCACAAGTTTACCACGACTATAAAGTAGGGGTGCCGAAACATGGCTCATACAAAGAAATATTCTCGAGCGATGCGGAACAATACGGAGGTTCTGGGCAAACGAACGGGTTGCCTTTACACACGATCCCTGAGCCTTGGCAAGGGCAAGATCAGCATATAACCATGACGATTCCCCCGCTCGGTGTGAGCTTCTTGAAGAGAACTTCAGTATCTAAGGAGGAGAATCATGAAAAATAAACAGTGTGTAGCGATGCTTTTAGCTGGTGGACAAGGAACCAGACTGAAATCACTAACCAAACAGATAGCAAAACCTGCCGTTTACTTTGGCGGCAAGTACCGAATCATCGACTTTCCACTAAGTAACTGCGCCAACTCTGGCATTGATACAGTGGGTGTTTTAACACAGTATGAACCGCTGATCCTCAATGATTATATCGGAATTGGGGACACGTGGGATCTTGATCGTAAATTTGGAGGTGTATCTGTACTTCCACCGTTTATGCAGGCTGAAGGCGGAGGCTGGTACACAGGTACAGCGAATGCGATTTACCGTAATCTGAAATTCTTAAATCAATATGATCCTGAACACGTTCTTGTCTTATCAGGCGATCATATTTACAAAATGGACTACAGCGAAATGCTCGATTATCATATCGGCTCTGGAGCGGACGCGACCATCTCCGTCATTGAAGTTCCGTGGGAAGATGCGAGCCGCTTTGGCATCATGAATACGGACGATGGCGGTCGTATTGTCGAATTTGATGAAAAACCTGAAAAACCGAAGAGCAACCTGGCATCGATGGGTGTCTACATTTTCCGCTGGGATGTGCTGAAACAGTACTTGATCGAAGATGCGGAAAAAGAAGACTCCTCTCATGACTTCGGGAAAGATATCATTCCTGCTCTTCTTTACGACTATAAAAAACTAATGGCTTTCACGTTTGAAGGTTACTGGAAAGATGTTGGTACAGTAGACAGCCTTTGGGAAGCCAATATGGATCTACTGAAGAAGGAACCGGAATTGAACCTTAATGACCATACGTGGCGCATGTATTCAAAAAATCCTAACCAGCCGCCGCAATATATCGCTCCACAGGCAACGGTGAATAATGCGTTGATCAACGAAGGGTGCCGCATATACGGAACTGTCGATACGTCGATTATCTTTTATGGCGTACATGTCGATGAGTCTTCCGTTGTAAAGGATTCAGTCATCATGCCTGATGTGAAGATTGGTAAAAACGTTAAAATCCATCGTGCGATCATTGCAAAAGGAACGGTTGTTGAAGATGGCGCTGTTATTGGCGATCCATCACCAGACAGTGAGATTACCTTAGTGGCAGAACAAGGAAGTGTACTGGCAAGCAGCTACGCAACTAACAGTTAAGAGGAGGATTCCATGGACCGTATAGCAGGAATTATCAATTTAGACCACGAACAAGATGTATTAGATGAGCTGACTTATTTCCGGTGCGGAGCTGCTGTTCCGTTTGCAGGCCGTTATCGAATGATCGATTTTGCGATTTCTAACATGACGAACGCTAGGATCGAATCCGTGGCGGTTTTCGCTCGACGTAAATATCGTTCACTGATGGACCACCTGGAACAAGGGAAGGCGTGGGATCTTGACCGTAAGTTTGGAGGATTGTTCATCCTTCCTCCTGACTGGAACGATCCGACGGATATTTCACGAGGCGACCTTCAGCATTTTCACAACAACATCGATTTTATTAACCGGACATTAGCTAACTATATCCTTGTATCAGGGTCTCAAAATATTTGTAATATCAACTACCAGGATGTCCTTGCTGAGCACAAAGAGTCAGGGGCTGATGTGACGGTCGTCTATAAGAAAGTCGATGAGCTGTATCCTGAACACGATCGTGCCCATAAACTGGATATTGATGAGAATAATAGAGTCACAGCCATTCACAATGATCAGCATAACTCAAATGTTTATATGGATATGTATATCATCGATAAGAATGTACTGCATGACTTGATTGATGAGTGTATTGCTCACGGCTGTACTCACTTTTTCCTTGATGGAATTAAAGGGAAGCTTCCAGACATTAATATTAATGCTTATGAATATACGGGGGCGCACGCGTTAATCAATTCTATTGAAAGCTACTATCGTAATAGTTCTAAGCTTTTGGATCCGGAAGAGCAGGAAAGATTCTTCAAAGAAGATAACCCGATCTACACGAAAGTGAAAAACGAAGCCCCTTCTAAATATTTGACTACATCTAATGTAACGAACACACTCGTTGCCAATGGTTGTATCATTGAAGGGCATGTTGAGGACAGTATCTTGTTTAGAGGTGTGAAGGTAGCTGAGGGAGCTGTCGTTAAGAACTCCATCATCATGCAGCGTTGTGAAATTGACAGTAACGCGGTGCTGGAGAATGTCATTTTAGATAAAGATTGTTCGATTTCTGAGGGACGCACGTTAATCGGTGCACCTGAGAAACCTTATGTAGTTCCAAAACGAAAAACAATGTGATGGAGACCTTTTGATAAGGTATCCATGAACGAAGATAAAGGGACTGTCTGAACCGATTTTTCTGGCAGTCCTTTTATCTTACTAGAGTTTAGTGATGTGTTGCACATAATTAAAGGAGTGAGAAATAGTGAACGTATTGATGATTGGATCAGAATGTACCCCTTTTATTAAAACAGGAGGGCTTGCCGATGTATTAGGATCTCTGCCACAAGCCCTTAAGGAGCAGGGAGTCGATGTCCGCGTTGTTCTACCAAAATATGAAAATATGGATGACCATTGGAAAATGCAATTGACCCACCTGGATGAACTGAACGTGCAGATGGGATGGCGGAACCAATATGCTGGCGTGGAATATATAGAATACGAAGGAATACCAGTCTACTTTATTGACAACGAGTATTATTTTAAACGTTCAAATCTGTATGGATATGATGACGAAGCCGAACGATTTGTCTTTTTCAACAGAGCGATCATGGAGATGGTGGTTGGTATGGACTGGCGTCCTGACGTCCTTCATTGTCATGATTGGCAAACGGGATTGATTCCTGCTTTTCTACATACACATTATAAAGATGTAGAGAAACTTCAAGGGGTAAAGACCGTTTTCACGATTCATAACTTAAAATACCAAGGTGTTTTCGCACGATCCGTATTACATGATTTGATGGACTACGATGAGGGTATGTTTAGAGATGACACCTTCGAATTTTTCGGTGACATTAATTTTATGAAAGGTGCACTGAATTTCTCAGATTTTATTACGACTGTAAGCGAAACTTATGCAAATGAGATTCAAACTCCTTATTTTGGGGAAAACCTAGACGGAGTTCTAAGAAAACGCTCCAATGAGTTAATTGGAATCGTCAATGGGATCAATGATCAAAATTATAATCCTTTAAAGGACGAAGCTCTTGCATTTCCTTACCGTACTTCCTTGATCAAGAAGGCGCAGAATAAAATGTGGCTTCAGGAGCAATTAGGATTACCGGTAAGAAAAGATGTACCTATGATTGGCATCGTTTCCAGACTAGTAGAACAAAAGGGATTCGATCTTATTGGACGTGTCATTGATGAACTTTTGTATCATGATGATGTGCAAGTGGTATTGCTTGGTACAGGAGAATATCAATATGAACAGATGCTGCAATGGGCGCAGGATAGACATCCAGATAAAATGTCTACGAATATCCGATTCTCTGAACCTTTCTCCCGTCAAATCTACGCGGCAAGCGACTTCTTCCTTATGCCTTCGAGATTCGAACCATGCGGTATTGGGCAATTGATTGCTCTAAGATATTTAGCTGCTCCGATTGTTCGTGAAACAGGCGGACTTGCGGATACGGTAATTCCTTTCAATGAGGAAACTGGTGAGGGGAACGGGTTCACTTTTGATAATTACAACGCTCATGACATGCTCTATACAATCCGACGAGGAATCGAATTCTATCATGAACCTGCTGCTTGGCAAAAACTAGTGAAAAATATTTGCAAGAGTAAGTTCACATGGAAGGACTCTGCTGATCAGTATATGGATTTATATGAATCTATGTTTCAATAGCAGAGGTGATAGGAGGAAATCATAATGGTGATGTTCAGCGACAAAGAGGAATTTAAGCAGGCGTTTACATCAAAGATTGAAACAGAGCTGGGAAAGACAATTGAAACGGCAACGGAGTTTGATTCTTATCGGGCACTTGGAGCACTCGTGAAGGATAGGATCAGTGAGAATTGGCTGAATACTGAACGCTACTACAAGGAGAATAAGACAAAGCAAGTCTATTATTTTTCAATGGAATTTTTGATGGGACGTTTACTAGGAAACAATTTGCTTAATATGGAGATTCTTTCACTCGTGGATGAGGGCTTGAAAGATTTGGGTTTATCCTTGTCTGAGCTTGAAGAGGAGGAAAATGACCCTGGCCTTGGTAATGGTGGATTAGGACGCTTAGCGGCTTGTTTTTTAGATTCGCTAGCTTCCTTGGAGTTGGCTGGACATGGTTATGGCATGCGGTACAAGTATGGCATGTTCGATCAGCGAATAATCGATGGGGAGCAAGTCGAGCTTCCAGATTATTGGCTGTCCAAAGATTTTATTTGGGAGGTTCGCCGACCGGAAGACTCTATCGATGTTAAATTTGGAGGTTACGTATACTCCGACAAAGATGCTAATGGGAAGTTGAATTTCAAATATAAAGATTATGAGCAAGTGAGTGCTGTCCCTTACGATGTGCCTGTTGTCGGCTACAATAATGAGACGGTCAATACGCTTCGCTTATGGTCTGCAGAACCTACAGCCGAAGATACGCTGGCAAGAGCGGAGAATGAAAAGGAATTCGGGCATTTTTTAAATCATAAGCGATCTTTAGAGTCGATTTCCGAGTTCTTGTACCCAGACGATTCCAACGAAGAAGGAAAACGTCTGCGTCTGAAGCAAGAGTATTTTCTAGTATCTGCTGGAGTTCAGTCGGTCGTTCGATCCTTTGAAGCATTAGAGTTGCCATGGTCGTCCTTCCCTGATCAAGTGGCTCTTCATATTAACGATACTCACCCAGCATTAGTCATTCCAGAATTAATGCGCATTCTGATGGATGAAAAAGGTATCGGCTGGGAAGAGGCATGGGATATTACGCAATCATCCGTTTCTTATACGAACCATACAACGTTAAGTGAAGCGCTAGAATCATGGCCGGTGGAGATGGTTCGTTCCTTGCTGCCGCGCATTTTTATGATCATAGATGAAATTAATGAGCGGTTCTGTCAGGAATTGTGGCGTACGTATCCGGGTGACTTTGACCGGATTGCTGACCTTGCCATCGTAGCAGACGGACAAGTGAAAATGGCTCACCTTTCCATTGTCGGAAGCCACAGTGTAAATGGTGTGGCAAGACTCCACACGGAAATTTTGAAAAAACGTGAAATGAAAAGGTTTTATGATACATTCCCAGAGCGTTTTAACAATAAAACAAACGGAATCACGCACAGAAGATGGCTGATGCATGCGAATCAGCCGCTTGCTTCGGCAATTACGGAGGCTATTGGAGACAAGTGGATCGAACAGCCTAAATTGTTGAATAATCTTTTAGATAAGAAAGATGATTTAGCCTTTTTAGACCGTTTGGATGACATTAAACAAAAGAACAAGCGGGACCTGGCTGACTGGGTCCACCAAACCCAGGGGATTGCTGTCGACCCGAATTCTATTTTTGATGTCCATATTAAACGACTTCACGGATATAAGCGACAATTGCTTAATGCCCTTCATATCATGCATTTATATAACGAATTAAAGTCGCATCCAACGATGGATATGGTCCCAAGAACCTTTTTCTTCGGTGCAAAAGCAGCGTCCAGTTATTATTTCGCAAAGAAAGTTATCCAGCTTATTAACCGGATTGCCCATGTGATCAACAACGACCCGGATGTCAACGACAAAATGAAAGTCGTATTCTTACCGAACTATTCTGTATCCATTGCTGAACGGGTCATTCCTGCCAGTAATGTCAGTGAACAGATCTCGACAGCGAGTAAGGAAGCCTCGGGAACGGGGAATATGAAATTTATGATGAATGGTGCGGTCACTGTCGGCACAATGGACGGCGCAAATGTGGAGATTCATGAGCTTGTCGGAGACGACAACATTTATACATTTGGATTAAGCTCTGACGAAGTGCTGGAATATTACCGCAACGGCGGTTATTCATCCAAGCAAATTTATGATCAGGATGAACGTGTTCGTCATACGCTGGATCAATTAATTCACTACAGTCCTTTTTCAAAAGGGGAAACACAGTTTCAAGATATTTACGACGCTCTCGTTCACCATAATGATGAATACTTTGTATTGAAAGATTTTGCTGATTATATTCTTGCGCAAAAACGTATCAGTCAGGATTTTGAGAAAAAACGCCAATGGAATTTAAAGAGTCTTATAAACATCGCTCAATCTGGTAAATTCTCAAGTGACCGTACGATTCAAGAATATGCATCGGATATATGGAAAATCCAAAAGGTTCGTACGTTAAAGTGATGGTTTAGGGGGTCTTCAAGTGAGACAAAACGATGTTTATCACAATAGTTTTGAACAATCATATAGAGAGCCTTTCGGTGCAGCGCCGAAAGGTTCTAATGTTACATTAACGATTGATGTTCACAACCACTTTCAAGTATCTCATGTCATGCTGCATTATATCTTGGATCGCACAGATGATGAGCGCATAAAAGAGATGGACTTATATAGTGAAGAACATCATTATAACTCCTATGAAACGACCATAAAAATGCCAGACGACCCACAGTTGATCTGGTATTTCTTTCAAATCATTTTAGAAGACGGAACGATGTATTATGGCCGGGAAAATATTTTTGAAAGCGGCGAGGGGAAAATCTATGATCATATTCCTCCATCCTGGCAAATTACGGTCTATGACCACGAATATGAAACCCCGGATTGGTTTAAAAATGCAACCATGTATCAAATCTTTCCGGATCGTTTTTACGCAGCAGGCGAGATTGATTCATCCAAAGCCCCAAAAACAAGCCTCATGCATTCCCATTGGGAGAATGATCCCATCTATATTAGAAATGAAAGAGGCGAAGTCATTAGGTGGGATTTCTTCGGAGGCAACCTTCAAGGCATTATTGAAAAATTGGATTATATCCAATCCCTGGGTGTGACCGTCATCTACTTAAACCCAATTTTTGAAGCTGAAAGTAACCACAGGTATGATACAGGGGATTATCATACGGTAGACCGGCTGCTGGGTAGCAAGGAAGATTTAGAGCTGCTGATCAAAGAAGCGGCTGACCGTGATATTGAAATTATGCTTGATGGTGTGTTCAGCCATACAGGCAGCAACAGCATCTATTTTAATCGGGAAGGACAGTACGATTCTCTAGGAGCCTATCAATCGAAAGAATCTCGCTATTATCCATGGTATAAATTTTATAATTATCCGGATGATTATGAAGCGTGGTGGGGTGTAGGCACGTTGCCGACACTGAATAAGGAGAATCAAGACTACCAGAATTTCTTGATCCATAATGAAGATAGTGTCATTAAAACGTGGCAAAAGTCAGGAATGAAGCACTGGAGGCTAGACGTTGCCGACGAGCTGACAGATGATTTGATCAGCCAGCTTAATACACAACTGAAAAAGCATGATCCATCAAGTGTTTTACTAGGGGAAGTGTGGGAGGATGCTTCCAACAAGACTTCCTACGGTAAGCGTCGCGATTATTTCTTGGGCGGTGTGCTTGATTCCGTCATGAATTATCCGTTAAGAAAGATCATGCTTGATTTTATTAAAGGTGATATTGATGCACATTATGTAGATCGTCGTCTCACCACATTATCTGAGCACTATCCTAAGCAGTATTTTTATGCGCTCATGAATATGCTGTCCAGTCACGATGTGGAGCGTATTAAAACGATGCTTGAAGGATATTTGCCGGATCACTATTCCCAAAAACATAAATCTGATCTCGTTGACCGTCAAGTGAAGGCGCTTAGCTTATGGCTGTATGCGTTTCCGGGCGTTCCGTCTCTTTATTATGGAGACGAAGCAGGGTTAACAGGAGGCGCTGATCCGGATAACCGTAAACCTTATCCATGGGATAGGGAGGATCAGGACCTTTTATCATGGTATAAAAAAATAGGTAAATGGCGCAGAGAACATAATGCGCTGCGTACTGGACACTGGAAGTCATTCGCTTTTCACGGAGATATCTATGGATTTGAACGCTGGATAACGAATGGCGTAGATGCGTTTGGAGAAAAGGTATCCGATGAGCAGCTGATTTATTTGATGAACCGGAATCACCATGAAAAAATCAGTGTCAGCCTTGACATCTCAAAAGGAAAGTGGCAACACTTGGAAAACAAGAGAAGGATTTTCAAAGCTAAAAAAGGAAATCTTTCTTTAGATTTAGAACCTGGTGAAAGCATGCTGCTTAGACACATGCAATAACATCGAGGAGGCATCATTGTGGGATTTTTAGATGGATTGATGGGAAATGCCAGTAAAGTAGATGTAGAAAAGCTTGAAAAAGAGCTTGGAGAAGTCCTGATCGAAGGGGAAAAGATTCAAAGCGGGTATAAGGTTCTTCGTGATTCCTTCATCTTTACGGATAAACGGCTTTTACTGGTTGATAAGCAAGGAATGACAGGGAAGAAAGTGGAATACCATTCGATTCCTTATAAAAGTGTGACTCATTTCAGTGTTGAGACAGCTGGGAGCTTTGATCTGGATTCTGAATTGAAAATATGGCTCTCCGGTTCGCATGAACCTATAGGAAAACTCTTCAAAAAGGATAGCCCCATAGAGGACGTACAAAAGACTTTAGCGGAACATGTACTATAAAAGAGCTATATCTAAGCGTATTGCCCAACAGGTCAGAGGATCTGTTGGGACTTTTTGTTTGTCCAGATTAGTAGTTGAACCTTCATTGAAGATTTATTTCAAGCGCTTGACGCTTTTGTCCCTTGAAATAAATCAAAAAATCCTCCAATATAATATATAGATTTTAAGAATAGTAAGAAAATTAATGAAAGCGTTATCAAACGGGAGGGCATGAGATGAAGCTTGAATTGACTCAAAAGCAGACGACAGGTTTATTCATGACAACTGAGGTTCGTCAAGCAATTTCATTACTCCAGTATTCTGCGATGGATGTATGGGACTATGTACAAGAAGAGATGCTGAATAATCCACTGCTGGCGGTGGAGGAAAGAGGGTTTTCCGAATCTTACAGTTCTCGTAGCCGCAATCAGGCAGGGGAAGCCATGAATAACGTAGTTGAATTTTACCCGGGGCATGAGAAAGGCTGGAGAGAGAAACTGTTTGATCAAATCAAATGGCAGCTGAATTCAAAAGAAGACTATGAAGTCATGCAGTATCTTATTTTAAACTTGAATGAACGCGGGTTTTTACCAATAGAAGTGAACGAAATATCTGGGTCACTAAATGTCTCATCATCATCCGTTACGGATAATCTCCAACATCTCAAAGACTACGAGTCTAGAGGGTTGGGCTCATCCGGTACAAGAGACTATCTAATCTATCAAATTAAGCAGCAGTTTCCTGAAGAGGGTCTGCTCATGCAGCTCGTGGCGTACTATCTGGACGATATAGCGAACCGGAGATGGAATCAATTATCAAAACAGTTAAGTGTTTCTCAAGCGGATATAAAACAAGCGTTTACCTTATTAAAAAAGTTACGTCCTCACCCCTATATCGATTCAATCATGCAGCCGGTAAAGTACATGGTTGCAGATATTATTGTGAAAAAAGAGGGGACTGACTATCTCCTGACAGACTCTAATTCACCGTTTTCTTCCATTCATATCGATTCCTCCTATGCTAGCTTGAAAAAGGATGCCAAAGCCGAATCGTTCTTGAATGACTGCTATAAAAACGCTAATTGGCTGATCAGAAGTATTGAGCAGAGGCGTCAGACCATCCTTAAAGTAGCGAAAGTCATCGTAAAGGAGCAAATCGCTTTTTTAGAAGGAGGGCCTTTGCATCCTCTCACCTATAAGCAGGTTGCTGAACAGATTGACATGCATGAATCCACTGTCAGCCGGGCGGTATCCAATAAAGTCATGCAGACTTCCCGTGGTGTCTTTGAGATGAAGTATTTCTTCACGACGGGGCTTTCGCAAAATGACTCGACGATCTCTTCCACTCAAGTGAAGAATCATATTCAAGGCTTGATCGATCAGGAAAACAAAAGCAAGCCGCTCTCCGATCAAAAACTTGCTCAGGTTTTGAAAAAAGACTACGGCGTTGAAATTTCCAGAAGAACAGTGGCAAAGTACAGGGAAAGCATACAAATACCTTCTTCTTCTAAAAGAAAAGAGTGACCCAAAAGCACTTATATGCATTCTGCAGATTAATGATTTCCAAAAAAGGGGATAGACCAATACAGAATGCAATATAAGGAGGCGGACGGTCCGTGAAGAAGCTAATCACATATATAAAAGAGCTAGTAGAGGAGTTTCAGAAAGATAATATACCGATCCTAGGCGCTGCCCAAGCGTATTATTACTTATTAGCGATTGTACCTATGTTAATTTTGCTATTATCTATCCTTCCCTATCTAAATATCGATGCAGAATCGGCTGTACAAGCCATGGGACGGGTTCTTCCGAGTAATACCGCAGAAATTTTCCGTGAAAATATTATAAGCATCGTGGAGCAGCCAAAAGGCGGATTGTTGACGATTGGTATTCTAGGTACTCTCTGGTCTGCTTCTAGCGGGGTGAATGCATTCATTCAGTCGGCCAACCAGGCCTATAACGTTGAAGAAACAAGATCATTCATAAAGGTAAGACTGATGGCAATCGTCTTGACTCTTGGGATGATCCTGGCGATCGTTGTAGCTTTGCTTCTTCCAGTCTTTGGCGATGTAATCATTAATTTCATCAATAATGCAGTCAATTTGCCTGACCAGACGATTATTCTCTTCCAAGTGCTCAGGTGGGTGATTAGTGTTCTAGTGATTGGTGCTATTTTAATGGCTCTTTATCATTACGCACCGAATAAAAATATTCCTTTCAAACATATTATCCCTGGAGCGATCATTACGGCGTTCTTGTGGCAGCTCATCTCCCTTGCTTTTTCATTTTATGTCAGCAACTTCGGTAATTACTCGGCCACTTACGGAAGTTTAGGAGGAATCATTATCCTCATGTTATGGTTTTTCCTGACAGGCATCATTCTTATGGTCGGCGCTGAAATCAACGTTATTTATCATCGAAAGCACGGTGGAGATAGACGAAAAGCCGCCTGAATAGAAAAAGGAACTCCCAGGAAAGCTGGAAGTTCCTTTTTTGTATTAACAGGCTATGTGTTTACAGTTTTTAAGATCGAGGTTTCAACAGAACTGTTAAGCTTATTCAATAAATTAGTAGAATAATGGAATATTAGAATGCAAGATAGCTCGGGTTCTTTACAAATTAGAAAGTGTGGTGTGGCGGGGAAACAACTCGCTTTCCTGCGGGGGAACTGGCAAGCCTCCTCGTTCGCTACGCTCCCTGTGGGGTCTCGCCTAGCTTCTTCTCCCGCGGGAGTCTCGTCATTTCCCCGCCACACCTACTGGCATGATTCTAAAGAACCCATTCAATGTAGAGATATAAGTAACAGTTTTATAGAATCGACTCCGACAATAGAGTCTTGAAAATAACATTAAAGTATTCGGTCATAAGGTTTTAACTTGAGTACTTTCAAAATGCACTATAAGAAATAATATCACCATTCTCACCACAACGGCATTTTCCGTTCAATCTATTAAAAGTAAGGTGGTCGAGGAAATTGGGAGACTCCTGCGGGAATGGTATGGCAGGCAAGACCCCGCAGGTTGGCAAACCGAGGAGGCTTGCCGCCATCCCCGCGAAAAGCGACGATTTCATCGACCACCTCTCCTGGAAATCGATAACGGAAACAGAATTCCTTAAAATAGTGAATAAACTTGAATTTGAGTATTTCTCTAAGACACCATTACGTCAGAGACACCTGATATTTTTCTAGTAAATGAGGAAGCGTTGGACGTTCATTTCTATCTCTTCCAATGGTTGGAGTTGCGGTAACCATTGAATTAAGCACAGCTTCCTCTGTCGCCTCACTGATTGCCCGGAACGCCTCATCAATCTCTTCCTCATGAATAAAAGAAGCCTTTAAAAGAGCACCCGTTTGTTCATGAGGTATTCTGGTAGCGGTAGAAAAACCGATGACCACTTCACCGCTTCCCGTGGTAATCATCGAGCCTGTCCGTGATAATCCGGTCACCGATCGTTTGATGATTCGGTTCAGCTGCCGTTCAGTCACCGGTAAATCCGTTGCTACAATAACCATGACCGATCCTTTGTCGCGTGCTTCTTTTGCCTCAGTGAGATGATGGGCTAGTTCTCTTCCAACAGGCTTTCCATTTACACTCAAGTCACTCAATAATCCGAAGTTGGTAAGTACTAACACACCTAATGTATATACGCCGTGACTTAATTCAATCAGGCGTGAAGAAGAGCCGATTCCTCCTTTCATAGAATAACAGAGCATTCCGGCACCGGCGCCTATGCAGCCCTCTTCAAAGTCAGAAGTCGTTTCGGTTAGGGCTGAGCGGACGTGGTTTTTATCCACAAATTGAGCACGGATATCATTCAGTACCATATCATTGCATTCTCCCACCACAGGATTGACAGTTCCTGTCGTTCTGCCAATCTCGGGATTGTGTTCTAACATATATTCAATCAGACTATCTGCAGCGGTTCCTATACTTAATGTATTTGTCAAAACAATAGGAGTTTCAAGTGTGCCAAGCTCCTGCATTTGAATCGTTCCCATTGTCTTTCCGAACCCATTGATCACATGACTCGATGCTATTAACTTTTCACGGAACACATTTCCCTGATGAGGAAGAATAGCTGTCACCCCTGTCTGACACTCTCCTTCTTTTAGAGTATGGTGACCGACCGTCACCCCTTTTACATCTGTAATTTTATTACGCTCTCCCGTTTTTAACCGGCCGACGGTTACACCGTAATCTCGTATACGTTTCATTTTTTATTCCCTCCATATCTTCTTAATTATTTCTGAGTTTCTGAAGAGATGTCCTTCCTTCTATTAAAAAATGTATGTTCATGCATCAATGTTCGTTTTTATGCAAATAATCTATGATTTTATCTTATAGGAGGTATCAATCTGTTTTTATACAAAAAATTTTAAAAAAATTCATATGTTTTATGGTTGCGCTTACATGATTGAAGTAAAAGAGTTGAAGGCTGTCTTTAATTGTTTCATTTTAGTGAAAATCCTCTCATGTAGCGTCATGAACGCGTGAATCCTCAGTTTTTTCATGCTATACTAGTAAGAAACTGAAAAAACTGAATTTTTTAATTTCTGATTTTGACATGAAGGATTAAGACTGCTAGGGGGAATGAATATGCAAAAACACGGATATCCTGTGCCACAAGGTTTATATCATCCGGAAAATGAACATGAAGCTTGTGGTATAGGTGTAATCGCCAATATAGATGGCACGAAGTCTCATAGTATCGTAGAGAACGCCATTACTATTCTTTGTAACCTAGAGCACCGTGGCGGCCAGTCTGCTGACGTTAGCACAGGGGACGGCGCTGGAATTTTGACTCAAATCCCACATTACTTTTTTGAAAAGCAATGTGAAAAAGAAGATATTCAGCTACCTGAGGCCGGAGAATACGGAATCGGAATGATCTTCATGCCTGAGGATCATGACAAGCGTCTTGAGTGCAAGAGGAATTTTGAAAGGGTCGTTCATGAAGAAGGCCAGAAGTTCCTTGGCTGGAGAACGGTGCCGATCAATGATTCTTTCGTAGGTAACGATGCAAAGAAAACGAAGCCTTTTATTCGCCAGGCTTTCATTGCACCTGCGGATAACATAAAGACGCAGATGGATTTTGAACGACGTTTATACATTATTCGTAAACGGGCGGAAATAGAGATTTCTACTATGGAAGGTTTCGATGATTTTTACATCAGCAGCTTATCGACGAATACAATTGTCTACAAAGGAATGTTGATTCCTGAACAATTGGATTCCTTTTATATCGATTTGAACCACCCTGACTTTAAAACGGCCCTCGCTTTAGTGCATTCCCGTTTTAGTACGAACACATTTCCAAGCTGGAAAAGATCTCACCCGAACCGCTTTACGATCCACAACGGAGAATTCAATACATTAAGAGGAAATGTTAACTGGATGCGAGCAAGACAGGAGCTTTGTTCTTCCGAGTACTTCAGTGAAGAAGATTTGCAGAAGCTTCTGCCGGTGATCGACTCGCAGGGTAGTGACTCCTCTATGTTTGATAACGCCTTTGAATTTCTATATCTATCAGGCCGATCCCTTGCGCACACGGCTATGATGATGGTGCCTGAGCCTTGGTCGAACGATGATACGATTCAGGAGGATAAAAAGAACTTTTACGAATATCACAGCTGCCTCATGGAACCATGGGACGGCCCGGCTGCTCTTGCCTACACGGATGGTAAGCAAATCGGAGCTTGTCTGGATCGTAATGGACTGAGACCTGCTCGCTACTACGTAACCAAGGATGGCATGATTGTTCTAGGGTCTGAAGTTGGGGCATTGGATATTTTTGCTGACGATATTTTGTACAAAGACCGTCTGCATCCTGGAAAAATGCTGCTTGTCGATTTGGAAGAAGGAAAAATCATTCCTGATGAAGAAATCAAGCTGCAAATCGCGAGAGAACAGCCTTATAAAGAATGGATTGAAGAAAATAAATTCGACCTTGAAGACCTTCCTGAGCCGAAGGAGGAACACCGTCCGGTTGAGCCGCTTCTTGAACAACAGCTCGCATTCGGTTACACCACTGAAGAATTGAATAAAATTCTGACGCCTATGGTTACAGGTAAGAAAGATCCTGTAGGATCAATGGGATATGACTCACCGCTTGCTGTGTTATCTAAGAAGCCTCAGCTTCTCTACAGTTATTTCAAACAGCTTTTTGCACAAGTAACCAACCCGCCGATCGATGCGATCCGTGAATCACTGATCACTATGGTCGAAACTACCATCGGGGCGGAAGGCAACCTGGTTGATCCTCAGCCAGAGAGCTGTAGACAAATCCGTCTGAAAACCCCAGTTTTGACAAACCGTCAGCTGGAGCAGCTGCGCCAGCAGTCTCTGCCTGGCTTTGAAACGAAAACATTGTCTATTTTGTTCGATGCAAAAGAAGGCAAAATGAAAGAAGCTTTGGACCGCCTGTTTGAAGAAGCGGATCAAGCCGTTGAAGAAGGTACGACATTGCTCGTTCTATCCGACAGAGGCGTTAGCAGCAAGCAAGCAGCTATTCCGGCTCTTTTAGCGGTATCTGGTTTGCATCATCACTTAATCCGTAAAGGGACGCGTACAAAAGTTAGCTTGCTGATCGAAACAGGGGAAGCAAGAGAGGTCCATCACCACGCTACGCTGCTTGGTTATGGTGCGGAAGGTATCAATCCGTATCTTGCTTACGAGACGCTTCGTGATTTGTTGGAGCGCGGAGAAATGGAAGCAGAATCTCACGAACAAGCCGTAGAAACGTATGTGAAATCTGCTACTGATGGAATCATCAAAGTTCTATCCAAAATGGGAATTTCCACGATTCAAAGTTATCGCGGGGCCCAGATTTTTGAAGCGGTCGGCATTCATAAAGATGTCATCGACAAATACTTTACCCGTACAGCCTCTCGTTTAGGCGGAATTGGTCTGGATATTATTGAAAAAGAAGTATTAATGCGCCACGAAGTCGCTTACCGCGAGGATCGCGGAGCAAACCGCACACTCGAAGCCGGTGATGACTTCCAATATCGTAAAAACGGGGAGGATCACCAGTACAACCCGCAAACGATCGCAACGTTGCAGCACGCGTGCCGTAGCAACGATTACAAGCTTTTCAAACAGTATTCCCAAATGCTGACAGATGAAAAGCATAACTTGCAGTCTCTAAGAGGGTTACTCTCGTTCAAGAAGAGACCATCAATTCCTGTTGAGGAAGTAGAAACTGTTGAAGAGATTTGCAGTCGCTTCAAAACCGGTGCCATGTCCTACGGATCGATCAGTGAAGAAGCTCACGAAGCTTTAGCGATCGCTATGAACCGGATTGGCGGCAGAAGCAACTCAGGGGAAGGTGGAGAAGATGCAAGACGCTTTACGCCAGAAGAAAATGGAGACTCCAAGCGCAGTTCCATTAAACAGGTAGCTTCAGGACGATTTGGGGTATCCAGCCATTACCTTGTCAATGCGGATGAAATCCAAATTAAGGTAGCTCAAGGAGCGAAGCCAGGAGAAGGCGGTCACTTGCCTGGTAAGAAAGTATACCCATGGATTGCGGAAGTTCGTGGCTCAACACCAGGAGTGGAATTGATTTCTCCACCTCCGCACCACGATATTTATTCCATTGAAGACTTGGCTGAATTGATTTTCAATCTGAAAAATGCCAATCCGAAAGCTCGCATCAGCGTTAAGCTCGTGTCGGCAGTCGGCGTAGGAACCATCGCTGCAGGTGTAGCCAAAGGCCGTGCTGACCTTGTATTGATTAGCGGGTATGACGGCGGAACAGGCGCAGCGCCGAGGACGAGTATTAAGCATACCGGTCTCCCTTGGGAAATCGGACTGGCTGAAACTCACCAAACGCTCGTACTCGATCGGTTGAGGGACCGTATCGTCGTTGAAACGGATGGAAAAATGATGACAGGTCGGGACGTTGTTGTCGCAGCCCTTCTAGGAGCTGAAGAATATGGCTTTTCTACAGCACCGCTTGTCGTTCTTGGCTGTATCATGATGCGTGTCTGTCACTTAAACACTTGTCCAGTGGGTGTCGCTACTCAGGACCCTGAGCTTAGGAAGAAGTTCACAGGTGAAGCCGATCATCTAGAAAACTTCATGCGTTTCATCGCTCAGGAAGCTCGAGAATTGATGGCTGAGCTTGGCTTCCGTACCATCAATGAAATGATTGGCCGTACAGACGTACTTGAAGCGAACCAAGCGGTCGACCATTGGAAAGCAAAAGGTGTAGACTTGTCTGCCCTGCTTTACCAGCCTGACGTGCCAGCAGACTATGGCCGTTATGCAACGAGAAAACAAGACCATGGGTTGGACAAAACCTTGGATGTCGAGGAGCTTATTCCGCTATGCAAACATGCGATTGAAACCGGGGAGCCGGTGGAAGGAACAGGTTCGATCCGTAATATCCACCGTGTAACGGGGACAATGCTTGGAAGCGAGATTACTCGTAAGTATGGAGAAGCTGGCCTGCCTGAGGATACTATACGTTTAACCTTTAAAGGATCAGCAGGGCAAAGCTTTGGTGCGTTTATTCCTAAAGGAGTGACCTTGAGACTTGTCGGGGATTCCAATGACTATGTCGGTAAAGGGCTCTCAGGTGGAAAAATCATCGTTCATCCATCACCGAGATCATCGTTTGTACCTGAAGAGAACACCATTATTGGTAACGTATCTTTCTACGGAGCTTCCGGAGGAGAAGCGTATATCAATGGCCTTGCAGGAGAACGTTTCTGTGTAAGGAACAGTGGAGCAAACGTCGTCGTTGAAGGTGTAGGCGACCATGGCTGTGAATATATGACAGGTGGAAAAGTAGTGGTGCTAGGCGGAACTGGCCGTAACTTCGCTGCCGGTATGTCCGGAGGAGTTGCTTATGTACTTGATGAGACAGGACGTTCGTTTGAAACGAAGTGTAATAAAGAACTCGTCCACCTGCAGGCACTGAGTGACTCACAGGAAATTCAAGAGCTTTATGCCATGATTGAAAAGCATGTTCAATATACAAATAGTAAATTAGGACAACGCATCCTTAATAACTGGAATGAGTACATCTCTAAATTTGTACGTGTTATTCCGAGGGATTACTTGGCTATGCAAGAACGTATCAAACGCCTGAAAGATAGCGGGTTGGAGAAATTCGATGCTGAAATGACAGCATTCGAAGAAAGAAACAAACCGGTTGCAACAGTAAAATAAAACAGAAGGGGGATATCTGATGGGAAAGTCTACTGGATTTATGGAGTACGAACGCCAGACACTGCGTGAACGTGATCCTGAAACACGAACGAAAGACTGGGAAGATTACACGGTTCCCCTCTCAGAAGAAGAGGTGCAAGAACAAGGGGCGCGCTGCATGGATTGCGGCGTTCCTACTTGTCATTCCGGAATGGAGCTCAACGGCGTCACGACAGGATGCCCTGTATATCATTTAATTCCAGAGTGGAATGACCTCGTTTATCGAGGACAATGGAAAGAAGCTCTGAAAAAAGAACATGAAATGAACAACTTCCCTGAATTTACAGGTTTTGCATGCCCGGCTCCATGTGAAGGTGCCTGTGTGCTTGGAATCAATGAACCTCCTGTAGCCATTCGGACAGTGGAGCGTTCGATTATTGAAAAAGGTTTTGACGAAGGATGGGTAGTACCTGAACCGCCTGAAAAACGTACAGGTAAAAAGGTAGCTGTTGTCGGATCCGGTCCTGCAGGGCTAGCTGCAGCTGCGCAGTTGAACAAAGCGGGACATTGGGTGACTGTCTATGAAAGAAATGACCGTGTGGGTGGTCTCCTCACATACGGTATCCCTGAAATGAAATTGCCTTATTCCGTAGTCGAGCGAAGAGTGAACATTCTTAAAGAAGAAGGAATTAAATTCATGACCAACACAGAGGTTGGCCGTGATTATCCTATATCAAGACTTCGTGAAGAATATGATACGGTGGTCCTTTGTGGAGGTGCTACCGTTCCACGAAATATTGAAGTCGACGGGCGTAACTTGAAAGGCGTCCACTATGCGATGGATTTCCTTCATTCCAATACAAAGAGCTTACTGGATTCCAATCATGAAGATGGAAACTATATCAGTGCAAAAGATAAGGATGTCATTGTCATCGGAGGAGGAGATACAGGTACCGATTGTATGGCCACTTCGATGAGACATAACTGTAAGAGTCTGACTCAATTTGATATCTATGATAAGAAAGGATCCGTCCGTGATAATGAAGTGAATCCTTGGCCGCAATATCCAGTCATTCACAGAGTGGAATACGGTCAGAAGGAAGCAGAAGCTGCATTCGGTGACGATCCACGTGCCTATGCCGTGATGACGAAGAAATTCGTGGGTGATGAGAACGGTCGTATAAAAGAAGTACACACGGTCAACGTATCACTTTCCTATGATGAGAATGGTAACAAAGTACGTACGGAGATTCCTGGAACAGAAAAGGTGTGGTCAGCAGACCTTGTCCTGCTTGCGATTGGGTTCACAGGACCAGAGCAGGATCTAATTGAGAAATTAGGAGTCGAAACAACGGTAAGAACAAACGTAGCGGCTCAATACGGCAAATACACAACCAATATTGATGGAGTATTTGCTGCCGGCGATATGCGCCGCGGTCAAAGCTTGATCGTTTGGGCCATCAACGAAGGACGCGAAGTCGCAAGAGAGTGTGACCGTTATATGATGGGAACGACTCAATTACCATAAGGATTAGATAAGTAAACCACCGCCTGAGGAAAGGATTCCTCAGGCGGTGGTTTATTTTGTAAGAAAAGTTTAAATTTTGTCATACAGTGGTACAAGACATGTGTTCACTTTAAATTTAATATTTAAGAATAATTGTTTTAAAGGAGGAACTCATGTGAGCGATCAAAACCGTGAGCATAAGAACAAAAAAGATGCTCAGCTCGAGAAAGACCGAGTAGAGGATAAAGGAAAGAAGCTGACAACGAACCAGGGCTTAAAAATGGCTGAGGATGAATTTTCTTTAAAAGCAGGTGAGCGTGGTCCTACGTTAATGGAAGATTTTCATTTCCGTGAAAAAATGACCCACTTTGACCACGAACGTATCCCAGAGCGTATTGTCCATGCCAGGGGATTCGCAGCTCACGGAGAATTTGAACTTTATAAATCCATGGAAAAATATACAAAGGCTGACTTTTTGACGGATACATCAAAGAAAACACCAACGTTTGTGCGGTTCTCAACCGTTGCTGGAAACAGGGGTTCTGCAGAAACTGTGCGGGACGCACGTGGCTTTGCAACTAAATTTTACACAGAAGAAGGTAACTATGATCTAGTAGGAAATAACATACCCGTATTTTTCATACAGGATGCCATTAAGTTTCCCGATCTCGTTCATGCATTGAAGCCTGAACCACACAATGAGATGCCGCAAGCGGCTTCTGCTCATGATACGTTCTGGGATTTTATTGCGAACAATCAGGAGTCTGCTCATATGGTCATGTGGGCGATGTCTGATCGTGCGATTCCACGAAGCTTCCGAATGATGGAAGGCTTCGGGGTGCATACGTTCCGACTGGTCAACGCACAGGACGAATCGTTCTTTGTGAAGTTCCACTGGAAGCCAGTACTTGGAACTCACTCCGTGGTATGGGATGAAGCACAGAAAATCAATGGGAAAGACCCGGATTTCCACCGAGGAGATCTCTGGAATTCTATTGAAGAAGGTGACTATCCGGAGTATGAGCTTGGAATCCAGGTTATTCCGGAAGAGGATGAGTTCAAGTTCGATTTTGATGTTCTTGACCCTACGAAGCTATGGCCGGAAGAAGATGTTCCTGTAGAAATCATCGGTAAAATGACGTTGAATCGTAATGTAGACAATGTCTTTGCTGAAACAGAGCAGGTAGCTTTCCACCCAGGGCATGTGGTTCCAGGTATCGACTTTACCAATGATCCACTGCTGCAGGGGCGCTTATTCTCTTATACAGATACGCAGCTGATCCGCCTGGGAGGTCCTAACTTCCATGAGCTGCCGATCAACCGTCCGGTTTGCCCGTTCCATAATAATCAACGTGATGGATACGGTCGACACACGATAAATAAAGGACCAGTAAGCTACCACAAAAATTCTCTATGGGACAACACGCCTGAAACAGCGAGCAAAGAAGAAGGCGGTTATGAACATTACCATGAGAAAGTAGAAGGTCGTAAAGTGAGAGCACGAAGTGAAAGCTTTAAAGACCATTTCTCTCAGGCGACGCTTTTCTGGAACAGCATGAGCGAACCTGAAAAACAACACATTATCAATGCCTTCAGTTTCGAGCTTGGTAAAGTGGAAAGCGAGTCTGTCAGAAAGCAAGTTGTTGACATGTTTGCGAATGTCAGCATGGACCTTGCGAAAGGGTTCGCGGATAACATTGGATTGGAAGCGCCATCTAATGGGGGTTCAGATGTAACTAAATCCTCACCAGCTTTGAGTCAGGAAAATACGGTCAAATCACCTAAGACCCGTAAAGTAGCTGTCATTGTAGGAGAAGGATTCAAAGGCAATGCGTTAAATGATATTTTCAACACCTTCAAATCAGAAGGTGTCGCTGCTGAAATTGTCAGCAATAAGCAAGGAAAGCTCAAAGGGGAAGACGGTACAGAAGTAGCCATTGACCATACTTTCCAAACGGCAGACCCTGTCTTGTTCGACGCTGTGTACATTGCTGGTGGAGATCTTAATAACAAATCATTCAAGCAGAGTGCCGTCTATTACGCAAGTGAAGCATTTAAACACTTCAAGCCAATTGGCGGTTCATTTGAAGGCACGCAGTTATTGAAAGAGAATGATTTTACTGATCATAAAGGGGTAGTTGTAGGAGATGATGCCTCTACATTCGCAAGTGATTTTGTAGAGGCAATTGCTGCTCACCGTCACTGGAGCCGAGAACTCGTATAAAGGTATTTTTAGAAGACCATCCATTCTATTGGGTGGTCTTTTATTTCGTTAGGCTTCGGGAAGCGCAAGTCTAGGAAGCTTTCCACCCCGGGCTTCCAAAGGGACCTGTTTGATCAACTCTCTTCATCCAATATTAAATACGCAGGAATTGGAAGGAAGCTATCTCACAATCGGGAAATTCATGGAGCCAAATGAACTTCTCGAATGAGATTATTTTTTATCATAAAAACAGGAAATATGAACGAATTTAAGTATGAATAGTTTCGCAGTGTTTAAATTAAGGTAAAGAACTATAAATCACTTAAGAAGAGGGTGTTTGTATGATTCGTACGATTTTAATGATCATAGGTTTAATTGTAGTTATTGGCTTTATCCTTTCGTTACTATAATCCAGTAAACTCACCTTTAATCAGGTGAGTTTTTCTCATGTCTGGGCCTGTTTGCCAGTTTGTATATTCTAAAACGGATTTATATAATACGCATAAGGAGGTTAGAGAAGTGAAAGAATTGATTGAGTTACATAAAGAAGATTTCATAGAACGGTTAAAAAGCTTTTTGTCCATCCCAAGCATTTCCTCTTTATCCGCCCATAAAGAGGACGTCCAAAAGGGCGCGGATTGGGTGGCTGACGCTCTAAAAGAGATAGGGATGGAGCATGTGGAAGTAATTGAAACGGAAGGCCATCCGATTGTCTACGCTGACTGGATGCATGCTCAAGGAAAACCAACTGTCCTTATTTATGGTCACTATGATGTACAACCAGAAGATCCCTTAGATTTGTGGGAGACTCCACCATTTGAACCTACCATAAGAGACGGTAAAATTTATGCCCGAGGGGCAACCGACGATAAAGGTCAGCTCTTTCTCCATATTAAGGCTCTTGATCTTTTGATGAAAGAAAAAGGAGAGCTTCCAGTCAATGTAAAGTTTTGCATTGAAGGGGAAGAGGAAATCGCAAGTCCTAACCTGGGGCCATTCATTAATGACAATCAAGATAAATTGAGCTGCAATGCTGTGGTGATCAGCGACACTTCTTTCATTGAAAAAGGCCAGCCAGCGATCTGTACTTCTTTACGTGGCGCACTCGCGATGGAAGTTACCGTGAAAACGGCTAATACAGACCTTCATTCAGGTTCTTACGGAGGTGCCGTGCCCAATTCGATTCATGCATTGGTCCATATTTTAGAATCACTTCATCATGAAAATGGGGAAATTGCGGTTGATGGATTCTATGAAGGTGTACCAGAAGTGACGGAAGCATTAAGGGAGGAAGTAGCACAGATTCCTTTTGATGAAGAGAAAATGAAGCAAGAGCTTGATCTTGAAGCGTTGTTTGGAGAAGAAGGATTCACATTCCATGAACGTGTGGGTATTCGTCCAACTCTGGAGGTTAATGGCATAACCGGAGGGTTCCAAGGTGAGGGATTGAAGACGATTGTTCCTAGTCAAGCCAGTGCTAAAATTAGCTGCCGGTTGGTTGGAGATCAACATCCACAAGCCATCTATGAAGCCATTAAGAGGCATTTGGAGGCACATATGCAAGCGGGTGCTCAAGTTGAAGTGGAACAGTATATTAAAGCAAACCCAGTTGCCCTTGATTCGAATGACCCTATGATCCAGACGGCAGCGGATGCCTATGAAGAAGTATACGGAGTCCGACCGCTGTTTCCTAAAGAAGGCGGGTCGATCCCAATTGTAGAAGTGTTCGCACGGGTTCTGAATGCACCGGTGGTCTTAATGGGCTTCGGCCTGCCGTCAGAAAATCTGCATGCGCCTAATGAGCATTTTCACCTTGAGAATTTTATAAAAGGGATGGAAACAGCAAGTTTATATTTGAAGAAGCTTGGTAATCAGTAAGAAAAAGAGTACGTGCCGCTCGGCATGTGCTCTTTTTTTGCAAACGAGCTGTTAAACCTTAATCGTTCGTATCAAACCACCCTTCTTCCGTTCAAGCTTTGAACACTCTGCTTTATATGGAGGTCCGGGAAATCGCTCGCTTTCCGTGGGCAAGTGCTGAGCCTCTTCAGACTTTGTCGTCTTCCGGGGTCTTATCTATCATTGTTCATCCCACAGGAGCCTCGCCATTTCCCGGACCTCCTTACGTTAGTGTAGGAGAACGGAAACGCCTTTCCGGAGAGCTGTCATTTATGAGGTTTGATGTAAGACACTTTTTGATGGTTGGCCGTTATCCCACATGAGAGCGGGAGTGGATTGGAAATGGCGAGACCCCGCAGGAAAGCGAGTTATCCAGTTACCCCTAACTCTTTTACGGCTACGAACTCAAATGATCCTAGAGATTTAATGAAGAATTAGAGGGAGCCGGCTTATCATGAGTCGGTTTTTTTATAGTTAAATTAGGAGTAAAGGTTGGAATATTAAAGTATACAAACAAATTCAAAAGAATTTATGGATTTATATTTACATAACGGTGAAATTTGATATTATATACAAGGATTTACTAAATGATCAATGATGAAGAAAGGAGATCTAGCCTATGCTTACATCTCTTTATATTATAAGTTTAACGATTCTGCTTACGTTTTTAGTTTTATACGCAGCGGACAAAATCATGAGCCGTTTCAAGAAGATGAAACAAACAGTCGCTCAAACGGAACAAGTGACTTCTGAAATGGAACTGACTGAGTCCTATAAATCATAATAGCCAAAAAAAGGCGGCCCTTCTCCGGAAAGGCCGCCTTTTTTAGATTGATGTCAAACAGCGTATTATTCTGTTCCACTTTATTCCACCTCAGGTCATACATATATTTCCAACAAAAGTGATTAGTGAGTCTCTTTTCTTATCCTGTATGTTCTCCGTTTTGTTACTTAACAGAGTATGGTAAAATAAATATGTTTATAGTTTGGTCGAATTTATTAACATTGAATGAAACTGCATGGGATGTGCTGTTTGATAAAGGAGTTTATTCATGAATAACAAAGCGGTTGTATTAGGTGCAAATTATTATATAGGATTAAGTACGATTCGTTGTCTTGGCGTACACGGGGTTCATGTAGCGGCAGTCGATTATTCTTGGGATGGCGCCTATGGGTTAGAATCGAAATATGTGTCAGAAGGATTGATCGGTCCGCACTATAAGGAAGACCCTAAAGGGCTTCTCTCTTTCCTAATAGAATATGCGAAGAAAGAAAGTGTACCTCCTGTGCTTATACCGACAGCAGATCCATACGTGGAATTTGTTGATGAGCATTTACATGAATTACGGGAGTATTTCCTTATTCCACAAACAGAACAAGGCCTTTATACTAAAATAATGGACAAAGGCACTTTGCATGCCCTTGCGTCTGAACACGGGGTGGCTGTGCCTGAAACCGTGAATGCAGATGATGAAAATTTTGTTCAAAAAGTAGAAGAGTCGATTCAATACCCATGTTTGGTTAAGCCGGTGGATTCACCAGCTTTCGTCTCTAAATTCAGAAGAAAATTATTTAAAGTTTACAATAAAGAAGAGTTGATTGAAAAAGTCAATCTAGCTAAAAAAGAAGATATTGAAGTGATTATTCAACGAGTCATTCCGGGCTTCGATGATCATATGTACACCTTTGATGCATACTTGAATCAAGACGCCAAAGTGACCCATTGGGTGACATGCCAAAAGCTTCGCCAGTTCCCGATCAATTTTGGAGCATCCGTCTACACACAGCAAAAATACGTTCCAGAGCTGTACGAGCTTGGTGCTAAGTTCCTAGAAGGGATTGGTTACAAAGGTTTTGCTGAGATAGAATTCAAAAAAGACGCGGAAACCGGACGCTTTTATTTAATTGAAATTAATGTTAGGATAACGAACTTAAATAGTTTACTTGATAAAACAGGTATTAATATTCCGTACATTATGTATCGTGAGCTGACAGGTGACCCTGTTGAGCCAAAAGCGGTAGAGGAAGATAAAAATCTTGTCTTCTGGTATGCCTATGAAGACTTACTGGCCGTTCGTGAATATGTGAAAACGGGTCAGCTTTCTATGAAGCATGTATTAACATCCTATTTCAGGCCGAAAGCACACGCGATTTGGGATACAAGAGATCCGAAACCAGCCATTGCCTTTGGCAGGAAGATGGTCGGCCTGGTAGCAGGTAAGGTCCTTAAACGCGGCTGACTGTTTTGAAGCTTTGAAATAGGGAGTATTGAGCTAGGGTAGTAGGAATTGCTAAAATAAGTCGAAATTAGATTTAAATTGTTTATTGGACAAGTTTTAAATATTTGCAGGGAAGGTAGATAGGTATGGCTAAACTAAATGAGTTGCTTAAATCCATTCATGTGCTTAAAGCATGGAATGAAAAAAATCTAGACATTACAGGATTGGCTTACAATTCAAGGTCTGTACAACCGGGGGATGTCTTTGTATGTATCAAAGGGTTCAAAACCGATGGACATACCTATATTGCAGAAGCCGTGTCTAATGGAGCTGTAGCTATTGTTGTGGAGGATTATCAGGACGAATGGAAGGAAATTCCTCAATACCAAGTCGCAGACAGCCGTAAAGCACTGGCAGCTTTGAGTGATGCCTTTTATAACCACCCTTCCCAGGCACTTAAAACGATTGGAATTACAGCCACGAATGGTAAGACGTCTACTTCCTTTATGACGAATGCCATTCTCGAACAACACGGTCTGAAAACAGGGCTAATAGGTACAGTCGTCGTTAAATTCGGTGACTATTCCGAGCCGACAAAACTGACAACGCCTGAATCTTTGGATCTTCACCATTATTTTGCTCAGATGCGTGATCAGGATGTTTCTCACGTTACGATGGAAGTATCTTCTTCGGCCCTTGATCTCAGTCGGGTAGGCAGTGTGGATTTTGACATTGTTACATTAAATAATATTAGTCGAGAACATATTGACCTACATGGCTCGTTCGAAGAATACTTTAATAGTAAAGCGAGTTTGATCCGCAATGCGGGGCCTGACAAGTGGGCAATATTGAACTTGGATGATGAATACTCGGCTTCCCTTGTTGATGAAACCAAAGCCCAGCTGCTTACCTTCAGTGTAGAGACAGGTGACGGAGACCTGATATGTAAGGATTTGGACCTTTCTACAGGAAGAGCTAAATTCACTGTAGAAATCCGTAAACCATTTACTGTCGGGGCGACCACGTATGAGCCAATGGAATTCGATATCGCTTTGTCTACGCCTGGATATCACTCCGTCTACAATTCTATGGTGGCGATCACGGCCGGGTTACTTAATGAGGTACCGATTCCAACTATTCAGGAAGGCTTAAAAGCATTTGGCGGAGTCGAGCGTCGCTTTGAAATGGTGTTTGAAGAGGACTTTAAGATCCTTGATGATCACTTTGCCAACTATGGAAACATTAATGTGACGTTAAGTACTCTTCAGCAAATGGATTATGCGAACTTAAAACTCGTTTACGCTATTCGAGGCAGTCGAGGAGTCACGGTCAATCGAGAGAACGCTCAGGCCATTAAAGAATGGGCGCCTAAGCTGGGTCTGACAGAAGTAATTGCAACGTTAAGTCAGTCTCATGTGACAGAGAAGGATGAAGTTCAGGAAGAAGAAGTCCGTGTATTTCAAGAGATGATGGATGAAGCTGGAATTAAAGTTGATTTATACAAGGAACTGGACGATGCGATTCACCATGCATTATCAGAGGTCAACACTGATGATGTTGTGTTATTAGCTGGCTGCCAAGGAATGGACCCAGGAGCAAAAATCGCACTCGAACAATTAAACAAAGCGAGACCAGAAATGGATGAGGAAAAATTGTTTAAGCCTCTGAAAAACAGAGTAGCAGGAATTTTGTAATCACCAGGTCTTTTGCAAGGAGGCATTACATGAACGACAAAATCATCGGCATACTAGGTGGAATGGGGCCTGAAGCAACAGCAGAGTGCTATATGAAAATTATTCGAGCTACGAACGCAAGCAAAGACCAGGATCATTTCCGTGTCATCATAGACAGTAATGCGAAAATACCTGACCGTACAGAAGCGATCTCTGGCAGAGGCGAAAATCCCGTACCCGAAATGGTTCATGCAGCGAAGAACTTAGAAGAATTAGATGTAGACGTTGCACTAATTCCGTGTATGACTGCGCATTATTTCATTGATGAAGTGCAGAAAGAAGTTTCTTTTCCGTTATTGAATGCTTTTCTGGAATTGAAGAAATACATCAGTGATTATTATCCTGGTGTATCTAAAATTGGTGTGTTAGCGACGACGGGGACGTTAGAGACTGGACTTTTTGAAAAGTATTTAGATCATTTGGATGTTATTTATCCTTCCCCCTTTAGTCAAAATGACAAAGTGATGCGCGCCATTTATGGGGAAAACGGCATAAAAAGCGGCAATACGGATGGAGAACCTTTGCATTTATTGAAAGAGGCCTCTCAGGAACTGCTGGATAATGGGGCGGATTTGATCATCTCCGGATGTACAGAGATTGGGTTGGTTCTAAAACCTTACCACCTTCCGACGCCTTTGCTTGATCCGATGGAGGTCGTGGCAAATGTTGTCGTGAAAGAGACGGTTTATCAAAAGTCTTAGGAGAAGGTGCGATAACCGTATAAAGGAGTGCTTCTTGATGGCAAAAAATGAACTGAAAGAGTTTTTGTCTGAGTCCTTTGGAGAAGGTGTGTATTATCGAGAGTTACGGTTAACTAATAAAGAACTCGAAGAACTGCGCAAATTCTACCCTCAAGCCACGGTAAGGAAAACTACAGAAATTAGTGACGCGAATAGCAAAGCGTGGTACGAAATCAATTTGTTACCGCTAAAAACCCCTGGATGCGAAACCATTCAGGAAGAGAACAATAGGTTGAAAAGGGAAATTGAAGTACTTAAAAAAGCCAGAAACTAAATAAATCTATGAAATGGAGACAATTCGAAGTGAATTGTCTTTTTTTATTTTCACTCTTTATTTTTTATCTAACTAGCCAAAAACTACTGGAAAGTTTTGGTTATCTACTTAAAAATAGGAATAAAGGATTTTAGTGTATATACATTTGACAAACCGTGTGGAATAGCGAAAAAACCTATAATTCGACACGGTTTGTCACGATTGTGTAAATAGATGAAATACAAATGTAATAATAATTTGTCTTTATTTAGCGAATTTCTTTGTTATAATTATTAAGGTATCGCAACATACGACAAAAACTACATACTTTTTACATCATAGATTTACAAAATGAGTGTTAGTAGGAAGTGATTAAATATGCATTACCGCACGAAAGTGTTTTATAGTGCCATGAAAACCGCCCAAAAGATTAATAAATATAGAGATATCAATGGCGTTGAGTTAAGAGGTGACGTCTAGTATGAAGTTTAAGACTTTCGGCCGCCATGGTAAAGAAGGCGTGAAGAATTTGGCGAGGAACCGCTGGATGTCGATCGCATCTATCTCAGCTGTTACCGTTACCCTTTTGCTAGTAGGAGTATTTGCCACCTTACTCCTTAACTTAAATGACATCGGGACCCAAATCGAAGAAGATGTCGAAGTCCGTGTCTTTATTGACAGAACAACAGATCAACAAGGTCAAGAAGAACTGGAAGAGAAGCTCGGGAACATAGCACCCGTTTCCAGTGTGGAGTTCCAGTCTAAAGAAGAAGGGTTGAATCAGCTGATTGATAGTATGGGAGACGAAGGGGAAGTCTTTCAGTCTTTGAAAGATGAAAACCCCCTTAATGATGTGTTCATTGTTAAAACAAAGGATCCCGAGGATACCATTCAGGTCGCTCAATCAATCGAAGATTTTGAACATGTTGAAAAAGTAGAATATGCGAAAGAGACTGTAGAACGTCTATTTAATGTGATGGATATGGCTAGAAACGTTGGTCTTGCCATCATTGCCGGCTTGTTATTTACGGCGATGTTTTTAATTGCCAATACGATTCGTATTACGATTGTAGCACGCAGAAGAGAGATAGAGATCATGAAAATGGTCGGTGCGACGAATTGGTTTATTCGATGGCCATTCTTGTTTGAAGGCATATTGATTGGTATATTAGGCGCCATTATCCCGATTGGTTTAGTTGTATTCGGATATGACTACCTTTACACAGAAATTACAACTCGCTATCCGACTTTGTTTATAGATTTACTGCCGGTTTATCCGTTCGTATTTGAAGTTTCCGGAATTCTCATCCTTATGGGAGTCATCATCGGTTTATGGGGAAGTTTTACGTCAATCAGAAAGTATTTGAAAGTATAAGGTTCAGAGCTTATATAGAGAAAAGTAACTTTTGAGTTGGGGGAGGAAGAACGATTGAAGTTTAAAGTTTTAGTGGCCGTTTTGACCGTCAGCCTTGGACTTTCTGGGCTGTTGACTGCGGGGCCTGTTTTTGCTAATGACTTAAAGGACAAGTTAAGTGAAAACAAGGACAAGCAGTCAGCAGCTGAAGAAAAGAAGCAGGAAACAGAGCAAGAAATTGCTGAGATTAAAGAAGATCAAGAACGAGTCAGTGCAGAAATTGAACGTTTAACTAAACAAATCAATGATGCCACTGACAAGATTGCAACAAAAGAAAATGAAATTGAAGAAACCCGCCAGAATATTGAAGAGCTTAAAGGTGAAATTAAAGCCCTTGAAGAGCGAATTGCAGAGAGAGACGAATTGTTGAAGGATCGTGTCAAGTCCATGTATCAAAATGGGGGAGCCATTGATTACATAGATGTCTTGATGGGAGCAGAGAGCTTCGGAAACTTCCTTGAACGTGTCATGAGCCTCAATACAATCGCTGAACAAGATAAAGAACTTCTTGAGCAGCACAAAGCTGATAAAGAAGCTGTTGAAAAGAAAAAAGCGCAAGTGGAAGAAGAATTAGCTTCCTTAGAAGATAAACTAGCAGAACTTGAAACTTTGAAAAAAGAGCTAGATAGTAAAAAAGCTAAAAAGAATAATCTTTTAAGTTCTCTTGAGCAAGAAGAAGAAGAACTTCATAACCACAAAATGGATATCCAAGAAGAGCAAGCGACGTTAGCAGCTCAAGAAGCTGCCATCAAGAAAGAAATTGAACGTCAGCGTAAAGCAGCTGAAGAAGCAGCGAGAAAAGAAGCTGCAAGAAAAGCGGCAGCTGAAAAAGCTGCTCGCGAAGAGTCACAATCAGAATCCAAAGCTGAAGCTGCTAGTACATCAAGCTCAGACGACAGTTCAAGCAGCAGCTCTTCTCAGTCATCCAGCAGTGGATCATTGTTTAGCTGGCCTGCGAGTGCTCCAGCTACATCAGAATACGGAACTCGTGTACACCCGATCACTGGTGACACCCGTCTACACTCTGGGATTGACTTAGCTGCTGGCGGTACGATTCCGATCAGAGCAGCAGCGGATGGAACTGTTATCCGTGCCTATTATTCTTCCAGTTACGGGAACGTTGTATTTATTTCTCACCAGATCAATGGACAAACCTTTACAACCCTTTATGCACACATGAGAGGTACGCCGAAGGTATCTTCCGGCCAATCGGTATCTGAAGGCACATTATTAGGTTACATGGGAAGCACGGGTGATTCCACTGGACAGCACTTGCACTTCGAAATTCACGAAGGTTCATGGAATGGAAGCCGTTCGAATTCTGTAAACCCTCGTAAATACTTGCCTTAAAGTAAAAGTAAAACACTCTGACTTTGATAGTCAGAGTGTTTTTTATTTACCAATTGTATCGATATAAAATTCCACCTGTGTCCCCACCATCATCCGTAGCGAATAGAAAGTCAGGAGTATTCTTGAGTCTGCCTCACTTATTCTTTGAAGAAGCAGTTATATAGATGGAATAAAGGCATTCAGAAACCTGCTTATATCCATTGAAACATTGTTTACATTCATCTAATTTTCATATTCAACTGATAAAATTTCTATTAGAGGTGACAGGTATGAATCTTCCTCCTTACATAATGGCTAGAGGTATAGCCTTTGTTGCAGGAATCGTTATTTATTATTTTGCTTCTCATCAGTTTTCCAAAGTTAAAAAAGACAGGGTTTCGACTTTCCTATCCCTGCTTACGAGTTTTGTAGTTGTCATGTTTTTAATGAAATTTGTGACGAAGTTTCCGATGGTCTTTGAGTATCCTTTGGCCTTACTCGCTTATCCAAGTGGTACATTCGAATTCTATCTAGCATGTGTAGTGATGGTATTTTTCTATCAAAAGGAATATATAAAGAATAAAAATAAAGAAAGCTTTCATTATGACCTTTTGATGATAGTGACGGGATCTTCGTTTTTTTTCTACCTTATTAACCTTTCTGTATTTAATGAGGGAGTACTCTTAGAAATGGGTTTATGGTTTTGTCTTTATCTCAGTGCTTTACTTATTAATGAATTCTGGCGTGAAATGTTATTTGTCGGAATGTCTATAGCCACCGTCCTTTCTTTCACTTTGGAAGTCCCAGCCGTCATGGGGATTCGAGTGCACAAAGGATTCTATTTATTCCTTACACTGTTTTCGTTCATATTCATCTTAAAGAAAAGGAGGAATTCTAAATGGGATCAGACGTAACTTTATGGCTCGCACTAGGGGCGGGGGTCATTTCCTTTTTATCTCCTTGTACGTTACCGATTTTTCCTGCTTATTTATCTTACATAACGGGGATGAGCGTAAAAGAGATTCAAGGGGATAAAAGCCTGAATGTAAGGAGAAAACTGCTTCTTCATTCCATATTTTTTCTGTTTGGAATCGGATTAATTTTCATCAGCCTTGGTCTTGGAGCTTCTATGCTCGGAAACTTGTTAAAAGGTTTGTTTACAGGAAATACTGGAGACTTCATACAGAGAATTGCAGGTATTTTTATCATTGTTATGGGGTTGTTTATAGGTGGATGGATTAATTTTAAATGGCTGATGCGTGAAAAACGAATGAAGGTCAAGCCAAAATCTTCTCTCGGTTACGCGGGTACGGTTTTCGTAGGTATGGGCTTTGCGGCTGGCTGGACACCTTGTATCGGGCCAATTTTTGCCTCCGTCCTTGTGCTCGCTGCTAATGAACCGGCTAAAGGGCTGCTGTACACGGTTGCCTATGTGATTGGCTTTGCCATCCCTTTTTTACTTTTCAGCTGGTTTATCAGTTCTACACGTGCCATTGTAAGATATAGTTCTATTATTATGAAGGTTGGCGGGAGCTTAATGATCGTGATGGGCGTGCTTCTATATACCGGACAATTAACCCGTTTGTCCAATATCCTTCTTCGTCTTGTTCAAGACACGTGGTTTGCGAATCTAGGGGCGATACTTTTATAGTCAGGAGTGATCAATATGAAAAAATGGATCATCATTTTAGGGATTACAGCCTTATTTGGATGGGCTGTCTATGACTTTACAGATAAGGAAACAAAGGAAAATCCTTCTCCAAAGGAAGAATCATCAGGGACAAAGATGGTAGCAGAAGGTGAGGCGCAATCAACTCCACAAACTGGTTTAAAAAAAGGTCAAAACGCACCGGATTTTACGTTGACTCGATTAAATGGAGAAACGGCTAAGCTTTCGGATTATCGTGGTCAAAAGGTATTGATCAATTTTTGGGCGACTTGGTGCCCCCCTTGTCGTGCTGAAATGCCCGATATGGAGAAATTATATAATGAAACAGACATTGAAATTCTTGCGGTTAATCTAACTGGGACGGAGAGTGCTAGAGGGGATGTTAACAACTTTGTTCAAGAGTTAGAATTAACTTTTCCTATCCTACTGGATCACGAGGCTGAAGTGATGGGTAAGTATCAAGTCGGTCCTGTACCAACCTCCATCTTTGTTGATGAAGACGGGAAAGTGCAATCTTTTGTTCTTGGAGCAATGAACTATGATATGATGATGCAGCGATATGAAGATTTATGAGAAATGAGGCGTAAGCGATGAATCCTAAAGTTATGATTGTCGAAGACGACGCTAAAATTTCCAACCTCATCAAGCTTTATTTAGAGCGTGATTCATATAAAACGCTCCAGGCCTATGACGGGATAGAAGCACAGGAGCTTTACTTAAGACATGCGCCATGTTTAATCATTCTGGATCTAATGCTTCCAGGTATAAGCGGGGAAGAGTTTTGCCTTTGGGTGAAAAGTGTAGAAACACCGGAAGATCCCGCGGTCATCATGCTGTCGGCAAAAGCACGTACACAAGAAAAGATCAATGGATTAAAACTAGGGGCAGATGACTATATGACAAAGCCTTTCAGTCCAGAGGAGCTGATGGCCCATGTTGAAGCCGTGTTACGCCGAACGGGGAGGCTGTGTCAAAAAATTGCTCACGAAGGACTTGTCATCAAACCTAGAAAGGGAGAGGTTTGGCTGGACGGAGAAGAAATCGAACTTACCAGCTATGAATTCAACCTACTTTACCTTCTGGTGGAAAGCCCGGGCCAAGTATTCTCCCGAGAACAATTGATTGATCATATTCACCCTCGCTCCGATGCAGAAATCTTCCCAAGGACAATAGATGCCCATGTAAAAAAACTAAGAAGAAAGATTGAAGAGCATCCAGGACAGCCAAAGCGGATTGTAACCGTAAGAGGAATGGGGTATAAATTTGTTGGGAAATAAGTTTAAGCAATATATTTCTTCTGATTTACGAGTTCGTCTGACTATGATTCAGATCTTTATTCTTGCAAGCTTTCTTCTATTTAGCGGTCTTACAATTTATCAAACGGCATGCAGCCTGGTTGGCGAAATGAATGGAGTTACCCGTTCTGTTCAAAATGGATTTCATGTAGATTTGCTCGGCTATTTTTGGCTCATTAGCGCTGGTGCCATTATTATAGGTGGTTTTGTTTATGTGAAAGTCACACGATCGATGTTAAAACCAATTCAGCAAATGAAAGGATCGGTCAGGGAAATCCGTAATGGACGTTATCCAGAACCGATTTCTGTTGACCGTGAAACGGATGATATAGGCCAGCTGGTTCAGCACGTTAACGACCTAAACCAAAAACTCCAATTGAACGAAAAGCTTCGAAACCGGATGCTTAGCGATATGTCTCATGAAATAAGAACGCCGCTGTCGAACCTCAGGGGGTATTTGGAAGCTCTTCAAAAAGGAATTATAAAAGGTGATCCTGCTATCTATCAATCACTGTATGAGGAAACACAGCGCATCACTGATTTACTTAGTCAAATTGACTGGATTCGTGAATGGGATGGTTCCGCCCTTGATACAATGATATCTCCCGACCTTATAGAAGCACGAGAGCTAATTGATCATGTGGTTAAACTTTATGCACTAGAGTTTCAGCAAAAAGGAATTCCACTTCATGTAGATGTAGATACAGCAGAGATCTATGTAGACAATAGAGGGATGCAGCAGGTACTCACCAACCTTTTGAGTAATGCACTGAGTTATTATAGTGGAGACGAGGCTGTAGAGATAAAAGGAGAAAAATCTGGGAGCGATTACACGATATTTGTAAAAGGTCCCGGACTATCAATTCCTAACGAGCAACTTGAGAAGATCTTCGAACGGTTTTACAGGGTTGATACATCCAGGTCAAGAGATACCGGAGGATCGGGTTTAGGATTAGCGATTAGTAAAGAGATCGTCGATCGTCATAAAGGAAGCATAGAAGTAGAAAGTGATGAACACATCCATAAGTTTATCGTTTGTTTGCCTAATGTCGTCAGCCAGAGCTGAGGCATTTTTCTTTGTTGACATTATACCGTGCAGGGTATATAGTGGAACAAGAATGAATGAATAAGGAGTGGAACAATGATTGCTATTACAGTTAGTGCAGCTATACTGATGTTGTTGTTCTTTATGAATAGATACTGGCCAGTCCACAATTTAAAACGAATAGATGTGAATGAAATAGGACAAGATACGATTCTTCTTGATGCAAGGGATTACCAGACCTCAAGCAGGGATCGGGTAGGAGATGCCTATTGTATTCCATTATCCTATTTAAACCGTCATCATACAGATTTACCAGATAAAAAGGTTGCATTAATCGTATCTGATCAGGTTGAAAGAAACCTATGTACCCGGCTACTTCGTAAAAAAGGGTATGAAGTAATCGGGTACACGATGGCTGATCAAATGACCAGTTATCATGCTGTTCCTTGTATGTGTGAAAAATAGGAGGTGCTGGAAATGGAAAGTCTAATTCAATGGATTATTATCATAGGTATAGCTATATTTGTTGCGAAGCGCTTCATGCCTGCTAAAGGTGTTGAATCGATCACTTCACAAGAAGCTCAGAAGCTTATGAAGGAGAAAAATGTACAGTTTATAGATGTTCGGACACCAGGTGAGTTCCGGGCAAACCACCGAAAGCCGTTCAAAAACATACCATTATCAGATTTGGTGAGAAGATCTGATGAGATTAACCGTGAAGACAGGGTGGTTTTAGTTTGTCAAAGCGGTATGAGAAGCACCAAGGCAGCAAAACTATTAAGAAAACAAGGTTTTAAAAATTTATACAATGTAAAAGGCGGTATGGGGACCTGGGTATAATTCCTGTATTGGCATCGTTTAGGGATGAAGCACTGTGAGATTCACGGGACTTTATCCCTTTTTTCATGCGTATATATCTCAGAATTTTTAAACAAATGGTATACTGATGGTAGAGATTCCCTTTCATCATGATTGAACTCCAGAAAATAGAGATGTTACGAGGAGGAATAAAATGAGTGAAATGAAATTGATTCCATATCGTACGGAAGAGGTCTTGGAGAGTACATCAGAAATTCCTAAAGGTGTACAGATGATTGAAGCCGAAGACTTGTGGGTGGATAGCGACAGGGGTAGAGGAAGTGTAGTAGCTGTTATCGATACTGGCTGTCAATTAGATCATCCAGATTTAAAGGGTAGAATCATAGGCGGGCGCAACTTTACCTCAGACTATGATAGTGACCCTGAGAACTACGCAGATAACAATGGCCACGGAACTCATGTTGCGGGGACAATTGCTGCTATAGAGAACGGAGAAGGGGTAGTAGGCGTTGCGCCTGAGGCAAGTCTCCTGGTATTGAAGGTATTGAAGGGTTCTGGAAGTGGAGAATACCAATGGATTATTGATGCGATTGAGTATGCCATTCAATGGTCTGGTCCAGACGGAGAGAAGGTTCGTATCATTTCTATGTCCCTCGGCGGGCCAGATGATTCCGAAGAGCTTCATACGGTCATTAAAAAAGCAGTGGATCAAGATATTTCCGTTGTATGTGCAGCCGGCAACGAAGGGGATGGGCGACCAAGCACCCCTGAATACGGGTACCCTGGTGCCTATAATGAAGTTATTCAAGTTGGTGCAGTAGATGAAAATAGGGCCCTTGCAGACTTTACGAATACAAATGACGAGATAGATCTGGTCGCTCCTGGAGTTAAGGTTTTGTCCACTTACATTGAAGGGAAATATGCGAAGCTCTCTGGTACCTCTATGGCTACCCCTCACGTTTCAGGCGGATTGGCTCTTCTCATTCCTTTAGTAGAAAAACAGTTTGAGCGTCATATGACAGAGGCAGAAATCTTCTCCCAGCTCATTAAGCGTACTACACCATTAGGTTATAAAAAATGTGCAGAAGGAAATGGATTGCTGACCCTCGCTTTAGTTCAAAAACTCGAAGATCTTTTTAGTACCTACATTAATAACTAATTTTAACATCCCCTGTTTTTTAGCAGGGGATGTTTTTTTGTTTTACTATGCATCCTATGATTGAGGGCTTCTAGATCCCTTATAGGATAAAGCTTTGTTGTCCTATAAGGTAGAGTAGGGGAGGGAAGAAATAAATGGGGCTGTTTTGTTGGCTTTAGTTTATAGTTTGAAATTTCCCTTCTTTTCCTTACACTCTATCCTCTGCCAATTCTACTTTATTTTTTCCTTTCCTTTCATTTTATCTTTTCTTTTTATCCATACATCTTAAAGTATTATGTTTTTACTACTATTCTATATTCTACTTGCAGATTATTTAAATCTATTAAAGAAAAAACTTCTTTTAGATATATATTTTTAAAGCATAACTCCACGTAATCTAAAAGTCTTATTCTCAGTCCGCGTTTTAGAAAACAAACTTTAAACTCAGTCCGGAGTTTTGTGTATAATTTTGTAAAAAAATCTGTTTTAATAGTTTGTACACGTATATGTGTGCATGTAAACAAATTGCATTCTTTTTGAATTCAAATTGTGTGCATGTTTACAAAAGCGTATGCATGTTGGTATTTAGACATGTGTGCGTATTTGTAAACATGTGTACACAAATGGAGGCATGCAAACGTATTTGAGTACATCTAAAGGCGCATTGACTTTGCTGGAATAGTTTTATAGATTAGAGGTGAAGTAGGTAAAATCTAGTAATAATAAAGGAGAGCTGTTTTAATGACAAACTCGAGAATTGCAGCTGTTGACGTGGGTAATGATGCAGTGAAGGCTAACTTTGGAAAATTAGAATCATCCCTATATATTCCAAACGTGATTGCGAGAGACTTAGAAGATCGCCCTGTTATCGGAATTGAAGATTTAGATGAAAAAAATCCACTCGATAACTTACATATTCGAGTGCATTCCCCAGCATTAAAAGAAAATAATGCTATCTATCGAGTAGGTAATCTGGCTACGAAAACAACGAACTCCACGGAATTGGATCCGGGAAGTTATAAATCTGAGGAAGATCAGACGCTGATTATGCTATTCGCTTCTCTAGCGATGGATGCTGTGGAAGGGAAGAATGCACAATCTGCAAAAAACAATGTGGTAGAAGCTAACTATACGCTAGGAACAGGTTTACCACTTCGCGAAGTTAAGGAAGGCAAGGATGTAGGTTACCGTTCCCAACTGCTAGGATCCGTGCACCAAGTCGAGTTCCTAGTCACCCCTAAATATCAAGGTATGAAAGTGAACATCAAGTTTGACGAAGTGAAAGTTTATCCTGAAGGATTTGCGGCATACATCAACCTGGTTATGGATAATGATTTAAACATCATTAATAGAGAGCTTATCGATAAACAGATCCTTATCCAGGATATTGGTGGTTTATCAACGGACATCGCTGTCATCCGTAACCGTAATGTCGATGACGATAAGGCTCAAGGGTTCAACTTAGGAGTCTCTGAATCTCTTGAAATGATCAGAGATGAGATTCTTACGAAACATGGAGTTGAACTGGATAGTCGACGTGATGTAGTTGACATCATTACTCGAAACAATGATCGCCATCACATTATGGTTAAAGGTAGCCGGACGAACGTTCATGATATTACTGACCGCATCCTTCTTGAACTGGCGAAAAAGCAGTATCGCTATCTAAGAAATGTATGGCAAAAGAACTCTCAATCTGAGATCTGTTATTTCGTTGGTGGCGGTTCAGCAGTGCTTAAAGAATATATTAAGTCGTTAAACAATAAACTTGATGGCTTCAATATTGAGTTTTTCGAAGATGAGAATGAAAGTATCTGGATGATGGCGAATGCTTATTACAAGTTGATTTCTGATTATATCCGCAAAAATTCTAAGCAAACTGGAAAAGAAAACAAGAAACAAGAACAAAAAGCAGCCTCATCTAAGTAAGTGATGGTATACCATGAGTCAGTCTAAAAGAAGTGTGGAGAGGGGACAGTCGATCACGTTTCGTGTCCCCTCAGATACACCCGACCATTTGTTACGCCAACTCTCTCATCTGAAAGATACAGAACGAAGAAACTTTTCTAGCAAGATTGCACAATTTGTACTTAATGGAGTAAATGAATCACTTTCAAAAGGGAAAGAAACCATATCCGTCCCGCTCCCAAAACCTCTTACAAAAGAACAACGGAACTGGATGAAGCATGAGCACTCGGAAGCGCTGATCGGGAGCATTCTATACCAGCTTATGATGGACCCGGTAAGGGCGACGACTCTTTTGGCTTCTTTAAACAGCAATGCCTACGACATCAATGATGCTTTATATTTACAAGAAGAGGAGGCAGCGGCTGCAGAGGAGCGTGAGTCAGTTCCAGTACCAGTACCAACCGAACCTGAACCAGTACAAGAGGATTCTGGCGAAGAGTGGAAGGACATTGATGATGAACTGGAAGGGCTTAGTCTGGATCATTTGCAAGAAGATCTCCACGAAAATAAAGAGGAAGAGTCGCTAAACGATGATGAAGAAGAGGATGACCTTTTAGGTGACTTCCTTTCGAAGATGAATAAGTAATGAAAAGTCCCAGCTGATTAGTAGCGGGGCTTTTTTTTATTACTTAGGAAATTAAAAATGGTTTGTAGGTAACTTTCTCAGGTGTAACCATTAGGCTGCAGGGCACATATATTTCCGAAGAACCTTCACTTAAGATCATTCCAACCAAAGAGAATGGATGGAAAAGCTTTTAACTTAGAGGTAGAATTTAGTGTTGCCTATTTAATTATGAGTTTTATTGGAACGGCCATATTTTAAATGATGATTTTTAGCAACACCTTATCCAGACAGCTGCTACATTTATGGACTGCTTATCACCTTAGACAACAAATCAGCGAACGCTCACAACTTATATAAAAGTTATTCTCTCATTCAAAACAAAGGAATGGGTCCTACGGTAATTGCTCTAGAATTGTACGTTGGCCAGTAATACATGTCGCAAGGTTATGGACAGGTACCTCTTTAGAAAAACATAAATAAAACAAACCTCTAAGGTGACTGAGGTTTGTTTACGATAAGCGGTTATGGTTCGCATAAGCTACAAAAGATTGTTCGTTTTCGATAAGTCCACAGGATCCACATTGGATCTTTTTCGCAGGGCCATTGTAGGGCGTATGGAAAACGTCCAGATTATCATCTGTATACTCCACTTCCACTTCACCTGATTTTGGATTAATCTTAACGGATTTTGCACGCTGTTCAATAATGTTAAACCTGGAACGATTGGTCTTACAATTGGGACATAAATATGGTTCCATCCTTTCACCTCCATGGTTAGTTTCTCACTTGTATCCAAAATTATGCAGGATATATTCTCTGTAAAATAAGGGAATGCCCTAATATCTGTTTAGCTCTAATGGATGTAGGATAGAAAGTAAGAATTTAAGTAGGAGAGGTGAATACGCATGACTGTCTCATCCCCCACTCATGTAATTTCAAAGATGTATGAATCCATGCTGTTTGAGATGTCATATGATTTGCATGAGAGATATGCACAGTTATTGACGAGTGCTTTACATCATGTAGATGCAGATAGCTGTAAAGAAGATGTGAGGGCTTTATTGATACATTTAATTGAGGATATGAGAAACCGTTCTAAAGAAATCTATCCTCTTTTATATCAAGAATACGGACTTACCTTTGCTCTTAAAAGTTATATAAAACAAGTGGAAAAGCGATACGGTGTTAAAATTGATTTCGCCCATTCGCACAAGCTGAATCAAATCTTTGCAAATAACGGTGTGTTGGCTTTTCGGCTATTGCAAATAACACTGAAGTTAATTCTCGAATACTCGGAAACGGATTATGTGAAGATTGAAGTTGATCAATTAGGGATCCTGTTCAGATACAAATCTTATATCGAGAGCTTTTCATCAGATCAGGAGGAATTGTTACAGTTATTACAGAAAGACTTAGATATAGAGATGGAGTTCATAAGAAGGAAAGATCAGATAGAATGGCGCTGGTTCTCAGCTCATTTAGTGCAAGGAGGAAAACTATGATCTCAATTGTGATTGTCGATGATCATGCCGTCGTAAGGTCCGGACTGACTATGCTGTTGGATGCGGTCGATGATTTTGAAGTAGTCGGTGAAGCTTCTGAAGGGGACGAAGCTTATCAGCAAGTGGAAGAGAAACATCCTCGGGTCGTATTAATGGACCTTTCAATGCCGCATGGAAAAGATGGGTTATCAGCAACTTCGGAAATTAAAAAGCAATTCCAAGATACTCAAATCTTAATTTTGACCATGCATGATGATGAAGAGTATTTATTCAGAGCCATTGAATTGGGCGCATCTGGATGTATATTAAAAAATGCACCGCACGAGGAGCTCGTGAAGGCCATTAGGCAAGTGGCAAGCGGAGATGCGTATTTATATCCATCGGCGACAAAACGCCTGATGGAAGACTACATGGACAAAATTAAGAACAATGGCAAAGCAGATACCTACCGCCTTTTAACCGATCGGGAACGTGAAGTACTAGCCCTTGTAGCTAAGGGGTTTTCCAATAAAGAAATTGCAACTAAACTAGTCATTAGTGTTAAAACAGTAGAAGCTCATAAAGCTAAAGTAATGGAAAAGCTTAAATTGAGAACAAGACCTGAACTTGTAGAGTATGCTTGGAAGCGAGGATTACTTGGGTATTCAATTTAGTAAAGGATGACAAGACATGAACGAAACCATGGGGGATGTTTGTAGAGAGCTTCAAAGAGTCACAGAAGCCTCATTCATTGCCATTGCTGAATGGGATGGGGAGACACGAAAAATCAAATGGACTTATGCGTTAAATCCAATGACTGATAAATACAAGCGGATGGAAATCTCTTATGGGTATGGAGTAGCTGGAAAAGTTATGCAAACGGGTCGGCCATTCGCCTGCAAGCATCGTAATCAACTCACTGATGAAATTACGAAATATCCAATCATTTTGGCTGAAAAACTCCAATCATTCCTAGCGGTTCCATTGGTAAATACTAAAATCTTCGACTCTGTGCTGCTTATTGGTTATCGTGAAAGTCATCCTTTACCTGATACGCAAATATTACAAGAATACCTCACGCGCATTGTCTCTCAACTCAAAAGGAAGGAGGCCTTATCATGACAAACAGTAGTCCTCAATCGAATACGACAGCTATTCAAGAGCATGAAGGATTTTTAGTTGTAGGAGAAAACGGTTATGTACTCAGTGCTAATAAAAAAGCGAAACAGCTTTTTAAAATGGCAGATACAGATGTTCATATCGCGGATTTGTTCCTAGAGTTCGAAGAGAACGCACTACCGGATTGTTCAAAGGGAGTTCTCCTCCAGCGCTACGTCACTCCTTTAAACGGGAGTCCATTTCCGGTTTTCGTTGTGGTACAAGAATGGACGGATGAAAAAGGAAAGCGTTACTTTGTAACGGTGCAAAATCTCGAGCACCGGACAGTAATGGATAATGGATCGTATCAACATTTAAAAGAATTGCTTGACATCAAATATGCTTTAGATGCATCATCGATTGTAGCTTTAACCGATCGAAGAGGAAAAATTCGTTATGTGAATGATAAATTTAGTGAGATTTCAAAATATGAAATCAATGAGTTGATTGGCAGCGATCACCGGATATTGAACTCAGGGTACCATTCTAAAGAGTTTTTCAAGAACCTATGGAGAACAATTGGGACGGGGAATGTGTGGAAAGGGGAAATCCAAAACAGGGCGAAAGATGGTACTTACTATTGGGTGGATACCACGATTGTTCCGTTCTTGAACGAAAATGGAAAGCCCTATCAATACTTAGCCATAAGGAACGAGATTACAGAGAGAAAACGTGTCGAACAAGAACTGAAAAAAATGACTCAGCGTTTGATCCATGTTCAGGAGGAAGAGAGAAAACAAGTGTCACGTGAACTGCATGATGGAATCGGTCAGGAACTATATAGTTTATTAATCAGCATGCATCGTTTACAGCAAGAAGTAGACCATCCCCTCATTGACCATATGACAGGGGATATCAGTCATCTTATTCAAAGTGTAAGGGATATGTCCTGGGGGCTTAGGCCTTCTGCTTTGGACGAACTGGGGCTTTTACCTGCTATCCGCTCTTTCCTCCACCGTTTAGATAAGTCATTTGGTTTGAAAGTAGAGTTTCATTCGGCTGTCTCATCACGTTTGACTCCCACGATCGAGACTACCATCTACAGAATCGTTCAAGAAGCTTTGACCAACGTAAGAAAATATGCAGAAATAGACCAAGCCTCCGTAAAACTTGTAGAAAAAGAAAATGAGCTTTCTGTATACATTATGGATGAAGGCGTTGGATTCTCTGAAACCCACGCTCGAAGAGGGGTAGGACTATTCAGTATGGAAGAACGGGCGCGAGCCGTGGGAGGAGACTTAACTGTTGAATCCATCCCAGGAAAAGGGACCACCATTGAAATGACTGTACCCAAGGAAATCTGAGACGGACTCAGGTTTCTTTTTTTATGGCTAAAAAAGCATAAAAAATTTCGTGCGGATAACTTATTTTGATGTGAGGCTGCATCCATGCCCCGGGTCTACAGCTGAAAGGGTTTGTGCTGCACTTAAAAATCAGGGGATTTTACTACCTAAATGGGGGGATTCCCCAATACTTTTCCCGAGCCTGCTAGACGTACAATGAATATAGATCAACTACATAATTAAGGAGGCTTGGAGCTATGAAAAAAGACCATTCTTCACAGCCAGGTTTGAAGGGGACATTGATCAGCGTATTCGCTGTAGGAATTGTCATTATTCTGATGTGGGTGAGTATTTTTTATCTATATATTGACCGGATGTAGGGGGAGAGACAAATGCATTTACACAAATACGAAAAAATTTGGCTGGCCTTTGGCGTTTTCGCACTTATCATCTTTTTATCTGTAGTGGGAGTCAGTGCTTTTCATCAGGGAAATACCCCATCTGGAGGGCACATGACCATTGACCCTGAAAAAGTCAGGGAAACGGCTCCATTTAACGAGCCTGGTCTTCATAAAAAAGAAGATGGAACCTATGAAGTATCCATGATTGCCATGGCTTTCGGCTACGATCCTGCTAAGTTACAAGTCCCGGCCGGAGAAGAGATTACCTTTACGCTCACCAGTGAAGATGTCACTCACAGCTTTTCAATTGTAGGGACAAATGTAAACATGATGGCTGTTCCTGGGCAAATCAATCATAGAACACACACGTTTGATGAACCGGGTTCTTATCTTGTGGTATGTAATGAATATTGCGGCTCAGGCCATCATTTTATGAGTACAGAAATCGAGGTGATCCAACAATGAACACAGTACCAAAAGGAGATCGACGGCTCGCATTATCGAATTTAGGATTTGCTTACGCGGCATTTTTGATAGGCACTCTTTGTGGATTACTGCAGGTATTTATCAGAAATGATGCTTTGACATTACCGTCCTGGCTCGATTATTACCAAGTGCTTACCGCACATGGACTTCTTTTAGCCATTGTATTTACAACATTTTTTATCTTTGCCTTCTTTCAGTCTGGAATGAGCCGAACGTTAGGAGCCTTTGGACCAAGAGTGCTGTTGTGGAATTGGATCGGCTTTTGGGTGACATCCATCGGTACGCTGCTTGTCGTCGTGATGGTCATCTCAGGTCAGGCTTCTGTTCTATATACGTTTTATGCTCCACTACAAGCCCATGGCCTGTTTTATGTAGGTCTCGCATTATTTGTTATAGGAACGTGGATTCAAGGATTTGCATTAGTAGGTCATTACATTGTGTGGAGAAAGCAGAACAAAGGAGAGCTGAGTCCGTTATTTGCTTTCATGACAGTGGCTACAGTTATCTTATGGGTCATCGCTTGTTTAGGGGTAGTTGCCACTGTTTTGTTCCAGTTTATTCCATGGGCGTTTGGGTGGACTGAGGGGATCAATGTAGAATTGAGCCGATCTTTATTCTGGTATTTCGGTCATCCATTAGTCTATTTTTGGCTGCTTCCTGCTTATATGGCATGGTATGTCGTGGTACCCAAAATCATTGGAGGACGCGTATTTAGCGATTCATTAGCGCGCCTGTCCTTTGTGCTCTTCATCTTGTTTTCGATTCCTGTAGGATTTCACCACCAGTTGACAGAACCAGGAATCGCAAGTTTTTGGAAGTTTTTGCAAACGGTTTTAACGTTTATGGTCATCATCCCATCTTTAATGACAGCTTTCTCTATGTTCGCAACTTTTGAACTTAGAGGTCGTGAGCTGGGTGGAAAAGGATTGTTTGGCTGGGTGACGAAACTTCCATGGCGAGATGTGCGGTTTACTTCTATTTTCATTGCTATGGCTTTCTTTATTCCAGGTGGAGCTGGTGGAATAATTAATGCCAGCTTTCAAATGAATGAAGTTATTCATAATACTTTATGGGTGGTCGGACATTTTCACATCACTGTCGGAACGCCGGTAGCCATGACGTTTTTTGGGCTGACTTTCTGGCTCATTCCTCATTTGACTGGCCGTCGTTTCACGAAAACCTTGCAGAAGCTAGCGTTTCTACAAATTGGCACATGGTCTGTCGGAATGCTTCTGATGAGTACCGCTCAACATCTGTTAGGGTTACTTGGAGCTCCGAGACGCACTGCCTACACAGGTTATGCGCATGAAGATGCGCAAGCCTGGTTTGAGGGAGTACTGTCTAACCACGTAACTATGGCGGTTGGGGGATCTATTCTGTTTCTATCAGCTGTACTCCTGATATTCATTGTTGTTCAGCTTTGGTGGCTGGCACCTAAAGCAGATGAGAGTACATTTATGCAGTTTCCAATTGCTGAAAGTGATGCTTCCTCCACACCAAAATTCTTGGAGAACTGGAAGATCTGGATTGGGATCGCCTTTATTCTAATTGCTCTAGCGTACACGATCCCTCTATCCGATATCATTCAGCACGCACCGCCAGGCTCAGGCCGATTCCAGACTTGGTAAAAGGAGGAGAGCGATTATGACATTTTCCTTTGCGTTTACTGTTGCTTCCATCGTGCTTTTTACAGTGTTGAGTGCTATCATAGTTGAACTGCAGACAGAAGAAGAGTAGAAAAGAGCGGATGACATAAGGTCATCCGCTCTTTTAGTCACTCTATGAAGGTTAGTTCTGGAAGCCATTGAGACATATGCTCTTTCTTTGCTTTGTATTCTTCACTTAGCACAGGGATATCTGACATAGGAACCACCTGATAATCAGAGGTTACATAGGTGATTTGGAATCGTGGGTCCACCGCCTGGACCACGTCTCTGCTATCTGCTTTTTTGACAAAATCAAATGTAAAAATCCCGCCTATCCGTTTGTGTTCACCCAGCTGACCTGAGAAAAAATTTCCCAGGGAATAAATCGTCAGCATTCGGTTTCCGTTTTTACCTTCCACGTACTTAATCGGCTGCAACACATGAGGGTGGTGTCCCAGCACGGCATCCACTTCGTGGTCTGCAGCAAATTGCACGACATCTTTCTGGTACGGGGAAGGATAAAGCTGGTATTCATTCCCAAAATGTAGGCTCACTATGACAGCATCCGCTAATTTTTTAGCTTCTGAAATGTCTTTGGCCATCTTTTCGTAATTGATACGATTAACTACGTATTCTTTTCCTTCGGGTGATGGAATGCCATTTGTGCCATATGTATAGCTTAGAACAGCCACATCCATGTTTTCTTTTGTTTCGTAAACTAAAATCTCTTCACTTTGCTTCTTGTCCGTATAAGCCCCCGTATGCTTCATGTCAATCTTATTCCAATGGTCGAGCGCCCGCTCAATGCCTGTAATTCCCTTATCCAATGTATGGTTATTGGCAAGAGTAACCACATCGATGCCTAAACTTTTCAAATTATCCCCGATGGACTTCGGTGAATTAAATGTCGGATATCCTGATAAACCTAATTCTTTACCGCCAATCATCGTTTCTTGATTTGCGATAGAAATAGTTGAGGATTCAAGGGTAGGTTTTGTTTCTTCCAACATTGGCATGAAATTGTAACCATCAGACGTTCGTGCTTTCTGATATATCCTCTCGTGAATAAGCACATCACCAACTGCAGAAACGCTGATCCGGGAATTAAGATTTAAAGGCTTCTTCTCTGTCGTTTCTATGCTCGAAGTGGAATGGTTATCGATAGGTTCAGGATCAGAGGATTCCAGAAATGATGGTGTTAAACTACAGCCTGTCAAATAAAGACTGGATAGGGCGATGAGTATAGTGAATCGGATTAGACTGATTAGACTCCCCTCCCTGTGGATGTTTGATAGGTCTATTGTAACCATAAGTGGGATGTCATTTCCAACTGGTTTATCGCTTTTTTGTTCTGGGAAGTTCTTCAATAAATATGCTTTACATCATGGGCGGAAGGAGATGAATCAGATGTCATCAACACGGCAAGAGGCTAATGCCAACTCACAAACGAAAGAGCAATATGTCGATATAAGTATGGGCAAACATGAAATTTTCTTTAAAAAAGAATACAAAATATTATATACGATTAATGAATTCTTGCTTGGTTTATGGTTCTTGGTAGGAAGTATTTGTTTTTATTTTGAAGAACTCAAAACATGGGGCGTTACTTTATTTGTGCTGGGAAGTATGCAAATGCTAATCCGTCCATCTATTCGGCTTGTACATTCTTTCCATATGAGAAAACACTACGAGAGGGAATATGAAGAGAAACAATGACATGACAAAAATAATTTTTTGCTTGGCAAGTTATGCAAATTCGCTAGTATTTCTGTATCTGGATTTATTCAACTAAATAGCAGAATAGTTGAATACTCGATTTCGAGGTACTGTGAGCTTTCCGTTGCCCAAAGTAGAATTTGGAGGTCCGAGAAATCACTCGCTTTCCGTGGGCATGTGCTGAGCCTCCTCGAGCTAAAGCTCTCCGGGGTCTCACCTATCATGTTCATCCCACAGGAGTCTCGCGATTTCTCGGACCTCCTTACCGCTGTTGGGAGGAACGGAAACGTTATTGTTACCGAAAACCTATCAGTAATTTTGGAAATCAGAGCTTCCTTACTCCTATTAAATGGGGCCGTTAATTACACTATAGATGGGTTGGCTTGAAAACGGCGAGACTCCCGCGGGAGAAGGACTTAGGCGAGACCCCCCAGAGAGCGCAGCGATCGAGGCGGCTCGCCAGTTCCCCCGCAGGAAAGCGAGTTGTTTTCCAGCCAACCTTAAACTTATTATGTAACGGCCTTGAGAAAATCTCGAATCCAAGTCTTCAAGATAAGGAGGCTTTGTGGGAATTCTGCCATTTGCCCACTGTTAACACTTTGAATATCAAGTAATTCTATGAACGAATGACTCCTCGCTTTACTATGCAACGGTTTCTTTCTTTGCAGGAAGGAAGCGGGCCTTAACCAATCGATTCCTAACGGTAATTCCAATCCAGCTTGCAAGAAAAGCTTTTATTAAACCAACGGCGATGAATGGGTATACACCTGCAGCCAACGCCTGATTCCAGGACATATCCAAGACGAACTTCAATTGGATGGTTCCGCAAATAAGCGTAACGATCATACCGACGATATTGGCAACAAGGGCCATAGTAAGGTTGAACTTCGTCTTTTCTAGAATGAAACCAGTAATAAAGGCAGTAAGAATGAAGCCAAATATGTATCCACCTGTAGGGCCGATGAGGACTTGTGCACCGCCTTTAAATCCTGCGAAAACAGGTAATCCAATTGCTCCAAGTGCTGCATAACCTACCATAGCAATAGCTCCTTGTCTGCTTCCTAAAATGGTTGCAGTAAGTCCTACAGCTAACGTTTGCCCGCTGATTGGTACGACAGGAAGCGGAATTTCTACCTGGGCAAGAATAGCTGTAATCGCTGCAAAGACAGCACAATTTACGATCACTCTTAATTTTTTTCGTTGATCTTGCATAGATGAATCCTCCTTTTGTTAACCTTATTATGAATAGGTTAACACATGGTTCGTAAACAGGAATATTTTTTTATGTGCAAAAATTCGGTTTACATAGATTAATTGTAGGATACTATATGAAACTATACTCTTTTTCCAGGCCTCGTTAAATCTTAAAACCCTTACAAACCGGGGGATATGAGTTCTTATTAAAAAGAGGATTACATATTGGATTTTAGTGGGATTCATGGATAAAACTAGTACGTTTTATTCATTTTTTGATTACAAGCCCTTGATGGAGCTATTACAAATGTGTCAGAACGGTTAAACTATAAAATTTTGGTACAAAAAGCTGTTCAGATCATGTAAAATGGGGTAATGTAAAATTTAACGGAGGTTTTACAATGTTTACAAAAAATAAATACTTAAATAAAAACACTGCATTCAAATTGATAGCATATGCCGTTGTCATCGGAATGTTTTGGTTAAAAATGAACTATATACAGAGCAATATTTTTACATTAAATGTTGAAAATGCGAATGAAGCTAGCATTCTAGCGTTCAATCCGCTAAGCAGCATTTTCTTAATCTTCGGGATTGGGATACTACTTGGTGGTCGTAGGGGGATGTTAGTGTCCTACATTCTAGGATCTTTGCTTCTTTACGTAAACATACTGTTCTACCGTGAGTACAATGATTTCATCACGATTCCTATGTTGAACCAGGTAGCGAACTTGGCTGGAATGGGAGGCAGCATTCAAACGATCCTTGAATTCAGTGACATCCTATTGTTTGTGGATGTTTTGATAGCCGCATTCTTGCTGTTCTATCTTAAGCCGCAACGATTGACCAGCTTTACACCTAAACGACGTGAAGGGATCATACTAGCTATCATTGCCATTCCATTGTTCATGGTCAACTTGCAATGGGCTGAACAAGAGCGTACAGATCTTCTTGAACGTACTTTCGACCGAAATATGCTTGTTAAATATATCGGCTTGATCAACTATCACGTGTATGATGCGGTTCTTCAAGGAAAGACCGAAATGAAGAAAACTCTGGCAGATAGTAACGAATTAGTACCTGTCATTAACTACATGAATGAGAATAAGCAGGAAGATAGCGATCGTCTCGAAGGTGTGGCTGAAGGGAAAAACGTGATTTTGCTTTCCCTTGAAAGTACACAGACGTTTGTTGTTGATAACAAACTGCACGGAGAAGAGTTGACTCCATATTTCAATGATTTGAAAGAAGAAGGTATTTACTTTGATAACTTCTACCACCAGGTCAAGCAGGGACGTACATCAGATTCTGAATTCCTTCTTGCGAATTCCATGTATCCTTTGAATCGTGGTGCGGTTTTCTTTACGCACTCAGGAAACGAATATGAAGGCCTGCCTTCTCTATTAAGTGAAAATGGCTATTTTACAAATGTAATGCATGCGAATGATAAGACATTCTGGAACCGAAATGTCATGTACGATTCTTTAGGTTATGATGAGTTCTTCTCCAAAGAAGATTATGAAGTGACACCCGAGAAGTCACATGGCTGGGGCTATTTAGATGAATACTTTTTCTCTGACTCTTTAGACAAGATGAAAGAGATGGATAAGCCGTTTTACTCTAAAATGATTACACTCACAAACCATTATCCTTTCTCATTGCCAGAAGAGGAGAAGTTCATTGAGGAAGGCGAAACATCCAGTGGTACGCTGAACCGTTACTTCCAAACGATTCGTTATCAAGATGAAGCTTTGAAGCAATTTGTCGAGGAATTCAAGCAGTCTGAACTCTATGATAATACGATTCTAGTTATCTATGGAGACCACTTTGGAATTTCAGAAAATCACCAGGAAGCAATGGGTGAGTACCTTGGTAAGGAAATCAATGATTATGAACAGTTTCAATTGCAACGTGTTCCAATGCTGATTTATGGTAAAAGCATTGAAGCAGAGAAAAACCACACGGTAGGTGGTCAGGTCGACCTTCGTCCTACACTTACAAACTTGTTAGGCATTGAGGATTCTAACCCTGTACAATTCGGTCATGACTTGTTGGACAAAGACCGACGTGAGTTAATGATTACACGTGACGGCGATTTTGCGAGTGATGAATATGTTGGAATACAAGGGGTTTGTTATGACAGAGAAACAGGTGAAGAAGTCGAAGCTGATTCCTGTGAGCCTGGATTTGAAGCAGCTCAGGAGGAGTTGAGCGTGTCTGACTCTGTTATCTATGGAGACCTGTTACGTTATCTTGACGAAACCGAAATGGTTGATACGAAAGGTAAACAAAATAAAGAAGAATAGCTTCTATACTCGGCTTGCAGTGAAACCCAACGTTTCCTGCAAGCTTTTTTGCGTTTAAACCATTCAACTATATAGCAGGATTCTGAAAGACTCGACATCTACATAATTTCGGTTAGGCGGTTTCCGTTAAAATGACAAGTGCTTGGAGATCCGGGAAATGGCTTGCTTTCCGTGGGCATGCGCTGAGTCTCCTCGAGCTATCAACTCTCCGGGGGCTCATCTGTCATGCTCATCCCACAGGAGTCTCACCATTTCCCGGACCTCCTTAAGATTATTTGGAAAAACGGAAACTCCTTTGAAAGATGTAGGCCAACGACATCTTTACATTCATTTACATAGTGGTCATACGCTGTAGTGACTTTTGATAGGTTTTGATATACCTAAGATCTCTGGATACTCACGCTGATATTAAATGGGTCCGTTCAGCACAAAATAGATGGGTTAGCTGGAAAACGGCGAGACTCCCGCGGGAGAAGGAGATAGGCGAGACCCCACAAGGAGCAAAGCGACTGAGGAGACTTGCCAGTTCCCCCGCAGGAAAGCGAGTCATTTTCCAGCCAAAACCCTATCTGTAATAACGTAACGGATCCCAGAAGGCCTCGAAATTGAGTATTCATGAGGCTATAAATGAGTAATGAAACACCAACAGGACTAATAATTGATAAACCTAAGAAAGGTAATGAACGTAAAGCATAATGGATGTGAGACAGCTTAGGGATGTCCTACAATTAGGGATAGGTGAAGAAGAGATGGAGAGAATAGAAACAGTAATGAGCGAGGTGGAACGATGAAAAAACCAGACGTTGAAGACTATTTACAGGAAGGCATTTATGGAAGCAGAGAAACAAAACCATCAGAACGGAAAAGGTTTCTAGGCACTTTGCGTGAACGAATCGTTCTGATGCTGACAAAAGCTCAAGTGATGCAAGAAGCAGGGATGGATGAATTATCACAACAAATGAGAGAACATAAAGATGCAAAGCTGCTGTTGAACGGTAAAGTCAGCTATCAATTTCGAAAACCATATTCCCGTCTAGCAGATCAATACGGTATTCATACTACATCTGTCTCAGATCAGGAAACAGATACAGACGTAGGGGTATTACTGGTCGTAGACTACCCAATTGAAAAAGAAAAGATAGAGGTAGAAACTAATGAGCCTCCTTCTTCTGAGGAAGAATCGCAAGAAGATAAAGGATTGAAAAGAATTCTAAAATCTTTATTTAAAACCCCAAAGTGAGCTTTATGTATTAGGGGTAATCTCGCGATGTATGAAGTGTGGGGAAATGGGCTCGTTTGAAATGCGGTCCTCTTTTATACAGAAAAAAGCAGATGCTCCTTTTAAGCATCTGCTTTTGAATATTCGACTCTGTTAAATGCAAACCTTAAAAAATATCTGACCATACTTTTATAGTCGTGGCCAGGATAAGGAGAGCCAATACGGTCTGAAGTACTTTTGTATTGACTTTCTTACCTGCATTTGCACCTAGAGGAGCAGCGATCAGGCTTGCAACGACCATTATGGCTGCTGGGAAATATTCAACTTGCCCTGTAGTCACCTTTCCTACCGTAGCTCCAATAGAAGAGATGAGCGTTATGGCAAGAGAAGAAGCGATAGTCATACGTGTAGGGATTTTCAGTACGACAAGCATGATAGGAACGAGTAAGAATGCTCCAGCTGCTCCTACAATTCCTGCACCAATACCTACAATAAGAGCTAGAGAGGCAGCCAGCCATCGATTGAACTGAACTTCATCGAGCTTCTGATCGTCCAACCCTTTTTTAGGTACGAACATCATAATGGTGGCAATTAAAGCCAGAATTCCATAAACAATATTAATGCCGTTCTCTGACATGAAACGGGAACCATAACCTCCGATGAAGCTACCGATCAGGATACTGACTCCCATATATAAAATCAGCTGTTTATTAAGGTAACCACCCTTGCGATAAGCCCAGACACCGCCGATCGTTGCAAAAAATACTTGTACAGCACTAATGCCAGAGACTTCGTGGGCCGTGAAAGCTGTAAAACCTACGAGCGGGGGAATGTACAGGAGCATTGGGTATTTTATAATCGATCCCCCGATCCCTAACATTCCTGATACATAAGAACCTACGAATCCAATAAGAAATACTGTAATAATTAAACCGAAATCCATTTCAGCAACCTCCTTAAAAAAGGGAACCGTTCAAAGGTTCCCTTTTTGACTATTTAGCCTTTTTGAATCCAGAACTTGAATACGCCATTTTCTTCTTCGTGTTGTAGAAGTTCGTGACCGCCAGACTTCGCCCATGCAGTAAGATCGCTTTTAGCACCTTGGTCAGTTGCGTGAATTTCCAGAACATCTCCGCTATCTACTTCTTTCATCGCTTTCTTCGTTTTAACAATTGGCATTGGGCAAGCAAGTCCTGTTGCGTCTAGTACTTTTGTTACGTTCATATTAAATACCTCCAAATAAATAGTTATATTCTTCATATCTAAAATAGCTGCTAAGCTTTAAGAAAATAATGCGTTTTATCTGACTGCGCAACGGTTAGGTCCGATTTCCATTTCGCGTTGCTTTTCGTTGTCAGGGGTGATTTTACCCATATTTGTTTCACGAATTTCTTGATAAGCATTTGGCTGTGGCGGCAGGTTCTCTGTCACCATTTTTCTAAATTCATCTTGATCATCGATATTTAAACCATGGTTCTTTTCAAAAAGTGTACCTAGTTTCTCAGCGACAGTGCCATCCTCGTTCATCTCATCCATAATCATGAAGTGAGCTGGAAGAACGACAAGCTCATCAGAGAGTTCTTTATAACGTGTATAAAGGGTTTCTCTTAGGTCCATTACCCAGTCTTCTGCTTTACCGGCAAGGTCTGGACGACCAATAGAATCCACGAATAGAATGTCGCCGGACATTAAGAATTGATCATCGACTACAAAAGAAGTAGAACCGATGGTATGACCTGGTGAATAAAGTGCATTGATATCGATCGTAGTGTTTCCAATCGTTACTTTTTCACCATCTTCAAGTGGTTGGTAATCAAACGTTACTTCTCCTGCATCTTTCGGTGGCAGCCAATAAGTGGCACCGGTTGCTTCAGCAATTTTGCGCCCACCTGAAATGTGATCCGCGTGTAAGTGCGTATCAAAAACGTGTGTGATGTTTACTCCCAATTTCTCTGCGAAATCTGTATAAGCATCAATCATACGTGTAGAATCGATAATTGCAGCTTCTCCGTTAGAGGTGACCATGTAGGAAAGGCAGCCCTTACCGATACGGACAAATTGGTACAGTTCGCCTCCATCATTCAAGTCACTTACTTTAATAGGCTCTAGGTGTTCACTCCACGCTTTCATGCCGCCTTCAAGAGAATAAACGTTGGTTACCCCCTCATCATTAAGCATCTCAGCAACCATTTGTGAAGATCCGCCTTTAGCACAAGCGACTACGATCTCCTTATCTGATGGAAGTTGATCCATGATTTCTTCGACACCATCAAGCAATTCAAAATAAGGGATATTCAAGTATTCGAAGTTCTTACCTTCGATTTTCCAGTCGTTAAAATCATCTTCTGTTCGTACATCTAATAGAAACAGTTCTTCATTGTTAAGAACTTTCTTAGCCATTTCTTTAACAGTCATTTCTTGTACTGCCATTCCATTTACCCCCTTAGGTATATTTTCGTTTAAAATTTTTTATTTGTTAAGTGAAGTTGTATCTCCAGACCATTCACTCATGCCTGGAACGACGTTATAAACATTTTCAAAGCCTTTTTCTACAAGTTTTTGGGCTGCCATGTCGCTTCGGTTTCCTGTACGACACACAACATAAACTTTCTTAGAACGATCCAATTCATCAGCGCGATCATCTAATTCGCCTAGTGGAATGGACGTTGCTTCAGGAATGTGCTCAAATGCATATTCCGCAGATTCACGCACATCCAAAATTAGTGCATTTTCATCAGAACGAACATTTTGCAGTTCTTCATTATTTACAACTTTGTCATGTTTTGTTTCTTGAGAGTCTTCATCACTAGCTTTTCGTACATAGTGCTTCAGAACATCTCCTTCTTCAACTGTGCCAAGGTACTGGTGGCCAGCACTTTTAGCCCATGCAGCTAGATCTGCTTTAGAGCCTTTGTCTGTTGCAAGCACCTCAAGTACCTGACCTGCTTCAATATCTTTCATTGATTTCTTTGTTTTCACAATCGGCATCGGGCAAGCAAGGCCCTTAGCATCTAATGAAAGGTCTGTTTTAATATCCATTGATCAACATCCTCCTAATAACCCATGCGGGTATGATTGTTATTTGGTTGGTCCTTCCCAGCTCATCATTCCGCCTTCCATATTGGTGACGTCATATCCTTTTTCTTCTAAAAGTTGTGTGGCACGGCCACTGCGTCCGCCTGATCGGCAAACCATAATATATTCTTTAGATGAATCCAGTTCATTTGCGCGAGTTTCAATGGAACCAAGAGGAATATGCTTCGCTCCAGGAATCATCCCTTGAGCGACTTCGTCATCTTCACGCACATCTACAATGTTCAACTCTTCTTCTTGTTCCAAAAGGTTTTTTACTTCATTTGCAGTTAAAGTTTTCATGTTCCTTTACCTCCTATTAGATAAACAGGTTCACATTGCCGTCTTCAGCGTCTGCTAAATAAGCGGCTACACCAGCGTATTCAATTTCATCAAGCAATTCGTCTTTTTGAAGTCCAAGCAGGTCCATTGTCATTGTGCATGCCACAAGATTAATATCTTGTTCCTGCGCCATTTCGATAAGGTCAGGAAGCGGCATTGCATTATGCTTTTTCATGACGTCTTTGATCATTTTAGGACCGAATCCTGCAAAGTTCATTTTAGAGAGCCCCATTTTATCCGCACCGCGAGGCATCATCTTCCCGAACATTTTTTCCATAAACCCTTTTTTCGCAGTGATGGGTTCATCTTTTCTAAGAGCATTCAGCCCCCAGAACGTGTGAAAGATCGTTACTTCATGATCATACGCTGCTGCACCATTGGCAATGATATAAGCAGCCATCGCTTTATCATAATCTCCGCTGAATAAAATAATATTTGTCTTTTTTGTTTCCGACATGTAATCTCCTCCTTAATTTATATACATATACGGGCAAGGGTATATTGTTATTTAAAAAAATTTATCTGCTTTTGACAAGCAATTGCACGGCCTCGTTAATGGAGTCCTCTTTATCTTGTGAATCATCGGCCTCTTGAATGCACTCCACAAGATTGGAGCTCACGACAAGACCAATCGTACGATCAATCGCACTTCTGGAAGCAGACAGCTGTGTGATGACGTCTTTGCAATCTTTTCCTTCATCCATCATTTTCAAGACGCCTCGCAGTTGTCCTTCTAAACGCTTCACTCTATTTCTCATAGCGTCATTATATTCCATGGTATTGACCTCCTTTTGTGGAGTTTTTTAGGTCGCTGTTGACCAGCACATGAACAATCATATACCCCATAAGGTATAATGTCAACAGGTAAAACCAAAAAAATTTAGCATAAGGGGTTATACCTTTTGGAACCTTATGACTAAAGGGGTGAGACAGTGGAATTATGGATGGATACAATTAAAGTACTTGGAAGGATTGTTACGATTCTCCCGTTATTATTATTTATTGGATTATTTATGGGTAAAAGATCGATTGGTGAATTACCCGTATTCGATTTCCTGGTTGTCCTTGTCTTGGGATCTGTGGTTGGCGCAGATATTGCTGATCCGAACATCAATCATATTCATACGGTAATTGCTATGATTGCTATAGCATTTGTGCAAAAGTTCGTCATCTGGAGCAAGCTTAAGAATAGGAAAATCGGAAAGCTTCTCACTTTTGAGCCTACGATAGTGGTCTTTAAAGGTGAATTAATAGAAAGGAATTTACAGGACATCAATTATTCCATTGATAACATATTACAAATGTTACGAGAAAAAGAAGTTTTCCATATTCAAGATGTAGACATGGGGATTATTGAAGCCAATGGACGACTCTCTATTAAGTTAAGGTCTGGGAAAGAGCCAGTCACAAAAAAAGATATGAACATATATACAAGGGGTGGGGGGTATGAAGTTCCGGTGATCATGGATGGAGAGATTCAGACAGATATCTTATATAGAACGAATAAAGATGAAAAATGGCTTAAGCAACAATTAGATGAATATGGGGTATCAAATAGTAAGGATGTATTTTATGCGGCGATTTCCGATCAGGGAGAGTTTACATTGTTGAGAAAAGGGAAAGAGCAAGGGCCTCTTCCTCCTATACAGCATTAAGGAAGTCTTACCGGAAAAAGCAGGAGTGTACTTCAGAGGTAACCAACTCCTGTTTTTTAATTCAGCTAAACAATATATTCCTTAAGATAGTTACAAGTACCCCATGCCGCATTTATGGTTCAAATAAATTAGGAGTAAAGAAACCATTTGTAAGGTTAGTTTCAAAAAAAGACCTATAAAGAAGAAAATAATTCTAGCAAAACCAATATATAGTAGATAGTTAAACCTATATTTAAAGAGTTCATTAGGTCAAACAACAAGAGTGAGGAACGAAGAGGTGTAAAAGAATACGACTATAAACCCGAATGTGGAATCGATTCCTGTATCTTTAGAATTATTTTTCAGATATCATGTAACCGTTATATCAGTTTAGTATCGAGCGCTTACATTGTGGTTACTGTCTGCTTAAGGTGTCAAAAGTCCCTGGTTATTTGCGTTTATTAATTCCATTTGCTTCCTGTGAAACCATGTATTAGGTTTAAGTCGAAAGCTTTCATCCATAAAATTTTTAGGGAGTGTGAATGATGAAGAGAGGTAAAAAGTTATCTGTAGTACAAGGGGTAGCGTTATCGGCTATCATGCTAGTGGGAGGATTGGTTCAAACACCTGGAATCGCAAATGCAGCAGAGAAAAGTGAAACAGAAACTGCGGTTTGGTCTCGTGAAGACGCTCAGAATTATAATCTGAATAAAGAAAATACCGCACCTGATATCGACAACGTTGATCAAGTCGCTCCTGATTATTGGGTATGGGATACATGGCCGTTACGCAATCGTGATGGGTCGATCGCAACCGTAAACGGGTACAAAATTGTTTTTGCGTTAACTGCATCTAAAGAATATACATGGAGTGGCCGTCACGACGAAGCAAAAATTCGCTACTTCTACTCTAAAAACGGCAAAGATTGGGAGATGGGCGGTTTATCTTATGATCCAGACAAAGCATTAGGATCACGCCAATGGGCTGGTTCAGCGATGATGGAAGAGGACGGAAAGGTTCACTTATTCTATACAGCAAGTGGACGTAAAGGAGAAGAAAGCACGACGTTTGAACAGCGATTAGCTAAAACAACGTTTGACATTGATGTAGACAAGAAAGATAAGTCCGTTGAGCTAAGTAATCATGGCGAGCACATGATCCTTGCTGAAGCTGATGGAGAGTACTATGAAACACAAGATCAAAAGACAGGGGATATCATTTATTCCTTCCGTGATCCTTGGTTCTTCAAAGATCCAAAAACGAAAAAGGAATACATCATTTTTGAAGGAAACTCTGCAGGTTATGAGAAAACTTTAGATCCAGAAAATATCGGCAGTGAAGAATTCAGAAAAGACCATGAAGTTCCAGCGGGTGCTGAGGACTATAACGGAAATGTCGGAATCGCTTCTGCAGAGAATGAAGACCTGACAGAATTCGAATTGCTTCCACCGCTTCTTGAAGCAGACGGAGTAAACCAACAACTGGAGCGTCCACATGTTTTAGTCAAAGGCGGACAGTACTACTTGTTTACGATTTCTCACCAGTTTACATTCGCACCTGGTCTAAATGGTCCAGATGGTCTCTACGGATTCGTTAACGATTCCCTTCGCGGTGATTATCAGCCGTTGAACGATAATGGACTTGTGGTTGCGAACCCGGAAGATGATCCATTTATGACGTATTCTCACGCTGTCATGCCAAATGGTACAGTGATCAGCTTCGTGAATGAGTACATTGATGAAAATGGTAATAAACAGCTAGGCGGTACGTTCGCTCCTACTATAAAACTGTCCATTAATGGAGACGAAACAAAAGTGAACGGCACCCTTAAGCCTGGTCAAATTATTCCATCACACTAAAAGGAGGAATTTCTGTGAGTAAAAAGACTAAAGTCTTCGGTTCGATCCTTGGAATGGCAACATTATTTTCCTCCATACTTACTCCTGCTTCTGCTTTTGCGGAAGAAGGAACGTCCAATTGGACTAGAGAAGACGTGACAAAGATAGAACAGAACGCTGATAACACAGCTCCTGAAATTTCAAAGAAAGATTTAGAACAGATTGCACCAGAATATCACGTATGGGATACATGGCCGCTTCGAAATAAAGATGGCTCCATCGCCACGGTAAATGGTTATAAAATCATTATGTCCTTGACGGCTCCTAGCGATGTCCTGCCTGGGAAACGCCATGACATTGCTGAAATCCGCTACTTTTATTCTAAGGATGGGAAAGACTGGAAGTTAGGTGGAAAAATATTCAAAGAAGGGGAAGCGCTAGGTTCAAGGCAGTGGGCAGGGTCTGCCATGATCGACGATGGAAAAATCCATTTCTTCTATACAGCGACTGGCAGAAAAGGTGAAACGCAATTAACCTATGAACAGCGTCTGGCTAAAGCATCTGCAGATGTAGACGTTACAAAAGGCGAAATTCAATTTTCTAACTGGTCAGATCATGAAATCATTCTAGAGCCGGAAGGAAAGTATTATCAAACAAAAGAGCAATCAGCTCAAGGTGACATCGCTTACGCATTCCGTGACCCATGGTTCTTCAAAGACCCGAAATCAGGTAAAGAATACATTTTGTTTGAAGGAAACTCAAACGGCACACCTGCTGAGCGCACGTGTCAGGCTGAGCATATTGGGTCTGAAGAATTTGCTGCAGACCATGACGTACCTGAAGCATCTACGCTTTTTAATGGAAGTATTGGGATAGCGGAAGCGAAGAACAGCGAGCTGACTGAATACGAAATCCTTCCTCCGATCATGGAAGCGAACTGCGTGAACCAGGAGCTTGAGCGTCCGCATATTGTCACAAAAGGAAACCAATATTACTTATTTACAGATACACACAAGAATAAGTTTGCACCTGGAATCACAGGTCCGGACGGGCTATATGGTTTTTCGTCTAATTCGTTGACAGAAGGTTATGAGCCGCTGAACGGAGATGGATTAGTTGTAGCGAATACAAAAGCTGAGCCATATCAGACGTATTCCTGGATGGTCATGCCAAATGGGACAGTTATCAGCTTTGCCAATTTCTATGACTTGAATGGACTGTCTATCAATGAAATTGGTCAGCAATCTGAACAATTCCAGTTCGACCATTTTGGTGGAACCTTAGCTCCTTCTCTTAAAATTTCTATTCATAAGGATGAAACTAGAATCGTCAAAGAGCTGGAAGCTGGCGTATTCAAATAAACGCAAAGGCTCGGACAAAAACGTTCTAGCCATTCTAAAACCCGAATGACGGTGAGAGTCTTATGATAAGATCTCACCGTCATTCGGGTCTTTTATAGTATATTTAACTCCAATTTTCTTTTTAGCTCCATTTTACGTGCATTTGTCTTGTAAGATGGAAGTACGTCCGCTCCTACAAAATACTTCGCTTTCCGTGGGCACGGCCTCAGCCGCCCGCGAAAAGCGGAGTGTATTTCCGAAGCGGTCGTTCTGAGCATTCGAAATTTCCCTACCCTTAGTTGTCCGTCTTTAGATTGGAGCTACATCCAGCGCCAGCGCCTTTTGTGCTAATTATACTGATTGATCAATACAGCCAATTAGACGTTCTTCAATATCTTTAGCAATCGCCTGAATGTTATCATCTTCTACCATTTGAATAAGGGACGTAGGTTTAGGCATGCCTATTTTAGTCGTTCCATCCTCGGTATAAACGACCATTTTACAAGGGAGAAAATAGCCGGCAAGTGTATTTTCATTTAAAACACGCTGAGCTTCTTTAGGATTACATACCTCCAAAATTTTAAACTCTTTTTCAAATTCCAATCCTTTTTCGTGGAGCTTATCCTTTAAGTCAAAATTCCAAAGGACACCAAATTTCTGCTCCATCAAATTTGCTTCTAAGCTTTCAACGGCTTCATCCATACTTTTCTTCGTTTCCACGGTGTAGTCAAACATAAAATAACCTCCTCAAAGATTAGACTCGCTTTTCATATACCCTTACCTGTATGAAGTTATTCGTTTCTCAGAAAAGAAAATGGTCGTCTTTTTCATAACGATAGCCGTCCGCCTCACTTTTCGTTGGATCGGGATCATATAAGACATACTTTTTCCTATGTGTTCGTAAAAAATTCAAAACCAAGAATAGAATGCCAAAAGGAATGGCGACGTAAATGAGGGTGAGGCTTCGGCTAAAGTGAGACGATAAAGAGTATGCCAGTTACGAATAGCGATAAGATTTCAATAACGATCAACGGAAGACCTCCAGTGTTGTGTCTCTATAAGTACGATGAATGAAAAGAGTACGCACCAAAAAATTTTTAGATTTTTATAACAAATTTACTTGTAATAAAACATGATTATATGTAATAATAAAACCATAATATAAATGAAAGCCCTTTCTAAGTTCGGTTGAAAGTGTTTTTTATAACATTAAAAGTTGTAACAAAAGGTGGGAAGAGGATGATTGATACAAAACCTTTGTTAGAGAAGAAGGATAGTCAATCCGCACAATATCCTAGACCTCAGTTTCGGAGAGAAGAGTGGATTGATTTAAATGGCACTTGGAAATTTCAATTCGATGATGAGGATTTAGGAGAAAAAGAAGCTTGGTTTAAGCATGGGGTGCAGGGAGAAGATATACAAGTTCCTTATGCATACCAAAGCGAAATGTCCAAAGTGAACAACAATGAGCACCATTCAATTATCTGGTACGAAAAATCGTTCGAATGGCAAACAACGAATAATGAAGTTTACCTTCATTTTGAAGCTGTAGACTATTACACAAAAGTCTGGGTCAATGGACAACTCATAGGAGATCATGAAGGTGGACATACCCCTTTTAGTTTTCTTTTAACCCAAGCTCTAAATAGTGGAGAGAACACGATTGTTGTAAGGGTGCAAGATGAAAACAGTGTGGAGCAGCCGATTGGAAAACAATCATGGAAATCCGATAATTTTCTATGCTGGTACACACGGACCACGGGCATATGGCAATCGGTTTGGTTAGAAGAAGTATCCTCCATACATTTGCAGGAAGTGAGGATGACTCCAAGTGTGGAGGATTCAACGCTTCATTTGCAAGGACGTGTAAAAGGAAACTCAAATCCCGTCTATCTGGAAGCCGAAGTATTTTTTGAAGGTGAATGGATCACGACAGCTGGAGCCTGGGTCAAAACCACTCAGTCTTCTATTGACTTAACGTTAGATGTACAGTCTGACGAAGCTGATTTTCGAGTGTTCTACTGGTCTCCGGATCATCCTAATTTATACGATATCCGATTTACTATAAAAGACCGGAGCAAAACGTATGATCAAGTGGAAAGTTATTTCGGTATGAGAAGCATCGAGGTCGAGGGTGAGAGAATTCTTTTAAATCGTGAGAGTTTTTATCAAAGACTATTATTAGACCAGGGCTATTATCCAGGCGCATTAATGACAGCAACATCCAAACAGATGGAAGAAGACTTGAAAAAAGTAAAAGAGATGGGCTTTAACGGGGTAAGGCGCCATCAAACGATCGCTGATCGACGATATATGTACTGGTGTGATCGTTTAGGTTTAGTCATGTGGGCTGAAATGCCAAGCAGCTTCCTTTTCTCCACGACCTCTATGGCTCGAATGATGGAGGAGTCCAGGGAGATGATCGATAAACATTACAATCATCCATCCGTCATCATTTACACGCTGATGAACGAATCATGGGGTGTGAACGAAATCTACCATCGTGAAGATCAGCAAAACTTTGTAAACGCTTTATACTATCAGGCAAAAGCGTTCGATCCGACTAGACTTATTGTAGGGAATGATGGCTGGGAACACACGTTGACTGACATTTTAACGGTTCATGACTATAACTCGGATCCCGAGTCAATGAGTCACAGCTATAGGAATAAAGAGGAATTTGTAGATGGAAGTCCATCAAAGACAAGTTGTAAACAAAACTACGCTCAAGGATATCATTATGGCGGGGAGCCGGTTGTCATTAGCGAATATGGTGGGATAGCATATGGATCCACAAAAGGAGAGGATTGGGGGTATGGGGCTAGACCCGAATCTCAGGAAGAAGTTCTCCTTCGTTTGGAACAACTGACAAACGTGATAAAGGATACGAACTACATTCAAGGGTTTTGTTATACCCAATTAACGGATGTCGAGCAAGAAGTGAATGGCTTACTGGATCATAATCATGAATACAAGTTTGACCCGGAAAAAATCAGGAGAATTATTGCACAGCAGTCAAGCGGCTTTGTTTTTGAATAATATGGAGGAGGTAATAAACGGTGGAATCAGCAAAATCAATGGTTTCGAAAGATGTGGATAAGCGAGAGAATATTAGTAACAAAGAGTTTGCCTCTTATTTTGGGTACGGGTTTGGTCAATGTATCAGCTTTGGATTAGTCGGTTCTTATATACTGTTTTTCTACACAGATATCTTAGGGATTTCGGCGGCAGCAGCAAGTATGATTTTCTTAATTGCACGTACGTGGGACGCGATTAATGACCCGATGATGGCTTCTGTCATGGATACCTTGCATTCGAAGCACGGGAAGTTTCGGCCCTATTTGAAATATATGCCCTTTTTCATCGCCCTCATCACAATCGTTTGTTTCCTCCCATTAGACGGGTTAAGTAATACATCCAAAATATTATTCGCCGGGGGTACTTATATTGTGTGGGGCATGATCTATACGGTTTCTGATGTGCCGTATTGGTCATTATCCACAGTGATGAGCCAGGATGCTCAGCAGCGTACAAAACTTATTACTTTTGCCAATATGGGAGTCTTTGCAGGAATCGGTCTTTCTCCTGTTGTATTCGTTCCACTGGCTGAATGGCTGGGCCAAGGCGACCAGGGACAAGGGTATCTTCTGGCTACTGTCGTTTTGATGGCTTTTGCCCTTCCTGTCATGCTTAACGGCTTTAAAAATACGAAAGAAAGAGTGAAGCCTCCAAAAACAAAAGTTAAGTTATCGGATGCTGTACGAGCTGTAAGGGCCAATAAACCGATGTTCGCTGTGCTGGTTGTTTTCTTCTGTAATGTCTTTATGAACATTACTCAAGCTTTAAATGTGTACTTTTTTACGTACAATCTTGGAAACGCTTCCCTGATGTCGATATTCGGAATCATCAGTTTGGCAAGCTGTATTGGGTTCTTTTTAATCCCGAGTCTTGCTAAAAGATTTAAGAAAAAACATTTGTTGATGACCATTGTCGCAATGGATATCGTCATACGAATCATTTGGTTCTCTGTCGGTTATTCTAGTGTCATTGTTTCCTTTGTCTTTATCGCTGTTACCATGCTTCTCTATACAGCTACCGGACCTTTAATTTCTTCCATGTTAGCAGAGACAATTGAGTACACGGAACTGAAGACAGGTAAAAGGAATGAAGCGGTTACGTTCTCAGGACAAACCTTCACAGGAAAATTATCTGTCGCTGTCGCAGGTGGACTTACGGGTGTTATATTAACCTGGATCAACTATTCACCTAATCAAGATCAGTCCGTGGCGACTATGAATGCGTTATTCTTCGTCATTGCCTTATTGCCTGCACTTGGTTCACTGATCAGGTTGATCGTCATGTACTTCTATTCTTACACAGAAGACGAATACAATGATGTAGTTGAGAAACTCGAAGAAAGAAAGTTAGAAGAAAATCCTGTACAATAAACGCAGCCCCTCTGCCATATGGCAGAGGGGTTTTGTGAAGAATATCTTTACCATCTGCTATAATAAATATAGATTATGCAGATTTCCAGGTGGTGTCCCAAGTGAAAAACTTACAATTATCATTTGATAATATGCTCTCGATCAGCAAGGCGTTAGCCAATCATACGCGTATTGAAATGTTAAAGATTCTTAGCGAAAAACCTCATAATGTTAACGAACTGAAAGAGAAATTGGGCCTCCCTTTTTCTACGACAGCTTCACACGTCAAAAAGTTGGAAGAGGTAGGTTTAATTGTAACGGAACTTGTTCCGGGAAGAGGAACTCAAAAAGTCAGTGCGATTAATTACGATCGAATCGTTATGGACTTATTCTCAGATGATCCTAAGGTTAATGACCATGAAATAAGGTTTGAGATGCCTATTGGTGATTACTTAGATTGCTACGTTGTTCCTAACTGTGGGTTAGTGAGTGAAGATGGTTACATCGGCATGCAGGATGACCCCAGATCCTTTTACGAGCCTGAACGTAAAAGGGCTCAGCTGTTGTTTTTTAGGGATGGTTACGTGGAATATCGTTTTCCAAACAGGATTCCTTACGGATATCAGGCAAAAGAAATTGAGTTTTCTGCAGAGGTTTGTTCGGAAGCTCCTAATTATAAAATGGACTGGCCGTCAGACATAACGGCATGGGTAAATGGACATGAAGTGGGAACATGGACATCGCCGAGTGATTTTGGGGGGGAGAGAGGAATCCTGACTCCTGATTGGTGGCGAACAAACTACACCCAATATGGTCTTTTGAAACAATGGAAAATTACGAATGAGGGTTGTTTCATTGATGGATCTAAAGTCATAAACAGCCTCACATTAAAAGATTTAATGGCAGGGGACCAACCTTATATCTCTTTTAAACTCGGGAACAAAGAGGATGCCTTGAATAAAGGCGGAATGAACTTATTTGGGCCAAAGTTTGGAAACTACGAACAAGGCATCGTTATGCATTTAAAGTACGAAGAGCGAAATGAATAACTTACTACTAGAAGGATAGACCATAATCAGTTGTGCGAAAGCCATGAAGCTGGTTTGAAATTACTGAATAACACCTTTATAAAGAAAAAACAGGTAAAAGAACATCCGGACATCATTCTTCTTGGTGTTTGATTGTATGATTCTCTCTTATTGTATTAGAATAGAGAGAGCAAAAGAGAGGACGTGAAGACAATGGAAAAAAACATCAAGCTGATTGCTTTGGATTTAGATGGAACACTCGTTAATTCAAAAGAAACGGTGTCAGAAAGAAACATTGAAGCTATATTGAAAGCGAAAGAGCAGGGCCTTCAAGTAGTCTTAAGTACAGGTCGGTCTCTTTCCCGTTGCAGACATATAGCAGAAGCATTAGGAGAATCTTCTTATATTGTCACGATTAACGGTGGAGAAATTTATAACGGTCAATTTGAATTAGTCGAACAAAACAAGTTGAAAAAAGAACACGTACGCCGCTTATGGGAATTGAAAAAAGAGCATGGACTGTACTTCTGGTCCTCTACTGAACAAGGTCTATTCAATACTCAGAATCCATTTGAAGGAGAAGTGGAAGGGTATGACTGGTTGAAATTCGGTTATGATATTGAGGACGATCACGTTCGACAAATCATATTAGATGAGCTCAATAAATACGATTCTTTTGAAATTACGAATTCCAGTCCTACTAACATTGAAATTAATCCAGCAGGAGTTAATAAAGCCGCTGCTCTAGAAAAGGTTTGTGACTGGTTAGAGCTGAAGATGGACGAGGTTATGGCTGTGGGTGATAGCATGAATGATATCGCAATGATCCACGAAGTCGGATTTGGAGTCGCGATGGGAAACGCGCAAGACAAAGTGAAAGAAGAGGCGGATTGGGTTACGCTGACAAATGATGAAGACGGAGTCGCGCACGCAATTGAAAAAGTACTGAAAAACTTATAAGTGTTGAAGAGAACGTAGAAACCTGAGGTTTGCAAAAGCAGCCGCCGGTTTCTTTTTTAATTTATTGAAAGCGTTTACTTTTTCTGTGAAGGAAATGTAAGGGAAAAGTAGAATACATACACTGGGTAGTTTAAAACTGAGGTTTCAGTTATAGGAGGAGCTTATGAAAGCACCATACATAAAAGAAGAGCATGAAATACTACGCAGGTCGTTAAGGAAGTTCCTTGATAAAGAAGCTTATCCTTATTTTGAAGAATGGGAAAAGCAAGGCGGAATCCCTCGCACTTTTTGGCAGAAGCTTGGACAAAACGGGTATTTGTGTCCGTGGTTAGAGGAAGAGTACGGGGGCTTTGAAGCTGATTTCGGCTATTCAGTCGTTATAAATGAAGAACTTGAGAAAGTAGGCACAGGATTGATAGGGATAGGATTGCACAATGATATCGTTGTTCCTTATCTTCATTCTTACGGGACGAAACAGCAAAAAAAGAAGTGGCTCCCTAAATGCACAACAGGAGAACTCATTACGGCCATTGCCATGACTGAACCAGGGGCAGGGTCCGACCTCGCTTCCATTCGTACTACGGCAGTCAAGTCAGAGAACTACTACATCTTAAATGGTGAAAAAACATTTATTACTAACGGTGTGCACGCAGATCTCGTAGTCGTAGTATGCAAAACAGACCCTAAAGCATCTCCTGCCCATAAGGGCATCAGTCTTATGATTGTAGAGAAAGATACTCCTGGTTTTAAAAGAGGGAAGAAGCTGGATAAAATCGGCCTGCACAGTCAGGACACCTCCGAACTGATTTTTGAAGATGCGAAGGTACCGGCAGAAAATCTTCTCGGACAAGAAGGACAAGGGTTTTACTATTTAATGAACCAGCTGCAGCAGGAGAGGCTGATCGTAGGGATAGGCGCTATAGCGGCCTGTGAACGCATGCTTGACTTGACTGTCAATTACGTGAAAGAAAGGCAAGCCTTTGGGAAGACCATCGCGTCATTTCAAAACACGCAGTTTACATTGGCGGAGCTGCAAACGGAAGTGGAAATCGGGCGTACCTTCCTCGACAGGACGATCGAATCCCATATGAAGGGGGAAGATGTTGTAAAGGAAGTGTCCATGGCCAAGTGGTGGACCACGGATTTAGTCAAGAAAGTAGCTATGAAGTGTATGCATTTGCACGGAGGCTATGGCTATATGGAGGAATATGAAATCGCAAGGCGTTTTCGGGATGCTCCCGTAACTGCCATCTATGCAGGCTCTAATGAAATTATGAAATCGATTATAGCTAAAAAAATGGGATTGGAATAAGGGGGAATCACCATGAATGAAGTGGTTATTGTAGAGGCAGTAAGGACACCTGTGGGAAGAAGGAATGGACTTCTCAGCCAATTGAGACCGGATGAAATGTTAAGTCACGTATTCAAAGAATTAATCTCAAGGTCCGGGATAGAAGCAAAAGAAGTGGAAGATGTCATTGCCGGGTGTGTGACGCAAGTAGGTGAACAAGCCAGTGATGTAGCCAGAATGGCTGCACTTATAGCAGGCTTTCCGATAGAGGTGCCTGGAGTAACGATCGACCGTCAATGTGGGTCCAGCCAGCAAGCGGTACATTTTGCTTCACAGGCTATAGCGAGTGGCGATATGGATGTAGTCATTGCCGGTGGAGTGGAAAGCATGTCAAGAGTACCAATGTTTTCTAATATGAAAGGAACCTCTTATAGTGAAGAGTTGTGTGAACGTTATGAAATGATTAATCAAGGGTTATCTGCTGAGCGTATCGCAGAAAAATGGGGGTTATCAAAACAAGAGCTTGATGATTACGCCGTAAAAAGCCACGAACGTGCTTTACAGGCCATTAAAGAAGGAAGATTTGAAAAAGAAACAATTCCCCTTGAAGTAGTAGACGAAAATGGAGAAAAGATAACGGTGCGGTTGGATGAAGGTCCACGCCCCGGCACCACTCTGGAAGTTCTAGCAGAGTTAAAGCCTGCTTTTAAAGAAAATGGAAAAATCACAGCAGGAAACGCCAGTCAGATGAGTGATGGAGCTTCGGCCGTTTTATTGATGTCACGAAAAAAAGCAGAAGCTCTCGGTTTACGTCCGCGGTTCCGTATCACGGCACGATCTGTCGTAGGCTCCGACCCTACCTTGATGCTTACTGGACCCGTCCCAGCTACTTATAAAGTGCTTCAAAAAGCCGGGCTGAGTATTAATGATATAGATCTGTTTGAAGTGAATGAAGCATTCGCCCCCGTCCCGTTGTTCTGGATGAAAGAAACTGGGGTGGATCATTCTAAGTTAAATGTTAACGGAGGGGCAATCGCTTTAGGGCACCCGCTGGGGGCGACAGGAACGAAACTGATGACAACGCTAATGCATGAATTAGAAAGGTCGGGTAAGCGATATGGACTGCAGGCGGTTTGTGAAGGGTTAGGAATGGCCAATGCAACCATTATTGAACGACTGGAGGTAGAAGAATGAATGTCAAAGAAATCATCGCTGTCGTCACAGGAGGAGCATCTGGGCTAGGGGAGGCAACTGTCCGTAAGGTGATTCGGAACGGAGGAAAAGCCGTTATAGCTGACCGGGATACAGAAAAAGGGGAAAAACTTGCCGAAGAGCTTGGTTCACAAACATTATTTGCGGAGGTGGATGTCACATCGGAAGAAGATATCAATGCAATGCTGGACACGGCGATTGAGCATTTTGGACAAGTGAATACAGTCGTAAACTGTGCAGGGATTGTAGTAGGTGAAAAAGTCATAGGACGTGAAGGTCCGCATCGGTTGAGCTCTTTCTCGAAAGTTGTTGAAGTAAATCTGATCGGAACATTTAACATGATCAGGCTTGCTGCAGAACGTATGAAGCACAATGAGCCGAATGAAGAAGGGGAGCGCGGAGTTTTCGTGAATACGGCCTCCATTGCAGCTTTTGATGGCCAAATCGGTCAAGCGGCTTATAGTGCTTCGAAAAGTGGAGTCATTGGTATGACGCTACCTATATCGCGTGAGCTAGCCCGATACGGGATACGGGTGATGACAATAGCACCTGGGCTGTTTGAGACACCAATGTTCAGCCAGCTTCCTGACAACGCCCGAGAAGCTCTAGGGGATATGACACCATTTCCGAAGCGGCTGGGTAAACCCTACGAATATGCCAAGCTTGTGCTGAGTATCACTGAGAATCCTATGCTAAATGGGGAGGTGATCCGCTTAGACGGAGCGATTCGAATGCAGCCAAAATGAAGCAGGTAAGGTTCTTGTTCTCTATGACTAAAACATAAAGAGGAGTCGATAATAAATGGGGCCAACATTGAAAAGTATGTTTGAACAGACGGTTGGGAAGTATGCCAATAAAGAAGCGTTAGTGGATACGCGACTAGGTACCCGTTGGACTTACAAGCAATGGGACGACGAAGTAAACAGAACAGCGAATGCTTTAAGGGCGTCAGGTGTTGAAAAAGGAGATCTTGTTTCAACTGTTCTCTTCAATACAGCTGAATTTGCAACTACACTGTTCGCTTGTACGAAAATTGGAGCTGTTTTCAATCCAATCAACTTTAGGCTTATGGCTAAAGAGCTCGAATTCATACTTAAAGATGCGGATCCTAAAGTTGTTTTATTCGAAAAAGCAACGGCTTCTCAAGTCGAACTTGTGGTGAACAAGCTTCCAGACATAGAATTTTGGTCCATTGATGAACAAGACCTTACTTATGCTTTGAATTACTATGACAAAGTGAGCGGAAAAGGTACGACAAGACCTCAATGTGAGCTGGATGAGAACGATCCTTATGCGATTATGTACACGTCCGGGACAACTGGACTTCCAAAAGGAGTCATTCATTCTCATCGCAATATGGTTGATCAGGCTTTACTGATGACCGCATGTTTACATCTGTCTGATAAAGATCGTGGGTTAACCGTTGCCCCTATCTTCCATTGCGCCGAACTGCACTGTGCATTCTTCCCTCGAGTAATGACAGGTGCTTCGAACATCATCATGCACCACTTCGATGCTCCTGCGGTCATTGAAACGGTCAAACAAGAGCAGATCACTTCCTTTTTTGCGGCTCCAACGATGTGGAATATGATGATCCAAGAGGAATTCAGTAAAGAAGACTTTGAATCTCTTCAAAGAGGATTATATGGAGGGGCACCAATGGCCCCTGCACTGACAACAAGGCTGCACGAGGTGCTTGGGGTACAGCTCATTCAAGCCTATGGTATGACAGAAATGGGCCCAGCAATTACGGGGTTAATGGAAGAGGAACAAATATCGAAAGCTGGTTCTGCAGGAAGACCGCTTCTGAACCATGAAGTCAGAGTTGTGCAAACGAATGAGCATGGACCAGCGGAGCCTGAAGCGATATGCAAACCAGGAGAGCTTGGTGAGATCATCGTCAGAGGACCAAGCATGATGCTGGGCTATTATAACCGACCTGAAGCAACGGAAGAAGCTCTTTATAAAGGTTGGTACCATAGCGGTGATATCGGCTCTTACGACGAAGATGGGTATCTGTGGGTGAGTGATCGGGTGAAGGATATGATTATTTCCGGAGGAGAGAACATCTATTCAAGGGAAGTAGAAGATGTCCTTTTTGATCATCCTGGAGTACTTGATGCAGCAGTCATAGGAGAACCTGATGAAATGTGGGGAGAGCGGGTGGTCGCCTTCATTGTCAAAAAGGACACCCAATTGAATGAAAAAGTTCTCGACGAATTCTGTACATCGGGAAGCAGACTTGCCCGTTACAAACGCCCGCGCAGGTATGAATTTGTGGATGAACTACCTCGTAATGCGAGTGGAAAGCTTCAAAAATTTAAGCTGAGAGAACGAACGAAGGCTCTCTCCGAATAAATAATAAATAAGCCTACAGCCCTGACATGGGCCGTAGGTTTATTTTTTTCGTAAAGAAATTAAAAAACGTTAATACTTTGCCCGGGTGAATGACAACCCCATCCAAGGGCGCATGCGCCTTTGTTCCAAGGACGGCTAAAATTCGGGTTATTTCCCGGGGAATATTCGACATAGTTTCAACTGGAAAGATGAATTAGGCTTTATGGAACATTGTCTTCATCTGTTCAATCGGCTGACGTGTACGGGCATGGGCGTAATCTTGAAATGGACAACCCAGGTCTTGGACCCGTTTTATCGTCGTATCGATTGTAAATTGTTCAGGGGTTAATCCTTTTTTTACTTCGCTCCAGAACAAGGGGGCAGCTACCGTTCCTTTTTCAGTCGCTCTTGCAGAATATGGGGCGACGATCGTTTTACCTTCTGCATGTTGAACATAATCTAAATATAAACGGTTGCCTCTATTCTTCTTTAATCGTTCAATCGTAAAAACATCTGGTTTTTCTTTAATGAGTAATTTGACCAAAGAATGGGTGAAGCGGCGAGTCTCCTCATAAGACATGCTGCCTTCTTCGATAGGAATATGGATTTGCATCCCTTTATTGCCGGATGTCTTGACGAAGCTCTCTACTTCTAACTCATCCAGAAGGTGCTTTAATAGCTGAGCAGCGAGGATTGCCAATGGAAATTGTTCTCTACCAGGCGGGTCCAAATCAAAAACGATCTCGTCAGGATCTTTTCCGCCAGCTTTCTGAAAGGGAATATGGAATTCAAGTGCTCCTTGATTCCCAAGCCAAAGAAACGCAGGCAGGTTTGAACACGTGATGAAAGCCTCACCTGCTTCAACCCATTCTCCTACAAAATCAGGGGCATAATCAGGCAAATGCTTTTGAAAGAAAGATTCTTTATAAATCCCATCAGGGTACCGGATAAGTGTAATTTTCTTCTCTTTTATAAAGGGGAGGAGATAAGGCGCGATATTTCGTAAGTAAATCAAATAATCTTCTTTCGTTTTCCCTGGCCACAGTTCTTTATCTGTGTGTGTAAAATCGACTTCAGTAGGAAAAAGGGACAGGTCCCACTTTAATTTATCCTTTGTGCATTCTTCGGGGGATAGATCAAATCGAAATCTTGAAAACATCGGTTCTCTCATCTCACCTTGGTCCGCATGGAGACAATGGACATCGACACACACACTTGGTTCAAGAATCCAGGACTTGCCTTTTTTAATACCTTTTTGTTTGAAAAAGGTCCGTAATGTCTGCTCCTCTTCTTTATCAAACCCATGTTTAAAGGTTCCAATAGGGAAATGTTCCTCTCCATCGACACCTTCAATTTGATAATAACTGTTCTGAGGATTGAAAGAAGTTAGAAAGCCAGAAACCGATCTCCAATTTTTATATTTAATCCAACTTCTCACTCGTTTCCCTGGTGTGTATTTGCTATTGGTCGTTTTAGCGATAATTCCTTCACCAAGATGGGTAAAGACGATGGACTTAATATCATTAATCTCTTTATATTCTTGTACATACTGAATTCTTGGACTGTCCAGGTGATGGATGATTTCCTTCAATTGTTGTTTTCGCTTCTTATAGGTTTCATTTGGTTTATTAATGAAATCAAAGGCCATGAACGTTGCCGGTCGCCGGGTGGCATAATAGTTGATTTTATCTGAACTTCTAAGTCGTCCTCTTTGCTGGAGAAGAGAAAAATTGGCTTGAAAAGGCGTATTAAGTATAACCAGTTCTCCATCCAATGTAATAGGCAGGGAAGGGGGAGTGAGTTGCTCAGAAAGACTTATAATTTCAGGGAAACGTTCAGTTAGATCTTTTCCATTACGACTAGTCAAGGTTATTCCATTTTCTGTCCACGTTAAGATCACCCGAAAACCATCGTATTTAATTTCATATCTCCATTTTTCACCTGTTGGAAGTTCGTCAGCCATCGTCAAAAGCATTGGCTCTATCATTTCCACCACCTACCTTTTTCTTTAGTTTGAGGCTGTGGGTTTCTTTTAAACATAAATTTCTTTGAAACGTTCATGCTAAAGAAAAAGGAGTGTACGCCATGCATACGATGTGGAAAGGATCCATTAGTTTCGGGCTTGTTAACATACCCATAAAGCTCCATGCAGCAACGGAGAACAAAGACATCAAACTCCGCCAGTTGCATGAAGAATGCAAATCTCCCATCCAATATAAAAAGCGTTGTCCCGTATGTGAACGGGAAGTAGAAAACGAGGAAATCGTCAAAGCTTACGAATATGCTAAAAACAAATTCGTCGTCTTAGATGAAGAGGACCTTGAAACATTGAAGAAAGAACAAGAAGACAAAGCAGTAGAAATTCTTGATTTTGTAAAACTCGAGGAAATTGACCCGATCTATTTTGAACGAAGCTATTATATGTCTCCTACCGAAGGCGGTTCTAAAGCCTACGGATTATTAAGACAAGCCCTGAAGGATACGAATAAAATCGGTGTTGCGAAAATCATCATTCGCTCTAAAGAACAGCTGGCGATCATTCGAGTTTACGAAAATACGCTGTTGATGGAAACGATCCATTTTCCTGATGAAGTCCGACAAGTACAGAATGTCGCTAATGTTCCTGAAGAAACAGAATTAAGTAAAAAAGAACTGAGTACTGCTGTGACGTTGATTGATCAGCTTACAGAAGAGTTTGATCCTGAAAAATATAAAGATGAATACCGTTCAGCGCTATTGGATCTGATCGAAGCGAAGAAAAACAACGAGGAAATTACGACAGCAAAAGAGAAGCCGAAGCCGGATAATGTTACCGATCTTATGGAGGCATTGGAAAAATCGCTTGAAAAAACTAAAGGAACGAAGAAAAAGACAACTAAACCGAAAACGCCAGCTAAGAGTAAAACTAAAACAAAGAAGAAAACCTCGTAAAAAAGGCTTTATGACAAGGTTTTGTCGAAGTTTACTCCTGTATTTATCCTCGGGAATGTAGTATAATATATTATAGAAAGACTATGTTCGGAGGGTGTATGGATGGGTGTACGTACAGAAGAACAAGCAGAGCACTTGATGCGGTCCGCTAAAGCTTCGATCGCAGTGGAAGGGCTCCATCTCAATCAAAAGCAAGAGATGTTAGTGAAAAAGTGCTTAACAGGTGCCATTACACATAAAGAATTTATCAAGCGGGCTTTGGAATTGTCTCGTCATGCCTAACTCAAGGTATGGGAGCAGTTCCTCCCGCTATTGTTATGTCGGTACAGATGTGTTTATCAATCATTACGATATTAAAAGCGATAAGCAATTACAGGCGATGGAGACCATTCTATCCACACAGTTTATCAGAACTTCAGGAGAAACCAATAATTGGTGATCTTGACTTAAGGCATCTTCAAAAGATCCATGCCTATCTGTTTGGGGATTTATATCCTTTTGCTGGTGAGATCCGAACAGAAAACATTACGAAAGACGGTTTTTCGTTTGCGCAGGCAAGATTTATTAAGGAAGCTGCCGTTTCCTTGTTTGAGCAGTTGATGAAGGAAGGCTGGGAGCATATGGATCGATCCGATTTACCTTTGAAATTAGCGTATTACATGTCTGAAATTAATGTGCTGCACCCATTCAGAGAAGGGAATGGGCGCAGTCTTCGTGAATTTATTCGCTGCATCAGCCTTGAGGCTGGCTATCATTTAGATTGGTCTGCCGTTCCACACGAAAAAGTGCTTCAAGCGAGCATCGCGTCTGTCCATGACGTTCGAGATTTAGAAGAAGTCATTCATGCTTCTTTAAAACCTTTATCATAACCTCTGGCTTTTTAAGCTAGAGGTTTTATTTTGACTAAAAGAATCAACATTTGGAGGCTGATGATGTTATGTGTAGAAAGTGAATTCAAATGCAGTTCTTTACCTCTTCACACAATCAAACAACGTTTGAAGAATAACTATAAACGACGTAGTGTGTTCCATGCATGTTCCATAAATTGCACGAAAATCACAAGGAGGATCTTATTTTATGTGTGGAATATTCGTCTCAATGGGCGAGATCACGACCAAACAAATGGACGAGGTGTTAGGGTTACTTCATCACCGGGGGCCAGATGAAGGAAAGTCAGTGGTAACCGATCGCGTTCGCTTGGGACACCGTCGTCTTTCTATTATCGGACTTGATGATGGGATCCAGCCGATCCACAATTACAATCAAGATAAATGGATTGTCTGTAATGGAGAGATCTACAATTATGAAGCCATCAAAGCAAACCTTGAGCAAGAAACGAACTTCCTAACAAAGTCAGACAGCGAAGCAGCATTGAAATTAGTTGAAACAAAAGGTTCTAATGCCATCGATCAACTTGATGGGATGTTCGCCTTTTTTATTGCAGATGAAAAAAATGATTCATTTGTCGTAGCCCGTGACACTCTCGGGATTAAACCTCTCTATTACGGTATAGATAAGACTGGGAAATATGTATTCTCTTCCGAGTTGAAGGCATTGGACAACTTTGTAGAAGAAGCCTATGAGTTTCCACACGGACACTATTTCACTCCTGAGGATGGATTTGTGTGCTACCGAAGTATTCAGTCTCCCGAAATGGAGTACAATCAAGATCAATTGGCTCATGTCAACGAAAGCATTCGCGAGACGATGAATCATGCAGTTCAGAAACGGTTAATCGCAGATGTGGAAGTTGGAGTTTTATTGAGTGGAGGACTTGATAGTAGCTTAATTGCTGCGATTGCTAAGAAATTTCACCAGGGAAGAACACCTCTAAAATCTTTCTGTGTCGGTGCAGAAGGCAGTTCTGATGTAATCAATGCGAGAAAAGTAGCAGAAGCATTAGGAACGGAACACTATGAATATATTTATTCAGAAACTGAGTTGATTGAAGCCGTGTCTGAGGTCATCTATCATCTTGAATCCTATGAACCTTCCCTGGTTCGCAGTGCTATTCCAAACTATTTTGTATCAAATTTAGCCTCTGAGCATGTGAAAGTCATTCTTTCAGGTGAGGGAGCTGATGAATTGTTCGCAGGTTATGCCTACATGGAACAATTCCAAGACACATCTTCCTTAAACAAAGAAATCATCCGAGTATTGAACACCCTGCACAATGTTAACCTTCAGCGGGCAGATCGGATGAGTATGGCTCATTCCTTAGAGTTACGAGTTCCTTTTCTGGATCTTGATGTAGTCGAAAATGCACTGCAAATACCTGCAGGGCTTAAGATCCATAAGAAAGATCGGATGGAGAAGTATCTGCTTCGCAAGGCATTTGATGGAGAATTGCCAGATGAAGTTCTTTGGAGGAAAAAAGCTGAATTCTCAGAAGGAAGTGGAGCATTGGATTTGCTGGAAACTCATGCAGAAGAAAGCATCAGTGATGAGGAGTTCAGTGAAATGAAAGAAAAAGCGGCCGTGAAACTTCGTTCTAAACAAGAGGCGTTTTACTATAAAATTTTCAAGACCTATTTTCCGAACGATATAATGCTTCAGAATGTAGGAAAATGGGCAACTGCATAACTAATACCAAAAAAGCCGGTGGATCATCCACCGGCTTTTTCTCTTTAAAGAATAGCACATCATACACTATAATAATAATTAATACTATAAAATATCTGAATTATCTGAACAAAAAACAGGAAAGGAGGATGACTTATTCGTGAGGTGTCCTTTTCATTTAGAGATGTTTGGAAGGCTAAGCAGCGGCTGAATTCAATGGTAGAAGCAACTCCACTCGTTTATTCTGAATCTCTATCCAAAAGCTTGAGTAATGATGTCTACTTAAAGCTTGAACATACACATCCTACAGGATCTTTTAAACTGCGCGGAGCAGCAAACAAGATTCTGTCCTTAACAGACGAGGAAAAAGAAAAGGGAGTGGCAACCTTCTCGACAGGGAACCATGGTATCTCTGTTGCCTACGTAGCGAAGAAATTAACTATTCCTTGTATCGTCTGCATATCAAACCGAGTCCCCCTTGAAAAGGTGAACCGTCTTAAGCGGTTGGATGCTGAAGTAGTCGTCGTGGGAAGCAACCAGGATGATGCAGAGGCTCATTGTTATCAACTAGAAAAGGAGAAAGGCATAAGTGTAGTTAAACCTTTTGATGACAGAGAAGTGATCGCAGGCCAGGGCACAATTGGGCTTGAGATTATGGAACAGCTTCCAGAGGTAAAAGAGGTGATCATTCCATTGTCAGGTGGGGGGTTACTTTCAGGAATAGGCTACACGCTCAAATCGATCGAATCTTCTATCAGAATTACAGGGGTATCAATGGAGAAATCAGCAGTTATGTACGAAAGTTTAAAGAAAGGAACGCCTGTCGTTTTACCCGAAGAAGATACACTGGCAGATAGTTTACTAGGAGGGTTGGGACCAGAAAATCAATACACGTTTTCGATGACTGGCAAGTATATGGATGGAGCAGAACTTGTCTCTGAGGAAGCCATTGGTGAAGGGATCCTTCATATGCTTGAATATCACAAGATGGCAATTGAAGGGGCGGCTGCTTCAGGTATAGGACTCCTATTAGAAAAAGGTAGACGAACCGACAGCCCTGTCGTTCTAATCATCAGTGGCAATAACATAGACCATCAAACAATCGAGCACTTAATGATCAATAAATAGAGAGGTGTAGCGGATGGGCGTGACAGTGGAAGATGTTATGCAGTTGTCTGTTTTTAAGAACGCAAAAGTCCTGACGGAAATCCACGCGATACCTGTAGAGTGGATTTCTGTCATTGAAACACCTGTAGAGAATTTTGTGAGGAATCATGAATTTGTCCTTAGTACGGGAATCGGATGCGGAGAAGATATTGCTGCTTTGGAGCAGTATGTGCATGATGTGATCCGTTCAGAAGCTTCAGCCCTGGCTTTTGCTACGGGCAGACATATATTTAAAGTCCCGGACAGAATTATTCAACTGGCAGAGGATAACGATTTTGTGCTTATAGAAGTTCCATGGGAAGTCCGCTTTGGAGACATTCTCCAAGAAGTCTTCCGATTAATTGCTCTCGAAAAAGAGACAGAGCAGCAGCATGCTGAAGCAGTCAGACAAGAATTGATCAACTGTGTTTTGAATGGAAAAGGACTGCAAGAGATTACGACGATTCTATTTAATAATACGCGCATTCCGATAGCGATCAGTGATCATAATAAGCAAATTCGTGCTAATCAGCAGTTTGATCGTTACTTTATTGACGTTCTCAACGGCAAAAGGGAAGAGGAGTACCAGCTCGTCACACCTTCTGCCTTCAGTGATCATCCTCTCTCCCACTATATAGAAAAATACCAGATCAAGGATGAATCGTGCTATCAGTTAACGATTCTCTCGAACTATAAAAAACAAGGTTATCTTCTTTTTAAACCGGAGGAAGATGAGCAGTTGACCTGGGTTGTGCTCACAATCCTGGAGCATGCTTTGACGGCCTGTGCCCTATATTTTGTTAAGGAAAATGCAATCGAAATGACCGAAATCAGACTGAAGGATAATTTCTTGCTTGATCTAGCTAAAACAAGCATAGAGATTGATAAATCCCTTTTATCAAAAGCTCAGTTGTTAGGATATGATCTTGAAAAATCCTATATATGTCTCGTTGGGGATATCCGTTTTAAGAAGGCGATCGATGATCACATAGCTTCAGACGATCATAGTGTGAAATCTTCTTCCATGCATAGTCGTAATTACTACATTCAAAAGGAGGTCACTCACGCAGGAGATGTATTGAAGCGGGATACGATGACTACTTTTGATGAAGGGGAGGTCATCGTTTATCTTGAGGCCGACGCTGTTACGTATTCAAAAACGGCTAATCAATTCCTTGATTTGGTCGAAAGAAGATTGAATGAATTACTAGCAGGAATTACGATAAGCTGGGGAATTTCTTGCCCTAAAGAAAAAGACTATACGTTCCACCAAAGCTATGAAGAGGCAAAGGCTGCATTAAAAATCGGCCGCCAGCAGCACGAAGATGGTGACAGGACTTTTTTCAGTGATACGAGAATGAACCGACTACTTATGGCCTTGTCCCATGAAAAAGAAATAGAAAACATTGTAGAAGAGACGCTGGAAAAATTGATCGAGTACGACGATAAAAGACAGACAGATTTGATTCATACATTCATTGTCTATAACAAATACAACAGCAACGTCAGCCAAACGGCCCGAGCCTTAAATTTACATCGTCAATCGTTGTTACATCGACTGCGGAATATCGAACAGTTGACTGGCCTTTCCCTATTGGATGCTGATGATCTATTCCTTTTAGAGTTGAGTGTGCGATTATGGATGTTGAAAAAAGTAGAAGAGTGAGCGTTTCAATATGCTGAAGCGCTCTTAAAGGTTTTATTTTGAGTCCGGAATAAACTTTTCTACTTCCCCATTGCTTGCGCCAACTTTAGACAATTGAACAAGCCACTCGTCTGAGTCGATATCAAAAGACAACATTTTTACGGATAAAATATCCTGGGTGGATAGGTCCTTCAGAGCATTGGACAGTGCCTCATAGGCTTCCAAGTCTGCCCCTTCCACTGCACTCATTTCTAAAACAGAGACGTGATCGGCAGCGGCCTGTTCAGGATAAGACTCCTGTATACCACCTTGGGTCCAAACCTCCACTTGCTTACCAACAAAGGAATCAACTGATATTCCTGAAACCCACATGGCTCTAGGATTCCCTTCAGAGTCAGGATCCACCGAGTCAACCACAAGAATACGGTCATCTTCCTGTTCCATTACATAGCCGGTGATGTCCGGAGGAAGATTTTCATCGGAATCGCTCGTGCTGGAAGAATTCTGATTTTCCCCGGTATCAGTGGAGCTGGACATATCTACTGAGCAGCCTGTCAAAGTGAGCAGACATACAACATAAATCATCCACCATGCTTTCAAAGTAATCGCTCCTTTTCAAAAAGTTATCGGCTTTTGTTTACAGGTGACAAAAAATAACAACTCTGTTATGCTGAAATCATCCAAGCGAATACCAATTCAAATTACTACTAGGGGAGCCTGAATGGGCTGAGAAGAGAGCATGAAGCTTTCTGACTCTTATGGACCTGATCTGGTTAATACCAGCGGAGGGAAGTAGTTGGACAATGCGTCTATTTACTATATACCCATTCAAAGTCAGGTCCTCACCAGGATCTGGCTTTTTTTATAGCTTCCCTTTAAGAAGGGAGGTATAAGTATGAACAGAATTAGGTTGCTTACAACGATGGCCGTGTTTGTAGCCATTGGTACGCTTGGTTCGCAACTGTTGTGGTTTCCGGCTGGTATTGCAAAAGCTTACCCCGTTCAGCATGCGGTCAACGTTATGGCTGCTGTTGTTCTAGGGTCCGTCCCTGCAGTGGTCATTGCCTTTACGATTGGGTTATTGCGAGTGCTTTTAGGGTTAGGCACACTGCTCGCTTTTCCTGGAGGAATGATTGGGGCATTTCTGGCAGGGGTGTTTTACAAATTCTTTAGGAAAAAAATTTTTGCTGTAGTCGGTGAAGTCATTGGCACAGGCGTGATTGGAGCTCTATTTGCTGTTCCCTATGCCCGCGTATTAATGGGGAGTCCAGCCGGGGCTTTTGCTTTTCTCCCATCTTTTCTCGTCAGCAGCATTGCTGGTGCGATGATTGGCTGGGTAGTCGTCACACGAGTCAGTCATAAACATTTACTCTTACCATCATAATACACGGAATCTACTAGGGGCGCGAGTGTTCGCTGAGAAAAGGTCATCCTTTGTCCCTCAGAACCTGATCTGGTTAGTACCAGCGGAGGGAAGTAGTTAGTATCCACATCTATCTTCCCCACTAGTAGCTTCCAAATCATTAGGAGGCTTATATCCATGACATTTACAAAGTTATTAAGAGAAGAAAATAATGATATTTTTGAAGAGATTTTTACCCATCCCTTTGTTAAGGGAATTGGTGAAGGTGTTGTTCCATCTGAATCCATAGCCCATTACATTAAAGCAGATTACGAGTACTTGAATGCGTTCATGCACGTGTATGGCATTGCCATGGCCAAGTCTTCGAAGCGTGAAGATATCGAGTTTTTTAATGAGCAAGTCACCTTTGTGCTTCATAGTGAAGTCCATCCACACCATAACTTCTGTGAACACATTGGAATGCGCTATGAAGAATTGCAAGGATATCCGCTTCCTCCGACTGCCGATCACTATATTAAGCATATGATCTATCATGCCAATCAAGGCAGTTTAGGAGAGATCATTGCCGCCTTGCTTCCATGTCCATGGACTTATCTCGAAATTGGAAACACACTTATGAAGCAATATCAGCCAACAGAAAGTCACCCTTTTCACCCTTGGATCAGCTTCTATGCAGATGGAGAAATCGAAACGCTGACCAATCATTTACGTTCCAGATTAGATTCACTTGCTGCTGAAGCTTCTGAATCTGAACAGCAAAAAATGAAGGAAGCTTTTCGGAAGAGCTGTCAATTGGAATGGTTGTTCTGGGAAATGTCGCTGAGTTGTGAAGAGTGGCCGACTGCGGGGGTGACGGCAAAATGAAAAATGTCTCTTGCGCGTTAACGATTGCCGGTACAGATCCAAGTGGTGGAGCAGGTATCCAGGCAGACCTGAAAACCTTTCAAGAGTTAAAAAGCTATGGGATGTCTGTCATCACCTCGGTCGTGGCACAAAATACGACAGGGGTGAAGGGAGTTCACCATCTTCCTGTAGATATGCTCCACGAGCAACTCGAAGCGATTTCTTCGGATATGCCGGTGCATGCATTAAAAACCGGGATGATCGCGACAGAAGAGATGATGGGAATTGTCGCGGAATGGATAGCGAAAATGAATGTTTCCTATGTAATGGATCCTGTGATGGTTACTCAAAGTGGTGACCCATTAATTGAGAAAGACGCAAGGTTATATTTGAAACATCATCTCGTTCCTTTGGCTTCAGTTCTTACACCAAACATTCCTGAAGCTGAAGATCTTTTAGGAGACAAAATTGAAACGAAAGAAGACATGAAGCAGGCGGCAGCATCCATTGTAGAGAAGCTCGGATGCGGAGCAGCTCTAATGAAGGGCGGACATTTTCAGGGAGAAGCTGTGGATTATTTATTCGACGGAGATCGAATTCACACCTTTCAATCAGAACGTATCAAGACAAAAAATACGCATGGGACAGGGTGTACGTATTCTGCTGCGATTACCGCTTATTTAAGCCAAGGTTTTCCGATTGTAAAGGCCGTTGAAATGGCAAAGTATTACGTGACGGAAGCGGTCAGACATTCATTTGATTTAGGACATGGAAGTGGACCAACGAATCATTTTGCTGTGCGTGAGGGGGTAGTTAACAGATGAATCTAGGAATCATAAATGAAGTGCGAAAAACCCAGCCGTTGATTCACAATATCACCAACGCTGTAGTTATGAATTTTAGTGCCAATGGTTTACTTGCTTTCGGAGGTTCCCCAATCATGGCAAATGCCAAAGAAGATGCAGCTGATGTGGCAAGGCTTTCTCAAGGACTTCTGATTAATATAGGAACACTGACAGAGGAACAGCTAGAGGCGATGATACGGGCAGGAAAAGCGGCAAATGAAGCGGATATTCCTGTCGTGCTTGATCCAGTGGGAGTAGCCGCAACGGAATTCAGAACCAGATCCTTTCAATCAATTTTGCTGGAGGTAAGACCAACAGCTATTAAGGGAAATGCTGGTGAGTTAGCTCACCTTGTAGATATTGAAGTAGAAACCAAAGGGGTAGAATCGATCGGCACTGGAAATAATGAGGGAATTGCTCGTAAAGTAGCTGAGAAGTACGCGACAACAGCCGTCCTTACAGGGGAGGTTGATGTAATCTCAGATGGAACAGAGATTAAGACCAATCATACAGGTCATCCGCTGCTTGAAAAAGTAACAGGAGCAGGGTGCCTGCTCGGGTCGGTTCTAGCTGCATCATTGACTGTCTCTGGTACTGTAATGGAAAAATCCCTTGCTGCTGTTGAATATTATGGTTTAGCTGCTGAATATGCAGCCTCTCAGCTGACAGTCAACGGTCCTGGCACCTTTGTGCCGCCTTTTCTCGATGCTTTAGCTATGGATGAGAAAGAATGGGAGCAGAGCACTCGATGAATCTCTCTAGTAAACTTCGAAAATATTTAGTGATGGGCAGCCAAAATTGCAAGAAAGACCCTCTTGTCATTTTAGAAGAAGCCATTGATGGAGGCATTACAGCCTTTCAATATCGTGAAAAAGGACCAGGATCACGGAGTGGAAAAGAGAAATTGGATTTGGGCAGGAAACTACGGGAGAAATGTAAAGAAAACGATATCCTGTTTTTCATCAATGACGACCTCGATCTTGTAGAGCCGCTGGAAGCAGATGGAATTCATATTGGTCAGGATGATGAAGACGCTGAAAAAGTTCGTGCGCTTTTTCCTAAAAAAATCATCGGTTTATCCGTTTCAAATACGGAGGAAGTGACCAACAGTTTTATTGATTCGGTTGATTATTTAGGGGCGGGTCCCATATTTTCTACCAATACAAAAAAGGATGCTAAGCCTATCGTAGGAACAGCCTGGATCACTACTTTACGAAAAGCTTATCCGGATCTGCCTATCGTTGGTATCGGAGGAATAACGACTATGAATGCGAGTGAAGTGATTCGTGCAGGGGCAGACGGTGTAGCCGTAATATCTGACATCACCCATTCAAAAAATATTTCTAGGACTGTAAAGAATTTATAAACGATAAAGGAACCTTCTAAGTAGCGGAAGGTTCCTTTTTATTATTTCATCTCTTCTCAAAACACTTTAAACTTCAACCTTTTTGTCCACACAATTCCCCACTTATCCAAAGAGCTATCCACTATATATAGATATCCACATGTGCATAAGTTTTTTCCGCTGAGCCCGTATTCCTGTAGGACCTATCAGTTTCAATACACAATGTACTAAATGCCAAGCTTAAACTTCATACAATTTTTACATTACATTAAAAACTAACATTGAATACAATGAAATTAATCGTTGTTAAAATATTCAGATAAAAGAGAGCAGGAGGGGATATAATGGTGCTTCCATTTGATATTCTGGAATATCACCATCGCTTGAAACAAACGAAAGAGCGTATGGCGGATAAAGGTATTGAGGTACTGTTGATTACGGATCCCGCAAATATGAATTATCTATCAGGTTACGATGCATGGTCATTTTATGTGCATCAAATGCTCGTCATTATTATTGATGAACCCCAGCCTTTATGGATCGGGCGTTACCAAGATGCGAATGGGGCAAGGGCGACCACGTGGATTTATGATGAGAATGTCATTGCATACCCTGATTATTTTGTTCATTCAGATACGTATCACCCTATGGATTTTATCGGAGAAATTTTGACTCAGATCGGTCAAGGCAATCGGTCGGTTGGGGTTGAGATGGATCATTATTATTTTACAGGTATGGCTCTGGAACGTTTGAAAAAAGGGTTGCCTAACGCAACATTCAAAGACGCTACTTTGCTCGTCAACTATGTAAGGATTGTAAAGTCTGATCAGGAAATTGAATATATGCGTCGTGCTGCCCAAATCGCGGACTTAGCCATGACAAAGGGAGTAGAAAGTATTTACCCGGGCGTTAGAGAATGCGATACAGCTGCAGAAATTTACTATCACATGGTCAAAGGGACACCAGATTATGGTGGTGAATATCCGGCTATTGTACCTTTACTTCCTACAGGTGACCATACTTCTATCCCTCACTTAACATGGACGGACCGTCCTTTCGTAGAAGGAAACGCAGTTATTATTGAGCTGGCCGGCTGTTATAAGCGTTATCATGTTCCGCTTGCTCGAACCGTATCGATCGGCCCTGCCAATGACAAGCTGAAGCAAGTGGCGCCGGTAGTACTCGAAGGAATTCAGAATGTGCTCGATACAGCAAAGCCTGGAGTCACATGTGGAGAACTGGAAGAAGTGTGGCGGAAGAGTATCCTGAAGCATGGGTATGAAAAAGAAGCCCGCTTAGGTTATTCAGTTGGCCTTAACTATCCTCCAGATTGGGGCGAACATACCGCTAGTATTCGAAAAGGTGACCGTACCGTATTAGAACCGAATATGACCTTTCACCTCATCCCTGCTCTTTGGTTTGATACGGACGGAATAGAAATCAGTGAAACTTTCCGGGTGACCGATACAGGAAGTGAACGTTTCACCACGTATCCACAAGAGTTGATCGTGAGAGATCATATGGACCTTAGTGGTCAAATTAGTTAGGGGGTGTCCGTGATTCAACTTTTTCAAAGAGAAGAAATTGAACGCGTTATTCGTTTAGATACAGAGGTCGTAAACGTCATTGAAGACGGTTTTTCTGCCCTCATTACTAAAAACGTCCACATGCCTCCCATCATGCGTGTGGATGTGCCTATCAACAATGGTGAAGTAGATATTAAATCAGCTTATATTGAAGGATACGATAGCTTCGCTGTGAAGCTATCCTCCGGTTTTTTCAACAATCCACAAAAAGGTTTGCCGAGCGCCAATGGCATGATGATCTTGCTCAGTGCTGAGACTGGGGTTCCGAAAGCTGTACTGGCTGACAATGGTCTGCTCACCGACATTCGGACAGCAGCTGCAGGGGCAGTGGCCGCAAAATATTGCAGTCGTAAAGACAGCCGCACCGCTGGAATCATTGGAACTGGGGCTCAAGCAAGATTGCAGCTTCAAGCGTTAACCTTAGTCCGGCCGATCGAACATGTACATGTGTATGGAAGACGGACTGAAAAAGCAGAAGAGTTTAAACAGGATATACAAAAGATGCTGGGTCTTAACGTGAGCGTGTGTAAGAGTCCACAAGAGGTTGTGGAAGAGAGTGACATTGTTGTTACTACAACACCATCGAAAGAACCGATTGTGAAAGCTGAATGGCTTCATCCAGGTCTGCATATCACGGCTATGGGCTCTGATGCGGAGCATAAACAAGAACTGGATTGCGCTGTCATTAACCATGCCGATATTTTTGTGTGTGATGTCATTGAGCAGTCCAAGAGACTGGGTGAACTGAGAAACTGTCCATCTTACACGATTGAAAAAGCAATTGAATTGGGTGAGATTACAAGTGGCAGTCAGCAAGGCCGATTAACAAATGAGCAAGTGACAGTCTGTGATCTATCTGGTACGGGAGTCCAGGATACTGCGATCGCCCGTCATGTATATTCATTACTGGTATCTAAGGAGGAGACGATTCATGAAAGACGCTAAATTCAGTACAAAAACCATTTGGGCCGGAGAGAAAGAACAGTTGGCATTTGGTGCTACACAGGTGCCTGTTGTCCACAGTGTTTCATTTGGCTATGACGATATGGATGAATGGTATGAAGTAGCAGTTGGAAGAAAGCCCGGCCACATCTATGGCCGTAATACAAACCCTACCGTCCAAGCCTTTGAAGAAAAGGTTCGAATTCTTGAAGGTGCAGAGGCTGCGACAAGCTTTTCGACTGGTATGGCAGCCATCTCAAACACATTAGGAACGTTACTGTTTCCTGGCGATCGGGTGGTCTCCATTAAAGATACGTACGGAGGAACAAACAAAATCTTTACAGAGTTTCTCCCTAAGCAGCAAGTCGAAGTGGTGCTAACAGAAACTGGTAATCATGAACTGTTAGAAGAAGAGATTGCAAAAGGATGTAAGGTTTTATATTTGGAAAGTCCAACAAATCCTACAGTGAAGATTACAGATATCAAAAGAATGGCTGAAGCCGGCAGAGCTGTTGGCGCCATCGTCATTGTGGATAACACGTTTGCGACTCCAGTCAATCAGAACCCTCTGGAATTAGGAGCGGACTTAGTTATTCATAGTGCGACCAAGTTCCTTGGCGGACACGCGGATGCTCTCGGAGGAGTTGTTTGTGGGAATAAAGAATTGGTCGAAGCTATCTATCATTACAGGGAAATTAATGGAGCCACGCTCGATCCTATGGCCGCTTATTTACTGCTTCGTGGAATGAAAACATTAAAGCTGCGAATCGATCAGCAAAACAAAAATGCTCAAGAAATAGCCGAATATCTGAAGACTTTTGATTTGGTCGAAGCTGTCTTCTATCCTGGTCTGCCGGATCATCCGCACCATGATATCGCAAAAGCCCAAATGAAAGGATACGGTGGGATGCTTAGCTTCGCGGTCAAAGGCGGAGTGGAAACAGTCAGAGACCTTTTACCAAAACTGAAATTTGCTAATCGTGCGGCAAATCTGGGCTCAGTGGAAACCGTTGTCGGACCTTCTAGAACAACGAGCCACGTCGAATGTACTCCAGAAGAAAGAGCTGCAATGGGAATACCTGAAGGATTAATCCGTTATTCAGCAGGGATTGAAGATATCGACGATCTGAAACAGGATTTAGCTCAAGCCTTTCAGACGATTCAAACCTACGCAAAAAGTTGATGGAGGAATCGTTATGGTTACCAAAAACACGGACTTAGCCTATAGATCCAAACAACTGCATGAAAAGTTAATCCATTGGCGAAGAAATTTTCATAAATATCCCGAGCTTAGTTTTCAAGAAAAGCGAACGAGTGAAGAAATTGAAAAAGCGTTACGTTCAATGGGTGGATATGAAATTGAAAAAGGAGTGGGTGGCTATGGAATCATTGCCACCCTTCATGCTGGTGGGGGCCCGGTGCTCGGACTTAGGGCGGATATGGATGCTTTGCCAATCCACGAACAACCAGACGTGCCTTACCATTCCCGATGCGATGGGGTCATGCATGCGTGCGGGCATGATGCCCATGTGTCTATCTTGCTTGGAACCGCCCACTTGCTGGCGGAGGATGCGGCACGCGGAGCATTAAATGGCACGGTCCAATTGATTTTTCAGCCTGCAGAAGAAAACTGTGATGAGACGGGTGAGACTGGTGCAGTCAAAATGATGAAGACTGGCAAACTCAACAATCTGGACGCTGTTTTAGCACTCCATATGTGCCCATGGAGAAAAAGAGGGGAAATCCAAGTTCACGATGGCCCAAGTATGGCAAATAATGATGATTTTCATTTAACTATTGAAGGCAAAGGAGGGCACGCGGGTTATCCCCAGCACGTGACTGACCCCGTGTGGATCGCCACTTATCTTTTGCAAGCGCTATATAGTCTGAATGGCCGAAAGATCGACCCACTTCAGGTAGGAACGCTGAGTGTAGGACAAATCAACGGGGGTGACGCCAATAACATTATCCCTAATTCTGTTGAAATCAAGGGAACCATGAGGTCTTATACCCCGGAAGTAAGAGAAAAAATGATTGCGGAAATCTCTCAGGCCGCTCAAATCGTCACTTCATTAGGAGGCAACTACAAACTGAACATCCATCGCGGAGAGCCCGCGTTGTACAATCACCCTGACATGAACAAAGTTATAAGAAATTCCGCTTCTCCTATGGCAGTATATGATGAACCGTTCGGCATGGGGAGTGAAGATTTCAGTCATTTTACAGAAAAAATACCCGGAGCTATGTTCTTTTTAGGATGTGGTTTAGAAAGGGAGAGAAGTCTGCACCAGTCGGACTTCGACATTGACGAAGAGGCTATGCAAGACGGTGTAAGAATACTAACTCAATGTGTATATGAGTGGCAGAGGTTAAAAGGAGGAAGAGGATGACGATTAAACTGGCTTTCATTGGTTTTGGCGGGGTAGGTCAGGCATTGGCTGAAATTATTTTAGAGCGTAAAAGAATGCTGGAAGAAGAGCATGGCTTAACTATTTCGGTTGTAGCCGTTGCAGATATGATGAAAGGCTCGATTTATAATCCGGAAGGTCTTGATGTATCGAAATTGTTAACTTGTGTAAGAGAGAGCGGTTCTGTTGAGCATTATCCTGAAGATGCCAAAACGATTAAAGGCTGGACGAACACCGAAACAATCAAAAACTCCAATGCAGATGTCGTTGTCGAAGTTACTTTCACGGATGTAAAGACAGGAGAGCCCGCCATCACTCATTGCCGTACAGCCTTTGAAAACAGGAAAAGTGTGATCACAACGAACAAAGGTCCGGTTGCCCTGGCATTTGAAGAACTTTCGGAGCTAGCAAAAGACAATGGAGTGTTTTTCGGCTTTGAAGGAACGGTGATGAGCGGGACACCTGCTTTAAGGATGCCAAAAACGACACTGCTAGGTAATAAGATTAAGGAAATCAAGGGAATCTTAAATGGAACAACCAATTATATGATCACAGAAATGGAAAAAGGACTTTCTTACGAGGAAGCATTGGAGAAAGCCCAAAAGCTGGGCTACGCTGAAGCTGATCCTACAAGTGATGTAGAGGGTTATGATGCAAGATATAAAACAGCCATTTTATCTAACTATGTGATGGGGGTTCCAATTTCTCACACAGATGTAGAGTGTATAGGAATTTCCGGTTTAACCGTTGAAGATATCCAGTCCGCCTTGGAAGATGATGAAAAATATCGACTTCTTGCCCGGATTACAAGTGAGGGTGGAAGTGTGAAGGCTAGTGTGAAACCTGAAAGAATAGCTATCGACGATCCACTCGCTGGTGTGTCGGGTGCAACGAACGCCATTGTTTATGAATGTGATCTAGCTGGTCCTATCATGCTTACGGGAGCGGGAGCCGGTCTGAAAGAGACAGGGTTTTCTTTATTAATCGATCTCATTCATTATCATCAGCAACTTATAGTAGCCAAAATTTAAGGGGGGCCCATCATGCAGACAAAGGTTAAAACGATGAAGATGTTACTCGGAGGAGAGTGGACGGATGCACAAGATACATTTGAAGTCCGTAATCCGCAAAACAATGAGTTAATCGCCCTTGTTCCCCAGGCATCTAAAGAAGATATGCTCGCTGCTATTGAAAAAGCAGATCAGACTTACGAAAAAATGAAGTCATGGCCGACTCATGAACGAATCAAAGTGCTGAATAATGTGGTGGACTATATGCGTCAGCACAAAGAAGAATTCGCCCAGATCATTGCCTCTGAAGGAAGTAAAACGATAACAGAAGCAAGAGGTGAGGTGAAGCGGGCTACACAAACCATACAAATCAGTGCAGAGGAAGCAAGGCGGATTAATGGAGAAACCATTAACTTTGATCAGAACGAAGGCAGTGAGGATCGAGTCGGCTACTACTACCGTTTTCCTGTCGGAGTCATTGGAGCTATCACACCTTTCAATGATCCGCTTAATTTGGTCGCTCACAAAATTGGTCCTGCAATAGCATCAGGGAATGCTATAGTTTTAAAGCCTGCATCTGTTACACCTTTAAGTGCATTGAAATTGGCAGAAGCTTTTGTAGAAGCTGGTCTACCTGAAGGGTTATTGTCCGTCATACCTGGACCGGGTAAAGAGATCGGGGATACTCTGGTGACTCATTCAGCCATTCAGATGGTTACGTTTACTGGAGGATCTGAAGCGGGAGAGAGGATTACTCAAATCGCAGGAGCAAAAAAGGTCAGCATGGAACTTGGCTCCAACTCTCCTGTTATTGTGTTGAAGGATGCCGATATGGATGATGCGGTTTCTTCCTGTGTTTCGGGAAGCTTTTCTGCCGCAGGTCAAAATTGTATTGGAGTTCAGCGGATCTATGTTGAAAAAGAAATTTATTCAACATTTTTGGACAGTGTTGTTGATCTTTCCAGTCAGCTTAATGTTGGAGACAAAATGGATGAATCAACAGATGTCGGCCCAATGATCAATGAACGGGAAGCCATTAGAGTGGAGAATTGGGTTGAGCAGGCAGTTGAAGAAGGAGCAGTCATTGCCGTCGGTGGTAAGCGAGATGGGGCATATTATTCTCCTACAGTTCTGACGAATGTCCCTTCTCATGCTCGAATATCGCAGGAGGAAATCTTTGGTCCGGTAGTCATAATAGAATCGGTGGATGATTTAAATGAAGCTGTTGAAAAAGCGAATAACGTCAATTATGGACTTCAAGCTGGGGTTTTCACCAATAATATTCAAAAGGCTTTCCATACGATTAAACATATGAACGTTGGGGGCATCATGATTAATGACAGCAGTGACTATCGTATTGATGAAATGCCTTTCGGTGGAACGAAAAATTCGGGGATTGGAAGAGAGGGTGTACGGTACGCTATTGAATCCATGACAGAGCAAAAAGTCGTATGCTTCAAGCTGAAAATGTAATTGTTATTCAGAGCCGCTATCATAGCGGCTCTTTGCTATTGCACAAGGAAATGTTTGTCAGTAAGGCAGACGGGTAAACATCTAATAAAATCAAAGGAGGTTATCTAGTTGGCTCAGTTTTACGTTAACCAAAACCAACAAACAGGTGGAGATCATGAAGTACACAAAGAAGGGTGTAAATTCATGCCATTTGAAAAGAATCTGCTCGCTCTTGGCGGTCATACCGATTGTGCAAGTGCATTAGAAGAGGCTAGTCATACTTACGATCAGGTGAACGGCTGTCAAACGTGCTGTCCTGATTGCCATACAACAGCATAAATAAGTAGCCGCTATGTTGTAACATAGCGGTTTTTTTAGTGAAAAATGGAACGCTCTGATCAGGATAAAAAAATACCTCAGGCAAATAGTAAGAGTGATGAATTCCTGAGGAGGATGAAAGATGAAAAAAGGTTTACTGTTAGTAATCTTTGCTGCTTTCATGGTATTCATGCTTGCAGCTTGTAATACAACGGAAGAAGGGTCCAGAGAAAGACAGCAGAATAATTTGAATGAAGTGAGTTTTGGACCTGAAGATCAAGGAATCCAGCCATATCAAAGACCAAATCAAGAAAGCGTGGTACCCGGACAAAATCGTTTTGATGCTAATATTCCTTATGAAGGCATGAACCCGAACGGTCCTAATGGTCCATTCCAGGGTCCTAATGTTTATGAGGAAGCGGATCGAAATCAGGGTGATGAGAATGCCAACCTTGGTACAAACAGAGAGCGAACTGATCAAGTTGACGGAGCTTTTCGTGAGGAAGTCATTAAGCTGACGAACCAGGCTCGCAAAAAGAATGGTTTAACTCCGTTGAAAACCAGTGCAGATGTTGGAGAAGTAGCCCAGACAAAAGCTGAAGATATGTCGGATAACAATTATTTTTCACATACATCTCCAACTTACGGAACACCTTTTGATATGCTGAAGGAATTTGGAGTCGATTACCGTACGGCTGCAGAAAATATTGCAGCAGGACAGCAGACACCTGATGAAGTGGTCAAAGGCTGGCTTAACAGTCCTGGACACCGCAAAAATATCATGAACAAGAACTTAACGCATATTGGTGTAGGTTTTGCACAAGACGGACAGTATTGGACCCAAATGTTTATTGGCAAAAAATAGTTTGAACATGACGCATGGTACGTCCAGCGTCGTGTTTCTACATATAAGAGCATGGAAGTAGGAGAATGGATATATGGTGCACAAGGTGGTTATTGCATTAACGCTTATCATAACTTCTTTTCAAGTTCATACAAGTTCTGCTGAGGAGTACAAACACCTTGTTGCCTTAGGGGATTCCATTCCATATGGCTATAATTTGGAAGAGGACAACAATAATCCGCAGAAGGATGCTTTTCCTTATATTATAGGTTCGGAAAAGAATGTTGAGGTCACGAATATGAGCATTCCTGGATTGACTTCAAGGGAGCTTCTTTCTGCTGTAAAGTCCAATGATAAATTAAGGAGAACAATTCGAAATGCAGATTATGTGCTTGTCTATATAGGCGGTAACGATTTGCTCAATTTGGTCAAAAAGAATAAGGGGATTGATGGAATTAAAATCGAACAAGTAGCTCCGGTCATCCGTGATTTCATTTATAATATGTATTCGATTATCATTGAAGTCGACAAACTTACAGATGGAAAAGTGCTTGTCTACAACTTGTATAATCCTTACCCCTCAGCAGGAGATAAATTGAATGCTCCTTTGTATTATCTCAATCTGCAATACGCTTCTTTAATAAAATTAATGAATCATTTTACTTCTATCCAGTTGATTGATGTGTACCAATCATTTAAGGGCCATCCAGAATACATCATCAAAGGAGATGTTCATCCTACAAAGGAAGGCCAAAAAGCACTTGCCGAGTTAACCATACCTCATATTCAATGATGGTCTGCCTCTGTGCAGGCTTTTTCATTCCTGTATAATGGAATCAACTTGATTTGTAAAAGGAGACTGAAGAATGATGGTTCGTTTTGGAATTATTGGTACGAATACAATTACAGAAAAGTTTCTTCAAGCAGCTCGTCAGCATCCTGACTTTGAATTCACAGCAGTTTACTCAAGAACAGAAGAGCGAGCAGAAGAATTTGCTGAAAAACATGGAGCGGCTCATACGTTTACTTCTGTACAGGAATTAGCAAAGAGTGATGTGCTGGACGCTGTGTATATTGCCAGTCCTAATTCTTTTCATGCAGAGCAGGCGATTGTATGTATGGAACATAAAAAACACGTCTTATGTGAAAAACCAATGGCGTCCAATCAAAAAGAAGTCGCTTCGATGATCAACACAGCGAGAACCGAAGGAGTTCTCCTGATGGAAGCTGTTAAATCAACACTCTTACCTGGGTTTAGGAGTCTTCATGACAACCTACATAAGATTGGGCAAGTCCGGCGTTTTGTAGGGAACTTCTGCAAATATTCATCCCGCTATGACGCATACAAAGAAGGCACGGTATTAAATGCGTTCAACCCTAAATTTTCAAATGGGTCATTAATGGATCTAGGTGTCTACGGCATCTATCCAATGGTTGTCTTATTCGGTGAGCCTAAGACGGTTCATGCTAATGCGGTTATGCTGGAATCGGGAGTTGACGGGGAAGGAAGCCTAATAGCGGAATATGAGGGAATGGAAGCGGTCATTATGCACTCGAAAATCCAACATTCCTATGCACCCAGTGAAATTCAAGGGGAGAAAGGATCCATAATCATTCCTGATATCTCTGAACCAGAAGGAATTGAAATTTATTATAAAGACGGTACAAATGAGTCTTTAACACCTGAAGATGTGTATGACCCAATGTTTTATGAAGTCCAGGAATTTATTAGTCTCATTAAAAACCAACAAAGTCAATCACTTGTAAATTCCCATGAAAATTCGTTGGTAGCAGCAAAAGTGATGGAAGAGGTACGTAGAAAAATCGGACTTGTATTTCCAGGGGATTTGTAATTCCAAAAAAGTACACCCAATGGGGGGCAATTAAAAAGGCTTCGTATTATTACGAAGCCTTTTTAATATACACCAGGGGAATGGTCTATCCTAACTCATTTTCTTTTTCGTCATGTTTCGTATTAATCATTTCAGCCATTTCGCTTTTTGATGCAGACATCCGTTTATGAGCCATTCCCCACTCATTCATGGACTCTAAAAATGAGGCCGTGGTTTTGCCGTAAGGAGTGATGCAATATTCTACTCTTGGAGGCATGGTTTCAAAGTCTACGCGTTCCACAAGTCCGTCTTCAATCAACTTCCTTAATTCGCGTGAAAGGATACGTGACGAAATACTCCCATCAAGGGATCGGCGCAACTCATTAAATCTCAGTCGGTCTTTGTGGAGGAGCTGCCACAAAATAGCTCCTTTCCACTTGCCGCAAACAACCTCAAGAGTAATATCAATCCCATTCTCCATTTTGCTCACACGAGTCACCTCATCTTATCTTATTTTTTTTGTTGCATTCTTTTCCATGGCTTTCTGATATCCTTCCATAATTCCCTGAGCATAGACCCTGTTTAATACAGTCATGGTCTGAGGTATCACTTGATCCTCTTGGGAATCGGATATTTGATTCAGCAAATCAACGAGTTCTAGCAGTTCTTCCGTGACGGGGAAAATAGGCTTTATACTATCCCTCACTGTATCACCTTCCATTCGGTTCGGAAATACTACTAGTATAATTCTATTGTCTTTTTCTTGAATTCTCAAGTACTTACAGGTTTGTAACTTGTACACAATAAGATTAAAAATCTATAGCCCCTGAAAGATGTTAGTCCGTGATTTTGGCTGTATTAGTCGACATTTACCCTGCTTAAGTACTAGTGTACAAACATTGTACTTATATAACTAAAGTTCAATGTATTTGTACAAGGGGAGATAAGCGTCCTTAGTTCTATCCTACTCTTATATCCTGTATAATGAGAGGAACTTTCATACTTGCGGAGGATATTTTTATGCAAAAGATCATCGCATACTCAATGAATTACAAAACTTCGGCCGGTATCGCACTATGTTTGATGCTTATCGAACTCATTGTAGAATTGGTTCAACCTTTGATTATGGCCAAAATCATTGACGGCGGAATTTTAGTGGAAGATTATTCAACCGTTGCTCTGTGGGGAAGTGTCCTTATCGGCTTGTCCCTGTTAGCTTTTACCGCTGGGATAACGAATTCCTTCTTTGCTGCACATTTCAGCCAAGGTGTAGGCTATGACTTAAGAAGAGATTTATTCGCTAAAGTACAGAAGTTCACGCATGAAAATTTCCAGCAGTTCTCGACTCCGGGGTTGATTACAAAAATAACGAACGACGTGACTCAAATACAGAGTCTCTTATTTATGTTCGTCCGTATTGCTCTCAGGGCACCCCTCTTTATTATTTTTGGTCTGATGATGGCTTTTACCATCAATGTTCAACTAACATTCATTCTTGTTATTGCTGTCCCTGCTTTTTTAGGATTTCTTTTCTGGGTGTTAAAAATAGGTGTGCGCTTATTCAAGCGTGTCCAGCTTAAAATTGATAGGTTGAATACCGTCATACGTGAAAATTTGACAGGGATTCGCCTAATAAAGGGATTTAATAGGGAAGAATATGAGAGTGATCGTTTTTTACATGTGAATAAGCAATTGATGGGCGTTAATAAGCGCGCGCTTTGGCTGATGGAAGTAGCAATGCCTGTCGTTATGCTTGGGATGAATGCATCTATTCTCCTTATCCTATGGCTGGGAGCCGACAAGCTCAGTTTAGGAAACATCCAAGCAGGTGAACTTGTAGCCCTAATTAATTATGCGACAAGGATTATGTTTACGTTTGGTCTTTTTACTTTTCTAATTATGATTTTTTCCCGAGGGAATGCATCAGCAGAGCGAATCAGTGAAGTTCTTGATGTAGAGGCGCCTTCCTACTTAGAAGACAGCGAAAAAATCCAGCAAGAGTTAAAAGGAGAGGTTCGATTTGAACGAGTGTCCTTTTTTCATTCCGATCATCCAGTTCTTCACAATGTATCCTTTCATGCTCAACCAGGACAAACCATTGGGCTGCTAGGGGAGACGGGAGCAGGAAAAACATCCTTACTTCATCTTATACCCCGGTTATACGAAAAACATTCCGGTGAAATCTATTTAGATGATAATCCTATCGAAGTTTTTGATACAAAAAGCTTAAGAAAGCAGATTAGTCTTGTTCCTCAGGACGTTCACCTTTTTTCTGGAAGCGTACGTTCGAATATAGCATGGGGAAAAGAAAACGCTAAAATGAGTGAAGTTGTTGAAGCGGCTAAGCAAGCGCAGATTCATTCATTTATTAAAACCTTGCCTGACGGGTATGATACTGTGCTTGGGCAAAAGGGGGTCACTTTCTCCGGGGGACAAAAACAACGATTATCTATAGCCCGAGCGCTTGTAAGAAAGCCTAAAATATTAATATTAGATGACAGCACCAGCGCTCTGGATGCTTATACAGAAATGAAGCTCTTAAATAGTTTAAAAACCCAACAGTGTACCGTGTTTATTGTCGCCCAAAAAATCAGTTCGTTGAAAGAAGCGAATCAGATCTTGCTTCTCCACCAAGGCAAATTGATTGCTCAAGGGTCCCATGAAGAGCTGTTAAATGAAAGTCCATACTATCGAGAGGTCTTTCAATCTCAGCGAGAGGATGTGATGTAATGGCACGACAGCCCCGCCACATGGGAATAGGGACACCCCCTCCGAAAGTTGAAAATATAAGAGCTACCCTGAATAGAATTTGGAGCTATATGGCACCGGAGAAGAAACGTTTCTCTATGGTCATTGGATTGATCATCATAAGTTCTCTCTTGTCATTACTCGGTCCTTTTTTACTTGGAAAAACCGTGGATATCGTCATTGCTGAGTCAGAGACCAACACACTGATAGTTATGATTTTCCTATTGTTAGCGATCTATTTTTTCCACTCTCTAACGTTGTGGCTGCAAAATTATTGGATGATTGGTATTGCCCAGACGACAGTGTATGAAATGAGAAATCACCTGTTTTCCCATTTGCAGCGGCTTCCGATTTTATTTTTCCAAAAAAGGCAGCAAGGGGATCTCATGAGTCGATTGACCAATGATATGGAAGACGTAAGCCGTACACTAAACACAGCTGTTGTCCAGTTCGTAACGAGTGTGTTGACGATAACGGGTACGATCGGAGTGATGATTTGGCTTAGTCCTCTTCTCACTTTATTGACTTTGACGATCGTTCCAGTTATGTATTTTGGGATGAAATGGATAACGAAGCGAACAGGCACTTATTTTAAAGAACAGCAAAAACATTTAGGTGAACTGAACGGTTACGTGGAAGAGATGTTTACAGGACAGCCAATCATCACAATGTTTTCTAGAGAAGAGCGAGTAATTCAAGATTTTGAGGAAAAAAATGAAGCTTTAAGACAATCGGGGTATTGGGCACAAGTGTACACAGGTTTCATTCCTAAACTAATGAATATGCTCAATAATGTAAGCTTTGCCATCATCGTAGGCGGGGGCGGGTTGTTAGCCCTTAACGGTTATGTATCCATTGGGATCATTGTTACGTTTACCACCTATTCCCGTCAGTTCACACGACCACTGAATGATTTAGCTAACCAGTTTAATATGATACTTTCCGCTGTAGCTGGAGCAGATCGTGTATTTCATATCATTGACGAATCAGAAGAAAATGACACTGGAGAAGTATCAACCATTAAAGGCAACATTGAGTTCCGGGATGTTTCCTTTTCTTATGATGGCAGCGAGCAGACGTTAGCTCATATAAACTTTCATGCCGAAGCAGGAGAAACGATTGCACTAGTCGGACCCACAGGGGCAGGGAAAACGACGATCGTCTCTCTGTTGTCTCGTTTTTACGATCCCGATCAAGGTAGAATTCTCGTAGATGGAAAAGACATTCATTCCATCACCCGTGATAGCTTAAGGAGTCAAATGGGAGTCGTCCTTCAGGATGCCACGATGTTTAATAAAACCATTCGTGAAAACATTCGCTATGGAAGAATAGAAGCAACAGATGAAGAGGTTGAAAAAGCGGCAAGAGCTTCTCATGCGCACGATTTTATTATAAAATTACCAAACGGTTATGACACGATTCTCGACCCAGATGGAAAAGGGGTCAGTCACGGCCAAAGACAGTTGCTTTCCATTGCCCGTGCAATGATTGCCAATCCATCGTTATTAATATTAGACGAAGCGACTAGCAGTATCGATACTGTCACCGAAATGAAGATCAATGATGCGTTGAAGAAATTGATGAAAGGGAGAACAAGTTTTGTTATTGCTCACAGACTGAATACCATCCGTTCTGCTGATCAGATATTAGTATTACGAAAGGGACGAATTATTGAAAAAGGCACCCATTATGAGCTGATTGAAGAAAAAGGATTCTACGCAGATTTAGTAAAGACACAACAGACAGAGAAGAACGTAATGCTATAGAAGGATGAGATTTGTTTCACCTCTACCCTTGTACGCCCATATCGTATTAAAAAGGGGGGTGAGACAATGTCTCATAAGAAAAGAGCCTATCCTCTCTGGACGGAAATCCCGTATGCGGGGACAGCTTATGCACCGACCGTGGAAGAGGGTGTCGAACCAAACGCAGGAAATTGGCAAACCAATTACATTAGAAAGAGCCGCAGGCATGGATTTAAAAAGTTGGATGGACATCCGATCCACTTAGAAATTAAGCATCCTGAAAAGATTGATTGGCTTGAAGAGTTGAGAGTTGTTCAACATACACTAAAGAATTTGACAGAGGACCAAAAAAGAATCGCCATTTATTGGGGGGAAGGTCCAGCATCGAAACAGTGGATCCCGATTGTTGACCGGTTAATTGATACGTATGGGGTCGAAGCACCGCGTGCTGCCCGTATCTTAGGAGCTCTCTTTGCGGGAATGAATGATGCATTTGTCGTTTGCTGGACTTTAAAGTACAAATGGCTTGTGCCACGACCGAATCAGCTTGACCAGCATTTAGCCACCGTTATTTGTACACCTAAACATCCTTCTTATCCTTCTGGGCATGCCACCATTTCCGGGGCAGCTGAAGTCATTTTGAGTTATTTCTTCCCTTCAGAACGAAGGAGTTTGCATAAGCTTGCTGAAGAAGATGCGCTATCAAGACTTTATGCAGGTGTACATTATCCAGTCGATAATAATGAAGGTCTTCGTTTAGGCAGACAAATTGGGAAAATTGTAGTAGAAGAGTTGAGAAAAGATCGTGTGAATGGTCTGCCGGTTGATTCTCCGAATAGGGAATTCCGCAAGGCAGATATTTTCCCAACGACTTATGAGCAGGCGATTCCTTTTGAATTCGATCGCAGTTGTGATTCTCTGCTGCTCGGTGAGGGTTGGGATGAGGATGAATCTTCTTTAGGAGCTTGGCTTAATAAGGATTAAAGTAAGGAACAGCCCTTTCGCTGTTCTTTTTTTATTGGATCTCATTAATCCAGTTAATAGCAGTTATATGGAAGACTTAATTTCAAGATAGCTTCGGTTCGTAACCATTCGTGATAAGCGTTAGGGATGGATGGAAAATAACTCGCTTTCCTGTGGGGGAACTGCCGAGCCTCCTCGTTCGCTGCGCTCTCTGTGGGGTCTCGCCTGGGTCCTTCTCCCACGGGAGTCTCGTCATTTTCCATCCATCCCTCCCGTCAATAATTTTAACGAACCTTTACAGTATCCAGAGGATAGTTTTATGAATTCCTCTAACAACAGAGTGTAAAAACTCCTCTGAGCCCGTTTATTTAGTACAAGTACAATAAGTGTGCTTCTCAAATGGAGAATTTACTACCTCATAAGGGTGTTTCCGTTCAATTCAATAAACGTAAAGGTGGGAGGGGAAATGGTGAGACTCCTGCGGGAATGGAATGGCTGGCAAGATCCCGCAGGTTGGTAAACCGAGGAAGCTTGCCGTCATCCCCGCGGAAAGCGAGCCATTTCCCCTCCGACCTTTCCAGATTACTAGGTAACGGGAACAGTCCCATCTAAACAAAGCTATTATTTTGAATTCAAGTCTTTAGGATAAGGAGGCGTTTGTTGAAGAAGCTGCTTCTGTAAAGCTATGCTAAATGGACGGATTTTAAAAAAAGAGACAAGTTCTTAAGGATGTGGTGCATATACATTAGCAAACATGCTTAGGAGGGATGCAAATGGACGCCATCATCTTGTCGGCCAGAAAAATTGCTTGGATAGCGGGAGCCATCCTGATCGCATTAGCTGCCTATTATCTAGGAAGCTTCTTCTGGAAAGGCGCCGTAGCTACTACATCGGAACCCGTCAATACCGAACCCCGAATGATCAATCTCGTTACAGGAGAATTTAAGGCAGAAACGGCTGATGGTAAGAAGATTGAAGCTTATCGCTGGGACCCAGGGACAATTTTTGTAGAAAAAGATGAACCATTCAGGTTAAGTATTTATGGAGTAAATGGAAAAGAACATCCATTCTACATTGAAGGGACAGATGTCAAAGGAGTTGTACAGCAAGGAAAAGAGACTATCGTAGACTTAAAATTTGAAAAAGAAGGGTTTTATCGCCTGATTTGTAATACTCACTCCGACATCGCTTCCAACGGGCCGATGATAGCTTATATTGTTGTGGACTAATTTATTTATTATAAAAAAGGGACAAGCCATTGTCTCTTTTTTTATTGTTCTATTTTGTTTACCTCTTACATGTATTTAACTAAGCGTGTGTACAATGGGGGATTCCTATGATAGCGATTACAGTAGGGTATATTATACTTGGTTTGTCCATTGCAGCTCCCGTAGGGCCGATTAATATAGAAATTATTAAAAGAGGACTTGCTTTTGGATTCTGGCCGGCATTGTTTGTAGGGCTGGGAGGTATGTCTTCGGATTTATTATTAATGGGGGCGATGTTCCTGGGCATCGCTACACTCTTATCATGGACGTGGGTAAAGGTTAGCCTGATGCTTGTTGGATGTATTGTCCTTATACAAACGGGTTGGACAAGCCTACGTTCAACTCATATAGATCAAAGTGGAAAGCACTCATTAGAGAGAGGGGATCGTACAAGTAATGTAAGAAGGTCATCTTTTATTAGAGGATTTCTCATAGCTGGAACTAATCCAATGAACTTGCTTTTTTGGATTGGGATTTATGGCTCTGTATTGAGTGGAGCTTTTCAGGAGGAAAATTTATTTCATTCTTTTTTGATCAGTTCATTAGTCTTCATAGGGATAGGGTTATGGAATGTAAATCTTGCTTTTACGATTCACTTTGGGCGACTACTCGCCAATCCATCTCTATTGAAGTGGGTGCATGGCATGGCAAGTTTAGTTTTGATAGGCTTCGGAATCCAATTTGGATACAAAGGAATTATGCTGGTCATGACCTTATGGAACTAAAAGGGAGTTATGAAGTATGACTTGAAAAAAGAAAGACGTTCTATTTTATGATAGGAGAACACCTTCCTTCCATTAAGGTGGGTGTGACTCTTTTCAGTGTATGGTTGAATTACAAAGATCCGAACGCCCGCTGAATATAGCTTAGATGCTGGAGTGACTTTCACGACACACGCTGCGCAAGCTCTCTTAATCGTTCTTGTTGAATCTGGTTTACTTTATCCACTTCTACTGACAACCTTTTAAAGCAGGCAGCTACATGTTTTAAGTTTTCTTCCCCAAGAGCTTCCTTGAGGGCAAGAGCTGTTTCTTTTGTCTGTTCAGATTTTCTGTTTTTTTCTTCTCAATGAATCTTTACGAATATAGAGTTTACTTTCTAGTCCACCGCACCCTGGTGTAGCTTGGCCCCATTTTTTATTAAGGTAAATACCCCTATTAGGTTTAAAAACTAATATCTAACAGAGACTCATCAATTTGATTGATAAGACTTTGTGCAATATCAATACTGATCAGTTTTGTAATCTGCATTAGCCAATTGTATTTTAAGGCGCTCATCTGCTGAAAGGGAGTAACGAGCAAATACAAATTTTCTAAAATAGGTGTGTGAAGGAGGGACAACCATGAATCAATCCTATCTTATCAAACCGGTAATGCGAGATTTTTATCCGACAGCCATGTATGGACAGGGTGTATTCATTTATGACAAAAGAGGAAAAAAATATCTGGATGGATCTTCAGGCGCTGTTACATCTAGTATTGGTCATGCTGTTCCTGAAATCATCGAAGTTATCTATGAACAGGCAAAGAAGATTTCCTTCGTTTATCGTTCTCAGTTCACAACAGAACCTGCGGAGAAGCTTGCAGAAAAATTGAACCAGCTAGTTTTCGGAGAAGAAGATGAATATTTTTCTTTTTTTGTGAACAGTGGTTCAGAAGCTACGGAAACAGCATTAAAAATAGCCATACAATACTGGCAGGAGAAAGGAAACTTTCGGAAAAATAAAGTCATTTCCAGATGGTCCAGCTATCACGGGATTACAATGGGGGCTTTATCTATGTCTGGTCATATAGGTAGAAGAGAACGGTTTGTATCATTGCTGGAGAGATTACCTACCATATCTTCCCCGAATTGTTACCGTTGTCCATTCAATCAAAAATATCCAAGCTGTCAGCTGATGTGTGCAAATGAATTGGAGACGGCTATCCGGCGTGAAGGGGCAGACAACATCGCCGCGTTCATAGCAGAACCAATTGTCGGTGCTGCTGGAGGGGTGATTGTCCCGCCTGAAGGCTATTATCAGATGGTTAGAGAAATCTGTAATGATCACGATATATTGTTCATTGCTGATGAAGTGATGACTGGAATAGGCAGGACAGGGAAAATGTTCGCAATGGAGCATTGGGGAGTTAAACCTGACATCATTGCACTAGGTAAAGGAATGAGTGCAGGCTATACCCCGATGGCTGCCACGCTTGCCAGTGGAAAGGTAATGAAGCCCATTCTGGCAGGATCAGCTTCTGTGATGAGCGGTCACACATATAGTGCTAATCCTCAATCGGCAGCAGTTGCACTGGCCGTGATCAATTATATAGAGAAAAACGATCTTGTCCAAAAATCTGAAGTCAGTGGCAATTATTTGATGAATCTTTTAAAGGAGGTAGCTGTGAAGTATCCGATCATTGGTGATATCCGTGGAAAAGGATTGATGATCGGTGTTGAGTTTGTGTCGAACATTCTCACCAAGCACCCTTTTCAAAAGGAGCTTTCACTGACAAGTAAACTCGTGGAAACAGCTCGTGACAAGGGGTTGCTGATATATCCGGCTACAGCTGGTATAGAAGGTGGAGGTGGTGATGCAGTCATTATTGCTCCACCTATAAATATCACGAAGCAAGAAGTAGACTTACTAGTCAATCTATTTGAAAAGATGGTAGATGAAATTCAAGAGGATTTAAGTGTCCAAGGGGTTGTAGATTCCATCGGATAGGAGTGTGATGGCGTATGGTACAACAGAGAAAAATGCCTATTAATAAAGTGGCTACTGTTGAACAGGCGATTTCTCATATAAATGATGGTTGCTCGCTTATGTATGGAGGGTTCGGCGGGATAGGAAATCCCCCTACCATCATTGACGCCATTTTGAAAAAGGGAGTCAAGGATCTTACGCTTATAGGAAATGATGCTGGGTTTCCTCACATCGGTATAGGAAAAGTCATACGTGAAGAAAGAGCTAAAAAACTGATTGCCTCACATATTGGCTCCAATCCTGTCGCAGGTCAATTGATGACGGAAGGGAAGCTGGAGGTTGAATTTTCACCACAAGGAACACTTGCCGAACGCATAAGAGCTGGTGGTGTAGGTCTTGAAGGGATTCTGATTGATGTCGGAGTTGACAGCATGGTGGAAGAAGGAAAGAAGAAAATAATTGTAGGAAATAAGGAGTGCTTATTGGAAACCCCTTTGAAAGCGGACGTATCCATCGTTTATGCGAAAAAAGCGGACACGTTTGGTAACTTGATCTACGACACTAGTGCTCGTAACACTGCCCCCCTCGTAGCAATGGCAGGCAACTACACCATTGCAGAAGCAGAAGAGGTAGTTCCGGCAGGAGAGCTTGATCCGGAATGTATTGTGACACCGGGTGTTTTCGTAGATATGGTCATTCATACGGAGGGGGTGAACTGGAAATGGGCATGGGAGTAGATAGGCGTAATCTTATTGCTAAAAGGGCTGCACAGGAAATAGAACATGGCATGATAGTAAATCTAGGGATTGGAATACCATCGCTTGTAGCCAATCACATTCCTCAGGAAAAACAGGTCATGTTCCAAGCAGAAAATGGTGTGTTAGGCATGGGCAAGTCGCCAGAACGAGGAGATGAAAATGCGATGTTATGCAATGCCGGAGGTTACCCTGTTACCGTTGTTCCAGGGGCCTCTTATTTTGACAGTGCAACGGCGTTCGGAATTATACGCTCAGGTTGTTTGGACATTACTATTCTTGGTGGACTTGAGGTAAGTGAGAAGGGAGACCTTGCCAACTGGATTGTTCCAGGCAAACGTATCCCAGGAATAGGAGGGGCGATGGAGCTTGCTCAGAAGGCTAAGAAAGTAATTGTCGTAATGTGCCATGTCAGTAAAAATGGTCATTTTAAGATATTAAAAGAATGTAAGCTTCCACTGACTGCTAAAAGGTGCGTGAACATGATTATCACGGATATGGCTGTTATTGAAGTAACAGGTAGTGGCTTAGTGTTAAAAGAAATCATGCCAACATATACGGTAGAAGATGTGATCGATCATACAGAAGCGCCCCTGCAAGTGGCTCATGATTTAGTTATCGTAAGTTAAGCGCATTTATCTAGTTATGTTGTATGAATGATATCTGTTGTGAAATCTAAGTTGAAAAGTCAAATTCGCAGTCGGCTTCATTAAGTAAATATATGGAAAATGTGTGAAATCTTCTCATGTTGGGAATCGTACTCGCAACATAAAGAGGGAGTGAGAAGATGGAACATCGAATTTCACACGAAGATATGGATCGAATTCTTAAACAATTGGAGGATGACTACGTAAAGGCATTGAAAGATAACTCCAGCTCAACTGTTGAGGATTTCATAGAGCAATTTTTATATGATTCCTGGGAGTATAACGATCGAAATATTGATTTGATTAAAGCAGTCATGAGCCGTTATACACAAGGAGAAATTTATCGAACAACTTTCAGTGGGGCTTTTAACGAAATGGTGGATCATTTACAGGAAAAGCTCACTGAGTTGGACAAAGAGGATAGGTACCCAATGATTCATACTTCAAATGGAGCCTCCTATCTCGTTTCTTTTGTAGATGGACTTGTGATTCAATACTTTACAGGTATTTATAGTGTAGAAGGTTTGAAGGAACTGACTCCTCAACTGAAAAAAGTGATCTTAAACGCTCTAAGTACAGATGAAGTATAGAAGAAAGGAGGCGTGCCTGTTATAGGTACGCCTCCTTTTATGTCGTTTTCTTTTCTTTCCTTTTTTTCTTTATCACAAGACCGATCCATAATAAGAAAGGTAAAAAGAGACCATGGGTTAGGGCATACGATAACCATATCTCACCGACAAACGTTTCGAAATAAGCGACATCAGGGTAGGCAACGATCGATAGAACCACCATCCCAATTCCTAAGGGGAGAAGTAAAGGTCTGTGGTCGTCCATCTTAAGAAATTGGGCTATGCCGATGGAAGATGCATAATAAAGCACAACCAATTTGAAAAAGATCGTGATCATCCATATGATGGCTACAATGATTTCCAGCCCTTCTAAAAAGCCTGCTATATTGATTTTCTGCCCAATTCTATAACTAGGATAAGCGTTTAGGGCAGTAAGATCACTACCCAGGACAAGGAGGCATAAAAGTGTAATCAAAAATAGCGATCCCCCGCCCAACAACATTCCCAATAGCCAACCGTGCCTAGTTTTTTTGCTTTCTTTTACATAGGGAAAAATCATTAAAAGAGTGACCATCTCCAGTAAAGGAGTTCCAACTAGAATAGTTGAAGCACTTAAAATTGGCGTCACACCATTTTCGAACATAGGCTTTAGATTATCCAGACTGATTTGTGGTGTCAAAGAAATAGTCAAAAAAATAATCAAGAGAACCAACCAGGGCATGAATATCTCAGCAGAACGGCCAATCGTTTCTATACCCAAATAAGCACTGGCGATGATGACAAGTAGAAAGAGAATATGTGTAAACTGCAGTGGAGTTTCAGGAATGATTTGAGTTGTCATGAAATCGCCGATGTTTCTTAGTACAAGCGCAGCCAAAATGTAGATGAAGGATAGATAAAAAAAGCTGAGAATTCTGCCAAACCATGCGCCAAACACATAATTGGATGCTTGGACAAATGTCTTCCCAGCAGATAATTCCCCGATTTTATTGTAAAAGAGGATGAGGCAGCTGCCTAACAAAATCGAAAGTATTAACGCGATCCAGGCATCCTGCTTTGCCTGGACGGCTAAAGGAGTAGGGACAATAAGGATCGAGCTACCGATTGTAAATAGGATGACAATCAGCATGTATTGACGGGGACTTATTTTTTGATTATCCATGATTTGTTTATCCATACCATTCGATCCTTTCTTTATGTTAGAACCCGAACCATGAATGAATGGCTCGATAAAACGATTGAATATAGTCTAGCGGGTTAGGCAGCTCCACTCCTCTGCTTTCTAGGACAGCTATGAAGGTCATAATGAAAAGCAGGATGGTGAAGTACCACATTTCCTTCTTTTTTTTGGCTCGTTTCATCCTTGGGAACTCTAATAGAAAGATACCAATCGAAGCAGAAATTACTAATAGGGTGTGCCACATCTTAGCTCACTATCCTTCCTTGTTAATTGGCTGGGTGGCAGTTCCTTTTCTTCGAAGTTCTGTATTCACTTTTATTTCGACTTCTAACTCTTTGAACTGGCTATTCCAATCTTTTTCTACTTTCTTGAAATACTTAGGGTTATCACGATGGACAACGTTTCCAAATCCAAAGATATCACTGCCAGACTCTTTAGCTGTTTGAATACTTGCTTCAATCATCTCTTTGATCGCTTTGTCCACTTTTTTATTGAGCTTGTCAAGAGATTCTGGTTTACTAAGGTCAATTTTACAATCTATTTCACCTACATTTCCTTCTGTTTCAATTTCAATAGTCACCACAGGTCTGTCACTTTTGATCTTCGACTTCATAGAGGCTTGAGATCTTAGAATTTCAATGCTTAACTTTCCATCATCACAAGGCTCTGTGATGATCGCACTATTTATGTTTCCTGTGACAAAGTTCAATCCCCGGCTCTGTTCCTCCGTCAACCAGCCTACAAGTTTGTCATCTTTAAACATGGCAAGGTAATCAATTTCAAGCTTTGTAGGAGCATCGACGTTTTCGACGTTGCTGATATTTGTTCCAAGTTCTTCTTCTCCAATTAAGTTTATACCGCTCAACACAGGATTTTCTCCTTTACTTTTAATGGCAGAAATCAATTTATCTATGGATACTCCCTTAGCTGCTCCCCAGTTTTTTTCTGTCGTATCTATAGAGCTCATCACCTTATTTGCTGGAATTTTTTCATACGGGGTAATGATACTCAATATACTCTCTGCTGAGGCATTCTTGGCTACTACAGCGTAAAAAGATGTTCTAAATTCATGATCTCGATAAAGAAAATCTAAGATAGGCATAATGCCTTCTTCTGCAACTTCACTACTCAGGACAGCTAAGCGAAGTTGAGAAAAGTAAATTTTCCTTGGGGATTTCTTCGCCAGTAACCTAAAAGCTTCAAAGATTGTTTCACCCGTTGTCGTATAAGTTGATACTGGTGGGCGAGTGGTTGGTGCATCTGTCGCAATTTCAGAAGGATTGATCACTTGTACGGCGATTTTATATTGATTATCATCATTTTTATCAATTCCAATGGCAACAGCAATTCCCAATTCATCCAATTCCCTGCTGTTCCAACATCCTGACAAGATAAGTAAGCAGCTCATCACTAAAAGAGTTCGTGTAATTATGGAAAGAGCCTTGGGTTTACATTTCATAATCAGTTCTCCTTTGATGAAGGGCTTGTTCGTTTCTCATTCTCTTTAACAAACGAGGATGGTCTGGAAAACAGCCCCCAGTGAGGGAGTCGAAGTAAAACATCCTTTTGATCTTTGGGAACAAAAGGAGCGAAGGGCGACATGTAAGGGACTCCAAAAGATTTCAAACTGGTTAAGTGGAAGACCATGGCTATCAGACCAAGGATGATTCCGAATAATCCAAATGTCGCTCCCAGAACCATAAATATAAACCTAATGATTCGAATTGGAATCGCCATATTATATGATGGGACAACAAAGCTACTGATTGCAGTAATCGCAACGACAATAACCATTGCTGGTGAAACAAGCCCTGCTTGCACCGCCGAATTCCCAAGGACGAGGGCTCCAACAATAGACACAGCTGAACCTACAGGTTTTGGTAATCGCACTCCTGCTTCTCTTAGAATCTCAAAGGTCAGCTCCATAATTAAAGCTTCTACGAAGGCAGGGAAGGGCACACCTTCTCTTTGAGCAGCAAGACTGACTAGTAGTTGAGATGGGATCATCTCAGGGTGGAAAGTGGTAAAAGCAATATACAAGGACGGCATAAATAAAGCGATGTTAAAACAAATTAATCGTAGAATACGAATGAGCGTTCCAATATCTGCACGTTGATAGTAATCTTCACTGGAATGAAAGAAGTTTACGAATAGGGCAGGACACAATAAAACGTCAGGGGTTCCATCCGTAATAATAGCGACACGCCCTTCTAGAATCCCCGCAGCGATGGCATCGGGTTTTTCTGAATAATAAACTGTTGGAAAAGGAGAGTACTGGGCATCTTGGATATACTCTTCCAAATAGCCACTCTCAAGAATGCTGTCAATGTCAATTTGGTCTAAACGTTTATGAACTTCTTTGACAACAGAATCCTGAGCAGTCCCTTCAAGGTAGACAACAGCAACATCTGTATTTGTCATCTTTCCGATTGATTTAGCATCAATTCTTAGTTTTGAGTCTTTAATTTTTCTTCGTAGCAGAGAGGTGTTGGTGCGCAGTGTTTCTGTGAACGCCTCTTTAGGCCCACGGATAACACTTTCTGAAGTCGTTTCCTGTACCCCACGGTCTCTCCAGCCTCTGGTACTTGCTGCTAAAGATTTTTCTTCTCGATCTAACAGAAAGATCGTTTCACCAGATAATAACCGTTTGAATAAATCTTCATAATTATCAAGTTCACTAAGCTCACCGATAGGTAATGAAGCATCTTTAATCATTTCATATAAACGACGGACAGATGCGCGTTTAGGAGGCATCTCGAGCATGAGGGCTTCCATAATAAAATTCTGAATGGTTTCCTTATTTACCATTCCGTCGATATACAATACAGCGCACGGAGACTTATTGATCATGAATCTTCTTACAACAAGGTCAGAACTGTTTCCTAGTGACTCTTTAATAAAGTCGACGCTTTTATCTACAGAAGGAATGAGTGGGCGAGGAGGAGTCTGGTTTTCTTGTTGTTTATCATTTTGCTTCTGATTTTGTGTTTCTGTTTTATCCCGTTTCACCGCACATGCTCCTTTCAAGTAGATTTTTGGTTAGCATGTGCACATTTTGGTTTTTTATGAAAATGGTGTCTACCTTATTAGGGATAAGGAACAATATGAATGAGTTAGGGGACCAATTGGAACACGCGCGGGAACAATACGGAGAATTAAGGAACAATCTTTTGTAGTTAGGGAACAATCCTGCACAGTTAAGGAACAATAATAAAAAGCGACCCAATAAGGGCCGCTTTTCCTAATTAAAACTTATACACGACAGCTTCGTAAGGGCGAAGTGTCAGCTTGCCATCTTCAACTTTAGGAGCTTCATCATAATTCTGAATCAAAACGTCACTTTCATTGTAATGGAAGTTCTCAGGCCATTCTCGTTCAAGTTTTTCTTTTTTGAAGTTTGCAATCACGAGAAGAGACTGATCTTCGTAAGTACGAGTATAAGCATAAACTTGTTCGTCGCTCTCCCATACGAGTTCATACTCGCCATAAACAATGACATCGTGCTCTTTGCGCAGCTGGACAAGTTTTTTATAGTGATAAAAAATGGAGTCCGGATCCTTTAAGGCTGCTTCCGCATTTATTTCTTTGTAGTTTGGATTCACCTTGATCCAAGGGGTGCCATCTGTAAAGCCGCCATTCTTGGAATCATCCCACTGCATAGGGGTGCGTGCATTGTCACGACCTTTTTCATGAATAGAGTGGAGGACTTTGTCTGGGTCATAGCCTCTGGTCTCGACAAGGTCGTTCCATAAATTGATGATTTCTACGTCTTTATAATCTTCAATCGAAGGGAAGTGGACGTTTGTCATGCCGAGTTCTTGCCCCTGGTAAATATATGGTGTTCCTTGCATCATATGGTACCAGGTGGCAAGCATCTTCGCGCTTTCCTTGTGGTACTCCTCATCATCACCGAATCGCGAGACCGAACGGGGCTGGTCATGATTTTCAAGATACAAAGAGTTCCAGCCTTTGTTGTAAAGCTCAACCTGCCACTTAGACATAATTTCTTTTAATTCAGTAAGCTTCCAGTCTTTGATCTCCCACTTGCCCATTTGCCCTCCAGGCTGAGCATCAATATCCATGTGTTGGAATTGAAAGAGCATAGACAGTACGCCGTCTTCTTCGTTTGTAAACTGTTTTCCTTCTTCAGGGGTGACGAATCCAGTTTCACCAACCGTGAGAATATCATAATGGTCCAGCACTTCTTCTTTCATTTCATTCATGAATTCCATAAAGCGGGGACCGTTTGCGAAAAAATCACTGCCCCATTGATATTTTTCTTCAGGCTTAGCGATAGGAGCATCTGGCAGTCCTTCCACTTTGGAAATAAGATTAATGACGTCCATTCGGAAACCATCGACACCGCGGTCTAACCACCATCTCATCATGTCGTAGACTTTATGACGAACTTCAGGGTTCTCCCAGTTTAAATCCGGCTGCTTTTTCGTAAACAAATGCAGATAGTATTCTTCTGTCGCTTCATCATATTGCCAGGCAGAGCCGCTGAAAAATGACTGCCAGTTATTTGGCTCTTTTCCATCTTCACTTGGAGGCCGCCAAATATAATAGTCTCGATAAGGGTTATCTTTCGACTTCCTTGCTTCTACAAACCATGGATGCTCATCAGAAGTATGATTGACAACGAGGTCCATGACGAGTTTCAGGCCTTTTTCATGCATTTGAGTAATTAATCTGTCCCAATCCTCAAGTGTTCCGAACTCTGCCATGATGTCTTGATAATCACTAATATCGTATCCCATATCATCATTCGGCGACTTGTAAATAGGGGAGAGCCAGACCACATCGATTCCGAGTTCTACGAGATAGTCAAGCTTCTGAATAATTCCTTCAATGTCACCGATCCCATCCCCGTTACTGTCATTGAAGCTCCTGGGATAGATTTGATAGACAACTGACTCTTTCCACCACTGAGTGGATTTTGACATAATTTCATTCTCCTCTCATTACTCTTTGACGGCACCTGAAGTCAAACCGGAAACAATACGTCGCTGGAAGAATAGAACCATGATGACTAACGGTACCGTTACGATTACCGTAGCAGCTGAGATCTCTCCCCAGGGAATCGTGTATTGACCCTGGAACATCCCAATACCAACAGGAACAGTTTTATAGCTTTCCGCTGTGTTGATTGTCAAAGCGAATAGGAATTCATTCCACGCTGCAATAAACACAAGAATCGCTGTTGTGAAAATCCCCGGAATCGCTAACGGCAAAATGATACGGAAATACGTTTGCATCATAGACGCACCATCCATCTTTGCTGATTCTTCCAAGTCAAAAGGAATCTTGCGGAAGAAAGTCACAAGTAACCAGATGGAAAGTGGCAAAGCGAACGTTGTATAAGGGATGATCAACCCTAAGTAGCTGTTTGTAAGCCCTACATTTTTCAAGAAAATATAGATAGGGGAGATGGTTGCAATTTGCGGGAACATCGAAACGGATAATACAACACCTAGAATGATGGATTTCCCGCGGAAGCGAAGCCGTGCAATTGCATAAGCTGCAAAAGCTGCTACAAATACGGTATAGACGGTCGTAATGGTTGATATCACTGTACTATTCCATAAATAAGTTAAAAATGGATAGTTTGTAAATACGGACACGTAACTTTGGAACGTCGGATCGCTTGTAAACCAATTGAACGCTTGAGGGCCGAAGAGCTCCGATAAAGGTTTAATGGAGCTAAGAAGGATCCAAAGGAACGGGAACATAATGACAAATACAAAGATCGCTAAGAACAGGTAAAAACGTACGCCTGCTTTTTTATTCATTTCTTCTCACTCCTTTATTTTTTAGCTCCGTCCCCAAGAAGGTCTGAACCAAGGAACTTAATATAGATCGCTGAAATAATCGCTACACAGATGAAAACAATAACGGCAAGCGCAGAGCCTTCTCCGAAGTTCGTTTGTGAGAACATGACTTTGTAGGCGAGTATTGAGATCGTTTCTGTTGAGTTCGCTGGTCCACCGCCTGTCAGAACGAAGATCAAGTCAAATACGCGGAACGCATCTAACGTACGGAAAAGGAGAGCTACTAGAATACTAGATTTCATTAAAGGCAACGTGATCTTTAGGAACTGTTTCCACTTGTTGGCACCATCAATACTAGCTGCTTCGTAAAGAGAGGTAGGAATCGTTTGTAGTCCTGCTAGCAGCAATAATGCCATGTATGGAGTTGTTTTCCATACATCTGTTAAAATAACGGCTGCCATAGCCCCGACCGGTGTGGTTAAGAGACTACTCATAGAATCGATAATCCCAATCTGTTCAAAGAAGTGGGCGACAATACCGTTCTGACCATCGTAAAGGAATTTCCACATGAGGGCGGATACCGCTGTAGGAATGGCCCACGGAATCAGAATGGAAGCACGCACGAGCCCACGCCCGAAGAATGCTTTATTGATTAACAATGCAATTCCCATACCAAGCACAAGCTCAAATCCAACGGAAACGAGTGTGAAAATCCCCGTATTCATTAAGGAACGCCACATCCGTGTATCTGTTAGATTTTTTTCATAGTGGCTAAAACCGATGAAATTTGGCTCGATGATACTGTCATTAATAGCGTTTGCTAAACCTGTCAGTCGGTTTGCATCAGTCAATGCTTCCTGATCTTCAAGTTCGTTCAAACGCCGCTCTACTTGTTCAAATGTTTCCTTGAAGTCTTCACCAAATGAGCGATCGATCTCAACGAACTTTAAATCATCACTAGGGATTTCAAAGTTGAAGAGTTTCTCATTCACTTGCTCATATCTTTTTGCAATCTTTTCATCTTGCACTAATTCTTCATCGTAAGCTTGCATGTTGCTTTTAATATCTTCTAATGTCGAAGCAACTTGTGGAGGTGCTTCTTCGATTTCATCATCAAGTGCAGTAATTAGGAAAGGCTGACTGTCTAAATACTGTTCTAAGTCTAGGGTGTAGGAAAAGTGGATATCGGATTTTGCAGGGTCGTTCAATCGGTAGTCAAATAAACTAAAGTAAAAGGACTGGATAACAGGCCATATTGCAATGGCTAATATAAGTATCAATGAAGGGGCGACGAGTAAATAACCGAGTCTTCTTTCCTTCTTCTGCGAGTCGTTTAAGCTTTTTGCCAAGGTAGTCCCTCCTTTTGGGGCATAAAGGATTCAGCCTCCAAGCTGTCGTACAACTTGAAGGCTAAATCGGTTTAACCAATTTATTGCATGACGTTGTTCAGTTCTTCTTCCATTGTTGCAGCTGCTTCCTCAGGAGTAAGTTCACCTGCAATGGCTTTAGAAACGTTGATTTGAATGATTTCAGAAACTTCAGGGTAGTTAGGTGCAACTGGTCGTGATACGGCACCTTCTAGAGCTTTTTGGAAACCTTCTTCTTTGAAGAATGGGTTAGCCTCAAGAATTTCCTCATCTTCAAATAGTTCTGGTAGGGTAGGAGCTAGTCCACCATAGATTGCGGAGATCTTCTGGCCTTCTGGTCCTGTCATGAACTTAACAAATTCCCAAGCTTCTTCTTTGTGCTCAGAATATTTGTTAATTCCAGCCATCCATCCACCTAGAGCGGCTGCACTGCCTTCATCACCAGCTGGTAGGGGAGCGACACCCACATTTCCTACGATTTCCGACTCATTTTCATCATTGGCAAGGTTCCACTGGTAAGGCCAGTTACGGATGTAAGGAGATTGGCCTTCGATGAACGCTGTGTGTGATTCAACTTCCGTAAATGTGTTGATGTTTCCTGGAACGAAATCAGAGTTGGCAATCTCGACTAGCTTAGAAATCCCTTTGACTGTTTCAGGACTATCGACAGCAACTTCACCGCTATCATCAAGAATCTGTCCGCCGTAAGCGTGGATGAATTCCACCACATTACAAACAAGACCTTCGTATTGTTTCGCTTGCATCAAGTAACCGAATTCTGTTCCACCTTCACCTTTTTTCGCCTGAGCCGATTCGATCAGTTCGTCCCATGTTTGAGGTACTTCATCTTCACTAACGATATCTGTGCGATAGAAAAGCATTCCTGTATCGATGAACTTAGGCATTGCCCACTGTTTTCCGTTGAAGTTTGCTGCAGATACAGCTCCCTGGTTGTACTTGTCCATGTCAATTCCATCACGCTGGATAAAGCGGTCTAGTTCAAGAACATATCCTGCTTGTGCAAACTCTGCAGGCCAGATAACGTCCATATCCATGACGTCAATTTCAGAGGATTCAGCGTTCAGCTGAGTTACATAAGCGTCGTGCTGCTGGCCTGTGTCTGAAGGCATTTCACGAAGTTCAACTTGGATGTTAGGGTTCTTTTTGTTGAACTCCTCAATCAATTTCTCAGAAGCTTGTGTAGAGTCTTGACCACGTGCCCACGTTAACGTGACGACTTCATCGGAAGATTCGCCTTCACTATTTTCTGAAGTACCTTCTTCTCCACTTGTATCTTCAGAACCTGAGTCATCTCCGCCTCCGCTGCATCCGACTAATGCTAATACCAAAATGAACAGGATAGACAAAAACCATAGTTTTGCTTTCATCAATTAACCTCCTAATTATTGTTCGAATGTTATACAGCTCTTAAAGGGCCGCTTACTGTTGATTCTCGGATGATGAGTTCGAGAGGGAATTCATATCGCTCTCGTTTAGGGAAATCCTTACTTTTAATCGTCTCAATCAAAACTTGGATGGATTGCTGTGCCATAAGCTCAATCGGTTGTTCAACAGTGGAAATCTTCGGATCCATAATCTTTGAGATCACTTGATTGTCAAAGCCTATGACTGAAAGTTCGCCTGGCACGTCAACACCATATTCCTTCGCACCGGTAATGATACCGGCAGCAACTTCATCACTGCCTGTAAAAACAGCTGTGGGAGGGTCTTTCATCTGGTGGATTTGTTTGAAAACTTCAATGCCATGTTCAATAGAGTAAGCACTGAAAAACCCGTACCTATTCTCAAACGTCAAACCATGTTCTTTCAGGGCTTTCTCAAAACCTATTTTTCTATGTTGGCCAACCATGCTCTTGTGGCCGCCTGTACAATAGGCAAGCTTACGGTGTCCTTGCCTGAGCAAGTGCTTCGTCGCTATATATCCCCCGTGAATTTGATCCAGCTTAATGATAGGAATATTAGCGGAATCCTCAAACTCGTTACACATCACTAATGGGCCATAAGGTAAGTATTCAGAAACGGTCTCCCATTCGTTTTCCAGGGAAGCTAAGATCATGCCGTCCACTTGTTTCATTTTTAATAATTCCAAGTGGCCAAGCTCTGTCTCTTTGGAGTACATTGTCTGACAAATCAATAGCTGAAACCCGTTTTTGGTGGCTTCGATCTCCATGGATTCAACCAACTGACCGAAGAAAGGGTTCATGAGTCTTGGGACAAGGACCGCAATCATTTGCGTTTTTTTGTTCCGGAGACTGCGTGCAGAAGAGTTCGGGACATAGCCAAGTGCATCCATAGCTTGATATACCTTTTGCTTCTTTGCTGGAGAAACGTGGGGGTAGTTATTTATTACCCTTGAAACAGTTGATTTTGAGAGTCCAGCCAGCCTGGCTACATCATCAATCGTTACCACTATCAAACCTCCTCTCTTGCTTATGAATTATTGAAACCGATTTCAAAAATATCTAAATGAAAAGAGATAAATGCTTGCTAAAACAATAGTTGCGATTTTTGAAACCGTTTTCAATAACTTGTGTAAAGTATATTTCATGTCTATTGAAATTTCAACAGTATTTTTAAATATTCTGAAAAATAATCGAATTTTCTAATAAATTATAGCGAATTTTGACAATGATTCCTTTTTGTCCTAATTACTTTCTTAAGGGAAGCTGGAAAACAATCATGTCTATAGCTCTTATCCCATTCTCAAAAATTGGCTCAGGATAGGTGAGGAAGAAATCTTTTCGAATATCATAAAAACGAAAGCCGGCTTTTTGGTAAAAGGCAAAATTCCCAATACTTGAATTCGCTGTTCCAACGAGCAGCTGCTGAAAGCCTTTCTCCTTATAATAGGTGACAGCGATCTTAATCGTGTTGCTGCCTATTCCTAAGCCTCTGTAATCCTCAAGGATCGCTATATTTTTAATTTCTACTGTTTGCTGGTCAGGAAAAGTAAACAAGCAGACACCAACGGATCTGCCTTCGCAAAATAGCTCAAACATTTCCCCTTCATTGATGTATTCTTGAACAATGGCTTTGTCTTCATCTGCAAGCAGTAAATAATCCAATAAGTTATTTCGCTTCGTTACTTTTTTCCAAGATAGTTCGTTCAATAAATTCACCTCAGAATGCATCTTATTTATCGCTATTATAGTTTTCGTGTGATTATGGTACCATATAACTAGCGGTAAAGATTTCTGAAGAGGGTGGCTCTTCAGAAAAAGGAGTAGTGAATTTTGATGGGACAACAAGAGAAGATGTATGACTTAATTGGTGTAGGGGTTGGGCCTTTCAACCTCAGCTTAGCAGCTTTACTGGATGGGTTTGAACAGGTGGACAGTCTGTTCTTTGAACAAAATGAAGGGTTTGACTGGCACCCGGGGATGCTTATTGAGGGGACGAAATTGCAGGTTCCTTTTCTTGCTGATTTAGTAACGATGGCAGATCCTACGAACCCGTATAGCTTTTTGAATTATATTAGCAAAAATGACCGGATGTATCAGTTCTATTTTTTACAAAGGTTGGATATTCCACGGCGAGAATACAATGACTACTGCCAATGGGTTGCAGAACAATTGGACAGCTGTCAGTTTGGAAAGCGTGTCACAGGTGTGCGCCACGTCAAAGAAACGGAAACTTATTATGAGGTGGAAGTGACGGATCTATCGACAAATGAAACCTCAGCTTACCGTGCAAAAAATTTGGTAATGGGGACAGGAAGTGAACCGGTCATGCCGAAATCATTTCAAGGACTTCCTGAAAAAGATGTCTTTCATACGGCAAACTTCCTTCCTAATCAGGAGCGCTGCCGTCACGCGAAATCCATCACAGTCGTAGGTTCAGGGCAAAGTGCTGCAGAGACCTTCCGTGAATTGTTGAAGGAGCAGAGGAACTGCGGATTTCGACTGGATTGGATCACGCGTTCCCCAGGGTTTGCTTCTATGGAAGAATCGAAACTAAGCCTAGAGCATTTTTCCCCTGATTACGTGAATTATTTTTATCAACTTCCACAGAAGCAGAAGGACGAAATCTTCGCCTCTCAAGGCCTTTATTATAAAGGGATTAGCAATCATACCATCAACGATATATACAATTTGTTGTATGAGTATTCTATAGGTCGTGATGAACTGAATGTTGGTCTCCAGGTTCTTAGTGAAGTCAATGACATTAAACAAAAGACAGACGGCACTTATGAGTTAAGCTGCTATCATTGGCAAAAGAAAGAGGAGTTCACTCATGAGAGTGAAATGGTCATTGCAGCTACAGGGTATAAGCCAAACGTACCTGCATTTGTGCATCACCTGGAGGATTTCCTTGAATGGGACGACGAGGGCCGCTATAAAGTGACTGCTGATTATCGTCTCAAGCAACAGAAACCATCCGAGAATGAAATGTATGTCCATAGCGGGATTTCTCATACCCATGGAGTTGGCTCTACTAACCTGGGGCTTGCCGTCCACAGGAATAAAGTCATCATCAATCACCTTCTTGATCGTGAAGTATATCCTATGAATGAAAAGAACATTTTCCAATCGTTCACTGTATAATTAATCTGGTTTCGTACGGCTATTAGAGAAGAGGGGGAAGGAAAACGGGCCGCTTTCTGCGAAGCAGGACTCTGCCTATTTTCCTTCCCCTAATCATTATTACAGGGCTCGAAATCATCACGTTTGGGAAAAGAGTCTCGATTAGGTAACGATAAATATGGTTTCACTCCACATCTGAGTGAACAGGTCATGGGAACAGAGTTAGTTTCCCGGTTCACTCTCCTCTAACTGAAGGTTGAAATCGTTATTCATGGATCGGTAGATTTATTGGAAAAGAAGTTCTAAGAATCATGTAAGAAAAGTTTAAGTAGACCAGGGACATTGTCCCCGGTCTTTTTTTATTTTCAGGACCTTGAAGCACATAAAAATCGTTATAGTAATGTAAATTGTCGAAGAAGTGGAAAATGGCTATTGACATATGAGTGAGTAGGGTTAATAATATTGTAAATATACAGTTATTATTATAAATATACATAGAGGTGGTTTTAAATTGAAGGCAGGAATAGTTGGAGCAACCGGTTATGGCGGCATAGAGCTGTTTCGGCTGCTCACCTCTCATTCACAAATTGATACACTCACCTTATATTCCTCATCACAAGCAGGTGAATATTTTGAAGATATTTACAACCAGTTACATGTGGAGGGCAAGCATCAGCTGAAAGATCTGAATCCTGAGGCAATGAAGAAAGACCTTGATGTCATCTTTTTGGCTACACCAGCAGGCGTATCTAGTAATCTCACACCAAAGCTTGTTGGAGGGCATGCAAAGGTCATCGATTTATCTGGAGATTTAAGGCTGAAGGATCCAAACACATATGAAAAGTGGTATAAGAAAGAACCGGCACCTGAATCCTTGCTGGATCAGACAACATACGGTTTGCCGGAGTGGAATAAAGAGGCAATTGAAAAAGCAAGTGTCATTGCCAACCCAGGATGTTACCCAACCGCTGCACTACTTGGTTTGGGACCTGTAGTAGAAGGGCAATTAGCAAATCCCGCTTCCATTGTCGTTGATGCAAAGTCAGGGGTTTCAGGAGCTGGTAAAAACCCGAATCCGATCACTCACTTTGCTCATACCCAGGAAAACTTCCAAATATACAAAGTAAATAAACATCAGCATATTCCTGAAGTGGAACAACAGCTGAAGCAATGGAATCCAGAAGCCAAGCCGATTACATTTTCTACTCACCTAGTTCCGATGACAAGAGGAATCATGGCCACGATTTATCTCTCACTAAATGAAGATTTTTCAACGCAAGATCTTCTTGACCGTTACACCTCTTATTATGAATCTCATCCATTTGTACGAGTAAGGGAAGAAGGAGAATTCCCATGTACGAAAGACGTGTACGGCTCGAACTATTGCGATATTGGATTAACTGTTGATGAAAGAACGCGAAGGGTAACCATCGTTTCTGTTATTGATAACTTAATGAAAGGCGCAGCCAGTCAAGCAGTACAAAATATGAATCTATTATTTGGATATGAGGAAAGAGAAGGGCTTCCTCTTTTACCTACTTATCCATAAGAAGGGGAGAAAAGGATTGGTTCAAACAGTAAAGACCCATGAGATCGATAAAGTTGAGGGTGGAAACATCTTATCACCACTTGGATTTCAATCAGGTGGAGTCCATAGCGGGCTCAGGTACAGGAAGAAGGATTTCGGGCTCCTGATGAGTGATACCCCTGCTTCTGTGGCCGCTGTCTATACACAAAGCCATTTTCAAGCTCCTCCTTTAAAAGTTACCCAAGAAGGTATTGAAAAGTCAGGTAAAATTCAGGGAGTGGTCATTAACAGCGCAGTTGCAAACGCATGTACAGGAAAAGAAGGCCTGGAAAATGCTTATAAAATGCGTGAAATGATCGCTAAACGATTTGGCCTTCCAGAAGAATATATAGCTGTTGCATCTACTGGTGTCATTGGTGAACAGCTTCCAATGGAGAAGATCTTTTACGGTTGTGAAACGGTGGAACTGAGCAGAGAAGGAGCTCATGATTTTCAAAAATCGATCTTAACAACAGATACATGTGAGAAATCAGCTTGCTATCAAACGAAAATTGATGGTAAAACGGTAACGATTGGTGGTGCTGCAAAAGGGTCAGGCATGATTCATCCGAATATGGCTACCATGCTTGGATTTATCACAACGGATGCGACGATTGAGACGGAGGCTTTACAAACGGCGCTAAGCCAATCAATCGAAAAATCGTTCAATCAGATCACTGTCGATGGGGAGACCTCTACGAACGATATGGTCCTGACTATGGCGAATGGCAGCGTCGAACACGATCCACTCACTGAGAACCATCCGGATTGGGAGAAGTTCCAGGTAGCCCTTCAGCTTGTTTGTGAAGATTTAGCAAAGCAGGTTGCGAGAGATGGAGAAGGAGCGACTAAGCTGATTGAAGTGAACGTGAAGGGGGCCTCCACCAATGAAGAGGCTCGTATCATCGCAAAAAAAGTTGTCGGTTCAAGCCTCGTTAAAACTGCTATGTATGGGTTGGATGCTAACTGGGGTCGTATTGTAGGAGCAATCGGTCACAGTGATGCGACAGTAGATCCAAATGGTTGTGATATTTACATTGAAGACCAGCTTGTATTCAGTGATGGCACTCCTTGTCCATTCTCAGAAGAGCAAGCGACTGAAGATATGAGTAATGCGGAAGTGAAAATTGATATTCGACTGCATGAAGGAGAAGGAAAAGGGACGGCTTGGGGGTGCGACTTGACGTATGACTATGTCAAAATCAACGCAAGCTACCGCACCTGATCAAAAACCAATCATCGTAGTAAAGATGGGCGGAAGTATTATTGATCAATTGACTCAGGAGTTTTATGACAGTTTTTCTGAGCTTCTCGGTCACTACCATTGCATTATTGTCCATGGCGGAGGACCTGCCATCACCTCTCTTTTGACGCGTTTGGAAATCGAAGGTGAATTCCATAAAGGGTTGAGGAAGACAGATGAGCAAACCCTTGAGGTCGTAGAAATGACTCTGGGAGGCAAGGTCAACGCTAAAATCACTTCAGAGCTTCTAAAACAAGGGATTAAAGCAGTTGGTCTCAAAGGTTCAGATGCCTCCTTAATAACGGCTGACTATGAAGATGAAGAAAACCTTGGTTTTGTCGGAAAAGTAGCAGAGGTAGAGGCAGGCATTCTTTATCAGTGCCTAAACGCTGAGTATCTTCCTGTCGTCGCTCCGCTTGGAAAAACGAAGACAGGGCAGACCGTCAATATTAATGCAGATATTGCAGCAGGGGCTATTGCTAGGGCCGTTCAGGCTGAGAAGCTGCTTTTTGTGACAGATGTTCCTGGGATTTTGAGGGAGGATGAAGTCATTGAACATTCCACTCCTGAAGAGATCCAATCGTTAATTGATCACGGATGGATTTACGGAGGGATGATCCCGAAAGTCCAATCTGCTGTAGAAGCCCTGTCTGACAAACTCGAGGAAGTAATGATTGTCAGCGGAAAGCAAGCACTGATTCAAGGCGATCGTATGAAAGGAACGAAGATTCGTTCGAAACGAAAGGAAGGGGTCGAATGAGTTTATTTCCAACTTATAACCGTTTTCCTCTCACGATCGTTTCCGGTTCTGGAACAACGGTAACGGATGATGAGGGAAAGGATTATCTAGATTTTGTATCCGGTATTGCAGTATGTAACCTGGGTCATCGACCTCCAGAGGTTCAAAGAGCAATACAACAACAGCTAGATCAAGTCTGGCACGTATCGAACTTGTACCAAATTCCGCTTCAGGAAAAGGCTGCGGATAAATTGACAGAAGGAAACAATTTGGATCATGTCTTCTTCTGTAATAGCGGTGCGGAAGCGAATGAGGCAGCCATTAAGCTGGCACGTAAACATACTGGAAAAGAAAAAATCATCACGTTTAAACAGTCCTTTCATGGAAGGACGTTTGCCACCATGAGTGCTACGGGTCAAGAAAAGATACAGCAAGGTTTCGGAACGTTGCTTCCGACTTTTGAATATCTTCCGTATAACGACGTGGATGCTGTGAAGCAAATAGAGGATGACGAGGTAGCGGCTATTATGGTTGAAGTCATCCAGGGTGAAGGAGGAGTCGTACCTGGAACGGCCGCCTTCTTACAGGCTATTCAGGAAAAGTGCCGAAATATTGGAGCACTATTGATTATTGATGAAGTTCAGACAGGTATTGGGCGTACAGGCGCACGTTTCGCTTATGAACACCATCAATTGGATCCAGATATTGTTACGTCGGCAAAAGGACTCGGCAGTGGTTTTCCCGTTGGTGCTATGCTTGGGAAAGCGGATCATAAAGAGGCTTTTTCAGCTGGTTCACACGGGACAACATTTGGAGGAAATCCGCTTGCTTCTGCAGCGGTAAACGCCACACTTGAAACCATTTTTTCTACTGAATTCCTTGAAGATGTTCAACAAAAAGGCGAACGGCTTCAAGGGAAACTACGGGAAGAGTTAGGTGATTTGAATGTGGTTAAAGAAATTCGTGGGCAAGGACTTATGGTTGGCATTGAATTAGATGTGGAAGCAATCCAGATCATTCATACCTTGCGTGAAAAAGGACTGCTGGCAGTCCTCGCAGGTCCTAAAGTTGTGAGGCTTCTCCCTCCGTTAAACGTTTCGGAGGAAGAAATCAGTGAAGCCGTAAAAATTCTAGCTGCCGTTTTGCAAGAACAAGACCAAATGCAAAATGCATAAAAGTGAATAAAAAGGCGCGGTGATCGCTACCTAAGGTGAACACCGCCTTTTTAGGCTCAAAATTGTATAAAAATACATCATATATAATAAATATTCATTTAATGGGGTGAAATGATGCAAGGATATCTTAATTTACAAGGAGGGCGTTCTTTCCAAGGGGAAGCCTCGCAAGAATGGAACGCACGCGTGCAAGGGGAAATCGTATTTTTTACTGGGATGACGGGTTATCAGGAAGTGTTGACTGACCCTTCCTACAAGGGACAAATCGTTGTCTTCACGTATCCATTAATCGGAAACTATGGAATCAACGAGCATGACTCTGAGAGTGAACAAATACAAGTGAGTGGAGTAGTTATGGCTCATTGTGCAGAACGAGCTACTCATTACCAATCGACCATTTCTTTGAAAAAATATTTAAATAAACACCATGTTCCTTTCCTAACAGGAGTGGATACAAGAGCAGTAACGAAGGTGATTCGCCAGGGGGGAACGCGTCAGGCGTGTCTGACCCAACAACCTTCAGAGGTTTTTGATATCCCAATGAAAGATCATGTTTATCAATCTAAAAGAGAAACCATTCACACCTATGGGGAAGGTTCAATGCATATTGCACTCATTGATTTTGGGTGGAAAAAATCGATATTGGCTTCTCTATTGGAAAAAGGGCTTAAAGTTTCGGTAATCCCTTTTACAGAAATTAAGCACCTTGATGAACTCAAACCAGATGGAATCGTTTTATCTAATGGACCAGGCAATCCAAAAGATGTGGAACCAGAATTACCAAAAATTAAAGAAGTACTTGATCGTCACCCGTCTTTTGGTATTTGTATGGGGCATCAAGTTATTGCTCTTGCCTATGGTGCAAATACGAAAAAATTAACTTTTGGCCATCGCGGAGCCAATCATCCGGTTAAAGATCATGTCACAGGAAAAGTCTTTTTAACATCACAGAATCACAACTATGTAGTTGATGGTCATAGCCTTGTAAATACACCGCTGGAGTCCCGGTTCTTCAATGTAAATGACGGGTCCAATGAAGGTGTAGCTCACAAAAATAAACCGATCATGTCCGCTCAGTTCCACCCGGAAGCGAATCCGGGTCCTGAGGACGCGGAATGGCTATTCAGTGATTTTATAGAAATGATCAAGATGAAAAAGGAGGAGAAGGCATATGTCTAAAAAAGTATTAGTCATAGGATCGGGGCCGATTGTGATTGGGCAAGCGGCTGAATTTGATTATTCCGGAACGCAAGGGTGCCTTGCTCTTCGCGAGGAGGGATATGAGGTTATCCTCGTAAATAATAATCCAGCGACGATCATGACCGATTATACGATTGCTGATGTCGTTTACAGCGAGCCGTTAACAGTGGAGAGCCTGACATCTATTATAAAAAAAGAAAAGCCTGATGCCTTATTAGCGGGGCTAGGAGGACAAACGGCTCTAAATCTAGCTGTAGAGTTAGAAAAAGCCGAAGTCTTGAAAACGTATGGTGTGGAGCTGCTAGGTACAAGTGTAAAGTCCATTCAGCAAGGAGAGGATCGCGAACTTTTCCGTGAATTGATGGATCGTCTGGGTCAGCCTGTACCTGAAAGTGAAGTTATTTCTACGGTGAAAGAAGCTTTAGAATTCGCTGAACACGTCGGATATCCAATAATCAGCCGACCGGCTTATACACTTGGAGGTCGCGGAGGCGGCATTGCTGAGAGCGAAAGCGAACTTAAAGAATTAATACAAAACGGACTTAAAGCAAGCCCTATCAAGCAAGTAATCATTGAGAAAAGTATCGCTGGTTTCAAAGAAATCGAATATGAAATTATGCGTGACGCCAACGGAACGTGCATCTCGGTTTGTAATATGGAGAATTTTGATCCGGTTGGTGTTCACACAGGCGATTCCATTGTAGTGGCGCCTTCTCAAACGTTGACAGATAAAGAATATCAAATGCTTCGTACAGCGTCGCTCGAGATCGTCTCCGCGTTAGAGGTTATCGGAGGATGCAACGTCCAGTTAGCCCTGGATCCATATAGCAATCGGTACTATGTAATCGAGGTTAATCCTCGTGTCAGCCGCTCTTCTGCTTTGGCATCGAAAGCTACAGGATATCCAATAGCAAAAATGGCAACAAAAGTGGCACTTGGTTATCCACTAGATGCATTAGAGAACCCATTAACTGGTCATACGTATGCCAGTTTCGAGCCTGCTTTAGATTACGTTGTTGTAAAGTTTCCACGCTGGCCTTTCGATAAGTTCTCTGAAGCCAACCGCAAGCTTGGGACGACGATGAGAGCCACTGGAGAAGTTATGGCAATTGACCGAACACTTGAAGGCGCCTTTCAAAAAGCGGTGCAATCTTTGGATACCCAACCCCCAGCAATCAGTCATGCAGAAGAACATCTGACAAAACCAACGGATCTCCGCTATTTTGCTATTTTGTCAGAATTACGTGCAGGGAAAACCATAGAAGAAATTCATAAAGTCACAGGCATCGATATGTTTTTCCTCGATGTGCTTATGAACTTGATTAATCTTGAAAAGACAATCAGCAAGTATTCCTTGACTACATTGCCAGTTGAAGTGTTAAAACAAGCGAAGGTGTACGGATTCTCTGATTCTACGATCGCTTCATTGATCGGGGAGTCAGGAGCAGAGGTGAAGAATTTAAGAAAAACCTATCACCTGGATCCACGCTATAAAATGGTTGATACGTGTGCAGCGGAGTTTGAAGCAGCCACTAATTATGTCTACAGCACCTATGCAGGAGAAAATGAAATCGAACCACTTGAAGCAACGAAAAAAGCGTTGATTATAGGATCTGGACCCATCCGTATCGGGCAAGGAGTCGAGTTCGATTATAGTGCTGTAAAAGCTATTGAAAGCTTACAAGAATTAGGCTGGACGACGGTCATGGTTAACAATAATCCGGAAACCGTCAGTACGGACTACGAAACGGCAGACCGTCTTTACTTTGAACCGATCACTAAAGAGGTCATTGCATCAATCGTTGAACATGAAAATATTGATCTCGTCTTTACGCAATTCGGTGGGCAAACCGGCATTAATATTGCAGAAGAATTAGCGGCGGACCACATTCCATTAGCAGGCGTAAGTGCTGATACCCTTGCTGACCTTGAGGATCGGGATCGTTTTTATACAGCTTTGAATCATTTAGATATTCCCCACGTTCAAGGAAGTACGTGTTATTCAAAAGAGGAAGCACTTCGTGCAGCCCATGAATATAAGTATCCTCTCCTTTGCCGTCCTTCCTATGTCATAGGCGGGCAGGGAATGGTCAAGGTCAATAATGATTCAGAACTTGAGAATGCATTACAAGGGACGGATGCTCGCCATTATCCGATTGTGCTTGATGAATTTATGATTGGGAAAGAAGTCGAAGTCGACCTGGTTGCAGATGGTCAGCATGCCTTCATTCCAGAAATTATGGAACATATCGAGCCAGCCGGTGTGCACTCGGGTGACAGTATGGCGATCTACCCAGCCACCATACCAGAAGAAATAAAAGAAATGGTTTATCAATATAGTGAACAAATCGTGAAGCATTTTCATTATAAAGGGATTATGAATATCCAATTTTTATGGCAAGGGGACGAAGTATTCGTTCTAGAGGTGAACCCACGAGCAAGTCGTACGGTCCCAATTATCAGCAAAGTGTCCAATCGGTCACTGGTCGATCTCGCTATAAAGGTTTTAGCAGGAGAGCCTGCCTTTGATTTTAAGGCGTTCAGCAGCATGGACTTGTCTTATGTCGCTGTTAAATACCCACTTTTCTCGTCCCATGCTTTACCAGAGCTCGACCATAAGCTGGGGGCGAATATGAAATCTACAGGGGAAGGAATGGCGATTGGCCGTACTGTAGAAGAAGCTTTAGCCAAAGTGTTTTCACATTTGCCGAACCCTTATCAAAACAAAGATAGTTGTTTTTTAGATGAGAAAGCGGTCTTTGATATACCCACAAGTACGTTAAGCTTTGAAGACTGGATTCAATCCAATGAAGCAGCTGTGTATTATAACGATCAGGATACTGAGGAAGCCAAAGAACGCCGAATTCAAGCATTGAAATATGGTATAACAGTTTTCAGTGAAAAATCGACTTTTGAAGCTTATTTAAAAGCTCTTACGTGTGAACGATTTGAGCCGATCCCATTACCCGGGAAGAAAACGGAAGGAGTGCAAGCAGGATGAATTTGATGGAACAGATGATGTCAACAAGTTATTCACTAAAAGGGAAGAATGTATTATCATGGCTTGATTTTTCTCAGACGGACGTCACCCAGCTGTTAGCTCAGGCCCAATACGTAAAAGAGAACCCTCATTCCTCAGCGTTAAGTGGTAAAACGCTTGCTATGATATTTGAAAAATCTTCAACAAGAACGCGCGTATCATTCGAAGTCGGGATGGTGCAAATGGGAGGACATGCGCTTTATCTGAATTCAAGAGACATTCAAATCGGTCGCGGAGAAACCATCGCGGATACGGCCAAAGTATTATCAGGTTATGTAGATGCGATTATGTTTCGTACAACTTCTCATGAAAAATTAAAAGAACTCGCGGACCATGCTACTGTTCCAGTCATCAATGGGCTTTGTGACATTTACCATCCTTGTCAGGCTCTTGCAGACATTTACACGATTCTTGAACTAAAGGGGCGTCTAAGCGGTCTTAAACTCGTGTACGTAGGAGACGGAAACAACGTGGCTCATTCGTTGATGATCCTTGCAGCTATGATGGGGATGGAGTTTGTCATTGTGACACCGAAAGGATATGAGCCAGACGCTGATATTGTTGAAAAGTCGAAAAAGCTGGCTAGCCGTTATCAAGGCTCGGTTACTATAAGTCATAATCCGATAGAAGCGGTTGAAGCAGCAGATGTTATTTATACAGATGTATGGACCAGCATGGGGCAGGAAGAAGAAGCGGAAGCTCGTCTGAAAGCTTTTGAAGAGTTTCAAGTAAATAAAACGTTGTTCTCTAAAGCAAAATCGAACGCTTCTTTTCTTCATTGTCTGCCTGCCCACCGCGATGAAGAGGTGACGGGCGAAGTAATTGACGGGCCGCAGTCGGCTGTTTTTCAGCAGGCTGAAAATCGTATGCATGTTCAAAAAGCTATTTTGCAAGCCGTCATTGGTTCCTGGTAATTTACAAATAATAACAAGAATAAAAAGATGGGTACAGCTAGTATGATATAGAATGAAAGGGTATGGCTTAGAAAAAAGTTAAAAACTTTATCGAATGGCTACGAATATGATCGAATGGGGATTTTTTAAAAGGTAAATGACATTTTTTGTGGAAATAGTTATGGAGAGTGATCAAACAAAAAAGGAGTGGCCCTATAATGAGCGAGCAAGTTTCAACAGCTGTGGAACCTAAAGTCGTCAAGAAGTCCAACTTCAAAGTGGTCGGCACTTATTGTCAAACGATGATGGATGAAAGGGAAGTGAAAATTCCCCGGTTGATGGAGCATTTTCATACGTCCAAGTTGCACAAGGTGAAGAATCGAATCAATAATCCTAATTCTATTGGAATGTTTGTCGACCCACCGAACTGGAACGAAGCCACAGAAGCTTTTTATTGGATTGCCGCCGTTGAAGTGGATAGTTTTGAGAAGATTCCGCAAGACATGATTACAAAAACCATTCCTGCTCACAAATATGCCGTTTTAGAATATGACCCGTCTGTTCATGATTTCAACCCATACCCATATTTGTTTCAATGGATCAAAAGTAAAGGTTATGAGCTCGTTGAAGGGTTTGGATTTGAAGAATACCACCCTTACACCGGTACGGAAACAAAATTTACACTCTATCTTCCAATTAAATAACCAAAAAGCAAGGGTTGCTTAAATGCTGCCCTTGCTTTTTTAAGTTAAAAAGGAGATGCCAAAGTAAAGAACAGCAGCTACACCAGCGGCAATCAACGCTGGCTTCAGCTTGAATTTTGCATACTTGATAGCATTCAAATTCAAAATACCGGCTGTCGTATTCGTATCATCGCTGAGGGGAGAAGAAAAAGCTCCGAATGTTCCGCTCGCAAATACGGCACCAATGACCAAAGGCAATGGGCTACCTGCCACTGTGGCGATTGACACTCCTACGGGCATTAGGATCCCCCATGTTCCCCAGGAGGAGCCGATAAAATACGATAACCCACAGCCGATGATAAATATAATAGCAGCAACAAAACCTGGAGGAATCCAGTCAAAAGAAGTTGAAATCGTATCAGCGAATTTCAATTCCTCCGACCCTTTGCTTAAGCCCCAGACCATCGCAAGTAAGAGAATAACCCCCATCATCTCATTTCCGCCATCGATTAAATAATTCATCATTTTTCGAAGCGGCTCTGAAATAATTTTCAAATAGATCACAAAAAGGATAACAGTTAAAACGACCCCTAAGACCATCGCATCAAGGACGTTCGCATTAATTAACGCTTCAAACCCTTCTTTTCCGTTTCGTATTCCAACCATATACATAAAAAAGAAGGTGAGTACGATGACACTGGCTAACGGAATGATCAAGTGCCAGGGTTTGGAAGGGAGATCCTTTGTCACAGCAGGGTGACAGTCTTCCCACTGATCATCATCTTCTTTGTGTTCTTCGACTCCTTCTTCTGCATCCGTGGCTGATTTCTTGCTATGATGAAAAAAACTTAAGTAAAAACCTAAAATCAGCATAGAAAAAGCGAAGAAATTATAAGGAATGCTTTGGATGTATAGAGAATAAGCATCTCCTTCGGTGCCAGCTTGCTGGAGAGATAATTCAATGACTGAGGTCATATACCCGACGAAAGCTGTGGCCACAGGAATTAAAACAACGAGAGGGGAGGCAGTTGTTTCAATGACGAATCCAAGCTCCTGCTTTGTCATCGGGATTTTCTTTCTCATCGCTTTCATGACAGGACCAATGGTAACGATTCGAAAGCTCGGGGCACTAAAAGTTCCAAGCGAAGAAAGCCAAGTTAAGATGAAGGCGCCTCGTTTTTTGTCAATCCGCTCTGTGGCAGCCTGCACAAACCCTTTTATTCCACCGGACATCTTCACAATTCCGATTAAAGCAGAGAAAGCATAAAGGAAGATGATAATCTTTAGATTGTTTTCATCGGTCAATCCTTGAATTATAAAAGAAAGAGCAGTCATCATTCCTCCAAGCCAATGAGGATCGACAAGGTACCCAGCGACAATCACAGCGAAAAGCAGGCTTGGGATGACTTGTTTTGTCCAGATGGCTGCGATGATAACAACGATGAAAGGAATAATAGAAATCCATTCCATTTTATGTACCTCATTTCTCTACCGTGATTTTACTAGCATGTGTGATTATAGGAGAAGCTATTCTTACTTAAACGGCTACTGTAAAAGGATTACGCTATAACAAAAGCGAATATAAACATAAAGATATATTGGTAAATGGGAGTGGTTTTTATGTCATTTTTGGAAAAAAGTGTTGTCATTAAAAAGCCGGTTGAAGAAGTTTTTGAAGCGGCTACCGATTTCAGTAAGAGTCCTGAGATGATGGACGCTGTTGTAGACGTGGAAATTCTCAGTGAAGGGCCTGTCAAAGAGGGCTACAAATTTAAAGAGACACGAGAAATAAGAGGAAGAAAAGCCTCTTCTGTTATTGAAGTCACTGATTTTGAGCAGAATAAGCACTATTCGGTGCGCAGTGTACAAAATGGATTGGATTTGCGTTACCACTACAATTTTGTGGAAACGACAGAAGGGACGCGTGTCGAATTCAAAGGGGAATTGTTCACGGAAGGTTTGCGTAATAAACTTGCTCAGCCTTTGATTAAACGGATTATTAAGAAGGAAGACGAGAACCATCTTGAAGATATGAAAAAGCATATCGAAACGTCGGTATCATAATGGTATAATAGAAATAAGCTATGGATTTTATATGAAAGGTCTCATCGCCATCTTGGATGGGATGGGACCTGTTTTTTTAATGGAAGAAGAAAGGAAATGAATAGATATGATAGATAATAAACAGGAGTGGATGGATTCACTTCCTTCTTACTTGAAAGAAGCATGGGAAGAAGCTGAGTATGAATCTTTAACAGCCGTTCAGGAGCAGGCGATTCCATTTATCCTGAATGGGGAGGATGTGTTGGCGGAAGCCCCTACAGGAAGCGGAAAAACTTTGGCCTATCTCATTCCTCTGCTCAAGAATATCAATCCAGAACAAAAACGTACCCAAGTTCTAATCATGGCGTCTTCTCATGAGCTTGTCATGCAAATCTTTCACGAGGTGCAAGCGTGGACAAAAGGAAGCAGCATAGTTAGTGCTTCCTTAATCGGCGGCGCAAATATAAAGCGCCAGATGGAAAAGTTGAAGAAAAAGCCTCAAATTGTCGTTGGAACACCTGGACGTATCCACGAGCTCATGAATAAGAAAAAGCTTAAAGCACACGAAATTCAGTCCCTTGTTATGGACGAGGCTGATCAATTGCTTGTACCCGAGCACATCCAAACGGTAAAGAGCATTTTGGACAGCACCATGAAAGAGTGTCAAACACTTCTTTTCTCTGCCACTTTACCAGAGGAGGTTTTAGAGCTAGCTCATGAGTTCATGGATGAAAACGCGGAAGTGATCCGTGTTTCAGAGGAACAGATGAAGCCCGAAGTCAACCATACGTACATCGTATGTGAAGATCGTGATAAGAAAGAGATGGTTCGTAAATTGGCTCATATAGACGGTTTTAAAGGACTCGCTTTCATGCAGGATATTGCTAAGTTGAATATTCTAGCTGAAAAGCTTACGTATCAACATCTTGACTTAGGCCTGCTTCACAGTGATGCAAAAAAAGAACAGCGAGCTAAAGCGATTAAGGAATTCCGTAATGGGGAATACCATTTATTACTAGCTACAGACGTTGCGGCGAGAGGACTCGACATTAAAGACATCACCTATATCGTCAACTTGGACATGCCGAAAGAAACGACATCGTATATTCACCGCTCAGGCCGTACAGCTCGTATCGGAGCGAAGGAAGGTACTGTCGTTTCCCTTGTTAACCCTGTAGAGGAGAAGCGGTTAAAGAAACATGCACGGGATCTAGGCATTCATTTAGAAGAGAAAGTTGTGTACAAAGGCCGCTTGAAGGACGCTTAAACTCATAGTTATATACACCTTAGATAGGAGAGGCTGACATGCTGAAAAGAATCTTTGTTACTGTCATTGCCGTCATTGCCATTGGACTCCTTTTTACAACAGGATTTTATCAACAAATTCAAAAGCCGAAAGCAGCCCTGGATAAAATTACAGAACCCGTTCAAAACTGGTTTGAAAGGAACGATATTGATCACACCAGTCCATTATTAGAATCGTTGAAGGAATTTTTCGAGACAGGAGAAATGCCTGAGTGGACGATCGAAAGAAAAGAGACTATTCCTGCAGAGCCTGTGAATGGAAATAAAGAAGGAAACACTCAGGAATCAACAACCAAATTAGAAGAACAGTCCCCTTCTGTCTATGAGAGAACCGTTGTAGAGCTTGTGAATGAGGAGAGGAAAAAGCAGGGGCTGCCTCCTTTAGAGATGCATGAGCGCTTAAGTGATCTGGCGAGAGTAAAATCTCAAGATATGGCTGATAAACAATATTTCAGTCACACTTCTCCCACCTATGGTTCCCCTTTTGATATGATGAATCAATTTGATTTTAACTATCGTGCAGCAGGGGAGAATATTGCTGCTGGACAGCGAACTCCGGAAGAGGTCGTTGAAGGGTGGATGAATAGTGAGGGGCACCGGGAAAACATATTGAATGACGCTTTTACACATATTGGCGTTGGCTATGTAGAAGATACCGGGCCTTATGGTACGTACTGGACTCAAATGTTTATGAAACCTATATAATCAAAGGAAAGCCTCTCAAGATTTTGCCGGATGGCCATGTCTTAGAGAGGCTTTTTTACATGTTTTTTTCATTGGTTAAGGAGTGTACATAGCCTTTTACAGTCATACGATCTGTTTCCTTTTCTGCTCGAGACCACTGAAAAACAATCAGCCAAAGCGTTACTAACATGAAGATCATTCCGGAGTACATATAACCTGAGGTCGGACGTGATGCGTAAAAATAATAACTCAATTCATGGTAAGTGAAAAACAGTATCGTCGTAAGCGTGAAGTATCCAAACTTATGGATAAATGACAAAGGTTTTATAAATGTACAACGAAGTATGAGAGGGGCCCAATAGACAATGGAACAGATGATAAGCAGCATGACGTGAATAGGGTAACCGACTCCTTTAGGTATCATAAGGGAGAGTTCATAACTGAGTAAGGTACCCATGAAAAAAATAAAAGTGCTCAGTACGAGTCGCTGGCTGAGATGGACCACCCAGCGGAGTGATTTTCTAAACCAAAGATGGTATCGGTTAGCCAACAAAATTAAAGAGGGAGCAATAATGAAGGAACAGAAGCTTCGTACTAAATTTTCAACTATATGACTTCCGTTTAAGTTGATAAAACTTATTGTAATGATGGATAAAATGGTGAGAGCGATCCATAGCGTTCTAGTTGGGGACCCTGACTTGATAAAAGTCATTCGATGATCATCTCCCTGCAATCTTTGGTTTAATTTTCCCCATATCGTCTGGATTAAACGCTAAGAGTACTTCATACTTAATTTTAATGTGAATGATTTGAATTTTTTATAAATAAATACAGGAAGTTTGTAATGGTTAATGGTATAATTTCATAGTTGAATTCTGAAAATTTTGTTAAAATATGGGAAAGTTAAGAAATTCAAATGAATATAGAAAGAAGTGGAATGTGATGAGTGGTATCGATCGTTTGACGGCTAAAAACTCTGCCATCGCAAGCGTTCTTCATATGACCCAAGACTCCATCGCAATCATTGAGAGGAAGAACAGCAGCTGGTTCTATACATATATGAATGAAAGCATGAAGGATCAATACGGAGATCAGACAGGGAAAGAGATTGTTCAAGCACAGTCCTACCTATTAGGCACCCAACTGTCCCTGGCTGTAGAGGAGGCTGATAAAGAGGTTACAGCTGAACCGCAATGCTTTTCCTGGTCCTATCATGAAGCTTTTTTACACCAGGTTGAAAAGTCAAAGACCTACCTGATCACTGTCAAAACCTTGCCTAGAACTTTAAGTGTAGATGTTATTGGAGATACTCCCTATGAAGCTTTAGTGGAGATGTCTCCGGATTCGATATTTGTATATGATCACTTGGATCGAATCGTATATGTGAATAACGCTGCATTAAGGTTGTTAGGGGCGTTAGAGAAGACAGATATCATTGGAAAAAACATAGGTGTCCTGTTCGTTGATGAGCATCAGTCACGGGGCAGAATAATTTCTCAAAGTAAAAGCCCTTCCCTGGTAGAGAGACAGATCAGACGATTTGACGGGAGGCTTGTTGATGTAGAATTAAACAGCGGGTTAATCGTCCGTGGAAACAGAGAACTTACACAAATCACTTGCAGAAATGTTACGGAACGAAGAAGACAATTAAATGAGTTGAAGGAAATGGCCTACTACGACCAATTGACCCAAGTGTACAACCGCAGGTATTTTTTTGACCAGCTTCAGAGAGAAATAGAAAATACAGATGAAAATAGTTCCTTGCTCTCAGTTTTATTTATTGATTTAGATAACTTTAAGGAAATCAACGATCATTACGGTCATCAAATTGGAGATGAGGTCCTAATCATTTTCACCAAACGGGTAAAACAAATGTTACGAGTAACGGATACTTTCTCCAGGCTTGGCGGCGACGAATTTGTTGTTATACTTTCGAATCTAAAATCAACAGAGGTTCCTCCACGGATTGCCGATCGGATGATGGAAAAAATTATTCAGCCGATTACTATAAATGGGTTCACTCTGTTCATCAGTGTTTCAATAGGTATTGCAAGCTACCCTGAACATGGGGGGAATCTTGAGATGCTAATGACAAACGCCGATCACGCGCTTTATGAAGCGAAGAAAAAAGGGCGGAAGTGTATAGAAGTGTACCGGATGTAAAGAAACAAAAGCTTCTCAGTAGAGGAGCTTTTTTCTTTCTAAAAGCTGATCGGATAAATATGCCTATAATAGGGTTTATATCATTAAATAGCAGTTAGTTGGACATCCGATTGCAAGATATTTTGGGTTCGTACCAGAGAATGAATTAGGGATGGATGGAAAATAACTCGCTTTCCTGCGGGGGAACTGGCAAGCCTCCTCGTTCGCTACGCTCTCTGTGGGGTCTCGCCTAGCTCCTTCTCCCGCGGGAGTCTCGTCATTTTCCATCCATCCCAGCTTTCATTTGACTAACGAACCCATCCGAGTGACTTTAATGAATTCTTCTTATAGCTTGAAGTGACATTAGAAGACTTTTCTTATAGGGTTTCTGATTTACTTCTACATTGAATAACAAACATTAAAAAGCCCTTACTTCTTATGAGGGCGTTTACGGTCAGTCAATTAATAGCAAGGTGAGAGGAGGAATTGTGAGACTCCTGCGGGAATGGATGGGCTGGGAAGATCCCGCAGGTTGGTAAACCGAGGAAGCTTGCCGTCATCCCCGCGGAAAGCGAGCAATTTCACCGAACACCTATCCTGATGCTAGGTAACGGAAACACTACAATATGTGAATAGTTATCTTGAAATTGAGGTTTAAGGAATAGGAGGTTTTTGTGGTGGAAGGGATTTCATTTAATTATCGAGATGGATAATCTTTGATATAGTAAGGTTTAATAGAAAATGGAAAGGGGAGATGGTTATGGAAATTAGAGAACTCCATTCTTTAGACGGAATAGATCTGCTGAAAATGATGGAAGAGAAAAAACTCAGCCGTGAAGACATCATTGATCATTATAAAGCTGTGATAGATAGAAAAAATCCTTTTCTTAACGCTGTCGTACATAAAACCTATGAGGAAGAGGCGGAAGAAGGAAAGTTCCAAGGACTTCCTTTTCTCATAAAAGACTTAAACGCTATGAAAGGTTATCCTCTAAGCTTTGGCTCCAAAATCATGAAGGGATTTGAAGCGTCTGCAGACGATGAGATCGTCAGACGGTTTAAAAGGGCAGGCTTGACGATTCTAGGCAAAAGCAACACACCGGAATTTGGTTTTACACCTGCTACAGAATCCGTCCATCTAGGGTTTACAAAAAACCCCTGGAACCCGGATTATTCGCCGGGCGGATCCAGTGGAGGAGCTGCGGCTGCCGTAGCTTCAGGGATGGTTCCTTTCGCTCATGCCAGTGATGGAGGAGGCTCTATACGTATTCCTGCTTCAAACTGCGGACTGTTCGGAATGAAACCCACGAGGGGGCGGACTCCTTTTTCCATGCGATTGAATAGTTTAGCTGTCAGTCACGCGTTAACTCGTTCGGTCCGTGACAGTGCTGCTCTCTTGGATGTATTGGAAGGTCCGCAAATAGGGGATTTATTCGCAACTCCTCAACGTGAAGGCTCGTATACGGAGAGAATCAAAGAACATTTACCTCCACTAAAAATCGCTTATCTAGCGGATTTTAAAGACTTGATGGATATAGAGGAGAATGTTGTAGAAGCTGTGGAAAAGACCGCTCGTCTATGTGAATCTCTCGGACATCATGTGGAGATTGATTATCCTGACTTTGACCTTCACCGATTTATGGATGCATTTGTAACCGTCTGGGTAGTAGGAGGGGCATTAGCAGTGAAAGAGGCTGCAAGGATAAATGGAAAAGAAGCTTCTGCTCATAACTTGGAGAAAATGTTATATACGTTGATCGAAAAAGGTTCTAGCTATTCAGCTATGGAATATGAAAAAGCGCGTGTGTATCTTGCTGATGAAAGTGCAAAAGTTTACAGGTTTTTTGAAAAATATGATGTGCTATTGACTCCTGTCACATCGAAGTCTGCCTTACCTTTAGGATGTTACAATGGAGAACAAAAAACAATTGATGAAATTTTAGCGGTCTCTGCTCAATATGCCCACCTATCGCCAGTGGCCAATGTAACAGGCCAGCCGGCCATGAGTGTTCCGTTGTATTGGAATGATGAGAATGTGCCAATTGGTTCTCATTTTATGGGGAGATTTGGAGATGAAGCCACTTTATTTAAATTGGCTGCTCAGCTGGAAGAGGCAAATCCATGGTGGAATCGATATGAACAACTGGTATAACAAATAGGGAACCTTATCTTTAAGAATAGGGTTCCCTAATTTGTTTCATTACGAAGCTTTGTGATTTGCTCATTTAACTTTTCAATATCTATATCCGTCCGGGAGTCTTTTGAAAGGTTATACTTCTCTTTGGTTCTTAAGATTCTGGTGACACTGTCATCAATTTGTTTTTCCGAAATTGCACCTTCCTTGACCGCTTTTAACAAAGCTTCTTTGACTCTATTAAAATTCTTGTTTCTTGTATCTGTTAATAATACCATGTCTGATCCTGCCTGTATCGCATTAATCGCAGCTTCATTTGTTCCGAAGTTTTTTGAAATGGCCCCCATACCCATATCATCGGTTATAACAAGTCCATCGAAGTCTGCTTTCTCTCTCAACAGGTTTTGGATGATTGTTGAAGAGAATGTGGCCGGCTGTTCTTCATCCAATTCAGGAAATAAGATGTGAGCAGTCATTACGGCATCTGCACCTTGATCAATTGCTTCCTTGAATGGATTTAATTCGAAGTCATCAATCTGAGACATTGACTTTTCAATAACAGGCAGATTGACATGTGAATCTACGGAAGTGTCCCCGTGTCCAGGAAAATGTTTAAGGACAGGAATAATCCCTTCAGATTGAATCCCTTTCATTTCAGCTACTCCCATTTGAGTCACACGCTTAGGCGTATCACCAAACGAGCGGTCACCAATGACTTGATTGTCAGGATTGTTATTGATATCGAGGACGGGCGCAAAGTTCATATTAAGTCCAAATGCTTTTACTTTCCTTGCTAACAATTCCCCTGCAGTAAACGCAAGTTCAGGATCATTTTCCGCCCCGATCTCGTAGCTGGAAGGAAGTTTTTTCAATGGTGTGGGAATTCGGCTGACACGCCCGCCTTCTTCATCGACCCCTAGAAACAGTGGGGTAGGGTTTGTTGCGTTCGCCTTTTTCACTCCGTTAACTAGTGATTGAAATTGGTCACTGTTCTGTATGTTTCTGCCTAAGAAAATCACACCACCAACTTTGCCGTCAGCTATCATTTTTTCTTCTGATGGGGTTAGGGTCGTTCCTTCCACCCCAACATAGAACAATTGAGTGATTCTTTCTTCTAAAGGCATTTTTGAAACTGTGGCAGACACTGCCGGCTTTAGTTCAGGAGTAGCTAGTGAAGTCTCTTTCCACAAGTGTTTACTGTGGGAGGCCGCTGTTTTCGCTTTCTCCTTTTCTTCTTGGGGAGAGGATTGACTGTTCACCAGGGTGAAAGTCAATCCTATTACAACTAACGCTCCTATGATTATGATAAGTGGTTTCATACAGCCTCCTAGTTATGTAGTAGTAACGATTAGTTTCATTATAATTTTTACCGCGTCTGACATTATTAAACCGCTCCAATGTTAAAAATGTTTTTTCAGCCAACCACATGTAATGGTTTCTACTTCGTTTAGGTGCTCCATAAAGCTGTGTTGAGCACCTTTTATTATTTCTAGCTTCGAATTCTCTGGAAGCCATTTCATTCCCTTTTTGGTGAGCGGCATCAAAATTTTCTCTTCCCCTTGGTCACCATGAACAATCAGTGTCGGACATGTGATCTTAGATAAAAGTTGCTGTTGGTCACATTGTTCGAAATCCAATAACATTTGACGAGCAATTTTGAGTTCAGATCTATACGGGTCTTCAACTGGTAGAGTCAGTAGCCCCGTTGCCGAGAGCTCCTTCAATTGGGGTGGGCTAAACTCCTCAGTCCAGTCATAGCGAACGGGCCCAGTGCCCGCTCCTGTTAATAACAAAGTTTTAACATAGGAAGAGTTGTAGGCTTCTAGACAAACACGTGCTCCTAAACTATGACCATACAAAGCAATCTTCTCAAATCCAAGTCCTAAAGAGTAATTGATGGCAGCAGTTAAATCCATCACTTCACCAGATAGTGTGAGAGGACGATCCTCACTGTTGCCGCATCCACCAAAATCAAATCGCAAGACACTGTATCCCATCTGTTGGAATGTTGCCGCGAAGCGGTCAAACCTCCCATTGGAAGATCGATTGGAACGGAAGCCATGACACATGATCACCAATTTTCCATTCGTCCCCTTTTGCAAAACCCCAGAAAGTCGTAATCCCGAATTATTATAGAACGAAATATCCTCCATTATTTACCACCTCAGGTCATCCATTTATTCCCAAATATTTTGGCTGTTATTTCTATCTTAACATGTAAAATTTGTTTTTTATTTTTACGTTTTAAAGTAAATTATTTTACTTTTTGATGAAATTTATATTGCTTTATAACGTAATAAAGATTACGATAAAGCGTAACAGGAGGTAAATCATGGAACAACTACACTTAAATGTATCTTTGTTAAGAAGAAGAGTGCCTAATTTAACGAAAGCGGCCAAATCTGTAGGGTTAAGACCAGCGACAGTCTCCAACCTTTGTACAGGAAAAATTTCTGTAGGGAGGACAGAGGTGCGCACATTAGTCGCCTTAGCCAATTTAGCTGGCTGCAGTCTGGATGAATTAATTATTCAAGGGGAGCGATATGAGATGATTGAAACGGGAATCAAGTCGATCGATTTATTTGCACCTTTAGCTAAAAACGGTACAGCTGGATTAGTAGCCAGGCCAGGGATGGGACAATTAGTTGTCCTGGCTGAGATTTTCCATCGATTGAAGAACCATGGGTATAAGATTGTCTTATTGCATCCGGAAGGAGATCACCCTGAAGTCAATGATCTTAAAAAAGACCTTGATGTAATATGCTACACCGTTAAAGAAGCAGAAGAGGAAGTTCAGAAACTAGGAAAAGCAGAAGATGTCTTATTTATCGCAGATAGATCCTATGTAATTAAGGGAACCATCGTCAAGCTGCAAGAAAGTTGGAATGATCTGAAATCTGTCACCACATTTCTACTTGATCTTAAAGGGGAGGCTGTAGATGAAAACCTCCCTTATGGTCCACTAGAAACGCTTTGGCATTTTGATAGCGACTTGGCAGCGAGAAGAATCTATCCTGCGATCCACCCGTTGCAATCAACCTCTACAGTATTGGAAGGAGCCAATCTAGAACAAAATCATTTTTATATTCAGCAAAAGGCGAAGAAGCATCTACGCCGTTACAAGGAATTGCGTTCGATCGTTCAAGTTGGCGGGATGGATCCTCTATCATCCGCCGATCAACAGGTATACAAAAGAGGAGAACTCCTCGAAGCGTACCTAAGTCAGCCCTTTTATGTGGCAGAACCGTTCACTGGAGTAAAAGGTGAACACGTTCCTCTCGATCAAACCCTCATGGATACTCGGAAAATCCTTGACGGAGCAGAGGATCATAAGTTAGCCAAGGAGCTTATGTCTATAGGATCCCTTTTATAAAAAAGGAAGGCCGCCCTGTTCATAGGTCGGCCTCGCAAACTATAATGGTTAGGAAAAGGGGGAGAAGAATGGACTATATTACTTATTTGCGTTCGATGGTCGGAAAAGAAAAAGTATTAATGACGGTTTGCGGCAGTTTTGTTTTTGATGAGGAAGGACGTGTCCTTTTACAGCTGCGTTCAGACACAAAGGAGTGGGGGATCCCAGGTGGATTTATGGAGCTGGATGAAACAGTCGAAGATACTGCTCGTCGTGAAGCAAAAGAAGAAACAGGGTTGAATCTAGGCAAATTGGAGTTGTTTGGTGTATATTCAGGACCAAACTTACATAAAACCTTCCCAAATGGAGATCAAGTAGCCCTTGTGCAAATCCTTTTCTCCTGCCGTGACTTCTCTGGTTCATTTGAGCTTAATGATGAAGAAACCCTCGATGTGAGATTTTTCTCGATGGATGACCTTCCTGAGAATATCTTCGAAAAGCATCGCTGGTTCTTAAAGGACTTAATGGAGAAAAATCCTCCTGTCATTGGATGATGCAGTAGTGAATAATCTGTGGTAAACTGAATATAGATAAAAAGTGACTTGAATAAAAAAGAGGCCGCAGCGATAACTGCGGTCCTCTCCGATAGCGGTCCTCAGGGATCGGCTACTCACAGAGGAATAGACCTCTCCCGTTGGCAGACAGGAGGTCTATTTTTTATTGGTCAATTTAATGACCAACGCAAGCAGAGCAATAAGGAAAGTTCCGGACGAAAACAGAACCATGAACACCTCATAGATACTCAAAAAAGGCATCACCCCCTTTCACATATAATAAGGGGGCAGCCGACCTCCATATAATCGAACCGCTATCTGCTGTCATTGTATCATAGGAAATCTAGGTCATTGGGACGAAAATCAGCTCATGAAATTTTTTTATTAACCAAAAAATCATATTAGAACCTCTTCCATTAAGCCCACTATTCCTGAAGACCCGGTTTCGGGACTTTTGTGTGAGTGATGGTGGATGGGAAAACGACTCGCTTTTCGCGGGCATGTGTTGAGCCTCCACAAACTTCGTTCTCCGGGGTCTCATCTAACATGTTCATCCCACAGGAGTCTCGCCGTTTTCCCATCCACCATATGATATATCGATACTCGAAAAGTTTTTCTGGAATGTGACAAATCAAGTTGGTCCTATTAGCAATTCAGCATTGCCAAGATTTCGAGTCCCTCATTTGGAAAAGGGCGGTAGGGGAAAGGGTAAGACCACAGCAGTAAAAAGAGCTAGGGTAGACCCCGCAAGAGCGTAGCGAACGAGGGAGCTTGCCAGTTCCACCCCAGGAAAGTAAGTTTTCTCCGACCTCACCCAACTATATAAGTAACGGACCTTCACTAACAATCAAGTCTTTCACTATGCTTCTATTAACTTTGAATAAGTCCTTTGCCAACAGCTAGGCTTACATCCTCTCGTAGTATCATAATAAACATTCGAAACCAATGGGAAAATTTTTTCTTATAAAAAAACGGATACATAGTTTTAGGAAAAAACGGCCGGGGTATCTCCTGAAAATGTATTAATTAATCAAACATCCAGGAGGTATCATCATGTCGAAAGGAAAGAGTATACATGCCCTTGTCATCCTTATGTTCACCCAGTTCATTTCAGGCGGGGTTACGAACACTAAGGGTATTGTACTAGATCAAGTAGAAAAAGACTTAGGGCTGGATATGAGCCAGTTCGGTCTTGTCGTTTTTATTTTCCAATTAGGTTTTACGCTAGCCAGTGTGCTTATAGGCTATTATACCGATAAAAAAGGATTACGGATCATGACAACAATAGGGGCCATTGTCATGGGAATCGGATTCCTTGGCACAGGTTTAGCCCCTAATATTACGTTTTTCTTAGGCTTTTATATGATTGTCGGTTTTGGCTTAGGATCTTTAGGCGTGGCATCGAATGCGATCGTACCTGCAGCCTATCCTAAGAAGCAGAATCAAATGTTCAACTTTGCGATGGGAGTCTATGGACTGGGTATGGTCCTATTCCCTCAATTCTTGAATTATCTCTTTCAGTTTGCCTCTTGGCGTTATTTCTATATAGGAATTGCTGCAAGTCTCATTGCCGTCATTATTTATATTACGTCAGTCTCTTTTCCTTCTGGGAAAGCAGAAAAAATTGATTTCAAAGCATTTATTCCAATGCTGAAGGATGCTCAATTTGTATTTTTAATGGTATTCTTAGTCTTTGAGGTGTCCGCTGAAGTATCCTTTATGAATTTCTTCCCAACTTATCTGAAATCACTTGATTTAGGTGGGTTATCTACTACTGAAAAAGAAGACATGGTTGCGACTATTCTCTCTCTTTTCTCAGTATTCTTTATGATTGGAAGGCTGGCCATCGCTTATCTTACGAACTGGGTCAACGAACGAGTAATTCTTATTACGTTCTCAGCGGGTTCGTTAATGATGGTGGGAGTAAGCTTTTTGGTAGCCAATGATTTTCCTTACTTGTTCGCAGGAGCGGGCTTATTTTTCTCTACGTTATTCCCGACAGCCACAGCATTTGGTACGCAAATCTCTAAAACGAGCGGTTCAGCGCTTGGTTTAATCTATATCGCTGCGGGAATCGGCGGAGGAATTGCTGGTTACATTGTAGGCCTAGCTTCCGAAATCTTCGGCCAAGCCGGCGGTTTCAGTATCGTAATCATATTTCTTCTGTTAATGTTCCTGACAACATTCTTTATGAATAAAAATAAATCTAGTTATCATACAACCTAAGGAAAACATCGTCTGTACTCCAGGCGATGTTTTTTTCTCCTTCTTCATTTAAAGTGATATGCTAGTCATACATATAAATAACAGAATATGGTTTTCAGTCAGGAGGTTCTTCTATGTGGAAATGGTTGCCGGGTATGATTGTATTCCTTTTACTTATTACCTCCGGATGCGGAGATGATCCAAATGGTAAAAAGGAGGGGGATAAAAAAATGAAAGTTGAAGATATTGCAGGGGAGTGGAGGGGAGCGATTCAAGTCCCTAACCAGCCATTAGACATCGAGGTTACATTTGAAAAAGACAATGGAATAAAAGGTTCAATCACCATTCCTGCTCAAAATGTGGAAGGTTTCTCGCTGACAGATATCCAGCTTCAAGAACACGAGCTGTCTTTTCAGATGCCGGTTTCTGGCCAGTCTCTTGTCTTCAACGGAGTGGTAGAAGGAGATGATATCAAAGGGACGTTTACTCAAGCAGGTCAAAGCTTTCCATTTAATTTGAAAAAATCCTCTGGAGATCATAAGTCAAAACAAGATGAAGAAGAATTCATGACTGTAGAGACGGATACTGGAACGTTGTACGGCTCCGTTGTACTTCCTCGTAAAGGAGACGTCTTTCCAGTAGCTTTGATCATTCCAGGATCGGGACCTACAGATCGTAATGGTAATGGTCCGGGTGGCAAAAACAACAGTCTGAAGTTTTTGGCAGAGCAGCTGGCAGCACAGGGGATTGCGAGTGTAAGGTATGACAAACGAGGGGCAGGAAAAAATGCTCAAGCGATCATTCCTCAAGAAGAAATACGGTTTGAACAGTTTATTGAAGATGCTGGTAGGTGGATGGAAAAGATTAACAGGGATGCACGTTTTAATAAGTTAGCTGTTATTGGGCATAGTCAGGGGTCTCTAGTGGGTATGGCCGGGGCAAAAGAAGCGGACGTAGACGCTTTTGTATCAATTGCTGGAGCCGGGAGGTCGATCGATCAAATATTAAACGATCAACTTAAAGATAGTTTACCAGAGGATGCCTATCAAGAGAGCTTATCAATTCTTGATGCACTACGGAATGGGGATACCGTACCAGAAGTTAGTAACTCACTCCAGAGTGTCTTTCATCCATCTATACAGCCATTCCTTATGTCCTGGATGGAGTATGATCCACAAGAGATAATCAAGTCGTTAGAGGTACCGGTGCTTTTAGTGAGCGGAGAACATGATATACAAGTACCTGTAAAAGATGCTGAATTATTGAAAGAGGCCCAGCCTGAAGCAGAACTACTGGTGATTGAAAAGATGAACCATGTGTTAAAAGAAGCCCCTGAAGAGCGTGAAGAGAATCTCAAAACATACGGAGATCCATCGAAGCCTCTTGCAGAAGGACTCGTACAAGGAATAGTGGAATTTCTGAAAGAAAATGGATTCAACTAAATACTTCATAATACTCTAGTACTAATTTTTTGATTTAAGTGGCTTATTCTATAAAAGCTCCCTTATCCTAAAGACTCAGCTTCGAGGTTTATGGATGAATGTTTCCGTTTCGAAGTATTAGATAGGTGTTCGGGAAAATGGCTCGCTTTCCGCGGGGATGACGGCAAGCTTCCTCGGTTTGTCAACCTGCGGGATCTTGCCAGCCAATCCCCCCGAAGGAAAGCGAGTCGTTTCCCAGACACATCAAACCTCACCCAAGGTAACGAACCTAAGTTACCTCGAAATCTAGTCTTCCACAATCCTGCTATATATAATTAATTCATTAAAAAAGGAGTGCCTTTCAGCGCTCCTTTTATCGTCTGATCTTCTGTAAAAGGCGAAGGATTTCAATGTACAGCCAGACAAGGGTGACAATCAGTCCGAAAGCTCCGTACCATTCCATATGTTTCGGAGCTCCTCTTTTAGCACCTTCTTCAATAAAATCAAAGTCTAAAACAAGATTCAGTGCCGCAATCGCTACGATGAATAAGCTAATCCCAATTCCAACAGGTCCGCTTGAGTGGAGATAGGGGACTTGCATGCCAAAGAATATATTCAGGATAAAATTAATTAAATAAACAACAAAAATGCCAAGGGTAGCGGAAACAACCATCGACCTGAAATTTTTCGTTACTTTAATAATCCTTGTTGCATAAAGAATCAGCAGAACGCCCATCACTGCTAACGTAAGGGAAGCTGCTTGAATGACGATACCGGTATAGCTGGCTTCGAAAAAAGCCGAAATACCGCCAATAAAAAAGCCTTCCAGTGCTGCATAAATGGGGGCGGTTATAGGAGCGGCTTTGGGAATGAAGGCTGTGATTAATGCAAAGATTAAGCCGCCAATGGCACCAATCACCATCATCAGCGTTACATCAGCACCTAAAGAATACTGATACCATGTGTAAGCTGCCGTTCCGAGCAGGAAGAGGAATAATAAGCTTATTTTTGCCACTGTTCCTCCTAAAGTCATCGTAGCTCCTGCACTTCTTGATTGAAAGGTATTGTTTTTAAGCACCGGATTCCCTGTTCTCATAACCTTCACGCCCTTTTTGATAAAATCTATTAAATAATAATTGCAGTTATTCTTAAAAATTATACAAGATGATGAATGTCAAAGCTTTTCGGTTGATCAGCTTCTTCGTCCCACTCTACATGGATTTCGAAAGTTCCTTCTTTAAAAAAGTAGGGGAGGCGTTTGCGGAAGGAAGGCTGCATAGGAACTTGTTCTAGATCTTCAATATCTACCCAATGAAGATCTCCCTCTGGAGGATTTTCTAAAAGCTTCCCGGAAAAGTCACTTGTTATGTAGTTGAAGATCATGTAATGATCCAACGTTACAGGGTTTACATACTCATTGATTCCTTTGAAGCGTAAGTTCTTTACGTCAAGTCCTGTTTCTTCTTTAACCTCACGTATCGCACCGTCAACAATAGCTTCAGGGAAATCGACCTTTCCTCCAGGGGGGATAAAGCCATCAAAATCATTCCTTTTCCTGTCAATAAGCAAAATGGAATCTCCGTCCTTGATCATACAAACCGTCCATGCTTTGAAGTTGATTTTAGACATGTGTTTCTCCTAATGAGTGTACCATTTGTATAATTTCTTTGGTCTGCCGATCTTTTGATGACTGACGACTTGCTTTACTTTTCCTTCCTCAAGAAGGTGCATCAAATAACGGTACACTGTAGGATAAGCAAGACCGATTTTTTTAGAGATTACATCGACAGAATAAGGTTCACGATTTTCTTTTAAGAAATTAGCGATCGATTGAAGAGTTCCTTTGCTGATCCCCTTGGCTGTAAATACGTCTTCCTCTTCTTCCTGCACATTTTTCATATTTGCGATTTGCGCATGGAGTTTTATCCGAGATATCAAGTCTGGAGCTTTAACTGGCTTTAAGGCAAAATCCGTTGCTCCTTCTTCCAGAAATCTGTCCGCAATTTCCTGTCTCTCATCTACAGTCAAGACGAGAATCGGAATATACTCATTTTGTTTCCGAATCTCGCGGACAGTTTGAAGTCCGTCCATTTCGGGCATATGGTAATCTACTAAAATGACATCATATTCCCCTGATTTGAATTTTTCGATGCCTTCCCGACCGTTCTCTGCTGTATCGGAATCCCACTGGGCGTGCTTACAAAATTCGGTCAGCATATATCGAAGTGATTCATCATTATCAATGATCAAAATTTTCATCTCGTACCCTCTCCTTCGGTATATGAATCCAGAACGTCGTGCCGAATCCTTCTTCACTCTCAATCGTCAACTCAGCTCCGTGTTCCTTCACCACACTTTTAACAAATGTCAATCCTACTCCTGGGTGGGATTTCGTGCTGTATCCCGTATTCCAGATTTTCTCAATATTCTCTTGGCTAATTCCATGGCCGTTGTCTTTCACGCCAATTAATATGCCAGGATGATCCATCTCAGTACAAATGGTTACTCTTGCATCCGCTTGTCCTTCTACAGCGTCACTGGCATTATCAATCAGATTGACAAGCGCCCGTGTCATACGAATTTTATTAATATGAATTTCGATACGAGCATCGGCTTTAAGGTCAAACTCATAAATGGTGTCTGATTCGGATAGTTTATTAGCTCTTACATATTCAATAAAAGTTTTTAGCGTACACCAATTTTTCTTCTCATGGTACAAGATTTCTGAAACCATATCACTGGTGGATTGGATGGAAGATGAGATTTTATTCGTATAATTAAGAATCTCTGGATCTTCTGTCTTCATTTGAATGAGAGAATTCAAGCCTTCCATCAGAGATAAGGGGGTTTTTAAGTCATGTACAAGGTGAAGAGCTTCACGTCCTGATCTTGACTCCACCATGTCGAGCCTTGCGATGTCTAAGTCCTGTCTCATCTTTCGTTTTTGTTCTGATACGGTTAAATAGATAGTGAGGACGAGGGCGTTAATGAACGAAACCCCACATAAGACAAGACTGTAAAAAGAAAGGGCTCCATTAAAGCCGAGCTGCTCGGCAATCAATTTAACCTCTGTGGATAAAGGGCCGCCTCCGAACCCGAATGCAGTGAGGAAGGCTACCGTGTCGAGCCATTGAAAACCAAATAACAGCTGTGTAAGGATAAAAGCTTTAAATAAAGGCCGCAACTGCCCTTTTCCTAGTAAATGTAAGATGGCTATAGACAATAACAAGAGTAAGGCAGGTCCGCCAAAATGATAGTTTAATACACTATAACCGTTTATGATGAGATAAACCAGAGGGATAACGGTCAAAGGGACAATAAATTTGACCCATCCCTTTCCAGTATGAGCACTCAGTTCATCCCCTAAAAGCAAAGCCCCTATATAGTGAGGGAAAGCTCTTATAGTGTTGAGAAGGACTAAAGCAAATGCTGCTAGCATTAACGTGGTGCCATCAGGTTCCATTCTGAGTTTTTCCATTAAGGATCCAAGCCCTGACAATTCCACAGTAAGCCAAAGGGGCATCGTTGCCCCAACAATAATTAAGGCTATATTAATCCAGAAGCCTTTAGATTGAATAATGCTGTGCTTCATTGAGTCTCCCACCTAACGACGATCAATCTTTCTTTTTATTCTAATACAGCTACCAGTATTTTTCGATTCTTTTTTACTTGAAACCGCTAAAAGTCTAATGGAAGAACAGGCAGCAAATGGGATGGATTTGGTCGTAATAGCTTGTATAATAGAGGAGTAGGACAATTTTTGATTTGAGGGTGCGAGTATGATCTTAATTATCGATAATTATGATTCATTCACATATAATTTAGTTCAATATTTTAAACAGATGGACAGCCATGTAGTCGTCTATAGACATGATAAAGTGACGGTAGCTCAAATAGAAGAAGCAGACCCGGCCCTTATCGTATTGTCTCCTGGACCTGGCAGCCCTGAAGAGACGGGGATCAGTAAAGAGGTCCTGGATGTCTTTCATCAGAAAATCCCGATGCTTGGCATTTGCTTAGGTCATCAGTTAATCGTGGATTATTTTGGAGGAAAAGTAGCAAAGGGCCACAGACCGATGCACGGCAAAGTCAGTTCCATCACACACGATGGGAAAACTGTATTCGAAGGAATGGATAGTCCGTTAAATGTCACTCGTTATCATTCTCTTATTACACCTGATGAGAACCTTCCTTTATCACTCGAAGTCAGCGCACGTACATCAGATGGTGTCGTCATGGCTTTTCGCCACAAAAAGTTTCCGATAGAGGGCATTCAATTTCATCCAGAATCCATATTGACAGAGTATGGGTTTGAGATGCTGGAGAATGCGTACCGCAATGCTTTAGCTATTAGAAACAGGAAGTTAAGTGAGGTACTTGTATGAATAATCCCTATCTATTATTTGAATTCAAAGATTCGGATGGAATACAAAAGTCAAAAGTGTTTACTAAACCAGAGCAGGTGATAAAGGCAGTCACCCTGGAAGGAGTAGAAGAGGCTTTTCAGCGTGTAGAAAAATTTCTCGCCCGAGGGTTTTATGCTGCAGGCTACGTCTCCTATGAAGCTGCTCCAGCATTTGACTCTGCTTTTACTGTATCATCGAAAGCAGAGTGGCCTCTTGTGTGGTTTGGAATATTTAAAAGTCCCGAATCCTTCCAGGACCCTGGGCAATTAGGTACTTATGAAGTATCAGGTTGGCACGCCGATGGGGATTATCAGGAGTATGCAGACGGAATTAAGAAAATTAAACAAGCGATTGAACAAGGAAATACGTACCAGGTGAATTACACGACAAGACTTCAATCGACATTTCACGGGGATGATTTCGCGTTTTACAGACAGTTGGCAGATAATCAGAAATCATCATACAGCGCTTATTTAAACATGGGGGAATTTCGGCTATTGTCCGCTTCCCCTGAGTTGTTTTTCCGAATTGATGGAGATACCATTACGACAAAACCCATGAAAGGGACAGCTAAAAGGGGAAGGTGGACAGCAGAGGACGAAGGGCAAAAGAAGCGGCTTTATTCATCTGATAAAGAACGCTCAGAAAACCTAATGATTGTAGACCTGCTCAGAAATGATCTTGGTAGAGTAGCTGTGCCGGGTTCTGTAAAAGTTCCTCGCTTATTCGAAATAGAAACATACCCTACCGTTCATCAGATGACCTCAACCATCACAGGAAAGCTCCCAAGCAACACATCGATGATGGAAGTGTTCCAGGCCCTTTTCCCATGCGGATCGATTACTGGAGCTCCAAAAGTGAGGACAATGGAGTACATTGAAAAACTTGAACAATCGCCTCGGGAGGTTTATTGCGGTGCGATTGGTTATATGACACCTGATCGCGAAGCTGTATTCAACGTCCCGATCCGAACCGTAATGATTAATCATGATTCAGGAAAAGCCATTTATGGAACAGGAGGAGGAGTGACGTGGGATTCTACTTCCAAAGGAGAATACGAAGAAATTCATACAAAGGCTCGCCTCCTTACAGAGAAGAGACCAAACTTTGAGCTTTTGGAGACGATGAAGCTTATAAATGGAAATATCCCACTGCTTGAACGGCATTTAAGTAGAGTTGCTCTATCTGCCCGTTATTTCGAATATCCGCTTGATATTCAAAAGCTGCGTACAAAACTTTTAAAAATTGCTGCTGAATATGAGAGGGGATTATATAAGATACGGATGTTAATCGAACCGTCTGGAATGCCAAGCTTCGAAATGACGGCTATAACGCAAACCTTAGAAGAAGTCACCTGTTCCCTTGCAATAAAACCGATCGATGAAAGCAACCCTTTCTTTTATCATAAAACGACAAACAGGGAGATGTATCGCGAACACAATGATCCTCAAGCGTTTGCAGTCTTATTGTGGAATTCAAAGGGGCAGCTTACGGAATTCACTATGGCAAACCTTGTTGTCAAAGAAGGAGAGGGTTACTACACGCCCCCTGTGGAATCAGGTTTACTCGCAGGTACCTTTCGAGAAAAGCTGATAGAAGAGGGAAGGATTCAAGAGAAGGTTTTGTATAAAAAAGATCTCGATCATTTTAATGAAATTTGGATGGTTAATGGTGTAAGGGGATGGGTGAGAGTTAAGATGGCCCGTCACTTATAGAAGATTAAAGGAGATGTAGACATGAAGAACGTTGTATTTTACGATGCCCAATGCCCCTTCTGCTTTCAAGTGAAAAGGATATTTCGTAAATTTGATTGGCTCAACCAAGTGAAGTGGGTGTCTGTTCAGGAAGTGGAGAAGTCCGGGAAGTATTCATATCTTGAAGGACGTAACACCTTAGATGAAATACACATGCTTACGAAGGAAGGGGAGATCAAGCAAGGGTTTGCTACCATTCGTTACCTTTTGCTCGTTCTTCCTCCGGTTTCGATTCTAGGTCTGATTTTGTATCTGCCAGGAATGAATCGAATGGGCTCTCCTTTATACCGGTGGTTTTCCAGCCGCCGTTATCAGTGGTTTGGACGCTATGAGATCCCGAGATACGCATAAAAAAGATCTCCGGTCGGAGATCTTTTTATTTTTTCTTCTTTTTTTTATTGAAGCTATATGTCCCTAAAATGATAACAATGACTCCAAAAATAAGCGCTTGCCAACTATCATTTACAAGTCCCTGATAGAGTCCGTTTGCTATGAAAAGAATACTTAAAAAAATAAAAATGAGCAGGGAAATCTTATTCATCTTTAAATCTCCTTTTTCTGTCTTTAATTCGCAATAAGAACTGGGGTAATTAAAAGAGGAAGAATCAGTAGCTTTTTTAACACACCCTCTTCTTTCGTATTCTAGTGTTGGCATGCCTGATGTGTACTAGTCACCACCTAAGCGATACAGTGGGTTACGTTACATATAAAAATGACATAACAAAAAATGAAAAGGATGCTCCTTCTATAAGAATAATGACGGCCCAGGCAATGACCATGAAAGCTGATGTCACCATCCATGCAGAGGATTTAGCAAGAAAACGTGGATCGTTGCGTCTCTCACGAATTACATTTTTCATAAAGCCCTTCATTTAGCTTAACGTAAAGTTTACTTTACCAATAATGTGTCGTTCAACACATTATTTCTTAAAATGGAAATGGACAGGTAAACATTTTACAAAACAGTAAAGCCCCTTTATTATATAAGTATAATAAATACGAGGAGAGCGGCTATGAGTATTTCATACACCTATATTGGTGAAAAAATTACTGAAAGTAAAGAAGAGCTGGCATTGATTTTGACTGAATTGGAGAAGAAAGAGGAATCGGGTGAATTAAGTGTTCGGCTGAAAGAAAAAAGGTTGGAGTTGCTGAACTTTATTTCTGAAGGTCTCCTGAATAAAGGGACTTATCGTGTAGAGAGCTTGGAGCAATGGATCTCAGAGACCGGAGAAATAGGATGGGAAGAAGGAGTTTCGCTTCAATACCTTCAGACATCCATCAATTTTGTGAAAAATGCAATCTGGTACATATTCGAAGAGGATCGACTGAACCAATCGTTCTCTTCTGCTACGATTCTTTACGTGATTAAAACCATCTCACCTTTATTTGATACGGTTACATCGAAGCTTAGCGACGTTTACATTAAACATCACCAGGAAGATTGGGAAAAGGCTCAGGAGGTAGTAGAGGAGCTCTCAGTTCCGGTTGTCCCGATAACGAAGGGGATTGCTGTTTTACCGCTCATTGGAGAGATTGATTCTGATCGTGCCCAATTAGTCATGGAAACATCTTTGCAGCAAAGTACAGAACTGGACTTGAGTCATTTGTTTATTGATATCTCTGGAGTTCCTGTTATTGATACAGTGGTTGCTCATAATATTTATCAGGTAGTCCATGCTCTTGAATTAGTAGGAGTAAAAACGACCATGACCGGTATTCGTCCGGAAATTGCGCGCTCTGTGGTAGGGATGGGAATGAAATTTACTCAGATTTCAACTAAAGCCAGTTTGCATCAGGCTCTAGATGACATTGGACTTGTAAAAGAATTAAATGAATATTAGTATTCAGAAAAGGGCCTCGTGACGAGACCCTTTTCTTTATGATTCCCTTATTATGAGGAGTGAGACGGCTCTGCTACCTTGACGAGCTGCTTTCCTAAATTGGAACCCTCGAACAAGCCGAAGAAAGCATCTGGTATATTTTCAAATCCTTCTACAACCGTTTCTTCATAAGTAAGTCTTCCTTCTTTCAACCATTTAGAAAGCTCATCGAATCCTTCTTTAAAGCGATCTTGATAGTCACCGACCGTAAATCCTTTAATCAATGCGCTGGATTTGATTAAATGCATCTGCATTCTTGGTCCTTGGTCATTTGGTACATTGTAGGAAGCGATTGCACCGCACTGAGTAATTCGAGCGAACTTATTCAGTTGAGGATACACGGCATCAGAGATGTCTCCGCCCACGTTGTCAAAATAAACATCAATGCCATCTGGGCATGCCTTCTGGAGCGCTTCGTACACATTTTCTTTTTTATAGTTGATGGTTTCATCAACGCCAAGCTCATCTTTCAAGTAGCTGGTTTTCTCATCAGAACCAGCAATGCCGACAACGCGGCAGCCTACGATTTTTCCAATCTGTACAACGGTAGTTCCTACAGCACCAGCAGCTCCAGAAACAACAATCGTTTCTCCTTCTTTAGGCTGTCCGATATCCATCAAGCCAAAGTAAGCGGTTAGTCCAGGCATACCCAGGACTCCTAAAGAAGTTGTGACCGGTCCGAGACTCGGGTCGATTTTTCGAAGAGAATCAGCTTTTGCTACAGCATATTCCTTCCAAGGAAGCATACCTGTAATGATATCACCTTCAGAAAGATGAGAGGCTTTTGAATGTGTGACCTCTGCTATAGCACCGCCTTCGATCGGTGCGTTCAGTTCAAAAGGAGCAATATAAGACTTCGTGTCATTCATCCGCCCTCTCATATAAGGGTCGACGGATACATAAAGCATTTTGACTAGTACTTCCCCTTCACCAGGTTCTGGCTTTTCGCTTTCTACCATTTCAAAATGTTCATGGGTAGGTGCAGCTTCTGGTCGTTTTACGAGATGTATTTCATGATTCATCTACAAAACTCCTTTCTGAAATCTATCCCTATTGTATCTTGGAATAGGGGGAAGATGGAATTGATTTGATTACCAAACAAGTTTTGGATGCGTTACTATAGATATAATGAGGAGTACGCAGGGAGGAATTGTTGTTTTGAAGAAAGAAAGATTATATGAAAAGGTAAAATTCGTTGAAGGAGAGAATTTTGTAACGGTTGAAGACACTCATCAGTTATCGTCTGATGAAGTTCTAATGTTAGCTGAAGAACTAGTAAAGGATGAGCGTATCCAGAAAGTAGATCATTTAACGATACTGTTAGAGGATTCTTTGGCCGCACAAGTGGGTAATCGCCTTGAAAACCTTCAATTCAAACTCCGCGATCAGAGTGTTTTTGTCCGATGTGATTTGCAGCAGGTAGAACCTGAGGAAGCCTTTGTTTTAAAATCGTTACATGAAGTCTCTTCTGAACAGTTCAAAAACATTTGGGGAAAGGCTATGGAAGGTTCACTCAACGCTGCTTCCTACTTGGATATGGATGAACAGATGAAAAGTGTTGAAAAAGAACTCGGGCCATCCTATAAGGATTCATGTTGTATCGCCTTTGAACAGGGAAAGCCGATAGGCGTTGTTATGCCGCACATTGAACCTGGAACAGAGGGAGAGGGCCGTATTTTTTATTTTGGGCTGATTCCTGAGGAGCGTGGAAAAGGAAAAAGCTCTGCTTTATATCGTCAAGGCTTGTTTCTATTAAAAAAGAAATTTGGAGCTTTCTACAGCATTGGAGCAACGAGCGTCAAAAATGTGCCGATGCAGAAAGTATTTGAAAATAATCAATGCACCATCATAGATCGTGTGAAAGTATATAGTCGGAAGATTGGAGGGAAGTAGGTTGCAGTTACATACGTCTATCAAAGGTGAAGGAGACCCCATCGTCTTTTTACATACGGGACTTCAAACAGGACAGACAGACTTTCAATATCAATCGGAGTATTTCAGTAATAATTATCAAATACTATTACCTGATCTTAGAGGTCACGGCAATTCCTTCAGCGATGATTTCAGCCATTTTTTTGAGGATTCAGCTAAAGATTTAGAAGAAACCTTAAATGTTTACAATATTGACTCCGTACACTTGGCAGGATGCTCGCTTGGGGCCCTTGTCGGGATCTTTTTTGCTCAACGCTATCCAAGCAGGGTGAAAAGTCTGTGCCTGTCAGGAGTCTTGCCTGAAAAGCCTGCAAACTGGAGGTACATGCACAGACAAGAGGTGGAGAGGCAGCGGCGGCTGCTCAGGAACGAAGAACAGGTTCATTATTTTAACCAATTACATAATACAAATTGGCGAGAATTCATTTATTTGGCCCGAGATGAGGAATGGTATCCTTTTGAACAAACAAGGGCCATAAAGGAATTGCAGGTTCCTATCTTATACTTAACAGGAGAAAACAATTCACATGAATTAAAAGGAGCCTCGATTTATGGTGAATGTGAACACGTCCATGTGGCTCTTTTACCATTCGCCGGTCACTTAGTCCATCAAGATCAGCCCGAGCTTTATACATTCATACTAGAGCAATTTATAAAAAGACACACATAAAAAGACGCGTCCCTAATCATGAGGACGCGTCTTTACAGTTAGACTTGATTGGCAGCTTTTAATTCTTGATACTCTTCATCTGTAAAGGCCCTTGACCTTGATAAAAACCTCTTTCCTTCAACCCCTTCCAAGGAGAACATCCCACCTCGGCCATCAACGACATCAATGATCAACTGAGTATGCTTCCAATAGTCATACTGTTTTTTATTGATGTAGAAAGGGGTTTGACCGATTTCTCCAAGTAAAACATCCTGACTGCCGATCAGCAGGTCTCCCTCTTGATAACACATAGGAGAACTGCCATCACAACAGCCGCCCGATTGGTGAAACATGAGGGGGCCGTGTTTTTCCCTTAATTTTTCGATTAAATCGAGCGCGGCATCCGTAGCGGTTACACGTTCGACCATTTTATTCATCTCCTCACTTAATGTTGTATTTCTTTGAAGAGAGAGGACATTGACGATTAAAAGAACCCAAGCTTCTGAGGGCTGTAGCTTACAAGCATGTTTTTCGTCTGCTGATAATGATTCAGCATCATCTTATGGTTTTCGCGTCCTATTCCGGACATCTTATATCCGCCAAACGCTGCGTGAGCAGGGTAGGCGTGGTAGCAGTTAGTCCAAACACGACCAGCTTCAATGCCTCTTCCGAAGCGGTAGGCTGTGTTCATATCACGAGTCCATACACCAGCACCTAAACCGTAGAGAGTGTCATTTGCGATGCTCATGGCCTCTTCTTGGTCTTTGAATGTCGTGACAGATAGAACTGGTCCGAATATTTCTTCCTGGAATACACGCATTTGGTTATTCCCTTTGAAAATAGTCGGCTGAACGTAATAACCATCTTTAAAGTCTCCATCTAACTGATTTCTTTCTCCGCCAACAAGACACTCAGCACCTTCTTCTTTACCGATTTGAAGGTAGGAAAGGATTTTCTCCAGCTGTTCCGAGGAAGCTTGAGCACCCATCATGACTTCAGGATCAAGAGGGTTACCTGATTTAATAGATTTCACTCGCTCAATCGCACGGTCCATAAATTGATCGTAAATAGATTCCTGGATCAGAGCACGTGAAGGGCATGTACAAACTTCACCCTGGTTCAAGGCGAACATGACCATTCCTTCAATCGTTTTATCTAAGAAATCATCATCTTCTTTCATCACGTCTTCAAAGAAAATGTTCGGTGATTTACCACCAAGTTCAAGCGTGACAGGAATGATATTTTGCGACGCATACTGCATAATCATACGGCCAGTTGTAGTTTCTCCAGTAAACGCGACTTTATTGATTCTAGGGTTTTGCGCTAAAGGTTTTCCTGCTTCAAGACCAAAGCCGTTGACTACATTCAAGACTCCGTCAGGCAAAAGGTCCTCGATCATTTCAAGGAAGTAAAGCATAGAAGCAGGAGTCTGCTCTGCTGGTTTAAGCACAATAGCATTTCCAGCAGCTAAAGCAGGGGCTATTTTCCAAACGGCCATTAAGAGTGGGAAGTTCCATGGAATGATTTGTCCTACAACGCCAAGCGGCTCATGGAAGTGGTAAGCGATCGTATCATTATCAATCTCTCCGATCGATCCTTCCTGTGCGCGGATAACGGAGGCGAAATAACGGAAGTGATCAACAGCAAGAGGAATATCGGCATTTAACGTTTCGCGAACAGCTTTACCATTTTCCCACGTTTCTGCCACGGCAAGTTTTTCTGAATTCTCTTCCATACGGTCTGCAATACGGTTTAGGATTAATGATCTTTCAGCTGCAGAAGTCTTACCCCACGCATCTTTCGCCTTATGAGCAGCGTCGATCGCTAGTTCGATATCTTCTTCTGTAGATCTGGCAACCTGACAAAAAGGCTGGCCAGTCACAGGGGTGACGTTTTCGAAGTATTCACCTTTTACAGGGGGAGTCCATTTTCCACCAATAAAATTATCGTAACGTTCTTTGTACTGAACAATGGATCCTTCTGTGTTCGGAAATGCATAAACCATTATGTTCATTCCTCCTATATCGCAATTTGTGAGAGCGCTTACAAACAAGGGTATGTAAATGTAAGTCACTTACTTTGAAACTATCACTTTAACAGAATCTTGTCAATTATTAGAAAATAAAGCCGTTTGTACGCTGTTTTTCTGCAGTCTTTACACCATTTGTTATAATAGTTTTATCTAAGATAGAAAAGGGGAGCGTAAGATGACGACAACGAACCGAATTATGCTTGTTGATGGAATGGCACTATTGTTCCGTGCCTTTTACGCTACAGCAATGAGCAATTATTATATGATTAATAGTAAGGGTATTCCTACAAACGGGGTATACGGAATGCTGAAACACCTATTTACAGCCATTAACACATACCAGCCTACGCACGTCGTGTGCTGCTGGGACATGGGAAGCCAAACTTTCCGTAATGACATGTTTCCAGAATACAAGGCTAACCGAGGGGCGCCGCCTGAGGAGCTCATTCCTCAATTTGACTTGGCGAAAGAAGTTGTGGAGTCCTTAAATATCCCGAATGTGGGAGAAGTGGGCTACGAAGCGGATGATTGTATGGGAACGCTGAGCCGTTTATACAGCGAGCACTCTCAAGTGTTTCTTTTGACAGGCGATCAGGACCTGCTTCAGTTACTAAAGCCAAACGTACGGGTTGTATTACTGAAAAAAGGGTATGGGAACTATGCGGAATATCACGAAGATTCTTTTGTAAAAGAAAAAGGAATCACGCCTTCGCAGATGATTGATCTTAAAGCTTTAATGGGCGACAGCAGTGATAATTATCCAGGAGTTAAAGGAATAGGGGAGAAGACAGCGCTGAAGCTTCTTCTAAAGTACGAAACCATTGAAGGTATCCTTGATAACTTGAACGAATTGACAAAAGGACAGCGTGCCAAGATTGAACAGGATCTCGAAATGCTTCATCTATCAAGAAAACTTGCCAGAATTCACTGTGAAGCAGGTATCGATTGTTCTCTGGATGATGCGCTATTTTATGTTGATGATGATAAAATGAGCTCTAAATTTGAAGATTTGGAATTTAGGAATTGGAAGAAAAATATCCTAGGTCAATAAAGAAACGGGAGCATGAAGGTGCTCCCGTTTTTCTTATAAGAGGTCTTTCTTTGGAGAATGATTAATGCTATTTGCTTTCTTGAAATAGGTAGCGGATTTTTTGTAAAGTCGCTTTTCAAAACATAGTTTGGCTAAAAGTTCTAAAAAATATCGGTAATCTTCAAAGTCATTCGATTGCTTTAAATCTGGAATGATTTGATTCTCTAACTTTTGTAAAAAGAAGTCTTCATGCATTGTATTATTCATACGGCATTTTAGAGTGAAAAGCTTATGTTTATATTTTATATGGTTGTATTTCTCAGCTAAAACTGCTCCAGATGCAAGGAATTCTTTTGATTTTTCAATATCTCCATTGTAATAGCAAGTTAAAGCGAGTAAATAGGTAGTATTTGATTTAAGAATATTCTCGTCTGTTTCAATACTGCTGGCGCGTTTTAAATAGTCGAAAGCAAGATCATATTTTTCCTGGTGAATATAAATGGCTCCAAGATTATGAAAGACCCTTCTTTTCTCTAACGGTTTTAGCTGATACTTTGCCATTTTTAATAAGTCCAGGAAATATTTTTCGGCAATAGTATGGGCGTTCATTCTATTGTAATTGATAGCTATAACCATGATGCTATCTACGATCTTTGAGTAATTAAGGCTTTTTTTGTAACCTTCAATCGCCTTTTTTCCATAAACATTTGATTCAACAAATTGCCTTGTGTGAGAGTAAGTTAAGGATAAATGAAAATAGATTTCGGTCTCATTATAGGAAATTTGATTAAGTAAAGAGAGGGATTTTAAAAAATGTTGAGACGCTGTTTTAAGTTCAAATTTCAAAAAATAATGAAGCCCAATAACTTTATGGTAAAAAAACTGATATTCGTTAGTTGAATTTACCAGAAGCCCCTCTAACTCTTTATATAGTCCATTGTCCAAAAGTTGATTCGTTTTTGTCATGTGATGTCTGGCAGCAATCACTTTAAATAAATTTAGTAAATCAATGTTATGATTTTCTTGGAGCGCAATCTCACATTTATTTTTTAAATGATCCATTAAAGTGAAATCCCGTAATTGCGAAGCCTCATGCCAACTTAGTAAAGTTTGATGAATCTCTTCATCAAACTCTTGGTTAATATCAATTAGACGGATGCCTAATCGTTCTCCGAGGAGTCGATAAATTTTTTCACTGGCTTGTATTGTATTATTTTCGATTTTACTTAAGTAAGAAACAGAGCAGATGCCTTTAGAGAGCCCCTCAAGTGTAAGATCTCTGAGCTTTCGATTCTGTTTAATAAGCGACCCTTTCACTAAAAGCCCCCCTTGCATAAGACTAATATCTTTAGCTGAATTAAAAATGTTTATTATAGTAAGTCTTTTTTCTGTGTTTCCTTATAGTTATTCGCTTCTTTGAAGAACATGGCTGACTTCTTGTACATTCTCTTTTCATAATAGATATTGCCAAGCATCACTAGCAGATTTCTATATTCTCCGTATTGGTTATTTTCTCTTAGGGTAGGGATAATTTCATGCTCTACCTGGTTAATAAATTGATCTTCATGAGTAGTTTTATTGATTGTATTTTTTAAAATGAAGAACTTGTATTTGAAAAAGGTGATATTGCGCTCTTCCGATTTCTTCTCACCTTCCTCAATGTAGTTCCAACAGTCCTCAATATTGCCGCGGTAGTAACTGGTTGAGGCAAGTAAATAGAAGGTGCTGATTTCGAAAAATATTTCATCAGTATGAATGTTGAATGCCTTATCTAACATATCAAAAGCTTCCTCATATCTCTCTTGATTAGCATAGATGAACCCTAAGTTATGATATATTCTTCTTTTCTCTAAAGATCTCAAATGATATTTTGAAATCTTTAACAGTTTCAAGTAATACTCTTCTGCTAATGAAAATATATTTAGTGCCCTATAATTAATCGCTATAATCATATACGTGTCAACGATTCTTTCATAATCCAGTTCATTTAAGTATCCATCTAATGCCATATGAGCGTAATAGTTCGATTCCACAGCGGCGTGGGTTTGTGAGTAGGCTAGGGCGAGATGGAAATACACTTCTGTATCGTTATGAGGGACTTTTCCTAAAAGTACTTCTGCCTTATGGAAATGGTACAAAGCTTCCTTCAGTTCGAGTTTCAAGAGGGAATGAACCCCTAGAACTTTATGGTAAAAAAACTGAAATTCTTTAGTAGAGTTCGGATAGATATTGCCTAATTCTTTTAAAGTTTCTTCATCTACCACTTCATCTTCAATCTTACTGTTATGTCTTGCAAGAATGACTTTATATAAATTTACTAATTCAACATTACGGTTATATTCTAAAGCTTTTTTATTTTTCTCATAGTATTCTTTCATAAGTGGGAAGTCTCTAAGTTGAATCGCCTCATGCCAGTTTATCAAATCAAGATAAATGGTTTCATCAAATTCTTGATTTATGTCTGTAAGCGCGATATTAAGACGTTCCCCCAATAGACGATAGATTTGCTCACTCGCGTTAATTGTATTGTGTTCAATTTTACTTAGATAAGAAACAGAACAAATTCCTCTGGCCAGTTCTTCTAAAGTCATATTATTTAATTTTCGGTGTTGTTTGATTAATGATCCTTTCACCACGAACAACTCCTTTAAAAACACCTAAGTACACACATTATATCAAAATACCAAAGGTTACAATCGTTTTTCACTTAAAATCGTTAAAGGATGGAGTGATTAATCACAAAAAAGCCACCTTCTTAAAAGGTGGCCAGTTGCAATCGTTTATAGTGTCTTCAAGGCTTCCTCAATTTGAGTGTCGCCTGAGATCATTTCAAATGTTTTGTGGTAAGCGTTTGGGTCTTGAAGAGCGGCAATCATTGTTTTGGCCACATCTGCACGTGGGATTGTGCCTCGTTCGACCGTTTCGCCTACCTGAATTTTGCTTGTGCTTTCTTCATGGGTAAGGCCACCTGGGCGGACAATGGTGTAATCCAGCTCAGTAGATCTTAAATAATCATCTGCTTCGCCTTTCATTTCTAAATAATGTTTAAGCTGTTCTGGGCCGCGATCCGGGTCGCCTGCACCCATTCCGCTTAACATGATAAATTTCTTAATTCCTAAATTTTCAGTAGCTTTAATTAGATTGATGGCACCATCACGATCGACAGCTTCTGTTTGATCAGCGCCTGTGCTTGCCCCAGATCCTGCTGCGAACATGACCGCATCCATTCCTTTGACTGCATAGCCTACATCTTGCTGGGTAACATCAGCTAGAACCGGAGTCCCGCCTAATTCCTCTATCTTAGCTTTTTGTTCTTCTTTTCGAATCAAGCCATAGGGCTCGTGACCATCTTCTTTTAAATATTGAATAAGTAAACGGCCTGTATGTCCGTTAGCACCTGCTACGAGTACTTTCATGAATCAAAACCCCTTCCATATAGTATCTCTCGGTGTAATAAATAGCCTTTTTACAGCTATGTTAAACATGCATGCTAGTCAGTTAACCTGGGAAGGAAAACAGAGCTCCTGATAGTTGCACCGCGCGCATATATGAGGGTTATCTTGCATTGGGAAATGATTAATCGGTAAAGGCCGGTTCTTTTCCGGTTCTTTTAAATAGGATTTCATTTGTTCCATACTTGATTGAAAAAGAAGTTGGACGTTGATCAAATCTTGCTCTTTTAGTTGATGTTCAACATGTGTGCCTTCCAGTAAGTATTCGTTCCGGATAACGATATCATCAATGGATGCTATATTGTGCTTCTGTTTTATATAAAGAGCATATAACGCTAGTTGGTTTCGATCTTCATCTGAAGACTTTCCGGTTTTCCAATCTACGATAATCCATTTGTTTTTGTTTAGATCTTTATAGACTAGGTCCATGACTACAAAAATCTTTACTCCATCTGCTTTCATATATCTGAAGCTTTCAGAGTCCACAAATTTCATTTGATCTTTTTTCAATACATCTGAAAAAGACTGGCTGGCAAAGAAGTTTTTTACGGTGGCAGATAGCCGGTCTGTAATCTTTTTAATCTTAGAATCTGGCAACGTATTTGACTGACTGTAATAGATTTCATGCAGCATTGTGTAATGCTTTGGCCGATGATGCCATAGGTGTTCTTTTCGTGTTGATTCAATAAACCCACGATTGAGGTGGTGTCTGATTTCATCCATGACAGCTTCCTCAGAAGGGATCTGTTTATCGAACCGGACATTTTGAATGATTTGATAAATGAGGTCGTGAACCACACTTCCAAAATGCATTTCTAAATTTGTAATTTTTTTCAGACGATAGGTTTGCTTCGCTAAAGTGTCTGCGTGACTGAGCCAGCCGTTATGGGAGAGGTAGTAATCATAAGCGTACTTCCTCAAGCAGGTTAACATGGTCTTATGCCTGGATAGGGACCATGAAAATTCAGGGTAGGGTTTTATCTCGAACATATAATGATCCTCCGAACATCATAGCATTTACTATTCATCGTAATTCAATAAAGTGGTATCGTCATGTAATTTGTTCAATGGAGTGAATACCATAATCTTTCAAGCTGACTTTTCTATTAATCACAACTACACCTTCACTTTCAAGATTCATTCGCTGAACATCTGCGGATGCTTCATCTTTAATAACGATGTTTCCTTGAGCGTTAACCACTCTGTGCCATGGCAGGTCGTATTTTTGGCTCATAGAATGAAGGATTCTAACAACTTGTCTTGCTGCACGGGGACTGCCGGCAAATCGTGCAACCTGGCCATAGGTCATGACTTTACCTTCGGGAATACTTTGAATTATGTTAATTGTTTTTTCAGTAAAAGGCTTCAAATTAGATCCTCCTCGTTGTTATCTTATCGTAAAGAAAGAAGGTATGAATAGCGTATCTAAAAGGAAATTTGATACAATTCTTATAAGAAAGGGAGGAGTATTGATCGAATGAGTATACCAAGAGTGTTGTCTATCGCAGGCTCAGCCTCGCAGGGAAGTGCAGGAATCCAGGCTGATTTAAAGACGTTTCAAGAATTTGATGTATATGGTATGAGTGCCATTACCGCAATTGTCGCCAATAATTCAACCACTGACCAGGGGATTTTTACTCAGCCTATAGAGTCTATCGAGGCGCAGATTCATGCTTCGTTAGAACATGTAGGAGCAGATGCATTAAAGACAGGGATGTTGTTCACTAAGGAGATAATCAAACGGACTGCTGAGTTGATCCAGGAATCTAATGTAGAGCATATAGTCATTGACCCTGTGATGATTGGGAAAATGGGTTCACAGCTTCTTAAAGATGAAGCGATTGAGGTGCTGGTTAACGAACTGGTTCCAAAGGCGACCATTATAACTCCCAACCTGCATGAAGCTGCCAGAATGCTAGAGTGCTCACTTCCTAAAACTCCGGAGGATATGAAAATCATAGCTCGAGATTTATACAGTCTCGGTTCTAAGTATGTATTATTAAAAGGAGGAGCTCTTGAAAACTATCCGGCAGTGGACATGCTTTATGATGGTAAAAGCATTGTCGAGTTGGAATCTGAGCGTATTCCGACTGTTCATACAAGTGGAGCGGGCTGTACGTATTCAGCAGCCATCGCCTCGGAGCTTGCAAGAGGTTATGATGTGGAAGATGCTGTGAGGAGAGCAAAATCATTTGTTACAAGTGCGATTCGTTACGCCTTATCATTTGATCGGGGGATAGGTTCTACTTACCACGCTGCTCACAGGACTAGACGTTAATTATATCAGATGCCTCAACTAATAAAAATGTCCCGGGGTAGAGACTAAGGAAGGTAGAGGAAATATGGTTGCTACACATTTATTCATGTTTGGGTCCTCCCCCCCTTTTAATGAGCAGCTTGCTTTGAAATTTTCACAGTGCATAAATGGTGGGAAAATTGCTGTTTTATATTTAGATAGGGAAGGCGCTGAAATCTATTTACCAAAGTATTGGAAAGGAATTAATAGCTCAAGTTCTTACTGTATGGCTTTGAAAGAAAAGTATGGGCGTGATGAATTAAAGACTTTAAAATCATGTCAAGGAGTGATCATAGGCGGTGGGCATACGGAAGCCTATAGAAGTTTCATTGTAGAAACGGAGCTAGGTTCCATTTTGAAAGAATTATATTATGAGGGAATTCCCATTGCAGGTTTTTCCGCAGGAGCATTAATTTGTCCTGAGATGTGCGTAATATCTCCTAATGATAATGAAGAGGGGAGTCAGCTTTTTCAAAGAGGGATGGGGTTGGTAGATGACATTGTCATTTCGGCTCACTATTTAGAGTGGAATGAAGAAGCCAACCTTGAGAAAGCGATCGAGCGCACGAAAGCCTCTATCGGAATAGGTATTGCTGAAAATGCTGGTATCTATTTGTTAAACAATAAACTGACATCTGCTGAAGGCTACATACACATTCAATATAGTGCTTAGAAGGCTTTTTTTAAAGTGAAAATTCCCTTAGTTAAGCCTAATGAAAAAGCGACTGATCAGTCGGATCAGTCGCTTTTTTTACATACATTATCCAAAAATGCGGTCGTATTTATCAATTTGTTTCTTTCGCTCTACGTCCCAACGGTTTTCCGGATGTTCTTTACATTCAGTTGTACATGCAGCATGCTGCTTTTCTTCACACTCTTTACAGCAAACGTACTGACGATTGCACACCGGGTTACTGCAGTTAATCATGCGGTCTTCAGGTTTACCACAGTGCTCACACTCAGCAATCACTTTCTCTTCCACCTGGTTGACGGGTACAGAAATACGCTCATCGAAGACGTACATTTTCCCATCGAAAAGCTCGCCTTTTACTTCAGGGTCTTTTCCGTAAGTTGTAATTCCACCCTCAAGCTGGTACACATCATCGACACCGTTTTTCTTAAGAATACCTGTCAGCTTCTCACAACGGATACCTCCAGTGCAATAAGTCAGAACTTTTTTGTCCTTCCATTGATCTGCATTTTCAGCAATCCATTCTGGGAATTCACGAGAGTGGTTAACTTCTGGTCGAATAGCATTGCGGAAGTGACCAATGCGATATTCATATTCGTTTCGACCATCAATTACAATCGTATCGTCACTTTTTAGCATCTCGTTGAACTCTTTTGGCTTCAAGTGTTTTCCGCCGAAGGTTTTTGGATCGATATCATCATTTTCGATGCTCCAGTTGACAAGCTCAGGCTTTACGCGGCAATGCATTTTCTTGAAAGCATGGCCCTCATGCTCGTCGATCTTGAAGTGGATGTCAGCGAAACGCTCGTCAGAACGTACATAATCCATATATTCTTCCACTTGTTCAACGGTACCAGATACCGTTCCATTGATTCCTTCAGGGGACACGATGATACGACCTTTCAACCCAAGGTCTTTACAAAATTTCAAATGGTTTTGGCAGTATTCTTCATATTCAGGAAGATCAGCATACTTGTAATACAACAGAACTCGGTAATCTTTTGAGCTCATTGGTAATTCCTCCTATATTAATATCTATATCAGTATAAATTAATGGAAAACAGTAATGTCCACACTTCATCATATTCGATTTCAAATTAGATTTCAAATGTAAAATTATTGAACATTTGCTATCTCTTTCACTTTTTTTGAATACAAAAAGAGAATAGAAGAGGAAGCTGCCATTAGAACAATCAGCAGTCCGAACGGAATCCGGAAGTCAGCAGCCGTATAAGGCTGTTTATTTAGTTCTAATAGAATCCCGGCGACTACAGAACCAGTCGCGCTTCCAATGAAATGAATTTGCTGTTTTAAGCCGATCCCAGTTCCGATCTGAGCACTGGGTAAGATTCGGGATATTTCATTGGTTGAACTGGAGGACAGACTTGAAAACCCAAAACTTGTGAACATGTAAGCAGTCATAATCATGTAAGGAGATAAACCGGCAAAAAAGAAAAAGATAAGCGCAGAGATCATTAATAGTCCATGTGCTAAATAGAGCACTCTCAAGTTTCCGTAAGCGTCAATCAACCGACCGACATAAATAGCCGCTACAGCCGACAAAATAGCACCTGGAAAAATGATGAAACCAATTGTTGCTGCCCCTTTGTCATAAACCTGTTCAAGCATAATTGGCATTAGGAACAAAACAGCGAAGTGTAAAGTAAAGCCGATATAGCTCATTAAAACGATACGGCGATAAGGTCTATTCAAAACTAATTCGGGCTGTATGAAAGGAGCAACTGTTCGGTTCACACGCCACCATAATAGAGCTGCGGAAATGAGCCCTCCTAATAAATATAGGCTAATAAAGGTAGAGATATACAGTAAGAACATCGTTGCACTCGTACCAGACAATAGAGCCCCTGCCAGATCGAATTGTCCTTTTTCTGCTGACTCTTTCGGCATAAAGCGATATAAAACAGGTATGACCAAAAAGACCATGACGGTAACAATGAATAGGTAATTCCAATCTAGATAATCAGTGATTACTCCTCCAGCCACAGGCCCTAAACCAAAGCCCAGAGAAGTTGCAGAGGCAATTAAAGCAAAAGCGCTGCCTCGGCGTGTTATAGGGATATATCTACCGGCAAATACCATTGATAAACCTGGAATAGCTGCTGCGCCAGAAGCCTGGCATAAGCGTGCAGACAGCAGCCACAAATAAGAATCTGCAAAGAATCCCAGAACCGATGAAAGACTGAATATTAAAATACCGATACTTAATAAGGTACGAATCGGATAATAATCGGATAGTCTTGTGTAGGTGATTGTACAAATCGCCAAAACGATCGAATATCCGGAGACTATCCAAGCCCCTTCAGACGGCTGGAGGGAGAAGTCTTTTAAGATATTTGGTAAAGCTATATTAAACATCGTCGTATTCATTACTACGATGAGTATGGATGCACTCAAAATAAACACAGTACGAAAGTGTTCATTTGAAGGAGCAGGTGCATGTTGCATCTCATGTCCTCCTTTTTACGACTATTTAGACACTCGAAATACTATACCACAACATTGCCGATAAGAAAATTAGAGAATGTTTTTCTAGACATAAACCACCTCAGGTCATCCAAATTATGGATGACCTGAGGTGGGGAGAGGCTTTATCAATTATTTTAGTGTTGCACCTAGAACAGATTCGAAGTGATTAAGGGCCCATTCATGCCCTGGCTGGTTAAAGCTGGCTACAGCGTCTTTATAAATCACGATTTTGTAGCCGAGATTATAGGCGTCCATTGCCGTATGAAGGACGCAAATATCCGTGCAGACACCTACTAAATGAACTTCTTCAATATTTCTTTCTCTTAACTTCACATCCAAATCTGTTCCTGCAAAAGCACTATAACGTGTTTTATCCATGTAATAAACATGAGGTTTCTCCGCATGTTGTTTATAGATTTCTTCTATAAGACCAAAGAGCTCCCGTCCAGACGTGCCTCGAAGGTTATGAGGAGGGAAGAGCTTAGTTTCAGGATGATACGGATCTCCTTCTTCATGGACATCAATCGCAAACACGACGTAATCTTCACTTTCGATGAAATTCTTTGTCAGTTCCCCGATCCGTTTCTCTATAAGTTGACCCGGTTCCCCGCAAGTCAAAGCTCCTCCATCTGCAACAAAATCATTCGTATAGTCAATGTTAATCAAAGCTCTTTTCATCCTGGACCCTCCTAGTGTCTTTACACCTATCTTAACAGATTTAAAATCACTTGGAATAGCTAGCATTACGATGATATCTCACTCCGGCGGAACTCTTATGAAGAGTAATTAGCATGAAGACCCCACAAGCTAGTAGTAGAGAGCTTGTAACGAAGAACACTGCGGAAAACCCAAATGCACCGGAGAGCATGCCGCCCATGGCTGGACCGATAATATTACCAAGAAAACGAATACTCGTATTGTATCCTAATACCTCTCCCTGCATAGCTACAGGAGCTTCCTGACGAATATATGCTGTTCTGACTGGAATGATTCCGCCAATGGATACGCCAAGCAAGAAACGTAAGAGCACCAGCTGCCAAATATTCGTTACAAAGGCTGCGGGTATATAAACAAGTCCAGCCATGAACAACAGGAAAATGAGAATCTTTACGTAACCTTTTTGATCAGCAATACGTCCCCAGCGTCTAGCCATCATCAAGTTTCCAAGTCCAGCTGCAGAAAAAGCGATACCGGAAAATAAGGCAAGGTTTTCTGGCCCATGCAATTCACCGACAAATAACGAAAGAATGGGCTGAATGCTGAAGTGAGCGATTTGTACGAATAGGGAAATAATCATAACCATCATCAATACAGGTTTTTTTACAATGTGAGCCAGTACCTCTTTTGAATTGTAAGATGTCTGTTCTTTTTCATCTTCCTTTTCTATTCTTTGTTCATGAATGCCTAAAAAAACGATCACTGCCGAAATTCCAACGGTAATGGATACAAACTGAAAAGTTGTCGAATATCCGATCACATCCGCAATCCAACCTCCGAGCATCGGGCCGAGGAGACTTCCGGTAATACTTCCGGTTTGTAAAGTACCTAAGACTTGGCCTGCAATATTCTTAGGTGTCTGCGTTGAAATTAAGGCCTGGGACATGGGAATAAACCCAGTAAATACCCCCATGAACAGCCTGAGAAAAAATAATTCCCATACCGAATCAGCGAATCCCATTAATAAAACCGATAAGGCAAGGCCTGAGGCAGAAAGGATTAAAATGTTCTTACGTCCATAACGATCCCCAATCTTTCCCCAGATCGGTGAAAAAATGAAAGCTGTCACAAAGGTAATTCCGAATACCCACCCTGACCATGTCTGTACATAGGAAGCAGAGTAATCACCAAATTCCTCTATATATAACGATAAAAACGGCAAGACCATTGTGATGCTGCCAGCAATGAAAAAGTTGGCAAACCACATGATCCATAAATTTCTTCGAGCACGTTGTTCTTGATTAAGGATAACCATTCACTTCTTCCAATTATTTATTTCGTAACCCTAAATATATGTACCACAACTAAATAGAAGTTAAAAGAAATAAGCTTAAAAAATTTGGCGTATTTTGTCACATTAGTTTCACTGGGTCAATCGAGGGATATGGGGTAATAAATAAATAGCTTGCGAAACTTGTATATACAAATTATAATAAAAGTGTTTGATGTATATACAAGTAAGCGTGTACACTATTAATGTAAGCGTTTAAGGGGGACATACGATGTTTAAGAAGTTGTTTGGAAATAAAGAGAAGTCAGTAAGTCTTTCAGCACCAGTTACAGGGGAGGTTGTAGCATTAGAAGAAGTGCCGGATCCAGTATTTTCACAGAAAATGATGGGGGAGGGAATCGCTGTCGATCCTTCTAAAGGTGAAGTTCTAAGTCCGGTTGATGGAGACATCGTTCAACTTTTTCCTACAAAACACGCTGTAGGAATTAAAACCAAAAGTGGAGTGGAAATTCTTATCCATATCGGCTTAGAAACAGTGGCAATGGAAGGGGAAGGCTTTGAAGCTTATGTATCACAAGGAGATAAAGTAAAAGCAGGTGACAAGCTTATTACTTTTGATATGGACCTTGTAAAAGAAAAAGCAAAAAGTACGGTTACACCAATCATTATTACGAATAGTGACGATTTTAGCGTTGAGCTTAACGATGAAAAGCAAGTAACAGCAGGAACCACGAAATTGATGACGGTGAATAATAAGTAAAGTTACATCAGGGAGGGTAATGAATGGACTTAAAAAAACAAGCTGAACAAATTTTAGAAGCCATTGGTGGAAAAGAGAATATTTCGGCAGCAACTCACTGTGTCACCCGTCTCCGTCTTGCTCTAGTGGATGAAGGGATTGTTGATCAAGAGAAGCTCAATAATATTGACGCTGTCAAAGGATCTTTTTCTACGAACGGTCAATTTCAAATTGTTATAGGTCAAGGTACAGTAGATAAAGTTTATAAAGAGTTTATTGCACTTGCTGGTATTGGAGAGCAATCAAAAGAAGAGGTTAAGGAAGCCACTGCCCAAAAAATGAATCCGCTTCAAAGAGCGATTAAGACGTTAGCAGATATCTTCATTCCTATTTTGCCAGCAATCGTTACTGCCGGTTTGTTACTCGGGATCAACAACATTTTAACTTCTCCGGGTATTTTCTTTGATGAACAATCTGTGATTGATGTTTATCCGCAATGGTCTGATATAGCCAATATGATCATCATCATAGCCAATACGGCATTCGTATTTTTACCCGGGCTCATTGGTTGGTCTGCGGTTAAGAAATTCGGAGGAAGTCCAATACTTGGTATAGTCATCGGTTTGATTCTTGTTCACCCAGACTTATTGAATGCATGGTCTTATGGGGAAGCAGTGAAAGAAGGTAACGTACCTGTTTGGAACTTGTTTGGTATGGAAGTCGAGAAGATTGGTTACCAGGGACAAGTGTTACCTGTACTAGTAGCCTCATACTTATTAACGCAGATTGAACTGTTTTTACGTAAAAGGATTCCAGATAGTGTGCAATTGTTATTCGTCGGTCCTATTGCTTTGCTGGTAACTGGTTTCCTTACATTTATCATTATCGGCCCTATTACATTCGCTATTGGTAACTGGATCACTGACGGTCTTGTAGCTACATTTGATACATTCGCATGGTTAGGTGGGTTAATCTACGGTGGACTCTATGGCGTGCTTGTTATTACAGGTATGCACCATACATTCTTGGCGGTAGATATTCAGTTGGTCGGTAGTACCGGCACCACATTCCTATGGCCGATGCTCGCCTTATCCAACATTGCCCAAGGTTCAGCTGCATTTGCCATTATGGCTGCGTCTAAGGACGAAAAGCTGAGAGGGCTTGGATTCTCAACAGGAGTTTCAGCTTGGCTAGGAATTACAGAACCTGCATTATTCGGTGTTAACTTACGTTTCAAATATCCGTTCATATTCGCAATTGCATCTTCCGCAATCGCCGGGCTTTATATTTCCTCTCGAGGTGTTGTAGCAAGCTCCATTGGTGTTGGAGGAGTACCTGGGATTTTCTCTATTGTAGCTGAGTATTGGCTTGATTTCGCGATTGGTATGGTCATCGTAATTGTGCTGCCTCTTGTAGGAACATTCCTCTACGCGAAACGCAAAAAAGATGTTTAAAATGAAGAACGGTGGTGTGTATAAATGATTGAACAACCTTGGTGGAAAAAAGCTGTTGTGTATCAAATCTACCCAAAGAGCTTTAATGACACTACAGGAAATGGGGTAGGTGACATTCAAGGGATTATTGAAAAATTGGATTACTTGAATGAACTCGGGGTCGACGTCTTATGGTTGACCCCAATGTACAAATCCCCTCAAAACGATAATGGTTATGATATCAGTGATTATTATGATATACATGACGAGTATGGCACCATGAAAGATTTTGAAGAGCTGCTTGAAGAAACTCATAGAAGAGGTATGAAGCTAATCATGGATATCGTCATTAACCATACCTCAACGGACCATGAGTGGTTTCAGGAGTCCAGAAAGTCAAAAGACAACCCTTACAGGGATTATTATATTTGGAAGGACCCTGTAAATGGTGAAGAGCCTTCTAACTGGAAGTCGAAGTTCGGAGGAAGTGCCTGGAAATATGATGAAAAGACTGGACAATATTATTTGCATTTGTTCGATGTCACCCAAGCTGATTTGAACTGGGAAAATGAGCAAGTAAGAAGTGAACTTTATGAAATGATGAAATTTTGGGGAGAAAAAGGAGTGGATGGCTTTCGTTTAGATGTCATTAACCTTATCTCCAAAAACCAGGAATTTCCGAATGATGATGGCAGTGTAGCTCCAGGGGACGGGCGTAAATTCTATACTGATGGTCCACGAGTTCACGAATACATGCAGGAGATGAACCGTGAAGTGTTCAAACCATATGATTTGATGACCGTAGGCGAAATGTCCTCTACGACAATCGAACATTGTATTAAATATACCGCACCAGAGCGCAATGAACTTAGTATGACGTTCAACTTCCATCATCTGAAGGTGGATTATCCAAATGGAGAGAAGTGGACAGTTGCTGATTTCGACTTCCGTGAACTGAAGCAAATCCTATCCAAGTGGCAGGAGGAAATGAACAAAGGCAACGGCTGGAATGCCTTGTTCTGGTGCAACCACGATCAGCCGAGAGTCTTATCCCGGTTCGGTGATGATAAGAACTATCCTGACAAATCAGCAAAAATGCTTGCGACAACGATTCATATGATGCAAGGAACACCATATATATACCAGGGTGAAGAAATTGGAATGACTAATCCTGGTTTCGAATCTATTGAAAAATATAAAGATGTTGAATCTTTAAATATGTACAAAGAATTTAAAGAAAAAGGCGTCAGCGAAGATAAGATTTTGGAAATTCTAAAACAGAAATCTCGTGACAACTCTCGTACACCAGTGCAATGGGATGCAAGTGAAAACGCTGGATTTACGGAAGGAACACCATGGATTGATGTCGCTGATAATTATAAAGAGATTAACGCGGAGAAAGTGAAAAATACGGATCACTCTATCTTCCATTATTACCAGAACCTCATCCAGCTTAGAAAAAATTATGATATTATCACTCATGGGGACTTTAAACTTCTAACTCCCGAAGATGACCAGTTGTTTGCGTACCTCCGCGAATGGAATGGGGAGCGCTTGCTAGTAGTTAATAATTTTTATGGAAAAGAAACAAGGTTTAATCTACCTATAGATGTGGATGGTAAGGACAAAGCTGAAATTCTAATTAGTAACTATAAAGATTCTTCTTTAGACTACGCAAAGGTCCATCTTCGCCCTTATGAGTCCATTGTTTATTATATACCCACTCACTGATATACTATGATTGGTGATCAATCATGAAAAATAAATATTTAGTGATTTACAATGAACTAGTCAGGATGATTCAAAACGGGAAGTTTCAACCCGGTCACACTTTGCCGTCTGAACATGAGTTGACCAGTTTTTTTACTACTTCCCGTGAAACCATTAGAAAAGCTTTAAGTTTATTGGCCCAAAACGGGTATATTCAAAAAGTGCGGGGCAAAGGTTCCGTTGTTCTTGATCAAAGTAAGTTTGAATTTCCTGTATCTGGCCTAACCAGTTTTAAAGAGCTTTCAGATCAGCTTGGACAAGATTTCCGAACACATGTCCATGAACTTACTTTAGGGCTAGCTAGCGAACCGATGGCAGAGCGGTTGAATTGTGAAGGCGACAGGAAACTTTGGAAAATCATAAGGTCAAGAGAGATTGCAGGAGAAAGAATCATCCTGGATAAGGATTATATTAGAGAAGATTTGGTTCCAGGCCTGGATAAATCGATAGCTGAGAAATCGATCTACGAATATATTGAAAATCAGCTAGGTCTTGAGATAAGTTTTGCTAAAAAAGAAATCGTCGTAGAACCTGTAACTGAGGAAGACGAAACGCGGCTTGATTTAAACGATCACCGGCAAGTGGTAGTGATTCGAAGCTATGTCTACTTGGCCGATGCTACCCTCTTTCAATTTACAGAATCACGACACAGACCTGACAAATTCCAGTTTGTAGACTTTGCCAGAAGAACGAAGAATAGACAAGACTGAAGAGTCCCGTTGTTGGGACTCTCCTTTTTTATTGTTTAGGGATTTAAGTGATTTTGACCACTATAAATTTGTCGATGATCGATATGGGCGTCAAATTGAAGATGACATTGACAGCACATAGCATCGGGAAAAGAAATCGATGCATATATAACGATGTATGAGGAAGAATGGCAGAAGCAACGGTTACAATATCCCGTATTGGATCGTTTAAGCGACTTTAACCTGTTACAATAAACTTACTATTAATTAGACGAGGTGAATGCTTTTGTTCGTGGTTGGAGCGACAAAAAAATTGCAAAATGAAATCAGTAAACCGATTGCTGATGTAGAAGATTATCAGGATGTGCCTGAAATTTACCAATGGCATGCAAATATCATTACAATTAACAGGCGGAAGTGTTTAGTGCTAATGAACAATCAAACAGGTCTTAACTTAACCTTATTCGGCCTTAGAAAGCAGCAGTTCAAGAACCTTGATGATGTTATAAAAGGGTCGTTAAATCAATTGTTTCAGGTGTTAGAAGTTGAGCAGAGTGTTCGTGACCAAATGCTTGAAGCAGCTGATGAAATTGTCTATACGAAAACGAAGAGCAGAAGGTTACTTGGGATGATGAACGATTTGAAGTTGATGATCGAGAGTCATACAAAGGGACGCGAATATGAGGACATCGATGCTGTACACGTGAACAAGGAAAACAATAACAATCCTTATTCTGCCTTAGAACATCATTTCCCACATAAAGAGTTTGTAAAATATTTCGAAGATGAAAAGTAGCACGTAGGTACACGTGCTGCTTTTTTTAATTATTTGTTAAAAAGAAGGGAATAAAAACTGATGGGAGAAAGAATTAAAAGATAGAAAGTTCTATGTTTTGTAAATACCTTAACGGGTATATTATAATTAGAATAACTTCTACTTTGGAGGGTATGTCTATGTTTTTTAAATCGTTCTTTGATGAAAATCTAGCTCAAATGTCTTATATGGTGGGGTGTCAAAAAACAGGAGATGCAATCGTAATTGATCCAGCCCGCGATCTTACTCCTTATTTTGATACAGCAATAAAAGAAGGATTTTCCATTACAAAAGCAGCGGAGACCCATATTCATGCTGACTTTTTGTCTGGGGCACGTGAACTCGCCAATCGTGAGGATGTTACGTTGTACCTTTCGAATGAAGGAGAAGATGACTGGAAATATCAGTATCTTGATGGATTAGATCATAAATTAGTTCATGATCAAGACCATTTTTATGTCGGAAATGTGCGTTTTGACGTCATGCATACACCAGGTCATACGCCAGAAAGCATCTCATTCCTACTTACAGACGAAGGCGGTGGTTCCAGTGTTCCAATGGGGATATTCACAGGAGATTTTGTTTTCGTTGGAGATGTAGGGAGGCCTGACTTGCTTGAAAAAGCAGCAGGGGCAAAAGGCACAGCTTCAAGTGGAGCAAAACAGATGTTTCAGTCATTAGAAAGGTTTAAAGAATTACCTGATTATGTCCAAGTGTGGCCAGGGCATGGGGCAGGCAGCGCCTGCGGAAAATCCCTGGGTGCCGTTCCTGTATCGACGGTTGGATATGAAAAATTAAACAACTGGGCATTACAATACGACAACGAAGACAAATTCTCGGAAGAATTACTAGAGGGGCAACCGGAACCTCCGAAATATTTTGCCATGATGAAAAAGCTAAATAAAGAAGGTCCAGCGTTATTAAATGATTCTGAAACAAAAAGCATCCGTTTATCTCATAGTGGTGAGTACAGAAATGAGCAATCCATCGTGATTGATACACGAAGCTCTGACGAATTCTCACAAGGACATTTGGAAGGTACGGTTAACATTCCTTTTAATAAGTCATTCGCTAATTGGGCAGGCTGGATTGCGGAATACGATCAACAAATCGTCCTCATTGCAGAAGAGAATCAGGTTAATGAAGTGAAGAAAGCTTTACAATCGATAGGTTTAGATAATGTTGTAGGGTACATTCCTGCACAAGAGGTGAAAAAACAGTCAGGATTAGAATCGTACCGCAATATCAAGCCAAAAGAATTAGAAGCTGAATATCGTGATCATGATGATTATATTGTGGTTGATGTGCGTAACCAATCCGAATGGGATGAAGGTCACATGGAAGGGGTTTATCATATTATGCTTGGAAAGCTGAAAGATAGCTTGGATCAAATCCCTTCAGACAAAACTCCAATTGTTCATTGCCATTCAGGAAGCCGATCAGCCATTGCAGCAAGTATTTTACAAGCTTACGGATATAAAGACGTCCTTAATTTAGAAGGTGGCTTTTCTGCTTGGAAAGAAATTGAACAACCAGTAAAATCATAATGTAATGGCTCTGCTTCCACAGGAAGCAGAGCTTTTTTAACAACTAAATGGAAAAGGATGATGTGGAGGTTCGGCCTCCTTGTACCAAGTTGGTGTTTTTTGTTTGCTAGCCGTATGCCATGCTGCTACTCCTGCTAACACCGCATCGATCGTGTGGGTGGACGATTCGTGTATGGCTGTCGCTGAATCGCTTAGCATCTGCGAAGTAAGCCATTCGATGACCTGTACTCGGCTCGACTTCTCTTTTTTATAATTAAAGGCTATGGTTCTTTTCTCCTCAGGCAACCTTGAGGCGAGGGTGACACCCGGATGCACCTCTACGATACTTACTTGTTTTCCAAAATTAGTACGCAGCATATGGGCAAGATGGATACCGCGCATCGTTAAATAAACCATACGGGTTAGCGTAGGTGGCATAATTGAACCAGATTTCATTCCAAGTGATTTTGCGTAAGCACGGAGCGAACGATCGTGTGGACGATCACCGCCGCCATCCTGGTAGGAAAGGGGAGCATCAATGCCTATATAAACAGGACTTTTCTCTATCTCCTTTCTAATGATATTGAAAATTTCCTCATCAGATGCACCTTCTTGAAGGTACTCAAGATTCAGGAGTTGTTTGTTTTCTTTAAGTATAGCCATAACCGTATCCTTGTGATTGGATGGACCAGAAAGATCAATACCAATAATTTTCATGTTTCACCTCACACATGTTGTGGATTAAAAAAAGACCCCTACCATGGGGGTAGAGGCAAAAGTTTGTATAGGTATAGGATTAGGGGAGGTGCTAATTACACATAAAATTAAAATTAAACTTGATAGTAAATAACTTGTGGCTGAGGATAAGCATCTTCAGCACTATCATGAATTCCAGGTGCAGCAGCTGCAGTCGCTACGAATGCAACTATTCCTAGAATAGCTAAAAACTTTTTCATAAGAGTATCCCTCCTAAATGAGAATGTTTATTTAACAATTGAATTGCTAACCTTAAGTATGTTGAAGATTTTTTGTACATCCGCTTCTTCTCTAATAGATTTGCAAGAACCATTGAGTATCGGATGATGTAAATATGTTCCTTTTTCTCCTGAAAATAAGGAATCATGACAGTTTCTAAGTGATCGATTAAAGTGGGATCATCATTTATCATTCGCTTATAAAAATCATAATGTAACTGATGGGGCTTAGAAGCATATTTCTCAAGCTCTTTTTCTCCCTCTTCAATCCATTTAGAACAGCCTTCATAGTCGCCAATCCGGTAATGTTCAAGGATTAGGCTGTGGATTGTTGTATGAAGATAGGATTGCTTGTAAGTAGTATCAGAATCATTGTATTCTAAGCTATTCTTATAATTATTAATAGCTGAATGATGATTTCCTATCCTGGACTCTAAAGTTCCAATATTAATATAAACTAAATTTAGCTGATTTCGGTTAGAAGTTTGCATAGCTATTTTTCTAGCCGAATGGAAATTCTCTAAAGACTTCGCATAGTTTTTAAGTTTGCTATAATTAATTCCTTGTAAAATATGACAGTCAGCACTTTTATCTAAATCATATCTTGCCTGATAGATTTCTAGTGCTTGATCAACATAGAACACTGAAGCTGAGATGTGGTTTGCTTGGCTAGTACTAAGAGCCAATATGTAGTACAAATCACCAAATTCCCAGTCTTTCAGTTCTAGCGCAATAGAAGAACTATAATTTTTCGCAACCATTAACTCTTGGAAAGAATCCTCAAAGTCACCTTGGTAATACTTCAATAAACCAGTAATTAAGTGGTAGTAAAACTTCATTTCTTCATCAAATGAATCTTTGTGTTGACGGATATTTTCCCATGTTTCATAAGCCTTCTCTACATCCAGCTCTAAAAGAAGGTGACGAACACGAAACAATTCAAAGATTATATATAAATGATGGTTATTCAACGTGTCCTCTTGACTAAGCAGTTCTTCCATTAACCTCTGTGCCTTTTCCTTGTGCTTGAACACAAAAGATTCATACCATTCCTTTAATTTTTCCTTAGAAGGATGATTGTAGGAAGAATCGTGAAAATCAAGCCCTAGACGTTCGTAAAGCATTTCTAATACCTCGAACGCTGGAACGGTTTGATCATTCTCAATCTTAGAGAGATACGCTGGCGAGATTATTCCATCAGCCAATTGGTTTTGGGTTAAACCTTGTTTGACTCGATGAAATCGAAGTACTTTACCATATTCCATTTTACACACACCTAGTTGATCAACTGTCGATTTGGAAGAGTGTTTGTCTTTCAAATCTATTTTTAGAATACATGTTCGATTAGGAATTTTCAACTATAAACAGAGGTTTCCCAAGTCAGGAAAATTTGAAGGCTTAAGGGGGCTTTTTACCTGCCAACTTTCACAGATCATATGAATGAGTTCCAGGCTATTCCTGATATAGAAGTAAGTGGTTGGTATGGAGTTTGTACACTCTGGTCAAGACATTCTCGGCTCTTCTGCGGATAATACAGTCTCTCAATCCTGGGATAAGTCGTCGGCGTAAATTAAGAAAAATAAGGTGAAAGGCGGGACATTACATTCCACTCTTTTTTTTGGAGATAAACGTTTGGTGAGATCTACGAGTAAACACGCGGGATTAAGGGTATAAAAGGTATAGGATAATTTAATAACCTCAGGATATCGCTTCATAAAAACTCGTTGAGAAGGAGGAATTTCGTGTGAGTTACAATGTCACACAAAAACTGATCAAAGATCACTTGGTAGAAGGGGAAATGACCCCAGGATCTGAGATCGGCTTAAAGATCGACCAAACATTAACCCAGGATGCAACGGGTACAATGGTTATGCTGGAGCTTGAAGCTATGGGGATTGACCGTGCAAAAACAGAAGCTTCTGCCCAGTATGTTGACCACAACCTCATTCAAGAAGACAGTAAAAACCCAGATGATCACTTGTTTTTAGAAAGTGCTGCTAAAAGGTTCGGGTTATATTTCAGTCGTCCAGGGAACGGTGTCAGCCACCCTGTTCACATGCAGCGGCTAGCCAAGCCAGGAAAGACACTTCTAGGTTCTGATAGTCATACATGTGCGAATGGATGTATGGGGATGCTCGCTATGGGGGCTGGAGGTATTGATGTAGCCATGGCCATAGCGGGAGAGCCGTTCTACGTTAAGATGCCTAAGGTCTGGGGTGTCAAAGTCACAGGAGAGCTTCCAGATTGGGTCAGTGCTAAAGACGTTATTCTTGAAATGCTGAAAAGACACGGAGTCAAAGGCGGAGTTAATCATGTCTTTGAGTATTATGGCCCTGGTCTAAAAAATTTAACAGCGATGGACCGTCATGTGATTGCGAATATGGGAGCTGAACTCGGTGCTACTGGTACTGTATTCCCTTCAGACGAGGAAACCAAGAGATTCATGACTCTTCAAGGAAGAGAAGATGAATGGATAGAATTAAAAGCTGATGATGGTGCTACTTATGACGTCCATGATGAAATTGATTTATCTGAAATTGGTCCAATGGTAGCAAAACCCTCAAGTCCTGGAAACGTAGTTCCTATTGAAGAAGTAGAAGGAGAGTCTATCTACCAATCCTACATTGGTTCCTCTGCCAATCCGGGGTACCGTGATTTTGCCATCGCATCTAAAATAGTAGAAGGCAGACATATTGCAGCAGGTGTCTCTTTTGACCTGAACCCTACGTCCCGTCAGATGTTGATCGATCTTTCTCAAAACGGTCATATTGCCAACTTTTTGCAAGCTGGCGGACGTTTGCACCAAGCAGGTTGTAATGGATGTATTGGAATGGGGCAGGCCCCAGCTACAGGTCGAAATAGTTTACGGACCACACCTAGGAACTTTCCTGGCAGATCAGGTACTAAGGAAGACAGCGTATTCTTGTGCAGCCCGGAAACAGCTGCCATCTCGGCTTTACACGGAAAGATAACGGATCCGAGAAAAGCAGACTTTTCTTATCCAGACGTGCAGGAGCTGGACAAGCCTACCGTCGATACTCGTTTATTAGACGATCCGCTTCCGTTTGAGGAAGCCAAAGAAGTCGATCTTGTCAAAGGACCTAACGTTGCTTCCATACCAGAAATGGATGAACTTCCGAATGATATGGAATTACCTATACTCCTTAAAATGGGTGATGACATTTCAACCGATGAAATCCTAGCTGGGGGAGCGCGAGTACTTCCTTACCGAAGCAACCTTCCGGAAATTAGTAAGTTTACGTTTGAGATTGTCGATGAATCTTATTACGATCGGGCAATGGATATTCGAGATCAAGGCGGTCATGCCGTCGTCGCTGGTACCAACTACGGACAAGGATCGAGTCGTGAACACGCAGCACTAGCTCCTAAGTATTTGGGATTGCGTGTCGCTATCGTAAAAGATTTCGCCCGTATTCATTGGCAGAACCTGGCAAACTTTGGGGTACTTCCATTAACATTCGTCAATGAAGCTGACCTCGACGATCTGGAACAAGGGGACGTATTGGTATTTAAAGGACTAAGAGATGGTATTAAGCAATCCAACACTGTAGAAGCTGAAGTGAAAGGGAAGGACAAGAAGATAAAACTTGAACATGCTCTTTCTGAACGTCAAATTGAAATCATGCAAATGGGCGGTTTGATTAACTGGGTGAAAAATCGTTTGGAAGGATAAAAAGTAAAAGGCTGCGACCTATGAATGGTCGCAGCCTTTTATTCTTTTGATTGTGTTTTTAGAGGTGCTAAGGATGTTTCGATTTCTTCTCGTTTTTCCTCTAAAAAAGGTGGCAACGCAAGGCTTTCACCAAGATGGTCTATGTCTTCATCAGTCGCAAAACCGGGACCATCTGTAGCCAATTCAAACAGGATGTGGTTAGGTTCACGGAAGTAGAGGGATTTGAAGTAATAGCGATCAACTAAGCCTGAATTTGGAAAGCCGTGTTCTTGAATAATGGATTGCCATTGTTGCAATTCCTTTTCATTTTCTACCCGGAAAGCAACGTGGTGGACGCTTCCACGGCCAGGCTTTTCTCTGGGTATATCCGCACGTTCTTCCAAATGGACTTCTGCTCCTGAACCTCCTTGGCCTGATTCGAAAACGGTAAATTCATTGTATTTTCCAGCTTCACGAAAGCCCATGATGTCTACAAGTATGTTTTTTGTTTTTTCTGCATCAGGGACGGTTAAGTGAATAGGGCCTAGACCTGTGATTCCGTGTTCTTGTGGAACAGGTGCTTTTTCCCAGGGTAATCCTGATTCGACGCCTTCATTTTTTTCATCAGAAACTAGCATGAGACGTTGATCTTCGTGATCTCTAAGGGATAATGTTTTTCTTCCGAACCGCTCCGTAATAGGATCGTGAGCTACTTTGAATTTTTCAAGACGTTCTTTCCAATACTTAAGGGCTTGATCATCTTTCACACGTAGAGAGGTTGTAGAAATGCTATGGGTACCTGGATAGGTGTGACCGGCGCGTGGAATTTCAAAGAACGTCAAGTCTGTGCCAGGGCTGCCTTCTCGATCAGCATAAAAAAGGTGATACATAGAAGGGTCATCCTGGTTTACTGTTTTCTTGACCAAGCGCATACCTAATAGGTTTGTATAAAAATCATAGTTTTTTTTCGCGTTAGCTGTAATTGCTGAAACATGGTGAATTCCTTTAATTTTCATAGGTTCAACCTCCTATTCAAGGTTTTATCTCGAATTCAAGATAATTATACTGAATTTACTAGTGGATGTCAATTGCTCTTAATTTAAGATAATTTCAGGGTTGTTTTTCAAAAGGGAAGATGCTCGTTTTTAAGAATTTTGAATAATGGGTAACAGGTGCTTGAGTAAATAAATGGTCAGGAAGGAAATTCAGCAAATCATTTCTTTCTATCACAACGTCTGCGTTTTGCAGTTCCCAGTGTTGATGTAAGATCGGGCCTTTGTACACGTTAGACCCTCGTACGACCAATAGAGCGTAACGCTCAGTCAGCCACTTAGCTAAAGAGCCTTGGTTAGAGGGGAGAAGAGTTTCTTTTACATGGATACGGGAATGAAAATGGGCTGGTTCATATCCTTTATGGTTTCTTCTGCTTAAAAAGACGAAGTGGTCGTTATGTTTTACCATGCGCATAGAGGCGTTTAAATAGGGGAGGCCAAATAGTGATCGCGCTAAAAAGACCCCTAATCTATGATTGGCGTCCAGCGATATAAAATACACTCCTGATTCATTATTATATGTCACATAGGTCCGTACATTTAATTCTAGCATATGATTGCGAACAGGTATTGCTGAAAATCCTCGCAATTGGATATCTTTCATATGGAAAGGAACGATTGCGATCCAAGCCAGTCCATTATATAGATCGATTTCAAACTGGCTTGGAATAAAAGGTCTCAATATGTGTGGGGGCACAGGCCAATGCATGAAGACTAAGTCCTCCCAAGCCTGCTTCATGATCCAATCGTTAGGTCTCACGGTAAACACCTCTCTTTATACCTATGGTTTACCCATAGTGTTAGAGGAGCATACCGTCTACAACACATTTGAATATTCCAACGGGAGCATTATTCTTTCACAAGTGGCTTATGTATCTCCCTTTTAACTATTTCCTTTTCGAGCAATCGAATAAATTCCGTGTCGAGCTTTAATTCCATGGCTTTTTCGCGGGTGAGGATAAGTTCTTTATAGGATAACTTGCTTACAATCATCAGGAGGCCCCCTTTTCTATGATTGCATGGTCGAAGCGGTAGCTGCTCCTATAATATCCCCTTGTTGGTTGTACATGGGCTGACCGAATACATCATAATACACTAAACCTTCAGACAAAGGGAAGGCGATCATTTCACGCAGGGATTTTCCGCTTTCGATGACTTTTTTCTTTAAATTCATTAATGCTCTGGTACCTTCGTTCTCATCTAGTTCATCATCCCGTTTTCCTATCACCGTATTAATGTCAAAATCAGGGTGGGGGTTGAACATCCAAGTGTAACGGAGCTCAAGGTCACAATGAGCTACGATTATAGGTGAGTTAGCCAATGCGATCACAAAAGGTTCACTTAGATGCTGCGTAAAGAATAATGAAGGGTTGACATGCAGAAAAGAAGCAATTTGAGATGCGACGGCCATGCTGGGATTGCGTGTTCCATTTTCTATTTGGGCGTAATAGGCTCGGTCAATATGAGCCCCGTCTGCGATTTGCTGCTGGGTTAGTTGTTGTTCTTTGCGTAGTTGAGTTAGCCATCTTCTCATTTTTTTCCACATCCTACTTTACAATATATAATATAAATATTTCGGCCTAGACAAGAAATTTCCCTTGTGGCAGTTTGCAACCAAACAGGAAGAAATTAGGGTTTGGAAAAGGGAGCCTCCTATAGCTAGGATTCTAGCAAAACACGTTTATCTTTACTAATGGGTCTGCTTTTTTTGCTATAATCAATCAGTACGATAATCTAGGTAAGAAATAGTAAATTTGTTTATTATAGAAAGAGGTTTGAGACATGACTTGGGAAATATTAAATATATTAGCCGTAAGCGCCTTTGCATTTAGTGGGTCTATCGTCGCATTGAATGAACGTTATGATATTTTCGGCACATTTATTCTAGGTATTGCAACACCCTTCGCAGGTGGGATTATTAGAAATATCGCTTTAGACGTGCCTGTCGTCCATGTGTGGGAACAAGGATATTTACTCTATGTGGCTTTTGGGACGATTGCGATTGTTTATTTTTTTCCTAAGAGCTGGGTAATGTCCTGGGATCGTTGGAACATTTATTTAGATGCCATAGGTTTATCCGCCTTTGCTCTCCAGGGAGCCTCCTTCGCAATTGAAAATAATTTTCCACTGGGCGGTATCATTTTTGCTTCCATATTGACGGGAGTGGGAGGAGGCGTGACGAGAGATGTTCTTGCACAAAGACGTCCTATGGTATTACATCAAGAAATTTATGCGGTATGGGCAATGTTGTCTGGATTACTAATTGGCCTGGGAATCATCAATATTGAGAGTGCCTGGCAAACTTATTCTCTTTTCATCGCCATTATTCTGCTTAGAGTCTTGTCTTATCATTTAGGATGGCATTTACGATTTAGAGATATGTATCGATTATAAGAGTGATCTGTTAGTATGCTGAAAAACTAATTGTTTACAAAAAAGTACAATCAAAAAAAGAGTCCAGAGCTAATGCTCGGACTCTTTTGTTTAATTAATAGCGGAAAAGGTCTCCAGATAAGTAACGTTCCCCTGTATCCGGGGCTATGCATACAACCACTTCACCTGGTTCTTTTCGTTTTGCAACTTGAATAGCGGCCCAACAAGCGGCCCCGCAAGAGGTACCCAACAGCAGGCCTTCTTCGCGAGCTAATCGTCTTGTAATTTCATAGGCATCTTCATCGGTCACTTGGAAGATTTCATCATATACTTCTTGGTTTAGGATGTCAGGGATAAAACCGGGACTTGTGCCGACAAGTTTATGCTTGCCTGGTTTGCCACCAGAAAGAACAGGAGACCCTGCAGGCTCGGCTACATGTACAGTCATTTCTTTAAAGTGTTTTTTCAACTCTTCTCCTGTACCTGTGACTGTGCCCCCCGTACCTGCTGTAGAAACGAATACCGACAGAGGTTTACCCAATTCATTCATGGCCTCAATAATTTCTGTAGCTGTAGTAAAACGGTGGGCATCAGGGTTTGCCTCATTCTCAAACTGCATAGGCATAAAGCTGTTGTCGATCTCCTCTACGAGCTCTTTAGCTTTCTTAATCGCCCCAGGCATTTTTTCATCGCCAGGAGTAAGTACAATTTCCGCCCCGTAAGCTTTCAAAAGGTTGATTCTTTCCTGAGTCATTGTATCGGGCATTACTAGAATCGCACGATAACCTCTTGCTGCGGCATTCATAGCGATACCGATTCCTGTGTTTCCACTCGTCGGTTCGATGATGGTTGAGCCTTTTTTTAATACACCATCTTTCTCAGCTTGTTCCATCATATTAAAAGCAGCTCTGTCTTTCACGCTGCCGCTTGGGTTGTACTTCTCAAGTTTCATATAAATATCGGCTCCACCTTCTGGAGCTACTCGGTTTAACTTGACAAGCGGGGTATCCCCGATTAAGTCTGCAATATTATTCACAACACGCATCCTGTCACTTCCTTCTTATCGCTTGTTTGTTAGGTTGATTTTATCATAGCGTGGTTTCACGTTCATCCATCAAGCTTTAAAATGAAAGAAACCGCCATTGCTGCGGTTCTTTAAAAGTTGTCTTCCACCATTTTTTGAGCGAACTGGAAGGAGTCTCTCGGTACCGATATTTTAAAAGCCAGCTGATTAGAGTTCAGATTGAACCGATCTACACGAACGTTAAAGTTACTAGCTGTTTCCATTTGAGTTACTCCTACATAAATGTTCTCATCGTTTGGGTTAACCACAACCCATTCCGGGAGGTTGTAATTGTCTTTAACAAATTCTAGAACCTTCTTGTTTGGCAATGGCAATTGCCCTAAAGATATTCGCTCTTGCTCCAAGATTAGGTCTCCATTTTCTTGTACAACTGGGTTGAGTTCTACCTTGATTGGAATGGTTTGTTCAAAAGCTTTAATATTTCCTGTAAGAGTTACGTTCCGATCCAATGTTATAGAATAGTCGAATACGGTTTGAGTTGACAATTCGCTCAAATATTCGTTAGCCAGCTGCTCTAAATTCTTTTTTGTGGAAACAATCGTAAATTCTGCATCAGAGCTTTGCTTCTCCTTATCCACATTAACGATGGTGTAAGAACTAGGTAAAAAGACTAGAGATAACAGCCATGCAATAATTCCAATGTTCACAAAAGCCAGAAGCCAAAAAGAGGTCCGCCACTTATTATTTAAAAAAAATCGCTTCATTTTAAGCATTCCACCTGTATCATTCTTCAATGTCGCTTCTAATATATTCTAACACGCGCTCTGCCATTTTTTTATATCCTCTTTCGTTTGGGTGGAAATGGTCTTCCTCCCAAAGGAGCTCTGTTTCTGCTCCGGTAAAAATATCTCTTACGGGTATGAAGGTAGCCTGGTCATATTCATCAATGACACTTTTACTGATCCGATTATAATCACTAATAATCTGCCCAAGTTCTGGAATGTTATTAAAGTAATGATCAAACGGATTATAAAGTCCAACAAGATAGATAGAGACATCAGGATTCAATTGTTCAACTCTTTGGATAATCTCGTTCAGCTGGGATTCATAGTCTTTCTGAGCTGAGACAAAGTCTTTGTAATTCAAACTAGTAAAATTATTTTTAACCACTTCCATAACGTCATTCGCACCAATCGTGATTAACACTAGATCAGCTTCTCTAAGAGAGTTTGAGAGATCTTCAGTTTGCATACGTTCAAGAAGCTGGTCAGTCCTGTTTCCACGCTTCCCGTAGTTCTCAATATCTATTCGTTCTCGTTGTTCATTACTATTGAACGTATTCTCTAGAATTCCGATATAACCTTCATTATCCGTTGAGTCTCCAACCCCCTGGGTCAGAGAATCACCTATGGCTACGATGTCCAGATCTTCACGGATAAACATATCTCTGGCACTCTCGATCACACTCGTAAAGACTTCACGGAGACCTTCGCTCAATGTACCTTCTTGTTCTCCGGCTGGAACTTCATCTGGTTCCGTAGTACCGCTGTCTTTTTCTTCTGCTCGGTCTTTTTTATTAGAATCTTCTTTTTGACTAGTGATGGAACCTGAATCATTATTCGTGTTTTTAGGTTCAGGGGAATGAACAAAAACGGCTACGATAAAGAAGGCGATCGTAAAGGAAAGTAATATCGACGCGAGCCATTTCCATCTATTCATTCTGATCACCTCTGGGTAATTGGTTCTAACTTTATTATATGTTGATCCTGCTAATTGTGGGAAATTGAAGAGTTTTATCCCCTATTATACCATGAAAAGTTATACAATAGACATACGTGAAAGGGTCTAGTAACTTGAGGGTAAAGCTCAGATTAATTAGGAAGGAGGGGGATCTATGGGAGAGAAATTTACAGTTTCTGTGCGAGAACTGATGACCTATGTCTATCGTACAGGGAATATAGATAATCGTTTTAGAAGCAGCACCTCACTCACAGAAGGTACTATGATTCATCAGGAAGTACAAAATGAATATAAAGAAAGTGATGAAAAAGAAGTTTATTTAGAATACTCCTTCACGAGAGAAGGGATGATTATACACCTCCAGGGCCGCAGTGATGGAATCTTGTCAACGGAAGAAGGTCCTGTTATCGATGAGATCAAATCAACCTCAATGGAGATTGATGAATTAACAGAAGAAACTCACCCAGTCTATTGGGCACAAGCTAAAGGTTATGCTTTCATGTATGCTATTCAGAGTGATTTAGAAGAAGTTAAGGTGCAATTGACGTATGTTCAGAAGCAGACGAAAGAAAAGAAGCGGTATACGAAAACCTATACCTTAGTAGATTTAGAAATATTCATGGATGGTGTCATTAAAGAATACGTGTCCTATGCCCGAATTTTATTACATATACGCGAGCAGAAAAACCAGTCCATTCCAGACCTGGAATTTCCCTTTTTTCAGTATCGGAAAGGCCAGAAGAAGCTTGCTGGAAGTGTTTATCGCACCATACAGGAAAAACGGGATTTGTTCGCTCAAGCTCCGACAGGGATAGGAAAGACGATTTCCACCTTGTTTCCAGCTATAAAAACGATCGCGCTCGGTGAAACGGAACGAATTTTTTATCTGACTGCTAAAACCATAACGAGGACTACTGCTGAGGAAGCACTGATGAAGTTGGAAGAGAATGGGCTGATACTAAGGTCTGTGACACTGACGGCTAAAGATAAAATATGCTTTCAAGAGGATACCATTTGCCAGCCTGACTATTGTGAATATGCAGATGGCTATTATGACCGGATTAATGGGGCAATAATCGATATTCTTATGAATGAAACTCAGCTTACACGGCCAGTGATAGAAGAATATGCAAGGAAGCACAAAGTATGTCCATTCGAATATTCGTTGGATTTAACTGACGTCGTCGATATCATCATTGGCGATTACAATTATATCTTCGATCCCCGTGTTTCATTAAAAAGACTTTTACCCGAAAATAAGAAAAAAACAGCTCTATTAATTGATGAATCGCATAATCTTGTGGAACGAGCCAGAGAGATGTTTTCGGCATCTATTTGTGCTAACGATTTTCAAAAAGCTTCCGAAGAGATTGGTGATGAAGATGAGAAGCTTAATCAAACGGCTCATGCTGTTTATTTGGATTTACTCAAAATAAAAGAAGATAACTATGAACAGGAGTTCACGATTGATGAAGTACCAGGAGAACTAGAAGAAAACTTAGAAAGGTTTATTAATCGTGGTGAACGATATCTCAAGGGGGAAAATGAAGAGGAACGTTCGGAAAAGCTCTTGGATCTTTATTTTGCCGCTCAAAACTTTTTGAAGATTCATCAGCTGGTCGACGATCATTATCGGTTGATTACTTCGAAAGACAATGGTGATCTAACCCTACGGTTATATTGTCTGGATCCCTCTAAGGTACTCAGTGATACGACGAAGGCTTTTCGTTCAAGCATTTTCTTTTCAGCGACCCTTTCTCCATTCGGGTATTATATGGATATGTTAGGAGGAAAGAAGGAAGATTACGTTTTGCAGCTTCCTTCTCCTTATAATACTTCTCAGATTGACCTAATGATTTCACCACTCTCCACGCGTTATCGCAGCAGAGAACATACGGCTGACAGACTGGCTGAGTTGCTTTATGATCAAGTCGTTAATTATCCTGGAAACCATTTATTCTTCTTTCCTTCCTATCAATACATGGACCTCGTTTTCAGACGGTTCCAAAAATATGAGAATGTTGACACTGTTGCGCAGGAACAAGGAATGGACGAGGACAGAAGAGAGGATTTCCTTAATCAATTTGTATGTGGAGGTCAATTAGCAGGTTTCGCTGTTCTTGGAGGAGTATTTTCTGAAGGGGTGGATCTAAGAGGGGACCGCTTAAATGGTGTCGCTGTAATTGGAATAGGACTTGCCCCAAGAAGCTTTGAAAAAGAACTGATTAAAGAATATTTTACGAAAAACGGAAAGAACGGGTATGATTATGCGTATGTTTACCCAGGTATGAACAAAGTTCTTCAAGCAGGTGGAAGATTGATTCGCTCAGAGGAAGATCGGGGGGCGATACAATTAATTGATGACCGTTTCCTATCGTCGAAATATAAGCGGCTATTTCCAGAAGATTGGGGTAATTATCGAATTATTAAATAAAATGATTTCCCGGGAAATAGATTGGGGAATTCTGTCTTGAAGGATTAAAAAAAGGGTCGATTCTGTGATGGAATCGACCCTTTTATAGCTTATTAAACAAATCATTACAGAAGTCTTCTACATGTATTCTTGTATTTTCGGAAACACCATGAATATCAAAAATGACTCGATCCATATCCTTTCGATCCCCGGATTCATTGAATCTTGAATTGGACATTTTTACGTTTACAAAGGAGCTGGCATAGTCAATGATGATCTTCTTATTCTCAGGAGATGGAGCAATATAAGGGATTTTTTTAATATAGCCAGCAGTGATCATGTTGGTCCGATTCAAGAGTTTTCTCAGCATGTATTTGACCAGCTGGCTATTCAATAGCCCTAAAAAATAGTAAAGATCGTTTTGGGTGGCTGGAAATAAGTTCGCATTCACCCAAATAAACTTCCTTTAGGTAAATAAGCCGCGGAGAATTCGACACCCATGGAAGAGCAAGTAATTCCCTCATGATAAAAATAGAGTGGATTTCGAGTTGTGAAATTCGGATGGAGTTGTTTTTGAAGCGGCCAGTCTTCATGGATGTAGTACTTGGGAGAATAATACCAGGCGTCTTTTGCGCCTCCATTTTTGTAAAAAGGAATCCAACCTTCTTTATTTGCAACTTCGTTAGCTGTCCGTAAAAAATATCGATCGTTTCCTGTCGATATGCCTGTCCCAATTTTTACTATGTCACCTAATGCAGTATAGGGGGTTTTAAAAAGTGACAAAATCTCCATAGGTATATTAATAGCGAAATTATGATCGGGGATAGATTCAAATGTTTTCTGCGGCAAATATTGAACCCTTTCATTCTCAGGTTCAGAATAGTTCTGATCCATTAAACGATCAATGAGCTTCATCGAATGTTCAGAATCAGAAGGGTCTTTTTTTACGATGGTAAGAATAGCTGTTCGGACATCTGCCTTACCTTTATGAAAAAGTCTTCGTGGAGCAAGAATAATTTCTTTAATCTCCGTATTCTTCAATAAATATTTTCTGAACCGTTTATAATATACGTTTGATAAAAAGGAATCCTGAACAATCATTGAAAGAATTCCTCCCTCTTTTAAGAGTTGAATGCCTTTATAGATGAACAAAGAGTACATGTTGTGAACACCAATGGATTGGAACTCTTCTTTTAGGAATGTCTTATTCTCTCTCAGATATAAGCTTTGACGCTGTGATTTATAGGGAGGATTACCTATGATAGCGTCGTATTGCTCTTTGTTTGGCTCTCTTAAAAAATCAGCATGAGAAAAAGAAATCTCCTCTAGGGGGGAGGGATTTCTGGATCAATGTCCAGGCCGTATAAAGAAGATGGTGGAACACCAGCTTCAAGTAATGACCGAATAAAAATGCCGTCTCCCGTTGCGGGATCTAAAATTTTAGTTCGTTTACTATGGGGATCTAGATGCTTTAATAAACGATCTACCATATAGTCAACAGTCTCTGGTGGAGTGCTATATTGTCCCATGGAACGCTGGGGAGAAAACATTGAATCGCTCCCATTTTTTGAGTATACTTTACTATATGAATAGGAAAATCCACCATTAAATAGTTAAAAAGAATCATTAAATACACCTACCTTAGAAGGAGGTATGAATGATGCCATGGATAAAACCAGTTAAACAAAAAGATATAAAAGAGTTGGATATCTGCAATAAGAAGGAAGGTCCACTGCCGCTATTTGATCGTATGCTGGCCAATGCTCCTGACCTGTATGAAGCATTTATACCGTTACAAAAAGCTATCGTAAGAACTTCCATTTCGGATGACCTAAGAGAGGCAATGATTACTTTTGTATCAATGAAAAACGGTTGTGAATTCTGTACAAATAGTCATAAAGAAGCGCTGGAAGGTTATATCGATCAGTTAGATGTTCTGAATTGGCTGGAGAGTTACACCGAAAATGATATGAGCGAGGAATGGAAAGCTGCATTGCGATATGCAGAGCGTCTAATTACAAAGCCAGCGGAAGTGACAAAAGAAGATGTGAAGAGTTTAGAGGCATGTGGATATACTACCAAGGAGATAGCCGAGCTGAATCAAATCATTGCATATACGAGCTATACCAATCAATTATCGATAGGACTCGGACTGTGACCATTAAGTTAACCTTTTCAAAAACAAGTTGACATTTGTAGTTTCTTTTCAGTATCTTAATAGATAGAAGATACTGTTATGGAGGAATGTCACATGAAACAATCACGTTTATCTGCTTACGATATTACCCTCGGAGCTTTGTTTGTCGCTATGATGGCCGTGGGGGCAAACATTACAGCTGTAGCTCCGTTTCTGAACATTTTAGGTGTGCCGCTGACCCTTCAGACCTTTTTCGCTATTTTGGCAGGGCTGATTTTAGGGAGTCGCCTAGGAATGATATCTATGCTTGTGTACGCAGCTTTAGGACTGGTTGGAGCCCCAGTTTTTGCAGGATTTAAAGGAGGTTTATCTATTTTTATCTCTCCTACATTTGGTTTTATCCTATCGTTTATCGCTCTAGCATTTTTTGTAGGAAAATTAGCAGAATCGAACCGTAAGTTTCCTATGTATATAACAGCTGCTCTTGTTGGAATTGTGATCAACTACTTTATCGGAGTGAACTGGTTCTATGCAGCTATGAATTTCTGGGTTGGTGGAGAAGGACTCAGTTATGTCTTTGCCTGGTCGAGTATGGTACCGTTTTTAATCAAAGATGTTGCCCTAGCTATAGTAGCTGCAGCTTTTGCCTTCCGTCTGGAAAAATCCGTTCTGCATCGAACTCAACTTCGTCAAGCGTCATAACAAAGAAGCTGGTCCACATTAGGGCCGGCTTTTTTAATGCATATCCAAATCTTGCCTGCTACAATACGAGTAACAAAGGGAAAGCGAGGTGGCAGGCATAAAGAAAATAGCGTTAGCATTGATTTACGTAGTGTTTATGTTGCTTTTTGCCGCTTGCTCTGATGAACGTGAAACGGATCATGGTGGAGGAGACCCTGACAAAGAGGGGATTACCGTTCTTGTTGGCAACTTGAATTCGCCCTGGGACATTGAAGTCAGCCAAGATACTTTTTATATTTCGGAGCGGGATGGAAGTATCGCGTCTTGGACGGAAGGAGGCAGCTTAGAGAGGGTCGCAGTAGAAACCGAAAAAGAAATTACTCAAATAGGTGAAGGTGGTCTATTAGGACTCAAATTGACTCCTGAATTTGAAGAAAACCAGCAGGCATACGCTTATCACACCTATGAAGAAGGGCAGGAAGTCTACAATCGTGTCATTCTCATTGAAAAGAAAGAAGAACAATGGGAAGAAGTCTCAGTTGTCCTGGAAGAAATCCCTGGTGCCCAATTCCATAATGGAGGGCGATTGGAGCTGGCACCGGACGGAAGTTTGTTTGTCACGACAGGAGACGCATTGAATCAATCTCTCGCTCAAAATCTTGAAAGTCTAGCAGGTAAGATTTTGAGAATGAATCCAGATGGCAGTGTCCCAGAAGATAATCCATATAAGGATTCGTATGTGTTCAGCTATGGTCATCGTAATCCACAGGGACTTGCCTGGACCGAGAATGGGAAGTTATATGCTTCAGAGCACGGGCCTGATAATAAAGATGAGATCAATATTCTACAACCTGGCCGGAACTACGGCTGGCCGTTGATTGTTGGTGATGAGGAGGGAGAAGACATGATTACTCCACTCTATCAAACAGGGAATGACACTTGGGCTCCTTCAGGGATTGCCGTATTTAGAAAAAAGCTTTATATAGCTGCATTACGTGGTACAGCTGTTCGAACTCTTTCTCTTGAAGGAGATAATCCAGAAGTAGTAACTGACCAATTTGGCCGAGTAAGGGATGTAGAAGTAGAAAATGATTCCCTTTATTTTATAACAAACAATACAGATGGAAGAGGAATGCCTGATGAGGAGGATGATCGACTCGTCCGTTACTCTCCAAATTAAAAAAAGCAGGCGAAATGCGCCTGCTTTATGCATCTTCAGATATGAATTTTCCATGTACAAAAGCCATGATGGCAAAGACCACAAATGCAATAAGTAAAACTGTTCCTCCAACAATAAAGAAGATCGTGTTGAAGGTTCGCATCCCGTCAATTGGCTGGGTATAATACAGCCACATGCCTACGGTAAGACCTAAGACACCGATAAAGGAACTCCAAACATGAACGATGGAAAGCTTGGAGTTTTTCGGGATATTGAAGACTTTGTAGTAAATGGCAAAAGCAAAGAGAGAAAGCCATCCGACAACGAGGATATGTGCGTGAATGGCACTTAATTCAAGCCCGCCGCCACCTGCCATATGGGATCCTAAGAAAGCCCCGATCAATGCATAAATTGCTGCTGTTCGTACAAAAAAACGTGTGCGATCCAAATAAAGAACCTCCAATTTCTAAAAGACCTGTGCCTCCAGTCATTATATCGAACCCTATGCTTTTTTAAAATTAAGAATCTGCAAATGTCGTGAAACGTTCAAAAATGGACGCGATTCTTTTCGCACTTTTGTGTCATTTGGATTGTTGGTTTTATTGATATATGATGTAAAAAGTAACGATAACCATGAGGAGTGAACGTATGGAACAAAGACGCAACCGTTTTTCAAAATACTTAAGCGATAACAATATTGATGTCGCATTCATCAACTCGACAGAAAACTTTTTCTACTTGACTGGTTTTCATACAGACCCACATGAGAGGTTATTGGGTCTACTTGTATTTCCTGAGGCAGACCCTATTGCTGTTCTGCCGGGAATGGAAGAAGGACAGCTTCGTGAAACTGGATGGTCACATGATGTAATTGGTTATGCCGACCATGAAGACCCTTGGGTAATGATGGGAGACCTGATGCAAGAAAAAGGCATTACCTCCGTCAACTCTGCAGGGATAGAGAAGCAAGTATTGTCTTATGGGCGTAGTGAATCATTCTTCGGTTTGTTTGATCAGGTTGATGTCAAAGACGTAGAAGACCAATTAAACGAGATGCGAGTGGTAAAGGATGAGCAGGAAATCGCCATAATGCGCGAGGCAGCAGAACTTGCTGATTTTGGTGTGAAAGTCGGAACGGAGTCTCTCCGTGAAGGTGTCACCGAAATGGAAGTACTCGCAACGATTGAATATGAATTAAAGAAAAAAGGCGTCTCTGAGATGTCATTCTCTACAATGGTTTTATTCGGTGAAAAATCAGGGCAGCCTCATGGGAACCCTGGTGACCGCAAATTGGAGGCAGGGGACTTCGTTTTATTTGACCTAGGTGTCGTGTGGAAAGGATACACCTCTGATATTACCCGCACCTTTGCTTTTAAGAGTATTTCTGATAAACAGAAAGAAATCTATGAAAAGGTCCGTGAAGCTTTGGAAGCTTCCCTTGCCATCAGTAAACCTGGGACGAGAATTGGTGATCTTGATAAAACAGCTAGAGATGTCATTACAAAAGCAGGATACGGGGAACTTTTCCCTCACCGAATCGGTCATGGGTTAGGGATCAATGTGCACGAATTCCCATCTATGAGTCACTTGAATGATGGTGTACTGAAGGAAGGGATGACGTACACGATTGAGCCCGGTATCTATGATCCTAAAACCGGCGGAGTTCGTCTTGAAGATGATGTGCTTGTTACGAAAGCTGGTTATGAAACGCTGACGAAGACACCAAAAGAGCTTCGAATTATTGAATAAGAGATTGAGTGGGCTGTCCGGGGGTGTCGGGCAGTCCTTTTTTGTTTCAGGAGGGAGTTAGTTCGTGCTGCTGCTTGCTGGTTGGGACTGATTGTTCCCTATATATTTTCTGCTTCTTGTCTCTCCATAATACTCCGGACAAGCCTCTGACAGCAGCCGCCACGCCACCTTTCTGGACTCAATTCTTGCAAACTTCATAAAATCAGGAGTCGTTATCTCTTTACCAATCAGAAGTTGGTAATCCATCAAAGACTGGAGGTGGGCATCCTTCGATCTGCAAGAACACTTCACACAATACCAATGGTCTCGTTTGAGGCTCATCCTGAACTGTCCGCACGGAGGGCACTGAACTCCTTTTATTATATCTTTTTCTTCAAGTTGGAACTGAATAAGAATGGATTTCCGATAAGGACGGTGTTTTTTACGTACTTGCTGTTGAAAATGTTGAATCGTCCCTGCCGACCAGACTTCATCTATAAACATCTTGTCTATTTCACGCACGGCAAAAGGCAGCTGTTTTGCTCGAATAATCCGCTTTAAATTCTGTTGATCCATATCTAAGGTTTGAATAGCTGTGTTCGGATTTGCAATGACAATCAGTGAGTATATAGGGAGGGGAGGAAAGTTGTAGTGTTGAAGACAGCGAGTGAGCTGGAGGGTTTGGATTTCCACTTGCAGAAAAGGATCAGGAAAAATATCCGTTTTTGAATCAATTTTTCTAAAGAGCTGATGGTGTTCCAGGTCGAAAATAAGCTCTCCTTTATAATTTTTCACTTCAATAATAAGCAATAATTTAGGGTTTACCACTAATGCGTCCACTTGGAAGTGTTGGATCCCATCATAAAGCTGAAGGTCAATCAGGGGCTGGAATTCAGAAGAAGGAAGATAGCGTAGATAATGATCAGCGGTAGTTTCACCGGCAAGTCCGGCACTCATTTTCAGAAATTGTTCGTGAAGGGTAGTCCAATGCGGATTGTCGGTGGAAACCCGATTCATTAAAGACTCCAGCTGCCTGTGCTGGGTGTATTTATCCCTTTTAATAACTAGTCCCGCTCCTTTCCATACATAAAGTTCGCCATCATGATCCAATTTCCTTTTTCAATAGGTCTGACCTTTTTCTAAGCCTCTAGTCTTATAACAAAATATGTCGCTGGCTCATTACCGAAAACCCGTTATCTCGGTAAGATTAAGACAAGAAATGAACGAGGAGGGAAACAAACCATGAAAAAGTTTTTGCTATTCATCGCCGGGCTAATCGCGCTTGGGATCTTGCTCGCGAACCTCGGACCTATGATATTACTAGGTGTCAGCGTTTGGCTGCTTTACGTCGTGTTCAAGCAGTTCATGAAAAGTGATTCCACAGCTGGAAAAATCGCCTGGGTGGTACTGGGACTGATCATTCTAAGTGTTGCAGTATCAAACATTTATGCCGTTATCGGCTTGGCAGCAGCTTATGGTCTATACCTGATTTATAAAAGCTGGACAAGCAAAACAGAAGGTTCATCAAAGTCTTTTAAGTCCGATGACCCGTTTACCAATTTTGAAAGAGAATGGGCAGAACTAAACAAATAATGACAAAGGAGAGATTTTTAAATGGCTAACTTGTTTACACGTTTGAAAGATTCGATCACTGCAGACATTCATGAAGCTTTAGATCAAAAAGAAGAGAAAAATCCGATTGCGATGTTAAACCAATATTTACGAGAAAGTGAAAAAGAAACAGAAAAGGTGCGTAAGCTAGTAGAACGTCAGTATCGATTGAAAGATGAGTTCACGCAAGAGTATCAGCGTGCTCAAGATATGGCGGACAAGCGAAAGCGTCAAGCGGACATCGCACAAAAAGCAGGGGAATCTTCTATGTATGAATTTGCTGTCAGGGAACAGCAGGAATACGAGGCACGTGCGGAGAGGCTCCAGGCTTCACGGACTGACGCGATTGAACAGCTTGAAACTCTTGAGCAAAAGTATGAAGAGATGAAGCACAAGCTTAAGGATATGCACTTGAAGCGGATGGAGCTGATGGGACGGGAAAATATTGCCCGTGCCCACCACCGGATGAATCAAGTGATCAATGATACAGCGGACAAGCCGTACTCCAGATTCTCTGAGATTGACCGTTACATTGAAGATCTTGAATATAAAGTGAATAGTGCATACTATCGCAACACCTTTGACAGTAAAATTGCGCAGCTGGAAAGAGATATGAAGAGTACTGAGGAAGTTACCATGAAATAACAATCATGATATGATAAAAGGCGCAGTATTCTGCGTCTTTTTGATACGATATAATTTTAGAGAGAACCAGAGAGGGGGATGACCTTTATGCTTAAACGATTATCAACCGACACGATCAATACACTTTTAATAATAGGGGTGATCCTCCTCGTTATAGAAATTGCTTTTTTCAATGGAGGACTCGTTTTTTCCGTCCTTTTCTCAAGTCTCCTTATTTACTTGGGGTGGAAAAAGTATCACGTGCTTTGGCGTAAAATTTGTTTTTGGATCGGTGTCATTAGCTTAGTTTTAACAGTCCTGAGTATGATTGCCGTCAGATTTTTGATCATTGCAGCGATTATCTTTTTTATCAGCCATTATTTTAAATCAAGAAAAGAACCTGAACACATCAGTCCTGAGATTGTCGATGGTAAGGAAGAAGTTCCTCATCAAGAAGAACCTATCCTGCGCCAAAAGTTTTTCGGCGACCAATCGACTCCTGATCGTTCTTATCAATGGCAGGATGTCAACATTCATGGTGGTTTTGGCGACAGAGTCATTGATTTGAGTCAGACGGTTCTGCCTCAGGATGAAGCAGTTATTTCTATCCGCCATATTGTCGGTAATTTAATTATTTATGTGCCTTATGAAGTGGAAGTCAGCATCAACCATAGTGCCGTCATCGGCAGAGTGAGTATTTTTCAATACAAAAAGTCAAATGTTCTGAATCAGGTGGTTTCCTATCGGACGCAAGATTACGTTACCAAAAAACCAAGGGTCAAAATCATCACCTCATTGCTTTCTGGGGACATCGAGGTGAAAAGGATATGAACATATGGCAAAGGCAAGTACTCACTGGTGTTGTCACCTTTTTCGTTTTTTCTATCGTGTTATTAGGTTTCACCTTTATGGCGTTTCCGGTTGCCTCTTTAGGGGATTTATGGAGCCGAAAAGTCATTGATTTACCTTATGGTTTTCTTGTGCTTACCATCGCTGCCACAGCGGGGCTTGTTGTTGGTGTTTCTCAAGGATGGTATTGGAAAAGTCGGATTCACTCTATTGAACTGAAGCTGGATGAAATGGCAAAAGGGAATGAGGTTGTTTACGAAGATCCAGAGCTTTTTGAATTGAAGCAAATTGAGAATAAACTTAAGCTAATTGAAGACAAGTTCACAAAACAGGCTGAGCTCTCACAGAAGCTTGCCACTGAACGAGCAGAAGAGAGAGAAAAAAGCTTGCAGGAAGTGGTTGTCCAAGAGAGAAATCGCCTTGCAAGAGAACTGCATGATTCTGTCAGTCAACAGCTTTTTGCTGCTTCTATGATGATGTCAGCCATCAATGAAGATCAGCCGTCCAATGATGAAGGTACGGGTAAACAGTTGAAAATGGTAGAAAAAATGATTCACCAATCCCAATTGGAAATGCGTGCGCTTTTACTTCATCTTCGTCCTGTGGCACTAAAAGATAAGTCCTTGTCGGAAGGTGCAGAAGAGCTGCTTTTTGAGCTTACCCAAAAGGTACCAATGGAAGTCGAATGGATCGTGGAGCCTCTCCAGCTGGATAAAGGACTGGAGGATCAGTTATTTCGGATTTTGCAAGAGTCCATCTCTAATACATTGCGTCATGCGAAAGCGACTACATTGTCTGTCATGCTAATTGAGCGGGATCATAAAATCATCCTCCGTGTTGTAGATGATGGTGTGGGATTCGATGTCGAAGAAGCCAAAGCAAGTTCCTATGGCCTCCAGAATATGCAAGAACGCGCATTTGAAGTAGGGGGCACACTGAAGCTTGTAAGTTTAAAAAATCAAGGAACAAGGCTTGAGGTCAAAGTTCCTTATCGTCAAAAAGGAGGCATAAATGGATGATTACAGTATTGTTTGCGGATGATCATGAGATGGTTCGGATAGGCGTGAGTGCTTATCTGTCCGCACAAAAGGATATTGAGGTCATTGCAGAAGCGGATGATGGAGGAGATGCCGTTGAATTGGCGCTCGAACACCGTCCTGATATCATCTTGATGGACTTAGTTATGGAAGAAATGGACGGAATTGAAGCAACGAAGCAAATCGTCGAACAATGGCCAGAAGCAAAAATCATTATTGTCACAAGCTTTTTAGATGATGAGAAGGTTTATCCTGCTCTTGAAGCTGGTGCAACGAGCTACATGCTGAAAACATCCAAAGCAGAAGAAATAGCCAAAGCGATACGGGCTACATATGAAGGCCAGTCCATCTTGGAACCCGAAGTCACTGGCAAAATCATGACGAAAATGAGAAAACCTGATGTGAAAGATTTGCATGAAGAATTAACGAACAGAGAGATGGAAATTTTAATGCTTATGGCAGAAGGAAAAACCAATCAGGAAATTTCTGATCAACTTTTTATAGCTCTTAAAACCGTCAAAGTGCATGTCAGTAATATATTAGGCAAACTTCAAGTTCATGACCGTACTCAAGCTGTTATCTATGCCTTTAAGCATGACCTCGTAAAAAAATGAACCGCAATATCGTGTGCGGTTCATTTTTTATGATCGTTTTGTAAAATAAGCTTGTGATTGATTCGTATAGTTCAAACTTGGAACTTTCTGTTCCTGTTTAGGCATATTCAAATAAACATACATGGCTCCTACGAAAAATCCACCTCCGACAATGTTGCCAAGAGTGACTGGAATAAGGTTATGAATCAACCCACTTAATGTCACTAAGGATGTATGTGGGGAAGTTAGCGCGATCGAAAATAATGAAATATTGGCTATGCTATGCTCATATCCAGAAATGAAAAACGTAAAAACAAGTAAAATCATTAACGCAATTTTAGATGCATCGTCTTTTACTTGCATAGGCAGCCACACCGCTAAACATACGAGCCAGTTAGCAAGAATGGCCCGAAAGAATAGCTGCGAGGCCGGCAAATTCATTTTCTTCTCCGCTGTGCTGATTAACAAAGAATGATCTGGATTCATTTCATTAAAAATGCCTGCGAAAAAAATCAGTAAAGTAAAGAACAAGATCCCCAGAACATTTCCCCCATAGCAGTAGGTCCATACCTTAAGCGTATCTATCCAATTTGTCTCTTTTTTTAATGTTGATACGGTCATATACATTGTGTTGGATGTGAATAATTCGGCTCCACCGTAAATAATCAGGCAAAAAGCAATACCGAAAAAGATAGCATTGATGAAAGCGGTTGATGCAGCTTGCTGTTCGTAAAAAGGTTGAGCCAGTTTAAAGGACAAAATTAGCGCAAATCCAATGTAGATGCCTGCAAGGGCTGCGCGTATTAGATAATAATGGGGTGAGTCGTCAACCATCACCTTTTTGTTGCGTGCTTTTTCTATCAGTTTTGTAATTGTTTCTTGTTCCATAATGATCGCCACCTAAGTAGGTTTGAATAATTATTATTTATTGTGAATTTTTTCACATGAATAAATATAGTCCTCTATAGTTAATAATTCAATACTTGTAACGATATTGCCAAATTATTATTTTGGAAGCGCTTAATATGAAAAAAGTGGTTGATTTTATAAAAAATATATTGTAATAAATTACTTGTTAGTTCGTGATCAATACAAGAAGGTAGGTAAGAAAGAGGACAAGATAAAAGATGATTAATTTCATGTAAATTTTGCTCATAGTTTTATCTCCCTTTTTGCAAAAAATCGAAAAAAGTCCTACTCCAGCGTATGTTAAGGGGAGGTAAAAGATTCCATTATTTTTGTAACGATCTAATTAATCCCCCGTCGTTAACTAAGGACTCTGTTACACTTTTCCCTAAGGAATTGTGCTTGTTTTCTTTTGTTTAAGGGAATAACAGAAGGAAGAGGTGATGCAGATGAAATGGCAGAATCATTTAGCTGGTAACGAAAATTGGGCAGGGGAAATTTCCAACTATGAAGAAAAAAGTAAAGTAGCCCAGCGGGTAAGTCGGTTTGTAAAAGATGGCGATGTTATCGGTGTAGGATCTGGATCTACATCGTTCCTTGCAGTAAAAGCAATAGCTGAAAGGGTCAGGCAGGAGGAGTTGGACGTTTTGATGATCCCGACTTCTCATGAAGCTCTTCTTAATTGCAGTACACTTGGACTGAAAACTACCTCTTTAGCAGCTAAACGCCCTGATTGGGCCTTTGATGGGGCGGATGAGGTTGATTCAAACAAGCGTTTGATCAAAGGTCGAGGTGGTGCCATGTTTGCAGAAAAACTCGTGATGGCAAGTGCACCTAAGACGTATATTTTAGTAGATGAAAGTAAATTTGTCAGTCGGCTTGGAGAGAAGTTTGCGGTGCCGATGGAAGTCGACCCGCGAGCAGTCCATCTTGTGGAAACAAAGCTGAACAATCTTCAAACTGTAGAGGTGCAGTTAAGGATGGCTAAATCGAAAGACGGTCCGGTCGTAACAGAAGCGGGTAACCTTATTCTAGATGCTCGATTTCAGGAAATCACCGCGGGTATGGAAAAGGAGTTTAGCGCCATTCCAGGGGTAATAGAAACAGGGTTATTCATTGGTTATTCCGTGGAAATTTTAACGATCTAAGCCCATTTTCATGATATTTATTGGTACATCGTAATACTTTTTCTATAATAGAAGTATATCCTTCATTCAAAGGGGAATCACTATGGGACTGCCAAAAAGGATTACTTATCATGACGAACGTTACCCGTTTATTGTCCTTGCACCAATCGGCAAGAAGAATAAACAAATTCGCTCCATCGGACATAAATTTGAACGGGGGTTATTTTCCAGGTTAAATGATACCATCATGGAGTTGATTCATGAGCAGTCATGGGACGTAACTAAAATTCGTTGCTATTTAGACTTGACGGGGGAGGCGATTCTTCCAGTTTCTCTTCAAAAAGAAGAAAAAGTATATCCTCATTTATTGCGCCCAGAGCTTTTCTTATGGAGTTCATTGCCGGAAGAATATGGACTACCTTTAAAAGAATCTTTTTTATATGACACAGATTTTACTCAATTATCTTCGGAGCAGCTCCATGATCATGTGAAAGGAGTACTTGAGGACTATCTGTTTTTAGCGGAAGTGAGTGGTCACCCCCGCAATTATTGGCTGAAGAAAATTGGGGAGGCCTTTCACCGTCATCCACTGCTAAAGCTATTCCATCAGAAAAGGGAAGTGATTGATGCAGTGGAAGTAATGAACCAGTCATCCCTCTTATCTGTACTGAAATATCCAGAAGATATTGCTTATTGGAGACATAGAGTGGAGATTGTCATGCGCCCTTTCCGATCACTGCCTTCAAGTTGGATGGAACACGGAAACAAGAAGATTTGCCTGCACGAAAAGGAATTGTATTTTGATTCTATCCAGCGAACGATCAATTGCTACTGTGAAACTTGTGATTTCTGTCTGTATTATCACGTTGACGATGATCGGGTGAGCTTCGAGGAAGAGTTTAATATAGAAAGAGCAGCGAAAAGAATGATCACGATCGAGCAGCAGTTCAACGAACTTGCTTTACAAAACCAACGTTTACTGGACCAGCTGCTTCAAATGCAAAGCTTAAAGGTTCAGCTTTCTAAAGCGAGAAAACCATTGGAAGAGAGTCTGCAAATTGTTCAAAGGATAGAAAAATACCAGCAAAAGCCACTGAGTTTAACTGAGTATCCGTTATTGCATATGTACCGTCAATTAAGGCAAACGAAGGTTCCAGAACGGGGTTCACGTTCGGAATTACGATGGTTGGCAGGAGTACAGTTAGAACACGTGAAGATATTTAAGGAGCTTCCTGAGTGGTTAAAGTTAGTGCCTGAAAATGTTTATCCAATTACCAGTCACGTTTTAGAAGAACTTAAACAAAAACTAGAAGAAGTTCGATATGAGGAAGAGGATATTATCATTACCATTAAGGGTCGACCGCTGACGTATGGAACGGTGCAGCAGATTCTTGATTTAATTCATTATTATGGAACGGATTATCCTGCGCATACCTTAGTTCAAATGCTCGCAGGAAAGGCTACCAATAAATTGAGAACCTTACACCTTCACGAAACCAGATGGTTCGGGTTATTATCCGAATGGCCTGAAAAACATATACAAAAACTGTTCAGCCAGCTCGAGAAAAAAGGATGGCTCATGAAACAACAAAAAGGCTACTCCATCAGCGACTTCGCAGAAGAAGTCATGTGAATATATGGTGTGTAAGCGACTGTTCAGCAACGTACGGACTGGACTTAAGGATGTGAAGAAGCGTGGGAGGCCCGACAAGCATAAGACGAACGATGGAACAGAGGTTTCTTTCTCTGTGTAATCGATCAACTTATGTCTCGAGGGGCTAGGCTTCGGAACTAAACTGAGCTGGAGGAGATAAAGGAAACACAATGAGTGGAACGAATTGATGTTGACTTATCGTACAGAAGCGAGGGAAGTCTCGCTAGTTGCTAGGAGCTGGAACCGGATTTGAAAAGAAAAGCGGAGACACCTTGAAAGCCACGACAAGCTTAAGAACAACAGTGCAGTGAAGAGTACTTTCTTTACGAAACTGTTGGACTTAAGACCTCGAGAGGCTAGGTGTCGCAGTTGGACAATAATTGGGGTAGAGGCGACTATTCATTTGCATATAGAAGACCTTCTATTACAATGGACACCCTCTATAACAGACCTGGATGCAGGTCTTTTTTTTATCCTTGGAAAACGTTTGCATATGCTATAATGCCATTAAAAGAGATAATAGTGGGGCAACCTAAAAACTATCTTATTCTAAAAATATAGAAGCGATGACAGAGAATTATTTGTATAGAGCCGACAAGTTTAGAGGAGGAGTTAATCATGCAATCCATCTACCATCGAGCACTTGGCGAAGAATTTCATAATCTTCATCCGGAAATGCAAAAGAAGTACGGATTGACGAGCAAACAGAACTTGATGATATTAGGACAAGGGAAAATGACGGAAATAAGAGGCACGCATCCCCTGGTAAGACCGTTCCTGACCTTTTTAGCAAAAGACAATATTGTCTTTGCAGAGCGTGGAAAAGATGTTCCATTCACGCTTGAAAACTATGCCTATGAAGATGAAAAAGGAAGAGAAACCGTAAGCTGGATTCGCCGGTTCTTTTTTCCGTTTGCAATTCGAGGATTTGATGCTGCGATGCATTATGATGAAGAAAAACAAGCGGTCGTCGATGATTTAGGGAAGTCAGGTTCTTTGAAGACAGAACTTAAATTGCACGTGACACCAGAAGGCGGTCTTTTTATGGAGTCAGAGGATATGTCTTGGCAAGAAAAGTGGAATGTGTCTGGACCTACAACTTCCGTCTATGAGCATTATGATGAACAGGAGGAAGCATATCGGGTACATGTGCATGTGGAACATCCCGTTTTAGGGACCATGTTGATGTATGAAGGTGCTGTTCATACTGAATTTCTGCCAATGACTTATAATAATATTCCTGCCCGTGGAATTTTGGAATAAAGGAGGGATAGGGCATGAGTTACCGTGATTCGAAGGATCAAGAGAACGTTCACACGGATTTTAGAGAACGGATGACGTACGGTGATTACTTGCAGCTTGATCAGCTCTTGGAATCCCAGGATCGTTTATCCTCTCATCACGACGAGATGTTGTTCATTATCATTCATCAGGTAAGTGAATTATGGATGAAGCTGATTTTACACGAACTTTGGGCAGCCATCGATGCGATCAACAAGGGAGATTTACAAGCTGCGTTCAAAATGCTGGCACGGGTTTCCAATATCCAAAACCAAATCATTCACGCATGGGATGTATTATCTACTTTGACGCCTTCTGAATATATTGAGTTCCGTGATGATCTTGGTCAAGCCTCTGGTTTCCAATCTTATCAGTATCGGATGATTGAATTTGCTTTAGGGTATAAAACTCCACATGTGATGAAAATCTACGAAAAAGATGAAGTTCTACATAAAAAGCTGAAAGAAGCTTATCAATCACCTAGCATTTACGATGTCGCTATTAAAAAGCTGGCTGAAGCTGGGTTTGATATTAATCCAAGTCTTCTGAACCGGGACTATACGGAGATGTATCATGCTGATGAGTCTGTTAAAGAAGCATGGAAAAAGGTTTATTTGGATGTAGACAAGTACTGGGATTTATATCAACTGGCAGAAAAACTGGTGGATATTGAGGATTCCCTGCAACAATGGCGTTTTAGACATATGAAAACAGTAGAGCGAATTATCGGCCATAAAATAGGTACGGGTGGTTCTTCTGGTGTAGGGTATTTGAAAAAGGTCTTAGACCATCGGTTTTTTCCAGAACTTTGGGACATTCGAACCCATCTATAATCTGAAAAGACTGAATATAACGAATCAATTAAAGCAGTATTACATTTGTGTTACAATGGGTTGTGTATAAATAAAAAGAAGAGGGAAGATAATGAGACGACCCATTATATATATAGGAATTATTGGTTTGTTATTGCTTACGGCTTGCTCTTTCATAGCCAGCGCTGACGAATCTGTAGATTCTTCGGATTCAACTGCACAGCCAACCTATGAAGTGACAATGGAAACAGAAATAGTGGAATATGAAGAGTATCATATTACGATTCATTATCCACAAACACCTAACAATCAAATTAATCAGACCATTATAGATTATGTGAATCAAAAGAAGGCTGCTTTTAAAAAAGAGAGCTATCAGTCTATTCAAGAGTACGGAAAGACCAAGTCTCATGAACTGCATATAGACTTTGAAATACCTCACCAAGGTTCAAGCTTTTTCAGTGTGAGATTTGAAGAAACGATGGATGTGGGGGTACCCAACATCATTCATGATCAGACGGTCATGAATTTTGGTAAAAAGAATGGAAAGCGTCTGCAATTAGATCAATTGTTTAAAGATAATCGGCATTATGTGAAACACTTAGCTAAACTCACGAAAGAGAAGCTTAGGGACGACCTTAGTGAAGAAACCTACCAGCGCCCTGAGATTCAGGAAGCTTTGAAAGCTGTACCAACCAATTACGAAAATATTGCATTAACGGGGAACGGCTTGGAAATATATTTGAATCAAACAGTAGATATACTTCCAAAGCAAGTGGTAGTAAGTCAACGTTTGATCAAGGACCTGTTAAAAGACAGCTATTCAGAGGCGTTAATGTCTGAAGGCATTAAGCAAGTCAGTCATGAACAAGACGTGGACCTGCCTCAAGCAGAGAAGAGGGAAAAGTCGGAGGAAGAGGGACATTTAGAAGCAAAGAAAATTGCTTTAACCTTTGATGATGGCCCTCATCCTAAGATCACACCAAAGGTTCTCAAAGTCTTGCAAGAATATGAAGCGAAAGCGACCTTTTTCATGATTGGAAAAAGAGTCCAATACTTTTCTGAAACAGCAAAATTGGTTGCTGATCAAGGACATGAAATAGGAAACCATACTTGGGACCACCCGAGGTTGACGCGATTATCCCCTGAAGAAGTAGAAAATCAGATAGATAAAACCCAAGAAGTTATCAAAGAGGTAACAGGGGTCCAACCTAAAATGATCCGACTCCCATTTGGAGAGGTGCCTTCACAGTTTTCAAGAACACAATTAAAAATTATTCCACTAGATGTCCATGGAGAAAACTGGCAAGAAAAAGAACCAGAGCAATTGGCACAGGAATTAGTTGAAAATGTGAAAAGTGGTGACACCATTTTACTTCATGATATTCAAAGTGCGTCTGTAGAAGTCCTTGAAATGGTACTGGATGAGTTGAGCCGCAAAGGATACAAAATTGTAAAAGTAAGTGAGTTGTAAAACTAAAATAGCAGCCTGCAATTCAAGCAGGCTGCTATTTTAGTTTCGTATAGGTTTTTGGTTCAATTTCTGTTTAATCCATTTCCCCCACTCCTCAAATTCAACCAAAAATCCGTCATGGCCATAGTCGGTATCTACATGGTAGTGCTCTCCTGATTTCACTTTTTCACTAAAGTGCTTCATTAGATCGTACGGGTAGAGGAGATCATGCTCGAAACTTATAGTAAATACATCGGCTTTGTATTGCTCAGCGGCTTTCTGCCATCCGTCTCGGTCACGGCCGATATCATGATGGTTCATGGCTTCTAGAAGATAGAGGTAACTATTTGCATCAAAGCGCCCCTTAATTTTGTCTCCTTGATAATCAAGATAGGACTGGATGTCATAAGAGGAAGAAGTACGTCTCTTACGATCGAATCTTTTCTGGAAAAGAGTGCGGCTCCTATACGTGACCATTCCAGCCATTCGGGCAATTTCGAATCCTTGAAGCTGATCATTTGATAGATACTCTCCATTATTGAATGCGGGATCATCTTTGATGGCCCGTGCTCCTATGTGATTAAAAGCGATACCGTAATCACTAAGATAAGGGGTGGCAGCGAGAATAAATAATTGATCCATAAAATCAGGATAGAGGATCCCCCATTCAAATGTCTGCATGCCACCGAGAGAACCTCCAGTTACGGCCTGCACGTGATGAATTCCGAGTTGGTCCAATGCTTGCTTTTGGGAATGAACCATGTCGCGGATCGTTACAGGAGGAAAGTTTAAACGGTATTGTTTCCTTGTTTGGGGATGGGTGCTGGCTGGTCCTGTTGACCCATGACAACCGCCAAGGACATTAAATGTAATGACCTGGTAATGGTCTGTATCGATGGGGGCTCCTTTACCGATCAGCCCAGCCCACCAGCCGGGTTCTTCTTCTGACCCAAGGGCGTGTTGATTTCCTGTCAGCGCGTGGCAGATGAGGATTACGGGCGCATCTTTAGGTCCATAGCGCTCGTAAGCGAGTTCCACATCAGCCAACCGATCTCCGGACTCGAAAGTGAAATCACCAATGGAAACAGTTGTTAAGTTTTCAGTGCGGCTGGTGGGATTTTTCAATGACATGTTTGGACTCCTTTCCGGTTTAGACTGATAAGGGCTGCTCATTCAGCGTTTTGCCTGAACGTAAAGCAATAATTGCTTCATAAAGGTTCAATCCTGAAACTATATTGTTTTTCTCGCTCTTAAACGGGGTCTTCGACCAAATCAGGTGTGGCTTTACACCTTCTGCCGTTTTGATCGTATCAGCGTCAAGCTCAGGGAAATATAGAACATCCACTGTTTCTTCCGCTGATTCAACCACTTGATCAACTTCCTGATAATGATCTACTTTGAAGCCCAAACGTGCAAGTTTCTTAGATTCATGCTCATCATCAGCCTCTCCAATTATAGCGATGACCCTTTGCCTAAGGTCGCCAGAGCGATCTAATGAGGAAGCCAGAACATCTTCTGCGGGGTGCTTGGAAGTGTTGTATGGTTTTGAATGCCCCGTCGCTTTGTGAATGGCTGCGTCCAAGTCTTGTATTAAATCTTCAACGGATTCTAGACCAACGGACAACCGCACCAGCTCTTCTGTAACTCCTGATTTTTGTAGATTTTCGTCATTGAGCTGCTGGTGAGTGGTTGAAGCAGGATGAATGATTAAAGACTTAGCATCACCGACGTTGGCAAGGTGAGACCATAGGTTGGTATGATCAATCAATTGACGCCCAGATTCTCGTCCGCCTTTGATTCCGAAAACGACAATCGAACCAGCACCGTATTGGAAATACTTTTTAGCTAGAGAATGGGTCGGGTGGTCTGGTAAGCCCGGGAAGGTTACCCACGACACCCCGTCATGGCCTTGGAGATACTCAGCAATTTCTAAAGCTTGATCGGTATGTTTCTTGATCCTCAAATGAAGCGTTTCTAGACCTTGTAGTAATAAAAACGCATTGTGTGGGCTTAAGCATGCGCCAATATCACGCAAAAGTTGAACTCTTAGCTTAATCGCATAACCGACTGGACCAACATCGAGACCGAAGCGGATGCCGTTGTAACTGTTATCAGGTTCAGTAAAACCGGGGAACTTCTCATGGTTCCAGTCAAAACGTCCACTATCAACAACAATTCCTCCAATAGCTGTTCCATGACCACCGATCCATTTCGTAGCGGAGTGGACAACGATGTCTGCTCCCCAGGCAATCGGTTTACAAACATAAGGAGTAGCGAATGTGTTATCGATAATCAAAGGAATATGATGATCGTGAGCAACGTCTGCTACAGCTTCAATATCAAGCACGTTCAAACTTGGATTCCCAATCGTCTCCGCAAAGATTGCCTTTGTATTTGTAGTAATGGCTTTTGCAAAGTCTTCAGGATCTGTGCCCTCTACAAAGTGGACATTAATTCCATATTTAGGAAGAGTGTGGACGAATAAGTTGTACGTACCGCCATACAAATGGGTAGATGTTACAATATCGTCTCCTGATTGGGCAATGTTCAAGATAGCCAAAGTAATGGCAGACATCCCTGAAGCAGTGGCGACAGCGGCTGCACCATCTTCCAGCAGCGCAATGCGCTGCTCAAGCACATCAACGGTAGGATTCATGATGCGGCTGTAAATATTCCCTGGCTCTGCAAGGGAGAAGAGGTTTTGTGCATGGTCAGTATCCTTGAATACATAGGATGTGGTTTGATAAATGGGGACAGCACGAGAACCTGTAGACGGATCTGGTTCCTGGCCTCCATGAAGCAATAGCGTTTCGGGTCCAAATTGGTGGAAAGGTAACGTCATTGATAATTCCTCCTTAAATATGGTTTCTAGGAGCTCCGTTAGGTCTAGAATAGAATCAAGAAGAACCAAAAAGCCCTCTTCTTTAATAAGAAGAGGGCGTAAAAATCAAGTCCTCCTCTTATCTGCCAGATCTTTTGACCTGTAGGATTTAGCACCTTTTCAAGCGATACTTGAAGGTTGCCGGGCGTCGTAGGGCCTAGTCCCTCTGCCACTCTCGATAAGAGTATTTGTTTGAATATTCAGCTTTTACTTAACTTGTATGAAATTATAAAAGGAACCATGACTAATGTCAAATCATTTTACAAAACTAGAACGTGTTTACTTGTGAGTCGTTATGGGAATTGTCTACCAAGTCTTTAGAGAAGGAGAGTATGAACCAATGAAGGAATATAGTGTAGTACCTAACAAAGATGTAACAGGATGGTTTGTAAAGATTGAGGATGTTTCTCCTACAGACCTTTATGATGAAAGAAATACAGCGATCGAAAAAGCTGAAGAGATCGCTAAGGAAAATAAACCGAGTAAGCTCCTAATTCTTGATCAAAATCATGAAATTGAAGAAGAAAGAAACTTTTAAGTTCAAAACTCCCGTGTCTTTCGGGAGTTTTTTTGTTGAAGAAGCTTTTTTGTGGTCTGAGGTTGCACCCAGATCCAGCGCATAAACAAGCGATAACTTGGAAAAAAAGCCCCCGACTCCATCGCTTGTTTTATGATTGTCGAGTGTTCTCAGGACGAGGGTCAGTTCAACGTTGTCATAGGACGTGCCGAATTTAGTTAAACATTCATGACTAAGTCAGTCTTTTCAGCTATTGTTCTTTCCAGGCTGCGAGGGTTAAAGACGGTAGCAGGTGAGAGGAGTACTAGTATTCCGACTTACATGATAGGATGGAAGAAAACGATTGAAAAGGTGAGTAAAGCAAATGGAGCAAAGGTATGATGTGATCATCATAGGAGCAAGAGTTGCAGGTTCGAGCCTGGCAATACAATTGGGGGAGATGGGGAAGAGGGTGCTGCTTTTGGATAAAGCCTCTTTTCCAAGTGACACTTTATCAACTCATCATATGTCTCATCTGGAATATTTAAAAAAACTTGGGGTGCTTAAGGAAGTTGAGGCTACTGGCTTTCGTAAAATAAACCGGATGCGGACTTATATCGGAAGCAGTTTTGTAGAAGGTCCCCGTGCTTCTTATACGATTATTCCAAAGCGTGATCACCTGGATCACATTCTTTTAAGTAGAGCGAATGATCTTCCTACAGTTTCTCTTAGAGAAAACCATTCTGTCCGTGATTTGATATGGGAAGAAAAACAGGTCAAGGGAGTGGTTGTAGAAGACCCTGATGGTCGAATGCATTCCATTTCCTGTGACTTAGTTGTCGGGGCAGACGGGAAGCATTCCAATATCGCTCATTGGGTTAAAGCTGAAGAATATAAACAGCAGAATCCTCTGCGTCCGGTTCTTTACGGCTATTATGAAGGGGTAAAACCATTACAGGAGCCTGCGACAGAAATTTTTCTACATGAAGGCCGGATCGGTTTTCTTTTTCCAATGGAAGAAGGCAGGGATTGTTTAGGGCTTGAAATTCATCCAGAAGAGTTCAAACCGATGATGAAATCGCCGAAAGAAAGCTTCGAAAAAATGTATCGGTCGCTTTATGGAATGGATATTAGGCTTGAAGGGGCTGTCTTGCAAGGCAAGATCATTGGAACTCCAGGCATGCCTAATTTTTTCAGAAAAGCATATGGAGACGGGTGGGCGTTGATCGGAGATGCCGGGCATAGCAAGGATCCAAGTACAGGGCTTGGTATCAATGATGCATTCATGCAGTCCTTCCTGTTAGCGGAGGCGATCCAGTTGATGGATCAAGGTAAAAGCCGTGGGGAGGCCATGGAAGCTTTTCAACAAGAACGGGATCGGCGCCTAATGCCGGGGCATGATTTAACTCTTAATTATGTTCAATCTCTTAGAAAATGGACAACGAATGAAATGGCGCTGTTCCAGGCAATGGCCGCCAATCCTATGGTTTGGAATAAGCTTGTCCCTAATCTAGCTGACCAATTGAAGAGGGAATCACGGGATGTTCCTTTACTGCATCAATCAATTCAACTGGAAGCACAAATTTTTGGTTTCATTCCAAAATCTTGAAGAAGGAAAGACTCCTATTTGTATAGAATTCTATATAGAGAGGTGAAAGTATATGACATGGTCAAAAGATAGGGCGTTTGAAAAACTGCAAGAAATCTACACTGACCGCGTAATGCAGGATGAAAAAAGACGGATCTTTCAGCAAGTGTATCGACATTTACATGAACACTTAGATGATTTGGCAGTCAAAGGTGGTTTGAAAGAGGAAGCGGAAAAACAGCTCAAATTCTTTAAAGAATACACATTTATGCCTGGCGACAATCTATTTCAATCGATGCGTTATGTTTTTCTCATTGCTAGAGGTGAAGGTGAAACAGATCCTCAAGTAACCCAGCAACATTTAAATCGAATTTATAAAGCACTTTTTCAACCATCTGGACTAAAAAATCCGTATATACCAGATTCTTTCTGGGATACACCTCTTGGAGTAGCTTGTTTAATTGCAGAAGAGGGTGTTGAAGCAGTTTATCCGATACTGGATGAAATTCTAGAGGCTGAAAATGTCTATTGAAGGAAAAAGAGGGGCCTCGTTGCGGCCCCTCTTTTTAAAGCTTGAAATATGTTCTGATTTGACCGGCAAGTCCCTGGTAGCTTTTCACCTCATCTAAATTAGAAAGCATACCTTTAACAATAGCAGGACGAGGATCGTTTTTTTGCAGTTCGTCAAGCAAAACTGAAATAGTATCCTTAATTTCCCCGCTGGATTGGCCTTGGAGTTCGATTAACCTTTGAATAATTTCATCCAATTCGTATTGATAATAATCCTTTGGGATGACCTGGTCCATAACTGATTCTGTTATGACCGGGTGGTCACCACTCGCCTTAAATCCTTCAACAATATAATCCGCTCTTCTCAACATAGCTTCGGACAGTGCCTTAAAATCAAGCTTCGCATTCTCGATGATGACGAGGTCCATAAAACCTTTGAATATTCCTTGTAGCAGCAAGCTAATTTCCCATAAAAACTCTTCCACTTCTTTCCCATAAACGGCTAAAAGATGTCGCTTATAAAAAAGATAGGAATTAAAGCGGGTCTTCTTTAAAAATTCATCAATATTTTCATTGAAAGGTATAGCCTGCTCCCTAATTTGCATAATGATAAATTCACGATGCTCTGCAATCTCTTCAAAGGTGATTTGCATTTGTCTAATAAACTTAGTTCTGGCACCTAGGTCAAGAGACTGGATATCATCAATTTTCTTTTGAATTCTTTCATAGTAGTAGTTAAAAATCTCTAGAAGGAGGGCATCTTTTGATTTGAAATGGAGATAAAACGCTCCTTTAGACATCCCGCACTCGTTTGCTATTTCTTGTACAGATGTAGAGCTAAACCCCTTCTTAGCAAATAATTTGATTGACTGCTCTATGATGTGAATCGACTTTTGGTCCATATTCATTGCTCCTTACTTTTATCTCGGAGGTTCATGTAGTTAAAAAAACATAAAGGTTTCAAAAGCATTTCCTCTTGACTTATGACTGGTTGGTCATTAATATTGTAAATGATTCTGACTATACGGTCAATATAGGGAGGAAAGCAGAAATGAAAGGCATCATCAACTTTTCGATGAACAATAAATTCGCTATTTGGCTAATGACTATCATCATCACGATAGCGGGTTTATATTCAGGTTTAAATATGAAATTGGAAACGATACCTGATATTGAACCACCGATTATTACGGTTACTACCGTTTATCCTGGTGCTACACCTGAAGAGGTAGCGGACCAAATTTCTGAACCATTGGAACAACAGGTCAGTAATTTGAGTGGAGTGAAAACTGTCAGCTCCACATCTTATCAAAATGCTTCTTCTCTTCAGCTTGAATATAGCTTTGATAAAAGTTTAGACGAAGCAGAGGACGAATTGCAAGAGGTTGTAAATAAAGCAGAACTTCCTGACGAAGCTCAAGAGCCGTCAGTCTCTCGTTTGAACTTTAACGCTTTTCCTGTAGTGAGCTTAAGCGCTGTGAATGGAGATCAATCACTGGAGCAATTAACGACTACAGTTGAAGAAGACATCGTTCCCGCTCTTGAAGGACTTGAGGGTGTGGCAGAAGTCCAAGTATCCGGTCAGCAATTGCAGGAAGTACGCATTGATATGAAAGAAGATGCTTTAGCTGATCGAGGCATGGATGCTGAAACGGTTACGAATTTAATAAGAGGCGCTGATGTGTCCTTCCCGTTAGGGTTATATAATTTTGATGGTACACAGAAATCAGTAGTTTTGAATGGTGATCTAACTAGTGTTGAAGAACTGCGAGACTTAGAGATTCCGGCGATTCCGAGTCAATCTGGTCAAGGTCAAACCGGCGAGTCTCAAAGCCAGGGTGCGCCATCACAGAGCCAGGGAACACCTTCGCAAGGGCAGACCGGTCAAGGCCAACCGTCTGGTCAGCAAAGCTCCCAAGCACAAGCGACAATGGCAGAAATTCCTACGGTTCAATTAAAGGAAATTGCCGATATTGAAGTTGTGGGGGAAGCAGAATCAATTTCCCGAACAAATGGGCAAGATTCGATCACTTTGCAGGTGGTTAAATCGCAAGAAGCGAATACGGTAGATGTTGTGAATACTGTGAAAGAAGAAACAGCGAGTTTTGAAGGAGATTTGGACGGAGTTGAGTTCATTTATTCCTTTGATCAAGGGGAACCCATTGAAGAGTCTGTAAGCACAATGCTTAATAAAGCTCTATTTGGCGGTTTGTTTGCTGTTATTGTGATTCTTTTATTCTTGCGTAACTTCAAAACCACCATCATTTCAATTATTTCGATTCCATTGTCCTTGCTGATTGCGATTTTATTCTTGAAACAGATGGATATTACGTTGAACATTATGACATTAGGAGCGATGACGGTTGCCATAGGAAGGGTCGTCGATGATTCCATTGTTGTGGTGGAGAATATTTACCGGAGGATGTCCTTACCTGGTGAAAAATTAGCTGGTAAAGACTTAATAAGATCAGCAACTCGTGAAATGTTCATGCCGATTTTATCCTCTACACTTGTCACGATCGCCGTCTTTCTTCCGTTAGGGTTGGTTGAGGGGACAGTTGGTCAAATCTTCCTTCCATTCGCTTTAACGGTTGTCTTTGCATTGCTTGCATCGTTATTAGTAGCTATCACCATTGTACCGATGCTTTCAGATACCCTTCTGAAAAAATCAAAAATCAAGCAGGTGAAGCATGAAGAGGGTGGAGGACGTGCAGCAAGAATGTATCGTTCTATTCTTACCAGCACATTAAACCACAAAATCATATCTACTATGATTGCAGTAGCGGTGCTAGTAGGAAGTATTGCATTGGTTCCGTTAGTAGGAACGAGTTTCTTACCTGAACAAGAACAAAAAATGGTAATGGCCACCTACAATCCAGAGCCAGGGCAAACGCTTGAGGATGTAGAAGACATTGCTATAGATGCTCAAGAATATTTTGAAGGGCGAGATGGGGCAAATACGATTCAGTATTCTGTCGGTGGAGAAAACCCGATGAGCCCTGGCGCATCTAACCAGGCTGTCTTCTATGTTGAGTATGTTGACGATACAGAGAATTTCTCTGAAGAATCCCAGCGAGTCATCGATCAATTAAATGAGAAGACAGAAAAAGGAGAATGGGTAAGCCAGGACTTCTCTGGTACCGGCTCAAGCAACGGTCTTGAATTAAGGGTTTACGGTGATGATACGGAACAGATTAAGCCGGTCGTAGCAGATGTCGAAGAGCTTTTAGCTGAACAAGAAAACTTACGCAATATTGATTCTAGTCTTTCTGAGTCTTATGAAGAATACACGTTAGTTGCTGATCACGAGAAATTGAGCCAGTTAGGTTTGACTGCTGGACAGTTAGGCATGGAGCTGAATCAGAATAGAGAACGTCCAGTAATAACGACCGTTGAACAAGACGGAGAGGAAGTCAATGTTTACCTTGAAGTGCAGGATGAAAAGTATAGTGATATCGAGGACTTGACTGATCGTGAAATACAGAGCCCTACTGGCCAATCTGTTCCTATCAGTGACGTGGTAGAAGTGGAAGAGGGGACAACAGCTGACACCATTACTCGCCGGGACGACCGTGTTTATGCGAGTGTGAGTGCAGAAATCACTGTTGATGATGTCGGAACTGTATCGGCGAATGTGAATGAAAAGGTTCAGGATATGGAAACTCCTGATGGCGTTGAAATTACTCAAGGCGGTGTAGCCGAAGATATCAATGAATCTTTCACTCAGCTTGGATTGGCGATGCTGGCTGCCATTGCGATTGTGTACTTGATTCTGGTCATTTTCTTTGGCGGAGGTTTGGCGCCGCTTGCAATCTTATTCTCCTTGCCGTTTACAATTATCGGTGCGGTATTAGGTCTATTGATTAGTGGAGAAACCCTAAGCATCTCTGCCATGATAGGAGCACTCATGCTGATTGGGATCGTTGTAACAAACGCAATCGTTCTGATCGACCGTGTTATTCACAAAGAAAAAGAAGGATTTTCGACAAGAGAAGCCCTTATCGATGCTGGAATGACACGTTTACGCCCGATCTTAATGACAGCTCTGGCGACCATTGGAGCGCTTCTGCCGCTTGCCTTAGGCTTCGAAGGGGGTTCAATTATCAGTAAAGGCCTTGGTGTGACTGTCATTGGAGGCTTGACGAGCTCAACGCTTCTGACCTTGCTGATTGTACCTCTAGCCTATGAAGTGTTTAGTAAAATTCGTCGAACGAAAAAAGTCAACGAAGCTTAAAACATTTGGTAAAATAAGAACATCTCCATCAATTTGGAGGTGTTCTTTTATTTATAAAGGGAACAGTATATACAACGTGGAGGTGATGGGGATGGAGCACTATGAAGTGACAATTGTAGGTGCAGGTCTGTCTGGAATCACTGCAGCAAGACGTTTGCATAAACAAGGAAGAACAAATTTTATATTAGTTGATAAAGGAAAAAGTGTAGGTGGACGTTTAGCCACAAGAAGAGTGGCGGATGGTAAAGTTGATCATGGCGCTCAATTTTTCACCGTAAGGACTGATGAATTGGGTGAAGAAGTACAGAACTGGTTGAAAGAGGGGTGGATTAAGCATTGGTTTGGAGATCCTTATCCTCGCTATACAGCTATTGATGGGATGAACAGTTTGGCTAAGCACTTAGCTGAAGGAATTCGTGCATCATTACATACCAAAATCACTCAAATCGTCAAATATCCTGACGGCTACCGTGTGTATGATGACAAAATGAACGTATGGAAATCAGACAAAATTTTATTAACGATGCCGGTTCCTCAAGTTATGGAGCTGTTAAAGGCGAGCGATGTCGAAGTGGTTGACTTAGAGATGAATAAGCTGAGGAGTATTTTGTTTGAGCCTGCCTATGTAGGGATTTATCACTTCCGCTCACCTACGGGCCTGCCTGAAGATGGTCACTTGGATAAAAACCTTCCAAAGGACGTAGAACGGGTAGTGGATCATCAGAAAAAAGGCATCTCTAAAGACACGCTTGTAAGTGTTTATATGAACGGGGATTGGTCAAGGAGATATTATGGTGAAGATTATGTCCGGACATTGATTAGAGAAAAAGTAGATCGCTACTTTGATTGGAAGGATTTGGAGTCTGAACAACTGAAGCGCTGGAGGTATGCACAGGCCAAAAAAGTCCTTAAAGAATCCTATTTGGATTTGGCTGGCGATGGAACCTTAGTGGTGGCAGGTGATGCTTTCTTGCGTGAAAATGACGAAGCAGGTCGTACAAGGTTTGAAAGTGCATTTCTCTCAGGTAAAGATGCGGCAGCTTATTTGAGCTGGTAGAAAGAAAGGAGCCTACTCTAGTTTATGAGGAGGCTCCTTTTTTAGTTAGGATATTATTTCTGTAAAAAAACCTTTTTGAAAGGTGGATCTACTTCCATCGGATGGCTTCAGGGCGAGGATGGGTTCAACGTAGCCATAGGACATGCTGAATTTAGTTGCCTATTGATTGAATGACTATGTCAGGCGGATGCGCTTCATTTCTTTCAGCTCGCTTTGGCTTCATATTTTTTAAGTCGCTTCATACGCGTAACGGTGTATACAGCTAGCCCTGCCCAGATTAAGGTGAAAGAGATAGCATGGACGTTTGTGAAGGGTTCATGATACAAAAAGACTCCGATAAACAGCATAATAGTCGGCGCAAAATATTGAAGAAAACCAACCATGGATAAAGGAATTCTTTTGGCTCCAGCCGAGAATAGCAACAGGGGAATAGCTGTAACGATACCTGCTCCAAAAACGAGCACAGTTGTAAGCGACAGCCAATTCACTTGGCCCCATTGACCTGCTTGTTGGGAAAGTAAATAGATTAGAGCAACAGGGGTAACAATCAACGTTTCGATGGTCAATCCGAACATAGCATTCAATGGTACGAGCTTTTTCAAGAGACCATAAGAGCCGAAACTGAAAGCTAATAGCAATGCGATCCAAGGAACAGAGCCAAAGTGAGCAGTCATATAGAAAACACCTGATCCGGCTAGAAGAAAGGCGACCCATTGAGCTCTAGAGAATGTTTCTTTTAAAACAATCATTCCTAAGAGAATACTGACAAGTGGATTGATGTAGTATCCCAAGCTTGCTTCGACTACATGATCGGTGTTGACGGCCCATATGTAAGTAACCCAGTTGATGCTGATTGTGATCGAAGCCAGCGTGATGCCCAGGGTGCGTTTTTTATTCTGAAGTATGGAACGACATTCTTCTACTAATGAGCGCTGTTTCTTTGCAATTAACACAACAATACCCATGAAAACAAAAGACCAGACAATCCGGTGGGCTAGTATTTCAAAGGCTGGAATTTGTTGAACCAGTTTCCAGTATATTGGTAAAAACCCCCATAAAATATAGGCGCCTGCTGTATAAACAACGCCTAGTTTCGATTCATTAACCATGATGATAATCCTCTCGACTATGTGTATTTAGTTCATATTCTAGTCTGATTTTTCTTTTATGGAAACAAAAATGCTTGGAAGAAGGATGGCGCAAGGGCCCTGGGAGCCGCGACACAGCTTAGAAAAAACCCGGAGGAAGGTGATTTTTCAATCCGTAGAGGATGAGTCGCTTATATTGTGAGGGGGTAGGCGCTTGAGCCAGATGTGGCTGACCAGGAAGAATATATACACAGAAAGGATCTTTATAGATTTCTAGTCAACAAAATAGCTGGCGAGGTTTACTCACCAGCTAGGGTCTGCCTTTGAATAGGCTGCTTAACTTTTAAGGTTGATCCTGTTGTTCTTCATTGCTTTTCTTTATGTCCAAGTAGGAACGTGGAGTAGGCTCATCCAGTGATATTCTCATAAGTGGTTGATCAGCCGGACCTTCCACGACTTTCCCATCATAGGAGAAACGTGATCCGTGACATGGGCAATCCCACGTGCGCTCTGCACTATTCCAATCGACTTCACAGCCCATATGCGTACAAGTTGTATCAAGCAGGTGCAGCTCTCCATGATCGTCTTTGAACGCACCTGCCCGTTCGCCTCTCCATTGGACGACTTTCCCTTCACCTTTCTTCAGACGCTCAGGTCGGTCAGCAACTAATTCTAGCTTTCCTTCAACCAAGTGAACGGCTACGTCAAAGTTTTGGGACAGGAATTGTTTCATGCTCGGGTCGGCTTTGAATCTGGAAGGCTTGAATAGTTCATGAAACAGGGACTCTTCTTTGAGTACGTAATCGCTCAATAATTGAGCGGCCAGTGTACCGTTTGTCATCCCCCATTTTCTAAACCCGGTTGCAATCAAAACACGGTCATTTTTTCTTGTGATCGGTCCGATATAAGGAACCTTATCTAAAGTGGTTAAATCTTGAGCAGACCATTGGAACAATTTCTCCTTAATGCCGAAGGTCTGAGCTGCAAATTCTTCGATCGCTCGATAGTGAAAAGATGTATCGATTCCATCCCCTGTTTTGTGGTTTTCCCCTCCAACTAAGAGTATAGGCTTGCCATTGTATTCAGCAGTGCGAATCGTACGTTTCGGTTCATCTATGGATACATACATGCCTTGAGGGATCTCACGTTCTGGTTCAATGGCCATTAAGTAAGAACGTTCGGCATACATTCGGCTGAAATAGAATCCTTTGCCATCATAGAAGGGGAAATGGCTGCATGAAATCGCATATTGGCAGGTCACTTTCGAGCCATTACCAGTCTCAATCTCAAGCTGATCTCCTTCTTTTAAATCCGTTGCTTTTGTTTCCTCGAAAATCTGACCGCCTAGTTCAGTGAATCTGTCAACTAAAGCAGATAAATATTTGAGCGGGTGGAACCTGGCCTGATCCTTCATCACAAGCGAGCTCGTCGTTTCCATATCAAAAGGCAGCGAATCTGTTAAATCTCCAGGGATCTCAAGCTTTTGATAGGCCTCATATTCGTTTGTGACTTTTTGTGCCCCTTTCTCTGTTGTCGAGAAAATACAGGCATCTTCTTTTGTCCAATCACACTGAATGTTGTATTTATTCACCGTTTCTTCCATAAATCCAAAAGCGTTCATTTGGGCCTGGTAATAAAGAGAGGCTGTTTCTACACCAAAGTGTTTAATTAGCTCATGATAAATCAGTCCATGCTGAGCGGTGACTTTAGCCGTCGTATGACCGGTCGTTCCGTTAAGAATACGATCAGCTTCCAGTAGGATCACCTGCTTGCCGGCTTTCGCTAACAAATAGGCTGTCGTAATACCAGTAATTCCGCCCCCAACGATGGCGACATCTGCGGACGTATTTTCTTCAAGTGAATCGAATGTTGGTAAGTCTGTATCTTCACGCCACATAGGTTCAGGGCGGGTCCATTCTTGTTTATGGTCCATAATTTCCCTCCTCAATGACTCTTTTACTCAGTCTTTCCCCAATGACTATTTTCATGTATATAAAAGTGTAAAAATTTACAATTTAAAATGGTTTTATTGTATAATGATGACCATCAATAGGCCAGACGAAGGAGGGCGGAGGATGGAAGTTTTCGTTGCCAGGCAGCCTATTCTGAAAGCCGATGAAGAGGTTTATGCCTATGAGTTATTGTATCGAAGCAGCATGGATAACTGGTTTACCCCGATGGATCCAAACCAGGCCACCTCTGAGGTGCTGATGAATAGTTTTCTTACGATTGGTTTAAGACGCCTTTCTCAAAACAAGCCTTGCTTTATTAACTTTACAGAGGATTTGCTGCTAGAGAAGGTTCCAGAGTACTTCGATCCTAAGCAGCTGGTGGTTGAAATTCTGGAGCATGTATCCTACAGCATGGATTTGGTCCAGGTGTGTCAGGAATTAAAAAGCCAGGGATTTCTCATTGCTTTAGATGATGTAGTCCGAATCGACGAGCCCTCAATTCTTGAGCTGATTCAGTATATCGATATATTGAAAGTAGACATTAAAGCGGTACAGGAGCTTGACCGGATAAGGATCATAGAGATGGCCAAGCGTTTTGATGTTACGTTGTTAGCTGAAAAAGTAGAAACGAGAGAAGAGCATCAAGTTTGTTTAGAGGAAGGGTTCGAGCTTTTTCAAGGGTATTATTATAGTAAACCAGTTGTCATTTCGGGGGTGGATATTCCTTTTCTGGCTACTACTTATATTCAAATTATTCAAGAACTCTCTGTTGGACCTGATCATATTAATATCGATAAAGTAGCTGACATATTAGAACAGGATGTTGCACTAACATACAAATTATTACGCTTGATCAATTCATCGATGTATGAAAGGACTGTCCCGATAAAATCGATTAAGCAAGCCGTAATGCTCTTAGGGACAGATACATTGAAAAAATGGCTGTACGTCCTCTCTGTTAAACAGTCGAGCTCATTCACCTCTAGATCTACTCAGCTTGTGCTGAAGACGAGCTTGCTTCGTGCTAAAATGTGCGAACAGCTTGCGATAAGATTAAGTGTGAAACGTAAAGCAGAAGGCTTCTTCCTGACTGGGTTCATGTCCTTAATCGATGTCATAACACAGCGTCCTATAAAAGAAGTCATTGAAAATTTGCCATTAGATCCTAATATAAGGCTTGCTTTAGAGGGAAAACAGAACCTTTATAATAAAATCTTGAATACCGTAATAGCTATGGAAAAAGCCGATTTTGAATTATTAGAAGACCACTTAGACGGGCTTGAACTTCGTTTTGAAGAGATTTTTGAGATTTACGGGCAGGCGATAGCGTGGACGGATCAATTATATGAAGAGAATTTTTCTGACCTTGTCCGCGAATAGACATCCAGCAGATTTTTATGATATGCTCTTTCATGTTTGCTTCCTGAATAAGGAAGTCTTTTTTTTATATAACTGTTACCTAGGTAACGATTAAAGGAGATACACTGATGTCATTAACTTTTTATCATATCCAGCAGCTATCCAGAGAGTTAGGTCAGTATTTGAATCAGGCTTTCGCAGGGGAAGATATTTCTTTATCACACTGGTCTGTGATCTTTCAATTGCATTATCACGGGGCAATGACTCAAACAGAACTGAAAAATCGCTTGAATATAGAGGCGCCACCGTTATCACGAACGTTGAGAAAGTTAGAAGACCTTGGTTATATCGAAAAACATTCCAGTACAGATAAACGTACAAACGATATTCATCTTTCTGAGAAGGGGCAGATCCGTTACCCAGTCTGGGAAAAAGCGATTAAGGAGGCAGAAGATCGCTTGCGCTCCGGTTTAGGAAAAGAAAGAGAGCGCAGCCTGGATCTTCATGTAAAAGAATTGACTGGGCTTATTCGAAAAGAAAAGGAGGGAAAATAATGAAGAAAAAACAGCCGTTGTGGACGAAAAGCTTTTTGAACGTATGTTTTAGTAATTTTTTCGTATTCCTTGTATTTTATTTAATGTTTGTCACTCTTCCTATTTACGCGATTGATCAACTTAAAGTAAACGAAAGCCAATCAGGGCTTGTCATCACTATCTTCCTAGTAGCGGCTATTTTAATTCGTCCGCTTGCCGGCCAGTGGATTGATACGGTGGGGAGAAAGCCTATAGTTGTGCTCTCACTATCTCTTTTCTTGATCAGTTCGTTTCTATATATGTTTGTTCACTCTTTCATACTTATTCTGCTCGTACGTTTTATTCAGGGGCTTGGTTTTGGAATGGGGACGACGGTACTAGGTGCATTGGCAGCAGACGTGGTACCCGATCAGCGGAAAGGGGAAGGCATGGGGTATTTTGCGATGTCAATGAACTTTGCGATGGTTCTTGGACCTTTTCTTGGATTGACCATCATTCAATCGTTTAATTTTGTAAGTATGTTCCTGATTTGTGCTGTCTTCGGTGTGGTCGCATTTATCTCAGGACTGATGATTAAAAATCCTGTTCCTGAAAGTACAGTGGAAAAGTCACAAAGCATCCTGCCTCAAGTGAACGGTCTCCTAGAGAAACCTGTGATTCCGATAGCTTTGACCGGGGCGGTTATGGCTCTCGCCTATTCAGGCGTATTGTCCTTTGTTTCAGTCTATGCGAATGAGCTGGGACTTGCTGAAGCGGCCAGTTATTTCTTTGTCGTTTATGCTGTAGTCCTTCTTATTTCGCGTCCTTTTACTGGAAAATGGTTCGATCAGTACGGAGAAAACATCATTGTTATCCCTTCCATTATCGTGTTTGGCATAGGAATGCTCGTGCTAAGTTTTGCAAATACGGCTCTATTACTGTTACTTGCAGGGGGATTGATCGGGCTCGGATGGGGAACGATCGTGCCGAGCTTTCAAACGATTGCACTGAGGAAGGTACCGGCGCGGGCAGGAGCAGCGACCGCTACATTTTTTACCATTTTTGATATTGGTATAGGGGTCGGTTCCTACCTAGTCGGAACCATCGCTACAGGGATAGGATTCTCATCCCTTTATTTTAACAGTTCCTTTATTATCTTCGGGGCCGTATTTATCTATATATTCCTTCATGGAAGAAAAAGAAGTGTGAGCCCTCAACTAGAATCAAAATATAGTAGTTAAGAAGGAGGTCAGTCCCCCTCCTTTTTTGTTAAAATGAACTGAAAACGCTTACAAACATAAAATGTAGGAAAAGAGAAGGGATAAGAAGGGGGAAGAAAGATGGATGAAAAAAAGATGCGCTTGGAGACTTCGATGATCCATAATGAGAGCGATGCTCATGAACAGGGAAGTTTGACAACGCCTATTTATCAAACATCAACGTTTTCATTTCCATCTGCCGCTGTAGGGGAGAAACGCTTTGCGGGAGAAGATGATGGTTATGTGTACACACGATTAGGAAATCCTACGGTCAAAGCTTTAGAGGAAAGAATAGCAACACTTGAAGGAGGAGAGAGGGGGCTCGCCTTCGCATCCGGAATGGCTGCCGTGTCTGCTGTATTGATTTCCCTGACGAAAGCTCATGATCATATTTTATGCTCGAATGGTTTGTATGGCTGTACATTTGGTCTGTTAAAAATGCTAGAAGAAAAATATAGCATTACTCATGACTTCAGTTTTATGGAGGATGAGGAGGAACTTCGAAGTCGGCTGACGAAAAACACAGCTTGTATTTTTATTGAAACTCCTATTAACCCTACAATGAAAATGGTAGATTTATCGATGGTCGCACGGGTCGCAAAAGAATATGAGATTCCGGTTGTGGTTGATAATACTTTTTGTACTCCATACTTACAACGACCGCTTGAATTAGGGTGTGATGTGGTCATTCACAGTGCAACCAAATATATCGGGGGCCATGGAGATGTGATCGCAGGACTCGCTGTCGGAAAACAGGAGTTCATGAATTCCGTAGCTATGAATGCTCAGAAAGATATTGGAGGAGTCTTGTCCCCATTTGATGCCTGGCTTTTAATACGCGGGTTGAAGACTTTGCACGTCCGTTTAGATCGTCACAGCACTAATGCTGAAGTAATCGCAACCCGACTAAAACAGCATGCTTTCATTCAGAATGTATATTACCCAGGGATGGAAGATCATCCACAAAAACCAATTCAAGAAAAGCAAATGAAAACGGGAGGCGGCGTCCTCGCTTTCGAAATAAATGGATCAAAATCAGATGCTCAATTCTTCATGGACCAGTTGAAATTAATTAAAATAGCTGTGAGTCTTGGTGATGCGGAAACACTGATTCAGCATCCTGCCTCCATGACCCACGCTGTAGTACCTGAAGAAGAGAGAAAGAAGATGGGTATCAGAGATACGTTGATTCGTCTTTCTGTCGGTCTCGAATCTGTTGAAGATATATGGGACGATCTTACTCAAGCCTTAGAAAAATGTAAGTAAATCGGAAAAGTCAGGATACCCTCCTGGCTTTTTATTTAGGACAATAATCCATTCTGCGTTTATTCATTCCTCTCAAGGGAAAAGTACTACAAGTTTGTTTTATAATGATGAACGTAAGAAGCACACTAACATGTTTGAAAGGGTGTTTGTATGTTTAAAAAAATGTTTGGTAAAAAGAGTGTCGAAGAGCAGCTTGTAGCACCATTGAATGGAAAAGTTGTACCGTTAGACGAGGTGGACGACCCTGTATTCAGTCAACGCATGATGGGAGATGGAGTTGCCATCGAACCCACTGATGGAAAAGTAGTAAGCCCGATTTCAGGCGAAATCGTACAGATTTTCCCGACGAACCATGCTGTAGGAGTTAAAACAAAATCTGGAGTCGAGGTTCTTGTTCACATTGGTTTAGAAACCGTAGCGATGGAAGGAGAGGGCTTTGAAGGTCACGTCAAACAAGGGGACAAAGTAGAAGCAGGAGATCATTTGATTACCTTTGATCCTGATCTTGTAAAAGAAAAAGCGAAAAGCACGATTACACCTGTTATCATCACGAACTTTGATGACATCGTTGAAAACTTCGAACCTTCCTATAGCGACGCTGCCAGTGCAGGGCAAACGAATATCGCAACTTTACAAACGAAATAATTTAAACGAGAGCCTAAAACGGTTAACAGCTGTTTTAGGCTTTTTTCTTTTCTTTATTGGAAACGAACAAGGATATGCGGGTATAATGGGTGTAGAAATTTAATAGGTCTTTTAAAAATGTACATATGGAAAGGATGAATAGCATGTCAAAAGGAATCATCTGTTTAGGGGAAGCATTGATCGACTTTATTCCTCTGGATGACGAAAACATAAAGTTTCAAAAGAGTCCTGGCGGTGCGCCTGCCAATGTAGCAGTTGGAGCAGCGAGACTTGGAGCCAATTCTACGTTCCTTGGGAAAGTAGGGGAGGATGTCCTGGGTCGTTTTCTCAAGAAAACCCTCACTGACTATGGGGTTAATACAGAAGCCATGTATATGACCAAAGATACGAGAACCGGTGTTGTATTCGTCACTCTCGATGAACATGGAGAACGGAGCTTTGATTTTTATATTGATCCGAGTGCTGATCGTTATTTAGAAGAGTCAGAAGTGAAAGCTGACTTGCTTACTTCTCACAACCTGCTGCATTTCGGTTCGATCTCTATGATTGATGAACCTGCAAAATCAGCTACAACAACTGCTGTACGCGAGGCGAGAGAGAATGGATTGATCGTTTCCTACGACCCTAACCTGCGTCTGGGTTTGTGGAAGAGTGCTGACGAAGCAAAGGAAACAATCCTTTCGATGCTTGCTGAAGCAGATGTAGTTAAAATATCGGAAGAAGAATTAGAATTTCTCACAGGAGAGACGGATATTGAGGAAGGTGTGAAACTACTGTCCTCTTATGAAATCCCGTTGCTTTACGTAACAATGGGAGCCGAAGGCAGTCATGTTTACAATCAAGAAGGTCACACCTTTGTTCCTGCTATGAAAGTAGATGCCGTCGACACAACAGGAGCAGGTGATGCTTTTGTATCCGGAATCTTATATCAGCTGAGTGAACGAGCGAAACCTGTTGATCAGTTAACTATACAGGAACTGGAAGAGATTACGCGGTTTGCCAGCGTCTCAGGAGCTCTTGCCGCATCAACTAAAGGAGCGATGACGGCTTTACCAACAAAAACTGAAGTTGAGGATTATTTGAAATAGGTGGTGCCACATGTCTGAAAAAGATCAACAATTGCGAGCGCAAGCAATAGAAGAAATTGAGAAATACAAACAGAAGGTAGAAGCGGATCCCTATCGGCAGAGTTTTCATCATATGCCGCCTGTAGGGTTGTTAAATGACCCTAACGGATTTATTCAATGGAAGGGAATCTATCATCTTTTTTACCAATGGATGCCGTTTGATACAGGCCATGGAGCTAAGTTCTGGGGACATTATACATCGGATGATTTCGTCAACTGGACTCATGAAAAGGCTGCATTAACGCCGTCAGAGTGGTTCGACAAAAACGGAGTCTACTCGGGAAGTGCTGTCTCTCACGAAGGGCTTCTTTATCTCTTTTACACCGGAAATGTGAAAGATGAACAGGGAAATAGGGAAACCTATCAATGTCTAGCAGTATCTGAGGACGGCATTCATTTTGAGAAAAAAGGGGTCGTTGTTCATTTGCCTGCAGGCTACACGGCTCATTTTAGAGATCCTAAGGTTTGGAAAAAGTCTGATCATTGGTATATGGTAATTGGAGCACAAAGCGAAAACATGGAAGGGAAAGCGGTCCTCTTCCGTTCTTCCAACCTTTATGAATGGGAGTTCCTCGGCAGTATTACCGGAAGCAATGAAGAACAGCTTGGAGATTTTGGCTACATGTGGGAATGTCCCGATGTTTTTGAACTGAATGGTAAGGATATTCTTGTCGTCTCTCCTCAAGGTTTGGAAGAAGAGGGGATGAATTACGCGAATACCTATCAGAGTGGCTACTTTGCAGGCACACTTGATTATGATCATCCTAAATTCGTTCATGGTCCGTTTCGTGAATTGGACCGTGGTTTCGAATTTTACGCTCCTCAAACTACGCTGGATGAGAAAGGCCGAAGAATCCTAGTTGGATGGATGGGAGTGCCTGATCAATATGAACAAGCGCATCCAACAATCGAAAATCAGTGGGTGCACTGTCTTACATTACCAAGAGAGTTGACGTGGAATGGGGAACAGATGCTTCAGAAACCTGTGGAAGAACTGAAGGAAATGAGAGGGCCTGTTCTTTTGCATTCCTCGATTACGATTGAAAATGATCAAAAAGCAATCAGGGGAGTGGAAGGGAAGCCTGTAGAATTGAACCTTGAGTTTGATAAGGTAGAGGATCAATTTGCAATTGAACTTTTCCAACATGCTTCACTGAGTTATAAAGAGGGTATACTAACTCTATCAAGACCTCATTTAGAGGATAAAAAGAAGACGGAATTTAGAAGAGTTAAGCTCGAAGATGGTTTGAAGAACCTCCATTTATTCATTGACCATTCATCAATTGAGGTCTTCGTCAATGATGGAAAGGAAGTCTTTACTTCAAGGATCTTTCCGCAGCCAGAAGAAGAACGGATCTTATTCACCTCCCTTGGGACGACCACCTTTAGTATTGAGCAATGGAAACTGAACGGGTTTCAGTTTGACTGAGTTTTACTTGGGAAAGTGATTTAAATCATTAGTTTGTAAATCGTTTGAAGGAGTCATGTATATGAGTCAATCTTCTAAGAAAATGAAAGCACATGAGCGGAGAGAGCATATCTTATCTTTGCTTAAACAAAGAGGCTCTCCAGTAACGGGGAGCTCATTAGCTGAAGAAATGAATGTAACGCGGCAAGTCATCGTAGGAGATGTTTCGTTGTTGAAAGCGAGGAATGAACCGATTGTAGCAACGAGTCAGGGCTATATGTATATGACAGATGTCAAAGAGGAACTCGCTTACCAAAAGACGATCGTATGTCAACATGGAGCAGAAGAGACAGAGGAAGAGCTTAATATCCTCGTCGATCATGGTGTTCATGTTCAAGATGTCGTAGTAGAGCACCCGATCTATGGCGATTTGACTGCCCAACTTCGTATTTCAAACCGCCGCGATGTAAAGAAGTTTATAGAACAGGTGAATTCTACCAATGCTTCATTCCTTTTGGAGCTGACGGGTGGCATTCATACTCACACGATTGCAGCAGATAGTCGTGATGCAATAGAAGAAGCCGTGGATGCTCTGTCTGAGGCGGGAATTTTAATGAAAAATTAATGTCAACGTTTGAAAAAAGAGGTATGCTTTCTATTATTAGAGCATATCTCTTTTTTGAACTGTTATGTTATCTCCATTTTGTAAGGGGTAGAGGTTTTTCTTAGTCCCAGAAAAATGAAATGTGATATAGTGAATGAGCAACCCACGACAGTAAAGGTAGGTGTTTCCCGGTGAATATTATTCCATATATCTTAACGACAATCTTAATCTTGAACGTTTTACTAGCATTGGCAATTATCTTTTTAGAACGCCGGGATGCAAGTGCCACATGGGCATGGCTCATGGTCTTGCTTTTCTTGCCGATTGTAGGGTTCTTGTTATACTTAATTTTTGGAAGACGATTAAGCCATAAAGAAATATTTACTTGGGATAAGAAAAGCCGGTTAGGCTTACTGACGGCTGTTCAGGAACAATTAAAGGCCATTAAAGATAACACGCTGGAAGTGCAGCGAAAAGAAATTGTATCTTATGAAGATTTAATCTATATGCATTTAAAAAACAATGACGCCCTTTTTTCTCAAAATAATGATGTAGAAGTTTTTACAGATGGACAGAAAAAGTTTCACGCCCTTCTTGAAGATATTGAGAAAGCAGAAGACCATATTCATTTGCTTTATTACATCATAAGGGATGACAACCTTGGACAAAGGTTAGCAGAAGCCTTGATCAAGAAAGCGAAAGAGAAGGTAGATGTCAAAATTCTCTATGACGACATGGGATCGCGTCTACTTAGCAGAAAATACGTGAAGAGGATAAGAGCAGCTGGAGGGCAAGTGGAGTCATTCTTTCCTTCCTTAGTTCCTAAAGTGAACTTGAAAATCAATTATCGTAATCATAGAAAGCTGGTTATCATAGATGGAGAAATCGGGTATATCGGCGGTTTCAATATTGGGGATGAGTATTTAGGATTCAGTAAAAGGTTTGGTTACTGGAGAGATACCCACCTCAAGGTAGAAGGCGATGCTGTTCACAACATGCAAACACGCTTCATCCTCGATTGGAATCAGGCTTCCAGAAGAGACATCGTCTATGAAGATCGGTTTTACCAGGCGAAGCCCAAAGGCGACGTAGGAATGCAGATCGTCTCAAGTGGTCCTGACTCGGAATGGGAACAAATTAAACATGGCTATATTAAGATGATCATGTCCGCGAAAAAATATGTGTATATCCAAACCCCTTACTTTATACCTGATGACAGTTTGTTAGATGCGTTAAGAATAGCTGTGTTATCAGGGGTTGATGTAAGGTTGATGATCCCCAATAAACCGGATCACCCATTCGTCTACTGGGCGACTTATTCGAATATAGGTGACTTGTTAATGGCAGGTGCCAGAATCTATGTTTATCAAAGAGGCTTTTTACATGCAAAAACCATCGTCGTAGATGGAAACATCGCCTCAGTTGGAACTGCGAACATCGATGTTAGAAGCTTTCGTCTCAATTTTGAAGTGAATGCTTTTTTGTATCATTCAGATGTAGCGAGGTTATTGGCTGACCGTTTCAATGAAGACTTAAAAGAATCTACTGAACTGACCTACAAGCTTTACCAGTCAAGGTCCAAGTGGATTCGCTTTAAAGAAGCAATAGCCCGGTTGTTGTCTCCTATTTTATAAGCTTGTAAATCTTCATGCTGATTATTTGATAATATACTGGGAACATTCCTATATTATTTAAGCCTCCTTCTCCTGAAAACTTGAATTCGAGATATTCTCTGCGCCGTTGCGTCATAAGCGTAAGGTTGGCAGGAAAACAACTCGCTTTCCTGCGGGGGAACTGGCAAGCCTCCTCAGTCGCTTCACTCCTTGTGGGGTCTCGCCTACCTCCTTCTCCCGCGGGAGTCTCGCCGTTTTCCATCCAACCCATCTATAGTGTAGGAACGGCCCCATTTAACAGGTGTAAGGTGGCTCTGATTTCCTAGATTACAGATAGATTTTCGGTACCAATAACGTTTCCGTTACTCCCACCAGTCGTAAGGAGGTCGGAGAAATCGCGAGACTCCTGTGGGATGAACATGATAGGTGAGACCCCGGAGAGCTTTAGCTCGAGGAGGCTCAGCACATGCCCACGGAAAGCGAGTGATTTCTCCGACCTCCAAATTCTACTTAGGGCAACGGAAAAAGCTCACAGTACCTCGAAATCAAGTCTTCCACTATCCTGCTAATTATTTGAAAAAATCATTATATTCAATTATTAGTTATAAGTAAACAAAAAGAAAAGGTGTCTCGGGATTTTCCCGGGACGCCTTTTCTGATGAGAGAGGTTGTTTGGTTTTTGGTAAGGGTTCGCACAGAAGGGCTGCTTTCTGTGCGAAGGGAGAGCATCAAGCACTTTACCAGGGCGCTTGAGCTTTTCTAAGTTCTCTGCTTTCTATATTATTGGGAGGAAAGCTTGAGTTTTGTTTTCATCTGTTCGCCGTCGCGGTAAACCGTTAGCTCGACGGTATCTCCAACTTTTGCTTCATTATAGAGATACTCACGCAAGCTCATGAGTGATTCGACTTTGTTCCCGTCAATTTCAGTGATGACATCATACTGACTGAGATCTGCTTTTTGGGCTGCTGATCCTTGCTCTACCCCTTGTATGAGAACCCCTTGGGTTACTTCAGCGGGCAGATTCAATTCTCTTTGTAAAACAGATCCTGGAATTTGACTGACATCCTGAAGGGACACACCCATATAAGGGCGTTCCACTTGGCCATTGGTTTCAAGATCTTCGATGACTGGTTTTGCTACATTCATAGGGATCGAGAAACCGATTCCTTCGACTTCTTCCTTGGCAATTTTCATAGAATTGATTCCTATGACTTCACCTTTAAGGTTGATCAGTGCACCACCGCTATTCCCCGGATTGATGGCGGCATCCGTTTGAATAACCTGGGTTTGCCAGTCTGGTTGTTGGTCGCCGTTCATATCTCTTGGGATACTACGGTCAAGACCACTGACAATGCCTTTGGTGGCTGATCCTGCGAATTCCATGCCGAGTGGGTTACCGATCGCTATGGCTGTTTGACCGACCTCTACGTCATCGGCGTTTGCAAATTCAGCAACCTTTTCTACATGTTCGCTATCTATTTGTAAAACGGCAAGGTCTGTTAAAGGGTCACTGCCTTTCAATTCGGCTTTTACTTTAGTACCATCACTCAAGATCACTTCTACTTCAGAAGAGTTTGCAACAACATGATGGTTCGTTACAACAAAAGCTTGATCGCCGTCTTTTTTATAAATGACCCCAGATCCTGTACCGGCTTTTTGGGTACCCTGGCGAGTCTCCTGAATGTTACTTACACCTACTACGGCCTTAGAAGTCTCATCTATGGCCTGTGTAACAGCATTCGGATTATCGTTTAGGTTCAATTCGTCAGCTTGGGCTGTTGGTTCGTTCGTATTAATGCTGACGGATATTCCCTTCCATTGGAAAACAGTCGTTACAAGAAATACAGCAATAATTGCGCCTAAGACTCCAAAAGCTAACCCGGAACGTTTATAGCTACGCTTAGTTTGGCGGTTATCTTCGTTAAACATCTTAAGCAATAGCCCCCTTAATTTAGTTGGTGATGTATGTGATCTCTGTTGTCTGTCTGTACATTTATCATTCTACGGTTCACATATGGAATGACTTTGGAGAAAATGTGGAAAAAGTGTGTAAAACAAGAGCGAATGCTGAAAATATGAGAAAATGGGTGAAAGTTCATTGTAAGGAGGTAGTTTAGATGAACCATACCATAGGGCTTGTGGAAGATGATCCAAATATAAGTGATATTGTTGAAGCGTACTTAAAGAAGGAAGGATACGTTATACAAGCGGTTGACACGGCTGAAAAGGCTTGGAAAATTTTTGAACAGCATTCTCCAGATTTATGGGTGCTTGATATTATGCTGCCAGGGATGGACGGATATGAATTTTGTAAAAAAGTGCGGCAGACGTCTGAGGTGCCGATCATAATCATTTCTGCAAAGGATGATGAAGTGGACAAGATCCTAGGCTTGGAACTGGGTGGGGATGATTATCTGACAAAACCCTTCAGCCCAAGGGAACTGGTCGCGCGGGTGAAGCGCCACTTAAAACGTTGGCAGGTGATGCAGCCAGATGTCGCTTCCTCTAATCAAGAAGAAACGATTGAATCAGGTGACCTTTTACTCAATGATGCGGAAAGGAAAGTGTACTTCAAAGGTCAGGACATAGAAGTGACAACGAAGGAATTTGAAATGCTGAAAATTTTGGCTTCCCAGGAGAACCGGGCATTTTCTCGCGAAGAACTGCTCATAAAAGTATGGGGAGAGGATTACTTCGGGAGTGACCGGGCCGTTGATGATCTAGTCAAGCGTTTGCGTAAAAAGATGAAAGATCTGCCGATAGAGACCGTATGGGGGCACGGATATCGTCTAAGGAATGAGCGGAAGTCGTCATGAAGTTATTGTATCAATTGAATGCGGCATTCACTGTTTTGATTTTGATCATCATGTCCATTACCGCGTTCTTTATCCATTCGTTGCTGATGGACATGTTAATTCAGGATGAGCAAAGACAATTGAAGGCGAGGGCTGAGTTGTTAATTGATGTGATTAACGAACAGGATACGGATCGTAATCCACAGTTATCTCAGTTGGTACAGGATCGAAATTATCCCATATTATTATTCGACCGCAGACAGGATCAAATATTGTTCAGAACGATGCCTGCCGAAATAGCAAGAACTTGGATGGACCATTATGAGGACGAACTAATTGATGAGGAAGTATGGGAAAGTAATGGGGAAAAGTATGTTGTTTATGACTTTGCGCTGTCTTCAAGAAGTAATCAGATTCTTGTCATGGCTACCCCGCTTAATGACTTACAGGCTGTGCAATCTGTATTTGCTTTCCGAATGATCATTGTGTTCGTGCTTGGATTGCTGTTGGCAATTATCATTAGTTACTTCCTCACACGCCGTCTTGTAACGCCTTTAAGCAGGCTGAAAAAGGAAGTAGAAAAAATTCAGAAAAGGCAGTTTGATGATGTGAAAGCGGTGGAAGCCTCAGGTGAAATTAAAGAAGTGGAGCAGGCAGTAAGGCTTATGGCGGAAGAACTTGCAAGATATATCCACTCTCAAAAGCAATTCTTCCAAAATGCTTCTCACGAGTTAAAAACACCACTCATGTCTATTCAAGGCTATGCGGAAGGCATTCGTGATGGAGTTTTTGAAGGGGAGGCTGCAGAGAAGGGCTTTAATGTGATGGTTAGTGAGACAGAGAGGTTGAAGAAAATCGTCAATGAAATGATTTTGCTTGCGAAACTCGATAGCAGTAAAGACGTCTATCATCCTGAACGAACAGACGTCATAGACATCGTAGATCAGTCTAGTGTCCGACTGCTTCCTCTCGCTAAAGATAAGGATATTGAGCTTTATGTTGATTTAAGTGAACCATTTTATACGAATGTAGACAGTGAGCGTGTCCTGCAAGCTTTCATTAATATTGTCAGCAATGCGATTAGGCATGCTGAGAGTGAAGTACGCATTCATACGCAGACAGAGAACGATTGGTTAACGATCCAAGTGGAAGACGATGGAGAGGGGATTTCGGAAGAACTTCTCCCACAGCTATTCGAACGTTTTATTAAAGGGAAAGAAGGGGAGACTGGCTTAGGGCTGGCTATATCTCGTGCAATTATAGAGCGCAGTGGAGGGACCATTCGAGCAAAAAATCGAAAGGACCGTTCCGGCGCCGTTTTTGAAATCCTCTTGCCATATAACGAGTGATTTCGCTGCTTCATGGTATAATAAAAGCAGAGAACGATTCCATACAGAAAGAAAGGACGTAGCTAATGGAACCAAAACGATGTATTGATTCATTAACCGTAAAAAACTCTCACGTACTTCCTCCTGATACGAACAGTCACGGAACGTTGTTTGGTGGGAAATTGATGGCTTATATTGATGATGTGGCAGCTATTGCCGCTGTTAGACACTGCAGAAAACCTGTGGTCACTGCATCCACGGACTCTGTCGACTTCCTGCAACCGGTGTTCGAAGGTGACACCATTTGCCTCGAGGCCTTCGTTACTTATACCCACAACACTTCAATGGAAGTATTCGTAAAAGCCATTACAGAAAACCTTTTAACAGGAGATCGGAAGGTATGTACAACGGCATTCCTTTCGATGGTTGCCGTTGATGAAAATAACGAACCGACACCTGTCCCACCGGTGTACCCGGAATCTGAGGAGGAAAAGTGGCTTCATGATGGTGCAAAAAGACGTCATGAACATCGTAAAGCAAGAAGGAAAGAGTCTAAAGAACTCGCTGAGAAATTTGGGACGGGCCTACCTTGGTTACCGGATGAAAAATAACGCAAAAAACTCTATTGCCTTAGCAGTAGAGTTTTTTTTATTCTTAGAGAGGTGGAGATAACAGTTTAGCTTAAAAACCTGGGGGGATAACTATAACTCTAGGGAGCATATAGCTACTGGCCCAAAATACCATTTGTTTGAAAGGAGATTCACTGGTAAAGTATTTTTGTATGACTTTGTCTTTATTCAGTTTTAGATAAAGACAGGTAGGGTAAAAGACCCTTAATTGGTAATTATTACAATCTTATTAATAATGGAGGTGGGATCGTTGCAAGAAGTGCTAACTTTCTTGAACGATGCAATGTGGGGATACATCCTTGTAGCTGCCCTTTTAGGACTAGGTTTATGGTTTTCCATTAAGCTTAACTTTGTGCAGTTCCGTTATATCCCTGAAATGATCCGTGTATTATTTGATAAGCGGTCGATGACGGCAGAAGGGAAGAAAGGAACATCGGCATTCCAAGCCTTTACCATCAGCACGGCCTCAAGAGTAGGAACAGGAAACCTTGCTGGTGTGGCAGCAGCCATTACCGTAGGTGGTCCTGGCGCTATTTTCTGGATGTGGCTTGTAGCCATTCTTGGCGGTGCTTCAGCCTTTATCGAAAGTACCCTGGCTCAAATCTATAAGATACCCGACAAGAATCAATATCGGGGCGGCCCTGCCTATTATATGGAAAAGGGTTTGAATAACAGAAAGCTTGGAATCGTCTTTGCGGTTACTATTACGTTTACTTATGGACTTGTATTTAGTTCTGTACAATCGAATACGATTCGTCTAGCTTTTGAAAGATCTTTTGATATCCAAAAATGGGTGATGGGAGCTATCCTTACGTTTATTGTAGCTGCGATCATTTTCGGTGGGCTAAAACGTATTGCGCAAGTCACGCAATATATTATCCCAGTCATGGCTATTTTCTATATTATTTTAGCGGCCTATGTGTTGTTTGCGAATATCGGACAAGTCCCTACTATGATCGGACAGATCTTTCAAGGAGCCTTCGGATTCAGGGAGATTGCTGGAGGGACATTTGGCGGAATGATTCTGATTGGGATTAAACGCGGTCTTTTCTCCAACGAAGCAGGTATGGGTAGTGCTCCGAATGCTGCTGCAACCTCTGAAGTTACTCACCCTGTTAAACAAGGACTGATCCAAACGTTGGGGGTATTTACGGATACATTGCTAATCTGTAGTGCCACTGCTGTTATCATTCTGTTTGCAGGCGAGTATGCGGGTACTGATCTTGATGGGATCCAGCTTACTCAATCAGCCTTTGAATCCCAATTAGGGACATGGGCATCCATCTTTATTGCCGTAGCAATTTTCTTATTCGCCTTTAGTTCCATCATTGGAAACTATTATTACGGTGAAACGAATATTGAATTTATCAAGAGAAGCTCTGGTAACATTTTTGTTTATCGTATTGCTGTATTGGCGATGGTTATGTTTGGTGCTGTTGCAGAATTTGGTCTCGTTTGGTCTCTTGCTGATTTAACGATGGGGATTATGGCACTCATTAACTTGTATGCAATCTTCAGGCTTTCCTCTGTCGCTTACGCCGCCTTGAAAGATTACAGGGCACAGCGTAAAGAAGGGAAAGACCCTGTCTTCTACCAAGATCATCTTCCAGGTGTAAAAGGGATAGAGTACTGGAGACGAGATCAGGACATCTCCTATGAAAAAGAAGATAGGAAGCAAGCGAATAGGTAAAAAGCAAAAAATCCTAGAGCCCAATAAGAGCTCTAGGATTTTTCATGTGCATGGATTATTCAGCTATATATGGATAGTGGAAGACTTGATTTAGTGGTACTGGCAGCTTTCCGTTGCCCTAAGTAGAATTTGGAGGTCGGAGAAATCACTCGCTTTCCGTGGGCATGTGCTGAGCCTCCTCGAGCTAAAGCTCTCCGGGGTCTCACCTATCATGTTCATCCCACAGGAGTCTCGCAATTTCTCCGACCCCCTTACGGTTATTGGGAGTAACGGACACGTTATTGGTGCCAGAAATCTATCTGTAATTTAGGAAATTAGAGTCTCCTTACTCCTATTAAACGGGGCCGTTCATTACAATCCTATTCCTTATCACGTAACTGCCCTAGAATATCGAAACTGAGCCTTCAGGATAAGGGGGTTTTTATGGAAAAGGGGATTTCGGATTTTTATAAGTTTCTACATATCAATTAATAAAGGCTTTTGTGATATCATGAGGAAAGATTCTTGTTAAAGGATGAGCGAAATGAGTTTATTATCAGTTAATCATATAAGCAAAAGTTATGGAGATAAAGATCTTTTCAATGATTTATCCTTTACGATTGCCAATAACCAGCGAATTGGATTAATCGGAGTAAATGGTACAGGTAAATCAACTTTATTAAAGGTACTCGCTGGAATAGAAAAAGGGGATACAGGCGAGCTTGAGCACGCAAAAGATTTTACCGTGGAGTACTTACCTCAGGAGCCAGATCTAGATGAGAACAAAACGGTGCTTGAGCAAATCTACTATGGAGAAACTGAAATCATGAAAGTCATGAGACAGTATGAACAAGTCCTTGTAGAGCTCGCTGAGAAACCTGAAGACCCCGATGTGCAAAACCGCATGCTGGCTTTACAGCAGAAGATGGATGAAACAGATGCGTGGGAAGCTAATACAGTAGCAAAGACTGTTTTATCAAAACTAGGAATTGAAGATTACCAGAAAAAAGTAAGCTCATTATCAGGCGGGCAAAAGAAAAGGGTAGCGATCGCTCAAGCCCTTATTCAGCCAGCTGATTTGCTTCTATTAGATGAGCCTACCAACCATTTGGATAATGAAACAATTGAATGGTTAGAGGAATACCTTGCTTCCTACAAAGGGGCACTTATGGTAGTTACGCATGACCGCTATTTCTTGAATCGGGTCACCAACCTGATCTATGAACTCGATAGAGGGAACTTATATATCTATGAAGGAAACTATGAGACCTTCTTAGAAAAGAAAGCAGAGCGTGAAGAGCAGGAGCGACAAGCTGAAATGAAACACCGCAATACATTAAAGCGGGAGTTGGCCTGGTTGAAAGCGGGCGTGAAAGCAAGAACGACGAAGCAAAAAGCAAGGATCCAGCGGGTTGAAGCAATGAAGGACAAAAGCTTTGAAACCAATAAGGAAAATGTCGACATGGCGATAGGGTCGACAAGGCTTGGAAATCAAGTCATTGAACTCGAAGGAGTTTCCAAATCCTTTGGCGGCCAGGCATTAATCAAAGACTTCAATTATTTAGTCGTTCCGGGAGAACGGTTAGGTATTATCGGTCCTAATGGATCCGGAAAAACGACATTATTAAATATAATGGCCGAACGCGTGAATCCAGATGAGGGGCAAATGAACATTGGCTCTACAGTTAAGATTGGCTATTACACGCAAGATCATGAAGAAATAGATGGTTCGTTAAAAGTAATTGAATACATCAAAGAAGTAGCTGAAGTTATTTCAACAGCTGATGGGGAAGAAATTACAGCAGAGCAAATGCTGGAACGCTTTTTATTCCCACGACCGCAGCAATGGACGTATATTAAACGGTTATCTGGAGGAGAACGCCGCCGTTTATATTTGCTGCGTGTGTTGATGAGTGAGCCGAATGTGTTGTTTTTAGATGAGCCGACCAACGATTTAGATACAGAAACACTTAGTGTGTTAGAAGATTATCTAGACCAATTTCCGGGGGTTGTTATAACAGTCTCTCACGATCGCTACTTTCTCGATCGCGTAGTGGATCGCCTGCTAGCGTTTGAAAAAGAAGAAATCAGACGGTTCTATGGGAATTACTCTGAGTATTTGGAAAAACGTAAGGAAGAAGAGAAGGCGATTCAAGTAGAAAAGAAGTCAGTTTCTGCTCAAGAAGCGACAAGAAGATCAAATCGTAAACGGAAACTTTCCTATCGTGAAAAACAGGAATGGGATACGATCGAGGATGAGATTGCTTCATTAGAAGAGAAGCTGGAAGCAGTAAGTGAAGAGATTTCTGAAGCTGCCAGCGATTTTGATAAAGTTCAAGAGCTGTATAAAAAGCAAGAAGAACTTGAAAAGCAGCTTGAGGCTAAGATGGAACGCTGGGAAGAATTATCGTTAATTGTCGAAGAAATGGAGAATAATGAGTAGTGGGAGCTTGGGTTTACCCGGGCTCTTTTTTTGTTAAAGTAAGTCAATTATGGAATAATGAATACGGATACACAACAAAAAACGGGAGGAACAATCATGAAATTTCCAAGTCAAGAGAAGCTTGATAAATACGCTGATTTAGCATTGAAGACGGGAGTGAACTTACAAAAAGGTCAGAAGTTGATGATCAACTCCACAATCGAAGGTGCTGAATTCACACGTGTGATTGCTAAGAGAGCTTATGAGATGGGAGCGAAGGATGTACATATTAACTGGGGAGATGACGCTTTAACCCGGATGAAATATGAATACGTCGATCAGGATACCCTTTCAGAAGTACCTGAGTGGCAGCGCCAGCAGTACACGTATTTTGCCGAGGAAGGGGCAGCAATTCTATCCGTTAGATCAACGGATCCGGATCTTCTAAAAGGGATTGATGCTGGTAAAGTTGCAGCAGCGACCAAAGCGAGATCAGAAGCGATGTCTAAGTTCCGTCAGTACACGATGAACGACCGAATTCAATGGTCGATTGTCAGTATTCCAATCCCTGCTTGGGCACAGAAGATTTTCCCGAATGAAAACGGGGAAGATGCTGTAGAAAAACTATGGGATCAAATTTTCAGTATCGTCCGTGTTGATCGTGAGGATCCTATTGCTGCCTGGGAAGAGCACAATAAAACATTGATCAAAGCTCGTGAGTATTTGAATAAAAAGCAGTACAGCAAGCTGATTTATAAAGCTCCAGGAACAGATTTAGAAGTGGATCTTCCGAAAGGCCACATTTGGAAAGGCGGACCTGCCAAAACGGAAAAAGAAGGTATTCAGTTCAACCCGAACATGCCAACAGAAGAGGTCTTTACAGCTCCTCATAAGTACGGAGTGAACGGAAAAGTGTCCAGCACCAAACCGTTAAATTATGGCGGTAATGTGATTGATAACTTTACTCTGACATTTGAAGAAGGGAAAGTCGTTGACTTCACTGCTGAGGAAGGGGAGGAGACGATGAAACACTTGCTTGAAACCGATGAAGGCTCTCGTCGTCTTGGAGAACTTGCCCTTGTACCACATGAGTCTCCAATTTCTCAGTCGGGATTAATTTTTTATAACACGCTTTATGACGAGAATGCTTCTTGTCACTTGGCACTAGGAAAAGCTTATCCGAATAACATGACAGGCGGTTCGGATATGAATGAAGAAGAACTTGATAAAAACGGAATCAACGACAGCTTATCACACGTTGATTTTATGATGGGCTCTGCTGAGCTTGATATTGATGGAGTGTTGGAGGATGGAACAGAAGAACCAGTGATGCGTAAGGGAAGCTGGGCCATCTCTTTTGACGAATAAATAGAAAAAGGCTGCTAAGCATTGACTTAGCAGCCTTTTTAAATGGTTATCTAGGCATAAACAAGCGTTTGATCAATTTCTTTTGGTTCAGTTTTTTCAGGTGATTGACCGTCTTTAATGAAGTACACCTCATACCATGTTAAAAATACGTACACCGTCCATATATATCGATGATGGTTCTTTCGGCCCTCGTAATGCTCATTTAAATAACGCAGCAGCTCTTCGGTGTGGAAAAATTGGGAGGCTGTCTCTGATAAAAAGAGTTCTTTGACGTGCCGGAAATATTTTTCCTGACGCATCCAGTGCCTGATCGGAACAGGGAAACCAACTTTCGGGCGGTTAGCCCATTCATCGGGCAGGATCGATTTGGCTGCTTGTCTCAAAGCATACTTTGTATCCTTTTGATTTGCTCTGAGAGAAGGATGAAGGTCACCGGCTACTTCCATCACTTTTTTATCAAGAAAAGGTACGCGCAGCTCAAGGGAATGGGCATTACTCATTTTGTCGGCCTTTTGTAAAATATCGCCCGGCAGCCAGTGATTAATATCAGCGTACTGCATTTTTGTGCTTTCATTGGCTTTTGCTACTCTTTTATAAGTAGATGAGAGAATTCCTGCAGGTGTCTGATCGTTATAAAACGGTTGTTTCAATACTTTTTTAGCATCCTCATCAGTAAATACTTTAGCCTGACCTATGAATTTTTCTTCCACTTTTTGTCCGCCCTTGGTCAGGAAGTTCGTCATTTTGTTAGATGGAAGGTGCGAGCATACTTTAGAAACCACTCTTCTGACAGGGAAAGGTATTTTCTCATAGGCTTTTTGCTTGGAGCTGATTTGATACCAGTCATATCCGCCGAATAGTTCATCGGCACCTTCACCGGAAAGAACGACTGTTACATGCTGACTTGCCAATTCAGCTAAAAAATAGAGCGGAACAGATGACAGGTTAGCATGGGGTTCGTCCATATGGTATTGGATTTTAGGAATTTTCTCAAAAAATTCTTCACCTGAAATCAACCGTTTATGATTTTGAATAGTTAACTGCTCCGACAAATCCTCTGCCAAATTGGTCTCATTAAAAATTCCTTCATGCTGTTTAAAGCCAACAGAAAATGTGTTTTCTGGTTTAAGCAGAGTCGTCACGTAGCTGGAGTCAATCCCCCCTGACAGGAAGGAACCTACTTTTACATCACTTATTCTGTGATAGCGAACGGAGTCTTCCATAATCTCATTGATGGAGGCGACTGCGTCTTTCAATGCCTTCGTATTCTCAGAGTAATCAGCATCCCAATAGCGATAGAAATCGAACTGGCCATTTTTATAGACCATATAATGGCCGGGCGGCAATTTGTACACTCCTTTAAAGAATGTCTCATCCAGGGCAGAGTATTGGAAAGTAAGAAAAGGTTTAAGGGCCTTCTCGTTAAACTCTTTCATAAAAGTAGGGCAGGACAAGAAAGACTTTATCTCAGAACCGAATAAGAAAGTCCCATCATCCGTATGATTCGTATAATATAGCGGCTTAATTCCGAAAGGGTCTCTTGCTAAGAACAATTCCTCTGTATCTCTGTCCCATATAGCGAACGCGTACATCCCACGAAGTTTCTGAAGAATATCAGCGCCATACTCCTCATAGCCATGCAGGACGACTTCGCTGTCCGTGTGACTTTGGAATTCATGACCGCGGGCAACTAAAGTGTCTTTGAGACTATGAAAGTTGTAAATTTCTCCATTAAAAATTAAAATAAAACGCCCGTTTTCGCAAAACATAGGCTGATTGGCATTCTTGCTCATATCGATTATGCTCAACCGGCGGAAGCCTAAACCAACTTTTTCATCGTTATAATATTCACCATCATCCGGTCCCCGGTGGTGGATTCTTTCCATCATATCTTTAATGACCTTCGTTTCATACGGATGATTTTTATGTACATATCCAACAATTCCACACATAGTTAACCTCCTATATTATTATTCTAGAAAAATTAAGGGGAGTCCTCTCAGTCTTTGCAGTGGACTCCTGTCTTAATCAATGATTACCAGCGAACATCAATGCCTTCAAACTGCAATTTTTCATAATCGGTAACAATGGATTTATCCAATCTAACAATATTTAAAGATTTTAACTTAAGAATGTCGTCCGCATTTCCACGGAAGGAAGAGTCTTGAATGTTTAAATAGCGGACTTGCTGCAATCCTTCAGCTACATTACTTAAGTCATCTAATGTCGGACCGATAAACGTCACTTGTTCTAGATGAGGAATCCCTTTTAATAATTCACCAGAAACCTTAACCTGATTTAACGTCAATTTCCTTAAGTTTTTCATAGAACGGAACACTTCTGGGTCACTTGCCCAGTCATAGATACCGTTTAAATTAGATGCGTCTATTTTTAGTTCTTCTAATTCTAATAAGTCGCTTTTTGTTAAAGATTCAGGGTTTTTATCTAATGATTGGGCAATAGATTCCTGGACTAACGGTTGCATTTCAACAGGTTGGTTGGAACCGATGACTTTCTCAAAGTCTTGATGTAGTCCATTAGTAGTGTATCTCTCTTGGATTAACTGTTCTTTGTCTTGTGAGAGGTACGTAATAGTAGCGGATGAATGTACTTCTCCACGTTTGATCCTTAGAAAAACCCCTAATTCTTCTCTTTGAAAATGCTCAATAGAAGGTATATTTCCTCTTGAAAGTGTATTTGAGTAATTAAAATTATCTCCTTTTAAGAAAATATAATCTCCTGTAGACATATATCCATCAATTTCATCAACTCCAGGTCCATCCGGTCCTCTAGTTTGTGTCACTTCTTCTCCTAATTCCCTTAAAGTTTGAGCTGTTTCTGGACTAAAGTGATATGTTTTAATTAAATTTTTAATCTCTTCAACGATCTCTTTAACTTCATCAGTAGGTGACTCCTCTGGAGCGGGAGGCGGAACATCTTCAAGCTTTTGCTCAGGTGTATCTGCAGGGTTCTCAAAAGGATTTCCCGAGTTTATAAAATAAACGGACCCGCTGATTAACAGGAATACAAGCAGAACTGACATAACTTGAGGGACGGCCGGCATCCAGCGACGCTTTGGTTTACGACGATTTTCATAAAAGCGGCGCCGATCAGCTTCTGTAAATAATGGGGTTTTACTGATTTTACGGTCGATCGCCTCTTTTATTTTTTTATTATCCAAGGGTCCATTCCCCCTCATGCACGTGTTTTTTCAACATTTTTCTGGCCCGCTGCATACGACTTTTGATAGTTGAAATCGGTGTGTTTGTTACATCAGCGATTTCTTGATGAGTCATATTTTGTTGAAAGGTTAGTATCATTACTTCTCTGTACTTAATTGGCAGATTTAAAATCGCATCGGCAATTTCATCCCATTGTTCCTTCTGTATCACAGTAGCCTCAAGCTGGTACGTGTCTTTCTGATCAAACCATTGATCTTTGACCAGTTTGATTCGGTGAAGAGGAGAGCGTAAATAATCTTTGCAGCGGTTGATTGCTATTCTTATAGCCCAGGTTTTCAGCTGTGATTGTCCATTGAATTGATCCCATTTCCGGTAGATCAATATCAGTACTTCTTGAAAAAGATCATCGGTGGTGTGATGGTTTTTTACATACGTATATATAGTTCGTTTTAATGCTTCACCATAGTGGTGCATAATGTATTCAACTGCTTCATCATTCGTTAAGTCGACTTGTGTATTTCCGGTCACCGGGCTTTCTCTCCTTTCTTCACTAATTTGACGGTTTAGAGAAGGGAATGGTCCCCAATCGGCTCATAATATTTTAAAAACTTTTGGTTAAGGGGAATGTAGAGGGTAAGAGAGAGGTGGTGGAGTCATGGTTTATGATGTGGGAATCGTTGGAGCAGGCTTCGGTGGATTAGCTGCAGCTGCCGAGCTCTCAAGAAAAGGGTTAAATGTACTAGTTTTAGAAGCTTCCAACGAGCTTGGAGGCAGTGCAGGTAAGTATGAACGCGAGAGGTATCGGTTCCAATCCGGTGCTACAGTTGGGATGGGGTTTGAACCAGGTGGTGTATTTGACCAACTGTATAAGAACCTCGATCTAAAAACCCCAGCGATGAAACTGTTGAATCCAATTATGGAGATTCATATGCCTGATCGAACGATTCACTATTATCGCGATCGGAATCAATGGTATAACGAAATCCAAAGGAATTTTCCAGAGGTTTCAAATGAGATAAAGACTTTCTATGAAGAAATATTTAAAGTTGGAGAAATGGTTGATCGCTTAGTGGAAAAGTTACCGATATTTCCACCGAAAACAATGAGAGACTGGCTTACTCTTCCTTCCTTAATGAATCAAGAATCCATCAGGCTTATCCCATTTCTCATGCAGACCGTAGAAGACCGTTTAAAGAAATACCAGCTTCATCATTATCATTTGTTTAAGACATTTCTTAATGGAGAGTTAATGGACAGTGTCCAAACAAGTGTGGATCGGTGTCCAGCCTTTCTTGGGTATGCGGCTTTACAAACTTTTCATAAAGGTGCTTATGCCGTCCACGGGGGCCTGGCAACGGTTGCAGAACAATTGGCAGATTATATTAAAGGGTGTGGGAACGAAGTAAAGCTTCGACACCCTGTCCACCTTGTTGATAAAGAGGGTGGAACTTTTCGATTGCATACAAAACGAAAGAAAATTTATGAAGTCAAAAGAGTGATACTAAATAATTCGGTCCATAATTTCCATGATACGTTATCTCCAAAATTAGGTAAACATTCCTATATTAAAGAACAAAAGGAAATGAAGCGAGAGTCATGGGGAGCGTTTATCATTCATGCGGGTGTAGACCAAAGCGTGTTTGAATCCACTGATGTTTTGTACCATCAGTTCATTGATCCGCACCACCCTGAAGAATTGCATGACGGTGGTCAATTTTTAATGTCGCTTTCTGATCCTGTTGATCAGAAAATGGCTCCGGAGGGAAAGAGGTCACTCACAATATCTACCCATACTTCTATTCGTCAGTGGTGGGAAGCGGAGGATTACAATATTAAAAAAGAAAGGATGAAAGAACGTCTTATTCAGACTGTCGACCATTACTTTCCTGGATTCTCCAACCATTTGGATATTGTTCTCCCTGGTACTCCAGTTACTTTCGAAAAATGGTTACGAAGAAAGCAAGGAAAAGTAGGTGGCTATGCGCCGAAGGGAAGCTACAGCTGGCTGAATAGCTACTCCATACGAACAGGGATCGATGGTGTTCTGCAATGTGGGGATACTGTATTCCCAGGGGCAGGGACACTTGGTGTCACACTTTCAGGCTTAATGGTAGCTAAAGAGCTTACGAAATGATTGAATTCGCAGGAGTTCGGGAAGAAGATATATAAGAATAACATTAAAGGAGAGATCGATGTGCCAGGTCCAGAAAATGAACTCGTCGGTTTCCAAGCCAATCCAAACGAATTTGGTAAATGTGGAAACTGCGGGAAATTATTAACGACGAAAAAAGAAGAAGGACTGAAGTTATGTAAAGAATGTCAGAAGAGACATAAAGACAAAGAGGTAGAGTATGATGAAGGAGAATAAATTGAAAATGTAGGGTCACGCTCTCAAAACGGGCGTGATTTTTTTATGTAGTAAAGATTGCCACGGTTAATAACTACATAGAATTTTCTGCAATTTAGTAATGGAAGACTCGATTTAAGCTGCTTTTATTAAGAGGAACTAATAAAGCCGCTCTCTAAATACTGAAACTCGATTGAGTAGGTTCGTTAAGCTATTGAAAGCTGGGGTGGATGGAAAATGACGAGACCTCCCGTGGGAGAAGGACTTAGGCAAGACCCCCCAGTGAGCGAAGCGAACGAGGACTTGCCAGTTCCTCCACAGGAAAGCGAGTTATTTTCCATCCACCCCTCACACTATTAAAGGTAAGAACCCAAGATATATCCAACTAGATAATGATCTCGAATTCAAGTCCTCAGGATAAGGAGGCATATTTCGTAAGCAGGTAGTTGCTATATCGGTTATTTATTAACACAAAAAATACAAAATTAAAGTAAAAAATATGAATGGTGGGTAAACTTTACACTTTACAGCATAATAAGAGCAGTGTTATGGTCTCTAAATGTGCCAAAAACACATGATTACATTTAAAGGAGTTATTTATGAATAACAAGCATACAGGGCGAATTGATTGGCCCGTCTTCGCTATCAGCGGAGGATTATTAGTACTTTTTGTATTTTTTGCCCTTATTGATATTAGTTTAATTGAAACAATCGTCAACAAGAGCTTTGGCTGGTCTGCTAAATACTTCGGAGCATTCTGGCAAATACTCATGCTAGCCACATTTTTTGTAGGCATTGGCCTGGCCTTCTCTAAATATGGAAGAGTCAAAATGGGAAATATGGAGAAACCTGAAATCAGCCTTTACAAATGGCTGTCCATCATCATGGCTACCTTGCTTGCCGGTGGAGGAGTATTCTGGGCGGCAGCTGAGCCGATGTACCACTTTTTAACGGTGCCTCCACATCAATCAGGCATTGAAGCGGGTACAAAAGCAGCGATTAACCCTGCACTCGCTCAAAGCTTTATGCACTGGGGATTCTTAGCATGGGCGATCCTTGGTACGATCAGTGCTGTTGTGATGATGTATGGACATTATCATAAAGGCATGCCAATGAAACCACGGACTTTGCTGTATCCTATTTTCGGTGAGAAGCTGAGAAGCAGCTGGCTAGGGACATTAATTGATGCTTTCTCTGTCATTGCCGTTGCAGCCGGAACCATAGGACCGATCGGATTCCTTGGCCTCCAGGCTAGTTATGGTCTTCAAGAAATCTTTGGCATTCCGAATCAGTTCAGCACACAATTTACGATCATCTTTGCGGTGGTGCTGATCTCAACGATTTCGGCTGTAACAGGTTTGTACAAAGGGATTCAATATCTAAGTAGTTTTAATGTACGTTTAGCCATTGCGCTGATGGCCTTTATTGTTATTTTTGGACCGGGTGGATTTATTATTGATCATTTTCTATCTGGATTTGGTTACTATGTAGATCAGTTCATCCCTATGAGTACTTTCCGTGGAGACGCTGGCTGGTTGTCCGGTTGGACCGTATTCTTCTGGGGATGGTTTATTGGTTATGGTCCAATGATGGCTATCCTTGTCAGTCGTATTTCCAGAGGGCGTACCATTCGTGAAATCATTGTCGCCGTTTCTATATTTGCACCAGTGATTTCTACGTTCTGGTTTACCGTTTTAGGCGGTTCAGGGATTTTCTTTGAGCTAAATAATCCAGGTTCTGTTTCTGAGGCCTTGAATGCAGCAGGTAACCCTGCAGCGATGTTTGCGATAACAGAGCAATTCCCGTTGGCTTCTGTCATTTCACCGCTGTTCTTGATTTTGACAATCTTGTTTGTGGTGACAACAAGTGATTCGATGTCCTATACAATCGCCATGGCTGTGACAGGGGAAGGAAACCCGAAGAAATGGCTTCGTATTTTCTGGGCAGTCTTAATGGGATCTGTAGCCGTGATCCTTCTTATCACAGGGGACAGTGGAATTACACAGCTGCAAAACTTTATTGTTGTAACTGCTGTACCTGTATCCATTCTCCTTCTTCCAATGATCTGGTTAGCTCCACGAGTAGCGAAGGAAATGGCAATAAAACAAGAAATGACTGATAAAAAATAAGACGATTGGCGCTTGAGGCGCCAATCGTTTTATTTTTGCTTTAATATCGCTCGAACAGGGCTGCCGTCCGCTTCATCCATCTTCAATGGAAATGCCATCAGCTCATAAGCACCTGGTGCGACATGGTCCATCTGCAATCCTTCCAATATTAATAAATCATGCTTATATAAGGAATGATGGGCAGGGAGGTCTTTACTTGTTTCCGGGTCTACAGAGGGAGTATCAACTCCAATCAGATCAATGCCCTTGTCGTATAGAAATTCGGCTACATCTTCACCAATCACCGTGTAAGATTGAGGGAATTGTTTTCGGTCTTCCCAACTCTTTGTCCGAAAAAGGACTTTGGTAACTCCATTAAACTGAAAAGATTGGAGGTCTTTTTTTCTGATCACTTTCTTGTTCTCCATGTTAATAACTAAGGCTTCACCGATAAAACGTTCAGGTGGAAGGTCGGCCACTTTCAATCCCTCGTTATCATAATGAAACGGGGCGTCTATATGTGTGCCGGTATGGTTGCTGGCCGTAAATTGGCCGATATTCACAGACTCAGTCTCTTCAATAGACATTGTCAATTTATAATGAAACGGTTCGTCTCCTGGCCACTCTGGTGTTTGATTATTCAGATGCATAGAGATATCGATTAGTTTCATTCTAGAAACCTCCTTAAGCTATGATCCCACGTTCATTTTTAAATCGTTTATGCTTTTCGTTTTCCATAATACCTTTAAGAATTAAGGTTACATCATAAACATCTTCAAATGAGATGTAGAGCGCGATTGGGGCAAGGCGGATGACATTTGGAGAGCGAAAATCAGGAATAACATTTTCTTCTTTCAAGGCTTTACATATACTTGCTGCTTCTGGATGAAGTAAACAAATATGCCCGCCTCGCCGTTCATCTTCCAGCGGATTCGCTAACTGAAACCCATAATCCGGAAGCTCCTGATGAATCAAGTTCATCATCATGCGGGTGAGTGCTAAGGACTTCTCGCGGATTGATTTTATGCCTGCTTCATGGAAAATTTCCAGAGAACCAAGAAGCGGAGCAGAACTTAGAATATGTGGCGTCCCCATCTGATAAGCACCGGCTGTTTCTGCTGGTGTTAATTCATGCTCCATATCAAATTGCTTTTCTTTTTTTGAGCTGAACCAACCTGCTAAACCTGGTTTCTTTCCTAAGTGCTTCTCATGGACATACAATCCACCGACTCCGCCAGGGCCGCTGTTCAAATATTTATAAGTGCACCAAACAGCAAAGTCGACGTCCCAATCATTCAAGTGGTGGGGAAGAGCGCCTATGGAGTGGGCCAAGTCGAATCCAACAATAATTCCCTGGTCATGCGCCGCCTTTGTTATTTTTTCTATATCAAGAAGCTGCCCACTCCTGTAAAGCACGGAAGGGAGCAGGAGGAGAGCGACTTCTTCATCCATCTGAGCGATAATATTATCTTCTGATAAGGTATATCCATCCTGACTCTCGACTTGAATTAAATGCGCGGATGGCTGCAACCCATGGAGGTCAATCTGGCTTTTCAGAGCATATATATCTGAAGGGAAATTGAGTTCATCAGCTATAATTTTCGTTCGCTTTCCATCTGGTTTATAAAAGGAAGCCAACAGTTGATGAAGATTCGCGGTAATCGAGCCGGTATTAATGACTTCATGTGCTTTTGCCCCGATTAAGGGCGCCGTCATTTCTCCGATTTGCTCTGACATATAAAACCACGGCTGTTTTCCCTCCGTCCATCCATCAATGCCGTAAGTCTTCCAATCTTCCAAAGATGTCATCAGTGTTCTCTCCGCTCTTTTTGAAAGCAGACCTAGAGAATTTCCATCCATATAATAGGTAGAATCCTTCGTATAAAATTCACTTTTGTAAATGGATAGTTCATCAGTTCGATCGAGCTTTTTAGCAGTTTCTCTAGTGATTTTAGATTTCGTCATCCAATCCCTCCTGGTTTTATTATAAGGAAGCTATAGAGCTGCTAGCAAAGTTTTTATATGTTATATAAGATGGTGGGCAATAGTGAACATAAAGGAGCTATTTATCCGTAGGTTGAAATCTGTTGTGTTTTCTATTGAAAAAGCGCTGCTAGTAATGGCAGCGCTTTTGTTATCAAATCAATTCATGTTTAGAAAGCACAGCTTTAATAGTTGAGTACGTGTATTCCTCGGGCAGTCGTTCCTTCAAAGGTTTTAATTTCTTTTCCTCTAAGTCTTCGTAATGCTGCAGCACCGTATGCTCTTGATCTTCGCTGAACCATCTATTCCAGTTGAAGTCATCAATTTCGCGAGCTCGCCGTAATAAATGGCTTTCTACTGTTTGGGGGCTTAGTCCGCGATCTTTCGCGATTTCTTCGATGGATTTGTTCTCTTCATCCCAGAGTTGAAACGATATCACATGACTAGGTCTCTCATCAGACGGATCTTTTTTAGGTAAGGTGGAGGCAGGTGCTGGCCTCGAGGAGGGACTTGGCTTCCTTTCTGCCTGCTCGCTCCAAGGACGAATGATGGCCAGAAATTCTTCTCCATACTTTTCGAATTTCTGCTCTCCAACTCCTTTTATAGCCAGCATCTCTTGCTTATTTTCAGGAAGATAAGTAGAGAATTCTTTCAAGGTCGCATCAGAGAAGATTACATAAGGTGGAAGCCCCTTTTCGTCAGCTATCGCTTTCCTTAATGTCCGAAGCTCTTGGAAGTATTCTTCATTGTACGCTGCTTCCTGATGGGTAGTGGTCGCCTCTACTAACATAACTACCGGCTGTTCGCCTCTTAGGACAGCAACGGCCTCGTTGGAAAGCTTTAGTGTAGGATACCGTCCTTGACCAGGCGTCAGGTATCCTTCAGCCGTTAAGAAGTGAATGAACCTTTTCAGTTCTTTTTCGGTATAGTTAGACATAATCCCGTAAGTAGAGAGGGATTGGAATTGGAATTGCTTCACTTTCTGATCAGCAGATCCCTTTAACACTTTTGCCGTTAATCCCGCACCAAATCGTTCGCCCATTCGTTTCACACAAGATAAGACCATCTGGGCTTCTTTTGTCATATTCTGCTTTTCGCCTTCATACGTGCAATTTGAACATTTTCCACATGGCTCGGTTGGAGTAGGATCGTTAAAATATTCCAAAATGTACTGCTGCAAGCAAGTATGAGTATGACAGTAATTAATCATCGATTGTAACTTGGCGTATTCCTCTATCTTTTTATCCTCAGATGGAGATTGATCGATAAGAAAACGCTGTAGGTTGATGTCCTGGCTGGAAAATAACAGCACACAATCGCCTGGCTCTCCATCCCTTCCAGCACGTCCGGCTTCTTGATAATACGACTCGATATTCATCGGCATCGAGTAATGAATGACATACCGCACATTCGACTTGTCTATCCCCATTCCAAAAGCATTAGTAGCGACAATCGTTGTGATTTCATCTTGAACAAAATCCATTTGCACTTGCTTCCGCTGGTTTTCTGTCATTCCCGCATGATACCTTCCGATAGAAAAGCTTTTATTAGATAAGAATTGCTCTAGCTGGTCAGCATCTTTTCTTGTCGCCGTATAGATGATGCCAGACTCATTTGGTCTGCTTTCCAAGTACTCTTCAACGAAATCACGTTTATCTCTTCCTTTTATAATACGAAAAGATAAGTTATGGCGGGCAAATCCTGTGTTGACGACAGAGGTTTCGGGTACATCGATTAAATGTCTGATATCATTGATCACTTCCGGTGTCGCTGTTGCTGTCAAAGCCATAAAGACAGGAAGGTTCGGGATTTGTTTGAGTGTTGGAACTATAGACCTGTAGCTTGGCCTAAAATCGTGTCCCCATTGAGAGATACAGTGTGCTTCATCAAAGGCGATCAAAGAGAGCTGAATGCTTTGGATAGCTGAGAGAAAATGCCCGGAATCAAACCGTTCAGGCGCCACATAAACAAAATGGTAAGAGCCGTTGGCCATATCAAAAATTCGCTGTCGTTGTTCTTCCGTCGACAATGAGCTGTTGATATAGGTGGCTGGAATACCATAAGAATTCAAAGCATCTACCTGATCCTTCATAAGGGAAATCAGCGGGGAAATAATGATTGCTGTGCCAGGAAGCGCTAAACCTGGTATCTGATAGCAAAGAGATTTCCCTCCACCTGTAGGCATCACGGCCAATGTATTCTGAGCGTTTAATACTTGGCTTATCGCTTGTTCCTGACCCGGGCGGAAGGTAGAGAAGCCATAATATTGCTGCAAGAGTTGTTCAGCTTTTTCCATCATCTTGAGATCATCCTTTTATCTATGCTTGCTAAAGCTTACGTCTTTTCTAATCTTATCACGTTTGTTTTGGAATGTTAGGGGAAAATAATTGTTGTGTGAATGAATTAAAGGAGTGATAACACCATGAAAGCCATTGTCATAGAACAGTACGGAGGAAATGAGCAATTAGTTGAAAAAGAACTGAATCAACCCAATCTCGAAAACAATCAAGTACTCGTTGAACTTCATGCTACATCCATCAACCCGATTGACTGGAAATTAAGAGAAGGATACTTGAAAGAGATGCTCGATTTTGAATTCCCAATTATTTTGGGCTGGGATGCAGCTGGAATCGTGAAAGAAGTTGGAAGTGAAGTGAAACAATATAAAAAAGGTGATCGGGTATTTTCAAGACCCGCGACGACAAGGTTTGGAACCTATGCAGAATATACAGCCATAGATGAAGCTCTGCTCGCTCCATTACCTGACAATATTCCATTTGAAGAAGCAGCGGCTGTTCCGCTTGCTGGACTCACTGCATGGCAATGTCTCGTCGATTTTGCTGAGATTAAAGAAGGAGACCGCGTCTTAATTCATGCCGGATCTGGAGGCGTTGGGCAGTATGCCATTCAATTAGCCAAGCATTTTGGTGCTTATGTTGCGACAACTGCGAGTGGCAAAAACCAGGACTGGGTTGAGGAATTAGGAGTAGACCAATTTATCAATTATCGTGAAGTAAACTTTGAGGAAGTTCTGAGTAATTTTGACATCGTCTTAGATACCCTGGGCGGGGAAATTCAAGAAAAAAGTTACAAAGTATTAAAAGAAGGCGGACGCATGCCATCAATTGTCCAGCCTCCTGAGGAAGCTCTTGCAGAAAAATATAACGTGAAAGCAGGCTTTGTGTGGCTTGAACCGAGTGGGGAAAAGCTTTCGAAACTTGCTGATTTGATGGAAAATGGCAAGCTTACCTCTGTGATTGGTCATCGCTTTCCGCTAACGGAAGATGGATTAAAAGAAGCACACGAAATTAGTGAAAGCCATCATGCAAAAGGTAAAATCGTCATCTCGATAAAATAAGCACGGGGAATGAAGCATTGTGTTATACAACATAGTAAGACACGAAATTTAGAAAACCCTATTTACTTTCATTTCTATAATTAAAGGTAAACCATAATTTATTGTGATAAACTAAGCCCCATTCATCATGAACGGGGCTTGGTTTATCAGTCATATTTAGAGTATTGAGTGACGAAAGTTAGAGAAGTTATAGGTTTTGTTAACCTAAAATACATTCTTATAAATTAAAAAAATGAACACGCTATGTAAAGCTAAACACTCTTTATGCTAATTGGCGTTCATATACAATTTCTTTGGTTTCAAAGTCGAGGGCGTCAACTTTCATTTTTATTACTTGACCATCATCATTCTTTTTAGCACCCCAGAGACGGATGTAATTATTAGTATTATGATCCAAGAAATTGACTTGGACCGTTCTAACTTCAACATTCTCCATCTGCTTATCCTCTATCCAACACTCTTGAAATTCCATCGTCTCTCTAGGTTGGCTTAATATGTAGTCATTCATGATCTTTTCAAATTCAGGGAATTCCAGTTCTTTGTGCTTGATATACACGTGATTAAAGTCATTAAAATCAGTAGTGTGATAACTTGCCTTAGGTTCGTTGTTCACTGTGTCTCCTCCTCATGCGCTGGTTTGATAAATAACTCTTTCCCTCGAAGGGCCTGCTTAAAACAAGCCTGTTCATTCATTAAAAAACATAGTCCAATCCCAGATAAACTCCAGCCTTCAAGAATAGGAAGCTCTTTAATGATTTCAGATTATGATCTCTAAAAGTAATTAAGAAACTAACGATATCCATAATATGGATGACCTGAGGGCCGAGTTTTGTGCAAATTTTCTTACAATTTTTGTGTAGTTACGCTACACTAAGGGTATGGTTCTATATCATGTTGAATGGGGGAGATGGAGTGCTTAAAAATTACGAAGTAGGATCTTTTTTTGACGAAATGATGGAAGAGACAGGAGCGCCGAAGACACATTACCAGTGGTTTCATCAGCTGATTGGTCAATTCTCTGACCAAGAGTTAAAAGAAAAGCATGAAACAGCACAACTGAACTTTCTTCGCCAGGGAATTACTTTTACCGTGTATAACCATACAGGTGGAACGGAACGTACCATGCCTTTCGACTTCGTTCCAATTATCATACCGAAACAACAATGGAAAAAGGTCGAAAAGGGAATCAAGCAGAGAATCAGTGCCCTCAATCATTTCCTCGAAGATGTGTACCATGAGCAAAGAATTGTTGAGGCAGGCATCATTCCTAGAGAACTGATTGAGAACAATCCTTATTATTACAATAAACAAATTGGCGGGGTAAACATTCCGTTAAATAATCATGTCTTTTTAGCGGGGGTAGATTTAATCAGGGATGAAAATGGGGAGTACCGCGTTCTTGAAGATAATTTGAGAAACCCTTCAGGCATGTCTTATGTTTTTCAAAACCGTTATGTGATGAGGCAAGTTTATCCAGAATTATTTTTCCAGCATTCAATAGAGACACTGGAACACCAGTTGTCGGAACTGCATAATGCAGTGATTAGTCATGTGCCAAAAAATGCGGATCCTCACAAGACGCCAACCGCCGTACTGTTGACTCCAGGTATGTATAATTCAGCTTATTATGATCATGTCTTTTTAGCTCAACAGATGGGGATCGAACTCGTTGAAGGAAGAGACTTGATTGTTAAAGATGATGTCGTCTATATGAAAACCATTCGCGGTTTAAAACGAGTCGATATCATTTATAGGAGAATCGATGATGACTTTCTCGATCCGGAAGCTTTCCGTCCTGATTCCGTGCTTGGAGTTTCCGGTTTATTACGAGCTTATAAAAAAGGGAATGTTTCGATCCTGAATGGGATTGGTAATGGTGTAGCTGATGATAAAGCCATGTACGTTTACGTTCCAGACATGATTCGTTTTTATTTAGATGAAGAGCCGATTATCCCAAATGTTGAAACTTACTTCTTAAGTGATCCTGAAAAGCTTGAATATGTGCTTGAGAACCTGGAAGAACTCGTCGTAAAAAACGTAGGGGCTTCCGGTGGTTATGACATGTTGATCGGACCACAATCTGATGAAGACTTGAGGAATGAATTCAGAAGAAAAATCATAGAAAAACCACATCAATATATTGCCCAGCCGACTATTAAGCTATCAAGAGCACCTGCTTATCAAGATGGGCGATTCTATCCTTGCCATGTTGACCTGCGTGTTTTTGCCATGAGCGGGGACTACACGAATGTTCTGCCCGGGGGTTTATCCAGGGTGGCATTGAAGGAAGGCTCCTTAGTCGTAAACTCTTCTCAAGGCGGGGGCGGTAAGGATACGTGGATTTTGAGTGAAGGGGGACAATCGAATGCTTAGTAGAGTAGCCGATTCGCTATATTGGATGGCACGTAATATTGAGCGTGCAGAGAACAATTCAAGAGTACTTAGTGTTCAACTGATTCATATGCTGGAAGCCTCTGACCAGGAGGTCGCCGACCGCGACTGGGCTGAGGTATTGGAAATATGTGCCTCAGAGGCCGAGTACCTCGAACGTTATGAGCGCCTGGACAGAGATGCAATCATCCAGTACTTAACGATCAGTCCTTTAAATATGAATTCTCTTATGAACAGTATGCTTTATGCAAGAGAGAATGCAAGGTCGACACGTGACATCATTCCACATGAGCTTTGGGAAGTACTGAATGAGTTCCATTTAGCTCAAAAGGACTGGCAGGAGATGGCGAATACAAGGCAGCATACCCAGGACTATTTGAAAAAAGTAATTAGAACCTCTATGTCAGCCCAAGGGGTCATCGAATCAACGATGAGCCGAGGCATTCCTTATTCTTTCATTAAGGTAGGAAAATGGGTAGAACGTGCAGAGAAAACCGCTCGAGTCTTAAATGTCATATGTGAAAAGAACAGGAAAGAAGCCGTACACCATACAGACAATTACTATTATTGGCTCACTGCTTTGCAGTATCTAAATGGGTACGATGCTTATATTAAAGAAAATCCTCCAACGATGGAGTCGAGGAATGTGTTGAACTTTTTAATCAAAGAAGCCACGTTCCCGAGATCGATCCGGTATTGTATGAACCATGTTCTTGAAGCGATCCAAAACCTCGAGTCTGGAAAGGTATCGCATTACTCTGAGGATTTGTTCCAAATGCTTAAAATGGTTCAGGATGAGATTAGTGAAACAAATATTGATGAAATGAATATGGAAGAGTTGATGAGGTTCTTGGATCATTTCCAAGATCGCTGCCATACCGTAAGCCGAATGTTCTCAGAAACCTACTACTTAATTGAACCAGTCCATGCCAAGTGAACACAGACATCAGGGGGAAATGGAATGAAATTTCAAATAGAACATACCAATACTTTTTATTATGAAAACTTTGTTGATCAAAGCATGAATCACATTCGTTTAAAGCCGCGTACAGATGAGTGTCAACGGTTATTGGCCTACCGGACTGAGATTACTCCAAATTCACTAATTAAAGAGCATATTGATCTATGGGGAAACCATGTTGAAACGTTCTTCATTCCTGAAAAACATGAACATTTAACGGTTAGGACCATTTCAACAGTAAGTATTCAAAAAAGCCCATTCATTAGGATGATTCATACTTCTCAAGAGATGATTAATATCTTTTATTCGGAGTTGTTTAAGCGTCATTATTTAGCTTATTTAAATGAAACTCCGTACACCTTCTTGTACAAAGAACAAATTGAAGAAATTGTGAATGCGGTGGGAGACCCTTCAGACCCCATTCGATTTTCCCTTGACTTGATGGCCTATATTAATCAATCAATTTACTATGATACGGGTGTAACCCACGTCAATACAAAAGCATACGAATCATGGCCGTTAAAGGGAGGCGTTTGTCAAGATTACGCTCACATTATGATTGGTGTGTTGAGGGCAAAAGGTATCCCTGCCAGGTATGTCAGTGGTTATTTATATGTTGGGGAAGATTCCGCATTGATTGGGGATGCCGCGACTCATGCCTGGGTGGAAGTGATGGTTCCCGGCATAGGCTGGGTAGGCTTGGATCCGACGAACAACGTCGAAGCGCTTGAACAGCATATTCGTATCGGAACGGGCAGAGATTATGCTGATGTGAGTCCGCTGCAAGGTGTTTACCGTGGTGGTGGGCAAAACCTGGATGTGAAAGTAAGTGTAACTTTGCTTGATAACTAAGTAAGATCCCCCGCAGATTGTAATAATCCGTGGGGGATCTCTTTTTAATTCTGATAGCTTTCTGAAGCAGATGTCTGCCCTTTTATAAATTGAAGAAGAGCACCGAGTAAGCCTCCAATTATTGCAGGAGCGATCCAGCTTAAGTTTAATTCAAAGAACGGTAGTTGACTAATCCAAGGAGTGATACCTGACATGTCCATACCAAAAGCGGCAAGTCCATCATATAGTGCCACGAATGATGTGAAAATTACAGCACCTCTATAAACGTAACGAGAATGGTTAAACAATCCTCCCATGAAGGTTAGAGCAACTAAAACGATTGTAATTGGATAAACAAAGACGAGAACGGGTACAGAATAAGCAATAATCTGGTTTAAGCCAATATTGGAAATTCCAAGACTAATAAGGGTAACAAGGGTGATTACTACGTTATATGAAAGCCCTGAGATTCTCTTAGAAAAGAACTGTCCACAGGCAACAGTCAACCCTACACAGGTTGTAAAGCATGCGAGCGCTACAATAACTCCTAATAGGAGCGTACCTGGCTGTCCGTACATAAGCTGTGCAGCTCCTGATAGGATGGCGCTTCCGTTAGCAAAGTTTCCTTCTGTAGCCATTTTTGCACCAATCCAGCCTATGGCTACATAAACGCTTGCAAGCCCAATTGCTGTTACAAGTCCTGCCTTAAGAGTGCGAATCGTCAGTTCTTTCGGATTTGTAACGCCTCGGTCACGGAACGATGTGACAACAATGATTCCAAAAGCCAAGGAAGCAATAGCATCCATAGTCAAATAGCCTTCGATAAAGCCTGTGAAGAATGGCTGACTTTCATACTTCTCACCGGGGCTTTGGATGGGACCGTCCAATAGAAAGAAGCTGCCAATGACTAAACCTAGAATAGCCAGGAACAACGCAGGAGTTAAAAACTGGCCGATGCGATCCACAAGCTTGGAAGGGTTTAAACTTACCCAGAAAACCAAGGCGAAGAATATAATGGAATAAATGAATAAGGTCAAAGGTGATCCATTTAAAAAGGGAACGACTCCAGTTTCGAACGCAACGTTCGCCGCTCTAGGAATCGCAAAGAATGGGCCAATAACTAAATAAACCATTGCCGTAAAATACAATCCAAATAATGGATGGACTCTTCCGGCTAATTGTATGGCTCCATTTTTAACTAAAGAAATTGCAGCAACAGTGATGATGGGGAGACCCACACCAGTGAGGACAAAGCCTGAAATTGCAGCAAGATATGACGTTCCGGATTCAATTCCTAAAGATACCGGATAGATCAAGTTTCCAGCTCCGAAAAATAAAGCAAACAGCGTGAAACCGATAAATAAGGTGTCTCTTGACTTCATAGTAAGCCTCCTCTTAGATGTCTATAATATGCGTAAAAAAAGCTCTCCTATCCAAGGATGAGCGGTATGGTCCAATCACTGAAATATCCAATAATTCGACATAATTCTTTCATTACCGCAGTAATGTTATCAATGTCGAAAAATTATGTCAATCCTTTTTTAGAATATTATAAAGGTTATGATTGCCATATTAGTAAACGCTTACAATGAATGTTATAAATTCTGGAAATGTCTTTGCTTAATACAATATAGTTTACAGATGATAAGTCGGGTTATAGAATATGGCTATATCATTTAACATCGGAAGAACATAACCTTTTGAGATGAGGGATACAATACATGGTTGATTCGCTGTTACTCCAATTCATGTTGATTGGGATATTAGGAGTCGGATCTCAATGGGTGGCCTGGCGTTTTCGTTTACCTGCCATCGTCGTCATGTCCATTGTAGGTTTGCTTGCTGGTCCCGTACTTGGAATAATGAATCCTGAAGAAGATTTTGGTGACTTATATAAACCCATCATTTCACTAGCCGTTGCTGTCATACTTTTTGAGGGCAGCTTGAATTTGGACTTTAAAGAAGTAAGAGGGCTTGGACGTCCTGTTTTTCGTATCGTAACAATTGGTGCTTTTTTAAGCTGGATTCTTGGTGCTCTGGCGGCCCACTATGTTGCAGGACTGTCATGGGCTGTAGCTTTTGTCATAGGTGGACTTTTTATTGTAACGGGTCCGACCGTCATATTGCCTCTTTTAAGGCAGGCAAAATTAAAGCCTCGGCCAGCAAAAATATTAAAATGGGAAGGGATCATTGTTGATCCGATCGGTGCGTTACTTGCTGTTTTTGCTTTTGAAATCATCGAATTCATTCTCGGAACGGATGTAAATCCATCTGCCTTGTTCACATTCTTCCTAGCTTCGGTATTCGCTGTGTTGCTGGGTCTAGTGTGCGGTAAAGGTGTCGGCTGGATGTTCGAGACAGGGTACGTTCCGGAGTTTCTCAAATCGCCGGTAGTCTTCACTGTCGTAATTGCTTGTTTCACAATTGCAGATGAAGTCACCCATGAAACAGGACTTTTATCTGTTACGGCTATGGGGATGACGCTTGCGAATATGCATATTTCTTCAATTGCCGATATGAGGCATTTTAAAGAAAACATATCCTTATTATTGATATCAACGATCTTCGTGATGTTAACAGCTTCTCTCACACAAGAAACCTTAGTGGAGATTTTCAATATACAAACCATTGGATTTGTCTTACTGATGCTTTTTATTGTTCGTCCGCTATCCATTTTCATATCGACGTGGGGAACGGATTTATCAAAATCAGAAAAGTTATTAGTCGGATGGATTGCCCCAAGAGGGATTGTAGCGCTTACGGTGGCTAGTTATTTTTCCAGTATACTCCTTGATTCAGGATTTGAAGATGCTTCGATTCTGATTTCAATCACTTTTGCGCTAGTATTCACCACGGTTGTGGCACACGGTTTTTCAATTGGCTGGCTTTCAAAGAAGCTTGGCCTATCTATGGAAGGCCCTCCAGGTGTCTTAATTTCTGGTGGCAGTCCTTTTTCTACAGGGATTGCAAAAGTATTAGAAGAGTTGAAAGTACCTGTGCTGATTGCAGATTCCTCATGGGAACGATTATCGAAGGCTCGTTCTACAGGAATCAAATCCTATCATGGTGAAATATTGTCTGAGCAGACGGAATACTACCTTGATATGACACCGTACGAATATTTAATCGCAGCTACAGAATTGGATTCTTATAATGCTCTAGTATGTACCACGTTTGTACCTGAATTCGGTCGTAACAACCTTTTCCAGCTAAGTTTAAGCAACAGGGAAGGGGACAATCTGGAAGGACTCGTTCATACTATTGGTGGCCGTGTTCTTTTCAAGGAAGGTGCTTCGTGGGAAGATTTAAATGACATGGTTGAGAATGGTTATGTTTTTAGAAAGACCAACATTACAGAACAATATACGTATAAAAAATATCTCGAGAATATTGATGAGCATGCGCTTCTTCTTTTCATCAAGAAACCTACAGGAAAAATCGAATTCTACAGTTCTGAGGTAGAGTCGAGAGCAGAGAATGGAGATGTAGTTGTCTCCCTCACCCCTCCAAGTAAGGAATTTGAGAGGATTCAAGAAAAGCTGGAGGAACAGAGAAAAGATCCAAAAAAAAAATAAATGATTGAGAAAATGGGACTGGGACAAAAGTATTCTAACCATTCTAAACACCGAATGATGGTGAATTCTTATAATAAGATTTCACCATCATTCGGTTTTTTATGGTAGATGAGCGCAACATGTCCCATTTTTATCATTACATCAGCGGCCTCAGCCTCCTTGCGGAAAAGGCACCGCTGCGGGGACTTCGAACTCGTGTTGTACCCGCAGGAGTGACGGCATTCTATCTTCGTTGATGAAAACGAAGCGTGTAAAAGAAGGAATTAGATCATTCCAGCGTAAGCGGTCATTCAGAAAAAGGTTATTTCTAAATTTTTCAGTTCGTCTTTAGATTGGATACTAATTCCCAGCCTCTTTTGATTATTTTCTTTCAGCTAGTTGTTTGTTCAATTCTTTTAGCTCATTTTCAATTCGCTCAAGCTGGGCTTCTGCGTTGGACACGTTGGCTCCATTCGCTTCAAGCTTGTCTAAATCCCCCTGTATTCTTACATAATCAGATTTCAGGAAGGTAATTTGATCTTTGATTTCCTTTTTTGTCATAGAGCTCACTCCTTTCTTTTATTGTAGAAGGTGTGTCAAGAACGTATAATAGTATTAATTTTCCTATTTGTCTATCAATTCATTTGGTCTGGGTTTAATTTCTTAGGGGGTGTAACGTCTATGAGAGTTATAAAGCAAAGTGATGGAAAGAAATTTCATGAAACAGTGGAAGGACTATTGATGGACAGAGAGGCAGAAAATAACTTGCCCATAGGTATTCTTCAACGGATGTTTGAGAATCCTACTACTGAAGATGCCTATTTATTACATATGGATGAGGATGGTCTCCCTGTTTACCTTGCAATGCGGACACCGCCTCACTTATGGATTCTTCCTTCTTTGGAAAGTGCAGAGGCTAAGCACATTCAATGTTTAGTCCGCTACCTTTTTGATCATAACTATGATGTACCTGGTGTGCTTGGAGAAGAACAGGCGGTCCGCTGGTTTTTAGAAGCATGGAAGCGACTGAACCCAGCAAAAGAAGCGAGGCTTCATATGAGGCAGGGGATTTTTCGGCTTGATGAATTGCAGCCGATTCTCCCGCAAGAAGGGAAGTTAGTCACTGCAGTAAATGCTCATATCCCTTTAATTATAGATTGGCTGGAGAAGTTCGGTGTAGAAACGAATGAGCGTCTTATTAGTAGACAGGCAGAGGAGCTTGCTCAAGATATGGTAGGAACGCAAAGAGCCCACTTATGGGTGGTGGAGGACCAACCTGTTTCGATGGCAAATCGTGCGCGAAAAACCCCGAATGGTGCAACGATCAACGGTGTTTACACTCCGGATTTGCACAAAAGAAAAGGCTACGCTTCCCAAGTCGTGTGGGCACTCACAAAGAAACTTCTGGATCAAGGATGTGAGTACTGTGCTCTCTACACTGATTTAAGTAATCCAACCTCCAACTCTATCTATAAAAAAATCGGTTACAAATGGATCGGGAACTCTTTGGTTTATCATTTTGAGTCAAAAGATCCAAGTTCAAAAAGTTGAGTGAACAAATACAGAGGATATGGTGCTTGTATGTCGCTATTGATACTAAATGGCTGATATTCTTACTCAATTCTTTGACAGAAGAAAATATAACATAAAGAGACTCAACTTTCTGTCTAATGTCATTTGAGGATAGGTCAAAGCTTCGATATGATTTTAAATAACTAGGCTTTTTCAGCTTTAGAATAGAACAGGAGGCGTAATTATTTGAATCTACTAAAAGGCTTAGACAAATTAATATTAAAAATAGAAGAATTTATACTTAGTTACGCTGTTATTATAATTGCGTTGATGGTGGTAGGAAAAGCTCTCAGCCGTGCACTTTTTAACTATTCACCGCCATTTGCAGATGAGGTCAGTCAAATTGCCATTGTTGTGGCTACATTTATGGGAATTAGTTACGCAGCTAGGAAAGGGCGGCATATCAGTATGTCGGCTTTTTATGATTTGGCACCATTCAAGGTGCGTAAAATTCTCGCTATCTTCATCCCCTTAGTAACAGCTATTGTATTATTTGTACTTACTTACTTTTCAGCTTTATACGTCTATGATGTGTATGATTCAGGACGTGTGACATCTGCGTTACAGATGCCGGCTTATTACTTGTACATTTTCATTCCTATTGGTTTTTTCTTGGGAGGCATTCAATTCCTAAGAAATATGTGGATCAATATTAAAGACCGGAATGAAGTCTATCTTGGAACCGATGCTAAGGATTATAACGACCAAACGAAGCATGAAGTTCATGAAGGAACACATTTATAAACAAACAAAAATAAAGATGCAGAAAGGATAACAATATGGTTGCCACTTTACTGACGATCATGGTGGTCCTTCTACTTTTGAATTTTCCAATGATGATACCGCTGATGGCGGCGCCGTTAATTGTATTATTCATGTATTTTCCGAATTTGGACCCCATGATCTTAATGCAGCAATTTTCCACAGGAATAGAACCTTACGTACTATTAGCTGTACCCTTGTTTATTTTTGCAGCAGATATTATGACAACAGGGAAGACCTCAAATCGTCTATTGGATTTCATTGGCTCGTTCATCGGGCATGTTCGGGGAGGATATGCGGTAACAACAGCTGCTGCCTGTACTCTTTTTGGAGCTATTTCCGGTTCTACTCAAGCTACGGTCGTAGCGATTGGTAAACCAATGAGAGAAAGACTTTTGAAAATCGGGTATAAAGATCCCACGGCAATCGCTCTTATTATTAATTCCAGTGATGTAGCCTTGCTCGTCCCGCCGAGTATTGGAATGATCATCTACGGATTGGTTTCAGGAACGTCGGTAGGGGATCTCTTCATTGCCGGAATCATCCCTGGAATTATCGTATTTTTAAGTTTTGCGATATATAGTGTGATTTATGCTAAAACTAAAGATATTCCACTGGCAAATAAAGCTTCATGGAGCGAGCGGCTGAAGATGACGAGAAAGGCTCTTCTTCCTCTGGGTTTCCCAATCATTATCATTGGGGGAATCTATACAGGTATCTTCAGTCCAACAGAGGCAGCAGGTATGTCTGTCCTCTATGCGTTTATTTTAGAAGTAGTCATTTATCGTTCGATCCACCTTAAAGAGCTACCAAAGATTGCACGTTCTACAGGACTTGTTACCTCTGCCGTCTTCGTATTAGTGGCCGGCGGTCAAGCTTTTACATGGGTGATATCTTTTGCCAGAATTCCACAGATGATTACAGAAACAGTACTGGGTACGAATCCAAGTGCTGTCTATGTATTGTTGATGGTAACGATATTCTTCTTTATTGGGTGTATGTTTGTCGATCCAATTGTAGTAATACTCGTTTTGACGCCGATTTTCTATCCGGCGGCCATGAATGCAGGCATCGATCCTGTACACTTAGGAGTGGTAATTACATTCCAAGCGGCTCTAGGTTCAGCGACGCCGCCATTTGGTGTCGATATCTTTACAGCCAGTGCCGTGTTCAACAAACCTTACTTGGAAGTTATTAAAGGAACTCCGCCATACATCATTATGCTGGTGGCGATATCTATACTTCTTATATTCTTTGAAGAACTTTCGCTTATCCTATTGTAAGCGGAAGTATATATAAATAATTGGGAGGTCATTAAAATTTTAAAGAAAAAGAGTTTACTGACTGTAGCTATGTTGCTTGTAGTAAGTATTGTATTAGCTGCTTGTGGCGGCGGTAACGGCGATGAAAACGCCGGAGGCAGTGAAGGGCAGACATATAACTGGAAATTTGTAACCGAAGAAGTGGATGGACAAGTTCAGTATGAATACGCTGAAGAATTTGCTAAACGGATGAAAGAAAAGTCAGATGGAGCTGTAAACATTGAAGTTTATGAATTCGGCGGTCTTGGAAGTGAAACCGACCAAGTAGAGCAGCTTCAAAATGGAGCGGTAGAAATGGCAGTTATGTCACCAGGTTTTACAGGAAATATGGTGAAAGAGGGCCAAATTTTCGCTTTACACTTCCTTTTCCCAGATAGCGTAGAAAAAACACAACAAATTTTAAATGATAGTGAAGCACTGAATAAAGATTTGCGTGGCAAATATGAAGAGCATAGCATTTCGCCTCTATCTTATTGGACAGAGGGAGCTATGCAATGGACATCCAGCAAAGAAATCTCAGAACCAGCTGATTTCCAGAACTTCAAAATGCGTACACAAACTTCTCCATTGATTTTGGAGTCCTATAAAGCCTATGGAGCGGATCCTACACCAATGAGTTGGTCAGAGCTTTATACGGCGCTTGATCGCGGAACAGTAGAAGGTCAAGAAAACCCGATTTTCTTTATTGGTGACGCTTCTTTCTACGAAGTTCAAGATTATATGACGATTTCTAACCACAATAACTATGTGGCCATGACTACTGTAAATACAGACTGGTATGAAGGTTTGAATGATGAGATGAAAACCATGGTAGATGAAACAGTCAGTGAAATGCAGGAATGGGTTTTTGAAGAGCAGAAATCTCAAAATGAAAAATGGTTGGAAGAGATTAAAAATGATGATGAAAATCCAACTGAGATTGTAGAGCTGACAGAAGAACAGCGCGAAATGTTTAAAGAAAAAGCTATGCCTGTTCGTGACTTTTATCGCAGTGACGTATCTACAGTAGACGGTAAAATCTTAGATAAACTTCAAGAAGAAATAAAAGCTGCAGGTGAATAAAGCTTCATAGAAGAAGTAGCTATACTCTATAAGAACACCCGTATCAACAAGACTGATACGGGTGTTTTTCATGTGCCTGTCCATGGTTCTGATTGTTTTCTATAATCGAAAAAAGTAAGGACTAGGACAGCCAAAAACATGATACTCGATAACTTGAAAAGAGTAGCTGTGTTGACAAAGTTATAAATGAATCCAAGGATGAAGGCACTCGAACCGATGCCTAAATCAATGGATGAGTAGTACATCCCGTTTGCAATCCCACTTCTTTCCGTTGTCGTTTTGGAGATTACCCAGGCTTGCAGGGCAGGCATCATAGATCCGAATCCAATGCCGAACAGTGCCCCAGCGATGATCAAGTGTAAATTTGAACTGGCAAGAGATAGAACCCACATTGCGATAAAAGATATCAGAGAACAGACCATAATCAGTTTCCACGGGCCTCTTTTGTCAAAATACTTACCCGTCAAAGGCCTGGAGATGGTTGCGAAAACCGCATTGAAAAAGTAGAAAAGGAAGGTTCCGGATAAACCTTGTTCGTTTCCAAAAATAACAATATACGTAACCACTGCTCCATATCCGAAGGTGTTAAGGAACGTGACAAGAGCAGGGTAACGACTCTTTTGCTCAATTAAAGAACCGAAGAAAGAAAATTTCGGTGGATTTTTTTGATTTTGATAAACACTGTCAGGAGTGACAAAACTTGTGACGGAAAACAAGACAATTGCAACAACTCCCAATGCTGCAGCAATCCAAACGAGAAGGTTGAACGAATAGTTCTGGTAAAGATAAATACCTAAACTAGGTGCCATGATCATCCCCACAGTGACGGATAATCCGAAATATCCCATCCCTTCACCGACCCGTCTCCTTGGAACTAGATCAACGGCCGCGGTTCCATTGACAGTTGTCGACCATCCCCATGCGATCCCGTGAATAAAGCGGATCATTAAGAGGATGACTACAATTTGGGTAACCGGATATAGAGCAGTCATAATCAGCAAAGATATCGATCCAATCATAACCAACAACTTTCGCGGTTTTGTCATCAACAAATGGCCAATGAAAGGGCGAATGATGATAGCAGCAAAGGCAAAGGTTGTCGTAATCAATCCGATTTGCAGACTGCTCCCCCCGATGGATTCTATGTAGGGAGGAAGGTTTGGAAGGAGCATTTGGAAGCTCATAAATGTGAATAAGTTCGCTAATATCAAAAAGATAAAGGGCCAAGTCCAAAGTTTCGGCAAAGGCTGTGACATTCTATGAACCTCCTTATTGTATAAATAAAAGAAATGAACCCGCTATGAAAATCATAGCGGGTCCTTCAAGATACTACAATTATTTAATATCGGCTGAGTCTTTTCTGTCCAGCCATTCATGGTAAAAGTGACTGACGATCGCTTTTATAACCGCATAGGCAGGTATAGCGAAGATCAATCCTAAAAATCCTGCTAAGCTTCCAGCTGCCAAAATGAGTGTAATAATCGTTAAAGGGTGAATGTTCAATGCTTTTCCCATAACGTTTGGGGAGACGAAATTTCCTTCGATTTGTTGAGCGACTACCATGATTACGGCTACCCAAACGACTAAGACAGGGTCCTGGAAGAACGCGACAAGGATAGCAGGGATGACCGCAAGAAATGGACCGACAAAAGGAATGACGTTCATAAACATGGCAAACAATGCGAGTGTTAACGAGTATTCCAAATGGATAATAAGATAGCCGATAAGAAGCAGCAGCCCCACGACTATACTGACTGTCATTTGGCCAAGAATAAAGGAATTCAACGTATGATCAACGGAGTGAGCTAATTTTTTAAAACTCTTCGCTTTTCGTTTGCTCAAAAACTGTGTGATGAAAGGAACGAGTTTATCTCCATCTTTCAGCATGAAGAAAAGGAAAAACGGAATCAATACGAGCGCAAAGACAAAACCAATTAACTGGCTAATCACATTGATGATAATCATGGACGCATCCTGAAGGTAGGATTGCAGGTTTTGAATAACGTTTTGTATTGTGCTATCGAACTGACTAGGAATGATATCTTGATTTTGCTGCCAGTAAGTGACGGTTTCGGTCAGCATATCAATCATCCGTGGCATATTATTGACTAATCTTGAAAACTGCTGCTGAGCGATTGGTGCAATGAATTGGGTAATTAAAAAACCTACAAAAATAAACAATAGGAATATAATTAAAATTGCTAACAGCCTTGGGATTTTATAGTTCTCTAGAAAGTGAAGAACAGGTCTTGAAATATAAAATAATATCCCGCCTCCAATTAATGGAAGGGCAATTGCTCCAAGGTAAGTGAAGAAAGGAGCAAAAAAGAATTGAATTTCGTGCAGTAAAAGAATGAGCAGGGAAGCTAAGATTCCGGCTACTAGTGTTTGGAACCATTTTTTATGAATCAAACGTGTCACACCTTTATGTAGTTAGAATGATTACCTAAATGTTATTCGATATTTTCAAAGGAAATTCCTTTAGTAATAAACACTAATTCAAGGATAGCTAAACATCCAATTTCAAGCAATACATTTACTTTAAAATGGATACTTTATAAACTGAATATAGATTTGTACATAATTCGAGGAGGAATACTATATGAAAAATGAGCTTTTGGAGAGGTTCAAATCCTATGTCACAATCGATACACAATCGGATGAGAATAGTGATACAACACCATCCACAAAAGGACAGTGGGAATTAGCTGAAAAATTGGTAGAAGAGCTGAAGGAAATAGGAATGGAAGAAGTTACGATTGATGAGAATGCGTATGTGATGGCTACACTACCTGCCAATATAGATAAAGATGTACCTGTTATCGGATTCTTAGCGCATGTAGATACAGCGACTGACTTCACAGGGGAGAATGTCCATCCACAAGTAGTTGAGAATTATGATGGGGGAGACATCAACCTGAATGAAGACGTGGTCCTATCACCTAACAATTTTCCTGAACTCGAAGGATATAAAGGTCATACTTTGATAACTACAGATGGTACGACACTGCTTGGAGCTGATAATAAAGCGGGGATAACCGAAATTATGACAGCTATGAATTACTTAATTCAACACCCCGAAATCAAACACGGGAAAATAAGAGTAGCGTTTACCCCAGATGAAGAAATTGGACGCGGGCCACATAAGTTCAATGTCGATAAATTTGGAGCATCCTATGCTTATACCGTTGATGGTGGACCATTAGGAGAACTGCAATTTGAAAGTTTTAACGCGGCAACGGCCAGAGTAGACTTCTATGGAAATAGTGTACATCCAGGCACGGCAAAAGGGAAAATGATTAACGCCATAAAAATGGCCATTGATTTTCAACAGCAGCTTCCTGTTGAGGAGGCACCCGAACATACGGAAAAATATGAAGGGTTTTACCATCTCCATTCCTTTACAGGTGATGTAGAAAAAGCCTCACTGATCTATTTAATCCGAGACCATGATAAAGATAAATTCACTCGTAAGAAGGAAACGATGCAGTCTCTGACTGAACGGCTTCAAGAGAAGTATAGTAAAGAGCGGGTAAGTATGGAGATGAATGATCAATATTACAACATGGGAGATAAAATTAAACCGGTAAGGCAAATCGTAGACATCGCTTATGAAGCGATGGAAAATTCGAATATTGCACCTCTTGTGAAACCGATTCGCGGCGGAACAGATGGATCACAATTATCTTATATGGGACTGCCTACTCCTAATCTTTTTACAGGGGGAGAGAACTTCCATGGAAAATACGAATACATCTCCTTGGATAGTATGGAGAAAGCAACAAATGTTATTGTAGAAATTTCGCGTCTTTTTGCAGATAAAGCCAAATAAAAGGAGGGTTTGATGGAATATCTATATAGACTCACCCTAATCAAACGTTTGCTTAAGGAAGAAAATTGGACAAAGGCCGACGAAAAGATAGTGACTGACCATTTTCATCACTTAAAGAGCTGGACAGAAGAAGGTAAAGTGGTGATGGCTGGGAGAACAACCAATGAGGATGCAAGTCAATTTGGTATTGTGATATTTTACGCTACTAATGCTCAAGAGGCAGAGCATATGATGAACGAGGATCCAGCCATAAAAAAAGGAATTATGAAGGGAGAACTATTTCCGTTTAAGATTGCGCTTCAAGGGTAAACATCCATTGATGAATAACGAAGAACGTAAGACATCATACTAAAGTATATTCGATTGAAGTGGGCGTTGATCCGTTGACAAAACGAAGTTGCGTGCTAAGATTAGGATAGAATTTAGCATTCCTAAAGGGGAGTAGCTGGACAATAAAGTCGTCATTTCGGGATCGATCCCCGGCTTTATTGGCAACGAACGTTGTTAGCGAGACCTTTACCCACAGTGGTAAAGGTCTAATTTATTGGTCTTTACCACTATGGTAGGGACCATTTTTTGTTGAAAAAAGGAGAGAAGAATCGTGGATGCACAATTACTGATTGAATACGGATGGGTTCTACTAGTATTAGTCGGTCTGGAAGGCATATTAGCCGCTGACAATGCGCTTGTGCTTGCCATTATGGTCAAACACCTTCCAGAGAAGAAAAGGAAAAAAGCTCTGTTCTACGGCTTGTTTGGTGCATTTTTACTTCGTTTTGGGTCATTATTTATTATTTCCTTCCTCGTAGATGTATGGCAGGTGCAGGCACTAGGTGCCGCTTACCTGTTATTCATCTCAGGGAAACACTTATATGATAAATGGAAAGCGAAGGATAAGAAAGGAGAGGAGAGCGATGCGGACGAGTCAGATGAACCAGAGCGAGGAAAAGGATTCTGGGCGACAGTCCTTAAGGTTGAACTTGCTGACCTTGCATTTGCTGTAGACTCGATTCTTGCTGCTGTGGCCCTGGCTGTAGCTCTCCCAGATACAGGCCTTCCTGAAGTGGGAAGTCTTGATGGAGGTAAATTTGCTGTCATCCTGGCTGGTGGTATGATCGGTATTATCATCATGCGTTTTGCAGCGAACTTCTTTGTGAGAATCTTGCACTCTAGACCTGGGCTGGAGATCGCTGCTTTCGTAATTGTGGGCTGGGTTGGTGTGAAGTTAGTCGTGGCTACACTTGCTCACCCGAATGTTCATATTCTAAGTGAGGATTTTGCTCATTCGGCGTTATGGAAAATCAGCTTCTATGCCATTCTAGTAGCTATTGCAGCTGTCGGCTGGTTTTTCTCCCCTAGAAAAGAGCCAAAAGAACAAGAACAGGTTTAATGGTCAACCGCAAGAGTTTCTCTTGCGGTTTTTTAATTCAATAATTTAGCAGGGTAGTGGAAGGTTTGATTTTGAGATTTTGTGGGAGTCTAGGTCGTTGGCTTTCTCAACTCCCCTTGCCATAAGGTTCTCGAAATCCCCACTACTAGAAAAAGGTCTACCAACTGTAAGGAAACCGCAGGCAATTCTTTTTTCACAAAAATACTATACCCAACATGCTTCATTCCGAATAAGAGAGTATCTTTATATCGTATGGTGGATGGAAAAATGGCAAGACTCCTGTGGGATAAACATGATAGGTGAGACCCCGGAAGACGAAGTCTGAGGAGGCTCAGCACATGCCCGCGGAAAGTGAGTCATTTTTCCCATCCACCATCACTCATACAAAAATATCGAAGCCGACTCTTCAGGAATAGGAGGCGTTAGTCAAAGGAACAGGGGTCTCTATTTTAAGTGTGTCGTCAGAAAAATATTTTAAGACTTTTAAAAGTTTCCTTGTCAGAATTAAAAGGGTAAAATGAAGAAAAAGGGAGAGGGAGGGGAAGACGATGGGAAAAGCTGCAAAGCATCCATCTGATCAATTTCATTACATAAAAAACCGGATTAAAATGCTTAACCAGGTGGTATCAACCATGGACGCAGACGAGGTGGATATTGAGGATTTCAACAGAGTACTGGATATGATCCAACAGCTTCAAATAAAGATGGAACGCTTTAAAAAAGACTGGGATGCCGAATGATCAGAAGAATCATTCTGGCGTTCGTATGGGCGGTTTTTGTTCTTTATACATGGACAAGAGCTCCCTTAGGAGGTGAAGGGTATTTACAGCAGCTGATAGAAATGGATAATCCCGACCGATTGTTGCTTGCTGTATTTAGTTTGCTCGGTATCTATCCTGTGGCCTTTGCCATTCTCATTTTAAAACATGATGAAAGCCTTCTTCCTGCCTGGCCATTTGTTTTAGGTTCTTTCATGCTTGGGGCGTTTTCTTTAATACCATATTTTTTCTTATCCTCAACTCAAAAAGAGCGGTCTAACCGAACACCTAAGTGGCTGCTTCGTTTCTTCCAATCCACAATTCTTCACCTTGTTCTTTTACTTGGCTCTTTCAGCCTCATCGTTCATGGGATTGTAAACGGCAATTATTCAACATACACAGAAGCCTTCACAACTTCTCAATTTGTTCACGTAATGACTATTGATTTTATAGTTTTGACGGCATTAAGTTTGTTTGTGATCGGCTGGGATCAGTGGAAAAATTCCAATAAACGATCATGGTCGTGGATGGGGATAGTCCCGGTCATTGGCCTGATCGTTTATATTTTGCTTACAAGAAGGAAGGAGGCGGGATAATGGAGTGGATTCCAATGCCTCAAAGGGACGCGGAAATCATTGCATCTTGGAAATACCCAGAGCCTTATAGTTTTTATGATATGACGGCGGACGAAGAAGATTATGAGGAATTCATACAACCTGAAAAAAGAAGTAACCATGTTTACAGCGTGTATGAAAATGGAAAATTGATCGGATTTTTTACCTTTACTCCTGTAGATCATCTCACGGTTGATATTGGACTTGGTCTCCGGCCAGACTTGACGGGAAAAGGGTTTGGAGGCACCTTTTTAAACGAAGGGATAAAATTTGCTGAACGCCAATTCGGAGCTGAGCATTTTTCATTGTCGGTCGCTGTGTTCAACAAAAGAGCAGTAGAGGTCTATCGACGGGCTGGTTTTCGTGAGCTTCATACATTTTTACAAAAAACAAATGGAAGTGAATATGAATTCGTGAAAATGAAGAAACCTTAAAGAAAAACTCTCACAAGCAGAGGACTTCAATTTTAAATAAGAAATTCTTAAAATAGAGGATAGAAAAGGAGGTTGGTTAGAATGGCTTTGCATCATTTCCATTTAAAAGCCGACTGGCCTGGTGGCCGCAATGAAGTCGGTTATATCGAGTCGGATAAATTAAAAACGAAGATTTCCATACCGAAAGAAATGGATGGACCCGATATCGGTACAAATCCTGACGAAATGCTGCTTGGAGCTGCCGCAACCTGCTATATCATCAGTTTAGCAGCAATGATTGAGCGAGCAGGTTTGCCACTTGAATCGATGGATATGGAGTCAGAAGGCATTGTCGACGTGACAGACGGTGTTTTCACCTATAAAAAAATCATTCATAAACCACAGGTTTCTCTTAAGAGCGAGGCGAGTGAAAAAGACCTTAGGAAATTAAAACAACTTGTGGAAAAAGCAGAAAAAAGCTGCATGATTTCGAAAGCCATCCAAGGCAACGTAGATTTAGAATTAGAAGCAGATACGAAAATCGCTGAGAGATAAAAAGGCGCGGCCCCATAGAGGCCGCGCTCTTTTATTTGTTTTTCAGTAAATATACTCTTGCTTCGAATGGCTTTAGCGTGAAGCGGGTAATTTCTTCATGGTTTTCAGTTTCATAGTTTTCTAAAATCAAATCATTACTGGAAAGCTTGTGAATTGACTCGAATTCAGCTTCTTTTTCAGTTAAGTTTGTAATGACTAGTGCCATCTGGCCAGCTAATGTACGAGTATAGGCATAGATTTGCGGATCATTTTTTAGAAGTAAATCGTAAATACCGTAAGTAAAAAGATCGTGTTCCTTTTTCAGCTCAATCATTTTCTTATAGTGACTCAAAATAGAGTTGGATTGATGACGCTGGTTTTCTACATTGATTTCCTTGTAATTTGGATTGATTTTCATCCATGGCGTTCCGCTTGTGAAGCCGGCATTTGTTTCACTGCTCCATTGCATAGGTGTACGACTGTTGTCTCTCGATGTAGCCCACAGGATTTCCATGATTTCCTCGTTCTCAAGTCCTTGGGCCTTTTTCTTCTTATATAAGTTTTTCGCTGCTACATCATCATAGTCTTCTATTGATGGAAAAGCCACGTTCGTCATTCCAATTTCCTGACCCTGATAAATGTATGGAGTTCCTTGCATAAAGAAGTACATCGTTCCTAGAGAAGTTGCGCTCTCCCGCCAGTACTCCTCATCATTACCCCAAGTGGATACGACACGCGCTTTATCATGATTCTCTACGAACAAAGCATTCCATCCATCTGTTTCCAGAGCTTTCTGCCATCGAGTCAGTGTTTCTTTTAATGCTACAATGTCGAGCTGTTGTTCAGCATCCTTATCCCAAAGATCTAAATGCTCGAATTGAAAAATCATATCCATCTTACCATTTTCTCCAACCCATAAGTCTGCTTCGTCTGCACTGACACCATTGGCCTCACCGACGGTCATAACTTTATAGTTGGCATACGTCTTTTCTTTGAATTCCTGTAAAAATGTATGAATACCTTCCTGATTCATATGCATATCAAAGGAAGAAACGTAATCTTCCTTATCTGGGTTCGGCATATCAGGGAACCCTGGACGCTTTTTAATGTGACTGATTGCATCGATACGAAAACCATCAATCCCTTTTTCCAGCCACCAATTGACGGTATCGTAAAGTTCATTACGGACTTCTTCATTCTCCCAGTTCAAATCAGGCTGTTTCGTTGAGAAAACGTGGAGGTAATACTGATCTGTTTTTTCATCGTATTCCCACGCAGACCCCTCAAAAATACTCTCCCAGTTGTTTGGCTCTTTTCCATCTTTTGCGTCGCGCCATATATACCAATCCCGCTTTGGATTGTCTTTTGATTTTCTGGACTCGATGAACCATGGGTGTTCATCACTTGTATGGTTCAGAACTAGATCGATAATTAATTTCATGTCACGCTTGTGAACTTCTTTTAATAGACGGTCGAAATCTTCCATCGTTCCAAATTCTTCGAGGATGTCTTTGTAATCTGAAATGTCATAGCCGTTGTCGTCTTTCGGTGACTTGTACATTGGACAAATCCAGATGAAGTCGATGCCTAATTCTTTAATATAATCCAGGCGGTCGATCATTCCTTGAAGATCCCCGATGCCATCCCCGTTTGAATCTTGGAAACTGCGTGGATAGACTTGATATCCTATTGCTTCTTTCCACCATACTCGTTTCACATGAATCCCTCATTTCCTAGTTATGATGTGAGCTTTTATCCCTGCCACGGTGTTGTCATTATCCCCATTGTACATGATAAGAATGAAATATCAGAATTAACAAACAAATAATGCAATCGATTGCGCGAATCAGAAATATTTATTCGATTAACTCTTTAATTAGGTTTGTCTACGATTTGAAGCTAATTAATATAAGTATTTGTGCAAACGGTTTCTTTAATTAATTACATATTAGCTGATTTTCTTTGATTTGACAATACGTTTGATATGAGAGTGGGAGTTTACTGTTAAATCATGAAAATTGCGCTTTTAACAGATTTCTTTTATTATTAGAGGTAGTAAAATTTTATATTTTCCTTCGGGGTCGGGTGAAAGTCCCAGCCGGCGGTAATGAACAGTTTGTTCCGAGCCCGCGACGGGGAGTGAGTGTGAAGCACCATTCCCCCTGATTTGGTGCATATTCCAAAGCCGACAGTGAAAGTCTGGATGGGAGAAGGATGTGGAGAACGTAAAAAAAGGTACATTCTGCTACACGTGTACCCTTTTATTCGTTATACAAATTTTTACGTTTAAACAGGACCCTGGAGAAGTATGCCTTCTTCAGGGTTATTTTTTATATCAGGAGGTGAAGGGGATGGACCGTGATAAGCGATACATTTCGATGGCAATTCAAATGGCGAAAGAAACTGTAGGACAAACGAGTCCGAATCCGTCCGTAGCTGCGGTTGTTGTTAAAGACAATCAAGTGGTTGGGCTGGGGGTTCATGTGAAAGCAGGAGAGCCTCACGCAGAAGTTCACGCACTGCAAATGGCTGGAGAAAAAGCGGAAGACGCAGAAATTTTTGTCACATTAGAACCGTGCAGTCATTACGGAAGTACACCTCCGTGTGCAAAAGCGGTCATTGAGGCAGGAATTCGCCGAGTAGTTATTGCCTCGAATGACCCAAACCCAAAAGTTTCAGGGCGCGGCATTGAAATGATGGAGCAAGCGGGAATTGAAGTGCGAACAAACGTTATGAAAGAAGAAGCGGATGCCTTAAATCGATCTTTCTTTCATTTCATTCAGACAAAAGAGCCTTTTATCCGTTTGAAGTCTGCCATGAGTCTTGATGGGAAGATCGCTACTTCTACAGGAGAAAGCCAATGGATCACTGGTGAGGAAGCCAGGAGAGACGGGCATCGCTATCGTCATCAATCAGATGCGATTTTGGTCGGGATTAACACAGTTCTCGCTGATAATCCTAAGTTGACTACAAGGTTAGAGGGCCGTGGGTCTCACCCAATTAGAATTGTGCTTGATACAAAATTACGAATCCCACCTTCTGCTCAGTTGATACAAAATCAAGAAGCCCCGACTTGGATTTTTACTGGGAAGAATGTCTCTCAAGCGGAGGTCGATACGTTCAAGCCTTATCCGCATGTGAAAATTATTCCGTTAAATGAGGAGAAGGTTCGAATAGGAGAACTGGTTTCTTATCTTGGCGAACAAAAAGTGACTTCTGTCCTCGTAGAGGGCGGGGGTACCATTGCGGATGCTTTTGTACGTGCAGGTAAAGTCAATGAAACCGTGACATACATCGCGCCAAAGCTCATCGGAGGAAAAGACGCTTTAACTCCTGTAGGAGGAGAGGGTGTCAAACAGCTTAAACAGGTAGAAGCCTTTGAAATTCTATCCACTGAACAAGTCGGGGATGATATTAAAATCATCTCTGTAAAAAGGGAGGAGTAACCTTGTTTACAGGTATTATTGAAGAGATAGGCAAGCTAAAATCCGTAAAAAGCAAAACGGAATCATTAGAAATACAAATTACTGCAAAAGATATTTTGACAGATGTGCGTCTTGGTGACAGTATTTCAATCAACGGTGTATGTCTGACTGTGACAGCTTTTACAGAAAGCACAGTTTCCTTTGATGTCATGCCGGAAACATATCGTGCAACAAACCTCCATGGTTTAAAGCAAGGAAGCCCTGTGAATTTAGAAAGAGCAATGGCTGCGGGCGGTCGGTTTGGAGGTCATCTAGTTTCCGGTCACATTGATGGTATTGGAAAAATTGTGTCGAAAAAACCTGAATCGAATGCCGTTTATTATGAGATTGAACTGCCAGAAGAACTTATTCATTATTTTGTTTATAAAGGCTCCATTGCTGTTGACGGAACATCCTTAACCGTATTCGGAGTAGAGGACCATCGTGTGACCATATCCTTGATCCCCCACACAATGGAACATACGGTGCTTGGTGAAAAAGAACCAGGGGATTCAGTTAATATCGAGTGCGATATGATTGGAAAATATGTCGCCCATTTTTTAAACGGACAACAATCTGAAAAGCCTCAATCAGCGATCACAAAGCAAATGCTGGCTGATAACGGTTTTGCATAAAAGAAGGTGAGAAGAGATGTTTGATTCAATTGAAAAGGCGATTGAACGATTAAAACAAGGTAAATTAGTTATTGTTTGCGACGATGAAGATCGTGAAAACGAAGGTGATCTAGTAGGTATAGCAGAACATGCAAGTACTGAAATGATTAACTTTATGATTAAGTATGGAAGAGGACTTGTCTGTGCACCGATTACAGATAAACTCGCTCGTGATCTGGAACTGATGCCGATGGTGGATGATAACACAGATCCAAATAAGACTGCTTTTACTGTCAGTATTGATCATAAGGATACGACAACAGGAATATCAGCGGATGAACGTGCACTTACGATTCGGGAAATGTTGAACCCTGAATCAACAGCTGCTGATTTTAATAAACCTGGTCATATTTTCCCGCTGGTTGCTAAAGAAGGTGGAGTGCTGCGCCGGGCCGGTCATACAGAAGCATCCGTAGATTTAGCCAGATTAGCAGGTGCACGATCAGCTGGAGTTATTTGTGAAATTATTAAGGACGATGGAACGATGGCAAGAGTACCGGATTTAAGGAAAATGGCCGATGAATTTGACATTCCGATGATTACCATTGCGGATCTTATTCAATATCGCCACAAAAATGAGAATCACGTAAAGCGGGATGTAGAAGTGAAAATGCCTACAGAGTACGGAGACTTTCGCGCCATCGCTTTTACTAATGATATCGACTTTAAAGATCATGTGGCTCTTGTTAAAGGAGAGATTAACCCTGATGAACCAACGCTTGTTCGTGTTCATTCAGAATGTCTGACAGGTGATGTATTCGGCTCCTACCGCTGTGATTGTGGTCCTCAGCTTCATAATGCCTTGAGACAAATTTCTGAAAACGGAAGCGGGGTACTGCTTTACATGCGCCAGGAAGGCCGCGGAATCGGCTTAGTGAATAAACTCCGTGCTTATAAACTTCAAGAAGAAGGGCTGGACACAGTCGAAGCAAATGCAAAACTCGGCTTTGGACCGGATCTCCGTGATTATGGTGTCGGGGCTCAAATACTAAGAGATTTAGGAATCACTCAGCTGAAATTGCTGACAAATAATCCAAAGAAAATCTCCGGACTTGGCGGGTACGACTTAGAAGTCGTAGAGCGAGTACCTATCCAGATGAAATCACGCAAAGAAAATGAACAGTATCTAAGAACAAAACAATCGAAAATGGGGCATTTATTCCACTACTAGAAAGGGGACAGGAAAATGGTAAAAACATATGAAGGAAATCTAGTCGGAACAGGATTAAAAGTAGGGGTTGTCGTCGGCAGGTTCAACGACTTCATTACAAGCAAGCTTCATGGAGGAGCTCTGGATGCGCTCAAACGTCACGGTGTCGACCAAAAAGATATTGAGGTCGCTTATGTACCAGGCGCTTTTGAAATTCCGCTTGTAGCAGCAAAAATGGCGAACAGCGGAAAGTATGATGCGGTCATTACATTGGGGGCAGTGATCCGTGGTTCGACTCCACACTTCGATTATGTCTGTAATGAAGCAGCTAAAGGCGTATCACAAGCTTCCATGCAAAGCGGCATCCCTGTGATCTTTGGAGTTATTACTACAGATACGATTGAACAAGCAATAGAACGCGCAGGAACGAAAGCAGGAAACAAAGGCTGGGAAGCTGCAACAGGCGCCATTGAAATGGCTACCTTAATGAAGAATTTCGAATAAACCAAAGGAACTGCCGAGGGAATTGTCCCTTCGGCAGTTTTTTTGGTTTCAATTTGAAAAACCTTGCACCTCAGGTCATCCATAATCTGGATGACCTGAGGTGCAAGGTTTTTCCATTACCCGCCATTTACCTATTCAAAAGTGAGGGGAAGGGGGAGATTGGGCTACAATAGTTTATGTCCTTTGGTAAAAAGGAATGATGGAGATAGAGGAAGGTGATGATATGGCGACACGAGCCGTTTGGTTCCGCCGAGATTTACGACTGAACGATCACACAGCGCTTGCGAAAGCGCTAGAACATACAGGAGAAGACGATCAAATCTTTTTAATGTTCCACATTCACCCTGTGCTAAATGAAGAATTCACCGTCCGTCATGATTACTTCTTTCAAACCTTGGAGTCCCTCGTAAATGACTCGAAGAAACTTGGAGCACCGATACATTTTCTAGAAGGTGATTTGAAGGAAGCTTTTCAACACTTGATAGAAACAATTAATATCGATTCTATATACTTCAATATAGACGAGACAGGATTCGGCTGGAAACGAGACCAAGAAGTTCTTGAATTTTTCAAACAACAAAACATAAAGACCTGCACTTTTATGGATCACCATCTTCACGGGGCGAATGAAGTCACAAAAAAAGACGGGGGCTATTACAAGGTTTTTACTCCCTATTATAAGAGTTGGAAATCACTTCAGAAGCCGGCCGTTCAAAAAGTTGATTATGACTTACTTAAAAAGACCGCAGTCGATCAGACGTCTGTTTTTGGTACCGAAGCCTATGATTCTTTGATTTCAAAGACGAAGCATTCGTTCGAAGGTGTAGGGGAGCAAGACGCCGAAGAACGACTGGCTCAGTTTTTAGATGCTGCAATTTACGATTATGATAAAGAAAGAGACTTCCCTGCAATCGATGGAACGAGTCAAATGTCGAGATTTCTGCGTACGGGTGCCATTTCCATTAGAACGGTTTATCATCAAATTCACGAGGAAGTCGACTTCAGAAAAAATACAGAAGGCGCAGAAACTTATATTTCTGAACTTGCTTGGCGTGATTTTTATAATATGATCTATCATTTTTACCCGAACGCTTCAGACGAAGAAATGGTCGAGAAATATAAAGGCTTGCCGTGGAACAACGACGAAGATGTATTTGAACAGTGGAAAGAAGGGCAGACAGGATTTCCGCTTATCGATGCAGCGATGAGGCAGTTGAATGAAAGCGGCTGGATGCATAATCGTCTTAGAATGGCGGTGGCCTCTTTTCTAACGAAAGATTTGCTAATGGATTGGAGAAAAGGAGAACGCTACTTCGCTGAGAGGTTAATGGATTATGATCCGGCTTCTAATATTGGCGGTTGGCAATGGGCAGCTTCAACAGGCACAGATCCGGTTCCTTACTTTCGCGTGTTTAACCCGACTAGACAGTCAGAACGATTCGACCCTCATGGACGTTTTATAAAAGAGTGGATTCCAGAGCTTGAGAATGTACAGAAAAAATACATTCACGATCCAAGTAAAATGCCTGAGGAAGAACAGGAGAAAGTTGGCTGTATCATCGGCAAAGATTATCCTGGCCCTATAGTGAATCATAAAACGATGCGCGAACGTGCCATCGAAATGTTTAAAGAAGAAAAGTAAGCAACAGCGGTAGTTAGCCCCTGCTGCTTACTTTTTTAGTATGAAGGTTATGGAATATCTGAGCATATTCTACCTTCTAAATAATCTTGCAAGGACCTATAATTCTCTTCATGATGGGTGTCCACTGCGATCTTCTTCAGCTGCTCAAGCAAATAATAACAATCATTTTCATAAAGGTGACAGTTCTTAAAACCAAAAATAGTCTGGCTGGAAAATTCCCATAGTTCTTCATGAAAACGCGCGTCGATCGTTTTACTTAGTAGATGGACCATGCTCAATATCTCTGTAATAATGGCGGCATTTTGATTAGAGAATTCACGGATGTAGGCAAATCCCTTATGGAGAAAGTATCTGAAATCTTTCTGCATCAGAATCAGTCTCAATTCACAATTTTGGTCAAACAAGTAAGGGGAAAAATCTGATTTCATCACAATATTTTTAATCAAATCTGTAATTTGATGAAGTGTATTCGTAACTGTCAGTGGGTCATTATGCCCTAGAGCTTTGATCGCTACTTCAGAGAGTTTACTCAATCCGTATTCCAAATCCTGAATTTCTGTCTGCTTTAAGCCGATCTCCAGTGTTTTTAGATAGCGATCGGGATGAATGGTTTCCTCTGTGCCCCAATAGGTCAATAAGGGAGAACCGTCCAGGACAAATTCTCCTATCCGGACGTCAAAACGTAACAGAATGTCGTCCTCATTGGCTTTTTTTATTAATTTTGCAAAGTCAGCTACTTGCAAATAGCCGGATTGCTGGGCATAAATCGTTTTTCCTTCTCCTTTGGGCAGTTTGTTTTCGCTCACCTCGGATTGGCTGTGAAAGGGCTGCAATTCCTTTTCTAAGGATGAATGAATAGACTTCGATTTTACATTCAAATTGTGACTGATATTATGAACTTGCATCCAAGTGGTCGTATGGTTAATGAAATAGATGAACGTAATGGCCGCAAGAATAGCTGTCAAAATGGATAAAATTGGTGTTGCGACAATAAATTCTTCTTCTCCGTGCGTCACATAAAGGAAATTCAGCAATACATAGATGAAACAGCCATTAAAAATTCCCACCACGTGCTGGGTGGCCCGGTCACTGACGAAATTAACAAGCATCTTTGAAGAAAACTGGCCGCTGAACGTCGTCAATGCAACGAGCAAAGAGTTGATCGTAAACGCACTGAGTGTAAGGACACCGCCGACTAGTGCACTTAATAGCACTTGAAGTGTCGTTCCGCTGAACCCAATTCCGACAGGCAGGTAAAGGCTTATATCAATCTCGTAATCTAAGTAATAGGTGAAAATCGAAAGACAAACAGAACCGACAATATACCAGAATGGCATGAACCATAGCGTCGATTTCAATTCATTTTTTCGTTGTCGTCTGGACATCATCATATATTTTTTCAAATAATAAAGGATACTCATCTCGTTCACCAGTCTCTCTTGTAAATTTCTTCTTCCCTCCTTCCCCGAACATTTTCATCTCTAACCTTAAAATGAAAGATTAGCAAAAAAATAATGCCTAGTATCCAGGAAGAATGAACGCTATTGGTTATAACTAGGAATGCTGAAAATTTTGTGAAATAATAATGTTGGACTAACTAGTTTTGGAGGGTTGCAATTGACTACGCATCAAAAACAATTAGAAAAGTATGCAGATTTAGCACTTCAAAAAGGCGTGAATTTACAAAGAGGGCAAGGGTTGATCATCAACGCTCCGATTGAAGCGGCTGACCTTGTTCGTATTATTTCAGCAAAAGCCTATGGAAAAGGTGCAAAAAATGTTCATGTGGAATGGGGAGACGAGGTGCTCACCTATTTGAAAATGAAAAATGCACCTATGAAAGTACTAGAGAGTTTTCCAAAATGGAAAGCGGAAGGTCTTGAAGAAATGGTAGCTGATGGTTATGGTCTTCTTTCTGTGTATGGACCGAACCCTGATCTATTGAAAGATGTCGACTCTGAACGAGTGGCGAAAGCAAACAAAGCAAGTGCTGAAGCATTGACGAATTATCGTGACTACATCATGAACGATAAAACAACTTGGAGCATTATTGCTTATCCTCAACAGGCTTGGGCGGAAAAAGTTTTTCCAGAAGCTTCTTCAGAACAGGCAAAAAATGAGTTATGGAAGCAGATCTTCCATATCACTCGAATTGAGCAGGAAGACCCGATCAAAGCCTGGGAGGAGCACAATGAAAAGCTGCGCCAGGCAAGAGAATATCTGAATGAAAAACAGTACAAAAAGCTGCATTACAAAGCGCCTGGCACAGAGTTGTCCATTGAACTTGTAGACGACCATATTTGGCACGGTGGCTCTACCGAATCAGTTGACGGCGTAGAATTCAATCCGAACATGCCGACAGAAGAAGTATTTACTATGCCTCATAAATACGGCATCCAAGGCAAAGTTTCGAGTACAAAACCGTTGAACTACGGCGGGAATTTGATTGAGAACTTTACACTAACGTTTGAAGACGGAAAAGTCGTTGACTATTCAGCAGAAGCTGGTGAAGATACATTGAAGCATTTATTGGAGACAGATGAAGGGGCGAAGCGTCTAGGAGAAGTTGCGCTCGTGCCGAATGAATCTCCGATCTCCCAATCAGGACACATTTTTTTCAATACCCTTTATGACGAAAATGCTTCCTGTCACTTAGCACTAGGAAAAGCTTATCCAACGAACATCAAAGATGGCTCCTCCTTCAGTAAAGAGCAAATGGACGAGCACGGGGTGAACGATAGTCTAATTCACGAAGATTTTATGATGGGATCTGCAGAGCTTGATATTGACGGGGAAACAAAAGATGGAGAATTTGAACCCATTTTCCGTAAAGGATCCTGGGCAATTGATTTTGAATAAAAGGGATACTCCTTTATGCATAAGCATAAGGGAGTTTTTCTTCTTAATTAGATATATAAAATCCTGCTGTGCATACTTTTGTCTAATCAACCCGTCCTGTGGAAGGAAATCCATCTTCCTCCAGTCGTTTTGCTTTTGCGTTTCGGGTCCCGGGCACTTGCGCTTTTCCTCTTTATTTACAGCATGAAAACACTACGTGACAAAATGGTTACAGTTTATTTAAAATGAGATAAAACGTACATAAGAAGGGTATATTTATGTTAAATAAGTAAGAGGAAGTCATTTAACTGAAGTGCAATTTATATTGAAAACGATAAAGGGTGAATAGAAATGAAGCGGGACGCTTTTTTTGATAACGCCAAATTGATGCTCATATTTTTAGTGGTCTTCGGCCATATGATTCAACCGTTCACGGATGGCTCTAGACCGATGTACACCCTCTATACTTGGATTTATACTTTTCATATGCCTGCGTTTATTTTTCTGGCAGGCTTCTTTGCCAAAGGTTCGGGACATAAAGATTACATTCTGAACTTGGCTAAAAAATTGATTCTCCCATATTTGATCTTTCAACTAGTTTACACGGGATACTTTTTCTTTATAGGAAAAGATGGATGGCTAAGTGGGCCATTTTATCCTCATTGGTCATTATGGTTCTTATTTAGTTTGTTCTGTTGGCATATCCTGTTGTACTGGTTCAAGAAAATTCCTCCGATTATCGGGCTTGCAATTGCCGTAGAGGTTGGAATTGTGATCGGATATGTAAGTGATATTGGACACAATTTTAGCCTGTCACGAACATTCGTATTCTTTCCGTTCTTCCTGGCAGGGTATTGGCTAACAAAAGAACAGGTACAAAAGTGGAGAACAAGACGTTTGAAAGAAGTAAGCCTAGTATTTATGACTGTGATTGCAGGTTTAATCGCTGCCTTTCCTGAATTCAGCTCAGGATGGCTGCTTGGCTCGAAATCGTATGAAGTACTAGGAAGTCCTGAAATGGGAGGACTGTTCCGTCTTGGCGTCTATATACTAGCTGGCCTCATGACCATTAGTGTATTGGCATGGGTACCAAGCAAGGAATATAAATTCACCTATTTAGGTGGAAAAACGCTATACGTTTACCTGTTGCACGGTTTCTTTATCCAGTTTTTCAGAGAAGCTGGCTGGTTTAAAGTTAATACAATTCTTGATGTGGTCGGGTTAGCAATTGTATCGGCTGCCATCGTTTACTTGCTATCAAGCAGTGCAATTCAAACACTGACTCAGCCTGTTATTGAAGGTCGGACACAGTTACTGAAGAAATGGTGGCAAAGACTTTCTGAAAAAAATTCAACCTTACAATCATAAAAGAAAAGCGTGAGCTAAAAATGGCTCACGCTTTTTTCTATGTGAAAGATATAACCTATATTTTCCGACCGAGGAGGCTCAGCTTCCGCCCACGAAAAGCGAGCCGTTTCACTGACGCCTTTATACTAATTTTAATAACGAAACCATCCATTTTAACTGAATACTCCTAACCAAGAATATCAACTAAAAAATTTAATATAATGATTCAAAAAGGAGGAGCTTTAATGAACGTCAAATCGATGATGAACTGTTCCTTTCAAGATGCCATGAAAGCCTGGAATGAGGGATTCCAAGATTACACCGTTGACCTCACTATGAATGTAGAGAGATTTATAAAAATGATGAGCACAAAACGACTTTCGCCTGAGTATTCGGTTTTAGCTTATGACGAAGGAAAACCAGTTGGTATTATACTCAACAGTATCCAGCCACTACAAGGAATCCAAAGCGCTTATAATGGAGGAACCGCTGTCCATCCTGATTACCGTAACCTGGGCGTAGGGCAAAGACTAATCGAAGCTTCGCTAAGTGTTTATGAAAAAGAGAAGGTGGCCAAAGCGAGTTTGGAAGCCATCTCTACGAACAACCCAGCGATCCAGCTTTACAAAAACAATGGGTACATAATAAAAGACCATCTAGATACCATTGAATTAGATAAAGCTACGTTTAAGCAGGAGCGCGATCTAACGTTGAAACTTGTCGCGCATGAGGACTGCAAAAAAGACATATCTCAATACTTTCAAGGAATGCCCTGGCAAAACTCGGTTGACTTTATTGATGAAAGAGAACTATATCAATTCTCGCTGGGAAGACAAGCTGCAGGCTATGCACTATTATCAAGAAATAGGGATCGGTTGACTTTATTTCATTTACAAGCCGTTAGAAAAGATAAAAGTGTATATGAACGAATGTTAAGAGCATTGGTCCATCAATTCAAAGAGTACAGAGTTGTAGCCTTCAACACACCTCAGTCATATGAAGTGAACGAAGTGTACCATAAGCATGCTTCACAGAAACTGGTCGAACAAGTATGGATGGAAAGATCCTAATAAAAAATGGGTAAAATTCGAGCCATAGCCAATAATAGGAGGGAGATCGGATAGGAGTGTGATTGGGCATGAGCAAAAAAATACTTATGGTAGTAACAAATGCAGATAAGCTTGAACAACACGATACAGGTCTATGGCTTTCAGAGTTCGTAGAACCGGCTACTGAGTTCAAAGAGGCTGGCTTTGAGGTGACGGCCGCCAGTATGAACGGTGGAAGAATACCGATTGATCCTAACAGCTACAGTAATGAACTGCCGAGAGTTTGGGATGGAGTTATGGAACCCATTCATGATACGCCGCGTTTATCAGAAATCAACCCAGAGGAATATGATGGGATATTCTTTTGCGGAGGGCACGGGACGATGGTGGACTTCCCAGATAACGACACGATAGAGGAGATCCTCAGACACTTTATAACAGAGAATAAGCTGATCAGTTCCGTCTGTCACGGTCCATCAGGTTTTATAGGAGTCACAGATCACAATGATCAGCCTTTTGTGAAAGGGAGAAAAATGACTGGCTTCACGAACGAGGAAGAAAAACAGACAGGTCTTGAATCCGTTGTACCTTTTTCTATGGAAGATCGACTTCGAGAAGAAGGAGCTGTATTTGAAACGGGTGAAGCGTTTAAAGATCATGTCGTTGTTGAGCGGAATCTCGTTACAGGGCAGAACCCTCAATCGAGTTTGAGTACAGCACAGGTGGTCATTGAGCAATTTAAAACCGCTAAGCCCGAGTAATTCTGGCTTAGCGGTTTTAACATTTTTATTCGGATTATTAATTCTCTTATCTTAAAAAAGAAGGTGAGCAACAAGCGTGATAATCGGCAGCGTAATAATCGTACGCTCAAGGAAGATAATAAATAAATCCTTTAAGTTAACAGGGACTTTAGACCCTAGAAGCAGACCGCCGACTTCAGACATATAAATTAATTGAGTAACAGATAGACAAGCGATGATAAATCGCGTCATTTCACTTTCAATGGATGCCCCGATAAGAGCCGGAAGGAACATATCCGCAAAACCGACAAGAATGGTTTCAGATGCTTCCTGAGCGTAAGGAACTTGCATGAGCTCAAGTAGTGGGATGAACGGTGTGCCTAGCCATGAGAAAAATGGTGTGAACTCAGCAATGACTAGCGCTATTGTACCTAGCGCCATAACGATTGGGGCCACGCCCATCCACATATCGAGAATGTTTTGTCCACCTTGCTTGAAAAATTCTTTTACTCCGGTCGATTTGCTGCCTTGTTCTACAGCCTTTGCATATCCATAAGTGAATACGTTGTGGTGACCGGGAACTTCTTCATTGTCATCGTCCGCTTCTTCGGTAACATATGTGTTCGCCTTTCGAGAAAGCGGTGGAATTCGCGGCATAATTAAAGCAGCAACAAAGCCAGCCAATGCCACAGTTAGATAAAAGGGAATAAACATGTCTGCTAGTCCGACTTCTGTGATAACCACTAAACTGAACGTAATAGAAACAACAGAAAAGGTTGTTCCAATGACAGCTGCTTCACGTTTTGTATAATAGCCTTCTTCATATTGCTTACTCGTTAATAGAACTCCGATCGTTCCGTCTCCTAACCAAGAGGCCAGGGAATCAATGGAGGACCGTCCTGGCAGCTTGAAGAGAGGACGCATGATTTTTGTCAAGACAACCCCGAACAGTTCGAGTAAACCGAAATTCAACAACAGAGGTAAAAATAATCCGGCGAAAAGGAAAACGGCAAAAAGTACATGCAGAAGCGAATCTAACAATAATCCACCGGTATTCTCCGAGGTGATTGCCTCCGGTCCAATTTGGAAATAGACCATGATAGAAAAAATCATTCCCAGGACACGTGTTACCACCCATACAGGAGGAACATTAAATAAGGATTTGAAAAATGGGTTGTTGTTCAGACTCTCAGCACCAACGAATTTAACCCAAATCGTACCGATAGCTGTGATGGTAATGATGATTGTCATAATCAGAGAAAGCTGACCTGCCAACCATGTTTCTACCCATCCGGCTAGAATGGCGATAGGGATAGTAACGGAACCATCATCCCCTATAATTGGGTACATGAATAAGAAGACACCAATTAAGGATGGGATGATAAATCTTAAATGCGATGATAGTTTAAAATCTCTAGCTTTCATCCAGAACATCTCTCCTGACTCTCTCTATTTTTATTTATAAAAAAATAAGAATAAATATGCAACATTATTTATTTTAGTATGTTTTTCAACAAAATCCAATAGGAATTTTGAATGTTTGCGCTTTCTCATGTTTATTCGACTTTAATAAAAGGAATTCCTGCCTATACTATGAGATTTGTCTGATAGGAAAAAGGAGTGCTGTTGGTGAATGATTTTCCTGTTCCAAGAGTCGTAGTCAGTCGATGTTTAGAGTTTGGGGAAGTAAGATATAACGGGGCTGTGATACCTGATAAAGCCGTTCAGCGAATGCGTCCTTATGTGGAGTTCATTCCTATTTGTCCTGAAGTGGAGATCGGACTAGGTGTGCCCAGGGATGTCATACGTATTGTAGAGGGAGAAGAGAAGCAGTTAATTCAACCGAAAACAGGTGAAGACCTTACTGCGGAAATGAAGAATTTTTCAAAAGGATTCTTAAGCCAATTATCAGATGTGGACGGATTTTTATTGAAGAACCGTTCGCCCACATGTGGAATGCATGATGTAAAGGTGTACCAGAGTGAAAAGAACTCTCAAGTTGTCGGTAAGACTACTGGCCTGTTTGCTAATGAAATTCTCCGCCAATTTGGTGAACTGGCAATCGAAGAGGAAGGACGGTTAAAGAATTTCACGCTGCGTCATCATTTTCTCACGAAGTTGTTCACCTTAGCTTCTTTTAGACAAGTGAAAAAGCAGGGAAGTATGCAGAACCTGCAAGCTTTTCACTCTAGAAACAAATATCTATTCATGGCTTATCATCCAGGTATTCTGAAACAAATGGGGAGGATTATTGCCAACCATAATCATAGTGACTTCAGCGAAGTGATTGAATATTATAAAGAGCGTCTTTACAAGCTGCTGGATAAGCCAGCAAAGCCAACTGCCCATGTGAATGTCTGCCAGCATATGGCCGGTTATTTTAAGAAAGAGTTGAGCCCTAAAGAAAAAGAAGGGTTCCAATCCCTTCTTAAACAATATACTGAAGAAAAGGTTCCTTTAAGTGCTGTCCTGAGCGTGCTTCGTTCGTGGGTAGACCGATTTGATAATTCTTACTTGCAGAAGCAGACCTATTTTGAACCATATCCGCTCGAACTCGTAGAAATCTCAGACTCAGGAAAGGGCAGGGCTTATTCCTGAGTCTATCCTACGTATCTTTTTAAAATACTGTCTACACTGGAACCATAACTTTCACCGAACATATTTAAATGGACGAGCAAGTAAAAAAGCTGGTAAAGAGATTTTATATCTTCATAGTGGTCGGATAGAGGAAACTGTTCTTTATACTGTTCGTAAAATCTGTTAGGAAATCCACCAAAAAGTTCAGTGAAGGCTATTTCGAAAGCGTGATCTCCATATAGAACAGATGGATCAATTAAATAAGGTTCATCATCTTCCCCTGTCCTCCAGTTTCCTCCCCATAAATCTCCATGCAAGAGAGAGGCCTCTGGGTGTGCGGGGACCCATTCTTCCAAACGATCTAAGAGCTTTTCGAGCCTTTCCTGGCGTATTTTTGGCATGCGATTTAAGGATTTAGCATAATCCATCTGCTTTTTTAATCGATAGGTACGGTAATAGTCGACCCAAGAAGAGGTCCAAGCGTTAGGCTGATCGAGCGTGCCGACAAAAGTCGGGGAGCCGTAGCCATATTTTTGTGCGGTTTGCTGATGCATTTGTGCAAGGTTTTGCCCCAGTAGTTCAGAGACATCCTTGCGGCCCGGATTGATCCAATCCATAGCAATCATTGCTTCCTCGCCATTTTCCGGTTCATCATAATGATAGACAGAGGGCACTTTTATGGTGTTGGTATCTTTTATTAATTGCAACCCTTGCGCTTCTGCCCGGAAGAAGTGGGAAGGAACCTGTTCATTTCCTTTCATAAAATACTGATGATTTATTGTCTCTACATAAAAAGAGCGGTTAATGTCTCCACCGCTGACTTGCTTGACTTCTTTGATAGCAGAATGATCTTGTATTTTGTGAAGCGTGCGCTGGATCATCTCTTCCATAAAAGGAAAGTCCTCCTTGCTGAATCTTATTTCTATAGTTCTCCATACCCTTACTATTTGCTTCAAACCATTTTGTTTAATCAAGTTCTATTAGAATAAACCATTCTATTCATGAAAATCAGTTTCGAGACTTAATGTGATTGATGGGGTGGATGAAGAAACGAATCGCTTTCCGTGGGCATGTGCTGAGCCTCCTCAGACTTCGTCTTTCGGCATCTCATCTAATATGTTCATCCCACAGGAGTCTCGCAATTTCACGGACCTCCTTACGTTATTAGAAGAACGGAAACAAGATATGGCGTTCAGATTACACACTCTCTGCGTTTCTCTACCTTCGGATTAGGGGGGGGGAAAACTGCGAGACTCCCGCGGGAGAAGGGAGTAGGCGAGATCCCACAGGGCGCAGCCCGAGGAAGCTCGCCGGTTCCCCCGCAGGAAAGCGAGTGGTTTTCAATCCCCCCTGACTCTTATAAGTCAACGCCCCTAAAAATCTCGAAATCAAGTCTTCAAGAATCCTCCTATTATTAGGACTAAAATCGAATAAAAATCTAATATCACCACACTTAACAGCGCCTAATGAAAAGGTGTGTTAGCTGATGCTTTTTGGAATTGCTTTTGATACGCATAGATCGTGTTGATTTCTCTAAAGCCGAATTGTTTATACAATTTCTCGGCTTCTTTATTCTGAGTCCGTACCGAGATAGTCACCACGTCTAAATCGAGAGCATGGAACGCATATTGAAGAGCATGTTCAATCAATGTAGATCCGATTCCAGCTCCTCGCTCTCCAGCTCCTACATTAACAAAGCATATTTCCGCTTCATGCCCAGGCAGGATGGTTTCCATATAAATATAGCCAGCAAGATCACCGTTCTTCTGAAACCCCCATAAATAATTTCCTTCTTCATTAGCGAGTCTGACCATCTCCTCAGTGGTATAGTAGGCCCCGGAAGGATGAAGCAAGGATAAGCGATCCATGTCATCCATATGCAAGTCTACGATGGACTGACTTTTATTGGTAGATGGCTGAAAGAGAGAATGATGAGCAGCAAGTGTCTTTTCGATATTATAAAGCTCGAAATCGTGTCGATCTGCAAAGGTCACGAGCTCTTTGTTGCTCTCAAAGCAAGCCACTTTTACCGCATCAAAATGAAGCTGAACAGTCAAAGAGACCTTATCCCATAACTTTTCAATTACTTTTTCAGGCTCTTTTTGTGCAAAGGGCCCTAACAACCGGCAAAGTTTCTGATCAAAAAATGGCAAAATGCCGAGAAATCCAATGATGTTTTCTCCTTCCCAGGCGACATAGGCAAGGGGTTCTTTAAATTGTGTCAGCGTCCATATCTGTTCGAAAATCTCATTCGGGTCAGAGGCAAGCCACGCTACATAATGGTCATCCTGTTCGTTCATATGGTAAAGCCAATTCGCAACGGTATGTAAATCTTTGACTTCCAACTCATTTATAAACATAGCATCACCTTTTCGTTTTAAACAAATCATGACATAAGAGAGAAGAAGGGTGCAAGCGCTAGGCAATTGAATAGAAGACAGCCAATAATATTGGCTGCCTTCTCTGTCAATTATTTATTCTTCTTATCATCATGTTTGTATTTGACTTCATATTCAAAAGACATAGGATTTAAGTTGTCTTGAGGGGCAGCATAATAAGTTGTCATATAGGTTTTCCCTTGACGGAAGGTTTGTTCTAAGTCCAGGGCGTCCTCATGTGTAATGTTGAACGGATCAACTTCAATCACTTGATATCCACCGTTGTCTTTTTCTTTAATGAACGTTACTCCATAATTTACGTATTCTTTAAGCAGTTCCGCTTTAGACATGAATGGCTCTTTAGTAGAACCGTCAAAGCTTAGTCCGATTTCAGGAACTTCAATGTTATCAATGAACCAGCCTGCATCGTTGTAACCCCAGTCTGTCAGGTAGCGGAAGGAGATGTGAACCTCTTGTCCTGCGTACTCAGAAAGATCGAAGGTTTCAGATTGGTAGTCATCAAAGTGCCCCGTAAATCCAGGAACGTTTTCTTTAATCTTTGGATAACCCTGGTCTACGACATCTGTGCGCGTATTTTCATTGGAAAGGGAAGTCCAAGTTTGGCCATCATCCGTAGAAACTTGTACGACGCCATAATCCCAGCTTTCCTCAATATCAACAAAATGGTCGAAGTTAAGCGTGGCTTCCTCAACATTCGTCAAGTCAGCTTTGAAAATAAGATTGTTATCTAACTCATCTCCTTCTCCTCCCCAGAGAACTTCATTTTCTGAGCCAAGTGGATCCTGAACAGATTCCCAGATATTCTGTGCAAAGTTCTGGCCATTAAAACTTAAGGTTTCAACTTTATCGTCTGGAGTGAAGTTGAATTCTTTAAAGTCCGTTCCCCAGGCCGGCACGCCTTCTTTTTCATACGTTTTCGCTTTTTCAAAGTTTACGGTAAAACCTCGTTCTCCATCTCCAGTCGGCAAATTACGCAAGTCGATGTTTTGGAATCCGTATTTACCTTCTTTAAATTGATCATCATCTACTACCAAAGCGGTTGAGAAGTCCTGATAAACTTCGTTGAATGTTACATTAAATCCAAACTCTTTATAAGCATTTTCATAACTTTGGATACTATTGAGTTCATTTTTAGCTACATAGCGGATGAACTCTTTTCCAAAACGCTCGTAGTTATATAGGGTGAACAATTGTACGAGTCCATAATCGGCAATGGTTTCTGGGCCCGTTTGAGCATCCACATGCTCATCCCAGTTTATTAAGGAGTTTTCCGGGTGATCTAACAAGAAGTTGATTGATCCTGAATCAAGTCCATAGCCGCCTAGATACTCAGAGAACGTAGACATTCCTTCGTTTACCCAGGATGTTTCATCACCATCGTTGTCAGCGTGAATCAAATGCTGCAATTCATGAATGGTTGTACCAAAAAAAGTATTCTCTAAACGGGTATCCCAGTCACGAGAGTCGATGGTTACGATGTTTCGATCCATATAATTTTCAAGTGTCTGCCAGAAGAAACCAGCAACGAAGAAAGGATATTCCGGGTCATTATAGTTTTCATCTTTAATGTTATCAATTAGAAGGATGACGTTATCACCATCCCCTTCGTAATAACCTTCTGGTACATATCCGAATTCTTCGAGGAGGGAGTCTGTCCCATCTAGAGAATCAGGAGAGCCGAAGAATTCGGTAGCTGCAGGATAAATATTTGCATCAAATTCAGTGGCCAGCTTGTCAACCTGTTCTTGGTTAATTTGGTGAGCTTCACGAGGATCTCCTTCAGGGAAGGCCAGGTCATTTGCAACCCAAACCTCTACGTGCTCTCCTACACTTCTTAGAGTGAACTCCTTAAATTCAAGATCCCGATTGAGGAATTGTTTCGTGCCTCCGTCATAAGTAAAGGCTCCATCGCTGCTGGAAGAGTTAGCTGTTTCTTCACTGTCAAAAGTTACACCATCAGCATTTTGTTTGATCTTTTGTTTGGCTTCTTTCTGGAACTCTTCGCTTTCGGATTGTTTTTCTAATTTGCCATCAATGTCGATTCGGTCACCGTATCGTTCGACATTCCAATTTTCATACGTAGAACTCGCGTGGACGTCTGGAGTAGCGGTTGGGGCTAGGAGTGATAAAGATAGTGCGCCTGCAGATAGTAAAGCGGTTAATTTGTTACCTTTCAAATAAACGACCTCCTTGAAAAAATATGTAAAAACCTACATCTCCTATTATGTAGAAAATTGTGAATATTTTGAATGGTATTTTAGAATTGTTTTATAGAAAGTTTCGTGAATCGAAAGAACATCGAGGTGTCTTTAGACATGCGTAAAAAGTCACTCAAGAAAATTATATGATTGATTTATAAAGGGAAGGGTAAAAGAAATAGATGAAAGGAAGGGGGGAGTGAGCCATGGGTAAACGATGGAAATACATATCAATTTATCGCATTACCGTCATTGTATGGATGTCTTTAAAATTCTTGTTACAAATATTCTGGTTTCAGAAAAGGCACAGAATTTGGGATCAAACCACAAAAGATAAATGGGAGGATATGCTCGAACGCCAGGCCGAGGAGTACCGAAAAAAAGCAGTTTCTCTGGGAGGCTTGCTCATCAAGTTCGGACAGTTTTTAAGTTCGCGAGGAGACTTGCTTCCTCACTCCTTCATTAAAGAGTTAGAAGGTCTAGTCGATCGAGTAGAGCCTGTTCCTTTTTCCAAATCGAGAGAAACGATAGAAGAGGACTGGAATTCGCCAATAGAGGAATTTTTGTCCCATATCGAAGAAAATTCTGTGGCTTCTGCCTCTATAGGGGAAGTTTATAAAGCTAAGTTGAAAGATGGGACACCAGTTGCCGTAAAGGTACAGAGGTACAGAGTGAGAGATATTTTTCGGATGGACTTCAAAGCATTACGGATCGTATTTTGGATGGTCGATCGTTTTACCAAGTTCGGGAAGAAAGCAGACCTTCCAGCTTTATATCGGGAAGTGGTTCGAGTGATCAGCAATGAGCTGGATTTTACCATGGAACTCGATAATGGGCTGCATTTCAAAAAGAGATTTCAAGAATTTCCGAATGTCTATATCCCTGATTATTACTCTAATCTTTCTACGAAAAGGGTATTAGTTATGGAATGGATCGAAGGGGAAAAAATTACGGATTTATCTTTCATTAAAAGAAATGAGATTGATCGAGAACGAATAGCAAAGACATTATTTGATTTGTGTGTGGAACAATTTCTTTATTCAGGCATGTTTCATTCTGATCCTCACCCAGGAAATTTGATGTTGAAAGCAGATGGCACCATTGTCGTCATCGACTTTGGTATGGTTGGTGAGATTAAGAATGAAGATGCCAATTCAATTCGGACGATGATTCAAGGGTTTATTCTTGATGACTATGATCGTGTTATAGAAGCTCTGCAGGAAATGGACTTTCTTCTGCCTCAAGCAGATACTGAAAAAGTAAAGAAATTAATGAAGCAGACGACCGACATGTACTTGGAAGGGAACTTTGACAAGCTGGATGCGCATATGATGAATGATATGCTTAGCGATTTGCAGCAATTTGTCAAAGAACAGCCGATCCAGCTTCCGGCAGATTATGCGTTCTTAGGTCGAGCTACATCCATTATCGTTGGTGTACTAAGTACTGTCTACCCACAGATCGACCTGATCCAATGGGGCCGTCCTGTGATCAAGGAATGGATGTCAGGGGAGGACTCGAGCTTTTCTATTTATAAGGAAGTGGCAAAAGAGACAGCTCGACCTTTGCTATCGTTGCCTCGCGCTCTTATTGAGTATTTAGAAGATGGCGATAAGGAAAGAGAATGGAAAAGTTATCATCAGAAAAACCAGCTGTTTCATCAATTTTATCTTTTTTACGCTTTCTTATCTTTCCTACTGATGATGACAGGTTTTGTGATCCTATATTTCACTTATTTATCACCTGTCATTCCGTATCCGTGGATCGGAACTACTGTTTCAGTTGTTGGCTTTGTTGGATTTTTGCTTTGTATCGTCAGTCATCTCCGGATGATCAGACGAGTCCATCACAATAGGAGGAATGAAGGATGAATGACTTATTGAAGAAAGGTTTTTATTTAGGTCTAGGTGCAGCCGTCAGTGGAAAGGAAAAATTCGAAAAGATGGTAGAGGACATGGTGAACCGGAAAGAAATCTCACCTTCTCAAGCAAAATCCCTCATGCAATCATGGATTAACAAAGGAGAAAATGTCGATATAGATTGGGCAGATCAAGCGAAAGCGAAAGTGCAGGACAGAATGAAAGGGCTTGGGTTTGTGTCGAAAAAAGAATACGAAATTTTGGAAGCTCGCGTACAGCGATTGGAAAAGATACTCGACCAGCAAAGGTGATGAAATCCCTGCCTCAGTGAAGGTGGGGTTTTTCTTATGGACACCGTTCGTATCTATTCGTCAAACATAGACGCTTTCTATGCTAGACCGCGTAAAAAGAGTTTTAATTGTAAAGATTTAGGTAATAGAGCATGTATATATGAAGTGAATACTGAACGGAAGCAGACCAGTTAAACTTTCCAATCTAGGAGTGGGATGTGATGAAAAAAACTGGCTTATTTTTCATGCTGTTATTGTTAAGCGGTTGCAATATGCGGGTGTTGAATCCTGCTAGTGATACGGCCGAGAAGTTAACAGACTTGATTTATTTAAGCTTTGGTTTGATGATGCTTGTATTTGTGATCGTCATGATTTTATTTGTTCATTTTCTAAGAAAGTTTCGTGAAACCAAAGAAACACAGAATGTGATACCTGATGACGAAAGTGAAAACAAATGGCTGGAACTGACATGGACGGTTCTTCCTTTTGTCCTGTTAGCCGTCCTTGCGGTACCAACGGTAAAAGCTACATATGATTTGACCTCACAGGTATCAGGAAGTGGGGAAGAGCCTCAAGGAGAGGCGATCGTGGTAGAAGTCGTCGGTCAACAATTCAATTGGAGGTTCACGTACGATAACGGACGGACGTCAGTCGATGAACTTGTCCTCCCAGTGGGGCGGGAAGTAGAGTTTCATTTGACGTCAAACGATGTCATCCATTCGTTTTGGGTGCCAAATTTGGCTGGTAAAATCGATGTGATCCCTGGAGAAGAAACGCGGTTATCTTTCCAGCCTTCTGATACGGGTACGTTTCAAGGAAAGTGTGCCGAATTTTGCGGGGCAGAACATACCTTAATGAGATTTGAGACTAGGGTGGTTAGTGAAGCAGAGTTTAAACAATGGCTTAGAGAACAGTAGTTTAAAAGGAAGAGAGGTGAAACAATGCAAGTACCGTTTGTAGGAGAAGTTCCTTCCGATATTGTGGTTTCGTGGATTGTTATGGTCATCGTCGGTATTTTCCTATTATGGAGGCTGACAGTAAACAAAAAATGGCCAATGATTTGGGAGTATATGACAACAACCCATCATAGGAAAATCGGAACGATGTATATCTTTTTTGCCGTTTTATTCTTTATTCGAGGTGGAATTGACGCCCTATTTATCCGTACACAGCTCGCCGTTCCTGAGAACGATTTTTGGGTTTTCCAGTCGCAAAAATACAATGAAATATTCACTACTCATGGAACCGTCATGATTTTCTTTGTTGCTATGCCCCTGCTTATAGGACTAATGAACATAGCTGTCCCGTTGCAATTAGGAGCGAATGACTTAGCTTTTCCTTATTTGAACTCGGTCAGTTTTTGGATGTTTGTTTCTGGGGCTTTTGTTTTCAATATGGCTTTCTTTTTTAACGCAGCACCAAACGCGGGGTGGACGGCTTATGCACCTTTATCGACAGACACCTTCACTACGGGGCCAAACAACAATTATTACATATTCGGTCTTCAATTATCAGGGCTAGGTACTATATTTACCGCTGTCAATATGATTGTGACCATCATTCGATTAAGGGCTCCTGGTATGAAAATGACTCGTATGCCGCTTTTCCCCTGGGCCACCCTGCTTACGTCATTTTTAATTCTCATTGCTTTTCCGGTCCTGACCGTCGCATTGCTTCTTTTAACATTTGATCGTATATACGGTACTTCCTTCTTTATTGGTGAATTAGGATCTCCTGTCTATTATCAACACTTATTTTGGATTTTCGGTCACCCGGAAGTTTACATTCTTATTCTTCCAGCCTTCGGTATCTTCTCGGATATCATCTCTGCCTTTTCAAGAAAGCGCATCTATGGCTATACATCCATGGTCATTGCGATCGCATTAATTGGGCTGCTCGGGTTTATGGTTTGGGCTCACCATATGTTTACGGTAGGACTTGGACCATTGGCTAACTCGGTTTTTGCCATTACAACAATGCTTATTGCTGTACCTACAGGGATCAAGGTATTCAATTGGCTCTTTACCATGAGGAACGGTGTTGTTCAAATCCGTACTCCGATGTTGTTTTCGTTAGGATTCATTCCAACGTTTGTAATAGGCGGAGTGACCGGAGTTATGCTCGCTGTGGCAGCGGCCGACTATCAATATCATGACACTTATTTTGTCGTTGCCCACTTCCACTACACGATGATCGGAGGCACAATCTTAGGTGCCTTCGCGGGGATTTATTACTGGTATCCAAAAATGACAGGAAAAGTACTGGATGAAAAGCTAGGTCGCTGGCACTTCTGGCTGTTTATCATCGGCTTCCATTTAACCTTCTTGCCCCAACACCTTGCAGGTTTGAACGGGATGCCGCGGCGTGTGTATTCCTATACATGGGCAGACAACGTATTTGTTCTTAATTTCATCAGTACAATAGGAGCTTTTCTGATGGGAGCGAGTATGCTTTTTGTTGTGTGGAACCTCTATAAAACCCATCGATTAACAGATAAAGTCGGGCCAGATCCCTGGGATGGGCGTACGCTAGAGTGGACTGTAGATTCACCGGCACCTGAGCATCCATTTGAGCCGATGCCGATAGTAAGTGGGTTTGATGCCTACTGGTATGCGAAAGTTAAAAAAGAGGAATTACCAAAAGCTGAAAACCCGCGCCCGTCACCTATTGCTGTTAAAACCATCCAACCTGTTTTGCTGGCAGGAATTTTGATGGTCATAAGTATTGGCTTCATCTATGGCTGGCTTTGGATGCAGATCATTGGAGGGGTGGGAGCATTTGGCTTCTTCATTATAAGATCTGTGACTGACGAAAGAAAAGGCGTGTATCAAAAGGAGGAAGATGAGTTATGAAGCAGACATCTGACGTTTTGTTTCAAGATAAACGGTTAGGTTTCTTCCTATATTTAGTGGTTGAAGCTTTCATGTTTGCGACTTTATTTGCCACCTATATCATCTTCACTCCACCATCTGTTGGAGCAAATCCTTCAGAAGTCTATGAATTGCGTACAGTCATTTTGACCTCTGTGTTTTTACTTTCAAGCAGCGGAACTCTACTTATTGCAGAGAGCGGATTAGAGCATTGGAATTTAAAGAAGATATGGATCGGAATCATAACTACGTTCCTATTGGGAGCGGTTTTCATGGGGCTGGAAATTCATGAGTTTTATAAGTACACCCATGAAGGGTTCACGATTACAATGAACAACTTTCTATCATCCTTTTATGTACTGGTCGGCCTGCATGCCTCTCACGTAGCTTTTGGACTAGGCTGGATGATTCTTCTTATGGTTCAGCTTAAACAACAAAAGCTGCCTAAAGCCTTATTCATAGAAAAGCATAAAATTTTTAACTATTATTGGCACTTCGTTGACGTTGTTTGGGTAATGATTATTTTGATTGTTTATGCTCCTTACCTATTTTAGAGAACTTACTTTTAAGGATTCCACAAAATTCCATTGGAAAGGATATAGTAAGTGCTTAAAAAGACAATGAAAAAGGCGAATGCTCTAATGAGCGTTCGCCTTACTTATTTCTGAACCACTATTGACTTCGTTCTTTCTGCCTCTTAGAGTCTGCCCGTTTGTTTCTAATGTATTGAATGGCAGCAACTCCACCAAATACACCTAGTCCTATCAATGAAATGATATAGTTTGGATAGACAAGCATTAGACCGCCTGCGAGCAATACTAACCGTTCAAGCCAGTTTACTTTGGTTACAAAATAACCAATCATAGCTGCACTGATACTTGCCATTCCTAGTAACGCTGTGACAACCCCAATAGAGACATTCAAGACATTTGCATCTCCCTGTAACAACAGGATGGGCTGTGAGACAAAAACGTAAGGAATGATAAAAGCGGCGATGGCGAGTTTGACCGCCGTAACCCCAGCTTTCATTGGGTTCGCTCCAGCAATACCTGCTCCTGCGTATGCGGCAAGACAGACTGGAGGGGTAATGTCCGCTACAATTCCAAAATAAAACACAAACATATGAACAGCGATGACAGGTACGTCAAACGCTAAAAGGGCAGGGGCTGCCATCGTAGCTGTAACTACATAGTTGGCTGTTGTAGGGAGACCCATTCCAAGGATAATACAAGCGATCATGGTAAAGAACATAACAAGGAAGAATTGGCCTTGAGCAAGATCGATGATTCCTCCAGCTATTTTAGGTCCGAGACCAGTAGTCGTCACCGTTCCAGCTATAATTCCAGCGGTCGCACAGGCTGCAATCACGGGGAGGGCTGTACGTGCTCCTTCCTCAAGCAGCTTCACGATCCCTTTAAGTGACATTCGTGTTTCTCTACGGAAAAAACTTATAACGAATGCAGTACCGATTGCGAATAACGCGGCATAAGTTGGTGTGTATCCAGCAAGGAGAAAACCGATGATAATCACGAGGGGAAGAAATAAATCAAGGCGCTTAGCCAGCTTATTGGTTTTTGGCAGTTCCTCTTTAGTCAATCCTCGGATTCCTTGTTTTCTTGCTTCAAAGTGGGTGCCTAAAAAGACACCAGTAAAGTACAAAAGGGCTGGAATGATTGCGATAACGATGATTTCGTTGTATGGAATACCTGTGTATGATGCCATAATGAAGGCAGCAGCACCCATAATCGGCGGCATCAGCTGACCGCCAGTAGAGGCGGAGGCTTCGGAAGCAGCTGCGAAATGCGGCTTGAATCCAGCATTTTTCATCATCGGAATCGTGAAAGATCCGGACCCTACAGTGTTAGCAACAGAACTTCCACTTACCATTCCTTGCAGTCCACTTGCAGCTACAGCGGCCTTTGCTGTTCCGCCAGTATAACGTCCTGTTAGCCTTAAAGCGATGTCGTTAAAGAACTGACCAATATTCGTTTTCACTAAGATAACTCCAAAAAAGAGAAATAAGTAAATATAAGTAGAAGAAATCTGGATAGGAATTCCAAATATGGAACTTGAACTGAAAAACATCTCAGTTGCCAGGGTTGGCCAATCGTAGCCAGCATGTCCGATTATAGGAATGTAGTTTCCGAATAGTCCATAAAGCAAAGCTAAAATGGCGATGATGACAATCGGAAGTCCAACCACGCGTCTTGTGGCCTCCAATAATAGAATTATTCCAGCTGTTGCTACAATTTGGTCCATGTATGAAAACCCAAAAATAATTGCTTCGTTGATTAACCTTTCATAGTTTTGGATGATATAAAAATTAGCGTATAGAGAAGCTGCAGCCAGAATAACGTCATACCACGCAATCCCTCTTTTTTGGGTGAGGGAGGACTTGACTGGATACATAAGGTAAACCAGGCATAAAGCAGCTCCCAGATGTACGGCCCCCTGAATCAATGAAACATATGCACCTCGATAAGCGGTGTACAACTGAAATATGGTGAGTGCACTTCCTAGGATAAGCGTAAGCCAGCCCCATGGACCTAAGTTCGTACGGTAGGTGCTTTCTTTATCATATTTAGCCATGAGTTCACGTTTGTCGACTTCTTGGTTATCGTGTGTTACCACTTTTCTACCTCCGTTTCCCGCTCTTAGTCATAAGGTGAAAGAACCGGACAAATGTATGTCCGGTTCCGTCCATTCACCATTATTCGATGATGCCAGCTTCTTTGAAGTATTTCTCTGCACCAGGGTGAAGCGGAAGGTCCTGGGCTCCTGTCAATGCACTATCTTGTGTGATTAGTTTTGATTGAGCGATTGACATTTCACCGGCATTTTCATAAAGCGTCTTCGTCATTTCATAAGCAAGATCTTCGCTGACTTGGCTTGTAGAACCAAGTAACAGTGCCATCGCTGTTATGGTTTGAACGGGCTCGTCCTGCCATTCATAAGTACCCGGTTCGACTGTGTATTTCTCATATTGACTATTGGCTACAACTTCATCGAGCGCTTCTCCTTCGATATTAAGGAATTTAACTTCTTTCGTTGCTGCTTGTAATTCATCTGTAGTTGAAGATGGAACGCCTACCACAGCAAACGAGGCATCTATTGTACCGTTTTGCAGTTTACTTTTTGCATCTCCAAACCCTTCTTCAAATGCCTCATAATCGCCTTCTTCAATACCGTAAGCGGAAAGAACCATTTCTGCTGCCTCTCGTGTTGCTCCTCCTGGAGGGCCAACTGCTACTCGTTTACCTTTTAAGTCTTCGATTGATTCAACACCAGTAGAGTCTAAAGTTACAACTTGCAGAGCTTCTGGGTATAAAGATCCTATAACGGCTACATTTCCGACTTCTTTTCCTTCAAATTCACCTTTACCTTCAACAGCATTAATCATAGTTGTATTTTGGGCAATCCCCAGTTGGAAGTCACCAGCCTGGATTTTTGCAATGTTCTCAACAGAGGCACCAGATTCAACAGAGCTGACATCGAACCCCTCAACTTCAATCGTGTCTTTAAATAGGTTGGCCATCTCACCGCCAAGCGGGTAATAAACACCACCGACACTACCTGTGCCCATCGTTAAATTAGTCATTTCCTCTCCGCCACCGTCGCCGCCATTATCTCCGCCGCCGGAAGAACCGCCATTTCCACTTTCGCCACAAGCACTAAGAACCATGCTTACAGCTAAAAGAATAACAAATGTGAATAATGAATACTTTTTCAAAATTTTACCCCCTACATATGAATTTTGGTGTATTTAAATGGATGGTTCGCCAGTCCATTTAAATCAGTAAACATACCACGTATTTACATGAATTTTACCTTTTATACTCTTTTATTACAAGAATATTTCGAAAAATAAGAACAGCAATTTGGTTGATATTGGATTGATACTTAGTTAAAAGAACATAGGTGAATTGTCATTATGATAAGCCTATAGTTAGGTTTTTATGTGTGATTTTAGAGAAAAATAGGATATTTTGTACATATAAATAATTTAGAATTTTCTGTAAAATTACAGGTATTATGGAAGGGAGGAGATTGATTGATGACGAAATTTGCACGCTTGACCTCTTTGTTTTCTATTCTTGCACTCTTGTTTTCGATGGCTATTCCTGCTGCCTCTTATGCAAACCCACATAACGGTATGGCTGATCAAGTAGATTATGGAACAGAAGGGATGGTTGCAACCGCTCATCCAGCAGCTTCTGAAATAGGCGCCAGAGTACTAGAAAAAGGGGGAACCGCCATGGACGCGGCGATCGCCATTCAATTTGCTTTGAATGTAGCGGAGCCGATGATGTCCGGAATTGGCGGTGGTGGGTTCATGATGGTCTATGATGCTGAGAAAGATGATGTTTCTATTATCGATAGCCGTGAACGAGCCCCTGCTGGAGCTGCTCCTGACATGTTTCTTGATGAAGACGGAGACGTAATTCCTTTTTCCGAACGTCACATAACTGGAAAAGCGGTAGGAGTACCGGGAACTTTAAAAGGACTAATGACCGCCTACGAAAAATGGGGAACAAAACCTTTTAATCAGCTGATTAACCCTGCCATTAAACTTGCTCATAATGGAGTAGAAGTGAATGGAGTACTTGCTGAAGCTATTGATGATAATACGGATAAGCTTTCAAGAAGTGCTGCAGCGGATGTATTTATGCCGGATGGAGAACCTCTTCAGGAAGGAGACATGGTAGTTCAAAGAGATTTAGCGAATACATTTAAACAAATCCGCAAAGATGGATTGTCTGCTTTTTATGGTGGAGAAATTGGACAAGCCTTGGCAGATACCGTACAAGAGTATGGTGGAAGTATGACGAGCGAAGACTTGGCTGATTATACAGTAACTGTAGACGAGCCGGTAACAGGCACATACAGAGGGTATGAAATTGCCTCTATGTCTCCTCCAAGTTCGGGAGGGTTGACGATTTTACAAATACTTAAACTATTAGAAGGCTTTGATTTGAACAGCTACGACGTTCGCTCCCCTGAAAAATACCATCTACTTACAGAAGCGATGCACTTAGCCTATGCAGATCGTGGTGCGTACATTGGGGATACTGAATTTGTTGATGTTCCAATAGAAGGGATGCTGGACGAGGAGTATCTTGCTGAAAGGCGCTCCCTTATCCAAATGGGGGATGCCAATGAAAATGTTGAACCTGGAAACCCATGGGCTTATCAAGATGGTGCTGCTGGTACATTAGTAAGTCAACCTGATGATCGAAAAATTGGACAGACTACTCACTTTACCGTCGCTGATAAATGGGGAAATCTTGTTTCCTATACGACAACAATTGAGCAGGTCTTCGGTACGGGAATCATGGTTCCGGAATACGGATTTATGCTAAATAATGAGCTGACGGACTTTGATGCGGTACCTGGTGGTCCGAATGAAGTACAGCCGAACAAAAGACCAATGAGCAGTATGAGCCCAACGATTGTGTTTGAAGATGGTGAACCATTTATGACGGTGGGTTCACCAGGCGGACCAACAATTATTACTTCTGTGCTTCAGACAATTATTAATGTTATTGACTATGATTTGGAACTGAAGGATGCCATAGAGGAACCGAGAATTTACAGCTCTTCTTATCCGCAAATACGATGGGAAGAAGGAGTTCCAGCCAGTGCGCGGGAAACATTGGAAGAATGGGGACATGAATGGCGAAATTCACCAGGTGAATTAGGAAATGTTCAGGCGATAAGAATTCTAGATCATGGTGGTTATTTAGGAGCGGCTGATTCATCAAGGGAAGGTACAGCGATTGGAGTAGATAAGACAGCGGGAAGAAAATAAACTAAGGTAAAAAGGATGGCCTGTTGGCTGTCCTTTTTCAATTAGAGTCAGCCCAAAGCTGCTTCCTTTGTGTACATTAGCCTAGAGTTAGTTACTTGTAACCATTTTTGCGTAATGAAAAGGATTTTGTCTTCTAATAGAAGAATTTAGGAAAATATATAATAATTAGGAGGTTTATTGTGAAGAAAAAGATTCTAACTGTAGCAGTAACTGGTGCACTATTGACGTCAGGATCATTTTTGGCAGGAAATGGAACTATTCTTGCGGGAGAAAATGGACCCAATGGGCCGAATTATGGAGGGAATGAAACGATTAAAAACGAAAGGCTTCATTCCTATGAAGAAATGGTGAGCTTTTTAGAGAAAGCCGATAAGCGTTCTGAGGCATTGGAGCTTGAGGTCTACGGTCAGTCTGTCCAAGACAGGGATCTCTATTTAGCTAAATTTGGTACGATGAATGAAGACAATCCTACTATCTTATTCTTGACCCAGCAACATGGAAATGAAACGTTAACTACTGAGGGTGCACTGCAACTCATTAAATACTTAACTTCAAATGGGAAAAATGTAGAAGAGATCATTAATAATGTGAATGTGCTTATCGCTCCAAGGCTTAATGTCGACGGGGCAGAAGGTGATGTCAAATTTTCATTAGAGGATTACGTATCAGGAACACACACTAGGTATAATGCGAATGGGGTAGACCTTAACCGTGATCATGTTGACCGCAAGCAGCCTGAAACAAAAGCATTACACCAGGAAGTGCTGCAAAAATATCACCCTGATTATATGATCGATCTCCATCACCAAGGAACTCAAACGACGTTAGGTGATACAGGAGAACTCGTATCTGGTTCCCTTCTTTATCCAACTAATGATAATGTTGACCCCGAAGTTCGAGAACAATCTAAGAAACTCGGAGCTGTTGTTTATAATGCTATCGATTCCAAAGGTTATGGACTTCTTTCTAAGTATCCTGGGGGAAGTGCACCGACGATTAGCAGAAACGGACTAGCTGTGGAATATGGAATTTCTACTCTGCTTTTAGAAATGCGCGGGATGGCTGATCACTATCGTGAAGATTACGTTCTAGGTCAAAAGAGTAATGGCTACTTAATCCAGCAAGCGGTTACCGCTATGAAAGCGACATTAAATGCATTAGCTGATGGTTCTATTGACTCTGCTGACACTTCTTTCTGGGAGACATTGCCTGAAAGCAATTATGAAGGTGAATAATTACCGGGTTTAATATCGTGGGTATTGAAAAAGAGAGCATGTCGTTGAACATGCTCTCTTCATTAATCAAGGACTTTCGTTAACACTAATTCATCACAAATAGGAATGCCGTTCTCTGCAATCATAGGTATATTTGGCTTTCGTTGTCTGGCTTTGATAACACCATCTCTTACAATATCTGTGATCCTGTAACCTCGTTTTTGATAAAAGAGCAGGGAATGAATGTTATCATTTGTCGTGATCAATTGAGTGGAAGCTAACCTTAGCATTTTTGTATGATTTTCCAAAATTCTTAAAAGTTCTGTACCAATGCCTTTCTTTTCTTCAAAACTGTCTAGAGAAATGATCTCGACATGGTCTGATTCAACTGTATAAGTCAGAAACCCTTTGATTTCTCCCTCTTCTACAGCAGCATAACCTTTCAAATGGTCAATGTGGTAAATTCCCTTTGAAGTGACCATCTCCACACTCCCCCAGTGCTGCTTAAACAAATGGGGGATATCATAATCTTTTCTAATTTCTTCTAATGTGAGATAGTGCATGACTGTTCTCCTCTATTGTTTGGATATTTTTTCTCCTAAATGATAAAGACCGAACATAATCAAGAAGGTGAATAGAGCGATTCCGCTTAAATTAAGGATATAAACAAAACCATCTCCTATATAACTAAGAGGCGTACCTGCAGAAGGGGGATGGTCCAGGTACAAATAATTCGATCCGGTCCACAGGTTAATGAAGGCAATAAAAATCGCATAACCAACTAAATAAGCGTAGGTTTCAATCGCATCCTTCCAGGAGATTTTAGTGCGAGTAGTCACGACTAGAAATAGGCTTGTCCAGGGAATCGCCATATGGTGTAAGAAAAACTTCCAAAAACGATAATGCTGGTAATCGTAGGGTAAATCAGGCGTAATCAAGGCGATTAACGCGGGCACAATCCCAATGAAAAAGTTAATTTTGATCAGTTTTGGATGGAAAGTGATAAGCGAAACCATACCTAACAGGGAGGCAATTCCGCATAAATGGAGGGGCATATGGTCAGCAAAACTCCATAATCCATTGGCCGCCGTCCAAGTCTGATAACTAGCTTCTGACCAAATCAGCAGAATAAGAAGGCTGAAACGAACGGTTTGAAAAGTACGATGGTGTTTGCTTAACTGCCTGCCAAAAAGAAGAATAGAAGCTAGTACGAGAAAAAATGTGAGAAGTACATAGATGTGACTCGTACCGAACGACTGAAAGGGATAATCACTTCCAGGGGTGAACCATGCTTTCATGTGCACACCTCCTAGTGGATATAGATTAGTTGTGCTATGATTCTACCATACTTTTATGAGGGGAATGGGCAGTGTGAACAAAATCAATTGTTTTCGCTGTAAGCATTTTAGTACGACTTGGAATCCTGTCTTTCCAAGAGCATGTAAGGCTTATGGATTCAAAACAAAAGAAGTACTCTCAACCTATATAAAGAAGGTGACGGGAGCGGAATGTATGCAATTTCAACCAAAGAGCCCTGCTAATAGAAATCATTCATCTGGATTCCAATCCCGCTTTAATCTTCGACTGTAAATATAATGAAATATAAGAATAAGTATTTACACATACACATTCTATGGTAAGATGATGAATATTTATTAATGGAATATGAATAGAGTGAGAGGAGTTGAGTAGGAATGGCTAGAGAGAAATGGGGGACGAAGCTGGGCTTTATGCTTGCAGCCATGGGTTCAGCTGTTGGTCTAGGAAACATATGGAGATTCTCTTTCGTTGCAGGAAATAACGGAGGGGGAGCTTTCTTAATCCTATATCTATTGTTCGTCTTAATCATTGGTGTACCCTTACTGCTTACAGAAGTAAGTATTGGTCGTAAAGCAGAAAGCGATGTAGTCGGATCCTTTAAGAAGTTGGCACCAGGTACCCCGTGGTATTTAACAGGATTCTTCGGAATAGCAAGTGCCTTCTTAATTTTAAGCTTCTATGCAGTGGTAGCTGGCTGGGCTATGTTTTACTTTTGGAATTATTTAAATGGATCATTCTTTGCACAGCCTGCAGCCGGTTATGAAGGGGCTTTTGGGCAGTTTATCAGTCATACATGGCATCCTATTGCATGGACAGCGTTCTTTATGATTTTAACGATTGTTATCGTGCTTAGTGGTGTCAAAAAAGGGATCGAGCTTGCCAATAAAATCTTTATGCCGATGTTGGCTTTGATTTTAATAGTACTAGCTTTCTTCAGTTTATCATTAGACGGAGCCTCAGAAGGTTTGAAGTTCCTATTCACACCTGATTGGACGGCATTAAGCAATCCTTCTATTTATATAGCAGCGTTAGGGCAGGCTTTCTTTTCCTTGAGTCTAGGAATGGGAGCGATGCTTACTTATGGAAGTTATTTGAAAAAAGAAAACAAGCTGCCTAGTGCAACGCTCGGAATCGGACTTATGGATACATTTTTCGCTGTTATTTCAGGAATTGTCATATTCCCTGCGGTATTCGCTTTCGGGATCGATCCAAGCTCAGGGCCCCCGTTAGTATTTATTACCCTTCCGAGTATATTTGAACAAATGCCATTAGGCGGGATGGTCGGGCTGATCTTCTTCTTTGCCTTAATCCTTGCGTCCCTTTCATCATCTGTATCGATCTTGGAAGTTCCGACGGCCTACTTTATGCGAGTTTTCGGATGGTCTCGGTTTGCGACAAGTACCGTTATGGGATCGATTATGTTTGTGATGGGTATTGCCGTATCTCTTGGATTTGGTGTTTGGTCAGGGGTTACTCCGATCGGAGAGAGAAATATCCTTGATTCTATGGATTACATTGCCTCTAATATTCTGCTTCCGCTAGGTGGATTATCTATGGCATTATTAGTAGGATGGTACTTCAAGAAATCGGAAGCACTCGAAGCAACCGATTTAACGTCTTCTCCAATTGGCAGTACCTGGTTTACTATTGTAAAATGGGTCGCACCAATATTGATTATCATGATCTTCTTAAACAAAATCGGAATCATTTAAATGTGAAAGATCCTGGTTCCCAAGAGGGCCAGGATCTTTTTTTGAGCAAAATATGAACGATGGGATGAACATAAGACAGGAGCAAGCCGGTCGTGTTAAACTACGACAGAGACCATTTTAATAAAGGAGTTTGGCGAAAATGGCAATAACAAATCAAACCGTCTTAAAAAAGATGGCGAGTGAAATACAAGAAGCAATGCTTCAGCACAGTGATGAACTCAAAGTACGCGAACATGTACGGTCTGTAAAGCTGTTAGCCGATTTATTGCTTGAAGAAGAAAATACGGCTCCTGAGCAAACGCGTTCAGTAGAAGAACCGACGGTAGAAGAGGTTCGAAAAATGATGGGAACAGATAAGCCGTCAAAAACGACCGAATCAAAACCAATCGATCATGATGATGCCAACGGATCATCCATTTTTGATTTTTAGGGGGATATGAAGCATGAAACTATTTCTTATTTTAGCCGCTTTAAATGGCTTTCTTTCCGTAGCTCTAGGAGCCTTTGGGGCTCATGGTCTGGAAGGGAAAGTATCCGAAAAAGGACTTGAGCAGTGGGGGAAAGCGGTCGACTATCAAATGTTCCATACGGTTGCCCTGTTTGTTACAGGTCTTTTAATGAGTAAAGTGCAGACCGGCTTAATGACAGGCGCAGGCTGGTTCTTTATAATAGGTATCCTGTTATTTTCTGGAAGCCTTTATATCTATGCTCCTACAGGAATCAAGACGTTTGCTATGATTACGCCTGTTGGTGGATTAGCTTTCTTAATTGGCTGGGTCTTGCTTGGTTATGCCATCATCAAGTTTATTTAAAAATAGAGAATGGTTGTAAATAATACAATAATTAAGGCGCGCAGCAGTTGGATAATACTATTTACCATCTGCTGCTTATTTAATTCAATCAAGGCTTCAAAGAGGAAGCTGATGGCAAGAACATAAAACATAAGAAGGATGATCCATTGGTGTTCCAGTTGAAATAAGCCGAAGATGGCCAGTAAAACAGCTAAAAGAAGGGTTCCCAACTGGGCTTTGACGTAGTTCTCATTTGGATGTTTCATCGGTTCACCCTTTTCTTTTCATAGTGAAAAACTCGCTAATGAAATAGCGAGTTTTATTCATTATCTTGGTGGAAATTGAGCCATTCCAGGACTTGCACCATTGAATGGATAATTATAATTGATTTCCTCATCGAAAGTAATGTAATCAAGGTAAATCATTAACAGCAAGTATCTCTTGCCTGTCTGCGGGTCGCTAAGTATAATGTGATCGCGACCAGCAGCTTCAATAATCCCCTTAAAGACTTTGGCATTCCACTGGTCATTGTTTTCAAAAGTCATATAAACGGTTGCTTCTTTTCCAGCATTCAGTCTTAAAATATTTTCAATGTATGACTCTTCGGTAGGGAGCATGCCCGGTGGATTGATGCCTCCGCTGGGCTGGCCCGAAGGCATCTGCGGAACTTGCATGCCTCCTACTTGAGGAGGCATGCCCTGCATCTGGGGACCGCCAGGGTAGAATTGCATATAAGGGTTACTCGGATAATAAGGTGGGCTTTGTCCTGCCATCGGCTGCTGCCCCTGCCCTCCCATGGATGGTTTCTTCTGTTGTGCCAACTGAATCACTCCTTAATAATTTAATACACATTAGGACAATCAGATCGCGTCGGAGAATAGAAGCAGTGCGATTTGAATCTTCCGGTATTCCACTGGCCAAACCACTGAGCAGGACATTCTCCCGAAGGCATGAAAAACCATAGAGAGTTCGTAGCAGGGTGGTAGCGTTTGCCATTAATAACCTTCCTCGCAAGCCTTTTATCCTTCTCTCGAGCGCGTTGGTAAAAATATCCCTTTTGTGTAGCTTCGAAACCGCCAGGGCTTTGAAACACCATATCTCTGATTGAATTAATGTCTGTAAAATCAATACAATCACCACGTACACGGTTCACCCCGGTATTACCAACCATCAACATCCCGAGCTTTCCATCCCCTTCAGCTTCTGCTCTCATTAGTCTTGCCAGTAAGCTTACATCTGCTTCGTTGTAGGGAATAACAGCCACGCTGTCACCTCACTTTACTACCGGCATGAAAGGTTGTTCTTTAACACTATATGTAAGGCAACCACAGGGATATGAATAAAAATATCAGGTAGTCCTTTTGTTCCAAAATACGCAACGCCGTGAAGGAGAGAACAGGAGGAAGACGGAAATGAAAGGTTCGTGTTCGGACGCTTATTAGGAAATTGATTGGGGAGGGTGGCCTTTATTATCAACCAACTTGTAGTTCAAGCTCAGCAAGTCATAAGGAATAAAATACAAATGAAGCAGTCTTTATAGTGGGGAAATGGTTTTGCAGAATTCATCAATTCTTAAGCCTTTTTAATTGAAATATCCATGATCGGCTCAATGAATGGTTAAGAGAGGCAGATGCAAAAAAGGACTCTACCTATGTAGAGTCCTTTTGCAGGGAAAAGTTGATTTTTATACGTGTAAAAATTGTTCGATAGCGTCAGGTTTAAGAATGTTTCCGACGTAGAAAGAACCAAAGTCACCATAACGAGAAGTGACTTCGTCAAAACGCATTTCATAAACAAGCTTTTTAAACTGAAGTACATCATGAGCGAATAGCGTTACACCCCATTCCCAGTCATCAAAGCCGATGGAGCCAGTAATGATTTGACGGATCTTCCCAGCGTATTGACGTCCAGTCATTCCATGTGCGTACATCAGCTTCGCCCGTTCATCTTTTTCAAGGACATACCAGTTGTCATTCCCTTGACGACGCTTGTCCATAGGATAGAAGCAAATATGATTCCATTTTGGAAGCGTCGGTTTTAATCGTGCTTGAATTTCTGGATCGTCTTCGTTCGTGTTGGCCATGTAGTTGGACAATTCAACGACAGATACATAAGAGTAGGACGGCGTTGTGAATTCAGCTAGTTTCGTCTTATTGAAGGCTGTTTCGATTTCGTTCAGCTCTTCCATCGTTGGTCGCAGGATCATCATCATGAAATCTGCTTTTTGGCCTACAATCGTATATAAAGCATGGCTGCCTTCTTTAGCTTTCTCCGTGCTTTCCCATTTTTCGATTAGCTGGTGGAATTCATGAATGGCTTCTTCACGTTCTTCAGGACTTGCATATTTCCAAGCTGTCCAGTCCATTGAACGGAAATCATGCAGGCAATACCAACCATCCATTGTTACTACTGCTTCTGGCATGGTGATCGCTCCTTTGTATAGTAAGTGTTGTATTAGAAAACTTCCTTTTTCAATATAACACAGTTGCCCTACGTCCTTCAGGAATTGGCAATGAAGTTCAACAAACTGTCCATATTTACATGGAAAATTACATGATTTTCATTCAAATAGGGTAAAGTGAAAAATGAAATCGCTTCATCATAAAAATTATGGACGAACTACTTTCATTTATACACAAAAGGTCTTATCATGTATAACAGAAATGAAAAATGGAGGGTTAATCATGAGTAACCTATTTGAAACTCTTAAAGCGAAAATCGATGGGAAAGGCAAGAAAGTCGTATTCCCTGAAGGTTTAGATGAACGTATCTTGACTGCTGTCAGTCAACTAGGTGCAGAAGGTATGATCACACCTGTACTAGTCGGAAATAAAGAAAAAGTAGAACAGAAAGCGTCTGAAATCGGAGTAGATCTATCTGCTTCTGAAATTCTTGACCCTGCAAATTACGAAGAGTATGACGAAATGGTCGCAACTTTCGTTGAACGCCGTAAAGGAAAAGCGACAGAAGAAAAAGCGCGAGAAATTCTTCAAGATGAAAACTACTTTGGTACGATGCTCGTGTACATGGATAAAGCTGATGGTCTTGTCAGCGGTGCGGCTCATTCAACGGCAGACACGGTCCGTCCCGCACTTCAAATCATCAAGACGAAACCAGGCATCAAGAAAACATCTGGTGTATTCATCATGGTTCGTGATGAAGAGAAGTATGTTTTTGCGGATTGTGCGATTAACATCAATCCTGACAGTCAAGACCTGGCTGAAATCGCTCTTGCAAGTGCTGAAACCGCACAGCTATTCGATATCGATCCGAGAGTGGCTATGCTAAGCTTCTCCACACGCGGATCTGCGAAGTCTCCAGAGACAGAAAAAGTTACAGAAGCTCTAAAGCTTGCAAAAGAGCAGAACTCTGAACTTCTCATTGATGGAGAGTTCCAATTTGATGCAGCATTCGTTCCTTCTGTTGCTGAGAAGAAGGCCCCGGATTCTCCATTAAAAGGCGAGGCGAATACGTTTGTATTCCCAAGTCTTGAAGCTGGTAACATCGGTTACAAGATTGCGCAGCGCCTGGGTAATTTTGATGCGGTTGGTCCGATCCTTCAAGGTCTGAACCAGCCGGTAAATGATCTTTCCCGCGGCTGTAACGCTGATGACGTGTATAAGCTAGCTCTTATTACAGCAGCTCAATCTGTATAATAATTAGAAAAAATGGCCACCAGATGAGGTGGCCTTTTTTTGTTTGTTACAACATGTACGAATAGATTATTCAACATAATAGCAGAATAGTTAAATATTCGATTTCAAGATGTTTTGGGTTTGTATATGTAAAAGTGTTAGGGATGGCTCTTTCCTGTGGGGGAACTGCCGAGCCTCCTCATTCGCTGCGCTCACTGTAGGGGCTCGCCTAGGTCCTTCTCCCTTGTTCTATCCAGTTCCAGCGCCTAGCGGCTAGTGAGACTTCCCTCGCTTCTGTACGATAAGTCAACATCGAATCGCTTCGTTCTTCGTGTTTCCTTTATCTCCTCCAGCTCAGTCCAGTCCATACGCCGCTGTTCAAGGCGCTTCTACATTTAAATTGGGAGTCTCGTCATTTTCCAGCCATCCCTGTTATCATGAACCTCCCAAACCCACCTAATTATGTAGAGTGAGGCTGAAGAAATTTATATAATGGAAGCATTTGAAATCCATTACCAGCCTACCCTGACAGAATAAATATACTTCCGAATTGAATCATCAGAATTAAAAGAACTGTTTAAACTTTTCCATGGTTTTCCGTTCCGCCAATAAATAGCAAGGTGAGAGGGGGAATGGGGAGACTCCTGCGGGAATGGAATGGCTGGCGAGACCCCACAGAGAGCGGAGCGAACGAGGAGGCTTGCCGTCATCCCCGCGGAAAGCAAGCCATTTCCCGACCACCTTTCCTGGTACTTGAAAACGGAAACAATCTCACCAAAGTGAACAGTCATCTTGAAACTGAATTTTCAGTAACAGGGGGCCTTTATGGAATATGAAAGAAAAAAACGCTCAAGACCATTATTTTAAACGGTCGAGCGCTTTTTCATTTCGTTGAATCATTTGTTCAAATCGCTTATTGAACCATTCAATTTCCTGCTCCTCAAGCGGGTTTGTCACTACTTTTCCAGACAAGTCATAAATCTTTTTCAATATCCGGTCACGTACATCACTCACGGTTAAACCTGTACCAAGAAGCTCGTTCATTGAAGCCATCACAGTGGGGTCAATATCAGGATACTGGAAGCGTGTCTCTTCGTTTCTTTTTCCTATTTCATAAAATCGTTTCAAAAGATAGGCTCGCTGTGCACCACTACCGCTTACGTCTAGATAAATTTGAACAGCAGAGCCATTCTTCACGCGACGCTGTGAAATACCAGCGAATTTTTGGCCTCTGATGCTTAAATCATAAGTGCCAGGACAATAGGAACGGGTAATCTCGTACGCTTCAATTTCGTCTGTTAGATCAGAGAAAAGCAATCGTACAAATGAGACCATTGCTTCGTACCCTTCATGAATGTTTACTTCCTTAGAATCTGGGAAAATAAGGGATAAGTTCAGCACCCCATCATCAAGGACGACGCCAAGCCCGCCTGAGTTCCGTACAATGACTTCATATCCTTCTGAGTTGAGGAAGTCAATAGCTTCTGATATATAAGGAAGTCGGGCATCAGGGATGCCGAGGACGACGGTATCATGATGCACCCACAATCTGGCGGTTGTCGGACTCATCCCTTCACCGACAGACATCGATAAGGCATCGTCCATCGCGAACGATTGAAGAGCGGAAAAGTCAGGCCCAAGGCTGCTTTGATCTATGAAACGGTAAGCTTGAGGATGTAATAAGGCATGTATAGTTTCCATAAATAGTTCTCCTTTTCGTACAATCACCAATCTTCATTATATCAAAAGAAAAGTCTTGCATGAATCGTTACTCGTATGTAAAATCTTCAAAGGGTTCGATACGGATAAATTTATTTTTTAAAAGATCCAAAGCATCTTGGGAGCGCCAGGGACAGGAGTGTAATTCTGTTTTTGTCATTTTTTGTCTGTCAAGATGTTTTTTTGTCGTTATGAAAGGTATATAATAGATAAAAATGTCGTGAAGAAAGGACAAGCAGATGGCCTATCGTGATGAGAAACTAAGTGAAGAGAAGGTATTTAAAGACCCCGTTCATCGATATGTCCACGTACGGGACCGTGTGATATGGGATTTGATTGGTACGGCTGAGTTTCAGCGGCTGAGACGCGTCAAGCAGCTGGGAACTTCTTATTTGACCTTTCACGGGGCAGAACATAGTCGGTTCAATCATTCCCTCGGAGTTTACGAAATCGTAAGACGGATTATTGAGAATTTCAAGGACCGCGACAACTGGGATCCAGAGGAGCGGTTGTTATGTTTATGTGCAGCTTTGCTGCATGATTTAGGACATGGTCCTTTTTCCCATTCTTTTGAGAAGGTCTTCAAGCTGGATCATGAAGATTTTACCCAGGCGATCTTACTCGGAGATACTGAGGTCAATGCTGTCTTGAAGAAAGTGGGTTCAGACTTTGCAAAGGATGTAGCGGATGTCATTAATAAAACGTATAAAAACAAGCTTGTCGTAAGCCTGATTTCCAGCCAAATTGATGCAGACCGCATGGATTATTTGCAGAGAGATGCTTATTTTACTGGGGTCAGTTACGGGCATTTTGACATGGAGCGAATTCTTCGCGTGATGCGTCCTATGGAAGATCAGGTCGTGGTCAAAGAGAGCGGTATGCATGCAGTTGAAGATTATATTATGAGCCGTTACCAAATGTACTGGCAAGTGTATTTCCATCCAGTGACGCGGAGTGCAGAAGTTATTCTATCTAAAATCCTTCACAGAGCGAAGGTGCTGTATGAAGAAGGCTATACATTCAAGCTGAAGCCGATTCATTTTCTTTCTTTTTTCGAAGGGAAGCCGACCTTAAAAGAGTACTTGGCATTGGATGAAGCAGTAGCGCTTTATTATTTCCAAATGTGGATGGAAGAAGAAGATGCCATTTTAAGTGATTTATGTGATCGATTCGTTAACAGGCGCCTGTTCAAATACATTGAATTCAACCCTAATTCTCAAATGAATGAGTGGATGGAGCTATACAAATTATTTGCAAAAGCAGGACTTGATCCGGATTATTACCTGGTGGTCGATTCCAGTTCTGATTTGCCTTATGACTTTTATCGACCAGGTGAAGAAGGGGAACGCTTGCCGATCCACTTGCTTCAGCCAAATCAGGAATTAAAAGAACTCTCCCGTCTGTCTGAGATTGTTGAATCCATTTCTGGAAAAAAACGAACAGATCATAAGTTGTACATTCCTCTTGATCGTCTTGAGGAAATGTCGAAACGAAGTAAAACGAAGAAACGGATTATGGAAATATTGTATGGATAAGGAGTGAGCCTCCATGTTAGAGAATCATGCGAAGCTGATGCAATTTTTCTCAAGCACGGATGAAATTGTCGGCCGTAAGAAGCTGCAAAAAATGATATACATACTGAAAAAGTGTGATATTCCATTTGAAGAACGATATCAATTTCATTTTTATGGACCGTATTCAGAAGAGCTGACCCTCAGAGTAGAGGAAATGTGCAATTTAGGATTTATAAGTGAGACGAGGGAGGAGAAGAAGAATTACTATCAATACCGGTATCAGCTGACTGACAGCGGCCGAGCTTTCTTAGAGCATTATACAATGGATTTGCCTCCTTTAAATAACCACATCACTGAAATGAACGCGAAAAGCTCACGTTTCTTAGAATTGGTTTCCACTATGCTATTTTTTGAGGATTTACCAAAAGACGAAATTGCTGAAAAAGTTCTAACGGTAAAAAGTACCCAGAATTATTCTGATGACGACATCCAAGAAGGATGGAAATTTATTGAAAAGTTACGTGGGATTCATTAAAATCAAAGGTAACATGAAGGTATACTGAACATCAGTATGCCTTTTTTATGCATAACCGTGTCTGATTATTAAAAAAACTTAGAGGGCTGTACCGATATATATAGAATAAGGGCAGCCAGAGCGGAGCAGAGTGAAAGTTGAGTGAGGGAAGATAGGTCGGGGGTCAAAAAATGAGACTATTAAAATTTGCGGGTTATTATCTCCTTGGCTTGATCGGGATTCTAGTTATTAGTACGAGTCCGGCTTTGTTTCGTGAACGATCGTATTTCAATGTTTCAGCTTTTGTAAGTGAGTTTCAGACGCTTCTGACTCAAATTACACAACCATCGGAGTGGGTCTATTTATTCAAGGGAACTCCTGAACCTTTGCTCCCTTATCTATGGGAGCCTTATCAATACTCCATGACCATATTTTTTGTTGGGATCATTCTTGGGTTCGTGCTTGCCTTTGTACTGGCAATAGGTACAGCATTCTTACCGAAGTGGGCAAGAATAATTGTAGGACGGATTTTAAATGTGTTGGAAGCTGTCCCTGACTTGTTGCTGGCTTTTTGTTTACAGTTATTTATTGTCTGGTTATATAAACAAACGAATATCCTCTTTTTTCAATTTGCTTCAATTGGACAGGAAAAAGTCTACGTATTGCCTATTATCGCAATCGCCGTTCTCCCTATGGTTACAATGTACAAGATCATTCTAATGCTGATTGATGAAGAAATGACAACGTCATATGTGCAAATGGCTAAGAGTAAAGGAATGGAAAAATTCTTTATTCTGAATGTCCATGTCCTTAGAAATATTGTGAAAAGTGTTTTCTATCATTCCAAGGTGATCCTTTGGGGGTCGTTGTCAAGCCTGCTGATTATTGAATACATATTTAATATGAATGGAATTACGACAGCTTTTCAGCAAGATCCAAGGCCGATCGTCACTTCTGTCATTCTTTTTATGCTGTTCACCCCATTCTTTCTCTTATACCAGGGGACAGAGTCTTTCATTTTCAAAGATAATAAAGTAGCAAAAGAGACTCAGATGAAAATGAACAGTTTTATTGGATCATCTGCGGCAAAGCTCGGGGGAAACTGGGTCAAGCATATGCTTTCAGAATTAGGAGCTCACTTCAAAAATGTAAAATTTTTAGCCGGGTTTTTCGTGATTTTTGGTATGTTGGCGGTCAGTGTGGTTTATACGCTTACGGCAGATCCACTTGTCGATAAGTTTTTCCATATCAATAATGAAGAGGGGCGGCTCGTCAGCGCTGCGCCACACTCTCCTGAATACGTCTTTCTTGGTACGGATGAGTTAGGATACAGCATATTTGATCAACTGTTAGTAGGGGCAAAATACACCATCCTATTCGCCTTGGCCATTGCTTTTTTAAGAATGATTATCGGATTCGTGCTTGCCATTCCATTTGCTTTCTTCTTACCTGAAAAAATACAAAGAGGCATTGAGAAGTTCGTGGACGGGATGCACTATTTGCCGATGACCATCATCGCTTTGTTGCTCTTATCTCCAGTGTTAACGATGCCCCCTGGGGGGTTCACAACGACTGAAACAGAAAGAGTTCTTTTTCAAGGGGTGATTTTAACACTGCTTGCTGTCCCACTGGTTATTACACTATTTGGGAATGAGATGAAGCTGATTATGCAGGAAGAGTATGTGGTCAGCACAAAAGTTTTGGGCGGCAGTTCTTTACATTTGCTTTGGAAGCATTTGCTGCCTCATTTAAGTTCAAGAATGGGTGTGGTTTTCGGACAGCAATTCATTCAGACCTTGCTCATTTTCATTCATCTTGGCGTGTTTAATATATTCTTCGGAGGGACCAAGGTGAGTTACGACCCGATGATGCCTGACCCTCCACAATCGACGACTTATGAATGGTCAGGACTTATCGGATCGTCAAAGGATTCACTCATGACAGGGCGCTGGTGGTTTATCATCCCTGCACTTGTCTGTTTTATGATCTTGATTCTGGCTATGCAGCTAGTTATTCAAGGGATCAAAGAAGTTCAGCACAAGCGTGTCGGAGTACCTATTGAAGGGTTGAATTGGTCGAAGCGATTGTTTAAGAAAAAGGAGAAAGCGAGGTACAGTCCAAGAAATCCATCTAAAGAAGCTTTCGTCTTTACGAAAAGTGATCATAGTAAACAAGAGGATCAGCGGCATTCCTTCTATTCAGAAAGAAGGCGAGGAGGATAAGTGTCTTTATAAACGCTCTTAATTTTCGCGTGTGTTAAGTAAGTCGAGGAGTATCTCAATCCATAAAATACCCGGAGCTGAACATCAGCTCCGGGTATTTTACACCTATTTTGTAGAATCATAATTTTTTTGTTTTTTGTAGATCCTTATTTTAAATAGGCAACCGCACTTCCCCTTAAGTACGTAGATAGATCTTTCATTATCTATACTTCGAGATAAATAAGGGATTTCCTTCTTTTTATAAAGAATTGATGGAAACCAGCCCTATCGCTAAAAAAGCTTGAATAGAATATGTTAAAATGAGACAAAACCGCCAGGCAAGAGGAGGATTTTCTGACAATGAAGGAATTTGACCAGTTTAAAAATAACCAGGAACAGAACGATAAAAAGAAGAATCAATTTACGATCATCAAGGATGATTCGACCGATGGGCATGGAGGCTACGGTGTAGGTTCGATCAGTCTTGAGAATATGACGCCTGTTATCGTCGATCCGAATGAAGGCGAAGCGTTTGTAGATATGGGAGCTCTTCATGCACGTAGTAAAGTGGAGAAAAGGATTAAATTCATCCCTAATAAAGAGGAAGTCCCTAATGGTTTGCTCTATTGGATTGCTTGGGTAACGGTCGATTATCAAGAAGGAAAACCGTCTTACTACGGTGTGGCCGGCAGCGAACTCCGTGTAGACCGTTCGATTAAGCGCGGATATAAGCTGATGCCTGAACATGTTAATCATATGGACAAATCTTTGAAGGGCCGTTTCGCTGTCGATCACATGGATGAGAAATCGAAAAAGATTCTGGGAGAGTACTTGCGTGATTTCAAACCAGATCTTTGGGAGAATACAAACCAAGAATTAAAAGATGCGCTAGGTGTTGAATAGATTTCTACACGCACTTCCTTACAGGGAGTGCTTTTTTATGAGTGAATCTTGGACTTGGAAGATATTCACCGGAAAATTCCAGTTTACTCTGAGCCCTTTTATGGTAAAATAAGAACAAATGTTCGTGTTGGAAGGTGGAGCTACTATGGATAGTCGCAATAGGGATCGGGGAACGATCAAATGGACTTCGTTGATGTTGCCTGAACATGTGGAAATGGTCAAAAAGCTATGGAAGGAGGATGAACGGGTAGAAAGAGGAATCATCGATGAGCAAAAAGCAGTCGAAATTGACTTTCTGATGCAGCGTGCGCTAAATGATGATTTGACGGTAAAGGTGCTAGTTTATAATGGGTTTGATTATGACAACATTCTGCTGAAGATGAAATCCATCAATAAGCTTGATCGTAAAGTAACCGGTGTGAATTGGAAGACGAAAGAACCCGTCCACATAGCCTTAGACGACATTGCAGATCTCTCGATTGTATAGCCTTTTGGATTTTGTTCACAAAATGTTCAAGAAAAATGTGGCTAAAACATTGTTCTCAATCTTGACGAAAGAGTGAGGGGAATAATATATTAAGTAACACATGGGTTTACATGTATTACTAGGACAAAGAAAGCGACCGGTAGGAACCGGTCGTTTTCTTTGTCTTTTTTTAGTTATAGAGTGGGGATGGCTGGTAAGGAACAACCTCTGTTCCCGTTCTGCTCCTGTCTGTTCCCGAAGGGTTCCTCTCTGTCCTCTAACCATTATTCTAGAAGAACCAGTCGACGACGTCTTTAAACCATGGGTCATTACGGAATTCATTCTCAATTTCTTCTTTATCTTTATCTTCATTACCACCGCAAACTTCTTTAGGGATATCTTTTTTATCCATATAGACGAGCCGCTCTTTAGGACAATTCGGGCCAGAACGATTGCCTGTTTCCGGATCGATATATACGCCTTTGACGTTCGGCGTCGGGATGAAGGCCGCTGTCGGCAAGGGTTCGTGTATAGATTCCATCGTCCCAGCCCAAATGGATTTGGCGTATCTTTTCTCATTGAAGGTTTCCAGCTTCCTTCCCCCTTCATCGTGACCGATCCATACGGCTGATACGTACTGAGGACTGAAGCCGATCATCCAGCTATCGTAATCGGTCGTACCCGATTTGCCGCCATACATCCGAGTGAGCTTGCCTTTAATCGGAGACCCTGTTACGGAGGCATAGTCCCCATCCAGGGAAGAATCAAACATTCCGGTCATCATGTGGGTGATCGTGAAAGCCCGGTCCGGATCGATCTTGTCTTCCTCACTATAAGTTGGCTGGTATTCATAAAGGACATTTCCATGTCTGTCGGTAATTTTATCAATCGTATGGCCTTCCAAAGACTCCGAACCTTTCAACATCTTCCCGTAGGCGCTTACCATATCGTAAAGGGAAATGGATGTAGCACCAAGGGCCAGGGAAGGGACGGGTTTCGCGTTGCTATCTATACCGAATGTATTCAAAGTATGAACTAATTTTTCGGGCCCAATATCAACGTGTGTAGACACGGCGTAAATATTATCCGAAACGGCCAGTGCCTGGGCCATGGTAATCGGCTTGTCTGCATATTGATCGTTAAAGTTCGTAGGAGAGTAGACTTTTCCGTTTTTTCCTACTTCAAAGTCAGTGGGTTTACTCTCAATCATAGTTACCGGAGAGTACCCTTCTTTCAAAGCAGCGTAGTAAAGAAAAGGCTTAATGGTAGACCCTACTTGTCTTTTTGCTTGGGTGGCTCTATTATAAGGACTCTCCTTATAATCCCGCCCGCCCACAAGAGCTGTGATCGCACCGTTGTGGCTGTTCATAACAGCTGCCGCCAATTGGACATCTTCTTCTTTTGGCATTTGCGATGCCACTTGTTCTTCTAAAATTTCCTGGTGGTCTTCATTCAGCGTTGTGTGAATATGGTAGCCGCCTGTCATCACTTGCTCCGATTCGATATCCAATAAATCCGCTGCTTCTGCTACGACTTGATCTTGAAAATAAGGGGCAACTTCTTTGTCAGACGTTTCCTTATGATCGGAATAAACGAGACTGGTTTCAACCGCTTCTGTTTTTTCTGCAGAAGTGATAAAACCATTCCGCTCCATTTCAGCTAATATTTGCTTTTGCCTGGATTCGGCGTTTTCTTCGTTCGCCAAAGGTGAATAGTAACTAGGACCCTTTGGAATGCCAGCGAGCATCGCAGCTTCTGTCAGGGTCAGTTCTTCGGCATGCTTATTGAAATAATAGCGGCTTGCGGACTCAATTCCATAAGCCCCGTGGCCATAATAGATTGTGTTCAAATATCCTTCGAGAATCTCTTCTTTGTTGTAAAAGATTTCTAAGCGAAGCGCGTATAGGGCTTCCTGGATTTTTCGTTTCCAAGTCTTATCATGGGACAAATATAGGTTGCGGGCATATTGCTGCGTGATTGTACTAGCCCCTTCGGCCATCCGCATTTGTTTAAGATCGGTAAGTGCTGCGCCAGCGATTCGCTTCAAGTCGAAGCCGAAATGGTTATAGAAACGACGATCCTCAATCGCGATCGTTGCTTCTTTGATGGTTTCGGGCATGTCCTCAATGTTGATCCAGTACCTTTCCTGAGCCCCGTGGTCTTCACCAATGACATCACCTTTTGAACTATAATAAAGCGTATTTTGCTCCGTCATAAGTGAAGGTGGACCTTGCGTAATGGCAAAGATCAACAATCCCAAGGCGCCAATGAGCGCGATAACTGTTCCGATAAAAGCAATCTTAATAGAGCGCTTCAGCCATTTGTATGTGAATCGAATAAATAATATCATTCTCTTATACTCCCAACTGTTAAGAAAGAATAAAGACTGCTATTATTATGTGAGAATACGTAGTAAAATAAACGTCTTGTTACTTTTTCCAAACGCAATGTAAAAAGGAGATACAAAATATGGGTACATGGTTTACTGAAAAACAAACGGAAAATTTCGGAATTACAGCGAAAATAAATCGCTCGTTGCATAAAGAAAAAACAGATTTTCAAGAGTTGGAGATGCTGGAAACAGAAGAATGGGGTAACATGCTCGTCCTTGATGACATGGTCATGACGACAGAGAAGGATGAATTTGTCTATCATGAAATGGTTGCCCACGTCCCTTTATTTACACATCCAAGTCCTAAGCAAGTTCTTGTCGTTGGAGGGGGGGACGGAGGAGTCATTCGCGAAGTATTGAAGCATCCAAGTGTAGAAAAAGCGACGCTTGTAGAAATCGATGGAAAGGTCATTGAATACTCCAAGCACTATTTGCCGAGTATCGCTGGTGCGCTTGAAGATGAGCGAGTAGAAGTAAAAGTTGATGACGGCTTCATGCACATTGCAAAAAGTGAACGTGAATACGACGTCATCATGGTAGATTCTACGGAACCTGTAGGACCAGCTGTAAACCTTTTCTCTAAAGGGTTTTATGAAGGGATTGCCAAAGCATTGAAGGAAGATGGCATTTTCGTTGCTCAAACGGATAATCCATGGTTTAAAGCAGATTTGATCAAACAAGTGTATGGTGATGTGAAAGAAACGTTCCCGATCACAAAAGTTTACACAGCGAACATACCGACCTATCCAAGTGGTCTTTGGACATTCACAATGGGAAGTAAAATCTATGATCCGCTTCAAGTATCAGATGAGCGCTTCATTGATATTGAAACGAAATATTATACAAAAGAGCTTCATAAAGCATGCTTTGCTTTGCCGAAGTTCGTGAAAGATTTGACGGAGGAGTGAGTCAGATGATTTTTGATGAATCCTACTCCGGAAAGGTTTTTATTATGAGTCGTGCAACAGAGGAAGAGGCTGACTGTGTCATCTACGGTATGCCCATGGATTGGACCGTCAGCTTCCGTCCTGGATCGCGGTTTGGTCCAAACCGAATCCGTGAAGCGTCGATCGGACTAGAGGAATATAGTCCTTATTTGGACCGCCATCTTGAAGAAGTGCGTTACCACGATGCAGGCGATATGATGCTGCCATTCGGCAACCCCCAGCGCAGCATTGACATGATTGAAGGCTATATTGATGAGCTATTGGAAAAAGGAAAGTTTCCTCTTGGCTTAGGCGGAGAGCACCTTGTCACATGGCCGGTTTTGAAGGCGATGTACCGGAAATACCGTGACATGGCTGTTATCCATATTGATGCTCATGCAGACCTGCGTGAAGAATACGAAGGCGAACCGTTATCGCATTCTACGCCTATTCGAAAGACGTGCGAATTGATAGGGCCTGAAAATGTGTACTCCTTCGGTATTCGCTCAGGGATGCGTGAGGAGTTTCAGTATGCTAAAGATAGCGGTATGTTTATGGCGAAGTATGAAGTATTAGGACCACTCAAAAAAGTTCTTCCACACCTTGCCGGACGTCCGGTATATGTGACGATTGACATCGACGTCCTCGACCCGGCATTCGCTCCTGGCACAGGCACAGCGGAAGCAGGAGGGATCACTTCAAAAGAACTGCTTGCGGCCATTCATGAACTGGCTCAAAGTGAAGTGAACGTAATTGGATCCGATCTTGTTGAAGTCGCCCCTGTTTATGATCCGACTGAGAAAACACCGATTGCAGCAAGTAAGTTTGTACGCGAAATGCTTTTAGGGTTCGTGAAATAAGTGATAGGATAAAAGAAGACTTTTAAGCCACTATGACTGGTGATCATGGTGGCTTTTCTATATGAAGAGTTTGTTAGTCGTTGAAAAAGTGATTCCGTTTATCCAAAATTGTTAAGGTGGCTGAGAAACGACGAGACTCCAGCGGGTAAACGGGGCAGGGGAGACCCCGGAAGGCGATATACCAGAGGAGGCTCCCCGTCTCGCACGCGGAAAGTGAGTTGTTTCTTGGACCACCTTATCCCAATTGATATAAGGAACCTTTCCAACAACTATGGGTTTTCATAGATGAAAGGAATTCTTTTTTAAATCAAACTATAATTCATATAAAAATCGTAAGAGAGGAGTGAGAGGTTTTGGATAAGAAAGTTATTGGAATAATAGCAGCCTATACACTTATTATGACTAGTTTATTAGTGGCCACCTTTGGGGCAGACTGGAATCCATCAGGGTATGACTATTCAATCGATGGACAAACGTTGACGATTGAGGAAGGGCTCTTCTCCAAGGAAACGGAAACCGTCGATGTTTCAGATAAACAGATGGAAGCTGTGCTCTTTTATTTAGAGGTCTCAAAAGAACGTTCCCTATGGTATACGGACGTCACTGTCATAGGATTAATTCTTCCGTTTTTATTACTAGGATTCATTCCAGAGCGACGCCCTTTCCGAAAGTTTATCCCCAAGCAGTGGTATATCATCATTGTGGCAGCGATTGCTTTGCTTTATGGGGCGTATAGTGTGACTGGGCACCTGGAACATCTAGTACAAATTGAAGAGTATGTAAGTCAACTCCTTGAATAAAGTACAATGCCAGGCACTTGCGTTTTTCTTTATGAATTCTTATAATATACAAGTTATAGTGTACGAAATTCGGTTTGAAAAAGGGGCGGAATAAAAGATGCCTAGTAACGCAAAAGATGTCCAGGTTCAGCTCATGACGGAAATCAGAGATGAGGACCGCAGAGAGACGATGGAAGTAAGTGAACCTGGCCAGTTCTTTACTCGCGGTGAAACCCAGGTGCTTACATTTACGGAACATCCCGATGAAGGGGAGCCGATTAAGACGATGATTACGGTCAAGCCGAATCATGTAAGCATTAAGCGGAGCGGTGGAGTAGAGATGCGCCAAGTGTTTCAAGAAGATGTGGAAACAGAGAATTTGTATCACCATACGTATGGTGATTTTCATATGAAAACTTATACAGATAAGCTGGAGTTTCGTTCGTTGGAAGAGGCTTCAGAGGGTCGGTTGTTTCTTAGCTATCAGATGACACTAAACCACGAAGTGACTCAAGCCCATCGCTTGACGCTGACGTTTGAGGAGGAGAGCGAATCATGAATATTGCAGAACAAATGGAGCAGAAATTAAAAGATGAAATCGTTCGTGCCGTCCTTGCAGCTGAGCTTGCAAGCGAAGAAGAGATGCCAGAGGTTGTTTTGGAGCAGCCGAAGGATAAAGCGCACGGAGATTACGCCACAAATATGGCTATGCAGCTTGCTCGTGTTGCAAAGAAAAATCCTCGAGCTATTGCGACAGACCTTGTGGAACAATTCGATCGTTCCAAAGCCTCTATTGATAAAATAGAAATTGCTGGCCCTGGCTTCATCAATTTTTATATGAACAACCAGTACTTAACTGAACTTGTCCCGACAATTCTTAAGGCTGGAGATGGTTACGGACGTACAGACAGCGGTCAAGGTCACAAAATCCAAGTCGAGTTCGTTTCAGCTAACCCGACAGGGACGCTTCACTTAGGTCATGCCCGGGGAGCGGCCGTTGGTGATTCGCTTTGCAACGTCCTAGATGCGGCGGGCTACGATGTTTCTCGTGAGTATTACATTAATGATGCAGGAAACCAAATGGCTAACCTAGCACTTTCCGTTCAGGCTCGCTACATGCAAGCGTTAGGAAAAGAGTGGGACATGCCTGAAGATGGTTATCACGGCAAGGATATTATTGAACTTGGCCAAAAGCTTGCTGAGGAAGACGGTGAGAAGTGGGTAGACGTTGAAGAAACAGAACGTCTGCAATTTTTCCGTGAGTATGGTCTCAAATATGAATTGAATAAAATCCAGACAGATCTTGAGGAGTTCCGAGTTCCATTTGATGAGTGGTTTTCAGAAACATCTCTTTATCAAGGCGGAAAAATCGATAGTACTCTCAATGTTCTCAAAGATAAAGGGTTTGTCTATGAAAAAGATGATGCAACATGGTTTGAGACGACGAAATTCGGCGATGATAAGGACCGTGTTTTAATAAAGAACGACGGCACTTATACGTACTTGACACCAGATATCGCATATCACAAGAACAAGCTGGACCGCGGGTTTAATACGCTGATCAATATTTGGGGAGCAGACCACCATGGTTATATTCCTCGTATGAAAGCAGCAATTCAAGCTCTTGGATATGACGAAGATACCCTGGAAGTTGAAATCATTCAGATGGTTAATCTATTCCAGGACGGCGAAAAAGTGAAAATGAGTAAACGAACCGGAAAAGCAGTTACTCTAAGAGAGCTAATGGAGGAAGTCGGAATCGATGCCATGCGTTACTTCTTCTCTATGCGTTCCAGTGATTCTCACTTGGATTTTGACATGGACTTAGCTCGTTCAGAATCGAACGAAAACCCTGTATATTATGTCCAATACGCTCACGCGCGTATTTGCACTATGCTGAAGCAGGCAGAGGAAAAAGGGCTGTCTTCGGATCAATTTGACGGCAGTCAACTGAGTTCTGAAAAGGAAGAGGACCTGTTGAAACGACTAGGTGAATTCCCACAAGTCGTGGCAGATGCAGCTGAGAAGCGTACGCCGCACCGCGTCACTCAATACGCATTCGACCTTGCTTCAAACTTGCATAGCTTCTATAATGCCGAAAAAGTGCTGGACGAAGATCACAAAGAGCGTACTTCCGCACGTATTTCACTGATGAAAGCTGTGCGGACAACATTAAATAATGCTCTGCGACTGGTCGGCGTGTCTGCACCAGATCAAATGTAATTGCATAGATTATGAAAAGGGCGTCTTTGCTAACGGGGCAGGGGCGTTCTTTTTCTATGGAATGAGAAAAAAGATATGGATGACTTCTCTGAGAGGGTAGAGAATATAGTTAGATAGAACAGAATGAAGGGCGTCTTTCAACATATCATCCAGACAAAGGAGAATCGTTCGTTATGAAGGAAGTTATACTAGCACTCTTAGCAGGATTGATTGTGGGAATCTTATTCGCTTCATTGAAATTACCGATTCCCGCCCCGCCAGCTCTTGCGGGCGTCGCAGGAATCGCAGGCATTTATTTAGGTTACAAAATCGTCGGGTGGGTCGGTCCGGTGATTTCTGACTTAATTAAATAATACTTACAGTAAAGGTCGCAGGAGTGCTGCGATCTTTTCATTTATCTTTGTACTTAAGGAACGATTTTTTAACCATGTTTCATCAAAAGGCATAGCGTCACCGAAATCTTTTAGGTATGCGTGCCGCAGATCTTTTAGAAACTTTTCTTCGTACACAAAAGTATTCACTTCTTTATTTAGAAAAAAGCTTCGCCGGTCAAAGTTCGCTGTTCCGATATCCGCGAACTGTTCATCAATCATGAACAGCTTAGAGTGATAGAACCCTGCATCAAAAAAGCGAATGTCAGCTCCATGTTTAAAGAGTTCGTGAAGATAAGGGATAGCCGCTTCTTTAACAAAAGGATGATCAGCTTTCATCGGAACTAAAATCTTAAGAGTGACTTCTTTTTTCAATGCTCTATCGAGTGAAGCCATTAATTTAGGGGTGGGAATGAAGTACGGAGTCCCGATTAATATTTCTTTTTGAGCAAACTGGATCATCTGGTCAAATTCTTTTTCTAATTCCACACCATCAGTTGCAACGATTTTCAGCTTCGATTGTCCTTCTTCATCGTTAACAAGGGCAGGGAACCGATTTCCTGTAGCCAGATACCAATCATCCAGGAATATTTCGTGAAAGGCTTTGACCACAGGGCCAGTTAAGCGGAGGTGATAATCTCGCCAATTCCCGAATTTTGGTGTTTCACCGATGTAATTCTTCCCAATATTGAATCCACCAGCATACCCGATTTTTCCATCAATAATTGTGATTTTTCTATGGTTTCTGCAGTTCAATTTGTAGAAGAAATAAGGAAACTCAGGAACCTCTGAAAATTGGAATTCCACGCCAGCTGCTTGTAGTTCTTTTCTCATTCTTTTATTGACTCGATAGCCGCCGACCCGATCCAGAAGAAGCCTTACAAGGAGGCCTTCACGTGCTTTCTCTTTTAAAATTTGCAGGAAGTTTTCACTTATATAATCGTTATCTACAATGTAAAAGCATATATCGACTTGTTTTTGAGCGTTAGAAATATCCTGGAACAGCCGCTCGTAAAAGGGAGGACCGTTTTGGAAGAGCTCATAATTTCCAGTGGTTTTTTTACTAGGGATAAGCCTTGGATGTCTTTGATGGTTCATTCGTCCCATTTTAAAATCTAGCAGGAGCAGTAAAATAAAGACAATAAGTAAAATTATGACTACAGCAAACACCATTTCAGCTCACCTCCATAGAATCTGTACACCATAGTTTTCCCGAATCCGCCAATTTACTACATGAAAAAAGATGAAAACATGTTGACTGAATGCTCATTCATAATTTATAGTAAAGCTATAAGATTCAGAAAATTTTAATGTTTCTGATCCGTAAAAAGGGAGAGTCGCTTACTGCGATGAAAATAAAGAGGGGGAGAACAAATGAATCCGTTGTTACTGGCAAATTGGATATTGTTCCTTGGCGTAACGATTTACGGGCTTTACTTGTTTGTACGAGTCGTCCGTACACGTATCGCGTACATCAAAATGGGTAAGAAATTTGAGTTTGACGGGGAAATCAAACGTCGTATGGAGAAGATCTGGATTTATGTTTTTGGTCAGAAAAAACTCCTGAAGGATAAAAAATCAGGCGCTATACACGTCATGATGTTTTATGGCTTTCTACTTGTTCAATTTGGGGCAATTGATTTCATTTGGAAAGGACTAGCTCCAGATTCTCATTTACCACTGGGACCGCTTTATCCAGGGTTCACCTTTTTCCAAGAGCTCGTCACTTTAACCATTCTGGTTGCTGTGGTCTGGGCGTTTTATCGTCGTTATATTGAAAAACTTGTTCGGTTGAAACGTGGTTTTAAAGCAGGACTTGTTCTTTTATTTATTGGTGGATTAATGATTAGTGTATTAGTCGGAAACGGTATGGGCTTAATTTGGCACGGACATGAAGGCGCGTGGACAGAACCTATTGCGACCTTAATTGCAAGCGCTTTCTCATGGCTTCCTCCAGCAGCTGCTGCTACCGTATTTTTCATCATGTGGTGGATTCACTTGCTGATTCTTTTGACGTTCCTCGTATATGTGCCGCAATCCAAACACGCTCACTTAATTGCAGCACCCGTTAACGTTTTTCTTAGCCGTGAAGAGCCTCCTGGGAAACTTAAGCCAATCGATTTTGAAATCGATGAAGAGGCGGATGAGGAAGATGTATCCTTTGGAGTTGGAAAGATCGAGGATTTCAACCAGCTGCAGATGATCGACTTTTATGCCTGTGTAGAATGCGGACGATGTACCAATGTTTGTCCAGCTTCTGGTTCAGGAAAAATGCTCTCGCCAATGGATTTGATCATTAAGCTTCGTGATCATTTGACTGAGAAAGGAGCAGCCGTTACAGGCCAATCTCCGTGGGTTCCACAATATGCTTTCTCTGGTACAGAAGGGAATACGCTGGCTCAAATGGCTCGTTCCCAAGGCTCAGATGAAGCAGCTGCCACTTTAGATGCTGTTCAGAACAAGAGTCTAATTGGTGATGTTATAACAGAAGAAGAGTTGTGGGCTTGTACCACATGTCGTAACTGTGAAGATGCCTGCCCGGTTATGAATGAACACGTTGATAAAATCATCGACCTGCGTCGTTATCTTGTCCTTACAGAAGGAAAAATGGATGCAGATGGTCAACGTGCCATGATGAATATCGAACGCCAAGGGAATCCTTGGGGACTTTCGAAGAAAGAACGTGAAGATTGGCGTAATCTTGATGAAGAGGTGCACATCCCGACTGTAAAAGAGTTGAAAAAATCCGGAGAAGACTTCGAATACTTATTCTGGGTGAGCTCAATGGGCTCCTACGATAACCGCAGTCAGAAAATCGCTATGGCTTTTGCGAAGCTTATGAACAAAGCAGGTATCAAGTTTGCCATCCTCGGAAATAAAGAGCAGAACTCAGGCGACACTGCACGTCGAATGGGAAATGAATTCTTGTTCCAGGAGCTTGCTGAGAAAAACATGAAAGAGTTTAACAAGCATGACGTCAAGAAGATCATTACGATCGACCCGCACGCCTACAACATTTTCAAAAATGAATATCCGGATTTCGGATTAGAAGCTGAGGTCTATCACCATACGGAAATGTTATCCAAGTGGTTAAAAGAAGGGTTGCTTAAACCAGAAGGTGTCGTTAAAGAAAAAATTACGTACCACGACAGCTGCTATTTAGGACGCTATAACGAAGTTTATCAACCACCTCGTGAAGTGCTGGAGATGATTCCTGGGGTGGAAGTCGTTGAAATGAAACGTAATCGTTCGAACGGCATGTGCTGTGGGGCAGGCGGCGGAATGATGTGGATGGAAGAAAAATCCGGAAACCGCGTCAACGTTGCAAGAACTGAGCAAGCACTTGAAGTCGAACCGACGATGATCTCAAGCGGATGCCCGTTCTGTCTAACCATGCTGTCTGACGGTACAAAGGCAAAAGAAGTAGAAGAAGAGGTAAGCACAATGGATATCGCGGAGATCTTAGCTAAATCCATTTTTGAAAAAACGGAAGAAAAGACAGCTTAAGTCTAATTTGACAATAGCTTTCGTCATTTGATAATAAAAAATGATTTTTGCTGAAATATAACATGATTTGCCAACAAATCACCGTTTTTGCTGTTTTTCGAAATCATGAAGTAAAAATTAGGTGAAACATTATGAATTTTGTGGAAAGTGTACACTATTTTAGGTACACTTTCCTTATGGGGCGAAATTGAGCGAGCGTTCAATCGTCAATTTTGAAAGCGTTATCAATAAAGGGAGGAAATCAAACATGCGTAAAACAGTAATCGTTTCAGGAGCACGTACACCTTTTGGAAAATTCGGAGGAGCTTTGGCACCACTGACTGCCGCTCAGCTTGGGGGGATTGTGATTAAAGAAGCGTTGAAGCGTGCAAATTTCAATGCTGAAGATGTAAATGAAGTCATCATGGGCACAGTTTTGCAAGGTGGTCAAGGCCAGCTTCCGTCTCGCCAGGCCTCTCGTGAAGCAGGTATCCCGTGGGATGTAAAGACAGAAACGGTCAACAAAGTGTGTGCGTCTGGAATGAGAAGTGTGACAATGGCGGATCAGTTTATTCGACTAGGGGACGAAGAAGTCATTGTGGCCGGAGGAATGGAAAGTATGAGCAATGCGCCTTACTTTATGCCAAAAGCACGCTGGGGTTTACGCATGGGAGATTCTCCTGTGAAAGATATGATGGTTCACGATGGACTTACGTGTTCCTTTGAAAATGTACACATGGGGAATTACGGCAACCGCACGGCAGAAGAATTCGAGCTGACAAGAGAAGCACAGGATGAATGGTCCTACCGCAGTCATCAGCGCGCCGTTAAAGCAATTGAAGAAGGAACAATGGCTGAAGAAATCGTGTCTGTAGAAGTACCTCAGCGAAAAGGAGATCCGATTTCTGTAGAGCGTGACGAAGCTCCAAGAAAAAATACCACAGTCGAAGCATTATCCAAATTACGTCCGGTTTTTGACAAGAATGGAACGATTACAGCAGGTAACGCACCAGGAGTCAATGATGGTGCTTGTGCAATGCTTCTGATGTCAGATGAGAAAGCGAAAGAGCTGGGAGCAGATACACTGGCTACGATTCTGGCACACGATGAAGTAGCTGTTGAAGCACAAGACTTTCCTCAGACACCGGGACTTGTGATCAATAAACTTTTAGAAAAAGCAGGGAAATCCATAGACGAAATCGATTTGTTTGAAGTAAACGAAGCATTCGCAGCCGTCTCGCTGGCAAGCGGTAAAATTGCTGGTCTTGATCCTGAAAAAGTAAACGTCAATGGTGGAGCTGTTGCGCTTGGTCACCCAATTGGAGCAAGCGGTGCAAGAATTTTACTTACACTGGCTTATGAATTAAAACGCCGTGGCGGTGGTCTTGGAATAGCTGCGATCTGTTCAGGCGGCGGTCAAGGCGATGCTGTTCTAATCGAAGTACCGAAACAATAGGGGAGGAACGACACATGACAATCAACCAAGTGATGGTTATTGGAGCAGGACAAATGGGAGCTGGAATAGCTCAGGTCTTTGCTCAATCTGGCCTTAATGTAAAATTGAACGATCTACAACAGGAAGCACTGGATAAAGGATTGAACGGAATCGAAAAACGATTCAATCGTGCGGTTGAAAAAGGAAAAATGTCCGAGGAAGAAAAACAGACGGCGCTTGGACATTTATCTGGAACAACGAATCTTAAAGATGCGTCTGACTGTGACCTTGTTATTGAAGCTGTCGTTGAAAATATGGACATTAAAACAAAAGTGTTTAAAAGCCTGGATGAAATTACACCTGGCCATGCCATTCTTGCGACAAACACATCGTCCCTTCCAATTACTGAGATTGCGGCTGCAACAGAACGGCCTTCACAAGTGATCGGCATGCATTTTATGAACCCTGTGCCTGTCATGAAGCTAGTTGAAATCATCCGTGCAATCCAGACAAGTGATGAGACCTTCCAGGCGATTGAAGATATGGCGAAAAAGTTGAATAAGTCACCGGTAGAAGTTGAAGATTTCCCAGGGTTTGTTTCTAATAGAATACTGATGCCGATGATTAATGAAGCGATCTACACCGTTCATGAAGGGGTTGCTTCTCCAGAGGACGTTGATACGGTTATGAAGCTCGGGATGAATCATCCAATGGGGCCGCTCACTTTAGCTGATTTCATTGGACTTGATACATGCTTATATATCATGGAAGTTCTTTATGAAGGTTTCGGAGACAGCAAATACCGCCCTTGTCCGCTGCTGCGTAAATACGTTAAAGCCGGCTGGCTCGGTAAGAAGTCAGGGCGAGGATTCTACAGCTACGAATAACATGCGAAGGGGAGAATGACGATGCACTTACAGTTTACGGATGAACAACAAATGATGCGGAAAATGGTGCGGGACTTTGCTGAAAAAGAGGTGGCTCCAGCTGTAGAGCGAATGGAGAGAGAAGACCGATTCCCTAAAGAACTGCTTCCAAAGATGGGAGAGCTTGGGCTAATGGGGATTCCCATTCCTGAAAAATACGGCGGGGCAGAGATGGATTATACTTCTTACATCATCGCCATTCATGAACTCTCTAAAGTTAGCGGGACCCTTGGTGTGATCCTGTCTGTGCACACGTCTGTTGGCACGAATCCGATTTTGTATTTCGGAACAGAGGAGCAGAAGCAGAAATATATTCCAAAGCTGGCTTCAGGCGAATACTTAGGAGCTTTCGCCCTCACAGAGCCAAGCGCCGGTTCTGATGCAAGCAGTTTGAAAACCCGAGCAAAAAAACGCGACAATCACTACATTCTGAACGGTTCAAAGGTATTTATCACAAACGGCGGTGAAGCAGATACGTTCATCGTATTTGCTAGAACAAACCCTGATGTTCCAACTGGAAAAGGGTTGAGTGCATTCATTGTGGAGAGGGATACTCCGGGGTTTTCGATTGGAAAAGCAGAGAAAAAAATGGGCTTGCATGGATCCAGCACGGTTTCCTTGAATTTTGATCAATGTGAAGTGCCAGCGTCTCAGCTTTTAGGGAAGGAAGGCGAAGGCTATAAAATTGCTCTATCCAACCTGAACATGGGCAGGATCGGAATCGCCGCGCAATCTCTCGGCATTGCAGAAGCAGCCCTTGAACATGCCACAGCTTACGCAAAAGAACGTGTCCAGTTCGGTCAGCCGATCGCGAAACTTCAAGGTATATCATTTAAGCTTGCTGACATGGCAACAGCCGTAGAAGCTTCCAAGCTGCTCGTATACAATGCAGCGTCTATGCAGCAACAAGGCGTGAAATGCGGCAAAGAAGTATCCATGGCTAAACTGATGGCATCTAAAACAGCTGTAGACACAGCAATCGAGGCGGTCCAAATTCACGGTGGTTATGGTTATACAGAAGATTATGCCGTTGAACGCTTCTTCAGAGATGCAAAGGTATGTGAAATTTATGAGGGAACAAGTGAGATCCAGCGAATTGTCGTTAGCAATCACTTGATCAGAGATTGAGGAGGATTTGAGGATGAATTTTACTTTAACAGAAGAACAAGAAATGCTGCGCAAAATGGTTCGCGACTTTGCTAAAAATGAAGTTGAACCTACTGCGGCTGAACGTGATGAAGAAGAAAGGTTCGATCGTGAAATTTTCGATAAGATGGCAGAGCTTGGATTAACAGGGATCCCTTGGCCGGAAGAATACGGCGGAATAGGTTCGGACTTCGTGAGCTATGTGATTGCGGTAGAAGAGCTGTCCCGTGTGTGTGCATCAACAGGGGTAACGCTATCAGCTCACATTTCTTTAGCCAGCTGGCCAATCTTTAAATTCGGCAATGAGGAGCAGAAGAAAACGTATCTTTCCCAACTGGCTACCGGAGAAAAGCTAGGCGCCTATGCTCTATCTGAGCCAGGCGCAGGCAGTGACGTTTCTTCTATGAGAACGCAAGCAAAACTCGATGGAGACCACTACGTGCTGAATGGAAACAAAGTTTGGATTACAAACGGTGGTGTCGCTGACATTTACATTGTTTTTGCTAAGACCGATCCAGAAGCAGGCAGTCGTGGCGTAAGTGCGTTTATCGTTGAAAAAGATACGCCAGGTTTCACGACAGGTAAGAAAGAAAAGAAACTAGGAATCCGTTCCTCTCCTACAACGGAATTGATTTTTGAAGATTGTAAAGTGCCAAAAGAAAACCTGCTTGGAGAAGAGGGGCAGGGATTCAAAATCGCTATGATGACCCTTGATGGTGGACGAAACGGAATCGCTGCACAAGCCGTTGGTATTGCTCAAGGAGCCTTAGATGAGTCTGTTTCTTATTCAAAAGAAAGAGAGCAATTCGGCAAACCAATCGCTAAACTGCAAGGAATCTCCTTTAAGCTTGCCGATATGGCTACACAAATCGAGGCTTCAAGACTATTAACCTATCAAGCTGCTTACTTAGAATCAGAAGGACTACCGTACGCCAAAGCTTCTGCGATGGCGAAGCTTTATGCCGGGGATGCAGCGATGAAGATAACAACAGAAGCCGTTCAAGTACACGGTGGGTATGGCTATACGAAAGATTATCCAGTTGAACGTTACATGCGTGACGCAAAAATCACCCAAATCTATGAAGGCACCCAAGAAATCCAACGCCTCGTCATAGGTAGGATGGTAACGAAGGATTAGGCAATGGAGCCGGATAAGATTATGTGCCGAATTGCCTTGGTCAGCCCCTCGTATTGAGGGCCCAAGTGCGGAGGCGACTGACCAGCGTGTATAAACGGAGCTGCACTAAGGATTCGATTACTTTTTCATAGCTAAGATTGAAGATAGAAAGGTGACAAATTTATGCATCCACTCGCTGAAAGGATTCAAAAACAGGATATGAGGGCTCTTGCCAAGGCCATCACATTAGTTGAAAACGACGATGAGAAAAAACTGGAACTGATGAGTGATATTTTTTCTATTAAGAAAAAAGCTCATTACATTGGTATTACCGGGTCACCTGGGGCGGGGAAAAGCTCCTTAATCAACAGGTTTCTTACTTATTTAAGAAGCCTGGATCTGACAGTCGCTGTCATTGCCGTTGATCCAACCAGTCCTTTCAGCGGAGGTTCTCTGCTTGGTGACCGCACTAGGATGAACCAGCACTTTATGGATCCTGGAATATTCATTCGCAGTATGGCTACAAGAGGTAGCTTAGGAGGTTTGGCAAGAGCCACTAAGGATGCGATTCGTGTCTGTGATGCCTATGGTTTTGACATCGTTCTTGTTGAAACAGTAGGCGTCGGGCAGTCAGAGCTCGATATTATGAAAGTTGTTGATACAACAGGTCTCGTTCTTACACCAAACAGTGGAGATGTCTTACAGATATTTAAAGCAGGGATTATGGAAATTGCTGATCTTTTCATTATTAATAAGGCGGATCTTCCTGGTGTAGAAAAGCTGAAGAACACATTAGAAGAATACATGATGATTGCTCAGCCTAAAGGCTGGCAGCCGCCGATCATTAAAACGATCTCCACAGAAAATGAAGGAATGGAGACGTTTTATGAAAAGGTGAATGCCCATCAGAATTACTTATACGAGACAGATCAAGGTCTTAAACAAAGAAAACAGCAATTAAAGTTGGAAGTCTACGAATTAATTCGAGAGGAAATTTGGCGTGAAGTGAAGGCAGAGATTGAAGAGGATCAAGAAAAACAGCAAGTGTTCCAAGATCCTAGTGCAGATCCTTATCAATTGGCCCGCTCCTGGTTTCAAGAATGGATGCGAAAAGGAGAATGACGATGGCCAAAAACCAAGTTCCTTCTTCAATAAAGGATGAAATGCTAGTTCTGAAGCGGCGTAACCAAATGGTTAGAGGCGCTGTATCACTTTTTATTGAAAAAGGTTTTCATAAGACGACTACAAGAGAAATTGCAAAAGCATCAGGTTTTAGTATTGGAACACTTTATGAATACATCCGTAAAAAAGAGGACGTGCTTTTTCTAGTCTGTGATTCGATCTACCAGCGAGTGAAAGAGAGAATGGAAGCCTCAATCGATCCTAACCAGGCAAGCATTCAAAGTCTTGTTCATGCGATTCGCTCGTATTTTCAGCTCATGGATGACATGCAAGATGAAGTGCTTGTCATGTATCAGGAAGTTAAATCTTTGCCCCGTGATGCACAGGACTATGTTTTGCAAAAAGAAAGAGATATGGTAGCGATGCTCGAACAAGTCATTCTCAACAGTCTTTCTGAAAAACGGTCAGATCACGAAATTAAACTGATCGCAAATAACATATTTGTCCAGGGCCAGATGTGGGGGTTCAGACGCTGGATCTTGCAGCGGACATTCACGCTTGAGTCTTATACAGAAACTCAAATTCAGCTGTTATTAGAAGGGTTAAACGAAACGGAAAAAGAAAGTTCTAAGTAAAGGAGGATATCGGACATGGAACAGCCGACGGTTTATCAACCGAAAAATCCCGTTCGATTCGTCACAGCTTCCAGTCTTTTTGATGGGCATGATGCTTCTATTAACATCATGCGCAGAATTTTACAATCGACTGGAGCGGAAGTGATTCACCTTGGTCACAATAGAGCAGTTGAAGACGTAGTCAATGCTGCCATTCAAGAAGATGCACAAGGTATTGCTATTTCTTCCTATCAGGGAGGACACGTCGAGTATTTCAAATACATGGTAGATTTATTGGAGCAAAAAGGTGCAGGTCATATCCGCGTGTATGGAGGCGGAGGTGGAGTGATTATCCCCAGGGAAATTAGAGAGCTTCATGAATATGGAGTGGCTCGAGTATTTTCTCCTGAAGATGGTAGATCTCTTGGACTGCAAGGTATGATAAATCTCATGATCGAAGAGTGTGACTTTTTGCCGCCATTGAATGTTGAAAAAAGTGTGGCAGAGCTCTCTGGAGGAAACCATCAGGCCATCGCCCGGTTCATCACCTATGTGGAGAACACTCCGAAGGAAGAGCGTGAAGCTGTAGCCGCTTTTGAAACCGCTGTCAAAAACACAGTAGATAAAAAAGTTCCTGTTCTCGGAATCACAGGGACAGGAGGAGCGGGTAAAAGCTCACTGACTGATGAGCTAATCAGAAGATTTATCAATGAGATTCCGGATAAGAAGATTGCTATTTTGTCAGTCGACCCTACCAAAAAGAAAACGGGAGGAGCACTTCTAGGAGATCGAATCCGTATGAATGCGATTTTTAATCCGCGTGTTTATATGAGATCGATGGCGACAAGGGACGCGAGCTCAGAGCTCTCTAAATCAATCGAAGAAGCGATCCAAGTGGTAAAAGCAGCAGGTTTTGATTTTATTATCGTAGAAACGAGCGGAATCGGTCAGGGCGATGCAGCCATTACGGATGTAACAGACTTGTCCATGTACGTGATGACGGCTGAATTCGGTGCTCCATCTCAATTAGAAAAAATCGACATGATTGATTTTGCTGATTTTATTGTCATTAATAAGTTTGAGCAAAAAGGTTCTGAGGACGCGATGAACCAGGTCCGCAAGCAGTATCAGCGCAGTCACATGCTCTTCCATGACGATGCTTCGAAATTCCCTGTTTTCGGTACAATCGCCAGTCAATTTAATGATCCAGGTACAAACACGCTTTTCGCTGCCATTGTTGATCAGTTGAATGAAAGATATTCTTGGCAGGATCAAACATCACTTGAGCGTGTCGATAAAGTAGAAAAACAGAATGTCATTATCCCAAATGAACGGAAGCAATACTTGCGTGATATCTCTCTTGCCGTTCGAAATTATCATAAAAAGACAGAAGATCAAGCAGAAAAAGCTCGCAAACTTTACCAATTGAAAGGTACGTTGGAAGAGTTGACAGATGAAGAGACGAAGGCGAGTATTGAGCGCTTGATTGAGGATTACGAGAAGTCCATTGACCGTGAGGCAAAAGAGAAATTAGAGGATTGGGATGGATTGCACGAACGTTACAGTGGGGACACGTACACGTTTAAAGTGCGGAATAAGGAAATTACGATGGATCTCACGACAGAAAGTCTATCAGGTTTGAAAATTCCTAAAGTCGCTTTGCCTAACTACTCAGATTGGGGAGACCGTTTGACATGGCTGCTTCGTGAAAATGTTCCAGGCGCTTTTCCTTTTACAGCTGGAGTTTTTCCATTTAAGCGAAAAGGAGAAGATCCAAAGCGTCAGTTCGCTGGAGAAGGTACACCGGAACGTACCAACCGACGCTTCCACTATCTTTCAGAAGGTGACGATGCTAAACGTTTGAGTACGGCCTTTGACTCCGTAACCTTATACGGGGAAGACCCAGATGAGCGCCCGGATATTTACGGAAAAGTTGGCGAGAGCGGTGTGAACATTTGTACGTTGGAAGATATGAAGAAATTGTATGACGGTTTTGACCTTGTTGATCCAACGACATCGGTTTCAATGACGATCAATGGTCCGGCACCAATCATTCTGGCGATGTTCTTCAATACAGCGATCGACCAGCAAATGAATAAATTCCGCGAAGAAAATGGCCGTGAGCCTAACGAAGAAGAAGCGGCTCAAATTAAAGCGGAAACGATCCACGTTGTCCGCGGAACTGTCCAGGCGGATATCTTGAAAGAAGACCAGGGGCAGAACACATGTATTTTCTCAACGGAATTCGCGTTAAGGATGATGGGTGATATCCAACAGTATTTTATTGATCATCAAGTGCGTAATTATTATTCCGTATCTATTTCTGGCTATCACATTGCAGAAGCTGGAGCAAATCCAATTTCACAACTTGCATTCACACTTGCGAACGGCTTTACCTATGTCGAGTATTATTTAAGTCGCGGTATGGATATCAATAAATTTGCACCGAACCTTTCGTTCTTCTTCTCAAACGGCCTTGATCCAGAATATACAGTCATGGGTCGCGTGGCCAGAAGAATCTGGGCGATTGTCATGAAAGAAAAATACGGAGCGAACGAGCGAAGCCAGAAGTTGAAATACCATATTCAAACCTCCGGCCGATCCTTACACGCTCAGGAGATTGACTTTAACGATATTCGTACAACGTTGCAAGCGTTAATTGCGATTCAGGATAATTGTAATTCCTTGCACACGAACTCATATGATGAAGCAATCACGACACCGACCGAAGAGTCTGTCCGTCGTGCAATGGCGATCCAAATGATCATCAGTAAGGAATTCGGATTGACGAAAAACGAGAACTCCCTGCAAGGTTCCTATATCATTCGTGAACTGACAGACCTCGTAGAGGAAGCCGTTTTACAAGAATTCGAACGCATTAATGATCGCGGCGGGGTTCTTGGAGCAATGGAACGTCAATATCAAAGAGGCAAAATACAAGAAGAATCCCTCTATTATGAAGGGAAAAAACACTCTGGAGAGCTTCCGATTGTTGGCGTGAACACCTATTTGAATCCGAACCCGCCATCTGAAGAGCAAATCGACTCTATGGAATTAGCAAGAGCTTCTAAAGAAGAAAAAGAGCACCAGATCGCCGAGCTTAGAAACTTCCAGGAAGCACACGAAGATCACGCAGAGGAAGCCTTAGAGCGTTTGAAGCAAGTAGCGAGCGGAGGCGGAAACATTTTTGAAGAATTAATGGAAACCGTTAAAGTCGCAAGCCTCGGCCAAATCACAAACGCCCTCTACCAGGTTGGAGGACAATATAGAAGGAATATGTAAATTAGAAAAGCGGAAACACTCCGGGAGACACGACAAGCATAAGACAAAGAACGCAGTGAGGTGTTTTTCCTCACGGGGATCTTTGACTTATGTCTCGAGTGTCTGAGTGTTGGAGCTAGACAACATTAAGTGCGGAGGCGACTGTCCAGCGACGTACGAACTGGACTGAGCTGGAGGAGATAAAGGAAACACGAAGAACGGAGTGATTCGATGTTGACTTATCGTACAGAAGCGAGGGAAGTTACGCTAGTCGCTAGGAGCCGCAGCCGGATAGAGATAAGTGCGGAGGCGACTGTCCAGCGACGTACGAACGCAATTAAACTAAACCATAACTCCTTAACGTAGTAAGATAGCGCCCTAACTTGAGGCAATTGCCCCTTAACGCAAACCTATTGTGCCCTAACTCACGCCATTAGCGACTTAACGCCTAGCAATAGCACCCTAACGACAACTCCACCTTTCTTATGAAAAAAGCGCCCTGCCTTATAAAGACAGGGCGCTTAAATTATCGAAAAGTGTAACCATACTGTTTTTCTACTTTCTAAAAATCAGTGCCCTCCACCGATCTGGTCTTTATCATGAGCCTGGTTGATTTCGGTTACATAGGGCTTCTTCATTCCATACCATTCATAAGTAACGTTGTAATGCTCACCTGTTTCAAGAAGCATCCAAGTACTTGTATCTTTCACATGCAGCTTTTTATCATTGAGATGAATGTAGTAACCGTCTTCATGATGAGTTTTTTCAGTCAGGGTTGCTTCTTCCAGGTGCTTAGAGTGAATCATCCCGTAGTTGTAAGTCAGCCAGATTGCAAGTATTGCTACTATAATGATCGTTGCAATCCAGTTAAAGGGGTGGGTTTTCATAATACTTCTCTCCTTTATGTTCGTCCATTGCCTTCTATTATTTTAAATTAAAATAAAGCGAACACCAAGTTTCATGTCTATCATTAGTTTGTTTAAGGTGTTTATTTTCATGTAGGTTTGGTTAGAAAGTTAAAAGAAGAACCTTCTATTATCTATTTGATTTTTATAAGGTCAAAACATATAATGGATGGTATGATTAAATGTGATTCGTATGCCTGTGTGGCCATTTATTCTATATATTGAATATAAAGGAGTGCTGGATCGTGAGCTTAAAAGAACTGAGCCAAGAGCAAATTGATGAAATTTCTATGATTGACCTTGCAACGATCATTTTAGAAGAAGAGAAAGAAGCGATTGATTTCAATGAAATCTTCAACCGAATTGCTTCTATGAAAGGTTTCAGTGAGAAGCAGAAAGAAGAGTACATTGCGCAATTTTACACTGACATGAACATCGATGGCATGTTCATGACGATCGGGACAAATAAATGGGGGCTTAAGCACTGGTACCCTGTAGAACAAATGGAAGAAGAAATTGCCAACCTTCCACAGAAACGTAAGAAGAAAAAGAAGAAGAAGAAACCTTCCAAGCTTCTTGAAGATGAACTTGGAGTTTCAGAATACGATGCTGATGACGATGATCTGGAAGAGGATCTTGATCTTACAGATGAAGATTTAGACCTGGATGATGATGAAGATGATTTTGAAGGTGACTATGAAGATGATGACCTCGACGAAGAGGAAGAAGAAATCGTAGAGGATGACATCAGCTTTATTGGAGACGACGAAGAGAACGAAGAATAATTCTGCTGGATGGTTGACTTTCAAAAGTCAAATCAGTACAATCTTATTTGGGCTCTTTAATTTCTTAAACGAAATGTTCAAACGCTCCCCGCGCGGTGGGGAGCGTTTTTTATTTTTTTAAGCCTTCCTTATCATTACTTTGCTTAAATAGCGAATAACTATAAAGACTATGAGAGAAAGAGGGATCATCGTGGCAACAAAATATATCTTTGTAACAGGTGGTGTTGTATCTTCCTTAGGAAAAGGAATTACAGCGGCATCTTTAGGACGGTTATTGAAAAATAGAGGACTGAAAGTAACCATTCAGAAATTCGACCCATACATCAACGTCGATCCGGGAACGATGAGTCCTTACCAGCACGGAGAGGTTTTTGTAACGGAAGATGGGGCGGAAACGGACCTTGATTTAGGTCACTATGAGCGTTTCATCGATATCAACCTGAATAAATTCAGTAACGTGACAACAGGAAAAGTTTACTCCAATGTCATTAAAAAAGAACGTCGCGGTGATTATCTAGGCGGGACTGTTCAGGTTATCCCACATATCACCAATGAAATTAAAGATCGTGTTTTCCGTGCAGGGCATGAGACAAATGCGGATGTGGTCATTACAGAAATCGGCGGAACTGTAGGCGATATAGAATCTCTTCCATTCCTTGAGGCGATTCGTCAGATCAAGAGTGACATCGGCCGTGAGCATGTGATGTATATTCACTGTACACTTGTGCCTTACTTGCAAGCTGCAGGAGAAATGAAAACAAAACCGACTCAGCACAGTGTAAAAGAGCTGCGCTCTCTTGGTATTCAGCCTGATGTCATCGTCTTGCGTACAGAAATGGAAATATCTGAAGACATGAAAGAAAAGATTGCCCTTTTCTGCGACATTAATAAAGAATCTGTCATTGAAGCTCGTGATGCGGATACCCTTTATAACGTACCCATTACATTGCAAGATCAAAAACTGGACCAGATCACATGTGATCACTTCGGTTTGGATTGTCCGCCTGCTGATATGACCGAATGGAATAAACTAATTGATCAAGTGAAGAACTTGCAAGAGCAAGCGACAATCGCTCTTGTTGGTAAATATGTTGAGCTTCCGGATGCTTACATTTCCGTTGTAGAAGCATTGAAACATGCTGGGTACAGCTACAACGCAGATATTGATGTAAAATGGGTGAACTCTGAAAACGTCACGCGCAGCAATGTAGCTGAAATGCTTCAAGGCGTTGATGGTATCCTTGTTCCAGGTGGATTTGGAGATCGAGGAATCGAAGGTAAGATTGAAGCGATTCGTTATGCCCGTGAAGAACAAGTGCCTTTCTTAGGGATTTGCCTTGGTATGCAGCTGGCTACAGTTGAATTTGCGCGTAACGTCTTGAACCTTAGCGGAGCTCATTCTGCAGAAATTGATCCAACGACCCCTCATCCAATCATTGACCTGCTGCCTGAGCAAAAAGAAATTTCTGATCTAGGAGGAACTCTAAGATTAGGGATATATCCTTCTCGTCTGAAAGAAGATACAAGAGCGATGGAAGCCTACGGTGAAGAAGTGATCTATGAACGTCACCGTCATCGTTTTGAGTTCAACAATCATTACCGTGAGCAAATGGAAGCAGCAGGCTTTAAGTTCTCTGGAACAAGTCCTGATGGGCGTCTAGTTGAAATCATTGAAGTGGAAGATCACCCTTGGTTTGTTGCGAGTCAGTTCCACCCTGAATTTAAATCTCGTCCAACTCGTCCACAAGAGTTGTTCCATGGCTTTATCGGAGCAGCAATGAAGCAGCAATATTAATGGCAGAAAAGGCAAAGAGTAAATTCTCTTTGCCTTTTCTGTATTATGAACAGGAAATAACTTCCAATAACTTCCACCTCAGGTCATCCAATTTCTGGATGACCTGAGGTGGAAGTTATTGGGTTTTTACCATTGCCCTTTATAGGGTATGGTTTTTAAAGGGCAAAATTCTACATGATTCGATTAGAGACAATTTTTATGAGAAAACTTGTCAGAACCGAACATACATACGCAGGAATATAGTGTAACCTTATCGAATTTGTAACGACACAAAGAAAATAGTATAGGGCGTATAGAGACATATGCCCTAAAAAATATGGAAAGGCAGGGAATACCATGGCAAGTAAAATTCTCATCGTTGACGATCAAGCCGGGATACGACTTTTATTAGAAGAGATACTTAAAAGTGAGGGGTATGAAACCGTCTCCGCTAAAACAGGCAAGCAGGCCCTTGAGATAATGGAAAAACAAGACTTAGATCTTGTAATCATGGATTATAATCTGCCGGTTATGCACGGGAAGGACGTTCTCCATGAACTGGATGATAGAGATTATCAGTCTCCTATTCTTATTATTACAGGGTTATCCAAGTCCCAAATTGAAAAGGAAGTGAATTACTCATTCGTTCGTGAGGTTATTCCTAAGCCCTTTGATATCCATAAAATGAAAGATTTGGTACAAGGATCGCTCGCTCACAGCCACTAGATTTCTTTTTTTTAAATGTAAGCGTTATCTACTTGATGCGGCTGTTGCACCATGCTAAGGGTATTGGTATTCTAATACTGTAGCAAAACTTACATGGTGTGTTTTCCTATGGAAACAGACTTGTAAATAAAAGTTCGAATTCATAAAGGAGGATCTTTCATGCCGCTAGTATCAATGAAAGAAATGCTAGAAAAAGCTAAGGAAGAACGCTACGGTGTAGGTCAGTTCAACCTAAATAACCTTGAATATGCTCAAGCAATTCTTCAGGCTGCTGAAGAAGAGCAATCCCCTGTCATCCTAGGTGTATCTGAGGGTGCGGGTCGTTACATGGGTGGTTTCAACGTTGTCGTTGACATGGTGAAAGCACTTATGAAATCTTACGGTACAACTGTACCAGTTGCCATCCACTTGGACCACGGTTCAAGCTTCCAAAAATGTGCAGAAGCCATTCACGCTGGATTCACTTCTGTAATGATCGATGCTTCTCACGATCCACTTGAAGAGAACATTGCTGTTACGAGAAAAGTTGTTGAGCTTGCTCACATCCACGGTGTTTCTGTTGAAGCAGAACTTGGCCGTGTAGGTGGACAAGAAGACGACCTTATCGTTGATGATGCAGAAGCTGCATACGCAATTCCTTCTGAGTGTAAACAATTGGTCGACGAAACAAACGTTGACGTATTTGCACCTGCACTAGGTTCTGTACACGGTCCTTATAAAGGGGAGCCGAACCTTGGCTTTGACCGCATGGAAGAAATCATGGGTCTTGTTGACAAGCCACTAGTTCTTCACGGTGGTACAGGAATTCCGACAGCAGATATCAAGAAAGCTATTTCTTTCGGTACTGCGAAAATCAATGTAAACACTGAGAACCAAATTGCTCAAGGGAAAGCTGTACGTCAAGTACTAGCAGATCAGCCTGAGCAATATGATCCTCGTAAATATCTAGGACCTGGTCGCGACGCGATTAAAGAAACAGTAATCGGTAAAATGCGCGAATTCGGTTCTTCTCAAAAAGCTTAATAAAGCATATGCACCAGGAAGCCGTTACGAAGTAGCGGTTTCCTTTTCATGATTTGTGAAAACGCAATCATTTTTGTCCGTTAGCTTTGTGAACTATTAAAAATCGAGGTGTATTGGAATGAAATTTTTTATTGATACTGCGAACATTGAAGATATCCGAGAAGCAAATTCCCTGGGAGTCCTTGCAGGTGTAACGACGAATCCAAGTCTCGTAGCTAAAGAGGGTGTCTCGTTTCACGAGCGCCTGAAGGAAATCACAGCAGAGGTTGAAGGCTCTGTCAGTGCAGAGGTCATTTCTGAAGATGCAGAAGGAATGATTAAAGAAGGGAAAGAGCTAGCGGCAATTGCTCCGAATATTACAGTTAAAGTTCCGATGACGCTAGAAGGCTTAAAAGCAGTCAAAGCTTTTAGCGATTTGAACATTAAAACGAATGTGACGCTTGTGTTCTCAGCTAACCAGGCTCTGTTAGCCGCACGTGCGGGAGCTACTTATGTTTCTCCTTTCCTTGGCCGTCTCGATGACATTGGTCATAATGGAGTGGAGTTAATCGCTCAAATCTCCGAAATCTTTGATCGTCACGCGATTGATACAGAAATCATCGCAGCTTCTGTCCGTCACCCTGTTCACGTTACGGAAGCGGCTATGCACGGAGCGCATATTGCAACGGTACCATTCAAAGTTTTCAGCCAGATCGTCAAACACCCACTTACGGACCAAGGTATTGAAAAATTCCTCAATGACTGGAATAATCAAAAATAACTAGATTGAAATGGAAAAATATGCACATAATAATGGCATAATCTTTACGTTTAAAGCGAGGAGTATTTCATGCATAAACTACTAGTCGAAGGTGGGAGCCGCTTACGAGGACAAGTTCGTGTCAGCGGGGCGAAAAATAGTGCTGTTGCTTTGTTGCCAGCTGCTATCTTAGCTGAATCTACAGTCAAAATTGAAGGGTTGCCGGACATCTCTGATGTAGGCATCTTATCGGATTTACTCAGAGAAATTGGTGGGGAAGTACACAAGGATGGAAGAAACATCAGTATTGACCCTTCCAATATGATTGCCATGCCGCTTCCAAATGGAAAAGTAAAGAAACTCCGTGCATCCTATTACTTCATGGGTGCCATGCTGGGACGCTTCAATAGAGCGGTCATTGGGCTGCCGGGTGGATGCCACCTTGGTCCTCGTCCAATTGACCAGCATATTAAAGGATTTGAAGCACTTGGTGCCGAAGTAACCAATGAGCAAGGCGCTATTTACTTGAGAGCTAAAGAGCTGCGTGGAGCGAGGATCTACTTGGACGTTGTGAGTGTAGGAGCAACGATCAACATTATGCTTGCTGCAGTGAGGGCTAAAGGGAAAACAGTCATTGAAAATGCAGCAAAAGAACCTGAAATCATTGATGTAGCTACTTTACTTACAAGTATGGGGGCTAAAATCAAAGGTGCAGGCACCGATGTGATCCGTATTGAAGGAGTGAAAAGCTTATCTGGCTGCCTTCATACCATTATACCGGATCGAATTGAAGCAGGAACTTACACAATTATGGCGGCTGCCCAGGGAGAGGAAATGATCATTGATAACGTCATTCCTCAGCACTTGGAGTCCCTGTTGGCCAAGCTTCGTGAAATGGGCGTCACCATTGAGGAGAATGACGAACAACTTTACGTGAAGCCAGGAGACAAACTGAAAGCTGTTGATATCAAAACGCTGGTTTATCCAGGTTTCCCGACTGACCTCCAGCAGCCATTTACTTCGTTACTTACGAAAGCAGAAGGCACAGGTATTGTCACTGATACTATCTATCAGGCTCGTTTCAAACATGTCGATGAATTACGCAGGATGAATGCTTCTATTAAAGTAGAAGGAGGTTCTGCGATTGTTTCAGGGCCATCGAAACTCCAGGCAGCTAAAGTGAAGGCATCTGACCTGCGTGCAGGCGCTGCTCTTGTCATTGCCGGATTGATGGCTGAAGGAGTCACTGAAATCACGGGTGTCGATCACATTGAAAGAGGCTATGAAAACATTACGAACAAGCTGATTGAACTTGGTGCTAAAGTCTGGTATGAGGAGATGTCAGACGAAGAAGTCGAACAATTCCAGGATTCTTAACGTAAACAAGGCATTCCATGGGGAGATGAGGAAAAATCTTTATGATGGGGAGAGATAACCATGGAAAGAAGTTTATCAATGGAATTAGTGCGAGTAACGGAGGCTGCTGCTTTATCATCTGCACGTTGGATGGGAAGAGGAAAAAAAGACGAAGCGGATGATGCCGCAACTTCTGCCATGAGGGATGTTTTCGACACGATTCCGATGAAGGGAACAGTCGTCATCGGGGAAGGCGAAATGGATGAAGCTCCTATGCTGTATATAGGGGAGAAACTGGGGAATGGTTATGGTCCACGTGTGGATGTGGCTGTTGACCCGCTTGAAGGAACGAATATTGTCGCGCAAGGAACATGGAATGCTCTTGCTGTAATCGCGATTGCTGACCATGGACAACTATTACATGCGCCAGATATGTATATGGATAAAATCGCTGTTGGTCCTGAAGCTGTAGGGAAAATTGATATCAATGCATCCATCGCTGAAAATTTGCAAGCAGTTGCCGAAGCAAAGAATAAAGAAATCGAGGATGTTGTTGCAATTGTTTTGAATCGCAAGAGACACCAGGGCATTATTGAAGAAATTCGTGCAGCTGGAGCACGTATTAAGTTGATTCCAGACGGTGACGTAGCTGCAGCAATCAACACGGCATTTGATGATACAGGCGTTGATATCCTATTCGGTTCTGGCGGCGCACCTGAAGGCGTCCTTGCTGCTGTTGCGCTCAAGTGTTTAGGTGGAGAGATTCAAGGGAAGTTACTTCCATCCAACGATGAGGAGCTTGAGCGATGCAAGAAAATGGGTATCGAAGACGTCGATCGAGTCCTTTATATGGATGATTTCTGTGGAGGTGATGACGCCATTTTCGCTGCCACAGGAGTGACAGATGGTGAATTACTTCAAGGCGTTCAGTTTAAAGGACAAAAGGCAACCACACAAACCCTGGTTATGCGTGCAAAATCTGGAACCGTGAGATTCATTGATGGGAATCATAGTTTGAAGAAAAAACCGAACCTAGTTATTAAACCATAATATCAATCGGAAGCCGGAAACTCCGGCTTCCTACTATTCTACGTAAACTTACCTCAGACGTCCTGCCTGAAAAAATCTTAAAATGGGATTGAATCCACGAATAGACAAGAGTACAATAAAGATTGTTTGTTAGAGGGACAACCATGGACGATATATCTCCGTAAGCTTCTAAACAATTACTTCACTCAACTTCTCCTTTTTCTTCTATACATCATATTCAAGAGAAGTCACACTGTTTTAATAGCAAGCTTACATTCACGATTGAAAGAAAAATATATAAAAGTGGTGATTTTGTGGCAGATTTAACAATCTCCAACCTAGAGACGATGACTTTGAAGGGTCTTTATGAGAAAGCAAGACAGTATAAAGTCTCCTATTATGCAAAACTGACAAAAAGAGAATTGATTTTTGCCATTCTTAAAGCTCAAGCAGAGAAAGATGGATTCTTATTTATGGATGGGATTCTAGAAATCATTCCTTCCGAAGGGTTTGGCTTCCTAAGACCGATCAATTACTCTCCAAGCGCAGAAGATATTTATATATCTGCGTCTCAGATTCGCAGATTCGACTTAAGAAACGGAGACAAAGTATCAGGAAAAGTACGCCCGCCAAAAGAAAATGAACGTTATTACGGCTTGCTGCATGTGGATGCAGTGAACGGAGAGGATCCGGATTCAGCTAAAGAGCGTGTCCACTTCCCGGCTCTAACTCCCCTGTACCCTGATCGTCAGATGAAGCTTGAAACTGAACCGAAAATGCTTTCGACGCGGATTATGGACGTTATGTCGCCAGTAGGGTATGGACAGCGTGGTTTAATCGTCGCTCCTCCAAAAGCTGGGAAGACGATGTTACTTAAACAAATTGCCAACAGCATTTCTAAGAACCATCCAGATTCTAAACTGATCATTTTGCTTGTTGACGAGCGGCCTGAAGAAGTGACAGACATTGAGCGTTCTGTCGATTCCGATGTTGATGTAGTAAGCTCAACCTTTGATGAAGTTCCTGAAAATCATATTAAAGTTTCTGAATTAGTTCTTGAGCGGGCGATGCGTCTTGTTGAGCACAAACGTGACGTAATCGTACTTATGGATAGTATCACAAGGCTTGCGCGTGCTTACAATTTGGTAATCCCGCCAAGCGGACGTACTCTTTCCGGAGGAATTGATCCTGCAGCCTTCCACCGCCCGAAACGCTTCTTTGGTGCTGCAAGAAACATTGAAGAAGGTGGAAGCTTAACTATTTTAGCGACGGCTCTTGTAGACACGGGCTCTCGTATGGATGATGTCATTTACGAAGAATTCAAAGGAACAGGAAACATGGAGCTGCATCTTGATCGCAGCCTGGCTGAACGTCGTATTTTCCCTGCCATTGATATTCTGCGCTCAGGAACACGCAAAGAAGAGTTGCTCATACAAAAAGAATACCTTGATAAAATCTGGGCGATTCGCAAAACGTTGTCAGATACGCCGGACTTTGCTGACCGCTTCCTGCGCCGTTTGAAATCTTCGAAGAATAATGAAGAATTTTTTGAGTTAATGAATAAGGATATGAAAGGAAAATCCTCTCAAGGCCGCCGTACACAAGCCTCTTATAAGGGATAACCGATTTTTTACAAATGTCGATCGTATCTTGCATTAGGGTTTGTACCCTGTTATAATCTTTCTATGTGAGTTTCAGTAAAAGGTGTAACGACTAACCTTCAACGGCTCTTACAATAACTCTGTTTCTAAAGGATTCAGGGCAAAAAGGAGTGGAAGAACATGAAATCAGGAATTCATCCAGAATACCGTAAAGTTGTATTCCTAGACACAAGTTCTAATTTCAAGTTTCTAACCGGATCTACTCAAACATCCGAAGAAACAATCGAGTGGGAAGATGGAAACACGTATCCATTGATCCGCGTAGAGATTAGTTCTGCGTCTCACCCGTTCTACACAGGTAAACAAAAAGCTGACAAAGCTGGTGGCCGTGTGGATCGCTTCAAGAAAAAATATAACCTTTCATAATAATGAGTGGTCGTCATATCGACGGCCATACATCATTTTGAACAAAAACAGGCAAATTGTCTCTAAAGTTTGCCTGTTTTTTTGTCAAAAAATGCTCATTCCATAAACATGATTGAACCTATGCTGTAGCTGATTTCTACTCTATAGTTTTGCTTATGTTTATAAAGGAATGGGACTGGTGTTTAAAGTCCTTATAGATGAGAGCTGTCCTTGATGGTCCATGAACGATCGATCATTCGTTCAGCAGACTGCCGGGAGGGCTCTTTTTTGATGAATACATTGTGGACAGTGCGAGAAGGGAGCGACGTTGGACGTGTATGTAATGAAACAAAGCGGATGGGTTGAGGTCATTTGTGGAAGTATGTTTAGCGGGAAATCAGAGGAGTTGATTCGCCGGGTTCGCCGAGCGACTTTTGGTAATTTGACAGTGCGTGTGTTTAAGCCTGCGATCGATGATCGTTATAAAGAGGATGCAGTCGTATCTCATAACGGTACTTCCGTATTAGCTCGTCCCGTTAAGAATTCTTTAGATATTCTCACTCTTGTAGATAATGATGTAGATGTTGTAGGAATTGATGAAGTTCAATTTTTCGATACGAACATAGTAGAAGTTGTGGAATGCCTGGCAGACCGTGGGATTCGTGTCATCGTCGCAGGACTCGATACGGATTTCCGAGGCGAACCCTTTGGTCAAATGCCTGACTTGATGGCGCTTAGCGAGAGTGTCACAAAGCTCAATGCGATTTGTCCTGTATGTGGTTCACCAGCAAGTCGCACGCAACGCCTGATCAATGGGGAACCTGCTTCGTACGATGACCCGATTATCCTTGTTGGGGCTTCCGAGTCTTATGAACCAAGGTGCCGTCACCACCACAAGGTACCGAACAAACCCAGGCAACAGCAAGTGAAGGCAGCCTACGCTGAAAATTGATGATCCAGTAGCCGAAACCGCCAGCTCTAATTGAGTTGTCGGTTTTTTTAGTAGGCTGCTGTCAGGTATTTGAAGTTTCTCCCTCCAACACCGTTTCAAAGGCACTTTCTCTCAACCTGACAATCCTTTCCGATGGGTTATCGATGTGCTCGAATTCGTTTAATTTTATAATAATAGTGGTAAAAATGTAGCAACATACCCTAAAAAGGATGAATTCTTATGGATAAACGTTCTGTCCAATCGGAAATTTCAAGTTACATAGGAAAACTCCTGCGTGATAATTTCGGAAAAGGGCCGTCTTCTGTTTTTGTTTCCATCGAAGAACCTTACATCACGATTTACTTGAAGGGGTTTTTAGCTCCTATGGAAAAAGTTCTTGTCAATCAGAATAACACTTCAAAGGTAGAAGAAACTCGGGATTTACTTATGCAAGAACTCATCCCGGATATCAAAGCGACGCTGAGGGCAACAGCGGGAATAGAAGTAGAATCATTATATTATGATTGGTCCTTATCCAATCGTTCCGGTATGATTGTAGGCATCATGAATGTGAAACCGATGGTTGATGAAAATAATGAAAATTACGAACAAAAACAAACCGTCCATGATGAAATTGAAAAAATAACTCGTCACGCACAAAAAGAACCTGAAATGATTCGTTCTTTTCTTTTGAACGACCGAACATTGATCATTGAAAGAGAAGGGATCTTTGTAGCTATTGAGAAGGAAATGATTCGTTTAGGTTTTCATGAGCAGTTGAAGATTGCCAAACGACACTTGGAAAAACGACTTCTTCACCTTTCTTCTTTCGAATCAATCCTTCAAACAAGAATCGAAGATGTCTTTTTAGACTGGGATTTTAATCTTGATCGCAGTTACATTATATTTATTTTCAAACCTACAGACTTGAAATCTTAACAGGAGATAAGACCGCATTACTTCTCACTTAGAAAGGGGAATATAAGATATGGCCAACAAGAGTAAAGATATTCTTTTAAAAAAGTCCAATCTCCTTAAGGAATGTGGAGACGCCTACAGGTATGCAGTGGAGGTTATTTCTAAAGATAGCCCTACCGCAGAAGTAATTTGCCGGTCAAGTGCAGAGATTTGCCAAAACTGCGCGGAAGAATGTGTGGATCTTGAGTCTGCCAGTTCTTCAAAGGATCCTACCTATGATATGTGTCTGGAGTATGCGTCTTTATGTGAAGAGCTCTTGAATTATGTCCATGTTACAGATAAAGTGAAAATTGAGAAGACAATGTAATGAAACCTTTATATTAAGCCCCTTTTAATCATTAGGGCTTTGTACTATACTGTGATTAGGGATAATTTAAAACTAAACCTTATCCTTAACTATATTCTTTCACATTTGATTAATTTTAATAAAGGTCCGGCACAATTGGGCTAGACAATAGAGCTAGACAAAGCCGAGAAGAACCTCACCTTGGGGGACTTCTCGGTTTTTTTAATTTCCAAAAAATGTGATCGTCTATAAACCGACTAAAGAAAGGAGTCTGTTATGACTTACCGCATTGTTGGCGTTGACGAACAACATATCGTTATTGAATTTTGGAAAAACAATAGGGAACTCACGTTTGAAACTTATGAAGAGGCTCAAAAATATATGCGTTATATTCAAAGTAAAGCCGTGATCCCAGGGAGATATGAATTGGAAATCATGACTGTAAAAGCTGAGGCTTCAAGGTGACATACATAATCACCTCTTAGTCGGTTAACAATAACCGTAAAAAGAGAAGAGGTGATTGTGAATGTTACGAGCCTTAACGGTATTAGTTATCTCCGCATTTACCCTGGGAGCCTGTGGTTTTCAGATGGAAAATTATCAGGGTGAAACAAGTAGAGATGATATAGAAAATATGGGAATGAACGAAAAAGTGACGACAGATACCCAAAACCCGAGGTCGATTAAATATGTGGGGGAAACCTGGGGATTGAAACAAGATCGCGAGCTCATTAAGAAATCAGTGGAGCAAATGCCTGGAGTCAACGTAAAACGTGTCATCTTGGAAGCAAGCCGAGTATGGGTAACTGTTGATATAGATGGGGAAAAAGATATGTCAAAGGCTGAGAAGGAAGAATGGAAAAAGGAAATTGAACAGACGATTTATCAGGCTGTACCAAGATATGATGTAGATGTGAAAATTAGATAAATGAGTGGCGTACCTGGTACCGAAAAACCGCCTTTTGGTACCAGGTACCTTTTTCTGTTACTTGGTGCCACATACGCTAAGAGTGATCAGGTTTCAAAGGGCCTGGTATCGATGAAAAGATTCTGACCTGGTTGTATCGATTACCGCTCTATAATATAATTAGAATGTTATGGAGAAAGAGGTGCATACCATTGATCGAACGTTTACAAACATTAGAAGACCGTTATGAAAAATTAAATGAATTACTCAGTGATCCTGAAGTTATTTCTGATACAAATAAGCTGCGTGAATATTCGAAAGAGCAGGCAGGATTATCTGATACGGTGACGGCCTATCGTGAATATAAAGAGGTAACAGAGCAGCTGGACGATGCTAAAGCAATGCTCGAAGACAGCCTTGATGATGATATGGTAGAAATGGTGAAAGAGGAAATCAGTGAACTATCAGATCGAAAAGCAGAGCTTGAAGAAGAACTGAAAGTACTGATGCTTCCTAAAGATCCAAACGATGATAAGAACGTTATTATGGAAATCCGAGGTGCTGCTGGCGGGGATGAAGCTTCCTTATTCGCAGGTGATCTTTATCGCATGTATGCTCGTTATGCCGAGATGCAAGGCTGGAAGACGGAAGTGATTGAAGCTAACGCCAATGATGTGGGTGGCTTTAAAGAAATCATCTTCATGGTGAGTGGAGATCGTGCCTATTCAAAATTAAAATTTGAAAATGGCGCCCATCGAGTGCAACGTGTACCTGAGACGGAATCGGGTGGTCGAATCCACACTTCTACAGCTACCGTTGTTGTCATGCCGGAAGCGGAAGAAGTAGAAGTTGAAGTTCATGAAAAGGACATTCGTGTAGATCGGTTTGCTTCAAGCGGACCAGGTGGACAGAGTGTAAATACAACCATGTCTGCTGTACGTTTAACGCACGAACCAACAGGAATCGTTGTTTCTTGTCAGGATGAGAAATCACAAATTAAGAACAAAGAAAAAGCCATGAAAGTCCTTCGTGCACGAATTTATGATAAATACCAACGTGAAGCCCAAGACGAGTACGATGAAAGTCGTAAATCGGCTGTTGGGACGGGAGATCGTTCTGAGCGGATCCGCACATACAATTTCCCTCAGACACGTGTGACGGATCACCGTATCGGTCTGACCATTCAAAAGCTTGATCAAATCCTACAAGGAAATATGGATGAGATCATTGATGCCTTGCTAATTGAAGAACAAACGAAAAAATTAGAACAGATCGGTGAGTAATATGCAGCCTACGTTTACAACGATTCGAGAAGCCCGCCACTGGGCTTCTGTTTTTTTGCAAGAGCATAACCGGGAAACTCGGGTAGCAGATCTGTTGCTTGAGTACTATTTGGGACTGACGTTCGCTCAACTTTTAGCGTATGAGCGAGATCCTTTTCCTGAAGAGAAGAAAAAGGGATTTGTGTGCAGTGTGCGAAATCACGCTTCGACAGGTGTACCGGTGCAGCACTTAATTGGTCACGCTCATTTTTATGGAAGAGATTTTAAAGTAAACGCTGATGTCCTCATTCCAAGACCTGAAACAGAGGAACTTGTTGTAGGAGTGAAGGACTGGATGAGGACGTATGAAATAACGAGTCCTGTCATCGCTGATATTGGTACAGGCAGCGGAGTTATTGCTATTACGCTTGCGTTGGAAACGAATGCAAAAGTGTTAGCGGCAGATGTCTCCAATGAAGCCCTCGGAGTAGCCCAACAAAATGCACAAGCTCTAGCTGCGGAAGTGGAATTTCGTCAAGGTAGTTATTTAGAGCCTTTCTATGACCAACAGATCGATGTTCTCGTATCCAACCCTCCTTATATTGCTTATAAAGATAAAAAGGAGATGGATGATACGGTCTTGAATTTTGATCCTGAACTTGCTTTATTTGCAGAGGAAGAAGGACTGGCCGCCTATAAAGCTATTCTTAATCAGCTGCAGGAACAGCCGTCACTGATAGCTTTTGAAATTGGCTATAACCAGGGAGAAGCCGTTAAAAGGTTGATTGAGGTTCGTTTTCCCGAGGCTGCTGTAGAGGTAAGGCAGGATATCAACAAAAAGGATCGAATGGTTTTTGCCACTCATCAAAGATTTTTATAAGATTAATAGATTAATATGTTTAAGCTTTTTTTCCCCTGACCATACTAGCGACTAGTAGAAGGACAGGGAGGAAACGGAAATGAAAAACAGTTGGCTTTTATTTATAGCACTTTCAATTATCATTGCAACCTTGCCTTGGGGCCAGCGTTTAGATGCTCAGCCTGGCGAGAGCTACCAAGTAATTCCTGACGAAGCGATTCGTCTTCGAATATTAGCGGATAGTAATGATCAAGAGGATCAGCAATTAAAGCGCCAAGTCCGTGATAATGTAAACGCTGAAATTACGAAGTGGGTAGAAGATTTGACTTCTATTGAAGCTGCTAGAGAGATGATTCAAGACCGTTTGCCTGAGATAGAAGCCATAGTAGGAAGTACGCTTGAGGAAGCAGAGCTTCAGCAAACCTACACCGTCGATTACGATAGCACCGTTTCTTTTCCTACCAAACTGTACGGAAACTATGTATATCCTGCCGGAGAGTATGAAGCGATCTTGATTACCTTAGGAAAAGGGGAAGGGGATAATTGGTGGTGTGTACTCTTCCCGCCGCTTTGCTTCTTGGACTTTTCCAATGGGACAAGTGTTGCTGCTGAGGAAGAACCAACAGTAGAGACAAAAGAAGACGAGGAAGAAAAAGAAGTGAAGTTTTTCGTTTTTGAACTTTGGGGGAAGCTATTTTCCTAACATATTATCCACACCCTGTTTCATAGAGTTAAAAAAAGGGGTGTGGATTTCTTATGTATATCGAAAAAGTGGAAAAAGAACTCTATCATATTAAGCAACAAGGCCAACAAATCGGGTCGTTTCGGTTAGTAGACCTGGGAGAAGGAAAAAGGAAGCTTGAAAGCTTGAAGATGAACGAAAACATATCTGCTGCCCACATTTTAGGAGTATTTGAGCTGATTCAATTGTATGCCAAAGAAGAAGGTTTTACTGAAATTCATGTCACGAGTCACTCTGAACTTTTAAACAACATACTACATTATCAAAACTTTATTCAAAAAGATGTCGAAAAAAATCTGTGGATATTTACAGTTACTAACAAGTAAATGTGAATAAGTAAGTAATTTATACACATTATCTACATTAACTGTGGATATCTTGTGAATATTAATTTTTAGATTGGGAAAATAACTAACGGATTCTTTGGATATGTGGGTAAAACTGTGGATAACTTGAGGACATCTTGTGAATAATGTCTAAATTTGCGATATTTTGTAGAAAAACTCATAATAATGAATAAGAATCGTATGTAAAAAGGGGAACCATCACTATGCAGACGAGGTTTTGGAAACCATCACAATTATTGGAGACCGATCCTTCTATAGAAGAAGCAGCACAGTTGCTCAAAGATCGTCATGTTGTAGCTTTTCCAACGGAGACCGTTTATGGTTTGGGAGCAGATGCGACCAATGAGGAAGCTGTTCAAAAGATTTTTGAAGCGAAGGGCCGGCCTTCAGATAACCCTCTGATTGTCCATGTTGCGGACATCCACCAGGTGGAAGAACTAACTCAAAACATTCCTGACAGAGCCTATCGATTAATGGAAGCTTTCTGGCCTGGGCCGTTGACTCTAGTTTTGGAAAGTAACGGTTCGGCTGCAAAAAATGTGACCGCAGGCTTATCCACAATCGGAATAAGAATGCCGGATCATCCACTTGCACTCGCGTTACTTCGTGCTTCAGGAAAGCCCTTGGCTGCTCCAAGTGCCAATCGCTCCGGCCGCCCAAGTCCAACAGACGCTGCTCATGTCTGGCAAGATTTAGAAGGACGTGTTGCAGGGATCCTTGACGGAGGGGCAACAGGGGTAGGAGTAGAATCCACTGTGCTGGACTGCACGTCGGATACTCCTGTGATCCTCAGACCTGGAGGAGTCACCAAAGAAGATTTGGAAAAAATATTGCCGAATGTTGATGTGGATTCTGCCCTGAAAGATAAGCAGAAACAACCAAGATCACCTGGCATGAAATATACCCACTATGCTCCTGAAGCACCTCTTTGGCTAGTAAAAGGAGACGATGAATTCTTTAACGAACAATTAATTCAGTTAAAAGAAGAAGGGCATAGAGTAGGAGTTATTGTCAGCATGGAATTGGCTGAAAAGCTCAATCATGATCTTGTGTCTCTTTGTGGGTCTCGAGATCGATTGAATGAAGTAGCAGGCCGGTTGTATGCTGCTTTAAGAGAGTTCAAAAAAGCAGATGTCGATGTGATTTTATGTGAAACGTTTCCGCAAACAGGAGTAGGTGCGGCCATTATGAATCGCCTGACGAAAGCTTCCGTCAATATTTTAACTCAAGGGTAGTCTAGCAGCCTTCCTTCCCGCATAACATGGTATAGCATGTCCGGGAAGGGGGCTTTCAATTGGACCACGTTTCATCATTATTGCTTCTATCTTTAGCTCTAGGGCTGGATGCGTTTTCCGTAGCCCTCGGGATGGGGTTGCAGGCAGTCAGGTTAAAGCATGCTTTTTTTTCAGGAATCTTAGTAGGTATTTTTCACATGATCATGCCTGGACTTGGAATGTATTTTGGGAAATGGCTTTCATCAAGTGCTAGTGAATGGGCATCTTTGGGCGGGGGGTTATTGCTTTTTTGTATAGGAAGTTACGCTATCTTCGCTTCTTTCACAGAAAAACATTCTGTAGCTTATACATTATATGGAGCTGGAATATGGCTGTTTGCTTTAAGTGTAAGTATAGACAGCTTTCCTGTAGGATTCAGTTTAGGATTAAGAGGTTCAGAAGTTCTAGTATCAGTCTTGTCATTTGGCCTTTTCAGTATGGGGTTAACTTGGTCAGGCTTTATAATCGGCCGACATGCGAGCAGTTGGTTAGGAACCTATAGTGAACTGCTTGGGGGAGCTATTTTATGTTCTCTTGGCCTGTACACCATTTTTTGACAAAAATTTCGATCATCTACCATCCTGTGATATTATAATGATAGAGCAAAGTTCTAAGAGGGATTGGAGAAGGAATAGGTATGAATATATTGTTTGTTTGTACGGGAAATACATGTCGCAGCCCGATGGCAGAAGCCATTCTAAGAGATAAAAGAAACGAGGGAGAAGTAAAATCAGCAGGTATTTTTGCGGGCAAAGGAGAACCTATGGCTGAAAACTCCCAGAGAGTACTGGATGAAATGGGACTGACTCTTAATCATCAAACAACTCCTGTTAATGGAGATTTACTAGATTGGGCGGACCTTGTTTTAACAATGACCGATCGCCACAAACAAACGTTAGCCCTGCAGTATCCGGATCATCAGGGTAAGTTTTATACATTAAAAGAGTATGTCCTTATAGAGGATGAACAGTGGGATAGGCTAAAAAAGCTTTACACAGAGTTTGAAGCGAAACGTACGAAAATCCTTAATGAATCGAAGGACGATTTGAAAGAAGAAGAACTTGACCAAAAGCTCATGCGAGCCTTGGAAGAAGACATTAAGGAAATTGAAAAAATGGAAAACGATTTACCTGATATTAATATATCTGATCCTTTTGGCGGACCTATCGATGTTTATCGTCAAACGAGAGATGAACTGGATAAACATATTGAACTTCTAATTAAAAAGCTAGACAACAATGGCTGATGTTTATTCAGGTGAAGTTTGTTTCGGTTTGTTTGTGATTGAATTTGTTCTTTTTATTTTTATTGGTTTTATTACCTGCAGAGGTACTTCCACACCTTGGATTATTTTTCCTATATTTGAAAAGCAGCGGTTCTTAGTTCTGAGATCAACCATTCGGGACGAGAATCGTTTTTTTGCATTTTTCTTATGTGAAAAAGAAATGAGTATAGCGTCATCTTCCTATTATGAAGGTGGGGCAATTACGAGATTTACGGAATTATGAGATAAAGACATGGAAATTACCTATTAAATCCCTGAAATTCAATTGACAGTTGTCAAGTAAACTGGCACGATTAGGGTGATTATACGTAGACAGGAGTGTATAGAACCCATGAAAGTAATCCTTGCTTCAGACCACGGAGGGGTTAATCTACGCCGTGAAGTGGCAGATGTTTTGACAGATTTGCAGGTTGAATTTGAAGACATTGGCTGTAATTGTGAAAGTTCTGTTGATTATCCGGACTATGCAATCCCAGCTGCCGAACGTGTGGCTAGTGGGGAATTCGATAAAGCGATCCTGATTTGTGGTACAGGAATTGGGATGTCCATCTCTGCCAATAAAGTTAAAGGAATCAGAGCTGCGCTTGTACATGATTTATTCACTGCAAAGGTAACTCGTGAACATAATGACTCTAATGTTCTTTGCATGGGCGAACGTGTCATTGGCCCTGGATTAGCAAAAGAAATTGCTAGAACGTGGGTTTCTACTGATTTTGAAGCTGGCCGTCATGAAAGACGCGTAAGTAAGATTGCCGAATACGAAAATAAGTAATACAATGGAACGTAACATGGCGGAAGCGGTCATCATAGCTGAAGCTGACAATTGAAGAGAAGCCGGTTGCTTCTCTTTTTTAGAATACAGTGCGACAGGAGGGGTATTCGTGACTGATGTGAAAGCCATTCAAGCAGATGTCAGGTCTGTAGTGGAACAACTTCTGGATAGCGGCACCATACGAAAAGGCTTTTTCGTGATTGGCTGTTCAACAAGCGAGATCGCTGGAGAACGGATCGGTACCTCTGGAAGTGTAGAGATTGCTTCTGTTGTATTTGACGAACTAATGCAAATTCCCAAGAAGGCAGAGGTGGAGCTTGCGTTTCAATGTTGTGAGCATCTGAACCGGTCCCTTGTCGTTGAAAGATCAGTACTTGATAAGTACGGTTTGGACGAGGTGTCTGCCATTCCGATTCCAAAAGCAGGCGGGTCTATGGCTTCTTATGCTTACAAGCATTTGGAGGATCCGGTGCTTGTCGAATCCATCCAGGCAGCTGGAGGACTGGACATCGGAGATACGCTGATTGGAATGCATCTGAAGCGTGTGGCTGTACCGCTTCGAATTGAACAGAAGTCGATTGGTCATGCACATGTCACGGCTGCCAAAACTCGTCCTCCTCTTATAGGAGGCGTTCGGGCTGTATATGAAAGTAGTGAAGTCGAAGGTTCGTGTGATGAATAGGAATGGAAAGGGGAACAGTGTACTATGAATCAAGTGAAGTCAACAGACGCAGAAATTTTTGCAGCGATCAACGATGAGAAAAACCGTCAGCAGGAGAATATTGAATTAATTGCTTCAGAGAATTTCGTATCAGAGGCTGTTATGGAAGCGATGGGCTCTGTACTAACCAATAAATATGCTGAGGGCTATCCGGGTCGCCGTTATTATGGTGGTTGTGAACATGTGGACGTCGTAGAGAACCTGGCTCGTGATCGAGCGAAGGAACTTTTTGGAGCAGATCATGCAAATGTTCAGCCGCACTCTGGTGCACAAGCGAATATGGCTGTCTATTTCACAGTACTTGAACATGGAGACACCGTATTAGGTATGAATTTAAGTCATGGAGGTCACTTGACTCATGGAAGCCCTGTGAACTTCAGTGGACAGCTTTATAACTTTGAAGAATACGGAGTTGATCAAGAAGATGAATTGATTGACTACGAGGCTGTTCTAGCAAAAGCGAAAGAAGTGAAGCCTAAACTGATCGTAGCAGGTGCAAGTGCTTACCCTCGTGAGATCGATTTTGCGAAGTTCCGTGAAATCGCTGATGAAGTCGGTGCTTACCTCATGGTCGATATGGCGCATATTGCAGGGTTAGTTGCCTCAGGCCTTCACCCAAATCCGGTTCCACATGCTCATTTTGTTACGACGACTACTCACAAAACCTTACGTGGCCCTCGTGGCGGTATGATTCTTTGTGAAGAGCAATTCGCAAAGAAAATTGATAAGTCTGTTTTTCCAGGTATGCAGGGCGGTCCGCTTATGCACATCATCGCAGCGAAAGCCGTGTCCTTCAAAGAAGCGTTGCAGCCTGAATTTAAACAGTACTCACGTCAAATTATTGCTAACGCAAAGCGCCTTGGTGAATCTTTGATTGAAAAAGGTGTGGATATCGTTTCTGATGGTACGGATAACCACCTTCTACTCCTTGACCTGCGCAGCAAAGGATTGACAGGAAAAGTCGTAGAGAAAGCCCTTGATGAAATCGGAATTACAACGAATAAGAATACCATTCCTTATGATCCAGAGAGCCCGTTTGTTACGAGTGGTATTAGAATCGGAACCGCTGCTGTGACGAGCAGAGGATTTAAAGAAGAAGAAATGGATGAAATTGCTGATCTGATTGCCTTCACGCTTGAACATCATGAAGATGCAGAAAAAATGAAACAAGCAAAAGAGCGTGTCCATCAGTTAACGTCCCGTTTTCCTTTATATCAAACATTAGCCTACTCTTCACTATAATAGGAAGGAGCCACTAGATATCGTCTAGTGGCTTTTTTGTTAATACTTTCGACTATCTTGTCTGTCAGGCTATCGACAGTACTTCAATGAGCTGTAATTGAGATGTAACAAGATTTACTAGCTGGATTGGGTTGCAGGTGAACTTGATTTTAAGTACAATTTAAAGGATGCAAACTATGAGAAGGAGTGATCGGCAATGGGAAAAGTTTATGTATTGGACCATCCGTTGATTCAGCACAAATTGACGTACATACGGAAAAAGGAAACAGGAACGAAAGATTTTCGCGAACTCGTTGATGAAGTAGCCGCTTTAATGGCATTTGAAATTACTCGAGACCTACCATTGGAAGAGGTTGAAATCGATACCCCTGTCGTGCAGGAAGCGAAAGCGAAAGTATTGACAGGAAAGAAAATTGGACTAGTCCCTATTCTACGTGCTGGCCTTGGTATGATTGACGGTATTGTTCAATTGATTCCTGCAGCCAAAATCGGACATGTCGGCCTTTACCGTGACCCTGAAACATTGAAACCGGTAGAGTACTATGTCAAACTCCCTAGTGATATAGAAGAACGTGAATTGATTGTAATTGACCCTATGCTGGCGACTGGTGGTTCTGCTAATGAAGCCATCCATTCATTGAAAAAACGTGGAGCACGCCAAATTCGCCTCATGTGTTTAGTTGCAGCTCCTGAAGGGGTCGAAGCTGTTCAGGAAGAGCACCCTGACGTTGATATCTATCTAGCTGCTCTTGATGAGAAGCTGAATGAAAAAGGATACATCGTTCCAGGCCTTGGAGACGCAGGCGACCGATTATACGGAACTAAGTAAAATTAAAAGTGAAAGCGACCGATTGAATAAATAACTTTCCTCTTAAAGGAGGCCATTCAGTGTCTGAACCAATCAAAGTAATGACGATATTTGGGACAAGGCCGGAAGCCATTAAAATGGCACCACTTGTTCTAGAACTTAAGAAACGTCCCGAACAATTCGAACCAATTGTAGCCGTAACCGCCCAACACCGCGAAATGTTGGATCAGGTTTTATCCATTTTCGATATTGAACCAGACTTCGATTTAGATATTATGAAATCTCGCCAAACTCTTGCACAAGTTACGACACGTGCACTGGAAGGGCTTGACCAGGTCATGAGTGAAACGAAGCCGGATGTTGTGTTGGTTCACGGAGATACGACGACAACATTCGCCGCTTCTTTAGCCGCTTATTATAATCAGATTCCTGTTGGGCATGTGGAAGCAGGGTTAAGAACTTGGGACAAGTATTCTCCATACCCAGAAGAGATGAATCGCCAGCTGACTGGTGTCATGGCAGATCTTCACTTTGCTCCAACGAACAAATCTCGTGATAACCTTCTCGCTGAAAATAAACCGGAGGATCACATTTTTGTAACAGGTAATACAGCGATCGACGCTCTTCAAACGACTGTGAACGAAGACTATACTTCTGAGGTTCTAAACGAGGTTGGTGACAAACGACTCGTTCTTATGACTGCTCACCGTCGTGAGAATCTTGGTAATAATATGAAGCAAATGTTCAGAGCAATCAAGCGCCTCGTTCAGGAGCACGAAGACATTCAAGTTGTCTATCCTGTCCACCTGAATCCTGTGGTGAAAGAGACAGCGGATGAGATTCTAGGGAATGATGATCGGATTAAGTTGATCGATCCTCTTGATGTTATTGACTTTCATAACTTCGCATCCCGCGCTCACTTGATTTTGACTGATTCAGGAGGAGTACAAGAAGAGGCACCTTCTTTAGGTGTTCCAGTGCTAGTGCTTCGCGATACTACAGAACGTCCGGAAGGTATTGAAGCAGGTACGCTCAAGCTTGCGGGTACAGAGGAAGACCACATCTTCCACTTAGCTCATGAGCTTTTGTCTGATGACTCCAAGCATCAGGAAATGGCGAAGGCTTCAAACCCGTATGGTGATGGCAAGGCATCCGCACGTATTGCTGAAGCGATCCGTTATTTCTTTAAGCAGCGTGAGGATAAACCCGCACCATTTGAAATTGAATAAAAGAAAAAGCCAAGCCATTTTTTAGAGGCTTGGCTTTTTCTATATGCATAGCTCATTACATTCCTCGCAAACTAAGTAAAAAAAGAGGTCTGGTTATGCGTAGAGTTATGATATGTATGCTAGTGGTGATTTTATGTTCAGGCTTTCGTTCTCCAGAACTAAATGAAGAAGTGACGATTATCGTTGAAATTGAAGAATCAGTCGATGACTTTGTAAATCATATACAATCAAGGATTCCCCGGTTGGAAGTCGTAGCTCAATATAACACGATCTTTAATGGAGCAGCTATAAAAGGAACGGTTGGTGAATTAGAGAAGCTTGCCAGGCTGGACACGGTTGTTCAGCAATATCCGGTAAAAACTTATCGTACCATGATTAATGATGCTCCTTCTTTTTCCACAGACATGTTACGGCAGCGTTATGATCTTCCATTCACAGGAAAAGGTGTGAAAGTCGGGGTCATTGATACAGGAATAGATTATACTCATCCTGATTTAGCAGGTGCTTACCGCGGAGGCTTTGATATGGTTGATTTTGATGAAGACCCAATGGAGACACAAGGGGAAGGTGAAACCATGCATGGCACCCATGTAGCTGGAGTAATTGCGGCCAATGGAAAAATGAAGGGAATTGCACCTGAGGCTGAATTGTATGCTTATCGAGCCCTTGGACCAGGCGGAGTCGGTTCATCGGTACAAGTGATTGCAGCGATTGAAGAAGCGGTAGAGGACGGGGTGGATGTGATCAACTTGTCCCTGGGGAATGATGTAAATGGTCCTGACTGGCCCACTTCCCATGCAGTCAATAAAGCCATAGAACTAGGAACTACAGTTGTGGTTGCCGCAGGGAACTCTGGACCACAACCATGGACAGTAGGTTCTCCAGCTACTTCAACAAATGCCATCACTGTAGGAGCATCTTCTATGGAAGGGGAAGTACCGCTTCTTACTATTCCAGGAGAACGCAAGCAAGTACCGGTTACTGTTCTACTCGGTTCCTTACCGTGGGAGTTAAATAAAAAATATCCTATTATGATGGCTGGTAAAGGGTTGGATGAACTGGATCATGCAAGAGGAAAAATCGCCTTGTTTGAAAGAGGGGAGATCTCTTTTACAGAGAAAGCTATAAAAGCCTATCAAGCAGGTGCCGCAGCCGTCATCATCTATAATAACGAAGAAGGCATTTTCCAAGGAGCTTTAGAAGAAAAACTGCCTATTCCAGTTGCTAGTGTATCGAAAGAAGATGGCGAATGGCTTAAGTCTGAAGCAGTTGAAGCGCAACAATGGGTAAATACTATCCATCAATCAACGGATGAAGGAATCGCACTTTTTAGTTCGCGCGGTCCTGTAACAACGAGCTGGGAGGTAAAGCCAGACCTGGTTGCTCCCGGAGTCAACATATTTAGTACTGTTCCAGGAGGTTATCAGCCTCTTCAAGGAACAAGTATGGCGGCACCTCATGTGGCTGGGGTAGTCGCACTAATGCTCGAAGCACATCCTGACTGGACTCCGGAAGAAGTTAAAGCCTCTTTGCTGTCTTCTGCCGATGTCATGCCAGTGCAAAAACATATGTATGATCCTACAGAACAAGGGAGTGGCTTGGTAGACATATCAGAATCAATACATCCTGAACTGGTGATTGAATCAGGAGCTTTGGAATTCGGTCGTGTAAAGGATGAGTTCTTCAGAAAACAATTGCCAATAAAGGTAAAGAACACAACGAACGAACAGATGGAGATTCATTTTGAAAGACCAGCGACGGAAAGCGGAGTTTCGTGGCGGCTTCCTTCTACTATTTCGCTAGCTCCAGGAGAGTCAAAAGAAGAGCGCGTAGAACTCCAATTATCTAAGGCATTTATAAAGGATGGCGTTCATCAGGGATATGTAAAGCTTGAGAGTGGAGGTGAAACTTATCATCTTCCTTATTTATACCTGAAGGAAGATGCGTCTTACGAAAAAATAACAGGCTTTGAATTGAATCAAAATCCAGATCGTGAAAAGTCTATCTCCTATCGTTTCCACCTTACAGAGAAAGTAGAAAAAGTCACTGTGGATTTATACAGAGCAGGAACCATGCTGTTCCAGGGACAGTTAGTCGAAATTGATCAACCAGAACCTGGACTTGTAGAAGGGAAAATAACAAAACCATCGTTTGATATGGATGGACCATATATTGCCGTTGTCAATGTGACCATCTCAAATGAAAAAGAATCGTACACCTTTCCTGTTCATTTTAGTGAGTAATGAGCGCCTCAGGTCATCCGGAATTCGGAGGTTCTGGGGCGTTTTCTTGTTTAAAATAATCCGTTTATGTAGAATAATAGTTGGCCCCAGCAAAAATGTGACAAAAATGTGATCGAAAAGTGTCATTCATTTGTATTTTTGCTCACAAACTCATTGACATCAAATGACCCCTATTGTATTCTTACATAGGATGGAATGATAAGGTTTTCATATAAGGGAAACTAAAGGTTTAGAACCTATTCCCTACCTTAAAGTGAGTGAGAAAAAATGAAACGTTCTAAGCCACCATTCCAGGCTATGGCGCTCACTAGCGCAATTGTTTCTCAATTAGCCGGCGGACCTTTAGCTGGGGTATTTATTGGGAAGTGGATCGATAGCCATTTTTCCACAGCACCCACATTCTTAATCATAGGACTTTTCCTTGGATTAGGAGCAGGTACATATGGAACCATTCGTTTAGTACGTTCGTACTCGGGAGACGATTAACATGATAGATTATCAACAGATGATATCCCGCCAACGGAAATGGATGTTCTACCTTTTAGCATTGCTCGTACTAGGGTGGGGGTTTACTCCATGGAAACCTGTTTTCCTTGGCCTTCTATTAGGATCGATTCTTAGTTTTTATAACCTTTGGACGATGCAAAGAAAAATCTCCAAGCTAGGTGAACATTCCACAGACCTTGACACATCTAAATCAAATAAGCGCAAACCAAATATTGGTACGTTTACACGATTAGCCACAGGGGCTCTAGCAGCCGTTATTGCACTTCAATTCGAAGAACATTTCCACATTATTTCAGTAGTATTGGGCCTAATGACAGCCTATTTTGTCATTTTTATAGACTACCTGTTGAAACATTTAACAGAATAGCACGATGGAAGAGAGGTGAACAGAATGAATCACGAAGCACCGATGCTGGAAAATGCGTTAGGTATCGAATGGTTAGACTTTAACCTTTCCAACGTATTGATGATGCTGATTGCTTCAATCATTGTTTTTATTGTTGCTGTTGCAGCAACACGAAGTTTGGAACGACGTCCAAAAGGTTTTCAAAACTTTATGGAGTGGCTCATTGACTTTGTGAAAGGAATTATTGGTTCTAACATGGACTGGAAAGTAGGGAGACTATTTCTACCATTAGGATTAACTCTCTTCACATATATCTTTGTGTCTAACATGTTAGGGGTAGTCACAATCTTTGCGCCACACGATGTTCTATGGTGGAAATCACCGACATCTGATCCAGGTATTACTTTAACCCTGGCTGTTATGGTTGTTGTTCTCACCAATTATTACGGGGTGAAATTGAGAGGGGGCAATGAAGTCGCCAAAGACTTTGCACGCCCATTACCATTTTTACTTCCATTTAAGATTATTGAGGAGTTCTCTAATACGTTGACGCTGGGTCTTCGACTTTACGGGAACATCTATGCCGGTGAGATCCTGCTAGGTCTGTTGGCAGGAATAGCTTCTGCTGGTGTCCTTGGCTTCTTGGGAGGAGTTATCCCAATGTTGGCATGGCAAGCATTTAGTACATTTGTAGGCTTTATCCAAGCATTTATTTTCACAATGTTGACAATGGTTTATATGTCTCACAAAGTGAGTTCTGACCATTAATAAATAACAAATTTTTAATATATTTGAGGAGGAATTTAACATGGGTCTAATTGCAGCGGCAATTGCAGTAGGTCTTGCAGCAGTAGGTGCAGGTATTGGTAACGGTTTAATCGTAGGTAGAACAGTAGAAGGGATTGCTCGTCAACCTGAATTGCGCGGCGTTCTTCAAACAACAATGTTCATTGGTGTTGCACTAGTAGAGGCACTTCCAATCATTGGTGTCGTAATTGCATTTATTGTAATGGGTCAGGGTTAATAAAGATTTACTTAAAAGAGATGGCGAAGCGGAAGTTTCCTTCGCCATTTCTCTACATCAGCCAACAAATGTTTACCCATTCTTTGAGATTTAAAACTTCGACTTAAACCTTTAAGCCGGGTTTTTGTTATGTATAGCCCCATTTAGGGTCGAAAGGAGTGAGCAAGGTGCAAACTTTTACTAATACATTGGTTCTTGGAGCTGGAGGCGGCTTGAACGTCGGCGATATGCTCGTCCAATTAGTACTTTTCATTGTTCTCTTAGCATTACTTAAGAAATTTGCCTGGGGACCTTTCATGAAAATGATGAAAGAGCGTGAAGACTATATTTCCAATGAAATTGACACGGCGGAAAAGAGCCGTGAGGAAGCACACCGCATGCAGCGTGAGGCTTCAGAAGAGTTGAAAAAGACAAGGCAAGATGCACAGAAGATTATTGAGGATGCACGTAAGACAGCTGCTCAACAGGAACAATCTATTATTGAATCTGCTCGATCAGAAGCAGACCGCATGAAAGACTCTGCTAAACAAGAGATTGTTCAAGAGAAGGAGAAAGCAATTCAGTCACTTAAAGATCAAGTTGCTTCCATGTCTGTCATGATCGCGTCTAAAGTTATTGAGAAAGAGTTGTCTCAAAAGGATCAAGATCAGCTGATCCAGCAATACATTGATGAAGCAGGCGAAAAACGATGAGTGGATCTATCGTTGCAAAGCGCTATGCGCAAGCCCTTTTTCAACTCGCTGAGGAACATCTGAAAGTCGATCAAATCGCAGAAGAATTAAATGTCGTGAAAGACGTTTTCGGTAAGAATCCTTCCGTTTATACATTTCTAAAGCATCCAAAAGTTACGACTGAAGATAAGAAACGTGTGGTTGCTAAATCATTTCAGGCTTTATCAGCTGAGGTATTGAACACGTTGAAGCTCATCGTAGACCGTCATAGAGAAGACATTATCTTTGATATGATCAACGAATATATGTCTAAGATCGCTGACAAAAAAGGTGTAGCTGAAGCAACGGTTTACTCTGTACGTGAATTATCTGATAAAGAAAAAGAGCAAATCTCTAAAGTATTTGCTCCCAAAGTAGGAAAGCAATCCTTGAACATTACTAATATGATTGATTCTTCATTGCTCGGCGGTATCCGCGTGAGAATAGGGAATCGAATTTTCGATGGTTCAGTCAGCGGTAAATTAAACCGTCTGGAACGTGAACTAGTATCGAAATAAAGATGATAGGGGTGAAATAGCATGAGCATCAAAGCTGAAGAAATCAGTGCGCTGATTAAGCAGCAAATTGAAAACTATGAGACTGAAATAGAAGTCAAAGATGTCGGTACAGTTATCGAAGTTGGTGACGGTATCGCACGTGCTCATGGTCTTGACAATGTCATGGCTGGAGAGCTAGTAGAATTTTCGAATGGTGTTATGGGTCTGGCACAGAACTTAGAGGAGAATAACGTAGGTCTTGTCATCCTTGGGCCATATACAGATATTAAAGAAGGCGACGAAGTACGTCGTACGGGACGCATCATGCAAGTTCCAGTAGGAGAAGAACTTTTGGGACGTGTAGTAAATCCACTGGGACAACCAGTTGATGGCATGGGTCCAATGGAAACGACCAAAACTCGTCCGATCGAATCACCAGCACCAGGTGTTATGGATCGTAAATCAGTTGATGAGCCACTTCAAACAGGAATCAAAGCGATCGACGCTCTTGTTCCAATTGGACGTGGACAGCGTGAATTGATCATCGGAGACCGTCAGACAGGTAAAACTTCCGTTGCAATTGATGCGATTTTGAACCAGCATGACCAGGATATGATTTGTATCTATGTGGCTATTGGTCAAAAAGAATCTACCGTTCGTGGAACTGTAGAAACGTTACGTCGCCACGGAGCTCTGGATTACACAATTGTTGTAACAGCAAGTGCTTCTCAACCGGCTCCACTACTTTACCTTGCACCGTATGCAGGTGTATCCATGGGTGAAGACTTTATGTACAACGGCAAGCACGTACTTGTCGTATACGATGACCTTTCTAAGCAGGCAGCCGCTTATCGTGAGCTTTCCTTGCTACTGCGTCGTCCACCAGGTCGTGAAGCTTTCCCGGGAGACGTTTTCTACTTGCACTCTCGCTTGCTAGAGCGTGCCGCTAAATTGAGTGACGCAAAAGGTGGAGGTTCACTGACTGCACTTCCATTCGTTGAAACTCAGGCAGGTGACATCTCTGCTTATATCCCAACTAACGTTATCTCCATTACAGATGGACAGATATTCTTGCAATCCGACTTGTTCTTCTCAGGTGTACGACCAGCCATCAACGCCGGTTTATCGGTATCACGTGTTGGAGGATCTGCACAAATTAAAGCAATGAAGAAGGTTGCCGGTACATTGCGTCTTGACTTAGCCTCTTACCGTGAGTTGGAAGCATTCGCTCAGTTCGGTTCTGATCTGGATAAGTCAACACAAGCAAAATTAAACCGTGGTGCCCGTACTGTAGAAGTACTTAAACAAGGGTTGCACCAACCTCTAGCTGTTGAAAAACAAGTTATGATTATTTATGCCTTAACAAAAGGTTTCCTTGATGATGTTCCAGTTGATGATATCACTCGTTTCGAGTCCGAATTCCATAACTGGTTGGAAAATAACCGTAAAGAACTTCTATCTCAGATTCGCGAAACTGGAAAACTGGCTGAAGATGAAGACATGAGCGGTGCTGTTAAAGAATTCAAGAAAACTTTTGTAATTTCTGAGTAATTTCGAAGCCGGATTAAGATGAAGTTCGACTAAGAACGCAACGTCCTGTTGCAACGTCGAACTGACCCTCGTCCTGAGGGCCAAAGTGCGTAGAGGCGACTGGTCAGCGACGTTGAAGAGGTTTAACGATCTCTTTTGTCGCTGAAGTCGTAACAAGAGCCGGATTTATCATAATTGGGTATTTATGAACCAGCTAGAAAGGGTGGTGAAACAGCGTGGCATCCCTTAGAGATATTAAAGGACGGATTACTTCAACTAAGAAAACGAAACAGATCACGAAAGCAATGGAGATGGTTTCAGCATCCAAGCTGAACCGTGCAGAGCAAAATGCAAAATCCTTCGTTCCTTATAGTGATAAGATTCAGGAAGTTGTAACGAACATTGCGGCAGGTACTAGCAGCAGGCACCCAATGCTTCAAGCCCGTGAAGTGAAACGCAGAGGTTATCTCGTCATCACTTCAGATAGAGGTTTAGCAGGTGCTTACAACAGCAGTATCTTACGTAAGGTTTACCAACGAATTCGTGAGAAGCACACTTCTGCTGATGAGTACAAAATTATCACAATCGGTCGTATTGGACGTGACTTTTTCCGTAAACGTAATATTCCGGTAGATAAGGATATTACAGGCCTGTCTGACCAGCCGAACTTTGCGGATATAAAGGATATCGCATCCGAAACGGTTCAAATGTTCACAGACGAAGAAATTGATGAACTATACATTTATTACAATCACTACGTCAGTGCGATCACACAAGAAGTAACTGAAAGAAAAGTTCTGCCATTAAGTGATGTAAGTAAGGATAAAGCTGCGTCAGGTTCTTATGAATATGAACCAAGTGAAGAGCAGATTTTGGACGTATTACTACCACAATACGCTGAAAGCTTAATTTACGGAGCTTTACTTGATGGGAAGGCTAGTGAACACGCGGCTCGAATGACGGCTATGAAGAGTGCTACAGATAATGCTGATGAATTAATTGGTGATCTAACACTCTCTTATAACCGTGCACGTCAAGCTGCCATCACTCAAGAGATTACAGAAATTGTCGGCGGAGCAGCTGCCTTAGAATAGTAATTTCTGACTCGAAAAGTTAGTTAGGAGGGAAATGAATGAGTAATGGACGCGTAACTCAAATCATGGGACCCGTTGTAGACGTAACGTTCGATGACGGTCATCTCCCTGATATTAATAACGCATTGCGTGTAATTTATAATGCACGAACAGAAGACGAAAAAAGCGTCGACCTAACATTGGAAGTTGCCCTGCACCTAGGTGACAATACAGTACGTACAGTTGCTATGTCATCTACAGATGGTGTAATGCGTGGTACATCAGTAACGGACACAGGTAAGCCGATTTCTGTACCAGTAGGAGAAGCAACACTAGGGCGTGTCTTCAACGTAGAAGGAAATAACATTGATTTAGATGAGCCGCTTGGTGATGATGTCCGTCGTGACCCTATTCACCGTGAGGCACCAAAATTCGAAAACTTGGCTACAGAAACGGAGATTCTGGAAACAGGAATCAAGGTTGTAGACTTGTTAGCCCCTTATGTAAAAGGTGGTAAAATCGGACTGTTCGGTGGAGCCGGTGTTGGTAAAACCGTACTAATTCAGGAGCTTATCAACAACATCGCTCAAGAGCACGGCGGTATCTCTGTATTTGCCGGTGTGGGTGAGCGTACGCGTGAAGGTAACGACCTTTATTGGGAAATGACAGATTCCGGCGTTATCAAGAAAACAGCAATGGTATTCGGTCAGATGAACGAGCCGCCTGGAGCACGAATGCGTGTTGCCCTGTCCGGTCTGACAATGGCAGAATACTTCCGTGATGAACAAGGACAGGACGTATTGTTCTTCATTGATAATATCTTCCGTTTCACACAGGGCGGTCTTGAAGTATCAGCCCTTCTTGGACGTATGCCGTCAGCTGTTGGTTACCAGCCGACTCTAGCGACAGAAATGGGTCAGCTGCAAGAGCGAATCACTTCAACAGACAAAGGTTCCGTAACATCGATCCAGGCCATTTACGTTCCTGCCGATGACTATACAGACCCAGCGCCAGCAACAACGTTTGCTCACTTAGATGCGACGACCAACCTTGAGCGTAAACTATCTGAGCAAGGGATCTACCCGGCCGTAGACCCGCTGGCTTCTACGTCTCGTGCCCTTGACCCGGACATTGTTGGAGATGAACACTATGAAGTAGCGCGTGAAGTACAGCGTACACTTCAACGCTATAAAGAACTTCAGGATATCATTGCGATCTTGGGTATGGATGAGCTTTCTGATGAAGACAAGTTGACTGTTTCACGTGCTCGCCGCGTACAATTCTTCTTGTCACAGAACTTCCACGTGGCTGAACAGTTCACGGGTCAACCTGGTTCTTATGTGCCTGTTTCAGAAACAGTTAAAGGCTTCAAGGAAATCCTTGACGGCAAATACGATGACATTCCTGAAGATGCGTTCCGCCTAGTTGGACGTATTGAAGAAGTTGTTGAAAAATCAAAACAAATGCAATAACAATTAAAGCAGAAGTATTTTAGGAAATAAGAACCTTGTACCACTAAAGGGATGCCTCATTGAAGTTAATGAGCATTAGGCTTTGATCCTTGAGTACTGTAGCTAGCCATACAAGCAAAAGCACCTTAAGTCTTGTAGTAAAGTGAATGCCGGGTTGATCCCGGCTCTTCACTATAGCCAAAGGAGGAAATGGTTATGAGCACACTAACGGTGAGTGTTGTCACTCCTGATGGCCCGGTATTGGAAGATGCATTTGAAATGGTTAGTTGTAAGGCTGAAAGTGGAGAGCTTGGTATTTTGCCAGGTCACATTCCAATGGTAGCTCCACTTACAATCAGCGCGGTTCGACTAAAAGGTGAAGGCAAATCTGATCGTATCGCAGTCAGTGGCGGTTTCTTAGAAGTTCGGCCTGACAAGGTAACAATCCTAGCACAGTCAGCTGAAAAACCTTCCGAAATTGATATAGATCGTGCCAGAAAAGCCAAAGAACGTGCAGAAAGACGCCTTCAAGATAAACAAGCCGACATAGATTTCAAACGGGCTGAATTGGCCCTCAAACGAGCCATCAATCGTTTGGATGTATTCGAAAATAACTTTTAAACTGCTTTCATTTTGAGAGCAGTTTTTTTCGTGGTAAACAAAATCCGTCAGCAAAACACGGTAAATGGTAAATAATCTTGTCATTATTGCCCGGGAAATGAGAAATTAGTGATTTCCTATGTCATCTATTGTTTAAAAATAGGTAAGAGATGGTATAGAAAGGTATAGCAGGATAATTCATTTCTGTGCTTTGCGTTATTAGAAAAGGGGTTCATCATGGATCAATATTTTGCTGAAGAAGCTATTTTAAGTATGACATCTCATTTGATTTTTATTGTAATCACGTGGAGGGTGCTGTTAGCAGTTAATTTCGATGCGTTTTTCCGGAAAAATAAAGTGTTTGAAGCAAGGGTATTGCTTATTTTTATTACCATTGCATTAGGAACAACAGTCAGCAATTTCTTCTTAGATTTTATTGGCTGGTCCAACAGTTTAGTCTACTTGTTTTAAACAAATGAGCAAATGTCTAATGTTGTTAGGAATTGTTTCGTATGAGAGTTGTCTTCTCAGGTCACACTTATAGTAAGTAAATGCTTGGGGAGGCATTCAAATGAAGATGATAGGAACTGTTCTTACTGCTACAATTATTTTTTTGCTAGGTGCTTATCCACAGGAAATGTCTGCAGGCAAGGATTCAACCCTTGTGAAGTTTGCAGCTTTTGCTGAGGATGAGCAGCTTGAAGTGAACGAATGGAAAGTCACCATTAAACAGCCTTTCGAAAGGAAGGATCTTGAAGCAAGAAAAAACGAACTTATCTCATATTTCGATGAAACAGAGATTAAAACAGAGGATATGACAAATTCATCTAAAATCATCATAAAAAACACTCAGAAAAACACCATATTAAACGAAGTATTTATTTTGATCGTACCGAAAGAGAAAAGTATGAGAGCAGAAATGGTTTATGTAGCAAGTGGACAGGGAACATCTTCAATGTCACCAGCGAGCATGTCGAAGCCACAAGATGTAAAAAGTCGTTTCTTTGGAGAAAAAGTCAATATTTTCTCTTGTCTTAAGGCGAAGTCTAGTGGTATTATAGATGATGTTTTAGTGTATCAAAAATTCAAACAGACATTTAACATTCAACCAATAGACGAAGTAATTGAACACGGCTGGTCTAGCAGAACCGGATATACAAAAGAATGGGGACAAGCCATCCCTGTAGCTGGTGACCGTATGAACGTCCAGTTCGCTTCTAGAACTTTGGGCGGGGAGACAAACATCACTATTGGCACACCCATTATTACTGCTGAATATTAATAATAATGAATATGGACGCGGAGGAGAATGAACCTTGGAAAAAATCATCGTCCGTGGTGGGAGGCAGCTGAATGGTACTGTGAAAGCCGAAGGTGCCAAGAATGCCGTACTGCCTGTCATCGCAGCAAGTATTATTGCAAGTGAAGGAAAAAGCGTTTTGCACGAAGTACCTGCTTTAGCAGATGTCTATACGATCAATGAAGTGATCAGACATATGAATGCAGACGTAGAAGTTGATGGCAATACAGTAACCATTGATGCTTCTGGTGAATTGTCAACAGAAGCTCCAATAGAATATGTTCGTAAAATGCGCGCTTCTGTTCTCGTACTGGGACCGCTTTTGGCCCGCTATGGCCATGCTAAGGTTGCCCTGCCGGGAGGATGTGCCATTGGCTCACGCCCTATAGACCAGCACCTGAAAGGCTTTGAAGCTATGGGTGCCGAGGTGACAGTCGGAAATGGCTATATTGAAGCGGAAGTCAAAGGTCGCTTAAAGGGAGCCAAAATTTATTTCGATGTTCCTAGTGTCGGTGCTACAGAGAATGTCATGATGGCGGCTGCACTAGCCGACGGAAAGACAGTCCTTGAAAACTGTGCTAAGGAGCCTGAAATTGTAGATTTAGCGAACTATTTAAACAAAATGGGCGCTAAGATTGTAGGAGCTGGAACAGAAACGATCCGCATTGAAGGTGCAGAGAAATTAGTTGGTGCGACTCATACAATTATCCCTGACCGTGTTGAAGCTGGAACCTTTATGGTAGCAGCTGCGATCACTGGAGGGAATGTGCTCGTTAAAGGTGCAATGCCAGAGCACTTGCGTTCTGTTATTTCCAAAATGGAAGAAATGGGAGTCACGATTAAGGAAGAAGAAGAAGGATTGCGTGTGATCGGTCCTGATATCTTGAAAGCGACTGATATTAAGACAATGCCTCACCCAGGATTTCCTACGGATATGCAGTCTCAAATGATGGCGCTCATGCTTAACGCAGTAGGTACAAGTGTAATTACAGAAACTGTATTTGAAAATCGTTTTATGCATGTAGAAGAATTCCGTCGTATGAACGCAAATATGAAGATAGAAGGCCGCAGTGTTATTGTGGAAGGTCCATCTGCGCTTCAAGGAGCTGAGGTGGCAGCTACAGACTTGCGAGCTGGAGCAGCTTTAGTGTTAGCCGGACTAGTTGCTGACGGTTATACTCGAGTAACTGAATTAAAACACCTGGATCGCGGCTATGTAAACTTTACGGAAAAACTTGCTCAGCTAGGTGCAGATATTGAACGTGTTTTTGAAGGTGAATCCTACATCGAAGAGCAAGAAGCTAGTGAATCAGTTTCGACCTTATAATATACTCATCCAGTAGCTTGGTTGTTTCAATTTTTATTGAAATAACCGAGCTTTTTTAGTTCTATCATTTTTCCTTCTTGGATACATTTTAGTAGAGGGATCTACTATATGACCAGGAGGATGAGAATGAGAAGACAAAAATGGCTGGGACTAATCGTAGCAAGTGGCCTGTTTATGGCTATTCTTATTATTCCAACACTAATCGTCGTACCGTTCATCGGCTCTAACGAAGTCAATGTAGTCCAGGAAGCCCCAAGCACAAAAGAGGAGAGTGCAGGAGAGCTTTCAGAAGACTTATCATCCTTTTCCATTCGTGTATTGAGGAGTGGATCTGGGGAAGTGGAGAAAGTGCCGTTAGAAACTTACGTGGCTCGTGTTGTAGCCTCTGAAATGCCAGCGACCTTTGAGATTGAAGCATTAAAAGCTCAAGCCTTGGCAGCCCGAACTTACATTACAAGGCATTTGGTACAGGAAAGTGCAGTTTCAAGCGAAGCTGATGTAACAGATACGGTTAATCACCAAGTGTACAAAAACGATCAAGAGTTGAGACAGCAATGGCAAGACCGGTATGCAGCGAACATGGAAAAAATTAATCAGGCTGTAAAAGCAACGGCTGGAGAGATCATCACGTATGAGCATCAGCCGATAACGGCAGCTTTCTTTTCAACAAGTAACGGTTACACAGAAAATGCTGAAGATTATTGGGAGGATGAAATTCCATATTTAAGAAGCGTGGAGAGTCCATGGGATGAAGCCTCACCAAAATTTGTAGATCAGAAAGTGGTATCTTTAGAAGAATTACAGTCAAGTTTAGGTGTGGCCCTTAATACAGACTTAAGGAATACTAAGATGACAAAAACGGAAGGAAACCGGGTAGAAAAAGTTGTGTTCGGTGAGCAGGCGTTCTCTGGAAGAGAGATTCGTGAGAAATTGAGTTTGCCTTCCAGTGACTTTACGATTCAGCAAAAAGGAGACCATGTCATCTTTACGACGAAAGGGTATGGTCATGGAGTTGGAATGAGTCAATATGGAGCGAATGGAATGGCTATGAATGGAAAGAGTTATAAAGATATTGTACACCACTATTATCAAAACACTGAGATCTCACCTATGAGTAAACAAACCGCATCACTCATGGAAGGTGAAAAGCCAGTAAATTAATAGGACCGCTTAAAGCGGTTCTTTTTTATTGTCTAGGAATTTATAATATTTTTGAGTCGTTAACTAAAGGTGTCATAGGACGTGCGGAACTTAGTTGACTATTGATTAAATAACTAAGTCAGGCACAAACCCTCTTTGCTACTTGGCTTAAGCCGGCGCGATGATTGGGATTTTGGTTCGTTAAGAAAATTTTTCCTTAAAATGTATAGAATTCCTCATAAGTGTTCAGAATGGTTTTTGAGGTGATGAACATGAGAGAGGAAGGTAAGAAAAGCGTGACTAAATTAAAGTTTAAACGCTTGATGCGTAAGAAGTGGTTGTATCCAGCTTTGTATTTGTCGGTAGCAGCATTAGTTCTTGTAGGAGTATTTTGGTATCAGCAAAGTGCGAATAACGTAGGTGAGGAAGTTGCTGAGCAGCCTAAATCTGAAGTTCAAAATGAGTTTTCAACTCTTGATAATGAACAACAAGATTCAATGGCGGTTATGGGGCAGGATGAAAACTTACAAATGCCTGTCGCTGATGAAAAAGCAGCTACCATTGTAACAAAATTCTATGATTACGACGCTTCAGAAGAAGATCAAGAAAGTGCACTGGTTCTATACAACAATAAGTACTATCAAAGTCAAGGTGTCGATATCACTAGAGAAGATGGGGAATCGTTCGAGGTTACCGCTGCTCTAAGTGGTAAGGTCACAGAAGTGAAGGAAGATCCATTGTACGGCAATGTGATTGAAATCACTCATGACAAAGATGTCACAACTGTATATGCTAGTCTAGATGATGTTCAAGTCCAAGCAGGATCAGAAGTTACTCAAGGTGATGTTCTAGGTGCAGCAGGGCAAAATTCATTCGGACAAGCTAGTGGCGTTCATGTACACTTCGAAGTTCGAAAAAATGGTGAGCCATTCAATCCTGAAAGCTTTTTTGGACAACCATTAAGCCAAATCAATGATAATGCGGAAGAAGGTTCTGAAACAGAAGGTGCACCAGAAGATGATGCAGCAGAAGAAAATGAAGCACCATCTCAAGATCCAGCTGATGAATCAGACCCGTCTGCCGAAGATAATCAAACAAACGAAGATGAACAACCAAATACAGAAGAAGATCCATCAGGTTCTGAAGATGAAGAACAAACACCTGATGAAGATAGCGCATCATCCATCTCTACAATTCAAACTTAAAAATGAGGGAGCTTTCCCTCATTTTTTTTGTGCCTAGAAATAAGCTGGATAGAAAGTTTCCCGTCTTCACTCTTACACATGTGGCATATCTTCACGGTTTTATTAATACAATGAGGATAACCGAGCACTCGGTAACATCCAGGGTGATCCAGCATGACAAACATCAAGAGTTAACCACCCACACATAAAAACATAAGCGCTTTCCTACGACCCACCCCCTTGGATAGTCAATCACAGGAGGCGAGTGGAGTGCATGATTACATCAAAGAGAGGACCATCAAGATTGGAGAGCACATTATCGAAACAAAAAAAACGGTGAGAGTGATCGCCAAAGAGTTTGGCGTTTCAAAAAGTACGGTTCATAAAGATTTGACGGAGAGACTCCCGGAGGTGAATCCAGAGCTGGCAAAAGAAGTGAAAAAAATCCTGGATTACCATAAGGAAATCCGGCATTTACGCGGCGGAGAAGCGACGAGACGGAAATATAAAGCACAGTTGTTAGACGAGAAGTCCGTTCAACCCCTTCACTGATACTTTAGATCCTCCTATTGTCAAAATTCCTCGATAAAGGTAACTTTTTTCATATTAGATGAGACGAATGTCGCAATACTGTGATAGAATATAGAATTAGATGTGTGAGTTTTTCAACTATACCGATAGCTATTTAAAGAATAGGGAAGACTAAATAGAAGGAGTAATTTCTCCTACCCCTTGAAGACATAGAAGGATTCAAAAGCTGCCCAGTGCAGGATTTGTGTCCTATTGTGTCTTTATGGGTATTTATGCTTTATACAATAGGGAGGATCTACAGGACATGTTTGCAAGAGATATAGGAATAGACCTTGGTACAGCAAATGTGCTGATACATGTGAAGGGTAAAGGGATTGTTCTAAATGAACCGTCAGTAGTTGCTATGGACCGTAACACTGGTAAAGTGCTTGAAGTAGGTGAGGAAGCTCGTCGGATGGTAGGCCGTACGCCGGGTAACATTGAAGCCATCCGCCCACTGAAAGATGGGGTCATTGCAGACTTCGATGTGACTGAAGCTATGCTCAAGCACTTTATCCAGAAAACAAATGTACGCGGATTCCTCTCGAAACCACGTATGTTGATTTGCTGTCCAACAAACATAACGAAAGTAGAGCAAAAAGCAATCAAAGAAGCTGCCGAAAAGTCAGGCGGTAAGAAAGTGTACTTAGAAGAAGAGCCGAAAATTGCTGCAATTGGTGCCGGGATGGATATCTTTCAACCAAGCGGTAATATGGTTGTGGACATCGGTGGAGGTACGACGGATGTGGCCGTCCTTTCAATGGGGGATATCGTAACCGCGTCGTCCATTAAAATGGCAGGAGATAAATTTGACTACGAAATTCTCCAATACATTAAAAAAGAATATAAGCTCCTGATTGGAGAGCGAACGGCTGAAAATATTAAAATTAGTGTAGCGACTGTATTCCCAGGGTCCCGCAATGAAGAAATTGAGATTCGAGGAAGAGACATGGTATCTGGTCTGCCAAGGACAATTTCTGTGAACTCTGCTGAAATAGAAAAGTCCCTTCGCGAATCGGTCCAGGTTATAGTTCAAGCTGCTAAGCAAGTACTGGAGCGTACGCCACCTGAATTATCCGCTGATATTATTGATCGGGGCGTTATTATGACAGGAGGCGGAGCCCTGCTTCATGGAATCGATCAACTATTAGCAGAAGAGTTGAAGGTTCCGGTATTAGTAGCAGAGTCTCCGATGGATTGTGTAGCATCTGGAACAGGTATCATGCTTGAGAATATTGATAAACGCATTTCTACGAAGTATTAAACGTTCTAGGATACTTAGAAAGAAGGAGCGATAACCTTGTTAAGAGGATTCTACACAGCTGCTTCCGGAATGATGGCTAATCAGAGGATGCAAGAAACGTCATCGAATAACATGGCTAATGCATACACTACAGGATATAAAGCCGATCAAGGCGCAATGAGGGCTTTTCCTGAGTTGTTGATTGAGCAAATGGGGACGAAGTCTTTACCTGTGTCAAAGGACTTGAAGTTACCTGTGAGTAGAGATGTAGGATCCCTTAATACTGGTGTTTATTTACAAGAAGCTGTTCCTGCATTTACTCAAGGAGATATAAAGGAAACGGGGATTGGAATGGATCTAGCCCTCGTACAAAAAACAACCCCTGATGAAAATGGGATGGTTTTTTTCAATGTCCAAAATGAGTCGGGGGAAATCCGTTATACCCGTAATGGGAATTTCACAGTAGATGGAGAAGGGTACTTAACAACGAATCAAGGATACTATGTGGTTGATCAAAATGGTGATCCTATCCAAACGGAAGGCATGGAGTTTGCCGTGTCTGTCGATGGAGATTTATCCACAGGTGGACAAGTCAATCCTTTAGGCCTCTCTTATAGTTCTAACAGCCAAGATATGGTGAAAGAAGGAAACGGATTATACCGCCCTGGAAGTGAGGGGGGAGTGCTCGCTGAAGTGCGTGGGAACCCTGAAGTAAGGGTTGAACTCAAGCAAGGCTTCCTCGAAAACTCTAACGTAGATCCTGCTCGAACCATGACAGAGATGATGAATACATATCGCTCATTTGAAATGAATCAACGTGTACTCAAAGCTTATGATCAAAGCATGCAAAAAGCGGTGACAGAGATAGCGAGACTACGCTAAGAGGAGTTGTCAGGATTGATTAATCGTTCCATGAGCCAAGCGGCCGTAACGATGGGGCAGCTACAAAGTAAGATGGATGTAATCGGACATAACTTATCGAATGTGAATACACATGGATACAAGAGTAAAACATCAAGTTTCTCTTCTCTGTTATATCAACAAATGGATAACTTATCGCATTATGAAGGAGAAGCAAACAGGTTAACCCATGATGGAGTGAGGCTTGGAACAGGAGCAAAGTTAGGCATTACGAATGTTGACCTCAGTCAGGGCAGCCTTCAAAATACAGGAAGAGCCTTAGATGTAGCATTGCTTGAGAACAATCACTTATTCGGATTACAAGTCCATACGGAAAATGGAATGGATATTCAATATACACGATCGGGCAATTTTTATTTAAACCAAATGGATGACGGTTCAATGATATTGACTAATTCCGATGGTTACCCCGTTATGGGCATAGATGGAAATGAAGTTCGAATAGAGAACGATTTCTCTGACATATCCATTGATAAGAACGGCAGGGTTGTAGTGACTCGAGGTGAAGGACAGTCAGTGGAAGCACAGTTAAATGTGGTTGAAGCTGTAAGACCTAGAACGCTTGAATCTGTTGGTAACAATCGATTTCGCCTACCAGATGGTGTCGCCGCAAATGAAGTAATCACAGACGTTGTTCCGCAAGATATTCAACTGCAGAGTGAGACGTTAGAAGCATCAAATGTGAACATCTCAAACCAAATGACCGATATGCTGATGGCGCAGCGGGCCTACCAATTCAATGCGAAGTCGATTTCGACAAGTGATCAGATGATGGGGCTTGTCAATCAACTGAGATCATAAATGTAAGGAGCTTGACGATCATGGCAACAGATCCTAATTCTAAAAGAAAGAATCTGACAAGAGAACAAAAGCGAAAAGCTTTGGACGAAGCAACGAAGCCGAAGGAAGCCAAGTCTAATACAACAAAGATCAAGCAGCCTAAAGAGGAAAAAGAAAAGGTTTCAAAAGAGGAACGTCCTAAGAAAGCCCGTAGACGGATTCTCCCTATTTGGCTACGCATCATTATTGTCCTTCTTCTTAGTGCACTTGCTTTAGTGTTAGGATTAATGGTTGGTTATGGTGTGCTTGGTGACGGCAAGCCTACAGATGCACTGAATTGGGAGACCTGGCAGCACATATGGGATATTGTCACCAAAACAGAATAAGCTCGTCCATTCATTATATGAAATGTACGGAAACGATATGAAAAGCATTGGTCATAGAAACCAATGCTTTTTTTGGTACATATTTTTCAAAATTCATTGTGTCAATAAGATATTAGAAAGCATCCTTCTTCTACCTTCCATTAACGCCTCCTTCCTGAAGGCTCATGTTCGAGACTTTCTGGGTCCGTTGCGTGATAAGTATTAGGGTTGGCTGGAAAACAACTCGCTTTCCTGCGGGGGAACTGGCAAGCCTCCTCGTTCGCTGCGCTCTCTGTGGGGTCTCGCCTAGATCCTTCTCCCGCGGGAGTCTCGCTGTTTTCCACCCACCCCATCTATTCTGTAGTGAACGGACCAACAATAGGAATGATAGGGCTCTATCAACTTAGAGCCCATAAAGTTTATTGAATAGGAATAAGACACGCGTGTACAGTTAAGTACATTACTGGACTGATATACCGGAACTTGACGATATTTCCCGATTTCGCTGATCCAGACTAAATGCTGGTATATAGAAGAATTCTGACCAATTGAGCTCTAGCAATCTTATGTATGATCTTCTTGATGGCGGAGATGCTTTTCCAACTTAACTTCTTCATTTTGTGTTTCCGTTATTCCAAACAATCGGAAGGAGGTCCGGGAAATGGCGAGACTCCTGTGGGATGAGCATGACAGGTGAGACCCCGGAGAGCGATAGCTCGAGAAGGCTCAGCGCATGCCCCGCGGAAAGCGAGTCATTTCCCGGACCTCCTATTTCTATCCCTGGTAACGGAAAGGTTCAAATACCTATTACCTTGTATTCGAGTCTTCCAATATTTTGCTATATATAGGAACAACTAAGAACACGTCGATAAGCTGTTAATAAAAGAAATCTTCCTAACTTATCCATATGTTTTCAAGTTATGGAATAGGGAATCTATTCGTAACAGAAATAATTACACAACGGGGGAGGGAGAGGAAATGAAGACGGACGTTTTTATTGCTGGGGGCGGTGTAGGTGGTTTAACTTTAGCGGCTAAACTTGCCAGTCGCGGTGTCCATGTGACTATAGCGGAGCAGCTAAAAAAAGAATCCCCCGTTTACAAAGGCGAGCTCTTACAACCTAAAACACTAGCGATTCTTGAGCGTCTCGGTGTGATTAATGAGATCGAAGGCTGTGGTCATCCCATTGATCAGTTACGATTTCAAGAAATAAACCGAATCCCTGAAAGTCCTCCAGAAGAAGTTAATCTGACTGAATTGAATTATAGTCGAGTAGCCAGCCGTTACGATCATGCCTTGATGGTGCCTCATGAAACAACAAAGTCGATCTTAAGAAAAAAAGGGGCATCCTACGACCAGTATTTTCATTATTTCCCAGGCGCCAGATTTTTAGGGTTTGAAAATGGCATGGCGAAAATCAAACAAAAAAAAGAGATTACTTATATCGAAGCAAAGGTCTATATTGGAGCCGAAGGCCGCAGTTCTCCTACTAGAGACGCAATGAATGTACAAGTAGAAAGAAAGGATTATAATCACCATTTTTTAACCGTCACCATACCAAGACCTGAAGACTTTACTAAGGGAAAAATCATTACGACCTCGAGTTGTTTTCTCGGCCTTTTCCCTCTCCCAGATAATGAAGTGCGGACGGTATTTCTAATTAAAGCTGGTGAGTACAAAAACATTAAGGAAAAAGGACTGGAATACTTATACCGTGCTTATAGTGAGTTGGAACCAGAGCTGACAGAAGGTGTTCGCAGCCTAAAGGAATGGAAAAAAGTTCAGTTAATGATTCCTTTTACTTATCACGTTGATCATTATTATTCAGGTAATCTAGCAATTATAGGTGATGCGGCTCATACGGTACATCCTATGGCAGGAGAAGGCATGAATTTAGCTGTTCAGGATGCTGACGTGTTGGGAGAGTTGCTTGCATGGTGCAAAGAAGAAGGAAAGCCTTATCATGAGTATCTTCACTATTATGAAGACGTTCGCAAGCCGCGTGTAGAATTTTTGCTTCAGCTTAGTCATTTATCTGCACTCGTTTATTCTTTTAGAAATGAATGGTGGAGGAAGCTTCGGATGAATGCTGTGCAGCGCATATTGGACGATGATCAGCTACATGTGAAACAGATGTTAAATATTTCTGGTTTAGGTCGCTGGGACTTCACTCTGATCGATAGAGCTGTTCAAGGGGGAGTGCTTCCCGCCAGAAAAAAACAAATCTCTGCTGAAACCCAGAGAAATTTCTTATTCTCTGAAGCAGAAGACTATCCCTGGAAAGAACGATATAGAAAGGATGGGTCACATGAATGAATGGGTAACGGCGATGCAGGCGAGGAAGTGGATGAAGAAAAATGAGTCTTTTTTACCTAGCTGGCATGCTTATGTAGGCTCAGAACTTGGTTTATTCAGTGAATTCGAGAGTGCCAGAACTGTAGAAGCTGTCAGTGAGAAGACAGGTTATCCTTATGATCTGCTCGCTTCCTGGGTAAAAGTAGGGGTGGCTGTGAAACATTTGAAAAAAAGACCGAACAGCAGATACCGGACTTCTAAAAGGCGCTGTGCCTCTCTAATGGGTAAGGATGACTCTCCAGGAGTAAAAGCCCTCTTAAAAGAAATGATGGAGCTTCATCTGCCGACGATGCTAAAGTACCCTGAAATTATGAGATCACAGGAAAGGGCGTTATTCGATCACGAATTACACGGTGGAGTAGTGGCAGAAACATCTGCATTACTTGAACATTTTGCCATTAAGAAAATTAAAAAGATGATCCGAGACCGCAATGTAGAAACAATAATCGATTTGGGGTGCGGTCATGGAGGATATTTAAGAAAGCTTGCGTTAGAATTCCCTGAAATCCAGATGATTGGTGTGGATTTGAACAATAAAGTAATTGAAAGAGCGAGAGAGCTGTCTGAGGGCTTTTCAAACATTGAGTATGTAGTTGGTGACATTAGTGAATGGAAGCCTAAGGACGACCACAAAGCGGATGTTGTACTGCTTCACAACATATTCCACTATATCCATCCTGAGGCCCGACATCAACTTTTGGATCACATCCATCAATATGTGAGCAAAAGGGGGCTGGTTTCTGTCATTACTCCTATCAATGAAACAGAACATGGGGAAGCTTTCTCATCAGCTTTTAATAGCTTCTTTGTAGCCCATTCAAACCTTTTTGCTTTGCCAAATAAAAAAGAGCTTCAGGAAATCTCTGAGCACTGCCAATTCGATATGTTTGATTTAGACCCTATTGTCAAGGAAGGATCCTGGTACACATTCTGGCTGAGCCCAAGTGCTCCAGTCAAAGAAATGAGACATACAAAAATGGCTGGAAGTTCTGAACAGACGATTGCTTCTCAGCAAAAGGAATACATCAGATCCTCTTAAGAAATAACAAAAGTCAGCTTTGGTCTAAAAAGATCAGGCTGACTTTTGTTATGAGATCCCACAGAGCTAGTGTCCACGGCCATTTACAAGTTTAACGATAAGGACGATCAAAGCAATGACGAGCAGTAAATGTATCAAGTTTCCGGCGATTCCTCCGATTATACCAAGCAGCCACAATACCAGCAGGACAATCAAAATAGTCCAGATCATCGTTTAACCTCCTAATGTAAAAGCATGATCTTCATTTAAAATAAATTTTGTCGAACGACTAATCGACCTTTATAATAGGGATAGTATGTGCGAAAGGAGCCAGATTATGTTAGATATTGAAGAGATTAAAAAAGTCATTCCGCACCGCTATCCGTTTCTTCTGATTGATCAAGTGGAAGAAGTAGTAGAAGGAGAACGAGCTGTCGGATATAAAAATGTAACGGTGAATGAGCCATTTTTCCAGGGACATTTTCCAGACTACCCGGTTATGCCAGGAGTATTAATTACAGAAGCTCTTGCTCAAATTGGAGCGGTAGCAATGCTTAAGAAAGAGGAAAACCAGGGTAAACTAGCCTTCTTTACGGGGATCGACAAATGCCGCTTCAAGCGTCAAGTCAAACCTGGTGACAGGTTGAAGCTGGAAGTAGAAATCGTCCGCCTTAAAGGACCGATGGGTAAAGGAAAAGCAAAAGCCACTGTTGATGGGGAAGTTGCATGCGAAGCGGAAATTATGTTCGCATTGAAATAATTAAATGAAGTTTAAGTCCGGATCTCACATCCGGACTTTTTTTATGGAATTGGTTGGAAAGGTATATTATGGTACAATTCTAGGAGGCTAGTACGAATCTATCAATCTACTAAGGGAGAGTTGTGTCATTATTACTATAGGAAAGGTGCTTAAAACAGTAGCTGCGGTGACGTTGCTTAGCTCTATTGCAGCTTTTTCAAGCACTGAAGTACACGCGGAAGCATCTATTAAAGAAAAATGTGACTATGATGGAAAGATTGGAGAAAACCCCGATTATAAGACAGCCATTTGTCTTTTGACAGAAGCGGCTATTGAGGATGATGTGCCTCCTGAAATCGTAATCGAGATTGCAAAGAAAGAAAGCAAATTGGAACAGTTTGATGAAGATGGAGAACCTGTGATCTCGCCGGATGGAGGGATCGGCATCATGCAATTGACCAATCAACCAGCTTTCGATCAAGAAAAATTGAAGAACGATATTCTCTACAACATTGAAGCTGGAATAAATACTTTGAATGACAAATTTGAACGCACTGATTTACCAGCGATAAATAATAAAGATCGTCATGTTATTGAACATTGGTATTTCGCTGTAATGGCGTACAACGGAACGAAGCCTATAAATAGCCCGGTAAAGCAAGCAACCGGTGAAACGAATGAAGGAGCTTACCAAGAGGAGATCTTTTCTAGCATTAGAGCTGGAGTAGGCTATGATGAATTAGCTCGAATGGATTTTAAGGCGGAAGACTTCGAATATGATACTGAGAGTGACAAAAGCATTGAATTCATGAAAGATCAATACCATTTTTTGATCCCCTTCACTAAATCTAAACACTTCTACAATCAAGACCAAACGATTGGCTCTATCGTAGATCTAAGAGTTAGAAAAGCACCATCGACAAAGGCAGAGATAGTTGGAACTCTAAATGAAGGTGATCTTGCAACTGTAACCGGGCCTTATCAGTACGATCAATCCCCTAATCTAAACTCATTCGTTTTTTATCCAGTCAAATTGGAGAATGGCACAGAAGGATATGTTGCAAGTCCATATCTTCGCAATAAGTTTAAGGATGTTCCTAAAGATAATTATTCAGTGGAATCTATTGAATACTTGTATGACATGAACATTCTAAAAGGCTATAGTGAAGACGAATTTGGTTATAAGGATCCTTTAAAACGTAAAAATACAGCTTTATTTTTAGTCCGTGCAGAGAATATTGACCTGACTAACCGGCCAGACCCTGGATTTGTTGATGTTCCAAAAAGCAGTGACTTTTATGATGAAGTGGCTGCATTAGCAGACGAAGGAATCTTTGAAGGAGATAATAAGAACCGCTTCAACTTAGATTCCTATTTAAAAAGAAGGGAAATGGCTGTTCTTCTTCAGCGAGTGTATCAATTCCCGTCTGCATCCATAGAGGAACCTTTCACTGATGTAAAAGATAATGACTGGTATAAAGAAGCTGTTGAAAGGCTTTATGCTTCTGGAATTACAAATGGGGTAAGTGAAACAGAATTCGGCCCCGATCAAAGAATTACAAGAGAACAATTTGCAACCTTTTTAGCGCGCTCTATTAATAAAAATTTTAGATAAGTAAATGGAACACTTCGGTCATCCACCGGGGTGTTTTTTTATCCACAAAATGGTATGAAACAAAATGGGATGGGTATAATACGGGACGTAATCACTAAAAAGGAGGAAACACAAAATGAAAACACTGCCATTAAAGCTTTTGATTGCCCTTTTAACCTTTTCTCTTCTAGGTGCTTGTGCTACGGAAGATGAGCAAATGGAAGAAGGAAATGATACAGAAGAAAACATGAATGAAGAGGAAGAAAACGGCGAAGGTAATATGGATGAAGAAGATCATATGGACGAGGGCGGAACGGACGGAACCGAAGAAACAGAAGAAGATCAAGGTGACATGACTGACGGTGACAATGATGCTACTGAAGAAGATATGACGAACGAAGATACAATGGATAATGGTGAAAACAACGAAAATGGAAACGAGTAAAGTTTTCTTTTGAAGCCGCTCTCCTAAAGCGGCTTTTATTTATTTTTGCTAAAAGATATTAAAATACTAGCCATCATGATACATATGCCACCTGTAGTACAGATTGGAAAAAAATGAAATAAAGCTAAGTAGTCCAACAAATAGCTAGACATGGCAAGAAGGAAGAATCTAATACCTATGACGGCAAAAGTTTTAATGATCTGAAATCACCTCTCTTCACTCTGTATCCCTGTATTCGAATTCCTTTTCAATCTCTCCTGTAACCCAAGTTCTATTTAAGAAATGTATATTCCTAGAAGCTGGACTAAGAATTCCTTAGTTCAGCTTTTTGTTATCTGTTGGAAAATACCCCTAGCTTATGTAGAATGAATAGTAAGACAAAGATTCATAAAAACTTTACAATTTGGAGTTTCCTGGTTTTTTGTGCGTGGAATAAGCGAATAGAGGTGATTAATGATGAAGTACAGAACGGCTAGTGATCTGAAAGACTTACTATTAGGAGATTTCGAAAGAGTAATTAACAGCATCCCCCAAGAAAAGTTGGACGTATATGTGTATCTTCATACGGTATATCAGGATACGTACGTACCCGATGACACCTTGTATCAATTTGTATTTCGGCATTTCTTCAGGCTAGATAATCCTAGCTTAACGAAGGAGTTTGAAACTTACTACTTCAAATTGATGGAAGAACAGCGAGGATATGAGCGGCCTAATATCGTCCAAATTACCAAAAGCCTTTACGAAGTGAAGAACCACAAAGGAAATCCTACGATGCAGTTTCCATTGGCAACTTCCATGCTCCATACGATCAACCCTGAATTCCCTACGTATGATGGAGATATAGTCAAAGCTTTTGATTTTTCCTCCACGTATCATTTGTCCGGTTTTGAAAAGAAGATGAAGCGATATATCGGACAATATCAACATGCTTATAAGACTTATGGAGAATTGATGTATGATGAGGCTTTAGAACCCGTATTCGCACATTTTGATGAGCGTTTTCGCGGATACGACCTTCCAAAAGTTAAGAAACTTGATTTGATTGTTTCCCAGCTTGGGAACTCACTTCAATAGGGGAAAACCGGATCCGGCAGCGGATCCGGTTTTATTATGGTCTAACAAGTACTTTTCTGAAAAGTTTTCTTTCCCATGGGAGTAAAAATATGACACAATTTTGTCATTTTCAGACAGCCGTCTACAAGTTGCATTACATTTCCCAGTTTAGTAACATTATTCATAATTATGACTACTCGGTCAGAGGACGAAAACCGCTATAGATAAAGAACTGAGCATTTGGGGAAACTGATATAAAATCAATCGATTCACAACTGAGAAAGCGTTTTTACATAAAAGGGGAGGAAGTCTTGCCATGAAAAGAATTTCCATGCTGTTATTGTTAACAGTATCACTAGCCGCCTGTTCTGGTGATGATTCGGAGGAAGTAACAGAAGAAAGAGTAACGCCCGTGGAGATAGAGAAGGCTGTTAAGGATGACTTTATCATAGACAGAGAGATCGTTGGACGAGCATCGACTGCTAATTCCTCACCTGTGACAGCTAGGACGCCAGGAGAGCTTGTAACCTTAAACGTTGAAAAAGGAGATCGAGTGGAAGAAGGTGAAACCATTGGTGTAGTTGATCCTGGTAACGGGGAGAACCAAGTTGAATTGCAACAGCTGGCTGTTCGTCAGGCTGAAAAACAACTAGAGAACGCTCAAATTACAAAGGAGCAGGCTGCACTTGGGGTAGAGAATGCTGAGAAACAAGTAAACTTGGCGAAAGAGGCGGCAAAATCTGAGGAAAGTCAAACCTCACAGGCTGTCGAAGCTGCTCATGAACAGTATCAACAGGCTCAGCAATTGGCAGATCAGACGAAGAAGCTAGTGGATGAAGGCGCGATCCCTGAAGCTCTTTACCAGCAAGCACAAAGCAGGGCTGATCAAGCAAAAGCGCAATATCAACAGTTGAAAGGACAACAGCCACAATCCACTTCGGCAGTTGCACAAGCGGAGGCCCAGCTTGACCAGGCCCAGCAGCAGTTGGAACAGGCGCAAGTGGGTGTTGACCAAGCTGAACTCCAGGTTGAGCAGGCGAACGTACAACTGAATCAAGCCAAGGACCAAACAGCAAATGAAGCCGTTACCGCTCCCACCTCAGGAGAAATTTCTACTCTCAACGCTAGTGAAGGTGATTTTGTAACGAATCAACAGCCTTTCGCTACGGTTGTAGGGCTCAATCCGATGACGGTAACAGCCTCTGTTACTGCAGATCAGCTTTCTTTATTTGAAAAAGGGGAAGAACTTGAAGTTGCCATAGACTCTATCAATCAGACGGTTCCATCCACCATTCAATATGTATCCTCCGTTCCTGATGATACAGGGTTATACCCTGTAGAAGCGCAAGTGGACAACGAAGACGAGAAGATCAAGCCAGGAATGATGGCTACTATCCTATTACCGGAGATCGTCGTAGAGAACACGTGGATTGTTCCAACGGATGCTGTAGTAGAAGAGGGAAATGAAACGTATATTTATCATGTCGTTGATGAGAAAGCAGTTCGGTTAGACGTTGAGGTCGTAGAAGCTCAGACGGACCGTACGGCGATTGAAGCAGACTTAACTGGGGATGCCCAAGTGATTACAACTGGACAATTAACTCTTTCTGATGGTGGCAAGGTTACGATCATGAAGGAGGACGCTTAAGTGAAGCTTGTTAATCTTTCGGTTAAGCGTCCCGTCGGTGTAATTATGGTTGTAGCCGCTATCCTTGCTTTAGGATTCGTTTCATTAAGAAATTTAACGATTGACCTTTATCCGGAAATAGATTTGCCGATTGCTGTAGTATCCACAACCTACGAAGGAGCAGCTCCGCAGGAAGTGGAAAAGCTGATAAGCAGGCCTGTGGAATCTTCTGTAAGTTCAATCGAAGGTTTGGAAGTTCTCCAGTCGCAATCGCAGGCTGGATCTTCTCTTGTTTTAATGCAATTTAACACAGGAGTGAATCTAGATAGCACCCTGTTACAAGTCCGGGAAAATGTCGACCAAGTCAGAGGCTTGCTTCCAGAAGGAGCGGGAGAACCGAACGTGCTACGTTTCGATCCCCAGCAGCTTCCGATCATGACTGTCGGACTTTCAGGCGATACACCTGAAGAACTACAAGAAGTAGCTGAAAACCGTCTAGTACCATTTTTAGAAAGGCAGGAAGGTGTCGCATCTGTCAATATCGAAGGCGGAAAGGTTCGAGAAGTACAGGTGCTTGTAGATCGGGCGCAAATGTCTCAGTACGGACTCGATTCACAAACGATTGTGCAAACGTTGAGTGCCTCCAACCAATCTGCTTCAGCTGGTTCAGTTAACAAAGGCCAGAAAGACCTGCAAATCAGACTGGAAGGAGAGTTCGACTCAATAGAAGATGTGAGGGATACGATCATCCAGTCTCAATCGGGTGCGAAAGTCACTCTTGATCAAATTGCAGAAGTCGAAGAAGTGTTAACCAACTCTAACACGATTTCAAAAGTTAATGGGGCCTCGTCTGTTGTCTTATCAGTTTTAAAGAAAACAGATGCCAACACTGTGGAAACAGCGAACCAAGTGAACGATGCCTTAGATGAGATGGAAGAAGATCTGCCCGAGGGAGTAGACACCGAGATTGTGCTAGATACCTCCGAATTTATTAAAATCTCGATCAACAGTGTTGTATTAAACATCATCTTAGGTGGGATTTTCTCCATTATTGTACTTCTTTTGTTTCTGAAAAGTGTACGAGCCACACTCGTCATCGGACTTTCAATTCCTATTGCTATTATCTCCACGTTTACACTCATGTACTTTACAGGGGAAACTCTAAACGTGCTGACCATGGGTGGGTTAGCGCTTGGAATAGGAATGATGGTGGATAGTTCCATTGTTATTTTGGAAAACATCGTAAGTTACAGGCAGCAAGGGTATTCCATGGTGGAAGCGTCAAAAAAAGGAGCTTCGGAGCTTGCTCCTGCTGTTATTGCCTCCGCAACAACGACATTAGTCGTCTTTTTACCCATCATATTTGTAGAAGGAATTGCGTCAGAACTTTTCACTCCCCTGGCATTGACGATTATGTTTGCATTAATCGCTTCACTGGCGGTTTCTGTCACGCTAATTCCAATGTTATCTTCAAAATTACTGACGAAATCATTGAAAGAGAATGGACGCAGATACTGGTTTGACCGGTTGATGGATAAAGTCAACGACGGATATCGTGCCATGTTAAGATGGGTATTAAAATTCAGAAAAACAGCAATTGCTATTACACTTGCTTTAATTGCAGGAAGTGCAGCGCTTATTCCCCTGATAGGGACTGAGTTTATCCCGCCTTCTGACCAAGGACAAATTCAAATCGATGTGAACATGCCTGAAGGCACAGCGATGGAAGAAACTGAAGCGTTTACGAACAAAGTAGATGAACGAATTGAAAACTTTAGTGAGATTATTGAAGTCAGTTATCTTTCGATCGGCGGTGGAGGCTTTGGTGGCGGAATCGGTAATACATCATCCGATTTTGCTAACTATACCATTCAACTCGTTGATCCAGGAGATCGGGAAATCACAACTCAGCAGGCCATGAAGGATATCGATGAAGCTCTAAAAGACTTGCCTGGCGCAGAAATTCAAGTCAGTGAGTTGGACGCTGGACTTGGGACAGGGGCTCCTCTCCAAGTTCAATTGAACGGAACAGAGTATGAAGTATTGGATCAATTAGCAGATCAGGTTGCCTATGTTATGAACGATATTGAAGGTGTCAATAACGCCACATCTTCTACAGATGAAGGCAGGCCAGAAATGCAGATTAATGTGAACCGGGAAAAAGCTGCGCAATATGGTTTGACGTACCAACAAGTGATTGGACAGGTCCAGCTTGCTTTTAACGGTCAAATTGCAACACGATACCGCAGTGGAGGGGATGAACTCGATGTTAGAATGATCTTCCCTGAAGACGAAAGACAGACCATTTCAGATCTAGAGGGAATGTCCGTGCAGTCTCCAACAGGCAGTTTAATTCCACTTGCGACTATTGCTAACCTTGAACAAGTTCAAGGTCCTGTTTCTTTACTTCGCCAAGATCAACAGCCGCAAGTGAATGTTGAAGCAGAAGTAGTGGACGTTGATTTAGGAACAGCTACTGAAGAAGTACGTACAGAGCTTGAGCGGCTTAATTTTCCAGACGGTTATTCCTATGAAATTGGCGGGCAGGCTCAGGATATGCAGGAGGCCTTTGGAGATTTATCGCTGGCTTTGATCTTCTCCATATTTCTTGTCTATGCTGTAATGGCCATTCAGTTTGAGAACTTCTTGTTCCCGTTCATCATCATGTTCTCACTGCCTGCGACAATTATAGGGATTACGGGAGGACTGTTTGTTACCGGTCTTCCATTCAGCTTGCCAGCATTTGTAGGGATAATCATGCTAGCTGGGATAGTGGTAAACAATGCGATTGTACTCGTAGATTACATCAATATATTAAGAAGGAAATCTTATGATAGATATGAAGCGATATTAGAAGCCGGGCCGAACCGTCTCCGGCCAATCCTTATGACAACGTTGACGACCATGCTTGGAATGGTGCCGCTTGCGATTGGGGTTGGAAGAGGAGCGGAAGCTCAACAGCCGCTTGCTATAACAATAATTTTTGGTCTCACAGTATCCAGTTTCTTCACCCTGGTATTAATCCCTGTCGTTTACACGTATTTTGACGACTTATCGAACAAAATCACAGGCTTCTTCCGCAAGAGAGTGGAAGACTAATCATGAATAGAATGTGTAAAAATAACCCACCTCAGGTCATCCATTAAATGGAATCTTGAGGTGGGTTATTGTTTATGGGACTTTAACAATCTTCTAATTGGATGTTCCCCTTCTAATGCTCTCCCCTCATTTTCCCAACACGAAGTACCAAACATCTAAAAATCTTATTTAAATGTGATCCAATCTTTCATCTCTTACGATAGCTAGGTAGAAACATAATTCACTACAGAGAAATACATGAATCAATCAAAAAGGAGAGATGAAAACGTGAAGACAATGAAGAGAGTATTTGGCTTGTTGATGGCCATCCTGTTAATCGTCCCGTCTATAGCCATGGCAGAGGACCATAAAGGCCCAACGGTGAAAACACAAGCGTCTGACTTACGTGCAGATTTAGACAAACTGTTATCGGAACACTTCGTTTTAGCAACGATGTTTATGATGAAGTCTTATGAAGATACAGAGGATGCGGAAGAAGTATGGAGTCAGCTCGATCAAAATGCGAAAGACATGACTCCAGTTATTGCTTCGGTCTATGGAGAAGAAGCAGCTGACCAGTTTGAAGAAATGTTCCGTTCACATAATGATTACTCTGATCGTTTTGTAGAAGCTGCAAAAAATGATGATCTAAAAGCTCGTCAAGAAGCAGAAAAAGAAGTCGAAGAGTTTGTGAATGAATTTGGTTCATTTCTTGCAAAAGCAACAGAAGGAAACGTATCAGAAAAAGCAGCAAAAAAAGCTTTGGCTGCTCATGAGCAAGACGTCATTAATGTATTTGACCATTATGTGAATGAAGAATATCAAAAAGCATATCAGTCGTTCAGAGATGGATTCAACCGTATGTTCGACATCAGTAGATCTTTATCTACAGCAATTACAAAACAATTGCCTGATAAATTCGAAAATACAAAAGCGGATTCTAAAGCAGCTGACCTGCGTTCAAACTTGAATACATTGACTTCTGAACACTTTGCTCTTGCTGCCCTGGAAATGCAAAAAGGTTTTAATCAAGCTCCTGATTATGATTTTGTGACTTGGGCAGAGAATCAGCACACTTCGGATTTCAAAACAGTCATCCAGTCCCTGTATGGAGAAGAAGATGCGACTGAGTTTGAGAAGGTGTGGCAGCAAAATCATATCAATGCTCAGACTAACGTAGTTACAGCTGCACTTGAAGAAAATCAAGAACTTCGCATGGAAGCTGAGGAAAGCCTCAAGACTTTCTCCGAGGATTTTGGAGCGTTTCTATCCACGGCAACGGAAGGACATTTGCCTCAAGAAACAGCAACAGAAGCGGTTTGGAGTCATGAGGAGGACGTCCTGCAAACTTTCGATCACTACGTAGAAGGTGATTATGAAGCCACTTACGATTCTTTCCGTGAAGGATATGGTGATATGTTTGGCATTGGGGAGAACTTGGGCGACGCAATGGCCAAACAAATGCCTGACAAATTCGGTGGAGAAATGATGCCAGAATCTATGCCTGATACAGGCCTTGGTGGAATGAGCGATACTCAATCTATCTCTAATTGGATATGGGTAGCCTTTGGGGCGTTCACTATCTTGACAGGAGCAGTCCTTTACAGGAAAAAGTCTCATCAGTAAATGGAAGTACTTGCGGAAGAAGAGAGGGGGCCTCTCTTCTTCGGTGTTTGAAAATATGTAACAAGTAGAAGGTGATGGGCAATGGAGAGAAAATGGAAGATCTATTTTACCGTTGTGGGCTTGGTTGCCCTACTTATGGTCGGTTATGAAACGAATGTATGGGCACATCTAACTGACTCTTCAAAGAAAACGGATGTGGTTCGTGTGGAGAACTCTGAAAATGATTCTGTAAACCTTACACAGGAATTAAAAGTAGAGGAGCAAGAGGAAGAAGTACTTGATGGAGAGTTTACGGTCATTAACAAAAATAAAAATATGAATTCCAAAGAGGTAGTAAAAAATAAAAAGCAAGAAAGAAGTGGCATAAAACCTAGTCGCATTAAGATACCATCGATTGATGTAGACGCATCGATCGAGCCTGTCGGAGTGTTAGATAACGGAGAAATGGGAGTCCCGGATGATCCAGACAAAGCAGGGTGGTTTGAACCAGGAACTCAGCCTGGAAGCAGGGGGAATTCTGTAATTGCAGGGCATGTGGACAGTCGTACGGGTCCAGCTGTGTTTTACGATTTAACAAAGATGAAAAAAGGGGACGAAATCGTCGTCACTGATCAAGAAGGTACTGAGGAAATTTATATAGTAGAGAATTTGAAAAGTTACCCTCAAACCGATTCCCCTATAGCAAAAATCTTTGGAAAAACGGATGAGAAACGTTTGAATCTTATCACGTGTACGGGGGAGTTTATTCGTGATCAAGGAGGGCACCAGGATAGGCTTGTTGTTTATTCAAAACTAAAAGAGCCGGAAGTGACTATTGATCCACCAACAAACGTGGAAGTAAACGGGACTTTCGTTACATGGCATGCAGTCAGGAAAGACTACGTAGCAGGATATCGTGTTTATCGTAGTTCTGATGGTGAAAATTTCAAAAAGGTAGCGAGTATATCTGCCCACGAGCGCAAGACTTATTCAGAGGCTAAGGCTTCGCAGTACACCTATTACGTAACAACCGTCGACTTAGAGGGGCGCGAATCTGAACCCTCCGCAAAAGCTGCGCCAGATGGGTAATCATGGATCCTCAGGTCATCCAGATTCTGGATGACCTGAGGTGAATATAGGTGTATGTTTTTTTCATTCTTATGTAATTTCTCCAAAGAATAACTATGACTTCTTCAGTCTTCAGGAATAGAAGGCTTTTACTATAAAAAGAAAACTTCAAGACTAAGAAAAAGAAAGTTGAGGAAATGAAAAAGAGCCTCCAAATATGGAGACTCTTAACCAAGGATCTTATTTGAATCGTTCATTGTATCCCCTAACTGATAGATAATCGCCTGCATACGCTCAGGAAATTCATATACGTGAATACCGCAGGTCATGCCGTCCTCATCTGTCTTCAACCAAATCACTCTTCCCTCCGCAGAGAACGTTTCATTTTTATAAATAAAGGTTAAAATTAACTCATCTTTCATTGAGAGGCTTGGATTCGCATCACAGGAAAAACGCAGTCCGTTCAAGCTGATATCCTTCACTTGCAAAGCTCCTGCGACCTGCCGATTAAACTTTTTATTGTAAAAACCGGGTAACGGAGTCGAAAAGGTATAACGGAATGGTTCGTTCCTTCTTTCTCGCAGCATATCCATGCTCCTTTTACTAATAGTCGTTAGTTTTATCATAAACTGTGAATCGCTTTCACACAAGATTTAATTGAGTAATCATTCAGAAAAATGAGAATACACCTATTATGTCAGAACTTGCTGGTCAACGAGGTGACGATACATAGGGTTCTGCTGGTAGAGTGTTTCATGTGTTCCTTCACCAGTCATTCTGCCTCTTTCCAATACAATCATACGATCGGATTCTATTACAGTTGATAACCGGTGGGCAATGATAAAGGTGGTCCGTCCCTTCATAAGTACACGAAGAGCCTCTTGTACGGCTGCTTCGGACTCAGAGTCCAGATTTGATGTCGCTTCATCCAGTAATAAGAAATCAGGGTTTCTTAAGAGCGCACGAGCAATGGCAATTCTCTGTCTTTGTCCCCCGGATAGTTTTATCCCTCGTTCACCGACCAGCGTTTCCATACGATCAGGCAGTTCCATTACAAATCCATAAGCATTGGCTTGCTTTAATGCCTCTTCTAATTCCGATCTTTTGATCTCCCGATGGACACCGTAGCAAATGTTGTCTCTAATGGAACCAGCCATGATCGGACTCTCCTGCGAAACGTATCCGATCGATTGCCGCCAGCGATCGAGCTTGATATTTGAAATCGAATGGTCCCCGACAGAAATATATCCAGAAGTCGGCGAATAAAAACGTTCAATCAAAGAGAATATAGTCGTCTTTCCAGCACCGCTCGGGCCAACTATGGCGACGGTTTCTCCTGGTGCCACTGTAAAATTCAAATCATGTAAGATGGAATGATCTGGGTCATATCCAAAGCTTACGTGATGAAAAGTCAAAGGTTCTTTTCGGAATTCATGTGGTTGGTCAAAGGGTTCTGTAGGCTTCGATAGCATACCTTGAATTCTTTCTGTAGCTCCCATAGCTTTTTGAAAGGCGGTCATAAAAGTAGCCAGCTGACTGAAAGGAACCACGATTTGGAACATGTAGATGATGATCGCTACAAGGGAACCGGCACTCAAGGCGCCTGAAGCGACACGAACACCCCCGTAACCGATTAAGATAACGAGAACGACCATAATGATGGTTGTCATAAAAGGGGAGATGACAGATTGAATTTTTGCTTCTTTCAGTCCATATGTAAATAATTGTGATATCCCTTTTCGTCCTTTTTTATTCTCGGCAATTTCAGCATTTGAAGATTTGACCAAACGGATTTCACTGAGAACACGACCAAGGTTAGCGCTGAAGTCTGCCATTTCATCTTGCATTTGTTTTGAAACTTTATACATTTTGCGTCCAAGGGGCAGGATGATGAGAAAAGCAACAGGAACAGCTATGAGCATGATCAGCGTCATACGCCAATCAATGGTTAATAGGATGATTACAGCTCCAATAATCGATATGATTCCAGTAACAAAAGACACCAGGTGGTTTGTGATCAGGTTTTTTACTGTGTTTGTATCCTGAGTAATTCTGCTCATCGTTTCTCCTGATTCGTGCTCGTCAAAATAACTGATCGGCAAATGCAGGACTTTTCCCCAAAGTTCTCTTCGGATAAATGAAACGATGTGTTCTCCGATATAAGCCAGAAGGTAATAGGAAAAACCGCTGGAGATGGTTTGAATAATGAACGTACCTGCTAAAAAAAGAACTAGCCCGGTGCTTAATGCGCCTGTCGATAGTTGGTCAACTAGGTTCCTTGTAAATAGCGGAACGACAAGACTAGCTGCTGTCTCAAGCAAACTTAATATTAGAGCGATGACAATGAGTCCTTTAGCTGGCAGACCACCCTTGATAAAGGCAAAAAAATCTTTAACAGATGTGGACCCTTCAGTCATCCCGATTCCTCCGATCGACCTTGATCAGATCCCAAGTGGTAACAATTCCAATTGGAAGCTCATCAGCTCCACCTGATTCCGTAAGAATGACCGCTTTCAATTTGCGTTCTTCTTCTAGGCTTTTTTCAAATCGCTCTTCAAGGTCAAATACGGTACCGGTCGCAGCTAGAAATTCGACATCCGGAATCAGTTCGTTTGAAATCAGTTCTTTTGCCTTCACCTGGCTAAGGTCGATGACGCCATCCTGAACAGATCTCGAAATATAACGGACCACCCCATCATTCGTAAGCAGACCTATGAATTCACGCTCATCTGAGTAGATAGGAAATTGCGAAATACCATGTTGATCAAAAGCCTCCATCACATGGACAAGTGGAGTCTCTTCCTTATAAAATAGAACGGGGCGGGTGGCGAATTCTATGGCTAATGGGGGTTTTTCAAGGATTTGTTTAATTCGTTCCAGTTCTTCAACGACTTTCTCATGCGGTGTTGCAATATAATAATCCCCGCTCGTCTTTTCATGAACGATCGCATTTCGTAACTTGGCATATTGCTTAAGCTGGTCGAAATGCACTCGAATGACGCTATGTTTTAATTTAGATCTTTGCAGAAGCTCAACAAAGTTATCATTTTTCGGATAACCATTGAGTTCTTTTAAATGTTGATGGATTTGATTAAAAGTAATTTCAAAACGTCCTACGATATCGATCATAACTTTCACCCAATTCTTCGTTTACTCCTAGTATATCTGATCTACTTAAGACTCACACATTATTGGTTTTTAATATTTAACTTTTGGCTGGGAAGATCCGATGATTAATAATAGGGACTAAACAATCACCTACTAGATAGATTGGAGTATACATCAGAGAACATAAGTAGGACTAAATGATAAAATTTGTGCTTTAAATAGAACGAATACACAAAATATGCTATACTCATAATACCAAGAAAGAAGGTGAGAATATGATCGGTGAACGCATAAAAAAAATACGTAAAGACCGACATATGTCGCTATCTGAACTAGCTGAACGGGCGGGGGTAGCTAAATCGTACCTGAGTTCAATCGAACGGAATATCCAGACAAACCCATCCATCCAGTTTCTGGAGAAGATTTCAAATGAACTGGGGGTAACTATGAACTTTCTCCTTCATGGTGAATCAGAGGCGAAGGATGAAACCCTTGATGAGGATTGGTTGAAACTCGTACAAGAGGCTATGAACTCGGGAGTTTCTAAGGATCAATTCCGTGAGTATTTGGAATTCAACAAGTGGAGAATACATCAAAATAAATAATGATAAAAACGCCTGACTCTCAACTGAAAGTCAGGCGTTTTTATTTCATAAGAATTTATTTAAGATGGGGAAGTTTATCTTTCAAATATTTCATGCTGATTTCTAAACTTTCGAGCGGAGTCAGGCGGCTTTCATCTTGTTCCACAACCCACCATTGAACGTTGTTTTGCTCCCCTCGATTCAGAACTTTATCCAGGTTCACTCCACCAGTACCAAGCTCAGCAAAGAATTGTTCCTTGTCTTTGGTCATATCCTTGAGATGGACTAATGGAGTTCTTCCTTCATAACGTTCCATCCATGTCAGAGGCTCTTCCTCCGCTTTTTGCAGCCAATAAATATCAAACTCTGCTTTCACATGGTCAGGCTCAGTTTCTTCAAGAATTTTATCTAGCGCAGTCCTGCCGTCAGAGAGTCGTTCTAATTCGAAGTCGTGGTTGTGATAACAAAGCGTAAGACCTTCTTCTCGGCACTTTTTACCGATTTCTTCAAGATCCCTAACGAGCTCAGTGTAATCTTCTTCTGTTCGTTCCGTTATGTAAGGACACACGACATACTGACTGCCAATGGTTTTTTGATCCTTAATCACTTGGTCAAGGTTCGTTTTCAAGTCGTCTAAAGGCACATGGCTCGAAGCGGCCTTCAAATTGAGTTTATCTAACAAATCTTTGACTTCTTCTGCTGATAATCCTCCAAAACCTGCAAACTCAACTCCGTTAAATCCGAGTTCAGCTACTTTTTCTAAGGTGCCTGCAAAGTCTTCTGCAGTTTCATTCCTTAACGTGTACATTTGAACAGCAACCGGTATAGATGTCATCTACTCTCATCTCCCTTTCAACCATTTGCTCCATTATATACCATAGTTGAAGTTTTATCGTGTGTTATCCCTTTGTCTGACAAAAATCCATACGTGAAACTGGAGGTATAGAGACAGTTTCAAGCTCAAAAAAAGCATTTTATAAGGACGACTTTTTATCTAACAACGATTATATTTTTAGTAAGAAGAGAGGAGTGAGAGACATGTCCTATTATCAAGATCTATTAAAGGAGATCAACGATAAAGTAGCTGTGTGCTGGCAGTGCAGAACGGAGTTATCGGATGGAGAGAAAGTGACTTTGAAACGTGAGCGAACGATACAAATTCATCTTTGTTACCAATGTTATGAACTTCTACTGACGGAAGAGAGATCAAGAGGTTAAATTTAAATTTGAAACAGGCTACTGACACGTATTAATAATTAAAAGAATAGGATATTCAAAATATATGTGAGGTGAAATTCATGCCCGTGTCTGTAGTATTTAACCAAATTGCAGTCAATTCTTTGAATGACAATTCATTGATCTCAACAGGACAGAATAATCAACCGGATTGGAGCTGGCAAGGGAAAAATAACAATGCGGCTGGAATACCTATCGGCTTTTTTATTTCAGCAAGTAACCTAAATGTGATTGTTGATAACGATGTGGCAGATACGCCAATTTATAATCCATCACTCAGCAACCCGCAGCCGAACGTACAGTTGTAAGGAGCTTATATATGGAAATCCGATTCGATTCCATTAATGTTTATATGATTGAAAAGAGTTCTGGAATATTCGTAGGACCGAATATCCAATATGGGTGGAGAACTCAACAGAAAGAAAACGTGGGGTTGGGAAAAGTGATCGGAGAAGGCAACATTCTCACCCAAAACATCAACGTTATTCACGACGAAGACATGGTGGATATGCCAATTAAGAAGGAAGCAGCAAAAGAGAGCAAAAAGGCAAATGGAATAGGTCAAGGAGAATCTTGAGCGGCCTTTTTCATTTGCTCTTCAATTATTTTTTCCATCCATTCAGGCAGTGGTTCATCCTTCTGGTGAGAGAGCATATCCAGAATGGCAGAATCACTTAATAGAGAACGAAGATCTTTTAACGTATTTCCATCCCCGTAAACATTTCCTAACCCTTGATTGTTCTTTTGGTGACTCTCAAACCCGTGGGGGAGATTGTTTCCTAAGTTAACGCATGAGGCATTTTCAACAGATCCGATTCGAATGTTTCCAATAAAGAAATAAGGAGATAAATAGGACACCTTACTTTTCCTCCTTTTCTTTAAAAGTGAACTTCATTCCATTTTTCGTGGTTTTCATTTCGTGTGGATGTTTTTCTTTTTGCTTTACAGTAACACCAAAGTTATTTCCTAGATTTAACGCACCACTCAGCTCTTCAACATCCAAGTGATCGAGTTGAAAACTCAATTGATTAAGCTTTGGATCGTGGATATCAACATGATCAAAATGAAAGTGATATTCAATGTTTTTCTTTTCTGCTTCAATGATGAGCTGTTGCAGCCGGATAACTTCTTTGTGCAATTCTTCAATCGTTTTAGAGGTAGCATTTTTGTATTTTCTCGAAAAAAACATACCATCTAATCTCCCTGGTTAGCGGGAGGTCGGATAATAAGGTGCTTATTGTTTATGAGAAGGTTGCGGTCACCGGCCATTTTCCCGTTACCTTCGTAGTGTTTTTGATAGGCTTTATATCTGGATTGGGCGTTCATACCTGAATAAACGCCAGAGGAATTGGAGATTTGATCAATGTTCAATTGATTAAAATTGATGCGGGACATTGACATTCACCTCCTACCTTTAATACTTATGAAAGGAAAGACAAAGCATGAAAGAGTTCATGAAAATGTTCAATCTTTTTGATGGAAAAATGCCGAAAGATTTTTTATCAGAAACATCACCATTTCCAAATAAGGATTTTAACATGGATCAAATTCAGAAGTTTGTTCAGCATTCGATCGAGGAGGCACTAAAGCCTACACATGCGGCTTTTCCAGGAAGTTATAAAGAGAAGAAGGAAGAAAAGTGGTCACATTGCCAAAGGTGCCAAGTAAAAGGAATATATCAGCTGAGTATAAAGAGGGAACGATAGAAATTAGGCTTCATAAAAAAATAGGAGGAGATGAAAAAGAAATCTACGTCCACTATTGATCGTGAATACGCACAACGATTTCTTCTTCGGCCATTTTTGTAATTTTGATGATTAGGACGCCATGCTGTAGAGAAGTTTGAATATTTTCAGATGTGAAGTGAAAAGGAACGGTAATGATACGTTTAAATTTCCCTTTCAAACGTTCACTATGAATCAACTCTTTCTCAGGTATGGGATACGGATATTTGAGCTCTCCTTTGACAATAAGGCGAGTTCCTTGTTGAGAAAGATGTACGGTATCACTTGTGGTAAAACCAGGTAAGTCAATCAAGATCACGCCTTCTTGTTCCGTTTCAAAATAATCATAAGCAGGGCCTCTCTTAGGAATAACATGCTGCATTTCATTCCAAAAGTCCTCACCTAGAACTTTTTCCACATTTTCAGAGAAAGCTTCCCAATTTATATTTGTTTTATTCTTCAATCCACTCACCTCTTCCTTCTCATCTTATGTAAGGGACGAGGCCTTCATGTTTAGGAGCCTGAGGGTCTTTTAAACTCATGAAAAAATTTGTCAGAATTTATTATTGTACTTGCTATAGAAGGATGTTAGTATTTACATAACTTATAGATTTATAGACTTTTGTGTAAACGCATTCATGTTTAGGTAAACAAATCCGAGCAATGGAATTTCAGCAAGAAGATATTTTTTTAAGTCTTTTTGAAATCGATTTCAAAAAGACCGATACACATGTACCATTGATGAAAATACAGGTGGAGGAGAATGAAAATGAACGTATTGGTTTGGAACGAGAATCGTCATGAACAAGAAAATCAAGTCGTACGAGATTTATATCCAGAAGGGATTCACGGGGCAATCGCGAACTTTCTAAGTGAGGATCATGAGAATGTGAAAACAGCCACTCTTGATGAAGAAGAGCACGGGCTTACAGACGAAGTCTTGGCTGAAACAGATGTCCTCGTTTGGTGGGGCCATATGGCTCATGATGAGGTAAAGGAAGAAGTAGCGGAAAAAGTGAAACAGCGGGTCCTTGAGGGAATGGGACTTGTAGTGCTTCACTCTGCTCATTTTTCAAAAGTCTTTAAGAAATTGATGGGAACGACTTGTGACTTGAAATGGCGTGAAGCTGATGAGAAAGAACGTCTATGGGTCGTTGATCCAAGTCATCCAATCACAGAAGGAATTGGAGAATACATCGAGATTGAAAAAGAAGAAATGTATGGCGAACACTTTGATATCCCTACACCGGAAGAGTTGGTTTTTGTCAGCTGGTTTGAGGGTGGAGAAGTATTCAGAAGTGGAGCTACTTTCCGCAGAGGAAAAGGAAAAATCTTTTACTTCCGTCCTGGCCATGAAACCTACCCGACTTATTACAACAAAGAAGTGCAAACAGTTATCCGCAATGGTGTGAAATGGGTAAAGAATACTCAAACACCTACCCCTGTTTACGGTAATGCGAAGCCATTAGAAACGATTACTACTAAATAATAAGGAGTTGTTCCAGGATGACAAAATTGAAAATTGCTGTTATTGGCTGCGGAAGCATCGCTCAACACCGACACCTTTTAGAGTATAAATCAAACGAAGAAGTGGAAATTACAGCCGTATGTGACATTGTAGAAGAACGTGTAGAAGCCATTGCCCAGTTATATGCTGCAAAAGCTTACACCGATTACGAAGAACTTCTCCAAGCAGAAAATGTTGACGCGGTAAGCGTCTGCCTTCCGAACTATTTGCATGCACCAGTTTCTATTGCCGCCCTGAATGCAGGCTGCCACGTGTTGTGCGAAAAACCGATGGCTACCTCTAGAGAAGAAGCTGAACAAATGATTCAAGCAGCTGAGAAGAATGGTAAAAAACTGATGATTGCTCATAACCAGCGCTTTGTCCCTTCCCATGTAAAAGCGAAGGAATTGATCGAGACTGGAGCGATCGGAAAAGTGTACAGTTTCCGCACAGCGTTTGGCCACGGCGGCCCTGAAGGCTGGAGTGCAGATGGAGAAAATAGCTGGTTCTTCAAGAAAGAACAAGCTTTTATTGGTGCCATGGGAGACCTTGGTGTACATAAAGCAGATTTACTCCGTTATATTCTTGGTCAAGAGTTTGTAGACGTTGCTGGTTTTGTTGAAAACAACGCAAAAGAAAACATTACAGTGGATGATAATGCTGTTTGTATTCTTCGTACAGCTAACGGCACTGTCGGAACAATGGCAGCGAGCTGGGCGTATAACCCGGCAGAAGATAATTCCACTGTTATCTATGGTGAAAAAGGAACATTGCGTCTTGAAGATGATCCCGTTTATTCCCTTGTAGCACAGTATACAAATGGTGATGTTGTGAACTACGAACTTGGAAAAATTCAGTCTAATGATGAAGGCGGGCAAAGCGATTCCCATGTGATCGACCATTTTGTAGACTGCATTTTAAACGACAAACAGCCTTTAATAGATGGAGAAGAAGGTCTTAAATCTCTAGAGGTTATTCTAGGTGCTCTTCAATCAGGGGAAACACGAAAAATCAGCAGTTTGGAAGGCATTACAAAATGACACATTTGAAAATGGGTGTGATTGGAGTTGGGGGGATTGCTCAAGACCGGCATATCCCCTCCTTCAAGCGTCTTAGCGACACTGTTGAATTGACAGCGGTCCAAGATGTAAACCAAGAACGTGCGCAAGAAGTAGCGAAAAGGTTTGAAATTCCTCATGCATTTAGCGAATATGAAGATTTATTCAAACAGGTGGACGCAGTGACGATCTGTACACCGAATAAATTTCATTCAAGCATTGCTGTTGCTGCTCTTGAAGCAGGATGCCATGTTCTTTGTGAAAAGCCGATGGCGATCACTTCAAAAGAATGCCAGGAAATGATCGATGCTGCCGAGCGAAATGATCGCTTACTGTCGATTGCTTATCACTTCCGGTATTCACCTGAGGCTCAATTAGCTAAAAAAGCAATGGATCATGAAGAAATTGGCGACCCTCTTGTAACAAGGGTACAAGCGATGCGCCGCCGAAAAGTTCCGGGCTGGGGTGTGTTTACCAACAAAGACTTACAGGGCGGAGGCAGTTTGATCGACTTTGGCTGCCACCTTCTTGATCTTGCGCTTTGGCTGCTTGATGATCCTGAGCCTGTAGAAGTGATGGGAAAAGCGTACAATCGATTAAGTAAGACCCCAGATCAAGTAAACGATTGGGGAGCTTTTGATCATGAGACATTCAATGTCGATGACCATGTCACAAGCTACATCACCTTCTCTAATGGCTTGTCCATGCAGTTTGAATGCTCATGGGCTGCGAACATTAAAGAAGATCACACTACTCTTAGCATCTCTGGTGTGGACGGTGGTCTTAGTGTGTATCCATTTGAGCTTTATCAAGCTAAATACGGAGCTCTTTGGGACAGCTCTGCCAAAATCAGAGAAGGTGAGCCTGACGCTGGTCTTGTACAAGCAAAAAACTTTGTCGATAGCTGCTTAGGGCAGGATGAATTGATCGTGAAGCCTGAACAGGCCATGAAAGTCACTCAATTAATTGAAGCCATTTATAAGAGCAGTGAGACAGGGAAGAGTGTGACATTTACAAAATAGAATGGAGGAACCTGGAATGAAACTTGGTGTATTTACCGTACTATTTTCTGATAAATCGTTTGAAGAAATGCTGGATCATGTGAAAGAAGCTGGTTTGAAAGCTGTAGAAATTGGTACTGGCGGCTATCCTGGAAATGCTCATTGTAACGTCGATGAATTGCTTGAAAGCGAGGACTTGCGTAAGGAATACTTAGACAAAGTCCATTCACGCGGTCTTACAATCAGCGCATTCAGCTGCCACGGAAATCCGATTTCCCCTGACGAAGATTTCGCAAAAGAATCCCATGATGCTTTTGTGAAAACCGTAAAATTAGCCAGTCTGATGGATGTACCTGTCGTTAACACATTCTCTGGAACACCTGGTGGATTCGAAGGGGACAAAGCCCCTAACTGGCCTGTCACCCCATGGCCTCCAGAGTACTCAGAAACCCTCGACTGGCAATGGAATGAAAAGCTGATCCCTTATTGGAAAGAGCAAGGGGAATTCGCTCAAGCTCATGGGGTTAAAGTCGGCTTGGAACTACATGCAGGCTTCCTTGTTCATACTCCTTACACGATGTTGAAGCTTCGTGAAGCAACAAATGAAGCGGTCGGTGCAAACCTGGATCCGAGTCACCTGTGGTGGCAAGGCATCGATCCCGTTGCTGCGATTAAAATTCTTGGAAATGCGGATGCCATTCACCATTTCCATGCCAAAGACACGTACATTGATCAAGAAAACGTCAATATGTATGGTCTTACGGATATGCAGCCCTATGGCAATGTGAAAACCCGCGCGTGGAGCTTCCGTTCTGTGGGGTATGGGCATGGAACAAAAGAATGGTCGAATATCATTAGTGCGCTTCGGACTTATGGCTATGATCATGTAGTCAGCATTGAACATGAAGATCCGATCATGTCGATTAATGAAGGATTCAACCAAGCAGTAAAAAACCTTAAATCGGTTTTGATTGAGGAACCAGCCACTGAAATGTGGTGGGCATAAATACCCAATACCTCCAAAAGACCTAAGACTCACTTGTCTTAGGTCTTTTTTCTTTCTAATGAAAACTCTCCCTTTTTTAAATTAGGTCTAAAATCCCTCTATTACAATAAACTGGTTATTTTTTCACAGGTGAATATCAGTAAGTTTTTACATTTATTTCGTGAACCGAAAGAACTAACTCACACTTTAACGCTTTAAATTCCCCTTTAGTCTATATGCTTTATTTTTTAGAAAATTACAAATTTCGGATTGATTATTCTGTAAATTTTGATAAATTAGTACTTGCAGCATAGTTATTTACAAAATTAAGTAAAGGGGAGAAAGTCTTTGAAAAAAACCGGTAAAATATTAACCTCTGCTCTGGCGCTCGCACTGACAGTCGGGCCTATGAGCACAAGTGCCGTGGAGAAGTCTTTAGAATCATATAAAGACTTACATAAGTCTCATGCTCATTCTGAAACGGGGTCACCATTTGATCTGGCAATTGCCAATGATGAACGATTGATTGAAATGTTGAAGAAGGATGGGAAGATTGCTGAGGATGCAACTCCAGCAGAAGCTGAAAAAGGGTTGAATAAATTCCTAAAGGCGAAGTCTGAAGCCGCTAAGAAAGAAAAAGGTGAATTAGCGGATGAAGAGAAAGAGAATAAGGCTAAGCTTCAAGAAGCTATGGAAAATGACAGCTTGAAAAATGGTAAAGGGAATAAATTAGGACAAGCGGGTACACCTAAAGGAGTAGAAGAAGAAGCTTATGACGGTGAAATGCGTACGGATAAAGTACTAGTCCTTCTAATCGATTATCCTGACAAGCCTCACAATTCTATGACGACTGATGAGACAGACATGTACTATGAAGGTGAAGATGCCTACTCACGTGATCACTATCAGGACATGTTGTTTGGGGAAGGCGGTTGGACTGGTCCAGACGGTAAGAACTATGTATCTATGAAACAATATTATGAGCAGCAGTCTGGAGGCAGCTACTCCGTAGAGGGAGAAGTTGCTGGATGGTACAAGGCCAGCAAACCAGCTGCAGCATACGGTGCTAATGACCCGCAGCCGGATGGAAATGACGTCAATGCTCGTGGATTAGTTAAAGAAGCTTTGGAAGCTGCAGCTAATGATAAAAATGTAGACCTTTCAAAATATGACCAGTGGGATCGCTATGATTTAGATGGCGATGGCAATTACCTTGAAGCAGACGGTCTTGTTGACCACTTGATGGTTATCCACTCTGGTGTCGGTGAAGAAGCAGGTGGTGGTTCTTTAGGATCTGACGCTATCTGGTCACACCGCTGGAATCTTGGTGGCGTATTCCCAATTGCCAATTCTCCAACACCTGAAATCGATTACTGGGGAACAGGAAACATGTACGCCTATGACTACACAATTGAGCCAGAAGACGGAGCCGTTGGAGTTATGGCTCACGAATTCGGCCACGACCTTGGTCTTCCAGACGAGTATGATACACAGTACTCTGGAGCTGGTGAGCCGGTAAGCTACTGGTCTATCATGTCAAGCGGAAGCTGGGCAGGAGACATTCCAGGAACAATGCCTACAGGATTCAGTCCTTATGCAAAAGAAATGCTTCAAGCTTCAGCTGTAGTTACCGATGAAGGGGAAAAACCAGAAGATAAACAAGGAAACTGGTTATCTGGTAAAGAAATCAGTGTTAATGATATTAATGAAGAAGGCAAAGAAGTACTATTAGATGAGGCAGTAACAAAAGGGACAAACAACGATGTGGTGAAAGTTAACCTTCCGAAAAAAGAGACAGTGATCAATAAGCCGGCAAGCGGTGAGTGGGAATACTTCTCTGGAAGCGCAGATGACTTAGATAACAAAATGTCTGCCATGGTTGATTTGACGAATGCTACATCTGCCGAGTTTAACTTCAAAACTTGGTATGACATTGAAAAAGATTGGGATTACGCTTATGTAACAGTAAACGGTGAACCGGTTGCTAGTGACATTACAACGAATGAAAATCCTTATGATGCTAACTTAGGTAATGGAATTACTGGTTCATCCAATGGCTGGATCGATGCTTCCTTTGATCTTTCTGCTTATGCAGGTCAAGAAGTAGAAGTAGCGATTGAATATGTAACAGACGGTGCAGTATCTAACCCTGGTCTATATGCAGACGATCTATCTGTAGTGGCTGACGGTGAAGAAGTACTATTTGATGATGTAGAAGGCGAGCTGAAATTTGATCTTAATGGATTTACAAAAGATAACGGAATCAAGGTATCTGAACACTACTACTTGCTTGAATGGAGAAGCCACAACGGTGTCGATGAAGGTCTTGCAAACATCCGCCGTGGTGACAGCTTAATGACATTCGATGACGGTCTTGTTGTCTGGTATGTGGATAACAAGTACAGTGAGAACTGGACAGGATTCCACCCTGGAGAAGGATATCTAGGAGTCGTAGATGCGGATCAGAAAATCAACGAGTGGAGTGATGGTTCTGTCGCTTCTACCCGCTATCAAGTACATGATGCCGCTTTCAGCTTAGAGAAAACAGAAAAAATGTTCCTAGACTATACTAGCTTGCTAGGTGTTACATTAGAAGATAACAATACGAAGCGTACACCACTTTTCGATGATAGCGAGAACTACTTGAATGAAGGTCTAGTTGACGCTGGACGTAACGTACCAGAGTACGGTCTGAAATTCCGTGTTACTGGTGCAAGTGAAGATGGAACAGTTGGTAAAGTCTTGATTTTCAAATAAGAAAGACTGAAAAACCCCTGCTAAGCAGGGGTTTCTTATTTCTCAAAAATAACGAATATTAATTACTAGCCAACTAAGAGTAATTACTCGTATAATAATGGTTCATTTCTGGAATGTAAAAAAATCTAGTGATAATTCTCAACTTATTAGAGTTTCATTTTTCACTATAAGTCTACCATGATCAAGAATTGAATCAAGTACTTTCCATTTTTGTGATCATTCGTTATCTAGTAACAGGTAAGGTGTTCCTGAAAATCCCTCGCTTTCCACGGAGAAGGTGCACACCTATAAAGAGTTAACCCTTATGAAGAATATTTCGAATGGCAAATATGGCAAGGTACATTAGGGGACAGCGAGACTCCTGTGGGATATGCGGGTTAGGTGAGACCCCGGAGAGCGATAGCTCGAGGAGGCTCAGCGCACGCCCACGGAAAGCGAGTTGTTCCCCAATGTACCTTTCCCACTCAAACATCTTTAAATCAACAAATAACTGTTATGGATTAAAAAGAGATCAAAGGACCAAAAATGCACTCATTATCAAAGCCAACAAGTAGAGGCTCTCCCTTATTGGGAAAGCCTCTTTTTGTTCTAAATTATTTCACTTCTTGCAAGAACAAATCGATCACTTTAGCACTCTGTTGACGTGTAGCCTCACCAAATGGTTCAAAAGTGGTCTCATTGTGACCTTGCATGAATCCAAGGGAGTAGACATCCTGAATCGCATCAAGCGCTTCGCGGTCAACATTGTCGAGATCTGTGAATGGTAAGTCGTTTGTACCGCCGACAGTAGTACCAGTTTGTTTTTCATAAGCACGTTTGATCATCAATGCCATTTCGTCGCGGTCTACCTCCATATTTGGACGGAACGTATTATCTTCATGTCCTTTAATTAATCCGTGTTCATATGCAGCATTGATTGCTTCTTGCATATCTTCTCTTACATATTTCAAATCTGAGAATGGAGCTTCTTCTGTCGCTTCTAATCCTAGACCGCGGACAAGCATCGCAGCGAATTGTAAGCGAGTCAGCGTTTTCTTAGGTCCAAACATGTCTTCAGTCATACCGTTCACGATGCCATGTCCGTAAAGGCGTTCAATGTGGTCATATCCCCAGTTATCACGGCTTACATCGTTAAATGGAAGGTGGATATTTACTCTGTTCTCATCGCCCATATTGATTGGGGAATTCGCTTTAATATAGCTCTTCATAATCTCTTCAAGCGCATCGTACTCATTCACTAACTCTGTGTCAGGGAACATATCGTAGTCGTCTCCACCAGCAGCCAGGAAGTCATTCGTTGCAACGGTATATTCTTTGGTGAGGTCAACTTTCTGACCTTGAATCATTAAGTCTTTAACACGGTTTCCTTTTTCAGCTCTAGGATCTATTGAGAACGTCATTCCTGCTACGTGAGGGAAAGCACCTTTTGTTGCAGGATAATCGCTTACTCCGTGTTCAAGGGCATCCTTAACCGTTTGTCCAGTCATCTTCTTCGTTACAAGGTAGTTGCCGAATGGAGATACATTGATAATTTCTCCTAATGTAATTTCACCTTTATCAATGGAAGCACGGATTCCGCCTCCGTTAGTAATCGCAAGATCGGCACCTGATTCAGCAAGCATGGCGTTTGTGATCAAGTTTCCAAGATTCGTTTCGCTGGTACGAACAGAGCCGCGCTCTCCATTAAGGATAACTTCTGAGCTTCCTACGACCTCTGACATGATTTCATCCTGCTCAGCTTCGATATCAGTGATGACATCTTCCATTTCAGGATCTTTGTTTGTATCAGCAGCTTCTTCTTTTGTAATACGAGTTGGATTGATGGTAGTCAAATTCTTCTCTCCATCAAATTCAAGGTCAACAATCCCAAGGTTTTTCGTATATTCCCCTGCACTGACAATCATCGTACTTGTACCATTGTCATCTGTATGATCAACGGTGTGGCTGTGACCATCGACGATTAAGTCGATACCTTCTACGTTGTCAGCAAGCTTGATGGATGTTTCTGTGCTGGAAGCATCCGTGCCCAGGTGAGTAAGAGCGATAACCATGTCTACATTCTCTTCTTCGCGAAGTTTTTTGACCATGGCTTTTCCTTCATCAACGATGTCTGTGAATTCTAGACCTGTAATGTTGTTAGGGTTCGTTTTGTAGGTAGTTTCTGGAGTAGTTAGACCAAAGACACCGATCTTAACGCCGTCAACCTCTTTAACGAAATGGGTGTCTAAAAATTGGTTGTTTGTATCTTCGTGGCGGATATTTGCGCTGATCACTGGGAAGTTAGCCATATCTCTCAGTTCTAGCAGACGATCCTGGCCATAGTTAAAGTCATGATTTCCGGCAGCCATTCCGTCATATTCCAGCTGATTCATAATATCAACGATACTAGAACCTTCTTCAAGTGTAGCGAAAGGAGTTCCGTGGAAGGTATCACCTGCGTCTAAAAGCAGGGTGTTCGGGTTTTCCGCTTGAATATCCTCTGCCAAAGTAGCTAGTTTCGAGAATCCCATACCGTCATAGGCACCTTCAAATACACGACCATGAGAATCATTGGTATGTAGGATCGTGATTTTTGTGTTTTCAGCGGCTTGTACAAAATTCGTAGATGTACTAAAGCCAGTGACGGCCAAAAGCATGACAAATAAAGCCAACACACTTTTCTTAAACATGTGCACGAAAAATTCCTCCTTGATGTGGTTTAGTTTTTTCCAACATTTCTATTATAATCTATGAAATCGATTCAAAGCACTAAAATAGTAGATTTATTTACAAAATAATTACAGAATTTTATAAACATTTTAAAAAGATTAGTAGATTTGATGAACACCCTCAAGAGGGAATTGACTTCCTCGAATAGAATATATAAAACTAGTATTATAGAAACTATTTACAAAAGAGGAGGAATAATCATTGAAATTCATAGGGTCGACGATTTTTTCTTTAGCTCTCATGCTTTCTGTTTTTACTGGAACGGCAAGCGCATCAAGCACCTTCCAGGACGTCGATCAAGTTCCTTGGGCAGTCGAGGAAATTGAATACTTACATGATCAAGGCATTGTTCAGGGATATGGGGACGGGCGGTTTGGACCCGAGGATAACATTACTCGCGCTCAGGCAGCGTTAATGCTTGTCAATGCTCTGTATCCAAACGAACAAGCAAACCAGGCACCAGCTTTCAGTGATGTATCAGGAGACAATTTTTACGCGAATGCTATTGCTTTAGCGAATGAAAAAGGCCTGATTAGTGGGTATCCGAATGGAACATTCAAGCCTTCTGAATCGATTACAAGAGCTGAAGCGGCTGTAATCATTGATAACGCCTACGATGTAGAAAGAGCAGGCGGTGCGGTGGAGTTCAGCGATGTGGCATCCATAAAGTGGGCGCAAGGATCCGTTCTTGATTTATCGTCTCAGCAAATCATCAACGGGTATCCAGACGGAACCTTTAGGCCAAACCACAGTATTGATCGAGCTGAATATGCAGTAATGGTAGCAGCAGCGATGGACCAATCGTTTATCAAACAAGAAGAGCAAACCTCTGATTCTGGTAATCAAGAGATAACGGCATTTGAGAAACAAGTAGTTGTACTGACGAACGAAGAAAGAACAAGCAGAGGTTTGGAACCGCTGACAATCGATACAGAATTATCGAAGGTCGCTGACGAGAAATCTCGAGACATGATTAATAAAGGGTATTTTGCACACGAATCGCCGACGTACGGCTCACCGTTTGATATGATGGGCGAATTTGGAATCACTTATGAGAGTGCCGCTGAAAATATCGCAGCAGGCATGCAGACTCCAGAGGGAGTAGTCAATGCGTGGATGGATAGTCCAGGACATAAAATGAATATCTTAGATCCTGATTTGACACATATCGGGATTGGTCACGTGGAAGGTGGAGGTTACGGCCACTACTGGACACAAATGTTTATACAAAAATAAACTAAAAGCTGCTGGGGAAATTCCTCAGCAGCTTTTTTCTGAGGTAGGGAGGGGATATCAGGGTATAGTAATGAATAATAAGATATGGAAGGAGTGTCACATGTCTGAGCCGAATTTTTATAAAGGATGCTTGTGGGGGACACTGATTTCAATTCCATTATGGATCCTCGGGTTATTAACAGCGTGGAAATTTTTTAAATAACCCCTATCTTTTTTTACTTCATAACCGTTTATAAGGGTGAGAGGTTTGGAAAGGAGTAGAGAAATGAACCGGTTAACCGTTTTAAAAACCAAAAGCAATCATCAGCTTCCGGAAAACTGGTGGGAGAATCTACAGCGGTATGGACTATTTTTATCAAAGAATCAGTGGGATGGAGAAGACCTGGCGCAAGAAGCCATTACGAAGGCACTTCTTAAGTACCCACAGGAAGAGTGGTCGCTTGCACTGTTGAAAAAAGTGACTTATCACACGTGGATTGATCAAATGCGTAAACGAGAAAAGGAAGAACTCAGTGAATCTGTTAACGAAATGAAACCGAACATAGATGTACGTCTTAATGAAGAAGCGCTCGATCAATTACTGACTCAGCTCACAGCAAAACAGGCAGTCACCTTTTTCCTGAAGGAAGTCTTCCTTTACAAGTCTCATGAATTGGCTGATTATCTCGGCATGAGTGAAGAAGCTGTGAAAGGTACACTGCAAAGAGCAAAACGCAGACTTCACTACAAAGGAATACGATCGATTCAGCCGATGGATGAGGAGGATTATGAAGTACTTTATCCACTATTCAGAAACGCTTTGATAACGAATGATCCTTCCCGGTTGTTAGAGATAGCTCTATTGCTCAAAGGATTCACTTCTACTCGAATCCTTTCCAAAAAACAAAGCTTCTCTCCTATGTGCGCAGCTGCTTAGGATTTAGGAGGATAAAACGATGGCTACGATTCCGTATGTCATTGAACAAGTAAGAAACGGTGAACGTTCCTATGATATTTATTCCCGGTTGTTAAAAGATCGTATTGTCATACTAGGGGATGAAATTAATGATCATGTAGCGAATACAGTCGTTGCTCAGCTATTGTTTTTATCAGCTGATGATCCAGATAAAGATATTTCCCTTTATATTAATAGTCCGGGCGGCTCTACGTCAGCAGGGTTTGCCATCTTTGACACGATGAAGCACATCAAGCCTGATGTCCGGACCATTTGTACTGGGATGGCCGCCTCCTTTGGAGCGATATTGTTACTGGCAGGGGAAAAAGGCAAGCGTTATGCCCTTCCAAATAGTGAAGTAATGATTCACCAGCCGCTTGGCGGAGCTAAAGGACAGGCGACAGATATTGAAATTTCCGCCCGTCGGATATTGAAGCTGAAAGACCAGGTCAATCAAATTATTGCCGATCACACAGGCCAGTCACCAGAAAAAGTACGTGAAGATATGGAACGGGATTACTTCATGAGTGCCGAAGAAGCAAAAGACTATGGCATCATCGATCAAATCCTGTAGTAGATGAGGATATTTACTATTAACCCCCTCAGGTCATCCAGATTCTGGATGACCTGAGGGGGGTGTTTATTCCAGAAGCTAATATTGACAGAAATTTAAGAAAGCGGTTACAATTTAAGTAGTTATTAGTTATGAGACGAATGTGGTGAATGAGATGACGCAGAAAATTCAAATCGGCAAACTGGCTATGCTTGTAGCTTCGCTCACCCCTGATGAGCTTGAGCCTTTTGCTGCTTCACTTGAAGAAGTTCAGTATTGTCAGGGAAAAGCGGGTTCCATGGATATTCAGAAGGTCATTGCGGCAGTAGAGACCGCAGCGAAACGAAACGGAATCATTTCGCAAGATGTGTACAGGGAAACACACGCCTTGTATCACGCCATTTTAGAGTCCCTTGAGGGGGTTATGCGCGGTCAGCTTGGCGTCGGTAATATGATGCGTACGGTTGGACTTCGCTTTGCTATTGTCCGGGGAGAGCCTTATGACCGTAAAGAGGAAGGCGACTGGATTGCTGTCGCTTTTTACGGAACAATTGGAGCCCCGGTTAAAGGTTTGGAACACGAGACATTTGGACTTGGTATTAATCATATATAAATAAGTAAGTAGCCTATAGTCATAAGTTATGAGGAGGCGACAATGGTATTTCTATGCCATTGTCGTCTCTTTTTTTAGTCAAATGTCTTAAGAACATAAAAAGAAAGGGGGAGAGGATATGATTGTTTTAGACGGAAATCATTTATCAATCGAGCAGATGAAAGAGATTTGCTTTCAGCATGAAGCTGTCAAAATTTCTGAAGAAAGCCTGCAGAACGTCCGTGCTAGTCGTCGTTCTGTCGAGGCTATTGTTAAAAATGGAGATACGGTTTACGGCATTAACACAGGCTTCGGCAAGTTGAGCGATGTAAGAATTCCCGATCAGGAAGTCGATACATTACAGCTCCATTTGATCCGCTCTCATGCGTGTGGAGTCGGGGAGCCTTTTCCAGAAGTAGTCAGCCGAGCGATGACGGTGCTTCGGTTGAATGCTTTGCTGAAAGGTGTGTCTGGAGTAAGAGAAGAGATCGTCGTCCGTTTATGCGAACTCGTGAACTTGCACATACATCCGAGAATTCCATCTCAGGGATCCCTTGGTGCTTCCGGGGATTTAGCACCTTTATCCCATTTAGCGCTCGTGCTTATGGGGGAAGGAGAAGTTTTTTATAAAGGTGAGGTTCATAAGACTGTTTATATTTACGAAAAACTGGGGCTCAAGCCGATTCAATTGAAAGCGAAGGAAGGGTTAGCTCTTATTAATGGCACGCAGGCGATGACAGCTGTGGGGGTCATAAATTATATCGAAGCGGAACAGCTGGCTTTAGCTTGCGACTGGGCTGGTTCGATGACGCTGGAAGCACTGGAAGGAATCATTGACGCCTTTCACCCTGCGATCCACGAAGCAAGAGGTTACAAAGAACAAATGGAAGTGGCAAGAAGAATCCGGGAGATTACAGCAGGCAGCCGCCTCCTCACCTACCAGGGGGAAAAGCGTGTGCAAGACGCTTACTCGCTCCGCTGCATTCCTCAAGTTCACGGGGCCACGTGGCAAACGCTCTCGTATGTCAAAGACAAACTGGAAATTGAAATGAATGCGGCAACGGATAATCCTCTTATTTTAAATGAAGGGAGTCTTGTCGTTTCCGGAGGTAACTTCCACGGACAGCCAATTGCTTTAGCGATGGACTTTTTAAAAATCGGTATGAGTGAGCTGGCAAACATATCAGAGCGTAGAGTCGAACGGTTGGTCAATCCGCAGTTGAACGACCTGCCGCCTTTTCTCAGTGTCGATCCTGGTGTGCAGTCTGGAGCTATGATTATGCAATATGTCGCAGCTTCGCTTGTGTCGGAAAATAAAACCCTTGCCCATCCGGCAAGTGTAGATTCGATTCCTTCCTCAGCCAATCAAGAAGATCATGTAAGCATGGGGACAATCGGTGCCAGGCATGCCTCAATGATCATTGAAAATGCGTACAAAGTCGTAGCGATTGAACTCATTTGCGCCATGCAGGCCTTAGAGTATCGAGGGATAGAAAAAGCAGCTCCTGTAACGAAGAGTTTGTGGGAAGCAGCGAGGACCATCGTGCCTTCTATAGTAGAAGATCGCGTCTTTTCAAACGATATTGATAAACTGACGAAATGGCTGAAAGGGGATCAGTTTGAATGGAATGCGTGGCAATCGTATTCAGAAGGGGGAAGGCATTATGTCGAAAACACGTAGTATAAGCGCGAAACGAGGTACGGATCTTGAATGTCTCGGTTGGGAGCAGGAAGCTGTCTTACGAATGTTATGCAACAACCTTGATCCGGAAGTCGCTGAAAAACCCGAGGAACTGGTCGTTTATGGAGGAATAGGGAAAGCGGCACGAAACTGGGAGTCTTTCGAGGCTATCGTCACAACATTAAAGCAGCTGAAAAAAGATGAAACGATGCTGGTCCAATCAGGAAAGCCTGTTGGAGTATTTCGAACACATGAAGCAGCTCCTAGAGTGCTACTGTCCAATTCAGTACTCGTTCCAAAATGGGCTAACTGGGAGCACTTTCACGAGCTCGACCGGAAAGGATTGATGATGTATGGCCAAATGACAGCAGGAAGCTGGATCTACATCGGCTCTCAAGGAATTTTACAAGGGACCTACGAGACGTTTGCATCGCTTGCAGAGAAACATTTTGGTGGTACGTTAAAAGGAACGATCACTCTGACGGCAGGCCTTGGAGGCATGGGAGGAGCACAGCCTTTAGCAATCACGATGAACAATGGAGTTGTCATCGCAGTGGAGATAGACGCTGATCGGATTCAAAAACGTTTAGCTTCAGGATATTGCGACCAGAAAGCTAACTCCATTGACGAAGCCCTGCTAATGGCAGAGGAAGCGAAACAGCAGGGCAAGCCGCTTTCCATTGCTCTCTTAGGAAATGCCGCTGAAATCCATCATCAATTGCTGGATAAAGGCGTAGAGATTGATATAGTTACGGATCAGACATCCGCTCACGACCCTTTAAATGGTTACATTCCAGAAGGGTTTTCACTAGCTGAAGCCGCAGAACTCCGCCAAAAAGATACGGAACGATATGTGCAGTTAGCCTCAAAATCTATGGCGAAACACGTAAAAGCGATGCTTGCTTTTCAAAAGAAAGGCTCTATTGTCTTTGACTACGGCAATAACATTCGCCAGGTGGCCTTTGATGAAGGGGTGAAAGATGCGTTCGCTTTCCCGGGGTTTGTCCCTGCCTACATCCGCCCGTTATTTTGTGAAGGGAAGGGACCGTTCCGCTGGGCGGCTTTATCTGGAGATCCAGAGGATATCTACCGTACGGATCGGCTGATTAAAGAACTTTTTCCGGATAATGACAAGCTGATCAGGTGGATCGATATGGCACAGGAAAAAGTCCAGTTCCAGGGACTTCCTTCAAGAATATGCTGGCTCGGTTATGGTGAGCGTGCAAAAATGGGTCTCGCCATCAATGAACTGGTCAAAACCGGTGAATTAAAAGCGCCTATTGTCATTGGAAGAGACCACCTGGACTGCGGATCGGTCGCTTCCCCAAATAGAGAAACAGAAGCGATGAAAGATGGCAGTGACGCTGTGGGAGACTGGGCGGTATTGAATGCGCTCATCAACACAGCAGCTGGTGGTTCGTGGATTTCCTTCCACCATGGCGGCGGTGTTGGTATGGGTTACTCACTTCATGCAGGTATGGTCGCTGTCGCCGACGGTACGGACCTGGCAAAAGAACGATTAGAACGCGTATTGACGACAGATCCTGGTATGGGAATTTTAAGGCATGCTGACGCTGGTTATGAAAAAGCAGAAGAGATGGCGAAAAAGCATCACATTGGAATTTTTGATCAATCATAATTCATTTAAGATGAAAAAATAATCATCTGCCATAGAAGGAGGTACGGCCAATCATGTACGATACATTAATCACAAATATCAGTCAGCTCATTCTTCCTGAGAAAGGACCTCTCAAAGGGGAAGCAATGAAGAAATTAAATGTAAAAGAAAACGCGGCAGTAGCGTTGGAAGACGGGAAAGTGGCATGGATAGGAAGCGCCACAGAAAGAGTAGAAGCCAATGAAATCATCGATGCAAAGGGCAATGTCGTTTCCCCTGGACTCGTCGATCCCCATACTCACCTCATCTTTGGAGGATCGCGTGAAGAAGAGCTTGCTTTAAAACAACAAGGAGTTCCTTACCTCGAGATTTTGAAACAAGGAGGAGGAATCCTCTCAACCGTTAGGGCTACTAGAAAAGCAACGGAAGAGGAGCTCCTGGAAAAAGGGAAGTTTTTCTTAGAACGAATGGCATCCTACGGCGTGACTACTCTTGAAGCGAAAAGCGGCTATGGCTTGGATAAAGAAACGGAGCTTAAGCAATTGAAAGTCGCTAAGCGGTTAAATGAAGACAGCATGCTCGACATTGTGTCTACGTACCTTGGACCTCATGCGATTCCGCCTGAGTACAAACGGGATCCTGAAAGCTTCCTGACTCAAATGATCGCTTTGTTAGAAGAAGTCCACAGAAATGATTTAGCTCACTTTACGGATATTTTCTGTGAAACAGGAGTGTTTACAATTGAGCAGTCGAGACGCTTTATGCAAGCTTCCAAAGCGCTCGGATTTCAAACGAAAATTCATGCCGATGAAATCGATCCATTAGGAGGTACGGAGCTCGCCGTTGAAATGGGATCTGTGTCTGCGGACCACCTCGTTGCAGCTTCAGAGCAGGGGATTCAGGATTTAGCTTCTTCAGAAACAGTGGCTGTCCTTTTACCGGGGACAACATTTTACCTTGGAAAAGATACGTATGCCCCTGCTAGAAAAATGATTGACTCCGGAGCAGCGGTAGCGCTCGCTACCGATTTCAATCCGGGCAGCTGTGTGACTGAAAACCTGCAAATGATCATGTCGTTAGCTGCGTTAAAGCTGAAAATGACGCCGGAAGAAATTTGGAATGCGGTAACCGCTAATGCTTCGTTTGCGATAGGTAGAGAGGATTTGGCAGGCCAGGTAGAGGTGGGGGCTGCTGCCGATCTAGTCCTATGGGAGGCACCGAATTATAAATACATCCCGTACCATTTTGGCACCAACCATGTGAAGACAGTGTGGAAGCGCGGCGAAAAGATTTGGGAACGGGGGGAGTGTCATGTCTTTTCAGTACCTCAATCCGAGAGCCAGTCCTAAATTTAAAGACCGCTACACAACAAAAGCGGATGAATCGAGACTTTTTTATGAAAAAGGGAGAAAAGGCGATATTGGTGTAGTTGGATTGCCCTTTTCTAAATCATCGATTTCCTTTTCGATGGCATCAGAAGCACCCAAAACAATTCGGAAGGCACTTGGAGCGTTCAGTACGTATGACGGCAGCCGTGATCGTGATTTCTCTGAAGTAGTCTGGCTGGATTATGGGGACGTACAAACACATCCTACAGATCTTGAGGAAACGCTGCATCGGCTGAAACAAAGCGTAACCGATATGATCGATACAGAAGCTTGCAGCCGGTATATCGTACTAGGAGGCGACCATGGCATCAGCTTCCCATCTATTTCTGCTTTTCAAAAGAAATATGGAAGGGTTGGCGTGATACAGTGGGATGCCCACCACGATTTGCGAAATTTGGACGATGGGGGACGTACGAATGGTACACCCTTTCGTAGTTTGATTGAGGCTGGCGTGTTAAAAGGAGAGGACCTTGTACAAATTGGTATACGAGATTTCTCAAACGCAAAGGCCTATTCTGATTACGCCAAAGAGCAAGGCGTCCGCTTTTATACAATGGGGGATGTGGAGCGGCAAGGGCTGGACGCTGTGGTGGCAAAAGAGATAGAAAGATTGAAAGACAAAGTCGATATAATCTATCTTTCCGTCGATATGGATGTGGTGGATCAAGCATTTGCGCCAGGGTGTCCAGCGGTGGGACCAGGAGGCATGACGAGTCGTGAATTGCTTTCAAGTGTAGCTACGGCCTCCAGACACACCCTAGTCAAAGCTATGGATATTGTCGAAGTGGATCCTTCTAAGGACGTGAGAGATATTACGAGTAGATTGGCTGCTCACGTGATGATGAGGTTCATGTATCAATGATAATAGGTGGTAAGAACTAGAAATGAAAGAGTAGATTCGCATATAGTTTCCTGAAATTCGAAATTTTGTTAAAAAAACTGAGTTTTCGTTCTAGAAATACCCACTCTCCTTTTTGATTAATTGAAAATAAGAAAGAAAAAATCCTGACGATGACTTACATACGTCAGGATTTTTTTATGTCATGATAGAGGTACTAGATATGGAACCCCTGTCTGCTTCAGTTTGTTAACGGGAGTGAATCAGAATGGTAGAATGGGTAGGAACCTGCAGCCGGTGCGGCCGTGGGATTTATTGCAGGGATGGCTTTCTTGATGGAGTGATTGAGGAAGATCAATCGTTAGTCTGTTTCAACTGTGATCAGAAGGAAAAAATATCTAGTTCAGATTCATAGGTTATAAAATTCTTATAATATGGGTATTCTATAACTATTAAGATATTCAAGGAAGCGGAGGTCATCAAAATGTTTAAAGAAAATGATTTCTTAACAGGTTTGAGATGGTCCCTGATATTGAGTATTCCTTTATGGTGTTCGTTCTTTGGCTGGATTAAAATATTACACAGAGTCATTAGTTAAAACTCATATAAATGAAATCGCTTACAAGAAAAGACACTTAAAAACCCCCACTCGGGTCGTTCCAAAATCTGGATGACCTGAGGTGGGGGTTTTTTACATTTTTTATCCGATGATCATTTGTTCACGCGGGTAGCGGTAATTGTCGGTGATTACCCGGCCTCTTAAGATAAAGAGGAAGGAGAAAATACCGATTCGCCCGACAAACATTAAGAAAATGATGATGATTTTTCCTGCTGTATGAAGGTCAGAGGTGATCCCCATCGAGAGCCCTGTCGTCCCGAACGCGGAGCAAGCTTCAAATATAATCTGTAAAAGTGTAAACTGCGGCTCGAAAACATTCAATAAAATAATGGCTCCGCCGGTGAGCATCATTGCTGTCGTAATGACGATATACGAGCGGAAAATATCATCTTCATGAATTTCTCTCCGGAAGACTCGGACATGACTCTTCCCTCTGGCATAAGCCAGAATACTCAAGAGCATAATCGCAAACGTCGTCGTCCGGATCCCTCCTCCAACACTGCTCGGGGAAGCACCGATAAACATGAGTATACAGATGACAAGCAGCGTAGGAGACGTGAACTCCGCAACGTCCATCGTAGCTAATCCCCCATTACGAGTGGTTACCGACTGGAAAAATGCATAGAAGAAGGATTCATGCCACGATTTATCACTAAAAAAGTGAGTCCGGTCGAATAAGTAAATAAGAATCGTGCCGATCACAACTAAGGCAGCAAACGTGATCGAGGTCAACTTTGTAAACAGTGAAAATGTAAAGAAATCTTCCTGTTTTTTGGTTAAATAATCTTTGACTTCAATTAAAACAGGGAAACCAATAGCCCCGAGCGTCAATAACAAGATATTAATGAACTGGACAAAATAATCGGTCTCAAACATGACGAGCGATGAGCCTGTGATATCAAACCCTGCATTCGTCGTAGCACTGACAGAAGCGAATGCTCCTTGAATGAACGCTTCACTGACACTAGGGAAATACTGCGTAAAATAAATACCTAAAATAATGGCACCAATGATTTCGATGATGACGATGATAAGTAAGATCTGCCGGATCAGCTTAACCATACCGGCAAAGGTCGAGCGGTTCTGGTCTGTTTTAATCAGTTGCCTTCGTTTAAGGCCGATTCTTTGCCCAAGCAAAAGCCAAATAAAGGTACCGAGGGTCATTACACCAATTCCGCCGAACTGGAGAATGAACATCAAGACAAAATAACCAGCTGTATTAAAGGTTTCTGCTGTTGATGTAACCGTCAGTCCGGTTACACTAATTGCACTTACAGCCGTGAATAAGCTATCAATGAAACTCAAGTGAACCCCTTTTCTATGCAAAAAAGGCATATTAATCAACAATGTTGAAATGAGCGCCGCTGACACATAGAACAATACGATGATCTGGAAAGGGGAAAGCCGATCAAAGAAGCGTTTCGCCTTGAAAGTGACGGACCGTGCCATAATGAGTTCTCCTTAAAGTTAAAATTTCTGACAAAAAAGTCTTATGTATGAATTTTATAGCTATTGACGCAGCTTAGCAAGGAGCAAACAAAGGAGTCCATTATGCAATGGAAAAACATGGATGACCTGAGGTGACAGAATATCCCAACTTTATCTCTTGCTTTGCTGTGTGCAGGTTTTCTATGATGGGGATAGAATTCATGGAGAGAGGCAGAGTGAGGAAGCTTGGATATCAGGCATTTACAATATTTCATCGAAGTATCTCGGTTCAACAGTTTTACGAGAGCGGCAGAACACTTATACATAAGTCAACCAACCATCAGTAAAATGATCAAGAATCTAGAATCAGATCTTGGCGTAGAACTATTTGAAAGGTCACGTAAACAAATCACGTTAACGGATGCAGGGCGCGTCATCCTAGCTCAAGCTCAAGTTATCAATAAAGCGTTCAACAACCTCCAGACTCAGCTGGATGACCTTCTTGGTTTGCAGAAAGGTCATATACGAATCGGTCTTCCTCCAATTATGGATGCAGAACAGTTCTTTCATATCCTAGGGGGCTTTCACAACCAGTATCCGAACATTACTTTCCAGCTCATCGAGAACGGAGCGAAAAAAATTGAAGAGAATATCCTTGCTGATGAGCTTGATGTCGGGATTACCGTTCTGCCCACAAAAGAAGACTTCGATTACTTTTTCTTATTACGAGAGGAGCTTAAAGTCGTCTTGCCGCCTTCTCACACTCTTTACGAAAGAGAGGAAATAAAACTAGAGGAGTTAAAGGAAGAATCCTTCATTATGTTTAACAAAGATTTCGTACTTAATGACAGGATTACGGGCGCATGTAAAGAAGCTGGATTTCTTCCTAAAGTCATTTCTAAGAGTTCCCAATGGGACTTTATTGGAAAAATGATCGCTTCGAACCTCGGCATTTCCATTCTGCCAACTAGCGTTTCCAAACTCCTCAAAGAAGATGTTAAGGCGGTCAAAGTCACCAATCCATCCGTAGAGTGGGAGCTTGCCATCATCTGGCCTAAGGAGCGATACCTCTCCTATGCCACAAAAGAATGGCTCACCTATACACAAACCCGGTTGACCGCAGACCCACAAAAGCCCAGCTGAATAATATAAATGGGAATAATAACCACCTCAGGTCATCCAGTTTCTGGATGACCTGAGGTGGTTATTTATTCCAAACTATGCCCGCCATGCATCTATGTAACCATTTACATAGATAATGTCTATGAAACACATGAGAAATCACTATTTCACTTTTCTAATAAAGGTCCTTAGACTGAATGTATCATCCCTTTTTGTAGAGACATGTCACTACGAATAAGCGCTTAGCGATGAATAGATACAGAAAGGAAGAGGACGTATGAAAGCGAAAAGCCCTAAAGATAGTTTAGTCATCAATACTGATCAAGTAATGATTAATGATCTGAATAATTACAACACCTTATTCGGCGGAGTCCTTATGAAAAAATTAGACAATAATGCAACGTTATCCGCAAGGCGTCACGCACGCGTAAAAGAATGTGTGACAGCCTCGACGGATTCGATCGATTTCTTGCATCCGATTCACCAGACTGATTCCGTATGTGTAGAATCCTTTGTTTCCTATACAGGCAAAAAATCGATGGAAATCTTCTGCAAAGTGATCGCAGAGGACATGATTACTGGAGAGCGCCGGATGGCAGCAACAGCTTTTCTAACCTTTGTTGCTCTTGATGAAAACAAAAAACCAATCCAAGTACCAGATGTAGTACCTGAAACAGAAGAGGAGAAATTCCTTTATCAATCAGGGGAAGAGCGCGCGAAGACAAGACACATCAGAAGAGAACACAGCCGCGAGCTGACAAAGATCATTGGTCTCGAAAAGCCATGGGAAAAGGAGGAAGAGAATTATGTTGAAAACATTAGCCAGCTTGGGTGAGTTAGAGTCTGCGAAAGAAGATTTTGAGAACCTGAAGCGAACACATCCAGCCGTATTCGAGCAGCTGCTTCATGTCGTCAGTCTGACACGCCAGCTTCAAATTAAATACGGTTATATGGGCTCACTAGTAATGAATGAAGATCTCAAACCCTATTACCCCGAGTACGTAAAGGAATCTATTCTCTCCCTTTATCAAAGGGAAGTCGCAAAACTTAAAGATCATGAGGATATTCAAGTCGTACAGGAGCGGCTGAGAAAGCACAAAAATGTAGGTTATCCTAAATTATTTTTGCTTATTTTAGGAGCCAAACCAGAAATGCTGAAAGGCTCCACGATCTTCAAATGATACTGGAAAAATAAGAGACCAAACCCCAGTAATGGCAACGGTTTTAGCCAAAATGTAAAAATTATATTTCAAGTGAGTTTTATGGATTGACGCAAAAAATAATCGCTAATAAAATGTGGTCACGAATTTTGAGCCAGAGGCTCTGTCGTGACCACATTTTTTATGGAGAAGGGAGGAGTTCGTCATGCTTTATCGCTCATTGGTTTACCTGATTGGCATGTTCATCAACTTTTTCGGAGTTGCCCTGCTGATCAATGCCACCCTAGGAGCCGGGTTTTGGACTTCATTTTTCATCGGAGTGTCCGATCATCTCGGGTACACGGTCGGTTTTTGGTACGGAGCGTTCCAGTTGCTTATTATCTTCATCAACGCAAAACTGATGAAACAGCTTCCTGAAGTGAGAGCTGTCGTTCCCGTCGTATTGGAAAGTTTAATTTTGGACTTTTGGCTGGAAATTGTTTTTGGGAATGTTGATCTATCTACCGCTCCTTATCTCGTTCAAGTTTTAACGTTATTGACAGGGGTAGCCGTGATTGGTCTGGGAGTAGCGATCTATATTCTTCCTCAATTCCCGCGTGCTCCGGTTGACCAGTTATTCCTTGCCGTCAGTCACCGTTTTAACTTGAGTATCCAGGCAGGTCAAACGCTTGTAGCGGTAATCATGACTTCTCTAGCCCTTGCCATAGGTGGACCTGTTGGACTAGGAACGTTAGCTCCAATGCTTTTCCTTGGCCCCGTGATCCAGCTTTGCTATACGAGAGCCTATCCGCTCTATTATAGAATTCACCCGCAAGGAGAAAAAGTTTATCAAGAAAGTTATCAGTAAAGGTTCTCTTACACAAGAGAGCCTTTTACTTTATAAAGAGTGCCAGAGGGGAGAATACCTTTCCATCTAGTCCTCATAAGGCTTCAAGAAAAGACTATTAAATCATAAAAAAATATGGTAGAGTTACCTAAATGGAAGGATTAGGCACTTGAAAAGGAGAAGATTGAGAGTCTTATGAAAGAAGTGATTTTGTTATTAGCTGAACTCGTGAATGTTTGGCATGATGTGCTGATTGATGTAACAAGCCTGATGGGATGGAACCTTACAGATAAGGACCTCCATTTTTGGGTAATTGGCATTCTTGGACTCATTGGATTATTTTTCGTAGATATTTTATTTCACTACTTAGCAAAATTGAGCATTACAGCTATCTCGTTTCTATTTTCATTTACTTTAATGCTCGTATTCGTTTTCGCCGTTGAAATTCAGCAAAAGATTACAGGAAGAGGGAATATGGAATTTGCAGATGCTGCAATCAGTATTCTCGGTTTTCTAGCCTTTTGCTCCGTCTATATAATGATTCGCGCCACTGTATATTGGGTAAAAAGAATACAACAAAGTCGCACAGAAAACACATCAGCTTAAATTGATGTGTTTTTTCTTTATGAAAGGACTGGATGAAATGACGATCTCTCAGGTGATTCTCTTACTTTTCATCGGCTTCACCGTCTTTACGCTAGATAAAAAACAAAAGAATATCCCTGTTCCGACCGTTCTGTTCCTGCTCGGGATCGGCCTTTCTTTCATTCCCTATTTTCAAACGATAGAAGTGACGAAAGAAGTGCTTTATGACATATTCCTGCCTGCTTTATTGTTTGTTTCAGCATACCGATTTTCACCCGATGCGCTTAGGGCACATGCGGGAATCATTGCTGCGTTGAGTACGGTTGGGCTTGTATTAACAGCTGTGCTGCTAGGGTTCTTTGCTTTTGTTGTATTAGGTTCTGTGCTTTCTCTAACCCTTATAGGGGCCTTATTAATCGCATCCATACTTACGCCCACTGATCCAGTTTCAGTCGTATCGATATTGAAGTCCGCCTCTGACGACGAAAAAGTAGCAGATGTGGTCGATGGAGAATCGATGATCAATGATGGGACAAGTGTCGTATTATTCACCGTTTTGCTCGGTGTCTATACACAAGAGCATTCTTTTGAATTTCTGCCATTCATTGGCGAGTTTCTCTATGTTTCCTTAGGAGGAGCACTTCTTGGGATTTTATTTGGTTGGGGAGTCAGCAAAGCTGTCCACGTTACCCACCATAAGGAATTTCAGGTGATGTTGAGTATTGTGCTCGCATATGGAATTTTTCACATCGCTGAACACCTGGGCGTATCAGGGGTCTTATCGACCGTAGCGGCCGGTATCATGCTATCATGGGAATTCAACCATACGAACAAAGAAGATCATTATCGAGAGTCGCTGGCCGGTTTTTGGGATGTGGTCGAGCCAACCTTGTTATCCATCCTATTCTTAATCATGGGAATTGAGATGACCGACCATCTTTCTGTGGGGCTTTGGGGATGGATTGTTCTATTGTTTGTCGCCTCACTTATCATCCGTTTCATCGTTATTTCTGGGATGGTGCAATTCTTTCCATTTTGGAGAAATGCTCTAGGCTGGAAGTCCGCCACACTCGTCACGTGGTCAGGCATCAGAGGCACGATGTCTGTTGTCCTCCTCTTGAGCCTTGAAGCTGAAACATCAGGCAGCGCAGACACACTGCTTGCTTTGTGCTTTGGTGTCGTTTTTCTATCGCTTGTTATTCAAAGCTTAGGCATTTATCCATTGTCCCAGCGGTTAAAGAGTTAAACTCAGATTATACGTAAAAACAAGCTTCCTATTTTTGGGGATACAGTTGCGAGATTTTTGTTTGAATGATGGTGGATGGGAAAACGGCTCGCTTTCCGTGGGCATGTGCTGAGTCTCCTCAGACTTCGTCTTGCGGGGTCTCACCTATCAGGTTTCTCCCACAGGAGTCTCACCGTTTTCCCATCCACCATACGATATATAGTTGATCGAAACGACCTTCTCTAAACGCTCCTAAACTCCCACAAACATCTTGAAATCAAGTCTTCTAGAATGCTGAAAATCTTGAATATAGACAAACCCATCTTATTTTTTAAAAAGGAATCAACAAATCATCAAAAAAAGCTGTCCTGAAAACCAGGACAGCTTTTCCATTCCTATTGTTTCGATCCAAAATTCACAATCATATCATGCGTTTTCTGAATCTCTTCCTCAGACATAATCATCAAATACATCCCATTAGACATTGTACCCTGCCCACTCATCTGGTAGGTGGAAATATCTTTTCTAGCACTCCTGTAGTTCGTAGCCAGCCGTCTCATATCAGCAAATTGCATATTTGTGCTTACATTGTCCCCAAGCACCGTCATCACTTCATCCACTTTGTTCATGATATTGAGACTGGCCCCTTTATCAATGATACCTTGAATTACCTGGCGTTGACGCTCATTACGGCCCAGATCACCATTTGGGTCATTTTTACGCATACGCACATACGCGAGCGCTTCACGGCCATTCAATTCGAGTTGGCCTTCTTTGAAATCGAATCCACCGGAACTAAAAGCACGCTCATTTTGTACGGTAATCCCATTAACAGCATCCACTAACTGCGACAGCCCTTCCATGTTAACCCGTACGTAATAGTCAAGGTCGATATCAAGGAAGTTTTCAACGGTATTAGCCGCCATATCGCTGCCTCCGTAAGCGTAAGCATGGTTAATTCTCGTTACGCGACCGTCTCCAGCGATTTCAGCTCTCGTATCACGCGGAATGCTGACCATTTGCATCTGATCGTTGTTAGGGTCAAGGGTCATAACAATCATTGTGTCGGAGCGGCCGACATCATTTTCACGTTCATCCACACCCAGGAGCAAGATGTTAATAGGCTCTTTGTTATCTACTTTTTCTTTTGTTTCATCTGTATCTATCGAGGAAACGTCCTCATGTAAATCTTGGTTGACGGTTGTTCTGACATTATTATATACGGAGAAAAGATAAAAGCCTCCGATTACAAGTATGATAGCAATTACGAAAAGGAGAATTTTCCAACGTCTTTTTTTACGTTTCTTTTTCTTCTTGATTGCTCTGCGACTCATACCCCCACCTCTTTTCATAGAAAGTTACTCCTCTATTATACGTTTTTTGTAGATTCCTGTAAAAATAACTTTCAGACATTTATGATAAAAGGAGAAGGGGTAAAAGATTTATATAAGGGATTTTATAAAAAGGAGAGGTTGAGCATGGGGATTCATATCGGGATTGATCTTGGAGGAACGAATGTAAGAGTAGCGATCATAAATAAAAACGGAACCGTAAATGAGTTGTTACAGGAACAGACTGAACCAGAAAAAGGACCTGTTCATACGATCAACAATATCATCCGAATGATTGAGACGTTGGCGGAAGATGAAAAAGTCGAAGGGATCGGAGTTGGAGCACCAGGTCCCCTTGATCCTTACAGAGGGGTGATTCTGAACCCGCCAAACTTGCCAGGATGGGAGGAAGTGTATTTGGTTGATGCATTGAAAAAGTATTTTTCCACCGATAATATTCAATTGAACAACGACGCAAATGCCGCCGCCCTTGCTGAAGCGCAATTTGGAAGTGGAAAAGAATACAATAGTGTTTTCTATATTACGGTAAGCACAGGTGTAGGGGGCGGATTGGTCATAGGAGGAAAAGTTTTCAGCGGGGCGCAAGGCTATAGCGGTGAAATCGGGAATATGATTTTAAATCCTGGCGGTTATCAATACAGCAATTTGAATAAGGGTGCTTTGGAAGGGTATGCAAGTGGAACAGCAATCGGTCAGCGGGCGTATCAACTTTATGAAATCGAAGGCGGCGCCGAAGCGGTGTTTGAACTCGTCAGTGAGGGAGATCAGAGAGCTCAACGCATCGTAGATGAAGCCATTGAATATTTAGCGATGGGCATTGCCAATTTGACTCACACGATAAATCCAGACGTATTCGTCATTGGTGGCGGTGTTATGAAAGCAGGCGACTTGATCTGGGTACCATTAAGAGAGAAAGTGAAAAAATATCTCTATCCAGGCTTAGTCGACAAAGTGAATCTTCAACCAGCCGCCTTAAGCGGAGACTCAGGAGTCATCGGTGCATCTCTTCTCGCACAGTAACATGAAATACCAAAAAAAGGGGCCTCAGGTCATCCAGAAATTGGATGATCTGAGGCCCCTTTTTTTCTCATGAGACGGTGATATTCCATACTTTCCTCACGTATCTTATAAGAAGGGAATTACCGGTTTGGAGGCGTGTAAGGGTGAAAAAGCTTTATTGTTGGCTCGTTGTGATGATGGTTTTTGCAGGGTGTGCTAGTGGTTCACAACAGGCCGTTCAACATTTTACTCCTTCTTCACAAAATGAGTATCATATTGTGGTATTTTACGAAACCGATCCGCCAAATAAAAAATATCAATCATCTATCGAGGGAATGAAAGTTCTTTTAGCACGGAAAAACATTGATGCAGCGGTCACCTACCAGAAAATAGAGACAGATCAAAGAAATTATGAAGAACTATTACAGGTTCAGGATCAGCAGATTCTTGTGTTTGATTATAAAGGTATCAAATTTAATGCTAGAAATATTGAAGTGCTAGAAGGAATGATCCTTCAAGTCGCCAATGAATAAGAACTTAAAAAACCTTATGACATTCATAAGGTTTTTTGATTTCTAGAATTTTATTTTGCGAAGAATTCCTCTAATATAAGAACACAGGCTCCTATAGCAGATGCGTGTTCGCCCAATTTTGAAATAACGATCGATGTTTCCTTTGCTTTGTCTGTCAGCCCTCTCGTTTGAATCGTCTCCTTAATACCTTCCATTAAGAAAGTTCCTGCCTTAGAAACCCCTCCGCCGATAATAATTCTCTTTGGATTAATGGTATGAATCAGATTGGTAAGGCCAATACCTAAGTATCTTCCAGTTTGATTCAGCAGTTGAATACTAAATTCATCATTTTGGCAAGCAGCTTCGTATACAACACGTCCGTCTACCCTGTCAAAATCACCTTCAACTAGGTCTTGGATGATTGATTTCTTTCCGGATTTTAACTCTTTTATGGCTCTCTCCGCGATAGCTGGGCCCGCAGCTAACGTTTGTAGACAGCCATAATTTCCACATGGGCATTTGGGCCCGGAAAGGTCAATGGTTATATGTCCGATTTCTCCTGCAAGACTATTTTCTCCATGAAATAATCTTCCTTTTACCATTAAGCCTGCCCCTATTCCGTTTCCTACGTTTACGCCTACCATATTGTCTGCATCGTTGCCATGCCCAAACCAATATTCACCTAAGGTCATAGCTCGTGCATCGTTCTCTACATTGACGATCATATTAAATTCTTTTTCCAATTCTTCCTTAATAGGAATGTTGTGTAACTGAAAGGTAGGAGCGAATAAAGAAATGCCATTTACAGGATCGACAATGCCGTGCATGCCCACACCGATTCCTAAGTACTTATCAGGGTCACTGTTTCCATTAGCTAATAAAGCATGGATCCCTTGTTTCATCGTTGCTAATAAGTCGTTGTTAGAAGGAGTAGGAGGGATATCCAAGTTTGTTGTATCTTTTACTTCACCAAATAGGTTTGTTACAACAAATTTCATACTCGTGGTCCCAACATCAATTCCCAGAACGTAAAAATAGTCAACGTTTATCTCAAGAAGCGTAGGTTTTCTACCGCCTTTCGATGTACCTTGAGTGGTCTCTATGACAAATTTGGTATTAATAAGTTCCTTAACAATATTGCTAACTGTAGGGGGAGTTAGTCGGCTTTGTTTTGCTATATCTGCCCGAGAGATGGGACCTTGTTTCCGGATCATGTTTAATATGATGGAACGATTCATCGATTTCATTAACTGAAAACTGCCTCTAGTATATTTTGTGCTCATCCAATTCCTCCAACAATTCTGAATACATTTATCATATCATAAGTGTACACTTAATTAATTAAATTTATTAAGTGTATAAACCACTAATCTATCGTATACCCGTCAAAATAGCGCTTTTAAAATGTTCCAATTTTAAGAAAAGTCTTTTCAATCCGAATTAATTGTGCTAACGTATAATTAGTTAATTAATTTATTTTATTAAGTTTTGGAAACGCTAACAAAGGGGGAGTCTAGCAAGATGAAAAAGTGGTTGAGTATATTTCTTTTAGTTGGGCTGGTCGCTGGTGTTCTATCAGCATGTTCTGGTAATGGCGGCGGTGAGACTTCAGGTGAAAATGGTGAAAGTGGCGGTGAACCTTCAGGAGAAATCACTGTATGGGGCTGGAACGTAGCAGCAGAATCAATGGAGTTAGCAGTCGATGGTTTTAAAGAGCAGTATCCTGATGTGGAAGTTAAGGTGGAAGACATCGGTCGCTTAGATGTTTATGAAAAATTAACTGTCGGACTAGCTTCAGGCGGTAATGGCCTTCCGGATGTTGTATTAGTAGAATCAGATCGGTTAGCGAATTACCAAGAACAATTTCCTGATGCGTTAACGAATCTATCAGAAATGGGTTATGACAAACATGAAGATAAGTTTGGGGAGTACAAACTTTCTGTAACTCAAAACTCTGATGGTGATTTCTTTGCGGCACCGTGGGATATTGGGCCTACAGGTGTATTTTACCGCACAGACATTTTTGAAGAAGCAGGTGTAAATCCAGAGGATATTAAAACTTGGGATGACTACATCGAAGCTGGTAAGACGATAAAAGAGAAAACAGGAACAAATATGGTGCCTGTTGATATCGCGAAAGATGATGCCTTGTACCGTATGATGTTAAATCAGCAAGGTGCTTATTACTATGATGAAGAAGGAAATATTGATGTGACTTCTGAGGAATCTAAAAAAGCATTTGAAGTCATTAAGCAACTGAATAATGAAGAGTTGATCTTAAACAATGATGGTTGGAATGGGGTTGTTTCCGCAACGGTTAACGGAGAAGTAGCTACTGTACCGTTCGGAGTTTGGTACACAGGTACGATTATGGACCAGGCCCCTGATCAAAGCGGCCAGTGGGGAGTTTTCCAACTGCCAGCATTTGAAGAAGGCGGCAACCGCGCAGCGAACTTAGGCGGTTCGGATCTAGTTATCCCATCCTCATCTGATAATAAGAACACTGCCTATGCGTTTGTTGAATATTTTACAACTGAAGTGGATCCTCAAATGAAGGCTTTGGAAGAGAAAGGGATCTTTCCATCTCTAAACTCAACTTATGAAGAAGACTTCTTCAATCAAGAGTCTGAATTCTTCTCAAATCAGAAAATCTTCAAATTGTTTGCGGATGAGGTCTCTGACATTCCTGTAGCAAACTATACGTCAGATTACTCTCGTGCCTTTGATACGATGTCTGATACTCAAGCTTCTATCTTGTTAGATGGTAAAGATATTGAGACAGCATTGCAGGATGCGGCAGAGAAACTGAAAAGTGAGACAGATCGAAAAATAAGCGAGTAGAAGATACAACGCAAAATCAGTCTGTTTATAAATCGGTTAGCGTCCATAAGGCGTTAACCGATTTTTTAGATTTTTCCGAAATAGAGCAGACATCTATAGAGCTATGTGTTATTATTAAGTAAATTAAATTAATTAACAAAGTCAGCCGCCATGATAAATTGTAAGCGGTTCAACAGGAGGCTGTCAGTCTATTAAGGAGGTATTTTGCGTTGGAACAAACGAACGAGCGAAAAGTCGCTAACTCGAACAGCACCAAGTCAAGAAAACGCTGGATTACACCTAAGAATGTGCCGTACATTTTTATCTTGCCAGCAGTTACATTCTTTCTAATCTTTACGGTTTATCCCGTTATTTCCTCGCTATTATTAAGTTTTCAAAAACGTGAAGGTTCAGAGTATGTATTTGCAGGTTTAGAGAATTATACGAGACTCTTCCAAGACGAGTTGTTCTATAAGGCGCTTGGGAACACATTCTTAATATTAATCGTACAGGTCCCCATTCAATTGTTCCTCGCGGTTGTCATCGCAGTAGCGTTAAATTCACAGCTTGTTAAAATGAAGAGCTTTTTCCGAATTGCTTTCTTCATGCCTGCGATTACCGCACTTGTGGCTTCTTCTATTATCTTTATGATTATGCTGGATGAGAACTATGGTCTTGTAAACTATCTATTATCCTTTGTAGGGATCGACCCGATTGCGTGGCTGTCGGATCCGTTCTGGGCCAAGGTGGCGCTGATGGCAGCTATCACATGGCGCTGGACTGGATATAACATGGTTATTTTCTTAGCTGGTTTACAGAACATTCCGGGGTCTTTATATGAAGCAGCTGAAATGGATGGAGCGGGTAAACTACGCCAGTTCTTCTATATCACTGTGCCGCAGTTGAAACCGATCTTTTTATTCACGTTCGTACTTTCAACCATTGGTACCCTGCAATTGTTCGATGAACCATATATTCTAACTGAAGGCGGTCCGAATAATTCTACACTAACGATTACTTTGTACTTATATCAAAATGGCTTCAGATACTTTGACTTTGGTTACGCATCAGCAATCGCATATGTGCTCGTTCTGATCATCGGAGTACTATCCTGGGCACAAATGAAATGGGCAGGTGAAGATAAATGAGGCATAACGTCAGTCCTTTTAGAAAAACACTTCTTTACATCTTTTTATTTATTGGAGTTATCGTTTCCGTTTTTCCATTCTATTGGATGTTTGTGGGAGCGACGAATCCATCGGGTGAAATATTTAAGGTTCCGCCTAACTTCCTTCCAGGAGATTACGGCTGGGAGAACTTTAAAAACTTAAATGAAAATGTAGGTATTGTAAGAGTCCTTGGAAACTCTTTATTCATTACCTTAACGTTTACTGTGTTATCGGCGATCGTCTGTACGGCGGCCGGGTATGCTTTTGCAAAATTCCAGTTCAAAGGTAGAAATGCGATTTTCTTCATGTTGTTGGTAGCGATTATGATCCCATATCACGTAACCTTGATTCCGTTATTTGAGATCTTTTCGAATGTGAACTGGCTAAATACTTTTCAGGCGGTAATCCTGCCACAGGTTGCCTATCCGTTTGCGATATTCTTAATGAGGCAAAACATGCAGGCGATTCCTGACTCGCTCCTTGAAGCGGCCCGTGTCGATGGAGCAGGGGAATTTCATATCTTTTTCAGGATTGTCCTGCCTGTCATGAGACCCGCTCTTGCTGCGGTGGCGATCTTCTTATTCATGTTCCAGTGGAATAATTTTATATGGCCTTTAGTTGTGCTTCAGTCTCAAGATATGTACACATTACCAGTTGCGCTTTCTAGTCTTGTCGGTATGTCACGTATTGACTATGGGCAGGTCATGATGGGTACGACATTGTCCACATTGCCAATCATGATTTTCTTCTTATTGCTGCAAAAGCAGTTCATCTCTGGGATACTTGGAGGTTCTGTCAAAGAATAATCAGCTAGGCGGTGAACAAAGATGATTCATGTGAATCAAGAAATAAAACAATTCCATTTAACCAATGGAAAGATCAGTTATATCTTTCATGTTATGAAGAATGGGCAGCTTGGACACTTGTACATGGGCAGCGCTCTTCATAAGGAAGGAGACTATTCTCACTTTCAAGCATACGATAACCCATCTCCTTATACGACGCATGTATTCGAAGATGATCCTTCCTTTTCACTAGAAACGGTAAGGCAGGAGTTTCCGGTACATGGAAAAGGAGATTTTCGGGAACCTGCTTCGATCATTGTTGATGAACAAGGAGAGTTTATATCAGATTATGTATTTCAATCCTATGAAGTGGTGGATGGGAAGCCAGAATTAAATGGCCTCCCTGCCGCTTTCGGAGAAAAAGGAAGCGTACAAACGTTAAAGGTTTCTCTATTGGACCTGACTGCAAATGTTGGAGTTGATCTCTATTATTCTATATTTGCCGATCTCCCAATTATCACTAGAAGTGTGAAAGTGGTGAATAATGGAGAGCAGTCGGTTAACATTGAGCGTTTAATGTCTACGACGTTCGATCTCCCGGATGCGGATTATGAAATGCTCCACCTTTCAGGCGCCTGGGGGAGAGAGAGGCATATAAGAAAGAGGAATCTTGAACAAGGTGTGCAGTCGATTGGAAGCATTAGAGGATCTAGCTCGCATCATCACAATCCTTTTCTTGTGTTAAAAAGACAAGAAACCACGGAGCATCATGGAGAAGCGATTGGTGTGCAATTCGTTTATAGTGGAAACTTTTTGGCACAGGCGGAAGTGGATCATTATGAAACAACGAGGATTTCAATGGGGATCCATCCTACTGGATTTCAATGGAAACTAGAACCTGAAGATAGCTTTCAGGCCCCTGAAAGTGTCATCTCCTATACTAAAGAAGGTTTGAATGGATTAAGCCATTCTTTGCATGATTTCCAGCGTCATCATCTGATTAGTCAAAAATGGATGGAAAGAGAACGTCCGGTTTTGATAAACAACTGGGAAGCTACGTATTTTAACTTCAATGAAGGAAAGCTGGATCAGTTTATAGTTGAAGCTAAGGAACTGGGAGTAGAACTGTTTGTCCTGGATGATGGGTGGTTCGGAAATCGAAACGATGACACAACTTCTCTAGGAGACTGGTACGTAGATAGGTCTAAACTTCCGAATGGAATAGGCGAATTATCGAAGAAAGTGAAAGCGAGTGGACTACAATTCGGACTTTGGTTTGAGCCTGAGATGGTAAGTCCCGAAAGCGAATTAATTAAAAAACACCCTGAGTGGGTGGTAGGTTCAGCGGCCAGATCGAATACGCTTGGTCGAAACCAGAGAGTGCTTGATTTGGCAAATCCTGAAGTTGTCCATTACTTATATGAAAAAATATCGGCAGTCATTGAAGAGGCAGATTTAGACTACATCAAATGGGATATGAACCGTAACATAACAGAACCGTATGCAATGTCTCTACAAAACCAAGGCGAATTTTTTCACCGCTATATGTTAGGTGTGTACGAACTATATGAACGATTAACATCGAGTTATCCTGATCTGTTATTTGAATCGTGCGCTGGAGGCGGTGGGCGTTTTGATCTTGGGATGATGTATTATGCCCCTCAAGCTTGGACGAGTGATGACACGGATGCTGTTGAGCGATTGAAGATCCAATACGGGACTTCGTTAGGCTATCCGTTATCAACAATGGGTTCTCATGTATCGGCAGTTCCCAATCACCAGACTCTAAGAAGCACACCATTAAGATTTCGTGGAGATGTAGCTTATTTTGGCACATTCGGATACGAATTAGATCCCTCTCAGCTTAAGCAAGAGGAAAAAGAAGAAATCAAACAGCAAATCAGGTTTTTTATTAAGCATCGCTCGTTAATACAGGGAGGGCATTTTTATCGACTGAAAAGCCCTTTCATAGATTCTGAGACGGCATGGATGGTAGTCAGTGAGGATAGGAAAAAAGCGCTTGTTGGATGGTATCAACCGATGAGTATGCCCAACCCTCCAGGCAATCGAGTGTTGAAATTGAAAGGTCTCGATGAGTCCTTCCATTATAAGGTCAATGGTCAAATGCAGTTACGTTATGGAAATGAACTAATGGAACGCGGCTTAGCGCTCCCGGTAGAATTCAATGGGGCTAATCATCACGCTCAAACAGCTGGAGACTGTCAATCAATCATCTTCGAGCTAAGAAGTGACTAAGCAAATCAGGAATGGATTTTAGCAAAAAAGGATAATTTATTTAAAGCTTCAACTTGAATGTGATTCATAATAATTAGTCAGATAGTACTGTTATATCAACAAAATGAATAGAGGTTCTCTCTTTTTGGAAAGCAAAAAAGTGCATGAAAGTTCTATTTTTTTACCATTGAAACGCTTTCACATATCTAGCTACAATAAGACACAGATAAAAAAGCGCATTCATCATTTCATGCACAATTTTGATTCCGCTTACAGAAGGAGAGAGACAACGATGAATCTATTTACTGTTGCATCATTTCTATTTTTTACAGCGCTAGTCGCTTTAGTTTCATGGTGGTTTACGAGAAAAGAAAACTTAGATACACAGGATGGTTATTTCCTGGGTGGAAGGAACTTAGGTGCTTGGGTGATCGCTGGTTCCTTAATGCTGACGAACTTATCTACAGAGCAGCTAGTTGGTCTGAATGCTCAAGGGTATTCGGATACGATCGCTGTGATGGGGTGGGAAGTAGGTTCCGCCATTGCGCTTGTCGTAGTAGCCTTCTTCCTGCTTCCAAGATATTTGAAAGGCGGAATTACAACGATTCCGGATTTCTTAGAAGATCGCTATGATTTTGGAACAAAACAGATTGTAACGATCCTTTTCTTATTCGGGTATGTATTCAACTTGCTGCCTCCGATTCTTTATTCCGGAGCTGTTGCGATTAACGGAATTTTTAATATTCCTGAAGCTCTTGGCTTGAGCCGTACCGGCGGCTTATGGGTAACCGTATTTGCAATTGGGATTGTCGGATCCATTTACGCTATTTTCGGTGGGTTGAAAGCGGTTGCTGTCTCGGACACAATTAATGGAGTAGGATTGCTGATTGGTGGACTGCTAATTCCGATTATCGGGTTGTTTGTTCTCGGTGATGGATCCTTCACAAACGGATTCCAAACAATTGTAGAAAATTCTCCTGAGAAGCTGAATTCAGTCGGAGGACCGGAAAGCCCGGTTCCATTTGGAACGATGTTCACTGGAATGCTCCTCGTTAACTTGTTCTACTGGGGAACTGCTCAGCACATTATGCAGCGAGCGATTGCAGCTAAGAACTTAAAAGAAGGTCAAAAAGGCGTTCTAATCGCAGCCTTCTTGAAACTGCTTGGACCGGTATTCCTGATCTTACCTGGAATTATTGCATTTAACATGTTCGGGCCTGGACTTGAACCTACAGACGCGTATCCGCGCTTAGTTACCGAAGTCCTTCCAACACCACTAGTAGGGTTCTTCGCGGCAGTCTTATTCGGTGCGATCCTGTCGTCATTCAACTCAGCGTTGAACTCATCTGTGACACTAATCGCTCTGAACATTTACAAACCGTATTTCAATCCGGATGCTCCGGATAAACAAATTGTACGAAAAGGTAAAACAGTTGGAATCATTCTTGCATTATTTGCGATGTGTATTGCACCGCTGATTGATAAAGTGCCTCAAGGATTTTTCCAATACTTGCAGATCGTTAACGGATTTTACAACGTGCCGATCTTCACGATTCTTATCGTCGGTTACCTGACGAAACGTGTACCAGCTATCGCAGCAAAAGTTTCCTTGTTCGTGTTTATCGCCATTTACGCGACAACGCAGCTATTCTGGGATACAGGCGTTCATTTCCTGCACATTCTTGCTATTTTATTTGTCGCTTGTTCCCTGTTAATGCTATTGATTGGAAAGATTCGCCCGCGTGACACGGATTTCATACTCGAACAAAAATCCAAAGTCGATATGAAGCCTTGGAAACTTGTTTATCCAGTTGGAATCGCTGCAACCTTAGCAATGATCATCATTTATATCCTGCTTTCTCCAGCGGGAATTATTTAATCATTCTGCCTGCACGCTCGATTTGATATAATGGAAATATTGTCAAATTGAGTGAAAGGCGGGATCGGAATGGCTAAAGCTAGTCAACCCATTGAGTCGTTTTATCATAAAGTGTATGAAACCATGGAAGCTCTTCATCAGGAAGCTGAAAACGTAAAAGGATCTCTTGATCAGGAGACGCCAGCGGACCTGGAAAAAATAGAGCGTACGGAATTTGCGCTCCAATTATCAAAAGATATACTGGAGAACTTTGTAGACTCCGGGAAGAGTATGACGATCAATTATGATCATCGTTCGGTAACGATTGAAGTGTCTAAATAAGGAAAGAAGGCCGTGTGCAATACACGGCCTTCTCTCTAATGATGATCGAACATCGCTCCTCGATTCACTTCGCGAAATTTCCCCGGTGTCGTCTCCGTTACTTTTTTAAAGACTTTATTGAAGTAATTAGCATTTTTATATCCAATCAGTGTTGCAATTTCTTCCGTTGAGTATTTCGTGTTTTGAAGCAGTTCTTTTGCTTTATTGATTCTTAAATCAGTCAAATATTGAATAGGCGTTCGATCAGTCGCTTGCTTGAACTGTCGGGTGAAATGGTACCGTGACATCCCGCAGGCTTCTGCCATATCGTCCGGGCTGATATCTTCACTGTAATGGTTTTTGGCATACATCGCTGCTTCAATGATCGTCTCCGGCCACTGAGACAGGTTCTTCTCCAAATTCGAGCAATAATGAAAAAGTTCCATTGTAAATTGATAAGCAAAACCAGAAGCCTGATGGGCGTTAGAGATCTTCTTTTCAGCTGCATTCTCAAGCAGTTGAAGGAGGTAACGAACAGGGGCCGCATCTGGAGGTATATTCAATATGGGGCCGATATCCTTTTGGATTTCATTCCAATAGTGGTCGACGACATCTCCGTATAACGTTAAATAGATGAATTCCCATTTGCTGCTATTCTCAGGAAGGAAATAACGGTAGTTGCCAGGGATGTTGACGATAAAGGCGTGCCCTGCCGTCAGCGGGTGCCTTTCCCCGTTAATGTCTATGGCGCCTTCACCTGAAACGGTATATTGAAAAATAAATTTTCCTGTATCTCTGCGATTTGTCCCATCCCAATCATAAAGGGTGGTGGATTGCTCATCCCAGCCTAGCGACCAAATTTGCGCCAGCTGCTGGAGCTTTGGATCGGAAAAACGATAACCATAGGATCCGAAGGTAGGAGGAAGCTGGTCCATCTTATTCTCATCCTTTCTGGTAAGTAGCAAATTTAAGCATTTATATTTTGTGATTTTTTATTCGTAAATTCCTTATAAACAGATTTTATACCTAACCCACCTGACTCATCAAGCAAAAAAAGGAACAATAGCTCTTTTAATTTACCATTGATAAGAGAGGGCTCCGTTTCTACAATGAAATTAAATCTTCCATTTATTCTTGGAAGCGCTTGCGAATAGAGATCGGAGGACGAACGTATGGCAATTTTTATCAATGAGGAAAACAAACAATTTCATCTGCAAGGCAAAAATATCAGCTACGTTTTTCACGTGATGAAAAACGGACAGCTTGGCCAATTATATATCGGGAAAAGACTTAGAAACCGTACAGACTTTAGTCATTTATCCAAAGTAGAGCATCGAGTAGCCTCGTCTTATGTGTACGAAGAGGATCCTTCTTTTTCCTTGGACTTACTAAAACAGGAATATCCGAGCTACGGCACTTCGGATTATCGTGAACCGGCCTTTCAATTGCTTCAGCCGAATGGGAGCAGGGTTTCTAATTTTACGTACCGTTCCCATGAAGTGATCCAAGGGAAACCGAAGCTAGAAGGACTGCCAGCGACTTATACAGAGAGTGAGGAAGAAGCGGAAACCTTAATCATTCATCTGTTTGATGACGTTACCCAGCTAGATCTTGAATTGATGTATTCGATCTATCATGACCGGAATGTCGTTGCACGTTCTGCTCGTTTTATCAATAACGGGAAAGAGACCCATAAGCTTCAGCGCGCGTTAAGTACGTCGGTCGATTTTCCTGATGCAGAGTATGATCTGATCCAGCTGTCAGGCTCATGGTCACGGGAGCGTCACGTCCACGAGCGTCGCCTTCAGCAAGGAATACAAAGCATCACAAGCACGAGAGGGACGAGCAGCAGTCAGCACAATCCGTTTCTGGCGTTAAAGCGTAGAGAAACGACCGAACACCATGGGGAGGTTTTTGGTTTTAGCCTCGTCTACAGTGGCAATTTCCTTGCGCAGGTGGAAGTCGACCATTATGAAAATGCCCGAGTCAGCATGGGGATCAACCCATTCGACTTTAGCTGGAAGCTGGAACCTGGACAGGCTTTTCAAACACCAGAGGCGGTGATCGCTTATTCTGATCAAGGAATGAACGGCCTCAGCCAAACCTATCATGACCTTTATCAGAAACGTCTTGCCCGGGGGCAGTGGAGAGACCGTGCACGACCAACCTTAATCAATAACTGGGAAGCGACTTATTTTGATTTTAATGAAGAAAAATTGTTATCCATCGCTGAGAAATCGAACGAACTGGGTATAGAGCTTTTCGTTCTCGATGACGGCTGGTTCGGAAAGAGAAATGACGATACGACTTCACTTGGAGACTGGTTTGTCGATGAGGAAAAACTTCCGAATGGACTTGCCCCCTTAGCTGAAAAAATCAACGATATGGGAATGATGTTCGGTCTCTGGTTCGAGCCTGAGATGATTTCAAGAGAAAGCACGTTGTTTGAACAGCATCCAGAATGGATCATCCATGTTCCAAAGAGACATCCGTCAACTGGCAGACACCAGCTTGTCCTTGATTTTTCGAATCCGGAAGTCGTTGATTACATTTATGAAAGCATGGCAGCCATTTTATCTGAGGCCAATATCGATTACGTAAAGTGGGACATGAACCGTTACATGACGGAAATTGGTTCGGTAGCTCATGAATCAGACAGACAAATGGAAGTGCCTCACCGCTATATTCTGGGTGTCTATTCCTTGTATGAGCGCCTTTTGGAATCATTTCCACACGTGCTGTTCGAATCTTGTGCCAGCGGGGGAGCCCGCTTCGATCCTGGAATGCTTTATTACGCACCTCAAGGATGGACAAGCGACGATACGGATGCGATGGAACGGTTAAGCATTCAATACGGAACGTCAATGGTTTACCCATTGAGCAGCATGGGCGCTCATGTATCAGCAGTTCCGAATCATCAAGTGAAGCGGATGACAAGTTTGAAAACAAGAGGAGACGTTGCTTATTTTGGAGCGTTTGGCTATGAGCTTGACGTTACCGAGATGACTGAATGGGAGCAGCGACAGATAAAAGAGCAAGTGAACTGGTATAAGGAGCACAGGGAACTTTTCCAATACGGCCAGTTTTACCGGCTGATCAGTCCTTTTGAAGAAGACCGAAATGAAACAAGCTGGATGGTCGTTTCTGACGATAAAGACAAGGCGATCGTCGGCCTTTATCAAATACTAGCAAGACCTAATCCAGGTTTTGACCGTTTGCGCCTTACGGGACTCGATCCAGACATCGAATACCGGGTCGAAGGATTTGAAGGTACCTATTTCGGAGACGAACTGATGCAGGCTGGCCTTCAGCTCGAAAGTGCCTATAACGGAGCACAAACAGGCGGCATAGAGGAGTCAGGAGACTTTTCTTCTAAGCTATTCGTTCTGTCAAAAGTCAATGAATCTTAAATACTGTGAGAGGTGATCAGCATGGAGGAGTTAAAACAAGCATTTGAAAATCAATTCGGAATAAAAGGAGAGGCATCATTTTTCGCTCCAGGGCGTGTCAATTTGATCGGTGAACATACCGATTATAATGGAGGGCACGTGTTCCCTTGCGCACTGAGCGTCGGTACATATGCCGTTGCAAAAAAACGTCAGGATGAAAAGCTGCGCTTCTATTCTATGAACTTTCCGGAGCTGGGAGTGATAGAAACAGAGCTTTCCAGTTTAAGATACGTCGAAGAACATGATTGGGCGAACTATCCCAAAGGCGTAATCGATACATTCAGAAAAAGCGGGTATGAGATTGAAACAGGACTTGATGTTGCGTTCTTTGGCAACATTCCTAATGGTGCAGGTCTTTCTTCATCCGCTTCTATTGAACTAGCCACATCTGTAATTTTGAAGGATCTATATGATCTATCTGTTGATCAAATAGAGATGATCAAGCTGTCTCAAAAGGCTGAGAATGAATTCGTTGGTGTGAACTGCGGCATCATGGATCAATTTGCCATCGGTATGGGAAAAAGAGATCACGCGATTCTCTTAAACTGTGATACGCTTGATTTTCAGCATACGCCTATTTCCCTTATGGATCATTCTCTGATCATTGCCAATACGAACAAAAGGCGAGGACTTGCTGATTCCAAATACAACGAACGCCGCACTCAATGCGAAGAGGCATTACAAGCCTTACAGGAAAACTTAGATATCCACTCGCTCGGAGATCTATCCAAAGAAGCGTTTGAAGAAAATAAACATCTGATTGAAGATTCAATCACACAAAAGCGTGCAAAACACGCGGTGTATGAAAATAACCGGACGATTGAAGCTGTGGATAAACTGAACGCTGGCGACATTGAAGGATTCGGTCAATTGATGAATGATTCCCACGTCTCTTTAAGAGATGATTATGAGGTAACAGGAAAAGAACTGGATGCCCTCGTTGAAGCCGCCTGGAATGAGGGAGCTGTTGGCTCGAGAATGACAGGGGCAGGATTTGGCGGATGCACGATCAGCATCGTCGATCAGCATCAAGTAGACACGTTTATTGAACGCGTCGGAGAAGCTTACTTTCATGAAACAGGTTTAGAGGCAGATTTTTATGTTGTAGAGATTGGAGACGGAGCGAAAAAACTGGAGGAGGAATGACAAATGACAGTACTTGTATGTGGAGGGGCAGGTTATATAGGAAGCCATGCCGTCGCACAATTAATCGATCGTAATGAAAAGGTAATCGTTGCAGACAATCTGCAAAAAGGACACAAGGATGCCGTATTAGAAGGAGCGGAATTTTACAATGGAGACTTGAGAGATCAATCGTTCATCGATCGTGTCTTCGAAGAAAATGACATTGATTCAGTGATCCATTTTGCTGCTGATTCATTGGTAGGAGAAAGTGTAGAAGATCCGCTGAAATATTACGATAACAACGTGTACGGAGCCGTTTGCCTGCTAAGAGCGATGGCCAAACATTCGGTAAAGCGCATCGTCTTTTCTTCAACGGCAGCTGTCTATGGTGAACCGGAACAGGTGCCCATTCAGGAAACGGATCGTACTGAGCCGACGAATCCATATGGAGAGACAAAGCTTGCGATTGAAAAAATGCTCAAATGGACAGAGCAAGCGCACGGCATCAAACACGTCGTTCTCCGTTACTTCAACGTGGCGGGGGCAGACCCGGATGGGAGAATCGGTGAAGACCACCGTCCGGAAACGCACTTGATCCCAATTATTCTGCAGGTAGCTCAAGGGAAACGTGAAAAGATCATGATTTTTGGCGATGATTACCCAACCGAGGACGGAACGTGTATCCGTGATTACATCCATGTCAACGACCTGGTAGACGCCCATTTGCTGGCGATTGAAAAATTAAAACGTGATGAAGAAAGCGGAATTTATAACCTCGGAAATGGGCAGGGATTCAGCGTAAAAGAAGTCATTGACAGTGCAAGAAGAGTCACAGGACATACGATTCCGGAAGAAGTGGCTCCTAGACGAGCAGGCGATCCGGCCCAGCTTGTCGCTTCTTCTGAAAAAGCAATCAATGATCTTGGCTGGAAGCCGAACTACGCAGATCTCGATACAATGATTAAAACCGCCTGGGACTGGTTCCAAAACCACCCGGACGGATACGAAAAATAATCGAAAGGACTGGTGAAGTGACATGACGATTTATCATGATATCGAACGCTTGATTCAATACGGACGGCATAAGGAAATGATTAGTGTCTGGGACATCGATTATGTGCGCAACGCTTTGTTTCACTTGTTTGAATTAAAGGGAGAAGACCCCGTTACCATCAATGAAAAATCTCCGGATACGCCTGCTTCCATTTTGGAGCGAATGCTCGATTATGCAGTGGACGAAGGCATCCTGGAGGATAACACAACGACAGAAAGGGACTTGTTTGACCCGAAGATCATGGATCGTCTTGTTCCGAGGCCTTCAGAGGTCATCCGTGACTTTTATCATAAGTTTGAAAAAGAAGGTCCTGAAGCGGCTACGGATTATTTTTATCAGCTTTCAAAAGATGTTCATTATATTCGCACAGACCGGATCGCAAAAAATATGCACTGGTACAGCGAGACAGAATACGGCGATTTAGAGATTACCATAAATCTATCAAAGCCTGAAAAAGATCCTAAAGCGATCGCTGCAGCCAAAGCGAACAAAGATGCCTCTTACCCGAACTGCTTGTTGTGTAAAGAGAATGTCGGTTATGCGGGAAGACTTGATCATCCGGCAAGGGACAATCACCGCATCATTCCGCTTGACTTGGAAGGTGAACATTGGTTCCTGCAATATTCTCCATATGTTTATTACAACGAACATGCGATTGTACTATCAAGGGAGCACCGCCCGATGAGTATTACGAAGGAGAGCTTCGATCGTCTGCTTGATTTTACTGATCAGCTGCCTCACTATTTTGTCGGATCGAATGCGGATCTTCCGATTGTCGGCGGATCGATCTTGAGCCATGACCATTTCCAGGGAGGACACCATGAGTTTCCGATGGCCAAAGCCCCAATCGAACATAAATTTACGGTTCCTCGTTTCAAGGATGTAAAAGCAGGAATTGTACGCTGGCCGATGTCTGTCATTCGTTTACGCGGAGCTGACCGCCACCGTCTATCCGAGCTAGGCAATTTGATTCTGAACTCTTGGCGCTCGTACACGGATGAAGAGGCAGATGTTTACGCCCAAACGAATGGTGACCCACATAACACCATTACCCCGATTGCCCGGTACCGGGACGGGCAGTTCGAACTGGATCTCGTGTTGCGGAACAACCGGACGAGCGACGAGCATCCGATGGGTATTTTTCACCCCCATGAAGAAGTGCACCATATTAAGAAGGAAAATATCGGCTTGATTGAAGTCATGGGGCTTGCCGTTCTGCCTGGAAGGCTTGTCGATGAAATCGAGGCATTAGGTGATTATATGGTTAATGGAAAACTAGACGATGCTGCTCTGGAAGATGAGCGGACAGCTAAACATGTGCCATGGGCGAAATCCATTGTTAGCGAAACAAGCATAACTACTGACAATGTAGAAGAGGTACTTCAGAAAGAAATCGGCAAGCGTTTTTCTGAGGTACTGGAGCATGCGGGTGTCTTTAAGCGGGACGACGAAGGACAGAAAGCATTTCTTAAGTTTATCAATCAGCTATAGAAAGGGAAGGGAACCAGAATGACATATTTAGGTGTAGATTATTATCCTGAACATTGGCCGAAAGAAAAAATACCAGAAGATCTAGAAGGCATTAAAGGTCTTGGAGCAAACATCGTACGGATTGGCGAGTTTGCCTGGCACCGGATGGAGCCCGAGGAAGGGCAATTCGATTTTTCCTTTTTTGATGAAGTGATTGAAAAGGTAAAACAACAAGGGCTAAAAGTAATGTTCGGTACCCCAACGGCGACCTTCCCAGCCTGGCTGGCGAAGAAAGAACCTTCGATTTTGTCTGAGGACGAGTTCGGAAATCCCCGTGTATTTGGAGGACGCCGGCAGTATTGCTTTAATTCCGATGCTTACCGCAACTATGCAGCAGTGATTACACGTAAGCTCGTTGAGCATTACCGCGACGAAGAAGTGATTATCTCCTGGCAGATCGATAATGAGTTCGGTCATGAAGGCAGTGACATGTGTTATTGCGACCAGTGCCATACGAAGTTTCAGGATTATTTAGAAGAAAAGTACTCATCTATCGACGCCTTGAATGACGAGTGGGGAACAATTTTCTGGGGGCAAACGTACAATGATTTTTCTGAAATCCCAGCTCCTAAACCGACGGTGACGACGCACAACCCGAGCTTGAAACTGGAGTGGGCACGCTTTCGTTCTGCATCCTTAAATCAATTTGCTCACGAGATGACACGAATCGTTCAGGAAGAAAAGGGAGCACATCAGGACGTGACAACAAACGTTTCAGGCGGATTTTTCGGAAAATGGTTCGATCATGCTGAAAATGTAAAGCTGATGGATTACGTCTCTTATGATAATTATCCAGTTTGGGGCGGCCTCGAGGAACCGGTGTCACCTGCAGAGATTGCGATGACGCATGATTTCAACCGCGGCCTATTGAACAAGAACTACTGGATTGTCGAAGAGCTGATGGGAGCACAAGGGCATGATGTGATTGGCTATTTGCCAAGACCGAACCAGGCAAAAATGTGGTCCTACCAGGCCTTTGCTCATGGCTGTTCCAACATGCTTTACTTCCGCTGGCGTGGCATGACTCAAGGGGCCGAGCAATTTTGTTACGGGGTCGTTGATCATGACAATGTGTACGGAAGAAAGTATAAGGAAGTTCAATCCTTATTCGGAGATATTAAAAATTACGAGCATGTCTTGAACTCTGAGATTCAGTCAGACATCGCCGTCCTCTATGATTACGATAATATCTGGTCATGGCGCGGTCAAATTCAAAGCAAAGACTTTGATTTTAATGAAGAACTACTGAGGCTGTACCGCCCATTTTATAACTTGAACAGCCGGATTGATGTCATTCCTGCTGATCGAGCCATTGATGCTTACAAAGTGGTTGTGGTGCCGGTTATGCAAGTGATGGATGAAGGACTGGCTGATCGTTTGCGTGCCTTCGCTGAACGTGGTGGAACTGTAATCTTCTCCTACCGTACAGGGTTGAAAGGGAAAGATAACAACCTTCGCTTAGGTGAAGTACAGCCGGGACTGGTCCGGGATCTAGTTGGTGCACGCATTGAAGAGATCGAGTCCTTAACAAAAGCGCATGCATTGGAATTGAAAGGCGAAGGAGAATTTGCATCTGTTCCTGCACATATTTCGGTCTGGCGTGACCTTCTTGTGGCAGAGTCTGCGGACGTTCTCTACAGCTATCAGGATCAATTCTATAGTGACTACGCTGCTGTGACGAAAAACGACTTTGGGGAAGGAACTGTCTATTACATCGGTGGAGGCCTCGATGAAGCAGCCCTTGATGTGATAGCAGAAAAAGTCGTTGAAGACCATTTCATTGGATATGAGAAGTCGGATGAAAATGTGGAAGTGTATCGCCGTGAGACGGAGGAAGCTTCGTATCTTTTCGTCATGAACCATAGTGACGAGATCAAAAAGCACGGAGAAATTGAGCTCCAACCCTATGAAAGCAAGATCATAAAAGAATAGCCGGGGGAATTGGAAAAGTATAAGTTCCTCAAAGTATAATTTCCTCAGGTCATCCAGAATATACCAAAATATCTCCTCAGGTCATCCAGATTCTGGATGACCTGAGGTGGAAGTAAATACCAAAAAGAACCAGCGCCATTTATTTATGGCGCTGGTTCTTTTTGGTTTCATAGTTTTATGGAATGAGAGTCGCATCAAATGCGTTTGTAACAGCTTGGTATTCCGTAGATCCAGCCCCGTACAAGTCAGTAGCTACGGTTTCGACGGCGTTACGCAAATCTTCGAAAGTAGCATCGGCTGTTAATAAATCCACGTTTGCATAGTAGAACAGATCGAAAGTTTTCTCTTCACCAATTCCACTCACGCTCACGCCATTGTGACTGCCGCCTTCAGCCATTAAATAAGCAGCTTTGTTGATGATGCTTGAGTTAAAGTGTACGCCTCCGTTATCATAAGATAAATTCTGATAATCGTCGTAATCATCAGGATAGACGAGTGTAGACGAAAACTGGATGGAAGACGGGTCTGACATACTCCGGAAAACTTGCCCGGACTGTTCACCGATCGTCCAGTTGAATGAACCGTTGTTTACATATTTCTCAATAGCAACTCCGAAGATATCAGAAATCGCTTCGTTCAAAGCCCCGGATTGACCGCTGTAGATTAAGTCAGATTCACTGGATGTCACAGCATGAGTAAATTCGTGGCCAGCTACATCATAGGCTCCAGCAAGAGGATCACCATAAATCAGCATGGCTCCGTCATTGACACTTGCTGCATTGAACCAGTTTTCAGGGTCGTTGGTTGAGCTTGAATCCCAGGCATGGACAACTGATTTGACTTGCTGCCCGTTGTTGTCAAAACTATTACGATTATATTCCCCTAAATAATATTCATAGACAGAAGTTGCTAGATAGTGAGCACTCACACCTTCATCGTCTGAGAAAGTGGTGGAAGTACTAGATAATAGTTCCCCAGGGTATAGGCGATACTCGCGGTTTAAATCAGCATAATTGGCATCATAAGTCAGTATGCCTTGGCCGCGTGTGTAATCCGCAAGTTCATAAGTCCCATCAGACATTTCACTTGCAGTGAAGGTACGACTATTTCCGTTTTTATCGACACCAGAACCTGTTACTGGACCAACTACAATGGCATCAGAGCCCGGCTTGCCTTTTCCTCCACCGTTTCCAGGTCCTTTTTCACCTTTTGCATACTGGATCGCATCATCCGATAAAGCTTGATCCATTTCTTTTACAGCGTTAAGTAGTACTTCGCCTTTTTTCGTATCTAAAATGACAAAGCCTTCAGCAAAGCTTGGTGCTGCAACTGAGAAATCGACCTTCCACCCATAAGATGCTTTCTCTTTTTCATTTACGTAGACGACTTTTTCCACCGTCGTTTCTTTTAACGTTTCTATATCTTCACCATATGTATCCGTGACGTAGCTAGAAGCGTCCTCTTTTGATAGGTTTTGTTTCTCTTTTAACCCTTTTTTTCCATTCAAGTTTTTAGCTACATCACCTAACGCAGTTTTTATAACACCTTCATTGACCTGAGAGACGAGGACTTTGCCAAAAACATCATGCCCTTTATAAGTTTGCTGAAGTTTAACAAGATCCTGTCCTTTATAGTCTTTTACTTCTTCTAATACTCTATAGTCTACATAGCTCTCATTGTTTTTCTGAGACTTGGACAAGCCGCTCTCAATTTCTCCTTTGACTGCTGCCTTCACAAGTTCTGCAGCCTTTGATTGAGACGGAGCGGTTAATGTTCCGATCGATTGTTTGCTCTCCTGGATTTTTGCTTCAATACTTGTGGTCGCTTCGACGTTCATCGCTCCCAGACCAGAACCCGCTAATAAACCGACGGATAAGGCCATTGCAGATAAAACTTGTCTTTTTTTCTTCATAGACATCCTCCTGATAGAATATTTAGAATATTTAACATTTTCAATCATATCAGAAGGGAGTGATTAAATCTTCAGGTCTAAATACACCTATAACTGGATGGTGTTCCAACTATAGATAGATTAAGGAATAAAAATGAGTAAAAATACCTTATGGTTTAATGAAAAAATATGAATATAGATTCATAATCTATCAACTAGTTATTGAAAAAATAATAAAATAATACCAATAAGAAAAGTAGATTTTATGGATAAAATTGTCACCTCAGGTCATCCAAATTATGGATGACCTGAGGTGACAGTTTATAGGAGATTTTCGATTGGCAGATTAATCTTCTTTATGAGATAGTTTATCTAAGGAGAAGTTATCTCCTGAACAAATAAATACGCTCTATGGTGGCTTCGTAGAGAAGCTGAAAAGGGAAGTTTGGTGAAAATCCAACGCGGTCCCGCCACTGTATAGAGGAGGCTCAAAACAAACCACTGTCTTTAAGATGGGAAGGGTTATGAGCTGATGAATCTGAGCCAGGAGACCTGCCATAGAGAAGAACATGAATTCCTACGGGAGATAGGAGGGTGTTACGTGAATCTAGCTAGGCCGCCAGGTTTGGTTTCATAGTGGTCATTCATGCAACTGCACGCATCTTCTTACCGAAGATGCGTTTTATTTTTGTAATAAATATGGAGGGACAATTAAATGGAACCATTACCTGTGAGTTATTCAAAAATGAAACAAACCCGGCTCGTGCTGCCCCCGGATACCAATCATTTGGATACGATCTTCGGTGGAAAAGTACTGGCTTATATTGATGAAATCGCTGCACTTACTGCGATGAAACACTCCAATTGTGTGGTCGTAACGGCATCTATAGATTCAGTAGATTTTCTATCATCAGCTAAAGTAGGAGATGCGCTCACGTTAGAAGCTAGTGTCACTTGGACAGGCCGTACATCTATGGAGGTGTACGTAAAGGTCTATGCCGATGACCTGCTACAAGGCAAAAAAGTGACGACAACGGAATCTTTTTTAACGATGGTAGCTGTGGATGCCCATGGAACTCCAACTGCTGTGCCAAACATTTTGCCAGAAACAAATGAAGAAAAGAGACTTTTTGAAACAGCTCCATCCAGGAAGGATCACCGGCAAAACCGTGCAGCTCTCAGATGAAATGAATAATAGTTTCCAAAAAAGACCACCTCAGGTCATCCAATATCTGGATGACCTGAGGTGGTTCCTTTCTCATCTAGGCTCTCGCTATAATTTTGGTAAAGCATCCCTTATACTTTTAAGTAATATGAAAACTCTGAAAAAGTCGTAGTTTCATAGAAAGGGGAGAATGATGTGAGCACATGGTTGGATCTCATTAAAGAAAAGATACCAGAAGCACGTGTCCTGACTGAATTATCCGATCGTTACAGCTATAGTTTTGATGCTTCCTTCGGAGAATACTTGCCGGAAGCCGTTGTTCAAGTTAAACATAAAGAAGAAGTGGTGTCGGTACTTAAGATGGCTAACGAGCATCAAATTCCAGTTTATCCGAGAGGACAAGGAACTTGTTTAAGTGGCGGACCGCTTCCTGTCTTCGGAGGCATTGTGCTGGATATCTCCCAGTGGCCGGAAAAAATAGACGTAAGTCCTGATGACTTGACGGTAACGGTCACTCCGAGCGTTTTAACAGGGAATATTAATAAAGAAGCGGAAAAACATGGATTGATGTACGCGCCTGATCCAAGCAGCGCCCATGTAGCGACGATTGGTGGAAATTTAGCCGAAAATTCGGGCGGGCCACGCGGATTGAAGTATGGCGTAACAAAAGATCATGTGCTTGGGCTTGAAGTCGTAACGCCTGAAGGAGAAGTGATTCGAACGGGAGGGAATACAATCAAAAACGTCACCGGGTATGATCTGACCAAACTCATCGTTGGCTCTGAGGGTACACTCGGAGTGATTACGGAGGCAACCTTAAAACTGATGCCGAAGCCACGAGATTTCCAGACGCTTATGGTCAGTTTCGGTGAGGTGAGAAAAGCAGGAGAAGCCATCTCTAAGACGCTTACTTCAGGGATCTTGCCTTCTAAAATGGAGTTTATGGATCAAGCTTGCATCCAAGCTGTTGAAAACTTCAAGCCGGTCGGTCTTCCGAAGAATGCTGCTGCGATCGTAATCATCGAATTAGATGGCCATCCGGAGACGTTAAAAATCGAACGAAAACTAGTCGAGGAGATCATGGAAGAAGTCGGAGCTACAGATATTGTTGTGCCTAAATCTGAAGAAGAGGCGGAAAAGATCTGGCATGCAAGGAAGCAAGTATCTCCGGCTATTGCGAAAATTAAACCCACAAAAGTATCCGAAGATGCAACGGTTCCTCGAAGTAAAATCCCTGACTTGATTGATCGCCTGCAGGAAATTAAAGAAAAACATAAGGTAGAGATTGTTGCCTTTGGCCATGCAGGGGATGGGAATCTCCATCCAAATGTGCTTTGCGATAAACGTGATCAAGAGGAAATGAAACGGGTAGAACTAGCAGTGGAAGAGATCTTTAAGGCTGCGATTGAGCTTGGTGGTACGTTATCAGGTGAGCATGGTATTGGGACAATGAAAGCCCCATTCCTTGAATCTGAGCTCGGAGAGGTCGGAGTCGACATGATGAAGCGGATCAAGGAAAGCTGGGACCCGAACGGCATATTAAATCCAGGGAAAATTTTTGCAGAAAAAGGACAGAAGTTGGTGCTGCGAAATGAGTGATCTTCAAGTATTACAGGACAAACTCAACTATGATAAGACGTTTGACTGTGTCCAATGCGGTTATTGCTTACCAGCCTGTCCAACCTATGAAACGATGGAGCGGGAAACCCACTCTCCAAGAGGAAGAATTAACCTTGTCAAAATGGTCGCCGAAGGTAAAGCAACGGTAAATGATCTGGAAAGTCCTATTGAAAAATGTCTTGGCTGCATGGCGTGTACAACTGTTTGCCCCACCAATGTACAATATGGTGAGATTCTTGAAGGCACAAAAGAAGTCATTGATGAACAAAAGGAAAAAACGAAGCGCCGACAACAAATGGAACGTTTCCTATTTGACGAATTTTTTCCATCGAAGAACTGGATGGACACATTAGGAGATGCCTCGTGGTTTTATCAGAAGTCTGGTTTACAAACGATGGCACAACGAACAGGAGCATCAAAAATTGCACCCCTTCACATTGAGGAATTTGAAAAGGTTCTTCCTGAGATGCCCTCTCCAAAAAGAAGGCGCGACCGTGCGAAACGTTATATAAGAAAACGACCATCAACGGCAAAAGTCGCTTTCTTTACAGGCTGCATTATGGACAGTGTCTTTTTCTACTCGAATGAAAATACGATCGAACTGTTACTTAGAAGTGGAGCAGAAGTGCTTATTCCTGAGGAGCAATCTTGTTGTGGAGCGCTGCATGCGCACACGGGGAAAAAGGAATCAGCGAAAGAGCTTGCCAAACAGAACATTGATGCTTTTGAAAAAGAAAACGTCGACTATATCATCAACAATGCCGGTGGGTGTGGAGCCAAGCTCGTTGAGTATGATCATCTTTTTGAAAAAGGAACAGAGTGGCACCAAAGAGCTGTTAGATTCGTAGAAAAAGTGAAAGACATATCAGAAGTGCTTGTAGATTTGGATCATCTCGACTTTCAAAAACCACTAAATAAAACGGTCACTTATCAGCCTTCTTGCCACATGACAAATGTCCAAGGAGTGACAGACGCACCTCTAGAGCTGATCAAAAAGATCCCTGGAGTTCAATTGAAAGAGTTGGATCGACCTGATTTTTGCTGTGGATCTGCAGGCATTTATAACGTTGTGAATTATGAGGAGTCTATGGATATCTTAGATGTCAAGATGGAGGATGTGTGTGGTGTAGCACCTGAGGGGATTGTAACGTCTAACCCGGGGTGCTTGCTGCAGATGAAACTTGGTGTCGAGCGTGAAGGACTAAATGACAAATCAGATGCTGTCCATTTGGTAGATTTACTTATGGAAGCAGATCCTCAATAAATAGAAAAAAACCTGTCCAAGCGTGGACAGGTTTTTGTGTTATTGAGCGCTGTTATTTTTCTGTAAGACTTTCAATCCGTTCCCCATATCGGAGCCAAGAATATAGTTCCGATCAACGAATACACCCCAGAAGTAAGCATTTTCCGGCACGTATTTCCCTATTTGAACCGGGTTGCTAGGGTCAGTAATATCAACGGCTCTGATCCCTCCAGCATAGTGAGAGAGATAAAGCGTGTTACCGTGTACCTTAGGATCGTGAACGGTATTAGCAAAAGTTACACCATCTTCAATGTTATCAACCAGATCCGTTTTAAAGGTGCTCAACAGTTTTGGATTACTTTTATCACTAATGTCAAAAATTCTTGTGTACCCATAAGATTCTTCATAGCCTACTCGGGTAGGGTTATAGACTTCCCTCGTCTCGATTAACACATTGCCGCCTTTAGCAAGAGCAGAGGAGTGTGCAGAACCTTGCACATCAGAAGCGTACTCCGTTCTTCCTTCAAATTTTACGTTGTAAGGGTCAGAGATATCGAGGATGATGGTGCCAAGATCCCAAAAGGATAATAAAGCGGTGTCTCCATTGTTATCAGTCATCGTACTATGGTTGAAGACCGGGCGGGTTTTTCCATCGGGAGCATCCCAGTGATAGCCATTAAAATCATCCGATACCTCAGGAAGCGAACGAGGATCGAATTCATAGATCGTTTTGGGTTCTGCAGGGTTAGATACGTCTACAAGTTGGAAATCCATCGATTCTCCATGGGTAAAATAATCAGCATATGGATTGGCTGCCAGTACAAACGGCTTGCCTTCTTTTACTGTAAGATACAGTTCATGAGTACCCGGTACACGCTTGTCCACTTCCCAGAAGCCTAGCTTTTCAGGAGCTTCAGGTTTGGTAACATCATAAAGAAGGAATCCCCCTTGAGAATCTGGATGGTCTCGATCCAATTGCTGGACACTGACCACAGCCAGATCACCTTTGAAGTGTGGAGTGTTCACAGTCTTAACGATGACTTTTTCCTGCCACGTTCCTGAGATATCATCAGCAAACTTGGCAATCTCAACAGGATTGGAAGGGTCTTTCATATCAAAAACCCTGACTCCACCATTCCCGCCTCCACTTACGTGGGTACCTAAATAGGCATAACCTTTGTGAGCATAAACGTCAGCGGGCGAATTTTTCACGCCGTCATATTCTTTCAGCTGGGCACTAGCGACCTCTTGCCAATTTCCCAGGTTCTTATTTCCTTCAAGGACTGGGATCGCGTTTAAGTTGTCCCCTTCATTCGCTCCTTTTTCGGCAAGCGAATCGTCCAGCATGTCGTGAGCGAAAGTAGTCGGTACCGTAGAAAATACCAGACACCCAGCAAGAGCTGAGGTCAGAATAGCCTTCTTGTTCATAAAATATCCCCCTTATGTAATTTCCTACCAAAATATAACATAAGAGTAGTTTAATTTCATCAATATTCAGAAAAATAGAACAAATGGATAGAACGTGAGGTAGGAATTTAATCCCGGATTATTTACCATTTTGGGTAGTAGACGAATGAAAAGGTGAAAAAAGCCACAATAGGAGGAATAATGAACTATACCAAAATCTGTCACCTCAGGTCATCCAGATTCTGGATGACCTGAGGTGATTCTAAGGTGATTCTAATTTAATGCAAAAAACAAAAAAGCTGCATGTTCCGCTCATGGAACATGCAGCTATCAATATTATTTTGCATCGTTTGGGGGAACTTCGCATCCGTCTTCTGTACATGCAGCATCTGCTTCTGTAGACAGGTCTTCAAATGGAGAGGATTTTTTTTCTTCATCTAATGCTTTCTGTAACCCTTGAACAAACACTTCTGTCGGCTGCGCTCCAGATACCGCGTATTTACGGTTGATTACAAAGAAAGGAACGCCCTGAACACCGATTTGATAAGCCTCGTTTTCTTCCGCTCGTACCACTTCCGTATAATCCGAGCCTTCTAGAACCCCGTCAACTTCTCCGCGATCCAAACCAACCTCACGCGCAAGGTCGGCAATCGTTTTGTGATCACCAAGATCTTTAGATTCTGTCAACACTCCTTTGAAAAATTGTTCTGTGACTTCTTTGCCCAATCCTTTCGTTTCTGCAAATTTAGCCACGCGATGGGCATCAAATGTATTCGTTGGGATCATAGTATCGAAATGGAAATCAAGACCGACCATCTTCGCTTGTTCGGTCATATTGCGAGTCATTTCTTTTGCTTCATCCACGCTTTTTCCGTACTTGGCAGCTAATTTCTCATGCATGTTCTGCCCTGTGTTGCGTTTAGCCTCTGGATCGAGCTCAAAGCTTTTATACTCCACTTCAACTTCAGCGGACTCAGGCAGCTGACTGAGCGCCTCTTCTAACCGTCTTTTACCGATATAACAAAAAGGACAGACGAAATCTGACCATACTTCTATTTTCATTATCACTTCACCTCTTCGTTAATGATACCTCTTCATTTTATAATGAACCATTTATTGAAATCCATGATTCTGTTTTGTAGGTCCTCTGCGTATAGTAGGTACAAAGGAGGGGAGTACATGGGGATCATAATGATCAAAATATCCTCGGTGTATTTTGCGATAGGGGTGGCAATCGGCTATTATATGTCCATCGTTCATGATTATGCATTGACCCCTGTGCATGTCCACATCAACCTGTTAGGCTGGACAGCACTCATGCTTGCTGGAATTATCTATCATCTTTTTCCGGATCTGGGTGCTTCAAAGCTGGCAACCTTTCATTTTTGGTTTCATAACATTGGATTACCGATCATGATGATGGGGTTATTTTTTACCATCGCTTTGGAAACTGAAGGTCTCGTGCCCATAATTGCTACGGGAGCGTCACTGACGGTCATCGGCATATTCCTATTCGTTTTCCATGTTGTCAAAAACTTAAAACCAAGCTGAACCACCCCACATCAGGGTGGTTTTCCTAATTCCATCGTATTCTCTTTATCTCCTCCAGCTCAGGTAAGTTGCGAACCCTAAACGACAGTCCATACGCTGTTGTTTGAGGCGCTTCCATCTTACCTTTATTTGGTCGAATGGACACACAGTTATAGTTAGGAATGGCTGTCTCATTTATATTATTCATTATGAAATTACCGGTTAAATCCTATAGGAAGAGTTTTTTTACTGTTATTTTTAAGCCGGTAACGATATAGTCGCGTAACTAATCTCCGTTAGAAATGGGTTCGTTAAGCTTATGACAATTGGTGTGACTGGGAAACGGCGAGACTCCCGCTGTAGAAGGATCTAGGCGAGACCCCACAGAGAACGCAGCGAAAGAGGAGGATTGTCAGTTCCTACGCAGGAAAGCGAGTCGTTTCCCAGTCGCGCCATAACTATTTTAAAGAGCGAGAAAAAACAAAGACACTCCAAATCCCTCATCCTTCGATTATAAAACCGAGGAGGGATTGCGGTGATAAAATTGGTAGAGTTGATAGATCGAAGCGTAAACAACATGGGAGACGTCGAAGAGCGAGTCGCTGAAAAAGCAGCTCAATTGATTTCGATGGCCTATATGGAAGGGATTTTTGTACAAATCTCTTCAGGCTACCGATCGTTAGAAGAGCAGGCAAGGTTATACGGAAAAGGACGCCCATCCTATAGTTGGAATGGGAGGAACTATGGCCAAAGTGGAAATATTGTCACTTATGCAAAGCCGGGAGAAAGTATCCATAATAAAGGAAGGGCGATTGACTTTTTTCTCGTATCTAAAGACGGCCGAACAGCTTTGTGGAAAGTGGACAAAAATTGGTATCGCGTTGGAGCAATTGGGAAATCATTAGGTTTCACGTGGGGAGGCGATTGGAAAAGTTTTAAAGATTATCCCCATTTGGAGTTAGCTCCTGAATCTTCTTCATCAACTGTACTAAAGAGAGGAGACAGAGGGGAAGAAGTCAAAAAACTACAGCGGCAGTTGAAAGAGTTGGGATATTCGCTAGGGGGTTATGGCGTCGACGGAAGCTTTGGTAAAATAACGGCCTCATCTGTTCGAGATTTCCAAAAGGATGCCGGGATAAAAGTTGATGGCATTGCCGGTCCTATAACGAGAAAAATACTCGATGAATCCGTATATCCAGGGAAGCCCGTAAGAGCAGGCACCAAAGGGGAGGCGGTAAAGAGAATACAGAAAGTCATTGGCGTTAAGACAGATGGCTTGTTTGGTCCAAAGACAGAATCTGCTGTTCGAAAGTTCCAAACGAATTCTGGGATTGAAGTTGATGGGATCGTTGGTCCAATTACTTGGAGTCATTTATTCTCATAAAAAAATTTTTTATTTATCTCAGGTCATCAGATGTTTAGATGACCTGAGGTGGTATCGATTTCAACCATTTTATGGGACTTTTTAGCTGGTTGACATTTATTATCGATTTTAGAATAATAACACTGAATATTTATTTAATTCAAATTTTTCAAAAAAGAATATTTTTTTAATAGAAAATGTTAACGCTTACACAGTTAGGAGAGGAAACACATGTTTATACCAATCATTTTAGCTATCGTTACCATTTTTTCTGTCGTATTTGCCTTAAAGAAAAAACAACCTATATTCTTTGCGCTTCCGGTCGTAGCCATCCTAGGGATCGTTGTTGTAAAAATTGCTATGGTCCCGATGCCGTTTTGGGAGACGATTCAGTTTATTTTTGATTTAAGAGGATAGTGGATCATTCCTTCTTTGAAAGGAGGTGAGAAATTGAGAAAAATTGATCGTGCTACGGCGAATGCATATTTCCGAATCCGGACTACGTTGATTGTCATTTACTTGTCCATTGGTTTTCTAGTTTCATTTGGTGTTGTGTTTTTTGCCCGTGACCTTTCATCCTTTAGTGTAATGGGAGTCCCCTTTCATTATTACATGGGATCTCAAGGGGCCATCGTTACATTCATTATTCTTTTATTTGTGAATGCAAAAGTCAGTGATGTCGTAGATAAAAAGTTCGGCATTACTCCTGAACAAATCGAACAAAAAGACAAAGTTGTGAATCAATAGGTTAGGAGGAGAGGTATGGACGCTCAGTTTCTTGTTTCCCTTGCTTTAATCGTTGCAACATTCGCTTTGTATATAGGGATTGCCATCTATAACAAAGCGAAAGCAACATCTGATTTTTACGTGGCCAGCCGAGGGGTGCCGCCTGTATTTAACGGAATGGCGATCGGAGCCGACTGGATGAGTGCAGCTTCGTTCATTGGGCTTGCAGGAACCGTCATGATCCTTGGATATGATGGACTGGCCTATATAATGGGATGGACAGGCGGTTATTTACTATTAACCTTCCTGCTTGCTCCACAGCTGAGAAAATCTGGACGCTACACAGTACCAGAATTTATCGGGGATCGTTACAAAAGCGATTTCGCACGTCTGATCGCGGCAGTAGCGACCATCATTATCAGTTTTACATACTCGATTGGACAATTGTCAGGTTCGGGTGTCGTTATTGGCAGACTGCTTGAAGTCAATACGGTGATCGGTACATTAATCGGAGTCGTGCTTATCGCTTTTTATTCCGCACTCGGCGGGATGAAGGGGATTACCTGGACGCAGGTAGCTCAGTATTTAGTTCTTATTATTGCTTACTTGATTCCGGTTATTTTCATGTCGATGCAGCTCACTCAAAACCCGCTGCCGTGGCTTTCTTACGGTGAAGTGATTTCAGAGATGAAGGTCATCGATCAGGAATTAGGGATCTCAGAATACATCGTTCCATTTACAGAAGGAAGCAAATGGCAGTTTATTGCATTAATGTTCACATTGATGGCAGGAACGGCAGGCTTACCTCACGTTATCGTTCGTTTTTATACAGTAAGGACGATGAAAGCGGCACGCTGGAGTGGGGCATGGGCGTTACTGTTCATTGGATTGCTTTATTTGTCTGCTCCAGCTTACGCGGCTTTTTCACGCTTCATTTTGATGACCGAAGTAGCCGGTTCCTCTCTGAACAACCTCCCCGCATGGACTCAAGCCTGGGTCGATACAGGCCGCCTGTCTTTGGCTGATGGGAATGGTGATGGGATTCTGCAATGGACAGAGCTTGTCATCAGCAACGATATTGTAGTTATGGCAACCCCGGAAATAGCCAATCTGGGTATTTTCGTCATAGGTTTAATGGCTGCAGGAGCGATGGCAGCTGCCCTATCAACAGCAGGTGGATTGATGATCGCCATCTCTGCGGCTCTTTCTCACGATATTTACTACCGTTCCATCAATCCGAAAGCGACGGAACAGAAGCGTTTAGCGGTAGGAAGAATTACGATCGTACTTGCAACAGTAATCGCTGGTTTGGTTGCATTGAATCCTCCAGGAGCGATCACCCAAATTGTTGCCTGGGCATTCGCACTTGCCTCAGGAACCTTCTTCCCTGCGCTCTTGCTTGGAGTCTGGTGGAAGCGGGCAAATGGCCCGGGTGTGGTTGCCGGAATGCTCGTTGGTTTAGGCGTGACACTTACGTATATATTCGCAGCTAAGTATGGAGGCTTCACGATTCTTGGCATCATCGATACAGGTGCAGGAGTCTTCGGGGCTGCCGCTGCCTTAATAACGAATGTAGTGGTTTCCTTGTTGACACCACCGCCATCTAAGAAGATCCAGGAAGAAGTCACAAATCTTCGCTACCCAGAACAAATCGAATACAAAGACGGAGAAGTATGGGTGAAAGACGCAAAATAAAATACTATGATGAAAAAAAACACCCCCTCAGGTCATCCAGATTCTGGATGACCTGAGGGGTTATTTGTGGGATTTATTTATTCCATAAATTTAGGATTTGTTTTGTTGTATGTCTTATATTATTGTATGCTGTACTGTGATCGAGGGCTTCTGTTAACGAACATGGGCCGGATTGGATCGAGAAGACGGCCGTCAATCCTTCGTAGGACCCTTCTACATCGACAACTCCTGCCATCGCTACAGCAGGCACATCATAGTTCCTAGCAATTTTCCCTACAGAGACAGGCACTTTCCCGTGAGCGGATTGCGTATCTAAGCTTCCTTCACCCGTCAACACGAGATCTGCATCTTCTACAAGGTTTTCCAAACCTACTAATTCTGCTATCACATCAAATCCTGATTTCATCTCAGCTCCGAGAACTCCAGCTAGAGCTCCGCCAAGTCCCCCGGCAGCTCCAGCGCCTTGAATTTCTTGCAAGTTTTTTTCTGTGGCCGCTTGTACGACCCGGGAAAAGCGCTCCAGTCCTGCATCAAGCTGCTTTACGTCCTGTTCAGTTGCGCCTTTCTGCGGCCCGTATACATAAGCCGCTCCATTCTTACCGTAAAAAGGGTTCGTGACATCTGAAGCAATCGTGATGGAACATTCGGCAAGCTCTTCCATCACTTCGCCATCATCCATACCATCGATTTCTGTTAAGATATTTCGATTATAAGGAAGAAGCTGACCGGAGGAATCGAAAAAGCGAAATCCTAGTGCTTGTAAAAGCCCTGTGCCGGCGTCAGTAGTTGCACTGCCGCCCAGCGACACAACGAGGTCGCGGCAGCCTTTTTCGATGGCAGTACGAATTTGCTCGCCTAGTCCATAGGAGTTTAATGCAAAAGGGTTACGCTTCTCATCAGGAACGAGAGTGATCCCAGTACTTCTGGCGCATTCGATAAATGCGGCATCTTTCCCGTTATAGGGAAGGATTACAAAGCTGGTATCAATGACATTACCTCCAGGACCATTGACTTTCACGGGGATCTCCTTCGATACCCATTTTTTCAATGCCTCAATAGATCCTTCTCCTCCGTCTGCCATAGGGACCGTGACTACATGAGCTTCAGCATGGGCGCATTGAACACCTTCAGCCATCGCTTCGCTTACTTGAGAAGCAGAAAGAGATCCCTTAAAAGAATCTGGAGCGATCACAATTTTCATTTGAAAAACCTCCAAACCTTAACCTTTCTTAATCCATTTGAATCCGTAGCGGGGAAGGGTAATCGTTCCACTTGCGTCGCGATTTTCTACTAGATTAATCCCTTCAAACGGCAGAGGAATCGTTACCTCTTCTCGAGATGTGTTAACAGCGAAGAATACCTGATCCCCTGTCTCTTGATTGTATCGCACTAATGCAAACACTCTCTCATCGATCTCAAGTACCTCTTGATCGGCATAAGGAGAAAATGCAGGCTCCCCTTGTCTTACTCCAATCATTTCTTTTAACCCTGTGAAAATCCCATTTCTTCTTGTATCATCATTTAGTTCTTTACGAATTCGTTGAAGCTCAAGTTTTTCTCGGTTAATCCTCCGAGGGATTCCGGAATTGTTCAATCCTTCGTAGTCATTCTTCGATCCGAGTAAGGAATGATAGTAAATGGCAGGTACACCAATGACGGAGAGTAAAATCGAGTGAGCTGCAAGCATCTTCACGACTTCGTCTTCTTCGGTTACATCTTCGCCTTCATTTTTTAGCGCTTCTGAGTAATTGATGTTCAATTCATAAACAGATTGGCTTCCGTCCGGATTACTCTTATAGGAAACTTCTCCACCATTTCGTTTCACCTGATCAACGAGTTCCTGCTTCTCATCTTCTGACAAAATACCTTCGGTCGGGCGCATACCGATTCCATCGTGACTGGCCAGGAAATTAAAGTAGGTTGCCTCATTTGATACTTTATCAATCGTCTTCGCCCAGTCCGTAAGCTTCTTGGCATTGTGTTTCATAAAGCTGTAGAGCACAAGAGGCGGCAGGGTGAACTGATAGACCATGTTCGCTTCATTTGTCCCATCACCGAAATAGCTGATGTTTTCTTTGTGCGGGACGTTCGTTTCGGTAATGATCTGTGTGTTCGGCTGAAAAGCATTGATCACGGTGTGCCACAGCTTAATAATTTCATGCGCTTGCGGCAGGTGGATACACGTCGTGCCCGATTCTTTCCATATAAACCCGATGGCATCAAGCCGGATGCTCGTGCCACCCTGGTGAGCGTAATCAAGAAGAATGTCTGTCATTTCCAACAATACAGGGAAATGCTTAAAGTTTACATCCACCTGGTCCTTACTAAACGTCGTCCAGGCTGTTTTTGTGCCATCATGGCCTTCATATTCATGGAACAATGGCGACGTGCGTGGACGGACAACCTGACTCGCATCAAACGAATCATCGTTAGGAATGAAAAAATCTTTGAACTTTGGATCTTCATTCAGATAGCCCTGGAACCATTCACTTGACTGAGACATGTGGTTGGCAACGAAATCGAACATCATCCGGTAATCCTTAGAAAAGGAGCGAATGTCGCCCCAATCCCCAAGATCAGGATGGATTTTTCGGTAATCGGTTACCGAAAATCCATCGTCTGACGTATAGGGAAACATAGGAAGTAAGTGAACGTCGGTAATTGCATCGCCAACTTCTTCTTTCAAAAAGCGCTGAAGAGCAGGCAAAGTCGGCTTACCCTCTTCATAAATGCTGTCACCATAAGTGATCAAATACACATTTTTCTCCGCAGGTGCTGCTGGTGTAATCCATTCCTTTTCTGACCATTGGGCAATCAAATGCTCGAACTGGCGGAGATCTTCGGCACGAACCTCCCCGTAAATTTCCTCTAAGTGGCTTTCGATTTTATTCATTAACTCCTGGCTCATAAGGAAAGGTCTCCTTCCACAGAAAATTGAATCGTTTGGAATCCTTTAGCGGGTACAGTGAGAGGCGCATCGTCTATAGTCACTTCTGCTAAGTTGACCCTTTTAAGGTTTCCGATAAGATCCCCACGCACATCCATTTCAACGGAATGATGGGTAGGATTATAGACACGCATGATAATGTTTTTCCCGTCATGGGCTTGTTTTACAGCACTTACAAAAAGGTTTTCGTTGTCTAGCGTTACTAGCGAATATTCACCTGGGAGGCGTTTCACTGGCTGTGGAATCTCAAACCGATCCAGTCTCTCTTCGAATGTGTTGAGAGATTGATGCTGATAGGTGACGTAGCGCTCATTGTAATGATCGGCTGTTTCGAAAAGAGCCGTTGTATCAAGACAATTCCCTGACAGCTGAATCGCATAATCAAACGTCAATTCACCTTCCATTTGCGCATCCGGCGTTGTAACTACTTTATTATTGATTCCGGAAGCACGGCCCGGACGCCATTCTAAATCATCGCGTCCTAGTAGACCGACACTGCGGAATAAAGTTAAAGCCAATTGACCTTTCTCTTTCAGGACTTCATATTCTTTTAGACCTTTTGTAAAAGCGGCAAGAGATCCCTGGTCGCTGTCCACACTGGCGAATTGCTCGACGGTATAAATAGGGACAGGCGCTTCTTTATAGCCTTGCTCCCTCCAAATGTCCATACGCGGATTTTCTGAAGGGCGTTCAATTAAACTATACCCTTGGTCAGCTATAGAAGCCGCTGGCTGTTCTACTGGTGTTTGCACCAATACTCTTACACGATGGTCGTGGACATTGTTATCAATCTCATGCTTGACGCGGAGGAGATCTTCCTCTTTACGCAGCTCGAGAACCGTTCGGATGGTAAAAGAAGCATTTTTCACACCAGCTTTGCGGCTGTCTAAATCCACAGGCAGGATCAGCTCGTGTTCAATCGTCATTTCTTCCACAAAAGGTGATTTTCTAACACCTATGAGTTTTGCTTTACCTGTAAGGATCGCCTGGTCTCCTGGAAGTGGAGAGTAATCGTACGAATCACCTGCATCTGCAGTATCTTCAAATTGAATGAAGTTACCAACTGACAAGTTTGAAGTCTTTTCTGTAAGCTTCATTTCCCCGTCTGAGAACGATACCACGTACGAGTCGTTTTCAATTACATCAGCCTTTGATGAAGCCAAATGGTCTGCTTTTTCCGCAGCTTTTACAATCTGCAAGGTTGTATAGCCGAGAGCAGGTACTTCTACATCTGTGATATGGACTTCCGTCCGGTAGTATCCTGGAATTTCAACTTCCTTATCGCCTTCAGCGGTTACGACAATTTTCTTTCCGCCGCTTAAATAGTCTTGTTTACGAATACAATAATCAAGCGGCTCTCCATCAAGATAACGCACATTAAAATCAGGATCCTTCGTAAATAGGACGGTTTCAACAGATTTCTGGTGGAGCTTAGGCATCGTATTGAACACCACAAAAATGTCTTCGCTTCCCGTTTCTTCGCTGACTGCTTTCGTAATCTGACGTTTGATCATGTTCATCAACCCGTCTGCCTGACGGTTGATCTTCACAAGCCTTTTTATAATGTCTTCATTGGTATCATCGGAATTACATCCGCCGATACTGTCGTGAGCGTGCACATCAAAAAGGTTTTTCCACATGTCATCGAGCCACTCCTGCGGGTAACGCAGACCAAGAGACTGGGCGATGGTCGCTAGTGGCTCCAGTTGATTTATGATTTTGTGCTCGACGATGTGATTCCATTTTTTAATGTCATAACGCTGGGAGCGGATCGTATTGTGAATGCGGGATCCTTCTGTTGCGATCAATTCACCTTCAATCACGTGATCAAACGACGTTTCTTGCCATGTATCTTCCATGAATGTTTCGTAATCAGACAGTACATATTCATACCGGTCGTCATTGGCATTTAATTTCTCGACCGTTTCCGGGAAATAATCCCGCACAAGCACCTGATCACCCCCGGAAGGAAGAAGCAGACGATCCGTATCACGGTTTAGGGAAGCCAGCGTATCCAGCATTGGCTGCAGACGGTCTTTATGGAAATCTTCATCTGCGCTCAGGAATTTCCCTGGTCCGTACCCAATCTTCATCAAGTTCGCTTGAACCTGTTCACCGTCCGGAGATTGCCAACGGAAGTTCAAATTCTCATCCAGCTGATCGGAATAGACGCCACGCTGCAAGATCACGTGATCGATACCGAACCCTTTGAACAGAGAAGGGAGGTAGTGGTTTTGGCCGAAAATGTCCGGAAGGTAGCCGATGTTCATTGAATGACCCATTTTTTCTGCGCCTTTCACTCCGTATAAAAGGTTGCGGACGAGGGACTCTTTGTGGACAAGCAGCGAATCGGCCTGCGTGTACCACGGTCCGACGAAAATTCGTTTGGCTTCAACCAGAGAACGAAGTCGATCGCTGTTGTGCGGACGTACTTTCAAGTATTCATCGACGACAGAGATTTGAGCATCGAAGACGTACCCGTGGTAGTCTGAATTTTCTTCTAATAACTCGATGAGGTGATCCATATTTTCTGCAAGTAGTAGATTCGAATCTTCTATAGTAAAATACCATTCCCGATCCCAGTGGGAGTGGGGAACGACATACACACGTTTTTTAGACATAGCCATGGTCCTCCTTAAGGATGCAGCCAGTCCGAACGGCCGGACTGGCTGTAGACAAGATTTAAATTTGAATGCGTCCTCGTTTGATCAACGTGAAGCGGACGAAGATGTTTGCCAGTGCGATGAATAAAGTACCGGCTAACAGTCCGACAATATAAGCCCACAGGTTGTCCACGAGCGGCCAGCCCCAGAAGGCAGGCAGTGGATACCATTGAACAGCACCTAGAAGGACGGCGGTGACCGAACCGATAATCGCTCCAATGATGTTGATTGGAATCGTAATAATCGGATTACGAAGCATAAATGGAATCGCCCCTTCACTGATGGCAATCAGTCCAAGTAAAATGGACGTATTCCCAGTGAGGCGCAGGTTTTCATCAAATACGCGACGACCGACAACATAACGGTCTAAGACAGTAGCAAGTCCAAGTCCGATTGGTGGAATTACGATAGCAAGCACACGTGGTGTCAGTGGGAAAATCTGATCACCTGCAAGGCCGATCGCAATTGCACCAGCGGCTTTATTGATCGGTCCGCCTAAGTCAAAGGCCGTAGCTGCTGCGATGATCGTGGAGAGCACGACCTCGCCGGATTCTTGTGCAGATTCAATCGTGTTACGAAGCAGCTCGTTCAAGCCGCCAAAGACTGGATCGACAATGTAAAAGTTCAGTAAGAATACAGATAGTACACTAATCGCAGGGATGATCAGCATTGGCTTCATCGCCTGGAAATTCTTGTTCAGTTTGATTTTTTCATTCAAAATCTTAGCAATATAACCAGCTGCTAAACCGAGGATCAAAGCTCCGAAGAAACCTGATGGAATGCCATCTTCTACACCCCAGAAGCGGTAATGGATTCCAGCGGCGAACAATCCTCCGATAAAACCAGGGACAATACCGACACGATCAGCTAAAGCATAAGCGGTAAACGCTGCAAAGATCGGGTACATAAACTGGAAAATCATAAACCCGAATTTATCGAGGTAGTGCAAAATCTTAAACAGTTCATTATCGGCTGTTGCATAGCTAATATCATTGATTTCATTGACAAGACCGAATGGAATCGATCCCAACTTCGCAATCCCCATCATTAAACCGGCAGCAACGATGACAGGAATCATGTAAGAAATCCCGGTCATGATGGCTTGTGCCATTTCAGCAAGAATGCCTTGCTTTTTCTGAGGACTGGAGGAACTGGATTCTTCATCACCGTTTGATTGCACCGTTCCGTCTGGATTGTTTAATACTTGTTGGATCAATTCTTCTCCGCGTTCTAACGGAGCAGCTACACGAGTTTGCACGTAAGGAAGCCCTTTGAAGCGCTCTTTCCCTTTTGGTGAAATATCCGTAGCGAAAATAACAGCATCGGCTTCTTGGATGCGTTCAGGGGAATGGGCATCCTCTAAGCCATTTGCGCCTTGTTTTTCACTGTACACTTTAACGCCAAGTTTTTTTCCGGCTTGCTCTAAGGCTTCCGCAGCCATATAAGTATGAGCGATCCCAGCGGCACATGCGGTAATGACAAGAACAGTTTTCGTGTATTCTTGCGGCGGCTCTTCTTTTACTGGCTTTTCATCGTGATCAAGAGCAGCAAGGAATTCTTCTGGATTCTTCGCCTTCATCAGGCTGTTGTAGTACTCTTTATCCATCAAGCGGGTACTCAATTCAGCAAGCAAGCTCAAGTGAGTCGATCCCGCTTCTCCATCAGGGATGGCTAATAGGAACACAAGCTCAACCTTGTTGTTCGGGTCAATGCTTTCCCAATCGTCAATCGGATGATCCAATCGAGCGACTGCAAACCCAGCTTTTTTTACAGCGGAGGATTTTCCGTGCGGAATCGCAAGGCCTGCTTCCATTCCTGTTGCGGATATTTCCTCCCGTTCTAAAACGGTTTCATAAAAGGCTTTAGTCGAAGTGACATGGCCTTGTTGGTAGAGTTGTTCTGACAGCTTCCAAAGCACATCTTCTTTTTTCGTCTCTTTCAAATCGTACCGAATTAAAGATTGTTCGGTCATTTGTGCGAGTTGCATATCCTTCACCCTCTTCTCAAAAATTGATATATGAAAGTGTTTTCATTTGTCTCTAATACATTTGTAACATAGGATGACGCCAAGTGGTTATACAGGAAATGTACAATTGTACATGTTCTTGATATACTCGATACAGTTTGGTAAAAAAGGAGCCTCGATTATGGGAAAACTACTAGATGCTTTTTCTAACGCCTTGCCTGAGCTTACGCATTCGGAAAAGCATGTCCTCTATTATATTGAACATCACTTGGATGCTTCGAAAACGATGCCGCTAACAAAAATGGCGGAAGAAAACAGTGTCAGTACGACCACCATCATCCGGCTTTGTCATAAGCTAGGATTCGAGGGCTTTTCGGAATTCAAGTACTTTTTAAAAGGTGTGGAACAGACTTCGCTTCCTGAAAATATGGATCCGATTGAGCGTTACCAGAAAGATATTACCGATAGCCTCGGACGTTTGAACCCTGATGATTTGGAGCGGATTGCCTCATCAATTGAGGGGGCGGAACGGATCGTCATCCTATCTGTCGGGTTGACGAAAATGATTGGAGAATATTTGAGCAAGCGTCTCATGCAGATGAATCGTTCTTCAACGTACATTTATGAATCACATATGGTTGATTTGATTAGCAATTGGATAGGCCAAAACGATCTCGTTATTTTCATTTCTTCAAGTGGTGAGACAAATACATTGCTGAAGGCCGCAGATAAGCTCGATCATTTGAATGTTCAAACGGTCGCGGTCACCAATAATCCTGACAGCCACTTGAACGAATATGTACGCTTTGCGATCAGTGCGCCCGTGCAAAAAGTCTCCTACGAAGGCTACGACGTATCAGCAAGATCCTCTCTTATGATGCTCGCTGACCTCGTGTTCGAGTACTACTTAAAGCACATTACAGAAAAAGAATAAGGGAAAAAATACCACCTCAGGTCATCCAGATTCTGGATGACCTGAGGTGGTTTTCATTTCCATTTTCATATTTTTAGTTGTTCATTTGGTGGAGCTTAGAGAAGTGTGGCTGAAGGTCAGTGGATACAGCTTCGTACACCCGGAACAGTTCCTGGTATTTTGCATGATTTTCTGGATTCGGCTTACACTCCTTGTCCATCGGGATCGAGCTTTTGATATCGGCAAGCTTCTCCACCTCTCCAAGACTGTAAAGCGTAAGCCACGCAGCTCCCCATGCAGAGCTTTGGTGGCTCTTCGGAAGATAAATCGTTGTATTGAACATGTCTGCAAGCATCTGTACCCAGACGGATGACCGTGCGAAGCCTCCACTTGCGTACACCTTCTGATGATTATTTCCTAAACGTTCAAGAGCTTTTCCGATATGGAGAATCGAGAATAGGACACCTTCCATAGCTGCACGGGTCATGTGCTCCTTCTTATGTGTAGGCATAAGACCGATAAAGGATCCCTTCGCTTCTGCATTCCAGAACGGTGCACGTTCTCCGTTTAAGTAAGGAAGAAAGAGCAAATGGTCGGCTCCAACCGGCACGCTGTCCGCCATTTCACTTAACTGCTCAACACTGTAAGCATCCTGGTCCCCATCCCAAAGATTTTGCAGCCAAGCGAGGACAATGCCGCCATTATTGGAGGGTCCGCCGGTAATCCATAAATCCTCTGTGAAGCTGTAGGAGAAGATTTCTTGTTTTTCATCAAGGAGAGGCTCGGTGGCAAACTGTCTGATCGCTCCGCTTGTCCCGATCGTAATGGCTGTTTCCCCCGGTTCAATGGCTCCAATTCCCAGATTGGCAAGAGGACCGTCACTTGCTCCGATTACAAAAGGAGTATCCTTACTCAACCCTGATTTTCCAGCTGCTTGAGCTTTCATGCCTTTTAGCGTATGAGTTGGAGGTACGGGCTCAAATAACTGGCTGGTTTCGATACCGGCAAGGCTCAAGGCTTCCTCGTCCCAATGATGTTCTTTAATATTAAACATTCCAGTTGCTGCTGCTATGGAATAATCGACGACTTTTTCACCGAACCAGCGGTACAAAAGAAATTCTTTAATCGAAACAAAATAGTCAGCCGCTTCGTGTGGAGCATACAGGTGCTCTTTCATCCAAATCAGCTTGGATAAAGGGGACATTGGATGCAGCGGTGTCCCTGAATTCATGTATAAATGTGGATGGTTTTCTTTTAAAAAGGCTGCCTGGTCCGCACTTCTGGCGTCCGCCCATATAATAGATGGAGAAAGCGGCTCACCACTTTTGTCTATACAGATCAGTGAGTGCATCGCAGCAGAGATTCCAACACCAGCTAGGTTGCTAGCATCAATCCCTGCCGTTTCCTTACTTACAAAAATCGCTTCCAAAGCTGCTTCTTCAATCGTAACCGGATCCTGTTCTGCGTACCCGTTTTGAGGATGCAGTAGAGGGTAGCCTACTTCATGTTCTCCTTTAACATGACCCTCCCGGTCAAAGATCACTGACTTTGCACTGGTCGTTCCGATATCCAGTCCGATCACATATGACTTCATTGATGACGTCCTTTCTATACTCTTTTTCTTGAAATGGCATCTCTCATGCGCTGGGTTGATTCCTGTGCCTGTTCCTTCATCTTCACACTATAGTTGACAAACAGGGAATCGATCAGCGACAAACTTGCAATTCGTGATGCAAGGGCCTCTGAACGGTATTCTGTTTCCTGAGCCACCGTATATAAACTCAAATCGACACGCTTAGTTAATGGAGATTTCGCGAAGTTCGTGATGGCGATGGTTTTAGCGCCTCTCTCTTTCGCAATATCCACAAGGTCAAGAATGTCCTTGTTCGAGCCTGTGTGAGAGAACACGACAGCAAGATCGCCTTCTTTCAGTTGGGAAACCGACATTAATTGAAGGTGGGAATCCGTGTAGACATGCGTGTCCATGCCTGTGCGGATGAATTTATGCTGGGCGTCTTGAGCAAGGATTCCAGATCCGCCGCTTCCATAGAAGTAAACACGCTTTGCTTCTATTAGTAAATCCATAGCTTTGGACAAGCTTTCAGGATTTTGGACATCTCTAGAAGACTCAAGAGCTCTGATATTTGCTTGAAAAACTTTTTCAGTAATTTCTAAATCGCTGTCTGTTTCTTTGATTGTTTCATGGATGTCTTTGATAGGGTTGACGATCTCTGATGCAAGTGCGATCTTCATCGCCTGATAACCTTTGAAACCTAACCTTTTGCAGAATCTGAAAACGGTTGCATCAGCGACCATAAGATCATCAGCTACTTGGTTGATCGTAGAGTGAACAATTTGTTCCTTGTTCTCCAATATATAATCAGCGATCAATTTCTCTTTCTCACTGAATTGACTATAAGATGAACGAATACGACTGATGACGTGTTTGGTTGGTGCTTCAAGCATGATTCTTCCTCCTAAGTAGTCTTCAACTTAATTCTATTGTATACGAAAAAATTTTCAAATAAAAGAAACTGTCGAAGAAATTTTTTTCTTTCAAATGAATTTATTAAGAAAATTTCATTAAAAAAAGCAATTGACCACCTCAGGTCATCCAGAATTTGGATGACCTGAGGTGGTTCGATTTGCTAATTGAACGAAAAACTCATACTGTTGGGAATCTCTGAAATGGGAGAGGATCTTTGAAGTGGTTACAAGCTTGGAAGAAGGGCGAGGCGATAAATAATGAGGATAGCTGCTCCACGGATAGTCTTCAGGTTTTAATGTCAATAGGGCGCGGCAAGGATTTAAGTGGATATAGCGGCTGACTTGAAGCAGTGCATTAATATCTCCCTGAAGTTCTGCTTTATAAGGGCCTTGAAAGAGATGACCGACATAATCGTATTTTCGGTTGAAGTACATCGCATACTGCGAGTGGATTTGTTTCATGAATAAACCTGGGGGATGGTCAATCGTTTCGATGAGGAGATGTACGTGGTTCGTCATAAGGCAATAAGCATGAAGGTAAAAAGGGTAGCTGTGTTTCGCTTCTTCTAAAAGCTTTAAATAGAAGATTCGATCATAGTGATCGTAAAAAATATCTGTTTTTCGGTTCCCTCTGGCTGTAATATGATAGCTTGCGTGTGGAAACCAGACACGCCTGGGATTGCCCATAAAATCATCCTTTCTAGTTTAAATCGATCCTAGTATTCTTCGCTATTCACCTCTCTATTTCCTGCACAACCAATAATAATGTAAAAACCTGTCACCTCAGGTCATCCAGATTATGGATGACCTGAGGTGACAGGTTTTGGTAAGCGGGAAGGTATGTAATCTTTTTATTATCTGATAAACTAGTAGAGTTCTAAAGAATTTATGGAACAGGAGGGAAGAGCTTTGACGATATTCTTCCAAGTCGTACTACCTGTCGTACTCGTCTTTTTCGCGGGCTATGCCCTGCAAAAAATATTAAAACTAGAAATTAAATCGATCTCAACGGTCGCTCTTTATATTATGCTGCCCTGCCTTGTTTTCAAAACTTTCTATGAAGCAGATTTCGATCGTGATTACTTAATGATGGTCGTATTTTCCGCTCTCCTATTATTCGGAATTCTACTGATTGATAAACTGGCAGCCAAATTACTTCGTTATGACACGCCAACGGAAAGTGGGCTGATTCTTTCAACCGCGTTCATGAACGCGGGGAATTACGGGGCGCCAATCGTTCTGTTCGCTTTTGGTGAAGAGGGCTTTGTTTATTCCGTCTCCTTCATGGTACTCCAGCAGATCGTCATGAATTTCTTCGGTGTCTATTACGCTGCGAAGGGGGCAGCAGGCATGAGTATGGCGATTAAAACCGTACTGAAGATGCCGCCGACCCATGCGGTATGGATAGCCCTCGTGATGAAATACGCCAACATCCCGGTCTCAGAAAACCTGATGTCCAGCATAGACCTTGTCGGGAATGCTACAATCCCAACCGTAATGATCATTCTTGGCATGCAGTTGGCCAACATCACAGTGAATAACCTTTCGTGGGATAAAATCTCTTACGCAGCCACAGTTCGGCTGCTCGGATCACCAATGCTTGCCTGGCTGATCACGGTTGTTCTGCCAATGAGTGACGTGATGGCCAATGTGCTGATTATTTCTGCAGCAATGCCGTCAGCTGCTACAACGACCATGTATGCGGTCCAGTTCGATTCCAAACCTGAACTTGTATCAAGCATTACACTCATCACCACGCTTTTAAGTATCATCACCATCCCAATTACGTTGAACATTTTGACGTAACAAAAAAGCTTGAGGACATACTCCTGTCCTCAAGCTTTTTTCAAAGGAGTCAATGTAGGATAAAAGCCTATTCTTTCTCCTGACTCTTTTCCTTCTCCTCTTTCTTCGATTTAAAATACATATAAATATTAGTAAAAATAAGTGCTACTGATAACACCGTAGCAACGGTAGACAATTCAACCAAGTCAGTGAATGTCCCAACGAGCACATAGCCTGCGAAAAATAATGCAAACAGCAAGTAATACACGATACTCTTCCTTTCTTCATCAACCTGCTTTCCATTATATCATCTATTTTCCACAAGAAAAAAACGCCAGGGCAAGCAGGCGCCTGACGCTCCCTTTTAATCAGGAGGATACATATAAAAACGGTAGATAGTAAATTCATTCCCTTGCTCGATATAGTACGATTGGATATCGATAGAAGAATATAATAAACCATCATCCTGTTCAATAGATATTTGAATGACAAACTCCTTATCCTCCATTAGTGGAATAGGGTAAGGATTAACGATCTCTACCATCCATTCGTACGCTAATTTTTCCAGGAAAGCATGAGTGTAAGTAGTTGGGGTATCATCAAGCCAGATGTTTACTAAGGGGACCAAAGATCTAGATGATTGTTCCAAAATAACTCCTCCGTTTAGGTTATAAAGATTCTATTTCCCTATTTTCTTCCGCCATAAACAAGAGCTCCTGGGTCTTTTCTTTGATGTTCTTCCGTCTTCGTTTAATGGTTGATTCACTAACTTTCATCTTATGGGCTATTTCTTTGACAGTAAACCCCTGATAGGTGAGCGAGAAGATCGTCTTTTCTTGAGGGGTCAAATTCGAATGGTATTCGAGGTCATAAAGAAGAGATTGCTCATGGAGAGTTTCATCAGAGGGAGGAGTAAGGAAAAAGACTGATTTGTAGCTCTGCTCTTTTTTCAAAAGGCCGCGCATATGATGGTTCAGCTTGTGGACGAAGTAAGTGGTGAATTTAGCACGAGAGGGGTTGTAGGTGCGGACACTTCTTTGGTAAACGAGGTAGGCTTCCTGATAATAATCATCGAACGGCTCGGGGATGTTCAACTTGTGCAGCGTAGAATAAATCAAGAGGGTATGATCTTGAAACGATCGATTTGTTTTCATAGGTCACTCCTTTCAAATATAGTTCCTATTATCTATGATTAGGAAATAAAAAGAAATAGAAAAACGTTTTTTCACTCACTTTTTATAGATAAAAATAATAAATTCATCATTTTATGACACCAAAATTCAAATTTGAAACGATTATAGGTTGGAAAGGTTAAAAAATATAGATGAGGTGCTGTTCAATGATGGATGATCAGGAATTTGAGAAGGTCGTAGTAGAAAACGAGAAATTGATCCATTATCACATCCGAAGCTTACATATTAATGATGCCAACAAAGACTTTTTTGCAGAAGCTTTATTCGCTTTATGGAAAGCCTATGAAACGTATGACGAAAAACTCGGTTCTTTTTCGACATACATCAGCTGGAAAATCCGGAATGCATTAATTGATAAAATCCGTAAAGACTCAAGAAGCAAAGAGGTAGAAGATATCTATCAAACACAAGTATTGCATGATAAAGGCTATATCATAGAAGACGAAATTAGCGATCATTACTTATGGAAGAAAATTAAAGAGGTTTTAACCGATAACCAGTGGAAATGGGTGTACTACTTCATTATTCATGATTTATCAGTAGAGCAGATCGCCAAGCTTGAAGGAGTTACAAGAGATGCGGTGAAAAACTGGGGAAGACATGCGCGCAAAAAGCTGAAGCAGATCTCTTTTGAGGGATTAGAAAAGCCCTGACGTTAAAGTACATCAGGACTTCTTCTTTATTTTTCTATTGTAATATTAATCTTGTTGAGACCTAGTGCATGAGCTGCCTTAATCATCCGTGCAGCTTCTCTCTCAGCATCTTCAATAAGGACATTGTTTCTGGAGATGCTCAAGTTTGTCCCGCCAGACATTATGGAGCGCTCTTCCTTTACTTCCTCATCAATTGGCTGAAGCAATTGCGGACTGATTTCATGGGCTTCCACATTACGTGTTCGGTTCACTCGCCCACGTATTTTTCGGCCATGATAGACGACACTGGCATAAGGACAGCCTGTCTCAGCGGAGATTTCGCGATAATTTTTATCTGTATCTCCAATCAATCGCTTTACTTCGCTAAGATCGTAATCATATTGTTTACTTCTCTTCGCCATTTATAAATCCCCCACTTTTTCGTGTATCTAAATATATTGTATACAAAATTATGTATGATTAATAGTATAAGTTATGATTTTTTTCTATTTTGATAATATATAAAATGATAAAGTTTTAGTAAGTCTAGTTACAGGGGGAAATGATGTTAAAAAAAGTATTATATACGGCCATCCCATTAACAATCATGGTGATCTTGTTCATATCTTCCTCACAGCCTTATGAGGAACAAGATTTACGGCCAACGTTAAGTCAGTATTTACCGATCGAAACGCTCAAACCACTTTTAGAACCGATTCAGTTCACCTACCATAGCGAAAAGGTGAGTGTCGAGACGCACGGTGTAGAGGGGATGATCGAATTCTTCCTGCGAAAAGGGGCCCATTTTTCCATATACCTTCTTCTCATTTGGACCACTTTCCTGGCACTTTTGCAATGGCTGCATAAAAGAGTATGGAAACTGTTGAGCATCGCTTTTCTTATTACGATGGCTTATGCAGTGTTTGATGAATTTCATCAGTCACTGACGCCGAACAGGACACCCTACGCAGGAGATGTCCTTTTAGATGGAAGCGGCGCATTAACGGCAGGATTAGCGATTTGGATTTTTTACAAATGGAAAAACAGAAACCCCAGCGGATGATCCGCCGCTGGGGTTTGTTTTAATTAGCTTGAAGGTGAGAAGAAATGGTTTCAGCACCCTGAATATTAACGCTTAATGCTTCAATTTTGTAGTCAGACAGAGAGGTAGTCAGCTGATCCAGCTGCTGAGCTGACAGTTGGTCGAATAAGGCGATCATCGTCGGCCCGGCTCCGCTGATATACATACCAAGAGACCCTGCACCGAGTACCGTTGTTTCGACTTCGTCAAAGCCTGTGATTAAGTTTTTGCGGTACGGCTGATGCCACTGATCTCTCGTCATCATTTTTCCTGCGAGTGCCCAGTTCTGTTCAGCAAGGGCGGCAACAAGAACGTTCGCCGTTCCACTTGCATGGACCGCATGCTTATAGCTCATTTCGGTTGGTAAAAGTTCTCGCGCCTTCTCTGTTTCCAGGTGGAAGTCAGGAATGACAGCGAGCCACGTCAACTCATCCAGCCCTTTTTCAAAACGAACAAAATCAAGGTTATCGCCATCGTAGCTGGAAACCATGATGCCCCCATAAATAGCAGGTGCTACGTTATCAGGATGGCCTTCAATTTCACAGGCGATCTTCAGCTTTTCGTACTTGCTCAATTGCAGGTCCAGGATATGATTGGCAAGTTCTATACCGCCTACAACAGCTGTTGAGGAACTGCCAAGGCCGCGTGCGATGGGCACATCATTGGTCATCTCGACATGGTGCGGAGGCAGCGATTCGAAACGGTACAAGTTCGCCGTATAAAGGGCTGTCTTATGAACTAGATTTTCTTCTCCTGACGGGATATAAGGCTGATCTTTTTCAGGTACTGAAAAGAACCATTCGTCAGCAGGCTCACAATCCATCGTGACATGTTTGGATAGTGCAATTCCGATCGAGTCGAATCCCGGCCCTAAATTTGCCGAAGTAGCCGGAACCCGAATTTGAAAGGAACTCATGATTTTACACCTGTGACAGCTTCTGCAAAGTGCTCGATATCATTTTCAATGACGGTCGGTTTGACAGGACTTGTATCCATCGCTGTCACCGGATCTTTCAAGCCGTTTCCTGTTAATACGTGGACCACTTTGGAGCCTTGTGGAATCGTTCCATTCTTCACCTTTTTGATCATGCCTGCGATGGATGCACAGGAAGCAGGTTCGGCAAAAACACCTTCCTTTTGTGCAAGCAGCTGGTAAGCTTCTACGATTTCATCATCCGTGACCTCGTCGATTAAACCGCCGGACTGATCACGAGCATCGAGTGCTTTCGTCCAGCTAGCCGGGTTCCCAATACGGATCGCAGTCGCAAGGGTTTCAGGATCTTCAATCACCTGGTTGCGCACGATAGCCGCTGAACCGCTGGCTTCAAACCCCATCATTTTAGGAAGTTTCGTACCATGACGTTCATGGTATTCCTTGAATCCTTTCCAGTAGGCGGTAATGTTTCCGGCGTTTCCTACAGGGATAGAGAGAACATCAGGCGCTTCCCCGAGTGCTTCACACACTTCAAAGGCAGCTGTCTTTTGTCCTTCTACACGATAAGGATTAACTGAGTTCACAAGTGTAACCGGTTCGCGCTCTGCAAGTTCACGAACCATCTTCAACGCCTGATCAAAGTTTCCTTTTATGGCGAAGATTTCTGCGCCGTACATAACCGCCTGAGCAAGTTTCCCTTGCGCAATCTTTCCATCAGGAATAACGACGATGCAGCGAAGTCCTGCACGAGCCGCAAAGGCAGCTGCAGAAGCGGAAGTGTTTCCTGTTGATGCACAAATAACGGCTTTCGATCCTTCTTCGATCGCTTTAGCCATCGCCATCACCATTCCACGATCCTTAAAGGACCCTGTTGGATTTGCACCTTCAATTTTGACATAACCTTCGATTCCAAGCTCCTTAGAAATGGTCGGAATCGGGAGGAGCGGTGTATTACCCTCATGTAATGTCAAACTTGGTGTGTTTTCAGTGACAGGTAAAAATTCACGATAATGATGCAGCAGTCCTTGCCACATATCAGTCTCCTCCTTCTACGCGGAAAATGCTGTCGATGTGTCTAATGGAGTGAAGCTGTTCAAGCTCATGACTCGCTTTAGCAAAATCCTCTTCACTTACTTTATGAGTCACCATCATCAGTTCACGCTCGTCTTCGTTATCAGAAGAACGCTGGATGATTTGATCAAAGGAAATATCATACTGTGCAAAAATCTGAGTGATTTCATTAAGCATACCAGCCCGATCAAGCACATGAAGGCGGATGTATTTCTTTGAGAGCTGTTCTGACTTCGGTTTTACCTGTTTAGGGAATTGAGGCTGTACATAAGCCGTTCCTGTCGTTCCGAGACGAATATTTTTTAAGACAGCAATCAAGTCGGAAACAACTGCTGTAGCCGTTGGAAGTTTTCCGGCACCAGGACCATAGAACATCGTCTCTCCTACCGCATCTCCATAGACATACACCGCATTAAATTCATCATTGACGTTAGAAAGCGGGTGATGAATCGGAAGCAGTGCAGGCTCGACGCTTACAGAAACGCCAGAATCATCATTTTCTGCAATTCCGATCAGTTTGATTCGGTAGCCAAGTTCTTCTGCATACTTGATATCAGAAAGAGAAAGGCCGCGAATTCCTTTTACTTCTACATCCTCTAAATTGAACGGCATGGAAAAACCGAGAATGGAAAGGATCGTCATTTTTCTTGCAGCGTCCAGCCCATCCACATCGGCAGTTGGATCAGCCTCTGCAAATCCAAGGTCCTGTGCTTCCTTTAATATGCTGTCAAAGTCCGCACCGTCTTGGGACATTTTTGTCATGATGTAGTTGGTTGTCCCATTGACGATTCCCATCATTTTACGAATGCGATCAGAAGATAATCCGTCTAAAATGGAGCGGATAATCGGAATACCACCTGCTACACTCGCTTCATAATAAAGGTCGCAATTTCGTTTTTGACAGGCATCGAATAATTCAGCACCGTGCTGGGCAATCAAATCTTTATTGGCTGTCACGATATGTTTCCCATGTTCAATCGCTTCTAATAATATGGTTAATGTGTGATCGATCCCACCCATCACCTCTACGATTACGTCAATTTCAGGGTCTCTCGTGATGTCTTCGTATTGATCGGTTAGAGTTGTTGAACTCGTCGGAAGGTCACGGGTTTTTGATAAGTCACTCACAAGTACAGATTTAATCGTGACGTCACACCCTGTTTTATGCTGAATACGTTCTTTATGATCTCGCAGAATCTCAATGACCCCGCCGCCGACCGTTCCTAACCCTAATAATCCTACGGTAATGGTCTGTTTCATCGTTCACACTCCTTGTCCACTTGATAGATACATTATTCTTTATATAAAGGACATTGTAACGAAGAATAATAGGAAGTACAAGGGAGAATTCGTAACTATTTGAATTAACAGATTTTTAATAAAAAAATATAATTAGATCTATTTTTGAAAATTTTCCTCTCTTCCTATATAAAAATGCGGTTTTCATTCATTGGAGTGGATAGAAAATGGAGGATAGGAGAATGGAGGAGGAAAAAATGAAAAAGTGTAAGATTCGACATAATAATAGTTATCTTGACTTATTTTAACAAATGAAATATAAATAAAAAGAACTAGAGAAGGAAGGAGGAGCGGATCATGAATGTCCCTGTTGGTCCATTGACAGGACCTCTAAAAAAATATCAGCTAATCATCGATGAGATTATTGCAGAATGGGGAATAGGAAGAAAGGAAGAATTCCGCCGTGAAGGTATCATTGCGATCTACCGAGCGATCGATAATCTCCGCACAACAATATCCGGTGCACTAAACGACGCCTACATAGAATGGAGCATCAGAGAACATTTCCGCAGCTTACTCCCTCAGAATGATCAATAAAGGTAAAGAAGTAGATGAAGCTTGGGCAAAACTGTGTTAGCCACTCTAACATCCGAACGATGGTGAAGTTTGATGATAAGCTTTCACCATCGTTCGGATTTTTTATGGTAAATGAGCGCAACTAATTTCTCCTATACCTTCGGACCACTGCTGTTCCTCGCATGTGGTCTACTCTGATGAAAAGGAAGCATGAAACAGAAGTAGGAAGACCATTCAAGTGGAATGTATTTCCGAAGCGGTCATTTAGAGCAATCGATTGCTTTAAAGTTTCTCTATCTTTTGCTGTTCTTCTATAGATTGGATGCTTTTAATTTTGTCCCAGCCCTTCTTTGTAAAAATTGATCGGTAACCATTTAAAGGAAATTTATTGGAAAGACTAGACAACTGAAAGCATTTTCAATAGGATTATATATGAAAAGGATTCCATGGGAGATGAAAGAAATGACGACAATCAATGATATTGCGAAGCTTGCGAACGTCTCTCGCACGACTGTTTCAAGAGCTTTAAATAGTAGTGGATACGTGAGCGAGGATGTACGTAAACGCATCATGAAAATCGTTGAAGAAACAGGATATATGCCAAGCCAGTCAGCGAAATCATTACGTACGAAACGCTCCGGCGTCATCGGGGTAATTTTACCGCGTTTAAGCACGGAGACTTCTACAAGAGTCGTTAACGGCATCAATGAAGTGCTGGCAAAAGAAGGGTTTCAAATCCTTCTGACAGATACAGAGCTTGATAAAGACAAAGAGATCGATTACATTCGTCTGTTGAAAAGCAGGCATGTGGACGGAATCATTCTGCTTGCAACGAACATCAATGACGATTTAATAGAGACCATTAAACAGGTACAGGTCCCATTTCTAGCAATCGGGCAAGAACTTCCAGGCGTGACGTCCCTCGTGTACGATGACTACCATGCCTCCGCTGACCTTACGAACATGCTCGTTCACAAGGGACACGAGAAAATTGCTTTTATTGGTGTGAGTCCTGAAGATCCATCTGTAGGAAAAGTTCGTGAACAAGCCTACCGCGATATGATGGAAGAACACGGGTTGCCAGTAAGTGAAGCGATGGTCGGACAAGGTGATTTCACGATTGACTCCGGCTATGAGCAAATGAAGACGATCCTTCGTGATTGCAAAGATGATAAACCGACCGCTGTATTTGCGGTTACCGATCGAATGGCGATCGGGGCGATGGAATATTTGAAAGAACAGGGGTATAAGATTCCTGAAGATATGGCCGTCGTAGGAATCGGAGCATCAAGCATGTCTAAATACATCACTCCATCCCTGACGACCATCGACTATTTTAATAAGGATGCGGGAAAAAAAGCAGCAGAGTTGTTACTAAACAAAATCAATGATAAAAAAATTGAAGAAAAATTTGAGCTAACGTATAGACTAATTCTACGAGATAGTGTATAGTTCTACATGAAAACGCAATCATGTAATCGTTCACACAAGAAATGATTTCCATTTTTAAGAGAACTCAAACGAACTTTTCATACATTATTTAGAATTTTTATTTTTTTGTAGAATGTGTAATCGATTACATGCTAAAACTACTTTTGAAAGGAGAATGGTTAATGGCTGATAATTCACAAATTGCAAAACAAGTCATTGAGGCTGCAGGTGGAGAAGGTAATGTTGCTTCAGTTGCGCACTGTGCCACACGTCTTCGGATTATGCTTCACGACAAAGAAAAGGCAGATATCTCCGCAATCGAAAATATCGACAAAGTAAAAGGTGCCTTTTATAACTCAGGTCAGCTGCAAGTGATCTTCGGAACAGGAACGGTAAACCGAATCTATGAAGAAGTGACGAAGCTGAACGTAGAAGGTACGACGAAATCTGAAATGAAAGAGGAAACAAAACAACAAGGAAATATGTTCCAACGTTGGATCCGTACATTTGGGGACGTATTCGTACCAATCATCCCTGCGCTCGTTGCTACAGGTTTGTTCATGGGTCTTCGTGGTCTCGTCACACAGCCGCAAATTCTGGCGTTGTTTGGGTTAGCGCCTGAGGACATTTCAGAGAACTTCATTCTATATACACAGATTTTGACGGATACTGCATTTATATTCCTGCCGGCGTTAGTGGCGTGGTCGACCTTTAGAGTGTTTGGAGGCAGTCCAATCCTCGGTATCGTCATCGGGCTGATGCTTGTATCACCTGCTCTTCCAAACGCCTGGGATATTGCCGGCGGTGAAGTCGAGCCGATTATGTTCTTTGGATTTATCCCGGTCGTTGGTTATCAGGCTTCTGTGCTTCCTGCATTCATTACGGGTATTTTAGGGGCGAAGCTTGAGAAGGCCTTAAGGAAGAAGATTCCTGAAGCACTTGATCTAATTCTGACACCGTTTCTTGTGCTATTAATTATGATTACTCTTGCTTTGTTTGTCATTGGACCGATTTTCCACGTAGTCGAAAACGGAATCTTCTCAGCGACACGTGCCATCCTTGAGCTTCCATTAGGAATTAGTGGACTAATCATTGGTGGACTGCACCAGGTGATCGTTATCACAGGGGTGCACCACATCTTCAACTTGCTGGAAATTCAATTGCTTGAGCGTTTGGGAGAAAACCCGTTCAACCCAATTATTTCTGCAGGAATCGCAGCTCAAGGTGCAGCGGCCCTAGCTGTTGGATTGAAATCAAAACAGAAGAAAATGAAAGCTTTGGCTCTTCCATCTGCACTTTCCGCATTCCTTGGAATCACTGAGCCTGCGATCTTCGGTGTAAACCTTCGCTACATGAAGCCATTCGTCATGGGACTTATCGGAGGCGCTGCTGGCGGATTCTATGCTTCTCTTATCGGACTGGCCGGAACCGGAATGGCGATCACCGTAATTCCTGGTATGCTGCTGTACTTGGATGGGCTGTTCCCTTTTGCGAACTATATCATTTCAAACGTGATTGCCATTGGAGTCGCCTTTGGACTGACGTGGGTATTCGGCTACAACGACAAAATGCTTGAAAACAAATAATTCCAATTATTGGCGGACCAGGTCATACAGATATTTCCATATCTGGCCTGGTCTGTTTTTGTAAGATTTGACATCGGGTATGGTACAATAACGGGGAGTAACAATAGGAAAGAGGTGCAAACATGTACAACCAACCAATTTTCCTTCAGCCAGAATTTAAGGAGAGACTCTGGGGAGGAACGAAATTACAAGAGATCTTCGACTACGACATCCCATCTGAACAAACGGGAGAAGCATGGTGTATCTCGGGTCATGACAACGGTTCGAACGTTATTAAGAATGGACCATTGAAAGGCAAGACGCTTGCTGATGCATGGCAGGAACATCGTGAGCTTTTTGCCGGCGAAGAAGGCGATGAGTTTCCTTTATTAGTGAAAATTTTAGACTCCAAAAAGGATCTTTCTGTCCAGGTCCATCCGGATGATACATACGCACGCGAACTAGAAAACCAGAATTACGGGAAGACCGAATGCTGGTACGTGATTGACTGTGAAGAAGGATCCGAAATAATTTTTGGTCATCATGCGTCAAATAAACAGGAATTAGAGCGTATGGTGGAGAATGAAGAATGGGAAGGCCTTTTACGTCGAATTCCTGTTCATCCTGGCGACTTTTTCTATGTCCCAAGCGGCACGATCCATGCCATAGGAGGAGGGATTCAAATTCTCGAAACTCAGCAGAGCTCCGATATCACGTACCGTGTCTACGACTACGATCGTGTTGGTAAGGACGGGAACAAGCGTGAACTGCACCTTGAAAAATCCCTGGAGGTAACGACAGTACCTCATGAGGATCCTGTCATCGATCGTGAACAGTCCTACGATACTGATCTGCAAATCGAAACGCTCATTGAAGAGGAGTATTTCTCAGTCTATCGCTGGGAACTTGAAGGCCGAAGCGGTGAGATGGCCCCGGAACCTTATTTACTGGCAAGTGTGTTGGAAGGGGAAGGACAAGTTCTCATCAACAATCGATCCTATGATTTTGAAAAAGGAGATCACTTTATCCTCCCGGCGTCTATCGAGACGTACACAATGGAGGGAAATGCGTCGTTCATCGTCTCTCGTTCTAATAAGAGCGCAGGGCGTAAAAAATAAAAGGAGTGGTGTACATGTGGAAAAATGAATATAATCGCTGGAAAGAATTTGGACAATTAGATGAAAAATTATCAAACCAGCTGGCCGAAATCGATTCGGATGAACAATCTCTGGAAGACGCCTTTTATAAAAATCTAGAGTTTGGTACAGGGGGCATGCGCGGAAAATTAGGCCCAGGTACAAATCGCATGAACATCTACACAATCCGAAGAGCAGCGGAGGGGCTGGCTTCATACGTCAACGACCGCGGGTTGTCCAACCGTGGAGTTGCCATCGCTTATGACTCTCGTTATATGTCAAAAGAGTTTGCTGTTGAAACGGCTCGTGTGCTTGGTCACCACGGCATCCCTTCTTATGTATTCACCTCTTTACGGCCAACACCAGAACTATCTTTCGCCGTCCGCTATTTGCAAACGGCGGCAGGGGTCGTTATTACGGCGAGCCACAACCCTCCTGAATATAATGGCTTCAAAGCCTATAACGAAGATGGGGGACAACTGCCTCCGAAGCAGGCTGAATCAATGATTAGCTTTGTTAATAAGGTAGAAGATGAGCTGAATGTCGAAGCAGCGGATAAAGAAGAACTTGAGAAAAATGGGCTTTTAAACTGGGTCGATGAAAAAGTCGATAATGCTTATTTAGAAAAACTGAAATCCGTTACGGTCCAGCCTGACATTGAGAAGAATATCTCCCTTGTTTTCACACCATTGCATGGTACAGCGCGTGATCTTGTAGAGAAAGGTCTTATGCAAAGCGGGTTCTCTTCCATTCATATTGTAGAAGAGCAAGCACAACCAGATCCTGAATTTTCTACAGTCGAATCTCCAAACCCTGAAGAACATCAGGCGTTCGCCATGGCGATCGATCAAGGAAATGCGATTGGAGCTGACCTTTTACTAGCGACAGATCCAGATGCCGACCGTATGGGGGTTGCTGTTCCTGATGAAAACGGAGAGTTCAAAGTACTAACTGGAAACCAGACAGGTGCTTTAATGCTTGACTACATTTTGGAGCACACACCGAACCTTCCAGACAACGGTCAATTGATCAAAACGATCGTAACGTCTGAATTTGGACGAGTGATCGCAAATCATCACAACGTTAGCACCCTTGATGTGTTGACAGGCTTTAAATTCATTGGTGAAAAAATCCGTGAATACGAGCAAACTGGTGATCACAAATTCTTATTCGGCTATGAAGAAAGCTATGGCTATCTAGTTAAAGACTTTGCTCGTGATAAAGATGCTGTCCAAGCTTGTGTACTGATCGCCGAAGTCGGTGCGTATTACAAGAATCAGGGTAAAACATTGCTTGATGCTCTTGATGAGCTATACCAAAAACACGGGTATTTCCTAGAGGATTTGCTGTCCGTGAAACTTGACGGTAAATCAGGCGCTGAGAAGATCAAACAAATTATGGACGATTTCCGTGAAGCGGATATTAAAGAAGTAGGCGGCAAAAAAGTTGTGGCAGTCGAAGACTACGCAACAACGGAACGCCGCTACGTGGAAGACGGTACAGTAGAAGAAATCGACCTGCCAACGTCTAACGTCTTGAAATTCATCCTCGAGGATGACTGCTGGTTCTGCTTGCGTCCATCAGGTACAGAACCGAAAATCAAGTTCTACTTCGGCGTGAAAACATCATCCATGACCGATAGCGAGAAGTTGCTTGAATCACTGAAATCAACCGTAAATGAACGCTTGCACGCGCTCATTTAATGCTAGTAAGAAAACCTCCAGCCCTCTTGGCTGGAGGTTTTTTGCTCTACTAATGAGTTAGGGAACAGAATTGTGCCGTTAAGGAACAGAGCATTGGCGTTGGGAACGGAGCGCCGCCATTCAGGAACAGAACTCCTACGTTAAGCCAGCGTCCTGGCGTTAAGGAACAATCCAACGAAGTTAGGGAACAATCACACCCCAACAACCACCCAGCCCCGTTATACACACTCCCCACTCAAGCACCGAGGGATCAATTCTAATCAAAACCCAAAACAAATCCGTCACCATAAAGCCCGAACCCTTTCAACAAAAAAATCCACGCCCATAACTAAAGAAAAGGCTTTCATTTTATTGACAAATCAGCGATAATAGAATAAAATACTGAAAATTCTGATTAAATATATGAGGGGTGGGCGTTGTGTTAAATATCAAAATGTTGAAGCCGTATTACGTCAAAGAAGATAAACGCTTTATTCGTGTTGTGCTTGCCTACCAGTACTTTTCTCTTTTTATCGATAATGAACTCTATCAATTCGTACCAATGGAATCCAGAGAAATCATCATAGATCGAAATCGCAAACGGGTGCACAACGTGTTCGACATCTTTGTTTTCCAGCGCGGAAAACGGATGGTCTACGTATCCGTCACTGATTTGCTGCAATTGCCGGAGTTTCTTACACACTTGAACTCGATCATTGCCCCTTACTATGAAAGCGAGGAGCAAATGTACCAGGATGAATCCCTTGAGGAAGAGCTTGAGGAATTGATCGTCGAGCTGGAGAAAGAAAACCTCAGACGTCTGATTGATCAGGCGATTGACAAGAATGATCGCGATTCGTTCCACAAGCTGACGGAAACTTGGAATCAAATGAATAAGTCATAAAACAGGGTAGGTATGTCTTCTCATACCTGCTTTTTTTATTGAATATACGATCAATTTTTTTGTGTGCGACTAGCTTTTTACCGTAAAAGTGCATTCATCGCTTGTCTCATGCATGGTAGGGCTCCCAACTCGTTTGCTCTTTCGTTCTTCTTTACGATAATCTACAAAATAGGACAATATTTTTATTGGAAAATTATGAATTTATATGAGTTATTTTAAAAAATAATGAATATTGTGCAAAAACTTACTCGGTAAATGGCGTATAATACAATTATATTTACAAAAGAAGGAAATGAGCGGTTCTAATGGGGGATAGATACATAAGACCAAAGAACCGAATAATAGGATTTAGGGAGGTCTTTCAGGGATGCGTGTAGTACCTGAGGTGCGAAAGTTGGATGAGGAATGGGTGAGTTTATTAAAAGAAGCAAAGGCCATGGGGATGGATGTTGAAGAAGTGAGAGAGTATATTCAAAACTTTTCAGAGAGAAAGAGAGTTCTTTAGCGTTCCCTTATGAGCAGGGGATGCTCTTTTTTTGCAAGCTGAATCATAGGAAAAAGAGACTGGTGAAAAGGAGGGTGTTTCAAATGAACGCTGTAAATTATGAGCTGATTTCCATGTTGAAAGATTGTTCAATCGCTTTTCAAACCCCTATCTTCCTATTTGATCACCATCATAAGTTAACCTATCAATTTCCGGACAGCTTCCAGAAACCTCATCCATTGCTCCGTGAAAATCTTTCTCCTAATCTGCGGCAATCTGAAAATATTCCATATTCCCTTCAGCTTTATTCAGATGCTTTCCACCAGCAAATGTTCCTTTATCCGATGCTTGATGAGCGGGGCAAGGGGGTCATTATAGGAATAGGACCTTTCCTTCAACAGGAAGTTGGAAGAAAGCAGGTGAACAAGCTGTTAATTCTTCATGATATTGAAAAAGAACACGGAGAAGCGATGCTTGATTATTTTAGTCAGCTCCCTGTAGTGAATCAAGTCCACGTGCTTTCATTAGAACGTATGCTCCTCAGAGTGCTTCCAGAGAAAGAAGATAAACCGATGATAAGAAGTAATGCAGATGACCGTCAAAAGAAAGCGTTCCAGTTTTATGCACACACCAGCCCTTCTCAAAAAGATTCCTATCAACTAAAGGAACAATTTTTCGAAGCTTTCAAAAAAGGTGATGAGAAAGCCACTGATTTGTATCAGAAATATAAGAAAGAATTCTCTGTCTCTCTTGCTAATGGAGACTCTATACGCTCGGAAAAGAATCATCTCATCCGCCTCGTAGCTGAATTGACCCAAGTCTGTTTGGAAGAAGGAGCGCCGCGGGACGAGCTGTTTTCTTTAAGTGAATTTTATATCAATTTTTTAGAAACCAAACAGACACGTACAGACTTGCTTGAGCTGGAATCTAATGTGATCTTGTCCTTCTTATCACGTTTGAAGCAAACGAAAAATGGTCAGCATTATTCCCCCCTTGTCGAACGGACACAAAAATACATCTTTCAATACCTTACAGAAACTATTTCATTGAAAAAGATTGCGGAAGAGCTGAATGTCCATCCAAACTACTTATCAGGCGTGTTCGCAAAAGAGGTAGGGATATCGATTTCACAGTTTATTAATAAGCAGAGGATCAAACAGGCGAAAGAACTGCTCAGTATTACAAGGTACTCGTTGATGGAAATCAGTATTTTGCTAGGCTATAACAGTCAAAGCTATTTTACTCGTGTGTTTAAAAAGGTAGAAGGCATTGGACCGAAAGAGTTTCGAGATAAATATCATGTGTCAGAGGAATAGGGTCAGCTTTTGGTGTTGATCCTTTTTTGTTCTCAAAAAAGGATAGCAAATACAAGAATTCAAAAGGAAAATGTAGCATAAAGTTCGTAACTGTTTATTATTTTTCAATTTGCCTGTTTCTTTTTAAGGACAATCCTATTATAATATTCTTAATAAAGAACAACGGCGTGTCGAATAACGAATGACAGAAGGGGAGGGGTCATGAGTATATGACTACCATCGGAGAAAGAATACGCGTATTAAGACTGGGAAAAGGTCTATCAGTCAATGAGTTTGCTAAAAAATCCAAGGTCTCAAAGTCCTATATTAGTAACATAGAACGTGGTGTTCAGAAGAATCCATCTTTAATCGTCATGAATAAAATGGCCAAAACGCTCGATGTACCATTGGAAGATTTGCTTTCCTACAAGTTCGCAGGTCAAGACGAAGAACAAGAAGTGAAATAAAAGGGTGGAAAGGGGAAGGGATATGGCTGCACAGACAATCAAAAAGCCAGTAGATGAAGAGTGGTTAGAATTGATCAGGCAGGCCAAACACCTGGGCTTAAGCATCGATGAAATAAAAGCTTTCATAGAACGAGGCAGAGGGTAGCTAAGATTGTGGGAGGGAGCGGGTTGAAAGGAAAACAGATATTCACTAGAGAAGCAGCAAAGCCCAATTTATTTATTCAGGAGTGCCCTTCCTACTTAAACAACAAGTTTGTGTTGTGCGATATCAGCGTGCTCGTGGATCAATATTCGCACATTTACTTGAAAGACGGATGGAAAGTATTGAGCAGTGAGGGGAAAGTTTTTGCGCAAACGAAAGGCAATGTAAGGATTGAAAACCCAATGGCGGCCGTGCGTGGTGATGAATCGCCGCTATCCTTTATGCAGGCAGCTGTTTGTTTTCATCAATTTAATTTGTTCAGCACGGAACATACGAATGTAAATACAAGTGCAATCGTCGATGATGAACGCATACGTCTCTTGGACTTGTTCGGATACTGGAGTTTTGGTCATATGAAGCGGAGTCTGAATCCTGTGTTTTTTTATGACTCCCTTCATCATCCTGTTATCATTTTTTTCACCTATCATAGAGACAGTGCAGACATTGTGGAGAAGCATGTTCACCGGTTTGATCACGTCGGTTATGCTCTGAATTTTCATCAGAAGGTTTGGGCTTCCAAAGAGAAGCAAAAACGCAGTTCTATATTCGATGTATGGACTGAATCCTGATTAACAATCGGGCTTTTCTTTTGTTCACGGACAGTGGACAGATTTCATATGCTATTACATAAGTATCAATTTATTATATAATCTTACAAAAAATGCTATGAAAAACTTCAAAAATAGGATAATATGATTAGAAAGCTACCAAAAATGATAGCTTTTTTGAATCTTTTTGTAATATTTTATCGTCTAACAGAGCAGTTACATAATTAGCCGACAGAAAAAGTCGTTTTAAATCGAACGTTTAAGTAAATAGATTACTAGATGATAAAATGTGGAAAAGGTGGGACGCATGGAAAATTTAAAAGAGGTGTTGCAAAACATCATCCAACAAACAGAGAATGCCGAGTTGATGTCCTCCCAGGAGGTCATTGACCAACTAATTGAACAATTACAGCGATAATAGTTTTCACATAAGAAAAGCAGTGCCTCAGCTGGCACTGCTTTTTCTAATGGATTCTCTCTTTTTTGATCTTATAAACAACCGGTGAAGTACATAGACACCATAGCTCTGCAGAGTGATCAGACCGGGCATAAGCACGAACCTGTACCGCGTCTGAATTTCAATAAGCAGGTGAATCATTGCATATCCGATGATAAAGAGAACAAAGAAGAGAGCCTTCTGCTGCTTGTTTTCCAAGTTTCCTTTTGCACTTTTTATTAGTCCAAAAATCGCGATCATTCCAAAGATGAAAAACTGGAGATAAATGAATTTATCTGTTTTATACAGCCAGTCTTTGAAATCTTCGTCATCCCCCTGGTAACTCCACATGATGGAAGCATCTCGGTCTCCCCACATTATGGAGAATTTGTCATGGAACAGAGGAGGAAGGCGGCTTGGATCTGAGAGACGTTCCTCAATCATTTCTTCTTCTTTGGCAAGGCGTTCCTTCCAGCTGAGATTACTGAGTGTTTTTGAACCTTCATTCGAGTACGTTCCTCTTGTTTCATGATTCAATCCTACGACGAATTTCCATTTTGGATCACGGTTCTCCAGAGGATAGTCAGAGATGCCTGAGATTATTAGGGTTTGACTTGCGATCGTGAGTACGAGCAGATAAGTCGTGATGACCCCAAGGAATTTTCCACTATTTATAAGGATATTCCTACGATTGTTCCGCAACAGGTACACGACGAAGACGAATATCCCCGCTGCCAAGAGCACAAATGAACCGAGCGGACGGATGATATGGCCGAGAGCAAACAAAACCCCGATAGCGATCCACGACCAGTTCTTATCTTCAAATCTTTTGACAAGTAAATAAGCGCCAATATAAAAAAGTAGAGTCGCAAGAATTTGATTCGTCAATAACGAAGTCATAACGATCGCTGGAATATAAAAGGTGTAGATTAGGCCGGCAAGGTGCCCGGCTTTTTCCTCAAATATTTCTGTCGTAATTTTATAGACCATCCAAACCATTGCTACGCTGAACAGAATATTGAAAAACTGAAGTATGAAGATGTCCTCGCCAAACAAAAAAATGATCAATGCTTGATACATGACGAATCCTAGCTGATACACCCACTTTTGGAAGTAGCTGTTTTCCGTAAAACTGAAATCACCTTCTGTAACAGACAAAGCGGCATTATGCAGCGTTAAGAAATCAGATTCAGGCTCCGTAGGTACAAAAAGCACCCACAGCAGTCTTAACAAAAAGGCAAGGATAAGCATGCCGGAAACGTAGTAAACCCTTGGGATAGGAAGACGCGTCACTGCATAAGCAATCCCCATTACAAGCAGGCCAGCAGCCACAATGAAGAAAGAAGGCCAATCGTAAAAATCATCGAGCTGTTCCACATTCACATAAAAGCCGTAGCCCATATAGATAGCGCCAACTAATAAGATGGTGAGGACACAGAATGCTTTAAAGTATTTATTGAACGCGGTCATTGGCCTGCTCCTCCTTTTCAACCGTCTGATCATTGAAGATGAAATACTTGCTTGCTACATAATTGAATAAAACGACTAAAACGTTGGCAGCGATTTTAGAAATTAAATCATCGACATGGATCAGGTCTACAAGTACAATCATTGTTCCAATATCTAGAAAATAGGAAAGTAAGCGAGCTCCCATGAAAGGGAACAACTCTTTCCAGGCAGACTGTTCACTCTTAAAGACGTACGCTTTGTTTGTGAAAAATGCAAATAAAACAGCCACCAACCAGGCGATGGTCGTGGCAAGTTTATAGTCCATCCCGATTAAATTGGCCGCTACATAGTACGTGACGATGTTCACTAAGGTGGTAAGCCCTCCGAAAACGAGATAGAGGAGGACTTCCATCTGCTTGCTGTGCTTATTCATAACGCTTTTCAACCTCTTGTGTATCATAGTCCCATCGTTGGTAATATTCATGGGCAGGACCATAAGGGATATTGGAAACCTTTTGTTCGTTGTATTCATTGACAAAATAGAGCGGCCGGCGCTTCGTTTCATTAAAGACTCGTCCGAGGTATTCACCGATAATGCCAAGAACGATCAATTGAATACCACCGATAAAGAGAATCACACTCATTAAGGACGGATAACCTGCCACAGGATCGCCAAATACGAGCGTCTTAATGATGATCCAAATCATAAAAATAAAGGCAAAGATCGACACGCCGATTCCGAATAAGGAGGAAAACCTTAAGGGAGCGGTCGTGAATGAAGTGACTCCTTCAATGGCAAGATCGACTAATTTTCCATAATTCCATTTGGTTTCTCCTGATACCCGTGGGTCACGGTCGAACAAAATTTCTTTTTTGTTATAGCCAACCTAGCTGAACATCCCTTTTGTATAACGCTGAGTTTCCCGCAGTTTCTTAATTGCCTCCACACAGCGTCGGTCGAGCAGCCGGAAATCTCCGGTATTCTCCTGAATCGGTACTTGGCTCATATTTTTTAACAGCTTATAAAAGGTACGTGCTGTGGTTTTCTTCAGCCAGGTTTCTCCTTTGCGGCTGCGTCGTTTGGCATACACGTCATCATAGCCACGCTCCCAGTAGTAGATCATCTCGGGAATAAGCTCCGGAGGATCTTGCAAATCTGCATCCAAAATGATGAGCGCGTCCCCTTTGGCATGGTCGAAACCTGCAATCATTGCGGTTTCCTTTCCAAAATTACGGGAAAGGTCTACATAAGAGACTCTTTGATCCAATTCCCGTAATTCTTTGATGATCGGCATCGTCTCATCCTGACTGCCATCGTTTACAAAAAGCAGTTCAACATCGTATTCATTCAAGTCAGTAATGACATCAAGAATTCTTTTATAAAGATGATGCAATGATTCCTCTTCGTTATAAGCAGGAACTAGTATCGTGACTGTTTTCACCCTTCTCACCCTTTTCTATCGCCTGTATAATGTTTAAACAACATTATGAATGCCAAAATCTATCAATTTTCGCAAACAACGTAACAATTGTAACATATTTGTAATTTAATAGATATAAAGAAACATTCCAGGTATTCTCACAGAAAGGAGGTAGATGGTACAATCGATTTAGTATAGAAAAACAAAAATAAAGACAATGTACGACATGATTTGAGTTACTCTGTGATATAATGAAATCGCATTTTGCATTTTTTCAGTTTATAGATAAGTGAGGATTCTTATGAATATATATTTGGATATCACCATAGCCATTTTGATCTCTATGGCTGTCAGTTATGTACTGGTCTTTCCAGTCATGAAACTGGCTGTGAAGTGGAAAATGATGGACTATCCCGAACTACGGAAAATCCATACCGAAATCACTCCTCGGATGGGAGGATTGGCGATTTTCGGTGGGGTCGTAGCCGGGATGATTTACATGCGTCCGGATACGCCTTATTTCACTGCGATCAGTATCGGGGCGTTTATTATCGTGTTAACCGGTCTCCTGGATGACCGCTATCAAATCCGCCCGATTTTTAAGCTGGCAGGTCAAGTGTCAGCAGCAGCTATTCTCATTTTCTCCGGCTTAAAAATCGACATCGTCAGCATTCCGTTTCTTGGCATGGTAAGTTTGAATGATCCGATCAGCATTGCTTTCACATTTCTATGGATCATTGGAATCACGAATGCCATCAACCTAATTGACGGATTGGACGGGCTCGCCACTGGCGTTTCCACAATTTCATTGATCAGTATTTCGGTCATGGCGCTTGCCATTGAACCGCAAATTACGATTGTGTACTTGTGCGTGGTTCTGATTGGAAGTAACATCGGATTTTTATTTCATAACTTTTACCCGGCGAAAATTTATATGGGGGATACCGGTTCCTTGTTCCTGGGATATTCAATGGCTGTCATCTCAATGGTCGGACTATTCAAGAACGTAACGCTGTTCAGCTTTGTCATTCCGATTATCGTCTTAGCTATTCCAGTGTTCGACACCCTGTTCTCCATTCTGAGACGTCTCATTAATAAGCAGAAAATTATGATGCCGGATAACAAGCACATCCACTATCAGATCTTAGCGGCAGGTTTCAGTCACCGGACGACCGTCTTGATCATCTATGCGTTCAGTGCGCTGTTTGGCTTGCTAGCCATCTTATTCTCACTCACTTCCTTCGGGATTTCACTAATCATCACGTTCGTCATACTGCTTTTGCTACACTTGTTTGCAGAAATGACTGGCGTCGTATATCGAGGGAAGCGGCCCCTGATTGACATGATCTCTAAGAATGAGAAAAAAAATAAAGAAAAAGATAAAGAACGTGATGAAGCATAAAAAAACAGGGCTGGGCCAATCGTGTTTTAGCCATTTTAAAGTCCGAATGATGGTGAAGTCTTATCCTAAGAATTTCACCATCATTCGGATTTTTTTATTGTAGATGAGCGCACCATGTCCATTTCCTTCCATTCCTTCAGTCATTTGTCTTGCAAGGTGGAAGGAAGGCCGCTCCGACAGAATGCGTAGCTTTCCACTGCCTCAGCTCCCTTGCCGAAAAGCACTGCTACTGGGTCTTCGGACAGGTGCTGTTTTCGCAGGAATCTCTGCTGATGAAAACTAAGCATGTAAAAAGGGTTTAGACCATTCCAGCGGAGTGTATTTCCGAAGTGGTGATTTAACGAAATCAATTACATCTAGAATTTCCCTGCATTAGTAGTTCATCTTTAAATTGGATGCTTTTAATTATGTCACAGCCTAGTTTTTTTTATGGAAGAGCAATGGTGCTGCCGATAGTTATCGGCACCATATCCAAACACCCTCATTCCCGACATCATTCGACCGAACGATATGGAAAGCAACATCGTTATACAAAATGATTGGTTAACCAACACCCAATAAGGGAACTATACAACATAGAAGACATGTCAGGAGGTTGTGCTCTATGCCTAATAATGTACTTTGGACCGGTGGGTGGGACTCCACATACCGTGTATTGAACTTAGTATTGGATCAGAAAAAGACCATCCAGCCCTATTACGTGCTCGATCCCGTTCGTCCATCAACGGAAATGGAATTGAAGACAATGGAAAGAATCAAACGGCTGATGAATGAATTCGATCCAGGAGCAGAAGAGCGTGTGCTCGAGACCATTGAGATTAGAAAAGACGAAATCCCGTTGAATCCAGACTTTACGAAAGAATATGAAAAACTGCAAAAGGAATTCCGGTTAGGCGATCAATATGACTGGCTCGGTCGATATGCTGAATCTGTGAATATGGATACCCTGGAATTATCCGTCCACCATGACGATAAAGTGCAAGGCATGATTAAGGACGATGTAATTAAGATCGAAGACGGTGAGGACTTTTATTATAGAGTCGTAGACAATCCATCTCATCCGGCATTCGTCATTTTCCAGAAATACCGCTTTCCGCTTCTGGAAATTACAAAGCTTGGTATGGAAGAAAAAGCAAAAGAACGGGGCTACGCTCACATCATGGAAGAAACCTGGTTCTGTCATACGCCTAAGAAGACAGGCGAGCCGTGCGGATTGTGTAATCCGTGTAAATACACCCAGGAGGAAGGGCTAGGACGTCGAATTCCTGAACCGACACGTTTCGAAAAAATCCGTTACTTCCTTTTCAAAGTGAACCGCCGCATCAAAAAAATGGTCAAATAAAATAAAACCGCCAGGAAGCAGGTGTCCTGGCGGTTTTGTGTGGTTTTACTGGTGTAAGGTTCCATACAGGGTTACTACGGTACCTGGTACCACATGGCCTGATCTACGTACCTGACACCACCGAAAAAGCCCGGACCCCAAAGGGACCGGATTTCCTACATTCACGAACGGCTTTCTTCATACGCTTTCTTTTTGAACTTCAAGTTTTTGAACATTGCATATAACAACGTCGCCTCTTTGTTCACTTGCTTAAAGTGCTCATTATAGCGGTATTTTCCATCCAATCGATCGAAACGAGATTTCAATTCCTCATACGTTAGCTCGAGGAATGTTTCGACGGCTTCTACGCCTTTCTTACCGAAAAGATTACGTTTCAGACTTTCAAGTGCTAAAAAACCGTCAAAATCGATGGTCTGGGATTCGAATACATTAATGACTTGTTTTTTCTGTTCGCGATAAGATGTGATGTCAACAATGCAGTTGATTTCCTCTTTAGGCAAGAGAGTGTTGATCTCATATAAGCGGATCACTGGATCCAGATACACATCTTCAAGTGCGTCGCGGACGAGTTTCGCTGTTGCGATATGGTCAGGGTGACAATCGACAAAGACCGGTGCATAGATAACATCCGGCTCGATCTCTTCGATTTTTCGTTTCACCCATTCCAGCGTTGCCCCTTCGCTTTTTAGCTGGCCGTCCTTAGCATTGAAAAAGTCGATCGATGACAGGCCGAGCATTTCTTTAACAAGTGAGGCTTCCTGTTTTCTAGCTTCGACGAGATCTTTTCTTGATCCTTTCGTAAAGCTGCCAGAGCCGTCGGTGAGAAAAGCGACGTGGGTTTGTGCCCCCATTTCTGCATGCTTCATAAGGGTGCCGCCTGCGCCGATGGTTTCATCGTCGACGTGAGGGGCGAGCAGCAGCACTCGCTTTTCCTTAAGTTCAGTCAGGGGACGCTGATCTCTATAATAATTACTGATGATAAGTTGATTGGCAGGTGAAATGACCGGCATTGCCATCTTTAATAGTTTTCGTTTCATCTTGCTTTCTCTCCTTAAGGTTAAAATGAATCGACGTCGCCCATGGTAATCATCCAGCTCTTGACGTCATTCATAAACGCAGTATCCGGCACGACTTCTTTACCGACGAGCGGCATAGGACTATCTTTGTGGGTGAAATTATGCTTCTTCAGCACCTCAGCGCCGATCGTATGAGAAAGCTGCCAGGATTGAATAAGGTCAGCTTCCGAAAGGTGATGGAAGGCTGCTTCAAGAAGTGTTTCCCACACAGAATCTTCATCGACAGCCAGCCAGTCGATGATCAGACCGTTTTTGAATTTACCTTCAGTGAGTTTCGTGACGACGTAGCCCTTAAGTTCGTCATGATCATAAACAGCTGCCATCGTATATTTGTTAACTGGATGGTCGTGATAGCGCCAGTTTAAATAATCAGCATCACGTATGAGCGCTGCTTCCTCTTGCGTGGATGTTTTTTTGGCAAGCTCGTCAAAACGCTCATCACAATGAGTGACTTTTTTCACCTGAAGACGCTTATCGGAAGAAAAGCTAGGGCGCTTCAGCTTTTCAAAAACTCCATCCAAAGGCTTAAATAATTTCAGAGGAGCAAGCTTTGATGCCAAAAGCGCGACAGGATGCTGGATAAAGACATAACGCGGCATATCGGTCAAATGTGTCGCCTCTGTGTACCGTACGAACAATTCTTTCGCCTTTGGTGCAGGAAATCCGTACAAATAAGCGATATCATCGGCCTTGGCTTCTTCAAGCAAGGCTTTGTTCAATTGTTTATAAATGCCTTTGCCGCGGGCATCAGGGTCGACCATTGTATCGACACGTAGGCCGACTTTCTTTTTTTCTCCATTTATATAAGCATCGGAAACCCATAGGCTGATATGACCCAGGATTTGACCGTCTTCATCCCAGACAAGAATAAAAGGTCTTTCCTGCTTCGGATTTTCGATGAATTTCCACCGCCAGACATTTTGTCCGCGTTCGGTGTGAAAAGTTTTATGAAAAAGGGACTGAATTTGTGCTTCATCCCCTTGTTGGTATCGTCGGATCGTCATAACGCTCTTTCCTTTCAAAAACGTATAGTGATACTTTTAGATTATATCAGAGATTGCTAGATTTGAACTAGAGATGTTGTATATTTCCTTTTCGAATAAAAGATGCTACGATAAACCTTAGTGCTTACAAGAGAAACAGAAAAAAGAGGTATAGATGTATGTCGAGATTAAAAACTACCGCAATCTGGATTACGATGCTCGCACTTGTGCTCAAGCTCGTCGGCTTCGTCCGAGAGAGTGTCATTGCGAGAGAATTCGGAGCGACTGATTATACGGATGGATTCATTCTTGCCTTTACCTTTGTCACGCTAATTAAGACATTAATTAAGAATGGATTTAACTCGGTATTTTTACCTGAATATAAGAAAAACCAACGCGAGAATCCGGAAGAGGCGGACCGCAATGCCAACAGCATGTTGAACTATACGATCGTCATTCTGCTGATCTTTACCGTGGCATGCTACTTTTTAACGCCTTATATCGTTCAAATCTATGGATCGATGACAGAGACTACAGAGATGGTCGCGATCAAGATGACGAAGATCTTCTTCCTGTTCACTTTGATTATCGGACTGACGAGCGTACTCGAGTCCTACCTGCAAGCGGTGAGAAGCTTTGTTCCTACGCAGATTGTCAATCTGCTTGGTGCCGTAATGGCAACGTTGTTCATCTTGCTTTTTGCCGACCAGATGGGCATTTACAGTATTGCTTACGGGTTCATAACAGGACTCGCCATCGGACTCTTGATTCAAATTTATTACTTATACAAGTACGGCTATCGCTGGACACTGACTTTCAACATTAACCGTCAGTTCGCGAAAGCCTTTTTCATTCTATTAGTTCCGGCGGTTTTACACTCTTCTGTCGGACACATTAACGTATTTGTTAACAAAATGTTCGCATCCGGAACAGTGAGCGGCGCCGTTACGTATTTGAATAACTCTTCGCTATTAATGAGTATTCCGAGTGCGATTTTCCAAACGACGATTGTAGCCATTATTTTCACTTTGATGTCTGAGCAAAGCGGGAATAAAGAAAAGTTCAAAAATACGCTTTATATGGGGTATCAGGTTGGATTACTTGCGTTGATGCCCCTGGCGATCGGACTTTTCCTCGTAGCAGAACAGGCGATTTCGTTCATCTTTGAACGAGGTGCCTACTCAGCGGAGGACACCGCCAATACGGTCACAGTGCTTTATATGTATATTCCTTTGATTGTGACGCAAGGGTTGATCATGATCCCAATCAAAGCTATGTACGCGATTGGTGCAACGAAAAAGCTCTTAATGATTAGTTCAACAACGATTATTTTGAATGTCGTGTTTAACTACTTATTCCTGATTCCGTTCGGCTATCCTGGACTTGCGTTATCTAGTTCAGCTGTGTCCATGTATTATATATTTTTTGTAACCTATGCGATTTACAAGGAGATGCCTGCTGGTGAATGGAAGCGGCTCATTACTCTCTTTATAAAAGTTGCGATCCCAACAGCTTTCATGGCTGTACCGGTCCTGCTGGTAGAGTATTTCACGCCGATCCAGGAATTGTATTCCTTGTTCCAGCTCATGATCCTTGTTCCGATCGGAGCGGTTACGTATGTCGCAGGGCTGTACGTGTTTTACAGAGAAGGATTTAATAAGCTGATGGAATTTGCCCGTCGTAAAAGTAAAAAAGCTTAAGTAACTACAAAAACGCTCACCTGATCAGGGGAGCGTTTTTTAGTCTCATTTGATACTCGGTGGAAAGCATGTCAAAATAAGAAGAGAAATCAAACTACGAACGAATAGGAGAATGAGCGATGAAAATGATTGATGTCACAGCCCCTGTATATGAAGGGATGCCTGTTTACAAAAACAAACCTGAAAAACAGCCGAAAATCAACACGAACACCAATGGTCACGTTACAGAATCCCGCATGGAAATCGACGTTCACACTGGAACGCATATTGATGCCCCGCTACATATGAAAAACGACGGGGAAACGTTCGAATCAATTTCACTTGAAAAGCTTGTCGGGAACGTAAAGGTATTCGACCTGACGGATGTTGAAGACGGCATTACAAAAGCGGATATTGAAGGCTTTGATATTCAAGAAGGAGACTTCATCTTCTTCAAGACGAAAAACTCCTTTGAAGATGAGTTCAACTTCGAATTCATTTTCTTAAAACAGGATGGAGCCGAGTACTTAGCCGAGAAAAAAATCAATGGAGTCGGTATCGACGCGCTTGGCATTGAGCGCAGTCAGCCTGAACACCCGACTCACAAAGCGCTATTCAACGCAGACGTCATTGTCATTGAAGGTCTTCGCTTGAAAGATGTAGAACCGAAGAGCTATCACATGGTGGCTGCTCCTCTTAAGCTTGTCGGTACAGATGCAGCGCCGGCACGTGTTCTTTTGTTCGAAAATGAATAATGCCAAAAGCAAAACGAGTATGAAATCGAAAATGGTTTCATACTCGTTTATTATTTATCAAAGGGTCCTTAGAGGAAGGTTGAATTTCCTTACCTATGACTAGTTTTGTTCGAAAGCTTTTTCTTTACCCGTCTTCTTTAGAAGGTCATATAATTGATCAGAGTAATTCGTAAACATACCATCTACACCAAGGGAAAGAAGATGTTTCATATTTTCTTTTGTGTTTACAGTGTAAGGATGAACAATGAGGTGGCGTTCGTGTGCAGCTTCCATGAAGGTTGGGTCAACGAGTTTCTGATTAGGGCCTAAGCCATCCGCATACTCTTGAATTTCATCGAAAGCTGCATTCAGTTCGCTTTCTTCCTCAGGGGCAGAGCCCATGAGTTGGACGAGAGGTACATCCTCCGAAACCATACCGTCCAATTTTTGAAGACTAGCAGAACTAAACGATTGAAGAATGACACTTCTGTTCTCAAACGTTTGATTTTCTTCTAAAATACTCACGAGTTTCTCTTCCATTCCGGGGTAGACATCTGGAGCTTTTGTTTCTATGTAAACTCCTACATTTCCTTTAGCGAATTGATCTACAAAATCAAGAGCTTCTTGAAGGGTAGGGATTTCCAATCCTTCATATTTGTTCTTTGAATAGTCTGGATAAACCTCATTAAACCATGATCCTGCATCAAGCATTTTAATTTCTTCAAGGGTGAAATCTCTTACAGACCATGGCGCTCTTTCAGGGAATATTTCTTCTGCATTTGTAGTCCGATCAAGTGTAGTATCATGAAGAACAACCAGCTCTCCATCCTTTGTCATTTGCAAGTCAAATTCTACATAGTCCGCTTTCATGGTAATCGCTTGTTTGTAGGCTTCAAGTGTGTGCTCAGGTGCATACCCGGACGCGCCGCGGTGAGCAACCACAGCGACCTCAGTGATTGGCTCTAATTCTGCTGCCGAAGCTGCAAGACTTGGTTTTGGGCTCAGAAACATTAGAGAAGCTAGTACGACAGTAGTACAAACCAACGAAAATACTTTTTTCATAAATTGACACTCCTTCCTTTACTATAAATATAGTTTAACAGAATAGTATAAATTTGGTATTTTTCCTGTGTAAAGGATTATTAAAAAGGAATAACTAAAATGGCTTTATATGAGTGATGGAGAGAGGGTCGTTCTATCTTTATCTAACAGAAGGACAGTTTTTGGTTTTTGTAGATTGGCACAAAAAAGTTTAGGGGGAGACACGTGATGACTAATTGGAACACCTCCTCTTCTGATGTGAAAACGTTTGTTTCAAAACTAGTAAAGGGTACGAAATCAATTCTAAAAGAAGACTTCATCGGTTTTTACCTGCACGGTTCATTAGCTCTTGGTGGTTTCAATGCTAAAACTAGTGATGTAGATGTGCTGGTGATTACACATAAAGAGATGTCTGTCAAAATCAAAAGACAATTGGCCCGGCTATGTTTAAATCTATCTCATCAACCTTTTCCTTTAGAAATTAGTGTGTTGACAATAAATCAGCTGACAAATTGGAAACATCCTTCCCTGTTCGATTTCCATTACAGTGAATTGTGGAGAGAACGATACCAAGAAGATCTAGACAAGGGGGCGTGCCAATACATAAATGAGGACCAAGGAAAAGATCCAGACCTGGCTGCGCACCTAACGATAACGACCTTTAGGGGAATCTGTATAGAAGGACCTCCTATTCATAATGTATTTCCTTCCGTTCCAACATCTCACTACGTATCTTCCATCCTGCAAGATTATCAAGGATGTTTGGAAAACATAGAGGATGACCCGGTTTATAGCGTATTAAATATCATCAGAGTCTACAGGTACTTAAAAGCAGGAAAGATCCTTTCAAAACAAGAAGCAGGAGAGTGGGGGGAAAAGGTTTTGCCTGTCCACCTGAATTCAACGGTTCATAAAGCCCTCCATAGTTATAAAAGCGGGGAAAAGTCCATTTTTGATAAGAAAGAGCATATAATTTTTAGAAATGATATGAGTAGAAAGATTGAAAAGTTAAGCTATGATAACAATGAGGTTTAAGAAGGGAGTACCAACATTGGCTAATTATATCGCTTTTTTAAGAGGGATTAATGTGGGGGGCCATAACAAGCTAAAAATGGCCGAGTTAAGGAGCGCATTAGAAACGCTTGGTTTAGAGAACATCAAAACTTATATTCAAAGCGGCAATGTCCTGTTTGAATCGAACGAGACCCAAGAACGTTTACAGGGGCAAATTCATGCAAAGATAGAGAAGGAATTTGGTATTTCCAGTCCCGTAATCATAAGAACAAATGAAGAGCTCCGCCAGATGATTCATGAATGTCCATTCTCTGAACATAAGATTAAAGAAGCAGACGCATCCTCTAAAGGGGAATGCCTCCATGTAGCGATGCTTTCGCGAGTTCCTTTTCAGGCTGAGGTAGACAACTATTTAACCTATTCTAATGAGAAAGAGAAGGCGGTTATTAAAGGAAGAGATGTCTATCTGTTTTTCTATGACAGCATTCTAAATTAGGAAATCGTTTAGACAAGCTTGGTCAGCCAGCTACCGTGCGAAATTGGAAAACCTTAAACAAGTTATTAAGTATGAGAGAACAAAACTAAGAAAAGCAGGGGTGCCGTGCAGTTTTTATTATTTGTCGGGTTCATGTCGGTCTTAATTATAGACTGTATAATGCATAAAATTGGAAAGTTAAGAGAGCGCATGGAGATCCTTGAGGAAAAAATGGATGAGAAGAGATCATGAAAACCTCCTTACTATTGAGTTTCTTAATATAGAGCACCCCAGTATCTTCCTTATATACCGGGGTGCTGTTTTGCCTTATTGTACTCTAATCTCATGCCCGATCTGTAGATTTAGAGGCTCGATATTAGGATTTAATTCTAGTAAGTCCTCAACGGTTACACCTTTATGAAGATTGGCAATACTGTAGAGCGTGCTGCCTGGTTTAACGGTATGAAATTCTTTATCGTACCCATCGGCTCTGCTTACTCGAACTTCCTGTCCGACTTGTAGGTTTCTAGGTTCTATATTAGGGTTTAGTTCATATATGTCCCATAGATTAACACCTGCATGCAGGTTAGCAATGCTGTAAAGCGTACTTCCTGGTGTTTAAACTTATTTTTACGAAGAAAATGACAAACTCTATTTAAGAGCTATGGATGGTCCAGTTAGATTGGATTCAGATATGGAATATCAAATGGAGAAAGTTGATGCGAATCACTACACGGTAACACGGGAGCGAAGTGATGAACTGTATGGAGAATATACAGTGGAGATTGATTATAGTTACGAAGCAGGAAAATGGGTGTTTGAAGACCGCAGCCAAGTAGAGAGAGGTGAAGGCGGTGAAATGCCTGATACCTCAAATGCTCTTCCTATGAAGGCGATCTCAGGTATTCTGCTTACCGCAGCTGGAGCCCTTTTGCTAGTAGGACGTAAACGCCTAAACCATTAATCTAATTATAAAAAACAGCTCGTTTTTCAGGCGAGCTGTTTTTTTTATGTTAATAACGGTGATAAAAATTATTCCTTCGTTTCTACAATTTTACTAGATATAGAAGAATGTTTACTAAAGTACTCTCTTACTTCTTCTACAGTTAGACCTAATTCCTTTGCTTTTCTCATTAAATGTATCCATTCTAGATCCAGTTGAGGATGGCACACCATTTGTTTATCCAAAGACTTTTCTCCCATCTATCAAAGTGTACTCTTATCCTAGCAGATACGAACATGAAAAAATGTATAATAATGGTTTGATAGTAGTGTTTCTTTTGTAGATTCTTGACCTTTATTGATCGATGGTGAAGGATAGACAATAAAAAAAGCTGTTCACAAAAGGGGTTCCCTTGTGAACAGCAGAAAAAATGAGAGTTCCCTGGTAAGTATAGGATTAACGTAAGCTTAACCGCTTCGCGCCTTCTCTCACAGCGATAAATTCAGGACGCTCTTTTCCTCCTGAAAAAGGTTTGACAAGCTGGTTCTCTACACTATTGAATACCATAAACAGATTGTTACGGCTATAGGGGGTAATGTTGCCGTTTGATCCATGCATTGTGTTCGATTCAAATAGAGTAATGGCTCCGGCTTTTCCGGTCGGCACAGAAATTCCTCCGCCATTTTCTGCAAGCCATCTCAAGCTGTTGTGATCAGGCACTCCTAATTTCTGCTTTTTCAAAGATTCCTTGTAATTTTCCTCTGGTGTCTCTCCGATACAGCTGACAAAATAATTCTGGGAACCAGGGATCAGCATCAGAGGGCCATTAAAAATATAGTTATCAGACAAAGCAATAGATAGACTGACTGCCCTCATTCTTGGCATACCGTCTTCCACGTGCCAAGTTTCGAAATCAGAATGCCAGTCGAATTCTTTTCCAGTAAAGCCTGGTTTATAATTGATGCGGGACTGGTGGATATAGACATCACTTCCCAGCAAATATTGCACAATGTCGAGAATGCGCTGGTCATTGGTCACCTTTTTGAAGTACTGGTCATCATTATGGACATGAAAAATAGATCTAATCTCGTCACTCTCCGGCTCACGAATAACCTTTTCAGAATCTACCTCTCGACTAGATTCTTGCAGGTCAAAAATTCCCTTTTGCATTTCAGAAACCTCATCAGGGGAGAAGAAGTTTTCTATTTGTAGAAATCCATTTTTTTGATAGAAATTGATTTGTTCATCAGATAACGGGCCTTTATCTTTAGACAGGTCCGAATGGATGACTGGATCCTTGCGTTCAATAATCTCTGGCTTACTATTCTTACGGGAAGGATAGAGATCTTCCATGTTTACTAACACTCCTTGTAAAAGATAAATTTCTCCTTAAAGCCTTTTCGAACGATTGTAAATAATAGGGAACTCTCCACGTACACCGCATATTCCCACTAGAATAGCAAATAAACACCTGATTTTGAGAAAATTTAAACAAGAAACCTTTGGAACCCTGGCATGTCGGTCGAAGGGGAGGGTTGTAAAATTTTTATATATTTGTATAGTATTTATTGGTTAATAGATCTATTAAATAATTCTATTAAATTATATTAATAAAAGGTTTTTAAATATAGCCATGCTCTTAATAGGACAGACTCTGCATGAATAGCATGAGATATAGAGACTGCTTGTGAGGTGAGCGTGGCGTGCAAATACATGTGGTGAAATCTGGAGAGTCCCTATGGGGAATAGCTCGGTCTTATCGCTCTGATATGAATCAAATCATTTTACTCAATCAATTGGAGAACCCTGATGTATTAGTTGTTGGGCAAGCACTGGTCATTCCAGAGGGGGGAAGGGAATATGTCGTTCAAGCTGGAGATTCTCTTTGGGCGATTGCCCAGCGTTTTGGTATTTCTGTTCAGCAGCTTGCGGAATTCAATCAAATCTCTGATCCTTCCTTGATCTTTATTGGAGATCTGTTGGTGCTTCCATACTTTCCTCATACTGTTCAACCTGGAGACAGTGTATGGAGCCTATCTCAACGGTACGGAATTTCAGCCGAACGAATGATTCAAGTGAACGGGCTGACCAATCCTTCTTTGCTTTACGTCGGGCAGACGTTGTATATCCCAAGAAAACCGAGACCTGTAAAAGAAATCAATGCGTACACGACCAGAACAAGTGCAGCCGGGAGGAACGAGGTCCTTGCTCTTGGCAGGAACTTCACGTATTTGTCCCCTTTTACTTATGGGGTTAGAGAAGATGGTTCCATTACAGAGATGAATGAAGAGTCTGTTCTACAAGCGGCAAAAGCGAATAATGTTGCGCCTCTAATGGTATTAACGAATTTCACCAATGGATCGTTCAGCTCCGATAAAGCGGCGGCGATTTTGAGAAACCCTGACCTGCAGGAAACGTTGATTACTAACATCCTTGCTAAGATGGAGGAAAAAGGATATACAGGTTTAAACATTGATTTTGAATATGTTTATCCGGAGGACAGGGAAAACTACAATAATTTTCTTCGAAGAGTAGTGGCTAGGCTGCGGCCAGCAGGGTATACCGTTTCTACAGCCGTTGCACCAAAGATTAAAGCGGATCAGCAAGGGTTATTATATGAGGCACATGATTACCCAGCTCATGGGGAGATTCTCGATTTTGTTGTCATCATGACGTATGAATGGGGATGGGCGGGAGGCAGACCATGGGCGATTGCCCCGATCAACAAGGTAAGAGAGGTATTGGATTATGCGGTAACTGCCATACCGAGGGATAAAATTATGATGGGCGTGCCCTTGTACGGCCGTGATTGGAAAATCCCATGGGTGGAAGGTACATTCGCTCGAACGGTAAGTCCAAAAGAAGCCGTACAGCTTGCAGCCAAGTACGGTGTAGAGATACAGTATGACGAGACTTATCAATCTCCTTATTTCCGTTATAGAGATGAATCAGGGCAGGATCATGAAGTATGGTTTGAAGATGCCCGTAGTATGCAGGTTAAGTATGACGCGATTACGAACTATGGTTTGAGAGGCGGCAGTTACTGGGTGCTGGGAAACCCTTTCCCGCAAAACTGGCCGGTATTACGCGATAACTTTACAGTGAGAAAAGTTTAAAATAAGCAAAGTGTGCTCCAGTCCAGATTACAAGATAAATTGGTTTCTTTCCCGTTTCAATAGATAGAAACAGGAGGGCCGGGAAATGACTCGCTTTCCGCGGGCATGCGGTGAGCCTCCTCGAGCTATCGCTCTCCGGGGTCTCACCTGTCATGCTCATCCCACAGAAGTCTCGCCAATTCCCGGCCCTCCTTACGATTGATCGGATAACGGAAACGCTCCAGATTTCCCAATGGAAGGTATATTGCAAAAAACCTTTCGATAAGCTCTAATACTGTCATTTGCAGAGGATTCTCCTTAATAGAGAACCTTGTCATAACCTTAATACTCATGCATATAAATGGGGTCGTTCATCACAGAACAGATGGGTGGCTGGAAAACGGCGAGACTCCCGCGGGAGAAGGATCTAGGCGAGACCCCACAATGAGCACAGCGACTTAGGAGGCTTGCCAGTTCCCCCGCAGGAAAGCGAGTCGTTTTCCTGCCACCCCTTCACTTATTACGTAACGGACCCATGAAAGCCTCAAAACTGAGTACTCAGGAATAGAGGGCTTATCTTGAATGAAAATTGTTACAACTTAAACGACTACAAAACCCTTAGAGCATATAAGCTCTGATGGTTTTACTTTCTTTATGAAAGGATTAGCCAAGCGCCACATCCAACGTCATCATCACCGCAAAACCAAGCATAAGGCTGATCGATGCAAGATTGACATTCCCTTTTTCATGCGAACCAGGAATGATCTCTTTTGCGACAACGAAGATCATTGCACCTGCAGCAAAGCTAAGCGCGTAAGGCAGAATGGGTTCAATCGCAATAACAGCAAAGGCCCCTATGACCGCAGCGATCGGTTCCACCATACCGGAAAATTGACCGAACATGAAACTTTTCTTTTTCCCCATTCCGTCCCGGTGTAACGGCATGGATACAGCCGTACCTTCTGGGAAGTTCTGAATACCAATTCCAATTGCGAGTGCCATTGCACCTGCTAGTGTCGATTCTGTAACGTTGGAAGCAAGCGCTCCGAACGCCACACCGACCGCTAGCCCTTCAGGAATATTGTGAAGCGTCATAGAAAAGACGAGCAGAGCTGTACGATTCTTCGCTCGGTTATCTTTAATATCATGCAAATAGCGATCCGTGTTAAGAGCCGGCAACATACGGTCAATGAAAAGCAGCAAAACACCACCTAATAGAAAACCGACAACAGCCGGAATCCAGGATGGAACGGCCCCGTCAGAAGACATTTCGATCGCCGGTGCAAGTAGTGACCAGTAACTGGCTGCAATCATGACCCCACCTGCGAAGGCGAGCATACTATCTAAAAATTTCTGATTCGCTCCTTTAACAAAAAACACGAGTGAGGCACCTAAAGCCGTCATCCCCCATGTAAATAATGTACCGATCAATGCTTGCATGACTGGGTTGAGTTCTTTGAATGCTTCAATCATGTCTTTCACCTCTCAATGTTGATGTATTCTTTAAAAGTTGCGTATAGGAAACTTTTATTTATGTGGCCATTTTACATGGAGGGGCGAAATACGTCAAATGTCTTGTTTCATTCGCTTTAATAAGACTACAAAAAAGAGAGCTGATCAGTCTCAGCTCTCTTTTTTCATACTCAAATCATTTACCTCTATACCCCTGGCGGAAAACTTCCTGAACCCTGTGCGTGGTGATATAGGTGGTAGGATCAATCTCTTCTATAAACTTTTTCAATTGAATGATCTCGCGTTTATTAATGACGATATACAACACATTCTTATTTGTATTGGTGTATCCTCCTTTAGCTTCAAGGACAGTGACTCCACGGGACATTCGGTTTGTAATGGTTTGGAGGATCTCTTCGTGAGAATCCGAGATGATCATGACAGCCGTTCGTTCTTCGGTCCCCTCAATAATGGCATCGATGATTTTCGCTCCTACGTAGACCGCCACTAACGTATACATGGCACGTTCTTTTCCAATCACAAAAGATGAGGCCACTATGACCGTGATGTCTATGATTAACATCGCATTACCCACACTCCAGCCCAGAAATTGATTCAATAAACGGGCGAGAATCGTACTTCCTCCAGATGTGCCGCCGGCTTTAAAAATTAAACCAATTCCCAGGCCGACAGATAACCCCGCAAATAGTGCGGCCAATAAAGAATCCCCATTTAGATTCTCCCCCCAGCCAATGGTTATGTGGAGGAATAACGAGGAGAGCAGGATGGAAAGGATGGTATAAATCGTCATTCGTTTTGTGAAAAATTTATATCCAATCGCCAATAAACTTGTGTTTAAAATGAAGTTGATGAGTCCTGGTGACCATCCAAACAAATAGTAAGTAACAATCGTAATCCCAATAATACCGCCTTCAGATAATCGGTTTGGTATGGCAAAATAATTGACCCCGATAGCAAAAACAAAAGCTCCGATGACTAAGAGAGTAAGATCTTTGAACGTACTTTTCATATAGCCTCTCCTTTCCATTCCTTATTAGAGACTCACACCTGACGTTGACCGGGCGAAGTTGCCTTTTCTACATATATACTTTAAACTGACATTGTTGATGACCGAATTATATCATAGATTAAAGGGGTCAGAGAATGGGAAGTTTCCTTATTAATTTCAAACTCAATAAAGAGCAGCCTTTATACGAGCAGCTGTATCTACATATACGAAAGAAAATTGAGTCAGGAGATCTTTTACCTGATACAAAACTGCCATCGAAACGAGAGTTATCAAGGGAATCGTCCTTAAGTCAAAACACGATCGAAATGGCTTACGGACAATTGGTCACGGAGGGATATATCGAGGCATTAGCGCGGAGAGGCTATTTTGTGAAGGATATCCAGCATGAGTTCAACAAGAAACAGGCAAGCCATTCAAAGGTAAAAGAAAAGAAGGTCAATGACGAATCGGCCCTCTACGATTTCTTTCACTCGGGGATTGATACAGCCTCCTTTCCTTATGAAACGTACCGCAAAGTCGTTCATGATACGTTAAAGAAAGAGGATGAAAATTTGTTAAAGCTTGGCCATCCTCAGGGAGAGTTCGATTTGAGGGAGGAGATTGCTGCTTACATTAAAGAAACAAGGGGCGTCGACTGTCTTCCAAGTCAGATTATTCTAGGTTCAGGAACGCATTACTTACTGAAGTTGTTGTTTCAAATGCTGCCTGACTGTACTTACGCGGTCGAAGATCCTGGCTATCATCGCAAATACGCTTTAGCGTACCTTCCAGACAAGCAAGTCCGGTTAGTGCCGGTAGATTCGCAGGGAATGAGTCTAGATGATTTGGAAAAAAGTGATGCGGATATCTGTATATTGACTCCATCTCATCACTTCCCAAATGGTACCGTTATGCCGGTTTCGAGGCGAGCCGAGGTATTGAAGTGGGTGCAGGCAAAAGAACACCGCTATCTCATTGAGGATGATTATGATAGTGAATTCCGCTATTCAGGTCAGCCGATTCCATCGCTTTATAGCCTCGACTATTCGGATAACACGATTTATTTAGGGAATTTTTCCAAGGGACTGATGCCGTCACTGCGAATCAGTTATATGGTTTTACCAGGGAAGCTTTTGCAAACCTATCAAGAAAAGCTCTTTTTTTACGCCCAAACCGTTTCGCGAATCGATCAAGCCGTACTTAAAGAATTTATCCAAAAAGGCCACTTGCAAAAGCACATTCAAAAAATGAAAACCATTTATCGCAAGAAAAGAGATACACTTCTTTCAGCAATTTCACAATGTTTCCCTGAAGACGTAGAAGTCATCGGACAAGATTCTGGCTTGCATGTGCTTTTGCGTATTCCTAATGGAATGACAGAAAAAGAACTGATCGAGAAGGCTTTAGAATTTGATGTGAAAGTCCATCCGATTTCCTATTATGGGAAACATGATAATCAAACGGTTCTTATTGGCTACGGGTCTCTCTCTGAAAAAGAAATCCAGACGGCAGTTCACTTACTATCAAAAGCATGGTTTTAGTGGGTAAGGTCGAATGGAAACCTATCCATCATTTACTAGGTAAAAAGTCCTTTTATCCTAGTATAATGAGGTGGGAGGTGTTCGTTTGATGATTTGGATTGCAGCGTTAAGTGTATTGATTGGAGTTATAGGCAATATAGCGTACAAGAACACGAGACAAGTACAGATCAACACCATCAAAGTAGATACAACTAAAAATATGGAGACGATGCCGCCGCTGAATATATTGCATCTTTCCGATCTTCATTTAGAAAATATCTCAATTACACCAATGGAATTATATAATAAATTGAAGACTCAAAATTATGATCTCATTGCGCTTACAGGTGATTTTCTTGATCGAAAATGGACGATTCCTAAGCTCGTCCCCTATTTAGAAGTACTGAGAGACCTGAATCCACGACACGGGATCTTTGCTGTTTTCGGCAATCATGATTATGTTTTAAGGAAGAAAAACTTTAACAAACTGAAAGAAACTTTGCAGCAATATGAGTGTATAACCATGCAAAATGAACATGTGACCTTAGAAATGAATGGTCATATCATTAATGTGATAGGAATTGATGATTACAGCACGAAGAGGAGCGATCTTGAGGCTTCATTTACTGGCATAAAAGAAGGATATAATTTAGTGCTTACCCATGACCCAAATATCGTGTTAGAAATGGGTGATTTTCATTTCGATTACTTGTTATCCGGCCATTTTCATGGAGGGCAGATTTTGTATCCTAAAGCCTACCATCTAGTTAAGATGGGGAAACTGCCAAGGATGAATATGGTGAAGGGATTCCATCGTCATGAAGGCAGACCATTTTATATCAGTGAAGGACTTGGGCAGACAGGTGTAAATATTCGTATTGGAAGTCGACCAGAGATTACGCTTCATCATCTTGAATCTTCATCAGGAAATTAATGAAAAGAGGCTGTCTTTCTCCAATGTAAGGAGTAAAGACAGCCTCTTTCTTTTGAGGACTAGTGGTACTTATCCATCAGTTGTTCTTTTGACATATAAATATAAGAAGGCTGATGAGTCCTTAGATCGGCAAGGCTTGGAGGCTTTCGATACATGGATCGGATCATAATAAAGGAAGTGTATTTCAATCCTTTGTAAAAAAGATTGGAAATAGGAACGGCCTCAAATCCTAGACGAAAGGATCCTCTGCTGAGTGCTGTTACTCCAATAATTCCTTTAATATGAGCGACATCGTAATGATTGTAAACATAAGTAGCCAATTCAGGTAAGGACTCATGGACAGCTTTAAAAATATAACGCGCCTGGTTTATGTCGTTTTTAATATGCTTCATTTCACGTATCAATCGGATATTGTGGAGATGAATTTTTAAGACTTTGTCATTCTCTTCGACCTTTGTCCCATCTCTACAAATAAATGGTTTTCCCTTATAGGAAATGAGTTTAACGCGGAAAATATTTTTTAAATCATTTTTGTTTTTATGGATGTAAGATAAACGTGCCAGGCGAAAATAAAATGGATCCAATAAAGACCAGATATAGACGATATAGTGCTTCATATTTCCCCAACCTTGCTTTCTTTTTCTTTATTGTGGATAGAAAGGAATCATATTATTGATGGTAAAAAAAGAGAAGAAATTATTCCGGCTAAATCGTAAAAACTTGGATAATATAAGTGAAACAAAACCCTTGTGTGACGTTATTTCGTTTTTAAACGAATGTAAGGAATCATTACTTGGTGGTCGCCTGTAAAGAAAAAAATTTTTAATGTCTACCCCAAAACCATAAAAACGGAGACCCTCTCGTTGATCGTTCTATATTTAAACCAAAACCAACATTTTCCTTTTAACTTTGACAAAATAAAGCTATCTATTTTGAAAAAGTAGATTTATAATATTCTAGATATTAACAATTGAATAGTAGGAGGAAAATTGGTGAGAGGTTTAGTTATGGCTGTTTTGGTGGGGTTGGTTGTTACTTTGTTCCCTGGTGTAAATTATGCAGCTCCTCATACGAATGAGGTAGAAAGTTTCGTAGCAGAGCTGGGATGGACGGTTCAGGATTTAGAGGAATATCTTGATTTTTATGAACTGAGTCTTGAAGATTTCGAAGACATGGATGAACTGAGAGAATTTTTAGGAGAACCATTGACGGAAGAAAATTTGAATGTACTGCTCAGTGATTATGGTTTAAGTCTTGAGGAAGCATCTCAATTATTAATAGAGAATGGGGAACTGGAGGAAGGCCAAAGCATTCTGGATGCTTATGCCCTTGTTGAGGATTTGGATATGGACCTCTCTTTTTACAATATGACTCCTTTGACAGATGAAACCCTCCATCAACTGCTTGAAGATTATGAGTTAAGCTATGAAGAGCTTGTAGATTTATTAAACCAGAATGGTGATTCCATTGAAAACTACGAGTACGTAGAAGAACTGGATTGGGCATTATGGAACTACCTCTATAGTGATGAGGAAATAGAATATGGTGATCTCGATGGTCTTTTTACAGACTTTGGGCTTACTGAAGAAGAGTTAGAGCGATTATTTAATCATTTAATGGAGTTGGATCTTGAGGACCCTGCAAAAATAGAAAGACTTGATGAGCTTTCTGCGCGGATGATGGCTTTTGCAGACTTTGAAGTAGCCACAGAGTTAACTGCTGAGCAAATAGCTGAATTGCTTGATATCTTTACTCAGATGATGCAACTCCTGGATTTAGATGTTTCCTTTTATTTAGTAAAAGATGGCGCAAAAGAGCAGGTATCCATCTCAACGATCTTAGGGATGACTTCATCCGAAGGTTACGATTTAATGATCGTCCTTCACAACACTAAAGGCGAGTTTCTCGCAGACCTGGTCCTTACAGGAGATATGTTTAGCTCAGAACTAATTAAAGATACTGGTAACGACCTGGAACAACTAAGTGTCATTCAGGAGCAAAGCGAAAGCGCGAAGGCAACTCCAGCTAAAAAAGCACCTGTGAAATCTGAACCAGTAAAACCTGATACAGTGGAAAACCGTCCGGCCATCCAAACGGAACAAGGCGCAAAATTACCAAAAACAGCTTCGTTTGCTGTTGAAAAAGCGGCTGCAGGTTTCGCTATGTTGGCGTTAGGTTTCTTCTTTTACCGCAGGTTCAAGTATGCTCAGAAGTAAGAAAGTAAAAAGGTATCTGCTCTTGGTTGTAAGTGTGGGCTTACTGACCGCAGGATTATGGCTCACAACGACGAATGTATACACGTTTGCCAAGGGATATGTTCTGTTCAAATCAGGAATAGTTCCAAAAGAAAAAACGATAGAGGACCATTCAATAGCCCCCAAGGAAGCGGATGCTAACGTTACACCTCCATCAAAAGAGGTAAGCGCCGAACCCTTATATAAAAATCGTCCAAAACAAGGGGAAAGAATGGGAGAATTGTACATTCCGAAATTGGATGCGACTCTGCCTATCTACCACGGAACCGATGAAGATGAACTTGAAAAAGGTGTCGGTCATTTTGCGGGAAGTGTACTGCCTGGTGAAAAAGACAATTCAGTGCTTTCCGGACACCGCGACACGGTTTTTCGCAGACTAGGGGAAGTGGGGATGAATGATCTCCTTATCGTAATGACGGATGCTGGCGAATTCACGTATAAAGTAAGAAAAGTACGAATCGTCGATGCAGATGATCGGACAGTCATTGTACCCAAACCACAGGCAACGTTAACCGTAACGACGTGTTATCCATTTAATTTTATCGGGTCTGCACCAGAGCGGTATATCCTGGTAGCTGATCTTAAAGAAGTAGTCACTCAATAAAAAGCAAAGCCCTGTTTCTGAATATCAGAGACAGGGCTTTTGCTTTAATAACGATTGAAATTATTCGGCTGTTAACGTAATGGACTTCTCTAAATCACCGGATTTTACAGTTGAAGATACAGTCACTTGTTGTTATTAGCGGATAAAAAAATGATTCTGATGTAGTGGAAATCTACTAATAAGGATGGAAAGGGGAAAGGACTAAGGGGATATACTCCATAAGCATCCTGGATTTAAAATCTATTAAAGGATAATTTTTACATATGTAGAATTAATTTTAGTAGTAGAGGAAACTTCTTTCCTTCCTTTACTAATTTCGTATAACCACTTTAAGGAGATGAGCATATGAAGAAAAAAGTAATAGCTATGTCTTTATCCATCACCCTTGCAACTGCAGGTGTGGGGATTACCCCCTCTTTTGCAGCAAATGGACCTGATGTTAACGGTAACGAGACAGTACAGACAGCAATGCTGACTACTTACAAGGAGATGAAGAGTTTTCTGCAAAAAGAAGATGTGAAGCAGGAACAGATGGATTTAGAAGTGATTGGGGAAACGAATGAGGGAAGGGAAATTTTCTTAGTCAAATACATAACTAATCCAGATAATCCGACCATTCTTTATCTTACACAGCAACATGGTAATGAGGCACTAACAACAGAAGGAGCCCTCGATTACATTCGTCACTTAGGTTCCAATAGTAAAAAGAATCAAAAGATGCTTAAACATGTGAATATTCTTATTTTGCCAATGTTGAATGCAGATGGAGCCATGGGTGATGTTAATTTTTCCTTAGAGGATCACGTAGCCAGCGGACGTCATCTAACACGTTATAATGCAAATAGAGTCGATCTAAATCGCGACCATGTTAAAAAGGCAGCACCAGAAACCAAAGCCTTACATGAGAATGTTCTCCAAAAATACAAGATAGATTATATGATAGATATGCACCATCAAGGGACACAGGAAGATTATAACGATAGGTATACTACCGGCTCTCTTCTAACCCCGCAGAATCCTGAAGTTAATTCTGTAGTTACAGAGCAATCTAAGCGATTAGCAACTGTTTTATACCAAGGTTTGGAGCCACTGGGCTGGACACATATATTTAAATATGATGCTCCTACTTCTAAACCGAATGTTGCTTCTAATGCGATGGCACTTCAATATGATATTCCAGTTATTCTATTTGAAATGAGGGGAATGGCTGATAACAGCTATGAACCATACGTATTAGGACAGAAATCAAATGGGTACTTAACTAAGCAAGCATTTCTAGCGATGCAAGAAACTTCTGAAGCCATTGCTGATGGTTCTATATTGAAAGCTGATTCTGGTGTTTATGAGCAACTTCCTGAACAGAATTATAACTATTGATAAAAAAGGTCTCTTTTGAGTAAGTGGTTTTAATTGTTCCTTGTCGTTCTAAATAATTAATGTACTTGCACGTTTAATGGCTTTTCCAACGTGGAACAACCTGTACATAACCCAATTCCAAAGAAAGGATGAACACTATGGCAAATAATGCACAGTATCAACCGATAAGAGGAAATGGGGATCAATTATCCGACGCGCAGGAAGTCATTTATGCAAAAGAATTTAAGCAAGCCGACATTGCTGGCGGATATCGTAAACCAAGAGTGAAAGAAGCGAAGAAAGAAAATCCTAAGTTAAAATCATAGAAAAAGGCAGCCTTGATTGGCTGCTTTTTTTTGGTCAGTTACATAGTAAAAAATAATCACATAAAAATGTTTATTTTTGTCATAATTAGGCTACTAGGTGGTAGGTGGAAAAAAGTGGGTTAAACGTCAGCCTTGTTTCTCGCATACATAGACTCATGAAATTTTGCCAAATTCATACTAGGAGTGTTTCGATGTTGAAAAAGCTGTTTAGCCTGTCCGTAGCCCTCGTTGTCCTGTTCGTTTTGCCTTTCCAAATTGCAGCCGCAGAAATGAGTGCAGAAGAAATTCTGAAGAAATCGAATGAAGCGATGAAGGGGCTCGATAGCTACACCCTCCGCACCGTTACAGAATCACCCATGCCCATGATGAATGAGGGCAACAGTAAGACGATGACCTCTGAAGCTGTTTCCGATGTTACTTTAGATCCATTTGCTATGCATATGACTACAAAAATGCCAGGAAGCACAGTAGAGTCTTATTTAACGGAACAGGGGTATTATGCCGAAATGCCTGGTGAAGGATGGGTAAAACTATCTGATGAGATGAATAAATCTATTCAAAAGATGGCCATGGCAGATGGGCAATTGAATCAGGCGCTCACACTTGCGAAAGACATGAGTGTGCAGGAAGAAGAGGAAGCCTATGTGCTTACGTTTGAAGGAGATGGACAAAAGCTCTTAGAAATGTCGATGAAAATGATGCAGTCAAACATGAATACCGAGAGTAATAAAGAAATGGACTCCATGATGAAGCAATTACTTGAAGATGTAGAAATCAAAGATGTCTCCTATCAGATGACCATTGATAAGGAGAATCACTACCTTACGAGTATGATGATGGATCTTGAGATGACTATTAAAACAGGAGAAGAGCCAGCGACCATTTCTCAGTCTACTAAGATGACTCTAGAGAACTTTAACGGCGTAGATCCAATCGAAATTCCGCAAGAGGTATTGGATCAAGCGAAGCCTTTAGAGGAAACAATCAAAGAAGGCGGAGAAATGCCTGACACGGCGACTTCTTATCCTACTTCTCTCATGCTGGGAGGAGTACTGATTCTACTCGGCGGAGGAATGCTTCTCTATAGAAGAAAAACAACAGCCTAACCTATTCAAATAATAAAAAGGCGCAGCCCTGTCCAATGGGGCTGCGCGTTTTGATGGGAATTCTATTTTCCTTGTAAGGTTTCGTCTGTCCTTGAAAGTGAGATCACTCCCGATAGGAAGGGGAGAAGGGCAACAAGACCGATCGCCCAGTGGACGGAAAGCGTATCTGCGATGATCCCTGCAAGTAAGGCACCAAAGGCATAGCCACTGTCCCGCCAGAATCGGTAAACCCCTAAGGATCTTGCCCGCCAATCGGGATGGGCCACATCACTAACGGAGGCTATAATCGTTGGATATACCATAGCGGTTCCAATTCCTAATAACAGCGCTCCGGCAATCCATAAGGAAAAGGTATCGACGAATAATATGAACCACAGAGAAAAAGCTTGCACAAACATCCCTGAGACGATCAGTTTTTTACGTCCGATTCTGTCACTCCATAAGCCTGTAAACAGCTGAAAGAATCCCCAGGCAGCAGGATAGACAGCAACGACCGTTCCAATTTGGCCAACGGATAACCCGCCTGCTGCAAAAAAGATCGGGAAAAGTCCCCAGGCCATTCCATCTTTCAAGTTCGTCGTTAATCCAGCAAAACTGCTGCTTGATAAATTTCTATCCTTCCAGGAAGTTTGCTTGAATACTTCCCCAATAGATATCGATTGTTCCCGGTTCTTTTGCTGTTTCGACTGAAGCTTAAGATGCTGATCTGTATTTTTAACAATTAAGGATAGAATGATACCGATTATTACAAGACCAATGCCGATGTAAAACAGTTCTGGACTGAGTGAGTATGTGTAAGCAATGTAACCAGATACGGCAGCCATCAAAGCAACACCTAGATAACCGGCGAATTCATTAAACCCTACGGCTAATCCTCTTTGGTCCGATTTAGCAAGATCCACCTTCATGTTCACGGTCATCGACCAGGTTAAAGATTGGTTGACCCCTAAGAAAATGTTAGCAACAATAATCACCCACCAGGCGTGAGCGAAAATCACGAGTAAAGGAACAATGAATCCTATGAACCAACCGACAACCAGCACTTGTTTGCGTCCGTATCGATCAGCTAGGTCACCCGCAAAGAAATTTACAATGGCTTTGGAAAAGCCGAAACTGACGATAAAGGATAGCGCGGCGCTGGTAGAAGCAATGCCGAAATTTTCTTCACCTATAATAGGGAGAATTGTCCGTTCTAAACCGACCATCGAACCGACGAACAAATTAATGACAACGAGTAAGAAGAACTGAATGGAATTTTCTTTAATGCCGACTTGAACATGATTTGTTGTTTTATCCAAGTCTAATCACCTCTTTTCATAATACGTAACGAGTCTTATATAGTGGGTGGGGTATTTAATTCCTCTCCTCAGTATTCCATAAATTCCTCGGAATATAAAAAATACAGCTCAGAGTTGAGCTGTATTTCTCTACCGTCTTATTTTGTCCATTCGGTATGGAAGGTGCCTTCTTTATCTTTTCGCTGATACGTGTGCGCACCGAAATAGTCACGTTGGGCCTGCAGAAGGTTCGCAGGAAGATCCGCTGTACGATAGCTGTCAAAATAAGCAATGGCGCTTGATAGCGCTGGGACAGGAACTCCGTTGGTAACGCCCATGCCTACAACTTCACGTAAGCTGGACTGATACTTCTCAGCGATATCTTTGAAATACGGATCAAGAAGCAGGTTATCTAAATCAGCATCTCTGTCATACGCTTCTTTGATTTTTTGAAGAAACTGAGCACGGATGATACAGCCCCCACGGAAGATCATAGCAATGTCCCCATAATTGAGGTTCCATTCTTTTTCCTTAGAAGCGGATTGCATCTGAGCGAATCCTTGAGCGTAGGAACAGATTTTACTCATATACAACGCTTTTCTTACCGATTCAATCGCAGCCTGTTTGTCTCCAGAGAATGGAGCAATTTCAGGACCGCTGATCTGCTTGCTCGCTCTCACACGCTCTTCCTTCATTGCAGAAATGAAGCGGGCGAACACGGATTCTGTAATGATCGGAAGCGGAACCCCAAGCTCCAGAGCATTGATGCTCGTCCACTTTCCGGTTCCCTTTTGGCCGGCCGTATCGAGAATTCTCTCGACTAGAGGCTCGCCAGTTTCATCATCAATTTTTGTAAAAATGTCAGCGGTAATCTCAATCAGATAGCTGTCCAGCTCGCCTTTGTTCCATTCGGCAAACACATCATGAAGCTCTTGAGCCGTTAAACCAACGACATTCTTCAAAAGGAAATAAGCTTCTGAAATCAACTGCATATCTCCGTATTCGATGCCATTGTGGACCATTTTTACATAATGCCCCGCACCCTCTGGACCAATGTGGGTACTGCAAGGAGTGCCTTCCACTTTAGCGGAAATCGCATCAAAAATTGGCTGCACTTCTTCATAGGCTTCTTTAGGTCCGCCAGGCATGATGGAAGGGCCTGTTCTTGCTCCTTCTTCACCGCCGGAAAAACCGGTACCGATAAAGTGAACGCCTGCCTCTTTCAAGGAAGAAGCTCTTCGTTCTGTATCCTTATAAAATGTATTACCACCGTCGATCAGAATATCTCCCTCTTCCAAGTGAGGAAGCAACGTTTCAATAACTTTATCCGTCGTTTCACCTGCTTTTACCATCATCAGAATTTTACGTGGTTTTTCAAGTGAACGGATGAATTCTTCAACGGTGTAGGTTCCCTTGATATTTTTGGTTGCTGCTTCGTTGTTTACCATTTCGTCTACGCGATCAGTCCAGTAGTCATACACAGACACGGAGTAGCCGTTGTCTTCCATATTGAGAGCAAGGTTTGCGCCCATGACTCCTAAACCGATGACACCCATTTGTTGTTTTGTCATAGATGATCTGTTCCTTTCATGGTTGTGAAGAAAAAATTATATTTCGTTTTAACGTGTGACTGGTACCATCCAGCTTAAGTTCCTACCCCCTCGAGGTCTTAAGTCCAAATGTTACGTGAAGAAAGACCACTTCACGTAACATTCGTTCTTAAGCTTGTCGGGTCTACCAAGGCTTCTCCACTTAAATGAAAACCGGTTCCAGCTCCTAGCAACTAGCGAGACTTCCCTCACTTCTGTACGATAAGTCAACATCGGATCACTCCGTTCTCCGTGTTTCCTTTATCTCCTCCAGCTCAGTCCAGTCCGTACGTCGCTGACCAGTCGCTTCCACACTATACTTTTACCACCAGTTAAATCCGTCTGTTTCTAACAGCTTGTGAGAGGCTTCTGGGCCAGTGGAGCCAGCAGGGTAGAAGTTTAATGGAAGTCCGTCTTCCTCGAATGCTTCCAGGATCGGCTGAATCCACTTCCAGGACAGCTCTACTTCATTCCAATGCGCGAAGTAGGTAGAGTTTCCTTGCATCGCATCATTCAGCAGACGCTCGTAAGCCTCTGGCTGAGAGGATGGATTTTTAGAAAACGTAATAAACGCCGGTTCAAACTGCTCGTTGGATTGATCCTTAATATTAACTCTCAAGCTGACACTTTCTGCAGGGTTGATTTCAATCTCTAATAGATTGGAAACTAACCCGATTTCTTCAGGGTTTTCTGTTTCATCGGCTTCATTTTTAAACTCGATAACGATACGAGTGGATTTCTCCTTCATTCGTTTTCCTGTGCGAATGTAAAACGGAATGCCTTTCCAATACTCATTATCGATGTATAAGCGCGCAGCAAAGAAGGTGTCATTATTGGAATCCGGATCGATTCCGTCTTCTTCGCGGTAAGCTTTCACCGTTTCACCTTCAACTTCACCTGCTTCGTATTGACCGCGAACGATGTGCTGTGACATTTCGTCTTTCGCAACAGGACGAAGGGACTCCATAATTTCTCTCTTATTATCTTCAATTTCTTTTGGCGACAACTTTTTCGGGTGGTGAAGAGCTGTCATCATGACTAACTGAAGCAAGTGGTTTTGAACCATGTCGCGAATCGCACCTGCTTGATCATAGTAGCCGGCTCTTGTCCCAACTCCGACGGTCTCACTTGCGGTGATCTGTACGTTTGCGATTTGATGATGATCCCATAAAGATTTCAATATTGGATTCGGACGAATGAGTGACTCAAGATTTTGAACCATCGGTTTTCCAAGATAGTGGTCAATACGGAAGATTTCATCCTCGTCGAACACTTCTTTCAGCTTTGCATTCAACTCTTGAGCAGACTTCAAGTCACTGCCAAACGGCTTTTCAATGATTAGACGCTTCCAGCCTTTTGTCTGGCTGATGCCATTCTTGTGCAAGTTCGTCGTAATCAGATCCACAAGCTTTGGAGCAACGGATAAGTAAAAGAGGCGATTGTCAGGGATGTTAAGCTCGCTCTCCCGAGTCTCTATAAAATCTTGTAAGTCCTTATAAGATTCTTGTTTTGTTGCATCAAAAATGCAGTAACGGAATTTCTCCAGAAACTCGTCTAAAGAGGAAGACACAATGTCTCTTCTTGAAAATGATTCCAATGCTTCTTTTATAAGGGCATGAAAGTCCTCGTTGGAGAAAGGCTTTCTCCCCAGTCCAACTACTGAGATGGAAGGGGGCATTTTACCCTCAAGGAATAAGTTATATAAAGCTGGATAAAGCTTTCGTTTTGCGAGATCTCCGGATGCACCGAACAACACTAAGGACATATCTTGCATCAATTCGCTGGAATCGATTCCAGCGTCGTTAACAACAGCTTCGTCTGAGATACTTTCCATTTCCTGACTACCTCCCGTAATGTATAAGAGCGTAAACGCTCATTGATATATAGTTAAACTTTCATCGTTGTGATGTTTCACATCTTTATAAGATATCGGTTTTGAACTTAGTATGTCAACTCTTTCAAAATCTAATATAGCAGAATTATACGAAAAAAAGGACTAAATCGCTCACGATTAAGCCCTTATACGACTCGTTAGCCGATCATCTCCTGATAGAGGGACTCCAGCCTGTTATTTAAGTTAGAAAAGTCATACGCTTTTGCCTGCTGTTTATTATGAGCAGACATGCGCTTCATCGTTTCTGGTTGAAGGGAAACGATCTTTTCTACAAATCCATCGACATCGCCTGGTTTAAAAAGATAGCCTTCTTTATCGTCATGGATGATATCCGGAACCGCACCAACTTGAGTAGAAAGTACCACAAGCCCTGCAGCCATCCCCTCCAAATTAGATAGGCCCAGAGCTTCAAAATAGGAAGGAAGAATGAAGAGTTGAGCTTTTTCGAACTGTTCGACCTTTTCTTGGCCTGACATCGTTCCAAGCAAAGTAATGTTCAAGTTGTTAGCATCGATTTCTTCCTGAAGTTCATTTCTTAGCGGGCCGTCGCCCATCAGCTTAAAGTCGATGGTCGGATGTTCTTTCAATTTTTTCGCCATTTCAATAATGTCACGAACGCCTTTATTGGCTCCAAGCTTGCCAACAAACAAAACGGTTTTCTTATCTTTCGGGAAGCTTGGCTGAACGCTTTCGAATTCTTTCGTAAAAATAGCATTTGTGATGATCGCATATCGTTCTTCCGGTACATCGAAAGTCTTTAGGAATTCATCCTTCCAAATCTGTGAAAGGCATACAATCTTATCTGCACGAGCAAGTGTATCTTCAATCATTCGCTTTTTCTTCTCCGGGCTATTCGCATAAAAATCAAAGAACTTTCCGCTATGGACGTGGAGGATGACCGGATAATTCAAAGCTTTAGCTATTAATAGAAAGAACCGGCTTTTTGTGAATGCTTTGAAGCCTGCCGTATGGATATGAACCAACGCCGGCTTCATTCCCATGATCACGAAGAAAAACTTGAACAGGACGATCAAGTTGTAAACAAGTTTGTTCAGCGGCTTGTTCTTCTTCGGGAAAATATTAAAAAATTGTAGATCATAATCGGTGCTCGTGAATTTCTTCAATTGGCTTATAAAAACGGAAATCCCTCCAATAGGTGGAGGGAGTGGGCCGACATGAAGAATGGTGTGCTTTTTCATCAAAAATTCTCCTTATCGTAGGAAACGGTTTTAGCTGAGTTTATGGCTGCGGGCGTGCAGCAAGTTAATGATCATTAAGACCATTGGCAGGGCGAGATAAATGTTTACCGCTGGTGCGTATAACACGTGGCCGGCTAAGAAAGCGATGCCTGATCCCATGCCGATGGCTACGAACAGTAACACATTTTCAGGTGTAATGACTCGAAGCGGCATCGTAAAGAGTCGCTTAATAAATAGAAAGGCAAGAGTAATGAATGGCATGAATAATAATAATGATCCAATAATTCCATAAGAGAAGAACAGATCAAAGAAGTCCATTTCGATCAGTTTTCTATTTTCTTTATAGTTTCCAGCATAACCCATTCCAAAGGATTTTTGAACAAGATCTGCATTCTTATATTGTTCTAACGTATTGGCAAAAAACAAGTTTCGTGAGCTTAACAGGATTCGAAGAACAGGTGATTCAATCAACGAGACATCCTCGTCGATATCCCCTTCGTCCGGAGCGGGCTCTCCTTCAGGCGACATGCCACCTTCAGAATCTCCGCCTTTATCCTTTTCTTCTTGCTGTTTCGCTTTTTCTTCACTAATTTTACCGACATCTCCAGCAACGTTGGTAAACGATGGGGAGAGTGGAGTGATCGCACCAAATAGGATGAGGAAGACGAGTGACATGATCAGACGCAAGTTAACCGTATGATTCTTCGCCTTTTTAATAAGTGAAGCAAGCCACCATACGACGTAACTGAACACGATGATGATCGAAGCGCCGAGTACGGCGAAATAACTGACCTTCGTTCCGATTAAGATCGAAACGATGGCAAGCAATAAGACAGGAATGAAGTAATACCACTGTTTAAAGTTGTCCATCTTCTTCAAGCTGTACAAATAGACGAGCGGGAAGCTGATGGCGATGATCGAGCTAATCTCATTTCCAGAGAAGAACCAGCCTTTGAACCCGAACTTTCCATATTCGTACGTATTAGAAGCTGTGCCAGTCACAATGGATAGGAACATGGTAAGCGATACAATCAACATCGCAATGGTTAGCGACTTCAGAATATCAAGCTTTGTTTCATCCATCTGGTCTTTGTTTGTAAATAACAATAAGTACGAACAGAACATGATGATGAAGTAGAGTGTCTTCGCTAAGAATTGAAGCTCAAGGAATGGTTCGAAGACGGGCTTATCGAAGAAATTATACACAAGACCGATGCCGACCGCTGCAAAGAGAATCAATAAATAGGGAATGACGTACTTTTTGTATGTACTTGAGTTCCCAAAGAAAATAAACAGAAGGGAAAGTCCCATAAATAGAACACGGACAATAATTCCAATCGTCAAACTCGAATCGAATTGCTTAATGGAGAAAAAAGTAAGGATGTCTAGAACAGGTTGTACTATAATAAATAAGAGCAGAAGTTTCTTATACATTTCTTTATTGATCATCATTAAAAAAGCACCTCTGAGTCGTTGTTCAATTAGCAATTGACATAGTGAAGTATAAACCATATTCCATACCCTGTCTATAAATGTAGGAAAATGTAATAGAGTCGTAAATACTTGAGGGAGTAGGGGTTCTAGCGGTTTTGCTTGAACAAAATTCAGGAAGAGACGTATAATGAATACTTAATTCGAAGACTATAAAAAAATTTTTTATCTGACACACATTTAAGGAGTTGGAATTATGGGTTGGATCAAGAAGTTAAGGATCCGTTTGATGGAAAAGATTCGAAAAACAAACGCACTACATTATTATCAATCGTATAAAGAAAACCAGTGGAAAGATCAGAAGGAACTTCTCAAAGAACAAGATGAAAAGGTCTCCAACTTGATTAAGCATGCATATGCCGAAGTCCCTTTTTACAAAGAGTATATGGAGAAACATAACCTTCCTCCTGCTCATTTTCAGACGGTGAAGGATCTAGAAAAACTTCCCATTGTCGGAAAAGAGGAATTGAAACGTCAAAAAAACAAAGTGCTTGCGAATAATATAGAAGACTATTCTCCTGAGGAAAAACGCACAGGAGGGTCTACAGGAGAGCCGTTCAAGTACTATCTGCCTAAACTCTCACATTCTCTCATGTGGGCGAATCTCTGGCGAGGCTGGAACGTCACAGGCTATCACCCAGGAGATAAGATCGGGGTTCTCGCCGGCGGATCGCTTTTATCAGGATTTGATGTGAAAAGACGGCTATACTATTACTTAAACAACTGGATCCCGTTTTCTTCCTATAATATGTCGGAAGAAACAATGGATCACTATGTGAGCGCCATGAAAAAGAAAAAGGTCAAGCTGTTGTACAGCTATTCTTCTTCAGCTTACGAACTGGCGAATTACATTTTGAAAAAAGGATACAAGATTCAACTGGACGGTGTGATTACAACGTCAGAAGTGTTGTTCCCCCATTACCGGGAAGCGATTGAAAAAGCGTTCGGCTGTGAAGTCTATGACCAGTACGGGGCCAATGACGGGGGTGTGACCGCGTTTGAATGTGATCAGCACGAAGGATTGCATATCGGCATGGAACGCTGTGTCGTCGAAATCGTCGATGATGATGGCAACCCAGTTCCGGACGGCGAGGAAGGGCGCATCCTGCTTACGGACCTGTCCAACTATGCAATGCCGTTTATACGCTATGAAGTGGGAGACTACGGAGCAATCACGAGAGAACCATGTGCTTGCGGTCGCGGATTGATTAGACTTACTCATATTAAAGGGCGCCAGCAGGAATTTGTCTATAGCCGCAATAACCGCAAAGTACACGGCGGGTTCTTCTCCACAACGTTCAGGCAGTATGACGCAGTCGAGCAATTCCAGGTTAAGCAGGATCAAATTGGGGAAATAGTCATAAGACTACGTTTGAACGACCCTTCTTTTGAGAAACAATTAGAGAGACTGAAACAAACCATTGCAAAACAAGCAGAATTGGACAAGGTTACGATTGAACTCACCGATCAGTTTGAGAAAACAAAAGGTGGAAAACATAAATTTGTCATAAATAACGTCGCTGAAACAAACGAATCAGTGGTAAGGTAACGGATGGAAAGGGAGTTTTTGTAATGAAGAAATCGTTGTGTGTGGTCGGATTAGGCTATATCGGGTTACCGACCTCTGTCATGTTCGCCATTAATGGCCACAAAGTACATGGAGTCGATGTCAACGAAACAGCCGTCAACATGGTTAACAATAAACAACTTCATATAGAAGAAAACGGACTGGAAGAACGTTTAGCAGAAGCGGTGGACAGCGGCATGTTCAAAGCTTCTACAGAGCCTGAAGAGGCTGACGTATTTATCATCGCCGTTCCATCTCCGATTCGTGAGGACAAAACAGCAAACCTTGATTACGTCCGCAATGCGACAGAAGCCATTGTCCCTTACGTGAAAAAAGGCAACCTCGTTATTCTGGAATCAACCGTACCACCGCGTACGGTTGAAGATGTCATGGTTCCTGTACTCGAGCGTTCCGGTCTGAATATCGGCGAAGATATTTTTATCGCCCATTCCCCAGAGCGCGTAATTCCAGGGAAGGTATTTCAGGAGCTTGTCGACAACGACCGTATCGTAGGCGGCATCAATGAAAAATCTTCGCAAATGACGAAAGAACTTTATGAAGGATTCGTAAAAGGGAACATTCACTTAACGGATGCAACGACAGCTGAAATGGTTAAAGTGATTGAAAATACCTATCGGGACGTAAACATCGCATTTGCAAACGAGCTTGCGATGATTAGTGAAAAGATCGGGGTCAACGCCTGGGAAGCGATTCGCTTAGCGAACTTCCACCCGCGTGTGAACATCCATACACCAGGACCAGGGGTAGGCGGACACTGTATCGCAGTTGATCCATGGTTCCTAGCTGAGATTGAGCCGGAGCTATCGAAGATTATTCAGCTTTCACGTAATACGAACGATCATATGCCGACGTTCACAGCTAATAAAATCGAAGAGATTCTTAAATCTAAAGGCATCACAGACGGCAAAGTCGCGATCTTCGGTCTTTCTTTCAAAGCCAACATCGACGATCAGCGTGAGAGCCCGTCCCTTGAAGTCATCAAGAAGCTTGTTGAAAAAGGCATCAGCTTCACGACGTATGATCCTCACATCAAAGAAAATGTGGCATCAAATCAGACACAGGATATGGATGAAGCTCTTGATCAAGCAGATGTTGTAGTCGTATTGACCGACCATAATGAATTTAAAGAGCTTGAACCTGAACGTGTAGGAAGTAAAATGAACAACAGAATCGTGTTTGATACGAAAAATGCACTGCCGCTCGGTACATGGGAAGACGCAGGATTCATGATCAAGCGATTAGGAGATTCAAAAAATTAGTAGGGGTAAAGGTGAGACTATGAAGGAAACGTTTCTTGGAGTTGATGTAAGCAGTTCAACCTATGAGCAGCTCAACAAGCAAATCTTTGACGACATCCGCCAGAATCGGCAATCCATGATCGTGGCCATCAATCCCGAAAAGATTCTGAAGGCACAGGATGACCCAGATTTGATGGAGCTTTTAAACAAAGCCGATTACCAGATTCCGGATGGCGTTGGAGTCCTTTTCGCTTCCCGGCTGAACAAAGGTGGCATCCAAAACCGGATCACCGGCATTGATATGTTCTTAACGCTTTGTGAGCAAGCCGCCCTCTACGGCAAATCCGTATTTTTGTACGGAGCGAAGCCGGGCGTTGCTGAGCAGGCGAAAGAACGTCTATTAGAACGGTATCCAAATTTGAAAGTAGCAGGCGTTCTTGATGGATACATTAAAGATGAAGCGTACATCAAACAAACCATCAACGAAGCGAACCCTGATATTCTATTTGTCGCTCTAGGAAGCCCAGCGCAGGAGTATTGGATGATCGACAATATGAAAGATTTGAACGTCAACATCTTTCAAGGAGTCGGCGGATCGTTTGATGTCATTTCAGGAAGAATCAAGCGAGCACCAGCTCCTGTTCAAAAAGTTGGTCTGGAATGGCTGTATCGCCTTGTCCTTGAACCATGGCGCTTCAAACGACAATCCAAGCTGCCCGGATTCTTATACAAAGTCTGGCAAGATAAGAAAAGTAGATAAGACGTGCAGAAACACTCCAATCCACAGTGGTTGGAGTGTTTTTTTGTGAGAAAAGAAAGGGATTCTTGAGGAAGATTTAATCGAGAAACCTATGTTTTTGATATGGTAACATGATGAATAACAGAAGCCGATTGAAAACGAAAAAATGAGGGGTGGAGGTGTACGATGAAGTTACGCACAAAAACGTTCATTTCAATAGCATCTATAGGCGCAGCTTTACTTATTGCAATCCTCGTTTTCAACTACAATTCTTTTGAACAAACGAAAAGATCTTGTATTGAAAATGGTGGAAATCCAATAGTGGACAAGGATTTTTTATCGATTAACTGGTCAGTTTCTTGTGGAATGAAAGGATAAAGATATAAAAAAACTGGAGGGAGAACATGCACCACTACACCTTGTGCTTAATTAAAAGGAAAGAGGAGCTGCTCCTATTAAATAGAAGAAAAAAGCCAGCCATGGGGATGTGGAATGGAGTTGGCGGAAAGGTTGAAAAAGGCGAAAGTCCATTAAATTGCGTGATCAGGGAGACGTTAGAAGAAACAGGGATACACCTGGATGAACCCCTCTATGTCGGTAACGCGGTATTTAAAATGGGCAACAAAATCGAAAAACTGTACTTATTTATGGCTGAGTTACCTGAAGACACAGCATTTCACACACCTATGTACACAGAGGAAGGAATTCTTGATTGGAAACCAGTTTCCTGGGTGTTAGACCATGATAATTTGGGCATTATCAATAATTTAAAATGCTACTTACCCAAATTACTAAACGGGGAGTTTGGGCTGGAACACTCTTTTATTTATGAAGATCATCGTATTACGGAATATCGAACAAATAGGATCACTGAAGTGGAAGTACATAGAGCACACCTAATGAGGTTTTAGAAACTCCCTTTTATTTTTTGTAAAGATAGAAAAAACCCGGTTTCAGCCGGGTTTTATGATTTGATCCTCTTTACTTGAGAAGACGTAATTTTGGTTATTAAAAGCACTCCTGCTTCAGGCCCTATCATTTTTTTAGGAATAAAATAACATTTTGTAGACATGACTCGCATTATGAGATTGAGCTATAAAAAAGGTTAGAAATCTATCAAAAACTCGGATTAATCCCTTTAAACATGCAGGATAATCGTCGAACTTGCGAGAAGTAACAACCAAGAGATAAATTAAATTCCCGATAATACTCCACGTATCGATCAAAATAGTTTTAAAAATATCATTAGATTTGAACTCTTGTACGTTAAAATATCTAAAAATATTGAAATATCAGAAATAGTAATAGTGTTTCGGGTGGGATTGTTATATTATGGATATAAGTGTAAGAGGTGGTGGAATCTTGAAAAATCATTCAGTTTTAGAACCACAATCCGTTCACAAGTTACAGTTTACTTATTCATCTGACCTCTATACCCTATTTAAAAAACTTCTTGAAAATTACCCTCATGAGATCGCAACGGATAAAGTCAGAGACTATTGTATGAGTGAATGGACATTAAAGCTGGAAGGCGAAATCGCTCGCATGGAATTTTTGTATACAAATGATTATTTAGATGATATTAAACCCCTCATCTATTCGGGTCAATTGAATCCTGATGTGTCATTCTTGTATAACTTTTTAATTAAGCGTGCGGAATATGAAGTGACAAAACAGGACGTGGAAAGACTGGAAAGTATGGCGTTCGACCACCCAACTTTAAGGTGCCTGAGTTTATTTACCTTAATCTATTACAACTACGACGTTCGCAAATACAGTGTTTTGGACAAGTATATTGAAGCTTGCGACAGGGGGCTTCAATCTATCAATGAACCTTTAACCTATTATTACTTTAAGCTCCGATATAACGAGCTGCTGTTTAACCATTACTGGAAAACGGATAACACTCTGCTTGCCAGAAGGTACGCCTATAAAATCGTCAATACCGAGCTATCACCGAAAAAATCAGTGATGATCCATCACAATCTAGCGTTGACCTACGTCTATGAAGATTATGAATCTTCAATGGAGCAAGCGCTTTTTGCCTTACATCTTGCAGAAGAAAATAATATTAAAAGCCAAGTCAAATCCCTGTCTCAGAGAACGATTCCGTTTATTGCAGCGTTTCATGAACGGGCAGGTCGTATGAGAACACCTGATAAAGTTGAAACCGCTCATCTGGCTATTGCTAGAAAAGAGTTCCTTAAAGCGAGAGAGATATTAGAAAGCCTGGATTCATTAACTCCGTTCCAAGAGTGTTACCTTGGTTTGGCTACAAAAGACAGAGAGCTTATTAAACATTCCAAACAAAGGTTCATCCACGAATATGGCGACTTATTTTTTGCTAGACTTCCTGATTATTACTTGGAACGAGTCTAATAAAAATTAAGAGGAGGAACTACTATGAGAAAGTTTTTTACAAGATTAGTCTTGGCAGGGATTTTGTTTATTGGGGTTCAATCATTAACTCCATTGGCAGGAGAAGAACAGCATAACAGTTCAGTAACCAACCCTTCCTCCGTGGAGCTATCTATTGGTGGTCTGAATCTGGCTAAAGACCCGGGAGATGGAGGAATAGGCTGATACATGTACATTCCGAAAAAGCCCTTCTATTGGAGAAGGGCTTTTTTTATTCACTAATAAAATAATGGAAATTAATGTTTGAAAATTCTATGATTATAGGTATAATAAGAACATACGTTCGATTTAAAATAACCCTTGATTTACAGCTCAGACTCATCCGATCTACATAGGGTGGAAAAGGAGAAGAAACAATGAATGTGAAAACGATGTGGGTTGATGAAAACAAGGCGTTAGGTATTGTGGAAGTAGAAGATCGGACATTTGGTTCTGCGTTCCATCCAGTCAAGTATGTAGCTCCTAATAAAGGGGAGTTTCTAGTGATCAACAGACTGTGGTACACCACTTACAACGGGGCAAGAGAGTTCTTTAGAGCGAAAACAAATGCGCATATCATTTCTGGAAGATTGAAAAAGATGAAGGCAGGCTAAAGACAAGTTTATAGAGATTTTCAGAGTAAGATTTATCTAACATGTACTACTCGTTGGACATACGGAGGCAAAAGCTGTATTTCATAACTGTTTCTATTTAAAAAAAGATGCTTGGACAAATACGTTTTTAAAATACGAATGATGGTGAAATTCTTATGATAAGATTTCACCATCACTCGTATTTTTTGTGGTAGATTAAAGCCACATGTCCAAGGGCTGCCAAAAATAGAAGGAATAAGACCATACCAGCGTAGTAAATACAAGGAGACATCTGCGGGGGAAAGGCAACGGTGTGACCCCATAGTGCGCAGCACAAGGAGGCCCACCAGCCGCCCGTGAAAAGCGGAGTATATTTCCGAAGCGGTCATTCAAAACAATCGATTATTTCTAGATTTCCCTACCTTAATAAATGATGTCCCAACCTCTTCTCTTACTCCCTAATTAACTATGCATGGCTCCAATTAACCAGGTTTTTGGATTGCAAAAACCTATAGGAACCTGAAGAAGAGTGGTTTGTTCGGAGTCAGCCAGTTCATAAATCTCATCACAAACGTTAACATCAAACCCTAATAAGGGATGACCATTCATGCCAAGCGCGCTTGCTGTGAGAAGTAAGCGTTGCAGAAGCATTCCCGCTTCCATATGCAGAATTCGATAGCCTCGGTAACCTAGCTTTGATTTATAAAAGGTACGGTCACCGGCGATATGAAAACACATCGGTACTCGATGAAAATTCACATTATCCAGGGTCATCCCGCCCTGGAGAGGTATGCGATAGTCTCCTTTTTTAATTCGTAAAAGGGAGTGGGAGGCTTCGTCATATTGATAGGCTCCATTCTCCATGCCTTCTATATTATAAAAACATCCATAAATAGAGAGGCGAGGAGTGTACACCTTTTCTTGATTCAAATCGTTATGATATTTAAAGGAATCAAATGTTTCCTTCAGAAGAGAAGAAAGCTGGTTCCGATGAATTATTTTTGAGGTAAAATCCAGCTCTGGCGAATGACGACGCCGGCAAACTTCGGGAAAATCGATCTCCAATTTCTCCGCTTCTGGTAATATCGTTACGTTTTGATAGTCTTTGAGCTTTTTCCCTTCCTGTATCGACCGGAATAACCTGGTCGAGTCTATCAAGGCATGCTGATTGATTTGGGAGATTTCAGGATAATCCATTACTTTTTCTGAACGTTGGTAAGTAGTCGTTTTAATTTTCGGTAATTCTTTCACTAACTCTGATGCTGTGACGGCTGCAACATCCCTTACGTCTACCTTTTCGTGATCAGATAAAGGAATGACAGCGTAGGTGCTTTCTTCCTGACCATCGAGTCCTAGTAAATGGTTGATTGCTTCATCAAGGAATTGAAAATGCACGTTGGTAGAAAAACCAAACCTCTTACTGACTTCCAGCATCTGACCCATGAGTGCACCTGCATCCAGTCCTTGAAGGCGATAAGAAAAGTTGTTGTATTTAAAAAAGTTCTTCCAAAACATAGTGGTAATAATAATGACAGCAAAGCAATCACACATAGGAGAAGTATCCCCTAATGACTTAGCTAGATAAGAATCAAAATTCCCCTCACGCAGTAAGCTAAGGCTGTGGTGAGCGACATCATAGTGATACATTCCCTTCGGAAGTGCTTCCGTCTTAAGGTACAGATAGAGTTCATTCGGATAGAGCGCACCGCCAGAAGGAGGAAAACGTCGAAAGGACTGAATCGTTTCTATTGAATCGTGATCCATCTCCGAGGAAAGAGCGGTTTGACTAAACTGAGATAAACCATAAACATACCAGAGATAATAACTGATCGTATCTAAATCACCAGAATGAAACGACTGGTTTTGAAAAGATAAAGGAATATCATGAGCAAGAGGGAAGGACGGCAAGTCACGGTAAATCTTATAGGGAAGAGGAGCATCGGCCCAATCCACTTCCCAGTTCGGTGGAATTACACGTTCACTATGGAAATGTAAATGGTGTAAGAATGTATCAAGATCCATTACATACCTCCAATCCACATCAAGGAAAAGGATGAGGATAAGGATTGAGTTCTTCTATCGTTAATTCACGGTCTATAAACCCAAGTTGTTTGGGAACTTTCCGTACTCTTTCTAAGCCTGTCACACGAGTCAGATGATGGCCAAATGTCATGGGAAGCATTCCCGGAATCAGCACCTTGACGCAATGGAGGCCGTTCCGCTTAATCTCTGGCGTTGTCTGGTCTACGACTATAACGTCAAGCTCTAATCGGCGAAAGGTTTCTAGAAGATCCTTTACATCCTCTGTAATGTCCGCATGACTCTCTTTCAAATGAAAAGCTTCATCAAAGGTTTGGATAGGCTGCTTCTGTTTTAACAAAAAGTCAAGACGCTCTTCAGCTTCAGGAAGCCCGTAAACCATTCCGTGATCATCCATTTTTGTAACGAGTGATGAGTCATGGAGCATGTTCAAATAACCTTCTTTGTTCTTCTTAAATTCTTTATTTAAAGGCTCGATCATGCCAACACTTTCAAATATAGCGCTTTTCACAGCTTTTACAGGATCTAAATGCGCCCCTGCCGCACAAATAAGGTTCAGACCATCAGAAGCCGATTCGCGTTTTTTCGTAATGGTCAGGATACACGGGATGCCGTGTTCCATCGTGGCATTGTATAGAAAAAGATCGTAACCGGCTACCTCACGCATTCGGTCAATCATCAAATGCAATTCTTTGTTCTGAAAAGAGTAGGGATCAATACGAGGGAGAGGGAGCTGGGCATACCAGGTCATGAGAAACGAATCACGTTCCATCACTTCCATCATTCCGTGGAAAATCGCTTCTTCAAGACTTCCTCCTATGGCACAACCATTAGAGGTTTCAAAAAACATCCCACCTCCACAGCCCATGCTGTAATAAGCCAGCAGTTGCGGAACCAATATAGGAGATTCCTTCATCAAAGAATAACCCCACACCCAATCCATTTTTTTATCCGGATCAAAAGGGGTGAAAGGAAAATCCTTTTTAGCATATTGCTCTTTCGTATGGACGCCCACTTCAAGAGGATTCAGCGCAGACTCAAGGTTGTTGTAGGAGTCATAAACAACGGTTCTTTTGCCTCTAGGTGCAACACCACAGGATCGTTCTAACCCTTCTAAAATAGCAGTAAGTTCACTAATAGCGTAGGAATTCGTCCGTCCGGCTGATCCTTCATCTCCGTTCATTAAAGGAAGGTTGACGACAACATCAGCAAACGGAGTTTCAAAATCGATCATTTTACTGTTTAACATTCCACTACGCGAATCGAGATAATCTGGTGAAAGGAACGCGCTCAGCTCTTTAATCGATCGGCAGCGGTAATTATTCTCACTGATTTTCATACTTGGCTGTAGTGAGATCTCAGCAGCAGAAGCGGAATCTATAATCACATCACCGCATACAGGACAAAAGGAGTCTGGCAATAGATAGTGTCGGGAATTCTCTAATGTTCTCATGTTCATAAGGATTATGTGGTTTTCTAAAGAAGAAGTCTTTGAGTTCATGACCTGATGAACTTCAGTTCTTATTATTGAAGCCATTTGTATCATTCCAGTTTGAGAGGCCCATTCATCCCGGATCGGCTCCTGTCTTTCGGCCAGACAGTGGTGAATTTCCCATAAATCCTGACGATCGGTCGCTGCCATAATTGTTCTCGTGTCCGCACATTGAGAGCATCCCACGTCTCCAGGACGAACCAATGGACCGATCATTCCTTCGCCAAATGCGACAAACCCTCGCATCCAGGGGATTCTATGCTCCCGTGCCATTTGTTCGGCTTTTTGGTGGGCCAGAGGATTCCAATGATCATCTAGAACAAGAAGCAATTTCGTTCCTTCTGGAATGGACTCATCTAAATCAGAAAGGCAGGTCAGATTAAAGTGAGGAGAAAGTTCCTTCACCACATGTTTGAGTAACAATCCTTTTCCGACTACTGTAATAAAAGAACTCAACGATTCTCCTCCTCTCCCAACGACACGCCGCAAATAGTGATCATTCTGTCTTTCTCAAAGGTATCCATTAGCACTTTTACAGGGAAAAGCTTTTTATGATGATCTTCAAGGCGCTTCTTCGCTGCATGTAAAACTTCAAAATGGCTTTCTGAATCACATAAAGGAACATCCAGGGTTTGAGAGGCTTCCTTTTTAAATGAGATCGATGATGAAGGAGGGAGTTGATCAAAAAAGGCAGCAGTATCATTATGTGCTTCCCTTAGAGCCAATAATAAGGCCTCACGCAAAGCCAGTGTTTTCGTAAGCCCGACACAACCTCGCCACTGATGGCCTTCCGTCTTAAACCACATGACAGGGAATCCGTAACCGTCTTTTCCTATACCTAACTGCGGAATGTTATTCATCGTTGATAAAGCCTGCCAATAATAACGGCAGTGATCGTCCTCGATCTCATTAATTTCAACTTTTGTGATGTGTTCGGTTTGAGGCTGAGTGTCACATTTCCATTCATATTGAATCAATTTCTTCAAGGCTCGGCAAGTGGCTTCTATTAACGTTTCTCCAGCTCCCAGGTGGAGAGGTGCAGACGTCTGATCCTCTATTGATTTTAAGATTTCTTTCTTTAAAGGCTGCACGTATTGTTCAATACCGATCATTCCAGCTTCCCGCCTTACTTCTTCATGTGTTATGCCGGCAATAATGAGGCTCGGGTGTGGTTCTGCCGGTCCTTTCGAATGGATATCAGCCACTTGGATTTCACATTGAGCAAGAGGCAGCTGGGGAAGGGCGCCCTCCTCCCATTTTTGGAAAATTCCAAGCGGGCTTGCGGCCAGTTCACTGAAGTAATAAAACAGTTCATTAGGATCTCTTTGTTCTGATGGGCTTTTCTCATCAAGGATGTGATCCACATGCTTGGTGGAGATGTTCTTCGTTACAAGTGGGTGGGGCTTAAACGAATGCCATCTTCCTTCTAACGTTTCCATGTTCAGCACAAACATATGATCGTGATGATGGGCTTCATTTACCTCTGTCATTTTCTTGAACAACTCAAAAACGAGGACATTGGCTAGCATGGAAAATCCAGTAGAAGAGTTTTCAGTGTGAGTGTCGTTAAGTAAGCTTTGAGGAATGTTCCGCCATGCGGAATCCCAACTACTATCCGCATCAGGGCTTACAAAAGGACCGGCGACCCCGATTCCATCCAAGCATAAACCTGGGGCAAACGACACTCCCTTTTTCTTACAAGCTTTAGTGATCCTTTGGAGTTCTTCTATGTTCCCTTCTTTGGACACATAGATCACCGCATCAAAGGGTTCGACCTGTTTCTTCCATAAAATCGTGCCTTGGTTCTGTTTCTCCAAGACTTCTATGGATACATCAGGATCTGTTTTCCGTGCAGCTTCCTCCAATTCCTGAAGTCTTGATGTATTCGTTTTTTCGGGATTTGTAATCAATGCGTGGAATCGAGCCATTCCCGAATGAAGCAAGGAAGAAACCAGACTTAAGAGCATGCTTCCTTCCCCGATCGCCAGGATCCGCTGCTGACGATAGTGCTCGAATCTGTAGGCAGGAGAATCCCCGAAACTCTCCAGGTATTCGATCTGTGAAGCGAAATTTTCAACCACATGTGGTTGTAATTCATGAGGACGATCCTTGCTCACGTCCCTTAGAAATCCGTTCGAATAGAGGGACTCCGTAATTTCATAAACACGATCACGGTAAAGTGCAGGTAATCCATCTGTCAGGCTTGCTAAGGAATGCTCTCCGTTGAGCATGGGAATCAATTTTTCAACCCATTGATAAACGGTACTTCCTTCCATACGAAATGAACCTGAATTGTTCCTGAAATACACACTTCCATTTGGTTCCGGCATAAAAAATGTACCTTTTTTCACCTTAAAACGCATAGAAGGTCTAACATTTGACATGACACTCCCCCTTACCATCTGTGCTATCTTCCCACTACGATACTATGTAACTCACTTTGTCTCATATGTCTCGACATAAAAGAAGAACCCCTGCTGAAACTTCAACAGGGGGAAATGATTTATTTATAGAAAGTTCAGGAAATGTCTTAGCGTCCGCCGCAGCGTCCACATCCACCACAACGACCGCCGCAACCTCCACAGCGTGCACAACCAGCACAGCGCGCACAGCCGCCGCATCCTGCGCAACGAGCACATCCTCCGCAGCCGCCACATCCGCCACAACCGAAGCATGTAAAACACCCAAAACAGCCAAAACCGAAGCCTAACCCAACACAGAGTCGGGAGTTGTTGGCATAAGCATTAGCTTGATTACTTGGTACTAAACTTTGGGCGTTAAATTCGCCTACTTCTAAGTTTTGAAGTTCATTTTGAAACTCGTTCATCTTTTATAACCTCCATCATCACTCAACGTTTTTTGAACTGGAACCAAACGAAATCTTTCGCTGTCCTTATAAACTCAGAACAACACGTTCTCCAACAAAATATGACCATAGCCTGGGCAATGTGACTAAGGCGGAGATGAAGGAAATCACGATACAAGTCTAAAAAAGCATACTCAAGTGAAATAGGCAGTTGACCTTCACCTATTGGAATAGTGAAAAAGTTGTCATTGTATAAATGGTTCTTCTTGCTCGGTGTTACAAGCAGGAATTCGCTCTCCATCATAGAAGTTATGATTAAATAGCTAGGATTCTATTTAGAGAGGCGCAAAATTAAAAAATTCTCAAGGAGGAGAACACATGGGGAGTATCCAAAAGATTACTCCGAATTTTTGGTTTGATACCCAGGCGGAAGAAGCAGTGCAATTTTACACCTCTATATTCGAGGATTCCGAAATTTTGAAAGTGACTCATTATAAGAACGCAGGTCAAGAGGTACATGGAATGGAAGAAGGATCTGTCATGACAATAGAGTTCAAATTAGAAGGTCAAAAATTTGTAGCCTTAAATGGAGGTCCGCATTTTACGTTTAATGAAGCGATCTCCTTCATCGTCACCTGCGCTAATCAAGAAGAAGTGGATTATTTTTGGGGAAGGTTATCGGAAAGCGGAGACGAATCTGCACAGCAATGCGGGTGGTTAAAAGACAAATTCGGAGTGTCCTGGCAAATCGTACCCGAACAGCTGGACGAATTATTAAGCCATGATGATCCTGCAGTAGCTGAAAACGTGATGAATGAAATGCTGCAAATGAAGAAAATTGATCTAGACGTTTTGGAACAAGTAAAGGATAGGATGAATCATTGATTTATAGTTTTCATAATAAAAACTTAGGCCCTACAAACAGAAACGTCACTCTTATCTGGAGAGTGACGTTTCTGTTTGTGGGGTGTGTTTCGTTAGATAAGCAGAATAGGGTTCATTATCCTACTTCTCATTAGTAAAAAGTGGTACGATAACAGGAAGAATGGCTTATTTAAGTACATAAGTTTTTGTAAGGGAATTTTATTTTAGAGGGGGTTATTTGGTGAAGGAGATACTACTAGATTACGGAACGAGGGAAATTCAGTGGGGGTGGCTGATCTTATCCATAGTGATCTTGCTAGCAGGGATTGGGCTATCCATTTCTATTACTAAGGGAGCACTAAAGCTGCCAAAAAACAAACTAGACGCTCTACGTTATGCCTCGTGGGGGCTAGTCTTAGCAGGTGGGATTGTTGGAGTCCTATCCCTATTAAACTCAGAGTTAAATAATAATCAAAAGAATCAGGCGATCAACAACTGGAAAAGTGAACGTGGGTATTATGTAGAAAATTACGGAAAAATAGAAGAATTACGTAATGAAACGATTCGTGTAAAAACGATCAATGGAGAGATCGTAGAGAAGGATATTGATAAGGTCATCAGTGGATGTGACTTTGAAGTGTATGCGGAACTGACGAATGGAGACGTATGGGTTTGTACACCGTAAAAGGTTCGGCAGAGAGTTAGAGAATGAGTTGCCCGACGACAAATAGGACAAGTAAAATCCCAATGCCCAGTGCACTAACTCCATAAAGCTGACCTTCTGTTAATTCTCTTCCATTTATACTTCTCCAACTAGGGTAAAAGAATCCGATGACTGGAGCAGCAATAAACCCAATCGTCATCAAAACAACAGCTAGAACTTCCATGCAATCACTCCTCTATGTACTAATTAGTAACCTTTTCATTACCGTTACAAACACTTGGGGACATGTTAAAGGGAGTTTACTAAAGATTTAGAGGCCCTACAGAGACTGAATGCAAAGGATACACATACAAAAAGCGGACATCCACAATGGGGATGCCCGCTTTTTTCCTATTACTACCTGCTTAAATAATTGAGCGCGATAGCGGCTGTGTCGTCCGCTTCCTTCTGAAGACGTACAATGGCCTCTGACTTTGCATACGTATCGGTGAGCGCACGCTCCATGGTATCGACAAGATCCTGTTCGGTCCAAGCGTCATCCGATACATGGCCCGCTACAGGCTGGTCGCAAATCTTCGCAAACGAATCGATTTTCGGATCATAAGATAACGCGACAAAAGGAATGTGTCCAATGGCAGCAAAGATTAGCGAATGCAGCCTCATCCCAACCAGCAGCTCTGACTTCTTAACGATGGCAATCTTTTCTTCGATCGGGACATATTGCGGGGCGATATGAGCTTTTTCGGTCATAAGCTCTGTCACCTCTAAGGAAGTTTGCTCGTCATATTCTCCGTGCATCGGAACGAATACGATATCGTACCCCGATTTGGCGAACGCATCAAGTGCCAGGGCAATTTTCTCTTTATAATCCACAGAAGTTGGCCAGTCTCTTACACTGACCGTAATAAAGTGAGACAACTTTTTCTCTTCAAGCCAAAAACTCATTAACGTATTGGTCTCTAATGCCATAACGGGGTCAGGGACAAGTTCCATAGAGTTACGAACACCGATCTCCTTCAGCAATCCCATCGATTCTTCATCTCGTACCGTAATCTGTACATTTTTATTCAGGGCCCCTTTAACGAGTTTCTTTCCTAGGAAGCTGTTAATCGGTCCCATGCCCTGGGCGTACACAAATACTGGTTTTCGCCAAAGCTTCGCAATCCTGATCACACCCGTATAATAAATAATCGATTTGATCCCGGTAGCGTCCTGTAAAAGGCTTCCTCCGCCACTGATCAATCCATCCGCTTGAGAGAGCAGCAGGTGGATCTGTTTCAAGTTCCATCGGTCTGCCGCTTCAACCTCATAGGTTTCTGACGTATGGATGGGATCGTTGGATAGAACCGTAATTCTTATATCAGGATCCTCTTTTCTAAGACTTTTGATCATCGATAATAAAATGGCTTCATCACCGGTATTATGAAAACCGAAATAACCAGATAAAACAACGTGCAATGGACTCACCTCTTTCCCAATCTATTTAAAATCGGAAGCTTTTTCACTTCAGAAACGTTCATGAACCATAAGAAAACCAAGTTGATGACAGCTCCTATAACCACCGCTCCACACACATAGAGGAACGCCTCGATTCTCGTCCAAGTCTCCACCTGTAGAAATAACAGCGGTATTGCGACAATTCCCCCCATTATTACCGAGGAAATAATTGTTTTCGAGCGGTCATTATTCTCAGGTGTAACAGAAACCGCTCTATTGATTAGAATCACATTGGAGTAATGAAGAATGATATAGATCATAAGCGTAGCGGCTGCCGCTCCAGCCAATCCATAGGCCTGGATCAACCCGATATTGGCAACTGTTTTCAATGCCATGGCTCCCAATACTAGCAAAGCCGCCTGCCCTGAACGATCCATTCCTTGCAAAATACCTGTACCTAAAACCGCAAGTGCGGTGAAGACCGAGCTGAACCCGACAATGGCGAGCACAACGCTGCCTTCCAGGTTCGTAAATAACGCTAGATTCAATGGCAGGGTAAGAGCAAGAATCCCGATTGCCGCCGGCCAGGAAAGCAGGTGCGTAAGCGAAAACGCTCTGGTTACAACCTTCTGAACCCCCCGTTGATCGCCTTCTGATAATTTCTTTGTAATGAGCGGGACAAGAGGGAGAACAAGCGATGTAGCAAATACGGTAGCAATCTGCACGAGCGATAGCCCACGGCCATAAAGTCCGTAGTAGTAATTCACATCAGCCGGATCTATGCCTGCCGCACGCAATCCATAAGGAATGGTGAGCGCATCGACGACGTTCATGAACGCCATCGTGATCGCACCAACTGCAATCGGAATTGATACGCGTAGGATTTGCCGACTCCTTTTTCTAAAAACTGAAAAGTCATAAGATACAGAAGGAAGCGGAGTAAAAGAGGAAGCTTTAAATGTCCGCAGCAAATAACCTAATGAAGCCAGAACACCAATGGAAGAGCCGATCATCGTACCTCCAGCGATCATGCGATCCGAGTATCCTTGGACGACCAAATAGTAGGCCGTGATTAGAATCAATGCTACTCTCACAAATTGTTCAATTACCTGGGAAATCGCTGTCGGCTCCATCGTTTCAAAGCCCTGGAAAAATCCCCGGTACACGGCCATATAGGGGGCGAATACTAGTGTGGCCGATACGATAATCAACGCTGGTTTCGTAGACTCGCCACCAAGCAGTGCAGTAATTGGATCCGCAAACGTATAGATCAAAATAAAGCTTGTGACACCAAATAAGAGAGCAAGAATACTTGCGGTTATATAGATTTCTTTGATCCGGTCTAATCGGTTATCACTGCGAGCTTCCGCAATTAGTTTTGAAATCGCTAGTGGAATACCGGCAACCGATAAGATGAGGGCCACCATGTAAAGGGGGTAAACCATACTAAAAATTCCTAGAACCTCGTCCCCCGCAATGTTTTGCAGAGGGATACGAAAAATAGCTCCTAGGAATTTAGAAAGGAGGGTTGCTCCTGATAATACAATTGTACCTTTAATCAATGTAGAACGGCTCATGGTGATCCCTTCAGTTTCCTCTTAATAATTCTGATCGCAAAGCGGGGCAGTGCGAGCATCCGTCGCCAGCGTTTTGGCTGCTTAAGTAATCGGTACAGCCACTCGACATTATACTTTCTCCACGTCGCTGGAGCACGTTTCACATCGCCTGCGATTACATCGAAACTTCCACCAACACAAAGGAAAACCCCTTTGTTGAATTGATCAATGTTTTCTGAAATCCATTGCTCCTGCTTTGGAGCACCTAAGGCGACAAACGTGAGGTCAGGATCCGCTTGTTTTACCTGTTCGACGATTTCATCACTCTGATCCCAATTAAAATATCCATCGTGAGAACCGACAATTTGAATATCCGGATAAAAGTGTTGGAGGTTGGTTTCAACTCTCTTCAGTACATCCTTATGGGCACCTAATAGGAAGATTTTATACCCTTTAATATTGGAAATGCTTAATAGATCGATCATCAGGTCGTAGCCAGTCACCCGTTCAGGGAGTGGGTCTTTAAGAAGCTGAGAGGCGCGGATGATTCCGATACCGTCCGCAGTAATATAATTGGCTTTATGTAAATGGTTCATGTAGGCGGTATCCTCGTTCGCTCTCATCACAATTTCAGGATTGACGGTAATGACAAAAGATTTCTCTTCAAGCATTACGTGTTCATCCAGTTGTTTTACTAGCGTTTTGTGATCGATATGTGAAAGTGGGACCCCCATGATTTTCACTTGCTTCATGTGTGGTGTGGCTCCTTTAATATTGCGCATACTTACTCTAGTAAATATAACATAAAAAAGGGGGCAACCATATGGTTTTGCCCCCTTTGTCATTCCATTGATACTTTTTTACTGTGCGATAGTCAATGGTTCGAACAGTGTTCCGTAAGTTCCGCCGTGACTATAGACATAAGCGTCCTGGTAGCTGCGGTCGCTGATGTTCTTTGGTGCGATCTTGAGCCAGGTACCATTGGTTGAAACTTCATCCAATATTTGGACAGTGGAACCGGCTTTCTTCAATTGATAGATATCGTTGTTATCCACTTTTGCAGAAGAGCGGACGTTGGTTCCGTCTTGTTTAGAAACAGCAAGTCCATATTGTCCGTATTCGGCTGCAAGTTCAAACTCACTGCTCAGATATTGATCCATCAAGTACATGAGGCTTGAAATTTTTTGCCCCCAGTAAGGATCAGAGGCATAGCGGACGTTCATGCCCGTGCTCTTGTTTCCTAAGTGAGCCCCATTAAAGCGCCAATTCTCATCGTTAAAGTAACCAGGAACGATGAACTGTTCAGCAGCTTCTAAGATTCCATCCTCATAGCTCTCATACGTGTACGCATTCTCGTATGGGTTAGCATCAATGGCATTGATTCCGAAAAGGTTGTTTTTATCTTTTGCGATATCACTTTCTCCCCAGCGGCTTTCAATGATGGCGTGGGAGAGGAGGTACATGGCGTTTGTCCCATGCAAGTCTTCCGCTTTTTTGAATGCTTCGCCTAACCCGACAAGCGGGCTCTCTGGACGTTTAGCACGAATAAACGCGTCAAGCTGCTCTGCCGTGTATTGCGTTTTCGTGTACAGCGGCATGCGGTTAAAGTACTGATATGCATCGCCAACTTGATCACCGCTTGTTGTATAGAAGGTGTTTCCATTCCAACTGTAGTATTTCTTGCCTTCACTTAAGAAGGAAGGAGCTTTTCCATAAACGTAGCTAGAAACACTGTCAGTGATTGGATTATAAACATGGTGATACAAGTCCCCATTACGTGCTTCATAGTAAGAACGCTTTGTCACCATGTGACTGGGGTTTAAATTTGCCGTATCGGCGTCGATATAACCAATAGTATCGGCAATTTGTACCTTCACCCATGTTTCAGTAGCCGCAAGATATTTCATTTCGACGCCAGAGGTGACATAAGTAACTACGTTGTTCAATGATTCACTTGGATACACATTTGTGAACTTGTTTGAAACGGCCATCCCGTCTTTGATCCAGACGATGTTATTTCCGTTCATAACAACCTGGTTGCCAGAAGCATGACTTTTCGCTTCTTCAAACGTTTCATATTTTCCATCAACGTCAGGTTCGCCGTCATTGGTTAGCGTAACCACTTCATAGTTCAGCGGTACGGGAGGATGGATGACATGTAACAATCGGCTGATCACTCCTGAGGTTTGTCCACGAGTGGTACTCGCTTTTGGATCGAAGAACTTATTGCCTTCAGAATCGACTTTACCAGTCAAGATTTCTAGATTAATTAAGCGCTGAACGGATTCACGATAAATATCTTGAATCTCGTCATTATCCTCAAAATGAAGTGGATCTTTTTCTGAGACAACGCCCTTCAAGTCAGCAGCACGCATGATCATGACTGCCATTTCTTCTCTTGTAATTTCATTTTTTGGTCGGAACGAACCATCTGGATAGCCGTTGACCAGGCTTTGTGTGCTCGCAGTGATGACGGAAGGATAAAACCAATCTTCTGGTGAGACATCGGAGAAGGAAGGAGATTCAGAGACTTGAGCGACAGAATAATCAGCAGCGGCTTTCATTTCTAGATCCAAAGCCCTGACTAAGAATGCTGTAAACTCAGCTCGATTGACGGGTTTTTCTGGTAAGTATGTATCATCTCCATAACCCTTTAGAATGCCTGCATCAATGAGTTCTCGCATTTCTTGTTCAAAAAAGTGTCCGGTAATATCGTCGGTTGCTTCCGCTTTAGCCACCGCAGGGGTGAGCAAAGAGAAAAGGAAAGCAAAAACGACACCAATTAACAATAATCTTTTCATTATGAGTCTATTTCCCCCTTATTTAAAATCTATTAAATAATGTATCAGAAAAGTTTGTCGAATAATAGTTAATTTTCAGTAAATCTGCCAATATACCTAATTTATGGGGGTATAAGAATATTTTTCTTTTTTATCTGAAAAGAATGTCGAATTAATTGAATTGATAGAAAAGTTTGAATATAATTGGAATGTATTTACTTTAGAAGGGAGAGAAAGTAGTAGATTCCTAGTCTTTTTTGGAAAAATATTGAGGAGGTTGTCAATTGAACTGGAAAAAAGGGTTAGTGGTATTCTTCGTGTTTCTGCTAGCCTTTTCGAACTCCGCTTTTGCAGCTACGGGTGATTTAAAAGGAAAAGGGCATCCTGAAGGAGCCAGCCCAGAGCAAAAAGTGAAAGTGACGAAAGGTGATCTGCAGGACATATCAGAAGAAAAAGCGTATAAGCCGAATGAAGAAGTTCGTGTGATTGTTGAATTGAAAGACAAGCCTGTAATATATTCAGCCCAGAGCTTAGGAAAAAGCTACAGTGAACTATCCGAATCCAACAAGGAGAAATTGCGTAAGGCTGCTTTGGACGCCCAAAGCAAAGTGAAAAAATCCATGGAGAATAACTCAGTTCGAATGGATTACAAAGAAAGCTTTACGACAGTTTTCAACGGATTCAGCGGTACGGTTCGATATGAAGAAGTAAAAATGATCGAAAACCTGCCGAACGTCGGGAAAGTACATATTACAAATGAATATGAGCGTCCGACAGAAGATCCTGAAATGCTTTATAGTAAAGAGCTTGTCAATGCGCAAAAGACTTGGCAGGACTACGGCTATAAAGGGGAAGGAATGACGGTTGCAGTCATTGACACCGGAATCGATCCAGATCATAAAGATATGATTCTGAGTGATGAGACGGAACCTGAACTGAGTAAGGAAGAAGTCGGTACGCTTATAGAAGAGAACAATTTACAAGGCAAATATTACACAGAGAAAGTTCCTTATGCCTATAACTATTCAGATGAAAACGATACGGTATTAGACTTAGGACCGGATGCCAGCGAGCATGGAATGCACGTCTCCGGTACAGTCGGTGCAAACGGAGATGAAGAGAATGGCGGAATTAAAGGGGTAGCACCAGAAGCCCAGCTTCTAGGAATGAAAGTTTTTGGTAACGACCCGGAAATGCCGTCCACTTATGGAGACATCTATATTAAAGCTTTAGATGATGCGATTCAGCTTGGTGCGGATGTCATCAATATGAGTCTTGGCTCCACTGCAAGTTTTGTAAATGAAGAAGACCCAGAACAGCAAGCGATCGCTAATGCCGTGGATAACGGGGTTATGATGTCCATTTCTGCAGGGAATTCCGCGAAACTCGGCGATGGCTGGGGAGGTACTGGGGACACTTTTGCTTCGAATCCAGATACTGGAGTAGTCGGAGCGCCAGGATTGACACCAGAATCCTTGCAGGTTGCTTCATTTGAAAATGAATACTTGATGCTTAGTGCATTCGACACGAAAATCGGTGGAGAAGCAGGCGATCCAATTGCTTTCTTATCCGCAAGTGATGTGGAACCTACTACACTAGAAGGCTACCAAGATGTCGTTTACGCTGGCTTAGGGAGAACACCAGGGGATTCGGAGACAAATCCAGAAGCGAACGACTTTGAAGGCGTGGATGTAGAAGGCAAGATTGCCTTGATTTCCCGCGGAGAGTCTACATTCGTTTCTAAAACATTAAATGCCCAGGAACGTGGTGCTGTTGGAGTCATCATCTTTAACAATGTGGCTGGTTACATCAGCATGGCTTCCAGCTCAGATATTAAAGTTCCTCAGTTGGCCATTACAAAAGATGAAGGGATTATGCTGAGAGATGTCTTGCAAAATGGTCAATCCGTCGAAATTGCGTTTAAGGGCAATGAAATTAAAGCGAAAAACCCAGAAAGCGGCAAGATGTCCAACTTCACCTCATGGGGAGTAACGCCTAACCTTGATTTCAAACCTGAAATTACAGCTCCGGGCGGAAATATTTTATCAACCCTTCAAGATAATGAATACGGCATGATGAGCGGAACGTCTATGGCTGCCCCTCACGTATCCGGAGGTTCCGCGCTTGTGATGCAGCGTGTAGATGAAGAGTTCAATACAAATGGTTCAGACCGAGTTGAAATGACGAAGAATCTTCTAATGAACACGTCTGTCCCTCAAAAGGATAAAGGGTTGTACAATAATTACTTTAAGACAGACTTTCTTTACTCTCCTCGTCGCATGGGTGCAGGTCTAATGGACCTTTACGCTGCGATGGAAACACCAGTCGTTGCAACAAATAAAGAAACTGGGATCGGTAAAGTCGCTCTAAAAGAAATGGACCAGCAAGAAACGTTCACGGTTGAGCTTGAAAACGTCAGTGACGAGAATGCGGTTTACAACGTGGATGGTACCGTCCAAACGGATTTAATTATTCAACAAGAGGATGGTTCCCTATTAAATTACGGTGAAACACAAGGGATCTTTAAAGAAGGAACAATTTCCAATGAAGGAGCGAATTTAGGGGAGTATCCGATAGAGGTCACTTCTTCTAATGGAAGTAAAGTCGGCGACAACTACCAGGTGATCGTCCCTGCGAATTCTTCAGTTGAAGTTGAAGTTTCCATTGATTTATCCAATACAGTAGATTGGTATTACAATGTTTCACCTGAGCAGTTGTTTGAAAACGGGCACTTTGTAGAAGGATTTGTAACGTTCGAAGATCCGAACGATTCAAACCCTGCTCTAAACGTTCCGTATGTTGGTTTCCATGGCGATTGGGATGATGCTCCAGTCGTAGATGGTACGATTTATGAGGAGGAACAGCCATCGTTTTATAATCAAACAGCTCTATTAACGATGAGCGGTCAAATCCTTGGAGTTGATCCATTCCTGGGAGAAGAGGATGCTCTTGTTGGAGAAGAAGAGCATATCGGATTCTCACCGAATGGCGACGAATCTTTCGATGAGACCTTCCCGAATTTATCTTTCTTGCGTAACGCGAAGGAAGTAGAATTCAATGTATTAGATGAAGATGGAAATGAATTACGCACGATCCGCACGCTGGATGAAGTACGTAAGAATTACTTTGACGGCGGAGCTGCTGCGCCAAGTGATGCTTACATTCAAGCTGCATGGGACGGTAAAGTTGACGGAAAAGTCGTGGAAGATGGTCAATATTACTACGAAATCAAATCTGTCATCGACTATCCTGAGGCAGAATGGCAGTCTAAGAAAATCCCTGTCCAAGTGGATACGGAAACACCTGCACTAGAAGTTGATTATAATGCTGAAACAGGTGAATTAACGTGGGATGCTTTTGATGAAGGGGTTGGCCTGTCTCATTTCGACATCGTTGTAAATGGCGAAAGTGTGCTTGAAAAACCTCTTAAGCCGGATGTGGATTCTTACACATTTGAAAAGCTAGAGGGCGTCAAAAATGCTAAAGTTGTTGCCCATGACTTTGCGGGTAACGCAACGACAGCATCTGCGTTTCAAGGCGAAGATGATACAATTCCTGCTGTTACTGCGTTAACTCCTGAAGCATTAAGCACAACGAATGAAAAAGAAGTCCAAGTCATTGGCTATGTCCAAGACGATTCTAAAGTAGAAAAACTAACCATCAATGGTAAAGAAGCGAAGCTGAACTGGGACGAAGAGGAAAAACGTTACAACTTCAGCGAAACTCTTAACTACAAGAAGGATGGAGTTAAGGAAATCGAATTCTACGCTGTTGATGATCAAGGCAATGACATTTCGTTCAAACGTAAATTCATGATCGATTCTACAAGTCCTGAACTTGAAATCGAAGGTCCTCATACAACAAAAGAGGATACAGCGACACTTGAGATTTCCATGCAGGACAACTGGGATGATCTTCGTTTATTCGTCAATGGCAGTGAAGAATACAAACACGTCTTTAAAGAGCCATTTGAAATGAGATCGATCAGCAAAACGATCGAACATGACTTACAGCTTGAAGATGGACGTAACACGTTCGAATTCGAGCTTACCGACTTCGGCGGAAATACGACGACGAAGATGATTACCATCTACAAATCGGATGAAGGTCCTAAAGACTTTGATGATGTCTCCGATGGTTTCTGGGGTAAAGAAGCGATTGAGAAATTAAATGTCGCGGGTGTAATCAATGGTTACCCGAACGGAAACTTTGGAGTGAACGATCAAATCATCCGTGCTGATGCAGCAGCGATGATTGTACGTGCGTTCGACTTAGACACGGATAATCCGAAAGATCCTGGGTTCACAGATGTCGAAGAGGGCGACTACATGTATGAAGAAATCGCAGCGATTGCAGAAGCTGGCATCATGAATGGTTCACCTGATGGAAGTTTTGATCCGAAAGCGAACCTGAAACGTTCAGAAATGGCCAAGATTGTCGTAGAGGCTTACGACTTGAAAGGCAACACTTCTAAACGCTTCAAAGATGTACCGCTTTACCACTGGGCACAAGATTATATCAATACGTTGGCTGCGAACAAGATCACCATCGGTTATCCAGATGGTACGTTCAAGCCGGACAACAATACGACGCGTGCTGAGTTCGCAATGTTCTTAGCTCGTGCCGAAGACGATCGCTTCAAACAAGAATAATTAACGAAGCGTCAATCTATGAATCAGTGAAAAGCTGAGGTTCGTGTATCCCACACGACCTCAGCTTTTTTGTTTTTAATATTGTTTATGTAAGTGTTTAAATCTATTCGATTCAACAGCAGCCTTGTGGAAGACGTGATCTAGAGATCATTTGGTAGGAATGTTTCCGTTATGACTGATGGGCGAAGGAGCTCCGGGAAATGGCTCGCTTTCCGTGGGCATGCGCTGAGCCTCCTCGAGCTAACGCTCTCCGGTGTCTCACCTATCATGCTCATCCCACAGGAGTCTCGCCATTTCCCGGAGCTCCTTACGTTATTAACAGAAACGGAAACACTTTGATTTTATGATAACCAAAACGATAAATAGATATCTTATCAGAGAAAAGAAACTTCTTCTGACTTAGGCAAATATATCAGAAATCATAATGTATGCTACTTTCTGGCTTAAGCATACTTAGATATCAAATGGGTCCATGTACCACATTTAGAAGGTTTGGCTGGGAAACGGCGAGACCCCACAAGTAGCAAAGTGACTGAGGAGGCTTGCCAGTTCCCGCCCAGGAAAGTGTTCAAATGCGAATCGCCCTGGTAGACACGACTCGCATAAGCAGATCACCAAAAGGAATGGGCTATTTCAATCCGTTGATGATCTGCTTATGACGCGAGTGTCTGGGCGATGGAGCTAGGCGAGTCGTCTTCCAGCCAAACCTATACCTGATCATGTAACGGACCTAAGATAATCTACTAAATAAACAAATAGATAAAGAAAGATAATCAATTCGCAAGAGTCTTTTGGTATATTTATCTAAAAATATTACTTTTTCATTATGAATATTGCAAAAATGTTTCAATCTTTTTGCCTATTTTTGCTATAATGTCGAAATTATACCTTCTATTTACTCAAGAATACTCATATAATGTCGATGGTAGTAATATAACGAACACTTAGAAAGGAAGATGGAACTACATTATGATTAGGAAGATTACGACTTTGTTGTTTGCCACTGTTTTTTTGTTGCTGGCATCTTTTCTTCCAACGAACGTCGCTCATGCGGATTCGTTAAACGATATTCCGAGCAGATCTTCAGATGAAATCAATTATCTGATGTATCAGGACGTCATTACCGGTTATCCTGATGGAACCTACAGACCAAGCAACTCTGTGAATAGACAGGAAGCCGCTACAATGGTTGGACGCGCTTTAGATTTGAATGGGACGAAACGGAGCACGAGCTTCCCGGATGTACACGCCTCGTCTTACGCTTCAGGTTACATACAATCGGCTTACGAGAAGAACATCATCACCGGTTACCCGGACCGTACTTACAAACCTCGTAACGAAATCACCCGAGGGGAAATGGCATACTTAATCTCAAAAGCTTTTCATTTAAATGAAACAAGCGGAAATCAATACAGTGATGTACCGAATAGCGGTGCTCTATCTACAGCGATTGATAAAGTATCAACAGCTGGAATCGCCAATGGCTATCCTGATGGTTCATATAAACCGAATAAGTCAATTACTAGGGAGGAATTCGCGTTGCTTGTCGCGCGTGGAATGAACCCAGAGTATAAAGTCGATGGAGACGACCTTCAAGTGATCGGTGAAAAAGTTGTTTCTACAGGAATTTTGAATGTACGTTCTGGTCCGAGTACAGGCTACTCTAAAGTCGGTCGATTGACAGAAGGTACGGTCATTAAGGTTTATAAAAAAGTCGGCGACTGGTGGCAGTTTGCTTACAACGGCGGATCAGCTTACGTACACGGAGCTTACGTAACGGACAAGCCAACGAACGATGGAGGAAAATATACGATTTCGATTGATGCCGGTCATGGTGATCATGACGGTGGCGCTACTGCGAATGGATTACTAGAAAAAGAAGTCAACCTGGACGTTGCTAAACGCGTTCGCGATTACTTAAGTAATTCAAATATCAATGTAGTTATGACTCGCGACGATGATAGTTTCCTAGAATTAGATGAACGAGTGGACTATGCGGTCGATCACGGTGCAGATACGTTTGTTAGCATCCACTCCAACTCTTATCCGAATGAAAGTGTAAGCGGAGTAGAGACATTCTATTCTTCTGCCTCTCTTAGCGGGAGAGCTTATGACAGCTACAAGCTTGCACACTTTATCCAAAATCGTGTTGTCGAAGCGATGAATTCAAATGACCGTGGAGTGAAAGACGTTCCTTACCGCGTCATTCATGCCACACCACTTCCATCAGCCCTAGTAGAATTAGGATTTCTAACGAACGATTCCGATGCTTACAAGCTTGGATCTAGTTGGTATCGAGATCAAGCGGCAAAAGCTATTTACTTAGGAGTCATAGATTACTATAATTGGAAGTATTAACATGTAAAAAGCGGACAATTTGTCCGCTTTTTAATTTATCTATAGGAGATGAAGTCATTTGAAAAAGTACATCGGACATCTGTTACTCATTGTTCTCTTAGGACTGATCGCTTCCCCGCAGGTCGCAAGCGCGGATGAAACGTCGGAGCGGGTGATCATCGGCTTTGAGAATGAGATCGACACCACGATTTTGGAAGATCTATCACACCAACTCATCCATACCTATGAACCAATCGATGCGATATCTGTTTCAGTAGAGAAAGATGTGCTTGAAGAGCTTAGAGTGAATCCGAAGGTCAAATGGGTAGAAAAAGATCGAAGAGTAAAAGCAACCAGACAGGTCAGAAACTGGGGATTTGATGCGACGAATACGAATGCATCAAGAGACCTGCAAATCAATGGAGATGGCACAAAGGTCGCTGTCATTGACACTGGCATTAACCGTGATCATCCAGACCTTGACGTGGCAGGCGGTGCGAATTTTGTAGGAGACGGCTCCTCCTATGAAGATGATAACGGCCATGGCACCCATGTCGCAGGAGTGATTAATGCGCAAAACAACTCCTACGGAACGCTTGGCGTTGCACCAGCAGCTAAGCTTTACGCTGTTAAGTCGTTGGACAGTGATGGTATAGGGAATGAAGCTGACGTCATCGCAGGAATCCAGTGGGCGATTGAAAAAGATGTCGATATTATTAACTTGAGCCTAACATCGCCTTATTCCTCCACAGCATTGAAAAAAATGATTGATCGGGCCCATGATAAAGGAATTTTCGTTGTAGCTGCATCCGGAAATGATAAAACAGGAGATGGCCAGCTCACGGAGGATGTCATGTATCCTGGCCGTTATGATAACGTCATCAGTGTAGGGGCCGTAACCGAGGATTTAAAGAAAGCTAAATTCTCGTATCAAGGGAAATCCCTGGACTTTGTCGCTCCAGGTTCCCAGATTTACAGTACTTATATAGAAAAGAACGATAGCGAATATGCGTACTTAAGCGGAACATCAATGGCTTCTCCTTATGTGGCAGGGGCGCTGGCCTTATATAAACAAATCTATCCGGACCTTTCGTTTGAAGAACTAGAGGATGTTCTGATGAACAATGCAGAAGACTTAGGGAGACCAGGCAGAGACGATGTTTATGGTGACGGCCTTGTACAGTCGCCAGCAAGTTACTTTACAGACGTAGAGGACGAAGACTGGTTCTTAAATTACGTGAATGATTTAACTCGTAAAGGGTGGATCCAAGGGTATCCGGATTATACCTTCCGTCCACAAAATAAGATTACAAGACAAGAAGTGGTTACGCTTATCGGCCGTTCGCTTGATTTAGATGGTACGAAACGCAGCACGGACTATTCTGACGTGAACCAGTACCATTATGGTTCAGGTTTCATTGATTCAGCTACAGACAAAGGAATTATTGAAGGCTTTAGAGACGGTACCTTCCGCCCGGATGAATCCATTCGCCGCGGAGATGTCGCGTTAATCATCTATCGTGCGTTTGATATTCCAACATCAAATGAGCACTTCTTTGCAGATGTAAATCCGGATCGTTATTACTCAGAAGCGATCCATTCATTGGCGAAGCAAGGAATCATTAACGGTTACAATGGTACGGAATTCAGACCAGAGCAACCGATCACGCGTGCTGAATTTGCTACGATTCTATCAAAAACAATTAATCCAGAGTTAAGATCATAAAAAGAAAGCCCCGGAGAAAAGAATCTCCGGGGCTTTGTAATGTTAAGAGAAGGTATAATAAGGACCCGCTAAAGTTGGTTCTATATTGAAATAAGGTTGGTCATCAAAAGCTTTTGAGTTAAAAATAAAACTGATGGATCAGACCTATTTACATAGAGTATGATTGGAGTAGCAACGAGATGTGTAAATGGATAGAGAAATAAAAAGGGACTTCGATAAAAAACGAAGTCCTTCATTTATTTTCTCAGCTCGACTTTAATTCGAATACTGATTGATTAAACCTGCTGAAATAGCTTTGGCTACCCTATTTGCATAACCTTCGCTTTGTATGGCAGCTAAGTCTGAAGAGGTTGAAAGGAAACCTAATTCTAGTAGTACAGAATTCTCTATGTTTTCCCTTAGTACATGATAGTTCCCAAATTGAATCCCATCATTTTGAAGAGAAACGTTTTGGGATAGATGTTGTTGAATACTAGTAGCGAGGGCCTTGCCAGCATCATGATAGTAATATGTACTAATGCCTTCTGCATAAGGTGTACTCGAAGAATTATAATGAACACTGATAAAGGCATCGGTGTAGTAAGAACGAGTAATTTGAACGCGATCCTGTAAAGAAAGGTATCGATCCGTTTCACGTGTCATGATAACCGTAGCCCCAGCCTTACGGAGCCTTTGAGCGATACGGTTTGTGGTCTTAAGGGTGGGATGCTTTTCTAATAAGCCGTTCATTCCAACAGCACCTGGATCATAACCCCCATGGCCCGCGTCCAGCACAACGTTAACCCCTTTTAACGGGGAGTCAGAAGAAGGGGGAGCGGATGTATTCGTAGATGAGTTATTTACTAACCAACCGGCAATCCATCCCACTTTTCCTGAATTTAGTCGAACTTTTAACCACTTGCCTTCTGTGGCGATCTTCTCTAAAGAGTCACCGGAAAAACTACTTCCAATAATTACGTGGTCTATACTTGGCCCGGAACGAATAAACGCACTCTCAACATTCACAAAAGCTTCTTTTGCAGAAGTAGAGAAATCATTGGTCTTAGAAAGATATTGGGAAGCTACCCAGCCATTCACTCCTGAATAATTAACATGGGCCCATCCATTCCTTACTTTGTCTACTTTTACGACCATTTGTTCCGAAAGGGAGCCGATGATGGATGATTGAAGATTGGGCTCACTCCTTACATTTAGGGAATTCACGCCTACGCGATAGCTTTCCTTCTCATGGGCAGCTACAATAGTTGATGTGGATAAAAAGATGAACATGAATATAAATGGAATCGATAATTGAATAAACCGACGGCTTGTGACTCGAGAAATTTTAAAAAACATAAAGACCTCCTCATTGGATAGTTGCAGCTGTAAGATCTATAAAATCGGTACTAAAACCGTTATTTGGTCGTCTGCTTTGTTTTAAGGTGATTGTCTTGGTATATTTTGCTCCTGATATAAGCCCTCAATCTTTGAGGAGGGGGTGTGATAATCAGAGAGGATATTTAGGTGGAGAAGGTCCCTCACTTTCATAGTACTGATGTAAAGTACTCAGGAGGGCTATTGGGTCATGATCGTTTAACCATAGCCTCACATAGAAATAAAACGGAACAGCAGGAGCAGGAACCTCATCTTCCAAAATAGTCTCAGAAGAAATTCCATAAGTATAGTAAACAAAAACTTTTCCCAATTGTTCCAAGTGTTCATCGGTTAAGCATTTCTTCATGGATTTCCCTCTCCTTATGTTAGGTGAGTTATTTGGAATTAAGTAGCGAAATATCCATTATTCGACAATATATCCTTTATCATATGACAGTATCCAATTGGTGTAAATAGGAGTAAAACACCGGAACCAACTTCCCCTATTAGACTAATATTGCCAATTATTAACTGATTACTAGGCTATAAATTCCAGGTAACTATAAATGACTTTATCACAGCCAATCCTTGGTTAGGATAGATGTGTTTAGTTAAGTTATTATTAACTTATTTATATCAGCAATCTTTTATTTTCAGCTGAAGGGGGGAGTCAATAAGAACCGTTACCAAAAAAAGGACTAGTTTTAGCTATTACCCAAACCTTCAGCAGTGGAAATATTTTTGAAAAAGTAAATGTAGAGATAACTATTAATGTGACAATCAAAGAAACTGGGGTCATTTCATAATGAGGAAATATCAGCCTATGAGGTACATAACATCACTCATCAAGATATGTAATTCCAGGTCTCAACGCTTCATAAAGCAGAGAGGAATGAAGGCTATTGGGGTTTTATGTCTATCCTTAATAAATGACTAATCGAATAAAATAAAATACAGAAAAGAGTCCTGTACGTAAGAATGGTACAGGACTCTTTACATTATTCTATTCTAGCACTTAGGAAAAGCGCACGCACCGATGATGATCAGCAAAATAAACAGCACGACGATTAAAATGAACGTATCGTATCCACGAGCCGGAGCACAATAACTAGGCATCATAGGGTAGTGAGCCATAGGAGCTACATTAGGAGCAACATTAGCTGGTGCATTCATATTAGGCATAGCATTTAAGTTAGCATACATGTGATGTCATCCTTTCGTAATTGTGTATTCATCCCTATATAGTACTCGCCTACTCTCAAAGATGAGCCCGTCAACATGAAAAATGGGTTGGTGTCATGGGTACCAGCCTGAACTCCGCACCTCTCTCTGTTACTGGTTTAAGTACTGTCTTAAATAGATAAGGTAATGAGCCCGGCATAGAGAATTCTTATTGTGGTGAATCACCGGTTGAGTGTAGCGTCCGGATTGGAGAGTAGAAGAGTTTCCTAATTGACTGAACACAGGTCGCGTTACTAAATTCGTTAAATAAGCCGATTTATCACTGTCAGGTTTTCGCTTCCTATTCAATGTTTCAATCATTTCATCCGCATTCTTAATGACGAAGCCATGCCCGAAAAACTGATCATTCCCCAAAACGACTGCATTGACACCTCTGAACCATGGTGTGGTGGGGCTGAAGTCTGGATTATTGAAGTAGATAATGTCACCAGGTAAAAAGTGATCCCCATAGAACGTGTGAATTTTAAGGTCATCATCAGTATGCCAGCTGTATAAGTAAAGATTTTGAAAATAAGTATTAAAAAAAGTCTTTCCCATACTTTTAATCGTGGCATGGTAAAGGACAATTACGCATGCTGTGGCACATTCAAAGGCATAGAGGGCACCGTTTTGGTAGATATCCAGAATCGCATCAGCGGGATTCACATTGGCTTTCAATAGAAATCCGCCAGCATTTGTCTTTTCCCAGTATTGATCATTGCACCTAGATCGCAAAAAAGAAGAAAAAATGGCTTCGCTGGCTTTCATTTCTCTTGCACTATCAATGATGTTCTTTCGGAATTTGATTTCAAAATAAAGCCCCCGACCGGAAGGATACGAATAAAGACCAGGAGCGTCTTGAAGACTTTGAAAAATCATTTTTTCTGTTTCATTAAGGTCCCACGATGCGGGTAATGGAAAAGGTCTCCCTGATACTTGTATCATATGATTCCTCTTTTCAAGGTTTACTTTGTACCTATCGTATTCGACCGGGAGGATAAAAATGTTTTTTAAAAGCGGGGGGTTCATCCTTAAGCATGGCTTGACTCACTAATGAAACGTGCTGGCTATTCATTCGTATAGAAAGGTAACAAGCATGGAGGAGGGGATCACAAGTGGGTGTAGGTTCCTGGATTGCGTTGTTCTTTGTAATTTTTATTGCCATTGGCGGGTTTAAAAAGGTGAAAAAATAAGTCTTCTATAAAAAAGGTCAAAAAAATCCTCTCACAATCTAGTGAGAGGATTTTTTCCTTCATTAATATAGCGCTCTGTATAGGAATACAGCAAATTCACTACGTTTTGTTTCAGCCCATGGCTTGAATGTACCATCTTCATAACCAGTTGTGATTCCGCTGGCCGCTAGAGCTTGAATAGAATCGTAAGCCCAGTGCTCGCTGGAAACATCATCGAAGTCAGAACCTGATCCGCTTAGACCGAAGGCTTTATCAAATAGAGCAGCAATTTCCTGACGAGTAATGTCTTGTTCAGGCTTGTATGTGCCGTCTTCGTACCCGTTGATGTACCCTGCTTTAGCTGCAGCGTTAATGTACTTCTCTGACCAGTGACCATCTGTATCAGAGAATTGATCGCTTGTAGACGTACCCAAATCTAGTGAAACACTCAACATTTTTGCAACTTCACCACGAGATACTTTGTTATCAGGCTTGAAGTAGTCTCCGTCGTACCCGTTGATGATGCCTTGCTTACTCATATATTCGATCTCATCTGCTGCCCAGTGACTGCTTGCAACGTCGTGGTATTCACCAGTTGGAAGCGGTTCTGGATCTGTTGACTCAGCTGCTACCTCTTCAATGACGCGGCGTGCACCGACCATGCGCTCGCCCCAGTAACGGTCAGGCGCAACAGATGCAACCGTGATGTCATCGCGAGGGTTCTCAGCAGAAATCATTTTGTTGTTACCTATGTATATACCTACATGACCAATGGCTCCGCCATCATAATAGTTAAAGAACAATAGGTCTCCTTTTTGTAATTCCGAACGGCTAACACGGTGACCGTTGCTCCACTGTCCGCTGGAAGAACGATTCAAATCAATTCCGACTTTTCCAAATACATACTGCGTAAAACCAGAGCAATCAAATCCGGATGGGCTTTCTCCCCCATAAACATATGGTGAACCGGAGTAGTCAAACGCAATATCTACTACTTGGTCCCCGATCCTCTGACCTGCAAAAGATGTAGGTGCAAATAGTAGAAAAACCGTGGCAAATGCGACCAATACCGATGTAACTCTCTTCATCAAAGTAATACTCCCCCTGTAAATTTTGTGTAATACCTATTTCTTCCTCGTAATCCTTTTCAAGCTTATCACAACATATTTCGTCACGAGTTTACATTTATGTAACAATTAAGTTTCATAGGGTTTACTTCTGGAGAGAAACGGGTAATAGCGCTGGTTTAGACCCATTGAAACTATTAAATTTCTTTCATTTTTAATGAATTTTCTTACATGGATAAGTCAAAATTTTTAAAAGACGGTCAAAAAAGAACGATTATAATCGTATATTTTCGATAAATGCCGACAAAAAAATCTAGTATCTCCTATTTTTCTTTTATATTTTCTTCAATAATCAATAGATTACTGCTATAATAGCTTTTGTTACAAAATGGTGAACAAAAGATTTCAGATTCCTCGTAAGACTCCGATATAAAACAGTAGAAAAAGCCCCACCTGAGAGGATTAGCTCTAACAGATGGGGCTTTTATTTGAGCGGTCAGACACTTGAATCTATTGAACTAGAATGGGTAACAACGTCCTGTTTTTTGTGAAGAAGATTTGTCTGATTGTATCTTTTTATCAATAAACGTACATAAGGTGGTTGAGAACAATGGAGTATGTTTATGGAAAGAGGTCATATGACTAAGAAAATTTTAATTGTCTCTCAGAACTTTTACCCGGAAATCGGCAGCGCAGGGAACCGCATAAAAAATATCTATCTTCTTTTAAAAGAAAGTGGATACGATGTGGACGTATTGACGACAGATCCAACATACCCGAATCGAAAATTCTATGAAGATGAGTCCTTCTGGGATCATGAGGAATTGAATGAAACATCGGATGTGACGAGAATAAAAATCCGTAATCGGAAATATTCCAGAAGCTTTTCCAACCGACTTTACTACTACTTAGAAATGGCTTCGAAAATGGTCGGCAATATTTTCAGAAGCAAAAAGAAATACGATTATGTATTTACGACATCTCCTCCGATCTTCATTGCCGTTGTCGGCTTGCTGGCCAAATATAAGTTTGGCGCGAAGCTCATCCTTGATATCCGCGATTTATGGCCAGACTCTCTGAAGGGCGTCGGTGTATTTAATTATCCGTTCATCATCAATTTCTTCCACAAGATTGAAAAGGTTCTTTATCGTAAAGCAAATGAAATCATCGTTAATAGTAAAGGCTTTATTGATCACATTACTGACCAAGAAGAAAATGTACAGGAAAAAATGACTTATGTACCTAATGCAGCAAGAGAACATGAAATCTCTCAATCGAAGTCTGATTCTGAATCGTTCAAAGCGATTTATGCAGGGAATTTAGGACTTGCGCAAGACAATGAAATGCTCCTGCATTTGGCAGAAAGAATGAAAGAAAGAAATGTGAAGTTAACGATTATGGGATATGGCTACTACAGCCACAATTTGAAGGATGAAATGGAAGGACGCGGGCTTGATAATGTGAATTTTGTTCATCCGCGGACGAGAAATGAATGCTTCAAATTGATCTCTGAGCATCAGGTTGGCATCGTTACACTAGTCGATAAGGATGTCTTTAAAACCGTTTTGCCAGGCAAGATCATCGATTACATGACATGCGGAGTTCCAATTGTCGGCTCTGTTGCCGGTTTCTCCAAACAGGTCATTGAAGATGAAGATGCTGGCTTCGTATCAGAAACAAAAGATGCTGATGATCTCATTGTCTACGTAGACCGATTGAAAAACGATGCGTTACTTCAGAAAAGGATGAGTAAGAACGGGACGAAATATGTAAGAGAACATTTCCTTTGGGAGAACAACATTCAGTCTCTATTAAGCTTGATGGAAGCACGTAAAGAGAAAGTACCAAATAAATTACGTAAGGTTGAACTCTAATGAACAAAAATGTTTGTATGTTTGTATGGAATCACTTCACGAATGATGCGAGAGTACTGCGTGAATGCACGGCACTGTCGGAGCAGAATTATAAAGTAGATTTAATTTGTATTCACGACCCTAAAGAAAAGGACCTTCCCATGTATGAGGAAAGGAATGAGAACTTCAGGGTTTTTCGTGTGCGGAGATATCCGCCGCTGCTGCAGTTTATGCAGAAAGTCTACAGACTCCTCATGAGAAACAAAGGACTAGGTGCGCTTGTCTTCTTATTATGGTTAGCTTGTCTTTATTTAAATCCTATTTTGGTTGGCGCGCTATCACTAGTTTCTTTTGGTTTATTGAAAACGAAAGTCCGAGTTTTATGGATCAGGGGAGAAATCATTGTTCGAATGATAGTAAGAGGATTCCAAAAGAATTATCAATTCTATCATTCGAATGACCTCAACACATTACCCCAGGGCTACATATGCTCAAAACTTAGACTGAACAAGAAATCATTAGTCTATGATTCTCACGAAGTGCAAACGAGTCGTACGGGTTATGAAAGTGGATACCATGCGAAATTAGAAGCTTTTCTTATTAAGAAAATCGATATGATGATTGTCGAGAACCATACACGTGCTCAATACAACGAAGACTTGTATGGGTTTTATCCCCATGTCGTCCATAATTACCCTTTTAAACAGGAAGATAAACCTACAGAAGAGACTATTGATCTACGAAAGTTATTAGGACTGCCTGAAGACGAAAAAATTTTACTCTACCAGGGAGGTATTCAGACAGGCAGAGGATTAGAGAAACTGGTAAAGGCTGCTCCGCTTTTTAAAGAAGGAACGCTCGTCTTTATCGGTGATGGAAAGATTAAGCATGAACTTGAAAACATGGTTAAAGAAATGGATTTAGGCCATAAGGTGAAATTCCTTCCTAAAGTTCCGCTTGAGGATTTGCCAAAGTATACGAGAAATGCTTACCTCGGGTTTCAAGTTTTGAATAACGTTTGTTTTAATCACTATTCAGCTTCGTCAAACAAGCTTTTTGAATATATGATGAGCGGTGTCCCGGTTGTTGCCTGTAGCTTTCCGGAAATCAAACGAGTCGTTGAAGGTGAGAAAATGGGGATTAGTGTAGATTCTCATGATTATGAGGACATTGCCAGAGCAGTTAACGATCTTGTTATGAATCCTGAAAAACGACACGAGCTCAGCAAAAATGCGTTTGAAGCTAGAACAAACTATAACTGGGATGTTGAAAAAGGTACGTTCACAAAGATCTATCATAGTGTAGGCTGAAAACTATTAAATTCATAACACTGACGGAGTGAGAAGGAGTTATAGAATGATAAAGACACCACTAGACCGAGTGACGGAAGCTTATGAAGGGAATATGGGAGAAGATTTTAGAAGGAAGACCCGAAGCCGAGTGAACTGGATTGTCAACCAGGTGAAGGGAACGAAGGTTCTGGATATTGGTTGTTCACAAGGAATCATTCCCATAATCCTCGGCCGGGAAGGAAAAACGATTGATGCGCTGGATATCATCAAGGAATCGATCGACTATGCAAAAGAACAACTGAAAAACGAGCACACCTCTGTACAGGAAAACATTAATTTCAGAGTCTCTAATTTCATGACAGAAACGGAGTTAGAGGGGCAGTACGAAACGGTGCTGATGACAGAAGTGCTAGAGCATATTTCTGACCCGGAAGGCTTTTTAAAGAAGGTTCATGATCACTTGGCACCAGAAGGTCGTCTAGTGGTAACGGTCCCTTTCGGCATCAACGATTACTTTGATCACAAGCGAACGTATTTCCTGACGAATTTAGATGAACACCTCTCCGAGTACTTTACTGTAGAGAATTTCGAATTCCTCGGAGGTTGGACAGGGGTAGTTTGTACAAAGAAATCCACCTCTAAACGGAGAGGGGATAAAGCTTACTCTGTACAAAATGTTAAAAAACTGGAAAGCTCTTTCTATGAGGTCCAGCGTCAATTATTAAATAAGGTTGAAGACCTCCAAGCGACCTTGAAAACGAAGAATGATTATATAAAGAGGTTGGAGAATCAGAGAAAAGAAAAGGACGAGAATAGATCACGAGAGCTTGAGCAGAAAAATAAAGAAATTGAAACGTTAAATGAACGGCTCATGGATTTCGCTGGAGAACTGAAGAAGAAAGACAAATTTATCCGAGAGCAACAGAAATCCAACAATGATCTTCTTAGTCAGCTTCAGGACCTGGATAAAACGATAGAATCTGCTAACAAAAAAGTAGAAAGCCATTTTATAGCTGAATCTCGCAAACTAGAAAAAGAAAGCAGTCAGAAAGATAAAGAAATTGCTGAACTTAAGCATCAATTGAAAGTTTATCAATTTAAAGAAGAAAAACACCAAGTTTCTCATATATCGAAAGATCAACGAATAGCAAAGCTTGAAGAATCTATCGCGTTAAAAAATGATCAGATCGAAGAGCTTAAAGAATCTCTTTCCTCGAGAGACGATCATATCGAAGAACTAAAGGTTTCTCTAGATACAAGAGACCATCAAATAGAAGCACTCAAGGATGAACTGCTAGAAGAAATTACGCAAACGTCCACTGAAACGGAAACCGATGATCGAGAAGAAGCAGTTAATATTGATCCTTTATTGAAGCAGATCCAACGTCTGAAATCAGATCTAAGCAACAGTTTGGATAATGAAGAATCGGCTCTTCAGCAGCTGATAAAAGAAATAGATGAACGGACGGCAAATGAACACAGAGTGGAAAGTGCAGAGAGAAAGCTTGCCAATGTTGAGCGGAAATATCTTGCTCTTAAGAATTCAAAATTAGGAAAGCTGACCTTAAAGTACTGGAAGTTCAGAAACAGAAGAAAGGCCTAAAGGAGTCATACTATGATGAACAGAACTGAGATCTTAAACAGATTGCAACAAGTCAGAAAACAGAAGAAAGAACTTGATACCGAGCAAGCTATTTCTTTGCCAACAAAGACTCATCAGCCACCTGTTTCTAACTTCAAGGATGGTGTCAGTGTGATCATCCCCACCTATCAAGGGGAAGAAGTCATTGAGAAGTGTTTAAACTCCCTTCACCGACAGACCTTAGCAAAGGAATTGTTTGAAGTCATTATCATAATGAATGGAGAGAAAGACTCGACAGAATATCTCATCCAAAAATTCATGAAACGGAACAATATGAATAACATTTCGATGACTTATTCATCGATTGCTAGTGCTTCTTCTGCCAGAAATATTGGAATTAACCGGGCGAATAGAAAGTATAGCCTCTTCTTGGACGATGATGATTATCTTTCTGATAACTATTTAGAGAAGATGTTAAGTTACGCAACACCAGAGAATATCGTCTATTCCCAGATTGTAAACGTCGATGCTCAAGGGAAGATTGATGCGGAAAACCCGATTAATAAGCAGATTAAAAAAGCAGCCGAACAAAATAAGAATGACTTTCCTTCGTTAAGCATGGTGGCTACAATTAATGCGTGTAAACTTGTTCCTACACATGCGGTGAAAAAAGTTAAATATGATCACACCCTTAAAAGCGGGGAAGACATCGTTTACTTCATGGACTTATTTGTGGAGAATGATTTGGACTTCAAAGTAGCTCCTATCGAAGATGAAGTTATTTACTTCCGTGTCCTGCGTGATAACTCTGTTTCAAGGCAAGGCATGACGTTTGACTTTTTCATTAAACAGCGTTTGGATGTTATCGCATGCTTAGACCGTATGCTCGGGAAAACGGAGGATAAAGCGAAGATCACGTTTATTAGACAGAAAATCCATGCTCAGTCCGCGTTTTTGAACCGGTATTTGAAAGAGAATAGGGACGAGAGAGAGCAAGTCATGGAGGAAATTAAAAAACGTGAGTTGTCCTATATCCCGTACCCAATCATCAACCGCGGGCTGGCTAATAAACTAGTTATCTCTTATTGCTTCCCTCCGTACGTTGATACCGCGGCAAATGTGATGGCGAAGCGGATTCGGAACATGGACGAAGTGGTCGATGTTGTTTATAACAAAATGGATAAGGTCAGGAAAAGAGATGACAATGTCAGCCACTTAGTCAATGATTTAATTGAGGAACGAATTGAGATTCCTTCTTATCCGAGTTTCTCAAATTGGAAAGCGATTGATCATTTTAGTGATCTAGCTTCTAAGAAGATCAATGCAGAAAAGAAATATGACGAGGTTTACAGTCGGGCGATGTGGCCAGGTTCTCATATTCTGGCTTACAAATACAAAATAGAAAACCCAGAAGTAAAATGGGTCGCTGAGTTTTCGGATCCTTTACTGCTTGATATTCATGGTAAAGTAAGAGAGGCAAAAATCGAAGATGAAACTTTCCTTAAACAGGCAAACAAATTGATTAAGAAGCGCTTTAACCTGCCATCTGTTAAGGACAGCAATCTGTTTCTCTGGTGTGAATACTTGCCGTACCTTTTTGCAGATGAACTTGTGTTTACTAACGAAAACCAGTTAAAATACATGATTGATAGTTTCCCTATCCAACAGGTGAAAAAGATCGTCATGGAAAAGGCGGTCGTGTCGGCACATCCACAAGTCGATCATAGTTATTACGAGTTAAAGGAAGCGGCCTATCAAGTGGATGAAGACTATGTGAATTTCGCTTATTTCGGGAACTTCTACAGTACTAGAAACCTGGATGATCTATTCGTCGGTCTTGAAAATGTAAGTCAAACGGTAAGAGACCATGTGAAGCTGCACATCTTTACGGGCGATCCAACTCCGCTGAGAGAAGATCTGAAGGGTAGCGAAATAGAAGATCATGTTGAGGTTAACCCTTATGTAAGCTATACAGAATTCCTGAATCTTACAACGAAGTTTGACTGCCTTGTTGTGAATGATGCAAAAACGAAAGATAGTAAACCGTTAAACCCGTATCTGCCTTCCAAACTGAGTGATTATATCGGAAGCGGAAGTAAAATATGGGGTATCTATGAAGAAGGCAGTATCCTTAGCAGCTATCGATTAAGTTATAAGTCTGAGTTAGGAAATATCGAGCAAGCAACTGGAGTTTTTGAAAAAGCTGTAAATGAAAAGAAAGATTTACTCGTAACCGTATAATATATGAGGTTCTCTGATGTATTACGTTTTTTAAAATCAGCACGTTTTGAATTGAACATTACATCACGAGTTGCTTAATTACAGGAGGAAATTGACATGAAAATCAGTACAATTGGATTGGGATATATTGGTCTTCCCACATCTGTAATGTTTGCCAAATATGGAGTAGAGGTCGTAGGCGTGGATGTGAACCCATCCGTCATTCAATCCTTGAACGAAGGTCAAATTCATATCGAAGAGCCTGGCTTGCAAGAAGCTTTGACCGAGGTTGTAGAAAAAGGGAACTTCAAGGCATCCACTCAACCAGAAAAATCCGATGCCTTTATCGTAGCCGTTCCAACTCCGAACATGGATGATGAACATAAATCATGCGATTTGACTTATGTAAAGGATGCAGTTAAAAATACGATTCCTTATCTGGAAAAAGGAAATGTGCTTATTGTTGAATCTACGATTGCCCCAAGAACCATGGATGATCATGTGAAGCCGTTGATTGAAGAAGCAGGCTTTGTGATTGGAGAGGACGTGTACCTTGTCCACTGTCCAGAGCGTGTTCTTCCTGGACAAATTATGCATGAATTGATTTATAACAACCGTATCGTAGGCGGAGTAACGCCAGCATGTACAGAAGCAGGAGCAAAAGTGTACGAGACGTTCGTAGAAGGCGAAATCATCAAGACAAATGCAAAAACTGCTGAAATGTCGAAACTTATGGAAAACACCTATCGAGATGTGAATATTGCCTTAGCAAATGAACTGACAAAAGTGTGTAATGAACTGGATATTAACGCTCTAGATGTTGTTGAAATGGCGAACAAGCACCCGCGTGTCAACCTTCACACACCTGGACCTGGAGTAGGCGGCCACTGTCTTGCAGTCGATCCGTACTTTATTGTGTCCAAAGCACCAGAAACGGCCCAGTTGATTAACCTGGCCCGCTCTGTCAATGTGTCCATGCCGGAATATGTGGTCGGTAACGTACACAAGCTGATGAAAAATGTAGACGGTAAAACAGTGACGGTATTTGGTCTTGCTTACAAAGGAAACGTTGATGATATCCGTGAAAGCCCTGCTATGGAAATTTACGAAATGCTTAAAGAACAAAGTAACTTTGAAGTACGTGCCTATGACCCGCATGTCACTGCAGATATGGTGGAAGCAGATTTAGAGACTGCCGTAAAAGGCTCTGATTTAGTCCTTATCTTAACGGATCATAACGAATTCAAAGAGCTGGACTGGAACCAATTAAACTCTATGAACAACGTGCAAGTGTTCGATACGAAAAATGTCGTCTCCAATGCCACAGATGAGGTGCAGTATATTAATTTTGGCAATCTCCATAAATATACGAAGAAAGAACATGTATTGGTATGACGTCGGTCTTTAAAATTTTTAAAGAACAATTTCTACATCTCCCTTTAATATTGAGACTCGCGATCTACGATATTAAAGGGAGCTATCAAATGCACTATTTAGGCATTCTCTGGCAGTTTATCAATCCTTTAATTCAAGTGTGCGTCTATTGGTTCGTCTTTGGCGTTGGCTTAAGGCAAGTCGGGACTGTCGGAGATACCCCTTTTATCGTGTTTTTGTTATTAGGGTTAGTCCCGTGGTTCTTTATAGCTCCCACGATTATTCAGGGATCGAATAGTGTATACAGCAAAGTAAACCTCGTATCGAAAATGAAATTCCCTGTCAGTGTCCTTCCATCGATTACGATCCTTGGAAACATGTTTAATTTCTTTTTGATGCTGGGAATCTTAGGAGTCGTTCTCTTTTTCTATGAGATCAATCCGGGGATTTATATCCTGCAGCTACCTTACTATATTGCGAGCTTATTTATATTTTTATTTGCCTTTACTTTGTTATCGAGCACGATCTCTGCAATCATTAGGGATTACCAGTTAATGCTTCAGTCTGTTGTTCGTATGTTGTTTTTCTTGACCCCGATTTTCTGGAGTATAAAGAGCTTTCCTGAAACGGTTCAAAGTATCATTAAGCTGAATCCTTTAGCTTATATTGTATCGGGATTTAGGGATACGTTCTTAGCACAAGGGTGGTTCTTTGAAGACTGGCAGTATATGCTTTATTTCTGGTCCCTCACCTTTCTTGTACTGGTGATCGGTTCCATGCTGCATGAGAATTTCAAAGATAAATTTGTGGACTACTTGTAATATGGAGGCTTACGAAATGAAGCCAGTCGTTAAATTTACAAAAGTATCTAAACGATACAGCTTGTTTAAAAAGAAATCAGATCAGCTGTTAGACATGTTTTCTTTCAAGAAAAATAAAAAGAACTTCAGTGCTTTATCGGATGTCTCTTTTGAAGTGTTTCGCGGGGAAACGATCGGTATTGTCGGGACGAACGGGTCAGGGAAATCAACCTTATCCAATTTGTTAGCCCAGGTGATTCCCCCTTCGTCAGGTATTATCGAAATGCATGGAGAGCCAACCTTAGTAGCCATTTCAGCTGGTTTGAACAATCATCTAACTGGATATGAAAATATCGAGTTAAAATGTTTAATGCACGGAATGAATAAGAAGGAAATCGAAGCGATTACACCTGCGATCATTGATTTTGCAGATATCGGGGACTTTATGGACCAGCCTATAAAGAACTATTCCAGCGGGATGAAATCACGACTGGGATTTGCTATATCGGTGCATATCGATCCTGATATCCTGATTATTGATGAAGCTTTATCCGTTGGAGACTCGACCTTTCATCAGAAGTGTGTGGATAAATTTGCGGAATTTAAACAACAGGGAAAAACGATCTTCTTTATCAGCCACTCTTTAAACCAGGTAAAATCTATATCTGACCGGATGATTTGGATGAATCACGGTCAAATAGAAATGTTTGATGAGACGGAAAAAGTCGCGAAAGAATATAACTCTTTTATCAAATGGTTTAATCAGTTAACCAAAGAGGAGAAAAAAGAGTACAAACAATCAAAGCTTCGTTCGCAGATGGACAAGAGCACGATCGAGACAGACCCTATTAGACGGTTGGAAAAGAGAAAGAAACGTGCGCCTTTTTCATCCATTTTTCAAATCGTACTGTTCAGTCTTTTTGTGATTATCAGTACGCTGCTATTATTTATTGACCAGCCGGTTGAAGCAGTGAAGGATCAGTTTGGATTCTTAAGCAGCCAACAAGCAGCCTCTGAAACAGCAGAAGAAAAAGAAGATAAAGCAGAGGGCCCTGTTGAAATGAAGGAAATCGACCAGCAAGGTGCCATCATCGCTGAATCTTCTGATTTATACAATGAGCCAGAACTTACTTCTGTAAAAGAGAAACTTCCTATTACGACTAAAGTCGATGTAGTAAATCAAATCGGCGATGTATATGAAGTGACCTATGAAGGAGAAAAAGGCTATGTGAAGGCCCCAGATATTCAACTCAGTCCAGGACAAAACGAAATTACCGATCTCACTCTAGACGAATTAGCTCAAGCTTTTCCTGGATCTTTTGCTCAATCCTATGAATATTTCTTTGCTTTTTCTGATTCTGATTATGAGTCTGTCAAATCTACATTTAATGGATTAACAGATGAAACAGAAGATGAATCAGGAAGAAACATTCTACTTTATGAAGCAGATGGCGTAGCTTTTAAGTTTGACGAGGACAACGAAACCGACGAAATTGAAGTGATGAATATCGATGTTCATGATGAAGCCATTGAAGAACTGAAGGATAAAGCTTATCTATCTTCGAACGATGATTCGATCCACTTCATTGAAAATGACAAATTCCAAGTGATTTTGAATGTTGAGGAAGAGACCCTTCAATTTAAAATTAAAAAAGAAAACGAAGAATAATTTTCTTCTTACACAAAAAGCAGCGTGTGGATCATCCGCACGCTGCTTTTTTATCTCCAGAAATAGGGAGGAATGCCCTACTCAGGCTTCCCGTGTATTCTTTCAAATACCGCAGTTACTTCTTTATTTTGATCCATCGTTACTTTGGTGACAGAGTTCGTACCTGATGTACCCCCTTGCCATTTCACAAACTTCCATCCTTTCGCTGGAACCGCCTCAACCGTTATCGATTCACCTTCCTGCGCTGATGTGCGCGATGTATTCACCGTTCCTTCACCGATCACCGACGTAGATAGCGAGTAGGTCTCCGGTTCAGGTTTCTTCTCAAAAATCGCCTGGATCGTTTTATCTTGATCCATGGATACCGTGACCGTAGCTGAAGATCCACTGATGTCTCCACTCCAGCCTTTGAATACCCATCCTTCTTGAGGTTTAGCTGTCAGCTGTACGTTTGAGCCCTCTTTAAATTCATTGCCAGATTGATCTTTTTGAATGCTTCCTTCACCAGAAACACCTGTATTCAGTTGATACACGGCAGGTTCTGGAGCTGGTTCTTCTTCGTCTCCATTATCCTCATTGGTAGTATCCTCTTCTTCTGGTTCAGGTTCTGGCTCTTCTACTTTCGTAAATATGGCTTTCACTGATCTATCCTTATCCATTTTCACGTCTACTGTTGCTGATGAACCTGTAGCCGAGCCTTCCCAGCCTTCAAACTTCCATCCATCGGCTGCCTGTGCTTTTAAGGACACTTCTTCTGAATGATTAAAAGTTGACCCTTGTTTGTCTTTAATGATTTTTCCTTCTCCCGAAACGGACAGTTGAAGGTCATGCGTCGCGCGTTCAAATATGGCGGTTACGTCCATATTCTTCTCGACTTTAAGATTTGCTGTGTTTGAAGTTGTCGTTAAGTCACCATTCCAGCCAGCGAATTTCCATCCTGCACTTGGAACAGCTTTAAGAGAAATTTCTTCTCCAACAGGGAAGGTTTCTTGATTAGGGTAGACTGAAACAGATCCTTGACCTTTGACTCCTGTCTGAACGGTTTTCATCTCTCCGTCCACCAGAAGATCGATTTCTTTCTTATAATCAAGGTAAAGGATTTTCAGGGTGTCTTTCCCTTCCTTTGTAGCAGTTAGTGTATTGGATTGTCCTTTTTGCTCTTTCACTTCAACGGTGCCTTCGGAAGTTGACCATACAGGGGTGATGTCCATCTTCTCGCCAGCTTCGTCCAGTGCTGTTACGGATACGTCCAATGTCTGATCTTTAGCGAGTTTTTCTATTTTCACGGGATCAGTTTTTAACTCGGTTAATACTTGATCCGCTACTTTAAACTCTATCTTTCTTGTAATCGATTCCCACTTCACCTGAAGATTTGTTTTTCCAACTTTCTGAGCTTTAAAAACAAGGGTTTCTTTATTTTTCTTAGGGGTGATCGTACCGACTGTAGTATTCTCAAGCTCCCATTCTCCTTTGAGCGGAATGACATCACCCTCGTCATCTTCCCAGGTGAGCGTAACTTTTCGTTCAAATCCTTTTTGTACAAGCGCACGTTCCGTATGTATCTGAATGTTTGCAACGAATTCCTCATAGAATTTTTTCAATGATTCATCCTTGCTGTTCTGTTGACCTTTCTCAAGAACCTCTAAAGCTTTCGATACATTTTCATTTGCTAGGTAGATTTTAGATAAAAGCTTGTAAAAATCCGGTTCACTCTTTTGTTTATCGATGCCGAAATTTAAGATAGCAATGGCTTCTATATCCTTATCGATGTGCATATAGGATTTACTCAACGCGAGCCTTGCTTCAACGTTAGAGGCATCCATATCCAGAGCTTCATAATATAATTGAATGCTTTCCTTCCACTCCTTGGACTCGTAAGCTTCCTCTGCTTCCTTCAGAACTTCTTCTAAAGAATCAGCGTTGGCCGAGTCTACAGTAAGAAAAATGGCCCCTGCCATAGCCAGGAGTGCGGTAAAAGCTATGATTAAGTACTTCGTCCTCATTCCTCACATGCCTTTCTTTAAGATTTTATAGGTTCAAAAATTTCCTTATTATATAATACACGATTCGTTAGGTATATTTGTCCGTCTTGACGAACTTTAGCTCAATTTGTCGAGGAATCTGGATGAAATTCCTAACGAATAGAACCTCTGCTTCACTAAGTCAGAAAGGGTTGTGGGTATATTAGATTGGGTATAAAGATGTGCAATTGTAAATTTTGCTAAAAAATTTAATAATATTATCTATTAATCAATTATTCCTATGCTATAATGACTCTATGTTAAAATTCGACAAAACATGGGAGGCTCATGCATGGAAGAAACAATTTCCTTAAAAGAAATCTTTGAGGTGCTTAAGAAGCGTCTCTTGCTTATTATAAGTTTAGCAGTCTTGGCAGGTGCTATTAGTGCCGGCATCACGTTCTTTTTATTAACTCCTACGTATCAAACATCTGCGCAATTCATTGTTAGCCAGTCAGGGAATCAGTCAGAAAACACACCGTATGATTATAATGAAATACGATCCAATGTAGAACTCATTAATACATATAACGTTATTATTAAAAGTCCAAGAATCCTAGATCAGGTTGTTGATGAGTTAGGATTAAATATGACAGCATCTTCGTTATCCAATAAGATTCAAGTATCTAACGCAGAACAGTCACAAGTGGTAAACGTCGATGTTACGGACACCAGTGCATCTCAAGCAGCTGCCATAGCAAACACCACAGTGGAAGTGTTTAAAGAAGAAATTCCTCAGCTTATGAATGTAGATAACGTTAATATATTAACGAGAGCCAATGTAGAAGGTGACCCGTCACCAGTAAGTCCAAATCCGTTGTTGAACATTGCGATTGCTGTGGTAGTCGGTCTTATGGTCGGAGTTGGTCTTGCTTTCTTACTCGAATACTTAGATACAACGATTAAAACGGAAGAGGATATTGAACAGACGTTAGGCCTGCCGATCATGGGAGTGGTCTCCACGATTTCAGCTGATGATGTTCCAGGGAATGGCCGATCCGTAAAAAAGTCTAAAGTATCAAACATCAGAGGTGAATCCGTTGGCACGTAAGAAAAATAAAACGATTCAAACACGAGCCCGAAGCTTAATTGCAAACGAAGATCCGAAATCACCAGTCGCCGAGCAGTTTCGTACGATCCGTACGAACCTGCAATTTGCTTCAATTGATAAAGAGCTCGAAACGATGATGGTGACATCAGCAAGTCCGGCTGAAGGAAAGTCGATTACAACAGCGAACACAGCAGCCGTATTCGCTCAACAAGGAAAGAAAGTGTTGCTTGTCGATGCAGATCTAAGGAAACCGACGATGCACTATACGTTCCGTGTAGATAATACGTACGGATTAAGTAACTATTTGGTAAGTTCGCGTTCTGTCTTGGATCTAGTTAGGGAAAGTAATGTAGAGAATCTAGATTTGCTGCCTTGCGGTCCAATTCCGCCTAATCCATCAGAGTTATTAGGGTCAAAGAAAATGGAGAGGTTTATTAAGGAAGCAAAACAAACTTATGATTTAATTATCTTTGACACGCCGCCGGTATTGGCTGTTACAGATGCACCGGTACTATCTAGATTAGTTGAAGGGGTTTTATTGGTTGTAAGAAGCAAACAAACCGATCAGGAAGCTGCTGTTAAAGCCAAAGAGCAATTGCTTCAGTCAAAAGCGAATATCCTTGGGGCCGTTCTGAATGACCAGGATGTTAGTGCAAGCAACTATTATTATTATTATGGTAGATAAATAGAAAAAGAGCGCTCCCGAGCGCTCTTTTTTTTAGTGCCTTTTGTCCTTTAATATCCCATTAAATAGGAAAGGGCTTACACATTTAGATTCAAATAGTAAGAGTGATTAATTGGTATTTTTTATTAAAAAATCTTCAATTAATAGTAATTTACTGTTATAATTTTGATATTGAATTGAATTCGTACAAAAAAACAAGAATTCATTACGCATAGGTGTATAGGAATAAAAATAGGGGGTAGGTAATTTGATAGATATACATAGTCACATTTTACCTGGGGTCGATGATGGAGCCCAAACCATCGAAGAAAGTATGAAAATGGCGGAAGCTGCGGTAGCAGATGGTATTGATACCATTATTGCTACACCTCATCACAAGAATGGCAGCTTTGATAATTATAAGCACGACATTATCATACAAGTCGGTGAATTAAATCGCCAGTTACAGCAGAGAAACATCCCATTAGAGGTACTTCCTGGCCAAGAAACCAGAGTGTATGGGGAGCTTCTAAATGGTTTAGAAACCAATGACATCCTTCCAATCAACGAAAAAACAAACTATGTTTTCGTGGAGTTTCCATCGGGGAGCGTCCCAAAGTACGCCAGCCAACTATTCTTTGATTTGCAAATGGCTGAGTACCAACCGATCATTGTTCATCCAGAAAGAAATAAACAACTGATTGAACAGCCGGATTTAATATATTCCTTCGTGAAGCGAGGGGCCTTCACTCAGCTGACAGCTGGGAGTGTGTGCGGCCACTTTGGTAGGAAGATAAAGAAATTCTCTCATCAGCTGATCGAGCATAACCTTGCTCATCTGATTGCGACCGACGCGCACAATACGTCAGCAAGAGGATTTTGTTTAACAGATGCTTATGGAGAAGTAAGAAAAGAATTTGGTCTTGATATGGTGTATTTGCTATCAGAAAACGCTGAAGCAGTCGTTAATGGCAAGGTGCTGGGTGCAGAGCCCCCTGAACATATAAAGAAAGTGAAGTTATTCGGATTATTTGGTTAGTGTAGTAGTGTAGGAGTTTTGTGATTAGATCATAGAGCTCCTATATTTTTATAACCTTCGCAGAAATTGTTTCCATTTGTGGAATATTATGATTCAAGAAATCTTAAGTTAATTAAATTAAAGTTCTATTATATAATTCGGCAAATATTCATAGTTATCATGACTTTTGACATGCTATAAAGTATTTTTTCGTAAAAAATACGACAAGAATCGTAAATATTAAGTAAAAAAACCTATATCCCCCCTTTATACCATTGGGAAATACTGCTATACTAATGAAAGTTACAAAAAGATTACAAATGTATAACGACGATCGTAAAAAAATAGTAAACATTTGTTTGAACTGGGGGCTATAACCATATGTAAATAGTTTGCCAGTCTGATATTTAGAAGTTGAAACAGTCACTCACTATAAGAAAGGAGAGGGTAAGGCTTATGACAGCAGCCTATAGAAGAAGGTTACTGCTATTAATTGTCATCGATTCATTCATCGTGTCGTTTTCAATTTATATGTCCCATTTCTTTTTGAACCCTTATGTCGCTGTGTTTGATGGAATCATGGTTGTATCTGCGCTCACATTGCTGATTACCCATCATCTCTATTCAAGCCTGTTTGGCATGTACAAGAAGAAGTGGCGGTATGCCAGTACGGAAGAATTATTTGGAATTATATTTGTAGTAACTCTATCCATTATATCAACCACAATCATACAATTACTTGCCTTTGGAACCATTTACGAACGTGCCTTGACGATCACATGGATGCTACATATTTTACTTATCGGCGGTGTGCGTTTTGCGTGGCAGTATTATAAGAGTTATGGGCTAACTATTAATCCGAAATTTAAAAGAGCAAAGATTGTTACAAACAATCCTAATGCCAAACGAACGTTAATTATTGGAGCAGGTTCTGCAGGTCGTATGCTTGCGCGTCAAATGCGCACTTCAAATGAAATAGAGACAGACGTAGTCGGTTTTCTGGATGATGATTTCACGATGCACCACCTAACTGTAAGTGGATTACCCGTGCTTGGTGATACGAATGATATTGAAAAGATTACTTCAAAACACTCTATTAACCATATCGTCATTGCCATGCCATCTGTTAAGCGTGAACGGGTAAAAACTATTATTCAAGATTCAAAGAAAGTTGTTAAAAACGTACAGACCCTACCTATGATTGAAGATATTGCATTAGGGAATGTCTCAGTGAATCAGATTCGTGATGTCCAAATAGAGGATTTATTAGGACGGGAGCCTGTGGAACTTGATATCGATTCCATTGAATCCGAAATTAAAGGCAGAACCGTATTAGTTACGGGGGCAGGCGGTTCAATCGGTTCAGAGATTTGCCGCCAATTAGTAAAATTCAAGCCAGAACGCTTAGTTCTTTTGGGACACGGAGAAAACAGCATTTATACGATACATATGGAGTTGTCACAACTTGGACTAGATACTGAACTAGTGCCTGTCATCGCTGATGTCCAAGACCGTGAGCGCATTTTTGAAGTCGTGAACCATTATGGACCTTCTTATGTCTACCACGCAGCTGCGCATAAGCATGTGCCATTGATGGAAGTGAATCCTGAAGAAGCGATTAAGAATAACGTAATTGGAACAAAAAATGTATCAGAAGCAGCCGATGCAGCAGGAGTAAAAACCTTTGTCCTTGTGTCCACTGACAAAGCTGTAAATCCTCCCAACATTATGGGAGCAACCAAGCGAATTGCGGAAATGGTTATTCAGTCACTTAGCAAACGAAGCCAGACCAAGTTTGTTGCGGTACGGTTTGGGAATGTGCTAGGAAGTAGAGGGTCAGTAATTCCATTATTTAAGAAACAAATTGCAAGCGGTGGTCCTGTTACAGTTACCCATCCTGATATGACCCGTTACTTTATGACGATTCCAGAAGCATCTCGCTTAGTACTTCAAGCAGGAACGTTAGCGAGTGGCGGAGAAATTTTCGTGCTCGATATGGGTGAACCAGTAAAAATTGTGGATCTTGCAAAAAATTTGATCCATCTATCTGGATTTAGTGAAGATGAGATTCCTATTAAGTTCGCAGGTATTCGTCCAGGTGAAAAAATGTACGAAGAATTACTTGGAGATGATGAAGTTTATAGTGAACCGATCTTCCCTAAGATTTTAATTGGGAAAACAGTAGAATTTGACGAAGATTCGGTTAACAAACTTGTTAGAGAACATATGAATTATAGTCAAGAATTAGTTAAGCATTATGCTATTAATTTAGCTAATTCTCAAAAACAACCTGAACTAATTGCTAGATAGGGAGTGTGACCAACATGAAAAAAATTAAAAAAGCTATTATTCCAGCAGCTGGACTTGGTACACGCTTCCTACCTGCAACAAAAGCAATGCCTAAAGAAATGCTTCCAATCGTAGATAAGCCCACTATTCAATATATAGTAGAAGAAGCTATAGAATCAGGTATTGAAGATATTATCATTGTAACTGGTAAAGGAAAGCGTGCTATTGAAGATCATTTTGATAAAAACTTTGAATTAGAAGATAATTTACTACAAAAGGAAAAGTACGATCTTTTAGATAAAGTAAATGCTACTTCTAATGTAGAAATTCATTTTATCCGTCAGAAAGAACCAAAAGGGCTTGGCCATGCTGTATGGTGTGCGCGTAAGTTTATAGGTGATGAACCATTTGCTATTTTACTAGGTGATGATATTGTGCGTGCAGAGAAACCATGTTTACGTCAGTTGATTGATCAGTATGAAGATACCCTTTCTTCCGTTATTGGAGTGCAGACTGTCAGTGAAATAGAAACTCATCGCTACGGTATAATTGATCCTCATTACCAAGAAGGACGAAGGTATCAAGTCAACACTTTTGTTGAAAAGCCTAAACAAGGTACTGCACCTTCAAACCTAGCAATTATGGGTAGATATATACTTACTCCTGATATTTTTATGTTCCTTGATAAAGAGGAAAAAGGAGCAGGGGGAGAAGTGCAGTTGACGGATGCTATTGAGCAACTAAATCAGAATGCAAATGTTTTTGCTTATGATTTTGAAGGGGTGCGTTATGATGTTGGAGAAATACTTGGGTTTATTAAAACAACATTCGAGCTTGCGCTTGAACGAGATGAGTTGAAAGATGAAGTACTGAATTTTCTACAAAGTGTTTCTAATAAATATTCTATAGAAACTGTAAACAGCTAAAGGGCTGCTTCTATGAGGCATCCCTTTAGTTTGTGCCTATAATAAGTAGAGAGAAACTTATTAGATAATATTTATTTTAAAGAGGAGGAAGACACGATGTCATATCTAGTTGTAGTCGCCCACCCAGACGACGAAGTTTTAGGAGCTGGAGCTACTATGTATAAACTTGCTCAAAAAGGACATTCAGTGAATGTATGTATATTATCAGGGGGAGTAAACGCAAGAAACCGCAGACCCACAACAGAAGAGTTGAATGATGATGTCAACAATTCTATGAAATTGTTAGGCGTGGATAAAGTAATTACTGGAAACTTTCCAAACATAGAACTTAATACGGTCCCTCATATAGAATTGGTAAAATTCATAGAAGAAGCAATCATTGAAACTAAAGCAAATGTTGTTTTCACTCATCACCCAGCGGACTTAAACAATGATCATTTACATACTTCTCTAGCTTGTCAGGCAGCTGTAAGGTTATTCCAAAGGAGGGGTGAAGTTCAACCATTAAAAGAATTGCTTTTTATGGAAGTTCCCTCGTCAACTGAATGGGGGCTGAATAAAACTATGAATCAATATTCACCGAATACATTTATTGAAATTGGAGAAAAAAACGTAAATAAAAAATTGGAAGCTTTATCTCACTATAGAGGGGTTATGAGAGATTACCCACACCCAAGAAGTCATGATTATATTAAAGGACTAGCTTCTTATCGGGGCGGACAAGCTGGAATGGTTTATGCTGAATCTTTCGAAAGTGTTTTTAGGCGGGACTTTTAACATGAAGGAAGTGAAAAGCGTGAAGAAAAAAGTAGCTTTTGCAACCTGTGTTCAATTAGGACAAAGTTGTATTGAAGAAATACTTCGAATAGGTGGGGAATTAGACCTGTTGATATGCCTTAAAGACAATAAGGCTAAGAATAAATCTGGCAGAATATATCTTGATGAGATTGCTGCTACATATAATATTCCTTTACTTAAAATTGATAATATTAATGATGACGAGGTATTAAATACTCTAAAAGCACATGAAATTGATTGGTTATTCATCATTGGATGGTCTCAAATTGCGAAGAGGGAAGTATTAAATACACCTACTTATGGTTGTATAGGTATGCATCCAACTTTGTTACCTGAAGGACGAGGCAGAGCGGCTATCCCTTGGGCAATTATAAAAGGTTTAAGAAAAACGGGTGTGACTATGTTCAAGTTAGATGAAGGTGTCGATACGGGAGATATTATAGCCCAAGAGGCAATTTATTTAAATGAGACTACTACAGCATCTGAATTGTATAAAAAAGTAGATGAGATGCATATATCCCTTATTACCAATAATTGGGATTCCGTTGTTAACAATAGAATCAATCTGCAAAAGCAAAATGAAAATAGTGCTACACACTGGCCGGGAAGGAAACCCGAAGATGGAGAGATATTAAATGTCATGACTATGGATGAAGCAGAAAAGCTAGTAAGAGCCGTGACACACCCGTACCCTGGGGCATTCTTTAAAGATGAAACAAGAACCCTTAGAATATGGTCGGCTATTACCAACAAGAGACACGGTGAAATTAAGCTGAGTGATGGATATTTAATACCTATTGATTACGAAATAGAGGTTGAGTTATGAAAGGGAAGAAGGTTCAGAAATCTATAAAACGCATATTTGATATTATGGTATCTTTAATTATTCTTATACCTTTTTTTCCGATATGGTTCATAATTGCGATATTAATTAAAATTACTTCCCCAGGTCCAATACTCTTTCTCCAAGATAGACCTGGAAAATGCAAGAATATCTTTAAGGTCTACAAATTTAGAACAATGAAACCTGGTTCAGAGAAAATGGTTAAAGGTCAGGAAGTTATGAAAGACGATGACCGTATAACAGCAGTAGGAAGGCTTTTGCGAAGAAGTAAAGTGGATGAAATTCCTCAGATCATTAATGTTTTGAAGGGCGAGATGAGCTTAGTTGGTCCTAGGCCTGAGCGAGTAGAGTCGCTATCTGACTATACTAATGAGATTGCAAAAAGGTTAAATATGAGGCCTGGCTTGACGGGTCTAGCTCAGGTTAGTGGTAATATTTACATTTCCTTAGAAGAAAGATACAAATACGACTTATATTATGTGAGAAATTTTAGCTTATGGCTTGATATAAAAATAATATTAAGAACAGTGGGTGTTGTTCTTCTTGGAGAAGACAGGTATGTGGATAAAAGTTTAATTGACATCAGTGAAGTTCAAATCAATTCTACTTCAGAAAAGAGATTTGTTAAATGAAAAAAATACTAATTACAGGACTAAACAGCTACATAGGAACGTCGTTTAAGAATTGGGTATCAAACGATCCTTGTAATTATTCAGTAGACAAAATAAGTATGAGAGACAGTGAATGGATAGATCATTCATTTAGTAAATATGACGTAATCTTTCACACAGCTGCTATCGTACACACTAAAGAGAAGAATCCTTCTGTATATTATGAGGTTAACAGAGATTTAACAATCAATCTTGCCAGAAAAGCCAAACGGGCTGGTGTCAAACAGTTTATATTTTTAAGCACCATGGGAGTGTACGGTACTGAAACAGGGGTTATTACTGAGGACTCTATGCCAGCACCAAAAACCGAGTACGCAAAATCAAAACTTGATGCAGAGAAAGGTTTACAAAAGTTAGCCAGTCGTACGTTCAAGGTTGTAATAATAAGGCCACCACTAGTGTACGGAGAGGGGTGTCCTGGTAATTATAAAAAGCTTGAAACTCTAGCTTTAAAATGTCCCGTGTTTCCTGATGTCATAAATAGACGAAGCATGATTTATATCGATAACTTGTCGGAATTCGTAAAAAACATAGTTGACCTCGATTTAGGTGGGTTGTTCTTTCCTCAAAATAAAGATTATATAAGTACAACCGAATTGATAAAAAATATTAATTATTTTCATAACAATAAAACAAGAGTATCAAAATATCTTAATTGGGTTGTCTCAATTGGAATGAAATGGTCTGAAACATTACGTAAGGTATTCGGCTCTTTTATTTACGATAAAAGCATGCCTGGTGGACCAGAATCTTATTTACAAGGAAAAAAACCTAACTATGAAACAGTTTCTTTTAAAGAATCAATAAAATGTAGTAAAGGTAAGGAGAAGGCTTGATGAGAAAAAAAGGTGATGTATTGTTCTTGTGTCAGTATTTTTATCCAGAGTATGTATCATCAGCTACTTTACCTTTTGATACAGCTGTAGCACTAAGTGAGTCAGGGCTTAAAGTAGGTGCACTTTCTGGGTATCCAAAAGAGTATTTCAAAAGCGAAACTAAAGTACCCTTAAAGGAAACACATAAGGGGATAAAAATAAAAAGGTTAAAGTATATCCAACTAAAAAGAAGTAATTTCATTGGAAGATTAATTAACTATTTTTCATTTACTGTTTCAGTAATTCTTAATTTTGACGAAATAATAAAATATAAATCTGTAATTGTATATTCTAATCCACCCATTTTACCTTTAGTTCCAACAATAGCTAAAAAATTCTTTAAAACGAAAATGGTTTTTGTAAGTTATGATGTGTATCCTGAAATGGCTTTTGCAACAAATGCAACTAAAGAAGGTAGTTTTATAAGTAAAATAATGAACCTAGTAAATAAAGTAGTATTTAACCAGGTTGATAAAGTGGTGGCTTTATCTCACGAAATGAAAAACTATTTAGTTAATAATAGGAATATTGCTAGTGCACAAGTCGAGGTCATTCCTAATTGGTATGAAGATAAAGCTATTCATACTGAAGAATCCTTCCCTTCTGCAAATACTTTTAATTCTTTGAAAAAAGATGGTGATTTAATAGTTTCTTATTTTGGTAATATGGGAGTATGCCAAGACCTTGATACTATTGTTGAAGCTATAAGACAAGTAAAAAGTAATTCTAAAATAAAATTCATTTTTGCAGGTCATGGAAATAAGATGGATCATTTAAAGAATATTGTTAAAAGTGAAAATATGGAAAATGTATTCGTTTATGATTTTCTTCATGGACAAGATTTTCAAGATGCCCTCAACATAAGTAATTGTTTTTTGGTTAGCTTGGCAAAAGGATTAAAAGGTTTAGCTGTACCGAGTAAAACATACAGCTATATGGCTGCGGGGAAACCTGTAATTTCTATTATGGATAGGGAGTCGGACATAGCTGAAGACTTAATTGAAAATAATGCAGGCTATGCTTTGGAAGTAGGAGAAAGCCAAAAGCTAGTAAATGCTTTAGAAGAATTGCTCCATGATAAAGATAAAAGGAAACGTATGGGAGACAATTGTAGAACAGTATTTGCTTCTAAGTACACAAAAGAACACAGCACTAGAAAATATGTGAAAATGACACAGAGGTTACTGGGGGAACAAAACTATGTTTGAAGGTAAGACTTTATTAATTACAGGTGGTACTGGGTCTTTCGGTCACGCCGTCATGAAAAGATTTCTTGATACTGAAATCAAAGAAATAAGAATTTTCTCTAGGGATGAGAAAAAACAGGATGATATGCGAAAGCTATATAGGAGTGAGAAGCTGAAGTTTTATTTAGGAGATGTAAGAGACTTAAGTAGCGTTAAAGATGCAATGCACAATGTGGACTATATTTTTCATGCAGCCGCTTTAAAACAAGTACCCTCGTGTGAATTTTTCCCGTTAGAAGCTGTGAAAACTAATATTATAGGTACAGAGAATGTACTAACTGCCTCTATTGAAAAAGGTGTAAAAAAAGTTATATGTTTATCAACAGATAAAGCAGCCTATCCAATTAATGCAATGGGGATCTCTAAGGCTATGATGGAAAAAGTATTTGTTGCTAAATCAAAGACTGTAGACCCTGAAAGGACATTAATATGTGGGACTCGTTATGGTAATGTTATGGCCTCAAGAGGATCGGTTATTCCTTTATTTATTGAACAGATTAAAAATGGACAGCCAATCACAATTACAGATCCAGATATGACTAGGTTTCTTATGAGCTTAGAAGATGCCGTTGAGCTTGTGGTCTTTGCATTCTATAATGCAGACGCAGGAGATATAATGGTTCAAAAATCCCCAGCATCTACAATAGGTGATCTTGCTCAAGCTATTAAAGAATTATTTAATGCTGACAATGAAATTAAAGTAATTGGTACTCGGCACGGCGAAAAATTATATGAGACCTTATTAACTAAAGAAGAGAACGTGGATGCTCAAGATCTAGGTGGATTTTATAAAGTGCCTGTCGATAAAAGGGATCTTAATTATGATAAGTATTTTGTAGAGGGTGATGAAAAGCTTTCCACCGATAAGGAGTACAACTCTCATAACACACAAAGGCTAAATATAGAGGAGATAAAGGATAAACTACTAACTCTCGATTATGTTCAAGAAGAATTGAAAGGTTGGAATTTATAATGAATATTCTAGTAACTGGTGCAAGAGGGTTTATTGGTAAAAACCTTATTGCAGAGTTAAAGAACATAGGGGATTCTACCATTTTGGAATATAGTAGAGATACAAGCTATGAGTTATTAGAAGATTATTGCAAACAAGCAGATTTTGTATTTCATCTGGCAGGAGTAAATAGACCGAAAGATAATTCAGAGTTTATGGATGGAAATTATGGTTTCACCTCTGAACTGTTAGATATGTTAAAGAAATATGAGAATACTTGTCCATTAATGATATCCTCCTCTACTCAAGCCGAGCTTAATAATCCATATGGCATAAGTAAAAAAGCAGGAGAAAAACTATTATTTGACTACAGTCAAAAAACAGGTGCGAAGGTGTTAATATATAGGTTTCCAAATGTTTTTGGAAAGTGGTGTAAACCTAACTACAATAGCGTAATAGCTACATTTTGTCATAACATTAGTCGAGATATTCCTATTCAAATTAATGACCCTGCCACATTACTAAATTTAGTTTACATTGATGATGTTATAAAGGAATTAATTAATGCGTTACAAAGTAATGAAAACTTGGTAGGAGATTTTTGCGAAGTACCTAAAGTGCACTCGATAACTCTTGGAGAAGTGGCAGACTTATTATACTCTTTTCGAAGAAGCAGAGAAGGAAAATATGTTCCTGATATGTCTGTCCCATTGATTAAAAAATTATACAGTACATATTTAACTTATTTGCCTCAGGATCAATTTAGTTATGATTTAAAAATGAACGTAGATAATAGAGGGTCTTTTACTGAATTTATAAGAACACCTGATAGAGGACAAGTTTCGGTAAATATCTCCAAGCCAGGAATTACTAAAGGTAACCATTGGCATCACACAAAGAATGAAAAGTTTTTAGTAGTTAGTGGAAATGGTGTTATTAGATTCAGAAAATATGGATCTAATGAGGTAATTGAATACTTTGTTAGTGGGAACAATATGGAAGTTGTGGATATACCTACTGGTTATATTCACAATATCGAAAATCTTGGGGAAGTTGATATGGTTACTATAATGTGGGCAAACGAACCATTTGATCCCGAGAATCCGGACACATATTACTCGGAGGTATAAGAATAATGAAAAAATTAAAAGTTATGACAGTGGTAGGGACTAGACCGGAAATTATTAGACTATCTGCTGTAATTAATAGACTAGAATCATCACAAGCTATTGAACATACTCTGGTTCACACTGGGCAAAATTATGATTACGAATTAAATGAAGTATTTTTTAAGGATTTTAACTTAAAGAAACCAGACTATTTTTTGAATACAGCTACTGGCACTGCTATTGAAACTATAGGAAATATCTTAGTAAAGATCGATCCTATTATGGAGAAAATTAAACCGGATGCATTTTTAGTACTTGGTGATACAAATAGTTGTTTATGCGCGATTGCAGCAAAAAAAAGGCATATACCTATATTCCACATGGAAGCAGGAAATAGATGTTTTGATCAAAGAGTACCTGAAGAAACCAATAGAAAAATTGTTGATCATACCTCTGATATAAATTTAACATATAGCGATATTGCAAGAGAATATTTATTGAGAGAAGGATTACCTGCAGATCGTATTATTAAAACAGGTAGCCCGATGTATGAAGTTCTTAATTCTAGAAAGAAAGATATAGAGGAATCAGATGCACTTGAAAGATTGGATCTTAAAGAAGGCGGATACTTTGTAGTATCAGCTCATAGAGAAGAAAATATTGATTCTGAAGCTAACTTCTATAATTTAGTAGATAGCCTTAATGGTATAGCTGAAAAATATAATTTGCCTATAATAGTAAGCACGCATCCTAGAACCAGAAATATGATTGTTAATAAAGGAACAGAGTTTAATCCGTTAATTAAGACAATGAAACCTTTAGGATTTAATGATTATGTAAAGCTCCAACTTAAAGCTAAAGCAGTTCTTAGTGATAGTGGAACAATTAGTGAGGAGTCTTCAATACTTGGTTTTAAAGCACTTAATATTAGACAATCTCATGAAAGGCCGGAAGCTATGGAAGAGGCATCGGTTATGATGGTAGGCTTAGGAAAAGAAAGAATTTTACAAGGTTTGGAAATATTAGAAACTCATAATAATAAATTTAGGATGGTTGATGACTATAGTATGCCGAATGTATCTGATAAAGTATTAAGAATAATAATTTCTTATACAGACTATGTAAATAGAGTTGTGTGGGGGAGTTAACTTATGGAAGTATTGGTTGCAGCGGATTCTTTAATTTATAAAACACCAGATGGGAAATTTTGGTGCAAGACAATTTACGGTTATAATTTTTGGTTGCGGTATTTAGAAGTGTTTGAAAGGGTTTCTATTGTTTCCAGAACCCATTCTGTTGATTATAGCGAAGTTACCGAATGTTTAAGGGTGGATGGACCCAATGTACGTGTTCTAGAGTTGCCATTTATGCGTGGAATGAAAGATTATATTACAAATTATTTTTCCTTCTCAAAAACCGCTAAAAAGATAGCAAAGGAAGGGGATTGTGCGATAATTAGGCTACCATCTGTAGTAGCCGCTATGGTACATAAATATTATAAGCGGACTGGCAAGCCTTATGCTTTAGAAATAGTTGCTGATCCACATGATGCATATGCTTCAAATAAGTTAGCACAACTTGCTTACACTAAACAACTGAAAAATGCGGCTTTACAAGCAAATGGAGTATCTTATGTCACACAATTTTATTTACAAAGTAAATACCCTTCTTTTTCTAGATTGTATGGTGAAACAGACGAGAATTTTGAAAGTTACTACTCTACAATAAACCTGTCAAAGTCATATTTCTCTCTCCCCAAAACTTTTAATAATGAAAAAAAGCAGTTTACCATTGTCCATACAGCTAATAGTATAAACAACGATATGAAGGGGCATGATACCCTGATTAAAGTTTTAAAACAATTAAGAGAAGAAAATTACGATGTAAATATAATATTCATAGGAGATGGTAGCAAGAGAAAATATTATGAGCAAATGGCTCATGAAAATGGAGTTGGAGATTTTGTAACTTTCACTGGATTATTACCTTCTGGAGAAAAGGTAAGGGAGTTTCTTTTGAAAGGAGATATATTTGTATTTCCTACTAAAGCAGAGGGTCTACCTAGGGCAATTATTGAGGCAATGGCTGTAGGACTCCCAGTTTTATCTACACCGGTAAATGGCATTCCTGAATTATTACCTGAAACTAATATGTTTGATCCTTATGACGTTAATGGTTTTGTAAATAAATTAAAGTTTCTTTTCAAAAACGTATCGCAATTAGAAGAAATGAGTAAAGAAAATTTAAATACAGCGGAAAAATACGTCAATGAAAAACTTTCCATCAGGCGTAAAAATTATTATAGAAAATTACGTATAGTTGCCGAAAAATTGTATGAGACTGGTGGAAAATAGTGTTAAGGGTTGATGATAGTATAAATAAAAGAAGAGTAAAAATATCATATATTTTACTAAATTTTATTGATTTTTGTCTTTTTATCATTAGTATCCTAACAGTACTTCTAATCACAAATAAAGAGAATAATTTACCGATAGTAGGAATTGTTATAATTGGATTTTCCTTGTATTTATGTTTTAAAGTAAGAAACAATCAAAAGCTTTTATTTCTTTTTGCAATTATTGGATTTATTAATATTTCAATAGGATTTAGTGATGGTATATTAAAAGGTATGCATGTAGCACCATGGCAAATTGAACTGAGAGAGAGTGTGTACAACTTATACACAGCCAAAAGCATTATTTTGTTTAGCAGTATTGTTAATTTATTTTTAAGTTATAGTTGGATAAATGAAAAAGCTGTTAGTTTAAGTACTGCAGAAATTAATAGAAAAAATAATCCTATCATAGCGTACGTAGGATTACTTGTAATATATATCATTATTCTAGCGGGATATGACGTCAATACATTAGCAGGAGATTCATATGTTAGTAATAGTAACCCTTTAATTGAGTACGCTATTGTAATTTTTGCAGTAATTTGGCTATATTCCAATAATAATGTTATTGCTAATACTCTATTAAGATTTTATGCTTTTCTATATGTGCTATATTCATTGTCATTTGGGGATAGATCAGCAGCTTTTTTAATGATTCTTCTTTATTATCTTTTATACATTGGTAAGAAACAAAAGTTATCGATTAAAAAAATTGTCTTACTAGCATTGTTTGCTATTACTCTATCAAATTTAATAGCAGTTTATAGAGCAAATCCTTATTTAGATTTGTTTAGCCTTATCACAGATACTATACAAAGAGGAGTGTATTCTGATACTGTATCTTATAGTTATTATGCTTCAATTACTATAACAGCTGCATATCATATTAGTGATACATTTTTACCTTTTGCAGAATATCTTAAAAGTTGGATTGTGGGAGGAAGTAATAGCGAATTTAGTAATCTAGCTAATTATATAAAAGAAAATTACAATTTATTATATAATGTTGGGGGCGGATTATATACTTCCTATTTTTATTTTGGATTTGGATACCTTGGGGTGATTTTTGGTAGTGTTTTGTTAGGGGGGGTTTTACGCATAGTATATTCCTATAACAATTATCTTACAATATTCTATCAAATCCTAATTCCAGTGCTATCTGTACGATGGTATTTATATGGTCCAACTTCACTATATCGTAGTATATTTATTGTAAGCACGGTTTTGTTATTAACTTGTTTTATATTTGATAGGATTGTAAGAAATAAAAATATCTCAAAGAAAAACCAAACTAAAATAATCTGAAGAATAGGCAAGATGTTATGCTTTAGAACGGAGTATTTTTTTATGATAGATAGGTATATCAAAAATAGTCAACTCTCAGGAATTATATCACTAGGAATAGGGACAATTATAGCACAATTAATTAATTTAATTTCACAGCCGTTATTAACTAGGTTAGTAACACCTGAGGAATTAGGAACATATAATTTTATAATTTCCATGGCAAATTTGATAATACCAATTGCTTCTTTAAAATTAATAATGCTAATTGTTATTGATCCAGATGATGAGGAAGCAGAAATTTTAACTGATGTTAGTATTATTACTGCTATAATTGGTTCTCTATTATGCACATTATTTATTGCCATTTTACTTCTTATAGGCAATAACGCTTTCTCTGCTATTGGATATCTTTCCTTCCTTATTCCTATTATTATTATTACTAATGCTCTTAGATTTATATTTATCAGTCATAATAATAGATATAAAAAGTACTCTTTGATATCAAAAATGGATATATTTAGAGAATTAATAAAAGGGGTTTTCCAAGTCACTTCTGGGTATTTAGGTGGGGGAGCTTTTGGTCTTTCGGTTGGTTATGCCGCTTCTCCCACTTTAGGGGTGAAAGTTCAAGCAAGCGATTATATAAACCGTTTTAAATATAGAAAAAAAATTGCCTTTAAAACCGTTTTATCGATCTACAAAAAAAAGAAAGACCATATTTTATATATGGTACCTGCCCAATTTATTAACTCATTTTCATTTGCGTTATTGACTTATTCAATAATTTCATTATTTTCTGCTGAAGAATTAGGTTACTATTCAATCTCGTATATGGTGTTAGGGTTGCCTTTAGTACTGATATCTAATAACGTGAGTAGAGTTTATTTGCAAAATTTAAAGAGTCTTGATCAAGACGGGAAGTCCCTTTGGGAAAACTATAAAATGATTATCAAAGTATTAAGTTTAGTGTCTATTATTGGTTTTGCTATTTTAGCTTTAATAGCTCCGAAAGCAGCTGAGATGCTTTTTGGAGAGGGGTATTATCAATCAGGAAAGTATATTACAATACTTTGTTTTATGTTTGCATTAAGATTTATCGCATCTTCTATTATAGGTGGCTATGTTTTTTTTAATAAACAAAAATTTGATACTCTTTTCCAAATTATACTGGTTTTGTGCGGATTGTTTAGTCATCTCTTAACTGCTCTGTTTAGCTTAAATATATACAATTATTTATGTTTAATTAGTTTCACTTATGGAATTGTTTATTTAGTGATTATTATTAATTCGGGGTATATTTGTAAAAAGTATGATAAAAATTATAATTAAGCACGAGTGTTAATATAAATAACCTATTCTTTCAGGTGTAAATCCTATAATTCTTAAAAAGAAAGGAAAATAATATGTATAAAATAGCTGTCGCGGGAACAGGATACGTTGGTTTGGTTGCAGGGGTTTGCTTTGCTGAAAAGGGCCATCAAGTAACATGTGTAGATATCGATGAAGAAAAAGTGGAACTAATGAGATCAGGTGTCTCTCCAATATTTGAAGAAGGTTTGGAAGAACTTATGCAAAAAAATTTTGAAGCAGGTCGAATTGATTATACAATTGATTATCGATCTGCTTATAAAGACGCTGATGCAGTTTTCTTGGGCGTGGGAACTCCAGAAAAACCTGATGGATCAGCTGATCTCTCATACATAGCCACAGTTGCTAGACAGGTAGCTGAATCGGTTGAAAATGACTGTTTAGTTGTTGTTAAATCAACAGTGCCCGTAGGTACAAACGATAAAGTTGAGCAATTTATTCAAGACTTTTTAGTTAATGATGTGAAAGTTGAAGTTGCTTCAAACCCTGAATTTTTAGCACAAGGATCTGCGGTTCACGATACTTTATATGCTGAACGGATTATTATAGGTACAGAGAGCGAATGGGCGGAAAATATGCTTAAGAAAATCTATGAACCATTTCATTTACCAATAGTACCTGTTAATAGAAGGTCAGCTGAAATGATTAAGTATGCCTCCAACGATTTCTTGGCTCTGAAAATCTCATATATGAATGATATTGCAAACTTATGTGAACTAGTAGGTGCTGACATACAAGACGTAGCAGAAGGAATGAGTTTTGATGAACGTATTGGAGCGAAGTTTTTAAACGCAGGAATAGGTTTTGGTGGGTCTTGTTTCCCTAAAGATACACAGGCACTCGATTATCTAGCAAAGCAGAATGGATATGAGCTTCAAACAGTGAAGGCAGCAATTGACGTAAACAAAAAGCAAAAGACATTATTATACAAAAAAGCTAGTAACCGTTTAATCACATTTAATGGATTAAAAGTGGCTGTACTCGGATTGACTTTTAAACCAGGAACTGATGATTTACGTGAAGCACCGTCTCTTAGCAATGTACCTCTTTTATTAGAACAAGGTGCTGATATATATGCATTCGATCCAGTAGGTGCCGATAACTTTGCTAACTTGTATCCCGAGGGACCAATAGGACAAGGAAGCATTACTTACGTTCAGAAGCCACAAGAAGCTCTACAAGATGCTAACGTATGTTTTATTTTCACGGAGTGGGGAGAGGTTAAAGGCGTTACACCAGATCAATATAAGAAGTTAATGAGAACCCCTCTTGTTTATGATGGGCGAAATATTTATGGAGTTGAGGACATGAAAAGAGCCGGGGTTGAGTATCACTCAATTGGTAGAGAGCCGGGAAAGGTAGAAGTGACAAGGGAGCCGAAACAGAATGAACTACAGAGCACTAGATACTAATAAAAAATACTTAGTTACTGGAGCAGCAGGCTTTATTGGTTCCTATTTATCGAAGAAGCTTCTTGAACAAGGCTGCGACGTTATTGGTATAGATAATTTAAATGATTATTATGATGTGAATTTAAAATATGATCGATTAGAATTGTTGAAGCCTTATGATACTTTTACATTTATCAAAGGTGATATATCTAACAAAGAAACTATAAACAACCTATTTGATAAAATCCAACCAGATATAGTTGTAAATTTAGCAGCACAAGCAGGGGTAAGGTATTCTATTGAAAATCCTGATGCTTACATGCAAAGTAATGTGATTGGATTCTACAACCTCCTTGAAGCGTGTAGACATTATCCAGTTGATCATTTAATATATGCTTCTTCTAGTTCAGTATATGGTGCTAATAAAAAAGTGCCGTTTGAAGAAACAGATTTCGTGGATCACCCAGTATCATTATATGCATCTACTAAAAAATCAAATGAACTTATGGCCCATACTTATAGCCACCTTTATAATATACCGGCCACTGGTCTTCGCTTTTTTACCGTTTATGGTCCTATGGGCAGACCTGACATGGCTTACTTTGGCTTTGCTGATAAGTATTTCACTGGTCAACCAATTAAGATCTTTAACAATGGTGACTTTGAGAACGATTTGTATAGAGACTTCACTTATATAGATGATATTGTTATTGGAATTGAACGTCTTTTAGGCAATGAGCCTGAGACAGACGGTGCTCCTCATAGAGTCTTTAACATAGGAAATAATAATCCTGAAAAGCTTATGACGTTCATCGAGTCTTTGGAAGTGGCATTGGGTAGTGCGCTAGATAGAAAAGTTGAATTCACTAAAGAGTATGAACCTATTAAGCCTGGTGATGTACCTGCGACATACGCCTCAACTGACTTGTTGCATAAAGAAGTTGGATTTAAACCTGAAACGTCCATTCAAGAAGGATTGCAACGGTTCGCTGATTGGTATGTAGATTATTACAACGTCCGTTAAATATTATGAAATATAAATCAGCGCCTAACTTTCGGTGCGTTAGAGTGTTAAAGGATAGCATGGTATCAATTTTTTCAGATGATATCATGCTTCTTTTACATAATCTATATGTGTGAATGTTCATAAACGCATATTTAGAATTAGTAAATTAGAAGTTTGTATGACCTTCTACAATTAAAGATAGCATCTTTTTAATGGCTTCACTTTTTGTAGGGGCTTCTGTCTTGAAATGGGTTTGTTTCCATTTGGTCATGGCCAGGGTAGGGTTTTGGCCGAGGGGTTCAATACAAAGGGTTGAATTTGAAATGGGGAGGAGGAGATAGTCTTTTTTTAGAGAATCAGTCATCCAACTCCTCCCCTGTGTTTGTCATGTCTATTGTAGGGATTAACTGCTTCGGGTGGACTTCCAGGGCATGAGCCAAGTAGTAGAAATTTGTTATAGAAGGATTTCTACGGCCTCTTTCAATTCCACTAATATACGTAGGGTGCATGTCTGCTCTATAAGCAAGTTCTTCTTGGGAAAGTCCCTGTTTCAATCGTAGATCTCTTAATTGTTTTCCGACGGTTTTTTGAATGAGTTGGCGAGGTATTGGTTTCATATAAAAATGATCGTATGGATCGGCTAGAACAACCATAGACGATGAATCAAGTTTTGGTGTTTTTTTACATATCAATCGATTTTTTTATTGGAAGGAATAAGCAATAGTGTCTTAACTTCCGGGGTTACCTCCACTGCGTTGGAGTGCATTGATAAGAAGAGAATCAGTTTCCTTATTTTTGTAAAGGAACTGTCTTTTTTTATTCCTTTAACTGGATACGACCACTTTTTGATAGTTTTAAAGAGGGGGTACTAGAGATAGAATTCTCTATTTTCATGTGGTCTTGTGCACCCAAAGTGAATTCCCTCTCATTTAAAATATATTCTATTCTTTCCCATGTGAAATATGTTTATAGATTTGTTCGAAAGTAGCGTTGTAGTTTCAAATAATTCTAGATATAATAATAAATTGTATAAGTATGTTAATTATATGGGGTGAAGAGAACTATGAGCCGATTATCGAAGCATAAAAAGAAGAAGGGAAAATGGTGGAAGATCCCATTACTTTTACTAACTCTGATTATTTTGGCCGGGGGTATCTATGTTTACACAGTGTACAGTGGGGCGAAAAGTACCGTAGACGAGAAAATGCACAAGCAAGTCGCTTCTATTAATCATGAATTAACAGAGAAGAAAATGGAGGAACAAAAATCCTTAAATATTCTTTTGATGGGAGTCGACGAAAGAAGTTATGATAGCGGTCGTTCCGATGCCCTTATGGTTTTGACTTTAGATCCATCTAACAATCGAAGTCAATTAGTAAGTATTCCTCGAGACACAAGAACTGAGATGGTTGGAAATGCTCCACAATCAGGTTCTTTAGATAAGATTAACCACGCCTATGCCTTTGGCGGAGCTGATATGGCGATTAATACAGTAGAAAACTTTCTGGATATTGAGTTGGATTATTATGTCAAAGTGAATATGGAAGGTTTAGCTGACCTGGTAAATTCAGTTGGTGGAGTAACCGTACAGAACTCGATAGACTGGGTAGGTACGAATGGCTACCATTATAAAAAAGGACAGCTTACCCTCAACGGTAGTCAAGCTCTTCGATACGTTCGTATGAGATACGAAGATCCAAAAGGGGATCTTGGTCGTAATGAACGGCAACGTCAAATCATAAAAGCGATCGTAGACAAAGGGGCTAGCGTTGGGTCTGTTAACAAAATTGGTGATGTGATGGATGTACTAGGTAACAATGTCACTACCAATATGGACTTTAATACAATGAAAGATTTAATGTTGAACTATCGCAGTGCCCAGAAAGACATGACAACGTATCAAATGACTGGTTCAGGGACTAAGATTAATGGAATTTATTATTTGCAAGTCTCTGATCAAGAGATTCAAGAGGTTCATAATATGATAAAAGAATATAGTTCTTAAGAGTAAGAGGCTGACTTCGAGAGTCAGCCTTTTTTGGTGAAGTTCGGTGTGTATGAAAGAATCGCCTTTAAAACGATGAGGCTGTAGCTATTTCTGGAATTAATTGATAATTAAATAGTGAGAGTGCAAGACTTTCCTATCTTATAGTTTTCTCCTCTACATCCAAACTCGGATGGTATGGAGAACAGTACAGTACTTTCTATTACTTAAAATAGAGGGAATCAAACGAATGACTTGTGATATCAAGCTGCACTAATTACACTTGTTAATAGAATGCTAGATCTCAGAAAGAAGGAGATGGGGGAGTTGGAAAAGCCTCAAAAGAGGAAACAGGATAAACGCTTTAAGATCGCCAACCGCGAAGCGTTAATTGGCGTCGGCTTAGCTATATTCAATTTTATCTGGTGGTTTGCTTTCGCCTACGGCCTGGGTGACCGGTCACCTGAAAACTATACATATGTCTTTGGCTTACCTGCATGGTTTTTTTTCAGTTGTGTGCTCGGATTTGTTGTGATGGTTTTACTCGTTATTTTTGTGGTGAAAGTTTGGTTTGTAGAAGTGCCTTTTGATGAGGAAGAAGGTGAACAGTCATGAACTTGGGTGTAATTATTTCTCTGTTCATTTTTCTAGTCGTCATTTTCATGGTTGGTTTTTGGTCAAGCAGATCATTAAGAAATACAACGGAAGAGTCTTTCTTACAAGAGTATTTCTTAGGAGGTCGTCGATTAGGTGGATTTATTCTTGCCATGACGATGATTGCAACTTATGGTAGTGCGAGTAGTTTTATTGGTGGTCCTGGAGTGGCTTACACGCAAGGACTTGGCTGGGTGCTCCTAGCGATGTCGCAGGTGGTGACTGGTTACTTTGTATTAATGATTCTTGGAAAGAAATTTGCCATTATGGCACGCCGGTATAATGCGGTCACGCTGATCGACTTTTTAAAAGGCCGTTATCAAAGCAAGTGGGTAGTGTTGACAGCCGCATTCAGTATTATTGTTTTCCTTTTCTCAGCCATGGCGGCCCAATGGGTGGGCGGTGCCAGGTTGATAGAGTCTCTGACAGGCTTTAATTATACAACGGCATTGTCCGTCTTTGCTGTATCAGTCCTTGTGTACGTTATTATCGGTGGATTCAGAGCGGTTGCTTTAACAGATACCGTACAGGGAGTGGTCATGTTTGGCGGAACACTCATCTTGTTAATTGCGACCATTTTAGCAGGGGGCGGAATTGGGAGTATCATGGCAGATTTAACTGCTGAGAACCCCAATTTAGTCACTCCTTATGGTGCAGATGGAGGATTAAGCCCAACCTATGTATCTTCCTTCTGGATTCTCGTTGGTGTCGCAGTCGTCGGTTTGCCCCAAGTGACAGTTCGTGCGATGTCCTATAAAAATTCACGCTCCATGCACCAGGCGCTGATTATCGGAACGATTGTTGTTGGCTTTATTATGTTGAATATGCACTTAATTGGTGTATTCGCCCGCCCTATCTTACCTGGGATTGAAGTGGGAGATAAAGTGATGCCACTAATTGCTCAAGAAGTGTTACCACCATGGCTGGCTGGGATCGTACTGGCAGCACCCATGGCCGCGATCATGTCCACGGTAGACTCCCTACTGTTACTTGTAAGTTCTGCGGTTGTGAAAGACGTTTATTTGAATTACATCAAACCAGATGCCTCAACTATGACAGTTAAAAGAATGAGTTTCGGTGTAACAGCAATTCTTGGAATTCTCGTGTTTTTGATGGCCTTGAGCCCACCTGATTTACTCATTTGGCTGAATTTGTTCGCTTTTGGAGGTCTTGAAGCAACATTTATATGGCCGGTTGTTCTTGGACTTTATTGGCAATCAGGGAATAAGTATGGTGCATTAGCTTCGATGGTTGTCGGTATTGTTTCTTATATCATTGTGGATCAGTTTTATCCAAATTTACTTGGCATGCATAATGTGGTCTTTCCGATTATTTTATCCTTAATTGCTTTTGTAACTGTGAGTCTTTTAACAAAGGCATGGGTAAATGATCAGTCAATGACTCAGGAGAAGTTAGAAAGGAGCTTTTAATGATGTTTTATACAAGCATACAGGCAGCGGAAGTTGATCGAGAGAGTTATTTCATCAACACCGACCCGATCTTGCTGGTTTCTATGCTATAGCTGGGAGCCGGTTTAAATTAAATATCAACACTTACCATGTTAGGGTTAGGCAGTTCTGCAGGAGCGGAGCTGTCTATTTTTTATTTACATAGATAATTATGGTTATATACAGTTTATTTTTTTCAATCTTCCATGTTCAGTCGACAATCTTTTCTTTATTTCCCTACTTCTTTTTATGGAATTCTTTTATACTACTACTAATAGTTAATCGAACGCTATTCATTATTGGAGGATGCATAATCCTACATTCACCACCTTAGTTAGGAGGAACGTCATTGAACTTAAAAGATCGTGCTCATAAATATGAATACAAGCTAAACGACACGGATGACCAAATTATTGATTACATTATGGATCATAAGAATGAAGTGATTCAGATGTCGATACAAATGCTGGCGGAAACATTGTACACTGTTCCGAATACGATCATTCGGCTGTCAAAGAAGCTTGGATACGATGGGTTTTCTCAGCTTAAAAACCATTTAAAAGAAGAAGTGAAGGAAGAAGGCTCTTCAGAGGGTTCAACAGTAGAATCCAACATTAAACGAACGATGGAATTAGTCGATTATGATCGTTTGAACAAAGTCGCGGATCACTTACATAAAGCGCGGCGAATTTATATATTTGGGGTCGGAGATACGTTGCCTTTTTGTGAAATCTTATCAACCCATCTTAAGATTGGGGGAAAGACGGCCGAGCATTTTTTGCACCGGCATGATGCGGTGTATGCGGTCAACCATGCGAAAAACCAGGATGTGTTAGTCGTTCTCAGCATGTCCGGAGAAACCAAGCAGATTTTGGAGATTGCAGAGTTAGCGAAAGAAAAAGAAGTGTTGGTTATCTCTTTAACCCACTTTGACCGTAATTCATTACAGAAAATAGCTGACCTGAATTTATTTTTTCACTCACCGAAGAAGAAGCTTGAGAATTACAACGTCTCTGATAAAACTCCAATGATGTTCATGCTGCAGATCCTTTCCAACATTTTCTGGGAAGCGAAATAGGTGTGTATAAATACACATGTTAAGCTGCTTTATCTTGGTGGATGTGTAATTTTTTAAAGAAAAGCAAGCGCTTACTTTTCCTATGCTAGGATGATATCAAGTTAGTCATCCAGCTGAAAGAAGGGAGAAAATCATGGAATTACAAAATTTGACCTCCACAGCTTTGATCCATACGAATGTGTCCTTCACGTCTAAAGATGAGGCCATTCAGTATTTAGTTGAACAGTTAGATCGGGAAGGAAAGCTTCATTCTAAAGAAGAATTCTATCAATCTGTCGTAGAACGTGAAACGTTATCGGCTACCGGCTTTGAGGGAGGGCTCGCGATTCCTCACGGGAAGTCGCCAGCTGTGAAAGAAGCGTCTTTCGCTGTCGCTACTCTTCAATCTCCTTTAGACGATTGGGAAAGCATTGACGAAAACAATAGAGTTGAGCTTGTTATTCTGCTTGCAATTCCTGAAGCGGAGGCAGGTTCTACACATTTGTCGCTCTTATCTGAGCTGATGACGCGTATGGCCGACCCAGCTTATAAGGAACGATTGTTACAAGCAAAGACGAGCAAGGCTTTGTATGCGGCTCTTGATCAAGAAGAGGAAGAAAAAGAACGTGCGGTTTCCCATACAGGTAAAACAATTCTTGCTGTTACGGCCTGTCCAGCAGGAATCGCCCATACCTATATGGCCGCAGAAGCACTTGTACGAGCTGGGAACGATTTCGGAGTCGATGTGCTTGTTGAAAAACAGGGGGCCAATGGAGTAGAAGACCGTATTTCCAAATCACAGGTGGCTAAAGCAGATGCGGTTATTTTCGCCGCAGACGTTGCGGTGAAGGACAAGAAGAGGTTCTCTTCCCTGCCGAAAGTGACGACGACTGTAGCGGCTCCACTGAAAAATGCTGAAGGGTTGTTAAAGGAAGCATTGGACAAGGCAGAGAAAGCTCCCGCTCGTCAAGAGGCTCCCGAAGTAGAAGTGGAAGAAGAACCGGAAGACAAACCGTTTAAAACAGAAATCAAAGACTCGGTCATGACAGGGATTTCTTATATCATTCCGATTATTGTCGCTGGCGGGATGACCCTTGCTTTTGCCGTTCTTGTCTCCCAGGCATTTGGACTGCAGGAAGTCTATGAAACTGAAGGGTCCTGGCTATGGCTCTTACGCCAGTTAGGTGGAAATCTGCTTGGGACACTGATGGTTCCAGTATTAGCGGCTTACATGGCCTACTCTATTGGAGATAAACCAGCACTAGGTCCTGGTTTTGCGGCTGGTATTTGTGCGAATTTAATTGGAAGCGGATTCTTAGGCGGTATGCTAGGTGGTTTACTAGCCGGTTATATCATTAAGTTTTTAAAGAAAAAACTCCAGACTACAGGAACATTTTCAGGCTTTGTAAGCTTTTGGCTTTATCCAGTACTCGGAACACTGTCTGTCGGCTGTATCATGCTGTTTGTCATTGGAGAACCGTTAGCAGCGCTGAACCAGGGGTTAATCAGCTGGCTGGAAGGCATGTCAGGTAAAAATGCAATTCTGCTTGGTGTCATTCTTGGAGCCATGGTTTCCTTTGACTTAGGCGGACCTGTCAACAAAGCTGCTTACACATTCTGTATCGGGGCGATGGCAAGTGGAAACATCATGCCTTATGCAGCATTCGCTTCTGTCAAAATGGTTTCTGCTTTTGGTGTAACAGGCGCGACGATTTTTGGAAAGAAATACTTTACAAAACCAGAACAGGAAATCGGAAAACAGACATGGCTGTTAGGACTGGCTGGAATTACAGAAGGAGCCATTCCGTTTATGATCAAAGATCCATTACGCGTGATTCCATCATTAATTGCAGGGTCTGCAGTTACGGGAGGAATTGTGGCCTACTTTGATATAGGACTCGGTGTACCAGGAGCAGGCATTTTCTCTCTTGCTCTAGTAGAAGGACCTTCGCTGTTCGTAGCAGCTAGTATTTGGTTAGGGGCAGCTCTTATCGGGGCATTCATTTCAATGGTCCTGTTAATCATCACTCGAAAAAACAAGTTAAAAAAGCAGCCTCGTAAACGTAAGGAAAAAAATGATGAAAAGCAAGTTGAAATGAAAGAGGCTGTTAGTTAATCAACATGATAGGATGGGATTCTGTATGAGTGAAATGACTATACAAGATAGGCAAATGAATCATCAAACAGAGAAAAAAGTAAGGACAAAGCAGGTACATGTCGTTCCCCACATGCATTGGGATCGTGAATGGTACTTTTCAACCGAAGAGTCGCGTATCCTACTCGTGAATAATATGGAAGAGATAATGGATCGGTTAGAAAATGATCCTGACTACCCTTATTATGTATTAGACGGACAAACCTCCATTCTTGAAGATTACTTTGATGTGAAACCAGAAAATGAGGAGCGTGTAAGAAAGCTTGTCCAGGAAGGCAAGTTGATCATCGGACCCTGGTACACGCAAACGGATGAAATGGTCGTTGGCGGGGAATCCATTGTGCGCAACTTATTATATGGAATCAAAGATAGCAATAAGTTCGGTGATCCGATGATGATTGGCTATCTTCCGGATTCTTTCGGACAAAGCTCACAAATGCCGCAGATTTTAAACGGCTTCGATATAAAGTATTCAATTTTCTGGAGAGGAACATCTGAGCGTCATGGCACGGATAAGACAGAGTTTTATTGGGAATCTGATGACGGCTCAAAAGTACTCGTACAACTGCTGCCGCTTGGGTATGCGATCGGGAAGTATCTACCGGAAGAAGAAGAAGCTTTGAAGCAAAGAATGGAAAAGTATTTTCCTGTCTTGGACAAAGGAGCAACGTCCGACCATCTTTTGCTCCCGAATGGGCATGACCAAATGCCAATCCAAAAAGATATTTTTCCGATTATGGAAAAATTAAAAAAGCTCTATCCAGAAAGGGAATTTTTCCTCAGTAAATATGAACATATCTTTGCGGAACTTGAGAAGCAAAGTGACCTACCGACAATAAGTGGTGAATTTCTTGATGGAAAATACATGCGTGTCCACAGGAGTATCTACTCGACACGGATGGATATCAAAGCAGCGAACACACGAGTGGAAAACAAGTTGACGAACATCCTTGAGCCTCTGGCGTCAATGGCTTATGATCTTGGGTTCGAATACCATCATGGATTAATCGAATTGATTTGGAAAGAAATCATGAAAAATCACGCCCATGACAGTATCGGCTGCTGCTGTTCGGACAAAGTCCATCAGGAAATCGCCAACCGGTTGTTTCTTGCAGAAGAAAAAACAGATCGCCTGATCGAGTTTTATAAACGGAAAATTGTCGATGCGATCGAGACGGATCAAAGTGGTGATCGGTTGACATTGTTTAACTTTCTCCCTTATGAGCGAGAAGAAGTGGTGACGACTGAAGTAATTTCAAAGTACAAGAACTTTGTACTTGTAGACGAAAATGGCTATCAAGCGGACTTTCAGATTTTAGAAGCAGAAGAAATCGACCCAGGTCTCATTGATCGTCAAATTGTCCACTATGGAAACTATGATCCTTTTATCAAATATCAGATCCAATGGAAAGAAACAGTTCCATCTATGGGCTATCGCACCTTTTTCGTTGAAGAAACTTCTGGCGATATAACGGTAGAAAATGAAGAAGTGCATGCCGTGGAGACCGATTATTATCGCGTCCATGTAAACAATAATGGGACGCTAAGCATTAAGGATAAGCGGTTAGACAAACGGTTTGAGAATGTCCTGCTTCTGGAGGACACTGGAGATGATGGGGATGAGTATGATTACTCCCCACTAGAAAATGATAAGGCGATCTTCAGTACGGATGTCGAAGCGGATATCAAGGTCAGTCAAAACGAGTTTGAAGGACTGATTGATGTTCGGTATGAGCTTCCAGTACCGGAGAATCTAGAAGATAGAAAACAAAAGCTGTTTACAAGTAAAGTAGATATCCACTTACAAATCCGAATTCCTAATCATAAACCTCTGTTAGAAGTAAATGGTGAACTTGAGAATTTAGCCAAAGACCATCGCCTTCGCGCATTTATTCCAACAGGGATTGCTTCCTCTTTTTCCGTGTCGGATAATCAATTCGGCTCGATTAAACGGGATGTTTATGATTCTGCGATGGGTGTATGGGAGGATGAGAACTGGAGCGAGCGTCCGGATGCCATCTATCCAATGTTAAGCTTCGTAGGGTTATCTGATCAAAACCACGGACTGAGTCTGTTGACAAACAGTACAAGAGAGTACGAAATCGTCGGAGAAGATTATGATACGATTGCACTTACGCTGTTCCGCAGTGTGGGTCATTTAGGGAAAGCAGATTTAGTCCGTCGTCCAGGCCGTCCTTCTGGGATCAAACTGCCAACACCGGATTCACAAATGCTAGGAAAACTGTCCCTAGACTTCGCCCTGTACACTCATAAGGGAAGTACGCTGGAATCTGGAGTCGCGCGGGTGGCAAAAGAGTATCTTACTCCGATTCACACGTATAACAAAATTCCTCATAATGCGATGAAGCTGAATGAATCGAAAGTGAAAACGCCAACGTCTTACCAGTTGCTAGAAGAAGAGAACTCTAATGTGGTATTGAGTACGTTGAAGAAAGCTGAGAACGAGGATGCGCTTGTGATCCGAGCTTATAATCCAACAGAGGAGAATCTAACTGGAGCTTTTCGTATTCGCGCAGAATACAATGGAGCTTATGAAGTCAACTTGAATGAAGAGAAGCAATCTTCAATAGAGTTTAGTGAGGGTAAGGTTCAAACTGCGGTAAATTCTAATCAAGTGAAAACAATATTAGTGAAATAAATAAGTGCCTGATTCCCGTCGTGTTATTTCGGTGGGGATTAGGTGCCTTTTTTTGTGAAGTTTAGCGCGTACCAATTGGAAAAAAGTTATTATTGGCTTTATTTGAAAGCAGGATTATTACGCTCCTGTGTAGTAGGTAATACTTACAAGGATCTATATTTTTGGATTCTTGTTACCTATCAGGTTTTCCTCACGATTCTAGTTATCTAGCGAACCTGACAGGGAAAGATATAAGTAAGGAAATGTCTACCTTAAACAAGGAGGAATACACATGGCGGAAGTATCTTCAATGAAGCAAGCAGTCGAGGTGTTACGGCAGAAAGGTCTTTCCAATAGGGACATCCTTAGCAACGTAGATAACAGCCATTTCCCATTTGATGATGAAGAAGTTGTGATGACTTTTATTGATTTACAAATTGAATGTTCCTCTGATCAAGAATTCGACAAGTTAGTGGCTTATTTATACGATTTTGATCTAGAATAGAATACCCCTTTCATAAATTTTGTCGCAAATGCTGTATTTGTCTTTAGGTATTAGTGTTTTTCAATCAAATATAAATAAAAGGTATAATAAAAGAATAGTTCTTACACGAAATACTTGTCATGGGAAAAACCTATGGCAAGTTTTTTTGTTTAAGAGAGTTTTTACTGAGAAATACAAACAATCTTTAATCCTGTGGTAGTTGTAAATGCAATAGCTAGAGCGGGTTTCCAAAGCACAAAAGTTCTATCGTATTGAACCTATGTAAAAGTCGAAATGTAGGTAATAATCACTTTTTTCTGAAAAATTACTGGAAAAATGATATCGCTTACGTTATTATGATAAGTAACTTAGACAGATTGTATACAATCTATGAATACAATGGTGGGGTCAATCATGACAAACAGAAAAAATAATGAAGAATTAGCGTATGAACAGGTGAAAAGAGCTATCATGCTAAAAAAACTGGTGGCAGGTCAACGGATAACTGAGGACTGGGTCAGTAAAGAACTGAAGATGAGCAGGACACCTATACGTGCTGCGTTCAAGCGCTTAGAGAATGAAGGTTTAATTCAATTAGTTCCTAATAAGGGTGCAATCGTGTACAACCCTTCCGATAAAGAATTGGAGGATGTATTTAACCTGCGCGTTGTATTGGAGAAATATGCTGCCCAATTAGCCGTAGCCAACATGAAAGAAGAAGACGTAACTTATATGGAGGATCTTCTAAAAAGAGAAAAAGAAGCTTACAAAGCAAAGGATTTTGAAGCCTTCATGGAAGTGAATGGGCTTATCCATTCTTATCCGGCAGAAATCTCCGGCAACAGTTATTTATTACAAGAAATAAAAACGCTTAACCAGTGGACAGATGGCTATTTAATTCTAAAGGATGATTTTTATATTACTCCGCTTGAAGATGTAAAGTCCATACCAGAGCACGCATGTGTGGTTAATGCGTTTAAAGAACGGGATGTTGATGCTATGTGCCAGGCCATTGAGGCTCACTTATTATCAACGCTGAAGGATTTGTCAGAACGACCATCGATATTCCATTAACTATAGGGAGGTACACAAATGACGTCACACGCATCCATCAATACAAATTTACCAGGACCGATTGCTGGAGATCTATTAGAAAGAAGGCATAACATCGTCCCTGATGCTGTCAGTTACGGAATTCCTACATTTGCCGAAAAAGCAGAGGGAGCAAAAGTTACGGATGTTGATGGGAATACCTTTATCGATTTTGCCGGTGCAATTGGAACCATCAATGTAGGCCACTGCCATCAAAAGGTAAAAGATGCCCTCCATGACCAAGTGGAAAAATTCATTCACACGGGCTTTAATGTCATGATGTATGAGCCTTATATTGCACTTGCTGAAAGGTTGGCTGAACTTGCCCCTGGGGATCATGACAAAAAAGTACTCTTACAAAATAGTGGAGCGGAAGCGGTGGAAAACGCAGTTAAGGTTGCTCGCAAGTACACAGGAAGGCAAGGTATTGTCACTTTTGCAAACGCTTTCCACGGCCGTACCCTAATGACCATGTCCATGACCAGTAAGGTGAAACCGTATAAATTTGAATTTGGTCCCTTTGCTCCTGAAGTGTATAAGGCCCCTTTTCCATATGCTTATCGCCGTCCTAAGGAGATGAGTGAAGAAGCGTATATTGATTACATGATAGAACAATTCAACAATTTTCTAATTAGTGAAGTAGCTCCTGAGACAATCGCGGCCGTTGTGATGGAACCAGTTCAGGGAGAAGGCGGCTTCATCGTACCAGATAAGAGGTTTGTACAAGCAGTGAGAAAACTGTGTGAACAACATGGAATTCTGTTTATTGCAGATGAAATCCAAACAGGATTCGGCCGTACTGGAAGCTATTTTGCTTCAGAGCACTTCGATATTGTCCCTGATATCATTACGGTCTCTAAATCCTTAGGAGCTGGCACCCCGATTAGTGGTGTGATTGGCAGAAGAGAAGTTATGGATGCTGCCAACGCTGGGGAGTTGGGTGGAACATACAGTGGAAACCCTTTGGGATGTCGTGCAGCACTTGCTGCGATTGACATCATTGAGGAGGAAAGATTAAATTCACGCGCCAATGCTATCGGACAGCGAGTAAAAGGGTTTTTCCATCAGCTAGCAGAAGAGCTGGATTGTATAGGGGATGTACGTGGGTTAGGTGCGATGGTTGCCGTGGAAGTAGTAAGCGATAAAGAAAACAAGACAGCAGATAAGACACTTGCCGGTAGGATTATTTCAGATGCCCAGCAAAATGGATTGTTGATCCTTGGCGCAGGAGTGTATGGAAATGTCATTCGCTTCTTAATGCCGCTTGTCATTAGTGATGAGGAATTGGATGAAGGATTGTCTATTCTTGAAAATTCCTTCCGTACCATCTTAGAAAAAGCAGTTGACTAAATAGTGGATATGGAAGGTTCTTTAAATATTGGAGAGAGGTGATTGAACAATGAACGATTTTATTACCCGTTACAGTTATGGCGGAGATGAATTCATCTTTGTTGAAATGAGTGAAGACATGAATCTCGAAGTAAACTTTCAAGCCATGGCTATCACTGAAAAGTTGAAAAAGAAAAACATTCCAGGCGTGCTGGACATCTGTCCTTCCAATGCCTCTTATATGGTCCGTTACAATCCAGATGAATTAGCAGCGGATGACTTGATTAACGAGTTGAAACAACTGGAGAGCTCTGTCGAAAATCTTGATGATGTTGTGATTAACTCACGCTTAGTCGATGTACCCGTTCTATTTGAAGATCCTTGGACACATGAAGCCGTTATGCAGTTTCGGGATCGTCACCAGGATCCTGAATCTACGGACATTGAATATGCGGCCAGAATAAATGGCTATGATTCCAAAGAAGAATTCATTGAGGCGATTACGGGTTCACCGTTTCTTGTATCAATGATTGGATTTGTGCCGGGACTGCCATTCTGTTTCCAAATTGTTCCTCGCGAAAAGCAAATTGAAGTACCAAAATATGTTCGTCCACGAACTTTTACACCGGAAAGATGCTTCGGGTTTGGAGGAGGATTTTCCGTTGTTTACCCTGTGCAAGGTGCGGGTGGCTACCAGATGTTTGGTATTTCAGCAACACCTGTATTTGACAAAGAACAAAAGCTTCCAGATTTTCAGGAATCAATGGTGTTCCCGCGTCAAGGAGATATTTTCCGGTACCGTTCTGTGTCACGAGAAGAATATGACGCCATTCGCGAACAGGTGGAAGCTGGGACATTTGAATATAGGAAAAAGGAGTTCCAATTCAAGCCTGATGATGTGTTGAAAGACCCAGATGCATTTTCTCAAGAGGTTTTGAGGAGGTTATATAATGATTAAGGTATTAAAACCAGGGTTGCAAACGACAGTACAGGATGATGGAAGGATCGGTTACTACGAGACAGGAATGCCTCCATCTGGTGCACTAGACCAATATTCTTATGGAATTGCAAACATGCTTGTAGGAAATGATAAGGGTGCAGCTTGTTTGGAGATTACGATGATGGGACCTGAACTTGCTTTTGAAAAGAATAGCACGATCGCCATTACTGGAGCCACTATTCCGCCAAAAGTAAATGGAGAAGACGTCCCAATGTGGGAAACTCTTGAAGTCAAGGCAGGAGACGTATTGTCCTTTGATTTCGTAAAAAAAGGAGCAAGAGCTTACTTGGCAGTCGCTGGAGGAATTGATGTCCCTGTGATCATGGACTCTAGATCCACTTATACCCTATGTGGAATCGGAGGCTATGAGGGAAGGGCATTGGCAGCAGATGATTCCTTGTCCATTGGGAGCATGAAAGAAAAAGACGTTAAGATAGGTACTTCTGTTCCAGAGCAATATATCCCTCAATTTACAAACAAACATGATATCCGCATTATTATCGGTTTGTGTAGCTATCGACTAACCGAAGAAAGCAAACAGAAATTTCTTGATTTAGAATGGACCGTAACGCCAGAAGCTAACCGTGTGGGTTACCGATTGAAAGGAGAGCGCTTGGACTTTGTTCCACGTGAGCAGCCGTTCGGTGCAGGCAGCAATCCATCCAATGTCGTTGATCTCGGGTACCCTATCGGTTCCATCCAAATACCGGATGGCGTTGAACCCATAGCCCTATTGAATGATGCCGTTACAGGTGGGGGCTATGCGACTGTGGCCACGATCATCAGTACAGATTTGAACCGCATTGCCCAGGCAAAGACAAACGAAAAGATCAAATTCGTTTCTGTCACTCTTGAAGAGGCACTGGAAGCACGTAAAGAGACCAAGCAGAATTTAGAAGAAATCAGAAACTTAATCCATACCAATTAAAAAGGAGCAATTAACTATGAGTGAGATCGTATCCCCGTTACCAGGAGTATTTTATCGTAGACCAGCACCAGAAAAACCACTGTATGTCGAGGAAGGGAAAGCTGTTAAAGCTGGAGATGCTGTAGGACTTGTGGAAGTTATGAAAAGCTTCCAAGAAATTAAAGCTGAAGCTGACGGAGTCATCAAAAGTATCAAAGTAGAAGATGGCGATGTAGTAGAAGCTGGACAAGTCATTGCAGAACTAGAATAACTTTGAAATTGGGGAGTGGAGATATGCCTTATTTTAATAAAATTCTAATTGCTAATCGTGGAGAGATTGCACGTCGTATCATTCGTACATGTAACAGACTGGGGATTGAGACTGTTGCAGTGTACTCCGATGCTGACGAAGATACACCGTTTGTGAGAGAAGCGAGCGAAGCCTATTCGATCGGTCCCTCACAGGCTTCCAAAAGTTATTTGGACATAAATAAGATATTGGACGTGGCAAAGAAATCGGGAGCAGAAGCCATCCATCCTGGCTACGGATTCTTATCTGAAAATGCGAAATTCGCAAAAAGCTGTGAAGAAGCTGGAATTACCTTTATTGGGCCGGATGCCGACAAGATCGAATTAATGGGAGATAAAATTGAAGCCCGACGTCATATGAAAAAGGCAGGGGTTCCGGTCGTTCCAGGCTGGGATGGGCAATTAGATTCTGTTGAACATGCCAAAGAGATTGCAAATGATCTCGGCTATCCACTTATGTTAAAAGCAAGTGCTGGTGGCGGTGGAATCGGCATGCACGTTGTTCAAAATGAAGCAGAGTTAGAGAAATCCTTTTCTTCTGCTAAACAGACCGCCGGTTCATCTTTTGGAGATGACACTGTCTTTCTTGAAAGGTTTATTTCTAAAGCCCGTCACATTGAAGTACAAGTCATTGCAGACAATGAAGGAAATACTTTGCACTTATTCGAGCGTGAATGTTCCATTCAGCGCAGAAATCAAAAAGTGGTAGAAGAGAGTCCTTCACCATTCTTGAATGAAAAACTGCGCGGACAGCTTTGCGAAAGCGCAGTCAAAGGTGTCAAAGAAATCGGATATACAAACGCAGGGACGATGGAATTCATTTTTGATGATGACACAGGAGATTATTATTTCCTTGAAATGAATACCCGTCTTCAAGTGGAACATCCAGTTACAGAAGAAATTACTGGATTGGATCTTGTGGAGCTGCAGCTAAGAATCGCTGCAAACCAACCTTTGAATATTACTCAGGATGAGGTTACAAAGAGCGGTTATGCCGTTGAAGCCCGTCTTTATGCTGAAGACCCTGAGACATATTTTCCTTCTCCGGGTAAGCTGAACACATTCAAGCTGCCGGAAGAATTAGGTCGATTTGACGTTGCCTATGAGGAAGGGAATACAGTGTCCCCATTTTATGATCCAATGGTTGGGAAAATTATCGTTCATGGCAAGGATAGAAATGAAGTATTTGATAGGCTGGAAGAGATTATTGAGCAGACAGAAATAGAAGGAATAAAAACAAATCTCTCTCTTTTCAAAGAATTAGTGAATGAATCGGATTTCAGGGAAGGGAGATACACAACCGATTACTTGCAAACTAGGAAACAAGGAAAGGAGGAAGTTAAGTGAAGGTAGATTTGAATTGCGATATGGGAGAAAGCTTTGGTATGTATGAGTTAGGCAATGACGAAGGAATGATGCCATATATTACTTCAGCGAATATTGCTTGCGGATATCATGCTGGAGATCCCACGATTATGAGGAAGACAATAGAACTTGCGAAAGAACACAACGTTCAAATCGGTGCACATCCATCTTTTCCCGATTTAATGGGCTTTGGCCGCAGGCATATGAACTGTACGGCTTCTGAAATAAAAGACTATGTTCTCTATCAATTAGGGGCTTTACGAGAGTTCGCTCGGGCTAATGGTGTTCCTATCGCCCATTGCAAACCCCACGGTGCCCTTTATATGATGGCTATGGAAGACGAGAAGGTAGCAAAAGCCATTCTTGAAGGGATCGCAAAAACGGATGACAACATGATCGTTTTTGCCATGAACAACTCCGCCGTCGTTGAAGTTGGAGAAAAAATGGGGGTTCGTGTCGCTAAAGAGACCTACTCAGATCGTGAACACACGGAAACAGGATCCATCATCATGACCCGTAAAGGTTCAGAAATAGGGGATTATGATTCTATGGCAGACCGCGTCGTCCGAATGGTCAAGGAAGGGAAAGTTACCGCCCACACTGGAAACGATGCGGATGTAATTGCAGAAACCGTCTGCATTCATGGAGATACTCCAGGCGCAGTTAAATTAGCGAAAACGGTTCATGAGAAACTTACCCATAACGGTGTCGAAGTAGCACCTATTCAAAACATTCTTTAATAATTGCTTAATCTAGCCTTCTAACTATAAGTGCCTGTCTCCCATTTCATGATGATGGGGACAGGCACTTATAGTGTAGTTCTCTTTCGAAGAGCCGCATAAATAAACTTCTATAATTGATGAATAAATACAAAGGGGGATGACAATGGAAACGTTGAAATACTTGAATTATTTAGATGGGCAGTGGATAGGAGAAGAGGCAGACACCTTTGAGGTCAGTAACCCTGCGACGAACGAAGTTATCGGAACTATGTCGCTGGGCACAAAGGGAGACTTACAGAGAGCTATTGAAGGAGCGCAGACAGCCTTTGATGAATGGAAGGAACTCCCGGCAGAGGAAAGAGCACGATACCTAGAAGAGTTCTATCACAAAGTGCTGGACCGAAAAGAAGAAATCGCCAGGATGATCACATTAGAAAATGGAAAACCTCTGAAGGAAGCAAGAGGAGAAGTTATGTATGCCGCTTCCTTTATTAAATGGTACGCGGAAGAGGGAAGAAGGATTTATGGCAAAACCATCCCTTCTAAAAGTGCGGAGCAACGCATTCAGGTAATTAAACAACCAGTTGGGGTGGTTGCTGCCATTACTCCATGGAATTTCCCTGCAGCGATGATCACGAGAAAATTGGCTCCCGCCCTTGCCGCAGGCTGTACATTCATTGTCAAACCACCAAAAGAAACACCATTGACTGCTGCCTTATTTATGGAGTGTGCCGAAGAAGCAGGTATTCCGAAGGGTGTTGTGAATATGGTCCTCACTCCTGATGAGGTCTTTAGTGAAACCATTCAAAAGAGTGATGCCGTTCGTAAATTGACCTTCACAGGATCCACTGAAGTAGGCAGACTTCTTATGAAGCAAAGTGCCGATTCCATCAAGAATATTTCGCTTGAACTTGGCGGGCAGGCACCGCTCATTGTTCTAAACTATGCAGATGTAGAAAAAGCGGTAGAAGGGACGATGGCCTCCAAATTCAGAAATGCTGGACAGACCTGCATCTGCGCGAACCGCTTATATGTGCAGGAAAGGATTTATGATGAGTTTGTGAGCAAATTAAAGGAAAAGGTAGAAGAGTTAAACGTAGGCAACGGACTTGAAGAACAAGTAGACATTGGTCCTGTCATTAATCAGAAGGGGTATGAAAAAGTAGTACGTCACGTAGAGGATGCACTAGAAAAAGGGGCAGAAGTCGTGGTTGGCGGCAAAGGATATCAAGAAGAATCCCTAAGTGGAAACTTTTATGCTCCTACCCTTTTACTTAATACGAACGAAGACATGCTCTGCATGACGGAAGAAACCTTTGGTCCGGTTGTCCCTGTACAAAAAGTCAAATCTGATGAAGAAGCTGTCCGGCTCGCTAATGAAACACCGTTCGGCTTAGCTGCCTATTTCTTCACAGAGAACATGAGCCGTGGCACTAAAATTGCTGAAGCTTTGGAGTATGGCATTGTCGGATGGAACAATGGTGCCCCTTCTGCAGCCCAGGCCCCATTTGGTGGGATGAAACAGAGCGGTCTAGGAAGAGAAGGCGGGGCTGAAGGAATCGAGGCTTTCTTAGAAACGAAATATTTGTCCATCGGAATATAAAATAGCACATAGAACCAGCATCCTGAGGAGGGTGCTGGTCTTAATTTTATCTAGAGATTAAATTGAAAAATCCTGATAGTGCTGAACTCTTTATTGTGAACGATTAGAAACAGTGGGTTCGCGTTTATTTCCGACTCATAAAATTTGAACACACCTCATTAATCAATAAGGTATATTTTAGAAACAGGGTTGTAAAACGTTTTCATTCTATGTATAATTCAAACCAAGTTAAAAATCCAAAACGTTTTGGAAAGGAAAATGAAGAGAGCTATGGCGACCATCAAAGATATCGCAAAACTCGCCGGAGTTTCCGTTACAACGGTATCACGAGCTTTGAACGGCTATTCCGATGTAAATGCGAAAACAAGAAAGCGCATCGAAGAAATTGCAAAAGAGATCGAATACAGCCCGAACGCTTTGGCAAGAAGTCTTGTGATGAATAAGACAAAGACCATCGGTTTGCTTGTATCCGGCCTTTCCAGGGAAGGCGCAAAGGATAACATTGTATTCGACGTGCTGACAGGCATCAATGAATACTGCGGTGCAGAAGAATATGACCTTGTTCTTTTTAATACGACGACCTCGAAGCAGAAGGAAAAGACTTATGCTCAGCTATGCAGAGAGCGCCGAGTGGAAGGAGTCATTGTTCAGGGAATTAAAAATGACGATCCGTATCTTCAAGAGATTTTTGACAGCAATATCCCATGCGTTCTCATTGATGTGCCAGTTGAGAGTGAAACAGCAGGGTATGTCACAACGGATAACGTGGATGGATTAATGAAAGCAGTAAGGCATCTTGTCGAGCTTGGACATGAGAACATAGCCATGATGAATGGCCATGATCAGGCTTTTGTAAGTAAAGAACGATTCAAAGGATTTGAACTGGGGATGCTTGAAGCTGGCCTTTCTGTTCGCAAAGAATGGATTTGCAATGGGGAATACAGCGAAAGAAAAGCGCAGGAAGTCGCATTACAGCTATTAACCACTTATCCTGAGATTACTGCTGTTGTCTGTGCGAGTGATCTCATGGCGCTTGGGGTAGTGCGTGCAGCTGAAGAGCTGGGACGAAAAGTGCCTGATCAACTATCCGTAACAGGTTACGATGACATTACACTTGCTTCTTACGTGACGCCGGCGCTTACGACTGTGGCACAGGATTGGTTCCGAATGGGATATGCCGCCGCGGATCTGCTGCTTAGCATTCTCCAACAAAAATCGGTAGACAGGGTACGATTGATTGAAAATGAATTAAAAATAAGAAATACAACAAAAGAAAGAGTGTAATTTTTTTTTAAAGAATATCCAAAACGTTTCGGTATATTTTTTTAAGCTACAACCAAAACGTTTCGGGTGAAGGGGTGTAGGAATGGATTACCGTGTTTTGAAAGATAATGAGCTATTTTTACTTACTAATAAGAGTGGAGATATTCCACTTGACCATCCGTATGGACTTGGGTTGTACAAACAGGACACTCGGTTTTTAAGCGAAATGTCGCTGACGATTAACAGAGAACCATTAATCCTGTTGAAATCTGAGGCGGGTGGAACCTATGAATCTTCCATTCTATTAACGAATCCGCACATGGAAAAGGACGGAGAGATTGAGCTGTGGAGGGAATCGATTGAAATTGAGCGCTTCCGCTACATTTCGGATGATGTTCTTTATGAAACGATTCGGGCGAAAAGCTACTATCCAACGCCTATCCGTTTTTCATTGGAACTTTCGTTTGAAGCGGACTTTGCTGACATGTTTATCGTTCGCGGGTTCCAACACGGTGAAGTCGGAACAAAGCAGGAAACGAAAGTTGAAGATGACCGATTGATTTTCGGTTACGATGGTTCAGATCAAATCAATCGCTCCACTGAGGTGATTTGGGAATCGACTACAGGAGCTAAGGCAGAAGGCAGCACGATTACGTTTCCATTTGAATTAGCTCATGAAGAAGTGAAGGAAGTAACGGTGCGAGTCGTCCCGCTAGTCGGAGAAGAGAAGAAAGATTCGCTTCCTGCTTCTGAAGCGTTTCAGAACCTTAAAGAAACGTACGAAGAGTGGAATGAAAACGTCACGAAAGTCATCACCGATCATACGCCGTTGAACCGATTGATTGAACGGGGGGGTCAGGATCTTCGAGCGTTGTCTACGGATGTCGGTTTCGGGCCATTCTTTGTCGCTGGACTTCCATGGTTTGGTGTTCCATTTGGACGTGATAGTATGATTGCTGCCCTTCAGACGCTCCCGTTCCAACCGGAAATTGCCAAAGGAACATTACGTACGTTGGCCCATTATCAAGGCACAAAGAAAGATGAATGGCGAGATGAAGAACCAGGAAAAATCATGCATGAAATTCGATATGGTGAATTGGCCAATACCAATCAGGTTCCTTTCACCCCTTACTATGGAACGATTGATGCGACACCGCTGTTTCTAATCCTGTTAACAGAATACGTAAGATGGTCGAAAGATCTGGATTTGTTTAAAGAGCTTTCACCTAATGTTGAAAGCGCTATCGAATGGATCGATCAGTACGGCGATCGTGATGGGGATGGGTTTATTGAGTATCATCAGGAATCCAGTAAAGGCATTGCCAATCAAGGGTGGAAGGACTCAGCAGATTCGATCGTCCATCGAAACGGGGAGTATGCCAAATCGCCAATCGCTTTAGCCGAGGTTCAAGGATATGTGTACCAGGCACGCCTCGGGATTGCCGAGTTGTACGAAGCCTCGGGATCTACTGAAAAAGCGGAAAAGCTGAATGCTCAGGCAGCCGACTTAAAGAAAAAATTCAATGAAGCTTTCTGGATGGATGATGTCGGCTTTTATGCAATTGCTCTCGATGAACATAAAAAACAGGTGGGTACGATTACATCCAATCCTGGACACGCCTTGTATGCCGGCTTGATTGATGAAGATAAAGAGGAACAAGTGTTAGATTCCCTGGTTTCATCTAAGATGTTCTCGGGATATGGAATCCGCACGATGGCGGAAGGTGAAGCTGGATACAATCCGATGAGCTATCACGATGGAAGTGTCTGGCCGCATGATAACAGCATGATTCTGCTTGGGATGGGATATGTTCAAGGAAACAAGCAAGCTAATATTGTCATCGAAGGACTGATTGAGGCTTCCCGTTCGTTTGAATATGAACGCCTGCCGGAATTGTTCTGTGGATATGGGAGGGAAGAGGGAAAACCGGTCCCTTATCCGGTTGCTTGTTCCCCGCAAGCCTGGGCTGCAGGAACGCCTTTAACCTTTATCCGCACGATGCTTGGACTGTATCCTACGTATGACAGCAAGGAGATTACACTATCGCCGAGCTTCGTAAACGGCTTGAATGAAATGTCGGTACAGGGCCTGCCATTAGCCGGGGGAAGGGTCTCTTTTACTGTTATACGAAAAGGAGATCAGTACGAAATTGACGTTGCAGAGAACTCGACTGGTTTGAATGTAAGTATTCACTCAGATTCAAAAATTCACGTATAAAACTTTTTGGAGGGGTAGATAAATGATGAAGTTTAACAAAATGCTGGCGGCTGTAGGTGTGACTAGTATGTTAATGGGAACTGCTCTTGCGGGATGCAGCAGTGATTCTTCCGGTGATGGTGGATCAAGCGACGGTGAACAGGTAACCGTAGAACTTGCGGGATGGGGCAGTACTCCAGAGGAAAAAGAATTATTGAATCAGACACTTCAGGAGTTTGAAGAGTCGCATCCGAATATTAAAGTGGAACACGAAGTGATTGCCGACCAATACATGGATGTGATGAAAACGCGTCTTGTTGGAGGAGAAGCCGCCGATGTTTTCTACCTTGACGCCTTTGAAGCTCCGGGTCTTGCGAAAACCGGTGTGCTAGAGCCTCTTGACGAGTACGTAACAGATGAATTCGATGTCGATGACTTCCAGGATCCACTGCTCAATGCTTTCAAATTTGATGACAAGCAGTATGGTTTTCCGAAAGACTTCTCTACCCTTGCCTTGTTCTATGATAAGCAAGCCTTTGAAGAAGCAGGACTTGAAGGACCTCCAAAAACATGGGATGAACTTAGAGAATATGCTGACAAACTGACAGTCGATGAGGACGGAGATGGACAGCCGGATCAATACGGACTTGGTTTCTCTTCTGAACTTGCCCGTCAATTCTATAAGCTCCATCCTTACGGAGCGAAAGTGACCAACGAGAACAATGAAGCTGCTTTTGCAAGCGATAAGGCCATCGAAGCACTCCAGCCAATTGTTGATATGAAGAAAGATAAAATTGCTGCTCTTCCATCTGATGCCGGAACAGACTGGGGCGGAGATATGTTCGGTCAAGGGAAAGCCGCAATGGTGATTGAAGGCAACTGGACCGTTCCATTCCTTGAGAGCAATTTCTCAGATAAGGACTATGCGACAGCTGAACTCCCAACTGTCAATGGAGAAAAAGCAACAGCCGCATTTACAGTTGCTTATGTTATGAACAAACAATCAGAAGTGAAAGACGCTGCCTGGGAATTGATTTCCTATCTTACTGGTAAAGAAGGGATGAAAACTTGGACAAGTAAAGGGCTGGCTCTTCCGACACGTGAATCAGTAGCCGCTGAGCTTGGATTTGATGAAGATCCTATTCGTAAGGCGTTTGTTGCCGGAGCGTCCTATGCGCAGCCATGGCAGGCAGGTCCGAACCTTCCGACCATTAATAACAACTTTAACAACCAGTTCACGAGTGCTCTGCTTGGGGATCAATCCCTTGAGGAAGCCTTGAAGAAAGCTCAAGAAACAGCGAACAAGGAGATCAAAGCATCGAACTAATGAGCGCGAAGAAGAATGGCTGATGGATCAGTAGGAAGGAATCCTATTTCCTTCCTATCTCCTTCATGCTTTTTATTGAGTGAAGTCGGCAAAGTGGTATCAAGAATGAAAGAGGTGGCGATATGGAACCGGCTAGAAAAGAAAACCCTGCTCATGAACAGAAACAGTCGAAACCTCCGAAAAAAGGAAAACGGCCGAAGCGATACATGAGTAAAGGAATGAAAGAAGGAATCTCTGGCTATTTGTTTATGACTCCGACGATTTTTACCATTGGTGTATTTGTTGTTATCCCTATTTTATATGCCTTTTACTTATCCTTAAATGATGTGCAGCTTCTCGGTGGGATTGGCTATGAGTTTATCGGACTTGAAAATTATACCCGTACATTGGACGATACACGGGCTATGATTGCCCTTAAAAACACGGCAGAATATGTACTCATTGTTGTACCCGTCCAAACGTGTCTGGCTCTCTTACTGGCGGCAGCCTTAAACTCAAATATTCGCGGGAAAAATGCGTTTCGAATTATTTTCTTCCTGCCAACGGTTACATCTTCTGCAGTCCTTACCATTATTTTTATGTGGATGTACAATCCAGATGGATTAATCAACACGTTTCTTTCGTTTTTAAGTCTCCCCACGTATAACTGGCTGGCGGACCCTGATATTGCTTTGAAGTCGATTATGATTATGAACATCTGGGCAACCGCCCCATTCTTTATGGTCATTTATCTGGCTGCGATGCAGGATATCTCTGATTCCGTATATGAGGCCGCTACCATTGATGGAGCCAACTGGTGGCAGAAATTCATCTTTATTACGGTTCCTATCCTGAAACCTGTCACGTTCTTTGTCGTTGTCATGGGAGTAATCGGTACCTTCCAGTTGTTTGATCAGTCTTACATCTTCTCGGGAGGATCAGGTGGACCGAATAACTCGACATTGACTGTTGTCCTGCTGATCTATCAGTACGCCTTTAAATCTCTTGATATGGGGTATGCTTCAGCGCTAGCTGTCGTGCTTGCCTTCATCATTATGATTGTAACGATCATCCAGAAGAAATTCTTCGGTGAGGAAAAACTTCATGACTAAGGGAGGAGACCAATGAAGAAGAAAACATTTACGAAGCCATTTGTGTACGGAATATTAATCATATACGCCGTGGTAACCTTTATGCCTTTTCTTTGGGCGATCCTTTCTTCCTTTAAGCCTTTAGAAGAGATTGTATCAGGCATCACGTTCTTCCCTGAGAACTTTACCTTAAATAACTATACGGAAATCTTCTCAAGAGAACCGCTGTTTCTAAGGTGGATGTTCAATTCTCTATTTATTACGGCCTTTATGGTCGTCTTGAATATCATCTTTAACTCGATGGCGGGCTATGCCCTGGCACGAGTGAAATTCGCAGGTCGTAAGTTCTGGTTCTTCCTGATCTTAGTCGTTTTAATGATTCCTTTCCAAGTGACATTAATTCCTAGTTATCTTATTCTAAAAGCGTTCGGCTGGCTGGATACGTATCAGGGACTCATCATTCCTGGTATGGTGAATGCTACCTTCATTTTTATGATGAGACAGTTCTTCCTAAATTTCCCTAAAGAATTGGAGGAAGCTGCACAGATGGACGGTCTCAGCAGAATCGGTACATTTTTCAAGATTGTCATGCCTTTGGCGAAGCCTGCACTGGCAGCTCAGGCCGTATTTATCTTCATGTCATCGTGGAATGATTTCATGCGTCCATTGATCATCATGTCTTCTGAAGAAATGTTCACCTTGACGCTTGGGTTGAACTCTTTTAAAGGGCAGTATATCAGCTTCTGGAATTTAATCATGGCTGCATCGACGCTTATGACGATTCCCTCCTTATTGATTTACGCGTTCTTCAACCGCTATTTTATCAAAGGGGTTACTTTCACAGGAGGAAAGTAAGATATCGACTCTCAAGTCTATTGCTTGGGGGTTTTTCTTTTGGGGAGAATTGGAAGTCAGATTTTACAATAGGGTAAGGGATATTCAGACTTGTTTTCCTGAAATTGAAAGCAGGAATACCTCTAGCCTGTGTAGTAGGTAGTACTTATAAGGGTCGATATTTGTCATTTCTTTAAGTTCAAGATTCTAGTTAGATCATGAACAAGATAGGGAAATGACTGGGTAAGTAAATGACGAATAGGGAAATAACCTGTCTGATAGTAAGATAGGTTATTGTAAAACTCCAATGGAAAGGAGCCACTACTAATGATTGATTTACATAGCCATATTCTACCCAGGGTAGATGATGGAGCCGTATCCCTTAAGGACAGCATTGAAATGGCAAAGGCAGCTGTCGAGGATGGGATTACTGAAATTGTTGCAACTCCCCACCACAAAACGACCAGATTCGATAACTACAAGTCTGAAATTCTACCTAAAGTAAATAAGCTGAACGAGGCATTGGCTGAACAAGGTATTCCTTTAACCGTGCTGCCAGGACAGGAAACACGCGTATATGGAGATTTTGTGGATGACTTACAGAATGGGGAAATCCTGACCATTAATGAACACACCAATTATGTGCTGGTTGAATTTCCACATGCGCAAGTGCCATGGTTTGCTAAGCAGTTACTGTACAATCTACAGATGGGAGGATACCGGCCAATTATTGTTCACCCGGAGCGCAATGAACAGCTTATCGAAGAACCTGATTTGCTTTATGAGTTTGTCAGTAATGGTGCCTTCACACAATTAACGGCGGGAAGCATCTGTGGGCATTTTGGCAAAGAGTATAAGAAATTTTCCTATGAATTGATGAATGCGAATTTGGCCCACCTGATTTCGTGTGATGCTCATAATACATCGCATCGCGGATTCTGTTTAACGGAAGCTTACACAGCGGTAAGAGCAGAATACGGGCTGGAAAGGGTGTTCTTTTTCGCTGAGAATGCTGAGGCGGTTGTCGAAGGGAATATGGTGGATACGTTTGAACCGGAGCAGGTGAAGCGGTCGAAGTTGCTTGGGCTTTTTAGTAAATAAAACATTAAAATCCCTTCCTGCAATCAGGAAGGGATTCTTGAAAGATTATTAAGCTATATCTGTATCTGGATTTTCCTTATCTCCATTGGCTTTTGATCTGGCGCCAAGGAAGAAAAGGAGAGCGATGATACCTAATACGACTGCGAACACAATACCATTGGATTCAACCATTCGAATCAGGTTACCAAGCACAATACCAACGACTCCGAAGTCAGCATCTCCGAATGTCGTACCCTGGAATCCGAGTGAGCCAAGAACAGGTAGCAACAGGGCTGGTAAGAAGCTGATGATCACGCCGTTTGCCATAGACCCGATGATGGCGCCTTTTCTACCACCAGTTGCGTTACCGAAGACTCCGGCAGCGGCACCTGTGAAGAAGTGAGGGACAAGTCCTGGTACAATGACTTTTAACCCAAGTAATGGCAGGAACAGCATGCTTACGAGTCCAGCAATAAAGCTGAAGAAGAATCCGATGATGACAGCGTTTCCAGCGAATGGGAAAATGGCTGGGCAATCAAGTGCTGGTTTTGAATTAGGAACAACCTTCTCTGCAATACCTTTGAAGGCTGGTACAATTTCAGCAAGTAGCATACGCACACCAGCTAAAATGATGTAGACACCGGCAGCAAAGGTAAGACCTTGCATGAAGGCGAATACAAGAAAGTTTTGCCCGCCGCTTAGTTCACCCTGAACGAAGGCAGGTCCGGCAGCTCCTGCGACGACGAAGAAGAGGATCGCCATGGTTAAGGAGACAGAAACGGAAGTGTCTCGAAGAAAGCTTAGAGATTTAGGAACTTTAATCTCTTCTGTGGATTTAGAACCTTTTCCGACAGCCTTACCTACTAGAGCAGCAATTAAATATCCGAATGAACCGAAGTGCCCAACGGCAAAGTCATCAGAACCCGTTACTTTACGTGTGAAAGGCTGAAGCATAGCTGGAGACAACACCATCAAGGTCCCAAGGATAATGGATCCTAGAATGACTAGGGATGCCCCAGAAAATCCGCCAGTGGTTAAGATAACAGCGATCAGAGCGGCCATAAACATCGTATGGTGCCCAGTTAAAAAGATATACTTAAAAGGACTGAAGCGGGCGAGTAGAATATTGACGACCATACCGAACAGCATAATCATTGCTGTCGCTGTACCGAAAGTTTCCTGTGCAAGGGCAACGATGGCTTCGTTGTTTGGAATAACGCCCTGGACGGCAAAAGCTTCATTAAACATGCTGCTGAACTGACCCAGGGACTGGACAAGGACATTCGCCCCTGCCCCTAGGATCACGAAGCCCATGATTGTCTTAAGGGTGCCTGAAACAACATCGCCTGTATTTTTGCGTTGCACAAGGAGTCCGATTAGGGCGAACAAACCAACAAGTATGGCCGGTGTTCCTAAGATATCCTTCATTATTAAATCAATCATGTGTAACGCTCCTTTGTTGTTTTAGTTTTTATTACAGATTGTTTTCTAGTGCTTCGCGGAGCTCATTCTTGTCCATCAAGTTTTTCAGTTTCACTACATTTTTGTTTCCATCTTCAAGGCCGCCTACAATATCTTCTGAACCTAGGTAGAGATCGGCTTGTTCAGACTTTGCTGAAGTCAAGTCTGTGTGGGAAACTTCTGCTTCTTTCCCCATTTCCTTCAATGCTGCTTTTACGTTCATTTCTACGATCATGCTGCTTCCTAAACCATTTCCACATACAACTAATACTTTTTTCATTTTAAATTCCTCCTCAAATTTTTTAAGCTTCTACCGTTTTGTTGACTAGTTCAATGACAGTCTTTGCATCATTGGCTTCAATTAAACGCTCGACATTTTCTTCATCTGATAACAACTCAGTAAGCTGAGCTAATGCTTTCAAGTGGGTTTGATTATCAATAGCTGCTAAAACAATGACTAACTGGGCGCGGTGTTTTTCCTTGTCTGAAAAGTAAACAGGTTCTTTCAGTCGCAAGAAACTCATTCCCAGTTTTTCTACCCCAGCTTCGGGACGCGCATGGGGAATGGCGATTCTTGGAGCAATGACGATATAAGGTCCCGTCTCCTTAACATTATCAATCATCGCCTGAATATACTCTGGTTTGATCGATTCTTGATCAACTAGGGGCTGAGCAGCTGTTTCGATGGCTTCTTCCCAGCTGGATACATGATCTTTGAATTGTATCGTTTTTTCTGTTAATAATTCGTTGAGCATAGGCTTTCGCAGCTCCTTTGTCAGCGGTGTATTTTGGTCTAAAAGTTGAACTAATTCCCTTTTCAGTTCGTCTTTCTGATGGATCGTCGCATATTGTTCGATGACATCCATCAGCAGATCCGTAGAATCTTTTTCTGGCTGTTTCGAATGGAAGAGCTCATTCATCCGCCGCATAATCTGTTCCTTTTCAAGGTTGGTCAAGATGGCTGGAACATGGATAACGGGAATGTCTTTTGCCTTAATATAATTCGTCGAAAAGATAACGTCTGCTTCTGGTTCGATGGACTGGTATTCCCGGATCGACATGGTTTTGGTCACGTTCAATCCTGCAATCAGATTTTCTAGTTGGGTGCGTAGCATGTTGGATGTTCCAATCCCATTTTCACAAACGATGATCGCGCTGTACTTCGTTTCCACCTGTTTCTTCTCTTTGGTCAGCCATCCACCGAAATGCAAGGTGATATAGGCAACTTCTTCATTAGGGATTTGCTCTCCAACATAAAGCTCTAAGTGCTTCATCACACGTTTCGTCAAGTGGAAGATGTCCGGATAATTTTCCTGGATACTTTCCGCTAAATCATTGGCGATTTTCACACCATATTTCAAGCGGTAATACGTCGGCTTAATGTGAAAAATCAGATTTTCCTCAAGCCCTTTCTTGTCATCAAACACGACAGCTGAATACAATTGAAAGTCAGAAATCATCCGTTGAACGACCTCGCGAAGTCCGGAAAGTTCACGTTCCGTATAGCGACTGAAGTCATCATGCTGAACCTTGGAACCCAATAAATTCATCGTAATGAAGCAAATCTCGTCGTCTGGAAAGGATACATCCCATAAATCCTTGAGTTTGTTCGTGATAAGCAGAGATGCCTGATAAGCCTCTGTTTGTTTGAGTACCTGTTTTTCCTCTTCTTCAACAACGATATACTTCTCTGACTGGATGCGTTTCATGATCATTAAGATCTGTAGAGAAAGGATCTCTACCATCTCATCGGTCAACGTCAATCCTAATTGTTGCTCAGCCTCAAAAAGGAGATTTTTCACGGTATTCCGCTGGTCGGTCTCTTGGGACGAGTCCTCATCTCCAGGCTCAATCATTCGATGAACTTCATTCCGAACGTTCTGCCATTCTGGGTGAGAGAAGATGACGGCTAGGATATCTGAAAGCATTTCTCTTTTTGTTTCCTCTGGACCGCTTAAGCGGTATCCAGAGCCTTTCTGATAGTACAACGTTAAACCGGCTTGCCTGAACTCTTCTTTAATCACTTTAAGAACCTTCGCGACGGTGCCTCGACTCATGCTCGTAAGGTCCATGAAGCTTTGCATCGAGGCATCTTGTTCTTCCAATAATATCTTTGATTTAATGAGCACTTCTCGTTCTTGCTTCGATAATTGGTATTGCCAATTATCGAAACTTTCATCCTTTTGAAGGTTCAATTTGGATTTTGTTGTGTCCGGCAGATATAGCCCTTCACCATGCTTCGTTTCAATCGGGTCTAAATTCTGATCTTCTAACCAACTGTTAATCTGATCGAGATCATAATAAATCGTGCGTTGAGACACATTCATTTTTGCAACCAGATCTTTTGTCGGGATAGGATCATTCGATAATTGAATGATGGATAATAAGTGTGCACGTCTTTTATCCAGTACCATGAGGATCCCCCTTATTCTGGTTTATTATCTGGTAATTTTTGCAGAATTATACGGTTGTTATTTCGATGATCATCTTATGGCTTAATTATAATGCGCTTTCATTAGTATTGAAAGGGGTTTCAGTGTGCATAATTTGTAAGTGGTATTTTTGCAAAAATGAACTCATGACTAGAAGGTCTTGTGTTTTTGTTAGAGAAAAATATGGAAAAGGTTAATGAACTGTTTGCTGAACAGGGATGAGGGGGTCTAATTATCTGTAGTGAGGTGATCATAATAAAAAAGGAAGCTGCCTCTATTCATTGAGTCAGCTTCCTTCTTTTCTTCATAATATACTTTTTACTATTGTTGTTTCACCTTGTTTTTGTCCCTATCTTCTGAGTAGACTCTCTTTCAATTAGCTCCGATGGCAGAAGAATCTCCTGGTGAGGTGCCCCATGGTTCTCCATTCTCCAAAATAACTTCTCTACAGCATTTTGACCAAACGCCTTAAAATCAATATCCATCGTTGTAATAGATGGAGTAGAAAGCTGAGAAAGCTGGCCGTTGTCAAAGCTGCAAACAGACGCATCATCTGGAACTTTATAGCCTTGGGATTGTAGTGCGGATGTGACTAAGTAACCTAATCCATCGTTTACGCAGAACCAGGCGGTAGGCTGTTCGGTCAGTTGATCGATAAAATGGTTAATCACCGGGCCTTCTTCTAGTGCATCTTTCAACTGAAAGTCCTCTTTCGGACTGATGCCGTATTCCCTGTGAGCCATCATATAGCCTTCCCAGCGTTCCTGGTAGCTCGGAGAAAAATCGATATTTCCAATAAAGGCGATCTCCCTGTGGCCAAGTTCCAGCAAATGCTTAGTAGCAGTATAACCGCCAAAACGATTGTTAGTCAGCACCGCATCGGCTTTTATTTCAGGATGGTGGTGGTCAATCAAGACGGTTGGAATACCGGTGTCGAGTACTTTTTGAATATAGTCGTTACTAATATGGGATAAAATCAGCACCCCATCGACTTGTTTTTTTTCTATGAATGGTGGAAGGACCAGCTGGTCTCTTGATTGGTTGTTAATGGACTGGATCAATAAATTCTTATTTCGCTTTGTCACTTCTTCTTCGACGCTCAAATAGATTTCACCGAAAAAGCTCTTCATGGAAAAGGCAAATTCAGAAGCGATCAAGGCGATATTTCCGGTCAAACTGGTTTCACTTTTTACCGGAGCATTGGAACGGCTATAGTGATAGCCCATTTTATCAGCTGTTTTTAAAATTAATTGCCTCGTTTCCTCACTGACCCCCTGTTTACCCGAAAGTGCTTGAGAGACGGAGTTTTTCGATAAATTCAATCGATCGGCAATGTCTTGCATCGTGACTCTTTTTCCCATATAAAAGTCAACCTTTCTTTATCAGTCATCCGAACAATATACTTGTAACGTTACTTTAAATATACTTAATTATTCCAATTAATTCAATGAAAAAGACACTTTATTTAATTGACGATAATTCGTTGTTGACATGATATATTAACCTAGTATAATCATTTGTAAGGTAATTAAATCACGTTACTAAATAATTTTGTAATGTAAAACAAAGTAATTGCACCTTTTTATTTAATGTTTTATGTAAGGGTTTACAAAAGCGAATGGGGGATCCTAATGACATGATAGTAAAACGTCTAGAAAAAAATCCAATCTTACAACCGCAAGATATACCCGCCTACCATGACGATCACGAGGTCATTGGCGTATTTAATGCAGGAGTGGCTGAGTATAAGGGTGAGACCTTACTGCTGCTCCGAGTAGCAGAGCGACCAATCCAAACGGACGCTGATTCAGTGAAAACAACGGTTGTCGACTTTTCAAATGATCAGCCGCAAGTGCAAGTGCTTACCCTAGAAAAAACGGATGAGAACTATGACTTTTCGGATCCAAGAACGATCATGCATAAGGAGAAACAAAGAGGTACGGCTTACCTTACTTCTTTATCTTACATCAGAATCGCCCGAAGCACAGATGGCAAAAACTTTACCGTTGATGAAGAGCCTTTTATTTATCCCGGTACATCGGCTGAGTCATGGGGAGTGGAAGACCCGCGAGTCACGCAAATCCAAGATACATATTACATCCAATACAGTGCGATTTCAGAAAAAGGCGTGGCCGTAGGACTCATTTCTACCAGGGATTTTGTCAGTTATGAACGTTTAGGGTTAATCTTCCCTCCGGAAAACAAGGATGTTGCGATTTTACCTGAGAAAATCAATGGAAAGTATTATGCCCTTCACCGTCCAGTCCCGAAAGGAATCGGACAGCCGGAAATCTGGATTGCAGAGTCCGACAACCTCGTGAATTGGGGAAACCATAAACACTTATTAGGTCTTAGTGAAGATGGCTGGGATAACGGCCGAATCGGCGGAGGCGCCGTTCCTTTTAAAACAAAGGAAGGGTGGCTGGAGATTTACCATGCGGCTGATAAAGATGACCGTTATTGTCTAGGAGCTGTTTTACTTGATTTGAATGATCCTTCAAAAGTCATTGCTAAGACTTTTGAACCCATCTTATCACCTGAAGCTGATTACGAGACTCATGGGTTCTTTGGCAAAGTTGTTTTCACCTGTGGTGTCACGTTACAGGATGATCTAGTTAGGATCTACTATGGTGTATCTGACACATCAATGGCCATTTGTGAAATGCAGGTAGAAGATATCTTATCACGCCTAACCTACATGTGAAGGAGGGGACTTTATGACGTTTACGGTAAAGAAACTGCTGGACCAATACAGAGATCAACCACCGCTTGCAAAGGGGGAAAAGCTTCATTTTGTCGACATAGGTGATAACGATGTGTATAACATTACTGCTCCTTTTCAAGACCTGCGTGAAGATGTAATCGCTGGACGCGTGGAGCCTCGCGATTCAGAGTTTTCTAAGGTGATGTTTTTCACAAAAGAGGGGGAGCGGTGGACGCCTCGGGCAGGGGCTCCAATATTTGAACTCCAAGATCCTTTTGTCACCTTTATTCATGATCAACTCGTGTTCGGCGGGGTGGAAATCTCACCTCATCCCAATCAGCCGGGAGCTCTTACCTGGAAGACCGTTTTCTATAAAGGGGAAAACATCGATGATTTAGAGCCATTTGCTGAAGGGCCTCAAGGGATGAAGGACATTCGATTAGTAGAACTAGCTGACCATAAAGTTGGGGTCTTTACTCGTCCTCAAGGAGATAAAGGCGGGCGTGGAAAGATTGGATATATTGAGATTGTTTCGTTGGAAGAGTTGACCCCAGCCACTATTGAAAAGGCACCGTTATTACAAGGACATTTTATCGACGAAGAATGGGGCGGAGCGAATGAACTTTACTTGTTAGATAACGGTCAGGTTGGAATGCTAGGTCACATTGCCAGGTTTGATAAAGAGGACAACCGCCATTATTATCCGATCACTGCTTTGCTGAACCGTGAAGAGATGAGCCTGGAAAATATGAAGATCATTGCTACACGGGATGACTTTCCTGAAGGTGAAGCGAAACGAAAAGACTTAGTGGATGTGTTGTTCAGCGGGGGACTCAGACAACTAGAGAATGGAGAAGCTGAGCTTTACGTAGGTGTCAGTGATGCAGAAGCACATAAGATCAGAATTCCAGATCCGTTTCATATTAAAGGAGGAGAATGAGGATGAAAAAGATTCGTTATTATCGTTTATTAGTTCTTCTATTTGTCACAGCCATGATTGCTTCAGGATGTCAATCGGAAAGCTCCAGTGGAGAAGGGGACGGAAGTGTAGAGTTCGATTTTTGGGCAGCGCCTAACCCCTCACAGCAAGTATTCTGGGAGGATATGGCCAAGCAGTACATGAAAGAGAATGAAAACGTGAAGATTAATGTATCTCCGATGCCTGAAAGTCCATCTTCTGAAGCGGGTATCCAATCAGCGATTGCTGCAGGAAATGCACCAGCCATTTCAGAAAACATTTCACGTGGATTTGCGGCCCAGCTTGCGGGGAGCAGCGCGATTGTACCTATGGAAGAATTCGAAGGATATGATGAATTGATCCAGGAAAGAAAAATGGAAGAGACTATTGCTTCATGGAAGTTCGCCGATGACCATCAGTATGTACTTCCGATCTATTCGAATGCGATGCTGTTTGCCTGGAGAACGGATATATTAAAGGAACTTGGTTTTGAGGAGCCGCCAAAAACGTACGCCGAAGTGTTAGCAGTCGGCGAGAAGTTGAAAGAACAATATCCAAAAAAATTCTTATGGTCCCGAGCGGACTTAGTGAAGCCTACATGGTGGGCGCGCTGGTTTGACTTCTTTATGCTTTACAACGGTGCTTCAGAAGGAAACAATTTTGTTGAAGGAAATGAATTTGTAGCGAATAAAGAAGCGGGAGTTCAAACGCTTCAACTGCTGAAAGATCTAAGTGAAAAGGATCTTCTTCTGACACGTGAAGCGACTGATCCTTTTGAAACAGGTCAATCCATTATGATGGATATCGGACCATGGACTTTCTCTTACTGGGCAGAGAAATTCCCTGAGATGAAGCTTGGCGAAACGTATGACCTGACAATGCCTCCAGTCCCTGAAGGCGTCGATTATGAGAATACGAAGACGTTTGCTGATACAAAAGGTCTTTCCATCTATGCATCTGCATCAAAAGAACAGCAGCAGGCCGCGTTTGATTTCGTGAAGTGGGTTTATTCAAATCCAGAGCATGACCTTGAGTGGTTAAAACAGACGAACTTGCCTCCTGCACGTGATGACTTGTCTACAAATGAAACGTTCACCGGCTATTTAGATGAGCATCCAGAGCTTCAGGAATATGCCAATAATATTCCGAACGCAGTACCGCCAATCGATAGTGAAGTGACGGTGGAAGTACAAGAAGTAATTGGAACGGAAGCGGTGAATCCAGTGGTCAAGGGAGAAAAAGATCCTGAACAAGCGTGGAGTGATATGACCGATGCAATCAACAAGGTGTTGAAGTGATATGGAACGAAGTAATGCGAGGTTAGGCTGGCTGTTTGCCAGCCCTTACCTCATTTATTCACTTATCTTTTTTCTTTTTCCATTATTATGGGCGACCTATTTAGCCTTCACGAATTGGAATTTGATTGCCCCAGATTATGAATTTGTAGGGATCCAGAACTTTATTCAAGCTTTCTTCAGTGAAAGTGTGCGGGCGGCCTTTTTCGTTACATATAAATTTTTGGCGATGTTCGTGCCGATCGTTGTTGGTGGATCCTTGCTTTTGGCAGTCATCATTAATTCCCTTCCTAAATTTAAAGGGCTTTTCTCTGTTGCTTTCTTCCTGCCGTATTTAGCTTCGGGAGTAGCTTCAGCAATTGTTGTAAACGGTGTGTTGTCCTACAATAGCCCGTTCAATATTTGGCTGAGAGATTCTTTTGGCTTGGATATTGATTGGCTTGGATCTTCGGTGCTTGCTCCCCTCATCATTGCTTTGATGATGGCGTGGAAGTTCGCCGGCTACTATGCGCTGTTATTCGTTGCAGGACTTGAGAGTATTCCGAAGGATGTATATGAAGCGGCGGAAATAGATGGAGCCGTCGGTTGGAAACGGTTCTGGCATGTGACGATTCCGATGCTTTACCCGTCCTTTTATACGGTAACCATCCTGGCAGTCGGGTTAATGTTCGGGATCTTTACGGAGCCTTATGTACTGACTGGCGGTGGACCGGATCTTGCTACTCACACATGGCAGCTTGAGATTTACACCCAAGCATTTGAGCGTCTGAATGCTGGATATGGAACGGCGATTGCAGTCATCAACTCGTTTGTAACCTTTGGCTCGATTTTAGTGTTTAGAAAAATTCTAGAGAAATGGGGGGCTAAACATGGCTGGTAATCGTAAATTTAAAGTCACGATGTTATACGTCATTGCCTCTATCGTTATGATCGTTATGGTCGCCCCTTACATTTATATGGTGCTCGGATCATTTGCGGTTTGGGACCAGGTTGATCGGAAAATTATTCCTACAGAATTTACGTTGCGTTCCTACGAATGGCTGTTTAATGGCGGCGAAGGGGTCAACGCCCGTCCGTGGCTGAGGGCATTTTTTAACAGTGTGTTTGTTACGACAACCTCTACAATTTTGATGATTGCCACGGCGGTTTTAGTCGGTTATTCGCTTGCTAAGCTTAAATTTAAAGGGAATCGACTGATTAATAACATCATTCTGTTCCAAATGTTTTACCCGGCTGTTATCCTTTTGATCCCGCTTTTCTTAATCATTCGTTACTTCGGCATGTACGATACGTACTGGGCTATGATCTTGCCAAAAGCGGTAAACCTGTGGGCAATTTTCATGTACACCAACTATTTCAGAGGCCTTCCTGATGAATTAATTGAAGCCGCCAAGATGGACGGGGCGAGTCAATTGAAGATCGTCTGGAAAATTGTCCTGCCAATGTCGAAGTCGATTACGACGATTGTGTTTCTGTTTGTGTTTATGGAACGCTGGGTCGAACTCTTATGGGATATGCTAGTCGTGAACAGTGAGAACATGCTTACATTGAACGTGTTATTGGCGCAGATGTTCGGGCCATACGGTGGATATCCGGGGCCGATGTATGCCGCATCCGTTCTATTAACTTTACCGATTCTCATTCTTTTTATCATCTTTAGTAAAAACTTCAAAGACGGAATGCAGTTTGTCCTGAAATGAATCGGCACCTCCCAACAGTTTTGTTGTGGAGGTTTTCTACTATCTAAAGAGGAGTGTTGTTTTTAATGATCGGATTACAGCTGTATTCGTTGAAGGAACTTACGGAAAAAGACTTTTTAGGCACACTAAAACGCGTTGGAGAAGCTGGCTACGATGGCGTTGAATTTGCTGGATATTACGGGACTTCAAGTAGAACATTGAACGAAGCTTTAGAAGAGTATGGATTAAAAACAGTTGGCAGCCATATTGGGATTGAGGATTTAGAGGAGAATCTGGATAGAGTGATGGACTATTCGCTAGAAATAGGAAATCCATCTATCATTTGTCCAGGATTGCCAGAGGAGTATCGGAACAGTGCCGATGCCTATAAACGTATGGCTGAACTTTTTAATCGAGTCGGAGAACGCTGTAAGGAAAACGGTCTCGTATTTGGATATCATAACCACGATTTTGAATTCCAAACCATTGAAGAAAAAACAGGGCTTCAATATCTAATTGATGAAACAGAGAAAGACCTCGTCTTTTTTGAATTGGATACGTACTGGGCAGAAGTATGCGGAGTTCGTTCTGTTGATTTAATCAAACAACTAAAAAATCGTTGTAAATGGTTGCATTTAAAGGATATGAACAACTGGAAAGAGAAAAGAAATGTAGAAGTAGGAAGCGGGATCATGAATTTTCCAGAGATCGTTTCGGCGGGGCAGTCGCAAGGAGTTGAGTGGTACACGGTCGAACAGGAAGCGTTCGACATCGATCAAATGGAAAGCGTTGAAATCAGTCTTCGTTACTTACGAGGGATCTTATAGGAGGAACATTCTATGTCAAAATTGAAGATTGCTATTATTGGTTGTGGCGGTATTGCGAATGAAAAACAGATGCCTAGCTTGTCTAAGCTTGATACTGTTGAGATGATCGCTTTTTGTGACCTGGTCGAGGAGCGTGCAGTCAAAGCGGCTGCTACATTTGGTTTGGAGGAAGCAACAGTTTATACAGATTTTAAAGAGTTACTGGAAAAGGAAACGCTTGATGTCGTGCACGTTTGTACACCGAATAAAAGCCACGCTGAAATTTCCATTGCTGCTCTTGAAGCTGGAACTCATGTCATGTGTGAAAAGCCAATGGCGAAAACAGCAGTGGAAGCACGTGAAATGGTTGATGTGGCTAAACGTACAGGAAAGAAGCTCACCATCGGATATAACAATCGTTTCCGTGAGGATTCTTTATATATGAAGGATGTGTGTGAAAGCGGCGAGCTTGGTGATGTGTATTTTGCGAAGGCTCATGCGATTCGTCGCCGTGCCGTTCCTACGTGGGGAGTATTTTTAAACGAAGAGGAGCAGGGGGGCGGACCATTGATCGATATCGGAACCCATGCCCTCGATTTAACCCTGTGGATGCTGGACAACTATGACGTGAAAAGTGTGGTAGGGAATGTCTATCACAAGCTTTCTGATCAAGAGAGTAAAGCCAATGCATTCGGTCCATGGGATGCTAAGGAGTTCAGCGTCGAAGATTCAGCATTTGGAATGATTACGATGAAAAATGGAGCAACCGTCATTCTCGAATCAAGCTGGGCTCTTAATACACTTGATGTAGGAGAAGCTCAAACTACACTATGCGGAACACGCGGCGGCGCAGACATGAAAGACGGATTGAGAATTAACGGTGAAAAACACGGGAAACTCCACACCACAAAACCGGATCTCGGAGCTGGAGGCGTTGCCTTTTTTGATGGGGAAGTAGAGAGTGATGCGGACCGTGAAGCGAGACTATGGATAGAATCCATTTTGAATGGTACGGAACCCGTTGTGAAGCCAGAACAGGCGCTAGTGGTGAGTGAAATTCTTGAGGCTATCTATGAATCTGCGAGAACTGGGAAGGCTGTTTATTTCAACTAGTTTAGAAAAGAGACTATAAGATCGTTTAGCGATTTATAGTCTCTTTTTGTATTCAATTATTTTATATGTTTTTGAACTTATATACATCTCTTGATTCAATCAAGTCTTCGGTATTTTTCCGATACGTTTTATAGTGGTCCGTCTCAATATGTTCTTCTACAGCATCCTCATCTTCCCATACCTCGTAGATAAGCAAGGTATCGTCTTCAAGTGACTGATGAAGGTCATATTGAATGCAGCTTTTCTCTTCTCTAGAAGCTTTCTTCACTTTCTCCAGTTCATGGATCAATGGTCGCGTTTGATTTTGCTTCGGCTTAAAAACGGCTGTTACGACTATATTTGTCATACTTGAACGCCCCTTATCATTTTTATCAACTTTACCATACGAACCTGGGATTCGCACAAATCCGAACTGCCCCTCTACTAAAGGATGTGAGCAAATGATTTTCGGTTTCTTCTATATAGATGGTATAACATACATGTGGTCGATGAAGACTACATCAGAAAAGGATCCAATTGAAGGAGGCAAAACCAATGAGTAACAAACGAGTACTAATGGTTGTAACCAATCACACCAAGATTACAGACGATCATAAAACAGGCCTATGGCTGGAAGAATATGCGGTGCCTTACAACGCCTTCAAAGAACAAGGCTACGATGTAAAAGTAACAAGCATCCAAGGTGGCGAAGTTCCACTGGATCCAAACAGTATTCCAGAAGAGGAAGTAGCGGAATGGGCGGAAGCTAAAGAGCAGTTGAAAGATACAGCTAAGCTTTCTAAAGAAGACGCTGAAGGTTTTTATGGCATTTTCCTTCCGGGTGGACATGGAACAATGTTCGACTTTCCTGATAGTGAAACATTACAATATGTACTGCAAAAGCATGCCGAACAAGGTAACGTCATTGGCTCTGTTTGCCACGGTCCAAGCGGTCTTGTGAATGCAACTTACGAAGACGGTACGCCAATTGTAAAAGGGAAAAAGATAGCAGGCTTCACAGACTCTGAAGAGATCGGCATGGGCTTAGATGTTCATATGCCATTCATGCTAGAGACAGAGCTTCGCAACAAAGGAGCGAACTTCTCTAAAGGTGAAGATTGGACAGCTCATGCAGTCCGTGATGGCAACTTGGTTACTGGGCAAAACCCGATGTCGAGTGAAAGTGCTGCTGAAAAAATGGTAGAAGCCTTGAATGAAAAATAATAGATTTTATAGAAGGGTCCCCTCTTTATAAGAGGGGACTTTCTTTATGAAGGAATAGTCGTCATTAAGAACTGATGATATGGAACCAGTTGTTCTCTATATTGAAAAAGGGAATAAGAGGAAATGGAAGGTAATTAATGAAAAATAGAGATTCCTTATCATTTATTATATTATTCTATAAAAATTAGTTGTTTTTTGAACTTTATAATCCAAACTTAACCATTTATAATGATAGCAACAGTTCTAAATAATGAACTGAAGGACTATTGATTCATTATTATTTTTTTGAGTTGGATGTTCTCTTTAAAGAACTAATGATTATAGAGATTGTTAACAAGAGTATAGGAGAGGTGTTCAGAATGATTGATTTGCATTGCCATATTCTCCCCGGTGTAGACGACGGGGCACAAACTTTAGAAGATAGCATCGAAATGGCAAAAGAGGCCGTGAAGGAGGGCATTGAAACCATTGTCGCTACTCCGCAGCATATGACGAGTAACTTTCATAACGCCAATCATTCCATCATTAGTAAAGTGAAGGATTTAAACAGAGAACTTAAAGCACAAGGAATTCCACTTGAGGTTTTGTACGGACAGGAAGTGAGAATGAACAGTGAAATTATGAGTGCTCTTGAGGCAGAAGAGCTTCTTTCTGTTAATCATAAAAGTAAGTATATCTTTATTGAGCTGCCGTACAATATGATGCCTAATTACGCCAAAAATGTTCTATATGAACTGCAGCTTGCAGGATACAAGCCGATTCTTGCTCATCCGGAAAGAAATAAAGTGATTCAGGAACAACCTGACCTTCTCTATCATTTTGTTAGGAATGGAGCCATTACGCAAGTAACGGCTGGCAGTATCGTAGGAAAGTATGGACGCCCTGCTCAAAAGTTAGCGTTCAACATGATTGAACATAATCTGGCACACGTGATCGCTTCGGATGCGCGTGACACGAAGAAGAAAAAGTTCTACATGAAAGCCGCGTATGATAAAATGCAGAAAAAGTATGGAGCCGATACAGTTTATCAGTTTATGGAAAATGCTCATGTTATCCTAGATGGTGAGATGGTTTATACAGATCCGCCTGAGCGGATGAAAGCGAAAAAAGGGATAGGCATATTTTAATAGTGATATCCGTTCCTGAAAAGAAGAAGCGTCCTCGATGGACGCTTCTTCTTTTCTCATAGTGAGATTTATCTTCAATAGAACAGCAGTTTATAGATTGACCCTATTTCGCTGTCCCCTGTCGATAATTTGGTTGTCCGAAACAGAGGGGATATATAGTGTGGTATCCATACTGTTAGCGGTCAACTCGATCACAGGGGTAGAGGGGACATCCCACGCCATCCCATGAATATAGTTGAATTGTCCACTAACTTTAAGGATTTTTGTGGTCACCGACGTGGGCTGAATTTGGAGATTTTGAAATTGATTCCCGCTAATTTCATTAGGAATCGTAGAATTGCTAGTCATCATGATCATTTCAATGCAATCATCAAGCGACAAGTTGAGGAAACGGTTTGCATTGATCCAGGCGAACCCACTAGATGGGCGATTAGCAACCATTTTTAAGGCGGTCCTCAACCCGGCAATTTTTATATTCTCAAAATCCACGAACGAAATTTCATGACCAGGTCCCCCGGAAAAGAGGGATATTCCCGTACCCTTGTGACTACTATGCCAATGGACGATATTAATATTTTTAATTTGGGTCCTGTTCCATACGTTGTAATACTTGTATTTCCCGTTTAAGTAAATAACTTCTGAAGCAAATGCAGGATCGTCTATGGCAATGTAGGCTCCCTCAAGGGAAGCGTTGTTTTGAACTTCCAACACGCGAAAGTTCCCCTTAACAATGAACTGGCTTCCATAATTGAACAGTAATTTGATGCCTTTTTTAATGACTATTGGTGCTGTGATGAGATAACTTTTATTTCCCAAGATCACGGTCTTCCCTTTATTATTACTGGCAAAGTCAATGGCCGCCTGTATTTTCAAAGAGTCATTCGCACCTGTGAAGTCTTCAACATAGATGTCTTCAATCATCTTTTGTTCCTACTTTCCTTTAATTAGCATTACTCCTTTAGCTTATAGATGTAAAGGTTTCAAGAATAGTTCTTTATAATGTACGAGAACCTGTAAAGGTAATGCTTATGTTCTATATTATTCTAGTAATTTACTAGGAGTTCCGAAATTGGACGGGGTTTATTTTCGGAACTCCTAGTAGCTATTGAAATCAACCAACTGTACTATTTTTCCTCAATATTCGAGCTTTACGATCTTCCCTGAGTTGTTTTGACTCTTCCAAATAGCTCAGACCCCTCTACTGCCTTCTCTAACTAGGTTTCTTCATATCCGTTTCGCAAAAAAAGTAAAATAATCAACGAAAGTTCTTTATAAAGAACGAGAAATCTGTTAATATACATTCAAGGTTGAGTTCTTCATAAAGAACGAAATTGAAGCAGCTACAAAAAAGAATTTATGGAGGTGCGGGTTTTGACAGTAAAAATGGAGAAAAGAAAGGAAATCAGAAGGGTCGCTGCTGAAGCAGAATTGTTCCTTATTAAAAACAGGTCTTTATCATCTGCTCCATATGTTTTTGCCCGAAGGTTCATTGACATTGTTCTGGCTATTGCTGGTTTAGTCATATTCATACCTCTTCTTCTTATTTTATCGATCGCTATTAAAGTGGATTCGAAAGGCACCGTGTTTTACCCGCAAGAAAGAGTAGGGATGCTGGGGAAACCTTTCCTGTTGCTTAAACTGAGAACGATGAAGATGGATGCTGAGAAAGATGGACCAAGATGGGCAGAGATTGATGATCCCCGTGTGACCAGAGTCGGAAAAATTCTCAGAAAAACCAGATTGGATGAACTTCCACAGCTAATTAACGTTTTAAAGGGTGAGATGAGCTTTATCGGTCCAAGGCCGGAACGCCCAGTTTTTACGGAAATTTTCAATCAAGAAACCCCGGGATTTGTTAACCGTCTCGCTGTGAAACCTGGACTAACAGGATGGGCTCAAGTAAACGGCGGATATGATATCTCTCCTGAGGAAAAGCTTGCTTACGATCTAGAGTATATTCGCAAGAGCAGCATCCTCCTTGATATAAAAATATTACTGCTGACATTTAAAATTGTTTTTACTGGAAAAGGTGCTAGATAAACAGGAGGGTTCAACATGGACGTATTGTACATGTCGGCTAGACCGCCATATCCACCCCATAAAGGGGACCAGCTGATTGCTTGGGAACAGATCAAACAATTAAAAGCTAATGGCCATCACGTTCAACTGCTTACGTTTGTAAAAACGAAGGAAGAAGGGGAGTTCATTAAGAAAAAGCTTTCTCCTTACTGTAAAGAAGTGATTGTCTTTCGGGTTCATCCAATACAAAAGCTGTTTCGGTCATTAAAGACGATTTATAATTTTAAACCGATTCAAGTCAATCTATTTTTCAATCCTAAAATAAAGAAACGTGTGATGGAGATTCATCGAAAGTTGAATCCGGATATGATTCATGTACAGACGGTCAGATTGGCGGAATATGTGATCGATACCAATAGCCCAAAGTGTATGGATATGATTGATGCATTGTCGCTGAATATGGAACGCCGTGCCAATAAGGAGAAGAAGTGGCTAAGACCAATATTCCAGCTGGAGTCACGGCTGATGAAGCGATATGAAGAATACATTTTAAAGAAATTTGACCGGACTACGATTGTTTCTGAGAAGGATAAAACTTATTTAAACAACCCGCAAATTGTCGTTAATCCAAATGGAACATTCATTACGAAACAGCATCTTGCTGGCTATCCGTCGGTGGAAAAGGAAAAAATCATCCTTTTTCATGGGAATATGCAGTATTATCCGAATGTCGAAGCTGTACTTGATTTTGTGAAAGACGTCTGGCCCCATATTCACCAGGCCTATCCGGACTATAAATTCTACATCGTAGGAAAAGATCCGGTTAAGAGAGTTAAAGCGTTAAACGGCAAAGATAATGTGGTGGTGACCGGATTTGTTAAAGATATATGCATGCCTCTGAGGCAGGCGCAAATGGGGATTTATCCAATGAAGTCAGGGACAGGAATGCAGAACAAAATTGTGGAAGCGATGGCATGCGGATTGCCGACCATTGCTTCTCCAACAGCTTTGCAGGGTATTTCAGGAAGGCGTGGAGATGAACTGATTTGCACAGGGAATACGGAAGAAATAATTGCAGCTGTTAAACAGTTGATTGAAAAACCCGAATTACAAGAACGTTATTCCATCAGAGGGCAGGCCTTTGTCCGAAGCCATTATTCCTGGGAGAAAAACTGTAACAGGTTGATGAAAACTTGGCAGGAAGCTGAAAGGCATAGAAGGTCTGAGACATCAGAAGATTTGGAACCAGTGATTGTCCAATCATGAAAGGCGGTGGGTTACATGCGGATCGTACTTTTATCGGGGGGCTCCGGAAAGCGTTTATGGCCGCTTTCCAACGATGCCAGGTCCAAACAATTTCTTAAAGTTCTGAAAGGTGAAAACGGAGAGATGGAGTCCATGGTTCAGCGCGTCTGGCGACAGCTCGGGAAATATAACCTTGAAGATAAGGCTATTGTCGCAACAAACAGCTCTCAAGTCGAAATGCTCCATAACCAGCTTGGTCAAAACATTCCTGTTGTGGTCGAGCCAGAACGGAAGGATACCTTTCCTGCTATCGCATTAGCAGCCGTGTATCTATATTCCGTGGAAGGATGCAGTCTAGATGAGGTTATAGGAGTCATGCCTGTAGATCCATTTGTGGAAAATCACTTTTTTGAAACGATCAAAAAACTCGAATGGGGACTGAATGAGAGCGGTGCTGATTTGGCTCTCCTCGGCGTGAAACCGACCTACCCTTCAGAAAAGTATGGGTATATCGTTCCGAACATTACAACAGTGAACGACTTCATTAAAGTAAATAAGTTTTGTGAAAAGCCGAATGAGTCATTAGCCAAAAAGTTGATCCATCAAGAGGCTCTTTGGAATTGTGGTGTATTTGGTTTCAAGCTGGGATATATCATCCAACTGCTCAAACGTAAAAATATCCCTGTGGAGTACAATGATTTACTGAAGTATTATGGTCAGCTTCCATCCAACAGCTTTGATTATGAAGTAGTCGAGACAGCAAGAAACATTATCGCACTTCCTTATGATGGTTACTGGAAAGATCTTGGAACGTGGAACACGTTGACGGATGAAATGGATACCCACGTTATCGGTAATGGAGTCATAAGTCATGATGTAATGGATTCTTGTATCGTGAATGAACTGGATATCCCGATTATTTTGATGGGGGTAGAGAATGTCGTGGTAGCTGCAAGTCCTGATGGCTTGTTGGTGACAGATAAAAAGAGCAGTCACAAAATTAAACAGTACGTCTCCCATTTTCAGGATGGTCCAAGATATGAGGAATACGCGTGGGGATGGAGCAGAGTACTGGAATATAGCCAAAAGGAAAATGACACAGAAACACTGACGGAAAAAGTCCACTTGACCGCTGGCAGTACCTTAAATGACCAGGTCAATGCAAATCAAGAAGTATGGACGGTGACAGAAGGGGAAGGAATACTAGTTTTGAATGGTGAGTTTTCAGAAATCGCGGCTGGGTCTACTCTAACGATTCCAGTTGGAGAAACTTACACCTGGAAGGCGGCTAATGATATGGAATTCGTTGTCATCCAGAACGGAAAACAGCTAATGGAAAACCGAAGGAAAAAAGACGAGGTCATCCTACATGTGGAGAAGCCTGCGTATTCACATTACTTATAGTTAGGAAATGAATATGAAGTTGCAGTGGGTCTATATAGGAATAATTACGGTGTTAATAGCGATGGTATTGATTGGGATTTTTATAATGGGCCCGGGTCAAGATACTGGCAGGACTAACGTAGAAGCATTTGGGGCGAGTGGGGATGACAGTAAGGATGATTCCTCTGCCATTCAAGCAGCCATTGATTCCAGTTATGAAAATGATAATCTTCCTGTCCAGTTGCTGGGTAAGACTTATATCCTGAAACAAGGATTACGGTTGAAAGAAGGAGTCTCACTGGAAATGGGAGTGGCTACAAAGATACTTGTCGAAGGAAATTTTAACGTATTGGAGTTAGAACGAAAAACTTCAATTACAAACGGAACCATTGAAATTACCACACCCGAATTTCAAAGTGCTGTGATCCATGTAAGTGGAAAAGAACAAGTCTGGACGACTGAGCGCATTCAGCTCGAAAATGTGACGTTGTACAACTCCAGTGGCAGCAATCGTGGGAAAGGAATCTATTTTTCAGCGGACACATCTGATGAGTTTATCAGTTTTGTAAATGTTTCAGGAGTGAATGTTAGCGGGTTTCACACCGCCGTGCATCTACAAGCAACGCCTCCCGAGAAAGAAGAGGAACACAATTTTGTAAATGGAAACAGGTTCGTAAATATGACCTTAGATGACTGCGTCGTCTGTATCCGCCTGGACAGTGATGTAACCATTCCTAATGAGGTCTCCGGAAATATGTTTGACAACCTTCAGATCCAACTGACAGAGAGAACAGACAAAGCGGTAATTTTATCCGGGACCAATAACACGTTAGAAGGTATGATTTGGGACGCTTCTATCATAGAAGATGCTCACCCTTTAATAGAAGGAACCGAACCATCCTATGGGAATTTCATACGAATGAATTTACCTAAAGATAGGTTCTTAGATAAGGGGCAGGGCAACAACTATTCTATCTTTGAAAAATGATAGTTGGGGTATCAGACGTTTTTATTTTACTTAAATAACGGAAGGAAGGTTGACATGAAGGTATTAATAACTGGTGGGGCAGGCTTTATCGGATCGCACATAGTAGAAGAATTAGTAGAGTCCCATTACGAGGTAGTCGTTGTAGATAATCTAGTGACAGGGCATATGAAAAATCTCCCTCCTCATGTGAACTTCTACAAACGGGATGTTCGGAGAAATATGGATGATATCTTTGCAAAAGAACAGCCGGATTATGTCATTCATCAAGCAGCTCAGGTTTCAGTAAGTCAATCGTTTACAGACCCGTTATATGACTGTGAAGAAAATATTGTTGCGACCCTTAACATCTTGCAATCTAGCGCGAAGCATAAAGTCAAGAAAGTCGTATTTGCATCAACGGCAGCTGTATATGGAAATCCGAGCTATCTTCCTATTGATGAAGCGCATCACGTGCAGCCGATCTCCTTTTACGGGCTGACAAAAGCTCACGCTGAAAAGTACATTCACCTTTTTGCTCATACTCATAACCTTGAGTATTCCATTTTACGCTATGCCAATGTATATGGACCCAGACAAGATGTCCATGGAGAAGCCGGGGTCATTGCTCTCTTTATCGAAAAATTAATCCGTGGAGAATCTCCTGTTATTTTTGGGGATGGAAAGCAGACGAGGGATTTCGTTTTTGTCAGAGACGTGGCTCGTGCAAACGTGGCTGCGTTGGAACACGGTACAAACGAAATCTTTAATATAGGGACTGGGCAGGAAACATCGATTAATGAAATTGTTGACCAGTTAGGGGTCTCTTTTGGTAGACCTATTCAGTCTAGTTTACGTCCAGCACGCAAGGGAGATATCCGCTCGAGTGTATTAAAAAACGATCGAGCACAATCCATGCTGCGCTGGGAACCTTGTTATTCACTGCAAGAAGGGCTGCTTGAGACCGTTCGATTTTATCAGCAGGAATGTCCTTACGGGGTGCAAGAGGTGATTTCATGAGAGAACCAATGGATATCAAAACCTTTTTCCGTATCCTCAAAAGGAGAATGGCTACCATTTTGATCACGACCATCTGCGTTTCGATCTTAAGTGGAGCTGCTGTGTTTTATTTCTTAAAACCTACGTATGAAGCAACCGAATATATTCTGGTTGGAAACCTGGGGAATCAGGAAGATGTTTACGTTGATCCTCAAACAGTGAACAGACTTATTGCTTCAACGGTCGATTTTATTACAAGTCCGATCGTATTGGAATCCGTCCAGGCGGATATGAATCTATCTCAGGAAGAGTTGGAAGAAAAAATCACAATAAAAAATAAAGAAGATTCCCAGATTATTTCGATTGTGATCAGAGATGCGGAAGCGGATCGGGCCAGTGAAGTAGCCAACATTCTTGCGGCTACTTCTGTGGAAGAGATGAAAGGCTCGATGCAAATGGAAAATATAGCTGTCCTGAGTAAAAAGGAAGGGACAAATAAAGTTGAAGAAATCGGAAGTCCGATCGTGAACATCTTGATAGGAACCATGGTGGGGTTATTTTGTGGAATCGGAATGGCGATGGTAAAAGACCATTGGGATGATTCTGTCCAAAGCCTGGATCAAATCGAAAAAGAACTGGGGTTACCAGTACTTGGAGAAGTAGCAGCCACTAAAGACAATCTGCCAAAATCCTACAAGAAACAGTTCGCAAGTGCGACAGGGAAAGTGAAAAAAGGAGGCAAAATCCATGCAGAGTCCCATTGAGGATATCGTTCACGGCGGGCACAGGAAAAGGAAGGGGGTTGTGAGCTTCGATCAGATGAAGGTAATCAGCAGAAAGGTTGAGAAGCAGAGCCCTTCCATTCTAATTGTGACTTCAATTCCATCAGGAAAGTCGGTAGCCATGATTGCTGCAGAACTAGCGGCTGCCATCGCTCTTCAGGAGAAAAAAGTTCTGCTTGTTGATGGGGATATGAACAAACCCATGCTCCATGAATGGTTCCATATGGAGCAGCCTGCTGAGAACCATCAGGATCCATTGACAAACATCTTTCCGACTTTTCTTCCGAACTTAGATGTCCTTTTGGTAACCCGTTCCAACGATCAAAAACCAATGGATATTTGGCTTTCTCCCTCTTTTAAACAGCATGTGGATTCCTGGAGGAAGAAGTATGATCGAGTGATTTTTTCGGCTCCTTCCTTATCCTCAGGAGTTGAAACAGAGCTGATGGCTGAAGGGTGTGAGGAAGCAGTGCTTGTCGTCCAGCAGAAAAGAGATAAGCTTGAAGAAATAAAGAAAGCCCATGCAAAACTTGAGACAACAGGGTGCAAAGTACTTGGGATTGTTTATCAACAGTGATGGATTAGCAAGTGATGAAAGGGGCTAAAATTTATGAGTCAGATTAGAAATTCTATTGGAAAGAATATCTTTCATTTATTTTACAGTACGGCACTTTCCAGTATTTTAAATGCTGCATCATTGATTGTGCTTGCCTCTTTTATCTCCACAGATGATTATGGCAAATTTAGCGTGGTACTCGCTTTTGCTATGATTATGGCTTATTTAACGGAAGCTGGATTAAACCAGATTGTGCTTCGGGAAGGGGCGAAGAAAGAGGCTCCTATTTCGTTGATCATGGCCTCATTTATAAAACTGCGTCTTGGGCTGACAGTGGCAACGCTAATGATTGGATTCCTTCTTATTCATTGGATTTACTCCGGTGATAAGGAATTGATCCTCCTTTCCTATGCACTGATTTTTCCACTTGTAATAGGGATCGCCATGCAGAGCATTAGTATCACCTATTTTCAGATGTTGGAGAAAATGCAATATTCCGGAATGATACGAATTGTTTCTGCAGGCTTATTGATCACCGTGATCCTGGTTGGGAAATGGTTTTATATAGATCCTATGATCGTATTTTTCTTGTATGGATCCGCTTATTTTTTGGCCGGATGTTTCGGGATATTTTTAACGACTAAGACTCTGAGACTTTCCATAAGGTCTCCTTTTTATAAAGGACTGTGGAAACATTGGGTGCCATTCTTAGTAACCGGATTATTATTCATTCTCCTGCCTCAGATTGGTCCGATTGTATTAGAACAGACATTAACGTGGAAAGAAGTTGGTTATTTCGCTGTCGCTTACCGCATTCCCCAGGCTTTACAGCAATTGCCGTTTATTATCGCCGGTGCATTCTTTCCGGTATTGTTCCGTTTATTTCAGGCTGGGGATTACGAGCAGCATGTTAAAAAGAGTATCACACAGGTGAAATTGATGTTACTTGCTGGCATGCTCGCCGCTATCCCTTTTTACCACCTTTCTGACCTAGTTATCGGAGTTTTATTTGGAGAGAGGTGGATGGAAGCAGCGTTCTTACTGAAAGTGTTGGCTCTAGTCATGGTTTTTCAGGGAGGCAGTATTGCTCTGGGGGATGGGCTGACAACAAGAGCGCTTCAGTCTCGAAGAATGACGGTTCTGGCTTTAGGGGTTACATCGGGCGTGTTGTTTTATGCTTTTTTCAGTGAATTATATGGGTTAACAGGAGCAATAACAGCAGGAGTTCTCATTGAAGTGATTCTGTTGTTCGGGTTCTTGGTCTGTCACCCCGATCGAATGGTCCTCGGAAAAAAAGCCGTTGTTCCTTATTTGATTTATTTTTTCATTACTCTAGTAGGTGTAGAGTTATTTTTATCTTCCATTCCGATTCTTGCGGCCAGTGCCCATTTTGTTCTTATTCTTTCCCTTGCCGTAATGGATAAGGAATGGAGAGAAAAAGTTCCAGAGCTTTTGAAAAAGATGGTCCTTGAATCGAAGTCGAAAATCAGGAAGGAGGCACATGATGGAGCATCTTAGTTCCTCTGAAGGTCGGCGCAGCAGTCTGCTGCTATTTTTCCTGCTCTTTTCAGTCATGCTTGGTAAATATCACATTTACCTCGGCTTCGCCTTCAAACCACATATGATGTATTTAGGCATTCTTGTCATTTTATTGGCGGCTTCCTTCCGATTTCAAAAACTGCAGAGTTTTGAAGTCATGCTGCTTTTTTTCTATCTGGTGTATGTGTTTTCTGGCGCATTTTCCTTATATGCATCATCAAGTCTGAGGGTCATGCTTGGCATCTTTTTATATATCGTCTTTTATATTCTCATGAAAGGAATTCTCCAGATGTTTCAAAAGAGCGAATTGGAGAATGGAATTGCGAATGCAGGGATTTTATTTAATATCGGAAGTCTTTTCCTTTACGTATGGGGATTGAAGAGCAATGGATTTTCCTTATTAGGAGACGGAGTCATACGCTATGGTGTCTGGTTTGACCGCGATTATCCCAGGTTGATCGGTTTGATGGAAGACCCGAACTATTTTGTGTTTTATAATACGATTTTTTTCACTTTCTTTTTATGTAAACGCGATTCTTTGAAAAATAAGATCGGTCTTGCCTTGTGTTTAATTACGAGTGTACTCTCTTTCTCCAGAGGGGGATTGTTGATTCTCCTCATTATTTTCATTGTTTACTTCTTGTTAAACAAACCAGCTAACCAATTGCGCTTATTTCTATCTACTTTTTCGATACTAGCCATTGCCTGGGCGGTCAGTCTAGCGATGAAATTTCGCGTCCTTGATATTCTGCAACACAGATTTCAAGACTTTTCCTCTGACGGTGGAAGCGGAAGGTTTGAACTATGGGGAAGGGCGTGGGATTTATTTTCCACCCATCCCTGGTTTGGGATTGGTGCAAGTAACTTCGCAGATTACAACGCGTTTGAATACGGTGATAATCTGGTTGTTCACAACACATTCCTTGAGGTGTTGACTGAGTCAGGAGTCATTGGTTTGTTTGTGTATGGTTTGTTTGTACTTACGGTGCTCTATCAAATCTTTCGGGCGAATTTTCACTTGAAGCATCCATTCTTGTTTTTAACATTCCTTGGATTTATGCTTCAGATGATGTTTTTGTCGCTGATTGTTAATGACATGTTCTTATTATATTTAGCCATCCTGTCTACTTATTTTTCCTATGAAGATGAAAAAGTTCAGTCTAAGGAAAGCAATCGTATGGAAAGGGAGGCCGTATAGAGATGAATGTATTGATGCTGACAGACAAATTGACGATGGGTGGAGCTGAGAATTATTTCATCAAGCTCGAAAACAAAATGGTGAAAGGTACAGGATTTCATCTCTATACCGCTTCCGGTGGAGGAGAACTTACGAATTACATTGCCAACAAGAAAAATTATACGGCATTGTCCAGGAAAAACCACCTCTTAAATTTGTGGAAGCTTACTCGGTTTATCCATAAGTGGGACATCGATGTCATTCATGCGAACAGTCTACGGATGGTCATGTATGCAAATTGTTTAAGAAAGCTTGTTTGGAAACGAAAGATAAAGGTCGTTTACACGAAGCACAATATCACGGCTCTTGAAAAATTTCCGAGAGTATTTTCCTTTTTGATGAATCAGGCTGTTATCGGGATTATTACGGTAAGTGAATACGAGAAAAGAGTCTTAATGAACTATGGAGTTAAACAAGAGATGATCACCACTGTATACAACGGGGTTGACCTCGAGAAGTTTCCTTTTACTGAAAAGTCTCAGTCTGACGTGTTTAAGGTTGGTATTCTGGCACGGTTGTCTTCAGAAAAGAATCATCGGTTGTTTGTAGATATTGCAGCCTCTATGAAATTAGAAAAAGATGTGCAGTTTTACATTGCTGGAGACGGACCTGAACGAGGGCCTATAGTTGAAAAAATAAAGAAATCAGGGCTTGAGGAACGAGTACAATTACTTGGTGAAATCCAAGAACCCCAGAAGTTTCTCCAATCGATGGATGTACTTCTGCTTACCTCTGAGAGAGAAGTATTTCCGATGGTCATTTTGGAGGCTATGGCCACTGGAACGCCTGTAGTATCCATTAATAAAGGAGGCATACCGGAAGCAATCGTGGATGGGGAGACGGGGATGTTGGTCGAGGACCATTGCGCAGAAGCTTTTCGTGAAAAAATCTTAGCTTTGAAATCTGATGAGGTATTAAGGCATAGGATTATCCATGCTGCACGGGAGAAAGTGGTAAGGGAATTTACTTCAGAAGAGATGGTTGAGCAAACTTACAAACAATACAAAATTCCATATTCCAATTTTAAACAACAGTTGAACGTAAAAGGCAAAAGTATCTAAATTCCCCTAAAACTTAAAAGACGAAGCATCTGTAATTGGATGCTTCGTCTTTTGTATATTAGGAAACTTTGGTTTTTGTTTCATCAATTCTAACAGGAGTCCTTGGCATATTGATTTTCCCTGCAACAAAGGAACCGTAAGGAATTAAATTCAGCAGATAAACCGCGATCATCGGCACACCGACTCCTAAGATAAATAACAGAGCAATGTGGACATCAAGGGTCATCGTAAACGGTAGTTGTTCGAACCACCGAATCGCATTGTATTGCACCAAAGGGTGTAGCAGGTAAATACCATAGGAGCAGCTGCTTACCCACAAAACAAATAGTGGAGTTTTCTTCATTCTTATCGCAATCAAATAGAGTAGACAGAAAACGAAGAAGGTATAAACCACTATATCGAAACGCTTGGACGAAACGACTGAATAGAAATTCGAGTACCTAATATAAAGCGGAATCAGGCCGGTAATAATGACGGCGGGAATCGCATAGTACCTATACTTTCTCAGTAAGTCCAAGAACACATTAATATGCTTACCGGCATAGTAGGCAATGGTGAAGTAGAAGATCCAGCCTAAGAACGGAAGCTTGTAATGATCCCATAGGAACGCAAGCGCTGGGAAGCTGCTGCTTCCTTTTAAGTTAAAGAAACCTAAATAGAGTACGTTGATGACTAAAGATAACCCGATCATCACGAGCGGAGGATATCGGTCAAAGTATTTTTTCAATAAAAAATGCAAGGCATAAAACTGGAAGATGATTAGCACAAAGTAGCCATGCCATACACCTAGGACAGTTTTATCAAAGAATAGGTCTACAAATCCTGACCATGTAATCCCTGATCCTGCCCATAACCCGTACAAGGTATAAATCACAGACATGATTAGATAAGGAACGAAAATATAAAGGAATCGTTTTTTCCAGAAGGGTTTCGCTTTTGGCATCCGGTCTGGATAAGAATAGGAAAGCAAGAACTCAGAAATCATGACAAACACTGGTGTTGCGAACATGAGTGTCATTTTGAATTGATAGAACATGTCTGAAGTAAAGGCGGACAGTTCATAGTTTTGCTGAGATAGAGTAATAGAATGAATAAAGACGACGCATAGACAAGCTATGAAGCGAATAAAGAATATTTCATTAATGTAAGCTCTTTTCATTATAGGCTCCTTTATTTTACAATTTCCTCTATAGTTTATATGTTTTCGGTAAAAAAAGGAACCTTAGATTCATGGTTTTATCTATTATTTTTTATGTGGATTTCCATAGTTAATCTCTAATATTATGAATTTCGTTTCAAAATCATCTCATATGCCAAATTTCATTAGAAAAGATAGTAATTTCCCAGGAAATATTCTATTTCATCATTTTCTGACTTACATTATGTTCTGTTTGGCATATTGTGAGTCGATATGCTGGTAAATAAATCCACATAAAATAAGTCTGTATTTTCAGAAAAACTTTTGATATACTTTGTAGAAAGTGAATCTATTCGGCGAAGGCGCCACTTTCGTTAGGTTATCCTAGCGATCGTGGCGCCTTTTTTATTTTAACTACTACAAAGAAGGTGAATGTATTTGAAGCTATCATGTCAATTACGGAATGAGACGTACTATTTCAACTCCATTAAAGATGTATTGGCAAAAGCCAGCGAAGAAAAATCTGGTGATGTAATGGCAGGTATTGGTGCGAAATCTTCCTTAGAACGAATGGCAGCTAAGTACACGTTAAGTGAACTTCAGCTCAAAGACATTTTTGAGAATCCGGTGATATCCTATGAGTCTGATCAAGTAACAAAGGTGATTTATGATGATGTAAGTCATTTCGTTTATAAAGAAATATCTGGCTGGACAGTAGGTGAACTTCGTGAGTATATTCTGAGTCATTCAACTAATTCTAATGATTTAAAACGGCTAAGTCGAGGCTTAACGAGTGAAATGATTTCCGCTGTAGCTAAATTAATGTCGAGTATCGATCTGGTTTTAGCTTCCCAGAAGATGAAGCATCAAGCGCATTGTAATACGACGATCGGCGAGCCTGGCAGACTGGCCTTTCGCTGTCAGCCTAATCACCCGGTTGATAACCCTGATGGAATTTTAGCTTCTATTAAAGAAGGACTATCATATGGGTCTGGCGACGCAGTAATTGGCATCAATCCAAATAATGAAGCCGTTGATTCGGTGGCAAGGCTTCTGACAATGAGCCATGAATTCATGCAGAAATGGGCCATCCCAACTCAAAACTGTGTGCTGGCTCACGTAACCACTCAAATGCAAGCGCTTAAGAAAGGAGCACCAGTTGCTTTATTATTTCAAAGCTTGGCAGGTTCTCAGTTGGCTAACGACGATTTCGGTGTCAATCAAGAGCTTCTCGATGAAGGCTACGAATTGATGAAATCTGAAGGCACTTCTGCTGGTCCCAATTTCTTTTACTTTGAAACAGGACAAGGATCTGAGGTTTCATTGGACGGGCATTCAGGGGTAGATATGCAAACGCTGGAAGCGAGAACATATGGATACGCACGGAGATGGAAGCCGTTCATGGTAAACAATGTCTCAGGCTTTATAGGTCCAGAAACGTTATATGATGGAAAACAAATGATCCGTGCAGATTTAGAAGATTTGTTTATGGGTAAACTGCATAACTTGCCAATGGGAATTGCGCCTACGTATACCAATCATATGAGTGCGGATCAAAATGATCAGGAAATCGCTGGTATGTTAACAACAGTAGCAGGAGCGAACTTTTACATGGGGGTGCCTGGTGGAGACGATGTGATGCTCAGTTACCAGGATACAAGTTTCCATGATGATGCCAGTTTACGAGAGATGCTAGGGTTAAGGCCCTTAACCGAGTTTGAGAAATGGCTGGAAAAGATGGGGATTATGGAAGAAGGACGCCTGACGAAATATGCAGGAGACTTATCTATATTTGATTGAGAAGGGGTGTGAGAGGTTGAACATTGAGCAGATTGTTAAAGACGTTCTTTCTGAAATGGAGGATAAGGGCAACAAAACAACAAGCAAACCGTATACACAAGAGTATAAGAATAAACACATCGTCTATCGGCAGGAAAAGAAGGTAGGAGTAGACGAGCCGAAAAATCGTGAGTACGTTGAACAGGTACAAAAAGAAACCCCTGCTAGAATTGGGATCGGCCGTTCGGGCACACGGATGAGAACGAAAAATTACTTAGACTTCAGAGTCGATCATGCAGCAGCTCAAGATGCCGTTTTTAAAGATGTTGGGGATGATGTTTTAACTCGTATGGATCTCCCTATCCTCCACTCTAAAGCAACTTCCATGGAGGAATACCTGATGAATTTAGATGTAGGCAGGAAGTTGAATGAGGAATCTCGTTCATGGCTGGCTGAAAAGGCGACGAAAGGAAAACAGGTGCAAATTGTTGTTTCAGATGGGCTGAGCTCTACTGGAATAGAAGAGACAATCCCTGACTTGCTGCCAACTTTAATCCAAGGGTTAGAAGCTAAAAATATTAGCATGGGCAATCCAATTTTTATCAGAAAAAGCAGAGTATGGATACAAGATGAAGTTGCCTCCCTTGTTGATTGTGATCTCGTCATCTCACTAATCGGAGAAAGACCAGGGCTCGCTACTTCAAAAAGTATAAGTGCCTATATCATTTATAAACCGAATAAAGAAAGCGTTGAAGCTGACCGGACCGTGTTTTCGAATATCCACGAAGGTGGTGTTCCACCAGTCGAAGCAGGTGCGTATTTGGCCGATATTATCGAAAAGATGCTTCAATCTAAAGCTAGTGGGGTTAAGTTTTCACAAATGCAATGATTATTCAGAATATTGACAAACATTTTCTTCAAGTCTATAATTCTAATAGTTTGGAAGAGGAATTTCAATTAGAACAGTTCACCACAGGAGAAAACTTAACTATGATAGACATTGAAGAAATTGAATCTTTATGTAAATCGAAGACGAGTTTAGAAACGAGTGATATCGAAAAGATTAAAGAAGTCAGTAATAGCATGCAGCTGATGGCAGATTTATCAAAGGCCAATGTCTTTATCGATTGCTTGTTAACGAATGAAAAACATGCGATTGTGGTGGCGGAAGCTGCCCCTACGACAGTGAAATCGATCTATCAAAACAGAGTTGTAGGTACCATTGCATATGAGACATTTGAGCCGGCCGTGCTTTACTGTTTGCAGTCTGGAAATGCAATGACTTCTAACCGTGCGATCACTCAAGAACGTAAAAAAGTGGAACAAAGCGTCGTGCCTATCTTCAACGATGAAGATGTGGTCATTGGTGCTTTAATCATGGAGAAGGACATCAGTGAACAGGTTGAAGATCGGGAAGAATTGGAAGCGCTGTCAAAGACGACAGAATCCTTAAGCGGTCTTTTGTTAGGCCATGCAGATCAACAGCCGCTAGTTCCTGAACTTATGGAAGAGGCTCTTTTTTTCGTCGGACTTGATGGGGAACTCTTATATTCTAATCCGGCGGCGATTAATCTCCTTCATGAGCTCAAGGGGACAAACTGTGATTACGGCGAGAATTTAGTCGAACATCTGCCCATTTTAACTGATATTGTGGAGAAAGAAGAGGAATTATTAGTTACCGAAATGGAAGCATTCGATAAAACGTTTAAAGTTAAAAAAATTCGTTTGCCCTTGAATGAAAAATATAATGGCATGTTTATTATTCTAAGAGATCTCACGGACCTAAGAGAAAAAGAAAAAGAATTAATTATTAAGTCAGTTGCCATCAAAGAAATTCATCACCGGGTTAAAAACAATTTACAAACGGTTGCCAGTCTCTTACGGTTGCAGATGCGAAGAGGGATTCCAGAGGAAAGCAAGGTTTATTTTCTGGAGAGTTTAAACCGGATATTAAGCATTGCTTCTGTCTATGAAGTGATCCTTTCCAATAGCAGCATTGATGAAGTGGATATTTATGAACTGACTGAAAGAATTGGGGATATGCTTGTTTACACCGGTTATTCAAGTAAAAAAGTCACGATTGATTACTCTGGTGACAGTTTGACGATTGAGTCAGGCCGTGCGGTTTCGATCGCTTTGATTATCAATGAGCTTATACAAAACTGCGTGAACCATGCCTTTGAAGGAAAAGCACGTGGGCATATTGATGTCATTTTCAATCAGGATTCAAGGATGATGGATGTGATCGTACGTGATAATGGTGTTGGCTTTAAAGGGAAGAATACATCTTCCTTAGGACTGGATATTGTGAAGCGAATGGCAGAGCATGATTTATCAGGAGAGTTTGAGATCGCAGGAATGGAAAAAGGAACGGAAGCCAGACTCAGATTTCCAAAGGAAAGTAGGGTTTAAATGAGTAAGAGAATTTTGCTGGTAGAAGACGAATCCATAGTAAGGATGGACATTGCGTTGCTTTTACAAGATGCAGGATTTAACATCGCGGGTGAAGCAGGAGACGGGGAAAAAGCCATAGAACTTGCCCATGAGCTGGAGCCTGACCTGATCATCATGGATATCAAAATGCCAAAGCTTGATGGTCTAAAAGCTAGTAAGATCATTTCTCAAAAGTACAATATACCCATTTTATTATTAACGGCTTATAGTCAGCAGGAGTTTATAGAAAAAGCCAAAGAAGCGAATATTGTAGGCTATATCGTAAAACCCATTTCAGAAGATCGTTTAATTCCAGCTGTAGAGATTGCCCTTCATCAAGGAATGGTTTCGGAAAGGTATCGTGTTCAAGTCAAAGAAGCAGATAATCGTTTGAAGAAGCGGAAAGTTGTAGAGCGCGCCAAAGGATTATTAATGGAACACTTTGGTTATTCTGACGAAGCGTCATACAAAAAGATGAGAGAAATCAGTATGAATAAGCAGATGCCGTTAGAGAAAGTAGCTTTGAAGATATTAAAGAAATATTCAGAACCGCCGTTAACCACTTCCAAGTGAATACAAACTAGCAAAGATGCTAGAAGAGCAGTGAGGGGCCCTTACTGTTTTTCTAGCATCTTTTTTTTATAAAAATTTTAAAAAGGTAGGGATGTTGGATGGTTTTAATCGGTAATATTGTCATTTATATTATTATGACCTGTGCAGTTATTGGAGCGATTGCTTCCATTAAGAATAGTGAGGATGGAATTGGCGGTCAGTTTATGGAAGGGGTCCACGCTATTGGACACATCTTTGTTCCTGCAGCTGGAATTATGGCTTCCATTCCGTTCTTATCCTGGGCGATAGATAAGGTTGTTGGTCCGCTATTTGAAAAAATTGGAGCGGATCCAGCGATTGCAGCTACGACAATCTTAGCATCGGATATGGGTGGATATCAGTTAGCCCAAGCGCTTCAAGAGTCTTATGAAGGATGGATTATGGCTTTGATTGTCGGTTTCATGGCCGGGGCAACGATTGTATTCTCTATCCCTATGGGTCTTGCGATGTTAGATAAACGTGACCATAAGTTCATGGCCTTAGGGATTATGTCTGGCTTACTGACCATCCCGATTGGAGTATTCATTTCAAGTGTCATCATCACGTTGACGAACTCTAAAGTGAGAGAAGTTGTTTCTACTAATACGGAGTCTACCTATGAATTTACACTCAGTTACTTAAAAATATTCATGAACCTTACGCCGCTTCTAATTTTTGTAATTATTCTAGCCGCTGGGTTGTATTTCTTGCCCGATATTATGATTAAAGGGTTTATGTGGTTTGGACGAATCTTAGATGCAGCGATCAAATTAGTATTGGTCTTCTCCATTGTTGAAATCTTTACAGGTCTATTTACGAATGTATTTGGTGTTTGGGGCTTCGATCCAATTATGGCCGATTCTGAAGATCAGTTCAGGGCGCTTGAAACTGCGGGGTATATCGGAATCATGCTTGCGGGTGCCTTCCCAATGGTTTATTTACTAAGAAAATATGCTTCAAGACCACTAGAAGCTATGGGTAAGAAACTGGGATTAAGCTCTGTAGGGAGTGCTGGTTTAGTCGCTACCATTGCGAATATCCTAGCTATGTTCAAACTTGTTCGTCATATGCCTCCGAAGGATAAAGTCATCAACATTGCTTTTGCCGTGTGTGCAGCTTTCTTGTTAGGAGATCACCTATCCTTTACAGCTAACTTTCAGCCTACCTTGATTCTTCCTATCATTGCTGGAAAGCTGTCAGCAGGTGTAATTGCGATTGGACTGGCTTACTGGCTGTCTGTACCGAAGGCAAGAGAGCTGGAGCGTATAGACCGGGAGACCGGGGTTATCGCAAAAGACGAATATGTTGAAGAGGAAGCTTTTGAAGGTGATGTCGTTGCTGCTGAGGAATCAAAAAAGGAAGCAAAATAATCAAGGAGAAATCAGGAGGATTACCCAATGAACGAAGAGAAGAAACGCTTTATACAAGAATTTGTTCCTGGTAAACAAATTACTCTCAGTCACCTTATCGCTAATCCTGATGTTGATATGTTCGAAAAGCTAGGCATCGAGGAGTCAGGGGCATTAGGTATACTTACGTTGACCCCTAGTGAAACGGTCATTATAGCTGGGGATTATGCAACAAAAGCGGCCCATGTAAAGATTGGGTTTTTGGATCGATTTACAGGGAGCCTTGTGTTGATAGGAAGTGTTTCGGAGGTCGATCAATCGATGAGGGAAGTCAATCGTTTTCTTTCCGAAACTCTTGGATACACTCCTTCAGAAATCACGAAATCATAAGGGGGGGGGGCGTATCATTGTCCAAACGAAATCGTGCTATGATGATTGGATCGATCGGAGCAGGAAAGTCTACGTTGACTCACGCCTTGCTTGGACACGAAGCAAAAGCTATGAAAACTCAATCGTTGAACTATGAGGATTGGATTGTGGACACACCTGGAGAGTACACAGAAAATCCTATGTATTATAAAAATATTATGGCGACCTCTCTAGAGGTTACTCACGTTTTATTTATTCAGGATGCTACAAAGAAGAAGATGATTTTTCCGCCTGGTTTCAGTACAGGGTTGAATAAACTCCCCATCGGCGTTGTCACGAAAGCAGATGATGATCAAGCAGACCTTTCGAGAGCGGTCAAGCAGCTGCGAAAAGTTATACCTAAAGGGCCGATTGTCATCACTTCTGCCGTGGATCGAAAAGGGCTGGACTCCATCAAAGAACTCGTCACATGCAATAGTCTTCAAGAAATGAGAGACTATGTCGAAGAAGAGGGAAATGAAGAGGTCATTTTTAATGAAACCCTTTACAAATAGTCATGAATGACTTAATATTCTGATTAAGAACACTTTAAAAATGAATGGTAAATGGCAAAGGCGCCTTATACAGCTATCCCCGTGGATAGTTTGTGTAAGGTGCCTTTTTTTTGTACATGTGGAGGTGCGCTTCGTGAGTGGTAGAAGTACTGAAGTCATCATAAGTGCAGGAATTGATATAGGAACAAGTACAACAAAACTGGTGATCAGTAGATTATCACTGAGAAATACGGCTGGTATGACTCATATGCCGCGTATTGAAATCACTGATAAAGAAGTCGTCTATGAGAGCCCTATATTCCGGACTCCATTAGTTGAAGGTAAAGAAATCGACATGGAAAAAATCGATGAAATTGTTCGAGACCAATATGAGGAAGCTGGAATAAAAGCGGATGAGATCCAAACAGGCGCAGTGATTATAACCGGTGAGACCGCAACCAAGTCAAACGCCAAAGACATGATCAATCATCTCTCTGATCATGCAGGAAAGTTTTTAGTAGCGACTGCTGGACCCGATTTAGAAAGCATTATTGCCGCAAAAGGTTCCGGAGCTTATGAGCTATCGAAGCAGACAAACAAAACCATTGCAAACATCGATATTGGTGGTGGGACTGCGAACGTCGCGGTTTACCATTACGGAAAGCTGCTTGGTACCTGCACGCTTCATGTAGGTGGAAAATTAATAGAATTTAATCAAAACGAAATCAAATATATCGCAGACCCAATCAAAAAAGTCACCAGGGATCTAGGTTTGACAGTTCAAGAGGGAGAGCCCGTTGATCCTGAGAAACTATCAAGTGTAACGGATTATATGGCGGAAGTCGTTTCCAAGATGCTGAATGGAAAGTTGGAAGGTGACGAGCCTCTTCTCTTAGGGCATAAGCCCAAATGGAACAGACCGGTAGACAAGATCATGTTCTCCGGAGGAGTATCGGAATGCATATACTTCCCTGATAGCTGTGCTTCAAACCATCTCTATGACGACATTGGTGTATTACTAGCCAAATCTCTAAGGGATAACCAACAGCTGAGTGAAAAAGAGTGGATCAAACCGAACGAAACAGTGAGAGCTACGGTCCTCGGGGCCGGAACCCAAACGACAGAAATCAGTGGAGCGACCATTCAGGTCGACAATCAAACGCTTCCTCTTCGAAATATGCCCGTGCACATTATCAACTTTGATGAGGAGTTTGACAGAGCCTTACAACAATTAAAAAACAATATTAAAGCTGGCGTAGAGGTCTTTGATCCAAATAGAGAAGGAATCAAGATAGCGGTCTATCTCTCTGATCTTCCACTTTTAGGATTCAAGGATATCCAGCGGTTAGCAGAAGCGTTGACAAACGCCTTTAACGACGATTTAAGTAATCAGCCTATCGTTATTGTTTTGGAAAGAGACTTGGCCAAATCACTGGGGCAAGCGCTTCAGGTGGTTAACAAGAACCGAGAGATTGTCTGTATCGACCAGATCAAAGTTGAAAACGGTGATTACTTGGATATAGGTTCTACTCTGGATTCGGGAGTCGTGCCTGTGGTTATCAAAACACTGACATTCCATTAATAGAAAGGAGGACGCTTCCATGAATTTATCTACAACACATTTAGATCACACGTATCAATTTTCCTCTCTCACGTCCCTTTTTGCAAAAGCCAATGAAGAAAAATCAGGCGACCGGCTAGCAGGGATTGCGGCAGAAAGCGTTCAGGAAAGAATTGCAGCCAAAACCGTTCTTAGCGAATTGTTACTGAAAGATATTAGAGAGAACCCTATGCTTGCTCCAGAAGATGATGAGGTCTCTCGTATCATTGATGGACAAATCAATGAGCCTGTTTATAAACAAATAAAAAACTGGAGTGTAGCGGAGCTTCGAGAATACATTCTTTCCAGCGATACCTCAGGAGAAGACATGAAAAGGCTCAGCAGGGGATTAAATAGTGAAATGATTGCGGCTGTAACAAAAATCATGTCCAACTTAGATTTAGTTTTTGCGGCGAACAAATTGGAAGTCGTAACTAAATGCAATATTTCTATCGGACAGAAAGGTACCCTGGCTTCAAGACTGCAGCCAAACCACCCGACTGACCGGGTAGATGGGATGATGGCTTCATTAAAAGAAGGGCTCTCATATGGAATAGGAGATGCGGTAATCGGAATCAATCCAGTTGAAGAGTCAGTTGAAAGTGTGAAGCGGCTTTTACACGCAACAAAGGATTTTATGGAAGAATGGAAAGTTCCCGCACAAAATTGCGTACTGGCCCACGTTACAGCTCAAATGAAAGCCATTGAGCAAGGAGCTCCGGCTGATATGATTTTCCAAAGTATTGCCGGAACAGAAACAGCAAACCGATCCTTCGGGATTGATGCTGCCATTCTCGAAGAAGCAAACGAACTGGCAAAAGTGAAAGGGACAGGTACAGGTCCGCAGCGTCTATATTTTGAAACGGGTCAAGGATCCGAATTATCTGCAGAAGCCCATCACGGCATAGATCAAATGACGCTTGAGGCTAGAAATTACGGGTTTGCCAAATACTATGACCCTTTCATTGTCAATACAGTAGTCGGGTTTATTGGTCCGGAGTACCTTTACAACAACAAACAAGTGATCCGAGCAGGCCTTGAGGATCATTTTATGGGTAAGATGCATCTGATCCCGATGGGGGTAGACATCTGCTATACAAACCACATGAAAACCGACCAAAATGATATTGAAGATTTAGGAGTCTTGCTATCTACTGCTGGTGTCAACTTTATCATTGCTACCCCAATGGGGGATGACTGCATGTTGAATTATCAATCCATGAGCTATCATGATGTAGCGACTCTAAGAGAAACGTTTGGAAAGAAGCCTTCTCCTGAATTTGAAAGCTGGCTTGAGAACATGGGAATTATGGAAAATGGGAAGCTGACTTCCCGTGCTGGAGATCCAACGATATTCACTCGATAGGAGGTGATGCGAATGGATAAAGAAACGATTGAAAAAGTAACTCGTCTGGTCATGGAAAAAATGAATCATCAAAAAAAAGATCACCCGCCCACAACTTCTGGCGTGAAGGTCTGGAATCACACGTCTTCCGATAATGATTTCAAAACGATTGAATCAACGACAGACGCAGAGAATCCTGTAGAAGGAAAAGCTATTTTGTCAAAGTTTCCACGTCAACAAGAGTCTAAACCTACTCGTTCAGAGACAAAATCTGAATCTTCCACTCAGAAAGGTGATAGCGAGGATCTACAAGAGTTGAAGAGTAAGACGCCTGCAAGAATAGGAGTTGGGCGAGCGGGGGTCAGACCGAAGACGAACACATGGCTTCGTTTTCGTTACGATCATGCAGCTGCAGTTGATGCTGTTTATGGGAATGTCGACCGCAGTTTGTTAAAGGACTTGGATTTGTTTGTTGTGAATACAAAGGTCAGTGACCAAGAAACGTACATTCGCAGGCCTGACTATGGCAGGAAGCTCTCCGATGAAGCGAAAGAAAAAATACAGGAAGCCTGCAAGAAAAATCCTCAAGTGCAAATCATCGTTTCTGATGGACTCAGTTCCAAAGCGATTGATGAAAATCTGGAGGATGTGTACTTATCGCTCCAGCAATCTCTGAAAAGTCTCGGCCTTGATGTCGGCACTTCCTTCTTTATAGAAAAAGGTCGTGTGGCTGCTATGGATGATGTCGGAGAAGAGTTAAAGCCTGAGGTGATTGTGTACTTGATCGGCGAACGTCCAGGGCTTATCAGTGCGGAATCGATGAGCGCTTATCTTTGTTACAAGCCGAGAAAGGGGACGATCGAATCTCAGCGACAAGTCGTTTCCAATATTCACCGTGGTGGCATTCCACCAGTGGAGGCGGGAGCCTACTTAGGCGGCGTCATAGAAAAAATACTAGATTACGAGGCAAGCGGCGTCGAGCTTGTGAAAAAGGAAGGGTAGGAAATAGAAATGAAATTAGAGCCTATATATGCCGAGATTCTTTCTGTCCGTATCATTCCAAACGTAGATCCTATGCTAGCTAAGCAGTTTAATTTGAGTCCATCTCAAAGAAGTCTTGGCCTTTTTACAATAACGATGGATGATGTCGGCGTCACAGCGCTTGATGAAGCTACAAAGAAAGCAGACGTGGAAGTGGCTTATGCTCACTCGTTTTATGCCGGCGCTGACCATTCTTCTGGTCCGTTATCCGGTGAATTCATGGGTGTTGTTGCAGGGCCGGATCCTGATGAAGTGAAGAGTGCCATGGAAGTCATTCACCAGGTTGTCGATGGCCAAGCTTATTTTGAAGCATTGGATGATGAACAATCACATAGCTTATATGCTCACGTCGTTTCAAGGACTGGATCCTTTTTATCCAAAGAAGCAGGGGTAGAACAAGGAGGAGCGATTGCTTATCTGATTGCTCCACCGCTTGAAGCTACCTACGGCTTGGATGCGGCACTAAAAGCTTCAGATGTTGAACTAGCCTGCTTTTATGGTCCCCCAACGGAAACAAACTTTGGAGGAGGGCTGCTCACTGGTTCTCAATCCTCCTGTATGGCGGCGGCGGATGCGTTTCGGCAAGCCGTGATTGATGTAGCCAGTCATCCAGTTCGGAGCTAAAGAGAAGGGAGTGTTATTTTAGTGGAATTTGATCACGATTTACAATCGATGCAAGAAATGAGAACAGCTGTAAAGAAAGCGAAAGCTGCACAAAAGGATTATGAAGCTTTTTCTCAGGAAGAAGTTGATCGCGTAGTCGCCGCTGTAGCTGAAGCTGCTTACGACAAATCGAAATATTTAGCAGAATTGGCTGTAGAAGAAACGTCTATGGGTGTAGTCGAACATAAAACAATAAAAAATCAAGTTGGTTCAAAAGATGTGTATGAATCCATCAAAAATGACAAAACCGTGGGGGCGATCCATGAAGATTCAGCCAATAAAATTACGGAATTTGCCTATCCCTTTGGGGTTGTAGCAGGAATTATCCCAACTACGAATCCAACGTCTACGGCAATCTTTAAAACATTGATTTCTTTGAAAACGAGGAACGGGATTGTCGTAAGTCCTCACCCATCTGCTGTGAAGTGTACAGTTGAAGCACTAAAGATCTGTCACGACGCAGCGGTTCGAGCGGGTGCTCCAGAAGGGATTGTCGGATGGATCTCGAAGCCATCGATGCCAGCGACCACAGAGTTAATTAAACACAGGGATGTGCATGTTATTTTAGCCACCGGAGGAGGAGGACTTGTCCGAGCGGCTTATAGTTCAGGAAAACCTGCCTATGGGGTTGGACCTGGAAATGTTCCTGTCTACTTAGAGAAATCCTGTAATGTGAAAAAGGCTGTCAAGATGGTCGTGGACAGTAAAACATTTGATAACGGAACTATTTGTGCTACTGAACAAGCGATCGTCATCGATCAAAATATTAAGGAGATGGCTGTTCGCGAACTAAAAAATAATGGGGCCTATTTCCTTGAAGGTGCTGAAAAAGAAAAAGTAGCCAAACTCATTTCTCCGGCTCCAGGGAAACTAAACCCGAATATCGTCGGACGCCCGGCAAGGAAAATAGCGGAAATGGCTGGGGTGGATGTCCCACCAGATACAAGGCTTTTAATTGCAGAAGAGAATCAAGTAGGAAAAGATGTTCCTTTCTCTCTTGAAAAACTATCACCGATCTTCGCTTTATATACGGTTGACAATGTAGACCAAGCGAAAGAGCAGTGTATAGAGCTTTTGAATTTAGGCGGCCGTGGACACAGCTTATCGATTCACACGAATGATGACCAAATTGCAAGGATGTTCGGTGAGGAGATGCCGGTCTCAAGATTGATGGTTAATACGCTTTCAAGTATTGGGGCAGTTGGTGCAACGACAAATTTAAAACCATCGCTGACTCTCGGCTGCGGGTCATACGGAGGTAACATCACCTCTGATAATATTACGACCCGTCACCTGATTAATATTAAAAGACTAGCTTATGGAGTGAAGGAAGTGGAGATTCCTAAACCGTCCGCTTCCACCCAAAACGTGAAAGAGAACCACAAGGAAGAAAATGATGTCGAAAAAGTAATTTCAGAAGTATTGAAAAAAGTAGATACGGATGAAGTTGATGCTCAAACGGTATCTGCAATCGTAAGTAAAGTACTACAAAAATATCAATAAAAATCTTAGGAGGAATATATTATGGCACTTAATGGCGCACTAGGAATGATCGAAACAAAAGGTTTAGTAGCATCTGTAGAGGCAGCAGACGCAATGGTGAAGGCAGCAAATGTTAACTTAGTCGGAAAAATTCATGTAGGTGGAGGGATTGTAACGATCTTAGTCAGTGGTGATGTAGGGGCGGTAAAAGCTGCTACAGAATCCGGAAGTGCAGCCGCTCAAAGAGTCGGAGAGCTTCTATCCGTACACGTTATCCCTCGTCCACACAATGAACTTGAAAGCATTTTACCTAAAATCGACGCAGCCCAATAACAACATCGTTTACTCCAAAAGAGTAAGGGAGGAAAGTGAGGGAACAAAATGGGTCGAGATCATTTAGAATCGATTGTAGAAGAAGTTATGAAGCAAATGGCAGAGGAAAACACGTCTAGCGAGGTCCCAATCGGGGTCTCCGCTAGACATTGTCATTTAGATAAAGAGAGTCTAGAAGTTCTATTTGGAAGCGGATATGAATTGAGTGAAAAGGCTCCGTTATCTCAGCCTGGACAGTTTGCAGCCAATGAAACGGTTACCATAGCCGGGCCGAGAGGAAGCATCACAAAGGTTAGGATATTAGGACCGCTCAGGTCAGCCGCTCAAGTGGAAGTGAGTCAAACGGATGCTTTTAAAATAGGATTGAAACCTCCGATTAGACAATCCGGTGATATAGAGAAATCCAGCCCGGTAACCATTATTGGACCAAAGGGAAGCATTTATTTAGAACAAGGTTTAATTATCGCTCAAGCTCATATTCATATGAGCCCTCAGGATGCTGACAATTTTAAGGTAAAAGATGGGGATGTCGTCGAAGTCAGAGTGAAAAACCCGCAGCGCGAAGTCAGTTTTTCAAAGACGATCATTCGTGTCTCAAAAAAATACCAGTTAGAAATGCATATTGATACAGACGAAGCGAATGCTGGATCCATTCAGACTGGACAAAAAGGGACGCTAAAAAAGGTGGAGCCCTCTTATGTATGATAAACAGCTCATTGAAGAAATCGTAGCTGAGATATTAAAGGAGAAAAAGGTTCTCCGAGAGAAGAACAAACCCGTTCTTCATGTGATTCATGCGGATGGCCACAAAGACGAGCTTATCGAAAAGTTGGAATCGAGCTGGGCTCTGGAGTGGGTAGATCCGACTTCAATCGATGGATCTGAGAGCATTTCTCAAGCGATTTTTCCTCATGTAGATCAAGATTTGTTCGTAAAAAGTGCTCTAGGAATAACGGATACTCCGAAGAGCGATAGTTTTGCAAAATTGGTGCGTAATGGTGCAGCCATTCACTTTATGCTTGATCGTTCTATGGAATGGATTCACACTCAGCCAGAAAAGGTGCCTGCTCCGTATTTGAGCAAAATGCGAGCATATGAAAAAGAATTACGATCTTATCATGTATCTATTTTGAAACCAGATGAAGTTCCTCCCCCTCCAAACAAAAAGTCCGATTCACCATTTTATTTTAATGGAAAGCTGTTAAATCAAGAAGAGATCAACAAGTGGCCGTACAGTGACATTCACATCTCACAGAAAACCATTATTACTCCTCTAGCGAGGGACACAGCAAGAGATGCCAATATCTCCATTACTATCGAGGAGTCTTAGGGGGTTGGAATCATGATTGTAGGCGAAGTGATTGGGAATATATGGGCAACAAGAAAAGAAGACGGTCTGGTCGGACTAAAGTTTTTAGTAGTAAAGCCAGATCGTTCGGAAAATACTCCTGAAGCACCTAGCTTCGTAGCGGTTGATCGTATTGGAGCAGGTGTAGGAGACAAGGTAATGGTGACAAAGGGAAGTGCAAGCTCTCATCTTCAAGAGGGTCCTGCTATTCCTATTGATGCCTTGATTATTGGAATTGTAGATTCAGTCGAAGTAGAAAGGAGTGGATCGAATGGCTAAAGCTTTAGGCATGATTGAAACAAGAGGACTGGTTGGTTCGATTGAAGCTGCAGACGCAATGGTAAAAGCAGCCAATGTGACGCTCGTCAAGCAGGAGAAAATTGATGCAGCCCTAGTCACGGTACTTGTGGAAGGTGATGTAAGTGCTGTCCAAGCTGCTGTTGATGCAGGAAAAGAAGCAGTCAACCGGGTAGGAGAACTCGTAGGTTATCACGTTATTCCTCACCCAGACGAAGGTACGGGAGTCATTTTACAAAAAGACGGAAAAGAAAGTGTAAACACGGATACGAAACCGAGTGAATCCAAGCCTAAACCCAAGGCAGCACCTACACGAAGAAAGAAAACTTCTTCATCCAATGCTGCAAAAGAAGAAAGTCAACAAGAAAGCGAAGCGAATTAACTAGGAGGAACGAGCATGTCATTCAAGCGAAACAAATTCGCTGTTGTTGGAGCTGGCTATACCGGCACAACAGCCGCTCTTATGATTGCGCAAAAAGAATTAGGTGACGTGGTCCTTGTGGACATCCCTTCGATGAAGAATCCGACAAAAGGGAAAGCGTTGGATATGTTAGAGGCAAGTCCTGTGCAGAAATTTGATTCAAACATCACCGGGACCTCCGATTATAAGGATATTCAAGATGCAGATATGGTCATCATCACAGCAGGAATTCCAAGAAAACCCGGGATGAGCCGTGATGAATTAGTAGAGACAAATGCGAAAATCATGAAGGACGTCTCTGAAAATGTGAAAAAGTATGCGCCAGATAGTTATATTCTAGTATTGAGTAACCCGGTAGATGCCATGACTTACGTGTGCTATAAAACCACTGGTTTTCCAAAGAACCGAGTCATCGGCCAATCCGGTGTCCTGGACACGTCTCGTTTTAATACGTTTGTATCCCAGGAGTTAGGCGTTTCTGTTGAAGATGTATCTGGTTTCGTTCTAGGAGGACACGGGGACAGCATGGTTCCTCTTGTGCGGTACTCCTATGCGGGTGGAATTCCATTAGACAAACTATTATCAGAAGACCAGCTGAATGATATTGTTGAACGCACCCGTAAAGGCGGCGGAGAAATCGTCAATCTTCTAGGACAAGGAAGCGCTTACTATGCACCAGCCGCTTCCCTTGTTCAAATGGCAGAGGCGATTGTCAAAGATAAGAAGAGAATTCTTCCTTCCATTGCTTATTTGGAAGGGGAATACGGTTATGAAGATATTTATCTAGGTGTGCCGACGATCCTGGGTGGAAACGGGATCGAGAGTGTTATTGAGCTGCCTTTGAAGGATGAGGAAAAAGCGGCTTTAGACAAATCTGCGGCTGCTGTTAAGGATGTACTGAGTCCTCTTAAGGAGACTGTAGGAAAATAGATAATTTTAAGAAACAGATCATTTAATAACTAAATGGAAAAATTGCCCTTTGATCGTAGTGGTAGATCAAGGGCTTTTTTTATATTAATCTTTGTAACTCTTACATATTAACTCAAGATAGTTCAATCAAAGAGGCTATCATCCGAAAACCCTTTCATTTTTCTAAACATTCACATTATAATAGAGGGAATAATCGTTTCAACTGGTGAGGGATAGTGATGAAAAAAAATTTCTTTCTGCTAATAGGAATTTTGCTTCTTTTAGCCTCGTGCAGCGGGGAAGATGTCTCTATCGAATCTTCACAGCAAGAAAAAGTGGTAGTAGAGTTCTTTACACCTAAAGTGGAAACTGAATCTATTTTTAATGAATTGATTCAAGAGTTTGAAGATAATCATTCGAATATTGATATCAGGCAAGTCGTTGTCCCTGGAGGAATGACGGTCTTGAAAACTCGATTGGCAAGAGGAGATGCGCCTGATTTATTTATTACCTACCCTATTGAACAGGATTATTTAATCCGTGCAAGGAAGGGGTATTTAATGGATCTCACAGACGAGCCATTCCTAAAAAGAATTGAATCGAGTATCCAAAAACGCTATCTAGTTGATGGGCGAATGTATGGGGCAGCATTAACCCAAAATGCAGTAGGAGTATTATACAACAAGCAACATTTTGACGAATTGAATTTATCTGTACCTAAAACTTGGAGCGAGTGGCTGGCGGTTATGGATGAGTTAGATAAAGAAGGGTACACACCGTTATTAATGCCAAATAAGGATTTGGAGCAGACAAGTGTCTTCACATTAAATCTTGTGGCGAATCAGTTTTCTAAAAATTACTGGAATCAAGAGAATTATTCCATTGTGAATGACCGAAACTGGATAAAAATTTCCGAGAAGATTTTGTCCGTACTTTCTTATACCCAGGAGAATTCTTTTGAAGATGATTATTACGAAACGAATAAACTATTTGCCACTGGTAAAGGTACGATGTTTGTCATGGGGACATGGGCGCTACCTCTTATCGAATCGGTAAATCCGCAGTTGGATTATGGAATTTTTCCTTTTCCGGCAGATGATTCAAAGAATCATAACGTATTGGGTGGAGTAGATATTGGGATCGCCATTTCAGCGGATACAGAATACCCGGAAGAAGCAAAGGCTTTTTTGTCTTTTTTGACAAAAAAACAACAAGCAGAACAGTTGTCTAGTTACGAAGGTTCCATTAGTGCTATAGAAGGGGTAGAGGTGGAGCGCGAAGAGGTTCAAGCTCTTCATCATAAGATTCTCTCTGATGAAACGGTCAATTGGCCAAACCATTACTGGGATGGGGGAACAGAAGCAGAAGAAAACTACCGCAAATATACGTTGCAATTTTTAATCAATAAAGATATCGAGGCCTATTTGACTAACCTTGAATCTATGTTTCAACAATATTAATTCGAAGACGGTGAATTCACATGAGTTTCCGTAGAAAAATGCTGTTTGCATTTTTGGGATTTGTCTTGGCTCCTCTCGCTATATTGGGTGGACTCTCTTATCAAATTTCTTCCACCACTTTAAAAAATAATATTAGTGAGCAGACAGTCCAAACGTTAAAGGCAGTGGACAGGAACTTGATGAAAGCTGTATCCGAAGTGAATACGTTCTCGGACTTCGTGCTCTCTTCAGGTGAGATACAGTCTTTCTTAAAAACAAATGATACAGATTCTGTCATCGAATTTTATAATAATCAACAATCGATCGCAGGGTTAATGTATGGGAATGCTCAAGTCGATGATTTCATGGTTTATAGTAAAGATGGAGAGTTATTACATTTAAAGAATTCAACTGTGCCTCCCTTCGGGGAATTTGTTCTGTCTCCCTTTTACTTAGAAATGATTGAGCAAAAAGGTCGTCCTGTTTGGCTTACACCTTCTAGCAATCAAGAGTGGTCCAGTAATGAAGAGTCTCTTCTTACGCAAGGGAGGGTTATTAAAGATATCCAAACCCTTGAAGATATAGGCTACTTAGTCATGAATATAAAAATTCGTTTATTTGATGAGTTATTCTCCAATATTGATATGAATCCGTCAGAAGAGTTAATTATTAATAGAAGAGGAGATATTCTTTACTCGCTTAATCACGAGATGATCGGTGAGGACTTACAGATGGATGAGCTGTCCTCGCTTAAATTAGGATCAACGGGCTATTTTTTGACTAATTGGGAGGATAAAAAAAGTTTGGTCACATATATTCCTTCTCAATTTTCTACCATGCAAAATGATGAACTAATCCTTGTTTCTATACAGCCATGGGATGTATTAGCTAGTGAAATTATCATGATTCGTAATACGACCATTATTTTGTTCATCGTCGCTATTGTGATGGCTCTCCTTTTTAATATGCTTTATTTACGACGGGTCTCTCAATTTATTCAAGAATCCTTAGCTAGCATGAAAAAAGTAGAAGAAGGGGCTCTTCATGTTCGTATGAGAGAATTTAAACTGAAAGAGCTAAAGAATATTTCCAGTGGATTTAATAACATGCTCACGAGAATTCGTGATCTTATTCAAGATGTGAAACTAGAACAAGAATATAAAAGAGAGGCACAGTTTCAAGTATTACAAGAACAAATCAACCCCCATTTTCTTTATAACACCCTGGAGTCAATTAATGCACTTGCTGCCATGAATGGGCAAAAGGAAATCAGCAAAATGACGATTAACTTAGGAAAGTTATTACGAATAAGTATCAACGGTGATTATGAAGTCATGGTAAAAGACGAAATTCGGCACGTGGTCAGTTACTTAGAAATTCAAAAGATCCGTTATGATCATGCTTTTCATTTTCTTGTAGAAGTTGATGAGGCTTTGGAAAAAGAATATGTACTTAAACTTATTCTGCAACCTTTGGTTGAAAACAGCATTAAGCATGCTTTTGATTCAAAAGAAGCTGGTATTATCTCTATACAGGGTTATTGTGAAGGAAGCAAAGGTTTTATTTTTGTCCAAGATAATGGTACAGGACTACCACAAGAAGCGCTCGAAAGCCTGAATGATGATAAGAATGAACGGCATAAAAATCTTGGTCATGGAATGATTAATGTGCATAAACGACTGCGACTTTATTATGGAATGGCTTATGGAATGATCGTTTGTTCGGATCAAAAGGAAGGCACGAAAATTAAGATTACATTTCCAATAAAGGGTGAGAACAATGGCATATAATGTGGTCATCGCTGATGATGAACCTTTGATTCTAAAAAATCTTAAAGGAATCATTGATTGGGAATCCTTAGATTGCAAGGTTATCGCAACGGCGAGAAATGGGGTTGAAGTGTTAGAAGTTTTACAACAAGAGCCTGTAGATCTTTTACTCACGGATATTTCCATGCCTGAAATGACAGGAGTGGAAGTTCTGAAAGAAATGTATTCCTGGTCTGCCCCACCCCTCGCTATATTGCTCAGTGGATATGATGAATTCTCCTATGCGCGTGAAGGATTAAAATATAATGCTCTTGATTACTTCCTGAAGCCTATTGATTATGAAGAATTGGAAGAGAGTATATTAAAAGCTCTCACACTTATTAAGGAAAGAAAAGAACAAGCCTATGACAGAAAAAAACAATCCATTTATGATCAAGTCATGTCAGGAGCCACAGTCCCTAATGAAGCCCCATTTCGCGTCTATGTCTCCATCTTTATTTGGAATACGAATGACCAGGTCATAAAGGATATAGAGTGTACAAGAATGCTTCTACAAAAACATGATAGTAAAAGTTATCTTTATCAATTGGATGAATCTCTTGCCATGATTGTACTGGAATATCCAGAACATAAGGAAGCGGAGGCAGAAGCCAGAGATTTAGCTAAAAAAGGAGCAGAGCTGACCGAGGATAGTGTATGGGCAATTGGAAGCGGGGTTCGTGGAATGAACTCCTGTAAGGCTTCAGCTGATGAGGCTAAGTTCTTGTTAAAATTTGCATCCTTTACAGATGAGAGAGTGATAACAAAGGCACATATTGACCAAGCTTATACGTCTAAAGCGAATGCAATTGATGCCGTAGAACAGGGGACTAAATATGTGAAGGATCATTTTTATGAGGATCTTAGTATTGAGCAAGTGGCTGATGAGGTGGGGATAAGCGTTAGTTACTTTAGTCAGCTTTTTAAACAAAAGCATGGGATGACTTTTATTGAATTTGTAAGAGTAGAAAGAATGGACCATGCTTGTACATTATTGAGAAATTCCGAATTGGAGACCTATCGTATTGCTGAAAAAGTCGGATATACAGATCAGCGGTACTTTAGTCAGGTGTTTAAGAAGGTTATTCAGATGACCCCCAGCCAATATCGTAAAACATACAAGTGAGTGAAAACAGCTGTTAGGAAAAAGACAGCTGTTTTTTTATTGTAGAAATTTAAACATCATTCAGAGAAATGCCGCATATAAAAAGCGCTTTCAATCTCTTATTCTAAATATATGAAAACGCTTTAATTATTTCAGGGAGGGGTTCATCAATGAAGAAGATAGTTGTTGGAGTTATGTTTTTATTGTTCATGGGGGTACTGATTGGATGCAGCTCAAATGAAGAGGCATCCGGCAAAGATGGTGGAGAAGTCAAACTTTCTTTATGGCATCCAGAAGGAAATACAAGCAAGGCTTACAAGAAAATTATCAAGGATTTTAACAAAGAATATGACGGTGAGATCGAAGCAGAAATTACATTTATTCCGAGGGGAAATAAATATGCTTACGAAGATAAAGTATCGGCAGGCGCAACAAGTAATACATTACCTGATTTGTTAGCTCTTGACGGACCAAACGTAGCCAACTATGCCGACTCAGGAATTATTCAGCCGATCGAAGGGTTAGTAGAGAATCAAGATGACTTTGTTGGTTCGATTATTAAACAGGGGACGTTTAATAACAAACTTTATACAGTAGGGCCAACGGAATCTACAGTTGCCTTATTTTATAACGTAGACATGTTAAAGGAAGCTGGAATTGAACCTCCGAAAGCGAAAGAAGAAGCTTGGACATGGGATGAGTTCTATAATGCAGCTAAAAAACTGACAGATAAAGAAAAAGGAATCTATGGAGTGAACTGGACGCTTGATTACGGGGAATGGATTATCTATTTTACAGGTCCTACGGTTTGGAGTAATGGAGGAAGCTTTATTTCAGAAGATGGATCAACCGTTAAAGGGCATGTAAATGGACCGAAGACGGTTGAGGCACTGGAGTACTTGAAGAAGTTCACAGATGAAGAACTGGTTAATTTACAGCCGACACCTACAGAGTTTGAAGATGGTAAAGCAGCGATGATGTTGATGGGTTCATGGGAGTGGTCGAAGCTTCAAGACTATCCAGAAACGGAGTGGGGCATTACCTACTATCCTAAGAGTCCAAATGGAGAACAAGTTTCACCTTCTGGGGATTGGAACTGGGGGATCTCTACAAGTACTCAGCATAAAGAAGAAGCTGCAACATTACTAAACTACATGATGAACAAAGAAAATGTCGTGAAAATTTCTGAAGTCGAGAATAAACCAGCCGCACGTATTTCATCCTTTGAATTGATGGAGGAGTGGAACGAGGAACCTCTAAATGTGTTGAAAGATCAAGTATTAAACACAGCTCATCCTCGTCCGACAACACCATCTTATCCGGTGTTGACTACGAAGTATGGTCAAGCCGTTCAAAATATTTTCCTTGGGGGAGATGTTCAGAAAGAACTTGATAAAGTGGCCGAGGAAGTCGAAAAGGATATTGAACGAAAAGGAAATTAATGATTGTGGATCAATTAGGAGCCTGGCGTTGGTTCACGCCGGGTCCTGAATGGTCTGCTAATCAACTCTAATACTTAGGTGGTGACTCAAATGGAATGGTTGTTAAATAAAATTCAAGGAGAAAAAACCTTTCGCCTCTCGTTTACGTATCAACAGCAAAAGAAATGGTTAGGACTTTTTTTTTCATTACCAGCTTTGGTTCTCCTTTTTACTTTCTTAATTTTGCCTGTTGGATTAGCGTTCGTCTATAGTTTCATGGAATACAATATGTTAAATCCTGCTGGAAAAACATTCACAGGTCTAAGTAACTACGCTCGTTTGTTTCAGGATGCTATATTCTTTACAGCATTAAAGAATACGCTATATTTCTCAGTACTGGTTGTTCCGTTGCAATGTGCCGTTGCACTTGGTTTAGCGATTCTAGTAAACAAAAAAGTAAAAACGGCAGTCATTGGCAGAGTCTTCTTTTTCAGTCCAGTGGTCACATCTATGGTTGTAGTAGCCATATTATGGACGTTTCTTTATAACGTGGATAGCGGATTGATTAATAGCGGACTTAACTTTTTTGGTATTCCGGATCAGCCTTTCTTGTTAAGTGAAGGTCAAGCGATGAATTCAATAATATTCATGTCTGTATGGCAGGGGGCTGGCTTTCAGATGATGATCTTTCTAGCAGGGCTGAAGGATGTTCCAGAGACGTTATATGAAGCGGCTGATATTGATGGGGCCAACGCCTGGCAAAAATTTATGAACGTAACTCTGCCTTCTCTTAAGAATGTGACTGGGTTTGTTTTAATGATCACAACAATTCAAGCCTTCCGCTTGTTTATCCAGCCTTACGTTATGACAAACGGAGGACCTAGTGATTCTACTAAAACTCTAGTCTTCATGCTTTATGAAAATGGCTTCCAATTCCGGGATGTCGGATACTCCTCTGCCATTGCCGTTGTTTTCTTTCTTGTCGTGCTGACCGTATCTTTAATCTTAAAGAAAGTATTGAACCAATAGGAGGGAAGAATTATGAGTCGAACATGGAAAAAGAGGTTTTACAAAATTGGATTATCCCTAAGTATCTTATTACTTGGACTTTTATTCATATCCCCTCTGTTATGGATGATTATTGCTTCAGTTAAACCAGAGACACTCATTTTTAAAGACATGGGCATTCAGTCTTTCTTGCCGAAACAAGCGACCTTTGATAACTATTTAGCTATCCTATTTACCGACAGTGTGAACTTTTTAAAGTATATGTGGAACAGCCTTTTCTCGGTCGGGATGATCGTTCTGCTTGGAACCGTCGTCAATTCATTATGTGCGTACGCCTTAGTGAAACTAAAGTTTCCAGGCAGTGGCTTCATTCTAGTGGTCATTATTGCTCTCTATGTCGTTCCATTTGAGAGCGTGCTGATTCCTCTTTATGTCGTGGTAAACAGCTTTGGGTGGATCAACGAATTTCCTTCCTTAATCGTGCCTTTTATTGCAGAAGCATTTAGTATCTTCTTGTTTATTCAATTCTTTAAAGGAATTCCGAACGAATTGGAGGAAGCGGCGCAAATTGACGGAGCCAATCCTCTTCAAGTCTTCTGGAAGATTGTCGTCCCTAACTCGAAGCCAGTGTTTGCAACGGCTGCTATTCTTTCCTTTGTGACTCATTGGAGTGACTTTATGTGGCCTTTAATCGTTGCAACAGATGATTCTATTCGTACTGTACAAGTAGGAATCCAATATTTGTTTACGGATAATAACATTGAATATGGCCAAATCATGGCCGCTTTAACTCTGACCACCATTCCTGTCGTATTGATTTTTATCTTCTTTCAGCGCTATTACGTACAGGGGATTACTTCAAGTGGTGTAAAAGGTTAAAGATAAGGAGGAAAAGCAGAGATGAGTCATGAGAAATTTCGACCACAGTATCATTTTAGCCCGAGAAAAAACTGGATCAATGACCCGAACGGACTTTGTTACTTTAACGGAGAATATCACTTATTTTACCAATACCATCCTCATAGCAAAGTCTGGGGGCCTATGCATTGGGGGCATGCCGTAAGTACTGACCTTATTCAGTGGGAGCACTTGCCGGTAGCCTTATATCCAGATGAACTTGGACAAATCTTCTCTGGAAGTGTCGTAGTGGATCACCTAAATACAAGTGGTTTGCAGGTGGATCAACGAAAAGTGATGGTAGCTATCTTTACTCATCATAAGGAAGGTCATGAAACACAAAGCATTGCTTATTCGAGAGATGAAGGGCGGACATGGGAGAAATACCATCTCAATCCAGTCCTTGATAATCCAGGCTTGAAAGACTTCCGTGATCCAAAGGTGTTCTGGAATGAAACTCACTGGGTCATGTCCCTTGCATGTGGAGACCATATTCGCTTTTACCGCTCAGAGGATCTGCTGAATTGGACTTATTTGTCTTCGTTTGGACATGAATATGGAGCACATGGAGGTGTTTGGGAATGTCCTGATCTTATTCGTTTTCAAACGGACGCAGGAGAAAAATGGGTTCTGATTGTAAGTATTAACCCTGGTGGACCCAATGGTGGCTCTGCAATTCAGTACTTTACTGGTAGCTTTGACGGAAAAATGTTCAAACCTGACCAATCAAAAGAGGTAGTCAAGTGGGCCGACTATGGCAGGGATTTTTATGCAGCTGTAACATGGAGTAACCTAGCTGAACCCTTATGGATCGGGTGGATGAATAACTGGCAATATGCGAATGAAGGGCCGACACATCCATTTAGAGGATCAATGTCCATTCCCAGGAAACTTTATTTAAAAGAAGTAGAAGGAAAGACGATGCTTGTACAAAAGCCTATAGAAGTTACTCCTTTATTGAAAGAAAGGACAGAATCAGAATGTATTTGTCTTAAACCTGAGCATGCTTTTTCCCGGGTAATTCAAAGACAGAGTTCCTTTCAAGCGACTATTAAGTCTGGTTTTGTTGCTTTCGATCTCTCTATAAAAGGTGAGGGAGAGCAATTGACAATTAATTTTAATCCTTTCAAACAATGTTTAAAAGTAGATCGTACTGGGCTGAAACTGGTTCAGTTTTCTAAGGAGTTTGCAAGCGTCGATTCAATGTCTGTTAAATATGTAAATGATTTCCATTTATTCATTGATGAGTGCTCCATAGAGATTTTCATAAATCAAGGAACTAAAGTAATGACTGAACTGTTCTATATGAATGGGGATTCGTTTACGTTGGAATGGAAAGCGAACAAAACAGAATTACAAGCTAAATATAGGTTGGAAGAGATAAGTTCTATTTATGAACCTGCTTTATCTCACTTTGAGGGGAGGGTATAAAATGTTTGGGATAAATGAAAGGACAACTTCACTAATGAAGAACTTTACCAATATGATCCTATTAAATCTTTTGTGGATTCTATGTTCTTTACCTATCCTAACGATCGGTCCATCGACAGCAGCTATGACCAATGTCATTCGGAGCTGGAAAATCGATCAAGAGGACAGCGTTTTCCGGAGTTATTTTAATGGATTTCGCAGATATGCGAAATCAGGATGGATTGGCACACTCTGGTTATTGGGGGGATTAGTATTAATCATTGATGTCCTTCTTTTTTTCCAAATTAGCAGTTCTTTAAAAGTGTTTATCCTTTCGATTGCAGGGATGGCGCTCATTCTTTATCTTCTAACTACGACGTTTTTATTTCCTGTTTTGGTCCATTACGAAACGAGTGGATTTAAGCTAATTAAGAAATCCTTCACTCATGCATTTATGGATGGTTCTACTTCCATCGGTATTGTTCTTTTGTGGACGGCAGCAGGTACACTTATCTATATTATGCCAATCCTTACATTTCTTCTTGTTGTTCCTGTTTTCATGGTAACATTCAGGTTTTGCCTCCGATCATTTGATAAAGTAGGAGTTAATGTTTAAGAGAAACGATTTCCTATATCTATAAAAGGCCATTGATCTAATCCTCTAAGATCAGTGGCCTTTTATTATTCATGTTTTTTGAAAGAAGTAGAGTTATCTGAAGGTCAATATCTAAACGAAATTTTGATGAATCAATAATTTTTAGTTGAGTTATAAAATACAACAAAATTCAACCTATTCTTTAAAGATAGGTTTCCTAGGAAGAAAGTATCGTTTAAAATTAGAAGTAATTAAGATAACCCCTATTTCCGCAGCTTAAGAATAAAATTTCAGAAAATACTTAATTTCATGTTGAAAATAAGTAAGCGTTATCTTATAATGAAGTCAACTTAATTGAATGCGTTTTCAAAAAAGAGGGATCTTTAATGGAATTAACAATGGATTATAATTCAAGGCAAATATTAAATTTAATACGGGAACAAGAAGCGCTGTCGCGTGTAGAGATAAGTGAAAGGTTAGAAATACCACAACCAACGGTTACACGCATTACGAACAAGCTGATGAAATCAAATTTGCTTAAAGAAGGTAAGCAAGGAATTTCTAGCGGCGGTAGACGTCCAACAAAGCTCGAGTTTAATGAAAATTGTTATTATTCATTAGGCATAGAATTAGGACGGTCGGCTATCAAAGCAGCTCTTATTAATTTAAATGGACACTTACTTTCATTCAGAATGAAAGTAACTAGCGGGTCAGAAAGTATCGATCAAATTATAGAGTATGTAAAGGAAGCTGTAGAAGAAGTTATGGAAGAGTCAGACATTGCTAAGGATCGTATTCTTGGTGTAGGAGTTGGGATGCCCGGTCCTCTTAATGAAACAGTCGATCATAAGGTCTCCCCGCCTAATTTTTATCAAGAAAAGAACATTCCTTTAAAAAGCTTATTGGAAGAAGCTATTCAGTTACCGGTCACACTTGATAATGACGCAAACGCTGCCACTGTTGCAGAGAAGTGGTTCGGTGACGGTGTAGGATTTACTAACTTTTCTTATGTATTGGCAGACATAGGGATAGGCTGCGGATTAATGCTGAATGACTCCCTATACAAAGGTTTAAACGGAGAGTCTGGTGAGCTGGGGCATATGAGCATTAATTTTCCTGGTGAGCTTTGTCATTGTGGAAATTACGGGTGCTTAGAAACATTATCCTCATTGCCAGCTATCGAAAAGAACTACATGAGAATGCTCAGCCACAAAACTGGAATAACTCATAGCGATTCAAAAACTTCCTTTGAAGACATTGTCAAAGAGGCTAATGAAGGTTCCATGGTAGCTCAACAAGTTCTGGATCAAGCAACGCAATACTTAGGAATAGCACTTTCCAACTTGATAAATTTGTTTGCTCCTCAAAAAGTCATCATTGGAGGTGAATTTCGTAAAGTAAATGTTCAGGCCTTTGATAAGATTCACTCAACCATTGAAGCAAGAGTGATGGGGAAGAGTGGAAAAAGGATTCCCATTGTGAAATCCAAAATTGAAGAAGCAGTTGTTCTTGGAGCGGGAGCTTTAGTTATAAACGAAAAGTTCTCATTGTCTTTAAATTCTCAAACTAGACAGACATAAGGAGGTATGTATATGGAAATGAAAGCGAACCGTCTCAGCAAGACTCAGTCCTCTCCGAAACGATTTTTATCCATGTTGAAAAAGTATAAGTTAGAGACAGCTATGATTCTACCTTTAATCATCTACATTTTTTATTTTACCTTAACACCGATTATTAACACGATTACCATGAGCTTTAGAAATGACGATTCAGGAGCATGGACACTAGGAAATTATCAGCAAATCTTTACAGATATCAATTTTAATACGGCATTATTTAATACCCTTTTTATAACCATTGTAGGAATCATTCTGCAAATTAGTATTGCCTTATTGATTGCTCTTCTCATGAATAAAGAGTTTAAAGGGAAAGGGTTTTTCCGAACGATGATGCTTATCCCTATGGGGATTCCGACCTTGGTTTCTGGTGTTACATTGCTCTTTATCTTTGGCCAGACAGGTTACTTTAATGAACTTCTGTTTCGGTTAGGAATCGTAGATACCCAGCCATTTTGGCTTGGTGGAGGAATCAATACTTTATTTGTCATTATTTTTGCAGATATGTGGAAGGTTTTGCCTTTAACTATTCTATTATTATTAGCTGGACTGCAATCGATACCAAAAGATGTATATGAAGCTTCTGCTATTGATGGGGCAAACTCATGGCATACTTTCTGGTCCATAACCTTGCCACTATTGAAACCGTCTATTACGATGGCCATTATTTTACGAGCGATTGATTCATTCCGAATTTTTGAATTGCCTCTTGTCATGGCAGGTAATAATACTCCCGTACTCTCAACCTTTTCTTACGAGGCATTTCGTCACAGTAATTATGGGGTGTCAGGAGCTGCGGCAACCATTTTATTGTTAATCATTGTGATATTTATCATCAGCTATATCTTAATTGTTGAGAGAAAGAACTTGAAAGAGGTGAAGTAAACGATGAATCGAAAACGTTTTCAAACGTGGGGGATCTATGCCACTTTAATCTTATTTGCCACTGCCATGATTTCACCGGTCTATATTTTGCTTAAAGTATCGATTAGTGCACCTGAAGAAGTAAATACAGCGCACCCCACTTTCTTAGTTCAAGACGCAACGTTTGACCATTGGATGGATATTTTGACTACGGAGAAAAAGACTGATACAGGCTTAATGATTTACCGTATAGAGGGAGATACATATACGGTTGAAGATGTGGATGGAAATGAGCATACTCTGACAAGTTCGAACCAGTTCACGATCAACGGGGTATTTAAGAAAATTTCATTCCTCGATGAAAATAAGGAGATTAATCTAGACCGTGATGGGCTTCAAGATTTAAGGGATCATTTAACGACGAAAAAGACCTTTTTCGGTCAAAAAGTAATCGATAATTTATATCAGCCACTTGGAAAAAGTTTTATTGTTGCTACGGTGACCACGATTGTAGCTATATTCATTTGTGCGCCAGCTGCTTATGTTATATCAAGACTTCCTAGCTATATCGGATACATTGTTGTTCTTTCTTTACTCGTAACCCGGATGTTTCCGGATGTAGGGATTGCTCTTCCTGTAGCTACTCGTTTTCTATCATGGGGAATGACGGATACCTCTTTCGGATTAATCTTAGCTCACTTGATTCCGAATCTACCATTCTTAGCGTGGATTCTGGTGGGTACATTTGCAACAATTCCAAAAGACTTAGAGCAATCGGCAATGATCGATGGAGCCAATCGTATTACTGCTTTAGCAAGAGTTGTTTTTCCGATTGCTATTCCAGGGATTGCTGTAGGATCCATCTTTGTATGGTTGAATTCTTGGAACGAGTTCATCTATGCAAGATATCTATCAACAGAAGTAGCTACCTTGCCATTGAGAATTTTTGAAGTAATTACGAGGGGAAGTATATTCCCAGCAGCCGCTTGCTCTATGATTCTCACAATTCCAGTTATCATTATTACTTTTGTGCTTCAGCGTTATATGAAATCAGGAATGCTGTCTGGAGCTGTAAAAGGTTAATAAAAATTTATTAAATGTATATAGGAGGATGTATTTATGAAGAAATCTATGAAACTAATTTTTGCTGCCATGTTGTCTATCCTGTTGTTAGCTGCCTGTTCTTCAAATCAGAGCTCGTCTAGTAATAGTAATGAAGAAAGCAGCAACAACTCGGAAGAAACAAAAGAGGACCAGTCCGGAACGTTGCGTGTAGCTTTTGGTATGGGAGAAAGTGAATGGAAAGTGTTTGAAAATGAAATCATCCCTGCTTTTGAACAAGAAACAGGGATTAAAGTCAGCCCCATTGCTATCGAAAGTGACAATCTTATTAATAAGCTGACAGCAGAGGTTGATTCAGGAAACTTTTCCGTTGATATGTTTGCACAAGACGTAAACAACCTGTCCGCACTGGTTGATCGAGATTTAGTGGAAGACTTATCTGATTATAAAAGTGAAATTCCTGACTCTGTGATTTCAGGGATGGTCGATGTTTCGACTTTCGAAGATCAATTACTATTTATGCCTTATCGTCCTAACGTAGAGATTGCCTTCTATAATCAGAAGAAATTTGATAAGTACGGTATGAAGCCGCCTGAGAATTGGGACGAGCTATTAGAAACCGCAAAAACGTTCAAAGAAGAAGAAGGACAAGGACGCGTGGCTATGAAGGCAAACCTAGGTGGAGACAATGTCCTTCATATGTTTGATTTCATCCGTCAAGCGGGTGGAGATCCTTATGTACTGAATGATGAAGGAAGCATTAAAGCATTTACATTTATGCAAGAACTTTACCCTTATCTAGCCGAGCAAAGCTCAAAAGCTACTTGGGATACAATGAATCAATATTTAGAAAAAGATAGTGTGTATCTGGGACAGAACTGGCCTTTCTATATTCCACAGTTCCACGAGCATGGTAAAGATGAAATCAAAGCATATAGTGGCTGGAGCGGACCTGAGAAAGAGGCTCATACGTTAGGTGGAGAAGTAATCGGAATACCTAAAGGCTCTAAAAAAGTGGATGAAGCTATGCAGTTTGCCCAATTCTTGATGTCTAAAGAAGTTCAAGAGCTGCTTGTAAGTGAATTGGCATGGCCTTCCGTCCGTTCAGATGCTTATGGATCCGTTCAGGGCTACCAGAAACCTTATTTCGAAGCGATTAAAAATGCGTTAGAGCATGCTGAACCACGTGGGAATGTCCCTTACTGGGGTGACGCTGAATCAATCTATACAGAAGCCTTTCAAAAGATCGTTGTTGAAGGCGGAGATGTCGAAGAAAATCTGAATACAGCAGCTGAACAATTACAAAAATTACAGAATCAATAACAATAAGTTTAAGAGTGGCTGTACCCGTTTGTGTGCAGCCACTTTTGATAGAAAGGAAGATGGGATATGGAATATAGCGTAATTAAAGAGGGAGATCTATTCCTGACAACAGAGCAAAATGGAGATATAGAGACCGATCAAGATAAAGGGTATGGCTTATATACAAAAGATACCCGTTTTTTAAACCAGCTGGAATTAATGATAAATGGAAAGAAACCTTCATTACTTTCTTCCACTGCAGCTAAGAACTATGTGGCTTCTATCCGTTTGATGGATCATGAAGATGACCATGGGGCAATTGAAGTTGTTCGGGACCGCTTTATCTATGATGGAGTATGCTATGAAAAAATAACGTTTACCAACTACTTTCCCACTTCTCAAATCTTCGAAGTATCCTTATCCATGGATGCGGATTTTCAAGACATGTTTATTGTCCGTCAATTCAGAACTGGTGAGGTCGGAAAAAAGACAGGACGGACCTACGAAAATGAATCAATGAAGATTGGTTACAAAGGTAAAGATGATCTTACAAGAGAAACTTTGATTCAATGGGATACCAGGGAGAAAAGCATAAGTGAAGATGGAACTCTTACTTTTGAATTGGAATTAAATCCAAAACAAGAGCAAGCGATCACCATTTCCATTACACCAGTCATCGATGGCCAATCAGGAACAAAGCTTCCATTTGATCAAGCATTGACTCAACTGGAGGCATCTTACGAGGACTGGACTGAGCAAGGCACAAAAGTATTAAGCGACCTTCCGTTATTTAATGATATTTTCAAAAGAGGAGCCCAGGATCTCCGTATGCTCATGAGTGATGTGGGTTATGGAAATGTTCCTGTTGCAGGTCTCCCTTGGTTTGCTGTTCCATTTGGCAGGGATAGTTTGATTACAGCTTTGTTTATGCTGCCTTATCGTCCCGATGAAGTTAAAGGGACGCTTCGAACATTAGCTCATTATCAAGGTGAGAAAATAGATCAACATCGTGATGAGCAACCAGGTAAAATCATGCATGAAATTCGTTTTGGAGAATTATCAACGACCAATCAAACGCCTTTCACACCTTATTATGGAACGAACGATGCCACCCCTTTATTTATTGTGCTGGCAGCCGAGTACTACAATTGGACCGGAGACCTTGAACTCATTAGAGAGTTGCAGCCAAATATAGATCGAGCGTTAGAGTGGATCAATACGTATGGTGATTCTGACGGATACGGCTTCGTTCAATATGCACAAGAAGCAGATAAAGGCTTCCCAAATCAAGGATGGAAAGACTCTAAAAATTCAATCGTTCATCAAGATGGGCAATTTGCAGAAGCGCCTATTGCATTAGCCGAGGTTCAAGGCTATGTGTATCAGGCTAAGAAAAATTTAGCGCCTATTTATCGTACCCTGGGTCTGAAGGAATCAGCAGAACAATTAGAAATGGAAATGAAGCAATTACAGAAGAAATTTGAAGAGGATTTTTGGCTGGAGGATGAGCGTTTCTATGCTATTGCTCTAGATGGTAAGAAGAAGCCGGTCAAATCAATTACTTCCAACCCAGGTCATGTGCTTATGTCAGAAATGCTAGATGAGAAAAGAGCCAAAGATGTGGCCGAGCGTCTTGTAGGAGAAGAATTGTTTAATGGTTACGGCTTGCGTACGATGACTCCTCAATCAGCTGGTTACTATCCGATGAGCTACCATGCTGGAAGTGTATGGCCTCATGACAATGCGATGTGCCTCATCGGTTTAAGCCGTCTTGGAATAAAAGAGGAAGCCATCCAAATTGTAGAGGGGATGCTTGAGGCAGCAAAAGGCTTTGAATACTTGCGGTTACCTGAGCTTTTCTGTGGGCATGACAGCAATCTTGGTTATCCAGTTCCATATCCAACTACTTGCTCTCCACAAGCATGGTCCGCTACGTCTTCTTTTATATTTTTACAGACCCTATTAGGGATCCAACCTAAGGCTGGCAGCAAACAGATCATCATCGATCCAGTCCTTCCTAAAAATATGAACCTATTAAAAGTAGAAGACATGCGGATAGGTGAGGGTGTTTTATCACTTGATATTAAACGGAATGCGGGCACATATGAAGTTAAGGTTGTGAATAATACTACTGGATATACCATTCAACAAAAACAAGATGTTGATTTACAGGTAAAAGGATAAAGGGGAATTCAAATGAATTATATAGTCGGAATAGATATTGGTGGTACAAAAGTGGCGCTTGGAATTGTAGGTGAAGACGGAAAACTTTATCACCAGACAAAAATAGCTACTGATTTATCCATATCACCTAAAGAGATGATTGATCGTATGTCCGACCAAATCAATCAATTGGTGAAAAACTCTGGAGTCTCTTTTGAACAAGTGCTAGGAATTGGGATTGGGGCTCCAGGACCCCTTGACTCAAAACAAGGGGTCATCACCTGTCCTCCAAATCTTCCGAACTGGCATAATGTAGAGATTGTTCGTATGTTGGTGGAAATCTATCAAATTCCTGTCCTGCTAGAGAATGACTGCAATGCTGCTACGCTGGCAGAAAAATGGATTGGTGCTTCGCAGAACAACGAGCACTTTGTGTATTTGACGATTAGCACAGGAATAGGGGCAGGTATTTACGCAGATGGCAGACTAATTTCCGGTAAGAGCGGAAATGCCGGAGACATTGGTCATATCATGATGGATCCTAGCTATGGTACGTGTACATGCGGTCAAGATGGATGCTTTGAGTGGATTGCTTCAGGAACAGCAATTGCAAGACAAGGTTCAGAGATTCTTGGGCGGTCTGTAACAGCTGAAGAGGTATTTACACTCTATAGAAATAAGGATCCTAGGGTTCAAGATTGTATTAATACTATTTTTTCAGTGATTGGAGCAGGATGTACCACCATTGTTAATGCTTTTGATCCAGAGAAAGTAGTTATAGGTGGAGGCGTTTCTAAGGTTGGTGATCCATTATTTCAAGCTGTTCGATCCTATGTCCGAACTCACGCACTAAGTCCTTCCGGTAGAGAGACAGAAATTGTGACTTCTGGATTGGACCAACATTCTGGAACAATAGGAGCGGCTGCTTTACTGCTGCAGGATAAAGATGCTTTAGATAAATTAAGCGTGAATACAATTTAATGGACTAAAAGGAGTGGACTTATGGAACAAAAATGGTGGAAGGAAGCTGTCGTTTACCAAGTCTATTGGCGCAGCTTTAACGACACAACCGGGAATGGAATTGGAGATTTACAAGGTGTTATCGAAAAGCTTGATTATATAAAGTCCTTAGGCGTTGATGTTATTTGGGTGAACCCATTTTTTGAATCACCAGATAAGGATAATGGTTATGACATATCGAATTATTACGCCGTTATGGATAAAGCGGGAGATATGGAAACTTTTGAACGTTTACTAGAAGAAATTCATAGAAGAGACATGAAGCTTATTATGGATTTAGTTGTGAATCATACGAGTGACCAGCATCCATGGTTTAAAGAATCCCGTTCATCCATAGACAATCCTAAACGTGATTGGTACATATGGAAGGACCCTAAAGAAGATGGGTCCGCACCGAATAATTGGCGGAGCTATTTTACTCCTTCTACCTGGGAGTATGATGAGAAGACCCAACAATATTATTTTCACTCATTTGCCATCGAACAACCAGATCTTAATTGGGAGAATCCAGAAGTAAGGGAAGAAATTTATAACATGATGAGATTCTGGCTCGATAAAGGGATCGATGGTTTTCGCATGGATGTTATAAATCTATTAGCTAAGCTTGAAGGCTATCCAGATGTCGAAGAGCCCGAAACGATCAACTATTTAGGAAATAATCCTGGAATTCATAACTACCTAAAAGAAATGTATAAAGAAGTGTTACAACATTATGATGTATTTACTGTTGGAGAGATTCCTTTTGTTACTCCTGAAGACGGTCTGTTGTATGTCGGAGAAGACCGCCAGGAACTAAATACACTTTTCCATTTTGAAGTGTGTGATGACATGGTCCAAATGGATTTACCCCGATTTAAAGAGATCCAAAAACGATGGTATGAGGGGATGTTTGGACGCGGGACAAATTCTCAGTTTCTAAACAACCACGATCACACCAGACTGGTGACTCGCTTCGGAAATGACAATGAATATCGAGAAGAATCTGCGAAACTACTAGGGACACTCATTCATACTCTTCCTGGCATACCTTACGTGTTCCAGGGGGAAGAAATAGGCATGACAGGTGTTGATTTTCCAACCATAGAGGATTATCAGGATATTGCTATGCTTAATAAATATAACGAAGAGGTAGAAAAAGGTCGGGACGAGGCTGAAGTATTAGAAGAATTGAAATTATTAAGCCGTGACAATTCCAGAACGCCAATGCAATGGAATGATCGTGAGAATGCAGGTTTTACCACCGGAAATCCTTGGATTAAACTGAACCCAAATTATTCTGATATTAACGTGCAACAGGCATTAGATGATAAAAACTCCATCTTTTATTATTATCAAGACCTAATTTCATTCAGAAAGAAATATAAGGTTTTAACCTATGGAGACTACCAGCCAATTTTAGAGGATCATCCAGCCATTTATAGTTATTTTAGAGAATATGAGAATGAGAAGCTACTGGTTGTAGCTAATATGAGTGATGAGGAAAACGTATTTGATTACTCAGTGGATACTTCTAGTGCTGAGTTTCTTCTTCATAATTATGCCAATGAGAATGATTTATCTTACTCGAAATTAAATCCTCATGAGGTACGTGTTTACTTATGGACATAATAAATAGTAAAAAGATGACGGGTGTTTAACTCGTCATCTTTTTTTAGTTTATCACCACTTCGGTGCAATTCGCATTCGTTCTGATGGTGGTGCCAGATACTCACATGCTTTTTCAGTGTGAAAATTAAGGGCATAAAACCTCCACTAACCTCATTCACAATATACTGCAATTTATTTAACTAAGCGAAATTTTCAAGTGTAAAATCGAAATATTTGCAAAAATCAACACTTTTCGACATAATCTTTAATAGAGGTTCCACAACTCGCCTCCTTACGAAAATCACCTGATGAATTTTTGACATCCATGATTAGTATCCGGCAAAATCAATTCTTACAAGAAAGTAGGGGAAAATCTATGAAGTCGAGAGAAGACTTAAATGCTTTAATGGATCAGAGAGATGAGCTCGTAATGGAAAACAAGCAGCTGAAAGAGCAGTTGGAAGAAGAACGTAAAAAGGTTTCATTGTTGGAAAAAGAGTTAGATGAAAGTAAAAAAGAAACAACGAACTTAGGTTAAGGTATTTTACTTAGTTTAAATAGAAATATCATGCCAAATTCTCTTCTACGGTCTAAGAGAATTTGGCTTTTTTTTAATTTAATAATTCCTCGAAAAAAGAAGTATGAAAAATCTTCCACAGCTGTGCTAAACTATCGATAAACCATACGAACGAATGAGGGATGACGATGAGCAAGCCATCAATCTTAGTGGTAGAAGACGAAGAAAAAATCGCTAGAGTTCTAGAACTCGAACTTGAATATGAAGGCTACAGTGTCGTCAAAGCTCATGACGGCTTAGTAGGAATGCAGCAATTTCGCGAACACAAGTGGGATCTGATTTTATTGGATGTCATGCTTCCTGAGATGAGCGGGGTCGATCTATTAAGAAGAATTCGTTCGGGCGGAGATCAAACTCCGGTGATCATGTTGACAGCAAAGGATGGACTTGAAGATAAAGTGGAGGGGCTCGATCTTGGCGCAAATGATTATGTAACGAAGCCGTTTCAAATTGAGGAATTATTGGCGAGGATCCGCGCAGCTTTACGGACTAAAACCGCTCCAATAGAAGACGATCAGGAAACAATAAGTTTAGCTGACCTAACTGTGAACGAGGGGACACATGAAGTTTTTAGAGGAGATGAGCCGATCAAGCTTACGGCCAAGGAGTTTTCCTTGCTTGCTTATTTTATGCAAAATCAACGCCAGGTCTTAAACCGTGAACAGCTGCTCGATCACGTCTGGGGCTATGACTATTACGGTGACACCAACATTGTGGATGTGTATGTGCGATATTTACGAAATAAAATGGACAAAGGCTTCGAACCGCAGCTTCTTCATACGGTCAGAGGCGTCGGTTATGTATTGAAGGATCCGCGATGAAGCTGACGAATAAGATTCATGTGTTTACGACGGTGTTGTTTGTGATTCTATTGATCTTGATCAACGTTACGATTTATTTTTCCTTCAAAAATATTATGTTCAATACCGAGCTCGGGCAAGCGAAGCAAGAGGCAGAACAGGTACTGGCAGGTGTCAGTGAAAATCAGAGTGCGGCGGCAACTCAGGACTTGCTTCGGGCTTACGTGCCTCCTGGCGGAATGCTTCAGATTGTACTGGAAAATAACGAGTCAGACGCGACTGTCACGGCAGGTAATGAGCAGGATCTGATTGAACAGGATACCCAGTTTTATCAGCAGGAAATTACAGATGTCCGTTCTATTGATGACTCGCCTTATGCATTTGTGGCGCTTCCGATTGTGTGGACGGATGGAGAAGTGGCGTCTTTGCAGATGACCGAGTCTATGGAGGCAGAAGCAGAGAACCTGGAGTTATTGAGGATTGTCTTACTCGTTGTCACCCTTCTTGCTATCATTCCGTTGTTTATTTCTGCGCGCGTATTGAGCAACTTGATTACAAAGCCGATTACCTCGCTAATTCAGACGATGGATCATATCCGGGGAAGCGGCCAGTTTCAACGAATAGAGACGCCAAAGCAATCGAAGGATGAGCTCTATCAAATGACGGAAACCTTCAACCAGATGATCGATCAATTGGAGGCCAATTATGAACGGCAGGAACAGTTTGTATCGAACGCTTCCCATGAGCTGAAAACGCCGCTCACAGTCATTGAATCTTACTCAAGTTTATTGAAGCGCCGCGGCAAGAACGACGAGGCTCTTTTTAAGGAGTCCGTTGAAGCGATCCAGTCTGAAGCGGAACGGATGCGTAAGTTGACCCAGCAGCTACTGCTTTTAGCGAAGCAGGACGAGCACTGGAATATGGAGTGGGAGGATCATGCTTTATCCGAAATTCTTCAGTCTACGATCAATGCTTTTGAGAAAGCCTACGAGCGTGAAGTCGTATTTGAAGTAACCAATGGGTTAACAGTAAAAACCGATGAACATAAGCTGAAGCAGCTGCTTTATATCTTTATGGATAATGCGCGTAAGTATAGTGATTCGTCCGTTGACGTACGAATGGATCGAGTCGGGAATAAGGCAAGGATTGTCATTACCGACCATGGGATCGGCATTTCGAAAGGCCATTTGGAAAAAGTGTTCGACCGTTTTTACCAGGTGGATGAAGCCAGATCCCGGGCATCAGGAGGTTTTGGACTCGGACTCTCTTTAGCCAAAGAACTGGCACATGTCCTTGGCGCAGAGATTCAGTTGGACAGTGAAATCGGACACGGAACATCCGCAACGATTCTTTTGCCGCTTTCTCAGTAAATTCTCATAATCCTTTTGTAAACTGGAGGGAGAGGTGACGAACAATGAAATACAAAATGATGATTGCTATAGCGAGTGGCCTCGTCCTCCTTTTATTAGGATGGCAGGGATCCAAGTTGTGGATGGGAGAAGACAGTGTTTCGGCGGATGAAGTGCGTCAAAAAGTTGAAGAGCAATACAAAGGAAAGATTACGAGTATCGAACCTGGGGATGACAGCTACATGGTGACGATGACGCTTGAAACAGGGGAATATCGTTTAGAGGTCTCCGAGGAAGACGGCCGCATCGTTCGTATGGAACGTGTGGAAGGGACGGGTCCTCAAGACGAGCCTTCTGAGGAATCAGAACCGCCGGCCGATCCGATAACAGAAGAACAAGCAAGAGAAGTCGCTTTGGAACGGGTGTCCGGCAATGTGGACGATATCGATTATGAGTCTTCGGATGACGGTGCTTACTTCTTAGTAGAAATCGAACGCGAAGATGGAAACGAAGCGACCGTTCAGGTCAATGCGATTACCGGAGAAGTCATGTCCGTTAGCTGGGATGATTAATTTTCTCATCAAATTCTCATTTTTCTCTCCTTTGATTCTCATCTTGTCTGTGTAGTCTATAGATAGAATCAAACCTAAGGAGGATATACAATGAAGAAAAAATTGATCATAGGCGGTATTACGGGAGCGATTGTTTTAGGGGGAGCTTTTGGTGTCAACGCAATGACAAACAATGGTGACGACTGGAACGGACAGGACGCCAAACTTTCTCAGGAAGATGCAGAACAGTCGGCGAAAGAGGAAATACAGGGACTTACCATTGATAAAGTAGAAAAGGACAAAGCAGGCGACCGTCTCATTTATGAAGTGGAAGGAACAACGGAAGACGGGAAAGAAGCTGATATTGAGATTGATGCAAATTCTGGTGAAATCGTAAAGTCCGAACGCGATGATGACGATGATTCAGAAGACAATGAAAGCCATGCCGATTTAAAGGTTTCTAAAGAAAAAGCTGAAGAAATGGCTAAGAAAGAAGGAAAAGGTGAAGTCGTCGAAGTAGAGCTTGAAGATGGTCACTATGAAGTAGAGATGAAGGATGGAAAGACCGAGTATGAAGTGAAGATCAATGGTCAGACAGGAGAGGTTATGGCATCGAAGCAAGATCAGGATGATGATTAACCAGAGAGAAAGACTGCCTCAGTGGGCAGTCTTTTTTTGATGAAACTCACACTCATTTAGCCCTCAGAGCCAACACTCTGCTTCAATTCATTCAGGCTGTCTAACGTAGGCTTCACCAATTCCTTCATTTTTTCTACATCAGGTTCATCTTTTTTAGCTTCATCAATGAGTGGGTAGAGGCTTTTCTCTATTTTCTCATATTGATCTGGGAATTGTTCTTCGACTTTCTTTTCGATACTGTCCCAGTCTTCTTCAAGGGTTTTCCCTTTTTCATTTAATGTAGTTACATCAGCGGAGTCTTCTAAGCTGGAATTCAAATCTTCAACAGAGGCAATGACCGTATCAATGCCGGATGCCAGTTCGGTCTCCTGTCCTTCATCACTGCTGCTAGTTTCCTCAGAAGATCCTTCAGAACTATCCGCATTTCCACTAGTGGCTTCACTGTCCTGTTCATTCGTCTGCTCTGTAGAATCTGAGTTGTCTTGACTTTCGGATGATCCGCAAGCTCCTAATAGTAAGCCAACAGCCAGGATGATACTAAACAGATAATACTTTTTCATAGAAACGCCTCCTTTTTTAAATCGAAGTCAGGGAAAGTGTTCCCAAAATATGCTAATTCAAACGAGGCTATTTGCACTAAAGATCATAGTAGGTCGTATGATTTATAACTAGATAGAAAGAACTCCGTATTCTTTGAGTTCTCTGAGACTCCCCTTACTCAGTGGCGATAAAACGATTGCCTTTTGGGGCAGTCGTTTTTTGTTTCCTAAGTTCATCTGAGTTCCATCTGAGGAAAAGGGAACCGGTTGAAATAATAAAAAAATGCAACCTAAGTTAACGAAGGTGAATAATATGGAGGAGTGAGTCGATGCAACCGGTGTTTTTAACGACTCCGTAATAAGCGGATGAAAGGAAGATTACATGGAGCGACCGGCAGGATTTTGGATACGACTGATGGCAAGTATTATTGATTCAATCATCGTGGGACTCTTACTTGGCACCATAACCTTATTTTTTTACGGGGAATTTTACATGGAGGAATTCAACTTCACCAATTTATTAAGTTACTGCTATTTACTTTTTGTTCCGGTATTATGGAAAGGTTATGTGATTGGAAAACGGATCTGTAATATTCGTATTGTTAAAATAACGGGGGAAAATGTGACCGTTTCTACTATGTTCATGCGGGTAATTGTCGGAGGGATTGTTTACTTTTTTTCACTTGGTATTGGGTTTATTGTAAGTGGAATTATGGTTATGACACGTGAGGATAAAAGGTCCATCCATGATTTCATAGCGGGAACCTATGTTAAGAATGAGAACTAGATAATCTTCCTTCTTAAATGGAGGGGATATTTAGATTGGATAGTCAGTACTGGAGTTGGTGCCCTTGTAGGTGTCATTTTAAAGGCTGAATTTTCGTTAAATTTGAATATTTCTTCAGAAACCGCTTGCCAGACAGTCTGGCTCCTTTGCTAACTCCTCTTGTAACAATTTTAGTAGGTTCCTTGATAACGGTTGTGCTGACTCAGCCATTTGCGGGTCTGAGTGCGGACTCCCCTGGTTCCTTGTAGATTTCATATGCTGGTGGTTTTGTTTTAACTTACCTGTTTGGTTTTAAGAAGGAATTGGCTGAGAAGTTGTATGAGTCAAAGGATAAAGCGGCTTAAGCGAGTGAAGGGGCTACCTTGTGATAAGGTAGTCTTTTTCTATCTTCGTCATTATTATAAAGGCCGTAATAATCTTGTTTGAATCTTGATTTTTCTAGGTATGGCATGGGGAGAAATGTAGCTATCATGATTGGATAGACGTTTGAAATCCAGGTGCCTTTTCTAGAAAAATAAAGGGTGAAAAGATGCATAGGAAGCTGTGGGTATTGAATGTCCAGGTTGGAGATCAGCCGCTTAGTATTATCCCTTATTATAATACTGTTCTCCCTCGTTTGAACATATAGATGAGAGATAAAGGGGGGAGTGTTTTGAGACAGTTTGGATACGCCAAATTAAGTTACCCTGCTGACATGCTTAGCATTATAAAAAATGGCTTAGAAAAAAAACTTTATCCTAAAAAGGTAGTCATTATTGGAGGCGGGATGGCTGGGCTTGTTGCTGCCTCTTTGCTTAAACAAGCCGGTCATCAAGTGACCATATTAGAGGGGAATGATCGGATTGGAGGAAGGGTTTATACAGTCAGGCACCCGTTTACTTCTGGGAATTATTTAGATGTAGGGGCCATGAGAATCCCAGATAATCATGAATTGGTGTTTGAATATATCAGACGGTTTAAGCTACCTTTGAATTCTTTTATTAATTCCTCTCCTGTTGATTTAATTTATGCAAATAATGTTCTAACTACAAGAAAAGTATATGAGGAAACCCCTGATATTTTAAGATTTCCCGTAAATGAAAATGAAAAAGGAAAAACGGCTACTGAACTCTTTCTAAAGGCTACACAACCATTTCTAGATTTATATTCAACTAGTACGCCTGACGAACAGGAAAGGCTTAAAGCACAATACTCCGAATATTCCATGGGAGAGTTTCTTCAATATAATCCAATTGGAAGGCCGTTGTCCCCTTACGCCATAAGGAGTATAGGAGTCATGTTGGGACTTGAAGGGTTTCCGGAGTTTTCATTTGTGGACATTTTGACTGACATTATTTTTCCTATTTTTAGTAAGAAAGTGAAGTTTTTTGAAATAGACGGAGGGAATGATCAACTACCCCTGGCTTTTATGAAGGAGTTGCAGCACAATACTTGTTTGAATCGAAAAGTGGATAAAATTTATCAAATGGAAAATGGGGTGAGAATCCAAGCAATCGATCCTAAAACGAACAGAAGGCATCATTATGAGGGAGATTATGCAATCGTTACTGTTCCTTTTCCTGTATTTCAATTTATCGATGTTTTTCCTTATCATTCAATTTCTTTTGATAAATGGCAGATTATCCGAGAGCTTATCAACCTTCCTGCTGTTAAAATTGGCATAGAATTTAAACATCGCTTCTGGGAGAAGGCAGGAGTAGGGAATGCCATAACAGATTTGCCTTCGAGATTTTCTTATATCCCAAGCCATGGAATAGGCTCCAGTGGTCCTGCAGTTTTATTGGGCAGTTATAGCTGGGGACAAGATGCAATCCTCTGGGCTAGTTTACCTCATGATGAAATGGTTCGTGAATTGCTTGATGATTTAGCCAGAATGTATGGGAGAATTGTATATAAAGAATACATGCAGGCATTTTCATATAATTGGAGTTTAAATCAATTTTCTGCAGGTGCTTTTACTCTCTTCCTTCCCGGTCAGGGTGCAAAATTTACCGACGTCATCCGTCAACCTGAAGGCAGGTTGCATTTTGCAGGAGAGCATACGAGTTCTTTTCATGGGTGGATGGAAGGGGCCATTGAGTCAGGGATACGCGCAGCTTTTGAAATAAATGAAAGAAATTAAAGGGGGGAGTGCTATCGGTCTCCTTCACTACCTCATTTTTATAACATTCCAATGACTCTTCTAAATCTTCTACTCCTAAAGTTAGTACTGATATCCTTGGTTTCATTCTCTTTTCCTGCTCGTCCTACTTTATTACTTCATCTATATCATATCCTTTTCAAATATGATGTACTTTTAAAAAACGGACATAAAATTATGTGGAGTTTCTATGGTTTTCATACCTTACTTAGACATAACCATACCAAATGGGTGGAGAATCCAATGGATCTAAACATCTATTCCTTACCTAATCATAAGGAACCAATCCACCACTGGGTGATTTTTATTTGGAATTAATGCTCAGTATTTAAGAGCTTGCTTCATATAAATAGTCCTAACCATACAGCTGTCCCCATAGCTAACATCAAAATCAATTTTTCATAATTAGAAACTTGCTCATGATCATCCACATCCATTTTCAGAATGAGGGCCATTGAGATAATTACAGTAGCAAAAACTCCACCTGCAGCAACTATTCGGTCTATTCCTAGCCAGGTTACGCACAACCCTGTCAGACCAAAATATAAGAGAGCTGGAAGACGACAATATGCCTTTCCAAACGTATCGGCTGCCCACACCACGCATGTTAGTTTCTTAGGTGTTGCCTGCCGATCCGCTTCCATATCGGGAATATGATGAACCATTACCCAGGCAATACATATAAGTGCATTGATAATCGCATTTTGCCAGGCCCATTGAGGTAGGGTGTCCAATGCCAGCCAGGCCCCTGCAAGTCCAAGAAATAACACGGACGGAAAAGTGGATAGCCATTCTCCTAGAAAAGGACGATAACTTAGTAATAAGGGAGGCAAGGAATAGGAAATCGCTCCCCACAACCCAAGAGAAAGTAAGATTGCTAGCTTGAAAGATTGAGCTATGAGTAGTCCAATGACCACTAGGCTCAAAATTAAGATCAACCCTTTTCCTAATTTCCACATCGTTTCAGAAGAAATAGTACCCGTCTGAATAACACGGCTGCCTCCAGACAAAATAGCTGGGCTATGGGTATCTGTTCCAGATTTGTCGTCTATGTAATCATTCAAAATGTGAGTAAGTACACCATGGATGAGGAGGGCACCAGAAAGTAAAAGGAAAAATATGTACGACAACTGAGTGAAGGAAACATCGGAATATAAGTAAAGAGGAAGGATGGTGGATACAATGGTTGCGACACTTGACGAGACCACGGCTATAAACCTCAGTAGCTGCCACCCACCCTTAATCGTTGATAGAGCATGACTAAACATTAAAAGAACAGCTCCTTTCTGTAAGTAAATGGTCTTTCTATAAGTCTATACCCTATTAAATATGGTAAAAGTCTAGTTGTTTGGTGTGATGATACTAGGATAGATTCACCTTCTTCTAGTTAAAAAGGTGTGGTACGATATTAATAAATTATCTAAAGGAACATAAGTATGAGGAGGGCGTCTTTTAAAATCAGGTGGGGGGCAAAAACAATGAAAAAACTGTTGTTTGTCTTGGTGGCGTTTCTGTTTGTTTTAGGAGCTTGCGGAAATGATTCAAGTTCGGAATCAGAAGCTGAAGGTGCGGAAACTACTGAGCAAAAAGAAGAATCTAAAGCGAATGAAGACAGCCAGTCAGGTGAATCAACGAATGCTGACGAAGACAAAGACTCATCCATCAGTGTCGATAAGAATTTAACGAACGTTAAAGTCACTCTTCCAAAATCATTCCTTGAAATGCAGCAAACCGATTTCGAGCAAGTGAAAGCCGAGGCTGAAGCTGCAGGTGTAAAGGAAGTCGTCGATAATGGAGACGGAACGATTACTTATAAGATGTCTAAAAAGCAGCATAAAGAAATGATGCAAGAAATGGAAAAGCAGATGAAACGTTCAATCGAAGACATTAAAACCAGCGGTGATTTTCCTTCTATTAAGGATATCGAAGCCAATTCATCTTTCTCAAAAATTACAATGAAGGTTGACCAGGAAGCTTACGAGAACAGCTTTGACGGGTTTGCGACCATGGGTGTTGGGATGACGGGAATGTTCTTCCAAGTGTTCGATGGGGCCAATCCAGATGATTATAATGTAACGATTGAGGTCGTGAATGCGGATACTGGAGAAGTATTTGATACGATCCATTACCCTGAAGCGTTTGAGCAGATGGAAATGATGCAGTAAATAAGAGACTGAGACAGTATCCTAGAAAGGAACTGTCTTTTTTTATGGAAAAATGCACTCGAGTTAATGTTTGAATTTTCTAAAATATTGATATATAGTGACAATAGGCAGCATTTGTAAATTTTTTTCAACACTACATACCAACCAGTTAGTATATGAAAGCGTTAACAATTGTGAAAAGGGAGGGAACAGATTGAGATTAGAGGGGAAAAACGTCCTCATTACAGGGGCAGCGGGCGGAATCGGGCGCGCGACGGCACTCCGAATGGCAGAAGAAGGAGCAGCCGTTATCATTAGTGATCGAAATACGGATCAAGGAGAAAATGTGGTTGCAGAAATCAAAGAACAAGGGGGAAGAGCTGAGTTTTTTGAACTGGATGTAACTAGGGAAGTAAGTGTCCAGGAAGCCGTTTCTTTTACAGAGAAAACACTGGGTTCCATCGATGTGCTATTCAACAATGCAGGTGTCGGGGGCGAGGAGAAGAAGCTCCATGAACTTTCCGAAGAAGAATGGGATACCGTAGTGGATATCAATATGAAGGGTGTGTTTTTTGGCATCAAGCATGCGGCTCCGGTCATGATGAAGCAGGGCAAGGGAGCCATCATCAATACCTCCAGTGTACTTGGCTTTAAAGGAAAGAAACGATCAGGACCCTACAACGCGTCAAAAGGCGGACTTGTTACGTTAACAAAAAATGCTGCGCTTGAGTACGGCCGTTATGGCATTCGCGTTAATGCGGTCGGTCCCGGTGTGATTGATACGCCGATCGTGAAGCCCTGGCGTGAAGATGAGCGAAAGTGGAATATTATTTCTAAAGCGAATGCGCTTGGGCGGTTAGGTCAGCCCGAAGAAGTGGCGGAAGCGGTCTTGTTTTTAGCTTCCGATCAGGCTTCATTTATTACCGGTGAAACCCTAATGGTCGATGGTGGAGGATTGACGTTTTAATTATAAGGAGGAAAACATACATGGAACGAGTATGGAGAAAGCATTATCCAGATCATATTCAAGTTGAAGTGGACATTCCGGATATCGCGCTGACAGACGTTTTACAGCAGTCGGTGGACCGGTTCCCGAAGAATCCAGCGGTATCGTTTTCTGGACATGAAATCAGCTATGAAGAATTGAACGGACAAGTCCAAGCTTTTGCTTCCTCACTGCAAAAAGAAGGCGTGGAAAAAGGCGATCGCGTAGCCATTATGCTTCCGAACTGTCCCCATTATGTCACGAGTTACTATGGGACATTAAAGGCAGGGGCTGTGGTTACTCAAGTGAATCCGATGCTTGTCGAGTGCGAACTTGCTCATATCTTAACCGATTCTGGAGCAGAAACCATTGTCATTTATGGACCTCTATTACCTGTTCTTGAAAAAGTGAAAGACCAAACATCTATTAAGAATGTCATTGTGGTTATGTTCAACGGGAATTTTGAAGGGGCTAGCGATGAGATTGAGTTTCCTGAGTTTTTGAAACAGGCCGAGGGACCTCCTAGCCCAGTAGATATTAATCCTAGTGAGGATCTTGCTGTGCTTCAATACACCGGTGGAACCACAGGCCGTTCGAAAGGAGCCATGCTGACGCACCGAAATGTTGTCGCAAATGTAGTGCAGACGAATGAATACTTTAAAGATGAAATCGAAATGGGGAACGAGCGATATTTGACGGTCATTCCTCTTTTCCATGTGTTTGGCATGACTTCATGTATGAATCTTTCCATTTACTCAGGTTCGAAAAACATTATGCTGCCTCGTTTTGAATTAGAGGAGGTGCTTGAAACAATCAAACGCGAGCAACCGACCTTTTTCCCAGGTGTACCGACGATGTATGTTGCCATCAACAGTCACCCAAAAGCAGAGGAATACGGAATTGACAGCATCCGTGTGTGTAACAGCGGAAGTGCGCCGATGCCGCAGGAGTTGATGCGGAGTTTTGAAGCGAAAACAGGAGCAAAAGTGTATGAAGGGTATGGGTTATCCGAAAGTTCCCCCGTTACTCATTGCACGCCGCTTTTTGCAGAAAGAAAACCAGGCAGTGTCGGAATCGGTGTGCCCTCCACAGATTATAAGATTGTCGATGTCGCGACAGGCACCGAAGAGCTTCCGATTGGGGAAGCTGGAGAAGTGGTGCTACGCGGACCGCAGGTGATGAAAGGCTATTGGAATATGCCTGAGGAAACTGGAGGGACGATCCGCGATGGATGGCTTTATACCGGAGACATCGGGCGCGTCGACGATGAGGGATACCTCTATATTATTGATCGGAAAAAGGACCTGATCATTGCTGGTGGGTTCAACATTTATCCGAGGGATGTTGAGGAAGTCATTTATGAACATGATGCCGTTCAGGAAGCGGTAGTCGTTGGTGTACCTGATGAGTACCGGGGAGAAACGGTTTGTGCCGTGATCGTATTGAAGGATGGAAAGACAGCAACAGAAGAAGAGTTGATTTCTTACTGCCGTGAGAATATGGCCGCTTATAAAGTCCCTCATATCGTAGAGTTTGAGTCCGAGCTTCCTAAATCTAGTGTCGGAAAAATATTGAGAAGGAAAATTCGGGATCAGAAGAATCAAGAATTCGAGTCTGCGAGAAGCGAACAATAAGGAGTGAACGTGTATGGGGATGGTAGAAACGGTACTCGGTCCTGTAGATGCCAATGAACTTGGGAAAACTTTGATCCACGAGCACTTTTATTTCGGCTATCCAGGGTTTCAAGGAGACATGACACTTGGCACTTCAGATTTCGACGAAAAGAAGCGGCAAGGGATAGAAGTGGCTCGACTGATTCAGGAGCAGGGCGTGGATACAGTTGTCGATCCAACGCCAAATGAATGCGGAAGAGATGTGAATCTATTAAAAGCGGTATCTGAGGATACGGGCCTGAACATTATTTGCGCCACAGGTTATTACTATGAAGGCGAAGGAGCTACCCCGTACTTCAAGTTCCGTCAACAGCTCGGAACAGCTGAAGAGGAAATCTATGAACTGTTTATGGAAGAAATCACAAATGGGATCGAAGGTACCGGTATCAAGCCTGGCATTATCAAGCTTGCTTCTAGTAAAGGAGAAATTACCGAGTATGAGCAGATGTTTTTCCGGGCGGCGGTAAAAGCTCAAAAAGAAACAGGCATCGTCTTACTTACGCACACTCAGGAAGGGACGATGGGACCGGAACAAGCCACTTTTCTCATCGGTCAAGGAGCAGATCCATCTAAAATCGTCATCGGACACATGTGTGGGACGACCGATATCACCCAGCACTTAGAGACCTTGAACCAAGGCGTCTATATCGCCATGGACCGCTTTGGAATCCAGGGGATGGTTGGTGCGCCGATGGACGAGGCCAGAATGACAGTTCTTATGGGACTGTTAGGGCAAGGGTATGAAAAACAGCTGTTCCTTTCTCATGATACGGTTAATGTTTGGTGGGGGAGAGATCCTGTCATTCCTGAACCGATTCAGCCATTGATGCAAAATTGGTCGCCTGATCGTCTGTTTAAGCGCATTCTTCCGCAGTTGAAGGAAAGAGGGATGACAGAAGAACAGGTATCGCAGATGCTGGAGCGGAATGCTGGGGTTTTGTTTTCTTAGTATTGTACCAAGAAACACGCTTGAACCTTTCAAGCGTGTTTCTTTAATCCCGAATTCTTGTGAGACCGGTATTGTTTGTATGAATCTTTCAAAGCAGCTGCAATCGCATTTCCGGCTTTCCCAAGATAACTATCTTTTAACTGATTTAAAGGTTCTTCGTATCCCTCTTTTAAACTATGGCCCTTAAGAACACTTTTAATATAATCTTTGCCATGATCTGTTGCCAATGTACAGGATACATCTACGATTACTCCATATTTTCTGTCAACTTCAAGGGTGAGGGTTAAAGAATCAGAAATATGATTAGCTGCAATTCCGGTCGGCAGCCTTGAGTGACCAGCTACAAATAATGTGTTCATAATGGTTCCTCCAAACTATCGCATTGTTTTTACTATTAAAGGAAGGGTGGCTGTTAAAAACAGTCACCCTATTTTCTAATGGTTATATGGGACTTGAATATCAAGAAGAGGAGGATATTGCTGTGAACCGAAGATATCACCTTCTCCAGGATCCCCACTTGGAGCGAAACGACGAATGGTGAATTTAATGGCATTAGCTGGATCATACTCTACAAAGTCTGTAATTTGCTCTTCCTCAATGTTGTACAAATTTGCAAGTTTTTTACGATTAATCGTTTTGCTGCTTTTTATCTGTTCATAAGTTCCCTGTTCCTTAAAGATGATATCAAATGTAATTTTATCTGTTCCTGCATTCTTACTTCGGATTGTCTTTGCTACTTCACTTAAAGCAACTGTTTTCATATTCTATCCCTCCAAATTATGACTTTACTAGTTCACCTATGTTCGAAGTTCTAACGTCAAACAAATCTAGGGGGTTATCCACTGGGATTGTATGATTCATTGTCCAGGAATAGGAAGCTGTAGCTGGCAGAACATCATCTACTATAAAGGCTGCTGTACCTGCTGTACCTTTTACTTCGGGTAGGCGGGCATAAAATATTTGGCGGGTTCCATAAAGGGTCAAAGCTTCAGCTTCTTCATGTGTTTCAGCAATTCCCTCAACAATAATACAAAGCTCATGTGATTTGATTTCTTTTACTGGTTCAAGATCGCCCATTACCCCGTTTTTTCCGAATACACGGAAACTAATTTTGTAATCACTGCCTTTAAACTCTTCCTCCACTTGCTGCTCCGCCATCTCTATTACTTTGTCAATGTTCTTAATGGTATAAGGATCGCGCACACCAGCAATACCTATATATTTCTCTCCATTTTTGCCTGAACCTTCTAATTTTACTTTTACTTTTCCTTCGACGGGTACAAATTTCATACCAGTAACTCGGGTTGTTTTCTCATCATATTGCTCGTATTCGCAATTGGTCATATCCAGCATCCCGCCGGCAACATATTCGTAATTAGGATTTGCACGCTCATACATCGCGTGTCCAGCTACAGAAGCAATGGTGCAGCGTTGGTTTGGATGCATCGCGGTTACTTTTACATCGTCTTTGGTTACAGTACCTACTACGCTTTCTTTTGCACCATAAGGTTCTGCGCAGAAAGAAGCACATTCCAGTACTTTTCCTAGATAGTAAGATTGAGCTTCTGGGAAGCCTTCTCGAATAGCTGGGGCTGCAAAAATGGCACAGTCACTAGACCGTCCCCCAATAACTACATCAGCTCCCATGTCCAACGCTTTTATATATGGATGTACTCCTGCTACCCCGACAATGCGTTCTGTCTTATCTACATCTTCCTTGGTGAGTGCTGGACGCTCATCCAATCCTTCAACCACGACATTATGATCCATCCTATTTTTTAATTCTTCTTTATCAACTTCTGAATAGAAGTAACCAATTTTAAAAGGCGGAAGATTATGTTCGGCAGCAATCTCTTTGATCAGTTCTATGTAAAGGTCCACTCGACTATTAGAACCAGAATCACCGGCTGAACCAACTAACATTGGTACATTTTGCTCTCGGGCAGCAAGAAGCATTAATTCTAAATCATGCTTTTGCCATTTTCTCATACTGACAGACCGATCGGCACCAAGTGCGGTCGCACCTATATCATCACTGCCAGAATCACAACAGTAATAGTCCGGTTTAGTTGCTGCAGCTATTTTAAAGCTTTCTTCTTTTGTTGGAGCAAATCCTAGGTGACCATTAGGGCAGACAATGCGAAGTTGTTCTTTCATAATAATTCCCCTTTCAGATTTCGTTGAATATAACATGTTATAACCAGTTGAGTCGATTATAAAGCACGGTAATTTGTTTGTCAATTCTAAAAATTCAAACTAAACTCCGTGCTTATCGTTCAATTCATTGATCTTGTTATAAAAAACTTATACTTATCTCCTTTATAATAGGAGGTTCTATACTCTATTGGCCTTTCCGACGCATAAATAATCGAAGTTACTTTAAAGATAGGGGTGATTTCCTCTAGTTTAAGGACCTTTGTAATTCGCTCATCTGAGAGAATAGACTCAAAGGTTTGCCGGCTCTTTGTAGGAGTAATATCATTGATCTTCTTATATAAATCTAAGGTGGTAAAAGGGTTTCCTTCCTCAACTTCCTTTTTACCAGCTTCTATAAGCTGTGTTCCAATATCCAAAGGGAAAAAACTATCATAGAAAACAACTGGGGTTTCATCACCGTACCCTACTAGTTGAAGGTTACATAGGGGATCGGTTATTTCATCGTTCAGTAATGTAGATAACTGAAGATCTGTTACGGTCTTATCCGTTTTTATGATATCTGTAGAAGCAACAAGACCATGTTGTGATAAAGATGACTGGAACGTATCTACTTTGCTTAACTCTTGTTTTATCGTAGTCTGACTTGTTACGAAGGTACCTTTTCCATGAGTTCGATACAATAATCCTTCATGAACTGCCAAATTAATTGCTTGGCGAACAGTTATTCTGCTGACTTCATAATCTTTCCCGAGCTCTCTTTCCGAAGGAATTTGCTCTTCTGGCTTCCAATCTCCACTAACAATTTTTTGTTCTATTAACTTTTTTAATTGAACGTAAAGAGGAGTTGCTTGTTCACGTTTTAGATTCACTAATTATTCACCAACTTTTCTGTGAGTTGTATGTACTGATTATAACAATATTTGGGTGGTATGGGGAAATGATACGGGTTTGTGAAATAGGAGGTTTCACGATTTTTAAAAAAATTATTGATTATTCTAAAAATTTTGATATACTCGGATTAGAACATGTTATAACCAGTTTTCGTTGTTTAGTTTGTTGATTTTGTAATAGGTGCACTTAATCTTAATTATAACTGTGGAGGTGTATGAATGGGAATCCCCATGCCAATGCTTTATTTGGTAGCCTTGATTGCTTTTGTCGCAGTTTTGTTTGTTTTTTTAAAGCGACCGATGTATGAAGTAATGACAGCTTCTTTCTTTTTTATCATTTTGGTTTCAGGTCAATTCGATTTAATGTGGTCTTCTTTGCTTTACCCCTCAACTAGTAGTTTGTTCTATGCAATATTTGCTTTTATGGTTGTTGCCGTATTGTTTGATGCAACGAAAGTCGTTCAACGAATAATTAATTTGATGTTGGCTGTCGTGGGAAGGTTTCGAGGTGGCGCTGGCTATGTATCTCTTTTAGGTAGTACTTTTATGGCTTCTCTTTCTGGTACAGGGCCAGGTAATGTTGCGGCAACCGGTGTCTTTACTATACCAACCATGAAAAAAGCAGGTTACCCTTCAAGATTAGCTGCAACTACTGAAATGTCATCAAGCATGTTAGGGAATATCATACCTCCCTCAGGCATTGTCCTACTAACATTTGGAATTTTGAATGAAGTAAATCCAGGTAGTATCACGCTAAGCCAATGGATTGTTGCTGCATATGGGATTGGCTTTTGGTTTTTTGTTCAAAGGTGGTTAACTCTTTGGGGTCTCTGTAAGTATTACAAAGTAAGCCCAATTGTGAAAAAGGATTTACCGCCATTCAAAAGCAGCCTTCGTATAGGCTGGCCGGCACTGATTTTACCAGCGTTAATTTTTGTACCTTTATTAGCAGATGCTCAATTTACTGGAGCCATCGTTTCAAGAATTGGAGCTGATGGAGCAGAATCCTTCTCTTCTTCTGTTTTAATGTTTACTCCTGGCATTGCTGGTGCTTACGCCATTGGAATTGGCAGAAAATCTTTCTTTTCTTCATCACGATCTTACATAGATCGATTGGTTAGTGTATTTAAAAAGTCATTATCTCAAGTGGTGCCAATCGGTGTTACAATCTACATGGCCTACGCTACCTCTAAAGTATTCGCTGGAATGCAAATGGAAGAGGTTGTCCGTAATTGGTTTGTATCGATGAATATGAGTGTGCCTATTATGATTGTCGTGCTTCCGTTTTTCTTTATGATACTTGGAATGGTTCTTCCTGGTTCTGCTCAAATAGCTATATTAGGCGGCGCTATGATTGCAGCATTTGGAGCGTTAGGTGGAGATCCTGTATTATTTGCCTTGATGCTTCCTGCTATGACAGGCGCACTAGAGGGAATGACGCCTCCTCTTGCATTAGGGTTATTTGTAGCGATGGGAATAGCTGGGTCAGGTTTTAAAGAAACTTCTAAGCTGGCTGTATTGTGGATATTGCTCCATGTACTCCTAACCATTATTCTATTGACAGGATTCTTACCGATTTTTGGACTATAATTTCGGAGGTGTTCATTTGAAGAAAGCTGTAATAAAACTGTTTGAAAATTTGTACGGCTGGATAGCTTTTTTGACTATGGCACTAGGCGTATTAACAGCAACCATGTTTGGAATTTCTTTTATAATTGGCGGGGGTACTGGTGAGAGCATTGCTGTGATAGCTGGTACACTCATGAGTTGGGGCATCCGATTTGCCGCGATAGCCATGTTAATAGGCTTGGTCTACACGTATATGACAAAGCAGCACAGCTTGACGCTTGGTTCTGAATCCAAAAGCAGCGTTGCACAAAAGGAAATCGATGCAGAAATGAAAAAAGTAATGTAATTGCTAGGAGTGTTCCTATTGAAACCTTGGATTGGAATTACTGTACATGTAGATGACGGTAAGAGTGACGATTTATACCCACAACATCCTCTAATGTATATTGAAAGCGATTACATTAAAGCGATAGAAGTACATGGGATGCATCCAATTTTACTTCCAGTGTTAGATGATACGAGTGAAATTGAATCATATTTATCAAAATTGGATGGTTTGTTAGTGACGGGAGGAGGTTATCTCAATCTTGATAAACCTCTACCTTCATCCCCTGACTTAAGCGGGACGGGAGACACTCGCTATTCATTTGAATTCGTTTTGCTTCAACAGGCTTTAAACGCTGGTTTACCTATCCTGGGTGTTTGCCGTGGGATGCAGATGCTAAATGAAGTACACGGGGGTACACTGGAAAACCTCTGCTCTGATCACCATCACCAAGAAGTTCTTGGCATAGAATCAGACATTCTTACACATTCCATTGAGTTGAAAAAGGAAAGCAAGTTATCGGAAATCCTTGGATCAGATTATATAGATGTAAATTCAAGGCATCGTCAAAAAATTTTTTCACTTGGTAATGGTTTAAGGGAAGTTGGTTGGTCGAGTAAGGATAGAGTGATTGAGGCAATTGAGAGTGAGAACAAGTCTTGGGTATTTGGATTACAATTCCATCCTGAGCAATTATATAAAAGAGATCCCCGATGGTCTTCACTATTTAATGATTTGAAACGTGCTGCCAAACAATATAGTCAAACTAAGTTGAAGAAAGAGAAGGTCTATTAATTCTTGGGAGATCGATGATTTTTAACTCAAAAACTGAACATTTTGGCACAAAAAGCGCTTGAGATTAATCAAGCGCTTTTTGCTTTCTGGTATTAGTTTTGTGGCAGGTACCGAAATGATAGATTCCGGTACCTGGCATCTAAAATGAAGCGAAGGGGTACCAGACACAGTGAAGTGATTACTGCGTACCTGGTACCGCAAAATAAGAGGATATCAAGGGTAGACTTCAAGTTCGTCAAGCTTACGAATAATAAGATGAATGATAATAAATCCACCGAGGTACATCAAAAACGTGTAAAAGAAGTTCCACTTTTCATGATAGGACAAAGTGTGAATTAAAGTAGCAATATATTCTACTCCTGTCATACCAAGGACAAATAGTGGATAAACCCATAAAAGGCTTTTCTTTTTGTAATAGAGGAAATACGTAAACCATACAGCCGATATCGTAAAGATGCCTAAATCGAGAAAGATCGTATCAACTAGCACAATATTTGATGAAGGGGAGATGCTCCAAAGACCGATTTGGATCCCGAGCTGGTTCAAAATTAGTGCAATGAGTGCAGCGAAGGGGGCTACTGTAAAAAAGAGTTTTGGTGTTCTTTTATACACATACCCAGCTGTTAACCACGGAATTACAAATCCTAGAACAATGATCAGTAACATTTATCTCACCTCCTTTTCATACATCTTGCCTACAAATTCCTAGAAAATATACGTGGAAATAAAATGGAAATTGTCGAGTGTTGTCTTCCTCATCCATAGAAAGATATAGTAGAATGAAGGGATCAAGAGATAGGGAGGTCGTAAACATGAAGATAAATAAAATTCATCATATAGCGATTATTTGTTCTGATTATGACAAGTCCAAACAATTCTATGTTGAGACTCTAGGGTTTAAAGTCGTAGAAGAGACTTATAGAGAAGAAAGGGACTCTTATAAGTTAGATCTAGCAATCGGAAATGAGTATTAGATCGAGCTGTTTTCTTTTCCAGACAGGCCTGAGCGACCAAGCTATCCCGAAGCACGAGGGTTAAGGCATCTGGCATTTGAAGTGGATGATGTAGAGGGTAGTAAAAGAGATCTTGAAAGGAAAGGAATCGAAGTGGAGCCAGTAAGAGTGGACGAGATTACTGGTAAGAAGTTTACGTTCTTTCAAGACCCCGATGAGCTGCCTTTAGAATTATACGAGAGTTGATTATCATAAAGAGATGGCAGGATTAAGGGGATATTTAAAGAATAGGATAGTAAGTACTTAGGTCGCTACTAAGGAGGTTTTTATGCCAACATCCATCTTAAAGGATAAAAGCCGTTTTGATTTAAACTATTATGATGAATCAAAGACAGCGAATGCTTTCCATTCTCACTTTGAATATGAAGTCTACTATTTTCACAAGGGCAGCTGTACATATTTAATTGGAGATAAAATTTATACGCTTTCTCCTGGAGATGTCATTCTGATGAATGGATTGACTCTACATCGCCCACGAGTGTTAAACAAGGAAGAGTATGTCCGTTCGACGATTCACTTTGATCCTGAATTTTTTAAGAAAATGCTGTCGGGAATGAGCATGGAATGCTTACTTCAACCGTTTATGGTTCTGAATTCCTGCCGTCTTCATTTGAACGCTGAACAGAAGGAAGAATTTGAAGCTGCTCTAAAGCGGATGGATGAATTCAATAATGAGAAAACCGAAATTTCCACGTACCGTTTCCAGCTTGCATTTGTAGAATTGCTTACTATTTTGTATGCGTTTACAAAAGAAGCTATGGAAAATCAGCATAAAGCAGAAGATACGTCTGATCAGGCAGACCATGTTCAGCAGGTCATTTCTTTTATTGAATCCCATTACATGGAGGACCTTAGCTTAGAAAGACTTGAACAAGAACTGCATTTCAGCAAATATTACTTATCAAAGATCTTTAAGAAGGTCACAGGTTTTACGGTTTTTCACTATGTTTATCATCGAAGAATTAATCAAGCGAAAATCGTTTTTCTATTGGGGCCTTCCAGTCGAGTGACAGATGTAAGTTTTAATGTGGGCTTCAAACACCCGGCTCATTTTAGCCGAGTGTTCAAGAAGCTGACGGGGGTAAGTCCTGAACAGTACAAAAAGAGTATCTATTCTTAAGTTAGAAGTGTATGACTATTCAATGGATTTGGGGTCATCACTTTTTACATGACCTATAAAACTACTAAACTTTTTGGAGGAGTTTACTATGCAGAAGAAGTGCAAGGTAAAACAGCGAAACGAAAATGAAAGAACTTTAGAATATCTGTTACACCTGCCAGAGGATTATGATCAAAACACGGATAAACAGTGGCCTTTGATTCTTTTCTTACATGGAAGAGGAGAAAGCGGAACAGATTTAGAACGTGTAAAAAGGCAAGGACTCCCGAAAGAAATTGAAGAAGGAGGAGAGTTTCCTTTCATTATCGCTTCTCCCCAATGCTCAGCGGATTCCTACTGGACAAAGGAATTAGAACCTTTGGAAAGTCTGTTATCTGAAATTCAAGCCAACTATAACGTAGATCAGTCCAGGATTTATTTAACCGGGTTGAGTATGGGAGGATTTGGAACGTGGCATCTTTCTGCACGATCACCTGAGACTTTTGCGGCTATTGCGCCTGTGTGTGGTGGTGGAGAAGTAGAAAAGGCTGAAGCGATTAAGGATATCCCTGCGTGGGTTTTCCATGGGGATCAAGATGATATCGTTCCTATAGAAAGGTCTGTAGAGATGGTGGAGGCCATAAAAAGACATGGCGGAGACATTCACTTTACGGTTTATGAGGGTGTGGGGCATGACTCATGGACCGAGACATACCGCAATCCAAAGTTATATGAGTGGCTCCTTCAGTATTCGAAATAGTATTTCCTTGGTTTTATTGTAAGAGATAGGCTTTATTCTTTAAGTGAGAGGCGGGGATGGATGGGAAACCACTCGTTTGCAGGTAAGTGAATCGTTTCTTGAAAAAACCTTTCCCCTTAATTAAACAACGAAAAATATAATATAGGCCAATGAGAGTTAAATCAAAAGGTGCATCGGTTAATGGGAGAAAAGCCGAGGCATCTTTTTTTATTTATGTTAAAAGGTAGGAATCAAAGAGAGGAGGATACAAATGAAATTTTCGGTTTTTACGGTGATGACTCCAGATTTAAAACCTAAAGCACTGGTTTCAGCTTTAAAAGAATTCGGCTATGACGGGGTGGAATGGCGTTGTCAGGTGCCACCAGATAACGTGCAGCAGGATCCCCCAAGCTTTTGGGGAAACAATTTAGCAACTCTTTCCCCTTACAGTGTGGACGAGCAGCTTGAGGATATTCGTACATGGACGACTAGGGAGGGAATTGAAACGCTCTCTGTCACTCCCTATTTAACTTGCGGTGATTTAGATGAAACCGAACGAGTTTTACGAATGGCAAGGAAATTAGGTGCTTCCATGATCAGGCTTGGTGTCCCCCGGTATGATCGTTCTGTCCATTACACGGATCTCTACGAAAAAGCTGTGCGTTATTTAAGCGAGTGCGAGCAGCTGTGTAAGCACTATGGTGTGAAGGGGCTTGTAGAAACCCACCATGACACGATTGCTCCAAGCGCAAGCTTAGCTTATCGACTAGTAAAATCTTTTGACCCTCATTATATTGGAGTCTTGTATGATCCAGGAAACATGGTGCATGAAGGGTATGAAAACTACCGGATGGGACTGGAACTATTAGGTCCTTATTTGGCGCACGTCCATGCTAAAAATGCGGCATGGAAACATAACGAATCCAGGCAGAGTTGGGAGGTCGTTTGGACTTCTTTTTCTGATGGGACCGTTGATTGGAAGCGGGTGTTAAAGGATTTGAAAGCTGTTGGTTACGACGGTTTTATCGGAATGGAAGACTTTAGTCAAACGTATCCAACAAAAGAAGCTTTAATAAAGGATATCGCGTACGTGAAGGGCTTGTTGGAAGAAGTATATGAATGATCGATTACGGTAAAAGGAGTGGATAAATATGAATCAAGTACGGATCGGAATTATTGGTATGGGAAATATGGGGACCATTCACGCCAAGTCCTTACTTAACGAGGAAATTGAGGGAGCGAAACTAACCGCTGTTTTGGAAGTTAGAAAAGAAAGACTCGAAGATTTACAAGAAAACCTTGGGGATGATATCAAGGTGTTTGCGGATGAAGATGCTTTTTTAAAATCGGGCTCCGTTGACGCTGTGCTGATCGCCACGCCACATTATGATCATGCTTCCTTAGCTATTAAGGCTTTTAAGCATCGTCTGCATGTGTTGTGTGAGAAACCTGTGGGCGTTTATACGAAACAAGTCCGGGAAATGAATGAAGCTGCGAAATCCAGCAATCTTACTTTTTCCGTAATGTATAACCAGCGAACGAATCCTGTTTATCAAAAGGTGCGTGACCTGATTCAAACCAACGAATTGGGAGAGATAAGGCGGATCAACTGGCTGATCACAAGCTGGTACCGGGCGCAAAGCTACTACGATTCTGGGGGGTGGCGTGCGACATGGGCTGGAGAAGGCGGTGGAGTCTTGATTAACCAATGCCCCCACCAATTGGATTTGTGGCAATGGATGACGGGAATGATGCCGACTCGCATGAGGGCGTTTTGTTATTTTGGTAAGCATCGCAATATAGAAGTGGAAGATGACGTCACCGCTTTTACTGAATATGAGAACGGTGCGACAGGTGTCTTCATTACTTCAACAGGAGAAGCACCAGGGACAAATCGATTAGAGATCTCTGGGGATCGCGGAAAAATAGTGGTTGAAGATAACAAACTGACCTTCTGGAGGCTGCGCGTCCCAGAACCGGAATTTAATAAAGACTATAAGGGTGGATTTGGCAGTCCGGAAACATGGAAGTGTGAGCTTCCAGTGGAAGGAGTTGAAACGGGACATAAAGGAATCACGCAAAATTTTGTTGATGCGATCCGCAAAGGAACACCGCTTCTTGCACCTGGAGAAGAAGGCATTCTTGGACTGACTCTTTCTAATGCCATGCAGTTATCGACGTGGGAAGATGATTGGGTGACTTTCCCTATTGATGAAGACCTTTACTATCACCATTTACAAGAAAAAATTAAAAATTCAACGATGGTTAAACATAATCATCACATTGTATTAAATGTAGAGGGCACTCATTAAACAAAAAGGAGGGAAATTAGCATGGACAAAAATGACGGCATGAATTATGCGCCAAAAGGAAAACCGAATCGCGTGGTCGCGCAAGGTGAATTTGTTTTTGCAGCGACCGCTTTAGATCATGGTCACATTTATGGCATGTGTAATGGACTATTGGAAGCTGGAGCCGATCTGAAATGGGTGTATGATTCAGATCTAGAAAAAGTTCAACCATTTCTCAAAGCTTTTCCAGATGTAAAAGTAGCTTCTTCGGAAGAGGAAATTATGAACGATCCTGAAGTAAGATTAATTGCTGGCGCTGCCATTCCTTCTAAACGTTGTGAACTCGGCTTACGAGCGATGGATCATGGCAAAGATTACTTCACAGATAAAACGCCGTTTACGACGATGGAGCAATTGGAATCAGCGAGACAGAAAACCGAAGAAACAGGCCGAAAATACATGGTCTATTATAGTGAGCGATTACATGTGGAAAGTGCGGTTTTCGCCGACCAGTTAATTAAGGAAGGGGCTATTGGCAGAGTGATTCAAGTTACAGGTTTTGGTCCACATCGCTTGAATGCATCAAGCCGTCCGAAGTGGTTTTTTGAAAAAGAATCCTATGGGGGCATTCTCTGTGATATCGGCAGTCATCAAATCGAACAATTTTTGCACTATGCATCGTGCCATGATGCCCAGGTGATGCACAGTAAAGTGGCGAACTACCATTCTAAAGAAGATTATCCTGAACTTGAGGACTACGGGGATGCAACGCTGGTCGGAGATAATGGGGCCACTCAATACTTCCGGGTTGACTGGTTTACTCCCGCAGGATTAGGGACGTGGGGAGACGGCCGGACATTTATTGTCGGCACTGAAGGGACGATTGAAATCAGGAAGTATATTGATCTTGCCAGAGATGAGAGTCCTGATCATTTGTATCTTGTGAATGAACAAGGAGAAAAGCACTATGCTCTCCACGGACAGGTCGGCTATCCTTTTTTCGGTGAATTCATCCTCGATTGCATTCACCGGACTGAAAACGCCATGACTCAAGCACATGCTTTTAAAGCTGCTGAGCTTTGTTTGAAAGCACAGGAATTGGCTGTGAGAGTAGAATAGCCAAAGATGGTAATAAATTCTCAATATTAGTACTAAACGCTCAAAAAACGACAAACCGGAAAAAATTCTGAAAATTATATTGTAATCGCTTTCCTTACTGGTTATAATACTATTGAAACGTTTCAATAAACTATTAATAGTTGCCTTAGAGGTAGAGAAGAGGGAAAGAGTTGTCTACGTTAAAAGATGTTGCAAAAAAGGCTAATGTAAGTGTAGCCACTGCATCCTATGTCATGAACGACAGTAAGCTGATTACTCAGCCGACCAAAGACAAGGTGTTACTGGCAGCAAAAGAACTCGGCTATCGACCAAATAGAAACGCTAAAAATCTGAAAAAAAGCAAAACCAATATTATCGGTTTTTTCTTAAGTGGATTTACAGGACCGTTCTTCAACGAAATATTAGAAGGCATACAAGATACGGTGATTGAAGAAGGATATGAGATGGTGGTTTGCGCTTCAGATGATAAACACCGTCTGCTCGTAGAACGATACGTAGATGGAGCGATCATCCTTAACTATCACATTAGCAATGAGTTATTAACCAGTTTAGCTAGCGATAAGTTCCCGATGGTTGTGTTAGACCGCGAGCTGGACAATCCCTACATCGATGAAGTTCTCCTTCCCAACAAACTAGGGATTGACCAGTCTGTAAATCATCTCGTCGAGCAAGGTCATCAGCGAATCGGTTTTATCGCTGGTTCTGAAGAATCTTATGATGGTGAAAAGCGCTTGGAAGGATTTAAAGAATCGCTTTCAAAAAGAGGACTAACTTTTCATGAGTCTGATTTAATACGTGCTGATTTTACAGAAATCAGCGGAATGTTCGGGATGATGGACTACCTGGATAACCATGACGACTATCCGACCGCTTTTGTATCAGCTAACGATGAAATGGCGATGGGGGCGATTAAGGCCGTCCAACATAGAGGTTTGAAGGTCCCTGAACAGATTGCCTTCGTCGGGTTTGATGACATCGACCTGGCCCAATATTTTCAACCGTCCTTATCGACAGTTAGAGTTCAGAAAAAGCTATGGGGACGAACCGCTGCCGAATCGTTGTTCCGAATGCTTGAGAAGAAATCTGGTGTAGAAGGTGAACAAATTCCAATTGAATTTGTTCCACGTTCATCAAGCTGAAAGGGGGTGTAAGTATCCAAGTCGAAAGGGAAAAGATCATCATTAATGGAAAAGAAACCGTGTTGTTTGGCGCAGAACTTCATTACTTTAGAGTTCCAAAACAAGAATGGAGAAATCGTTTAAAAGATGTTAAAGAAGCTGGAATCAATATGATCAGTACCTATGTGCCATGGCAGTTCCACGAATACGAAGAAGGGTACATAGATTTGACAGGCGAAACAAGAGGAGAGCGTGATTTGCAATCCTTTTTACAAATGGTTGCAGAAGAAGGATTATACTGTCTCGTTCGCCCAGGTCCTTACGTGATGGCGGAAATTATTGATCATGGCGTTCCGACTTGGTTCATTGAGAACTATCCAGAGGCGGCCGCACTAAACGAGAAAGGCCAACGGCATGCGACTCAAGTAGTCAGTTACCTTCATCCGATTTATTTAGAAAAGGTGAAAAACTGGTATGATGCAGTTTGTTCAGTCATTCAGCCGTATCAAGTAGATGAAGGTGGACCAGTCATCCTTTTCCAGCTGGATAACGAGGTAGGGATGTTTCACTGGGTCACTCATCAAGGTGATTTCAATGAAGTGACGATAAAGCAATTTCAACAATACTTAGAAGAGAAACGAACGCTGTCTGCAAACGATCTTGCTTATTTTGAAAACGCAAACAAAGGTGCAGATACCATTCAGCCTCTGCCTGTTGCCCTGAAAAATGACTATTTCTTGTTTATGCGAGAGCACTACCGAGTGTATTTGGAGCACTTGAAGCAATTGGCGGTTGAACTGGGAATCACCGTTCCATTTGTGATCAACATTCATGGATTTCATACGACTGACTTTTTGAAAAGAGGCACGATGTATCCAATTGGAATATCGCAATTGTTAGAAGCTGCAAAGATGGAGGACACATTAGTAGCCGGAGACTACTATATCGGGAATATCGAATACGACAACTACATCGATATTGTGCTTGCCAACGCGTTTACAAAAGCTATTCAATCACCCAATCAGCCGCTGTTCTCTGCTGAATTTCAGGGTGGAAATGCCTCATACAGGCCCAAGCTGCAACCGAGTACGTTTGATCTTACCACAAGACTTTGTTTTGCCAACGGCATGAACGCCGTGAACTACTATATGTTTGTCGGAGGAGAAAACTACGAGGGTATAGGTCTAAATGGAAGACGGCATGAGTGGCAGGCGCCGCTTACAGCTAGCGGAGAAAAGAAACCGCACTTTCAAGTGATTGGTCACCTCGGAAAGATGTTCCAAACGTTTGAAAAACCTTTATTGGAAGCGAAACAAACGACGCATACATGCTTTGCTTTTTATCCTGATTACTACATGACTGATTATAGTAATCATTTTTCTTCGCCGTTAATTGAAACGTTTCAACGTGAAAGAGATTTGAACATTTTCAATGGAATGGCAAAAGGGCTTCGTGTAAACAACATTGTATTCGACAGCCTGAATATTCAAGAGGATGGAAAGATCGATGTCGGCAAGGTTCCGACCCTATGGATGTTCTCAATGAAGTGGATGGATTCGCAGGTGCAGCAGAAATTAGTCGATTATGTACAGGATGGAGGTAAACTGGTCCTGTTTCCGACGATTCCGACTCACGATCTGAACGACCAGCCCTGTACCGTGTTCAAAGACTATATCCAAGTGGAATCTCGAGGCCGCAAGGGTGGTTTTGTCCGAGTAGGCGACATCGACAGTGTCAAAGTTCCTTATATGGAAACGTTCAAGGATGAAAAAGGAGCATTCGCCTGGTCGGAAGATGAAGCTGAGGACGTCATTGCCTTTGAGAAGGAGCTAGGCAAAGGTCGACTCTTTGTCTTTGGCGCGGCACTTGGGTTGAATTTCAACCATGAATATGACGTCATCCGGGAGCTTGCGCAAAGAGTGGGAGTGAAAAGTGACTTTTCACTCGAAGAAGAACTGGATATTTCGATCCGTGCCAAGTCCGATAAGAGTTATTTTGTTTTCCTTCATAATTTTGATGAGTACAGAAAAGAAACCCCAATTAATAAGTCGGGGCAGCCGTTATTTGGAGGAAGCCAAGTCAGTGTCCCTCCTAAAAACGGATTGATGCTCCCGGTCAACATTCCTATTCATGATGATGTAACCATCGCTTATGGAACAGCGGAAGTGTTCAATGTCGAAGAAACAGCTGACGCTTTACGTGTAAAGGTGAAGTTGAAGCAAGCAGAGGACGTTTTACTATTTTCCTCCTCTATATGGAGACCGGTGGAATCTCCAGGAATCAAGGTGGATAAGGAAGCAGAAGACACCTTTCTTGTTACCCTGATCAGGTCCCTGGAAAAAGAAGCGACCATAGATTTTAAGAAGTTTGGTTAAGCTCGTTGATCAACTTGCAGATTGAAAAGAATGCTGCTTTCTTTTCAATCCAAGTAAAAAAATAAAAGAGGTGTATGGAATGAAAAAATGGTTTTCTATCGTATCTTTATTAACTGTTTTGGTCTTATTTTTGGCTGCCTGCTCCGATGAATCATCATCCGAAGGTGAAGGAGATTCTGAAGAGAGTAACGGGGATCAAGTGACCTTGACGATTGCCAGCTGGTCCTTCGGTACGGAAGGAGAAAAGAACCTTAATCGTATGATGCTTGACGCTTTTATGGAAGAGAATCCGAATATCAAGGTGGAAATTGATGAATCGATTGCTGATCCTTGGGCAGAATCGTTGGCATCTGCTGCGAGTGCAGGGGAAATGCCGGATGTATTTTCATTGACAAATGTTCCAACAGCCGTTGCGAACGACTGGACATTGGATATCACAGAATATGTGAACGAAGATGAAGAATACCAAAAGCTCCCTGAAAGTGTGAGAAAAGCGATCACTTATAACGACAGCGTCTATTCTGTTCCTTCCTCTCAACATATTATGGGATATTTTGTAAACAAAGACTTGTACAATCAAGCGAACTTGGACGCTCCTTATCTTGGCATGAGCTTAGAGGAGTTTGAGACCGCCGTAAGTGATGTAACAAATGTGAATCAAGGGGTTGTCGGTCTGAATGAAGCGAATGCGATTCCGGAGTGGTATCCAGCTGCGGCAAGCGAAGATTTGGGCTGGTACACGTTTAATGATGGGTTTTCTTTAGACAGTAAAGAATTCATCAACGGAATTAAGCTAGCGAATAACATCAATACAAACGGTTATGCTTATGCAACGTTAACGGAAGACCAAAAAGCGAATTTCAACGGAAAAGATGTAACAGAAGCTTGGTTCAATAACGGAATCGGCATGATGTGGGGCGGCACATGGGCCCTTGCTGGATATGAACAAAATGCAGACTTTGACTGGGATTTCATCGGAGTCCCTGGCGAACGTCCTGTAATTACTCATGACTTCTACGGAATCTCAAGCTCTACAGAACATCCGGAAGCTGCTTACAAGCTTTCTAAATGGATGGGCTTTGGTAAAGAAGGCTTCATGAAGCGTATCGAAATTACAGACCAGGAGGAAGAGCTTGGATTATCCAGTGTACCACTGATCAACGACCAAGAAGTCTTAGATGCTTATTTCAAAAGAGTGGACGTAGAAGGAGTAGAGAAGGCTTATGAAAACATCGAAAATGCTGTAGTCGAGCCATTCAAGACAACTCCAGGATATGGACAAGCTCGTTGGGAAGCACCGACAGGAGTAGAAATTGGCGATCAGGCCAATGCGCCGATTGGAGCGCTTATTGACGCAAGTGTTTCTGGAAAGATCAAAATTGAAAACTATGCGAGTCAAATTAACGAATTAGCGAACAAGAAATACGAAGAAGCGAAGGAAGCTCTTAAGTAAGAACGAACGAGAAAGGTTGAGGAGGTAATAGCATGAAGTCTAACGTGCTTTTGTGGTCACTTATAATTCTGTTCTTCATCCCGCAGACAGTCGTTCTAGCAAACGGTGAAAAAGACGGCGAGGAGGCTGTGAAGCAAATTGCAGAACAGAGTTATCACCTCGAACTCAACGAATGGAAGAAACAAGGTTTGGATAGCGTCGCTCAATTTGAGCGGGCTATCCCGCCTTCTTCATTTACAAATGTTGACGATGAAGACTTACTCCCATCATCAGAAAGCCATGGATATGGGGATCGCGTATTCTATTGGCGTAATCAAAAGTCATTGACGGTTGAAGTCGAGGTTGATAAAGAAGGATTATACGAAATTGGATTCGATTATTTCCCGCAAGGTGATTTGATCATGCCAATAGAGGGTGCAATCCAGGTGAATGGGAACTTTCCTTTCTCTGAAAGCAGACAGATCGTTTTCCCTGCCAAATGGAAAAATGGAACAGAAGACTTTAAAACGGATCGTTCTGGAAATGAAATCATTCCGAAACAGGAACCGATCCAAGAGTGGATGCAGGTAAAAGCGGAAGATTCTACATATCAATACAAACGACCACTTACATTTCATTTAAACGAAGGAAAAAACACGATAACCCTGCAGAATTTAAGAGGGGAAATGTTAGTCGGGGATGTTCATGTGACTGCACCAGCTCAAATCCCTGATTATGCAAGCTATGTGAAAGAACATCCAGATGCAGCAAAACCGAAAAAACGGACTACGTATGAAGCGGAACACCCGCTCGAAAAGAACAGCTCGTATATTCGTCCGATGGCGGAAGAAGATCCATCGGTCCATCCATACGATCAGGATCACCTCCTCTTAAATACGTTAGGAGGAGATTCCTGGAAGAAACCGGGACAGACCGTGACGTGGGAAGTGGAGGCAGAAGAAGCAGGTTATTATCAGTTATCTTTTAAAGCGATTCAAAATAAAGAATCCCAGTCTCCTGTGTATCGGACGATCAAGGTTAATGATCGCGTACCTTTTAAGGAAGTTGAGCAGTACGCCTTCCAATACAGTAAAGAGTGGTACAACGAGACAATCAGGGATGAAAAAGGCGACCCTTATCTCTTTTATCTCGAGAAGGGCAAAAACACAGTCAGTCTGAAAGCCGATCCGTCTCCAAATGCACGGGTATTGTTTACCATCGATAAAGTGATGCGGGGCATTGATGAGCTTTCCTTATCGATTAGAAAATTAATCGGAAACGGACAAGGAAACCGTGATTGGGATATTGAAGAATACCTTCCTGACATACAGGATCAATTAAATGGCTGGGCGGACCAGTTGAAAGAAGAGACCGATTATCTGCTTTCCTTGAGTGGAGGGGAAGAGACGACGGAGATCGCTTCGTTGCAAATTGCCATTGAAAGACTGGAAATGCTGGCGGAAACACCGGATGAAATTCCAAATCAGCTGACCCAATTATCCACGGGTTCCAATTCAGCTGCTCAGCTTCTGGGGGACATTTCTACAGATTTGACTGCTCAGCCGCTGCTTTTGGACCGGTTCTATGTCCATGGGGATACCTCTCTACCAAATCCACAGGCTGGTTTCTTTAAAAAAGCAAAAGATTCTATCGTCAGCTTTTTCCAATCGTTTACAGAAGATAACTTAGCGACAGCAGAAGTGAGTGACGATACGTTGGAGGTTTGGGTGAATCGTCCAAGGCAGTATGTAGAGCTCTTGCAAAACATGACGGATCAAAACTTCACCCCGGAAACAGGGATCAAAGTGAAATATTCCTTAATGCCAGATGAGCAGAAGCTTGTCTTAGCGAGCGCAGCTGACACCCAGCCGGATTTGGCTTTGGGGATTAGTAACTGGGTTCCTTATGAACTTGCCATCCGTGGAGCTGCTGTTGATTTAAGACAGTTCGAGGATTTCGGTGAAGTTGGAAAACAGTTTTCCCCAGGTGCATTTTTGCCACTCGTCGTGGATGAAGGGGTGTATGCCCTGCCTGAGACTCAGGACTTTTTCGTCCAGTTTTACCGTAAAGACATTATGCAGGAACTTGATATTCCTGTCCCTGACACATGGGAAGATGTGACAGAGATTCTTCCTGAATTACAGCGGTACGGAATGAATTATTATACGCCGTTGGCTCAGGAATCCGCGTTTAAGGCTTTTCAAACCACAGCACCGTTCATCTATCAATTTGGAGGCAGTCTTTATAAAGAAAACGGCATTGGCACAACGATTGATGAAGAAGATGCTTTAGAAGGCATTCAGTTCATGGCTGATCTTACTACCATTTACAGTATGCCGCTTCAAGTACCGAGATTCTACAACCATTTTCGTTACTCTACGCTTCCCATTGGAGTCGCTCCATTTGGAACGTATGTCGAGCTGACAACAGCTGCCCCTGAAATCTCTGGGTGGTGGGACATTACTCCACAGCCGGGGGTCAAGCAAGAGGATGGCAGTGTAGAGAGATGGGCGCCAGGATCCGGTCAAGCTTCGATGATTTTTGATGGAAGCGGGAAAAAAGAGGATGCCTGGGAGCTGTTGAAATGGTGGATGTCTTCAGAAACTCAAACCGAATTCGCTGTCACACTGCAGACGTTATTCGGGCCTGAATATATGTGGAACACAGCGAATCTTGATTCTTTTGCTCAATTGCCGCTGCCTGATGAGCACAAACAAGTCATCCTTGAGCAGTGGGAGTATTTAAGAGAAGTACCTAAGACGCCGTACGCTTACATGGTGGAACGTGAAATCAGCAATGTATGGAACAAAGTCGTCTTTGAAGGGGAAAATGCCCGGGCGGCTGTTGATGACAGCGTCATCTTAATCAACCGTGAGATGAGGCGGAAGCTTGAGGAATTCGGATATATGGAAAATGGAAAAGTGGTAAAAGACTATACGATTCCGACGATTGAAACGATAGAAAGGTGGCTGGAGACAAATGAATAGTAAAGGTTACTTGAGTACATCCGTCTTTCTGGCACCTTACTTGCTGCTATTTACAACATTCATCATCATTCCGGTAGCCATTGCCATCAGTTTGTCTTTCACCTATTTCAATACGATTGAATTCCCATCGTTTATTGGATTATCCAATTATGTCAACATCATTACCCAGGACAATACGTTTATGCAGTATGTCCTGCCCAATACGTTGATCTTCTCCCTTATCGTGGGACCGGGCGGCTACATCCTCGCCTTTTTACTGGCATGGATGCTCGCTCAAATCTCTAAAGGCCCGCGCACCGTCTTAGCCTTGATCCTCTACTCGCCGTCTATGACGGCGGGGGTCGCCATGGCTGTTGTGTGGAAGATCATATTCAGTGGAGATCAGACCGGGTATTTGAACAATTTATTAATCTCGATGGGCTTCATCAACGAACCCGTTCAATTTCTGCAATCCCCTGAATACTTAATGACCATTATGATCGTCGTCACCCTGTGGGGATCGATGGGGGTAGGATTCCTGGCCATGCTTTCCGGTGTATTAAATATTGACCGGGAAATATACGAAGCTGCTTATATTGATGGCATCCGGAACCGATTCCAGGAGATCATTTATATTACGATTCCCTCCATGAAGCCGCAAATGTTATTTGGCGCAGTCATGGCTGTCGTAACGACTTTCCAGGCAGGAGCGATCGGGGTCGAACTTTCTGGACAGAACCCGACACCGCAATATGCGGGACAGCTGATCGTCAATCACTTGGAAGACTTCGGATTTATCCGTTATGAAATGGGATATGCAGCGGCTTTGTCCGTATTGTTGCTGTTATTCATCTATGCATTCTCTAGAGTGGCTATGAAATTATTCGGAGAAAAAGATTAATAGACAATTTTAAGAGGGGTGGGACACATGGCATCTTTCCATGGGACGAAAATCAATCCAGACCGGTTTCATAAAAGTCAGCTTAAGTTTTATTTCATACTGATTCCGATTGCGATTTTAATGATCATTCCGATCGTTTATATTTTTTCACATGCCTTCAAGCCAATTGATGAGCTTTTCGCTTATCCACCGAGATTCTTTGTACAAAAGCCAACGCTTCAGAACTTCCAGGATCTCGCCAGCAATACCAATGCAACGGGCGTACCGATGTCCCGCTATCTGTTTAACAGTATCGTCGTTACACTCATTGTCGTTTTCCTTACGGTTTTGATCAGTACAATGGCAGGCTACGTCTTTTCAAAGAAAAACTTCAAGTTCAAGAATACTATTTTTGAAATTAATACCATTGCTTTGATGTTCGTTCCAGCTGCCGTCGTGATTCCGCGTTATTTATTGATTGATGAAGTAGGGTTGTTAGATACATTCTTCGCCCATATCTTTCCGCTTTTAGCTATGCCGGTCGGATTGTTTCTCGTCAAACAGTTCATTGATCAAATTCCGGATGAATTGCTCGAAGCAGCCAGAATCGATGGGGCCAATGATTTTCATATATTCTTTAAAATTATCATTCCATTAGTTAAACCAGCGATCGCAACGATTGCCATACTGGCTTTCCAGGCTGTATGGAACAATGCTGAAACCTCTACGCTGTTTGTCGATGATGAAAACTTGAAAACGTTCGCTTTCTTCATGTCGACGCTAGCATCAGATACGGGAGGCAACTCTGTTGCGGGGCAGGGAATGGCAGCAGCAGCGTCGCTGATTATGTTCGTGCCGAATTTGATCATCTTCATTTTCTTGCAAAGCAAGGTCATGAACACAATGGCACACTCTGGTATCAAGTAACGAGAAGGAGGAAGGGAAATGAGGGGATTTTTCATTGCATTGCTTAGCTTATGGTTACTCATTTTGTTTCCCACCGTTTCCTCTGCTTCCGTTTCTGTCCCCTATAAAACAGAAACATTAACAGCTGATGGAGAGCAAATCGAAACACAAACCGCTTATGCTCCCATTGGTCTATTTGCAAAAGGAGCAGATATCGTCAATCCGGAAGACATCTATGTCGATGATCAAAACCAGATCTATATCGCAGATTCCGGGACCAAAACCGTAACCAAATTTGACGATGAAGGAAACCCACTGCAGGTCTATGGCAAAGACCAATTGCAGCAGCCGTTAGGCGTTTATACCGATCAACAGGACAACGTGTATGTGGCGGATTATGGGAGCCAAAAAGTATTGAAATTCAAGGAAGATGGAGAACTAATTCAGGAGTACACCAGGCCGGAATCTCCGTTATTCGGAAAAAATGCCCCCTTCAAACCGGAAAAGGTTTCGGTGGATAAGCGGGGAAACATCTACATAATCGGAGAAAGTGCGAACAACGGGATCATCCAACTGAGTCAGGATGGAACCTTTCTCGGTTATTATGGCGCGAATACGTTACGACCCTCTGTCAAAACGTTTATTCAAGAGATGATCACAACCCAGCGTCAGGAAGCCAGCCTGTTCATGAAAGAACCTCCAGCACCGACGAATATATCGATCGATGATCAAGGGTTAGTCTACACCGTCACTTCAGGTACGACCTGGGAATCGATTCGTAAATTGAACATCGCAGGAGGAAATATTCTGCCTTCCGAAATGACAGAAAAGACGAATCTCGTGGATGTGGCGGTCGGATCGATCGGAAATATTTACACAGTAGGAAATGATGGGGTCATTTCTGAATATGACAGCGCCGGGAATGTGCTTTTTTCCTTTGGCGGAAAAACAAGTGAAACGAACCGGCTGGGATTGACCATGCAGCCGTCCGGCATCGAAGTCGATGATTTAGGCAGGCTTTACGTGACAGACCGGGAGCAAGGGACAATCCAAGTCTATGAACCTACGGAATTTACGACAACTCTTCACCAGGGATTGGCGCTCTTTGAAGAAGGGTTCTATGTAGAAAGTGAACAATACTGGAACGAGATTCTGCGTTTGAATTCCTCATTCGGGCTCGCACACACAGCTAAAGGAGAAGCCCTTTATAAACAACAGCAATACGACGACGCATTGGAAGAATTTCGTTTAGCCAACGATAAAGAAGGCTACTCGAATGCGTTCTGGGAACTACGCTACCGCTGGATGGAGGAGAATTTAGCAGGAGCCTTCATGCTTCTCTTTGCTGTATTTGTGACAAGGGTGACGGTCAAGGTTACAGATAAGAGAAAAAATATTCTACAGCCTGCACGGGATATGGGCAGGAAAATGAAGCGAAAAAGTCTAGTAAACCAGCTGGCCTTTTTGCCACGTTTCATTAAGCATCCGATCGATAGTGTCTATTATTTGAAAAACGGCGAACGCGTATCGATATTGTCTGCGACGATTCTCTACCTTTTCTTAGTCGTAGAGTACCTGTTGACGATTTACTGGACAGGGTTCCTTTTCACCAACAGGGTGCTTGAGAATGTGAATGTCTTTTTTGAAGTAGGAACGGTCTTACTTCCGCTTCTCTTGTTCGTCGGCGTTAACTATTTAGTCAGTACGATCACTGACGGGGCAGGAAGATTCAGGGATGTCTATATCGGAACGATCTATTCACTTGCTCCAACGATCTTATTCCTGCTGCCGATTACGCTCGTTTCCAATGTGCTGACTTACAACGAAGCGTTCGTCTATAACTTCTCTATGCAGATCATGGTTGTCTGGTCGGTCGTTTTGTTGTTTACGACGATGAAGGAAATCCATGACTATTCCTTCTGGGGCACGGTCAGGAACTTCCTCGTGACGATCTTCGGCATGTTCCTTACAGTTTTAATCTTTTTTGTGCTTTACGTACTGTTCGATCAAGTCATTGACTTTGTCATCTCAATCATTGAGGAGGTGATTCTTCGTGTCTAATAAATGGAAGTGGATGGTTCTTATCGTCATTTTACTTTTTCCTGTTCAAGTCATTGCCACGACACTGACGGACGATGAACCTAAAACGGATATTTCTGAAGAAGAAAAGCAACGTTCAACGAAGATGCTTCGCTATAAATCCAATCAATACACACAGCCAGAAGATGAGGAGAGTTCTTTTGAAAAGGACAACAGCCTTGATGGGTATGATCGTGTCGCAGAGAACGACCACCTTGTTTTATATGTGGAAGAATCGTCTCTCGCGTTGAAGATTGAAAACAAACAAACCGGCTTCATCTGGAATTCCGGTCTTATCAAAGGTAAGGAGTACAACTTGAACACCATGTGGTCCAATATGGCCCATTCAGCCGTAACCATCGATTATATTGACGGAGATAAAACATCTTCGGAAAGCATCCTTGCTAATGAATCAGAGGTATCTCTGAAGAAAAAGGAAAATGGTTTTTCCGCGACGATTGCTTTTGAAGAATCAGAAATCACACTGCAGCTCGATGTTCTTCTTGATGAAGGGGCTATTGAGGTAAGTGTTCCTCATGACAAAATCGTCGAAGGAGAGAATAAGCTCGCTACTCTAAGAGTCTATCCGTTCTTAGGTGCTGTAGAAGGAACAGATCAGGATGGATACATGTTCATCCCGGATGGAAGTGGTGCACTGATGCGTTTTGAAGAAAAGCAATTAGCATCCATGTCTCCTTATCGAGCATCTATCTATGGGGAGGACCGAGGGTTTAAGAGGAAGAAAACCGAAACAGAGGAGGTCGTTCGGGTTACTCCGGCTCATAAAGTAACGTTGCCTGTATACGGCGTTACAAATGGAGTCGATGAGAACGCGTATGTCAATGTTATTGCAGAAGGGAAAAACTTCGCGGACATCCTGGCTTACCCTTCTGGCGTATCGACCGATTTTCATTGGATCACAGCGCAGTATAATTACCGGTACCAGTATTATCAGCCAACGAGTCAAAACATGAGCGGCTTTAATGTTTTCCAGAAAGATATGAATGTGTTCGATATTAAAGAACGAATTACTTTTTTGAATGATGAAGCAGCCAACTATGTCGGAATGGCTCAGACCTACCAACAGTATTTGTTAGAAAATAACATGCTCAATGAAGGGGAAGATCAAGTAGATATCCGCCTGGAGTTTCTTGGAGGAGAAATGAAAGAAGGCCTTCTTTGGAATTCTGTTCAGCCGATGACCCCAGTCAAGGACCTGCCAGACTACGTTAAACGGTTGCAGCAGCAAGGGGTTGAAGATATGCATGTCACCTACCGCGGCTGGTCAGAAGGCGGATTGACAGGGACGCTTCCTGAGAAGTTTCCATTAGAAAGTAAGTTAGGAAGTAACGAAGAATTCAAGCAAGTGAATGACTTTTTCAAGAATGAGAATGTCCCGTTGTATTACTACACGGATTATACAAAAGCGTATGAGGGTGCGAACGGATTTTCTGGACGAACAGATGTCGCAAGGAAAATCAATTCAGAGACCATCGCAAGTCAGGGCGAGGAAGAAGCTTACTTCTATCTAAGTCCGAAAAAATCGCTTGAAATAGCAAAAAAGGATATCACCAAGTACGAAGAAAATGAGATGAGAAACCTTGCCGTTGATACGAGCGCAAATGCGTTGTTCTCTGATTTTAACCACCAGATGAAGAGACCGGAAGTGATGTCGGTTTACAAGACTATGTTCGAGGAACTGAGCGCGAATATGGAGTCTCTAGCGTTATATCAACCGAACGACTACCTGTTGTCAGAGACCGATCGTTATCTGGAAATTCCGATGTACTCATCCAATTATAACTTCGTGACCGATACGGTGCCGTTTATGCAAATCGTATTAAAAGGATACGTTCCTTATTACGCTTCCTTTTCCAATTTCCATTACAATCCTGTAGACGAAGTGCTTCGCATGATTGAATACGGTGCTTATCCTTCGTTCTACCTGACGACAGAACCCTCTCATGAGTTGATGCACACGCCATCCGAAGATCTCTACACTTCTGAATTTAAAGGATGGGAAAAAGAAATCGTCGACCAATACAAAAAGGTTAAGCAAAGTTTGGGACAAGTAGAAGGAGCTAAGATCACGAACCGGAAAGTCCATCAAACGGGAGTGGTGGAAGTCGGTTATTCGAATGGAAAAGCGATCGTCGTCAACTACACAAGTGAGAACGTGAAGGCAGCAGGAATTGAAGTGGAAGCCAAAGGATATCAGGTGATCGACCGGGGGAATGAGTCATGAAGCAACTGTCATTGAAAAAGAAAAAAAGCTTGCTGGGATTATCGTTCTTGTCGCCATGGATCATTGGATTCCTTGTCTTCACAGCATTTCCATTGCTCTACTCGCTGTTCTTAAGTTTTCAAAAGGTGAAAATTACGCCTAGCGGAATTAAGACGGAATTCATCAAGTTCGAAAACTACACCTACGCCTTTACCGTTGATGCTGAATTTACACAGATCTTGCTCAAATTTTTACGTGAACTCGTCATTTCGACACCAATTATCATTGTGTTTTCTTTAATCATTGCATTGTTATTGAACCAGCCGATTCGTATGAAAGGGTTTTTCCGAACGATCTTCTTCCTGCCCGTGATCATTGCCAGTGGTCCTGTTATTACGGACTTAATGGAGCAGGATGTGACGTCAATTCCGTCGATTGAAAACTATGCAATCTTCGCTATGTTTCTATCGAATACCGATGGGTTTTTGAATACTATACTCACATACCTGATGGACAACTTGATCATCATTTTGTGGTACTCAGGCGTTCAGATCTTAATTTTCTTAGCGGCTCTTCAAAAAACAGACCGGCAAATCTATGAAGCTGCCAAAATCGACGGAGCTTCCAATTGGGAGTGCTTCTGGAAGGTCACGCTGCCGACACTATTTCCGATGATTATTGTGAATTTGATTTATACGATCGTCACGTATTCGGTGTTCGCCCTGAATCCTGTCGTTGATCATATCCAAAGCAGTATGTTCGATATCTCCACCGGCTTCGGCTATGCTTCTGCTCTCTCATGGGTTTACTTCGTCGTCATCACCATTGTGTTGGCGATCGGTGTCGGAACCGTGGCGATCAGAGGAAACAAAAAGTACACATAAAGGAAGGAGGATGAAGAATGGAGACGAAGTTAGCACGCGTCCAGAAAAAACGGATGAAGGAATACGCTGCGAAAGTAGGGATGAATGACTTCTCGACAAAAATGAAGAGCTTTCTATTAGGAGTGCAAGGGAACAACGGATTTTTGTTCAAGGTCTGTGTGTACAGCCTTCTGATCGGAATTGGATTCGTCTATTTATTCCCGATCATCTACATGGGATCCTATAGTTTCAAATCCTTGGAAGACCTGTTGAACCCACTGGTCAGCTGGATTCCCTCCACTTTCTATTTAGATAACTATGAGGTGGCCTACAGGGTACTGGACATGCTGCCGACCTTGATGGAAACGTTGTACGTCACTGTGATTCCATCGGTTGCCCAGACCGCGGTTGCTGCGATCATCGGATATGGGTTTGCCAGATTTGAATTTCCGATGAAAAAAGTGTTATTTGCCCTGGTACTGATCACATTCATCATACCGCCCCAGGTGCTTATGATTCCGCGGTATGTGTTCTTCAATGAACTTGAATTAGTCGGAAGTATTTTCGCCTTCTTGTTACCAGCTGCTTTCGGTCAGGGGCTGAACAGCGCGATATTCATCTTGATTTTCTATCAGTTCTTCCGGATGATGCCTAAATCCCTGGAAGAAGCCGCCCATTTAGATGGTGCCGGACATTTCCGGATTTTCTTACGGATCGCCCTTCCAATGGCTGTTCCAGCGATCATCATTTCCTTTTTATTTTCGTTTGTGTGGTACTGGAATGAAACGGCACTTGCGAGTCTGTATTTTGGTAATGAGCTGACGACTTTACCGATTCAGTTAGAAAAGTTCAATGCGACGTTCGATAAGTTGTACACGGGAGATGCGGAAACTCAAAATATTAATGAAGGGATCAGTATGGCGGGGACGATGTTGTCCATCTTGCCTTTGCTCATCGTCTATTTCTTTACGCAGCGCTGGTTCGTCGAAGGCGTGGACCGCTCAGGTATTACCGGGGAGTAAGCCATCATTGGGAAAATTAGGTTCGTTGCATATGAAGAGGTGTGGAGTGGCTGGGAAACGACTCGCTTTCCTGCGGGGGAACTGTCAAGCCTCCTCGTTCGCTGCGCTCTCTGTGGGGTCTTGACTAGCTCCTTCTCCCGCGGGAGTCTCGCCGTTTCCCAGCCACTCCCGTTTTCCTTGAGTTTAACGAACCTTTTCAATATTGGTTGGTTCACACCATAATAGCGTTTCTGTAATTCCCAATCAAAAGTAAGGAGGTCCAGGAAATTGCGAGACTCCTGTGGGAATAGAGTTCATGGTGAGATCCCGGAAGGCGAAGCCTGAGGAAGCTCACCGGACTCCCACGGAAAGCGAGTAATTTCCTGGACCTCCCCCACCGTTTTAAGTAAACAGAAACATCCATGCGATAAGTCTCGAAGCAGAGTCGCCAACTTAATAAGTTTGCAATGAATAGGCTCCCAGCACTAACAAATAATATTTTTTTATTAACCAATTGAAACGTTTCAATAAAAGTAGAAGTTGATTAATGAATAGGAGATGAGAAATGATGTTAACGAAAGATACGACGATTAAACAGACAGCAGGCGAGTATAGCTTCACGTTTTTAAACAGCGGGGACATAGCAGAGATTTCATACCAGTCATTGATGCTCAACCAGCTGATCTCCAATCCCGTTGATGGATCACTGAACAACCTTTACTTACGTGTACACCAGGAGGATGGTATTCATGCTTATCCCCTGCTTGGAGTGAACTCAACAAGTGAAGTGGCTTTCGGTCAAAGACAGATGACGTGGACAGGAAAGATAGAAAACCTTTCCTATCAAGTCGTTTTCCATCTAACCGATCAAGGGATCTGGTTCTGGGAAGTCAACGTGGAAGGAAATGACCAGGAAGTTGACGTCATTTATGGGCAAGACCTTGGACTGGCTGAAAAAGGAGCCCTCCGAAACAATGAAGCGTACATATCGCAATACATCGATCACCGCATTTTCAAGGATGATGCTAAAGGTTATGTCGTCTGTTCCCGCCAGAATCAGGGCCAATCCACTGGTTTTCCATATTTGCAACAAGGGGCATTGACACGTTCTATTGGCTATTCCACAGACGGGTTTCAATTCTTCGGCAAGTCTTATAAAGAAACGAACCAACCGGAAGTCCTGGTAGAACCTACGCTTGCGAATGAAATTTATCAATATGAATTTGCCTACACCGCCCTGCAATCAGAGAAAGTGAAATTATCTGGTAAGCAACAATTTGTGTTCTACGGATTGTTTGAGGAAAATCATGAGTCGGCGGTCACCGAGCTTGAATTTGAGGACCGGATTGCGGAAGCGTGGAACGAGGTGCAAGCAAAGGAACTTACGGAATTGGAGCCGGTCGAAAAAGTTGCAAAAGCTGATGGAGTCGGAGATGTGTTATGCGGGGAGGAGCTTTCCAGTGATGAAATTAACCAGCTTTATCCTCATCGCCACCAGGAAGAGTGGAATGGAAACACCTTGCTTTCTTTCTTCACAGATACGCATGAACACGTCGTACTGAAAGAGAAAGAAAACCTTGTAGAGCGCCCGCACGGTCACATTTTGATGTCCGGACAGAATGATCGTCTTAAAGAAAATACGGTCACCTCCACTTCCTGGATGTATGGAATCTTCAATGCGCAGACCGTTGTCGGGAATACGAATTTCAACAAGCTTTTGACGAATGCCCGTAATCCCTTGAATGTCTTGAAAACATCAGGCCAGCGGATTTACGTGAAGGTCGATGGGGCCTATCGCTTGTTAACGATGCCGTCAGCGTATGAATTAGGCTTCAATTATGCACGCTGGTACTACAAAACGGCGGACGAAACGTTCGTGATCACCACCTATACGACCCTTGATACACCAGAAGTGCGGATCAGTGTCCAAGCTAAGAGTGGAAACTCCTATCGTTATCTCGTGACGAATCAAGTGGTTATGCATCCGAATGAATATGAAGTGCCGTATCAGGTCGAACGAAATGGACAAGTCATTACTATTACAGCTGACTCAGCTTCTATGAATGCCCGTGTTCATCCCAATCTCACGTATAAACTCCATGTGGAAGGAGCTGATTTTGAGCTAGCTGATGAGCAAAAGCTTGTCACGAATGTGCAGCCAGATTCCGCGTCACTCGTTGTATGTGAAATTGAAGCAGCGAGTGAGTGGGGAATAACGATGCAGGGGCTCCTTCACGGGGAAGAGCTTCCGCTTGAGAAGCGGATGGCCATTGCCGAAATCGACCGCTATCGTAACTATTACCGAGAAGTGATGAATGGATTCCATCTATCTCATGAAGGTAAGGATACCGAAGAGTACAACAAAGTGAATGCCCTTGCCTGGTGGTACACCCACAATATGCTCGTTCACTTTTCCGTACCGCATGGCCTAGAGCAATACAGCGGGGCGGCCTGGGGAACGCGTGATGTATGTCAGGGACCAACCGAGTTCTTTATGGCTACTCAGAACTTTGATTCTGTGAAAGAGATCATCAAAACCGTCTACACCCATCAGTTTGAAGAGGATGGCAGCTGGCCGCAATGGTTTATGTTCGATCAATACGCGCATATCCAGGCGGGAGAAAGTCATGGGGATGTCATCGTCTGGCCTTTGAAAGCCTTAGGTGATTATTTAGAAGCGACAAAAGATTATGAGCTTCTAAAGGAGAAGGTGCCTTTCTCGAAACGAGATGATGGATTCGCGCTGACGGAGGAGACGGCGACGATTTTTGACCATGCGAGAAAACAGATTGACTATATCAAAGATCATTTCTTACATGATACACATTTATCCTCTTACGGAGATGGTGATTGGGACGATACCCTTCAGCCAGCTAACGCTCAATTGAAGCAGTATATGGTCAGCAGCTGGACAGTCGCCTTAACTTATCAGGTGATTGAAAAGTTATCAGCGGTTCTTGAGGATGTTGAACACGAAGCTTCAGCTGAACTGGCTCTGCTTGCCGCTGGGATTGAACGTGACTTTAAGACATTTATGCTAGAGACCGATATTTTGCCTGGATTTGTTTATTTAGAAGATAAAGAGCAAGCGGAACTGATGCTTCACCCACAAGATACGAAAACGGGCATAGACTACAGATTGCTGCCGATGCAGCGAAGCATTATAAGTGAATTACTTACGGCCGAACAGGCAGAAAAGCATTATCAAATCATTAAGGAAAACCTTTATTGCCCGGATGGGGTACGATTGATGAATCGTCCGGCGAATTACGTAGGCGGCGTCAGCACCCATTTCCAACGCGCAGAGCAAGCAGCGAATTTTGGCCGGGAAATAGGACTGCAGTATGTTCATGCTCACATCCGTTTCGTTGAAGCTATGGCGAAGCTAGGAAAAGAGGATGAGGTATGGCAAGGATTGCAAAAAATCAATCCGATTGGAATTCAGAGGGTCGTGCCGAATGCGGAAACGAGACAGAGCAATGCGTATTTCAGCAGCTCGGACGGGAAATTCAACACGCGTTATGAAGCTGCTGAACATTTCGATCAGCTGCGCGATGGTTCCGTCGCCGTGAAAGGCGGATGGCGCATTTATTCAAGCGGTCCAGGAATCTATATGAATCAATTGATTTCCAATTGCCTGGGCATCCGACAGGAAGGAGATGACATGGTCATTGATCCGGTTCTTCCTGAAAGCTTTGACGGATTAACCTTCGATTTTCAAATCAATAACAAACCGGTTACGTTCGTTTACCATCTCGGAAATAAAGAGGAGCGTGTAACGATCAATACTCAACCGGTAGAAGCAACGTTTCTGAAGAACACTTACCGGGAAGGGGGGCTTCGCATCAACCGTAAAGATGCGGAGGGTCTCTTTAACGAAGAAAACAATGTGATTGACATTTATCTTTAAGGAATAGTGAGAAGGCTAAGCCTCTTGTTTCATCAAGAGCAGGAGGCTCCTTTTTTCAAACGTATGAACGTACATAATTGCTATAAAGAATCAGAGAGGAGACGGTAAAGTGATTGAGATTAAAAATAAACAAATCCTGATTGACGGAGAACCTCAGCTCATTATGTGTGGGGAAATCCATTACTATCGACTGGATCGATCAGAATGGCAGGATCGCATCGATAAGTTAAAAGCGTCGGGGTGCAATGCGGTTGCTTCGTATGTACCCTGGCTTTGTCATGAAGAAGTGGAAGGAGAAATGGATTTAGAGGGCAGAACACGTCCAGAACTAGATTTAGTCGGGTTCATTGATTTGTGTGCAGAGAATAACCTTTATTTTTTTCTTCGTCCAGGACCATTTATTATGGCGGAAATGAAAAATGAAGGTATTCCTCACTGGGTCATCGAAAAGCACCCGGAGATCGTCCCCGTCACATGGGATGGGAAGAAAACTTTAGCGAAAACGCTGGATTATATGGCACCGAATTTTTTGAAGGAAACGAAGAAATGGTACGAGGCTGTGATGGCGATTACCGCCCCAAGACTGCAAACCAATGGCGGGAATATTATCGGGGTGCAGCTGGATAACGAAGTAGGCATGCTTTCATGGGTTAGCAATTGTCCAGATTTGACCGAAAATGTCCTTACTCATTTTGTCACCTGGGTGAAGGAACGTTACGACGAGAAAACGTTGAAGGAGCGTTATCCTTTTGACCTTGACCAGTCTGCTGCCTGCCACAGATCGATCCGCTCTCCGAAAGAATCGTATGTCAGTGAGCTCCATTTTGACCTCGGTTACTTTATGCGGCACCGGTTTGCAGAGTATATCGCAACTTTAAGAGCTTATGCTGAAGAATTCGACGTTAAGGATATCCCTTTTATAGTTAATATCCACGGTACTGGCGGAGGGAGAGGATTCACATTTCCGATCGGCATCAGTCAGCTATATGAATCTTATACCCAGGCACCAGGCTACCTTTCAGGATCGGATATATATTTTGGCGATTTGACGATGGAAAGCTTTCAAGATCTTTATTTGATCAATGGGTTCATGGATGCCGTCCACAACCCGGACCAGCCGTTGACATCTGTAGAGTTTAATTGCGGTGATGGAAATTTTGGAGATAATTTCAGCGGGAGACTCGATCCCTCAGCGGCTGATTTCAAGACACGGATGTGTGTGGCTCAAGGAAATCGTTTGATCAATTACTACTTAATGACCGGTGGCCGAAACTATCGGATGAGCCATAAGCGTGGGGATGGAAATGATCGGATTGCGTCGACAGGGGAACGGCATGGATTTGCAGCCCCGATTGGCCCGGAAGGGGAGCTGAACTACACGTTTCCTCGAATGGCTCACTCCATCCAAACGATGATGGCCGTTTCCGATAAGCTCGCCGTCATGGAGGAAGAAAAAGATGGGATCGCTTTTGGCTTTATCCCTGATTATTATATGACCGAATCCCGTTATCCCGAGAGCGAAAAAATGAGAGAAATCTATCAGAATATCGAGAGTAACCGTTCAACGGCTGCGTGGGAGAACATGGGTCGGGCGATGCTTTTGGCAGGCTATCGCTTTGGTTCAGTCGATATACAAAACAAAACCATTAACGTGGCTGAAACCCCTGTGCTGGCGCTTCCATCCGCACGCCATATGGACCGATCCATTCAAGAAAAACTCGTCACCTATATGAATGATGGTGGCGGATTGCTCCTTTATGGAGAAGTTCCTACCCATGATATGGAAGGTCATCCGTGTACGGTTTTGTCAGAGGCGATGGGCGTTCGGCCGTCAGGAATTAGACTCGCAGGTCCGACTTATGATTTATCTGTTTTTGCAGAAAGATGGGCGGAAGGCCGGGCTGAAATCCGCGTTCATAAGGCGCAGGTATTTGAGCTCGAATCAGAAGTGGAGCCTTTAATCAGGGTTTATGGAACAGATGAAGTGTGCGGATTTGAAACAAATGTAGGAAAAGGGAGAGCCGTGGTGGTGGCTACGCCATATAAGTGCGATATCAGCTTGTTCCAGCAGGCGATTGAACGACTGGGGGCGAAGGTCATTTTAACAAACGACAGCAAGTATCATGGCGTCTTCATGACTACAACCGCCAATGACCAAGGGGAGAGGTTCCTTCATCTTCTCAATCTAGATGGGTTTGATAAAGAGCTATCAATTTATGAAAGTGGCGAAAAACTGATGGATGGACGCAAGCTGGAACTGCAAGCAAAAGAAGGCGTCATGCTTCCGCTGAATGTAAGATTCAATGATATTGAAATTGTCTACGGGACAGCGGAAATTGCAAGCGTCGAAGCGGATGCGATTGCCTTCCGTCTGACTCAGTCTGAGGATTGTATTGTTTTCAAAACGAACCGGGAAATCGTTCCAGGTGAAAACTATGATGTCCAAAAGGAAGGTGACCTCTTCTATCTTCATTCTCGGAACCATGCAAAGGTGGATGATCAGCTGACTGTCCGTTTCCAGCCCGTACGCTAAGGTTTCTCATTAAAACTTTAAGGGGGTGGGGGATGAACGGATCTGTACCAATTGTGATCGAATCAGTAGGGACGGAAATGATATCTCAAATCTTGTATTCACAGAAAGGGAGATTACTATGAAAATCCTATACCTTGATATTGATTCTCTAAGACCAGATCATCTAGGGGTATACGGGTACCATCGCAACACCTCACCAAATATAGATCGTATTGCAGAAAAAGGAGTTCGATTTACGAATTATTATGCCTCCGATGCTCCTTGTGCTCCTTCTAGGAATGCACTATTCAGTTCGCGCTTCGGCATTCATACCGGATCGGTCAACCATGGAGGACTCGATGCGGACGTAAGACCGATCGGAAAAGATCGCCCATTTAACCTTCATCATAGCCCTTATCAGGCATGGGTGGATGGCCTTCGTGTCAAAGGACATCATACGACGATGATCAGTCCATTCCCTGGACGCCATGCGAAATGGAACGTATTAGAAGGGTTTCTAGAAGTACATGATACCAACAAACAGGCAGGGGAAACCGCTGGTGATGTATCCAAAGAAGCTATCCGTTGGATCAAAGGACGGGGAACGGAAAAAGAGGATTGGTTTTTATATTTGAACTTCTGGGATCCTCACACGCCTTACCGTACACCTGAAGATTATGGGAATCCGTTTGAGAATGATCCAGCCCCAGACTGGCTGACTGATGACATTATTGCTCAACATAGAGAAAGTTATGGACCGATGAGTGCTACAGATCTTCCAGCAAGAGATCAATGGCCGAATCTCCCAGAAGAAATTACAAATGTAGAAGACTTCAAGCGATGGATCGATGGCTATGATACCGCGATCCGTCACGTCGATGATCATATAGGGATGCTCCTTGATGCCCTGGACGAGGAAGGAATGCTTGAAGAAACAATGATCATCATTTCGGCCGATCACGGGGAAAACCAAGGGGAGTTGAATGTGTATGGAGATCACCAGACGGCCGATCACATTACAAGCCGTATTCCTCTGATCATGTCTGGTCCCGATCTGAAACAAGGTCATGTCGATGAAGATTTCCACTACCAGATCGATGTAGGTCCGACCTTGACGGAGTTGGTGGAAGGAGAACTGCGAGAAAAATGGGACGGAACGAGTTTTCTTCCTGCCATTACGAAAGGTGAAGAAGCAGGAAGACCGTATCTCGTGGTAAGTCAGATGGCCTGGAGCTGTCAGCGTGGTGTTCGATTTGATAACTGGATGATGATCCGAACATATCATGATGGATTGAAAGACTTCCCAGACTTGATGCTATTTGACATTGAAAAGGATCCTCATGAAACGACCAACCTTGTAGATGAGAAACCTGAGGTTGTCGGAAAAGGAATGAGACTCCTCGACGAATGGGTAGCGGAGCAGATGGCTTCCTCAGACTCTCCCATCGATCCGATGTGGAATGTCATTCATGAAGGCGGTCCGTTCCATACAAGAGGGGATTACGATAAACATGTGCAAAGACTCAGAGCCCGTGATAAACATGAAGCCGCCAATCGATTAGAGTCGCGCCATCAAAAATTTATGAATTTTTACAACGAATAAGGGAGTAGTGGACTTGGATGTACACGACAGAGCTTTATAAAGAATTACCAGATAATGTCAAAAGCTTTTTTGATCGACAGTATGAAGATTCTTATCGTCTATTAGATGCGTCCCGTCATCCAGAGACAGGTTTATATGCCGATGGTTGGATGGCGTTTGAAGAAAACCCTGAGAAAAAATGCTCCATCGCGGCGACCGGCGTTGGTTTAATCGGTCTTTGTGTCGCTGATATGGAAGGCTGGGACGAGCAGGCTGCGGAAAAAGTCATCATCACCTTAAGCGCTGCCTTAGGAAAAATCGATAACTGCCAGCCTGCTCGTGATGAGAAAACCGGATTTTTTGCTCACTTTGTAGATATGGAAACAGGAGAAAACCTGAGCTCTGAAATCTCGACCATTGATACGTCATTATTAGTGGCTGGTGCGCTGTTTGCTGGGCAGCACTTCAAAAAGACCGTACCTCAAATCGATGTCATGGCGAATGAACTTTTGAATGAGATCGACTGGAGCGTCGTAGTCGCTGATATCGATACAGGTTCCATCAACATGGTGGTAAAAGATGGAGAAGGAATCATGTCACTTCCAGCCTATAATGAATATGTGCTGGTCGCTCATCTAGCTATGCTGGGCCAGCCGGAAAATCCAAACATCCAGGATTTATGGAACAAGAATTTTTCTGAAGAAAAGATCAGTGAATTGCCACAGGTTCATTATCGGGATCTTCCTGTTTTGACCGATACAAATGGAGAGAAAGGCGCAAATTCCTTTCTATCTTCTTTTGTCCATCAGTTCCCTTTTTACCTTGTACCGGAATATACAAAGAGCGAGGTTTACCGTAAGTTCTATGAAAATGCTTGTACGGCTGACCGGTTAAAGTGGAAAGAGCGTCACGATGTCCCTTCCTATGTGTGGGGGTATGGGGCCGGTCCGAACGACGGGCTGCACGGAGGATATCACGCGGATAAAATCAACAACTCACCAGGAGATGTGGCATCCGCTTATATAGTGGCAGGATTTTTACCAGTGTATCCCGCTGGAATCTTTGATTTATATGCGTTATATCAACTCCACCTGCCTTATGATACGTATGAAAATCCAGAAGATAAAGAGGATGAGCGTAAACTTCGAGAATCCTATCGTTACGGTCTCCATCGGTATTCCTGGTGGCATCTGAAAGGTTCAGAGAAAAAGTATCCGACCAAGGTAACCTTGATCGATTGGAGTTCCATGCTGTATGGGTTGACGGCTTTTAAACGGGGGACATCATTCTTTACGAATCGACTGACTGATAAAGTTAATCAGCAAACCACTTAATCATTTGACATTCTTAATGGAAAAAAGGATCAACTACTCGATTAGTTGATCCTTTTATCTAATCGAAAGGAGTATCCAAATATGGATTTAAGAATAATGACTTATAATTTAAGGGTTGATCTTCCTCAAGATGGTATGAATAGCTGGACTCATCGTGCCGACAAAGTGTACAGGATGTTAAAGAAGCATGAGCCGCTTGTTTTAGGGGCCCAGGAAGCATTGATCCACATGATAAAAGATTTAGAAAATCGCTTTTCTGACTATAGATGGATTGGAGAAGGAAGACGAGGGGGAACGAGCGATGAATTCTGCCCGATTTTCTATAATCACGAGGTACTAGAATGTGTAGATTCCGGACAGTTCTGGTTGTCGGATCAACCGGAAGTGCCGAATAGTATAAGCTGGGACAGTGATTTTCCAAGAATATGCACGTGGGGACATTTTCAATCGAGGGAAAATCCATTTGATAATTTTATTGTTTACAACACTCATCTTGACCATATCAGCCAGCCAGCAAGAGAGAACGGCATCGCATTAATTTGGGAAAGGATGCACAGTCATTACAGAGAAAAAAATATCCCCATTGTATTGACCGGTGATCTGAACAGCCAGCCAGATGATAGGGTTATCCAGTTTTTAAGAGGCAACGCATCTATCCGAGTATTAACAAAGGATTTGCAAGATTCATATGCAGTTTTAAACGAAACTCTAGGAAACACTTTTCATTCTTTTCAAGGCGGGTCAGAAGGAGCACCCATCGATTACATATTTTGCACGCAAGATGTTAAGGTATTAAAAACAGAGATTGATAGAAATGCTTACGATGGAAGATATCCGTCTGATCATTATCCTGTCATTTCCAAAATTGAATTCTGAAAAGGAGGAGGGGAAGTAATGAAACGTGCCTGTTGTTCAGCGAGCCGGACTACAGTCGAAAGTAAGCTTAGCCCAGATAAAGGTAAGATAACAACAACGGAAGGTAAAGCGGTTAAGTTTAAAGAAAAAATGGTGTATTTGCCTGGAGGAGAGTTTTTAATGGGGACTGATGATAAAGAAGGTTTTCCGTTTGATGGCGAAGGCCCTGTTAGAAAAAAACAAGTCCAGCCTTTTTACATAGATCGCCACACGGTCACGAATACAGAATTCAAACAATTTGTCGATGAAACGGGATACAAAACAGAAGCCGAACATTATGGATGGTCTTTCGTCTTCTATCAATTTATTCCAAAAGATTTTCCCTATCAGGTTCAGCAACTTCCAAATACACCCTGGTGGTTGGCGACAGAAGGAGCGTATTGGTTCCAGCCTGAAGGGCCGGGGTCATCGATTGAAGGTCGTATGGAGCATCCGGTCATTCATGTATCCTGGAATGATGCAGTGGCGTTCTGTGATTGGGCAGGTAAAAGATTACCAACTGAAAAAGAGTGGGAATATGCAGCGCGCGGGGGATTAGTACAAAAGAGATATCCATGGGGAGATGAACTGACTCCAAAGGGTCACCATTACTGCAACATTTGGCAGGGAGATTTCCCACGTGAGAATTCGGAAGAGGATGGATATATAGGGACTGCACCTGCTCAGACTTTTCCGACCAATGGGTACGGCCTTTTTCATATGGCGGGGAACGTCTGGGAATGGTGTTCCGATTGGTTCTCCAATCACCCAGAGAAAAGGATTGATCCGAAACGTTTGAACAACGAGTCTCCGAAAGTCATGCGAGGCGGTTCTTACCTTTGTCACTTCTCGTATTGTAATCGTTATCGTGTTGCGGCTCGCAGTTCGAATACAATGGATAGTTCTACTGGTAATATTGGATTCAGGTGTGTGGCAGATGAGGAGAAATTCTAGTGGTTCTAGTAAACATGACTTTAACTGTAGAAGCTGTTTCCTTTACTAAAAGGAAGGCAGCTTCTTTTAATTTTTTTGACCAGGAATCAGTCGGTGATAATTAATTATCCTTTTTGGTTGATGGTATAAATAAACTTAGAATCAAAGCGATGATAGAGGTAATGGTTGCAACAAAGAAGGCTGTATTTACTCCTTTTACCCCGACGAAAGAACCCCCTTGTGATGATAGAGTCATAACGACAATGAGCAGAGCAGTCCCGATGCCAGCTCCAATCTGTCTTGTCGACGACCCAACGGCAATTCCATGGGATATGTATTTTTCTGAGAGCTCATTAAGTCCTGCTGTTCTCACTGGCATATTGATCATCGAGATTCCGAGCATGCGTGCTGTTTGTACAAACGTTAAATACCCGATTGTCGTCTGCGGGGTCAGGCGGGTAAGCATAAACGTGAAGAGGGCCAGCAGGACAGCTCCACCAATGGATAACCATCTTGCTCCTTTCCAATCAAAAAGCTGGCCGGCAAAAAAGGATACAATACCAAGAACGACAGCCCCTGGCAGCAGGACTAGTCCTGATTGGAAAGGGGTTAAGTTCATGATCGATTGCATATAGATAGGCAAAATCGTTTCCGCACTAATCATAGAAGCAAAAGAAATCATCGCTATGACTGAAGTAATTGAATAAATGGGATTTTGGAAAACCCTCAAATCTAAAATTGGTTTTCTAATCAGGAATTGTCTGCAAACAAACCAAATGATTGCTGCTGCACCTGCTAAGACGGATCCCCAAACCTCCCAATCACTCCAGTCTCTTACTCCTGCTGTATTACATCCATATAGGAAAGCAGCCAGACCAATGGAAGAGAGTAGCACGGAAGGCAGGTCTAACCTTGTAGGCTGCTGTTTCGTAACATTTGTTAGAACAAAGTAACCAGCAGCCATGTCCAGGGCAATGATGGGCAGTAAGACGAGAAATATCATTCGCCAATCATAAAATTCTAACAGCCAGCCAGAAAATGATGGACCTACTGCTGGAGCGAAAGCCCCTATCAGTCCAGATAACCCCATCATTTTACCGCGCTTTTTCATAGGATAAACAGCAAAAATGACGGCGCTCACTAAAGGTAGAAAAAGCCCGGCACCGATGGCTTGAAAAACTCTGCCTAACAGGAGCACATTAAAATCGTAAGCAAGGAATCCCAACGTCGTGCCTACAGAAAAGCTTAGCATGGCCGCAAAAAAGATTTGGCGAGATGTGAAACGGTTAAGTTCATAGGCTGAAACTGGCGCAAGTAAGCCAATAATGATGACAAAGATTGAATTCAGCCACTGGGCTGTATTTGCAGAAATCGAAAGGTCGTTCATAATTACAGGAATGGCCGTTGTCATGACAGTCATACTTAAAACAGAAAGAAAACTTCCTGTTAAAATTATGGTCATGATCGCTTTGTTTGAATTCTTAAATTTACTCATTACCGTGGCCCCCTTCTCAATTGTCATCGTACAAGGGAGCAGGTAGAAATACATACGCATTTGTCATGAGGGCAATTACAACTTTAGATGGAGAAGTTTTATTCAGCGAAAGTGAAGGGAAATCAATCAAACCGAAAGTACACCATAAAAAGAAGCTGACGCCAGGCCAGCTTCTTCATTTTTCAATATCATTTTATTCAGTAATCCCTACCTTATTGAATCCATCCTCAGTCGCCAGAGCTTCTTCACTGCCTTCGCCATAAAGATCCACTGCAGATTGAATCAGCACTTCTCTTGCGTAGCTGAAGTCAGACTCTGGAGCCAGATAAACGGTTAGTGCACGGTAGTAAATTTGCCCAAGTTTCTCTTTGCCGATTTGTTCGCCTGTAATATAAGCGGCATGGTTAATGATGGAAGAGTTGATGTGAACGCCGCCATTATCCAGATCAAGTGGAAGGTCATAGTACTCGTCCATGTGGGAAGGGTACATGCCGTTTCCATCGCCATATTCTACATAGGCAGAGCCAACTGGATATTTACTTGGGTTGCTTAAGCTTCGTAGTGATTCTCTTCCTGAGGCCACGGCTTCTTCAGCCATGATGTCTTCACCGACTTCCCAATCTTCTTCGTCAACAAGCGCGCCGAAAATGTCAGAGAAGGCTTCGTTTAGCGCTCCTGATTGGAATTCATATTTCAAACCTGCCGAGTGAGTGGTGACTCCGTGTGTCATTTCGTGAGCCGCCACATCAAGACCTGCAGATAACGGAATGAAGAATTCCCCGTCTCCATCTCCGTACGTCATTTGGCGGCCGTTCCAGAAGGCGTTGTTGTAATCTTCTCCAAAATGCACGCTTGAGATGATTGGCATACCTTCACCATCAATAGAATTACGGTCATGCTCTTCTAAGAAATAATCATAGACTTCTTCAGAGTTGTAGTGAGCGTCTACCGCTGGACGATCATAGTCATCAGTAAAAGCAGCGTCGTTAGATTGGAAAAGCTCACCTGGCAGCTGGTTGTATGCCCAGCTGTTCTTAAAGTCATACGTGTAAATTCCGTCTAAATTCTCATGCGTTTGATCGAGCAGGTAGAACTTTGTTCCATCTTTAAAGGATTTGTCATTCTGGTGTGAGATATGAAGCTGACGATGGTCACCGAGTACACCTAATCCAGCTCCAGTGGAAGATTGATAGCCATCTGCATGCATGATCGCATTATATTGATCGATGACTTCACCTGAATTCGCATCAACGTAGACGAACCAGTTTCCTGGTTGCTCACCCATAAACGTAACATTGACTTTGTAAGCTAGGTGATTTTCATCATCGAATGGATAAATCACTAGCTCTGAAGAAGGTTCATATGGAAGCTCCTTAGGCGCTTTCACAGCAGCTTTGGCTTTTTTAAGACTCTCTTCTTTAGAAAGAGAAGCTTCCGTTGAAATCGAGGAGTCTTCGACCGATTCATTGAACTGTCCGCTTACAGCCTGAACACGGTTATCACTACTATAATGGACAGTAATTGCATGCCCATCGACTGGAACGCCATTTTTCTTCTGCTGCAGCTTCACATGCGTCATGCCTAGCTGGTCCTTTTTAACCTCAGCAGCGTCTAAGCTTTCTTCGGGAGCATCAACTTTATATTTGGCATTGTTTTTCTTTAAGAACGCTTTTGCTGAACGTTCGTCAGCTTTGTTTTGTTTCTCTGCTTGTTTTTCTTTGACAAAGAAAGGTTTATTGCCATTCGCTTTATGTACGTTTTTCTGTACAACTTCTGTTGGGGTCTGTGTACTCACAGCTAAAGTACTGGACGGGGCCACAGTCCCCATAACTAAGGCAGACGAAAGTACGGCCATTGGAATAACATGTTTTTTCTTCATTACATACCTCCTAGTTGGAATATAACCAATTATAGGAAAAAATGTTGAAAGTATACAGAGTATATCGAACTGTTTGAATTTTCAGATATAGTTAACGGTAACTAGGACTAAAATCACCTTTATTAGATCAAATTCTCTCTTGTTCACGGTAGTTAATCAGCGAAATTTGCTGGAAAATCGACGAAATCGTATTTGGAATCGCTCAAATGTTTGAGGGATTCAACGATTGCTAAGAGGATATCACTCAAAACGAAGAAGAAATCAACAATACGGTCAATAAAAGAAACTCGGCTAGGCGCCGAGTTCCTCACTCTTTTCTTATTTGAAAGTTTACATAAATTTCAGCCGCTTCTTCTGCAGTCATGTTGAATTTATCTGCTGCTTTCTCCGCAACGACCGGGTCATGGTATTGAGGATCATAACTCTTACCGGAATCCGTGAGTTTGTCGTACTGATCTTTCATGTAGCTGTAGATTTCTGAATCATCCACCTCATCTAAAACTTTGTAAGCCGTAGCTGTCGGAGTAGGGCTGAAGTAGTGTTCATTCTTCATAATGATAAAGGATGTAGCCCGTGATACCTCAAACGTATCGGAAGGATCAGAAAGTGTGATGGAGTCCACTTCACAGGAATAATCAATATGATCTTCATCAAAAGTTTTTATAAAAGCCTTAGAATCGAATTCTTTTAAGAGCTCGTACTGTTCTCTTTCCGTCAATGACTCAAACTCCTTGTTCAACTTTCCAGTCAGCTTAAATCCAAAATGCGTGGTATCTCCTCTCAAGATATTCTCTACATCTTCCACTTCTAATTCAGTGGAGACATACTTGGCAAGGTCGCCTTGTTTCAATTGATCCGCAACCTCATCCATAAATTGATTCTTCACTTTTTCGCTTTCATCTTTACTATCGTTTCCGTCTGCGGTCGCACAGGCTGCTAGCAAGGTGCAAACGAACCCCAGAATAAGGACCCATCTCATTGTAGGATTCCTCCCTTCCCTTATTTTTTATATTTAGGGAAAGGAGAATTGATTCAAAGATTTTATTTTTCGATAAAATTAGTGATGGTTTTTATTGGAAGGCTGCACTTCTATATACATAAGCTGAAAACTTAAAACATAAGATAGATTCGAATCATTCAAGGGTGAAGGAGATGAAGAGTTGTCATGACCGGAAATCAGAATAAACTAGCAAATTTATTAAGTATATGTGGGATTTTATTTATTTTATTTGGAGTAGTCTCTAGTTTTGTATTTTTTGGAGATGAAGAGTTAACTGCCACTATACCTGGTCTGCCTACAGCAATGGGATGGAGTGCGTTAGCAAGTGGACTTGTTTCTGGGATTCTTTTTTTCGGTTTTGCAGAAGTTATCAAACTACTTCAAGGTATCTATGACCGGAGCCTTGCAGGGACCACACTGAAAAATGACTCTTCTTCCATCACTGATGACGGCCTTAACGTTATGGAGTTTAACTCATCTGGGATTGACCCTGAGGATGAACATGAAATTCGGATCTATTTTGCCGAGCGAAACCAGACGATTCATTCTATTACACCTACAAACCAAGTGGGTGTTTATATCGTAGACGTGAATGGGGAGAAGAAGAAAGTTGAAGCGGGTGGGTTTGCGGTGAAAGTCTTACATTAAAATGTAGAGTAATAGGTATGCCCTCTTAGGCCTGTGCAAAAAGTAACTTCCAAATAAAGGAAGTTACTTTTTTGTTATCTGAATTTCTATGTAGTATGGAGATGATCAACAACAATCGCGAACAATTTTGACAATAAAAAATCAATTAAATCTCTTTTGACCTACTCCTCAATAATGAATCTTATGGAAATATTCAACTAACCGCTAGTTATATCTTCGTGTCTCTTCCTTTTAACTGGTAAAACCAATGAAGAATGATTTATTATTTTAATATAGATAAAATTCAGACTTTATGGAGGTATGACATGGGTTGGTACATAGGATACTTTCTTGTTTATTTCGGGTTACTTTTTGCTATGGGGTTTTGGTATTTCTTTAAGGTCAAAAGTTCGGATGATTATTTAATCGCTGGCTGGAGTATGGGTTTTTGGCCAATCGTTGGTACTATCATAAGTACATTTTGTGGAGCTGCTGTTTTCATCGGATGGGTAGGGATGGGATTTACTGTAGGTATGTCTGGCTTTTTTAAGTTCGCTTTACCAGCCTATCTATTTACTTTACTTTTAATTGTATTATTTGCTAAGCCGCTTAGGCGTCAACGTTTATATACTTTAGCTGATTTATTCAGTGAACGTTTTGGAGACAAACTGGGGATCTTCCCATCTGTACTCTCAGCTTTTATTTACTCAGTTCCCACTCTCGCTTTGCAAATTGTAGGAATGTCGACCGTCTTCACATTAGCATTTGATATGTCTTTCAATACAGGAGTGATTTTCTCATTCGCCCTAATTCTTGGGTTTACTATTTTAGGAGGACTACCTGCGACCATTATTACAGATGCCATACAATCTATCATACTTGTTATTGGAATTGTTGCTTTGTTTATTGCCAGTATTTTTTACGGAGGAGGCGTTCAAGAGATCCTGCAATCCACACCTTCTGATTACTTGACCCCATTTGGTCAGGAAGGCGTAAGCGCTGTGCTTATTTATGCCTTATCCGTCGGTCCGTTTTATTTGATATGGCAGTCCACGTGGCAAAGGATTTTTGCTTCAAAATCAGCGGAAGTCGCTCAAAAAGCTGGAATTACTGCGGTTATTATTGCTACGCTCATCTCTCTTTTACCGTATTCTATCGGAGTTATCGCTCGTCAATATGTGCCTGCAGATATTAATCCAGATCTTGTATTCTCGTATGTAACGGTTGAGCTTTTACCTCCTGCTCTTGGAGGAATCATCCTAGTTGGTTTACTGTCAGCTCTTATGACTGGAGCCGATTCGTTCATTCTCCAAGGAAGTTCGAACTTAACACAAGATCTTTATGCGCGTTTAATTAAACCTGATGCAAATGAAAAACAAATGATGGCCGTTTCCAGGTGGAGTGTAGTGATTATCTCAGTACTTGGTTTAATTGTTGCTTATAATATCACGAATATTATTTCTATGTATCAATGGGCGCTCAGACTATCGGCGGTAACGCTTGTGTTCCCTTTTTTAGCCGTGATGTTTTGGAGAGGAGTTACGGCAAAAGGAACGTTCGTTTCCATGATACTGGCAGCGACTGTCACCATTGTCTGGCCCTATTTAAAATCACCTATAGATGTCACTCTTGTGGGGTTCTCAGTCTCCTTCATTACCTTAGTGATTGTAAGTTTATTCACCTCCCACTCTCGGACAGAAAGAGTAAAAGCTGTCTATTATGAAGACTTTGAAAGGGCTCGAAAAAATCTACATGACTCAGCATGAAAAGGAGTAATTTAATGAGATATGATCAGATTATATATAATGGAAACATTATTACGCTGGAAGAAGGACTTGAAAGGCCCGTAGCAGTCGGTGTAAAAGAAGGAAGTATAAAAAAGGTTTGGAAGGAAGAAATTCGTAGTTCCATTAAAGCTGATGAATGGATTGACTTAGATGGACGTACACTCATCCCAGGATTTATCGATACTCATAACCATTTGTTTATGTATGCGAGGCAAAAAGTTCAATTAAACTGTTCTACACCTCCTAATCTAAATATTTCTGACCTACTGGAGTTGATTCGGCTAGAAACGGAGAAGCTACCAGATGGTGAGTGGATTGTAGGATATGGGTACGATGATACGCTGCTGGAGGAAAGCCGGCATATTTTTCGTCATGAACTAGACAAGGTTGCTCCTCATCATCCGGTCTTTATCAGACACATATCTGGTCATCTCGCCATCATCAACTCTAAAGCTTTGGAATATTGCGATATACCTGATTCGGTTAAGGACCCTTCAGGTGGACATTTTGGACGTGGAGAAAGTGGATTCTTGAATGGGATTTTATATGAATTGCCAGTTCTCGAACGAGTTATGAACCGGATACCGAGGCCTTCTGTAGTTGAACTTGTTACTCAATTGGAAAAAGCCGCCCATGATTATCTTAAAGAAGGGATCACGACTAGTACAGACGCAGCTGTAGGGTTAGACCTAGATTTTGATGAATATCGTGCTCATGTCGAAGCTGTTGCGAGTCGTAAAAACCCATTGCACATGCGCTATATGATCTTATATAGCCTTTTGGAAAATGGGGAATTGGAAGGGCTGAACAAATCAGAACTTCATTCTCGCATACAGAAAGACACTGAAGGCCGTGGAAAATTGGATAGTGTAAAGCTTTTTCAGGATGGATCCATTCAAGGGTACACAGCAGCCTTAAGAGGCGGATATTACAAGAATGAAAACTATAATGGAGATCTGGTTCATAAACAAGAAGATTTTAATAATTATATAGAAAAATACCATAACCAAGGCCATCGAATAGCTATACATGGGAACGGAGACTTGGCCATAGCATCTATTATTGAAGCTTATACGAACGCCTTAGACAAGAACCCTAAAAGAGATCATAAGCATCGAATAGAACATCTTCAGACGGCGAAAGCTGAAGATCTAGACTTAATGCAAGATTATGAAATAGCCACCTCCTTGTTCATCAATCATATCTACTATTGGGGAGATCGCCACCGCGAGATTTTTCTAGGTCCAGAAAGAGCTTCCCAAATGAATCCAACGGCAAGTGTAGCTCGCCGCGGCCTTCTCTACACCTTGCATTCGGATTGCCCCATTACACCTATATCTCCGCTCTTTTCGATTTGGGCGGCAGCCAACCGAATTACCCGTGATGGACATGTGTTAGGTGAAGAAGAGAAGGTTTCTGTTCAAGAAGCCTTGAAATCTATGACTATATATGGAGCAAGATTAAACGGGACTGAGGAAGAGAATGGTTCGATCAAGGAAGGGAAGCGGGCAGATTTTGCAGTCTTGGAAACAAATTTACTACACGTTGATCCGATAATGATTAAGGATGTGGAAGTGGACATGACGATTATTGATGGTGAGGTAGTGTACCAAAGAGAGATTTCTTAAGGTCCAATTGAGGATAAGTTTTTACTAACAAATAGATTTAAATGATTAAAAACCATTCCCTATTAGAATAAGGGGATGGTTTTTGCTTATTATTTAGCTTGCATCAATGCCGCCATCGACACGATATTGGCCTCCAATGATAAGTTTACTATCATCAATCGCTAAGAACAACACAAGTTTTGCAACATCTTCACTTTCACCATAACGGGCGAGAGGGATGGTTGCTTTTTATCTGATTCGCCTCTTCAGGGTTGAAGCCTTTTTCAAGAGAACATTGGTAAACTTTTTTTTATATTTAGTTTAGAGATACCTTCTACGCTTGGCTATTAGTAAATCTCCTGTACAATGTGATTAACTAAGTGAGGAAAAATGGAGTGTTCGTTAAGTATGCTGATACCTAAAGAAGTCGCACAATCAATCGTGCACGAAACAGAATCGATTATGAATAAAAATATCAACTTTATGGATGAAGAAGCTAAAATCATCGCAAGTTTGGAGCCGACTCGGGTCGGGGATTTTCACGAAGGAGCGGCTGAAGTACTGCGAACCGAACAAAAAGTAGTCATCTCATCAAAAGAAACTTACCTTGGTGCGAAGCCTGGCATCAATTTACCAGTAAGACTTCATGAGCAGGTAGTTGGTGTTATCGGTATCACAGGTGATCCCGAAGAAGTGGATCAGTTGGGGGCTCTTTTGCAGCGAATGACAGAAATACTGATCAAAGAAGCATACTTAGATGAACAAGTAGAACTAGAAAATCAGGCGCGTGAAACGTTCGTTACAGAATGGATCAACAATCGTTTTGATGATGAAAAGCTTTTTGCGACACGAGGTTGGATGTTTGGCATCAATATATATAAAGCTAGAGTTGCGGTTCTTTTAGAGATGAGCGGGTTTCAAGATTATTGGTATAAAAGAATCGGAACTTCAGATGTCGATGTGAAAGAGGAGGTAAACTTACAGCGATACAGACGAGCTGTAGAGCGCTTGATTTCTCGGCACTTTCCTGAGAAGAACGAGCATGTTTTAATTCCGAACGGGAGCTCTAGTTATACTTTATTATTGTCGGTTAATGAACAAACAGAGCATCAACAGCGGAAAAGATTAATTACCTCAAGGATTAATGAAATACAACAGGCACTGGAAAAAACATATCAACAAAAGAGTGTGGCAGGTATCGGCAGTGTATGTCATTCACCAAAAGAGTTGTGGAAATCAGTGGAAGAAGCGGACAGGGCGTTACGCTTCGGGGTGGACCATCAACGAGCGTTTTACTTCTTTGAGGATCTTGGCGTGGAGTCATTCATGTATGATTTATCTGAATCGATCAGGGAAGACTTTATCGAACGGAAGCTCCAACCTTCTGAATTAACGTCAATCCCTGATTGTTTCCATACGCTGGAGACTTTTTATAAGAATGATGGATCAATAAAGGCTACAGCAGAAGCCCTTCATATTCATAAGAACACGTTACAGTACCGATTAAAAAAGGTGATGGAAGTAACGGGGTATGATCCTCGCAACATCAATGATTCAACCTTGCTTCAAATCGCTTTGGCATTCTATAAGATTACCTGAAAGACATCGTAATAGATGTCTTTTTTGTTTTTAATAACAAAATATAGGGAGTGAAAATCTTATATCTTTGGTTTATGTAACATAGAAAATGTTCTGAATCTTTCTTATGATAGCGTTAACATACTTAGGAGGGAACAGAAATGAGTCAAAAAACTATAGATACAATCCAACAGAACCTCTATGAAGTGTACGGTGAAGAAAAAGGTTCTCGAATTTTGAAATCGATTCATAATCTTATTGATCAATATAAACAAGCTGCTCAGCAGAAAGAATGGGTAGATGAGAAAGATATCATGCTGATTACCTACGGAGATTCAATTAAAAGTTCAGAACAGAAACCTTTGCATACTTTAAAAGCATTTTTAAATGAGTATGTAGGAGATACGATTAACTCTGTACATATTCTGCCTTTTTATCCTTATACGTCAGATGATGGGTTTTCCGTTCAAGACTATCTGAAGGTGAATCCCGAACTCGGAAACTGGGAGCATGTTCAAAAGCTTGCAGAGGACTATGATCTCATGTTCGATGCCGTGATCAATCATATTTCAAGTAAGAGTGATTGGTTTTTAAATTATTTGAAAGGCGAGCCTGCTTATCAGGACTATTTTGTTGAGTCTGATCCTTCTCTTGATCACAGCTCGATTGTCAGGCCAAGGGCTTTGCCACTGCTTACAAAAGTGGAGCATGTGGAGGGAACAAAGTACGTCTGGACGACATTCAGTGACGATCAAATCGATCTCAATTATGAAAGTGAAGCATTATTCTTAGAAGTACTTGAAATCCTTGCTCAATATGTTAAACACGGAGCGCGTTACTTGCGTCTTGATGCCATAGGATTTTTATGGAAACGCTTAAACACTACAAGTATTCATTTGGATGAAACCCACCTGATCGTCCAAGTGATGAGGGATGTACTTGAGGAAATTTCACCAGGCACGATCATTATTACGGAGACGAATGTTCCGCATAAAGATAACATCAGCTACTTTGGAGATGGATCGAATGAAGCTCACATGGTTTACCAGTTCCCGCTTCCACCGCTAACACTGAACGCTTTTCTATCAGGAAACGCCAAGCATCTATCTGAGTGGGCGGACTCACTGGAGCCGACAAGTGACCATACCTCCTTTTTCAATTTCCTGGCTTCCCATGATGGGGTAGGGTTACGACCTGTTGAAGGAATCTTAGATGAAAATGAAGTTCAAAAGATGGTCGACAGAGTTAAAGAGAACGGAGGCTATGTTTCCTATAAAGATAACGGAGATGGAACAAAGAGTCCTTATGAACTAAACATTAACTATTTGAGTGCATTGAAGAAGTCGGAAGATTCACAGCAGCGAACCGTGGAACGTTTTATTGCGGCACAAACCATTTTGTTATCTGTAAAAGGTGTTCCTGGCATTTATATTCATAGTCTCTTAGGTTCTGAGAATGATCAGAAAGGTGTTGAGGAGACAGGACGTAATCGTTCCATCAATCGGGAAAAATTATCTGCAGAAGACTTGGAGCAAGAATTGAAAACAGAAGGAAGCTTGCGTGAAAGAATTTTCAGCGGATGTATGGATCGGATTGAGAAACGAAAAGCTGAAAAGGCGTTCCATCCAAATGCAGACCAAAAAGTGCTTTTCATAGACGATCGATTGTTTGCGATAACTCGAACCAATGAGGAAACGGGTGAAAAGCTGGTAGCGATCATTAATACATCCGAGCAGCAGATTGAAGTTCCGGGAGATTCTCTGCAAAAGGAATTAAGGCATAACGGATTCAAAGATGTGATTAATGAGTCCACCTATTCTTCAGAGCTAACCACCATTACCGTTGAGCCATACCAAGCGATGTGGTTGAAGGAGGCTGAATGATGAGAATCATTGTTGCGCCTGATTCATACAAAGGCTCAATGAGCAGTGCGGAAGCATGTGCAGCTATTGAATCTGGGGTGAAAGATTACGATCCGTCCTATCATATTGAATCTATACCGATTGCTGACGGCGGAGAAGGAACGGTAGAAGCGCTCGTCACAATTTTAGAGGGCGAAATTATATTAGAAAAAGTTTTTGATCCATTAGGAAGAGAAGTGACTGCTGAATACGGCTGGATCAATGAGACAAAAACGGCGATCGTTGAGACAGCAGCGGCATCGGGGCTGCCAAGACTAAAGGAGGAGGAGTTGAAGCCATCAGCTGCTTCGACTTATGGTACGGGCCAGCTTATTCAAGCAGCACTCGAACGAGGGGCAAAGAGAATCATCCTTGGTTTAGGAGGAAGTGCCACGGTCGATGCCGGTACCGGGTGCTTTCAGGCGCTCGGCGTGAAATTTTTAAATGATGAAGGAAAAGAATTGGAGATGAACGGTAAAGCTCTACAACATGTGACTAAAATTGAAACCGATACCATATCTGAACTTTCGAATCAGGTCGAGTGGATAATAGCCTCTGACGTGACGAATCCGCTGTTAGGACCCGAAGGTGCGATTTCCGTTTTTGGTCCGCAAAAGGGAGTGTCAGCGGCACACTTGACTGAATTTGAATCAGGTATGGAGCGATACGCCTCTGTAGTAGAACAGCACACTGAGAAAGTGGTGAGAAATTACGAAGGCAGTGGAGCCGCTGGAGGCTTCGGTTTCACCTTGTTCAGCCTTTTGGAAAATCTTAAAGTCGAGAGCGGTTTTGAATTGATCGCAAAACAAGGAGAGCTAGAAAAGCTTATCAGTGATGCAGATCTCGTCATCACGGGTGAGGGAAAGATAGATACTCAGACCTTATACGGGAAAGGCCCTATCGGAATCGCACGATTAGCACGCAAGGCGCGTGTTCCTTGTATCGCTTTTACAGGAAAATCGGAAGGCGATATGAGGAGGGCTAAGGACGAGGGACTTTTATCTGTCCTTCCCATCGTAGATGAGCCGATGACACTGAAGGAAGCTATGGAATCCGGTCCTGAACTGTTGAGAAAAGCAAGCAGACGTTGTATGGAGATCTATCATTTGAAACAAGGGAAAGGAGAGATTCATAAATGAGCAGTTTTACTTTAATTGATTACGCTATCTTTGTTGTTTATATTCTTGGTACCGCTTTAGTTGGTGCAGCTTTTGGTAAAAAACAAAAATCAACGAAGGATTATTTCCTTGGAGGCCGGAGTATCCCATGGTGGGCGATCGGTTTATCCGTAATGGCGACACAAGCCAGTGCGATCACATTTATTGGTGCACCTGGATGGGGTTACGATGGTGGTCTGACGCGAATGACTACGTTCATTAACGTGCCGCTGGCGATGGCCTTCTTAATTGCAACAATCGTTCCTTTTTTCTATAAAACCGAAGTGTATACGGCTTATGAATACTTAGAGCGTCGTTTTGACGTGAAAACGAGAATATTAACTGCTGCGCTATTCCTTATTGCGCGTGGACTTGCAACGGGGGTTGTACTCTATGCTCCGGCACTTGTTTTATCAGTTGTAACGGGTATGGACGTAAGCGTCACCATTATTTTAATGGCCGTGATTGCTGTTTCTTACACCGTACTTGGAGGAATCAGTGCGGTTATTTGGACAGACGTCATTCAAATGGTTGTGCTATGGGTCGGAGCTGGACTGAGTGTCTTCGTCATCTTCCAAGATGTCCCTGGAGGCTGGGGCGAAGTGATGACGACTGCATCTCAGACTGGAATGCTTGAATCACTGGACTTTTCCTTTGACTTATCTGTCGAGTACAGCATTTGGGCTGGTGTCATCGGAGGTTTCTTCCTGCATGCTGCTTATTTTGGTACCGATCAGAGCCAAATCCAAAGGGTGCTTACGAGTAAATCGATCCGTGAGAGTAAGCTATCTCTAGTATTGAGCGGGGTCTTGATGATTCCTCAAATGCTTCTTTTCTTACTGATTGGTGTGCTTCTTTATATTTATTACCAATATGCAGGCGATCCAAATATCGAAAACTTGAACGAGCTGTTCCCACGTTTTGTTGTCAATGAACTGCCTGTAGGGATTTCCGGATTGATCATGGCAGGTGTTTTTGCCGCTGCAATGTCCAGTCTGGACTCTGCGTTGAATTCTTTGTCTGCCGTGTCTGTGCGAGACTTTTACAGCAAGTTCTTTAAGAAAAATGCATCCGAAGAACACTACTTGAAAGCTTCCCGTTATGCAACCGTATTCTGGGGAATCTATGCAACGATTTTTGCATTCTTTGCTGGTAACCTAGGACCTGTCATTGAAGCGGTAAACAAAGTCGGTTCTTATTTCTACGGAGCCCTTCTTGGTGTGTTTATCCTGGCGATCTTTACAAAGCGAGTAAATGGCACAGGTGCTTTTATTGGGGTTATTGCAGGTATGATCTCTGTTTGGGCAGTAACGGCTTTTGGAGAGATTTCCTGGTTATGGAATAACCTTGTCGGGGCAGTTGTCGCTGTTGTTGTCGGATATCTGGTAAGTAAGCTGTTCAAAGCACCATCTGCAGAAAAAGTGGATGGACTTACAATTGATCGTAACAGCAGTGATGTTCAGAAGAACCTTGCTTCTCGTGCTGAAGCGGCAAGTTCTGTAGAAAGTGTGAAAGAGGAGAAGAGTACAAAAAAATGGCCACTTTACTTGGTTATCTACTTCTTCGTAGTTATTGCTTTCCTGCTTTACTTACAAAACCTGTAGGAGGCTGAATCATGACGAACTATTTGAAGCCGATCATCGACCAACAGGAAGCTACAGTGAAAATGAACGATTATCTTCATTCTAACTGGTGGAAGAAGATCAGGCAGACAAAAAAGTTAACCTCGATCGAACAGGTCTATCTTCCGTTTTGGTGCTTCAATTATGAAGCGACTACACATGCTGTTCCGGACGGTATGGAAGGACTGATTGCGATTGAACCTTTGAGCCAGATGAATGCTATATTACCAGTTGATTATGATATTGATGTCATGGAGGAAGATCTCTTTCCTGTTCAAATGTCCCTCGATAAAGACGCAGCAAAAAAAGTTATCTACTGGGAACTTTTCGCTAAGGAAAAAAGAAGAGAGAAAATCGACGTGACGATCAAGGATCAGTGGCTTGTGTATGTACCGTATTGGATCGGCTACACCCAAGACCGAAGTTGTACGTACGATATCGTAGCGGTTGATGCTCTTAATGGTAAGGTGGATCTTCCAATGAAGGATACGGTAATCTCTTATCTGTGTGAAGCGGATGAGAGGGACTTAGGATAGAAGCTATTTAAGGAGACAGCCAGAATTGGACTGTCTCCTTTTAATTTATAGAAGAGATGGAAGATCAAACAGTAGTGTACGGTTATTTTTTTGCGAAAATGCAGTCAAATGAACTCTAAAACTCTTTAGTAAACTATTGCATTATTAACCACATTTGCTTACCTCTTAAAAAAGAACAAGCTTCCCAATCGGAAAACTTGTCCTTCTTACAACTTAAGACCGCTTCTGCTTTTGAACCTCCGCAGCAGGGTATGACTCTCCACCCTCGTGATGCCTTCCAGCGCATACAATTCGTTATTGATAAACGATTCCAGCTCTTTGAAGTCTTTGACTAGGACGTGCATATGTAGAGTGCTTGGTCCGGTCATTTGATAACAGCTCGCGACATAAGGGTTGTTCGCAAGGTTTTCCGCTACTTCTACAAGCGATCTTGGCTCACAATCGACTTCGAAAAAAGCAGAGACTTGTTTACCGACTTTTTCACTGTTGACGACTGCTGTAAACTTCTCAATCACACCACACTCGATCAACTGGTTGACCCTTGAACGTACGGCTACTCTGGAAAGGTCTAACTGCTTACCAATATCCGTATAGGATAAGCGCCCATCCTCAATCAATAATTCCAATATTTTTTTGTCTATATCATCAATTTTTAATTGTGAGTCTTCTTTCATAGTTCAATCACCCGACTTTCTTCCTGCTTTCATCATTTGCGCAGGTTTCTCAAAATTTTATCACTATTACTGCCCCCTTTCAAATACGGTTTTGATCGTTGAATGAAAAATAAGAAAATTTTAACTTTTTTGACGAATAGGGGTTTTAATTTTCTGAATTATACAATATAATCATCTACAACACAAAACGTTTGTTAATTAAAAATGTAATTTTGATTAACTTTCGAAATTAACTAAAGGGTTGTATCTATGTTTTCGGCTTAAATATTCATGAAAACATTATGAAGTGTTTTCGTATGTTAAGGAGGGATGAAATGATTGGTTTAATCGCCAAAAGGTTTCTGCAGTTGATTTTGCTTTTGTTTGGAATATCTTTTCTCGTATTTATGAGTATGCACTTGGCTCCCGGTGATCCAGCTACCATCATTGGAGGACCGACGGCAACAGAATCGGACTTAGCGGCGATAAGGGCTGAGTTAGGATTGAACGATCCTGTGCTACTTCAATACTTTGATTACATACGAGGGGTAGTACAAGGGGATCTTGGTTATTCGTTCCAAAATAACCAGTCCGTATCTGAAGCCATTGCTACACGTTTTCCCCAAACACTCAATCTGGCTATTGCAAGTATGGTGGTAGCTGTATTAATTGGAGTACCCGCAGGGATTATATCAGCAATTAAACAGAATTCCTGGTTTGATGTTTCAAGTACGACCATTGCTCTTGCCGGTATTTCCATTCCAAACTTCTGGCTAGGTGCGATGTTGATCCTTATCTTTGCTGTAGAGCTTCAATGGCTGCCTGTCGGAGGACTCAGCGCTCCTTTTTGGACCATTGAAGGGATGAAACAGTTAATACTCCCTTCGATCACCCTCGGTACGGCATCGGCTGCGATGATTGCAAGAATGAGTCGGTCCGCAATGCTGGAAGTCATACGCGCTGATTACATCAGAACGGCAAGGGCTAAAGGAGTGAAGAGGAATGCCGTGGTTTGGATTCATGCTTTAAGAAACGCAATGATTCCTGTCATTACTGTAATTGGATTAAACTTTGGTTTTCTTCTGGGAGGCACAATCATCACTGAGCAAGTTTTTGCGATTAACGGAGTGGGGCGACTGATGATTGATGCGATTGCAGCAAGAGATTTTCCGATTGTACAAGGTACCGTGTTACTAGTGGCCACCCTGTTTGTTGTTGTTAATTTATTGGTTGATATTATTTACGCCTTTGTTGATCCGAGAATTAGTTATGACTAAATAGAAAGGAGGGAATCAATTGGCAGGTTCAAGTACTTTAGCTCATCAACAAGTCAATGCTGACAAGAATAAAAGGAAAAAAGAAAAGATGCTCGTCAAAACGACGAAGCGTCTACTAAAAAATAAACTAGCGGTGTTTGGTTTAGCCATTATTTTCGTACAAATTATCCTCGCTGTATTCGCACCATGGTTTGCGACTTACGATCCGATAAAGCAAGACTTAATAAACGCTGAACTTGGCATAGGAGCGGAAGGTCACTGGTTAGGGACTGATAATTATGGACGGGATGTTTGGTCGAGGCTTGTGTTTGGAGCACGAATCTCGTTGTTAGTCGGGATTGGATCTGTTGGTTTAGGACTGGTTGGCGGCATAACGCTTGGCTTAATTTCAGGATACTTTAAAAAGCTGGATGGAATCATTATGCGATTCGTTGATTTGCTTTTTGCTTTTCCTGGAATCTTACTGGCTATGCTGATCATTGCAATGTTAGGAACAAGCTTGATCAATGTCGTTATTGCCATCAGTATTTGGTCGATACCAACGTGTGCAAGAATCGTTCGTGGAAGCGTGTTATCGATTAAGAAACAGGAGTACATCATGGCGATGAGGTCACTCGGTGCAGGGAATTTCAGGATCCTAGTCAAACACGTCCTGCCGAATTGTACAGCACCAATTATTGTTTTTGCCACCATGAGGATGGCCACGGCTATCCTGTCTACTGCTGCTTTAAGCTTTTTGGGCTTAGGTGCCCAGCCGCCGACGGCAGAGTGGGGGGCCATGATTGCAGCTGGACAGGATTATATGTTCACCTCTCCTCACTTAACTATTGTTCCCGGCATTGCTATTATGCTTGTCGTGTTTGCTTTTAACGTAGTCGGAGATGGATTGAGAGACGCACTTGATCCAAACATGGAGTTAGATTATTAAATTAGGAGGAATGACATTGAAAAAATTTCGTTTGCTCGGTCTTTCGTTGTTAGTATTGATTTTAGTCGCTTTAGCAGGATGCAGTGATGAATCTGGTGCTAACTCAGATAGTGGTGGAAATGATTCAAATGTTCCTCAAGAGCTGACTTATGCTACAACCTCTGATGTAGTTGGACTTTCCCCTATTGATACGAACGATTCAGTTTCCTCTGCGATGATAGAACAAGTCTATGAAACTCTTTTTGTACGCGATCCTAAGACTATGGAAATTAAACCCCATTTAGCAGAATCCTACGATAATCCTGATGATCGTACATGGATTATTAAGTTGAAAGAAGATGTGAAGTTTCATGATGGGACTCCTTTTAACGCTGAAGCGGTGAAGTATACGTTTGAACAATTCATGGATGAAGAACGTGCTGCTCCTCGTGCCTCTCTGTTAGAACCTGTCGAATCGATTGAAGTAAAAGATGAGTACACAGTTGTAATAAAAACCAAAGAACCTTATGGGCCATTGTTAGCGGCGTTGTCTCATACGAATGCTTCTATTGTAAGTCCGGAAGCCGATAAAGCCGGTGATTTAAACCAAAATCCAGTGGGTACGGGTCCATTTGTTTTTGAAGAATGGGTACAAGGAGATCATGTCTCCCTTAAGAAAAACGAGGAATATTGGCAAGAGGCACCTGATTTAGAGAGCGTCACCATGAAAGTTGTGCCAGAATATTCAACGGCTGTCTCAATGCTTCAAACTGGGGAAGTGCAGTTTATTGATGCCATCCCTACTGAACAACTTCCACGTTTAGAATCTATGAATAGTGTAGAGATTCAGAAGAAAGAAGGAACTCCCGTTTATTACTTGGGCTTTAATATGAACAAGGAACCTTTCAATGATATTAATTTCCGTAAAGCTGTCTCTTATGCGATTGATCGGGAAGCTTACGTCAATCAATTAAACGGACTCGGAGTTAAGAACAACAGTATTATCGGACCAAAAGTGTTTGGATATGATGAATCAGCTTCTGAAGAAGGGTACTCTTACGATCCTGAAAAAGCGAAGCAGCTGATTGAGGAGAATGGATTTGAAGGACAAGAAATCACATTACTTGCTGCCAATCGTGAAAGTTATATGAAGATGGCAGAAATCGTTCAAGCTCAGCTTACAGAAGCAGGGTTTACTGTCGAGATTGAAACAATGGAATGGGGAACATTCCTTGATACGACAGCGGAAGGCAACTTCCAAATGACATTCCTTGGTTGGTCAAATAGTACAGCGGACGGTAGTGAGTTGTTGTATCCGAACCTGCATTCTGACAATATTGGTTCCTCTAACCGGATGGCTTACGACAATCCTGAGTTCGATAAATTGGTCAATGAATCCCGTGTCACCGTCGACCAGGAAGTTCGTAAACAGAAGCTGAATGAAGCGAACATCATGGCTGTGAATGATGCCGTTTGGATTCCGATGCACCACGGTATTGTTACAGCAGCATTTGATCAATCCGTTAAAGGATTGGAGCTTGATCCAACTGGCCAATGGTCTCTTTACAACGTAAGCAGAGAGTAGGGTAATCTATGGAAACACTATTGAACGTCAACAACTTAGTCACTTCTTTCCGCACAGCTGAGGGGAAACTCCAGGCTGTGCGGGGGGTTTCTTTTTCCGTGGATGAAGGAGAGACGTTATGTATCGTTGGGGAATCCGGTTGTGGTAAAAGCATCACCACCTTATCCGTTATGGGATTGCTTCCGGATAATGGCGAAATTTCTGAAGGAACGATTACCTTCCAGGGTCAAGAACTGACCAAGAAAAAAGAAGAAGAGATGAGAAAGCATCGCGGAAATGACATTTCCATGATCTTTCAAGAGCCGATGACAGCTCTAAATCCCGTGTTTACCGTAGGCTATCAAATTATGGAGCCTTTACATCTTCATACGAAGCTAGCAAAAAATGAAAAAAGAAAGCGCGCCATTGAACTGCTTACTCAAGTCGGATTATCCAATCCAGAAAAAACATTGAAAAAATATCCCCACGAATTGAGTGGCGGAATGAGACAGCGGGTGATGATCGCAATTGCGCTTGCCTGCAATCCTTCTTTATTAATTGCCGATGAGCCGACAACTGCGCTTGATGTCACAATCCAGGCGCAAATCTTAGATTTAATCGATGATTTGAAGGAAGAAATGGGCATGGGAGTGGTCATGGTGACACACGATATGGGCGTTGTTGCAGAAGTCGCTGACCGTGTGATGGTCATGTACGCGGGGAATGTTGTGGAGACAGGTACCGTGGAAGAAATTTTTCAAAATCCTAAACATCCGTACACAAAAGGGCTGCTCGCTTCGGTTCCCAATGTTGATGAAGAAGATCATAGTCTTGAAGCCATTCCTGGATCACTTCCAAATTTGAGTGAGAAAATTACCGGCTGCCGTTTTCACCCAAGGTGTCCGTATGCGATGGATAAATGCAAGGAGGAAGACCCTCCGCATTTCCAAATCACGGACCAACATCAATCGAAATGCTGGCTGCATGAGGAGGTGCCATCAAATGAGTCCCGTCACAAAGCCTATTCTTGAAGTAGATCAAGTAAAAAAATATTTTCCGATTAAGAGTGGTTTTCTAAAACGAACGGTTGCTAACGTACAGGCTGTAGAGAGTGTCTCTGTGGATGTGATGGAAGGCGAAACGTTGGGCGTCGTTGGGGAGTCTGGCTGTGGGAAGTCTACGTTTGGACGGACTATTCTAGGCCTGGAGAGCCTGACTGATGGCTCGATTAAATTCAGAGGTGAAGAGATAGGCGGTTTATCTGAACGCCAACTGAAAAAATATAAAAAAGAAATGCAAATGATTTTCCAGGATCCTTACGCCTCATTGAATCCCAGACAGCGGATCGGAGACGCTTTAGAAGAAGCTTTCATTATTCATACAAAATTAAGTAAGGCCGAACGCAGACAGAAAGTAAAAGAACTTCTCGTTGAAGTCGGGTTAAAAGAGGAGCACGCCGAGCGTTATCCGCACGAATTCAGCGGCGGACAACGACAAAGGATTGGAATTGCCCGAGCTGTTTCTTTAAATCCTTCATTAATTGTTTGTGATGAGGCCGTATCAGCATTGGATGTATCTGTACAGGCGCAGATTATTCAGTTATTGAAAGAACTGCAGCAGTCCCATCAACTTACCTATTTGTTCATTTCTCATGACCTTGGAGTTGTGAAACATATATCAGACCGAGTATTAGTCATGTACTTAGGGGCAACCGCTGAACTTGCTCCGGCCGATCAGCTATTCGCTAAACCTCTGCATCCCTATACACAAGCTCTCTTGTCTGCCATTCCCAGACCTGTGGTGGGAAGGAAAAAGGAACGCATTCGTTTGAAAGGTGAGCTGCCTAACGCAGCTGACTACCCGAGTGGTTGTCCTTTTCATACCCGCTGTCCGCTTGCTCATGAGCGCTGCCGACAGGAGCGACCTGAATGGAGAGAAGTCGAAGAAGGGCATTTTGTCGCTTGTCATGAAGTTTAAAAAAAGCAATTGGTCTTGGCACTCTCATGTCTAAACCAACCAGTTCAATGAAGCAGTTTCCTTCATGAAGCTGATCGACGTAAGACCTCGAGGGTGTAGGCGCTGGAATAAAAACTCAATCGATTGATCATATAAGAAAGGAGTACGTCAATGAAGCACTTAGACAATCTCTATAATCCATACGAAACGCCGAGACATACGACGGTTGCCAACAACGGCATGGTTGCGACCTCTCAGCCGTTAGCCGCTCAAGCAGGAATGACGATTTTACAGAAGGGAGGCAATGCCATTGATGCGGCTATTGCTACCGCAGCGACCTTAACAGTTGTAGAACCAACCTCAAATGGGATTGGAAGTGACGCTTTTGCTCTCGTATGGGTGAAAGACAAATTGTACGGTTTGAACGGGAGCGGTCATTCCCCCGCATCAATTTCTATCGATGAACTAAAAAGTCGTGGTTATGATGAAATTCCTAAATACGGGTTCGTCCCTGTGACTGTACCGGGTGCGCCTGGAGCGTGGGTGGAGTTATCCAACCGATTTGGGAAGCTTCCATTTGAAGAAGTTTTAGCTCCTGCGATCCAATACGCGGAAGAAGGCTATCCCGTCTCACCTGTTCTCGGTAAGTATTGGTCTATGGCTGCTGAAAAGTTCAAAGAAACGCTTGAGGGTGACGAATTTTCCCATTGGTTTGATACATTCGCACCGACTGGGAAGGCTCCTCGTATCGGAGAGGTGTGGAAGTCAGCAGGCCATGCGGATACACTGAGAAAGATTGCGGAAACGAAGGGAGAAGCTTTTTACAAAGGAGAGTTGGCAGAACAAATCGATCAGTTCTCGAAACAGTATGGTGGTTACATAACGAAAGAAGATCTAGCAAACTACCAGCCGGAATGGGTAGAGCCAATTTCTGTTGATTACAAAGGCTATCAGGTTTGGGAAATTCCTCCGAACGGTCAGGGCATCGTAGCCTTATCTGCTCTCAACATTTTAAAAGGGTTTGTTATTCAGGAAAAAGAATCAGTTGATACGTACCACAAGCAAATAGAGGCGATGAAGCTTGCCTTTGCTGATGGAGAAAAATTCGTAGCGGACGAATCGTATATGAATGTAAGCAGTAAGGATTTGCTTAACGAAGAGTATGCAGGGGAAAGAAGAGAGTTAATCGAGGATACCGCACGTATGCCAGTGTCTGGAACACCACCTAGAGGAGGTACGGTGTATCTCGCCGCAGCTGATAACGAAGGAAACATGGTTTCTTTTATTCAAAGTAACTACATGGGCTTCGGATCAGGTTTGGTTGTACCAGGTACTGGTATCGCCTTACAGAATCGAGGTCATAATTTCTCATTGGATCCAGAGCATGCCAACTCCTTACAAGGAAACAAAAGGTCGTATCATACGATTATCCCTGGATTCCTCACAAAAGGAAGCGAGGCGGTAGGACCATTCGGAGTTATGGGTGGATTTATGCAGCCTCAAGGTCATGTCCAAGTAGCCATGAATACGATTGATTTTCACTTGAATCCTCAAGCTGCGTTAGATTCCCCAAGGTGGCAATGGATGAAAGATCGCACCGTCTGGGTAGAGCCGAATTTTCCTAAACATGTGGCCGAAGCTTTGACGAGAAAAGGACATAAAATTGAAGTTCAATTAGAATCAGGAGCATTTGGAAGAGGTCAAGTCATTTGGCGTGACCCCCAGACGGGGACGTTATTTGGAGGGACAGAATCTCGAACAGATGGAGCCATCGCCGCTTATTAGGTTATAAAGAGATGGTCTCTAGAAAGGAGATGAGGGAATGCAGCAATGGAATCTCTTTATAGCTTTCTTTCGCGTTGGAATGCTTGGTTATGGAGGAGGGCCATCTTCCATTCCACTCGTCCACAAAGAGGTGGTGGAAAAATACAAATGGTTGTCAGACGATGATTTTGGCGATGTTCTTGCACTCGGTAACTCGCTTCCGGGACCCATCGCAACAAAAATGGCCGGCTATATTGGATACCGGGTTTCCGGCATTATTGGCATGTTGAATGCGGTCATGGCAACCATTCTTCCGACAATAGTTATTATGATTGTATTGATTACGTCGCTCAACAGCTTTCGAAATCAACCATGGGTGAACGGGATGACCAATGCTGTTATCCCTGTCGTGGGCGTGATGCTGGCAAAGCTAACCTATGACTTTTTTAAGAAGGCACAGGTGAACATGGGATGGACCGCTTCTATCATTTTAGGATTAGGATCCCTGGCATTAATTGAATGGGCAGGGATTCACCCTGGTATCATTATTTTCGCTTTGCTTCTGTATGCACTTTTGCGTCCGAAGAAAAAGAAAGATGTCACCTTTAATAGACAGGAGCAATCATCATGAAGCTGTGGAATATATTTGTAGCTTTTTTTATACCCGGAATCGTTGGTTATGGGGGCGGCCCTGCTTCTATTCCACTGGTTGAAAATGAAGTGGTCGATCGGTTTGGCTGGATGAACGTCACGGAGTTCAGTGAAATGCTGGCGATGGCGAATGCTTTACCCGGACCGATTGCAACAAAAATGGCTGGCTTTATCGGATACCAGCAGGCCGGTATTTTAGGAGCTGTCGTTGGTGTGTTTGCCACTGTCGCTCCTTCGTTAATATTAATGATCTTACTATTAAGTCTTCTGGCTAAGTTTAAGAATTCCCCACGGGTAAAAACGATGACGAACTTAATTCGTCCCGCAATCGCTGTGCTGCTTGGAATCATGGCTTTTCAATTTTTCAATACGTCCTATGAGGCAAGTGGACTGTTTCAGACCGCTTTTTTAATTGTAGCCAGTTTTATTTTACTGGAAAAAATGAAGGTGCACCCGGCATTTGTTATCTTGGGATCGCTTGTATATGGTGCCATTTTTTTAGGTAATATTTAAAGAGTTGTTCACAGGAAATTTAAGAGTTTTTGCAAAAGGCAGCTTATTGAAGAGTTGCCTTTTTGTTTTCTCTATAATGCTATACAACAAAAATTCCAGGGTAAAATTAAAACGGTCACAATTCGACTGAACTGTGACCGTCTATTGGTTTCCATGCTTAATGAATTACATCATCTACTCTCCTATTAAAATCAACTTTCTCTCTTCTAAATTTCTACCATTCATAGTTGCATTTAGAACATTTACATATCTAGCCACTAGTTTCTATTCCTTAAGGGATCATAACCTCTTAAAGGAGAAGTGAATTCACTACCAAAGTCTTCATTGTTAACAATATCAGGATCTAAGATTTGATCACCTTGAGGTCTTTCACCGCCTTCAGCCCATTCGACTAGGGCAGTGAATGCGTTAGTCTCTTCAGCAGGTGTAAATTCACAGTGTCCAATCGCTCTTACAGCCCGACTGACAAGCAGATCTGACTTTCCGTTTTCTGCAACTCTTTGCGCGTAAAGCTGCTCCATTGAGAAAGGCACAAATAAGTCTCCAATCGTATGCAATGTTATGACTGGTACATTGATATCGCCAGAGAGGTGGGGAATTTTAGCTAGCCCATTTTCATTTCTTGCCTGTGGGTCTGCTGTAATATCAGGAATCAAACGAGCAAGCTCTCGTTCTTCTTCGGATAGCTCTGGAAGAGAATCCAATTGGTAGATAGAGTCCGTATTATCAATTAGATTTCCCTGGGTTCCATATGAGGGATCCTCACGGTAGAGGGTGAAAAGGAAATCCTTCCAACTAGCAAACGCTGTCCCAAAAAGCGGCCGTTCCCCTCCAGATAAATACATCGTAAGGTCACGAAGTTTTTTCCCTTCACTTGTCAACATTCCAGAGTTCAGTCCGAGCGTTTCTTTTATTTGAGGAACGAACGTTGTTTGGTAATCAGCAGGAGCAGGGAACTGGGTGGAAACTCCAGCCAGTGCTTGCGCAGCAAGGTTATAATCTGTAAAAAAGTCAAATAACTCATTATCACCCATGACCCCGCACATAGGCATCGCCCCATCATAGGTATTCTTAAATTGTTCAGCCAATACTCCGGTAATATGGCCACCCATGGAATGCCCCACAATATAGGTATTGTCTGCTTTCCCTACTTTTCCATTGAAGAATTCACCAAGTGCGTGAGTGTCTTTTACCCCTTGCTTAACCTCGTAACCATTCTTACTATAACTAGATGCTGCCCAGGCATATCCATTTTCAAGAATAGATCTGCGTAAGTTAGAAGGGGTATCTACGGTTAATTCTTTAATTTCTTCATTACGGTATCCATGAGAATAGAGGACTAAATCACCGTTCCAGTTTTCTGGAACCTCTATTCGATAGCCTGCTCCATTATGTACTCCCCACAACCGTTCAGTTTCCATACCATCAAGAGCTTTAAACGGAAGCTTCGCCTCATTTACAAAGTAGTCGTTTTTCTTGTCTGCAGCTATTGTTCCAGTCCCCATCATAACCATTAGAAGACAGGCCACCACACTTACAAAAATTCGTTGACGCACCTCAACATCCCCCTTTAATTTATTAAGAAACTAAAATAAAATGACAGAATTTTCTTTCTTATTCACAAACATACACCAAAAATCAAAAATATTCCAAACATTATCGTCTTAAAATAGACAAATTTATGCTCTTAGGAAAATGATTTTCTTACTATGTATGTTCTTAACGCCAGAAGGTTGTGGGTGAGGATACGAATAAAGGTATTGACAGAAAATTTTAAAAGTTATAACATGAGTTTTAGAAAGCAACCCTTTAGAAAGGATTCCCCTTTCAAAATCCGGTTGTACATCCACTTTTATGTGAAAAATCAATATCTTAACTGTAAAGCTGTCCTGTTTCTGAGCGCCAGAAACTCTCAACACAGCTTAAAGCCAGTTTTCCCATTAAGGGGGAAGACTGGCTTTTTTGATTTCTATGGGCCCATAAGAAAATGTAAACAATACTTTATTATGGAGGATAATCATTATGAGTACAGTTGAAATGAAGAAAGAAAAGCTATCATCATACGAAGGAAAAGGATATAAGGTTCAGCCCCATCCCGAGCACGACAGACTTTATCATATTGAATTAGAGGAACAAGTCATTGATCAATTTCTCGAAGAAGTGAAAGGAATTAGTGATGAACAGCTGGAATATATCCCGTACCAACGTCTAATGACAGCGGATACGTTACTAAGACTATTAGATGATAAGTTCGGCGAAACGCTGCGTCATATTCTTCATGATCGAAACTCTGGAGGTTTTACGGTCGGGTTAAGAGGTCGAACGACGGATGATCAGGATTACGTCAAGTTTTCAACGGCACTAACTCATATCGCAGGAATTCCGAACTTTGATGCAATGTCCAAAAAATATTACGCACGTTTTTCCGTTAAGCACACAGACGACAGTGACTCTTATCTGCGACAAGCCTATAGAAGGTTTACGCTTCATACGGACGGGACCTATGTGGATGAACCCACCGATTGGCTGCTGATGATGAAAATGGAAGAAAGCAATGCCGTAGGAGGAAGTTCTCGACTCCTACACCTTGATGAGTGGGAAGAATTTGATCAATTCTATCAGCACCCTATGGCTTCTTACCCTTTCACTTACAAGGCTCCGGCGAGCAAAAATGTATCCGAGGATGTTCAGCGGAAAACGTTTTATGAATGGAATAACCAGCCATGCATTTGCTTTATTGATCAATTTGTTTATCCTGAGACAATTGCGCAAGCTCAGTATTTGAAGGACCTATCTCACTCAATGGAAAACTCTTCAGGCTTGATTGAATTAGAGCTTCCAGTAGGAGATCTTGTTATGTTGAATAATCGTTTCTGGTTACATGGAAGAGCAGGGTTTGAAAAAAATACAGAGCTGCATAGAGAATTACTTCGTCAAAGAGGACGTTTCGTTCAGTAGCAGGAGGTTGATGGAATGTATGATTATGTGATTATCGGAGGCGGCATCGTAGGACTGTCTACCGCGTATGCTCTTATACAAAAAAATTCAGGAGCTAAAATGGTCGTGGTTGAAAAAGAACAGGAGCTTTCTGCGCACCAGACAGGTCGAAATAGTGGAGTCATCCATTCTGGTGTGTACTATAAACCAGGAAGTCTGAAAGCACGGATGGCTATACAGGGGCGAGATTCCATGGTGGAGTTTTGTCAGATTCACGATGTCCCTCATGAAGTCTGCGGAAAAGTTCTTGTCGCCACAGAACCAGAAGAACTGCCCCGTATGGAAGCTCTTTACGAACGGGTTCAGCAAAATCGGTTAAACGTACAGAAAATTAACAAAGAAGAACTAAAAGAAATTGAACCACATGCAGCAGGGCTTGCTGGTCTCAGGGTTCCTCAAACGGGGATCGTGAACTACAAAGCAGTCAGTGAGAAACTTGCCGAGCTGCTTACAGAAGCGGGAGTTGAAATCTTATTGGGTTCCCCAGTGGTAGATATCAATGAAAACAAAGGGGAAGTAGCCGTTGATACAGGAGAGCAGACCTTGCATTCGCGTTATTTAATCAATTGCGCTGGTCTTCATAGTGATCGCCTTGTGCGCATGACTGGAATTCATACTGAGTTACAAATCGTACCCTTTCGGGGAGAGTATTTTGAGCTGAAAGAAGAAAAGAAACATCTAGTAAAAGGGTTGATTTATCCGATTCCTAATCCTGCGTTTCCTTTCTTAGGGGTTCATTTGACGAAAATGATGGATGGAGGCGTACATGCAGGACCGAATGCTGTGTTAAGTCTGAAGCGGGAGGGATATAGGAAAACAGATATCCACCTAAGGGATCTGGCAGAGGTTCTCTCCTTTCAAGGTTTTTGGAGAATGGCTGGTGCCAATATGAAAGAGGGAATGAAGGAAATGGTTCGCTCGTTTCATAAGCAAAGCTTTGTAAAGAGTCTTCAGAGGCTCGTACCTGAAATTGAAGCCGATGATATTATCCCAACAGAGGCCGGGGTGAGGGCTCAGGCTATGCTGAAAGATGGTCGTTTAGTCGATGACTTTCACTTGATCCGCGGGAAGCGTTCTATACACGTGTGCAACGCACCTTCTCCTGCGGCAACAGCCTCACTTGAGATAGGAAAGGAAATTGCCCGACAAATTCCTGACACACTGGTTACTGAAATTAAAGTAGGGTAGACCAAAGGGTTGGGAAAAGTTCTTAACCATTCTAAAATCCGAAAGATGGTGAAAATCTTATGATAAGATTTCACACCATCTTTCGGATTTTTTAGGGTAGACTAGCGCAACATGTGCATTTTAAACCACCAGCGGAGTGTATTTCCGAAGCGGTCATTCGGAGCAATCGATTACTTCTAATTTTCCTTCTCCTTAGTTGTTCTTTAGGTTGATGCTTTAAGATAAGTCCCAGCCTCTTTTGCATAACACCTTTTATTGATAGAGCTGGTATTGCTTGTACGAATCTTTCAATGCAGCTTCTAAGGCATTACCTGCTTTCCCTAAATAACCCTCTTTGAGCCTTGCGATCGGCTCCTCCGTACCATCTTTTAAACTATAGCCTTTAAGTAACGACTTAACGAATTTCCTTCCATGCTCTGTCGCTAGTGTACAAGAAGCATCCACAATGACACCGTATTTTTTATCGACTTCTAAAGTGAGAGTTAGAGATTCGGAGATATGGTTGGCTGCCATTCCAGATGGTAGCTTTGAGTGTCCTGCAACAAAAACTGTTTTCATAGTTCGTTTCCTCCAGATTTCTTATTGATAGCTTTCTTGGATTCTTTCTACTTCATTGATTAAGGATTTTCCGATAACGGGTTCTGCTTTATTATAAACGGTTTCTAATTTTTGTTTCCATAGCTCTTTTTGTTTGTTGCTTAAATAGTGAACTTCAATGGCTTCATTACGTTTCAATCGACGAAGGTGCGCATCATTCATTTCAATGGAATGTCTTCGAATCCAATCGGTTGTTTCTTGAAGGGCTTTACGGATCACTTCCTGATTTTCTTCTGAGAGCTCTTCCCAAAATTGTTCATTCATAAGGACTACATACCCTAAATACCCATGTTTGCTGATTGTCATATGGTCTTGCTCCTCGTAGAGCTTTTTGGAGTAAATGTTTGAGACGGTGTTTTCTTGTCCATTGATAAAATCTACAGCCAGATTTTTGTACGTCTTATTAAAAGGAAGTTCGCTCGTACTTGCCCCTAAAGCTTTAAATTGTGATTGAATGACTGGGCTCGGCATAATGCGGAAGTGTGTCCGGTTGAAGTCCGAAGGGTTTAAAAGAGGTTCTTCACTGCTGGTCACTTGTTTATATCCACTGTACCAAAAGGTCATTCCTTTTAAGTGATCTTCTTCTAATTCTTCAAGTAGGGTTTGTCCTATTTTTCCTTCGTAGGCATCCTTTACAGCATCATATGTAGGAAAAGCAAAAGGTAAATCGAGAACTTGCCATTTAGGGAAATAATCTGTCAGTTTTGAAGTAGCGGGAGCGATCATTTGAATATGACCTTCTTTTAATGCCGTATATTCATTTTGATCATTATAAAGGGTAGCATTCGAGTAGATTTCAACTTTCACTTCTCCTTCTGTCCGTTCTTTCACAAGAGAAGCGAATCTTCTGGCTGCAATTCCTTTAGGAGTGTTTTCTGCCACGACATGGCTGAATTTAATAACTACCTCCTGTTGAATGCCTTCCTGTTCATCATCATACTCAACGGAATCTTTAGCTTCACTCCAGTCGAATCCAATGAATAGAGCTGTGAATATTCCAGTGAAAATAAATAGACTGATAGCTGCGACGGTTTTCAACGGAACAACCCCTTGCAATCGTTTCCAACAGTGTAACATAGGATTCGTTTTAAGTGATACACTAGAGATAGCAGAGTAGGAAGGAAGGTCAGTCATGTCACTGAAGCAAATGCCGATTCGCTGGAAAATTACAATTCTATCATTTGGGATTGTCCTGTTTTCTGTGGTGATTGGCGGCATTATTATCATAGGAAAAACCATAGAATCTAAAGAAGAATCTCTAGGAGACCACGCATTGATCACAGGCAGGACGGTTGCAAACTTACCGGCTTTAAAAGAGAACCTTACAGAATCGGAAGGTTGGAAACAGATTAATCCTATGGTTGAGAGGATACGGACGATCAACAATTCGGACTACATCGTAGTGTTGAATATGAACCGCGTGCGTTTCTCTCACCCGATTGATGATAAGTTAGGGACTCTATCTTCTGGGAAAGATGAAGGACCTGCTTTTGCTGAACATAGCTATACTTCCAAAGCTGAGGGTGAAATGGGGGTTGCTGTAAGAGCTTTTGTGCCTGTTATGAATGAAGAACATGAGCAAATTGGTGTCGTCATTGTTGGTAATCTTCTTCCTTCCTTTTTAGACGTGTTGAATGACATGAAAAACGAAATTCTTATTGTTCTTTTTTTAACTCTATTGTTTGGCGTGACCGGATCCTGGCTGCTTGCAAGACACATAAAAGAACAAACGTATCGATTGGAGCCTCATGAAATCGTACAGCTTCTTGTGGAAAGAACCGCAACCTTTCAAGCTATGAATGAAGGAGTTGTGGCCATTAATAATGAAGGCAGAATTACGATTATGAATGATAAAGCTAGTAAGATACTGGGAATAGCAGGAGATCAGACGGGACAACAGATTGAAAAAGTGATCCCTGATATAAAATTAGGCGGAGTTCTCAACTCTGGAAAAGCTGTCTACAATAAAGAATTACGGTTAGGAAGTACGCTGGTGATGAGCACTCAAATCCCGGTACGTGTGAACAATGATACAATCGGAGCGGTTGTTATTTTTCAAGATCGGACAGATGTGACTAAACTTGCTGAGGAATTAACTGGAGTTAAAGCTTTTGTAGATGCTTTAAGAGTTCAAAATCATGAACACCTTAACAAATTACATACCATAGCTGGACTGATTCAACTGGATAAAAAGGAGCAAGCCCTAAACTTCGTATTTGAAACCTCTGAAAAGCAGGAGCAGCTATCAAATTTTCTTGTGAAAAACTTGCGAGATTATAGCTTATCCGGCTTATTACTGAGTAAAGTGAGTCGCGGGAAAGAGTTAGGGATAGAAGTCAATATTGACGAACAGAGTGAACTTAAACATTATCCACCCTTAATGGACCACCATGATTTCGTTCTTATCCTGGGAAACTTGATCGAGAATGCCTTTCACTCATTCGAAGATATAGAACGAGATCAAAAATGGATTGATATCTTTCTTGTACAGGATGAAGCCGCTTGCCAGATCTGTGTCGAAGATAATGGAAAAGGAATTCAGGAAGAGAAACAATCCAAAATTTTCGACAGAGGTTTCACGACTAAAGGTGATAATGGCTCAGGGATTGGACTATATTTGGTGAAGAAAATTGTAGATAAAGGGTTAGGAGAGATTGAACTCATTTCTCAACAGAATGAAGGAACTAGTGTTGTTATAACCATTCCTATGATGATCGAGGAGGATAGATATGAGCAACCAACAACCGGTAATTCAAGTACTATTAATTGAAGATGATCCAATGGTTCAAGAAGTAAATCGTCAATTCATAGAAAGAGTTCCAAATTTTCAGGTTGTGGATACGGCCTCTGATGGCAAAGAGGGAGTAAAACTTGCTAACCAGCTTGCTCCAGACTTGATTGTCCTGGATATTTATATGCCTGGCCAAGATGGCATTCATACATTAAAAGAAATTCGCAGCCATGCTTTTGATATTGATGTCATCGTCATAACTGCTGCCAACGATAAAGAAACAATTCGTTCCATGTTTCAGCATGGAGCTAAAGACTATATCATTAAGCCTTTTAAGTTTGAACGACTACAGCAATCCTTGATGAACTATCGTTCTTATCGGTTAAAAATGAGTGGAAGCGGGGAGATGAAACAGCAGCATATTGATCATTTAATAACAAATCAGTTAGAAAGTGGCGGGGTAAAGGAATTACCTAAAGGATTGAACCAGCAAACGTTGGAACAAATCACTACCTTCCTCAACCAACAATCTGATGCTTTATCAGCTGAGCAAGTAGCTGATGGGATTGGAATTGCACGAGTGACAGCGCGAAGATATTTGGATTATCTCCAGAAAAATGGTGAAGTAGATATAGACATTCAATATGGTGGGGTAGGCCGCCCTGTGAACCGTTACTTAATGAGAATTTGAGACTTTTCCTGTGTCAATGGAAAGTCTCTTTTTTATGACCAAAAAGACCAAAATGTCCATTATGTTCATAATATTCTAAAAACATTGTGTAAGCGTTACCATGATTATAGAATTTATAATCTTGGGGGTTATTACATGATAAAACGTTTATCGTTTGTACTTACTTTAGTGCTAGTTATGATCTTAGCTGCTTGCGGCAGTGATGGTGGTTCAGAAGAAGCTTCAGGTTCAGGAGGCTCTGGTTCTGAGTCTATCGTATTTGGTACTGGTGGGACGTCAGGTACATACTATCCGATCGGTGGGGCTTTGAAGCCAGTGTTTGAAGAAAGTGACAGTATCGACAACGTTACAGTTGAATCAACGGGTGCTTCTGTAGCTAACATTCAAAACATAAAAGATAGCTTAAATCAGATGGCGATCATTATGAGTGATGTTGGATACGATGCACTAGAAGGAAAAGGGCAATTTGAAGGAAGCGCTGTAGATATCCAGGCTATGGCTGGAATGTATCAAAACGTTGTCCAAGTTGTAGCTCTGAAAGATAGTGGAATCAAATCCATCGCAGATTTAAAAGGCAAGAAAGTCGGAGTCGGAAAAGTAGGTTCAGGTGTAGAACAAAGTGCTAAGAAAGTATTGGAAGCCGTGGATTTGACTTATGATGATCTAGGAAAAGTAACTCACACGGGTTATGCAGATAGTGTACAGGAGATGAAAAACGGAAACTTGGATGCGGCGTTCTTTACTTCCGGCGTACCGAACAGCAATATTACGGACTTGATGCAGCAAACTGATATCAATTTTGTAGAGATCAATGGAGAAACAGCTGAGAAACTAATGGAAAAATATCCGTTCTACAAAGCTAATACGATCGAAGCTGGTGATGAAGCTCGCTATAACCTGGAAGAGCCAGTAGAAACAGTAGGAATCCAGAATATGATTATCGTTTCTCCAGACTTAAGTGAAGACGTCGTCTATGATATGACGAAACGCTACTACGAATATCTTGGAACAGAAGAAGTATCTGTAGGAGCTTTGAAGCAGCTTGGACGCGATGAAATTGCCAAAGGACTGATCGCACCTCTTCACCCTGGTGCTAAGAAATTTTATGAAGAAAAAGGCATTTTAGAGTAAGGGAAATAGGGCATCGAATCGGTGCCCTTTTTTATTCGATGAAGTTGAAAATAATCGGAGCGCTGACAAGCATGCTTACCATTGGATTTCTATTATTAGTAGTGATTGAAGTTCCTGCCTTAACGGTTACATCAGAGGGGGAAACACAAGCTTTCTTTCCGTATAAAGACGGAGCCGAATTTTCTATTAGGTGGCAGCATTCGGTTGAAAAAGAGGATTGGGAAGAGATGTTTGTCCTGAAAAACAAGGAAATTGAACTGAGCGGGACCCGGTTCAAGACATTTGGAGCAGGCGTCCCAAATGATACAGGTGAGGACACCTATATTAAAGACGGCTGGGTTTATATGACCGAAATTAATCGAGTGATAGGAAAACAGCTGTCCATTAGAAGCGGCAAGAGTACAAATCATCGGTTTATCTATGAGAAGGATACCACCCTTCCACTAAAAGCAAATCGTTCCTATCAACTAACTGTTAAGAATTATTCTTTACTGTATTCGTTAAAAGAGTACATAACTGCAAAGATGAGGTGATCAACCATGAAGAAGAAAGTGAAAGACCCGGAAAGTTATGATCGTGAAAGTACAACTAGAACAGGGTTAGCAAAACCAGTTGCCCTAACCGTTTCCGTATTAGCGATTGCGTTATCCTTATTTCATTTGTACACATCCTACGCAGGTTCCTTAGTTGATATAAAACAGAGAAGTATTCACCTGTACACCTTAATGACGTTGGGTTTTCTTCTTTATCCATTTATGAAGAAGAAAGGGAATAAAGGTGTCCCGATTTTTGACTACATAACGGCTGGGTTATCTTTATTCGTGGCTGTCTATATGCTAATGACTGCGGAGCGGATTATCCAATCGGGCGGCCAAATCAATGATACGGATTTTTATGTAGGGATTTTAATCATTGTTCTTTTGTTTGACATCACCCGAAGAGTGACAGGATGGGGGCTGTCCCTACTAGGACTTGGTTTTTTAATCTATGGATTCTACGTAAAGTTGTCGATCTATCCTGAAATGAATGTAGCAACTGTTACAAGTGTTGCTAAACAAATTATTTCCCAACTTGTTTTCATTACAGAAGGTGTTTTAGGAACAGCTGTTGGGGTATCTGCCAGTTATATTATCCTGTTCATTTTATTCGGGGCTTTTCTCGGTAAATCAGGGATGGGGCAGCTTTTCAATGACCTGGCTTTGGCGGTTGCCGGCCATACAAAAGGCGGACCTGCAAAAGTAGCGGTCATTGCCAGTGGCTTTTTAGGTTCAATCAATGGTTCAGCTATTGCAAACGTTGTAACTACGGGAACATTTACCATTCCTCTAATGAAAAAGATCGGTTACAACAAGAACTTTGCTGGGGCTGTTGAATCTGCCGCTAGTGTAGGAGGACAAATTCTCCCACCGATCATGGGTGCGGCCGCTTTTATTATGGCTGAAAATTTGAATGTGGCCTATACAAAAATTATTTTGGCTGGAATTATTCCGGCGCTCTTATTTTACATCGGGATTCTTTTGCAAGTGCACTTTCGTGCGGCAAAACGTGGACTTCGGGGGCTTCCGAAGAGTGAGCTGCCTTCCTTGAGAGAAGTAATTGCTGAACGAGGCCACTTGATCATTCCTATGCTTACGTTACTTTACTTGCTTTTCTCTGGAAAAACACCTTTTTACGCAGCGTTCTGGTCTATTATAGCTACCATCGTTATTGCGGGTTCAAAGCGCATGCTGCCTGTCATTGTAGCGATTTCTCTGTATTTGATCTTCCAACCTCAACTATCAGCATTGCTGACAGGAGCTAGTCTTCCAAAAGTAAGAAGTGACTGGTGGGAGCTTTTAATTATATTAGCCATTCCCCTTGTGATTAATGTATGGAGAAAATGGCTGAACATCAAGGGTGATGAAGTCGGAATCATGGACTGCCTCAAAGCTCTTGAAGACGGCGCCAAAACTACGGTTCCGGTCGCGATTGCTTGTGGAGCTGTTGGAATCGTTGTCGGAATCGCATCTTTGACTGGTGTGGCCCTGGAGATTGCAAACAGTATCGTCAATATCGGAAGTGCCGTTAACAGCCCGCTGATTCAGTTGCTGATCACTTTAGTCCTTACCATGATCACTTCGATTATCTTAGGTATGGGATTACCGAGTATCCCTACCTATATCATTACAAGTACCATGGCAGCACCCATTTTATTACAGCTTCCTTTGTATAGGGAAATCGCTGGTTCTACAGAGACAGCAACCTTCGTTGCGCATATGTTTGTCTTTTACTTCGGTATTTTTGCGAACATCACTCCACCTGTAGCTTTGGCAGCTTTTGCTGGAGCAGGGGTCGCTGGCGGGAATCCGAACAAGACAGGTTTCCAGGCGATGAAACTTGCGATTGCCGGGTTTATTGTCCCGTTCATGTTCGTATTTTCCCACGAAATGTTAATGGTCGATGCCACTTTTATAAATATTGTATCGATTACAGTCACCTCCCTTATTGGAGTTCTCCTGCTTTCGATCATGGCTGAGGGATACTTCAAGCAGGGTGTACCAGGATGGTTACGAGTGCTTGCAGGTATCGGTGCCCTGTTGCTTATCTACCCAGGTATTGTCACTGATTTAATTGGACTTGGTGTGTTTGCGCTTGTACTTTTTACGAATTTAAAAAATACAAAAGGGTTTCAGCAGGAACGTTCCGCACTTTAATAGAAAGAGGTGAAGAGGGATGCGTTTGGCAAATGTAAAATATGATGGGAAAGAGCAAGCAGCTGTAGTGGCTGATAGAGGCATGGTTTTTCCAATGCGTTCGATCAATCAACAATGTGGAGAATCATGGCCAGACCAATTTTTTGATCTCATCCAACCAGAGAGTTTTAAGCCGTTCCAAACATGGTGGGAGCAACAGGACCAGGCGCAGGTTGAAATAGTGAAGCCTAAGAAGTATCTCCCGTTATACCGGCATCCAAGAAAGATTTGGGGAATTGGGCTGAACTACGTGGATCATGCGTCTGATCTCGACGAAAAAGCACCCGAGGGTGAACCCGCCAGCTTTATGAAGCCGGACACGTCGATCATCGGTTATGAAGATACGATTTGTATTCCAGAACAATCGATGAGGACGACTGCAGAAGCAGAATTAGGGGTTATTATTGGTCAAAAGTGTAAGAACGTCTCTGAAGATGAGGCGAGTGATGTGATTGCGGGCTATACGACTATTATCGATATGACAGCCGAAGACATCTTAAGACGAAATCCAAGATATCTTACACGTTCGAAAAGCTTTGATACGTTTTTCAGCTTCGGTCCTCAGCTTTTGACACCCGATGAGATTACAGACGTTATGGAGTTGAAGGTCACGACTAAGATCAATGGACAAGCTCATCGGACCAATACGGTTAAAAAAATGACCTTCGACCCTTATTATCTAGTTGCCTTTCATTCAAAAGTGATGACGTTACTCCCGGGGGACATCATTTCCACAGGAACTCCAGGTGCAGTCGTAATCAGGGATGGAGATCTTATAGAATGCGAGATTGATGGGTTTGTTCCCTTACGTAATCCTGTTAAAGATCTAAAAGATTAATAGAAAGGAATGAAATGAGATGGACCTACAGTTACAAGATAAGTCCGTAATCGTACTTGCTTCAAGTAAAGGACTTGGAAAAGCAATCAGTACTGAATTTGCTAAAGAAGGAGCCAAGGTGCTGATCTCCAGCAGAAGTGAAGAAGAATTGGAAAAAGCGAAAGCTGAAATTCAGGAAGTGAGCGGAAACAAATATGTCGAGTATCAAGTCTGTGATGTAACGAAAAAAGATGACCTCGTTCAACTAGTTCAGAAAGCGATCGAGCTTCATGGAACCGTTGATGTTCTAATCAATAATGCAGGAGGTCCAAAAGCGGGTACGTTTGATGATTTTTCTGATCAAGATTGGCAGAATGCGTTCGAACTGAATCTATTAAGCTTTACGAGAGCGATTCGGGAAGTTCTGCCGTCGATGCGAGCTAAGCAGAGCGGCAGAATTGTAAATATCGCTTCTTCATCTATTAAGCAAACGTTAGACAATTTAATTTTGTCGAACACATTTCGTTCAGGAATCGTGGGACTTTCGAAGAGTCTCTCACAGGAGCTTGCGAGTGATAATATCTTAATCAACACTGTTGGACCAGGGCGTATTGCCACAGACCGCGTCGCAAGTCTTGATGAGAAGCGGGCGGCTCAGTTGGGTCTGTCTCCGGTTGAGTTGAGGGAGAAAACAGAGCAGTCGATTCCGTTGGGAAGGTACGGAGAGCCTGAAGAGTTTGCCAAAGCGGTTGTTTTTCTAGCGTCTGGTGCGAATACGTACATGACTGGCCAAGCGCTTGTAGTTGATGGGGGACTGGTGAAGGCGCTATAAGTTTGGGAAGCGGTTATCGGCGAATTTTTGGCTGGTATCGGCGAACGCTGATTTATATCGTCAAACGCTGATTTATACCAGCGAAAAATCACATATATCGGCGAACATTGAAAACTCTGCAATGAAAACCCGGCCGTGGCCGGGTTTTTTATATATAACCAATCTAGTATGTTATGATATTTGGAAGATAACGTTTACATAAAAGGAGCTCTCACCATGTCAAAAGGCTTCCGTGTATCCTTGCAAACTAAAATACTAGGCTTGGTTTTCATTATTATTGTCTCTGTTACGATCTTACTTGCCGGAATCTTCGCTTATTGGCAAAAGGAAGAGACGGAGGAAAAGATGGGGCAGCTCGCTTTGCAAGCGGCGACGACCGTTTCCTTTATGCCGACGATTAAAGAAGCGTTTGAGCGCGAAAATCCTTCTAAAATCATTCAGCCGATCGCCCTTCATATTCAAGAAGAAGTAGGCGCGGAATTTGTTGTCGTCGGTAATAATAACAGCATCCGTTATGCTCATCCGGATTCGTGGAAAATAGGCAAGCGCATGGTCGGGGGCGATAATGAAAAAGCCCTTAAAGGTGGGGAGTATTACATATCCAAAGCGAAAGGGTCTCTTGGTCCTTCCTTAAGAGGTAAGGCTCCTATATTTAACGATGACGGAGAGATCATTGGGATTGTGTCTGTCGGCTTTTTAATTGAAGATATCAATTCGGCGTTTGTTTCTAAGCTAGCGGATATAGCGGGAGTTGCAGTAGCCGTCATGATGCTCGGTGCGTTAGGGAGCTTTATGTTAGCCAGAAGCATACAAAAAGATACCTTAGGCTTGGAACCTTTTGAAATTTCCTCGTTATATCGCGATCGCGAAGCCATTCTTTCCTCAGTCAAAGAGGGGATCATTTCGATCGATCAAAACGGGCTTGTAACGATGATGAACCCATCTGCCATGACAATGCTTGATATTGAGTTTGACACAAAAGGAAAGTCGGTAGAGGAGGTATTTCCGAACACCCATATGCTTCGAGTACTGGAATCGGGGCTCCCGGAAAGTGATCAGGAGATGACGCTGAATAAACGGGTGGTCATCGTTAACAGAAAGCCGATTTTCGAGGATGGAGAAGTTGTCGGAGTTGTAGCAAGTTTCAGAGATAAGACGGAAGTCCGTGAAATGGTGAATGCTTTGTCTGAGGTGAAAAGGTATTCCGAGGATCTTAGAGCGCAAACGCATGAGTATACGAATAAAATGTATGTGATCTTAGGGCTGCTGCAGCTCGGTAACTATGACGAAGCGACCGAAATGATTCAGAGTGAATTCGAAACTTCCCAGGACCAGAACAGGATTTTATTCGACCAGATTAAAGACGATACGGTACAAGCTATTTTGTTAGGGAAAATCAGCAAAGCATCGGAGCAAAAAATCAATTTTACCATTGATGAAGAATCTTTCCTGGACGTTATTCCTGCTCATATCAACCGTTCCAAACTGGTGACGATCCTCGGAAATATTATAGATAATGCATTTGAAGCGGTCATGGACCAAGAGGAGAAGAAAGTAACGTTCTTTGCGACCGATGTTGGCAGGGAGATCGTATTTGAAGTTTCGGACACAGGACCAGGCATTCGTGAAAGCATGATGCCGTATTTGTTTATGAGAGGATTTTCAACGAAAGAAGGGGATCAGCGTGGCTTTGGGCTTTCTAACGTAGACGATATTGTGAGCGAATTAGGTGGATCCTTAGAAGTTGGAAAGTCAGAAAGTGGAGGAACGGTATTTTCAATATTTATCCCTAAGGAGAAAGGAGGATCTTCATGATCCGTGTCGTCATTGCTGAAGATGATTTTCGTGTGGCTCAGCTACATGAAAAATTTTTAGCGAGTGTTGATGAAGTACAAGTGGTCGGCAAAGCCTTGAATGCGAAAGAGACTCTAGCCCTTCTTAAGGAGGAAAATCCTGATTTATTGCTGTTGGACGTGTACATGCCTGATTGCCTTGGAACGGACTTGCTACATGAAATAAGAGAACATCATCCACGTGTAGATATCATTATGATTACCGCCGCCAATGATAAAGCGATGATTGAAAAATCCCTAAATTATGGTGTGATCGACTATATCATCAAGCCGATCACCATTGAGCGTTTCCATAAGACGATTGAGGAATACAAGCAAAAACGCACGATGATGAATTCTACTGAACACTTCGATCAATCGATGGTGGATCAGCTGATTGGGCGGAGGAAAACAGCAGTTAAGAAAGAAGAGTCTGTCCCTAAAGGTATCGATCCCTTAACGCTCGATAAAGTGAGAACCATGCTGGCTGAAACGCCAGAGGGAATGACCGCTGAACAGACGAGTGAAAAAATGGGGGCTTCTAAGACCACGGCAAGAAGGTATTTAGAATATTTGATTTCGATTGATGAAGGAAAAGCAGAGATGCGTTACGGGAAAGTGGGCCGGCCTGAGCGGAAATATTTTTTAGAGTAGACCGACCAAAGGGGGGCAACAGACAAGAAGTACGAAATCAAAAAGGAGAATCCCAATCTATATGAAGAAATTTTTGGTTTTTACGAGTTTATTTATAAAAAAATATTCATCGTGTTGAATTGAAAATTATCTCACAACGTAAATCATTTATATTTTATTTGTGCCCATCAAGGAATAATCTCAAAAATACTGCCCTGGTTAAGATCAGTCACTTTCATAGAGCTATAAACCCCTAAATATAATCTGGATTGGTCTAGATTCGTTCCCAAACTAACATAATAAGAAGGTTGAGCCCCAAAATTATAATCGGTTTCAATAACACTAAAATCATTTCGTTCACAATCTGGTCTTACCCGGGTATAAGCTAGCACCCCTTTATTCTGAGTTTGAGAGTCTTCCCTTCGAAGAAGATCCGTAAATACGACACTTCCCGTTAAAGCAGGGATCCCGTTTCCCGTATATGGCTGAACTCCTGTAAGTGCAGTTCCTTTAAACTTATCAGGACGGGAATCTTGATGGAAATAACTAATTAAAGGTGGAATTCTCTTTACTGAAGTTTTAACTGCTTCATTGTAAAAAGCGATAGTTTTCTGATCCAAACTGGGATTTGCAGAACAGCCCCTTATGATCGAAGTAGGAAAAGAACCTTCCCATCCCCGCCAACCAAAGTTAATAACTCCTTCTTCATCGGGAGCGGGTTCCATTAAAGAAGTTTGAGTAAGCTGAGTAACCGGGATCGGTTTATAATGGACGAACGAAAAGATCGACTCAACCAGATCCTGCCCGACATTTCCTGCATATTTAATATACTGATTGTAATTTCTTTGAAATGAAATCCCAGGGATATTGCGGACCCCTTTGGCAATGACCGTGAGTGTTTCCTGAATAGGTATGGGTAGTTCATAAAAACGTGAGACTACGGGGGGATTATTGATAGATGTATGTTTAGCTACATCAATTTCAATTATTTTACCTGCGATTTCCATCTGATCCTGACTTAAATTAAATGGATCATAGCCTGATCCGCCATCTCCGGTCGTTAAAACAAGTCTTCCTGTTTCAGGTGAAAAGTTTAAGCTGTTCACACCATTATGATTAGAAAAGGGTCTTCTTAAATTAAGTAGTGTCCGTCTTTTTTGAGGTTGACCATTTGATGTAAGAATCCATTCTTCCACTGTGTCAATATGATCATATTGAGTCCCCCTATTTGTCCACCTTAGATTTAAAGTGTCGGGGTCACATGGGTCAGGATTAAAAGATTTAGGAAGAGCTCCTGGACCTTGTGTTCCTGCTGCTGAATAGTGAAGATATAACAACCCGTTGTAAAAAAATGCGGGATGAAACGCTAGTCCCAGCAATCCACGCTCATCATACCCGCCACCAGAACCCCCTAGCTTAATGATTCGCTGGCGAATATCTAAAAAAGTCCTAATATCTCCGTCTCCTATGTAAAAAATTTCTCCTGCCTGAGTTGCAATAAATAATCTTTCCAATGTGTCACCTGGAAGTATAGCCGTTTTCAAAACAGTTGGTAAATTTATCTTATCTACAATAGGGCGCAATCTAACCTTAATCTTTCTCAACTGTTTTTTCACTCCTCCTAATTATTTTCTTTTTTAAGAATATGGCTAGATCTGTTTTGATAGTACCAATTAGGGCCGCAGAGTCTTCAAGGCAGTCGTTCCAGATACATTAAACGAAGACTCATTCCTTGGAATTAAGGGAGTTATTTAAGCGGGCGTTGGAGGAGGTAAAACTTATTTGAATCAATATGAGGATAATAGCAAGAAAAGAGACAACTTGTCTCTACGTGCATTTACCTATATGGGGGTGTCAGATGTGGCCATTTTTCAAAAAGTAACCTCTAATGTTTGGAGAGATGAGTTAATCCCAACTATAGACAATTATTCTAAGACAATGCGGCTTGTAGTTGGTGCCCTATTAGGTTCGATAGTCGTTATTTTTCAATCTGCGGGGGTTTTCACTGGGGTTGGTTATTTACTGAGCATGATGAGCACTGGTCCTCTTGTACTCGCCTGCTTAATGGCACTTAGAATAGGTGTGATGACTTATTTAGTAACCATATTTCTATTAGCAATTCTCCAGCCAAGTGAGCTATTGGTGTTCATATTTACCACAGGGATATTAGGACTCAGTTTAGGCATTGGTCTTAAGTATTTTAAGAGAAGCATTTTTATTATTCCATTTGCAGCTTTATGTTTAACGCTAGGTATCAGTATATTATTATATGGGTTGAAATTTTCGATACTGGGACCATCAATAAAATCGCACTTTAATAGTATGGTTATTTTAGGAACATTTTTCTTTTCGTTAATGTATAGCTGGATTTGGAAAAAATTGAGCATTTCTACTTTCAAGGTCTTCAACAAAGTTTTTTCTCGCCGATTCTCTTAACAAAAATAAGTTTTGCCCTTGCATGGCTTCTTCTTTATCAATCTAGCTAATACAGAATTCTTCAGCGAGGTGATTACTTGAATAATAAAAATAAAATAATCGTCAGTATCGTGGTAGTTTTATTGATCATGGCAATACCAGGCTTCTATATGATAGAACAAGAAGAAGAAAGACAGGATCTGATCAAAAGTCTCACCTCCCTTGAGAATTCTTCCGATAGACTAGAAAGCTATGTTCAAAATGCGGAAAATGATGGTTTCACAATGAGTGAGACTAAAAACATGCAGATTTTTAAATCGTTTTTTGATGGTCAAGCAACACAGGTGGTTGAAGACCTAGAGGAATATCGCCATGACGAATCTCTCAACAACAGGGTTGAACATGCACAAGTAGATTTTTGGCATGAATTTCGTCGCTCTCTAGAAGAGGGAGAAATAGACAAAGGTTTCTGGAATTCTGTAGCAGATTTTAAGAGTGTAACGGAAGAGCTTAAAGAGGAATTTGATTACAGCCATTGATCAAGGATTCAAGCTGTTTTTAAAAACCAGGGGAATATCTTTTAAGATTACCTCAACGCTTTAGTGTGGTATTTATTACCTTTTTTCAGCACATAAATACTTGGTATATTGGGATATAGAGGTGGTTTTTTGCTTCCAACTATATCTTTAATCATTTTTGCTATATCTTTTGTTACTACAATCATCGGTGGTTCAACCCATCACTTCTTACTACTGACTGTAAGTATTACGCTTGCAAGTATGACATGGATTATTTTTTCATTATCTTTTAATAAAAATTCGAAGCACATTAAGAAGAAATTTCGAGGCACTCCAATGTCAGTCTTTCGTTTGGTTTTTTTACTGGCTGGTGTTGCATGTGCGCTCATATCGTCCATCTATCTGAGAGATCTACCTCATTATGTTCATAAGGACTATGAAACTTTGAAGGGGGTTCCGTCTAAAGTTAAACAGGTTAACCCCTCTCGATATGAAGGTAATGGAATAGATATTACTCTAAATGGTAAAGAATTTAGAGTAAACGGTAATTTTAATGTTGAAAATCTACGCGATAAGCAATTTGTCATTCAGTACCTACCTTATTCAGACTGGATCATATCTTATAAAGTTGATGATTAATTCATTTGAAATTCATGGATTTGAGAATGAAATTTCGTAAAGGTGTAAGTTAAAGAACCGATGAAAATCAACTAGACTAATCTCAATTATTAGAAATGGTTAGCTAAAATCAAAAGATCATCTAAGAAAACGTCCAGAGTTAGGTACCCTGGACGTTTTTTAGATGATTAACTTCCTGTATTTTGCTTCTTGTTCTGTTCTACAGGTTTCAGTTTCTGGTTTTCACTCGCAGTTTCATCCTCTTTGTCATTGTTTCCGTTTACCAAATCATTAGTAGCATTTTTAAACTCTTTCAGTGTACTTCCAAATGCCCGGCCAATTTCAGGTAGTTTTGAAGGGCCAAAAATAATTAACGCGATAACTAGCACTAAAATTAATCCTGGGATTCCGATATTTGATAACATACAATCCGCCTCCTGATATTGTTATAGAATGGGCAAGCCGTGGCGTTCGAATGCGACAGCTTCTAGGTCTGACATTCCTTGCACCTCTGCGAACGCAGAAAGTTTGTCCGATACTTTTGGTGCGTAAGCTGCCGGTGGTGTCGCATGTCCCATCAATCTTCTGCGAGCTGCGTTTTTTCTCTTAAACGGTCCCCAGATGGCAAAGGTCATTCCAGGGGATTGGACATTAATAAAGAATGTACGGCCATCAGTGGAAAATGTGGGTCCAGCAAGCTCGGAATTATTCAATTTATTTTCAGCGAACACGTAAGTCTCGCCTTCAGGTGTTATACCAATAACACGGTCGACACCTCCACCGTCTTCGGCAATCCACAAATCTCCCCATGGGGTGATGCAGATATTATCCGGCATTTCCAAATCATTTTGGTCTGTAGATTCATAGAAAAGCTCCAGTGTATTGGTAGATGGGATATAGCGATAAACACGACCCAAGCTTTTATCTCCAGCAGACGTATCATCAAACCAGAAGACTCCACCTTCGAAATAGGCTCCTTCTAAACGGCTGAAGGCAATACATCCTTTTTTTCCAGCATCAAGTGTCGGTTTGTCAGGATCTACATCTTTCCATACAATATCGTATTTCCGACCTGTATAGAATTCGCTTGTTTCCTTGGTACTCATTTCTTCGATCGCTGCTGCTTGAAGCTGGCCTCCTTTTTGCAGCGCGCCTGCCCGCTGGCTGCGATCGTTTGGAAGGAAACGGTACAAGTAGCTTGGCCCGGCGTCTTCTGTTAGATAAACAATTCCTGTAGCGGGATCGATTGCTGTTGCTTCATGAGAAAAAGCTCCCATATCTCGGATTGGTGTTTTGGAAAGTTTGTTCTCTGGATCATGCGGGTCTACTTCAAACACATAGCCATGTCCCTCTTCCAATGTTTCTTCGCAAGTAAGCCATGTACCCCAAGGTGTGGCTCCACCCGCGCAGTTACGGATTGTTCCAGAAGAGGAAACATATTCTTTTCTTAATTTACGATCTGGGCCAACCACTAAAGAAGTGGTCCCTCCTGTTTCTTCTCTACGGTAAGGGTTTTTTCCAATAACTGGGTATTGAGTGTTTCCGCTTAACTCATGATTCCGTACTAATACAGTTGAGTTATTAGGGCCGGCATAAGCGGCCATCCCATCGAATTTAGCAGGAATGGGTCTGCCGTCAGACAGCTTTCCGCCTTCTTCTGAAATAATTCGATACTGAAATCCGCGAGGGAGATCCATGACACCGCCTGGATCTTTAACAAGCGGACCATACCTGCCTGCAGCCTTGCTGTTCTTCCCTGTGCCGGCAAACACTTTATATTCACCTAAAGACATTAAACCAGTAGTCCCCAATGCCAGTGCAGCGGTGCTCATTCCGGTTGCTTTGAGAAAATCTCTTCGATTCATATGGGATTTATTCAAACCGATAACCTCCTATTAGGTATTCCATTAGGCGACATTAGATTTTGCTGTCTGAGTAGCCAGACGTTTTTTATAGGCGATGGTGGAGCACGAAATGCTGATTTCATATAAAAGAAGTAAGGGTAGAATCACAAGCACATCTGATAGAAAATCAGGTGGTGTAATTAGCACGGAAATAACAATCAGCAAAAAGTAGGAAACTCTTCTTGATTTTTTTAATTTAGCTGGATGTAAAATTCCGAGAACAGTAAGAAAAACGATAACTAATGGCATTTCAAACAATAAACCAAAGGGTACAGTCATGTGCAGCATAAATCGGAAGTACTTTTCCGCTGTGAACATGGTTTCAAACTGTCCTTCTGAAAGAGAGGTTAAAAAGTTAAGAACAATCGGGAAAAGAAGAAAATATCCGAATGCTATCCCAATAATAAATAGAAAGAATAAAGCTGGGATAAAACGTAAGGTTACTTTCCTTTCCGTTTGACTAAGACCTGGGGCGACAAAACGCCAAATTTGATAGGCGGCTACAGGGATGGTTGCAGCTAGTGCGCATACAGCGGCAATCATTAAATAGACCCATAAAATTTCGCTTGGTCCAAGAATAGCAAGTTTCATATCTAAGTCTCGGATCAACCATTGGTAGATAGGCTTCATAAAGGCCAGCCCAGCAATCAGGAAGCAGATAAAAGCAAGGGCTGTTTTAATTGTCCTGCTCCGTAACTCTTCCAGGTGGCCGATCACCTGCAGGTTGCGATCTTCCATTCCATTTGCCTCCTTGATGTCGATCACTTCTCTCTCTTTATTCTTAATTCATTTGCTTTTGCTTACCTTTTTGTTCTTGTTTCTTATGGGCGCGGGTGTGGGCTTTATGTCGATCTTCTTCTACCTCAGAAGATCGCTGTTTTCCTTGAGGAACGGTCGACGTTGATATTTCCTTTAGTCCTTCCTGGTCTTTTTCATAAACAAAGGATGCTCTAGTAGAAATGTCTGCGCCAGGAGTTGTGACAAAGGGAACCACACGATAATCCGTTCTCCATTGACTTGGCGTTACATGGCAGCGGACATAGCCTCGATAATCATTGAAAAATTTAATATGATCGTTTTGGTCGAGGATCCGGTCGGTGTCCGCACGTTTGTCCGCTCCGTTTCCACCAGAAGTGATAGATGTTCCAACGAATTCAGCTCCAAGCATTTTGGAAGTTGAGTCATCAAAATCGGCCAGGATGTTCGAAGCCCAGTTGGCATGCACATCACCTGTTAAGACAATCAAATTATCCAATTCTTTTTTACTCGCGAAATTAGTAATACGCTCTCTTGCCGGTGTATAGCCGTCCCACGCATCCATGCTGTATAAAGGCTTCTCAGGGCTTGGACCATAATTTCTTTTAGCAAAAAAGATTTGTTGTGCAAGGATATTCCAGGACGTATTTGAGTCCTCAAGATGATCAAGGACCCACTTTTCCTGCTCGTCTCCTAACAGTGTGCGAGTAGGATCCAGGGATTCCTCGGTCTGTGGTGAGCTCTTATCTCCATTGGCCTGATCGGAACGATACTGCCGGGAATCAAGAACCATAAAATTCGCTAAGTTCCCGTAGGAGAATTGACGGTATAACTGCATGTCTGCACCATGAGGCATGGAAGACTGCCGTAACGGCATATGTTCATAATAGGCTTGATATGCTGCAACTCGGCGTTTGACGAATGCTTCAACAGACTGGCCTTTTTCTGGAATCATATCAGCATAGTTGTTCTCTACTTCATGGTCATCCCATGTGACGACCCAAGGAAATGCCGCATGAGCTGCCTGCAAGTTTTTGTCTGAACGGTACTGAGCATGACGGTTGCGGTAATCTTCGAGTGATCTAATTTCGGGGCCTTTATGTGTTCTTACATTTCCGGTACCCGACACGTATTCGTCAGGTCCGTATTCATAAATGTAATCCCCAAGATGGAAAACAAGGTCAAGATCTTCTTTTGCCATATGTTTATAAGCTGTATAGTAGCCATGCTCATATTGCTGGCAGGAAGCGAAAGCAAAAGACAGGCTGACAACCTCAGAACCTCTGGCTGGGAGGGTTTTTGTTTTTCCAATTGGACTGAAATCCTTCCCGACCTTAAAACGGTAGTAATATTCCGTATTAGCTTCGAGACTTTCTACTTCTGCATGGACAGAGTGTGCGAGCGCCGGGCTTGCAACTTCTGTCCCGCGCTGTACGATATGACGGAAATGTTCATCTTTGGCCATTTCCCATTTGACAGGAATTCTCCGATCCTGCATCCCTCCTCCGTTTAATGGATCTATTGCCAGACGTGTCCATAAAACCACACTATCCGATAGAGGGTCTCCAGAAGCTACCCCCAGCAGAAACGGGTATTCTTGAAACTCGACTTCTTCTGCAGAAATGGACAGTCCACCCATGGATTGAGCAATCACCATCCCTAAAGAAATGCTAGCCACTTTTCCTGCTCCTTGAAGGAAATTTCGACGGTCGACACCTTTATGTAAGGTCTCTTCATTAAGCTTTTGAATCCAGTCTCCCATTTGTCTTTCCTTTGTCATTTGGAATGCTCCTTTCGCAAACGTTTAATGAATGTAACAACCTGTATTATAGAGAGCGTTTTTGAATTATTTGTAAATAGATGTAAATAGAGGAGAAATAAGGATGGGTGAATAAGACTAGTGGAATGGATACGTTTCGTGGTTTTGTTATCTGAATAATCGCGAAATAAAAGAAAATTCATCCAAATTCGGCACTTTTACTTACTCTTTCTGGCCCATTTTTTTTAACATCTGGAAAAAGAAATCTAAATAAATAAATTCAAGCTGGATTCACTCTGAAACGTTAAACGTGGATATAGATTAAATAGAAGCATAGGGAAGTCGTGGTTTTTATTTGGTTTATTCAGATTAATATTTTTAAAACAGCCTATTTTGAAAACGGTTACATTTTTGTTGCTCTCTTTTACTATGAAATACAAGATCAAATTAATAGAGAAGGAGAGAGCGTTGATGAAGAAATTTTATTTGTTCGCTATTTTATTTTTACTCGCATTTATGACAGCTTGCGGAAGTGAAAATGCAAGCTCGGAAAATTCCGGGGACGGAGAATGGACACCACAGAAGCCAATTGAAATTGTGGCTCCTAGTGGTGCAGGTGGCGGCTGGGATACAACCGCCAGAAGTGTTGCGAAAATCATGGAAGACGAAGGAATCATTGAAGAAGATATCGGTGTGGTTAATAAGCCAGGTGGGGGTGGTGCTGTAGGCTGGTCATACATCAACAGTACAAACAACCCGCACAACCTTTTCGTATCTTCCCCGCCGCTGATTTTTGTCCCGTTAAATGGTCAATCGGATTTATCTTATGAAGACTTTACCCCGCTATCTAACTTAATTGCTGACTACGGTGCGTTTGCTGTAGCGAAGGATGCCAAGTGGGACGGGCTTGATGAACTATTCGCTGATATGAAAGACGATCCAAGCAGTGTAACGGTCGTCGGGTACTCTTCTCCTGGATCTATGGATCACATGCAATTTGTAGCGCTTGCGAAGGAAGCAGGAGTAGATATTAAGAAAATTAAATACGTTTCTGCTCAGGATGGCGGAGCGTTGACACAAATATTGAATGGAAGTGCTGATGTATTTTCTACAGGTGTAGCGGAGACCGTTGAGCAAGTGAAAGCAGGTAAAATCAAAGTTCTTGGCGTGACTTCTGAAGAGCGTCTAGAAGGAGACGTTATCTCTGAATTCAAAACGGCGAAAGAGCAAGGTATTGATGCGACGTTTGTAAACTGGAGAGGGTTCTTTGGTCCGAAAGATATGGATCCATCAGCCGTGAAATTTTACGAAGAGAAATTCAAAGCGGTCAGCGAATCAGAAGCTTTTGCAGACATCCGTGCTAAATACGGCTGGGATGAAATGTATATGAACAGTGAGGAATATCAGAAATTTTTGAAAGAACAGACAAAAGAGCTAGGCAGTCTATTAGATGAACTTGGTCTTGGAAAATAAGGATGAGACTGGAGGAAGGCCTGCTTGGATGCAGGCCTTTTCTCAAAACTGGATAAGAAGGTGATGAACGTGCTCAAAACAATGAATCAAAAAATTAGCGTCTTTCTTATTTTATTTGGGGCCGGTTATTTGTATCTAACTTATAACCTTAAAGAATATCCTTACGTTCCGATTGACTCTGATTTCATTCCTAGGGCTTTAGGATTCATTTTAATTGGACTGGCGGTTTTCTTATTTTTTGATAAGTCTTCAGAAACAGAGGAAGAAAAGAAGAAACGTACGGTTCCGAAAAAAGAAATTCTCGTTCTTATTGCCGTTGGCGTAATGATTTTTGCTTATATATTCTTATTTGAAATGCTTGGGTTTTTACTAACAACCGCTTTATTTGTATTTTTCTGTTCGTGGTTCTTGGGTTATAAAAATTGGGTGAGTAATGTCCTTGTTTCCATCATTTTTCCTTCAGCTCTTTATTATCTCTTTAATTACTTACTTCAAATTCGTCTGCCTCAAGGAATATTACCATTTTAAAGGGTGTGGATAAATTATGGCACTAGACGGTCTATTAGAAGGCTTTCAAGTCGCATTTAGTTTGCAAGGAATTCTATTTGTGTTAATCGGTGTGGTGACGGGTACGCTCATCGGAATGATGCCAGGGCTCGGTCCGATTAGTGCAATCGCAATTATGATCCCTGTCACGTATGGGATGAATCCATCAACGGCATTAGTCATGATGGCAGGGGTTTATTATGGAGCTGTCTTTGGAGGATCGACCTCTTCTATTCTTTTGAACGCTCCAGGGATATCAGGCACAGTGGCGACTTCCTTTGACGGTTATCCGATGGCTCAACGAGGAGAAGCCGGAAAAGCGTTGGCGATTGCGGCGATCTCTTCTTTTACGGGAGGAACAATTTCTGTCATCCTTCTCATGCTATTTGCACCAGCGCTCGCCCAAGTGGCCGTTTCTTTTGGTCCTCCTCAGTATTTTGCCCTTATGTTTCTAGGGCTGACGGCGATTGCAAGCTTGTCAGACGGCTCGACTATCAAGGCGTTGATTTCAGCGACGATTGGCTTCATCGTTGCGACCATTGGGATTGACGCCCAGACAGGTACGAACCGGTTTACGTTCGGTAACCCGAATTTAATGGAAGGGATCGACTTTTTAGTCATTGCCCTCGGACTTTTCGCTTTAGCTGAAGTATGTTTTTTGATTCTGAACCGGAAAGACCGTTCATTAAGTAAACAAAGTGACATAGGAAATCTTAGGTTAACTAAACAGGATTTCAAAGAAATGAAAGGACCGATGTCGCGGCAATCGTTTCTTGGATTTCTGCTCGGCGTCCTGCCTGGAGCCGGTGCCACGATTGCTTCTTTTATAGGTTATATTACAGAGAAGCGGTTGTCGAAGAAGTCTGATGAATTTGGAAAAGGTTCGATTAAAGGGCTGGCTGCTCCAGAAACCGCCAACAATGCAGCGACGAGCGGAGCTTTTGTCCCGCTATTGAGTTTAGGGATCCCAGGTTCTGGGACAACGGCGGTTATGCTGGGTGCTTTTCTAGTGCTAGGAATTCAGCCAGGTCCCTTGCTCGTACAGGATCATCCGGACGTCTTCTGGGGAATCATTGCCAGTATGTATATCGGAAACGTGTTCTTACTGATTCTGAACCTGCCGCTCATTCCATACATCGCGAAAATATTGAAGATTTCCCGTCCTCTATTGATTTCGTTAGTGATCACGTTCAGCTTGATCGGTGTGTATTCCATCAGCTTTAGTACGTTTGACCTGTACTTGCTCTTAGCTTTTGGTCTGATTGGATACTTGATGCGGTTATTCTCTTTTCCGGCTGCCCCATTTATTTTAGCGTTTATCCTTGGTGGAATGATGGAACAGGCTTTTCGTCAAGCGCTTACCGCTTCCGGGGGAAGTATGATGGTGTTTGTAAAAGATCCGATTTCCATCTCCTTGTTTGTAGTCAGCCTTTTGTCTTTTATTGTTCCGTTTATTCGTAAAGGGAAAAAGGAAGAAATCGAAGAGGATGAAGAACAACAGTATCATGCGAATTAGCGCTTTTTCTTATGGAAATCAACCAGATGAAAAGGTTTATCAGCGAAATCAGTAGTATATCGGCGAATGACGAAATATATCATCAAATGCTGATTTATATCAGCGAAATGGTGTGTTATATCAACTAACTTGCAAAATATGAAAAAATCCTCAATATAAAATAGGAAAAATCTACTGTTTTGTCACAAAATGAAGGAATATTCTAACTTTTGTTGACACCGCTTACATTAGCGCTTATAGTAGTGTTAACAAGTTAAGCATGTGACGGAGACGAGGAGACTCACACAGAATCAGTACTTTTAGCAAAAGTACGTTATTCGGTGTGGGTCTCTTTTTTATTAAAACGCATGTAGCTTGAAAAATTTTATAGGGGAGTGTGGCTCATGTCGGAATTTGTTGCAGAGCTTATTGGCACAATGATTCTGATCATTTTTGGTGGAGGCGTTGTTGGCGGTGTCGTGTTGAAGAACTCCAAAGCCGAAGGTGCCGGATGGGTTGTGATTACAATTGGGTGGGGACTTGCTGTTGCGATGGCGATCTATGCTGTTGGTAGTTTTACTGGTGCTCATATCAATCCTGCGGTAACGCTTGGTTTGGCATCCATTGGCGATTTTCCATGGAATAAGGTTCCGCTCTATATCTCGGCTCAAATGATTGGTGCATTTATCGGTGCTTGTATCGTTTTCCTTAATTATCTTCCTCATTGGGACAAGACAGATGACCAGGGTGCGAAGCTTGCTGTTTACTCTACAGATCCTGCTGTACGCAGTCCTTTTTCTAACCTTTTAAGTGAGATGATTGGGACATTTGTACTCTTGATGGGGATTCTATTTATTGGCGCGAATGAGTTTACCGAAGGATTAAATCCGCTGATTGTCGGTTTATTGATTGTTGCGATCGGTATGTCCCTTGGGGGCGCCACAGGGTATGCGATCAACCCAGCTCGTGATTTAGGACCGAGAATTGCTCATGCAATTCTGCCGATACCTAGAAAAGGTGGTTCTGATTGGGGATATGCCTGGATTCCAGTGGTTGGGCCCATTTTAGGCGGTGTATACGGATCAGTTTTTTATCAAGCTATTTTCGTTCAAGAATACTCCACTGCATTCTGGGTGCTGACCCTTATCGTAGCCGTCATTATAGTGGGAGCGGCGACTTCAGAGCTAAAAAAGGGCAGTACGGTAAGTGATAAAGTAGAACAAAAGATCAGCTAAATTAAATTTTGTATAGAGGAGAGGATTTTTTATGACAGAGCAGTACATCTTATCGATTGATCAGGGGACGACGAGTTCAAGAGCTATTCTTTTCGACAAGTCTGGGACGATTGTAGAAACAGGCCAGAAAGAATTCGAGCAATTTTTCCCGAAACCAGGCTGGGTAGAACATGATGCGAATGAAATTTGGACATCTGTCCTTGCTTGTATTGCCGATGTGCTAAGAAAGTCAGATGTAGATCCATCCCAAATTGCTGGCATCGGAATCACGAACCAGCGGGAAACGGCTGTTGTCTGGGACAGACATACTGGAAAGCCGATCTATCATGCGGTTGTCTGGCAGTCCAGGCAAACAGAGGATATTTGTAAAGAATTACGCAGTGCCGGTCATAATGACTTGTTCAGAGAAAAAACAGGCTTGTTGCTGGATCCATATTTCTCCGGTACCAAAGTAAAATGGATGCTCGATCATGTGGATGGGGCAAGAGAAAAAGCGGAAAATGGCGACCTTATGTTTGGAACCATTGACACATGGCTTGTGTACAAGCTGTCCGGTGGTAAAGCCCACATCACAGATTACTCCAATGCTTCTCGTACATTGATGTATAACATCTATGATCTCAAGTGGGATGACGAGCTGCTTGATATCCTTGGTGTTCCAAAATCAATGCTTCCAGAAGTGAAATCCTCATCTGAAGTTTATGCAAACACAGTTGATTATCACTTCTTCGGTCATGAAGTTCCTATTGCGGGAATTGCCGGAGACCAGCAGGCTGCCTTGTTTGGTCAGGCTTGTTTTGAAAAAGGAATGGCAAAAAATACGTACGGAACAGGCTGCTTTATGCTGATGAACACAGGAGAAGAAGGCGTACCGTCAGAGCATGGTCTCTTGACTACACTAGCGTGGGGACTTGATGGAAAAGTGGAGTACGCGTTAGAAGGAAGTATTTTTGTAGCGGGTTCTGCTATTCAGTGGCTGAGAGATGGTTTGAAGATGATTGAAAACGCTCCTGATACGGAAGACTATGCGACTTCTGTTGATTCGACAGATGGCGTCTATTTAGTCCCGGCATTTGTAGGACTTGGAACCCCTTATTGGGATAGTGATGCACGGGGAGCTGTCTTCGGTCTTACACGTGGTACAACGAAAGCTCACTTTGTCCGTGCGACATTGGAGTCTTTGGCCTACCAAACGAAGGACGTCCTTGATGCAATGATTGCCGACTCCGGCATTGATTTGAAAGCCTTGCGTGTGGATGGAGGAGCCGTTAAGAATAACTTCTTGATGCAGTTCCAGAGCGACATCCTTGGTGTGCCGGTTGAGCGTCCAGTCGTTCAGGAAACGACGGCTCTTGGAGCGGCGTTCTTAGCTGGGCTTGCTGTCGGGTACTGGAAAGATAAAGAAGAAATCAAAGCACAGTCCACGAATGATCGTACATTCACTGGTGAAATGAGTGATAGCCAGCAGCAGGAATTGTATAGCGGATGGCAAAAAGCGGTTGAAGCAACAAGAAAATTCAAGTAAACAGATCACACCTATGACAGGCACCTTTAATAATGGAAGGGTGCCTGTTTTCATACTTAAAGAAGGGTGAGGAGAAAACAATGAAGAAGTTAATTAATGATCCTAATCAGGTCGTGACAGAAATGCTTGAAGGAATTGTGTCAGCTTATCCTGAATCGATGAAAAGAGTAGAGGGGACGACGTGCATCGTACGAAAAGATGCCCCTGTAAAAGATAAAGTGGCCCTGGTGAGCGGAGGAGGAAGCGGTCACGAGCCTGCTCATGCTGGATTTGTTGGGCAAGGAATGCTGGATGCTGCTGTCGCAGGAGAAGTCTTTACTTCGCCTACGCCGGACCAGGTTTTGGAAGGGATTAAAGCGGTAGATGGTGGGGAAGGTGTATTGTTAGTCATCAAAAACTACACAGGTGACGTGATGAATTTTGAAATGGCAGCTGAACTAGCGGAGGCTGAAGGAATCAATGTAGAGAAAGTCGTCGTGAATGACGATGTTGCTGTGGAAGACAGCTCCTTCACCACGGGACGAAGAGGGGTAGCAGGGACTGTTTTTGTTCATAAATTGGCCGGAGCAAAAGCTGAGGCTGGCGGCTCGTTACTTGAAGTCAAAGAGGTAGCGGAAAAAGTTATTGCTAATGTCCGTTCCATGGGTGTCGCATTAAGTCCATGTATAATGCCAACTTCAGGTGAGCCTGGTTTTGAGTTGGCAGAGGACGAAGTGGAAATGGGAGTCGGTATTCACGGCGAACCAGGTATCGAAAAGAAGAAACTTGTTACTGCCAACGAAATCGCTAAGGAGCTGACTGAAAAAGTTCTGCCGGAGTTGGAGTTGGACCGTTCAGTTGAAGTAGCCGTTATGGTAAATGGTATGGGAGCAACGCCCGAGATGGAATTATACGTTGTTAATCGTAAAATTCAAGCGATCTTATCTGAAAAAGGCGTTCAAGTACATGAAACTTTTATTGGTGAATACATGACATCACTGGAAATGGCCGGCTGCTCACTCACCGTTTTGAAATTGGACGATGAACTAAAGGAACTGCTGGATTCGCGATCAAAAGCACCAGCATTTCGGAAGTAGGGGGCTTTCAAATGGAACTTGATGTAAGACAAACGGTAGACTGGATGGTTAAAGCAAACGAGAAGGTACAAGAGCAGAAGGATTATCTGTCTCAGCTTGACCGTGCGATTGGTGATGGAGATCACGGGATCAATATGGCCCGTGGTTTTCAGGAGATCGCAAATACTCTACCTAATGAAGAGTTCGAAGAGGTGTCCGATGTACTGAAGAAAACGGCTACAATCGTTATGTCCAAAGTAGGAGGGGCATCCGGCCCCTTGTATGGTACCGCTTTTCTAAAAATGTCTATGGAGAGTAAAGGATCAAACGTGGATGGTGAGACATTTGAAAAGATGGTTGGTGCTGCGGTTGAAGGTCTCAAGCAGCGTGGGAAGGCAAAAGAAGGAGAAAAGACGATGATTGACGTTTGGTCTCCCGTGCTCGATGTTTTGAAGGAAGTATCCGAAATTAATGGAGAGAAAATTAGAGAAGCTGCCCATACCGCCATGGAAGCCACTAAAGATATGGTCGCAACAAAAGGACGAGCCGCCTATCTGAAGGAACGATCAAAAGATCACCTGGATCCAGGTTCAGTATCTTCTTATTATCTATTTGAAGCGTTAGCAGAAACATTGGAGAAAGGGTGAGGAACCATGGCCAATGTAGACATTGTACTCGTCTCTCATAGTGAAAAGATAACCGAAGGCATCAGGTTTTTGATAGAAGAAATGGTAGGCGGTGTATCGGTTCAGGCGGCTGGAGGCAATGAAGCAGGCGGAATTGGAACAAGTTTTGATAAAGTACAAAACGCTTTTAAGAATGTAGGAGAAGCGGGTGCGGTGGTTTTCTATGATTTAGGAAGCTCACAGATGAATGCGGAGATGGCCATCGAAATGCTGGAGCTTGAGAATGTCCACTTGTCTAGCGCGCCTATAGTAGAAGGAGCGTATTTGGCTGCAGTTGAATCGAGTGTAGGAAAATCAGTCAATGAAATTTTGGAGGAGTTAGAAATAGAGTTTGGTAAAGTGAATTCATAAGCAGTGCTGTCTCTGTGGGTGGGAGCGCTATTACTAGTATCTCTCCTTTCTACTGATCCTGTTCAGATGAGTGACTACCGTACTCATGAGCAATATTTCGGTAAACTGGCGACGTTTGTCAGTATAGGTTTTTTACAGACGCTTGTCGTAACACTAGGAAATCTTTACGTGCTAAATATTGGAATTGCAGAGAGTGTTCCTTTTGTTTTATTTGGACTAGGGATCAGCTTTGTGTTCATGACCATTGTCTATACCCTCGTTTCCGTATTTGGAGATGTAGGGAAAGCCGCAGCAATTGTTATGCTTGTTTTGCAAATTGCTGGATCTGGCGGTACGTATCCTGTCGCGTTATTGCCTGAATTTTTCCAAATGGTACATCCATTTCTGCCTTTTTCTTATGCGATTGACTTAATGAGAGAAGCGGTAGGTGGAATCGTAGCCGCTCGTGTAGGAACGGATCTCAAGTTTTTAGCCGTATTTGCAGCAATGATCCTGAGTGTAGGTGCTTTCTTAAAAGGACCTTTGCAGAAGGGAACCAATCAATTGATGAAGAAATCAAGAGAATCTGGATTATTCCTTTAATCCCAAGAAACCTTCAGAACCTTTTATTAATAAAGGGCTGAAGGTTTTTTGATATAAAAGATCCCCTCCATATGAATGGAGAGGATTGATCATTACGAGTGAGCAAGCTGTTTGAATGCTTCGCGAACCGGTACATATTCATAACCAAGGTCACGAGCCACTGCTTCGTACGTCAATTTGCCGTTCACAGTGTTGACGCCTTGCTCAATCGCTGGATTTTCGATTGCTTCCGTTACACCTTTTGAAGCAATTTGGATCGCATAAGGAATCGTTACATTCGTCAAGGCAATGGTTGCTGTTCGTGGTACAGCACCTGGGATGTTAGCGACTGCATAGTGCAACACGCCGTGTTTTTCATAAATTGGGTTGTCGTGTGTTGTGATATGATCAACCGTCTCAAAGTTACCGCCTTGATCGATGGCAACGTCTACAATGACAGAGCCTTCTTTCATCGATTTAACCATGTCTTCAGTAACAAGTTTCGGTGCTTTTGCTCCTGGAATTAATACGGCACCGATCACGAGGTCTGCTTCTTTTACAGCTTCTGCAATATTAAATGGGTTAGACATAAGCGTTTGAATGTCAGATCCGAATTGGTCATCGAGCTCACGAAGACGATCTGGATTTAAGTCAAGAATCGTTACGTGGGCCCCAAGTCCGATCGCGATTTTAGCTGCATTCGTGCCGACGATTCCGCCGCCGATGATGACAACTTTTCCACGGGACACACCTGGTACACCGCTTAAAAGGATTCCTTTTCCGCCGTAGGATTTTTCAAGATATTGTGCACCGACTTGTGTCGCCATGCGCCCAGCAACTTCACTCATTGGTGTAAGCAGTGGTAGTTTATTGTTTGCTGTTACCGTTTCGTAGGCAATCGCTGTCACTTCGTTTTCTAAAAGTGCTTCCGTTAGCTCTGGTTCCGCAGCCAGGTGAAGGTATGTGAATAGGATAAGTCCTTTTCGGAAGTAGCCATACTCAGCTGGAAGCGGCTCCTTCACTTTCATGACCATCTCTGCTTGAGCCCAAACATCGGAAGCGCTTTCAATGATTGTGGCACCAGCTTGTTTGTACTCTTCGTTGGTAAAATTACTGCCCTCTCCTGCGTTCGATTCAATAAGAATTGTGTGGCCAGCTCTAATCAGGTTCACAACGCCCGATGGAGTGATCGCCACTCTGTTTTCGTTGTTTTTAATCTCTTTTGGGATTCCGATAATCATGGAAAAGGTCCACCTTTCGTTTGTTGTTTGTAACGAAAGTATAGCCTGCCTTTGTTTATTTTTGTTTAGTGAAATATGAAAAAATAAACGGGAGGGTTTGTGTAAAATCACAAACTCTCCCGTTCGTTTTCTTCGATTAATAAATCTAAGTAAAGCGTGGTTTTCTGATTCGCATCCTTAAAATCTACGTTTCCGATTTCTTTGATCCGTTTTAGTCGGTAATTTAATGTATTTGTATGAATGTGCATATGCGCAGCGGCTTTATGAACATTGCTGTTCTGTTGTAAAAACACGCGTAGTGTTTCTAAAAGCATGGACTTATTCTTGGCATCATAGTTACGGATTTTTTCAATTGTGTCATTCCGATAGTTTTCCTGTTTTTGAAGAGCAGACAGCTCGTTGATGAATTGGTAAACGCCAAGATCCTGATAACTGTCGACATCGGCGAGCGGCTTAGGGTATTCTTCTTTCAGTTCAAGTACTTTCAATGCCTGTTTATAGCTTGAGCTAATAGCATCGGGGCTATCGTAGATGAGACCAAAAGCAGCCCGCATATCCTCAAAATCCAGGCGCTCTTTCATTTTTTGAGTAAAATCACGAATGAATGTCTGACTGACTTCTGCCGCATCGACTTTATTATTTGTACGAACTAACAAGATCAGTTGTTTATCATCAAAAAGACGTGTCACGACGCGCGTTTGATGCAGCGTTTCTGTGAGGTAGTAGGCATGGCGCTCAACGGATTGGCTCATTTCTTCAGTAAATTCAAAAACAGCAACACAAAGCTGACCTTCAAGTGAGAGATCAAATCGCTTTGCGTGGCGATTGATTTCCGTTTTATGACGTAACGTGCCCGTTAAAAGCTGCCAGAAAAACTCCTTTTGATTCTCTTCGGTTTTTCTTTTTTTAGCTTGCTGGCGAAGCAAGTGGTGGCTGACCAGCTGTGAAGCATCTTTCATCTGCTGCAAGTGGTGAGCGTCTATTGGTATATCGTTCGTTTGTGCCCAGATGAAGCCAAGGATTTCTTTATTTTTACGAACGGCAATGGCCACACGGTTTCCAAGCCCAATCTCACTAATTTTATCGATTACGATCGGTTCGCTGCTTTCAAATAGATGAGACATGATGCCCTGCTTCCAAAGTCCATTGACGACGTGTTCAGGAACTTTCCTTCGCATGATCGTGGCGGTACGTGCATCATCCACATTGGTTTCGTGTTTGCTGTAAGACACGATCCGATGGTTGGCGTCCTCTATCGTTACCGGACAGCCTAAGTTTTCGGCGATGCGATCCGCTAATCCTTCCGGTGAGTCGAATAAGTCTTTGAAAGAGTTGTTTGGATGTAGGGAATGACTCATAGCTGTCGCTCCTTCAGGTTCAAGTTAGCCTTATTTTATCATTGTTTTCGGCCAAGGGGCATCCCCTTTTTGCTTGATAAGAATCCAGAAAATTGCCATAATTAGCTTTAAGTAAACGCATAAGGAAAGGGGAGAAGACAATGAAGTACCTCCGTTATAAAAAAGATGGGGACGTTTGTTTTGGTGTATTGGAAGACGATCGGGTGACGAAACTAGATGGAAATTACATAGAAGGGACTGCAGAGAAGACGTCTGTCACGCTAGGTTTGGAAGAGGCGACGATTTTGCCGCCTGTGGATGCAGGTCAGGTGATCGGGATCGGATTGAACTATGCTCTCCATGCAGAGGAGCAAGGAAAGCCATTGCCTGATGAGCCAATGATGTTCATGGTCTCTCCGAGCTCTGTGATTGGGGAAGGTGAAGAGATTGTCCTGCCGACATTAGACCACCGAATTGATTATGAAGCTGAGCTTGCCATCGTGATTGGCAAAGAAGCAAAAGATCTTTCCAGAGAGAATGCACTCTCTTATGTTTTCGGCTACACATGCGGGAATGACGTGTCTGATCGTCATTTGCAGAAGAAAGATGGACAGTATACGAGAGCGAAATCCTATGCTACTTTCAAACCGCTTGGTCCTGTCATTGAGACGGAGTTGAATCCGAATGACGTGGGGATCAGCCTAACGTTGAATGGAGAAACGAAGCAGGAATCAAGGACGTCCGATTTAATTCATACGGTTGAAGATGTACTTATGGAAATAACAGCAGTGATGACGCTTAAACCTGGCGACGTCATATTAACAGGAACACCGTCTGGCGTAGGCCCGTTGTCACCAGGAGATCAGGTGGAAGTAGAGATTGAAGGAATCGGCAAATTAACGAACCACGTTCAAAAATAAAAGGAAGCCGGAGCAACCTAGCGCATAGGTGCCTCCGGCTTTTTTTGTGGTTTAGTGTAAAAACCCCTAAACACCCTCCCCTCAGGTCATCCATTAATTTCCACCTCAGGTCATCCAGATTTTGGATGACCTGAGGATCCAGGATATGGTTTTTCTTTATAATTAGGGTACACTCCTCTATAATTGGGGCAACACTGAGGAAAGGTGATGTTTTATGAATAACCAACAAATACAGCAATACCTGACCACCAACCAAAATAGAGCACGACTCCTTGTCAGCTGTCCGGATCAGCCGGGGATCGTTTCGGCTATCTCTACGCTATTAAGAGATCATGGAGCCAATATTGTGGAATCAAGCCAGTATACCACCCACCCTGTAGAAGGCACCTTTTTCTTGCGTATCGTTTTTGAAGCAAACGATATGAAGGCGAAAGAAAATGAAATTAGAGATGCGATCACTTCTGTTGGAGAGGAATTCTCCATGCAGTGGCGCTTGAACTTTTTACACGAATTGAAGAAGACCGCGATCTTTGCTTCGAAAGATACCACTTGTCTTCGTGAGTTGTTGTATGAGTGGGAAAGCGGCGATCTTGTCACAGATATATCTCTCGTTATCAGTAACCATGAAACAGGTCGTGAGCTGGTTGAATCATTCGGCATTCCTTTTTACTACATACCAGCGAATAAAGATATCCGTAAAGAAGTCGAGGCGAAACAGCTTGAGCTGATGGAGGAGTACGACATTGATCTGATCGTTCTTGCACGGTACATGCAGATCCTTACACCGAAGTTTGTTGCGACCTACCCTTCAAGCATTATCAATATCCACCACTCGTTTTTGCCGGCATTCGTCGGAGCAAGCCCTCACAAGCGAGCTTATGATCGCGGCGTGAAGTTGATCGGCGCAACCTCTCACTACGTGACCGATGATTTAGATGAAGGACCGATTATCGAGCAAGACGTCATTCGTGTCGATCACCGAAATAATGTTTCCGATTTGAAAAAGAAAGGTCGTTTAATTGAACGTAGTGTCCTGGCACGCGGAGTGAAGTGGCACCTTGAAGACCGTGTGATTGTGCATGAAAATAAAACGATCGTTTTCTAAAAGGAGGATTGAATGAAGAAGCTTCTATTGACCGGGTTTGAACCCTTTCTCGACTTTTCCATTAATCCTACTCAGCAAATCGTCCGGGATTTAGACGGGGAAAGGATCAATGATTTTGTAGTTAGTGGAAAAGTCTTAAGCGTTGATTATAAAAAATCAGGGGAAGAGCTTCTTCGGTATATTGAAGAAATGCAACCTGATGCCGTGGTTTCACTCGGATTAGCTGCAGGTCGTCACAAAATCACTCCTGAGCGGATCGCCATCAATTGTGATGAAAGCAAAGAAAAAGACAATCGGGGAAACACTCCTTCTGGTAGAGCCATTATTGAAAGTGGACCTGATGGCATTTTTTCAACATTACCGATTCAAGAAATCGTAGATCAGTTAAATTCAGCTGGATTGCCTGCAGAAATTTCAAATACAGCTGGAACCTACCTGTGTAACCACGTGATGTATCAAGGACTTTACTACTTTCAGAAGCTAGAGCTGGAGGTTCCTTGCGGGTTCGTCCATATGCCGGTGTCTCATGAGCTGGCTGTGGAGCATCGCGGCTTACCCAGTTGGTCACAGGGCGATTTGACGGATGCCGTGAAACAAATTATTTATGTCTTATAATGGAAGCCTCTGAGTTGAGAGATTCGGAGGCTTTTAGTATAAATCTTATTACCTCTTTCCATACTGGTTAGTAGATTAGGATAAAAGAGGTGCTCTCGTGATTAAGAGAATTGTGCTAACCATTCTTCCGATAATATATTTGATCCTCATTTGGATACAGTCGAGTCATTCAATTGATGAAATCAAGAGGTTCATAGGTGTTCAACCATGAGTATAAACATGATGCTTGAAAGCCTGCATGTGGTGGAATTTGCGTTTCTTTATCTATTAATTGTGAGTGCTCTAGTTGTAAATCGGCGGTTTTCTAAATCTACCAATTTTCTTGCCGCTATTCTTGCGATGGTTTACGGCCTTGTGGATGAAATCCATCAACTCTATGTAGTCGACAGATCTTTTACCTTCATAGACTTAGCAAAGGATTGGTTGGGTGTTTGGATTACCTGGTTGTTTGTCTATCAGATTCATTTTAAAGAGAAAAAGGAATCGGCTCCGGCTGATGCGTAGGCTGTCTTCCTGAAAGATAGTCTATTTTTTTGTGAAATTATCTGAAAAATAAATTGTATATTCGTGTTTGGTCACATATCATCACGATTCGATCTTTTATACAATTAATTTACTGTATTTTTTAAATTTACTGATAATTTTAAGAGGAGGAACAAGATGAAGAAACGTTATTGGGTATTACTACTCGTCATTTTCACAATGGTTCTATCCGGATGTCAGGATCCTACAAAGACAAGTAGTTCCGGGAATGAAGAGGGAGGAGAGTCTGCTTCTGGTGGTGAAGGGGGTACGTTGACCATCACCGACCTTACGGATGCACAAAGCTTGGACCCTCACACAGTGACGGACGCGGCTTCTATGCGGTATATCGAGAATATGTATAATACGTTGTTCCGTTATAAGGCTGATGCTTATGGGGAAGTTGAAGGAGAGCTTGTGAAAGATTACAAAGTCTCTGAAGACGGAAAAACGTACACATTCACACTCCACGAAGGGGTGAAATTCCACAATGGTGATAAACTGACGTCAGAAGATGTGAAGTATTCTATTGAACGGATAATTGATAGTGAAGTGAGAAAAGCTCAGTTCGATGCGCTGGAAAGTATTGAGACTCCATCTGAAACGGAGGTTGTTGTGACACTGAGTAAGCCGGTAGCACCATTCGTAACGTTTCTTGCAAATCCAATGAATGCGATCGTAAATCAGACGATTGTTGAAGAGAATGATGGAGATCTATCCAACGCGGATGCGGGAAGCGGTGCTTTTCAACTAGTCAAGTGGACGAAGGACCAGGAAATGGTGCTTGAGAAATTCGAAGATTACTATAAAGAAGATTTACCATACTTAGATAAAGTTGTTTGGCGTTCAATTCCAGATGAAACGGCTCGTTCGACAGCCATTCGTAATGGAGAAATCGATATTATTTTGCAAGCGGAACCAAAAGACATCGAACTCATGGAAAAAGCTGAAGGTGTTAATGTTGAGAGTGTTCCAGGAACGTATTGGGAGTACATTGGACTGAATACGGATGAAGGACCGCTGGCAGAGAAGAAAGTCCGTCAGGCGATTGCCTGGGCGACTGATCGCGGTGCTATTAATGAAGCAGTTAAATTCGGAAAAGCCTCTCCACTTCTAAGTGGTAATATTCCTGAAAATCACTGGGCTCATTTAGAAGAAGAGATTTATCCAGAACCGGATCTTGAAAAAGCGAAGCAATTGCTTGAAGAAGCAGGTTATGGTGACGGGTTAGATCTGAAGATGAAGGTGGGTACGAACCAATATCAAATCGATGCGGCGCAAGTGATCAAGCAACAGTTGAAAGAAGTAGGGATCAATGTTGAAGTCGTCTCTCAAGAGAAAAGTGTCTTCTTTGAAGCTCTAGGCTCTGGTGACTTTGAAATGACAGTTGTCGGCTGGGTCGGTTTTGTCGATCCAGATGAGTTCTTGTACAACATATTCCACACGGATGGCAAGTACAATCAGCAAAATTACTCTAATCCTGAAGTAGACAAGCTGCTTGAACAAGGCCGTGCAGAAATGGATCAAGAGAAGCGTAAGGAAATCTATGACCAAGCTCAAAAAATCATTGCTGAAGATGCACCAATGGTCTTCCTTTATGCAAACCCGCATATTTCAGCAATTCGTGAGCGAGTCAAAGGCTTTGAAGTGGCTCCTACTGTAACGACTAAATCACTTGAAAAAACGAAAATCGAAGAATAAGAAAAGGGGAAAAGCGACCTTGACTTAAGGCCGCTTTTTCCTTCATCCATAGCCATTCTACTGTGCGGGAGGGAGAAATAAGGTGATTCAATACGTTATTAAGCGGCTGCTCATTTCCATTCCTGTTTTGTTCGGGATTTCGATCGTAGCTTTCTTCATCGTCAGACTTGTACCAGGAGATACAGTAACAGCAATGCTCGGTAACAGCTATACGGAAAGTCAGGCAGAAGCGTTACGAGCAAAATATGGATTAGATAAACCGCTTATCCAGCAATATTTACTTTGGTTAGGCAATGTAGTCAAAGGTGATTTCGGTTATTCACAATTTACGAACACACCGGTCTTACAGGCGATATTAGCTCGATTACCAATTACGATTGAACTTGCGATTTTAAGTGTAGTCATTGCAGTGGTCCTGGCTATTCCTCTTGGAACGATTGCCGCTTTACGCAGGAACAGCAAGTTCGATTATGGTGCCAGCTTTTTCGGAATGCTCGGTATATCCATCCCGAACTTTTGGCTGGGGACATTAATGATCCTTTTCTTATCGTTATATGCGGGCTGGTTTCCTTCAGGAGGCTTTGTCGGGCTGTATGAAAGTGTATGGGGTAACTTAAAAAGCATGCTTTTACCGGCTATTGCCCTCGGGACCGCTGTCGGTGCGGTTGCGATGCGGATGACACGCTCGTCCATGCTTGAGGTGACCAATCAGGAATACATTAAAATGGCACGTGCAAAAGGAGTCTCTAACCAGCGCCTCATCTGGAAGCATGCGATTAAAAACGCATTGATCCCCGTCGTGACTGTCCTGGGGATTCAGACCGGGTATTTACTCGGCGGCTCTGTTGTCATTGAACAGATTTTCGGTTTGCCAGGTGTCGGTCAGCTTGCCCTGGCGGCTATCACGAACCGGGATTACGCTCTACTGCAAGGAACGATTTTGTTTATCGCAAGCGCTTTTGTTCTTGTAAATCTGATTGTCGATATCATTTACGGATTCCTGAATCCGCAAATTCGTTACTAGGAAGGAGGGATCATAGGTGTCAGACCTATGGTATCAATTAAAGAAGAATAAAATTGCGATGTTCGGATTGTTCATGACATTGGTTTTGATGATCCTCGCCATTGCTGCTCCCATTGTAGCTCCCTATGACCCGTATAAAATGGCACCAGAAGCAAGGCTTGCCGGACCTAGTCTTGCTCACTTACTGGGTACTGATCAGTTCGGTCGGGATATTTTGAGTCGGATCATATACGGAACAAGAATTTCACTACAAGTGGGCATTATCTCCGTTGGTCTTTCCCTCGTACTTGGGACGATCATCGGTGTTGTCGCTGGTTATTACGGTAAATGGGTGGATGCAGCGCTGTCCCGGTTGACAGATGTCATGTTCGCATTTCCTGATATTTTGCTTGCTCTAGTCATTATGGCGATCCTGGGTCCAAGTCTAACGAACTTGATGATTGCTGTAGGAATCGTCTATACTCCAATTTTTGCCCGGATTGCACGAGGATCCGTTCTTGCTAATAAAAATTCGCTTTATATTGAAGCCGCAAAGTCCATGGGTGTCAGCAACTTGAAAATCATGTGGAAGCACATTCTTCCGAACAGTATGGCCCCGCTGATCGTACAGGTTACCTTATCGTTTGCATTCGCGATTCTTGCAGAAGCTGCGCTCAGTTTCCTTGGATTAGGTGTTTCTCCAGATACGCCTTCTTGGGGAATTATGCTTAGTGAAGGGAAAGATTGGATGGAATCCGCCTGGTGGATCGCTGTCTTCCCTGGTATTGCGATTACGTTAGCGGTCTTCAGTTTCAATGTTATGGGAGATGGACTACGTGACGCGCTGGACCCTCGCCTGAAAAATGAGTCAGCGTAAGAAAAGGAGAGATTCGATGTCTGATTACATTATGGAAGTCAATGATTTGAAGACCCATTTTCACACGAAAAAAGGCGTCGTCAAAGCCGTTGACGGAGTCAGTCTCAAAGTGAAAAAAGGAGAGATTCTCGCTGTTGTTGGAGAATCTGGCTGCGGAAAAAGTGTGACGTCCCAATCGATTATGCGACTAGTTGGGGACAAGAAAAGTGAAGAGGTTACTGGGGAAGTGCTTTATCACGGTCAAGATCTTTTGAAAAAGTCGAACTTAGAGATGCAAAAGATTCGCGGAAAAGATCTTTCGATGGTTTTTCAGGACCCGATGACCTCTTTGAATCCAGCCTATACGGTTGGAACACAGATTTCAGAAATGCCGATCATTCATGAGAAGAAAGATAAGAAATCCGCTTGGAAACGTGCGGTGGAAATGTTGACAAAGGTCGGGATCCCGTCACCAGCCAAGCGGGCCGAGCAGTATCCTCACCACTTCAGTGGAGGGATGCGTCAGCGTGGGGTGATTGCTATGTCGCTCGCTTGTGACCCTGATCTGATCATTGCCGATGAGCCCACGACCGCGCTTGATGTTACGATTCAGGCCCAAGTGCTGGATATTTTAAAAGGATTGAGAGATGACACCGGTACAGCCATCGTTATGATCACTCACGATTTAGGAGTTGTTGCAGAACTTTGTGACCGGGTCGCTGTCATGTACGCAGGAAAAATCGTAGAGGAAGGCACAGTGGAGGATATTTTTGATCGTCCTAAACATCCCTACACGCAAGGACTATTGAACTCAGTTCCCCGACCTGGCAAACGAGAGCGACTGGAGCCCATTGAAGGACAGCCGCCAAACCTGCACGACCTGCCAGAAGGGTGCCGATTTGCGGATCGCTGCCCATTCGTGATGGATCAATGCTTAGAAAAACAACCAGCTCTTATGCCTTCCGAGTCGGAGCAACATACCGTGGCTTGCTGGTTAGAAGAGGAGGATAACAACGATGACAACGGAAGAAATCGTACGGGTCGAAGGGTTGAAGAAGTACTTTAATATTTCTAATGGATTGTTTCGAAAAAAGAGTACGGTTAAAGCCGTGGACGACATCAGTTTTTCAGTTCATAAAGGGGAGACATTAGGAATCGTAGGTGAATCCGGATGTGGGAAATCAACGACAGGTCGTTTGTTGATGCGATTGTTGGATGCCACCGACGGCTCGATCTATTTTGAAGGAGAAAACATCCTCGATTGGGATAAAAAAGAGCTGAAAAAGCGACGTCGGGACTTTCAAATGATCTTTCAGGATCCGTTTGCCTCGTTAAATCCTCGGATGACCGTCATGGATGTCATTGAGGAACCGTTGACAACGGTCGGGATGCCAAAAAAGGAACGGAAGGAACGAGTCCATAAATTGCTTAAGGATGTCGGGATTCCGGAGAGCTATAAGGATCGTTATCCACATGAGTTTTCTGGAGGTCAGCGTCAACGGATCGGGATTGCGCGTGCGCTAGCTTTAAAGCCGAAGTTCATTGTTGCTGATGAGCCGGTTGCAGCTTTAGACGTCTCCATTCAAGCGCAGGTCATTAACCTTTTGATGGACTTGCAGGAAGAATACAATTTTACGTATTTATTCATCGCCCACGACTTGAGTGTCGTACAGTATATCAGTGACCGTGTTGGGGTTATGTACCTTGGTCAGATGATGGAGCTGGCCGAGAGTGACGAGATTTATGATAAACCTCTGCACCCCTATACAAAAGCACTTATGTCCGCGATTCCCGTGCCTGATATCCATGTACAAAGAGAAAGAATTCCACTCGAGGGAGAGGTTCCGAGTCCCGATAATCCCCCGACAGGGTGCCGTTTTCATACCCGTTGTCCCATTGCGACTGAACAATGTAAACGGGAAGTTCCGGAATTCAGAGAAATAAAAAATGGTCATTATGTGGCCTGTCATGAGGTGTAATCTATGAAACTAAATACTTTTTCTATTATAGCCCGCTGTCCTGATACTGGAAATTTTGGCGGGGCTGTAGCGACTTGTTTCCCTGGGGTCGGGGCTTATTCACCCCATATCGAACCGAATGTGGGAGCGGTTGTTACTCAAGGGTGGGTTAATCCTCCACTAGGTCAAGAAGGGCTCGATCACCTCAAACAAGGCAGAACGGCGAATGAAACACTGAACCATCTATTGCTGGATGACCCAGGTAAAGAACTTCGCCAAGTTTCAGTCATGGATTCCTACGGCAATTGTGCTGCTTATACTGGAGTTGAAAACGACGGCTACAAAGGTCATCGGATCGGTGATCAATACTCTATTCAAGGAAACTTGTTAACGGGACCAGAGGTGATTGATGACATGGCTGCTGCCTTCGAAAATTCTTCAGGGCCCTTAGCAGAACGCTTGCTTACAGCTCTAGAAGCGGCGGACGCAGCAGGCGGAGATGTGAGAGGCAAGCAGTCATCCGCTGTCAAAGTGGTGGCTGTCGATCAATATCCATTTGTTGATTTTCGGGTCGATGATCATGAAGAACCTGTTAGAGAATTACGCCGAATCTATGAGAAGAACAAATCGGTCTTGATTGAACGCTATTATGAATGGATTGATGCAGTGAAGGAAGGTACAGTCTTTTAAGAATTTTCTTTTTTCGACAATCTCTTCTATAGTTGAAGATGAGGTGGGGCGATGAAAACAGAGTTGTTAAACCAGTTGAAAAATCAATTCTATCAGGATCAAATCTACTTAATCGATAAAGAATCTAGAAAGGCGATCTCTGGAAGAGTAAACTTTATCAACGTAACCAGTTGGATTGACATATGTCTGGAGAGTCAAGAATCGGTTATTCATTTGTCTCCAACCATGCAAGGTTTCCAGTATGAAGATATCATTGTCGTTCTTTCAGGTTCAAAAAACTATAACGAAAAAGAAGCGTATGACTATTTCCATCAATATGAGCCGTGGCTGAAATTACTGATGAATTATATGAAGGATCAAGAGAAGCAAAACTCTCTTGATCTATTGATGGATGTCGCTCATACGCTTGCTTCTCGTATGTATGAGGACAACATATTGGACATCATTATAGAGTCTGTCGTTGATGCTCTTTCTGCAGCTGACACAGGCTTTTTGTTCTTACACGACGACAGGCTTGACAAACTTCTTGTTCAATCCGCTGTCGGCTTTAAAGAACAGAGCTATAAGAAAACGAGATTAAGAGTAGGTGAAGGTGTCAGCGGCATGGTGTTCCAACATGGGAAGTCTATGATGATCCATGGGGAAAAAGAAATCGCCGAAACGATGGGCAATATGTCTGAAGCCAACTTTCAATATTACATTGACTCGACAATAGATAAAGCATTCCCGGACAGCATGATCTCTGTTCCCTTGCGCTTCCAGTACGAGACGATTGGCGTACTGACGATCGATAGTTTCAAGGTCAACAGCTTTTTCTCCGAGCAGGATTTAGAACTACTGGAATCGCTTGCCGACCACGTAGCGATTGTCATTACCCATTCGAAACTTTATAAGCAGGAACGTAAGCAGCGGAAAGAATTGCAACAAACTCACCAGGCTTTAAGAAAAGAACATCTAACCATGCAACGTACAACAGATTTTCACCACCAGCTAACCAACATTGCGGCCCGAGGAGAAGGTGCCGATGCTATTGTGCGTACATTGAAGCGTATGGTCCGCTATCCTTTTGCTATCTATGATTCGTTACTAAAACCTTTTTACATTGACAACGAAGCGAAAGATAAGCATTTGCCGGAGAAGTTCTTAAATCATGATCGTGTGAAAAAGGTCATATCGACGAACAAGTGGCAGCAAATGACTACGGAAGGAGAAGAGCGTTTAGTCGTTCTTCCAGTAGTTGGTGTGGATTCGATGTGGGGATTTCTTTGTGTGTGGATCGACTCCGCTGACTTCTTTGAAAATGATATTGTTTTGTTCGAATACGGGGCTACGGTGTTGTCCTTAGAACTAACTAAGCAGGATGCCATTCGAGAAGCTGAGAATAGAGCGAAGGGTGAACTTGTTGAAGGAGTACTTGCTGGTGAAATGACTCCTTCACTTGAGTCACAGGCTTCAAACCTGGGATTTTCCCCATCGGATTATTATGTAATGGTCTTGTGTAAGATTGACCCTGCATTAGTTGAAAACGCTGGAATGGTTCAAGATGCAAGAAGGCAGAAAGATGAGGTTGTGGAGTTAATAGAGCACGCCTTAGCTGTCCATCGAATTAATGGCATTGTTTCAATGAACAGCTCTTATCTATTTGCCATGGTCAGCTTCCCGGATGGAGAAGGGAAAATGGCTGCAAGAGAAAACATCAAACCTTTTGTTCATCAAATGGAAAAGACGTCTGCCCCGATTAAGCTGGGAGTCGGTCGAGTACATAAAAACTTGTCAAGATTGAATCACTCGTATAAAGACGCAGAAAAATGTATTCAGCTTCTTGAAAATCAGCCAGGAAAAAAAGTAATGAGTTTTATCGAAGCTGGAATTTATCGTTTCTTTTTACAGCATAGCGAAGAAGAACTCGATCTCTATGTTTCTGATATTCTTGGGCCATTAATTCAATATGATCATAAGAAAAACGGTGAGCTAATTCAAACATTAATCACATATATTATGCATGATAAGGATTTACGAAAAATTACAGAACAGCTGAATATTCATGCAAACACGCTCTATTATCGAATCAAACGGATCCAGGATATCCTTGAGCTTGATTTTGACGACTCAGGAGATTGGTTCAATGTTCAGCTTGCCTGTCAAGTCTATAAATATATCAACGAGAAATAGGGAGGGAAAGCAAATGCTAGCCATACAAAATGTCACCATCATCCCTGTCACAGGTCCTCCTATTAATCATGCGACTCTAATTATTGAGAACGGAAAGGTTAAGTTCTTTGGAAATGGGAGTATCGATGTTTCAGGTTGTGAGGAGATTATTAATGGAGAAGAGAAAATACTTACTCCTGGTTGGATCGATGCTCATACCCATTTAGGAATAGATGAAGAAGGGTATGGTTGGGAAGGTGCAGACTTTAATGAAACATCTGAGGCGATGACACCTCACCTGCGAGCGATTGACGGTGTGAATCCGTGTGATCAGGGTTTTGTAGATGCTATCCAGGCGGGGATTACAACAGCCCAAGTTTTGCCTGGGAGTGCGAATGTTATTGGCGGCTTGACCGCTGTTGTAAAAGTAAAGCCCAGCGCAGTCGTTGAGAATATGGTTATGAAAGAAGAAGCAGGACTGAAAATGGCCTTAGGAGAAAATCCGAAAAAGTTTCATGGTCAACAAGGAAGAGCACCTGTGACTCGAATGGGTGTAGCTGCAATGATTCGGGAGAGTTTTGTTAAAGCTTCCCATTATTTAGAAACAGATCAGCCCCGCAATTTGAGACTGGAGGCGATCGGAAAAGTGCTCGAGCGAAAACTCCCTCTTTGTGTACATGCTCATCGTGCTGATGATATTATGACGGCTATCAGGATTGCCAATGAGTTTGAGATTGACTTACATGTCGAGCATGTCACAGAAGGGCATAAGATTGCTCAGCATCTTAAAAAGTATAAGGAACGCTATAAATTTTCGGTAGGGCCAACATTATCAAGTCGAAAAAAAGTCGAGCTAGGAAACATTTCGTGGGAAACCTATTCAACCCTTGATGAGCATGGAGTTCCTTTTGCAATTATTACCGACCATCCCGTTATCCCTATTGGTCAGCTTCAAACATCGACTCAGCTCGCCGTAAAGGCTGGGCTTGATGGTAATGTCGCCTTGGAAGGTGTAACCATTCGGGCGGCAGAGGTATTAGGAGTCGCAGATCGGATAGGTAGTATTGAGGTTGGAAAAGATGCGGATTTCGTCCTATGGGACAAGCATCCAATTAAAGAAAATGGCCGTGCAGTAATGACCTTTGTGGACGGCGAGATGGTCTACAAAGAAGAATCGTCTATATAAGAGTATCAAAGGAGAAACCCGTCATCTGACGGGTTTTTTATTTTGAAAAGCAGAAATCCCTAAATCATCTCCTCAGGTCATCCAGAATCTGGATGACCTGAGGAGGTAATTTATTCCTTTAATTCAAAGAATGTTTCTTTGAGTGGCGCTGTATAATGATGTATCAAAACTGAATAGCAGGGAGAGGAATGGATGAAATATGTAAAGATTTCAGGGTACATCCTTGGTGTTCTTGTTATTTTCCTAGTAGGAATTATGATCGGTAAAACCGGGGCAGAGACGACGTTGAATAATATGAAAGTGGATATAAAAGCAATGGAGGAAGAAGCAATATCAGCTAACAAGCAAATGGACCAACTTGATGAAGAATTGAAGACTTTACAAACTGATAAAAAGGAGACCCTCACGCTGATTGATCAGAAAGAAGAATTAGAAAATGAAGTAGCGGCTCTGCAAAAGGAATTAGATAATACTCAGTCCACTTTAGATGAAGAACTTAAAGTTGGAAGAGAGGCAATTGAAAGTAAGCTGAAAAAAGAAAATGATAAACTTACTAATTTAGAGAATGAGGTGAAGGCACTTCAATCCCAGGTCGATGAGAAAAAGAAAGAAATGGACCGATTGACAGGAGAACTGAAAAAAGCGAAGGATGAGCCAAGAACGTTGATTGCTGGCCAATATGTTGTTGGTAAAGACTTACCTGCTGGACGCTATCAGGTGACGAACATAGGGGATGGGACAAACTTTTTCGTTTACGACAGCAGCGGATATCCAACCGTCAATACGATCCTTGGGGAAGATTTTTATGGGGACTACGTGTTTTTTACAGATGATGGAGATCAAATTGAAACACACGGCAAAGTAAAATTAATACCTGTAGAGTAACAAAACCCCGGACTGAGTGACTCTCAGTCCAGGGTTTTTACATGAATTGGAAAATGTGGAGGGTTAATTTGTAGAAATGGTTATGAACAGAGTCTAAGTAATCATACATATAAACGCGTCGTAATGTTAAAGGAGGGGGGATCAGATGCACTCCATCCAAATAGAAAGGAGAGTTGTGTTTTGAAATTTTGTACGGGGTGTGGCCACCGATTGGGGGATGACTCATCTTTTTGCACAGAGTGCGGAATGAAACAAGGAAATCATACAGGAGGAAGTAATGGTTCTTCGGAGGATGTGACATCCAATATTATTAAGAAGCCGATGTCCAGAAGAGCTAAGGTTGTATGGATATCCGTTGGCTCGCTTATAGGATTAATAGTCATAGCTCACTTCATTATCACGTCCATGATCCATCCCGTGAAAGATATCCAGTCGATGGACCGGGCAATAACAGAAGGCGATGCTAAAGCTTTTTTTGAAGAAGTGACTTTGGACGACTCAGCTCTTATTCATAAGGAAGAGTTTCTGCGTTTTATTGAATACTCGGGCTGGGAGGATGTCCGGGAGCAGATGTCTCATGTCATTGAGGATGAGGGAGCATCAGATTTTGATAAAAAAATTTATGACTCCTATGGGAATGAGTTGTTCGTCATGAAAAAGGTTACGGTGGTGCCGGGGTTTTACCATACATACGAAATAGAAGCTGCTCCTAATCAATTACTCTTAACGACGAATGTAAGCCCCTCCACTTTTACCATTGATAAAGAAAAAATGGAAGTGAAGAAGACGAAAGAACATCATAAATTTTTGAAGCTTTATCCAGGAACTTATCAGCTTACGGGGGAAGCCTCCAATGAGTTCGGAGAGTTTACAATCTCTCAGGAAGTTGTAGTGGATACCCTTGGAAGAGGAGACTTTTCGGTTGATGCGGCCTTTCCTGAAGAAACATACACAATTCTAACCAACCATCCTGATGCTAATCTTTTCGTAAATGGAAAGAGTACGAAGAAAAAACTGTCTGAATTTAAGACATTAGGTCCTTTTCCGAAAGATCAAGAAGTGAACCTGCATGCCGAATGGAAAAATAAAGACGGAGACATTTTGAAAACTGAACCTGTCACCCAAAACAGCGCTTTTTGGGGTGAATTAAATTTTGTCTTTGAAGATGCCTATGAGGATGTCAACGATCCTCCTCTGGAAGAACAGACTGCTACAAGTGAAGCATTTGAGGAAGAGGCAGAAAGGCTTGTTTTGGATTTCCGTGACGCTTATGAAAGTGCATTGAACGCTACGGATTTCAGCATTATTTCTCCTTACTTATTATCTGGTAGTAAAGCAGAGGAAGAACTGATGGAATACATCGATGGACTTGTAAACAATGAATTTACTTATGAGTTTGTAGATAATGAGATTCTATCAGTCGAATCTGCAAGTGGAAATGGAATGGTTGTCAAAACGAACGAAATCTTTATTTTTACCAATAATGAAGGTGCTCAAACTCATTATGACCGTAAAAAAGACTACTATTTGCAAGAAGTCTCAGGTGAGCTGAAAATTAATCGGATTGATATTAAAGAAACGGAGCGTAGTGATCTATAAGGGTGACCACCATTAAAAATAGAAAGGAAAGTGATACGATGTATTGTTCAGTTTGTGGGGCTGAGATAGAAAAAGAAGCCAACTTTTGCGGGGGATGCGGAGCTTCCTTGACACAAGAAGAAGCCAAAGACATACAGGATTCAAATGCTCAGCAAGAGCAACAAGCTCAGCAAAGAATACCAATGAGTTCAGCTCAGAGAGAGAATAGTGAGTTTACGGGCAAAATGAAATTAATTAGTAAGCAGTTCTTCCATTTTACATCACAGACCTTTAAAGCACCCTTCAGCGTGAGTCGCCAGATAAATGACCGTGATTTTACCAGTGGAATCATTGCAAATGTATTGTTGGCATTTTTTATCTCTTTTATTTTTTATTTAATGATGAGAGATATGAGCAGTGGATTTGTGGATGTTCCCTTCTTTTCAACCGTTTTTCAACCGTTCTTCTATATCCTGATTTTTCTAACTGTATTTATAGCCGTTAATTTTGGAATTGCAAAAATGATGAAGGTGGATGTTACATTTCGGGGTGTGATCGCAAAATTTGGTTCCTTAAATGCAATATCCGTATCGTTTTTCTTTTTATCCAGTTTGTTTGGACTACTATCTTTAAACACTTTTAGTACCTTCTTATTTTTTATTGGATTGAGTTTGTTCGGTATATCTACAGTCGTTCTATTATTCACACTTAATGCAGAAAAATCGACAAATGAAGGACTTGATGTATTTTACGGGTTGTTCATTTCGAACCTAACCATGGCGGTAATCTACTTTTTAGTATGGATGAGTATTTTTGAAAGAATTGTAGATGAAGTAAGAAATGTACCATTTGGCATGTTCTAAGACTGATGGAATAAATGTGGAGGGTTACTCATTCAAGGGTGTGTTTCTTTTTCCGTAAAAGGAGGACTCTTATGAAACCTTGCGTAGCATGTGGAGAGGAATTGGAGGAGAAAAAGAAGTTCTGCAATCGGTGCGGCGCCCAGCAGGAGTGTCTCGATTGTGGGTATTCTTTAGAGGGAGAGGCTCGTTTTTGTCCCGAATGCGGTGCGGCGATTTTGACACGTGAGGATCAAGTAATACATGAAGCAGGATTTAGAAAAATTCCGACTTTCGCCTGGGTGATTGGAGTAATAGCCATCGTTGCCATTATTCTTCAGCTCTTTTACTCCAATACAAATGCTTTTCAATCACTTATGACCCCTGAACAAACCGTAAGAAATTTTTTTAATGACTTTGCTGATGGAGAGATGGAAGATGCAAGTGATTATCTCCACTCGGATATAAAAAGAGATTTCGTGTATGGAGCCGAAGGTTTTGCCCCTCCTAACGCTTCTGTAAGAATTGTTGATATACAAAAGGAGCAAAGCGGAGACTTCGCAACCGTTGATGTCAAGGTAAATATCTACCCTGAACCTTACTATGAAGATAACCCGGTCAATGTCATTGCTGAACTAGAGAGAGTCGACGGGAAGTGGCTAATCTATGACATGAATTGAGAACAGCTGAAATATGGAAATAATTAACCCCTCAGGTCATCCAGATTCTGGATGACCTGAGGGGTTAATATTTTATACGTAATCTAAATTAGCTTTCATGAGAACGGCGCATTGCATCTGCAACAAACTCAACCTGAGTCCCTACAATGATCTGCAAGTTATTGCCCCCAGGCTTCATTATGCCTTTTGCTCCGTGTTGTTTCAGTGAAGCTTCATTTACTCGGCTCAAATCTTTAATCTGTAAACGCAGGCGAGTTGCACAACTGTCAACGGAGCTGATATTATCTTTTCCGCCTAAGTCTTTGATAAATTGATCGGCCATATGTTGATATTTATCTCCGCCTTGCTGCGTACTGTCTTCAACGATCGTATCTTCGTCTTCACGTCCTGGTGTTTTCAAATTAAGTTTGACGATCAGGAAGTAGAAGATGATGAAATAAATGACCCCAAAGGCCAGTCCTTGTACAAGGAGAAGGGCTGGTTTTTCAGCAATTCCATAATTCAATGCATAATCAAGGAAACCTGCTGAGAATCCGAATCCATGACGAATGTCGAGCCAGAATGCGACAATCATGGATAGTCCAGTCAGTACAGCGTGTACAAAATACAACAGTGGTGATAAGAACATGAATGAGAATTCGATTGGCTCTGTGATCCCAGTTAAGAACGAGGTCAGAGCGATACCAATCATACCACCTGAGATCGCTTTTCGTTTCTCTTTTTTAGCCGCAGCGATAATCGCAAAGGCGGCTGCTGGAAGTCCGAACATCATAATTGGGAAGAATCCAGCCATAAAGTATCCGGCTGTTGGGTCTCCCGCGAAGAAACGTCCGATTTCCCCCGTAGCTCCTTCATATTCTCCGAAAACGAACCAAATCAGTGTGTTAAGCACGTGGTGCAACCCAACTGGAATTAAAATACGGTTTAAGAATCCGTACAAGCCGACACCAGTAGCACCTGCTCCTAGGATCCATTCCCCAAGCGCATTGATTCCTTCTTGAATTGGTGGCCATACAAACCCGAATATACCAGCAAGCGCTACCATGACGGCACCTGTCACTATAGGGACGAAGCGACGCCCGCCGAAGAAGCCTAACCATTCAGGCAGTTTAATATCATAGAACCGATTATACAATACCCCTGCAATAACCCCTGCGAGTATTCCTCCCAAGACTGACATATTAATATCTTCATTGATGGCTTTAGCGCCTTCCGTCAGAACAAAATAACCAATGGCACCTGCAAGACCTGCAGCACCATTTCCATCTTTGGCTAAACCGATCGCGACACCAATAGCAAATATGAGTGCAAGATTAGCGAATATCGCGTTACCGGCAGCAGCCATAAATGGGATATTAAACAAGTCTTCTTGTCCAAGACGGAGCAATAGAGCAGCCGCTGGCAGGGCAGCAACAGGCAGCATGAATGCTTTACCTATTCGTTGAATGAAGTTAAACATTTTCGAACCCCTTTCTGTAATGGTGATGTAGTTAAATCTGTTAACGCTTCCAAACAAAATGTACCATATAAATTTATAGTTGTCTATACCATTAAATCACTAAAAATCATTGTTTGTGCAGCATTTATAGGTATATTGTTATAGAAAAGTTTAAGTGGTATAGACAACCTGGAAGCATCCTGCTATGCTATAAACAAATAGACGGAAATCAGGTGATCAAGATGCGAAAGCTAGTGACTGGTGGAACAGTCGTTACCGAAACGGGAATGATTGAGAACGGGTATATCCTTATCGTGGACGGACAAATTGTTGATTATGGTCATAAGGAAAATACTCAAAAAGATGTGGATGAAGTTTTCGAATTAAATGAAACAGACATCATTATGCCAGGATTCATTGATATTCACATTCATGGAGCGGCCGGACATGATACCATGGATGCGACTGAAGAGGCGCTAAGAGTAATGGCTGAAACTCTTCCAAAAGAAGGAACAACCAGTTTTCTTGCGACGACGATAACTGATACAGACGAACATATAACAGATGCTTTACGAAATGCAGCAAAGTTCAGCAAGACGGATTATGATGGAGCGGAAATGCTTGGGGTCCATTTAGAAGGCCCTTTTATTAGTCTTCAACATGCCGGTGCCCAGCCGGAATCGTGCATCATTCCATCTTCTATAGAACTTTTCGAAAAATGGCAAAAGGCAGCTGAGGGACTGATTCGTGTTGTCACCCTCGCTCCTGAAGAAAAAAATGGGATGGAACTCGTCCGATATTTGGGAGATAACGATGTTATTCCTTCCATCGGGCATAGCCATGCGACTTTTGATGAGGTAAGCGAAGCCGTTAACCACGGTCTCAAACATGCGACTCACCTGTTTAACGCAATGAGGCCGATGCACCACAGGGAACCAGGAGTCGTCGGAGCGGTTTTCCTTAACGCATCCCTACTTGCAGAAATCATATTTGACCGTATTCATGTAACAAATGAGATGGTTCGGCTTGCTTATCGTACCCTAGGGAGTGATCGGATGATGCTAATCACGGATTCCATGCGTGGGAAGTGTCTGCGAGAAGGAACGTACGACCTTGGTGGACAAGAGGTAACGATTAATGGAGGAGAAGCTCGACTTGCCAACGGGACACTTGCAGGAAGTGTGTTGAAAATGAGCGATGCCGTCCGCCATTTAAGTTCTTTTGAAGAGAGCTCGGAATTAGACGTGATGAAGATGGCTTCCTGGAATGCAGCTAAATCGTTAGGGGTCGATGATCGTAAGGGAAGTATTAAAAAAGGCAAAGATGCGGACTTAGTGGTTTTAGACTCCGAACTTAGTGTAAAACAAACCTTCTGTAGAGGGAATAAAGTCAATCATGATAAAATGGGGTGAGTAGAATGAAAATCATTAAAGTATCGGACTATGAAGAAATGAGCCGTAAGAGTGCGAAGATGTTTTATCAGATGATCGATCAACAGCCAAACATACGCTTAGGACTAGCGACAGGAAGCACGCCGATCGGTTTCTATAAATATTTGACTGAATTTCTACAAGCAGAAGAAACGGATGTTTCTAAGCTTCTGTCGTTTAATTTGGATGAGTATATTGGGCTTGATCCTCAGTCTCCGCAAAGCTTTTATACATTTATGAAGGAGCATTTCTATCAGCCCCTTGGTCTTAATCAGGGCCAAACTTTTATCCCGGACGGAAGTGTGTCTGATCCAGATGAGGAGAGTAAGCGCTACGAACAGCACATTCGTGAGGCGGGTGGAATAGATGTACAGCTCCTGGGCGTAGGTACAAACGGACATATCGGATTTAATGAGCCTGGAACTCCTTTCAATCAGCGGACTCACCAAGTAAAATTGAAGGAATCTACAAGAGATGCAAACGCTCGCTTTTTTGACTCCAAAGAGGACGTTCCGACACATGCGATCACAATGGGGATAGGGACCATTCTGGATGCGAAAAAAGTCGTCCTGCTTGCAAGTGGTGAAAGAAAAGCAGACGCAATTTATCAGCTTGTAAATGGTGAAGTGAGTGAGGACTGGCCAATTACGGCACTTAAAAATCATCCGGATGTGACGCTTTTTGTTGATAAAGATGCAGCTGCTCAATTGTGAACTGACTACTAAACGGAGTGAGTAGATATGATAGATAAGCAATCCCCAATCCCGATTTATTATCAAATTCAAGAACATTTACGATCGATGATTGAGAACAAAGAATTGAAACCAGGAGAGGCTATCCCTTCAGAGAGGGAGTTAGCTGAAAAGTATGAAATCAGCCGCATGACGGTTCGCCAGGCGATTACAAATCTGGCCAATGAAGGTTTGCTTGTCCGTGAAAAAGGAAAGGGCAGCTTCGTTGCCGAGAAAAAAATAGAACAGCCGCTCATGCAGCTGACAAGTTTTTCAGAAGATATGCGGAGAAGGGGTATTGAACCTGGAACACTCGTAAAAGAGTTTCAAATTGTAAAAGCTTCTGTAAAAATAAGCGAAGAACTGCAGCTTCCTGAAGGAGAAGAGATTTATCAATTGAATCGCCTTCGCCTTGGTGACGGGGAGCCGATGGCTTATGAAATTCTAAGTTTACCAAAGGAAAAGCTCCCCCTTATTTCCGAGGAAATTGTCAAAGGGTCGTTTTATAACTATATAGAAAAAGAGATGGGGCTATCGATTGAGCGGGCCGTCCAGTCCTTTGAACCTTCCTTAGCTACGGAGCTTGAGAGTGAAATGCTGAATATCGAAGTCGGTTCTCCAGTATTATTATTGCGGCGGACTACTTACTTGAGCGATGGTTCCCCTTTTGAACACGTCAAATCAACGTATAGAGGCGACCGTTATAAATTCGTCGCCGAGATGAAGCGTTAGAAAGGAAGAGCGATTTGATACAGGCGTATTTTGATCAAGTTCAAGCCTTGTTGGAAAAAGCAATAGATTCTCAAAGAAATACGTTGGAAGAAGCCGCTAAACATATAGTTGAATCCATTGAGCTTGGCGGAATCGTGCACTTATTTGGCACCGGCCATTCCCATATGCTCGCTGAAGAAGGCTTCTATCGTGCTGGGGGACTGGCTGCGATACGCCCGATTTTTATTGAGAGTTTGATGCTTCATGAAGGAGCAGTACGCAGCTCGAATTTAGAGCGTCAGGAAGGTCTAGCAGAAACTTTTTTGAAAGATGAAGATATACGCCCAGAGGACGTACTTGTAGTCATCTCCACTTCCGGGAAGAATCCTGTTCCTGTGGATGTGGCTTTATGGGGAAAAGAAAAAGGAGCGTTCATCATTTCTCTTTCCTCTCATCACTATACGGAGCAGCAGTCTTCACGCCATAACAGTGGAAAGTATCTCAGTGAAATTGCCGATATCGCAATAGATAACGGAAGCCCTATCGGCGACGCTGTCTTAAAACACGAAGCTCTTCCTGTCCCGTTTTCCTCAACTTCGACGGTGGTTGGCGCTGCTCTTATGAATGCGATGTTTGCTGAGGTCATTGGGGTATTGGCTGATAAGGGTGAGGAACCGCCAGTTTTCCTAAGTGGGAACGTCGAAGGGGCTGCGGAACATAACCAGAAATTGATGGAACGATACGCTCATCGTATTGATTTCGGTAAACTAGATTAATTAACGAAGAGTCTTGCTACGTGCAAGACTCTTTTATTTAGGCTTGTTTATACTTTCATTTATTTCCACCTCAGGTCATCCAGATTCTGGATGACCTGAGGTGGAAGAAAAAGGTTGGCATCACAAATCATCATCAGATAGAATGAAAGTGGTTTCATAAAGATAGAAGGTGTTCTAAATGAACGAAAGACAGACAAATTTAATCCAAAAGCTGCTATTTCATGAAGCTGAACCACTACGTGTACAGCAGCTTGCTGATGAACTAGACTGTTCAGAGAAAACGGTTCGTAATGATTTAAAAATTATTGAGAAGTTTTTAAGAGAGTATTCCTCAGCTAATTTGATTCGCAAACCCGGAATAGGAGTACAGCTTTCAATTGATGAAGTAGAGAAAAAGAAAATTTTCAATATCTTATATCAATCTGAAGGGAATACCGAGCAAGATCGGCTGATAGAGATCGGTTATCGATTACTGGTAGAAAACAAGCCGTTAACGCTCCAAAACTTAACCGAACACTATTTTGCTACTCCTTCAGAAATTCGTAATGATTTATTAATGATCTCCAAATGGCTGCATTCTTTCGACCTTGAAGTCGTATCAAAGCAACGACTTGGTAGTGTGGTGAAGGGAGATGAACTAGATAAACGTAATGCTCTAGCCCATTTGCCTGAACTTGTTTCTGATAAAAGTTATTCAAGCGAATACATTTTGCAATTGTTTCCAAAGTATGAAGCACGTCTTGTCAGCCGCTCGATCACTAGAATGTTAGAGCAATGGAATTGGGAGTTGTCTGAAGAAAAAGTAGAGAGTTTGATTATACACGCACTGGTGATGATGAAAAGAACGAGACAATCCTCTTCTATCATTCTGACACCTCAAGAGATTCATAAAGCGCAACAATCTAAAGAATATGTAATGACTGAAGATTTTTTGGCTCCTATAGAAACAATGATGAAACTCCAACTTCCTGACTCGGAAAAAACTTATTTTACATGGCATTTAATGAGCTGCAATCACAATGGATTAGCTGATAATTTTAACAGTGAGACTAATCAGCTTACGAATAAAATCCTATATCAACTGACTACACAGCTGCAAATCATGACGATGACAGATTTCAGAAGTGATTCTATCCTTATGGATGGTCTGAAGGTTCACCTTCCTCCAACTATACATCGGGTACAGTACGGTTTATCGATTCGTAATCCAATGCTATATGAAATAAAAAAAATGTATCCATATATGTTCAGTATGATTGTGATGGCATTAGAGGATGTGAATAAAACCTATTCAATAAAGATACCTGAAGATGAAGCTGCTTATTTAGTCCTTCATTTTCAAGCCTCTATTGAGCGATTACAAAAAAAGAGAGAAACAAAGAAGAGAGTTTTGATCGTCTGTGAATTAGGAGTTGGCATGTCCCATCTATTACAGGCGAAGTTAGAACAATCCTATAAAGGAATGGAGATTATTGCGTGTATAGGAGTGCGAGATCTAGATGATATGATGCAGAAGCAATCCATAGACTTTATATTATCAACGAGAGAACTCGATGAGCAAAACGTCCCGCACCTTGTCATTTCTCCCCTGTTAAAAGCAGAGGATCGAAAAAAGCTGGACCAATTCTTACAACAGTCTTCACAAAAACCTCTATTTTCCAATGAACTGTGGGAGTTGTTGAATAACGGGGCATCTCATTTTAGAGTGGAACCGATGCATAAGTATGAAGTAATCGAGATGCTAGGTAGGGATCTTGCAGAAAGAGAGTTAGTCACCCCTACTTTTCCACACAGAGCGGTCATGCGAGAGAGAACTTCCGCTACGGCTATTGGTGGAGGAATTGCCATCCCACATGCTCCACCAGAAGAGGTGAATGAGTCTTGCATTGCTTTAGCAGTAATGAAGGAACCAATTGAATGGGCTAATGAACGTGTTTCTATTATATTTCTTCTAGCAATTGCCAAACAGGATCAAGCAAAGATTCGTTCATTAATGCATATGATTTCACGTATGAGTACAAAACCAGAAGTAGTTCAACAGATCATTAAAGCCAGACATATAAAAGAATTAGAACAGGTGATAGGATAATTGATAATCATTCATTTTACCGGAAGTCCGGTAAAAATGAATGATTTTTTTATAGGCTTTCCGGTTTATGATGAAATTAGGAATTGGACGAAAGGAGAATGGTTATGAAAATACTTGCCGTAACAGCTTGTCCTGTTGGTATTGCGCACACCTATATGGCTGCTGAAAATTTACAAAAAGCAGCTGATGAAATGGGCGTAGAAATTAAAGTGGAAACCCAGGGGTCTATAGGCGTAGAAAATGCTTTGACTGAGAAAGACATAGAAGAAGCGGATGGAATCATCATTGCTAGTGACAAAGAGGTCTCTAAGGAGCGATTTGGTGGTAAACCACTCATTGTGGTAGGTGTCCAAGAAGGAATTCGTCAGCCAAAAGAGTTGCTTCAACGTTTTAAGGAAGGAGATATATCCGTTTACAAAGGTTCAATGCCATCTGCAGAAACGGTAAAAAAACAAAAGAAGGATAAAGAGAATCCTATTTATCGACACTTGATGAACGGGGTCTCTTATATGATTCCATTCATCGTTATCGGTGGACTGTTAATTGCCATTGCTTTAGCTGTTGGAGGTGAACAAACGCCTGGAGGTTTAAAGATACCTGACAATTCATTTTGGAAACAGATTGAGAGCTTAGGAGCAGCTTCTTTCAGCTTTATGGTTCCCATTTTAGCTGGTTTCATTTCCGTAAGTATTGCTGACCGACCTGGACTAGCTCCTGGCTTGATCGGTGGATACATTGCTGCGAACGGAAGTTTCTATGGAAGTGAAGCAGGAGCAGGGTTTATCGGAGGAATTATTGCAGGATTTTTAGCAGGATATGTGGTTCTAGGGATTAAGAAGATTAAGGTTCCTCAAGCCATCCAACCCGTTATGCCAATTATATTTATCCCTGTTATCGCGTCATTAGTTGTTGGGTTGCTATTTATTTTTGTAATTGGCGCACCTGTCGCTGGTATTTTTGAAGGATTGACTCAGTGGCTTGAAGGTATGCAAGGGACGAGTTCTATTGTTCTCGCATTGATATTAGGTGGAATGATCGCTGTAGATATGGGAGGGCCATTTAATAAAGTCGCTTTCTTATTCGGCGCGGCCATGATTGCAGAAGGAAATTACGAGATTATGGGGCCAATTGCCGTAGCCATTTGTATCCCGCCTCTAGGTATGGGGTTGGCTACTTTTATTAATAAAAAGAAATATCAACAAGCAGAACGTGAAACAGGAAAAGCCTCCTTTACAATGGGATTGTTCGGCATTACTGAGGGCGCTATTCCTTTTGCTGCGCAGGATCCATTACGTGTAATCCCTAGCATAGTCGTTGGTTCAATGGTTGGGTCTGTAATTGCGATGCTAAGCAGTGTTGGTGACAGAGTTGCCCATGGAGGTCCGATTGTTGCAGTACTAGGAGCCGTAGACAATGTTCTTATGTTCTTTATTGCAGCTGCAGTGGGTATTGTCGTTACAGCCTTGATGGTGAACGCTTTAAAAAAAGATGTCGCTATCGCAGGTATGCCAAATACTGGTACGATTGAAAAGTTACCCAAAGACGAGGCATTTCAACAACAAGATTCAATACAAGCAGACCAAAAACTTGAGAAGACACCTTCCATTACTAAATTGACGGATATTACTACACCAGAGTTAATTGATACTGAATTAAGCGGCCAAACGAGGAATGAAGTAATTGAGGAACTGATCCAGAAATTGGTTGATCAGGATGTCGTGAAATCTGGTGGGGATTTCAAGCAGGCCATACTAAACCGTGAAATGGAAAGTACAACAGGTCTTGGAATGAATATTGCGATTCCACATGGGAAATCAGAAGCAGTGAATAAACCGGCTGTTGTATTTGGAATAAAACGTGAGGGTGTTGACTGGAACAGTATGGATGGTTCTGATGCCAAACTCATCTTCATGATTGCTGTACCAAAAGATCGAAAAGGAGATGATCATTTGAAGATTCTCCAAATGCTATCTAGGAAGTTAATGGATCATTCATTTAGAGAGGAATTGTTGAACACTACAAACAAACAAGAAGCTTATCAGTTGTTAGAATCGATCCAATAAAGGTAAAAGTGTATTATATATAATCCTCAGGTCATCCAAATTATGAGATAAACACCTAAAATATGGATGACCTGAGGTGACAGAATATGGGTGTTAAATAAGAAAAGCACAGGAGATGATTGTCTCCTGTGCTTTTATGTTATTTACCATTTTCAATTAATGAAAAACCGATATACTTCATAGCTGCTTCTAAATTAAAGACAGTTTTTGTATTCAGCCTATGGAGTTGAGTATTATTCACTTCATTTTTAGCGAGCTCTGGGGTTATACCAGTAATGATAGTTTCAATTCCCATCAATTCCAATGATTGTACGAGATCAATTAATACTTGAGGAAAGTCGTTATCAATAATCGATAACCCAGAAACATCAACAATAAAATAGTCAATTTCATATTGAGCACCATAATCTAATACGTCTTTAAGAATTTTTTCAGCTCGATAATCATCAATAATCCCTTGAACAGTTAGAACAGATACGCCTTCTGTAATTGGGATAATCGGAACATTTAAAAGGCTCATATTATACTTGGTTTCATCTAGTTCAACTAGATGCGAAAGGACGTCCGCCATTGACTTTAGAAACATGATATCATCGTCACTAAAATCCTTCTCTTCTCTATCCATTACACATAGCGTACCGAATACCTCGCCACTGGTATCTCTTAAAGTAACTCCTAAAAAACCTTTGACGTTTAGTTGTGGAGTGACGTCTAAGTTTCTGGTTAAAACATCTGTCGTTAAGTCTCTGGTTGTCATGTGACTGTCTTCGTTCGAAATGATAATCCGACAATAAGTCCCTCCGTATTCGACAGAATAACCTTCTGGAATAATCTCTTCGGTTTCGTTGAAAGAGCTCAGCACCGTCATTTCCTTTTGTCCCCGTTTTGTTACATAAGCGGTATTAACGTTTAATCGGCTGCTGATCGTCTTAAATAATTTCTTTGAAGCCTTTCTCAGAGAGTGGAATTGAGAAGTATCCAGGTTGTAGCCTTTTGACATAGAAGCCCTCCTAGTGAAAGCTTTAAACTAACTGATAGATTTATAGATTCATTTTATCACAATAATCTTCAATACTTCGATCATCACCAATTGTAATCTCCAATTTATGTCACCTCAGGTCATCCAGATTCTGGATGACCTGAGGTGACATAATCTCCCATCAAAAAGACGCCTGAGCAATGTCAGGCGTCAAAATAGGGGAGGTTTTTGTATTACATCAAATAGATTAATAGGTTACGGCATCGTAAGAGTTGATCAAGCCATGCTCGAAGTAGTAGCCTGTTCCGCTGATCGAATCTGCCGTTTGTTCAATTGCAGCCCGTATATTTGAGTTCGAGCGTCCTTGTGAAGCTAACAGACCCGCAAGCCCAGCTACGTGTGGTGAAGCCATGGATGTGCCTGACATATACATGTATCCATTATTAGGTGTTGTAGAAGCGATCGATACACCTGGTGCGGTTACATCTACCCAAGTTCCGTAGTTGGAGAAAGATGCTTTTCTATTGTATTGGTCCACAGCACCGACGGCTATGACATTGGTATACGATGCTGGTTCGAATGTTGTAGAAACACCGTCATTACCAGCTGCTGCAATAATGACAGACCCTTTGCTCCAAGCATAGTTAACAGCGTTTTCAAGCGTTTGTGTATCACAGTTACAACCGAGGGATAAGTTGATGACTTCAGCGCCTGCATCAGCAGAATAACGAATCGCATCAGCGATATCGTTTAATGATCCGCTTCCACTCGCATCCAATGCACGAACAGCAAGAATATTCGTATTTGGAGCCATACCCGCGACCCCTCGGGCATTGTTTGTTTCTGCAGCAGCTGTTCCAGCCACGTGTGTTCCGTGGTTGTTCAAGTCCATCGGGTCGTTATCGTTGTCAACAAAATCATAGCCTTTGATCGTCTTGCCGTCTAAATCGGGATGGTTGTAGTCAACTCCCGTATCGATTACAGCGATCTCTTGGCTGTTGGAACCACGGGTCACATTCCAGGCAGCCTCTGTATCTGTATTTTGCGGTCCGTATTGGTATCCGCTATAATAAGTGTCGTTTGGTGTCCAGGTCGCTTCGAATATGTAATTGGGTTCAGCATACTCGACGTTTGGGTTATTATTAAGCGCTTTGACGACGGCTTCCACATTTCCGACCTTCAATACTTTCACATTCTTATCTTCAGCTACTTCTTGATCAATGGTTTTGGCACCAAAGCTTTCAAGTTGATTCGATTTTAGTGACTTTCCTTCTTTAAACTTGACGACAACTTCACCTTTCACATACTGCCCCTTTTCTTCCTGCACGTTCACAGATTTTTTCTTTTCCAGGGTGTCTGACTTGGCGGCAAATACATCACCGGCTGATGGCAAAAAAGCGAGTGAGGCGGCAAGACCTAATGTAGCTAGTTTTCTTAACTTCATTCCACATTCCTCCTATTAAAGATATACTCTATGAATTCGCACAAAGCGGGTGAATTCCTGCGAAATCGGACTTGGGATAGTTGCGTAAAGTCAACATGACTAAGACCCCTTAAAAAAGACTACTTTCCCAAGTTTCTAGATAAATAGGCTAATCAACCTGGATGTGGAGAGGGAATTTGCGACAAAAAACCCCATTCCAAAACGATTTACGTTTTGGAATGGGGGTGAAGTTACAATACTTTGCTTAAGAACTCCTGTGTCCGTGGATTGCTAGGATTGCCAAAGATTTTTTCTGGTTTGTCTTCTTCCATTATGATGCCTTCGTCCATGAAGATGACACGGTCTCCCATTTCCCGGGCGAAGCCCATTTCGTGGGTTACAACGACCATGGTCATTCCCTCTTTTGCAAGATTCTTCATGACGTTTAAAACATCACCGACAAGCTCAGGGTCAAGGGCGGAAGTCGGCTCATCGAAAAGCATAATTTTTGGTTCCATCGCTAAGGAACGGGCAATGGCTACCCTTTGTTTTTGCCCGCCAGATAAGCTTTCTGGATAGACATCTGCTTTATCAGACAGACCTACCTTTTCGAGCAGCGGGTAAGCGTCTTTTTCTGCCTGATCCTTGCTGACACCTTTAATTTTTCTTGGACCGAGCGTAATATTATCAAGTACGGTCATATGCGGGAAAAGGTTAAAGTGCTGAAATACCATTCCCACACGAGAACGAACTTCGTTAATATTAATTTTCGGATCTGTAAGATTATCTCCTTCAATGAAGACGTCCCCTGAGGTTACTTCTTCAAGCAAATTTAAACAGCGTAGTAAGGTACTTTTTCCAGACCCTGATGGACCAATTACACATACCACTTCTTTTTCCTCAACTTCAAGGTCGATCCCTTTTAATACTTCATTTTTACCAAATGATTTATGCAAGTCTTTTACGGTGATCATCATACGTCAAGTCTCCTCTCTACTCTACGTAAATAAAGCGCTGTTGGTACAGTGATGGCAAGATACATGAGACAGACCATTGTCAAAGCTTCAAAAGCTGCAAAAGTAATCCCATAATATTGCTGACCCATATACAGCAATTCACCGACAGCGATAACGGAGAATAGTGAGGTATCCTTCAAACTAATAACGAATTGGTTACCAAGTGGCGGAATCATTCTCCTGAAGGCTTGAGGCCAGATGATATATCTCATCGTTTGGCCACGTGTTAACCCTAGAGAACGCCCAGCTTCGTTCTGTCCTTTATCAATGGAGTACACAGCACCACGAACAATCTCTGCGATGTAGGCACCGGCGTTGACGGCAATCGCGATGATGGATGCTGTAATTTTATCAATATTAAAGCCAAGTAAGTCCGGAAGTCCAAAGTAGATAAATAGGATTTGAGCAAGAATTGGTGTTCCCCGTAATACTTCAACGTATATAGAAGAAAGTACATAAATGAGTTTGTTCTTTGATAGTCGTGCTAGTCCGACGATTGCTCCTAGGATGAAGCCAAAAAGTAATCCTACCGCAGTTATGAGAAGGGTATAACCTAACCCCTGCCATAAAAAGGGTAGGACCCGCACAAAGTGCGAATCTAATAGTGCTTCCATGTGAAAAGACGCCCCTTATCTCTTAATGTATTTAGTTCAATGGTGTTTAGTAAGTAGAATGGAAAAGCGTAACAAGTGTCCAACCTGCCACGCTTTCCCGGATTTTCTTATTCAGATGATTCCGTACCGTATTTACGCTCTCCAAACCATTCTTCATAAATATCATCATACTTTCCATTATCTATTAAAGTTTGAAGGGCTTCGTTTACGTCATCAACGAGTTCAGACCCTTTAGGAAAAGCGATTCCGTATTGTTCCCCTTGAAGAACATCTCCAACGGTTTTTAGTTCTCCTTTAGCATCATTATTCACATAGTATTTAACGTTAGGTACGTCATACATGACAGCATCAACACGACCAGCTTGAAGATCCATGTAGGCTTCAACAATACCTGGGAACGTCACAACTTCCGCATCTGGGTGGTTGTCTTTCAAGTATGTTTCACTTGTTGTACCTGAACGTGTGGCTACTTTTTTACCAGCCAAATCAGCTTCGGATTTTATTTCTTCATTATCTGCCTGTACGGCAAGGATTAGACCTGCATCGTAGTATGGATCAGAGAAATCGATGGTCTTTTCACGTTCTTCTGTAATTGTCATACCGGCAATACCGATATCATATCTAGATGATTGCATACCAGTGACAACTCCATCGAACTTCATAGATTCAATATCAACTTGAAAACCTGCTTCGTCCGCAATTGCGCGGATCAAGTCCATATCAAACCCTTCCATTTTTCCTGTATCTTCGTTTAGGAATTCGAAAGGAACGAAGTTGTTATCGGTAGCGACTGTATATGTCTCTCCGCCGTCGCTGCCAGAATCGGATCCTTCATCCCCGGAGCCAGAATTCTCTTCTGAACTTCCGCATGCGGCTAGAACAAGTATCAATAGGATACTTGCCACCATAAAGTAAAACTTTTTCATATTATTTTCTCCCCCTTTAATCTTTTACAGTTCTATTATCTCAAATTGTTCTATTAATTTGAAAATTCGTAATTATTCTTAATTTAGCAAAAAACGATAATATTCCGATGTTTTCTTAGAAAAAACCTATATTTATTATCATTTACTCCTGTTCTTGCGTGAATGCTTTGTTTGGTGTTCGTGAAATGATGATTTTTCTGGTAAGAGAGGTAGTTTATGAGAATAATAGAGTTATTTTAATAGGAAGTATTTGTAGCTATCCTTAGATGAAGATTATACAGACTAATGATATATCGAAGGTAAAGGCAGCGAGTTAAGAATAGAAAGGAATTCATAAAGTAGTTACCTCTCTTTTAAAGAGGGGTTTTTGTATTTTAAAACCACCAAACATCTATCTGTAAAAAAATTAACAAAAATATCAAAAATAATCCTTTTGTAATATTTGTAATTTATAGGGAGGGAGAAGGGGTTCTTTTCATTATCTAGATAGGGGAAAGGTAGTAATTGAATGTAACAATCAAGTAAAAAACTACCATTTTCAATGATATCTTTCAAAAGGAAGGTTTTACATTCAAGTGTGTGGGAAGAAAGGTAAATAAAATTACTAAAAGCTTTCCCACTATAATAACCTCTAAAAGGGTGGTGAGAATGATCAATCAAGTAGAAGAAAACAATCAAGGAAAAGCCACTGAGGAGGAATCCATCAAAGAAAAAGTTGAAGGGGGTGTTAAAGAAGCTGCTGCTGCTATAAGAAAAAAAGCGCCTACCTTCTCCAAAATTATAAGGAAGTCAGATAACCCTATGGAAGCACATGAACATGCGACCGATGAAATGCAGGATACAGCAGGAGATTACTTCGAAAACCAATTTCAAAATTACCTACAACAAAAAACTTCCGCAAATGCGGACAAAGTTCATAATAAGGCGCAAGAAGCAAAAGAAAAAATGCAGGAAAACTTGCTTCAACTGAAAGAAAAGATTGATTCAGTCAAGGAGTCTGGAGAAGAGCTTCAAGAAAAAATCGGTGATAACTCCAATCGAAGAGTGAAGGGCGTTCAGGACATCAAAAGTGTTTCCCAAATAAAGAGCTCTTCAGATATTAAAGGGCCGAAGGATGTTAAAGGTTTGGCTGACATTAAAACTTATCATCGTTAACTTTTGAAAGGAGAATGAATATGGCTATTCAAAAATCAACTGATAGTTCAAGTCTTGCTGAGGTCGTTGACCGTATTTTGGATAAAGGGATTGTGATCGATGCATTTGCCCGGGTTTCCGTTGTGGGGATAGAATTGATCACCATTGAAGCGAGAGTCGTAATTGCAAGTGTGGAAACTTGGATGCGCTACGCAGAAGCGGTTGGATTACTAAGAGACGAAGTCCAGGAAGAAGGCTTAGGCGGACGCTTAGGGGAGCAAGAATCATCTCCGTCTAAACAATCAAACGAACGTAGCGGTGAATTCAGTATTTAATGGAGTTAAGGAGGGTTGGGCATCATCCCGGCCCTCTCATTCCTATGAGGAAGGTGTTTGTGAAAAATTATGAAGATATTAGATAAAATTACGGATTTTTTTAAAGAAAATATTGCTCCTCCACATAAAATCATCTCCGTAAAAAAGAACGAAGAAGGATGGAGAGCACTCGTAGAAATTATAGAGGAAAAAGATTATATGCGTAAATATGCTCAAGATGAAATGGTCGGTCTTTATGAAGTATTTCTTGATCAAGACCAGGAAGTGACCGGTTTCTCCAGATTAAGCCTACGCTATCGCGCTGATCTGGAAGAACAAGCCGAATAGGAAGAGAGGGTATGGCAAGTGACAAGACTGATTAAAACAAAATCTGTACCTGAGGGAAAAGAAGGTGTGTATGACCATCCCTTTTTCCAAGGATTAATAAGACGATCGCTCCGTTATTTATCTTCTGGCTACCCTGTCCACTTTACAGGACCGTCAGGAGTTGGAAAAACAACCCTTGCCCTTCATATAGCGAACAAACGACAGCGGCCGGTATTAATGATTAGCGGGAATGAGGATTTATCTAATGATGATTTAATCGGTGCTTATAAGGGGTACAGCCGAAAAAAATCCGACGACAATTTTATTAGAACGGTCAGGAAAATTGAAGAAGAAGTAACGGAAAGCTGGGTTGAGGGCAGGTTGTATGAAGCAGTAAAAAATGGTTACACCGTTGTCTACGATGAATTCACTAGATCGCGGCCGGATACCAATAACCTTTTTTTATCTGTAATCGAAGAAAAACTCTTGCCTCTATATGGAGCAAAAAGTAAGGACTCACACATAAAAGTTCATCCGGACTTCTCTCTCATCTTTACGAGTAATCCCACAGAATACGTAGGTATCTATGAAACTCAGGATGCCTTGCTGGACCGTATGATCACAATCCCTTTTCAAATGATGGGCAAAGAAGCTCAAGTAGCTGTAGTCAGAGAACGAACATTGATCGAATCGTCGAAAGCAGAAAAGATTGTTGGCTTGTTGGAAAAAGTGAACGAGTTATGCGAGGACACCCAAGATGGATTAAGTCTGAGGGCCTCTATTATGATCGCAGACATTGCAGAAAAGTATGAAATTCCAATTGATGGAAATAACGAAGACTTTCAAAACCTGTTACTTGACACAACATTTTTCACTTTAAATTTGTGTAATGAAGATACTGAGGATTTACGAGAAAGAATTCTTGGTGTGTGCAGGAATGTTTAGGAGGATTTGAAAATGGCAGAGGAAAATGGGGTATATGTTTTTTGTTGTATCCACGTAGAAGATGAAAAGGACTTTGGTTCCGTTCATTTTGAAGGGGAAGACCGACCGATCTTTACAGTTTCGTATAAAGATGCAGCAATGGTAGCCATCGAAGCACCAATTAAAATCTATCATCCGAAAAAAGATAATTTGATGAAGCACCAGCAAGTCATTTCCAATGTTATGGAAAACGAGAACGCCGTCGTCCCAATAAGCTTCGGTAATGTGTTCCAATCCCTTGAAGACACCGAAGTTCTTTTGAAAAATTTGTATCCACAGCTCGCAAAGCTGTTCCCTGAAGTTTCGAATAAGATTGAAATCGGCCTGAAGGTAGTAGGGAAAAAAGAATGGCTGGAGAATCAAGTTGAGCAAAATGAAGGAGTCATGAAGCAGAAACAAAACGTGGCTAATAAATCGGAGGCTGCCGGTTATTTCGATCGAATCAAGTTAGGTGAAATGGCGCAGAACTTCTTCAACAAGCTAAAAAAGGAAGTGGAACACGATATACACGAATCTCTCACAAAGTTGTCAGTGTCTGCGAAGTCTAATGAAACGCTGGGAGAGAAAATGTTATTGAACGGGGCGTATTTAATTGATCGTGATAAGGAAGAAGCTTTTGATAAAAAAGTAAACGATTTGCACGAGCGTTGGAAGGGCAAAGTTGATTTTAAGTACACGGGACCGTGGCCAGCTTATAATTTCATCAATATCAAATTAAAGGTGGAGGAGCCAACATGATTCATAAATTATTCACTTCCCCAATCAACTTGATTGTAAAAGTCGGTGAACACGTCAAAGAAGAAGTGGATAAGGAAATGTATGATTTGGAACACATTCAAAAGAAGCTCATCCAACTGCAAATGATGTATGAGCTTGAGGAAATTTCTGAGGAAACCTATCAATCTCAAGAAGAAGTTCTGCTTGAACGTTATGAAGTTGCAAAAAGGATGGAAATGGAGCAATGGGAAGAGCTGACGAAACGGTAGCAGGGGGCAGCATAAAGATGAATGAACTTTTGTATTTATATGGAATCATACCAAAACCAGACGAAGAAACAGATAGTTTCGCAGATATAAAAGGAATTGATGGAGAGCACAGTTTAACCATGATGAATTTTAATCATTGTGCAGCTGTTGTCTGCCTTGTTGATGAAGAGGAATATGGAGAGAAAGTGCTCGAGGAGAAAACGAAACAAATGGATTGGGTGCAAGAAAAGGCGTTTCATCATCATGAAGCGTTGATCAGTCTGAGAGAACGTACGACCATTATTCCGATGAAATTTTGTACCATTTTTCAAAACGAAGAAAGCTTATCTGAAATGATTCAAAGCCGTGAAGAAGACTGGGAAAGACTTCTGAACGAGCTTGAAAATAAAGAAGAATGGAATGTGAAAATATATTGTGATCGCAGCCTATTGAGAGAAGAGGTTGCAGAAAACAATTTAACTATAGAGAACAAAAAGGCTGAAATAGCTGAGATGTCAAAAGGAAGACAATACCTTGAACGCAAAAAACTCAATCAAATAATTGACAAGGAAGTTGAACAGGAGCAGCACGACTTTTCCAAAGGCTACCATGAAAAATGGAAGGGCCTCGCAGCCCAAGATTCCGTAAAAAAAGTGTGGAACAAAGATGTTACGGGAAAAGATGAAGAAATGTGCTGGAACAGCGCTTATTTACTGCCTTTGGAGCATGTGGAACCTTTTTTGGAGCACGTGACCTTAGCAAACGAAAAACATGCATCAGCAGGGTGGAAGTTTGAAATCACCGGTCCCTGGCCAGCCTATCATTTTGTGAATCTCTCAAAAAGTGAGGTTTGATGGATGTCCTATCGAGACCAATATGAAAACAAAGATATTGCCCTCATTGATATTTTAGATACGGTGTTGGACAAAGGTGTGGCGATTAAAGGGGATATTGTCATATCCATTGCAGGGATTGATCTAGTATATCTGGATTTGCGGATTTTGATTTCGGCTGTTGAAACACTGGTCCAGAGCAATCAGAAGGCAGCTGAATCCCTGTCATCTGAACGTATGGATAAAGAAAAGGAGGCGTTAGAGCATGCCACCGAGCGATCTTGAACAAAGACCCGCAAAAAGCGGTCGAATAGAATTGGATCCTGAAGGAGCGGAGCAAGGATTGGCACAGCTTGTATTGACAGTTATTGAACTGTTGAGGCAGCTTGTTGAGCGTCATGCTCTTAGACGAGTAGATGGCGGCACCCTTACGGAAGAAGAAATCGAAAAGCTAGGCCTCGCTCTTATGAATCTTGAAGTGAAAATGGATGAGCTGAAGGACATATTTGAGCTGGATGATGAAGATTTAAATATCGACCTCGGACCGCTTGGAAATTTACTGTGAAAAGGAGGTTGACGCATGGCTATTGAACAATCTACTCAATCGAACAGTCTTGTTGATGTTTTGGAAACAGTATTGGATAAAGGTGTCGTCATCGCTGGTGATATCCGCGTAGGATTAGCGGACGTCGAATTATTGACGATTAAAATACGACTTATTGTTGCGTCTGTGGATAAGGCGAAGGAAATAGGCATGGACTGGTGGGAAAACGACCCTTATCTCAGTTCAAAAGCAGCTGAACAAGATACAAAAGCATTAGAACAAGAAAATGAAGAATTACAAAAGCGAATCGAGCGACTTGAGAAGAATATGCAATCAAATAGATTATAAAAAATGAGGAGTGTTTAACATGGAAACAAAAAACAAAACGGGATTGAATCATTCATCTAATCAACCAGAAGAGAACAAGGAAAATAACAAAGAAACTAACAAGAAGGATAATAAACTGCAACGCGCGGTTATCGGAGGGGTCGTTGGAGCAGCTGCTGGGCTCTTGATCAACCCTAAGAAAAAGAAAGGGGAAGATCAATCAGAAGAAAAAGACTCCTCCAGTTTTAAAGAGAAAGCAAGTAAAGCCGGAAGTAAGGCAAGCGAAAAATTCAAGAACTTCAAAGACAAGTCTAAAGAAAAATCGAAGAAAGTAACAGATAAATTTAAGAAATCAAAGAATAAAGAGGAGGAAGTCCCTCAGCTGGAGGAGGCTGCAGGTGCCCAGGATGCTCTACCCGAAACAGCTGCTTCTCTTAAGGGAGAAAACCAAAACAAACAGAGCGAAAATAAAGAACAAACGAAACAAAAAACATCCGTAGGTACCGAAGAGGAAAAAACTTCACACTCTCAAGACGCTTCTGGAGAAGCAGCTGCTTCTCTTGAGGAAGATAATCAAAACGAAGTGACGGAACAAAAGACACCTGAAAGTACCGAAGAGGAAGTAAAGACGGCGCTTACTAATGAAGATGATACACAAAAGTAATTTCCACGTCTTTAAAAAGGGGATGAAGCTATGGATGATTTGTTACTGACTTTTGTAAAAGCGGCTAATCAACACGACTTTTCTCTGGATATTACATTGAATGTTAACGGGGCCCTCGTAACGGGCACAACGGTATCCGCTAAAAAATATTTGGAAGCCATCAGCCGATCGCTGGAAGACGGCAATGATGTTTCTCAATCCATTAGTGAAAAACTATCAAAAGCCAGCCAATCGGCTAATGAATCTTCTCAAGGTGAGGTTCGTTTTGTTCATCTAAAAGATGCGCAGGTTTACAATGGCGACTCACTGCCAACGCCTTCTGAGGAGAAGTTCTATTGGAGAGGGAAAGCTGAAGAAGTAGATGGTTTCTTCTTAGGGAAAATCGATGCTAAAGAAGGTTGATAAAGAGAGCTTTGCAGAGATGCAAAGCTCTTTTTTAAAGAGATTGCTTTCTATCGATTTTGGTCACCTTCTCTAAATCTCTATATAATAGACAAGCAGGATAAGATAGAAAGTTGGTTAAAAGATGCAGTTATTACCAGAACTTGCCGAGAAGATTATTCGAGAAGTCAGGTTAGTGATAAATGAAGATTTGATCGTTGTCGATCGAAATGGATTTATCATAGCTTCCACAAAAGAAGAACGCGTGGGAGATTTTCACGAAATTGCTTACAGAGTCGTTCAGACCAAGCAGAAATATTATATTACTGAAGCTGAGGCGGTGAAAGTTAACCGAGTTAAAGCTGGAATTAACTTGCCTATGTTTTTTGAAAACAGTGTCATAGGAGTTCTGGGGATTACGGGGCCTCCTTCTGAGATTGAAGGTTTCGCCGAACTCCTTCGTAAAATGACAGAACTTATGATTCGAGAGACGTATTATACAGAACAAAAGGAATCAGAAAGCAGGGGATTAGAAGCCTATTTCTATGAGTGGGTGTTTTCAAAGGAAGTGGATCAAACTTTCATACATAGAGGACAGCTCTTAGGGGTGTCCATCGGGAAGCCTTACCTGTGTATATTATTTCAAGTCCGCTCAGTGAAAGAAAAGCAGAGAGTGGATGCGGCCATGATGGATTGGTTTAGGAATCTTCTTCCTAAAGAAGCCAACGATGTGTTCATTCGCTGGGGAGAGGGGAGGTACCTTTTGCTTAAACATGTGAATGATGACGAGCCGAAACAGGTAATCAAAGAGCATTTGTATAGATGGAAAAGGTACTTCAAGACGAATTATGACATGAATCTTTGTGCTGGATTGAGTAAGTCCATCATCACTTACGAATTGCACCGTGCTTACGAAGAAGCTGAAAAGGCATTAAAGGTTGCCTTAAGCAAGCAACGCATCATGATGTATGAGGAACTTGTATTGGATATTGTGCTAGAAGAAATCAGCGGAGATACGAAAGAGGAATTTACGAATCGTGTACTATCAGGCATGCAAGATAAACCTGAATTATTGCATACGTTAAAGGTGTTTTTACTTCAAAATCAATCGCTTAAAGATACAGCAAGCGATATGAATATCCATATCAATACCCTTCATTATCGGCTTAAGCAAATCAAGGATCTTACTACGCTGGACCCCCGGCAGTCAGAAGGGATTACTTTGTTTTATATCGCTTTGAGCTTTATTGGAGAAGATCTGCATCACTCTCGTTCTCATTGATCTGAGTAAACATGAAGCGAAGCATTCTATCAATCGGCCATATGTGTTGCGGTCATCTACTATAACAAAACCGAGTAATGGTGAAATTTTATCATAATAATTTCACCATTATTCGGATTTTAGAATGGCTAAAGCACTTTTGTCCCAATCCCTTGATCACAGATTTGCTTCTTCATAAGCTTTTAACAGTAAATCTACAATATGCACAGCTTCAACCTCTTCACTGAGTCCCTCTCTTTCAATTCCCAGTTTCATTTGTAAAAGGCAGCCGGGATTGGCAGTAACGACGGTTTTGGCTTTTGTCTCTTTTGTCTTTTCCATCTTATAATCCAAGATTTGCATGGACATTTCCGGCTCGACAAGATTATAAATCCCTGCTGAGCCGCAGCACCTTGAAGCGTCCTTCATTTCTACGTAACTCGCTCCTTGGATCGCTTCAAGCAGTTGTCTCGGTTCCATGAATGTTTTCTGACCATTTTTTAAATGGCAGGAATCTTGATAGGTGATGATTTGCTGATCTAGCTTTAACGGCTTCTTATGAAAGTCGAGTTCCACTAAAATCTTACTAATATCTTTAATTTTCATAGATAAGTGTTCAGCCCGTTCTTTCCATTCTTCCTCGTCCTTTAAAAGATGCTTGTAATCGACTAAAAACGCTCCGCATCCTCCTGCGTTGGTAATGATATAGTCCACTTCTGCTTTTTCAAAGGCTTTAATATTCCTTTTGGCTAACTCTTTAGCCTGATCTTTTTCTCCGCTGTGTCCGTGCAAAGCTCCACAGCATCCTTGATTTTGAGGGACCACAATTTCACAGCCCGCATATTGAAGCAGTTTTGCGGTTGCGTTATTCGTCGAGAGGAACATGGTGTCCATCAAGCAGCCTGAGAAAAAAGCGACTTTTTTCTTTTTTTGTTGGATCGGTTTGTAATAGCGTGGTCTGTTTTTCATTTCTTTCCGCTTAGGTACTTCCGGAAGCACCTTTTCCATTGTACGAAGTGAATCAGGAAACAGTTTCATGATTCCCGATTTTCTCGTAAGCTGCTGCACACCGGAGCGTTGGTAAAAACCTAATAAGCTTGTAACTCCAATCATCCGATTTTGATAAGGGAACAGACCTTTAAAGGCGACATTGCGGATGACCTTCACATGTTTAGGCAGTTCTTTATTCTGATAGATGATGTCTCTGGCTTGTTCGAGCAGGTGGCCATAGTTGACACCTGCGGGGCAAACGGGCTCACATGCTCGGCAGCCAAGGCACATATCAAGCGATTGCTTCACATCTTCATCTGGTTCGATGACTCCATCGACAACACCTTTCATCAAGGCGATTCGTCCTCTTGGCGAATGAACTTCATCATAATCAGATTCGATATAAGTGGGACAGCTGGGCAGACAAAACCCACAGCGCATGCAATTTAATAGTTCATCGTAGTCCATTTTTTCTTTAAAATCATGCTGGATTCTCTCTTTTTCTTTAGTATTCATGATTGACTCACCACCACTCTTTTCGGGCTGTTCTTCGCAAAGATTTTCCCTGGGTTCATAATATTGTTGGGGTCAAATGCTTTTTTTATATTTTTCATCGCATCAATTCCAGCTTCCCCTAGCTTGAGGTGAAGATAGTCAGCTTTCATTGCACCAACCCCATGTTCTCCCGTAATGGTTCCTCCCAGTTCCACAGCTTTTTCGAAAATCTCTTCAAATGCTTTTTCCACTCGATGAATTTCTTCTGAATCCCTTACATCTGTCAAGCAGGTTGGGTGAAGGTTTCCATCTCCTGCATGACCGAATGTACAGATGTCGACCTCATATTTCTCTGCGATTTGGGAGATTGCCTCGACCATGTTGGCGATTTCGGACCGAGGTACGGTGGCATCTTCGAGGATGGTCGTCGGTTTTAATCTTGCAAGAGCAGATAAAGCGGATCTCCTTGCTGTCGTAAGAGCCTCTGCTTCCTCTGGTGATTTTGCTACATCTACTTGAACAGCTTGGTTCTCTCTACAAATTTCAGCCATTTTATGTATGTCTCTGTCCACGGATTGAGAATCTCCATCCTGTTCAATTAACAAAACGGCTTTAACATCAGTAGGTAATCCAATGTTCGAGAAATCTTCCACCACTTTTAAAGTCGGCTGGTCTAGGAATTCAAGTGTGGTTGGAATGATGCGATTCGATAAGATTTTCGAGACGGTTTGGGCTGCTGCGTGTAAATCCTCATACAAAGCAAGCATCGTTTTTTTCGTTTCTGGAAGAGGCAAAAGTTTAAGCGTTATCTCTGTAACAATCCCTAAGGTGCCTTCAGAGCCGACGAATAACCTTGTTAAATCGTATCCGGCAACGTCCTTGGCCAGTTTTCCACCCGTCCGAATGATGTCCCCATTAGGAAGAACGACTTCAAGGCCCATGACATAGTCGCGAGTAACCCCATATTTTAGCCCTCTTAATCCTCCAGAATTTTCGTTGATATTTCCACCGATTTGAGAGATCTTCATAGAACTTGGGTCAGGCGGGTAAAACAGTCCCAATTTCTCTACTTCGGTTATTAATTGAAGGGTGTTCACACCTGGCTGGGTTGTAATCGTCAAGTTATTTTCATCGATTTCCAGAATGTTGTTCATATGCTTGAATAATAAAACGATACCTCCATCAATCGGAGTAGTTCCAGCGCTCAGATTAGTTCCGGAACCTCGTGGAACGATCGGAATCTTGTGTTTGTTGCATATTTTCATAATTTCAACTATCTCCTGGGTGGTCTTCGGAGAAACAACGGCATCAGGAAGTGACTGGAACTGAGGGGTGGCATCGTACGAATACGCCAATTTGCTTGCATTTGAAGCAGCTACATTTTTTTCGCCAACAATATCCTCTAATTGCTTTTTGACTTGATCTGTGAACATGGAAATTCTCCTTTGGAAAAATTAGCTTTACTTTCATTTTAGATGATCTTCCAATTAAACTATATGGATATTTGTACAATTATTTGCGTGTATAAAATACATTTTTTGTAGGTTTACACATGTTCAAGTGTGAGAAAGAAATTTTAAAGAGAAAATCTTTCTAAATATCGATTGGTAATTAGAAGATGGAATGACAAAAAATTTCAAAATACATGTTGTATTTTCCGAAAATTTCAAATAATATAAAATAAAACATACTAACCGGTAGGTATGTGATGCCTGCTTAAGAAAATAACATCTTTGATTTTCTAAAAAACTTAAAGATTGGGGATAGTTGGATGCATTTACGTTTAACGGACGAACAACAAATGGTTCAAAAAACGATTCGTAAGTTTGTGGAAAAAGAATTGATTCCACTTGAAAATGAAGTGCTGCGAAACGAGCGAGAAGGAAAACCTAGTATTTCCCATGAGAAAATGAAGGAACTTCAAATGAAAGCGAAAGATGCTGGGTTTTGGGGGATCAACACTCCGGAGGAATATGGGGGCGCCGACTTAGGTCAGATGATGCTTGCCATCGTGCAGATGGAAGTGGCACGCACATTCGTTCCATTCCAGTTTGGAGGTTCTGCGGATAATATTTTGTATTATGCGAATGAAGAACAGAAAGAAAAATACCTCCTGCCTACGATTAACGGCGAGAAAAAATCCTGCTTTGCCATGACAGAGCCTGGCGCAGGGTCAGACACGAGAAATATTCGTATGACCGCTGTAAAAGAAGGCGGTGAATGGGTGTTAAATGGAGAGAAAACCTTTATTACTGGAGGAAACGAAGCTGATTTTACGATGGCGATTGCGATCACCGATAAGGAGCTGCATAAATCTTCCGGTGGCCGTAAAGGTGTGACGTGTTTCATTGTAGACCGTGATATGGGGTGGAAGTCAGAATACATCCATACGATGGGCGAATGGGGACCAGCTGCACTCGTATTTGATAACGTACGTGTTCCTGAAGAGAATATTCTAGGTGAGGTTCATGGCGGTTATGACCTTGGTCTTGAATGGATTGGCTTTGCACGGTGGATTGTTGGAGCAAGAGCGGTTGGAGCGGCGGAGCGCTTATTGAACATGGCGATCGATTACGCTAATGAACGTGAAACGTTTGGAAAACCAATCGCTACGCGCCAAGCTATTCAGTGGCAAATTGCCGACTCAGCAGTTGAAATTGAAGCAGCAAAATGGCTCGTCTTGAATGCAGCCTTCACGCTTGATCAGGGTGAGGATAACAGGCATGTGGCCTCTATCGCAAAACTCTACGGAGCCAATATGGGGAACCGTGTCGTTGATCGCGTCCTGCAAATCCATGGCGGGATGGGGTACACAAGAGAGTTGCCAATCGAGCGCTGGTACCGTGAAGCGCGCTTATGGAGAATTTATGATGGCACTGACGAAATTCAGCGATTGATTATTTCTAGAAATCTATTAAAAGGACACGTGAAAATCGGCTAAGAAAGATCTTACCAGGGAGGGATATATGATGACAGGACGATTTGATAATAAGGTTGCTTTTGTAACAGGAGGCAGCCGAGGGATTGGAAAAGGGATAGCCCAACGATTTTTAGAAGATGGGGCTAAGGTGGCGATTATTGATGTAAATGAGGAAGCCCTTTCTGAAACGGAGAGTGAGTTGAAGGAACAGGGATACGAGGTTCATTGTAAGGTAGCGAATGTTGTGGAGTTCGAACAGATTCAAAATGCAATGAAGGAAGTCTATGACAAGTTCGGTTCTCTAGACATTCTTGTGAACAATGCCGGGGTTATACGTGATAACATGTTATTTAAAATGACGGACTCAGATTGGGATACGGTAATGGATGTTCACTTAAAAGGCTCCTTTAATGCTGCTCGTGCGGCTCAGCAGTACATGGTGGAAAACAAGTATGGCCGTATTATTAACATTTCTTCCACCTCAGCACTCGGGAACCGCGGCCAGGCAAACTATGCTACAGCAAAAGCTGGTCTTCAAGGGTTTACGAAAACGCTGGCCATTGAACTAGGGAAGTTTGGAATCACGGCCAATGCAGTCGCTCCCGGTTTTATTGAAACCGAAATGACAAAAGAGACAGCCGCCCGCATCGGGATTTCCTTTGAGGAATTAATTCAGCACAGTGTGGCCAATATCCCAGTCGCAAGAAGCGGAAAGCCTGAAGATATTGCAAATGCAGTCGCTTTTTATGCGGATGAGAAATCGTCGTTCGTCAACGGTCAGGTACTGTATGTTGCAGGAGGTCCGAAAGATTAATTCAAGGAGGGCGTATGATGTTTGAACATACGATTGGTAAACAGTCCAATAAAGTGAAAAACACGGTGGAACGGGGGGCAGTAAAGAATTTTGCAGAAGCCATTGGTGATCCGCATCCAATATTTATAGATGAGGAGACGGGCAGACAATCTCCTTACAAAGCGAACATCGCTCCACCAACTTTTCCGCGAGTCTTTGACTATGGATCTATTGATGAGCTGAACCTTCCTTCTAAAGGATTAATTCACGGAGAGCAAATCTATCACTATGAACGGCCGCTGCTCGTAGGAGAAGTTATTCTCTGCTACACCGAAGTAAAAGACTATTATGAACGAAGCGGAAAAAGCGGAGATATGGGCTTTTTGAAAGTGAAAAGATACGGCACGGATTTTGATGGGGGTCTAATATTCTCAGAAGAACAGACAGTCATTATCACAGAGGCTGTGCGAAAGGAGATGAAGGTATGAGTGCAATAACCGCCCTGCAAAAAGGCGATTCACTGGAACCAGTGACTCTTGAACCCGTTTCAAGAATTGATTTAATCAAATATGCGGGTGCTTCAGGAGATTATAACCCGATCCACACTATTGATGAAGAGGCAGAAAAAGCTGGTTTACCAGGTATCATTGCCCATGGGATGTGGACGATGGGAAATCTCGCCAAACTTTTCACACCGTATTATGAAGAAGGATTCATTCAGAACTACTCGATTCGATTCAAAGGCATGGTTTTCCTCGGGGATGTGCTTACCTTACATGCGGTTCTTGAGGAAGATTATGAACATGAAATGGCCTTTAACGTACAGGCGGTCAATCAGAATGAGGAAGCTGTGATTAAAGGAAAGGTCGTGTTTTCTAGGAAAGTCCCTACATATTAAGGAGGAATCTCATGGACTTTGATTACTCACCTAAAGTTAAAGAGTGGCAGGAAAGTTTGAACGCTTTTATGGAAGAACATATTTACCCGAACGAATCGGTGTATGAAAAACAGCTGAATCAACAGGACCGCTTTTCAGACATCCCTCCGATCATGGAAGAACTGAAATCGAAGGCAAAAGAGGCCGGCCTTTGGAATCTGTTCCTGCCAGATAGCGAGTACGGAGCTGGTTTGTCGAACTTGGAATATGCTCCCCTTTGTGAAATTATGGGGCGCTCGAGTCTCGCACCTGAAGTCTTCAACTGCGCCGCGCCGGATACAGGAAATATGGAGGTGCTTGTTCGTTATGGATCGGATGAGCAGAAGAGACAGTGGCTTGAGCCTTTGCTTGAAGGAGAAATACGGTCCTGCTTCTCTATGACAGAACCTGATGTAGCTTCATCAGATGCAACCAATGTTCAGACAGAGATCAAAAGGGACGGGGACGAGTACGTAATAAACGGTACGAAATGGTGGTCTTCAGGAGCCGGGGATCCGCGTTGTAAAGTGAGTATCGTGATGGGGAAGAATGATCCAGACGCCCCGAGATATGACCAGCAATCGATGATCCTTGTACCACTCGATACCGAAGGAGTTACCATTAAACGCACCTTGCCTGTTTTTGGGTATGATCACGCTCCTCATGGACACGCAGAAATTGAGTTTAAAAACGTGCGTGTCCCTGCATCCCATTTGATTTGGGGAGAAGGCAAAGGATTCGCCATTGCACAGGGAAGGTTGGGACCTGGACGAATTCACCACTGTATGAGAACGATCGGCGCTGCAGAACGGGCACTTGAAGTCATGTGTGACCGCGTTCAAGAACGGGAGGCATTTGGCAAGACTCTGGCTGACCAGGGAGTGATCCGGGAATGGATCGCTGATTCTAGAATCGAGATTGAACAGGCCCGCCTGCTTACATTAAAGGCAGCCCACATGATGGATACAGTCGGCAACAAGGAAGCTAAATCAGAGATCGCCATGATCAAAGTAGTGGCACCGAATATGGCTTTGAAAGTTATTGATCGAGCGATCCAAGCCTTTGGGGCAGCTGGTGTAAGTCAGGATACTCCACTTGCAGCGGCATGGGCGAACATCCGCACGCTGCGGCTTGCCGATGGTCCTGATGAAGTCCACCGCAGAGCTGTGGCTAAATATGAATTGAAAAAGGCCGAGAACAGGAGGGCTGTCCATGCACGCTAAGGAGCTTTTCGACCTGACCGGCAAAGTTGCTATTGTGACAGGTGGAGGACGAGGACTCGGAAAACAAATTGCTGAAGGGCTAGCCGAGTCTGGAGCTCACGTCGTGGTTTGTTCCCGAAAGGTTGAGGCCTGTAAGGAAGTGAGTGATCAACTGAAACAACTTGGTGTAGAGTCCCTTGCATTTGAATGTGATGTAACAAACCCGGATAGTATGCAGCAGGTCGTCGATCAAACGGTCGATCACTTTGGCAGAATCGATATTCTCGTCAACAACAGTGGGGCCACATGGGGAGCTCCTGTGGAGGAGATGCCGCTGGAAGCCTGGCAAAAAGTCTTCAATGTAAACGTTACGGGGACCTTTCTCATGTCGCAGATGGCTGGAAAGGTGATGCTTGAGCAGGGAGAAGGCACGATTATTAATATTGCCTCCGTTGCTGGCTTGAAAGGCTCTGATCCAAAGTATATGGATACGATTGGCTACAACTCCAGTAAAGGGGCTGTCCTTACTTTTACAAAGGACTTAGCTGTCAAATGGGGACCTAAAGGTATCCGTGTAAATGCGATAGCACCAGGTTTCTTCCCAACGAAGATGTCTAAAGTACTTATGGATAGAGGGGAGGATACCTTTTTGGAAGGTACACCTCTAAGAAAGTTTGGTGGTGAGGATGACTTGAAAGGCGCTGCCATTTTCTTGTGCGCACCGGCTTCCAAGCACATCACAGGTGATGTAGTCATTGTAGATGGCGGTACGCATGCCATGTAAGGGATTTTTCAAAAAGGAGTGAAACGATGACACAACGAGATGCGGTAATCGTATCAGCTGTCCGAACGGCAATTGGAAAGCAGGGAGGGGCATTGGCTACCGTTCCTGCGCACGTATTAGGAGCAGAGGTCATTAAGGAAAGCGTCAAACGGGCTAAGGTTGATCCAGAATCCATTGAAGATGTCATCTTTGGGAATGTGTTGAGCGGTGGGGGGAACGTAGCAAGGCTTTCTGCTTTGCAGACAGGACTTTCTATGAAACTCCCAGGTTTAACGGTTGATCGGCAGTGCGGTTCAGGATTAAATGCCATTCATTTGGCTGCGCAGGCAATAAAAGCAGGTGATGGAGACGTGTATGTAGCTGGCGGCACAGAAAGTATGAGCCGTGCACCGTACTTGATGGATCGGCCTGAAAGAGCCTATAGTCCCGCCCCGCCGAAATTCAGGAAATCTCAACTTTCTCCTAAAGAAATTGGAGATCCACCCATGGGGATCACAGCAGAAAATCTAGCTGAGAATTACGAGATTAAAAGGGAAGATGCGGATCGATTTGCCCAGCAGAGTCAGGAACGCATGGCTGCTGCTATGGAAGAAGGAAGATTCAAAGAACAAATTGTTCCGCTAACCATTCCTGTGAGAAAAGGGGAGCCGGTTGTATTTAAAAACGATGAACACCCACGGCCCCAATCGACGCTGGAAGGAATGGCTAAGCTTCGGCCGGCCTTTCTTGAGGATGGAACCGTAACGGCCGGAAACAGCTCTGGCCTGAATGATGCCGCTTCTGCACTTACGTTAATGTCGAGAGCAAAAGCAGAGGAATCGGGTGTGTCTCCATTGGCTACTGTCAGGGCTTGCACAGTTGCCGGTGTGGATCCGAACATTATGGGAATCGGTCCCGTTCCTGCCACTCATGCCGTTTTAGAAAAAATAGGACTCAGTCTAGAGGATATGGATGTTATCGAAATCAATGAAGCCTTTGCCGCACAAGTTTTAGCATGCAATAAAGAGCTCCAAATGAATATGGAAAAAGTGAACGTCAATGGCGGGGCTATTGCTCATGGACACCCACTAGGAGCAACTGGAGCGATTCTCGCAACTAAAGCGATTTACGAGTTGAAACGGACGAGCGGAAAATATGCGTTGATTACCGCCTGTATCGGTGGCGGCCAGGGCATCGCTATGATTCTCGAACGCGAGTAGAAAATCGTCGTTTTTGCGAGATTTAGGAATGTTATAATGTTATATCATCCCTAAATGAAAGGACAATGTACCTATGAAGCAAAAAATCATGGATATCAGCATTCATCTGTTTGATAAAAAAGGGTTCACCGAAACATCAATTCAGGAAATTGTGGATGAGCTTGGTGTAACAAAAGGAACGTTTTATTATTACTTCAAAAATAAACAAGAGCTTTTAACGAATATCCATCTCAATTTCATTGAATATTTACTGGAAAGACAGCAGGAGATTTTGAACGATGACTCAAAGGATAGCAGGGAAAAGCTCAGGTCCATGATCTTAATGGTTATCTCAAGCATTAAGCATCGAAAAAAGAGTGCAAGAATTTTCTTTAGAGAAATGCGTAATCTTGAGAACCAATATTTGGACCAGAACATCCAGAAAAGGGATCAGTTTCGTAAGAATCTCCAGACTCTGGTGGAAGAAGGTATTGAAAAAGGAGAGTTTCAGAACCATCTAAGCCCTGATATGATCACCCGTGGAATACTCGGGATGACGAACTGGAGTTACTACTGGTATAACCCTGACGGTGAAGTCTCAGAGGAAGAGTTGACTTCCGTCTATCTTGAGATGATCTTGCACGGAATCGACAAAAAAGCATAAGCACTCTCCCCTTCAACGGGAGATTCTACTCAGAACATACTAACTGGTTAGAATGGAGGTGAGCTCTTGAAACATGAAGTGCCTGTAAGCGTTCGGTTTTGTGAAACAGATATGGCAGGACACGTGAATAATACGAGTTACTTCATTTACTTAGAAGAAGCGAGAGGCAAATTTTTTGAAGAGGTGATTCCAAACCATTCCAGTTCGTTCGGTCGATTCATTATTGCTTCAACGACATGCGATTTTGTCAGTCAAGCTTATTTTGGACAATCCTTAACCATCTCTTCGTGGGTTTCCAACATCGGAAATAAAAGCTTTCGATTCGGCCATCGCATCGAGGCGGAGGATACGGGAAATGTGATCGCGGAAGCGGAAGCAACGATCGTTCATTTCAATTATGAAACACAGAAAAGCGAGTCCATTCCTATAGATCTCCGTTCTATATTGGAAAATCACCTTGTTCTCAGTTAATGAAAGGAGGTCATTTATCTATGGATCGATTTACAGACACGATTGCCGTTGTAACCGGAGCCGGAAGCGGGATCGGAGAGCAAGCGGCTTTGCTGCTGGCAGAAGGTGGGGCAACCGTTATTTTAGTTGGTAGAACGCTCTCGAAACTCGAGCGGGTAGCTGCCATCATCAATGAGAAACAAGACTCAAAAGCGGTTGTTTTTCAAGCAGATGTTACAAAAGAAGAAGATATAGAAGCATTGAAAGATTTTGTTCAAAGCAATTACGGGAAGCTCCATGTACTGATTAACAATGCAGGTACCTCAGGGAATACCACCATTTTAGAGATGGAAGCATCTGAATGGGACCGGATCCAGGATGCCAATTTAAAAAGTGTTTATCTTGTGTCTAAAAGTCTTGGCCGCTTGATGATCGATGAAGATCAGGAGGAGAGCGATCGAGCTATCGTCAATGTAGCTTCTCTTTCCGGACATAAAGCAGGAGCGAAAATTCCTCATTACAGTTCATCGAAGGCAGCTGTCATTCATTTTTCGAAGTCACTTGCACTTGAATTGGCTCCTTATGGTGTTCGGGTTAATTCTGTTTCTCCTGGCTTTGCTGAAACACCGCTCACGGAAGAGGGGCTGAAGAATGAGAAATTTGAACAGGCGATCAAAAGAAATACTGCATTAGGACGAGTAGGTAAACCGGAAGAAATCGCCAAGGTCATCGCTTTTGCTGCTTCTAAAGAAGCTTCTTATATGACAGGATCGGATCTGCTCGTGGATGGGGGATGGCTAATCAAATAACAGATTAGTCTAGCACGAAATGATAGCGCTTACAAAAAGTTCGCTAACCAGAAAAATAGAGTAAAGGGGACGTTTTCATGCAAACGAATCATTTTGATTTTTGGCCGAAGCTGACGAAGACCATCACGGTTCCGGAAACTTCTATTTATGACAATTTAGCTGTCTCAGCTGTCCGATATCCTGAGAACGAAGCGATCTATTATTACGGCAATTCAATTTCTTACCGGCAGTTAAAGAAAGAAGTTGATACACTTGCTGGATATTTGCAGCAGCATCTTCATGTAGAAAAAGGAGAAAAGGTGCTTCTGTTTATGCAAAATTCCCCACAATTCGTAGTCAGTTATTACGCCATCCTCCGCGCAGGAGCTGTTGTCGTACCGATTAACCCGATGCTAAAAACACAGGAGCTTGAATTTTATGTGAAGGACTGTGCGATTCAAAATGGTCTGATCGGACAGGAGTTCATCGATACGGTTAACCCCCTTACAGAAACAACAACCTTAAAACAGATAGTCGTCGCTGCTTACTCTGATTATGCTGGAGATGCCCTGGAGGATCATCTGCCAGCTGAAGTCAAAGCTCCTCCTGCTTCATTAAATGAGGATCATCTCCACGGTTGGTCGGAAGCACTGCAGACAAAAACCGATCCACAGGATGTAGAAGTTTCAGCTGATGATCTTGCTGTCCTGCCTTACACTTCAGGGACGACTGGTCTTCCAAAGGGCTGTATGCACACAAATCGGACGGTTCAAGCCAACACGTTGGGCGGTTTTTATTGGGCTCGTCCTACAACGGACTCGAAGAGCCTGGCGACCTTGCCATTCTTCCATGTGACAGGGATGGTACAGAGTATGCACATTCCGATTTTTAGTGGAAACTCGATGGTCATTATGACGCGCTGGAACAGAGAAACGGCCCGTCAGTTAATCCGTGATCAGCAATGCACGCACTGGGTGACCATCAGTACGATGCTCATCGATTTTCTTGCTAACCCGGAAGTGAAATCAGAGGATTTGGGTTCTTTATATGCCATTTCCGGTGGAGGGGCTGCGTTTCCGAAGGCCGTTGGAGAAAAGCTGTATCAGTTGACCGGCCTTGAATTTGTTGAAGGGTACGGCCTATCTGAAACGATTGCTCAGACGCACTTCAATCCGCCTGACAGGCCAAAGATGCAATGTCTCGGTGTTCCTTCCTTTAATGTGGATGCCCGCATTCTCCAGCCGGGGACAAATGAAGAAGTGGAAGTCGGTGAAATCGGTGAGATTGTAGTCCATGGTCCTCAGGTTATGGTCGGTTATTACAACAGGGAGGACGAAAATGAGAGTGCTTTTGTCGAGATCGACGGCAAGTCTTTTTTCCGTACTGGAGACATTGGCCGTTTTGATGAGGAAGGATACTTCTTCATTGTCGATCGACTAAAACGAATGATTAATGCTTCTGGTTACAACGTTTGGCCGACGGAAGTAGAATCAGCTCTTTATGATCATCCGGCTGTGCAGCAAGCTTGCGTCGTCGGAGTTCCTGACCCGCGTAAAGGTGAAAACATTAAAGCCTTCGTCATTTTGAATGATTCTTATAAAGGAAACATCACCGAAGAAGAAATCATCAATTGGTCGAAAGAGCGGATGGCGGCTTACAAGTATCCGCGCATGGTCGAGTTCAGAACTGAATTCCCGACAACAAACAGCGGGAAGATACTTTGGCGGAAGCTTCAGGAAGAAGAGCACGAGAAAGTTGAAGGAAGTCCGAGAACGTAAGCAATCACCCACCCGTGCCTGGACGAACGGTTATCTAAATGTTCCAGGCTCCGGGTTTCCTACTCTTAAAGGGGGAGTCTAATGGATATTTTGATTCAGCAGCTTTTTAATGGGCTTACCATCGGCAGTGTTTACAGTCTTGTAGCGTTAGGGCTGACGCTCGTCTATGGAATCTTGCACATTCCTAACTTCGCCCATGGCGCACTCTATATGCTCGGTGCGTATGTCACCCTGACGATGATGCTTTTGTGGAATGTTCCCTACTGGATTTCTATGGCGATCTCAGTGCTCGTCGTTGGTCTTTTAGGTGTTTTGATGGACAGACTTGTTTTTCACCCTTTACGTCATGCACCGCCGATTCACGATAAGATCGCAGCAATAGGAATGTTGCTTTTTCTTGAAGCCTTTGCCCAACTGATCTGGGGTGCCGATTACCGTACGATGGAAACGCCTTACGGACAGGTCATCGATCTATTTGGTATGACCGTTACGATGCAGCGGGTCCTTATCAACATTGGCGCCGTGGCTGTCATGATTTTACTTTACTTGTTTTTGAAGAAAACGTATATCGGAGCCACGATCATCGCCATGGCTCAAAATCGTGAAGGGGCCAATCTAGTCGGCATCAATACGAATCGAGTGGCTATGCTTACTTTCATGATTTCCGGAGGATTGGCTGCCATCGCTGCTTCTTTATCTGCACCCATCAACCTCGTTTTCCCAGGAATGGGCCACCTTGTCATCTTAAAGGCGTTCGTCATCATCATCCTTGGCGGAATGGGAAGTGTGCCGGGAGCGATTTTGGGGGGATACATTCTCGGCTTTACAGAAAGCCTTGGTGCAACGTACATCTCCAATGATTATAAAGACATCATTGCGTTCCTGCTTCTTGTCATTATTTTATCTATCAAGCCAAAAGGACTCTTTTCAAGGGAGGGGTTCTAGATGATGTCATTTCTTAAGAAAAGAGGCTGGGTGTTTGGACTGATCCTACTGGCGATTGTGTTTCCGTTTCTATCGCAAAATGATTATTTTCTTCACGTCTTGACCTTATCCTTCATCTGGATGATTGCCGTGTACGGTTTGAATTTACTAGCTGGATACACCGGATATTTATCACTTGCTCATGCAGGGTTCTTCGCTGTCGGGGCTTATGCCCTTGGGCTCTTGACGGTCAAAGCAGGTATTAATTATTGGCTTGCTCTAGTTCTTGCTTGTCTGATCACCTGTGCGATCGGTTTTCTTGTTGGACTTGTCGCTTTAAGGACGAAAGAGCATTTTTTCGCGATCTATACACTCTGTGTCGGCTACATCATTTACTTAGTGATCGATAAGTGGGACAGTTTGACAGGAGGAGTGCGCGGACTTATAGGAATACCGGCCCCAGCAAACATCGGACCGATCGCCTTTGATACGGATCTCTCCCAGTATTATTTGATTCTCTTTTTTCTAATCCTTACCGTTCTCGTCATGTACCGGATCGTCCATTCTCTTTCTGGAAGAACATTCATCGCGATTCGTAATAGCGAAGAGCTCGCTCAGACTATTGGGATCTCGACCATGAAGAACAAACTTCTCGCCTTTGTTCTTTCTACTTTCTTTGCCGGCTTAGCAGGAGCTTTATACGCCTCCTTCATCAGGTTCATTGGTCCTGATATCGGCTACATCACAATCATTTTTGACTTTCTGACTTATCTGCTTGTTGGAGGGATCGGAACGTTGGCCGGTCCTATCGTTGGGACATTTTTAATCGTGACCGTTTCGCAGTCTCTTCAATTTTTACAAGATTACCGAATGTTAATTTTTGGTCCATTACTAACTTTGCTCATCATCTTCTATCCGAGAGGAATTGCTGGAGCTTTTATTGACTGGAGAATGAAGCGTTCGCTGAAAAAATCTGTAGCGATGAAGCAAAAGAAGCGTTACGTCCAGCCACAGGCCGATTCGGATACGGAAAAGAGAATTAAGGAGGGGTGATACGAAGTGTTCATTGAAACGAAACAGCTTACTAAAAAATTTGGTGGTCTGGTGGCTGTCAATGGAGTCGATTTTTCCATTGAAAAAGGAAAAATCAATGCCATCATTGGCCCGAATGGAGCGGGGAAATCGACGTTTTTCAATTTGGTGAGCGGCAGTTATCAACCAAGCTCAGGCCAAGTCTTTTATAAAGGAAAAAACATTACGAAGCTCCCACCAAATAAAATTGCGGAACTCGGAGTGGCGAGGACTTTCCAAACGACAAATTTGTTCGAGCAGGCCACGGTCTTAGATAACGTCCTTGTCGGCCACCGGCTGAGAACAAACTCGAGTTTACTTGATGCTGTATTGCGGACAAAGCGGTTCAAAAGAGAAGAGCGGCGATGTATGGAAAAAGCAATGGAAGTCCTCGATTTTGTTGGATTAACTCATGTTTCAGATAAGCTCGCCGGAAACATCACCCAGGAAGAAAAGAAGCGGGTCGCTTTCGCTCTTGCGTTAGCTACTGATCCCGAGGTCGTCTTCTTAGATGAACCCGCTGCAGGTATAAATCCCGGCGAAACTGAAGGTCTGGCTGAACTGATGGAAAAGATGGTCGGGCGAGGGATTACCGTCTGCCTCATTGAGCACAAAATGAAAATGATTATGAAGCTTGCCGACAAAATCATGGTTCTAAATTACGGAGAAAAGATCGCTGAAGGCACCTCAGATGAAATCCGCAACAACCAAGCCGTCATAGATGCTTACCTTGGGGGTGAGGCAAGTGCTTGATATGAAAAAGGTGTCAGTCACGTACGGCAGTTACAACGCCGTTGAAGATGTGAACATTAACGTTGGTCAAGGAGAGCTGGTGGTGCTGCTCGGTTCAAATGGTGCAGGAAAGAGTACGACATTCAATGCGATCAGTGGATTGAAAAAGCCGAGTACCGGCACCATCCGTTTTGAAGATGTCAGCTTGGACGGCCTATCACCCGACCGAATAGTCAAGGCGGGTGTCGTCCAATGTGCAGAGGATCGAAAGCTTTTTCCGCAAATGAGTGTACACGAAAACTTGATTATGGGAGCGTATGTGCACCGACGTAAACGAAAACAGGTCAAGCAATCCATTGAACATGTTTATGAGCTGTTTTCGATTTTGCATGAAAAGAAAGACAATGCGGCCGGATCGTTAAGTGGTGGTCAGCAGCAAATGCTCGCGATAGGGAGGGCCCTGATGGCAAAGCCGAAATTGATGCTCTTAGATGAGCCTTCTATCGGCCTTGCACCGCTCATTGTCGAGCAAATGTTTGATGTCATTCAAAAGATCAATAAGGAAGGAACGACGGTGCTTTTAGCGGAACAAAATGCGTACGCGGCTTTGAGGATCGCTGATCGAGGCTACGTATTTGAGAATGGTTCTGTCGTTGTTCAGGGCTCGGCGGAGGAGCTTCTTGAAAATGATACGGTTCGAAAAGCGTATATTGGTGCTTAAGGTCAAGAGGAACATCCATTCAAATGAGGAGGATAACCAATGAAAGGAATTCGAATTTCAGCGTTTTTACTCGTGTTATCGTTTCTGTTGGTGGCGGCCGGATGTATTGATAATCCATCATCCAATCAGGCTTCAAGTGAAGGCGAAGCGGAAAGTGAAACGGAAGCTCCTGAAGTAGCGGAAGGAGAGGAAATCGTTAACATCGGCTATACAGGACCGTTAAGCGGACCAGCTGCCTATTATGGCGAGCGTACCCTGAACGGACTGAAAATCGCCGTCAATGAAATCAATGACAACGGCGGATTTGAAGTTGACGGACAAACGTATAAATTAAACCTTGTCAGTTTGGATGACAAATACTTACCGAATGAAACAGCAGCAAATGCTAAGCGTCTCTTGCAAGAGAACGATACGCCGATCATCTTTACTCCCCACAGCGGCGGAGTCAAAGCGATGCAGGTGTTCAATGAACAGCAGGATAAATTCCTGATTGGTGCTTATACAAGTGAACCGGCTGTAACAGAAGCTGGAAATTCACTTACCATCCGTATTCCTCCTAGTTATGACGGATACATCGAACCGTTTACGAGCTATGAAATGGATAAATTCGGAAAGAAAATAGCCGCACTGCCGACAGCATCTCAGTATGGGAAAGATTGGACGGAAACCTTACTTCCTTACTGGAAGGAGCAAGGAGGGGAAGTCGTTTACAACTCTTCCATTGATTTCTCTAAGGATACCGACTTTTTCACGCTCGTCACCAACGCATTAAAAAAGGATCCGGACGTCTTATTCATCGGCGGTCCATCAGAGCCAACGGCAAAAGTAGCCGATCAGGCAAGACAGCTTGGATTTGAAGGCGGCTTTATCGTCATGGACCAGGCAAAACTTGACGAAATGAAGACTGTTACAGGAGAGTATGAAACATTCAACGGAGCGGTTGGTGTTACGCCTTTAATCCACTCCGATTATCCAGGGACGGATGAGTTCATTGAAAAATACAAGAATGAGTACGGAGAAACGCCTGGCTCTGAAGCCGGCTACCACTATGTTGCGATGTACGCGTTTATGGAAGCGATGAAAGCAGCCGGAACCGTAGAAGACCCAGAGGCGATCCGCGCTCATGTCCAAGAAGGTCTTGATGCGGTGCCAAAAGAGAAAGAAGTGTACACGATTAAGGAAGTAACAGAAAAAGGTGGCTTCGTCACAGGGCTCAGAATAGCCGCAGTCGAAGACGGTGAAGTCGTTAACATGGATGTCGAAGAGTAAATGACTCTATATATCTATTAATTAGAAACCTATTCCATGAAGGCTCTCCTATTTGAAGGGGCATGAGAATACATGAATTCCGGGCATAAGTCCTTGTGCTTCCATTTTAATAGGCAACTTTAAGCCCTCCTGATCAATAGTTATTCTGTTGTAATTGATAACAGTAGTCGTTCCGTATGCTGAAGATTAAAGTTGGGAGGAAGGGAAACGGTGAGCCTCCAGTGGAATAAAAGTACATGGTGAGACTCCGGAGGTCGTTACGATCGTGGAGGCTCAGCGTACGCCCACGGAACGCGAGCCGTTTCCCTGCCTCACTTCCGCTCATTTTCATAAACGGAACCGGATTCTTTAGAAGCATTCAAGAATGGCTTTTTCTTCATACCATGACGAGGAGGATGCACAAATGATGAACTTTGAACTTTCAGAAGAGCAGAAAATGGTCCAGCAGGTCGTGCGTAAATTCGTTGACAGAGAAATCAATCCCTATATTCAGGAATGGGATGAAAAAGGTCACTTTGAGCCATCGATTATGAGACGACTCGCTGAACTTGATTTGATGGGGGTTTGCATACCTGAACAATACGGCGGAAGCGGCATGGATTACAATACCCTTGCTATCGTATGTGAAGAGCTGGAGCGTGGAGATACAGCCTTTCGCACCGCCGTATCCGTACATACTGGTTTAAACAGCATGACCCTTCTTCAGTGGGGAAATGAAGCGCAAAAACAAAAATACCTTATCCCTCAGGCAAAAGGAGAAAAAGTCGGAGCGTTCGGTCTTACTGAACCGAATGCCGGATCTGATGTCGCTTCATTAAAGACCACAGCCACAAAAGAAGGCGACTATTATATCCTGAACGGGCAAAAAACGTGGATTTCTCTCTGCGATCATGCCGATCATTTTCTTGTTTTTGCCTACACAGACAAGGGTGAACGACACAAAGGCATATCGGCCTTTATCGTTGAACGGACGATGCCCGGATTTACGTCCCAAGGGATCAAAGGCAAGCTTGGGATTCGGGCGGGAAATACGGGAGAGCTGTTTTTTGATCATGTGAAAGTCCCGAAAGAAAACTTGCTTGGAGAAGAAGGAGAAGGCTTCAAGATCGCCATGTCCGCCCTGGATAATGGACGCTTTACTGTTGCTGCCGGAGCTTGTGGTCAGATTCTGGCGTGTCTTGAAGAAAGCGTAAAGTACTGTCACGAGCGTGAAACTTTCGGAAAAGAAATCGGCAAGCATCAGCTTGTTCAGCAAATGATCGCCAAAATGGAAGCAGGCTATCAAATGTCCCGTCTGCTTGTATTCCGCGCAGGAGATTTAAAAAACAAAGGAAAACGCAATACAAGAGAAACTTCATTAGCCAAATGGCAGGCGTGTGATTTTGCTAACGAAGCTGCTAATGACGCGGTTCAAATCCATGGAGCCTATGGCTATTCCAACGAATATCCAGTGGAACGTTTTCTGAGAAACTCAAAAGCTCCTGTCATCTATGAAGGGACAAGAGAGATTCACACCGTTATGCAGGCCGAATATGTCCTTGGCTACCGCTCCGACAAGCCGTTATCCAAACCACTTCCAGCTTGGCCTTATGATGAAATAAAAGAAGAAGTTGATCGTTAAAAAACAAAAAAACCACCCGAAGGCGGTTTTTCTGTACTTATGATGGGATGGCTGTATTTTCCTCAGCGGTTTGTTGCAGGCGCTGGCGTTTTGATTTTCTGAAATGAAGCAGTTCGTAAAAGACTGGCACAACCACAAGCGTCAGTACAGTTGCACCCGCAAGCCCTCCAATGACGACAACAGCTAAGGATTTAGATACTAAGCTGCCATCTTCTGTTGGGCCAAATAAAAGCGGAATCATGGCGCAAATCGTCGCAATAGCCGTCATAACTACTGGGCGGAGGCGGGTGCCGCAGGCCTCGATGATCGCTTCGCGAATAATCATTGTTTCTTCATTTTGTTTCACGCGGTCAATAAGCACGATGGCATTGGTAACGACAATACCAATCAGCATGAGAGCGCCAATCAGAGCGGTCGGGTCTGCTGGAACACGTGAGATCATAAGACCTAGCACAGCTCCGATGGAAGCAAGCGGTAAAGTGATCAAAATGGCTAAAGGAGCTTTAAAGGTTTTAAATGTCAGCACCATAATGAGATAGACGATTAAGATTGAAGCTAACATGGTGAGCCCGAGATCCTGAAAGTCGCTCGCTTGCTGTTCAGCAGCTCCACCTTTTTCAATGGAGATACCAGCTGGTAAGTCAATCCCGGTTATTTTTTCATCTATTTCTTTTGCGATGACAGAAAGCTCTGATGGCTTTACTTCAGCGGTAACACGAACATATAAGTTTCCATCTTTGTGAAGGATGGTACTCGGCTTTTCCTGTTGAGAAATCGTTGCTACGTCAGAGAGCGGAACAATGCCTTCATTTGTAGCCAGGGAAAGCCCTTTGAGGTCTGATAATGAATCGGGATCTATGCCTGCATTCAGGTAAACAGGCGTTGTCGTTTCTTCTTCTAAATGTACCGTTCCTATAGGATGGGGATTGATTAAAGAACGTATTTGCATAGCCGTCTGCTGGGCATTTGCTTTTTCTGTCTCCACTTGAACCGTATAAATTGGAGAGGTCTTCTCCTGGTTACTTGAAACTTTTTTTACACCTTTAACTTCTTCGATCTTCTCCATCATTGATTTGGAGGAGGCAAGAATTTCATCGGTATTGTTTCCTACTACATCATAGGTGATCGTAGAGTTTGAGGAGCCTCCAAATATAGAGGATGGCGACGCAGTAATCGTCACGTTCTTTTCTGATTTTTTCGCTTCATTTACTTGATCAATGAAGGCTTCTGCATTTGCATTCTCTTCCATGATCACGGTGTAAGTAACCGTGTCTGGATCAGTGACTTGACCGTATTGGGCTGCTTCCTCATTCGATCCGTATTGGGTAAGCAGATAATCGTAGCCTTCGAAGTCAGTCAATTTGTTTTCAAAATCCACCATCCGTTGGGTAATCTCATTCTTCGGTGTATCACTTGGAAACGTCATTGTAACGGAAACAAGGGAAGCGTCGTTTGCACTTGTCGCTGCTTTTGGTAAGGCCAGGTATAGACCTACAGAGCCAAGCAGCACCACTATAGCTAATAGAATCGGGACGAATTTATAGTTCAAAGACCATTTCAGCACGCTCAAGTAACGATTCGGTGTGTGAAGGGGCGGAAGCGTCGTATTTTTCAACATGCTTCTGCTTAAAAGCGGAACGACTGTTAAAGCTACGATCAAAGAAGCTAGAAGCGAATACGTTACCGTTAAACCAAATGGAAGCAGGAATGCCCTTAACGAACCATTGACGAGCCCCATTGGTAAAAACACCGCGACGGTTATCAGGGTAGAGGATGTGATTGCGCGTGAGACTTCTTTGGTTGCTTCTATAACATTTTCTTTCGTTAACTTCTGTGCTTGACTGCGTCTGAAGATGTTTTCTACAACAACGATACTATCATCTACCAATCTTCCGACGGCTACGGCTACTCCTCCCAACGTGAGGAGGTTCAACGTTACGCCGGAAAGCGATAGTAATAAAAGTGTGAGACCTAGAGATAATGGAATCGAAATGACTGTAACTAAGGTAGGCTTGAATTTTCTCAGGAACAACAAGATGACAAGAGTGGCGAATAAAGCTCCCAGTCCAACTTCCCGCACCATGCTGTTTACGGAATGTTCGACCATTCCGCCAGTTGTAAAGAGGACCGTTGCTTCTGCCCCTTCATAGTCGCGATTGATTCTTTCGACAACGCTTCTTACCTGCTCCCCAGCGGTCACGGCACTTGCGTTATTTTCTTTAAAAAGAATAACAGCCAGTGCTTCTTTTCCGTTGACTCGGGTGATGGTGTCGTCCGCTTTTATTTTCTCTACAGTGGCAATATCTTTAATCTGGACTGGAGGGACATCATTACTCGGCATAGGTAGAGGCAAATTTTTAATTGCGTCTAAAGAAGTCAAGTTGTCAGTCACGTTAATCGTACTTTTTTGACCGTCTATTGTCGTCGTTCCAGCTGATGCCGAGACGTCCTGACCTTGCAGCACCCCCATGACAGCATTGACTGGAATACCTAATTGTTCAAGTTTGTCATGATCCAGGTTGATTTGGACACGGGAACTATTTTCACCCATGACACTCGCTTGCGATAACCCTTCCTGATTTTCGAAGAGAGGCTGGAACTCATTCTTGACTTGTTCGATATTGTTTTTCGTCAGTCCATCAGCAAAGGTGACGGAGACCTGACCTACTGGAATCATAGATGTGTTAAGTTGGGAGATTTGAGGTTCCCCTACCCCTTCCGGAAGGCGTATGCCGCTAATCGCTTCCTCTACAGCATTTTTCGCTTCTTTCATGTCGGTCTTAGAATCAAAGTTAATGGTCACTTGAGAATATCCTTCTCCAGTCGACGACAATACAGAAGTTTTTCCGGATACGGATGAAACGGCTTGTTCTACTGGCTCTGTAATAGTCGAAGTCATCGAACCTGCATCAAAGCCCTGACCAAGGGTGACCACAGTCACTTGTGGGTTATCCGCTTCAGGCAGAAATTCCATCGGCAGTCGGAAATAGCTGATGGTTCCTATTAATAAAGTAATGATTACGAACAGCGACATAGCTGCCTTATTACGAAAAGCCCAGTTCGTTAACAATTGCATTTGTTTCCCTCCAGTTCATTAGATGGTTGATTTAGCTGAGAAGATCTTCGCAGCTTTGGCTCATCTAAAAGTTACTTGATTTTTTCTTTTCTTACAGCGCCCTGTAGGCTGATTTTGTACTACGTCCAGAGTCGTAGATACGTCGGAAATGAAGTGGCCTCCTTTTTTGGTCAGTGAACCCAAATTTAATTTTACTCAACAATGGGCTAACACATTCTATGAATTTATAAATTTATTGATAGATAGAAGGTGCTGGTTCATTTGTATGTAACACCCTCCCTGACCTCCTTCTTAAAGGTGATTTTATACCTACCACAAGAAAAGATGATATACCTGAGAGGTAGGAATTAAAACAAAAATTAATTTACACAGTTTACCATCAAAAAAGATAAATTTTCTGCGTGGTGTCCAGATGAGATAGGTGGAGGTGTAATGGGAAGGAAGCAGGCTCAATTGGAAGTTCAGAAAGTAAGTAATGATTCTACTATAAGGAGTGTTTGTAGTGAACTTTACATTTGACGAAGATATCTTGAATTTAAAGAAAAATGTCCGTGACTTCATCCAAACGGAAGTGGAAGCTGTTGCAATGGAAATTGAACGAGAAAACACCATACCACCTCAAATTATTGAGATGTCCAAGGAGATGGGGTTATTCGGTTTAAGCATCCCAGAAGAATACGGAGGGTTAGGGATTGGAATGGTCGGCAAATGTGCGCTATACGAAGAAATTGGAGCCACTCATAATGGTTACACCACCCTAATTGGCGGCCATACGGGGATTGGGACCGTAGGAATCGTTGAACTTGGGAATGAAGAGCAAAAGCGAAAATATTTACCTGCCTTGGCTCGCGGAGATTCCATTGGAGCTTTTGCGCTGACGGAACCGAGTGCGGGTTCAAACGCAACGAACTTAAAAACTACGGCTATCAAGAGCGGAGACCACTATATTTTAAATGGAACAAAGCATTATATTACCAATGCTACAGAGGCAGATGTTTTTACAGTTATGGCCGTCACAGATGCCAGTAAAGGAGCAAAGGGAATTACCTCTTTTATCGTAGAAAAGGATTTTCCTGGCTTTAAGGTGGGTGCAGTCGAGCCGAAGATGGGGCTGCATGGATCACATTCCGCAGAGATCCTATTGGAAGATTGTGAGGTTCCGGTTGAAAATGTCCTTGGTGAAGAAGGGCAAGGCTATGTGAATGCCTTAAAAATTCTTGCCAATGGCCGCGCTGGATTAGCAGCCAGAAACCTCGGGTCATGCCAGAAACTCTTGGACTTATCCATGCAATATACTCAGGAGCGTGAGCAATTTGGAGTACCGATCATCGAACATCAAGCCGTTGCGCATATGGTGTCTGAGATGGCCGTAGAAACCGAAGCGCTCCGCTCGTTTACCTATCGGGTCGCCTGGATGGTCGATCAAGGCAAAAAAGTGATCAAAGAAGCTGCCATGTTAAAGCTATATGGTTCTGAAGTATACAACCGTGTCGCAGATAAAGCTGTACAGGTTCATGGAGGTATTGGGTACATAGCGGATTACCCGATCGAACGATTTTTCAGAGATGCAAGGATTACGAGAATCTATGAAGGAACCTCAGAAATCCAGAAAAATATTATCGCCAGTCAATTGAAAAAGGAATACAGCCTTTAAAGAGGAGGGGATTGTGTGAGTGAACGTTACGTCATCGCAAGTGCTGTAAGAACTCCAATCGGACGGTATGGAGGCTCATTGAAAAATCTATCTTCTGGTCATTTAGCGGCGATAGTCATGAAGGAGGCTGTTAAGAGAGCTGGGTTGTCACCTGAGCAGGTGGATGAAGCGATTATAGGAGAAGTTCGTCAGACGACGGAGTCCTCCAACGTGGCCCGTGTCGCCGCTTTGCGTGCTGATATTCCTGAATCGTCGCCTGCTTATACGATCAATCGCTTGTGTGCTTCGGGCATGGAGGCTGTGGCGTCTGGGGTCCAGCAAATCGCTTTTGACCAGGCAGAAATCGTTGTAGCGGGTGGTACCGAAAGCATGAGCCGATCTCCAATTTACTTAAGAAACTCACGGTTCGGAGGGGACAAACCAGTATTAATAGATTCCAATACAGAAGCAGGCCAGCAGCCACAGGAAATCTACGGGCCAAGTCTGGGTATGGGTGTCACAGCTGAAAATGTTGCCGAGCGCTATTCGATTTCAAGGGAAGATCAAGATCGCTTTGCTATTGAAAGTCAACGACGAGCTGCTCATGCCCTGGAGATGGGAATTTTCAAAGATGAAATCACTCCTGTTCAAGTACAGGAAAAGAAGCGTAAAGTGACGGTGGATACAGATGAACATCCACGCCCGCAGACTACCCTGGACAAATTGGCGAGCTTGCGGCCTGTATTTAGAGAAAATGGAACGGTTACAGCCGGAAACGCTTGTGGAAGAAATGACGGGGCAACAGCTCTTGTAGTGATGAAAGAATCGAAAGCGAACGATTTAGGGATCACACCGCTCGTTCGTATTGTCGATTGGGCAGCAGCTGGAGTTTCACCTGAAATCATGGGAATTGGTCCTGTACCAGCTGTACAAAAACTTTTACAAAGGACAGGGAAGTCGGTTGGTAACATTGGACTTTTCGAATTGAACGAAGCTTTTGCCTCCCAATCGTTAGCGGTTATCAGACAACTCGGTCTTGATCATGAAAAAGTAAATGTGAACGGTGGAGCTATCGCTCTTGGGCACCCAGTAGGCGCAAGTGGTGCGAGGATTATGACCACTTTAATACACGAAATGAAAAGACGAGAGGAACAACATGGGATAGCTACACTGTGTGCTGGAGGAGGCCAGGGAATGGCCATGATGCTTGAGCTAATCTGAGGAGGTAAGGTGGATGACCACAACGATTGATGAAGTCAAGGAAAGCTTTGAAACAAGTCCGTTTTTCTCATTGGTCGGGTTTGAAATCACTCGATTTGAAGCTGGTCATGTGACTCTGGAATTGGAGGTTAAAGAAAAACTTCTGAATGCGAACGGCACCTTGCACGGAGGTGTCCATGCTTCCATGATCGACATCATTTTAGGCATGGCCATTCGTTCGGAAACAAAAACGAGATGTACAACGATTAATTTGAACACTCATTACCTTGCCCCCGTAAGCAGCGGAGTCATTACAGCAAAAGGAAGAATTCTGCAACAGGGGTACAAGATTGTAACGGCTGAAGGAGAACTGTTTGATGAAGCTGGACAGATGATTGCCAAAGGTACGGGCTCTTATAAATTAATTCGCTCAAAGAAATAGCCGAGAAGCTTTGTAGTATTGATCTGCAAAGCTTCTTTGCTGAGGTTAGGGAACAATGGATCGACGTTAGGAAACAATACAAGGGGGATAGGGAACAACAATACACCATCGTTAGGGAACAATTTCCGAACGAAGCGTTCAGGAACAATTCACACGCTTCCATTACGCTTCAGTTACAAAATTCGCTATAAGGTTTTATTTTTCTGATAAATCTGTAAACTTTATTGAAGACAAGGGAAAATCTGATGTATAATACCAAGTAGTATGTAAACGCATACATAGATGAATAACTTCTAAGAGGAGGGTTTTTTATGAGTGGAATATGGCTTGCGGTCGTTGGAGGCCTCGTATTCTTTCTTGGTTATCGGTATTATTCAAAATTCATTGCTGAAAAGATCTATCGGTTAGATCCAAATTATGTGACACCTGCACACCAGTACAAAGATGGTGTCGACTTTGTGCCGACGAACAAATTTGTGCTTTGGGGTCACCACTTTACATCCGTAGCTGGGGCAGCACCCATTGTCGGTCCTGCCATTGCGGTTTATTGGGGCTGGCTGCCTGCGGTTCTATGGGTATTGCTTGGAACAGTATTTGCAGCGGGGGTTCATGATTTTGGCACGCTTGTCTTGTCCGTCCGTAACAAAGGTCAATCCGTCGGTACATTAGCCAGTAAGCTGATTGGTCAAAAAGCGAAAGTTTTGTTTTTATTCATCATTTTATTGCTTGTATTAATGGTAAATGCCGTCTTTGCTTGGGTCATCGCGAACTTGTTTATTTCTTTTCCCGCTAGTGTCGTATCGGTATTTATCCAAATTCCGCTAGCCGTTTGGATCGGTTATAGTGTGTATAAGAAAAAAGGAAATATGTTACTGCCTTCGATTGTAGCACTTGCAGTCATGTATTTAGCAGCTATTGTGGCAAGCTACGTGCCTGCATTACAAATTGATCTCGTTAACTATTTTGGTGGGGAAGGTGCGACGACTCTATTTGGTATGAGCGCGACTTCGATGTCGTTCTTAGTCTGGATCATTGTTTTGATGGTCTATGTGTATATTGCATCGACGCTGCCTGTCTGGAAGTTGCTGCAGCCGCGTGATTACATCAACTCTCACCAATTGATTGTCGGTCTTGGACTTCTCTATTTAGGATTGCTTTTCACAAACCCTGAGATTACAGCACCAGTGACGAATGCGTCTGCTGATACATCCTGGTTCCCGCTTCTCTTTATTACCATTGCATGCGGAGCGATCTCTGGATTCCACGGATTAGTGTCCTCAGGGACGTCATCTAAACAGTTGAATAATGAAAAAGACGCTCGCTTTGTAGGATATTTAGGATCTGTCGGAGAAGGTGCGCTTGCTCTAGTAGCCATCATTGCTGTCGTCACATTCTTCCCTACACAGGGAGAATTTACAGCGACGTATAGCGGTTTTGCTGCAGCTAGTGGAGCAGGTCTGGGTGTGTTCATTCAAGGTGCAGGACAGCTTGCGTCAGGCCTTGGAATTCCGGCTATGGTTGCTTCTACAATTGTTTCTGTCATCGTCGTGAGCTTTGCGGCAACAACGTTGGACTCTTCTGTCCGGCTTATGCGCTATATCATTGCTGAACTTGGAACCGAATATAAGATCAAGCCACTTACGAAAACACATGTGGCGACAACTACTGCTGTTGTATCCAGTGCGATGCTAACCCTTATCCCGCAGGGGCCAAAAGGGTTTGGTTCAGGTGGTTATCTGCTATGGCCGTTGTTTGGAACATCCAACCAGCTTTTAGCAGGAATCAGCCTACTGTTAGTCTCCATCTGGCTACGCAATCAAGGACGTAATTACCTGCCTACTTTGCTTCCGATGTTGTTCATTATGTTTATGACACTATGGGCGATGATTGATCAAGTCGTCACAGAATGGGCCCCTTGGGCAGAAGGAAGCGACTGGATGTTATTCAGCTTTGGTGCCATCATTCTGGTGTTTACATTCTGGATTCTTTTAACAGCTATATCTGCGTTAAGCAAGGGAAATCGTGACTCTGCTCAAAGGAGTGCGTAACAAGTGCCGCACGTGCTCACGTGCGGCTTTCCTTTTCATCAAGAGGAGGGACTAAAGATGGTTGAAGTGATGATTCTTCGGGCGGAAAAGGAAATTGGAATGGGCTGTTGTGGTGGAGTCTGCAGTGATAAAGATGCACTTGTGCATATGGAAGATGAGTTCAAACATCACGATGAGGACAGGCAGAATCTCGGTGAGCTCTACCGAAAAACGATGACTGATTATGGAGATCAAGTAGAAATTACTTTTCTCGATCCCAGGAATGTATTAGCGATTACGGTTTACTTTTTGAAACAAGTGAAGGAAAGACAAATCTCTCCGTTTACTGCATGTCGTCATTTCTTCTTCCATATGAAATACAATGCGATTTTTGTTAATGGAAGAATGGTGGACGGCTTGAACGATTATCATACACAACTTAGAAAAGTGTTAAATACGTAAGGAGGGGTAGTATGACAAGAAAATATTCTATAAAAAGATTAGTAGAGCTTTACGATGAAATCCTCAGTCTACCTCACAAGCAAGAAATTGCGAGAGAATTGAGAGATGAGGATGATCTGTTCATGCTGCTTGTTTATTCCGATATGCTCGGTATTCCAAATCCGGCTTTTTATTATACGTTAGAATTATATCCATATATCATTGAGAAATTTCACGATTGGCACTTGCGGATGGGCATGGAGAAGTCGCCACTTGATGGGATAAGGTGCTGCTGAAATGACGGAAAAGGTGGACTCATAATGAAACAAATTTATGATAAGAAAATTTTATTCGTAGGAGGAAAAGGGGGAGTAGGTAAATCTACATCTTCTGCGGCTCTTGCTGTTGCATTCGCTCGAGAGGGATTAAAGACACTCGTCGTCTCTACGGACCCTGCTCATAACCTTGGCGATATTTTTCATAAAAAAGTGGATCACAAAAAAAACAAGCTCGAGGAGAATCTATGGGGAATGGAAATCGATCCTACCCTTGAATCCAAACGCTATATTGAAGGCGTGAAGGATAACCTGGAAGGACTTGTGAAATCGAAAATGGTCGAGGAAGTGCACCGTCAAATCGATATGGCAAGCGCTTCGCCCGGTGCCGATGAAGCGGCTCTATTTGACCGATTGATCTCCATTATCCTCGAAGAATCTGATCATTTTGATAAAATCGTATTTGATACAGCTCCGACAGGGCATACCATCCGTTTACTTACGTTACCAGAACTCATGGGCGTATGGATTGATGGAATGCTCGAGCGGAGGAAGAAAGTGAACCAGAATTACACAGAGCTTTTAAATGATGGTGATCCAGTCGATGATCCGATTTATTCGATCCTGCAAAATAGAAAAGAGAAGTTCGCTACTGTAAGAAAAATTATTTTAGACGAGGAACAGACGGGTTTTGCATTCGTCTTAATTCCTGAGCGTCTCCCTATTTTAGAAACAGAAAAAGCGATTGAACAGCTCGGGCAACACGATCTGCCCGTGAGAACACTAATTGTGAATAAGGTGCTGCCAGAGCACGCCGACGGTGCTTTTTTAGAGAAACGAAGAAAGCAGGAAAAAGCTTATTTGGATGAGATTGAAAAGCGTTTTCCTAAACAGCAGCTGATCCGGGTGCCATTGTTTGAGGAAGATGTATCGAATATGGAAAAGCTCGGTGTGTTTGCGGAGCATGTGCGAAGAAAAATTAGCGTATAGTAAAAGCCTCATGATTAAGTTCATGAGGCTTTTTGCATCCTATGGTTTTTCATTTATTTTACTAATCGGAACGTTTTCGATTTCACGTCGCGGCTGTTTGTTCCAACAAAAACTTCGAACTCTCCTGCATCACTTTTATGTTCCATGTTCGCATGATAGTAACGCAGTTGACTTTCGTTAAGCTGAAAGACGACTTCTTCTGTTTCACCTGGTTCTAATGAGATCTTTTTAAAGTCTTTCAGTTCTCTTAGTGGTCGTACAACGTCTCCGACAAGGTCACGAATATACAATTGGACAATTTCATCTCCAGCTTGATCACCGGTGTTGGATACGGTCGTTGTCACAGTCAATCGTTCATCATACTTCATTTCATCCGAAGACAAGGTAAGTGCTCCGTACTCAAATTGACTGTAGCTCAGTCCATAACCAAACGGGTAAAGGGGCTCATTCGGGATATCTAAATACTGAGAGACGTAACGTACTTGTGCATCGGGGGCATCCTTAGGGCGGCCGGTGCTATAGCGATTATAATAGATCGGAACCTGGCCAACCGAGTACGGCATCGACATCGTCAGCTTAGCTGAAGGATTTACTTTACCAAAGATAATGTCTGCCAGTGCATGGCCGCCTTCGGTCCCTGGATACCAGGCTTCAATTACAGCGTCAGCATTATCGATCACTTCTCTTACGTCCAAAGGTCGTCCGCTAAACAAAACAGCAACCACTGGTTTTCCTAGTTCCTTCATTTTTCTCAAAAAGTCGAGCTGCACTTCCGGAATACGAATGTCTGCCCGGCTGCCAGCTTCACCGCTCATGTCTGAACGTTCTCCTAAGGCAACAACAATTACTTCAGCTTTTTCCGCTTGTTCTAACGCAGATTGCAGTTGGTCTTCTGTACCTTCTTCAATACCACACCCTTCGGAAATAAATAGTTTCTCTTTTTCGATATGATTTAAGAAACCGGTATCGACAGTGATTGTATCTTCAGCGGATCCGCCCCAGGACCATGGCCCAAGAATGTCTGTACTTGTGGAAAAAGGGCCGACGAGGGCAGTTTTTTGATCGGAAGCCAGGGGCAATACTTCATCATTTTTTAATAGAACCATTGATTTGCTAGCGAGTTCTCGAGCTGTCTTGCGGTTCTCTTCAGATAGAATAACGGCTGCTTCTTTTTCCTCGCTGGTCCCTCTATAAGGATTTTCAAACAGGCCGAGCTTTTTCTTAAGTCTTAAAATACGCAGTACCGCTTCATCAACAATCGATTCCTCTAACGTTTCTTCATTGATCAATTCCTGCACATGGTTTGTATAGCAAGAGGTCATCATTTCAATATCTACACTTGACTTCATCGCTTTTTCGGCCGCTTGCTTCGCATCTTCCGCTACCCCGTGAGGAATCAGTTCTTTCACAGCTCCCCAGTCTGAGATCAACGGACCTTCAAATCCCCATTCACCTCTCAAAATACCTCTCATTAGCTCTTCATTGCCTGTCGAAGGCACACCGTTCAAAATATTGAAAGCGGTCATGACCATTTCGCAGCCTTCATCGAGAGCGGCCTTGTAAGCTGGGAGATAGTTTTCACGAAGCTGCCAATCGGACATATCAACCGTATTATAATCGCGGCCAGCTTCCGGGGCTCCATAAGCAGCGAAGTGTTTCACACATGCCGCTACTTTTGTATGATCGTTTTCAAGATCTCCTTGAAATCCGCGTACAAAGGAGCGAGCAAATTCACTATTCAAATGGGGATCCTCCCCTGTTCCTTCCATTACCCGTCCCCAACGTGGTTCTCGTGATAAGTCGACCATCGGTGCAAACGTGACATGAACACCGGAGGCAGCTGCTTCTTCCGCTGCAATAGCCGCACTCTTTTCTGCAAGCTCCAAATCCCAGGAGGAACCGATGGCAAGCGGGACAGGGAAGATCGTTTTAAACCCGTGTACGATATCCGACATAAATAATAAAGGAATACCGAGACGGTTTTCTTCCATATGTACCCTCTGAATATTGGTCGTTTCTTTTGCCCCTGAAGCACCGAGGACTGAACCTGTTTGTTTGATATCTTCTTCACTAATGTTCATTTGTACCATCGGGCCTGTTATTTCTCCTCGATCAGTCGCCCCTTTAAAGAATGGGGTTGCCAGCTGAACGAGTTGCCCGACTTTCTCTTCTATTGTCATTTGCTCTAGTAAATGAGTTAGGTTTACATCTGTCATAAGAATTCCTCCTCAAAGTTAAGTGAAACGTTTCGAATAAAATATAATTGCAGTATAAGTGTGTAGTGTTTATCCGTCAACCTATAAATTCCCTATTTAAAGGGTTTTTGCAATATTTTTTAAAAAATTCAGGAAAGGAGTTGAAAGCGGATACAAATTAAATTATAATGCAGTTATCGAAACGTTTCAATTAATAAATATCAAAGGAGTGCTTTTTCAGTGAAGTTGAAATTATTGACCTTGTTATCTGTACTCGTTTTATCTATGGCACTTGCGGGTTGTTCAAACAGCTCATCATCTGAAGGGGATGAAAACACCGTTACTGTGTGGGCGATGGGGGAAGAAGGTAAAAAACTTCAGGAGTTTAGTAAAAAGTTCGAAGAAAACAATCCAGATTTGACCGTAGATGTACAGGCTATTCCTTGGGATACTGCGCACGATAAATTACTTACAGCTGTAGCCTCAGGAAACGGACCGGATGTCGTGCAATTAGGAACAACATGGGTGCCGGAATTCGCTGAAGCTGGTGCACTGAAAGATTTGTCTGAATACATGGAAGACTATCCTAATTTTGCAAAAGAAAACTACTTTGATGGTTCTGTAACCTCGATGGAAAATGGTGATCAAGTTGTTGGAATTCCTTGGTATGTAGATACGCGAGTGATTTACTACCGTACGGACTTGTTAAAAGAAGCCGGCTATGAAGAACCACCAAAAACGTGGGATGAGCTGAAGGATGCGGCAACAAAGCTAGCCGATCGAGGCGAAGATTCTTACGGTCTTGATATCGACCGGAACGACCAGTCAACACCATTTGTTTTCGCATGGCAGAATGGATACGAAGCTGATTTGGAAAATAAAGATTTAAATGTGGATTCGCCTGAATTTAAAGAAGCGTTAAAGTATTATGCAAGCTATTTTGAAGAGGGATTAAGTCCAACTCAGGAAGGTATAGACATAGTCCAAGCCTTTAAAGAAGGTTCAAAACCTATGTTCTTCAGTGGTCCTTGGATGATCAATATCATCAATGATCAGGCTCCTGATCTTAAAGGGAAATGGGCGACGGCTGTCATGCCTACAAAAGAAACCAATACATCCATGATGGGTGGATCCCTGCTTTCTGTATTTGAAAGCTCTGACAACGTGGAAGGTGCATTGAAATACATCTCCTTCATGACAGATGTAGAGACACAAATGGACTGGTTGGATGAATCCAATACGCTTCCATCCCGTACCAAAGCTTGGGAAAAACCAGTGATGCAAGAAGATCCGAATTATGCCACTTTCGGAAAACAGTTGGAAAACACGAACCCAGGTTTACAGACTGAACACTTTGAACGAATTGCTCAAGAACTCCTTGCTTCGATTGAACGAATTACCGAAGGTGGAGCTGACTTAGATAAAGAACTAAAAGCGTTTAACCAAAAGGCTCAAGAGATCATTGAAGAATAAAACACAGCATTTGATGATGGGATGAGCGATCATTCCATCATCTTTTATCCATGTCATGTTCAGATAGGTGGTTTTCCATGAAACAATTCAAAAACAGACACCCGTATATGTTTATTGGACCGGCTGTCCTTTTGTTATCTTTATTCAGTCTGATTCCAATTGCCATAGCTTTCGTTATCAGTTTTACCAATATGGATTTAAAAGGATTGGCAGACTGGTCATCCATCACTTTTATCGGCTTCGAAAATTACAAAGATTTATTTTCAGACAGTACATTTATCAAATCGATTTATAATACGTTGTTCTATGTTGTGATTGGTGTGCCGCTGGTCATCATTTGCTCGCTGTCCATCGCGTTGTTGTTGAACTATGGAACAAGCTGGATCTTCAACACGTTCAGGGCTGTCTATTATATGCCTTCCATCACCAATATCATCGCCGTGGCGGTCATTTGGGGATATCTTTACAATACCGAATACGGCTTGTTCAATTTTTTGCTCTCCTTTCTTTCTGTTGAAAACGTTCCCTGGTTAGAAGAGCCGACGATTGCAAAAATATCGTTGATTCTTCTAGCGGTATGGAAAGGGATCGGTATAAACATGATTATTTTCTTAGCTGCTCTTCAAGGGATACCGAAATCTTACTATGAGGCAGCTGAGATAGATGGAGCGAGCCGGTTGCAGGTGCTTTTCAATGTAACATTGCCGCTCTTGCGCTATGCAACCTTCTTTGTAACTGTGACAACACTGATCGGATGGATGCAATTCTTCGAAGAACCGTTTGTCATGACGGATGGCGGACCATTGGACGGAACGATTTCAATCGCTCTATTTATCTATAAAGAAGGTTTCCAATTCAGCCAATTCGGCTATGCGGCTGCGGGATCCTTTATATTGTTTGCCATGATTATTGTCGTTACAGTCATCCAATTCAAATTCAGAAAATCAGATACGGAATATTAAGAGAGGGGAGTAGAAGCTTATGGCTGCAGCAACGAAGAAGAGCAAACTCGAAAAATCGATTGTCATTTTCATTATGGTTGTAGGTGGAATCCTCGTTTCGATTCCGTTTATCTGGATGATTTCCAGTTCCTTTAAGCCGGAGAGTGAAGTGCTGGCGATCCCGCCAACCATCATTCCGGACAACCCGACGATCGAGAATTATATCCAATTATTTACGAATATGAATTTCGCTGTTTACTTACGGAATACCTTAATTATTGTGTTGTTTTCGTTCTTAGGTCTATTATTTAATGCCATGGCCGGATATGGTTTTGCAAAATACGACTTTAGAGGCCGGGAGAAAATCTTTTACATCGTTTTGGCTACTATGATGATCCCGGGGCAAGTCACGATGATTCCCGTTTACCTTTTGCTTAATTACATGGGGCTGACAAATACCATGACAGGGATTGTGCTCCCAGGTCTAGCCGTTGCCTTTAGTATTTTCTTATTCCGTCAGTTCATGACGACCATTCCAGATGACTTGATTGAGGCGGCGAGACTCGATGGAGCAGGAGAGTTTTATATCTTCTTCCGACTGGTCGTTCCGATTGCGAAGCCGATCTTTGCCGTCCAGGGCATCTTGACGTTTATTGCCGGTTGGAACAGCTTCCTATGGCCGTTAATCATTGCGAATGATGAAAGTTTATATACGCTTTCTGTCGGCCTGTCCTTGCTGCAAGGGCAATATGCGAATAACTTTGCCTTGCAGATGGCTGGTGCCGCATTCATGGTCGTGCCGATCATCATTATCTTCGCCTTTTTCCAAAAGTACATCGTAGAAGGGTTTACGATGTCCGGGCTTAAATAGAATCGAAATAAAATAAAAACTGTTACAATAATAATAGGAAACCCTTATAGAGGGAGGATTACAATGGCTACGATTAAAGATGTGGCTAAACGAGCGGGGGTCGCTGTATCGACCGCTTCTTATGCCTTGAACGGCAACGAAAAAGTCAGTGCAGCAACAATTGATAAAGTTCTGAAAGCCGCAAGAGAGTTAAATTATCAAAAGAATGGTTTTGCTTCTGATTTGAAGCGGACCAAAACGAATACGATCGCTTTAATTCTTAGTGATATGTCTGGACCCTACTTTTCTGAATTGATTAAAGGTGTACAGGAAGTAACGGCGAACAATCAGTATGACTTGATTGCTTGCAGTTCTGTCGGTGGCGACAGGTCAACAGCAACGAAATTTCTTCGGGAGAAGCGCGTAGATGGGGCGATCATATTAGCGAACAATATCTCTACAAAAGTGATTGAAGAATCTGCAAGAGAAGACTTTCCGATTGTAGTCTTAGACCGTGATGTTGAAAACCCCTATGCCATCCATGTGGAAGTTAATAACCGTCAGGGCGGATATCAGGCAACAGAGCATTTGATCCAAATGGGCCATCGATCCATTAGTTATGTCAGCGGACCGATAGACTCTCATGATAACCAGGAGCGCTTCAAAGGTTTTATGGATGCTTTAAAGGATTATAATGTTCCTTTTCAATCCCGACTGAAGATCGGCGGGGATTTCACGAGAGATGGCGGATATCGGGCAACCAAGATGCTGATTGCTCAGCAAAACTTACCTGATGCGATCTTTTACGCCAATGATGAAATGGCGATTGGTGGCCTTCAAGCATTTAAGGAAAAAGGCATTGGAGTTCCGGAAGATGTATCGATTGTCGGCTTTGATGATATTCAACTTTCTGAATACGCCAATCCGCCGTTGACGACGATCAGACAGCCGAAGTACGAAGCGGGTGCGCTTTCTGTACACATGATTTTTCAGATGCTTGCTGGTGAAAAAGTAGAAAGAAATTATAACTTATCTACTGAATTTATAGAACGATCTTCGGTAAAAGAGAAATAAGCGAACCCGGTAGTTCTTTATTGAATTACCGGGTTAATTTTTGTTTTATTTATGTGTTAAAACAAATGTATGATATTCAACCATCCTTTGATCTGGTAGCATACAAGAAAAGGTAGGTTAAGGGGGATGAAATTGGACACTAAATCATCGCTATTTTTCATTGCTTTAGGTGCCTCTTTATGGGGGATTATCGGTATTTTTGTAAATCAATTATACGAAATTGGATTTACCCCTATCCAGGTTGTAGCTATACGAGTTACAACTGCATCTTTCTTTCTAGTGATTTATGTATTAAGCAAAAACCATCATTTATTCAAAATAAAACTGAGGGATAGCTGGTACTTTGTTGGTACCGGCATCGTAAGTATTGTTTTATTCAACTTCTGCTTATTTAGCGCGATGGAGGAAGCGTCCATATCCATAGCGTTTATATTACTTTACACGGCACCGGCTTTTGTCACGGTTCTTTCCTGGCTATTATTTAAGGAAGCTTTGACTGGGCGTAAGATCAGTGCGTTAGTGATCACACTTGTTGGGTGTTCATTTGTCATTGGAGTGCTGCCAAATGTGAGTGCATCTATTTCTTTTTATGGGTTTATCCTCGGTCTTTGATCAGGGTTGTTTTATGCTCTTTACAGCATCTTTGGAAAAGCAGCGCTTCAGCACTATGACTCGCTCACCGTCACCGTGTACACGTTTCTGTTCGCATCAGTGGCTATCTTGCCGTTCAGCGGTTTAGCTTCCGAAGGGTATTTATTTTCAAGTGTATCCGTTTGGGGGTTCATAATAGGGTTAGGTTTTCTCTCGACCATGCTTCCCTTTATTCTATATACGAAAGGGCTGCAGTACGTAGAGTCCAGTCGTGCGTCTATTATTGCTACGATTGAACCTGTAGTCGCCTCCCTTGTAGGGTTTTTAGTTTTCAATGAAACTTTGACAATATGGCAGTATGCAGGGATGATTTTAGTCCTTTCATCTGTCATTCTCGTACAGGAATCTAAAAAGAAGAATAAGTACGAACCACATTTATTTGAAGAAGTAAGAGCATAAATCATTCATTAGCAAAGGCGCTTCACAAAGGAAGCGCCTTTTTGTAGGACAATACCATACTCTATTATTTAATAGAAAACTCTTCTTTTTTCAAAAGTTCTTCAGGGGTTTTTCCAATCTCAGATTGATGAAAGTAATCTCTGATTACACCGTCATGCAAGTAGTTGATGATAGAAACCATCGTCATCCCTTGATCGAGTGCAAGATATGCATTTGTCACTTCACCTGTTTCTACATTTAAAGAGTCCAAGAATCCATACTTACTATAAGTGTCGAAACGTTTCAATGTTTGCATATTCTCGAATGCTTCCATCGGTGTATATTCAAGCGAAAGAAATGTTGCGTGCGGCGTAACGGTCCCGTCAGCCTTGTATCCATCCATTCCAAGAGGAGTAGCGGCAAATTCAGAGTAGCCGTCTGGAGTTGCCGCTGGTGACATTCCCCAAGCTTCATAGCCTTGCTCTTTTGCGTACTCGATTTGAATTTCAGCATGGCGCTGGTTGTTCAGCCCAAGGGCATCTTTCCCAAGTTCTTTTTCTTTCAAAACAAGTTGAGGCATAAGCGCTTCAAACATGCTGCCTCCCCAGCTTGGTACATACTTTTTACCGTTGTAGCTGTAGTGGCCTTCAAAGACTTCTACTCCATCATAAGTGGTCGTGTATCCTTCAGGTGTTTGCTGCTGCCAATCCCAGCTTGCAGGCATGGTGCGGTCCATCATCCACCAGTGTTCTTTAGGAACATCGCCTTTACCGATGGCAATGTAGCTTGCGACCCGTGGCTCTGTATAGAAAGCGCCGTAATGGTGCGAGGTATAGCTTTCTGCTGCAACATCATAGCCGCCTCTCATTTGCCCAACTTCCGGTGTATAAAGCACAGAGTAGTCCATGTTCTGAACCAGTTTATTGGACTGTTCGAACAACTCTGGATAGGCTTGTCCTACAACTACCAAGCCTGCAGACAGCCATCCATTATCGACGGTAGAAATGAACTCACCCCAGTCTTTATAGAGTGATCCATCAGAGGTGTTGTACCAGTTGTAAAAGAGCCCATTCCACTTTTTCATATCTTCGAGGGAATTCAATGTTGTTTGGATTTTTTCAATCGATTCTTCGCGGGAAATCAGTCCTGATTCTTCAGCAGCAATTGTACTCATCATGTACATTCCGATATTGGTAGGGGAGGTGTGTTTTTGTGCGGTCATTTCTCCGTCTTCACTATAACGTACGGCATCATAAGTAAGGCCGGTTTCTTCAACTGTAAACTCTTCAAAATATCGATACGTTTTCTTTGATACCGCTTTCAATTGTTTCGATAAAGCAACCTCTTTACCTTTTGATATGGCAAAAGAGGATACAGGGAATACAGTGCTTATCGCTAAGATGACAGCTAAGAACAAAGTCGTGTACTTTTTCAATAAATTCACTTCCTTTTAATGATTTAGTGAAACGTTTCAATTATAAGTTTACAGAAGATGAAACCTAAGATAAATAATGTAATAGTAGGAAATATGATACTAGTTAGAAAGTTGGGGGATTCTGGATGACCTGAGGACTTTTCATGGTTTATCGGCTATTTAGGGTGAAATTTCGGCGAACGCTGATATATATCGGCGAATGACGATTTATATCAGCGAAAAAACCTACATATCAGTAATCCACTAGAATTATGGTTCTAAGTAGTACTTCCTGCCTTTATTTTGCCCTTGCTGTTCTAACGATAAAGATTGTAGGATCCTTTTTGTAACTGAAGGAGAATCAAGACGAAGAAATCTCTTTGCTTTTTCATTAGTAATCTCACTACCGAATAATAATTTGTAATCCTTTAAAGCTTCAATATGCGCCTGTTTGTCTGAACATCGGCACTTAGGACAGTACCATGTTCCATGATGTCTCTGTAAAGGTGTGTAGCTGCATGAACTGCAATAAACGCCTGTTTTCACATCCGATGGTTTAACATCGATTGTTCTTAAATAGTTGAAAGAAGATGGCTGGTGAGCCTTTAGTAGAGCAGTTGATAATTCTTGGAGTTTAGCTGTTGAAAGGGGAGTGGGAACTTGGAGAGTATCCAAATTATTAATCTTTTCAGGTAGGTCATACGTGCGAATGACTATGTCTTCCTCTTGAGTGTTTGATCGAATCACACATAAGGGGTGACTATTCGTAACGAGGCAGTAGATAGAGGGGATAGGAAAAGAATGGAGGGAAAGCCATTTCTGAAGTTGGTCTTTATGGCGATTTACCTGATGGATCGGATTATCAAACCCTTGATGATCATCTCTTATTAGTTGTTTATCATCATAATATAAGGTACCTGCCATATATTTTGCTTCTATCAGAAGGATCCATTTTCTAGTTAGGATTAGCGCGTCATTCTGAAAGAAGTGGGTACCATCCCATAATCGTAAATCGAAATAAATTAAGTGGTCTTTGGTACAAAAGGAGAGGGGATAATTGAGAGCCAACTCACCTTTTTGTCCAGCGAGTTCTGAGGATAATTTTTCTTTTATTAGTTTGAAGTTGGGGTGGGTGTTTACTAGTCTTCTTTCTAAAACTTCTAACTGCCTTAAGCTTAATGAAGTTTCTCGCTCTTTAATAATCATAGACTCATCACCTTTCTGTACTTAATAGTTAGGCATTAGAAGTCTTAAATCCTTCGTGAGATATAATTTTGATAAGTATCACAAATATTTACTTGAAAAAGGATTTTTTTAGTCCGGATATCAGCGATCGCTGATATATATCGGCAAGAAATGAAATATATCAGCGAACCGCCAAGTAAAACAAAGTTAAATTTCAATCACGGCATAGCCATAAGCAGGAAGTTTTACAGTATTCTTTTTCACATTTGCCTTCTGACTTAAAAGAAGAGTTTCTCCTAATGGTTCTTCGAGAGATAAATCTTTTTCTTCTTCCGTTGCATTCACAACAAACAATAGTGATTGCTCACTAGAGTCTTTTTGATAAACAAGCACGTCCTTATCGTAGTCCTTGAAAGATAGACGAGCATTGTTTCCGAAAGCAGGCTGAGATTTGCGCAGACTGATCAGGTTCTGAACGTAAGAAAACAGCTCAAGGTCCTGCTTATCCTCATCCCAGACCATACATTTCCTACAACCTGGGTCTTCACCGCCTGTCATACCAACTTCATCCCCATAATAGATACAAGGGGTACCTTTATAGGAAAGCTGGAACAAATACATCAGCTTCACGGCTTCCTTATTTCCATCTGCGTATGTGAGAATTCTTGGTGTATCATGGCTATCTAAAAGGTTGAAGGCCACTTCATTTACATTCTCCGGGTACATATGCTCGACATGGGAAATTTGATTTTTGAAGTGTTCCAAACTGATCTCGCCATTAAAATATTTCAAAACAGCATTCGTGAACGGGTAGTTCATCACTGCGTCAAATTGGTCGCCTTGCAGCCATGGCATGGAGTCGTGCCAGATTTCTCCTAGAATATAGGCTTCAGGTTTCGTCGTTTTCACAACGCGTCGGAAATCTCTCCAGAAGGCATGATGGACTTCGTTTGCAACATCAAGACGCCAGCCATCGATATCAAATTCTTCAATCCAATAGCGGGCTACATCAAGGAGATATTGTTTGACTTCAGGATTTTCCGTATTCAATTTCGGCATCTCAGGAACAAATCCAAAGGCATCATAATTTGGTTTCGGTTGGGTTTTAACTTCTTTTTCCCAAACATGAAACCAATCGTAATAATCTGATTTCACACCGTTTTCCAATACATCTTGGAATGGAGAAAAATAGTAGCCGCTATGGTTAAACACGGCATCAAGCATTACGCGAATACCACGTTCGTGGCATGCTCTCACTAGTTTTTGAAACGTTTCTTTATCTCCGAACTGTGGATCAATTTCCATGTAATCGATGGTGTCATATTTATGGTTGGAGTGCGCTTTAAAAATTGGTGTGAAATAGATGCCGTTTATCCCAAGGTCTTCAAGATGGTCTAAATGATCGATGACCCCTTGGAAATCTCCACCGAAGAAACTATCCTGTCTCGGATCTTCACTCCCCCATGGCAAGGTGCCTTCAGGATCTCTAAATGGATCTCCATTTCCGAACCTTTCAGGGAAAATTTGATACCAGACCGTATCTTTGACCCATTCAGGAGCTTGGAAAACATCAGCTTCATTCATGAAAGGGAAACAAAAGTGATAGGCAATATCATCGACGGGAATCTTTTCATAAAACCCCTTTTCAGTATAATTCCATTTTTCCTCTTGATCTTCTAATAAAAATGAATAACGCAAGCGTTGGTACGGGGGCTTCAGTGAGATGAACCAATAATCAAAAAGCTCATCGCTTCCGCTTTTCTTCATTAGCTGCGTTTCATATTGCCATTCTCCATCTTCCCATACGTAAGGGTCTCCGTGAACAAGCGTCACAGTTTCCAAGTCATTCTTTTTCGTTCGTAAGCGAATATGGAGTGTTTCTCTATCGTAAGCATAGGCGAAATTGTTTTTCGGTCGGTGGTAGATTGCTTCTTTTAACAAAAATATCATTCCTTTCTGAACAATCGCTTGCACAAAAGAATAAAAGTTTATCTTTCTATAATTAAAGTAATGAATAATGGGCTTGAAGTCAATGAAAACAATGGAAGCGGTTTAAACCCTATGATAATAGAATTTAAAATAATATAGGATTTTGTCAGAAAACGCTTGCAAAAATAATGTGGGTTTGTATAATAAGAATCAAGAAGTGTGCAATCGTTTTCACTAACTTTTGCACGTGTTCACGTCTAACGTGAAGTGAAAATTTTAAGGGGGAACTTTTTGATGAAGAAATGGTTAAGTGTTTTATTCGTCGCCTTTCTTGCTGTTGGTTTGTTGGCTGCCTGTGCGCCTGATCGCGAAGAAGAGGCTAGCTCAGGAGGATCAGATAGTGAAGGAAATTCATCTTCTGAAGATGGCATGCCAGAGAAACCTGAAAAACTAGTAATCTGGGAAGATAAAGAAAGAGGAATCGGGCTTGAGCCTGCCATTGCTAGTTTCGAAGAAGAGTATGGAATTGAAGTAGAATATGAAGAATTAGATATGGCAAGTGACATGCGTGAACGTCTACGTTTAGATGGTCCAGCTGGCACGGGTCCAGATGTATTGACTATTCCACATGACCAAATCGGCCAGTTAGCTACTGAAGGACTTCTCGAACCATTACAAGTGGAAAGCTCTGTAACTGATATTTACACAGAAGCTTCTGTACAAGCACAGACATATGATGGCAAATTATATGGTCTACCGAAGTCTACTGAAACTCCGGTTTTCATTTATAACAAAGAACATATGCAAGAAGTTCCAGAAAACTTTGATGAGCTTTTCGAGTTCTCTAAAGAGTTTGCTGGAAAAGAGAAATACGGTTTCCTAGCTCTTTGGGACAACTTCTACTTTGGTAACGCAATCATGTCTGGCTATGGTGGTTATGTATTTGATCGTGCAGAAGGCACATTAAACCCTCAAGACCTGGGATTGAATAATGAAGGTGCTGTTGAAGGAGCTCAATACATTCAAAAATGGTATGAAGAAATTTTCCCAAGTGGAATTGTTGGTGAAAGTGGAGGATCTGCTAAAGACGGTTTATTCCAAGATGGCAATGTAGCCTCTATGATGGATGGTCCTTGGGCTTATCAAGCTCTAGACGATGCAGGAATTGATTTTGGTGTAGCTCCACTACCAAAACTTCCAAATGGTGAATATCCACAAACGTTCATTGGAGTTAAAGGATGGCACGTTTCTGCAATGTCTGAGAATAAAGAATGGTCTACGAAGCTCGTAGAGTGGATTGCCAACGAAGAAAACGCGAAAATCCGTTTTGAAGAAACAGGTGAAATTCCACCAGTCAAATCTCTTATCGAAGATCCAATTATTGCAGATAACGAAAGAGCATCCGCCGTTGCAATTCAATCTGAACGTGGTGTTCCAATGCCTAACATTCCTGAAATGAGTGAAGTTTGGGAGCCAATGGCACAAGCACTGCAATTGGTTGCTACAGGAAAATCTTCTCCTGAAGATGCACTGAACGAAGGGGTAGACACAATTAGTAAACAAATTGAATTGAATCACTCTGGTAACGAATAAACGGGCGAGGCAGTACCCGGGTAAAAACGGGTGCTGCTTCTTTTTTAAAGAAGAGCATGGAGAGAAAGGAGCCTGAACATGGGGGAGAATGAAAACCAATACCAGTCAAATCATAGGAAAATAGCTTTAGCGCTATCGATTATTCCAGGGCTCGGACAGATCTATAATAAGCAGTTGATTAAAGGGATAGTCTTTCTCATTTTGACAGCATCTTTTGTCATTGCTTTTAAGGATTTAATCCAGTTCGGATTCTGGGGGCTAATCACTCTTGGAATCGATCCCGCCTATGACCATTCCATTACGCTTTTGGTAGAAGGGATCTTGACGGTTATCGTCACCATACTAGGATTAGGCATTTACATTTTTAACTTAAGAGATGCTTTCAAAGTGGGCAAGCAAAGGGATAGAAATGAAAATCCGAACTCGATTCGTCAGCAATATCACAATTTGGTTGGAGCCGGATTCCCATACTTAATGATGACCCCAGGGTTTTTATTGTTAATCTTTGTTGTTATTTTCCCGATTCTTTTCGTTGTTTTACTGTCGTTTACAAACTATGATTTATACCATTCACCTCCTGCAAGTCTAGTAGACTGGGTCTGGTTCAAGAACTTCATTGAGATCTTTAGTATTCCAATTTGGCGTGAAACGTTCTTCAGCGTTTTAGCATGGACAGTTATTTGGACATTTGGGGCGACTACACTCCAAATTGCTTTAGGAATTTTCCTGGCCGTTCTGATGAATCAGAAAGAAATCAAGTTCCAAAAAATCTTCCGTACCATTTTCATTTTGCCTTGGGCAGTTCCAGCCTTCGTTTCCATTCTAGTTTTTGCTGGAATGTTTAATGAGACGTTTGGAACGATTAACAATGATATCCTTGCTATTTTTGGGTTAGGGGATATCCCGTGGTTAACGAATCCTGTTTATACAAAAATTGCTCTGATTATGATTCAGACATGGCTGGGCTTTCCGTTCATTTTTGCCATGGTTACAGGGGTCCTTCAATCGATCCCGAATGAGCTGTATGAAGCGGCTGAAGTGGATGGAGCTACGATTATTCAGAAGTTCAAGAATATTACGCTTCCACTTGTCCTTTATGCCACAGCTCCGATTTTGATTACGCAATACACGTTTAACTTTAATAACTTTAATGTAATCTTCCTTTTCAATGGCGGAGGACCTGCAGTACCCGGACAAAACGCAGGAGGTACAGATATCTTGATCTCTTGGATCTATTCCTTGACGATGACTTCTGCCCAGTACGGAAAAGCTGCAGCTATCACGATGATTCTATCGTTAATCGTTATTGCTGTCGCGCTATGGCAGTTTAGAAGAACGAAATCATTCCAAGAAGAGGATATGATGTAATATGAAGAGAAACAGAGGAAAAACACTACAGCTGACGTTGTCCTATTTAGTGATTGCGGTTATGTGCGTGATTATTTTGTATCCGATTTTGTGGATCGTCGGGTCTTCTCTTAACCCAGGGAACAGTTTATCCGGGTCATCCATGATCCCATCGGATGCAACCTTCAAGCATTATAAGGAATTATTCAATCCTGCAGAAAGTGATTATCTAATTTGGTATTGGAATACACTGAAAATTTGTATTCTAACCATGGTTCTTTCCGTCATTCTTGTTTGTTTAACGGCCTATTCTTTTTCAAGGTTCCGTTTTATCGGCAGAAAGAATGGATTGATGACATTCTTAATTCTGCAAATGATCCCGAACTTTGCGGCTTTGATCGCTATCTATGCTTTGGCTAACTTGACTGGGTTAATTGACACACACTTGTCCCTCATCCTTGTTTACACAGGTGGAGCGATACCGATGAACACGTATCTAATGAAAGGATATTTAGACACAATTCCTAGAGAGCTCGATGAATCTGCTCGAATGGACGGAGCGGGAAACTTCCGGATCTTCTGGCAAATTGTCATGCCACTTGCAAAACCGATGATTGCCGTTATCTGCTTGTTTACCTTCATTACGCCATTTACAGACTTTATCCTGGCGCGAATTCTTCTGCGTACGGATGAGAAACTTACGCTTGCCGTTGGTCTATATGAAATGATTTCTGATCAGTTCGGTAATGAGTTTACATTGTTTGCTGCAGGTTCTGTGTTAATCGCGGTCCCAATCTCGATTCTTTTCTTATCCCTGCAAAAGTATTTCGTCTCCGGTTTGACAGCGGGAGGTACGAAAGGATAATCTTTTTCAAAGTAGGAGGAAGCGGAATGTACAAGAACATTCCGCTTCTGCTTTATTAAACATTTCTCTTCAATTAAAAGAGAAAATGATATAAAAGAACTGTAAGAATAGTCATATTAGGCTACAATAGAAGATAACGTTTTCAATAGAAGGTGATCGTAATGGGAGTGACAATTAAAGATGTGGCAAAAGCGGCAGGAGTAGCCCCGTCTACGGTATCCCGTGTTATCGCTGACCATCCGCGGATCAGTGAAGCTACAAAAAAACGGGTAAAAAAAGCGATGAAGGAAATGGGCTATCATCCGAATGCTAATGCGAGGAGTCTGGCGAATCGCTCGAGCCAGTCGATCGGTGTGGTGATGCCGTCTAGTGCGGATAAAGCTCTCCAAAACCCGTTCTTTCCAGAAGTGTTACGGGGGATAAGCGGAATTGCACATAAGATGGATTATTCTCTGCTTCTTGCTACAGGTGAGACGGGTACGGAAATGCTCGAGGGTGTAGAGCGTATGGTCTACAGCAACCGTGTGGATGGAATTATTTTGCTATACTCGCAGATTGATGATCCAGTCATTAACTTTTTGCTGGAACAAAACTTTCCTTTTGTCATTATCGGAAAACCATCAGAGCGGATCGACGAAATTACACACGTGGATAATGATAATGTAAGTGGTGGAAGAGAGATTACGAAACACTTAATCAGCCTAGGCCATGAACGCATTGCCTTTATCGGCGGATCGACGGACCTTATCGTAACCGTTGACCGAATGCGTGGATATCAGATGGCTCTTGAAGAAGCAGGGCTACCGTATTTGGATGAATACAGAGTTCATACGGAATTCCTTAAGTCAGGCGGTCAACAAGCGGTAAACGAGTTGTTTGCCCTGCCAGAACCACCGACTGGCCTTGTCATCGCTGATGATCTTATGAGCATTGGTGTTGTGAATATGTTGGAAGAGTGCAATAAGCGGGTGCCGGATGATCTCTCTATCGTAAGTTTTAATAACGTCTATTTATCTGAGATCACACGGCCACCACTGACTACTGTCGACATTCATATCTATGAACTGGGTGTACAGGCAGCTAAATGTTTAATAGCAAAAGTGAAAGACAAAACGGAGCCTGCCAAACGAATTATCGTTCCGTTTGATATTAAATACCGCTCCTCCACCAAAGCAAACGAAGCACCGACCCGTAACATCTAATCCTACGGGCCAGGTGCTTCTTTGTTTTGTAGATGTTATGGGAAAAACTGTCTCCTCAGGTCATCCACATATTTCCACCTCAGGTCATCCAGAATCTGGATGACCTGAGGTGGGTGTTTTTTTCTTTTTGCATCTGCAGCTGATTTTAGTTAGTCTATAAGGTGATGTTCTAAGATATAAGAGGGGAATTGTAATGAGTAAAGTAAAACGAAACGGACCATGCCCTTGTGGCAGCGGTGATAAATATAAAAAGTGCTGTGGACGCTTGAAAGGGGAAGAAATGACCCAAGAGCGTGTCCACGAACTGCTGAACGAACAATATACTAACTTTATGGAATATGTTGCAGAGTTCCACACGGACGCAGCGCCATCAGGTAAAGCAAAAACAAAAGAAAAGCAGATGGAAGAAGCATTCAATATGATGAACGAAGTATTTCTTCGTCAAAATAACGGGAAGACGGTGTTTGAAGAATACCTTGATGAAAAAGGCAAGGGTACGATTCCTCAACCAGCCAAACCTTCGGTGACAGAATGGACGTCATTGTCTCCTGGTCTTTATAAAGTTGAAACGATTGAGTCAGAAGAAATCGCTAAAGTGAAGGATGTCTTCTCAAGCTCCCTTTATGAGGTGAAGAGAGACGGTATTCCATTAAAAGACGAAAACGTTCCTGATAATCCTTATGTAATGGGGATCCTAATGAAGTGGGGGACGATATTCAACTTCATTCCATTGGCTATTCCAAATCATTCTTCCTTTTTTAAAGCGTTCAAGAAGTCGTTGGAAAATGGAAACCCACCTGAATCTTCTATCCAAAACGAGCTTGAACAAAACTTTATGAGTTACATGAAGAAATGGATTCATAGTGATCTTGATCAGAAAGATGCAGATAGTGAACCTACGGTTGAGACTGATGATGTATTAGAATTATTGGGTAAAAACATTCCGTCAGACGTTCAAGCATCTACCTCCTACACAATGCTTCGGGAGCTATGGAGCCAATATAAAGAAACATACCAGCCGAAATACCGCAAGCCGTCCGTATTTTCAGCGGCTCTTGAGTATTTCATGACTGGAACGAGATATTTTAATTATGATCGTTCTGTAACTAAAAAAGCAGTAGCGACGAAATACGGGGTGAGCCCGAGCAGCATGAATCGTCGATTAGATGAATTAAAAGATTTTGCTGAAAAAAACTGATGATGCGTAAAGCCTGAATCCAAATTTGGATTCAGGCTTTTCTACCTTTACTAAACCTCCAATCTACTGCATAAATTATACAACTAGGGCAGAGGAGGGGAAGTTGTTTGAAAAGTTCAGCAAAATGGATCCCCATTGTCGGTGTACTGGCAGTTATCCTAGCTGTTTCTATTTTTATTTACATTCAAACAAGTCCAAGCCATCAAGCGAAAGAGGCCGTGGAAGCTTTTTATACGTTTGAACAGGAGGGCAAATTTTCTGATTCATGGGAGTTGCTGCATCCGCTTATGAAAGACAAATTCTCCGTTGGTCATTACATACAGGACCGAGCTCATGTGTTTATGAACCATTTTGGCGTCGAGACTTTTACTTTTACCATTGGTGATGCAAAAAAATTAAAGGATTGGAAGATGGAGAAGGGGGCAAAGCCCTTACAAAACGTATATTCCTTTACAGTTATCCAGACTTTCAAAGGAAAGTATGGTCATTTTGATTTGCATCAGAACGTCTACGTAGTGAAATCTAAAGATAACTGGCAGGTGATGTGGGATTATAAAAAATAATTCCTTACTGATTTCGCACATTATTTTCTCCCAAACTGCCTTTCTTCCATTATAATGAACAGTAATTAGGGAGGAGGGTTAAAATGAGACAGCAAAAAATAGGAATTGCATTTGTATTATGGGTCGTTAGTTTTGTTTTTTTATTTTATAAAATGGAGCCAATTGTACACCCCATCTTATTAGTGGCCTTCTTGTTGCCTGTCATCGTTTTTCTCAGCTTTAATGAGAAAGTTTCTTTTTTACTCTTCATTATCTTCACAACGGGATCTTCCCTGGTTTTACTTAGCTTCGCTTTTGCTTTCGAGTGGACGACTCTCAGTCAACTGGACTGGATTGGCGTTCATGCTGTGGTGCTTGTTCACCTATGGTCAAGTTATGTCATAGCGAAGTGGAGTGATTCTCTTGTAAAAAGGAACAGACAATTAAGCAAGAGGATTCTTGAGTTAGAAGAATACATTGCTGATACACAAATCCTCTCAAAGCGGGAATTCGAGAAACAAAAGGGCTTAATCCTAACCTCTATGTCACGAAAAAAAGAGTTAGGAGCTCTTGTTTATATTAATATGAGCAAACTGCCTCCTAATGTTAAGAAAACAAGCTTTGTAAAACTATCTGATATTATCTATCACTCGATTCGCAAGCACTTTGATATTGTAGGAAAACATGATACAGATACGATCGTTTTCCTTTTACAAAATACAAACGCAAATGGTCTAGAGATCGTAAGGGACAGAATTCTATCAAGATTATCTCAAATCTATACAGAAGAAGCATTGGCCGACCTGAAATGGATCGTAGAACCGATTGGATTTCACGTTCAGGTCAAAGAGGTTCATGAGAGATCGCGCTTATGAGAAAATTCATTGTTATTACGCTTATGCTGTTAATAGGTACCGCCATCAGCATTGGCGTAGGTCTTTTCACGATTAAAGCTTTGCTTATGCTTACAACCATTTTGTTCTTAAGTCTTTTAGTGTATTATTCTTTACTTACGTTTGCAGGTCTCTATTATCGAACAAAAAAACAGCACTCCATGCAATTGGTTAACTATCCAAGTGTGGATATTTTAATTCCTGCCCACAATGAAGCGGTCGTAATTAAGGACACCTTAGATGCGATGGTTCAGCTAGATTATCCAGGTCCTCTCCATATTTACGTGTTGAATGACAACTCGCAAGATGGAACTGGTGAAATTATTGAAGATTATGATCGCATTTATCACCATGTTCACCATATTCAAGTGCCTCCAGGAGAGCCAAAAGGAAAGTCGAGAGTGCTAAATTACGGATTGGAGGTATCCAGAGGTGAGTATTTTTGCGTCTATGATGCAGATAATCAGGCAGAATCAGGTGCGTTGAAAAAGCTGGTTGAAGTTGCTCATACTGTTAAAGATGCCGCTGGAGCTGTTGGTTATGTAAAAACGAGAAATGAGTCGAGGAATCTATTAACCCGAATGATTTCTATTGAATTTCAAGTGTTTCAACTGTTAATGCAATCGGGAAGATGGCAGTTATTTAAAACGGGTTCTTTAACAGGCACGAACATGCTCGTTCGCCGGTCGGTGATTGAAGAGCTTGGAGGTTATGATCCTTATGCAATCGCCGAAGATGCAGAGCTTACCCTGCGTATTACTCAGCAAGGACAACTTCTGCCAATCGTTCCTCTTTCAGTTACTTGGGAACAGGAGCCAGAAACAATGGGCGTGTATATTCGGCAACGTACCCGTTGGCTGCAGGGGAATCTCTATATTGTAGAAAAGACTCTAACGGTCCCGGGATACTTTAGAGGGAAAATGATGGTGCATTCAATTCACCAGCTTATGGTATATGTAATCTTCTGGTTTTTCCTAGTGCTATCTTATATGTGGTTCGCATTAGGCCTTTTGGAATTACTGTCTATTACTTATACGATCCCTTTAATGTTCATTTGGTATATCGCCTATATCGTTTACACTAGCCAATTGATGAGTGCCCAGGCAGCGGAAAATACTTTTACGCCAAAAAATATCCTCACGAGTTTTATCATGTATTTCACTTATGCTCAGTTATTCTCCTATCTTTTCGTAAGAAGTCTTTTATTCTACTTGAAAGCAAAACGAAAACGTCAGGTAATAGGCTGGGATAAAACAACTCGATTCAAATAAGAAAGGATGCCCGCTCAAGAGGTATCTTTTTTTGATTCAACTCCATTAACATGGGTTAGTGAGGATTATTACATTGGCTGGGAAACTAGTGATGAAGGAGGCTGTCAATTCCCGCAGGAAAGCAATTCCTTCCCTCACGCCTTCAACCTCCATAAACATCTTAAAAACAGTCTCAAGGATTCGCCCCTTATGTTAATTAAATAAATAGCTTAACAAAAGATCTGGGATATCTAACAAAAAAGGATACCCATTACCAGGTATCCTCAATTAGGAAAATCTATATGATTGTAAGCGACTATGAACCTTATTCTAAACCAAGATCGTTTTCCAGCAAGTTAATTCGATCCTCGGAATTTGCCAATTCACTATAAGGAACCCGCTTATTTCGCCCTAAGTTTTCTAACATCTGGTCCATCAGCTCGGGGCTGTCCAGATAATAAGGAGTACCGATCCGCTCGAGCTCCATTAAGCCTTGATCGACATCTGAGATTCCGCGTTTTGTAGTAAGGGATATCTCGTAGCCCAGCTCTTTTAATACATTTTCCGTTGTCTCGTTATAGGAGCCGTAAGGATAGGTGAATAGCTTAGGTTCATAACCTAGATGTTCCTTAATCTGATGATGAAGCTTCATCGTATCTTCACGGAACCGTTCAGCATGCTGGGATTTCGTTTCGCCTTCTAGCGGCAATACCCCTTGACCAAATCCATTTTCATCAGCAGGCGTGTGCAGATTAAAGGAATGGTTTTGAATATCCACGTGTCCGCTGTCGACCATTTCTTTGGCTTCTTGCCATGAGAAATGAGGGAGGATCTCGTATTGATCTCCAATAGACGTGTATCTACCTACACTCCAGCCAATAATCGAAATGATCGCTTCCATATCTAATTTTTCAAGTATCGGATAAGCGTATAAATAGTTATCTCTGTACCCATCATCGAAGGTAATCATAATTGGGTTTTCAGGAAGATCTTTATCCCCATTTTTGTAGGCAATTAACTCTTCAGATGTAATCGTCTCATATCCCATAGCTTTGACATAAAGCATGTCCTCATAAAACTTCCTAGGTGAGATTACAATGGAGTTCCAGTCTTCTTTGTTCTCAGAAAGGCTGTGATACATCAAAACTGGAACTTGAGTCATTTCAGACGGGGGAAGAGACTCTTCCTCTTCGTCGGTTGTGCCGTCTGAGTTCTCTTCAACACGGAAACTCTCATTTAAGATACGAGCTAAAAATGTAGAAAACTCTGCCCTTGATACTTTCCTTGATGGGCGGAAGGTATCGTCTTCATATCCGGTTGTAATGTTGTGGTTTAATAAGGCATTCACATAAGGAAAAGCCCAGTGCTCTGTGGAAAGATCTTTGAATCCGTCCGTTTCACCGCCTTCTAGGTTGTAAGCACGGATTAAAATAGCGGCGAGTTCTGAACGCTTCAGATGGGCATTCGGTTGGAAGGTACCATCTTCATAACCCGTAATGATTTCCTCTGTGGAAGCTGCTTTTATGTAATCTTCCGCCCAGTGACCATTCACATCAGGAAACATATCTCGGCTAGGCAGAGATTCTAAATCAATGTCCAGCTCACTAATGATAACTTTTGACGCTTCCGCGCGGGTAATGGGTGCATCTGGTTTGAAAGATCCATCAGGGTAACCATTTACAATCTCTTTTTCTATCAAATATTCGATCTCTTCATTTGCCCAGTGCCCTTCGGTATCTGTAAACTGCTCAGAAGCCTTAGCATACGAAGGGAAAAGCACTGTCATCAGTAACAAAAACGTAACAATCATGTACCAAGTAATCTTTTTCATTTGTATCCCCCAAAATTATACTCCATTTCTTATTATGAGACATGATTATGGTTATTTCTAGTAATTTTCTAAGATTTCATATGAAAATATGACAAGCTTATGAAAGATTTATTATAGTAAATAACCGCCCCTTACAAAGGGACGGTTATGTTTATGCGGCAGATTGACTTGCAGAGTTTACCGGAACTACCGTTACCTCCGTTTCTGCCTGCGGATCAAAAATGAAAATATAGTCTCCAGTAGTTTCAGGAGTAAAGCTTAAGTTACCTCCCTCGAGCCATTCTCCGTCGCGTACATATTTGAATTCCACTGTTTCTCCGGCTGTTAACGAGATCGGTTCACTTTTCCATACGTGATCAGCTTCATCGAAAGAGAGCAGGTGACGATCACTTTCCCAATCTAACGGGGCAGAACCTCTTAATACGACCTTCGAATATTTTTGCTCTTCACTCGGCGCTTCTTGGCGCAGTTTACCTTTTACATCAAATATCTGAATTGTGTTTTCCTGTAAACTTACCCCAAGAGAGCCTTTATGACTTTTCACTTTTTCATCATTCAAAAGGGAAGTCAGCTGGACACGGTTTGGTTTTTTCTGGTGATACAAATCAAAGATATCCAGATTGCGGGCTTTCTCTCCTTTGTTGATCGTAATTAGCACATGATCTTGTGGCAGGTTACGTTCAAAAACAATGACATCATCGTCAGAATAGATCGCATTGAAGTCACCATGGGTGAGCGCTTTATGTTCTTTTCTCATATCAATGAGCTTTTCGTAATAACCTTTTAGGTCGAGGTTTTGTTCAGATTCATCCCAAATCATCATTTCTCTATAGTAGCGGTCTTTCCATTCGGAAACTTTCTCATGGTTTCCACTTTGTGAAAGGCCGACTTCATCTCCATAGTAAATGATTGGTGCCCCAGGTAAAGCAAATTGAAGAGAAGCAGCCATCTTCAAGGTTTGCGTATTTCCATTCGCTTCATATAAAAAGCGCGGCATATCGTGACTATCGAGGAATGTAGCTGGAACGAACTCCTCATGGTAGGCTTCGTTGATTGTAGTTAAAGAATCAGCAAGCTTATTCATACTGGAATCATTAATAAATGCATCATAGATGGCCGATTGTGTTGGAAAATCGATGGCGCCATCCAGTTTACCTGTATAAGAGGTAATGGTGTCCAAATTATCCCAGACTTCCCCGAAAATAAACGCATCTTCATCCAATTCTTTTACCTTATGGCGGAAGTCTACCCAGAAGCTTTGGCTTGGTCCCTTTGCATAATCAAGGCGGAAACCGTCGACTCCGATTTCTTCCATCCAAAAAGGAACGACTTCATTAAGCATATAGTTTCTCGTTTCTAGATTATCGTTGTTCAACTCAGGTAATTCCTGGACACCATAAAATGTTTCATACTCATTTGGCCAGTTCAGGAACGTGTACCAGTCAAAATAAGGGCTCTCTTCACCTTTCTCCAACGCATCCTGGAAGAATGGGTGCTTGCTTGATGTATGGTTCGGCACAAGATCATAAACGACTTTGATGTCTCGCTCGTGCGCTTCGTCCACTAGCTCTTTCATTAATTGGTTGCTGCCGAAACGTGGATCGATGTTCATGAAATCGGTCGGATGATAACCGTGAGAGTAAGGGCCTTCATAAATAGGGGAGATCCAAATCGTGTTGACTCCAAGATCGTCAATATAATCGATCTTTTCTAATACCCCTTGAAGGTCTCCACCCATCCATCCTTTCAGTTGTTCATCGTAAGGGATTGAAGGATCGACAGAAGCATTGTTCTTCTCACTGCCGTCTCGGAAACGATCGACGAAAACTTGATAGATGATGGATTCTTTTGCCCATTGTGGAGACTCATAATCCTCTACATAGTAAGCAAATTCTGTGGCTTCATCTGAAGTTAATGCATTGTTATCAGCAAATTGAGAGCCTTCACTTTCAGAATTCCACACATCTATTTTATATTTCACACGTGTTTCGTTCTTTTGCTTAGGAATAGTTCCAGTCATTGTCGTTGTTTTCGATCCATTATCATTAGCTTTTGTTTCTACAACTTTGAGGGAAGCTGTTTTTCCGTTTGCTACTTTCCCTCTCTTTCCATCAGGAGAAGAACCATCTGTTGTGTAATAAATTGACCCTTGATCGATAGGACCGTAATGGTTCACAGTTACGTTTATTTCAACTTGATCGTTTTTATCCGGGGTGTAGGGCTCATGATTGAATTCATGTGTAACGTCCTGAACTACCGGAATCGTTTCCCACTCTGTTACCTGATCTTGATAGCGTTTGTTATCTGCAGTAAAGGTAGCTGTTCGTGGTTCTTCTCGTACTTCCTTGTATGGCTCACCACTTAAACTGTAAAAATAGGAAAGTGTCTCACCACTTTCACCAGTTACCGCTATTTCATAAGTACGGTCACCAATTTTTTTCATAGGACTGACTTCATAGTTAAAATTGTTTTTGTTGGAAGCTACTGTGGGAACGATCCATTCCGGCGTGTTCTCCGGAACAGTAAGCTCTAAAGTCAGGCTGCCTGTGCCATTGTTTGCCAGGCGAACATCTACGGTACGTTCATCTTCGGGATGAAAGGCAAATATGTAACTTCCATCCTGGGGAGGAGTAAAGGTCAAATTGCTGCCAGGCATCCAGTTCCCGTCATAGACAAACTTGTATTCAGTTTTCTCTCCACCTTCTAATTCAATAGGGCTACTCAGCCACAAACCTTCCTCTTCATCATATTGTAATGGATGATCATTTGAGCTCCAGTCCAGGGTATCTGCACTTCCGCGAAGAACAACCGACTCATACATCTTTTCATCTGCATGAACCTTTTGTTCTGTTAGTGCAAACGGTTGCGCAAACGACAAAAATAAAAGCGTCAAACCGATGATCCAAATCCAATTCTTCTTCATTCAAGCACTCCTTGTTTTCAGAATTTTGTTGCAATCGCTTTCATAATAAAAGATGATAAGTCTTCTGTCCATAGGACTAATCTAGTGGTTCCTGGTTTCAGGCAGGCTCCCCACTAGATTAATAAATCAAAATTACTATTAATTTGTTCACTTAAACGAATAATAAACGCGGCCAGTAAGCAATCATTTTCACATACTCCGTAAACACGGTTTTTGTCTCTCTTTCTGTCAGACCGTCATTAGGATTGAAAAAAGAGTCAGCAAAGGAATAGGAAAGCTGGATGTCGCTGTCATACACCCTATCAAACGTCATCTTAGTACGACGGGCATGATAATCACTCGTAACAACAATCGCGGATTTAAATTTGTGTTCTTTCATAATCTCCTTTGATAAAGTAGCATTTTCAAAAGTGCTCGTCGCCTCAGGTTCCTCAATCAAGTCTTGCTTAGCTATACCTCGCTCGGAAACCGTCTCAACTTTGGTCCAATGCTCTGTGGAATTCGTTAAAATGATTTTGTTCGCTCGCTCATCATTGTAAAGTTTTACGGCTTGCTCCAACCTCTCTTCTCCACCGCTTAAGAGAATAATGGCGTCCGATTTCTCAGGACTGCTTTTCGCTTTTAAATAGTCCGGACCAAGAATGAATAGGGTAATGACGAAAACGATGAACAGAAAAAGGAATGACATGAATGTAGTGAGAATTATTTTTTTCGTTTTTAATAAAGTCAATGATCTTATCTTCCTCTCTGCTCACTTGATTTTATGTAAAACATTGGATAAAGTTACATTAACTCGAAAATACCATTTCTAAACGTTAGAATCCATGAAAATGCACCCTTTTCACTTGAGTTTTTTTGTCGAATGAAGTAACATATTCTGTAAACCTTTTATGTGAATTGTTTGTCAATTTCATATAGTAAGGATTCAACATTTACGTTGAAAATTCGTTGTAGAGGAAGGGTAGGAAGATATGATACAGCCTGATGAAAAAGTTGCGACCCCTGGCCAAATTGTTAGCTTTGAACGAAATGACATTACGTTTACAGGAAAAGTCATTCCTAGTCAATGCCAGCGGTCAGTAATTGTTGATTTAACTGTAATGGATAACTTAGATGAAATTGATTTTGAATACGATCGTACAGTCGTCGCTCATACGAATTATCGAATTATAGAAGAATAAATTTACGAACCCTTTCTTTTTATCTAAAAGAGAGGGTTTTTTGTATCTTTCCTGTGATATACTTATTTTTATTTTGGAAAAAATGCAAAGGAGAAGTTAATTTGAAAAAGATCGCTCTTTTCCTAGTCGTCGTTTTATTGATTTTGGCAGGATATATTGGTTATTTGTTTTTCTTTAAAACCTACGATACAGCTGATAAGGAAGTAGATCAGCTGGCAGAAGGAGAATATAAGCTGTCACTGCCACAGGAGACCGGTTCATCCGCTCTTAGTGCAGAAGAAATTATAGAGCCATATCGCACTACCTACAAAGAGTTGATCGGAGAAGCGGAAAATCGTATTGATGGAATTGTAAGTGAAGCGGAAGAGGAATTTGTAGAGAAAAAGCAAAGTGGAGAAGATATTTCTTACAGTTATTTTTTTAATAAATATAACTCAGCAGCTGATCGACTCGAAGCCAGTACGGACGAAGCATTTGAAGAAATTTATAAGCCGTTGAAAGCTCAACTAGAAGAGCAAGGATACAAAAGCGAGGCCGCTGAGGATTTGAAGAGAGAGTATCAGAAAACAAAGAAAGGTTGGCGTGCCAGCTTAATGCAGTCGGCTAAAGAATCTTTCTGATCGGATTGCATAGTTCAATATACCGTTTTCCAAAAGTTCAATTATGAGATAAGATAATAGTACAGGATTGGGTGATGTGCTAAACACTTCAATAAATAAAGAGAGTGTTGAAAGGATGAAGTGGATTGGCACAAATAACGAGACTTTTCTTGGACCAGGATGAGTTGTCGATCTTTGGACGGTACAGTGTCCGGTTGGATCAGACGATCGTTATTGAACCTGTAAGGCAATTAACAGAAACTACATTTAAACGAATTATGGACACAAAACCAACCATATCAAATATCCGAATTAAAAATCCGGATGTAAAACCTTTTTTGGAGTATCCAGGCCCCTACACGTTCAAAAGGGTGCATGGCGTGTTGGTATTTACTCGCAGTGTTTCATAAAGACAGAGAGAAAGAAACAAAAGGAACCTTCCCTGCAAGGGAAGGTTTTTTTGTGCAAAAAAATCCACCGCTCTAAATAGAGCGGTGGGTAGGATCAGTTAGTGAGCGACGACTCCTCTTCACTGGAAGAATATTGACTGGTGCTTGAGTCTTCACCTGTGCTTGATTTCAGTCCAAGGGCATTCTTCAAGTCATTTTTCACTTTTGTCAAGCTTTCCTCATCAGGGACGAAATAATAGAGTCCGTCTTCCAAACGTTTATTTTCTCCTTCGATATTAAACGTTTCTGTCTGTGCTTTCTCAGAAGAAAATGTTTTCTGTATAGCATAAAGTTCTTGTGGTGAGAGATTGGTTTTTACATTTTTTCCAAGGATATCAGCAATATCTCCGGCTTTGAAAAGTGTACCAGCAGAAATTGCTTCGTCGATCGATGCTTGGATGAATTGACGCTGACGCTCATCCCTCGGATAAGTGAGATTGGCATCGCGTTTTCTCATCCGAACAAAAGCTAAAGCTTCCTCTCCATCCATTTTCATTGGTCCTTCTTCAAATTCAATCTTTTTATACCAGTCAAGGCTGCTTCGCTCCCAGAATGGCTCTTTGACATCGATCGTTACACCGCCTAATAGATTAACAATTTCAGTGAATCCATCAAAGTTTACGGTTGCGAACCGATCGATCGGAATGTTCAAGTAATTTTCAACGGTTTCAACCGTCAGTTTTTCACCGCCATATCCAGAGACTTCTCCGAGAGAGTAGGCGGCATTGATTTTATGCTCCCCAGCATAATTTTCCCCAACTTTAGAGGCCGGGATCTCTACTTTTGTATCACGGGGAACACTTGTCATCGTGATTTTTTTAGTTTCAGGATCGAGGGTCATGACAATCTGCGTGTCTGCCCGTCCAGCCTGACCATTGGTAGAGTAATCTTCTATTCCCATAAGCAGGATGGATATTGGCTCATCCCCGATATCAACGGCTTCTTCTCTTAAATCTGATTTATCGCCACGCCCAAGGTCCTGAAAGGATGCCGTGTACACTTGAGAGACGTAATAGAATCCGCCTCCAATTAGCATGGCAAGCAATAATAGGAGTGTCGCCACTCTTCTTCTTCGTTTCTTTTTATTTTTTCTTCTTACACGTACTATACGTTTGCCCATATTATGAACACCTCAATTTACTAACCTCTCAAATTAATATTCTAACACATATGAAAACTCCCATACGACACCCATCAAACGTAGGAAGATCCGTAATATGATTGTTACAAGTAGGTCTAAGGTTGTGTTTCTTTGGAATGATTTATCTTTTTTTACAAAAATAAAATATATTCTCAATTCTGAATTTTATATACTGAGAAATAGAGCAAGAATTTATCATATTTTGTAAAGGAGGCAACACATTTGAAAAAAACAGTCATCTGGAGTTTGATTTTGATGCTTGTAGCCGGTTCAGCTATTACTCCATTCCCTAAAGTAGCAAAGGCTGAAACGCAGTCAGATCTTTTGATCTCTGAATATGTCGAAGGGTCCAGCTACAATAAGGCGATTGAGATTTATAACGGTACAGGCGGAGATGTGGATTTATCGCAATACACAGTTGAAATTTACAGCAATGGGAATACCACCGCTAACACATCTTATCAAATGGAAGGAACTTTAGCTGCGGGTGAAGTGTTTGTTATTTCTAATTCACAGGCGCAGGAAGCCATTCAAAATGTAAGTGATGTAAACAATAACGTTACGAATTTCAACGGTAATGATGCGTTAGTTTTGAAAAAAAACGATGCGGTCGTTGATTCCCTGGGACAGATTGGAAACAGCGCATATTTCGCTACAGATGTCACATTGCTACGGAATTTGAATGTAGCGACAGGCGATACAGACGCTACGGACGCGGTTGATCTTTCCGAACAATGGGACCAGTTTGCGAAAGATACATTCAAATATCTAGGCAATACGAATGTACCTGAAACGGAAACAGGAGAAGTACAATCCATTGCAGATGCTCGCCAGGCTGAAGGTGAGACGGTAACGGTGGAAGGAATCGCGACAGCATCCTTCGAAGCGGGCGGCCAAACCAACCTCTACATACAAGACGATACAGCAGGTGTGATTGTTCGTGCCCCGGGTATTACTGCAGCTATTGGGGATCAGGTGGAAGCGACAGGTGAAATGGGAGATTATTATGGCATGCAGCAAATTGAAACTTCCTCATCTCAAGTCGAAGTCACAGCTGAAGACTCCGGCGTCCCTACTCCTGAAGTTGTCAGTTCCTCCAACTTCAGTGCTGAAAAAGGTGAAGAAATTGAAGCAGAGTTCGTACAAGTGGGACCTGTTGAAATTACAGATAGTAATCAGCACGGTGATTTTACAGCACAGGGTGAAAATGGAACGTTTTTGATCACCCCTGAAAATGAAGACTTTCTAGAAGTCGGTCAAACATATGAGCAAATCAATGGTGTGGTTAACTACAGTTTCGGTGAATATAAACTGGTACCACGTTTCCAAGCTGACATCATTCAAAAAGTTTTTGCTGTAACAGCGAGCCCATCGGCTGGTGAAGTGGTAAAAGGAACAGAGGTTACTTTGAAAACAGCAGAGCCAGGGGCAACGGTTCATTATGCGACGGACGATTCAGAGCCTACCGCCGAGAGTAAAGAATTTACAGAACCGGTCGTCATTGAAGAAGATACTACGATTAAAGCAGTTGCGGTTCGGGAAAATGGCGACGTCAGTGAGGTAGCGACTTTTACTTACACTGCCTTGAAACCTCTCGATGAATTAGAAATTCATGACATTCAGGGAGCGTCTCACACGTCCCCTTATGAAGGTCGAGTCGTAGAAGAAGTAGAGGGCGTCGTGACTAAGTTAGATGGTTCAAACGGATTTTACATGCAAAGTGTAAATCCAGATGATAATGTAAAAACTTCTGAGGGAATTTATGTGTACAAACGGAACGATGGTGTAAACGTTGGCGATCAAGTTACGGTCAGTGGTGAAGTAAATGAGTGGAGGGAAGACGGTTATTCTGATGCCGATGATCTCCTGACAACTCAAATTACAGCCTCCGGTTTAGAAGTCACTGCATCAGGTCAGGACTTACCTGAGCCAGTAGTCATTGGTGAGGACCGTACACCACCGACTGAAATTATCGAAAACGACGGTTTACAGTCTTTCGATCCAAATGAAGACGGAATTGATTTTTATGAAAGCCTTGAAGGCATGTTCATTGAACTTCCGGAAGCAAAAGTGACGGGTCCAATCAAATACGATGAGCTGCCTGTTTATGTAGAAGCTAGCGAAGACCAGCTGTTCACGGATGCTGGTGGTTTGTTGATCTCCCCTGAAGATTACAACCCTGAGCGTATGCTGGTTGACGTAGACGGCATTGACGTGACAGCGAAAACGGGTGACTATTTCAAAGAATCCATTACGGGTGTGGTGAGTTATGATTACAGCAACTACAAAATACGTGTAGCTGGAGACTTTCCACAGATCTATGATGGCGGAACAGAACGAGAATCCGCGAAACTTAAAGGACTGAAGCAGAAAATGACGGTAGCCAGTTACAACGTTGAAAATTACTCAGCTGAAACAGATCCTGAAAAAGTTGAGAAAATTGCTGACTCTATCGTTAACAACTTGAATACTCCTGATGTTGTCGGTCTGATTGAAATGCAGGATAACAATGGAGCCACCGACGATGGAACGGTCGATGCCAGCGAAAGCTACCAGACGCTGATTGATGCAATTGTAGAAGCGGGTGGGCCACGTTATGAATTTACTGATATTGCTCCTCAAGATAAAACAGACGGAGGTCAGCCTGGTGGGAACATTCGCGTTGGGTTCATTTATAACCCTGAGCGTGTGACGCTTACGGATAAACCAGATGGAGACGCCGTCACAGCTGTCGATGTGAATGAAGACGGTCTCACGTTGAATCCTGGGCGTGTTGATCCAACAAACGATGCTTTCTACGATTCAAGAAAACCTCTAGCTGCTGAATTTGAATTCAATGGAGAAAAAGTCGTTATCGTTGCTAATCACTTCAATTCCAAAGGCGGTGACGATGGATTGTTCGGAGCTTCTCAACCTGTCGAGCTGGGCAGTGAGGAACAGCGGATCCAACAAGCGAAGGTTATTAATGGCTTTGTCAAAAAAATAGAAAATGAAGTCAACGATGCGAATGTCGTCGTACTAGGAGACCTGAACGATTTTGAATTTTCCGCTCCAATTGAAACCCTGGAAGGAGATATTCTTGCTAATATGATTGAGGAAGTTCCCCATGATGAGCGCTATACGTATATCTATCAAGGGAACTCTCAAGTACTGGATCATATCCTTGTTAATAAAGACTTGAAAAAACAAACGAAGGTAGAAACAGTTAACATTAATGCAGATTTCTCAGAAGAAGATGGTCGTGCCAGTGATCATGATCCTGTATTAGCTCAGATTCACATTAAAAAAGATAAAGCTGATGAAGCTAAGGATTGGTTTCATCATTGGTTTTATACTATTTGGAATAAGTATTTTGGTGATCATTTTGGTTTTTAAAATGAGAAAATCCCCGCGGTGAGCGGGGATTTTTTCTAAGTTAGTGCTAACTTCCTTGTTTAAATTTCTTCTTTTTCTAAAATGAGATAATTCATTTCTTTACGATCAATGCTATTGTAACGCTTTGCATTGACGAGGTAGAAAACAATACCGATCAAGATCCACACTCCAAGAGCGATATAGGATTCTCTCCCTAATGAAGCCGGGGATCCAGGGAAGAGAAGCAATACGAGAAAACCGATGGAACTGATCATACCGATCAGAGATAACAGTTTTCTTCCTGGAGCAACGACGTCATAGGCTCCGTTAGATTTACTGTTTGATGACCAGCGGAAGAATTTATAGGCGGTCGCTGTACAGAAAAAGTATGCAATTGCAACGCCGGTCGATGACATGTCTACTACCCATAGTAATGCTTCACGGCCGAACCAAGGAGCAATCAAGCAAATTGCCATCGTAAACAGGATGCCAACGTAAGGGGTATGGTATTTAGAATGTAGTTTTCTGAACATGTCTGGCAGGATTCTCGCACGGCCCATGGCAAAAGTCAGGCGGCTTGCTGAAATATAGAATCCGTTCAGTCCAGTAAAGATACCCATAGATACTGCGATCCCGATGATTAAGACACCGGCTCGTCCCATATAGCTTTCAATGGCATCTCCAGTTCCCCACACGGAATTATTTGTTTCAATCTGTGCTAGAAGGTCCTGCCAAGGCATCGTGCTCGCTGTGATCAAAATCATGGCACTATAGGCCAATCCCGCTGCGAGCAGGGACCAAATAATTAAACCAAAAGCTTTCTTTGGATCAAAAGTGAACTCTTCAGCTGCCTGAGGAATGTTATCAAATCCTACATAAGCGAAAGGCGCAAGAGCAAGAATAGATAAAATCGATGCTATGGCTGTTTTATCAGGCTGGAAAGCAGGTGAGATATTCTCTACGCTCGGTCCTTCTGTAAATATTGCTCCTACAGCCAACAGAGCAATACCTAAAATTAAAATGATACTGAAAATAAACTGAGTGCGGCCTGAAAAACTTGCTCCTCGGATATTCAAGAATGCGAAAATAATGAGAGCAATACTGGCAATAGCAATTTGAATGATAGAAACTTCATAACCAGCTACCGTGTATAAATTTCCTGTTCTCACGAAATCGGGAAACAAAAATTTAGCGAGTAAAGCAAGGGCGGAAGCGTTCAACGCAACAATGCAGATATAACCCAGTGTCAAAAACCATCCAGCGAGAAAGGCGAATTTCCTGCCAAATCCAATATAGGCATAAGCGAATTCTCCGCCTGTAACCGGAAACTTCTCAATTAGGAAACCATAGCTGACACCAATGATCATCATCAGGACAGCACCAAGCAAAATGCCGATGACAACCCCGATCGGTCCCGCTTGATTGATCCAGTCTGTAGGTAAAACAAAGGCTCCCCAGCCAATGGCCGACCCAAAGGCAATGGCCCAAACCCAATGAGCTTTCAGAGACCTTTCAAGTTTCTTACGTTCTCTATTCACCATATTTCGATAATCCTCCTAGAAAAATGACATAAAACATATTGTAAGGAAATAAATAAGAACATTGCAAATGATTTCTCGGACTGCCTCTAGGTTTATATTGACTTATTTTCTGCTGGCTAAACCTTATTATGAAGAGGATTATACTCCATAAATTGGAAGTTGGAGAAGTTATTCTTTTGTAGGGAAAAACTCGGTCAATCACCCCATTAAGTTTTAAACAACACACGAAGAGGTATAAAAGTTTTTGGAGAAAGCTCTGAAAGCAACAAGAATGCATTTGTTTCCATTGTCTTGAGAGATGAAAATTTGTACTACTTTTTTCCTGTTCTTAACTTTTTTTGAAACTATCCCCATGTCTAACCGTCCAAGTAATACAAGGGAAAAACAAAGCTAGAGATGGTGCCGGAAAAACGATTAAAGTGTTTATGAAAGTAAAAAAAGGGCTAACAAATAATTAAGAAAAAATGTATATCTCGGACGTCTTTGTTGTGCTATAATCTTTTAAGATTATTGTTCGAAGTAGAGCAGGATTTATTCAGCAAGAGATGGAAAAATTATAGTAGCTTACTTCAAAGTGGAGAGGACATAATAAACCTGAGGAGGGTCTTTATGGAGTATAAGGCCTTGTTATTCTGCTTTATAGCATCTGTTTTAATTACGCCGCTTGTAAAGAAGATGGCGATTAAAATTGGAGCAACCGATAAACCGAATCATCGAAAAGTGCATAAGATCGTCATGCCGCGGCTAGGGGGACTAGCCATATTTCTCAGTTTCGCCATTGGCTTATTGTTTTTCTTTCCTGAAAGTAAATTCACATGGCCTGTATTTATAGGAGCAACAATTATTATTATTACAGGAATTCTTGATGATATGAAGGAATTGTCAGCGAAGGTAAAGCTTGGTGGTCAACTGTTAGCAACGATCGTAGTTGTTATCGGCGGTGTTCAAGTCGAATACATTAATTTACCTTTCGGAGGTCAATTGGAATTTGGATATTTGAGCATTCCGATTACGATTTTATGGATTGTCGGGATAACTAACGCGATCAACTTGATCGACGGGCTTGATGGACTGGCAGCAGGAGTATCAGCCATTGCGCTGTTGACGATATCTGGAATGGCGATCACGATGGGGAATGTGTTCGTGGTTTTTGCAGGCTTTATGATGCTAGGAAGTACACTAGGATTTCTCCTTTACAACTTTTACCCGGCAAAAATTTTCATGGGAGATACCGGAGCTTTGTTCTTAGGCTTTATGATCAGTGTTCTTTCTTTACTTGGATTTAAAAATGTTACCTTGTTCTCATTCATTATTCCGGTCATCATACTTGGTGTTCCGATCTCGGATACCCTTTTTGCGATTGTGCGAAGAGTTATCCAACGGAAGCCGCTGTCCGCACCAGATAAATCTCACTTACATCACTGCCTCATAAATTTAGGGTATAGCCATCCGGAGACAGTGCTTATGATTTATGCTGTTAGTGCCTTATTTAGTTTAGCCGCAGTCATCTTTTCACAGGCAACGATGTTCGGAGCCCTGTCAGTCATTGCTCTCCTCATCCTCATGATTGAGTTGATTGTTGAAATGACAGGCTTAATCGGTAAAGAATACAAACCAATTCTTAATTTAATTAAAGATTATCGCAAACGATAAAGATATAAGCTGCCTTGCAGAATCCCTGCAAGGCAGCTATTTTTATTACCTGGGAAATAAATCGTCGAATGGTGGAAAGTAAAACGCGAATGAACCTTATAATGGCCCATTCGCGTTATTGTTTCACGTTTCACTTTCATCATCGGCATCATCTGCAAACGTATTTACCTCTTGATCTTCGTCTGGTTTTTCAAGGTTGAGGTGTGTCCTTAGTTCACTCTTAGTTGAAAGCAAACTGTCTTCATAAACGTCATAATACCATACGCCGTTTTTTCTCATTCCTTCACCTTGAAGCTGCATTTTCTCAAAGGATAATCCTTGTTTTTCTAGAAAGTAATCTTTGAAGGAGATCATTTCGTCAAATGTTAAATTCGTCTTGAGATTATTACTGATGGAATCGAGGATTTCACTGAAATTACTCATGGAACTCGTCGTCATGGATTGTCGGACTATTTCTTGAATTAAATCCATCTGTCTTTGCCCGCGTGCAAGATCGCTATCATATTTTCTTGTTCTTGCTAAGGCCAATGCTTCTTCCCCATTTAACCTTTGGTATCCTTTTTCAAGTTCAATGGCACCAGCCTGGTCTGCACTGTTCTGCTCTGTTATGTCAAAAGGAACATTGTAGGTGATACCGCCTATAGAATTGACAACTTCGATGAAAGAATTAAAGTTCAAACGCACATAATAATCAACAGGAACGTTAAACATTTCCTCTACAGTTGTAACAGTGGCATCGATTCCTCCGAAGGCGTGGGCGTGAGTGATTTTGTCCTTGTAGCCGACTTCTGGGATGTAGGTGTAGGAGTCTCGAGGGATGCTGACCATTTTGATTGACTTGTCATCGTCATTAAATGTTGCGAGTACGAGGGCGTCAGATCTGGTCGAATTTGAAGATCGTTTTTCACTATCGTCAATCCCAACAAATAACACGGAAGTATGGTCATATTCGGGATTAACGACTTCTCTACGTTTCTCAGACTTTTCGCCGCGATCAAGCTCTTGATGAGAGTCAACGGCTGTTTGTTTCACCTGGTCGGTGAGGTAAGCTGCATAACCTGCAGCTGCACCGATACCCATTAAGAATACAAATGCCAAAGACCACAAGAAAATTTTGAGCTTTTTGTGTTTCATGGTGGGGAACTACTCCTTTATTCAGGGGCCACATCAAACTCCACATATGATGAGTCTCCCTGTGTAATCGTAGCCTGATTACTTGTCAGGTCAGTGATAAAGTTTTTGAATTCTGTCTCCTGACCACTTTCTACATATATTATTAGTTCCACATTTTCCATGTAATTAATCGTTTGAAGAGCATATTGAGAGTTACGGACTTCATTTTCCAGTTTTCCAAGTAAGTGATACTCGACAATTACTTTCATTTCGTTCATTAGCTGACGCTTTACGATCCCGGTCTTGTCAATGGCTGCTGAAGCTGTGCCAGAATAAGCTCTAATTAACCCCCCAGCCCCAAGCTTTATGCCGCCAAAATAACGGGTCACAACAACGGCTGTATCTTTCAGCCCTTTTCTTTTAAGCACTTCAAGCATCGGTACACCCGCTGTACCACTCGGTTCGCCGTCATCATTGGCTTTTTGAATTAAATCGTGTTCCCCGATCATGTAAGCGGAACAGTTGTGTGTGGCATCATGGTGCTTCTTTTTGATTTCCTGTATAAAAGCTTGCGCCTGTTCTTCCGTTTCACACCGTTTGACATATCCGATAAACCGGGATTTCTGTATGGTCACTTCTTCTGATCCTTCAGGTCTTACTGTATAATAATTTTCTAACATAATGAGCTGAACCTCCCAATCATTCATTATATAAGCGGGGGCCGCTTTCGGCAAATATAGGCAGCTTTTATCAAAATAATAAAGCACATACTTTTTTTGTGATAAAAAACCCCCACAAATTGACTTAGGTCGAACGAATGAGTGTGTGAATATTGATGGAGGGACTATGATGAGTGAAGAGAAACTACGGGATAAAACTTTAGATTTCATCATCGGCGAAATGGTCGATACAGTTACAAACAGCCGAGATGAAATTTTCACTATTGGTGAAGAGACCCGTACTGAATTTGAAAAATTAAACAAAGAACTAATAGAGACGAAACGGCAAGTCCTTGCATTCATTGAGGAGGGGGATAAGCTCGAACAAAAAGTGCGCTTGTCCCGCATGCGCTTATCAGAGGTCAGTAAGCAATTCCAGAAATATTCAGAAGATGAAATTAGAGAAGTATATGAACAGACGCATGGGTTGCAAATGGATTTGTCCATGAAGCGAGAAAAGGAAAAGCAACTACGAGAACGCAGAGATGACCTTGAATTCCGGCTGAAGAACCTTGATGAAACCATTCATCGCGCGGAAGCACTCGGAGGGAAGATATCTGTCGTACTCAACTATTTACAAGAAGACTTCAAGCACGTAACCGATGCGCTCGAAGATGCGAAAGAGAAACAAAAATTCGGTCTGCAGATTATTGAAGCGCAGGAAGATGAAAGACGGCGCCTTTCAAGAGAAATTCATGATGGACCGGCGCAAATGCTGGCCAATGTCATGCTAAGGTCCGACCTCGTCGATCGCACTTATCGAGAGCGGGGCGTGGACGAAGCATTACAAGAAATGAAAAATGTAAGAAAAATGGTGCGTTCTGCCTTGTATGAGGTGCGCAGAATTATCTATGATCTAAGGCCAATGGCATTGGATGATCTCGGACTTGTTCCAACATTGAAAAAATACTTGGCCACGGTGGAAGAATATAACGATTTGACGATTACGTACACTTCATTTGGAAAAGAGAGAAGACTAGAATCCAAATATGAAGTTGCTCTCTTCCGGTTGATTCAAGAAGCTGTTCAAAATGCAATCAAACATGCGAACGCTTCTACCATTCATGTAAAAATGGATATGAATTACGAAGCCGTAAAGATCATAGTAAAAGATGATGGGGATGGTTTTGATCCTTCTGTTAAAAAGGATAAATCTTTTGGCTTAGTCGGTATGCGGGAACGTGTAGATATGCTAGAAGGGGAACTCACGATCGATTCCAGCCCTGGAGAAGGGACCATCGTCACGATTTCTCTGCCAATAAATAGTTAATATGAAGATTAACTATGTAAAATGGCATGAATCGTTTATAATAGAATTTAGGATTAGGGTAAAACAAATAAAGAAAAATAGAGAAATATAGAGATCTGATATAGGATAGGGGACCGTAAGAAAATCCATTATTTGCAAGAAAATAGGAGGAAAAGATCATGACGACCAGAATAGTCCTGATTGATGACCATAAATTATTCCGTGAAGGCGTAAAAAGAATCTTAGACTTTGAATCTAGTTTTGAAGTAGTAGCTGAAGGAGACGATGGCAGCGCGGCATTGAACTTGATTGAGGAGCACGCACCAGATGTGGTGTTGATGGATATCAATATGCCAAGCATGAACGGTGTAGAAGCTACTGCTGAAATTACGAAAAAATATCCTGAAATGAAAGTGATCATCCTATCTATTCATGATGATGAAAACTACGTGACTCATGCACTGAAAACAGGTGCTCAAGGTTACTTGTTGAAGGAAATGGATTCTGATGCGTTGATCGATGCCATCAAAGTAGTCAGTGATGGCGGGTCCTATCTTCATCCGAAAGTAACTCATAACTTAGTTGCCGAATACCGACGTCTTGCTGAAAATAAAGGAAGCAGCGCTTACCGCACGATCGAGTATCGTAAGCCGTTGCATTTGCTGACTCGCCGCGAATGCGAAGTGCTTCAGCTTCTAGCTGACGGAAACAGTAACCGCGGAGTAGCTGAATCCCTTTATATCAGTGAAAAGACCGTCAAAAACCACGTGAGTAACATTTTGCAGAAAATGAACGTTAACGACCGGACTCAGGCCGTTGTTACAGCGATTAAGAATGGCTGGGTTGAAGTCATCTAATGGTAGTTAGCCATACAAAGGCTACCGTTCGAGGTATACATTTTATACCTCGAACGGTAGCCTATTTATTTTGACTGTTGGATATTTAACTTTTTTCACCTCTCGCCCCCCCTCCTCAGGTCATCCAGTAAATGGTAAACGGAGATTGTTTCTCAGTTCCAGTTTTTTGGTGCAAAGTGCAGGTGGTTCATGTAGAATGATAGAAAGAGATTTTAGTATGATAAACTCTACATATTTGGATCACAATCTTAAGTTAAATAAGGAGTTGGATCAAATGAAAACAGCGGTGCTAACCGACAGTACGGCTTACATACCTCGAGATGTTCGCAAAGCTAACCACATACATATGGTCCCGTTGAACGTCATTTTTGGTCATGAATCCTATCAGGAAGAAATTGATATAAGTTCGGAAGATTTTTACGATATGGTAAAAGAAGGCGGTGAGCTTCCGAAGACGTCACAACCTTCGATCGGTTCAATGACGAAAAAACTGGAAGAGCTTGCTGCTGAGTATGATGCGGTTATTGCCATCCACTTATCGAGCGGTATTAGCGGTACGTACCAGGCGATGGTAACGGCTGGTGAAATGGTGGAAGAGATCGATGTCTATGTCTATGACTCTGAAATCAGTTGTCTGATGCAAGGTTTTTACGCCCTGGAAGCGGCTGAACTTGCGAACAACGGAGCGACCCCAGATCAAATTATTCCGCGTCTTGATGAAATGAAGCAGACAATGAATGCTTATTTCATGGTTGATGATTTGAGTCATCTTCAACGCGGGGGACGCTTGAACGGAGCACAGGCGTTTATCGGAAGTCTGCTGCAAGTGAAGCCTGTGCTGCATTTTGTTAATACGAAAATTGTTCCCTTTGAAAAAATCCGCACGCGTAAAAAAGCTATAAAAAGGATTATGAGCCTCTTTGAAGAATCGGTTCAAGAAGGCGGCCAGTATAAGGCCTGTCTTATTCATGCCAATCAGCATAACGAAGCAAAAGAATTAAAAGAAGAACTTGAATCCAGGTTTGATCATGTGGATATAGAACTCAGTTATTTTGGACCTGTCATTGGCACCCATCTTGGCGAAGGAGCCATTGGGTTAGGTTGGTACCGTAAGTCATAACTGTTAGCGCCTGTTTGTGAGACTCAACCAGGCGCTTATTTTGTAAAAGCAGGTGATAATTTGATTGAAGCTCTTCGCAGTTATTTTTCTAAAGACTTCTCCTGGATCCCTCAAGAAACTCCTCCGCACACTTCTCTTCAACTCGCAGGCAAGCTGCTCCTCAAACGTGAACTTCCTTTTAGCGAAAAAGAAATCACTTCATTAGTAGAACAATCCATTTTGACAGCCATTCCTTCCATAGAAAAACACGTCTGGGTTATCGTTGTCGTCGCTGTGGTAACCAAAAAAGAGAATACTTTGCTGAACTGCCTCATTCTTCTTGTCAACAGACTTGTACCTACTGTCGATTATGTATTCAGATGGGGCGAGTGATTGAGTGCGAGCCGCTTTACTACGGAAGTCCGCAAGTGGAGTGGCCGACAGACGAAGAGCCGTGCTCCTGGGAGGGGACACTCACGGTTCATCAAAAGCGTGCGTCAAATGAGCTTAAGGAATTGATCCGTACAGGTGATGGTGAAAAGCTGATCTGGGCGGTTTGCGGAGCAGGTAAAACAGAAATGCTCTTTCCCGGTATAACAGAAGCATTAAAAACTGGGAAACGCTTATGCCTGGCAACCCCCAGAACGGATGTGGTAAGAGAACTGCTTCCCAGATTGCAGCAAGCTTTTCCGGAAACCAAAATCGCGGACTTATATGGTGGAAGTAAAGACAAGGCCGGGGATGCGTCTTTTGTCATTGCAACCACTCATCAGCTCTACCGCTTTGCCCGGGCTTTTGATGTGATGATCATTGATGAATTGGATGCATTTCCGTTTCATAATGACCCTTCTCTCCACTATGCAGCAGCTAGAGCTGCTACAGAAAACGCTGCACTCATTTACTTGACGGCTACTCCAAGAAAAGGTCAAAAAAAGCGTATTCGATCCAAGTCCTTGCCTGTAGTATTTATCCCAAAGCGTTTTCATGGTTATCCTCTCCCGGTTCCGAAATTTAAACTTACTCCTACACTCCACCGACATTTAAAACGAAGTCAACTCCCCACATCTATACTGGAAAGAATACGCCACCAGCAAAACTCTCACCGGCAATTGTTAATCTTTCTCCCGACAAAGCAACTGGCTGAGAAGATCGCCTCTTATTTAAAATCCTTTTCTTTTCAAGTGGAGTATGTCCATGCGGATGACCCTTTAAGAGCAGAAAAAGTGTCTGCTTTTCGTGCAAAAGAGTATAACATCCTCGTTACTACAACGATTTTAGAGCGTGGTGTAACTTTTCCGTCTGTCGATGTCTATATCGTGGACGCGAGCCATGAAGTGTTCGATGAGCCTGCTCTTGTCCAAATTGCAGGCCGAGCTGGGCGCAGCCCAGAAGACCCCACGGGTGATGTGTTCTTTTTTCATATAGGGAAAACGAATGCGATGCATGATGCCCAGGACGCGATTATTGACATGAACCGGTTAGGGGCAAAGTCATGAGATGCCTCGTCTGTCTTAACTCCATCGATCCTCAAGTTACATGGGAAAACTTTTTGCAGTTTCATGAGAAAGACAAACTTTGTACAGATTGCTCAAAGCATATGGAACGGATAACGAGGCCAGGATGTCCGAGGTGTTTCCGGACAGATTCCAAAGGTGTTTGCTATGACTGTGAGCGCTGGGAAGAGAGCTACGACGGCGTACTGGAAAAGAACGTTTCAGTCTTTCGCTACAATGATTTCTCGAAAGAAGTTGTCGCGCGCTGGAAGTACCGCGGAGACTATGTTTTGATGAAAGCTTATCAAATGGACATTTTAAATTCATTCAATCTGCATTATCCTGAAGTCTTTCCTCTCGTAGCCATTCCTCTTAGTAAAGCGCGACTAAAAGAGAGGGGATTCAATCAATCGGAAGCCATCATTCGTCTTTTACAAGGAGACCCTCATCATCTACTAACAAGAACGGGTGATGAAAAGCAATCAAAGAAACAACGCTCCGAACGAATCCATTCGACGAACCCCTTTACATTAACTAAAGCAATTCATGACCCCATCATTCTTATTGATGATATTTACACGACAGGTTCAACGCTAAGGCATGCGGCAAGTTTATTGAAAAAAGAAGGCTGTCCCCACGTGTACGCTTTTACGATTTTTCGTTAACTTGTTCTTTGGTTTGGGAAGTTCTTGCCGATATAATAGAAAAAGAAAGTTGTAGGAGGAAACGGCGGTGGGAATGGTAGACAATTGTCCGCATTGCAACGCCATTTTTATGAAAGATACGACTTATATTTGTCCATCATGTAGAAAAATAGAAGAAGAGCAATTCCATACTGTATATGGTTTTTTGAGAAATAAGCGAAATCGAACAGCGACGATTGCCGAAGTTGTAGAAGAAACCGGTGTACCTCAAAACCAACTTCGTGAATTTGTAAAACAGAAGCGGCTGCACCCGGCTCAATTTCCTAATCTAGCGTATTTGTGCGAGAAATGCGGAGCAGAGATTAAAAGCGGGCGTATTTGTAAAGACTGCACGAAAGAAATTGAGGATGGATTACTAAAGCATGCACGAAATGAGAGATCATCTCTAGAAGAGTATGACCTATTACTCTATGAAGAAGCGGTAAGGATGATTTAACATTCCCGTTCATCAACCGATAGAAAAGGTAGAAGATAATCTGCGTGAATATAAAGAAAGAGGTGAATGGCATGAAAATCAACGGACCAAACCATTCCCAATTCAACCATTATCAGAAACAAATGAATAAACATATCGATGCGAAGCCTCTAACAGAGCAGCAGGATAAAATTGAAATCTCACAGCATGCTAAACAAATGCAGCAAGCAGAAAAACTAGATCCAGCACGCCAGAAGCGGGTCGATCAGATTAAGCACGAGCTGAATACGGGAAACTATCAAGTCGATCCGAAAGCTACTGCGAAGAAAATGATCAACTTTTGGTCGAACAAGGGATAAAGGAGAATTAGCTTGACGGTAAACACAGTCATTCAAACGACGTCTTCCTTTAATGATTATTACCAGGGAGTCATGGGAAATGGCAGTCAATACCCAGGATGCGAAGCGGATGGTCAACAACACAAATGTTTTAAAGCAGTCTGTTGAACAGCAGCGCCGGTCGATACCTCTCAAGGAGGGGCTGATACAGCAATCACAACAATTAATAATGCTATTGAGAATGTCTCTGCAGAGCGTTCAAAACTAGGTGCTACTCAAAATCGTTTAGATCACACCATCAACAACCTTGGGACGTCCTCTGAAAATTTAACAGCAGCAGGATCTCGTATTAGGGACTTAGACATGGCGAAAGAAATGATGAACCAAACGAAGTTGGACAGGCTTCACAAGCCATGCTTGCAAAAGCCAACCAAATGCCACAAGGAGTACTTCAGCTTCTACGTTAAGATTCATAGACCAAAGACTCTCATTTCACATGAGGGTCTTTTTTTACGTCTTCTTAACAATCAAGCAAAGCTGTTGAACCCGTTTTCCAAAAAATATATAGTGATGGTGTATCAGAAAAGTCTGTTAACTTTCTTTGGAGAGAAAGTCAGACCATACCATTATTTACCAAAATAAACATCAAAGCGAGGTTCTAACTATGCAACGACTCATGTGTAAAGGTAAAATTCATCGCGCGACAGTAACCGAAGCCGATTTAGATTACGTTGGCAGCATAACTATCGATTCGAAACTAATGAAAGAAGCGAATATTAAACCCTATGAAATGGTGCAAATCACTAGCTTAAAGAACGCCACTCGCTGGAAAACTTATGCACTCCCAGCACCAGCTGGATCCGGGAAGATTTGTTTAAATGGTCCGCCTGCTCACCTTTTCTCCCCGGGAGACATCGTTATTATCCTGAGCATGGGCATGTTTGAAGAAGAGGAAATTGAAGGATTAGAGCCGAAAGTTGTTTTTGTAGATGGAGAAAACAATATTACCAATGTAGAAGAGCATAAACTGCATTGGCCGGAAGAATAGTCCAGAAAAAGTTCACCCAGAGCGGTGAACTTTTTTTGTGCTTAAAACTATTCCCAATGAATCCGATATAAACATAAAGGAAATCAGATACAGGGAGTGGCTGAAGGTGAATGAGCGATTAACCCACTCTCAACTCCTACAAAGAAGTCTAGACCATCTTTGCGCAGTTTCATAAGAAGCTTGGAACAATATTATGTAGTAGATACCCACACCGATAAAGTTGTAAAAGATAATTCCGCTGAGAAAGATGCTGGACCTCTATGCGACGGTTGCAGAACTCTTAGTATGATTGTTGATCACAAAATTTAAGTAGGTGAACAGAGTATGAGTGACATGCGGATCGGGGGCCTGGCCTCCAGAATGGATATTGATAAACTCGTCAATGATCTGATGAGGGCAGAGCGCCAGCCCCTAAATAAAATGGAGCAGGACAAAACATGGATGACGTGGCAGAGGGATTCTTATCGCGAAGTGAATAAGCAGTTGTTTGATCTTGATCAGGGTTTGCTTGACATGAAATTGCAGCGTACGTATGCAGCCAAAACTGCTACATCCCCTACTTCAGCGGTTAGTGCCGAAGCCACTCCATCAGCAGGAAATGGGAATTATAATATTCAGGTAACTCAGTTAGCTACTGCTGCTTTTAATGTGAGTGAACAAAAGCTGACAGACCCTAACGATTCAAAAATTGATCCTGACCAAGCGTTATCTTCTCAGTTTGGTAAGTTTGCGACACATGCATCAGAAGGTTCCTTCACCATTAAAATGTTTAACGAGAATGGTGAAGAGATCTCAGAATCGTTCGAGGTGGATTACAGTAAATCCCTCAGTGAGATTTTAAAAGAAATCAGCGACTCTGACCTAGGAGTTCGAGCTTTTTATGACAGCAGTGCGGACAAGGTGATGATAGAACGAACCAGAACGGGCGAGTTTAATCCTGCAGGTCCAGAGTTTGAATTCAGCGGTGAGAACGTTGCTTTTTTAACAGATTCCTTGGGAATAAAGGCGGCAAATGAAAAAGGCGGGAAGGACGCGGTCTTCACGTACAATGGAGAGCTTGAAATATCCAGCCATGAAAACCACTACCAATTGAATGGAGTTACTTTCACTTTTAACGAAATCATGGATAGCCCTGTGAATGTGAATGTCAGCAACAATATTGACGGAGCTATAGATAAAATCACGAAATTTGTAGATCAATACAATAAGATGATGGAAGACTTCAATGACCGTTTGATTGAGAAACGGTACCGTGACTTTCCCCCTCTAACCGAACAGCAAAAGGAAGATATGGAAGAGCGAGAAATCGAATTGTGGGAAGAAAAAGCGAGAAGCGGGATGCTGAAAAGTAACAGTACGCTTCAAGGTGCTGTTTATCAGCTTCGAAACGACTGGTATTCTTCGGTTGAAACGGGGGGGTCTTTCAATCAGCTGGCGCAAATCGGAATTGAAACGTCACCCAACTACCTCGATGGAGGGAAACTCATCATCACTGAAAGTAAGCTGAGAGAAGCGTTGAGAGAAGATTCAGATGCCGTTCATAAGCTTTTTGCTGGAAATAAAGAAACAGGTGAGGAAGGCATTGCGCAAAAGCTGGAAAGAACCATTGGAAATACAATGGAATCGATCGAAAACAAGGCCGGGAAGTCGACAAGTATGGATTCTACTTACTTATTAGGAAGACAGATTAAAGATGTGGATGATCGTATGGATGATTTTCAGGCTCGGTTGAACGAGACTGAAGACCGATATTGGAGAGAGTTCGGTGCGATGGAGAAATTCATACAGCAAATGAACTCTCAGTCTGCGTTTATTATGCAGAATTTTAGTTGATTTTTATAAAAAGGAAGTGTTCAAGCTATGTCTATCCAAGCCTATCAAAACTACTCCGTGGAAACGGCCTCTCCAGGTGAATTGACGTTGATGCTTTATAACGGCTGTATCAAGTTTATTAAGATTGCTAGAAAAGCAATAGAAGATCAAGAGATTGAGAAGAAGAACACGAATATCCAGAAAGCTCAAAAAATCATTCAAGAGCTGATGGTCACAATGAATCAAGATTATGCGATTAGTCAGGAAATTTTACCCCTGTATGATTATATGAATCGGCGGTTGATTGAGGCAAACACGAAGAATGACGTGATCATTCTTGATGAAGTGCACGGGATGGTTGAAGAGTTCCGTGATACGTGGAAACAAGTAATTATTGCGACGAGAAAAGCTCACTATGGCCAAGGGAGAAACGCGTAATGGAAGGATGGAGGAAGTTTTTTAATATGACGACGGAGCTTGATAAAATCGTCCATCAGCCGATTTCTGACAGTAATCGTGCCGATTTATTGGATCGAGTAGACGTATTGCTTGATAAGCGACAGTCCCTTATGGGAGAATTAACGCAGCCATCAACAGATGAGGAAAGAGAAATGATCGAAAAGGTGAAAAGGTTAGATGTGAAAGTCAATCAAAAACTAGAATTCCTCCTTACCGATTTGAAAAGGGATATGCGCAACAACAAAAAGCAGAAATCTAGCAATCAACGTTATACCAATCCCTACCAGAACGTTTCAAGCTATGATGGGATGTTTTTTGACCATAAAAAGTAGCAGGTGATTCTTTTGTCAGAACTAACCGCAGAACAGCATCATGTGTTAAAGGATTATAACGAAGTGCTGGATACAGTAAGTGACACACTGGAATTTTTAGAAACGAACCTGAAAGAAGAAGTCTCAGATGAAGTCCAGCAAGTATTTGAAGATCTGTTACTTGCCTTTGAACAGCTGAGCGTGAGTCACGAACAAATGATCATTTGGTTTGAAGATAAAGTAGAGATGTCCACGTTGGTAGCCGATTACCACGAGGTCATTGATTTATTAAAAGAATGGTTCGTTTTTGAATCAAATGAAGAAAAACGCGAGCTGCTTTTTGAAAAAGTAACTCCAGCTTTTGAGAGCTGGAAGGACCGGATGCAGCTGTTTGTGAAACCATACATAGCTCATTAGATAACAATACCGTCTTAATAAGGCGGTATTTTTCTATTGGTTTATGAGCAGGGTGTAGTGACCAGTTATAGGGGAATGCGGCTTAAACAAATGGGGATATGGAGGTGAATAATATTGAAAAATCTATCAAGCATACCTTTATCGCTATCTTCTTAGTATTTAGTGGAGTAGGGGTTTTGTTCTACTACTTTTTAGATCACCCTGTTTCATGGACAAGAAAATCTCTTTTATTGAATAATTCTTAAAAACAAAATTCAACAAAATGTGTTCCTCTCATTTCTAACCTTCTTTACTGCCTTGTCGAACACCCTCTAAAATAGCAGTCTACCTGCAAACCTGCAAAAGAAAACCGCATAAAATAGCGATTTCCAGCAATTACCGACACAAATTCGACAAAATATTTCGAAAGTTTATGCAGGAAAGGGGGTGGGTATGATAGAATATATATCACATAAGGATGAAAGGAGGACACTTCTTATGCTACAGTACACCATTCGCGGTGAAAACCTAGAAGTGACGGATTCTATTAAAGAATATGTGGAGAAAAAGGTGGGCAAACTCGAACGCTACTTTGATACTCCGCCGTCATCCGAGGTTCATGTAAATTTAAGTGTCTACAATGATGAGCAGACAATCGAGGTCACAATCCCAATGAAGAATTTACTTCTTCGTGCGGAGGAACACAACACTGACTTATACGCTGCCATCGACCTTGTGGTAGATAAATTGGAACGACAAATTCGCAAGCATAAAACGAAAGTGAATCGTAAGTTCCGCCAAGAGGGTGCTCCAAAACACGTATTCGCAGAGCTTGAGCGTGAAGCTCAGCAAGAACGCGAAGCGCAAGATGAAAGTGACTTTGATATTGAAATTGTAAAAACGAAACGCTTTGACTTGAAGCCAATGGATAGTGAAGAGGCTGCATTACAAATGGATATGTTAGGTCATAACTTCTTCGTATTTACTAATGCGAACACAGATGAAACGAACATCGTTTATAGACGTCGTGATGGTCGCTATGGCCTAATCGAAACTTAATGAAGAGATGAACCAAAGCACCTCTGCTTCGCAGGGGTGTTTTTTATGGGGCAATAAAAGAGGATAATAGGATTCATGGGACGAGTAAATTTCAATTTTTCCTAGGTTAAAATTAGAATTTATCGCCTGCGGGCTGTGCGAAAATTGGTTAATAGTGATTGGTTTCCTCGAATCCCCTATGATATAACAAGAGTACAACTACTGGATCAGGAGGCGGAAGAATGAAAAAATCTTCTCCATCATGTCAATGCAGCTACTTAAATGACAGGATCAAAAAACAGGAAGAAGCAATCGCCCAGCTTGTTGAGATTATTGGCACAACAAACCGTAGACTTTATGAATTGGATCAACGTCACCACTTCCTCACCCAACCTAATGGAAAAGCAAACCCTACCCCCTTACAAACCTCTACATAATTCACCACTAACCCCTTCCCGAGTGTTCTAGTCTTTAAACGATATGTCACATAAATTTTTTGTATCTCGGCTTCTCTTAGTGTTATGATAATAAATGGATTATACTATTCAACCGAGATTTGAAATCAATAGAGGAGCGGTTGCAATGCTTGGAACTTTAAAGAAGATCTTTGGCGATGGTAATACACGTCAATTGAAGCGACTGGAAAAGATCGCTGACGATATTGACGCTTTAGAATCTGAATACGAAAAGCTATCAGATGATGACCTGCGCCAAAAGACTGGAGAATTCAAAGAACGCTATCAAAATGGCGAAGACTTAGATGATTTATTAGTAGAAGCTTTTGCGGTCGTCCGTGAAGGTTCTAAACGTGTACTGAATATGCGTCCATTCAAAGTTCAGCTTCTAGGTGCTATTGCATTACACGAAGGTAATATTGCAGAAATGAAGACGGGGGAAGGTAAAACCCTTGCTTCCACTATGCCTGCCTACTTGAACGCTCTTTCAGGAAAAGGTGTTCACATTATCACGGTCAACGACTATCTGGCTAGTCGTGATGCGAAGGAAATGGGCGAACTATACCAATTCCTTGGCTTGACTGTCGGTCTGAACTTGAATGGAATGTCCAAGGATGAAAAACGTGAAGCTTACAATGCCGATATTACGTACGGAACAAACAATGAATTTGGTTTCGATTATTTACGTGATAACATGGTCCTTTATAAGGAGCAAATGGTTCAGCGTCCACTTAACTTTGCGATCATTGACGAGGTCGACTCGATTTTAATTGATGAAGCGCGTACTCCGCTAATCATTTCAGGTACAGCTTCTAAATCTGCGGACCTCTATCAATCAGCAAATGCATTTGTTCGATTGCTTGAGCGAGAAGAAGACTTTACGTATGATGAGAAAACAAAAAACGTTCAGCTGACTGAAGAAGGAATCAACAAAGCAGAACGCTTTTTCAAGATCGAGAACTTATACGATCTTTCCAACGTTTCGTTGATTCACCATATCAACCAGGCGTTGAAAGCTCATACGTCTATGCATCGTGATACAGATTATGTTGTGGATGAAGGGGAAGTTGTCATTGTTGACCAGTTCACCGGTCGTCTGATGAAAGGACGCCGTTATAGTGATGGATTGCACCAGGCGATTGAGGCGAAAGAAGGCCTGGAAATCCAAAACGAAAGCATGACGCTTGCTTCTATTACGTTCCAGAACTTGTTCCGTATGTATGACAAGCTGTCTGGTATGACAGGTACAGCGAAGACAGAGGAAGAAGAATTTCTTAACATTTATAACATGCGTGTTATCGTCATTCCGACAAACCGGGATATCATTCGTGATGACAAGCCGGACCTTGTTTACAAAACTATGGACGGTAAGTTCAAAGCTGTTGTTGAGGACATTAAAGAACGTCATGAAAATGGACAGCCTGTGCTTGTTGGTACGGTAGCAGTCGAGACTTCAGAAATCATCTCTCGTTACTTGAATAAAGCCGGCGTTCCTCATAACGTGTTGAACGCGAAGAACCACTTTCGTGAAGCGGAGATTATTGAAAATGCCGGACAAAAAGGTGCGGTGACTATCGCAACCAACATGGCCGGACGTGGTACCGACATCAAGCTTGGCGAAGGCGTCAAAGAAGTTGGCGGTCTAGCTGTTATCGGGACAGAGCGTCACGAGTCACGCCGTATTGATAACCAGCTGCGTGGACGTTCCGGACGTCAAGGTGACCCTGGAATGTCTCAGTTCTATCTCGCTACAGATGACGAACTGATGCGCCGATTTGCTTCCGATAACATTCGCAGTATGATGGACCGTCTTGGCATGGATGATTCTCAGCCAATCGAAAGTAAAATGATTTCAAGAGCTGTAGAATCTGCCCAGAAACGTGTCGAAGGTAACAACTTTGATGCCCGTAAGACGATTCTTTCTTACGACGATGTTCTTCGTCAGCAACGTGAGGTTATATATAAGCAGCGTTATGACGTACTGACCTCAGACAACCTTCGTGAAATCATTGAGAAGATGATAGAGCGTACGGTAGCGAATACAGTCAGCGTTCATACAAGTGATGAGGAAGAAGAAAACTGGGACCTTGAAGCTCTTGTGGAATATGTACGTGCCAACCTTCTATTTGAAGGAGACGTAACCGTAGCCGATCTGAAAGGAAAAGACCCTGAAGAAATGCAGGAGCTCATCCTTGAAAAAGTGAAGATGCGTTATGATGAGAAAGAAGAAGAGCTGACAGAGGAGCAGATGCGTGAATTTGAAAAAGTCATTCTGCTACGTACTGTCGACCAGAAGTGGATGGATCACATTGACCAGATGGATCAGCTGCGCCAAGGAATTCATTTGCGTGCTTACGGTCAAAATGACCCGCTTCGTGAGTACAACTTCGAAGGCTTCCGCATGTTTGAACAAATGATCTCAAACATCGATGAAGAAGTTTCTCGTTACGTCATGAAAGCTCAAATTCGCAACAACCTGCAACGTCAGGAAGTAGCCAAAGGAGCTACGGCTGTATCAGGTAGCGAAGAAAGTAAAGAGAAGAAGAAACGCCAACCGTTTGTGAAAAAGGACAATGTAGGTCGTAACGATCCATGTCCTTGCGGTAGTGGTAAGAAATATAAGAACTGCCACGGAAAATAAGGAAGTGAGACACTCTCGTAAAGGGAGTGTCTTCCCTTGTCTTAGACCGGAATCAAACATTTTTGAAGCAGCAAATTAATAAAACTTTTATGTATGATTATTTTTAGGAGTGATCGATATGGATATGGCCGAAATTCGCCATGAACTAGATAATACAGCTAATCGTTTAGCGGACTTCAGGGGGTCTCTTTGACATCGATCAAAGAAAAACCCGAATTGCTGAGCTCGAAGAAGAAATGACAGCACCGGGCTTCTGGGATGACCAGAAAACAGCCCAGAAAGTGATTGATGAGGTTAACGGACTAAAATCACTTGTCCATACCTTAGAAGAACATGAGGAGACCCATGAGAACCTGGAAGTTTCCTATGAACTGGTTAAAGAAGAAGAGGATGAAGATCTACGTCAGGATTTAGAAGAGCAAATCCAACAACTTGTTAAAGACTTGAACCAATTTGAATTAAACATCTTATTGAGTGAGCCGTATGACAAGAACAACGCGATTCTTGAGCTTCACCCAGGAGCAGGCGGTACAGAGTCTCAGGACTGGGCAAGCATGCTTTTACGTATGTACACACGCTGGGCTGAAAGAAAAGGATTTAAAGTTGAAACGATGGACTACCTTCCTGGTGAAGAGGCGGGCGTGAAGAGCGTGACCCTTTTAATTAAGGGACACAACGCTTATGGCTACTTGAAAGCGGAAAAAGGTGTCCACCGTCTTGTGCGTATCTCTCCATTTGACTCTTCTGGCCGTCGCCACACTTCTTTTGTGTCTTGTGAGGTTATGCCTGAATTCAACGATGAAATTGAAATCGATGTTCGCACAGAAGATTTGAAGATTGATACGTATCGTTCCAGTGGTGCAGGTGGTCAGCACGTCAATACGACGGATTCAGCTGTAAGGATCACCCACACACCAACCAATACCGTAGTAACGTGTCAATCTGAGCGTTCTCAAATTAAGAACCGTGAACAAGCGATGAAGATGCTGAAGGCGAAGCTTTATCAGCTTGAGATTGAACGTCAGCAGCAAGAGCTTGATGATATTCGCGGTGAACAAAAAGAAATTGGCTGGGGCAGCCAGATCCGTTCTTATGTGTTCCACCCATACTCTATGGTTAAGGACCACCGTACAAATACAGAAATCGGAAATACCCAAGCTGTTATGGACGGGGAACTAGACAAGTTCATAGACGCTTACCTTCGTTCACAAATGGATGGCTAATTATCAAAGACTCTCACAAATCGTGGGAGTCTTTTTAGTAGTTTATTAATAGGACAGGGAGTTTTTTTAAGACCTATTCGTAATGGGAATACTGTGTGCGAATTTGCGAGACTTCAGAGGAGAAATGAACGGAAGATCTTGCAGCGGAGCGAGGAAGCTCGAACGTTCGTCCGTAGAAAAGGAATAAAATCTTCCATAATCAAACTCTTCATCTGTGCAGAAAAAAGGAATTTTTGCTCTTCTATGGAAGTAGATAGAAACCCTATAAAAAGAAAAGAGGAAACTCGTTTGACACAATATAAACTCAGACAAGCCATAAAAGAAGATCATGATTTTCTAAGAGAAATGCTTTATGAAGCCATCTACGTACCTGAAGGGAAAGCACGTCCTTCAAAAGATATCATTGATCGACCGGAAATTGCCAAGTATTTGAGTGGCTGGGGAAGAGCAGGAGATATAGCATTTATAGCGATTGATGAGGATGAAAATCCAGTCGGGGCCGTCTGGACACGTCTCTTTGACGAAACCAATCAGACCTACGGCTACATCAATGCCAATACACCTGTGCTCAGCGGCATGGCTGTATTACCTGATGATAGAGGAAAGGGGATCGGAACTTTATTATTGAGTGAAATGATAAATGAGGTAAAAAAACAGGGATATTCCTCTATGTCCTTAAGTGTAGATCCAGATAACGATGCACGGCGGTTATATGAAAAATACGGATTTGAAAAAGTAGGAATCAATGGAACATCGTGGGATATGGTGGCAACATTAAGAGAGAACGAATAAAAAGATCTTCTAATAACGCGCAAGCCCCGTAAGAGAAAGTCTCTTACGGGGCTTATGTAATGAACAACGGCAATCAAGAAAGCAAGAGGAATGCTTTTCATGATCAACAAAAGTATATCATAGGTGATTATTATATGAAAATGAATAAAAAGCCCTTTCGTATCAGATCGAATGGCATTATTTCGTCCGTGTATTCTAATCTTTTTGTTCTACAACAATGACTATATTCCTGTTCTTCCTTCTATCCATTTCCAGTTTTATTTGCTATGATTAACGTACATACATATGAAGGCGGTGGAGAAGATGAAAGTGAAAAAGGCGATTATACCTGCTGCAGGTTTGGGGACTCGTTTTCTGCCGGCAACAAAAGCGATGCCGAAGGAAATGCTTCCAATCGTGGATAAGCCTACGATTCAATATATTGTAGAAGAAGCGATTGAATCAGGTATTGAAGATATCATCATTGTGACAGGTAAAGGGAAGCGTGCGATTGAGGATCATTTTGACCATGCTTTTGAACTTGAGGACAACCTTTATAAAAAAGGAAAGTTCGATCTGCTTGATGAGGTAAAACAATCGGCTAAAGTTGATATTCACTACATCCGCCAAAAAGAGCCTAAAGGACTTGGACATGCGGTTTGGTGTGCCCGCAAATTTATCGGAGACGAGCCTTTTGCGGTTCTCCTCGGTGATGATATAGTTCGATCTGATGAACCGTGCTTGAAACAGTTGATGAATCAATATGAAGAAACGCATTCCTCTGTGATTGGTGTCAAACAGGTGCCTCACGAAGATACGAATAAATACGGTATTATAGCACCGAAGGATCAGCAAGGCCGTCGCTATGAAGTCGAACACTTTGTGGAAAAGCCGCCAGTGGAAGAGGCTCCTTCCAACCTTGCGATCATCGGGCGTTATGTCTTTACTTCGGAAATCCTTGACCTATTAGGTTCACAGGAAACAGGTCGTGGAGGCGAGATTCAGCTTACAGACGCAATCGAACGCTTAAATCTTGAACAGCCCGTTTACGGCTATGAATTTGAAGGTGATCGTTATGATGTTGGCGATCAGCTTGGGTTTATTCAAACGACTCTGGCTCTTGCCATGGAGCGCGAGGATATGCGTGAGGATGTGTTGGGGCTGCTGGAAGAAATCTTAAAAACTCAACAAACACCAAAATCTTAAACCACAAAGCGATGGGTGCTTCTGCCCATCGCTTTTCTTATGTATCCGTATAGTTCATTACTAAAAGTAGATAGTAAGCGTATAGAGTTCCTTTAACGTGTTAACACGTTATTTCGCTCTCATTTACAGTTCTATCCCCGGGTGTTATACTCCTATCGGTTTATATCTCGTAAAAAGAAGATCGATGAAAGAATAGGGAGAGAAGATAACATGATGATGGCTAAGAAATATAGAAGAGAACCGATGCCTCCATTAATGAAGCATATAATCGAGTATGGGCTCGTTATATTGGGCTCTTTTTTTGTGGCATTAGCGTTCAACGTATTTTTGTTACCGAACAACATCGCATCAGGCGGAGTAGCTGGGATCAGTACAATTACAAAAGGTGTGTTCGGGTGGGAACCAGGGATCGTCCAGTGGGTACTCAACATTCCGCTGTTCATTACCGGAGTCTTAATCTTAGGGAAAAATTTCGGTATCAAATCATTTGTTGGAACATTGGTCCTGCCGATGTTTGTGCTTTTGACAAGTGACTTAGATGCAGCGACACCTGACCCGCTCCTTGGAGCCATATTCGGTGGTATGGGTGTAGGTCTTGGGCTTGGAATCGTTTTCCGAGGACGAGCATCAACGGGCGGCATCGACCTTGCCGCTCAGGTACTGCATAAATTCACCCATCTCCCTCTTGGGATCAGTGTAGCCATGCTAGATGGACTGATTGTCCTCACATCGGCAGTCGTCTTCTCGTTAGAAGAAGGGCTTTATGCACTGATCGGATTGTTTGCGACAAGCAGAACCATAGACTTCGTACAGGTCGGATTTAATACATCGAAAAACGTCATGATCATTACCGAATGTGTAGATGATGTACGCGATGCCATTTTTGAAGAAATTGACCGTGGTGTGACAGTGTTAAGCGGGGCTGGAGGCTATACAGACAGAGAACGGCGTGTTGTGATGTGTGTCGTTCAGCAAAACGAATTTATTAAATTGACACAAACGGTGAAAATGGTCGACCCTGGTGCTTTTGTCGTGGCCATGAATGCTACAGAGGTGCTCGGAGAAGGTTTCAAAACGACGTGACTCGGTTATAATATTCCTATACTTATTTGATGAAGGGGGATATTGATTTGAAGAAACTATTATCCGCACTTTTCTTAGGATTGATCCTCGTTTTAGCTGCCTGCGGTGGCGGTGGAGACGAAGGAACAACCGATGACAATGCTAATGAACAAACTGAAGAAGGTACGAATGAAGACACTGGTGAAGGAAATGAAGGGGACGGCGGTGAGTCTGGGGAAACTGGCGAATCCAACGTAGATGCTGAAGCAGCTGAACAGGCTTTCCAACAAAACTGTGCCAGTTGTCATGGCGGTGACCTTGGCGGAGGAATGGGACCATCCCTGCAACAAGTAGGATCCAAGTATTCTGCTGAAGACATCGTTGGCATCATTAAGAATGGTAAAGGCAGCATGCCCGCTCAAGAACAAGTCTCTGATGAAGACGCTCAGCTTATTGCAGGCTGGTTAGCTACAAAGAAATAAACGGAATACTTAACAAAGTCTGGCTTTCTCAGCCAGGCTTTTTATTATTGTGCAAAAATGATCGTTTTTTGAAAAATAAATGTAATAATTTTTTGTCTAAAATTATCGAATTTCAATGTTATAATAAAGTTGTTTGCATAAAAAGTGTTTAATAAATAGGAAATTAAGGTGATCAACATATGATAGATATGCAAGGAGTATATAAGACATACCCGAATGGGGTTACAGCATTAAACGGTCTTGATGTGAAGATTGATCAGGGTGAGTTCGTTTATGTCGTAGGCCCTAGTGGTGCAGGAAAATCGACATTTACAAAGCTTATTTACCGTGAAGAAAAGCCGACAAAAGGTTCTGTAAGAGTTATTGACATGGATACATCAACAATGAAAGAACGTAAGGTTCCAAAGCTTCGCCGGCAAGTAGGTGTCGTCTACCAGGATTTCCGTCTTCTTCCGACGCTCACGGTCTATGAAAACGTTGCTTTTGCATTGGAGGTCATTGAAGAAAATCCATCGAACATTCGCCGGCGTGTAATGGACGTATTGGATCAAGTTCGTTTGAAAAATAAAGCGCGCTTTATTCCAGATGAGCTTTCAGGCGGGGAACAGCAAAGGGTTTCTATTGCCCGGGCAATTGTCAATCATCCTAAGATTCTAATAGCTGATGAGCCGACAGGAAACCTTGACCCTGATACTTCGTGGGAGATCATGCACATTCTTGAAGAAATCAACGCTGGTGGAACCACAGTTTTAATGGCGACTCACAGTCAGGAAATTGTAAACACCATACGCAGGCGTGTTATCGCGATTGAAGACGGTATGGTTGTGAGAGATGAATCCAAAGGTGAATATGGATACGAATATTAAATTGGCAAGACTGTCTCGATCGTAGAGACAGTCTTTTTTAGAGCCTCTTCTTAGTTTATTTTATAATAGGTTAGAGATGTTTTATGTCCTTATGTTCCTTTTATTTCCTAATAGGGTTTTGATTTGTAAGAAAAAATACTATAATGATGTGGACATGCTATCCATTGTTGTGGCATACCATATCAGTAATAAACGCACATTTACGGTGCATGCGCTTATTTGCTAGTATAGAAGCATTAACGAAATAAAAAGTAGAAGGGTGAATGCGATGAATATAAAACCGCGTTTCATAGCGCTGTTGATGGCGCTTGCGGTGCTGGTAGGGGCAGCTGGCTCTTACATAGGCATAGAGTATTTCGCAAACAATGAGGGAGAACAGTCCCAATCGGAACAGCTGGCCAATGCTGGCAAGAACGCTGAGAATTTCGGAAGTTTAACTGAAGAAGAGCAGAAGAAATTCATAGAAGATATGACCGGAAACGGTGATTTAGAAAAAGTAGCCCAGGCTTATAACGTGATTAAAGAGAACTATGTAGAGGAAGTCGACAAGAAGCAGCTCGTCGAAGGGGCTATCCAGGGAATGCTGGATACGCTTGAGGACCCTTACAGTGTTTATATGGATCAGGAAACGATGAAGCAGTTTAATCAGTCCATAGAATCCTCCTTTGAAGGAATTGGTGCCGAGGTCAGCATGGTGAACGATAAGGTTACTATTGTTGCGCCAATCAAGGGTTCACCTGCTGAAAAAGCTGGACTGAAACCAAATGACCAAATTCTGAAAGTCGATGGAGAAAGTGTGGAAGGCCTTGACTTATATGAAGCTGTCCTTAAAATCCGCGGGGAAAAAGGGACAGAAGTAACTTTGCAAGTCGATCGACCTGGAGTAAGCGATCCTTTGAACATAGAAATTGTTCGCGATGATATTCCGCTAGAAACGGTCTACACCGATACGAAAGAAGTGGACGGTAAAAAGGTAGGCGTTATTGAAATTACTTCCTTCTCCGAGAAAACATCAGATGAATTCCACAAAGCGCTTCAAAAGCTTGAGAGCGATGGAATGGAAGGACTTGTTATTGATGTAAGAGGAAATCCTGGCGGCTTGTTTACGGACGTACAGGAGATACTGAAGGAATTTATTACAGATGAAAAGCCGATCGTACAAGTAGAAGATCGTAAAGGGGAAAAATCCAAATATTTCTCTGAGCGAACAGAGAAGAAGGAGTACCCGATCACCGTACTGATGGATGAAGGAAGTGCATCCGCTTCAGAGATTCTAGCTGCGACAATGAATGAAGCAGGCGGCTATGATCTTGTCGGTACGAAAAGTTTCGGAAAAGGAACGGTTCAGCAGGCTATACCAATGGGCGACGGCAGTACAATCAAATTGACGTTGTTCAAGTGGCTGACTCCTGACGGTAACTGGATTCATGAAAAAGGCATTGAGCCTACGGTTAAAGTGAAGCAGCCTGCATACTTCTACACAAACCCTGTAGAAATCGAAGACTCGCTGAAGCGCAACGATAATAGCGATAAAATTAAGAATGTCCAAGAAATGTTGAAAGGGCTCGGGTACGACCCAGGCCGCACAGATGGGTATTACAGCAAAGAAACAGAAGCGGCTGTAGAAGCTTTTCAATCCGATTCAGGGCTTGAAGCAACAGGCCAAGTCGATGAGAAAACAGGTGGCAAACTAGAAGAAAAAATCGTTGAAGAAGTTCGTGATGAAGAAAATGACCGTCAAATGGAAAAAGCTTTGGAAATCCTGTTTGAGTAAGGCAGGGGATCTGTTAGACGATCAAGAAATATAATCCGTAGTCTTTGACTGCGGATTTTTTCGTTTTAAGAAGCTAGAACGTTGGTTATTTTGCTAGCTCAAGCATACTTTTTTTAGGAAAAGTAAGGGGCTTTGGTTTTTAATTTGAAAGGAGAAATAAATATGGAACTTTGGTTTTTGGAACTGATAAAAGGGCTGGGAAGAATGTTTATCCAACCTTACTTATACATAGCTGTCCTTATGGTTTTATTCCTGTCACAAAGAAGAATCAAGGAGGAGCGTAAAGCTTTCGGGACACGTATTTTTGATCGCTTTTCAGAATGGAAGGGAACGCTCGCAACTTCCTTGATTGCTGGAGGGTGTTTATCGATATTCTCTCTAGGAGCAGGTATGGTGCTGCCTCTTTCATTCTTATGGCTGCTTGGTCTCGCGCTGATTTTGGTCAGCCTACCTCTCAAACTCAGCATGTATTCCGCTAGCTATTCACTAGGCATCACCGCACTAATGCTCCTAGCTCTTCCGTATATGCCTGAGTATGGTCCGATAGAATCCTGGAAGGTGTCTCTTCTGGAAACTCCGATGACATCGATTGCTGTCTTGATGTCGGTCATGCTCTTTGTTGAAGCGGTACTGCTTTTACGCACATCGAAAGCTCAGACGTTCCCGGAGCGGATTAAGGGCAGTCGGGGCATGTGGACTGGACAGCATCGCAGTACGAAAATGGCCATCGTTCCATTCGTCGCTCTTTTCCCAGCAGGAAGTATAGAAGCCTTAGCCTCCTGGTGGCCCCTCTTACATATAGGAGAGGAAAGCTTCGGGCTCGTCCTTGTTCCTTTTGTTATAGGTTGGGAATGGGTAGCAAAGGGACAGTCTCCTGAAAAAGTCGCAAAAACGATAGGACGGCATACGTTTGTGGTAGCGATTTTCGTTCTTTTGTTAACGATCGGAAGCATAATCTATAACCCACTATCTCTTGCAGCCATAGGAGCAGGGCTTGTAGGAAGAATCTTTATTCAAGTTCTTCACCGGTTAAAAGAAGGAGGCCAGAGCTTTTTTTCTCCTGATGCCAGAGGACTTCGCGTACTCGGTGTTATTCCGAAAAGTCCTGGAGCTCAAATGGGACTTACGCCTGGAGAGCTTATTGTGCGTGTCAACGCTCGACAAGTCCGAACGGAAAGACAGTTTTATGAAGCGCTTCAATTGAACGGTGGCTTTAACAAAATTGAAGTTAGGGATGAATGGGGAGAAAATCGTTATGTGCAGCGCGCCCTTTATGAAGGGGAGCACTATGAACTTGGACTAGTGTTCTTAGAACCTCCTGAGCGTGAAGAAACCGTTGGTTTATACGTGTGAGTCCTATGTATCTTAGTAGAGGTTATCCGGCATCTTTGGATAACCTCTTCTTAGTAATCAAGAAGACTAGTGAGCTTTCCGTCGAAAATTTTACTAAATTAAATTATTTCTTACTTATGGGTTTGGGGGAGTGGAGGAAAGGCTACACAGGTATTGAAACAAAAGTTTTTCAGGCCATGAATGGAATGTAGCTATTTCATGAGGGCGTAAATGGAAGGGAGATTACATGAAACATCTGAAGTTCCTCTCTTCTTTTTCCTATGGATTAGTATTTGTCATACTTGCGGCTTTTTTATGGGGTATTGGTGGAGGGATAGCTGGAATCTTATTAAATCATGGATGGGATGCCATCGTTATTGCAGCATTTCGCGCATGCCTTGGATTTCTCTTTATCCTCTTTTGGTATGTCTTACGAAAACAGATGAACTTCCAATTGAATAAATCTGTCCTTATATGGGCTGTAGTTGCTGGAATTGGGATGGCTGGTAATATCGGCTTTTATTTTATCAGTATTTCACACACTAATGTGCCTGTAGCTTCGACACTTATGTACACCGCCCCTATTTTTGTACTCCTTCTCTCCGCATTATTTAAAACGGAAAGAATTACTCCGTTTAAACTTTTATCGGCCCTAGTCGTCGTAGGAGGAATTATTTTATTAACAGGGGTTTATGATACCGGACGATCTACTATTCAATTTATAGGGGTTCTTAGTGGTTTGTTATCAGGATTATCCTATGCTGTTTTTATATTTGGTTACAAAAACAGTTCAGCTTATGGGAACTTCATAACTGTGTTAATTATTTCCTCCATTACAGAATCTACTATACTTTTGTCTCTATCTGATATGAAACAGTTTTTGTCTATATTTGAGATGGACCAGGATTTGGTTTTATTCTTAATTCTTGGTTTGATAGGGGCAGGCTTGTCCACTTTTCTCTATGTCATTGGTTTAAAGAAAATCACAGCGGGGATTGCTTCCATAGTTGCCATGATTGAGCCAGTGACCGCCTCTTCGTTTGGAATTCTTCTTTTAGCCCAAGCACTGAATTTCACTCAACTGCTAGGAATGATAGTTATTATCGTTACCATTACATTATTAAGCTATCACTCCATAAGAGCCGAAAATCATAAAAAGTAGCTAAACACTTTGGATTTCTTTTTGATTTGGTAGAAACAGATATATAATAAGATTAAAAGAGATGGGAGGGTAATTAGCATGGCAGTTTCACTAAGTGGTACGGTATTCCTTTCTAAACTAATTACTCAATATGCTCATTTACATGAACGGACAGTAGGTAAACATGCAGAAGAATATATACGCCAGGTAGGAATTCGTACGGGAGAATGGATCGAGTCGTTCTATGGAGAAAAGAATGAACAGTGGTCTGTTGAGCGTTATGCCGAGGTGATTGTTGACATCAAGAACTCCATTGGGGGTCATTTTCGAATCTCAGAAGTCCACCCTGATAAAGTGATTGTAAAAGCGTCTGCGTGTCCATTCGGAGAAGTGGTTAAAGATGCTCCACACCTTTGTATGATGACTTCTAGCGTATTTGGAGGCATTGCGTCACGGCGAATGGGGTACGGCAAAGTCAATTTGAGAAAGCGGATCGCTAAAGGAGATGCGGGCTGTGAAGTCGTTATTTATTTTCAGCCGACGGATGAAGAAGAAGGACTTGTTTATGAAAACCTCCCGATCACTCCTTCAAACGGAAACCCTTTTATCTGGGATGAGGAAGCAATTGAAGCATTAGGAGAAGAACTGAGAAAAAGTGATGAAATGATCTTAAAGCTACTGGATGAATTAGAGACTTTAAAAAAAGAAGTGGATACGCTTAAAGCTGAAAAAGCGACAAGACTTTAACTTCATGTAAAAGATCGCTTTTCATGTTTCTTTCTGATTTTCTCAACCGGAACACATAATCATATTTCAATAATGTTAATCATTCATTGGACAAAGCTTACAATTTTTTCAATCCCGTGTCTTATTTTTACTATATCTGTTTCAATATTCCTGTTTTCTGTTATAAAAGTATATCGCTTCTTAAGCAGGGAATAAAAAGAGTGTAAGCCAATAAATCCTAGGAGGGATTACTGTGATATGGCTGGTACTCGTCATTCCTGCAGAGATTATTGCTGTGGCGATCTACTTTGAACGAAGAAACAAGAGACGTGCTCAGGAAGACCATCTTTCTGTTAAAGATCATCAAACACTCGAACAGGACTACATCTCCCATGGGTCAGGCAATGAAGCCACAAAACCTGAAAATCTATAAAACACATATGCAAGAGTCAAAAGCCATTCGGTTTTTGACTCTTTTGTTCATCTTTAGAAATTATTCAATTGATTTGTATATGGATAACTTATTGCGTAGTGAGCCTACATCCAATTCCATTCAGAGCGACGATCAGTTTAACGTTGGCACAGGACGTGCCGAACTTAGTTGAACATTCCTTGGATGCCTAAGTCAGGTGCTTACGCTTTTGTTCTGTATTGATGTTGAATGGCATACAAATGAGTGAGACTTCTAGTGAAAATGATTCTCAAATTCATTGACAGTTTATGATTCACCCAATAAACTAGTAGATAGCGATATTTGTACGTGTTATTATGGATTATTGCTTGTGGGAAAAGGAGAGGTTAAGAAGATGGATACGCTGCTCGCAAACAATTTAACCTTGGGATATGGAGATTCCATTATTATAGATTCGTTAAATATAGAAATTCCAAAAGGTAAAGTGACGGTGCTAATCGGAGGCAATGGCTGCGGGAAATCAACACTATTGCGCTCAATGGCCCGCCTGCTGAAACCTAAATCCGGTGAAGTTGTCTTAGACAGCAAGGATATTTCAAAAATGAAAACAAAGGAAGTCGCAAAGAAAATGGCGATTCTTCCACAAAGTCCAACGACGCCTGAAGGATTGACCGTTCATCAGTTGGTGAAGCAGGGAAGATACCCTTATCAGGGATTTACGAAGCGTTGGTCTGAGCAGGACGAAAATGCGGTTGAGAAAGCATTAAAAGATACGAACCTATCTGAGCTGCGGGATCGTACAGTGGATTCTCTATCTGGAGGACAGCGCCAGAGAGCTTGGATTGCTATGACCTTAGCGCAGGATACGGATACCATTTTACTTGATGAACCGACCACCTATCTTGATATGACTCACCAAATTGATATTTTGGATTTGCTCTTTGATTTGAATCAGGACAATGGACGTACCGTGGTAATGGTTTTACATGACATTAATCTAGCCTGCCGCTATGCAGACCATATTATTGCGGTAAAAGATAAATCTGTCTTCGCTCAGGGCAAACCTGAGGAAGTCGTTAATTGTGAGCTCATGCAGCACGTATTTGAAATGAATTGTGAAGTAAGACAGGATCCATTGTTTGGAACACCAATGTGTATTCCACATGGCAAGGGTCGTTGCTTGATTAAACAAGCCCAGGCAGAAGCGCAATCTCAATCTCAATCCATTGTATAATCCACAGGGAACAAAGCGATAAAAGCAATAAAAGCAATGGGGAATGACCCATTGCTTTTTTTAGTTTCCTATGGCTTTTTACTCACCAGGAATTTCATTTAGGTTTTGAATTATATAAGTCGGTTCAATCCCCAGTTCCGGCCATTTTTCCTGTTTGCGATTCACCCAAGCTGTGTCGAACCCGTAAGACGCAGCGCCGGTGATATCCCACGGGTTGCTTGAGAAGAATAGGATGTTATCCTTGCTGCAATCTAATTTTTCCTGAGCATATCGGTAAGCTTCCGCATGAGGTTTATATACTTCTACATCGTCTGCACTGAGCAAATCAAAGGTGTCTGTCAGTTGATTGTGTTCAAGCAGAGGTTTCAGCATTGACCGCGTTCCATTAGAGAAGATGGTAAAAATCATATCAGGGTGCTGCTCTGAGAAAGTTGATACCTCTTCATACGGCTGCAGTTTTTCGTATTGCTTCATCAAGTCTTCTACAACATCAGGTTTGATCGTCATATCACTGAAAGCGAGAGCATCTTCCAGGGCCCATTGAGTAATCTCATTGAATGGACGATAGCCCTGAATCAGCTGGCGGACCATAAAATAGTGAATCTGCCGGTCTCTCCACTGTTGACTGATGGAGGCGCCTTGATCAGGGTAGTACTCATGAATTTTCTCCATGACAGAATGGACGTCGAAAAGGGTTCCATACGCATCGAATACGTACGCTTTGTAACTCATCCAATCACGCTCCTTTACATCGTTTTTGTTTCCCTTTTCACAGTAGTGGTAAACAGAAAGGAGTGTTCGGGAAGGGGATGGGACATTGAATACACTCCACCACGGATATTGGACGTTTTTTGCCGCCAGAAAACAAAAATATGTTGGCTGGTTTGTTTTCGGCAGCGTAATGCCTGATATTGTCTACTATGTCATGTTTTTATACTTAGCGATTACACGGAATGCTTTTCAAGTTGTAGACGATCCGGATCCAATGCGTGCTTTGTTTGGTCTAGTTCATGACCTTTTTGAGCATCCAGTTGTGTTTGTCCTTCGTCAAGCAGGGCATTCTATGTTTGTGTGGGCTGTTGTATTCTCAGTTATTTTTGTCTGGAAAGGACGGAAATTAACCAAGTGGCTGGCTCTTTTATACGGTTGGCTGGGTCATATCATCCTGGACTTATTGACCCATGTCGAGGATGCTGTGCCGATGTTTTACCCTGTCAGCAGTTATACGTTTAGAAGCAAAGTATCGTACTGGGACGACGAACACTACGCCGGAACCTTTTCCATTATTAATACGACGCTTCTATTGCTATCACTTCTTTACCTTTTTATCCAAAAACTGAGAAAAAAGCATCCGTTCACAAAAAGTTCATGACCTAAGACGGCCTTTTTCGTTCTCTCCACTTTGGTTTTCATGATATGATTTACTGTGAATGCATGAAATGACAATATTTTTATGATCTAGATAGAGGAAGGGTAAGACGATGAAGAAATTCTCCATTTTGACAACGTTCGTAACTTTTCTCGCCCTTATCCTCGGTAATCTTGTCGTTGCGACAGATTCTGGGGATGCGTGCGGGACGTCCTGGCCGTTTTGTAATGGATCGGTCATTCCCGATTTTACGAACTACCATGTCCTTATAGAATACTCGCACCGTTTGATGGTGCCGCTTCTTGCGATGTTGACGTTTATTAACGCCGTGGGAGCGCTTTATAAACATCGCAAGCGGAGATCTGTCTTTATTTTATCGATTTTAAGCTTAGGCTTGTTGATCTTTCAATCACTCGTAGGAGGGTTTAACGTCCTTCTTGGTACTCCTCCCGGGTTTACAACGCTTGATGTGACATTCAGCCAAATGCTTCTGATTGTTCTCGTATTATTGAGTTACAGTCTGCACGAGAAGAAGATTGAGCTTGACCGTACAAGCTGGTCAACCGTTTCCATGAGCTATCGTACTTTTTTAATCGGCTTTGGGCTTTATGTGATGCAGGTCATTCTAGGGGCCTTCTTTAAACATAGCCGGGCCAGTAATGTCTTGCTTGATATCCCAGCCGTAGAATACTTGATCCAAAGCGAGTCGATCGCGAATATGATATACTCGCTGCACTGGGTAGCAACAGTCGTCATCATTGTTGCAGCTGTGTGGTTCCTTATTTATGCTTCTAAATTCAAGTATCACATTTCGCTTGCCTGGCTATACCTTATTTCGCTCTTATTAAATGCGGTGGTTGGATTTGTAATCGTCGTAACAGGTAATATTGTCGTTGCGTCGTCCATTCATATGATCATTTCAACGATTACCATGGTAATTGGTGCAAGCATCCTAGGTGGATACTGGTTCAAACTGCAAAAGAAATCGGTGTTAAGCTAAATAAAAATGAAACGGACAGAAATAGCCTCGACATGTAGTCGAGGCTCTTCTTATTTTTACAGCTGTTTCCTTTGTTTTCTTCTCTGGATTCTGCAAAAGTAGGGCTGGAATATTAAATGCTTTCCACGGAAGTGTTGGGAAGCCTCAATTTCTCATCCCGCTTTATATAGTCTAGTTAAGGAATTATTTTTGTATAGATAAATAAAGACTTACCTATTTCAAATTCTATATAGAACTTTTGCTTGATACTAATTAGCTTATCTTAAATAAGGGTGTGAAAGCTGAATGAGCCCTGAATTCTACAGGGCTCATTTCTCTTATCTAAACAAATCACGAATTTCTTCTTCACTTAAGGATGTCAGCATAGACTCACCAGGCTGAATAATTTGATCGACGAGGTCGCGTTTCTTCTGCTGAAGCTGATAGATGCGTTCTTCGATCGTTCCTTCAGAAATCATGCGGATCACTTGGACGATTTTCTCTTGGCCAATACGATGCGCCCGTCCGGCAGCCTGTTCTTCAATCGCCGGGTTCCACCATAAATCATAGAGAATGACGGTGTCTGCACCGGTTAAGTTCAAGCCAGTACCTCCAGCTTTCAATGAGATGAAAAAGGCATCCTTTTCACCTGCATTAAACCGTTCCACCTGTTCCATACGCTTCTCAGATTTGGTACTCCCATCCAAGTAGAAACCATCGATTCCTTCTCCTGCAAGCTCGTTATGAAGCATAGTCAGCATGCTTGAAAACTGGGAGAAGATGAGAAGTCGATGGCCGCCCGCCTTCATTTCCTTCGCAAGTTCTTTCAACTGTTCCAGCTTGCCTGATCCTCCCTCGTAGTTTTCTAAGAATAAGGAAGGGTGACAGCAAATTTGTCTTAATCGGGTTAAGCCGGCAAGAATCTCAAGTTTACCTCGTTGTATGCCTTTCGTTGCAATGGTTTCCTGAATGTCATTCTGAATTCTCTCAAGATATCCCAAGTACACTTCTTTTTGTTCGCGGGTAAGCTCCGAGTATTGAACCGTATCAATTTTATCGGGGAGTTCATCAAGTACTTCCGTTTTCATCCGTCTTAAAATGAACGGTCGCGTCATCCTGGCAATTTTGTCAGGTTTCATATCAAGGAATTTCTTTTTACTCGTATAGAATCCAGGCATAATAATCCGGAATATGGACCATAGCTCCTGTAAGGAATTTTCTATAGGGGTTCCACTCAACGCGAAACGATGCTTCGCTTTGACTGTACGAACAGCCGTGGCTGTTTTCGTCGTCTCATTTTTAACGGCTTGTGATTCATCTAAAATCATTGCATGGAAGCTTGCTTCTTTGTAAAAGTCGGCGTCCTGTCGCAGCAACGGATAAGAAGTGATCACAATATCTTTAGTTGACATTTGTTCAAGTGCCTCTGTCCGTGCTTGCGGATCCCCTGAAATGGTTTGAACAGATAAGTCCGGTGCGAATTTTTCCACTTCTTTTTTCCAGTTATAGATCAGCGATGCAGGCGCAATGATAAGCGCTGGATGTTGTAAGAGACCTTGTTCTTTTTCATAAAGCAAGAAAGTGATCGTCTGCAGAGTTTTACCTAGACCCATATCATCGGCGAGAATGCCTCCAAGCCCGTAGGTTGCCAATGATTTCATCCAGCGGAAACCTGTCAGCTGATAGGGACGCAAGTCGGCCTGTAATTTGTTAGGTGCTTCAATGTTAAAGGACTGAGGTGACTTTAATCGTTCGACTAGTTCAGTAAACGACTGGTCACGCTCGGATTCTTCCGTTTGCAGAGCATCCTCAACCTGCAGGCTTCTCATTTTAGCAACTTGAAGATGGCTATCCTCGATATCTTTGCTGGACAAATCTAGTTCTGAGGCTAGTCGCTGGAATCGCTCAAAAGACTCTGAAGTTAGGGAGAGCAGTGTCCCGTCAGAAAGCCTGTAATATTTTTTTCGTTCTATCGAAGCTTTCAAAGCCGCCGATACATCCTCTGAACTAATGCCATCAATTCCAAAACTGATATCAAGCCAGCTTCCATCGCTTTGAACTTCAATAGAAGGCTTCAGTTCATGATCCTGCTGATCGATTAATGAACGAACGGAAGATGATAAGAAAACGTCCGCGTGTTCTCTGAACTTTGGAAGAAGCTCATGCATGAACAAATCTATTCGATCTTCATCTTCAATATAAACGATCTCACCATCGAACTTGAATTCTGCATACTCGATCAGTTCCATTATGGCCTGTTCTGTTGCGCTATCTCTTCGAATAATTGTGCTGTCGTTTTTTGGTTTCGTTTTAAATGGATTGATTGTTTCATCTCCATAGCGGAAGCGGACTTCGATCGTTAAGGTCCAATGATAGAAATCTAGGTATACTTCAGCCTGGAGCGGCTTTTGGATGATTTTTTGCTTCGCAGCGCTATCCAGTTCTACGTCTGCAATGGTTTCTAATTCTGGAAGTACATAAGATACGATTCCTTCCATATCGGAATGGCTGACCGTATGATTTCCGTTTGAATTATAAGGAAACAGCGAATAAAGCGTTTCAATAACTTGTTCCTTTTTCTGTTCTATAGCAAAGAATGTACCTTCCTTATATAAAAGATGATAATCTGCTAAATAGTCGTAACTCTTCAAATGATTTAAGTGCATATGGAAATGACCGCGTTCTTCAGAGATGTAAAAGGAGAGGTCAGGAAACTCATGGTCGTATTGTAGATTCCCTTTACTCTCTCCACGCTCTATAATTTCACAGTTCCTCTCTTCAAGCTTTGCCAAAAGATTTTCTGCAAGCCCAGGTGGGATTCTCAATGTTTTTTGTTCCGACAGGTTCCATTGCTGTTCATAAAAACGTTCCTGCTCATAGGCATGGATGAGAAGATCGAAAATCGATCTGTCCTCTGGGGTCATGACATGTTCACCAGGGTCGTAGGTGAATTTTTTAGAAATTCTGTAAGGCTGCTCGCGATCAATGTGTTCAAGCAGCTCTCTAATGTTCTTAATCACATAGGGATAGTTCTCACCTAGTTTTACTTCAATACTTAAGCTTTTTGTTCCCAGTAAAGAATGAAGGTGAAGGAAGTACTGAATTCCTAACGTTTTTTTAAGATCATTCGCCATTCTGTTTTCCTGACGCTGACGAAATGTCTCGAATAAACGCATCGCAAACAATCGGTCATTGTTGGTCGTTGAAGATCGTTCCCGCTGTCCCTTATCTGCAAGTTTTGGTGCGATTTCATCCAAAGCTCTCTCACGAATGGCAATTAAGACAGCTGCGATGTGTTTACACGTATAATAACTGCTGTAGGCCTGGCATTCACAAGTCGCTTCGACGTCGTCATCCTCAAAAAAGAAGACGCGTACTTCATAATCATGCGTACCCGCTACGACAGCTCGCCATGACCGAATGGCGCTATTATGGGAAAGTCCGTATACTTTACCGGCATCAAAGTATTGTTTGCCTCGAGTATAAAATGTATTTCCGGTTATTTTCTTTATATCATTCGGTTGTAACAAGTACGTCTGCATAACTGGCATCCTTACTATCAGTATTTTCTCCATTATAACAGGTTTGAAAAGGTTAAGATTTCCTATAAATGTCTCCTCAGGTCATCCAGATTCTGCCACCTCAGGTCATCCAGATAATGGATGACCTGAGGTGGCATAAATTCCTTTTACGATTGATTTTACGCTAGGGTTATGCTAACTTTCAAAGTATGAGTTTGAAAATTCGAGGAAGCCGCTCGCTCGAGAGGGAGCGGTTTTTTTATGGAGTGAAGAGTCCAATGTGATATCCGTATATCCCCGAACCTTTTCATAAACGATCTTAAAATGATGGAGGATATAACGATGGAAATACAGGAAGAAATGAAAAAGCGAAGAACGTTTGCCATTATTTCGCACCCGGACGCCGGGAAAACGACGATGACGGAGAAAATGCTGTTGTTCGGAAACCTGATCCGCTCGGCAGGAACCGTAAAAGGAAAGAAGTCTGGTAAGTTTGCAACTTCAGACTGGATGGAAATTGAGAAGCAGCGTGGAATTTCCGTTACATCCAGTGTGATGAACTTTCCTTATAAGGGTTACCAGGTAAACATTTTAGATACACCTGGACACGAAGATTTCAGTGAAGACACTTATCGGACACTTACGGCCGTAGACAGCGTAGTCATGATCATTGATGCTACAAAAGGAATTGAAGCTCAAACATTAAAATTGTTCAAAGTATGTAAAATGCGTGGGATTCCGATTTTTACATTTATCAATAAAATGGACCGTGAAAGCCGCGACCCATTTGAATTGATGGAAGAAATTGAAGAGACGCTAAATATTGAAACGTATCCGATGACATGGCCCGCTGGAATGGGCAAACGATTCCTTGGCGTGTTTGACCGCAACAATGAAAAGTTTGTCCACTTCTCAGGAAATGAAGAAGAAACGTACATTCCCTATGATCAGCTTGATCAACATCCGGAGCTGACCGAAAACGCTACCTTCCAGGAAGCTCAAGAAGAGATGGAGCTTTTAGTGGAAGCGGGTGACAATTTCTCGATGGATAAAGTGATGAAAGGCGATCAAACACCAGTGTTCTTCGGAAGTGCTCTTGCCCCATTCGGAGTGGAGACGTTCTTTAATACGTTTATTGATATGGCACCAGAACCGGCACCTAGAAAATCAACCGAAGGAGTCGTTTCTCCAGATCACGAAGAGTTTTCCGGATTCATTTTTAAAATCCAGGCGAACATGAACCCGCAGCACCGCGATCGGATTGCCTTCGTACGGATCTGTTCTGGTAAGTTCGAACGCGGAATGAACGTAACCCTTTCAAGAACTGGGAAAACGTTTAAACTTGCTCAGTCACAGCAGTTTGTTGCTTCTTCACGAGGTACAGTTGAGGAAGGATACGCAGGAGATATTATCGGAATCTATGATCCTAACGTATACCGTATCGGAGACACGATTGTGACAGGAAAATCGAACTTTGAATACGATGAGCTTCCTCAGTTCCCGCCAGAACTTTTCAAAAAAGTAACCGCTAAGAACGTAATGAAGTCGAAGCAATTTAAAAAAGGCTTGGAACAGCTCGTCCAAGAAGGAGCCATCCAGCTGTTTAAACGCTATCGATTCGAAGATTATATCATCGGGGCGGTCGGCGAGCTTCAATATGAAGTCTTTGAATATCGAATGAAGAATGAGTATAACGTTGAAGTAGAACTCACTTCGATTGGCGAGCGGCTTCCTCGCTGGTTGCGCCAGGACCAGGTGGATGAATCCCTATTTGATGAGCGGAATATGCTTGTCCAAGACCGTGAAGGTAACCCGCTTGTTCTGTTTAAAAATGATTTCTCTCTTCGGTGGTTTACCGATAAAAACCCTGATATTGAACTTACTGATTTGTTTGAAGTCAACCAGTACAATCAGACTTTTGAATAATCAAAAAGAAAGACCACTACACGCCTGCTGTAGTGGTCTTTTGTTTAAGAAGGGATGGAAAAATTTAGCGGATTATGAAGTTCCAAAAACTTCTAATAGAATCAGGGACCGAATGTTTGTTCGTTTCATGTTAGAATGGTAATATATTGTGGTAAACTATTTTTGAACGAGATAGGAACGGAGGTTTTCGTCGTGGAGAATAAATTTGAATTGGTTTCACAGTTCTCACCTCAAGGGGATCAGCCGAAAGCGATCCAGGAATTAGTTGAAGGAATTAACCGTGGTGAGCGGCATCAGACGCTTCTAGGTGCAACAGGAACAGGAAAAACGTTTACGATGTCCAATGTGATCCAGCAAGTCAATAAACCTACTCTAATTATCGCCCATAATAAAACATTAGCTGGACAGCTTTATAGTGAATTTAAGGAATTTTTTCCAAACAATGCCGTTGAGTATTTTGTCAGTTACTATGACTATTATCAGCCTGAGGCTTATGTGCCATCTTCGGATACATTTATAGAAAAAGATGCAAGCATCAATGATGAAATCGATAAGCTGCGTCACTCGGCTACTTCATCGTTGTTTGAACGGAATGATGTCATCATCGTAGCCAGTGTGTCCTGCATTTATGGTTTAGGTTCTCCAGACGAATACCGCAGTCAAGTTTTATCCATTCGAGTTGGGATGGAAAAGGACCGGGACGAGCTTTTAAGGAATCTGGTAGACATCCAGTACGCTCGAAACGATATCGATTTTCAGCGCGGGACGTTCCGCGTCCGTGGCGATTCGGTTGAAATCATTCCTGCTTCCCGTGAAGAACATGCGATACGCGTGGAGTTCTTTGGAGATGAAATCGATCGGATTCGCGAGATCGACGTTCTGACAGGTGAAATCGTCGGAGACCGTGAACATGTAGCGATTTTCCCGGCATCCCACTTCGTAACAAGAGAAGAGAAGTTGAAAAAAGCGATTAAGAACATTGAAAAAGAATTGGAAGTTCGTGTGAAAGAGTTAAAAGATCAAGAAAAACTTTTGGAAGCTCAAAGGCTAGAACAAAGAACGAACTATGACTTAGAAATGATGAGGGAAATGGGGTTCTGTTCCGGTATTGAGAACTATTCACGCCATTTGACATTCCGGGAGGCGGGGGCTACCCCTTATACGCTGCTGGATTATTTCCCCGATGATTTCTTGGTCATGGTGGATGAATCGCACGTTACACTTCCTCAAGTAAGGGGGATGTACAACGGAGACCGTGCAAGAAAGCAAGTGCTCGTTGACCATGGGTTCAGACTGCCATCCGCGATGGATAACCGGCCGCTTCAATTTCCGGAGTTTGAATCGAAAGTTAACCAGGCAGCCTACGTATCGGCTACCCCTGGGCCTTATGAATTAGAACATACACCGAAGATGACTGAACAGATTATTCGCCCGACAGGGTTATTGGATCCAGAAATTGAGGTAAGGCCAATCCATGGACAAATTGACGACCTCGTGGGAGAAATCAATAAGCGAAAAGATAAAAGTGAGCGCGTATTAGTCACGACATTGACGAAAAAAATGTCAGAGGACTTGACCGACTACTTGAAAGAACTCGGCATTAAAGTCGCTTATCTTCACTCAGAAATTAAGACGTTGGAACGGATAGAAATCATCCGCGATCTCCGTGTTGGAAAATACGACGTGCTTGTAGGGATAAATTTATTAAGAGAAGGTCTTGATATACCTGAAGTATCCTTAGTGACTATTTTAGATGCCGACAAAGAAGGGTTCTTACGTTCAGATCGTTCCCTAATCCAAACGATTGGCCGAGCGGCTCGTAACGAAAATGGTCAGGTTATTATGTATGCGGATAAAATCACAAAATCTATGCAGTTTGCCATCGACGAAACATACCGCCGCCGCGAGAAGCAAATTGCTTATAACGAAGAACATGGCATTACTCCTATGACCATTAAGAAGGAAGTTCGAGACGTCATTAAGGCAACAGCTGTTGCTGAAGAAGATGGCGATTATGAAACAACGAAGAGACCTTCAGAGATGACGAAGAAAGAACGCCAGGAAATGATCGACAATTTAGAAACAGAAATGAAACAAGCGGCTCGCGATCTCGATTTCGAACGAGCGGCCGAGCTACGAGATGTTTTATTGGAATTAAAAGCGGAGGGATGAGTGTACAATGGCCAGTAAATATATCAGTATCAAAGGAGCCCGAGCACACAACTTAAAAAATATCGACATCGATATTCCTAAAAATAAACTGGTGGTCATGACAGGCTTGTCCGGCTCAGGTAAATCTTCTCTTGCATTTGACACGATCTATGCGGAAGGGCAGAGGCGCTATGTTGAGTCATTAAGTGCCTATGCCCGTCAGTTTCTTGGTCAAATGGATAAGCCTGATGTCGATTCGATCGAAGGTTTGTCACCCGCTATTTCTATTGATCAAAAAACGACGAGCCGTAACCCCAGGTCTACCGTGGGAACCGTAACAGAAATCTACGATTACTTGCGTTTACTGTTTGCACGTATCGGACGACCGACCTGCCCGAAGCACGGTGTTGAGATCAGCTCTCAGACCGTGCAGCAAATGGTCGACAGAGTTATGGAATATCCAGAGCGGACAAAACTTCAAATTCTTGCCCCAGTTGTTTCAGGACGAAAGGGAGAGCATGTGAAGGTTTTTGAGCAGCTGCAAAAAGAAGGATATATTCGTCTCCGGGTCGATGGAGAGATGCGTGAAATTTCCGAGGAAATAAACCTTGATAAAAACAAAAAGCATTCGATCGAAGTGGTTGTTGACCGTGTTGTTGTGAAAGAAGGTGTGGAAGGACGTCTATCCGATTCCATTGAAACAGCATTGAACCTTGGAGGCGGTCATACGATCGTTGACGTCATCGATGACGAAGAACTAATGTTCAGTGAACACCATGCGTGCCCGATTTGTGGTTTTTCCGTAAGTGAATTAGAACCACGCATGTTCTCGTTCAACAGTCCTTACGGAGCATGCAGCCGCTGTGATGGATTAGGGACTCAACTGGAAGTGGATCTTGACCTTGTGATCCCCGATTGGACACTTTCGTTAAAAGAACATGCAATTGCTCCATGGGAACCGACAAGCTCTCAATATTACCCACAGCTGCTGAAAAGTGTGGCTGATCATTACGACATCGATATGAACAGGCCTGTCAAAGAATTGCCAAAAGAGCAGATGGACAAAGTGCTTTATGGAAGCGGGAACGATAAAGTCTATTTCCGCTATGAAAATGATTTTGGAAAAGTAAGAGAAAACGAAATCTACTTCGAAGGTGTGATCCCGAATATTTCTCGTCGGTACAGAGAGACGAGCTCTGATTATATCCGTGAGCAGATGGAAAAATATATGGCTCAAAAGCCATGTCCGAAATGTAAAGGAAACCGATTGAATGAAGAGGCCTTAGCCGTTCTTATAAATGGTAAACATATTGGTCATACCACGGACTACTCCGTTACAGAAGCTAAAGAATTCTTTGAAGGCCTTGAATTGACGGAAAAAGAAGAAACCATTGCCCGAATGATCCTTAAAGAAATTTGCGAAAGGTTGAGCTTCTTAGCAAACGTTGGTCTGGAGTATTTAACTTTATCCCGCTCGGCAGGAACGTTGTCAGGGGGAGAAGCCCAGCGTATTCGCTTGGCTACTCAGATTGGTTCTGCATTAACAGGTGTTCTATATGTTCTCGATGAGCCATCCATCGGGCTTCACCAGCGTGATAATGATCGTCTAATCAACACACTGAAGCGGATGAGAGACTTAGATAATACCCTGATCGTTGTCGAGCACGATGAAGACACTATGCTTGCCGCAGATTATTTGATCGATATCGGGCCGGGGGCTGGAGCTCATGGTGGGGATATCGTCACGCAAGGAACTCCTAAACAAGTCATGAAAAGTGGAAAGTCTTTAACTGGCCAGTATCTATCCGGGAAAAAATTCATTCCGCTGCCGGCAGAGCGTCGGAAACCTGACGGACGCTTCCTTGAAATTAAGAAAGCGGAAGAAAATAACCTTAAGAAAGTGAATGCTAAAATTCCACTTGGACTGCTTACGGCTGTCACCGGTGTATCAGGATCCGGCAAGAGTACGCTTATTAACGAAATCTTATACAAATCTCTATCGATGAAGCTTCATAAAGGAAAACAAAAACCTGGAAAGCACGAAACAATTGAAGGAATTGAGCAACTGGATAAAGTGATTGATATCGACCAGTCCCCGATCGGACGTACCCCACGATCCAATCCTGCAACTTACACAGGTGTTTTTGATGACATCAGAGATGTATTTGCACAAACGAATGAAGCGAAAATACGCGGTTATAAGAAAGGCCGTTTCAGCTTCAATGTAAAAGGCGGACGCTGTGAAGCTTGCCGTGGGGATGGGATTATTAAAATCGAGATGCACTTCTTGCCAGATGTATACGTTCCTTGTGAAGTATGTGATGGAAAGCGATATAATCGAGAGACTCTCGAAGTGAAATATAAAGGAAAAAGCATTGCAGATGTATTAGCCATGACGATTGAAGAAGCATTGGAATTTTTCGCGAACATTCCTAAAATCAAACGTAAACTGCAAACCGTCGCTGATGTAGGTCTTGAATATATCAAGCTTGGACAACCAGCGACGACCCTTTCCGGAGGGGAAGCACAGCGTGTGAAACTGGCAAGTGAGCTGCACCGCAGGTCGAATGGAAAGTCCTTTTACATCTTGGATGAACCAACGACTGGTCTCCACGTTGATGATATTTCCCGTTTATTGAAGGTGCTTCAACGTCTTGTAGAGAATGGTGATTCTGTATTAATTATTGAACACAACCTTGATGTTATAAAAGAAGCTGATTTTATTCTCGATCTCGGACCTGAGGGCGGAGAAAATGGCGGTCAAATTATTGCCAGTGGAACTCCGGAAGAAGTCGTTGACCATTCTAAATCCTATACAGGTAAATACTTGAAGCCCATTCTCGAGCGTGATCGTAAGCGAATGGACAAAGTGCTGAAGTCAAAAGAAAAAGTAGGAAACAAGTAAATGTTTTGACGATGGGAAAATAGTTCCGTATCGTTTAAGGTATGTTAAGGAGGTCGGGTGAGTGGAAATGCCGAAGATGCATTGACCGCTCACTTTCTGCCTTTGATTAAAAAGCAGCGTTGAACGGGAGGAATTCGAATGGAAGCAATCATACAAGATAAAGTGCAGGACAAAATCAATGATCTAGCTAATAAAGAGGTTTATGTACATCTTGAAACAACCAATGGGGCCTATGCCAGCCACTTTGACGAAGAAGCCTATAATGTTGGGGCGTTTATTAGAAATGCCCAAGTCAATTACCAGCATGGCAAAATCGTCAGTACGGGCGGCTCCTATCGTGTAGGATTGAAGCTGGACCTGGGCTGGGTTTATGCAGAAGGGTTAACAGATTTCGAAATCGATGAAAAAGACCGTTTGCTGATGGCGGGACACGACCGTGAAGGGCGTTTGATGGTGGCACTCGAAATTAGTGAAACACCATTCTCACACGAGGCTGATCCTGATGAGTAAGCAGCATGTCGTTGTCATTTTCCCACACCCAGATGATGAATCATTCGGAGCATCCGGAACCATTTCGAAATTCAGAGATGATGGCGTCCCTGTGACGTATTTGTGCGGAACGCTAGGCGAGATGGGAAGGAATATGGGCAACCCTGTCTTCGCCAATAGAGAGACCCTCTCTTCATTCCGTAAGAAAGAGCTTGCGGAGGCTGCCAGGCAGTTGGATATCAAGGTTGAATATCTGGGTTATCGAGATAAAACCCTGGAATTCGAACCCGTCGATGAAATGGCAGATCATTTGAAAGAGAGAATTGAATCATTGAATGCCACGACGGTCATTACCCATTACCCGGGTTATGCAGTCCATCCAGACCACGATGCTTTAGGAAAAGCAGTGGTTGAGGCCGTACGACGGATAGATGAAAATTACCGTCCGGACGTTTGGATGCATGCGATCTCTAATAACCATGAAGTAGATTTGGGAGAACCTCAAATTGTGCACAATGTAGAACCTTATTGGGATCGGAAGCTGGCTGCTATTAAAGCGCACCTTTCCCAAGCAGACGGAATGATGAGTTTGATACAATCTCAGGACCAGCAGGCCGAACAATTGGAGCGCTTGAAAACCGAGCGTTTTTATCAATATAAATTTGATTAATCCCTTACACCTTGAAAAGACATCATGTTTTTTCAAGGTGTTTTTTTGTTGGTGTTTTTGAAACCTTTTGTGAGGGAATGCAGTACTAATGAATAAAGGAGTGGATGAAGTAATGAATGAAGAACGTATGAGAATCTTAAAAATGATTGAAGAAGGCACAGTAACTGCTGAAGAAGGGGCAAAACTGCTTGATGCCGTCGATGAAACTGAAAAGAATGAGTCGGACGCAGCTTCAAACAAGTACGGAATCAAGCATTTTCTAGGTGATGCTGTCGATAAGATCAAGAACGCGGATTTTGATCTCTCCTTTGGTGAATCTGTTACGTTTGATTATGAAAAGTCACTTGATCCACAGGACTTTAATGATTTAGATATCTCCATTGCAAATGGATCGCTTGAAGTGGTTACGTGGGAGGAGCCTTACGTAAAGGCATCCTATCAAGTGAAAGTGTATCAAGTGAAATCGGAAGAAGAAGCCCGTGACAGGTTTCTGACTGATGGTCAGTTTACTATTCAATCAGGGCTACTCCGCCTGGCAAGTCCTTCTAAGAAAGTGAAGACCTTCGTAAAGCTGAATATTCCAAAGAAAAGGTATGAATTCATCAAGGGGAAGCTGACAAACGGCGGAATTAAGTTTAACCAGGTCGATAGTGACCATTTCCAGTTGAAAACAACGAATGGAAAAGTACAGCTTGGCCAAGTAAGCGGGGATAAATGTAAAGTTGAAACTGGAAACGGCGCGATTACATTTACCGAAGGGGACTTCGAAACGTGCGAAATCGACACGGTCAATGGGGCGGTGAACCTCTCCGGTCTCTTTGGAAAGAGTGATGTGTCAGCCTTAAGCGGAAACATTACAGTTGAACATAAGGGAGAAAAAGCACATACAGCTTTTTACAAAACGACAGCTGGCAGTGTGAAAGTTGACTTGCCGAAGGAAAAACGTGTCGATGGAGTATTAAGATCCAAAGTGGGCAATTTAAATTGTCACTTAGATAACTATAAGATCTTGAAAGACAAAAAAGACGTGGCGAACAAACTATTGGAGTTTGAAGCATTTGAAGAATATGAACAAGGGTTTCATATTGAAGCCGAGACGAAAACAGGATCTGTTACCGTAAAAGCTGGTGAATAAGAAGTTTATAAGAAAGAAGGTGGAAGAATGAAAAGTTGGCTGATTCATATAGTAGTAAATGCGGTTGCGATCATTGCAGTCGGAACATTGTTTCAAGCCGTTCATATAGATGGAATTGGAGGTGCGTTGCTCGCTGCTTTCATTCTTTCGATTTTGAACGCAATCGTCCGACCTATACTTGTCGTTTTAACATTACCAATCACGCTACTATCTTTAGGACTGTTCTTATTCGTCATTAATGCGATTACGCTCGCACTGACAGACTTTTTCCTTGGCAGTACCTTTGAAATTGATGGGTTCGGGATGGCGATTCTTGCAGCGATCATCATCTCATTAATTAATCTGATTTTGAATAGTTTAATAAAGGATATGAAAAAATAAACGTAAATCAAGTGCCCAGTTCATGGGTACTTGATTTTTTTGCTTGTACAATTGTTTTATGTGGCATACTGGTGTTAAAAGATGTAACCTCCTAACCGACCTGAAGAATCGCTGTATAATAGAGTCTAAGCGTGTTTTTACACAAGATGATAAGAAAACATGCTACAATAGGGGACAGTGATTGAACGATGAAAGAGGAGGTCATAGATCAACATGAGTAAAGTACGCACAGAAGATTTAATTGATCAGTTTAAGCTTGAGTTGATAGCTGGTGAGGATGGAATTCACCGTGAAATACATACGAGCGATATTTCCCGACCAGGTGTAGAAATGACAGGGTACTTCAAGTTTTATCCGAAAGAACGTTTGCAACTTTTAGGAAAAACTGAGCTTTCCTATTTCAATGAATTGACGAAGGAACAGCGGCAGGAGCGTGCTGAGAAGCTGTGCACGGATGTGACACCAGGAATCGTCATAACGAGGGGGATGGACGTCCCTGCGGAGCTGCATGATGCCGCAAAAGAAGCGGGCGTGCCATTAATGGTTTCTCCTTATAAGACGACTCGAGTGATTAGCCGTCTAACTAATTTTCTAGAAACGAAGTTTGCACCGTTTACGGCTATCCATGGCGTCCTCGTCGATATATACGGAATTGGTGTGCTCATTACAGGGCAGAGCGGTGTAGGTAAGAGTGAAACCGCACTTGAACTCGTAAAAAGAGGCCACCGTCTTGTAGCCGATGACAGCGTGGAAATTCGCCAGGAAGACTATGATACGTTGATTGGAAACAGTCCACCGCTGATTGAACATCTGCTGGAAATCCGTGGACTTGGCATCATCAATGTCATGACACTATTCGGTGCTGGTGCGGTCCGTAGTTACAAACGCATCACTCTGGTAATTAATCTTGAGCTTTGGGATAAAAACAAGCAGTATGACCGTCTTGGATTAGAAGAAGAGACGATGAAGATCATGGATGTAGAAGTTCCGAAGGCGACAATTCCTGTGCGTCCAGGGCGTAACTTAGCTGTCATTATCGAAGTGGCTGCGATGAATTTCCGTTTGAAGCGAATGGGAGTCAATGCAGCAGAAGAATTTTCAGAGCGGTTGACGAACGTGATCGATTCGGACCAGCAGAAATCATAAGGGAGGGGTGGCATCATGACTTGTACACCTGAAGCCTTGGACCGGGTTTTTCTCCAATTAGGTCCCCTATCGATCTATTGGTATGGAGTAATTATAGCGACAGGAGCATTCCTAGGGCTATTGATTGCGACAAGAGAAACGGAACGTCTAGGCTTAAAGAAAGATTACATGATCGACATCGTCGTTTACGCGATTCCAGCGGCGATTGTTTTTGCTAGATTATACTACGTTATTTTTGAATGGGATCGGTATGTCGGTGGCCCCTGGTGGGATATCTTCGCGATTTGGGAAGGCGGTATCGCCATACATGGAGCCCTTATCGGGTCTGTTTTGACGGCTTATCTATATACGAAAATTAAAGGCCTTTCTTTCTGGATGATCGCAGATATAGCTGCCCCAAGCATTATTCTTGGTCAGGCGATCGGACGATGGGGAAACTTCATGAACCAGGAAGCTCATGGAGGACCTGTTTCTGAAAGCTTTTATAATAGCTTTATGCAGTATCTACCAGGATTCATCAATCAGCAAATGTGCATTGGTGGAACATTGTATCACCCAACTTTCCTTTATGAATCTGTTTGGAATATCCTTGGATTCATCTTCCTGCTGGTACTGCGCCACAAGTTCAATCCTCGTAGAGGCGAAGTTTTCTTGAGCTATGTGATCTGGTATTCCTTCGGACGATTTTTCATCGAAGGTATGCGTACAGACAGTCTATATCTATTTGGTGAAATTCGTACGGCTCAGTTTATTTCCATAATTCTTATTGCCTTAGCGATTGCTGTTATTATTTATCGACGTAAATCAGGAATGGCAAATAAATATTATAACGGAAAGAAAGTAAAATAAGGGAGAAGTAGAAATGAAGGGAATACTCATACGAGGCGGAAAAAAAGGGCTGGAGCTGACTTGGACGCTTGGAAAAGTTATTTTTCCTGTAACGTTGATTGTGACTATTCTTCAATTCACTCCCATTCTGCCTTGGGTCATGGAAAAGCTGGAACCTGTAATGGGGTGGATCGGATTATCAGGGGAAGCGGCTGTTCCGCTCGTAGTTGGAAACTTTTTAAACTTATATGCTGGAATAGCAGCGATTATCTCGTTCGAATTCACGGTTAAAGAAGTATTCATTCTGGCTATTATGCTTTCTTTCTCGCATAACCTGCTGATAGAGTCAACGGTAGCCAAACGTGTCGGTGTAAGCTGGTGGTTTGTTGCTGGAGTCAGACTTGGCCTGGCATTCTTGTCTGCTACGCTTATTAACCTCTTCTGGAAAGGCGGAGGCGAGATAGCAAAATATGGACTGGCACCAGAGAAAACAGCTGATCCAAACGGTTGGACGGAGATCATCTGGCAGGGACTGGAGACAGCTGTTGCTGGTATTTTTCAGCTTGCTCTCATTGTCATACCTTTAATGATTTTTATGCAATATCTAAGGGAAAAAGGTTGGCTCGACCGTTTTTCTGGATGGGTCGCGCCATTCACAAAATTCCTCGGCATGGATAGAAATACTTCAATGACGCTTGTAGCGGGACTAACCATTGGACTAGCTTACGGCGCAGGTTTGATGATTCAGGCGGTTGAAGAGGATGGAGTATCTAAGAAGGATATGTATTTAGCCCTCTTATTTTTAGTTTCCTGCCATGCCGTTATTGAAGACACCTTGATTTTTATCCCGCTCGGAATCCCGATCTGGCCGTTGCTTGCCGTTCGGCTGTTGACGGCAATCCTGCTTACAGCTACCGTCGGCTTTATTTGGAACAAATTACAACAAGAGAGAAAGGACACTTCCCATGAGCATAGATACCATACTTTTTGATTTAGATGGAACGTTGATTGACACGAACGAGTTGATCATCGCTTCCTTCACTCATACGATCAGTCAGTATAGTGATCGTGAATACAAACGTGAAGAAATTTTGGATTTCATTGGACCTCCGCTTCGTGAAAGTCTCCAAAAGATTAACCCTGACCATGTTGAAGAGATGGTGGAAACCTATCGTAAGCACAACATTGAACATCATCATGATTATGTAAAAGCGTATGAAGGTGTTGTGGAGACGATTCACAAGTTAAAGGATCAAGGCTTCCGGCTGGGGATTGTGACAACTAAAATGCGCAATACCGTGCATATGGGGCTGGAATTGACTAAGTTGGATGGTTTATTTGAAACTATTATTACTCTTGATGATGTTTCCAATGCCAAGCCGCATCCAGAACCGATTGTGAAGGCTCTAGAGGCACTCGATGCAAAAGCTTCAAAGGCTTTAATGGTCGGTGATAATACACACGATATCGAAGCAGGTCAAAATGCAGGGACGAGGACAGCAGGTGTAGCTTGGACCGTTAAAGGCAGAGAAGTTCTGGACGATCTGAAACCGGATTACATGCTTACTCATATGAGTGAGCTGTTAGAAATAACAGGAGGGTGACGAATGCGTAAAACCGAGCGATATTCCGTCAAAGGAGCCAATTCGCTTTGGCACGTGTATAAAACTGTGCCTTTTTTAAAAGTGGTAAAAAATTTCGTCGTCATCCAGCTCGCCCGCTATACTCCTTTCCTGGGAATGAAGACCTGGCTGTACCGGACTTTTTTACGAATGAAGGTCGGAAATCAAACAGCCTTTGCTCTCATGGTTATGCTTGATGTTATGTATCCAGAGCGAATCCAGGTAGGAAGAAATACGGTCATTGGCTACAATACGACGATTTTGGCTCATGAATATTTGATTGAGGAATATCGCCTTGGTGATGTCATCATCGGTGACGAAGTAATGATTGGTGCGAATTCAACCATCCTTCCTGGTGTTGAAATTGGTGATGGGGCGATTGTATCTGCAGGAACTCTTGTTCATAAAGATGTTCCCCGAGGAACGTTTGTCGGCGGAAACCCTATGAAAGTCATCTACACCAAAGCCGAAATGGATGAACGAAGAAAACATGACGACTTCTTTAAAGCCTCTGTAAAACGTTAATAGGGGTTTTTCATATTATTGTATTTTTCAATTTATAGCCTCATTTTTGGAGACTAGATATTGAGATAAATTAAGTTGGGATCTGTCCGTTACCATAGATGGAACAATGAGGTCCGAGAAATGGCTCTTCGTGAGCATGCGCTGATATCTCCTTGAGCAATCGCTCTCCGAGGTCTTACCTGTCTTGCCTTTCCCAAAGGAGTGCACCCCATTTCTCGGACCTCTTTACAATCGTTTAGTATAACGGAAACAACTAAATGCTTATAGATTGAATCCCATATTTCCGTTTGGCCTTCACATTCTGAATCTACTGCATAGGTTAAATGGGTTCGTTCATCTCAGAACAGAAGGGGTGGTAGGAAAATGGCGAGACTCCCCGGGGAGAAGGAGCTAGGCGAGACCACACAAGGAGACAGCGACTGAGGAGGCTTGGCAGTTCCCCCCGCAGGAAAGTGAGACGTTTCCTGCCAGCCCTATTACTTATAATGTAACGGACCCAAGATTACTCACAGCTGATCTGTGAGGACTTGGAGGGTAATATTATTTATAGAAGCTTCGGAATATTGGGTACACGATAAGAAGTACTTTTCGAAAGAAGTGAGGGTTTTTATGAAGCTTGAACAATCGATATTGCCTGCAGTAAAGTCGATCAAAGAGTACGAAGCCTTACTAGACAGCGACACAAATTATGTCATTTTACTAGAAACACGTCTCGGCCTCTTAAGGAAACTCGTGAAAGTGGGACAGAAGGCGGGCAAGAAAGTCTTCGTGCATATTGATCTTATCCAGGGATTAAAGGCAGATGATTACGGCATGGAATACATCGGTCAGGAAGTGAAGCCTGACGGAGTCATCTCGACAAGGAGCCATGTCATTCATCAGGCAAAAAAGTATAACCTGATTTCTGTACAACGTTTATTTTTAATTGACAGCCAGGCGATCGAACATAATGTAAGTATCATCAAAAAAGCAGGACCCGACTTTGTTGAAGTTTTGCCAGGCATTCTCCCGGGAATGATAAAAGAGATTAAAGACCGTTTGGGAGTCCCTGTGATCGCTGGTGGCCTGATCCGCACAAAAGAAGAAGTGGACCAGGCTCTACAAGCAGGTGCTTCCGCAGTTTCTACTTCACAGAATGATTTATGGGATTTTTGACAGCTTGGATACATACTTGCCTTTTGTGAAAAAGGAACTGCCGGTACACACAATCATTTGTAGAGGAACTACGAATCGTTGTGTGTATTTTTCTCGTTACGGTTTTTTTATAGAAAGGAAGTGGCAGCGTTGACAGAATTTATGGGTGAACTAATTGGAACGATGATTCTGATTATTTTAGGCGGAGGCGTTATTGCTGGAGCCAATTTGAAAAATACCAAAGCTGACGGAAGCTGGGTGTTGATCACTATTGCCTGGGGCCTTGGTGTAGCTATGGGGGTTTATGCAGTGAAACAGGTGAGCGGGGCTCACATCAATCCAGCGGTCACTCTCGGATTGGCAACGGTCGGTGATTTTGCATGGGCAAAGGTGCCGGTGTATATCTTTGCTCAAACTTTGGGAGCTTTCATTGGTGCGACGGTCGTCTATTTTCATTACCTGCCCCACTGGAAGGATACCGAAGACCAGCTGGCTAAAAAGGCGATTTTTTGCACGGATCCTGCGATAAGAAGTCCCATCTCCAATTTAGTGAGTGAAATTATCGGCACATTTGTATTAGTAATTGGTATTCTTTTTATAGGAGCGAATGAATTTACGGAAGGATTAAATCCTTTAATTGTAGGGTTGCTGATAGTTGCTATTGGAATGTCGCTTGGATCTACTACCGGGTATGCGATCAACCCAGCTCGTGATTTTGGTCCAAGGCTTGCGCATGCCTTCCTGCCGATACCAGGAAAAGGCGGATCGGACTGGGGGTATTCTTGGGTTCCCGTACTAGGGCCTGTCATTGGGGGCATTTATGGAGGGCTTTTTTACCAGGCTATTTTTAAAGGAAGTTCAAATCTATGGTTCTGGATCGGCTCACTTGTCATTGTTGGTTTGTTGCTCTCATCAATGAGAGTAGAGTTGAAAAAAGTGCATACTTAAATCATATTTCGAAAGAGGAGTGGAAGTTATGGAAAAAGAAAAATATATTCTATCGATTGATCAGGGGACAACGAGTTCTCGTGCCATCTTATTTAATCACGATGGTGAAATTATTGAGACAGGTCAAAAGGAATTTGAACAGCACTTTCCCAAACCGGGCTGGGTAGAACACGATGCTAATGAAATCTGGACGTCTGTTTTAGCCTGCATTGCTGACGTGCTGCGAAGAGGGGATGTAGAGCCGGATCAGGTGGCAGGTATCGGAATTACAAACCAGCGGGAAACGACTGTAGTATGGGATAAGAATACCGGAAAACCAATCTACAGGGCGATTGTCTGGCAGTCTCGGCAAACCCAGGACATCTGTAATGAGCTGAAGGAAAAGGGATTGGAAGACACGTTCCGAGATAAGACAGGACTGCTTCTTGATCCATATTTCGCTGGGACTAAAGTCAAGTGGATCTTAGATAACGTAGACGGTGCTCGTGAAAAAGCCGAAAACGGGGATTTGATGTTCGGTACGATTGATACGTGGCTGATCTATAAACTATCTGGACAAAAAGCTCACGTGACGGATTATTCCAATGCTTCCCGAACGCTCATGTATAATATCTTTGATTTGAAATGGGATGATGAGTTACTGGACATTTTAGGGGTCCCTCAGGATATGCTGCCAGAGGTCAAGCCTTCATCAGAAGTTTATGCGCATACCGTGGATTATCATTTCTATGGAAAAGAAGTGCCGATTGCAGGAATTGCAGGAGATCAACAAGCGGCGTTGTTCGGCCAGGCTTGCTTTGAAAAAGGGATGGCGAAAAACACCTACGGTACCGGCGGCTTTATGCTGATGAACACAGGAGAGGAAGCTGTCAAGTCAGAAAACGGATTACTTACGACACTTGCCTGGGGAATAGACGGAAAAGTCGAATATGCGCTTGAAGGCAGCATTTTTGTGTCGGGTTCAGCCATTCAATGGCTTAGAGATGGATTACAAATGGTCGAAAGTGCACCTCAAAGTGAAGAAATTGCCGGACAGGTAAACTCTACTGATGGAGTGTACGTTGTTCCAGCCTTTGTCGGTTTAGGCACTCCATACTGGGACAGCGAAGCACGTGGTGCAGTATTCGGATTGACGAGAGGGACGACCCGTGCGCACTTTGTACGTGCCACCTTAGAGTCACTTGCTTATCAAGCGAAGGATGTCGTTGATGCGATGGTTGAAGACTCAGGCATTGAGCTGAAAAAACTCCGTGTAGACGGCGGCGCAGTCAAAAACAACTTGTTAATGCAGTTCCAAAGCGATCTTTTAGACGTAACGGTTGAACGTCCTGAGGTCAGTGAAACAACAGCTCTTGGCGCAGCTTACTTGGCTGGTCTTTCGATTGGCTATTGGGAAAGCCGAAAAGAAATAGAAAATCAATGGAAGGTCGAACGTGAATTTGATCCTGCAATGAACAAAGAGAAGAGTAAAGATTTATATCGGGGCTGGCAAAAAGCTGTTGAGGCAACGAGAATATTTAAGATGGATTAATCGATTGACTCCCGCAGACTATCTGATATAATAAACCTACAAGTTAAGAAACTCGGTCGGAGATATGGAGAGACCACGAACCTTTATGCTTAAAGCATAAAGAATTTCGTGGTCTCTTTTTTATTTTCATTCCCTTAAATCGGATGGCGACAGAGGTTTTAGCAAAAACTATTTCCAAAAGCCTGGAGCATTCGTGAACATTCTTACACATACTTGTAGTTCTTTTAGGGAATAAGCGTATGAGACGACCATACTTACTGACGATAGTAAATAGAAGGAGAGATCTACCATGAATTCATTTTCAAGCTATGAGCGCCAACAACATTTCGAAAAATTAACCCAGGAAGATTGGGACGTCCTTGTTATCGGTGGAGGAATAACTGGATCAGGCATCGCTCTGGATGCAGCTAGCCGAGGCATGAAAACAGCTGTTGTGGAAATGCAGGACTTCGCAGCAGGGACTTCCAGTCGCTCAACGAAGCTTGTACACGGAGGCCTTCGTTATCTGAAACAATTCGAAGTGAAAATGGTGGCCGAAGTCGGAAAAGAGCGGGAAATTGTCTATGAGAATGGTCCACACGTTACGACACCAGAATGGATGATGCTACCATTTCACGAAGGTGGGAATTTCGGTCCGTTCAGCACAAACGTCGGACTGCGCGTTTATGACTACTTAGCAGGTGTGAAAAAATCCGAGCGTCGCACGATGTTTTCAGCCGAAGAAGCGATTGAACGTGAACCTTTAGTGAAGCGGGAAGGGCTGAAAGGAGCAGGCTTTTACGTCGAGTACAAAACTGATGATGCACGGCTGACCCTCGAAGTCATGAAAAAAGCGGTTGAGTATGGAGCTGCTTCAACAAACTACGCCAAAGTGGTTGACTTTATTTATAACGAGAATGGTACTATTCATGGCGCGAAAATTGAAGACACGGTAACAGGAAAACAGTATCACGTAAAAGCGAAGAAAATTGTAAATGCTGGCGGCCCCTGGGTTGATGAGCTTCGTGAAATCGATGGCTCTAAGAAAGGAAAGACGCTGCAGTTAACAAAAGGCGTACACCTTGTTTTTGATCAATCTAAGTTCCCTCTAAAACAAGCCATCTATTTTGACAGTCCAGATGGACGTATGATCTTCGCAATTCCTAGAGATGGCAAAACATACGTAGGTACAACGGATACAGAGTACAAAGAAGAAATTGCCCATCCAACCATGACAGAAGCAGATCGGGACTACATTCTGGATGCGATTCATATGATGTTCCCTACAGTTGAGGTTACGGCGAACGATGTAGAATCTAGCTGGGCAGGATTACGACCGCTGATTCATGAAGAAGGTAAAGATCCTTCTGAAATCTCAAGGAAAGACGAAATTTTCATTTCTGATTCCGGCCTCATTTCCATGGCAGGAGGAAAACTGACAGGATACCGGAAGATGGCTCAAACAGCTATCGACCTGGTACGTGATCAGTTAATGGAAGAGTATGGCATTCGTTATTCAGATTCGGAAACGAAGCACATGCCAATTTCTGGCGGAGATGTTGGTGGTTCCAAAGGTTTCAAACAGTTTAAGAAAGAACGGATCCAGATCGGTGAATCCATCGGCCTCAGCCATGAGGAAGCGGATAAGTTAGTCCGCCTCTATGGATCAAATGTGGATGCGGTCTTCCACATTTATAAGAATCGTAAGAAGGATGCTAAGAAAGAAGGAATTGATCCGATCGTATTCGCTCAGCTTGTGTACGGGTTAGAAGCTGAATTAACTTATAAACCAGTAGACTTCTTTATCCGTCGAACAGCAGCTCTTTTCTTCAATATCCATTGGGTTCACGAACATAAAGAGTCGGTCATTGATTTTATGGCCAAAGAATTGAATTACACCGAAATTCAGAAGAGTGACTATACGGAAGCATTAGAACTATTATTGAAAGAAGCCGTCAAACCTGTTCAATATGTATAAAGTTAAGAATGGTCCTCTGTATAGAGGGCCATCTTTTTATGGCTCACATCACCTGCTTTTTCTATTTGAATTGAAACCTTTTTCCAGTTTTATACGTATAAAAGATAAGGGAAGGTGAAGAGGAATGACAAACGTTCAAACTTACATAGAGAAAGATGCTCGGAAACAAATGATTGCAGGTGGGGTCCTTGTAGGGGGAGCCTTAATTTTTTTCATGGGGCTCTTTACTTTTAACGCAAGCAGTATTTTGCTAGCCATTCTATATTCAGGGGTTTTTGCGATAAGCGGATCGACACTGCTTAGAAAAGGATATCTTGATTTACAAAAATCGAGAAATACAACTATTGATTTCAATAAAGATCAATCATTTACTTTTATTGAAAAGGTTCCGGCAAGAATGTTTGTTGGTCGAAGGGAGAAAGAGTTCTTTAAGGCCGAGCTTTATGATATGGCAGGAGAAAGTTATGGGAAAATCGAAGAAGAATCTCCTAATAAGCGTAAGAACTCCTTTCTGCTCGCTGCTCTATTATCTTATGGCTCCATTCGACCGGCAGACTATACCATGACAGACCAAGAAGGAAACCGGCTTTATCGAATTGAGAAGAAGGGTGGCTTCACGTGGCGCGGGTATGTACAAAATGACATTGAGCAGTACGTAGCTTACACAGAATCTTCTAAGGATAAAGCAACTGGACAACGGGTGTATCACTATATTGAAAAGGAAGGTTGCCGATGGAGTGCGGCAGGGGATGAGCAGGTGGCTCATTTCAAGATAAAGGATGCTTCCGGAAAAGATTGGGCAGTCTTGAAAAGTGGGGCGGTACCTGTAGAAGCGGCCGAGCGTTTTAGTGATATTCAAGGTTCTGTGATTGAATGGAAGATCAGAGAAGAGATACCGAATTCCTTGATGGCTTTTGTTTTCCTTTTACAAACTCGATATCAGATATAAATGCTAACTCTCTGTAGAACAAACAGGGAGTTTTTATGTTCTATTAAAGTCAGAAATGAAAGTGTGAAGGTTGTTGAATAGATCCGCTTTCTGAGGACGAATGGTCGAGCCTCCTCACTAGCTTTGGGGACCTTGCACCATGTTAAGCAGTTCGTGCACCAATTGGATTAGGCGTTGCACCAAAACAGGAGGCCATTGCACCAATTCAGACAGTCCATGCATCATTTGGCAGGTATAGAGGTGTTTTGCTTTGTGAGAGGGATCTGGCTATTAATTTCCATATTTTTATAATTGCACTTTACGTTAACGTAAATGATATAGTTTAATTGTGAGAATTTTCTAACGTTAGAAGGGGATGGGATGGCTGATTTTTTATCCATTGCTGAAGTCGCTGAACATTTTGACGTGTCTCAAAGGACAATTCGTTATTATGAAGAAATCGGTTTAATTGATCCACCCAGACAAAACAAACGACGAATCTTCAGTCCAGCAGATATGACGCGGCTGAGTTTGGTTTTCCGTGGCAAAAAATATGGTTTCCAGCTGGATGAGATAAAAGACATGGTTGAGCTTTTCGAAAAGGACCCTTCAGGAGTAAAGCAACTGGAGCGGACGATCGGGTACGGTAAAAAGAAAATGTTGGAGGTGGATGCGCGGATTCGGGAATTGGAGCAGTTGAAGGCTGAAATGAATGATTGGCTCAATAAGTTTGAAGAGGAATTAATTAAGAGGAAAGGGGATTCTTTATGAATCTTTCAGAGCTTTTAGCTTATCAATCTCGTAAGTATCCTTCCAAAGAGGGACTTGTCACCCTTGATGATCGTATAACCTACGCTCAGTGGAATCAAGCTGTCAACCAATTAGCAAAAGCTTTACAACGGTTGGGGGTGAACCAAAACGACAAGGTTGTTATTCATATGTCCAATACGAAAGAGTTTGTCATTACCTATTTTGCCGTACAGAGAATCAGAGCTGTTGCAGTTCCGATCAACGCAAAATTTGTTTTTGAAGAAGTTTCCTATATATTTAATCATTGTGACGGAAAGGTCTTTTTGACAGATGACTTACTCTTTGATCAAGTATCGTCCTTATCAGAAATCTATGATGGTATTTTTATAAAAACGAAAGATTCAGCTGATGGATGGCTTGCTTTTGACGAACTGCTTCAAGCAGAAGAATCCTCAGAAGTGGTAAGTGATGCAAATGAGGAAGAGGAAGCCTCTATTCTTTACACCTCCGGAACAACTGGAAAACCTAAGGGAGTGGTGTTTACACATAAAAACATCTTGGCGGTTGCTTCTATGATGGCTGTAGAGATGGAAATGAAACCCTCAAGCCGGATGCTTCATATGATGCCGCTCAGTCATTCAGCTCCGCTTCATCTTTTCTTAATCGGCGGTACTTACGTAGGAGCGACCCATGTGCTGGCACCAACGTTCTCACCAGATTTGTTGTTGGAACTTGTGTCTAAAGAAAGAACGACTCACTTTTTTGGGGCACCTGTTGCTTATTTGATGACGGCCAAGCATCCAAAAGTAACAGAAACTGATTTATCATGGATGAAATCCTGGGTATACGGTGGAGCGCCTTTATCACAATCTGAAGTTCAATTCGTCCAGGACCAGCTGGACATCGACCATCTGTATTGTGTGTACGGGTTGACAGAAGCTGGTCCAAACGGCACGCTGCTCATGCCTCAGGAGCACGCTTCGAAAGCGGGAAGTATTGGCCAGAGAGCTGCTTTGAATTGTGAAATCAGACTGGTTGATTCAGAGGGACAGGATGTTAAACCAGGTGAGGTTGGTGAAATCCTTCTTAAAGGTGAAGGGAACATGAAAGGCTATTATAAGGATGAGGAGCAGACAGAGAAAGCTTTTCGAAACAGATGGCTTTACACAGGGGACATGGCGTTTAAGGACAACGATGGGTTCTTCTGGGTTGTTGATCGCAAAAAGGACATTATAATTTCTGGTGGGCTCAACATTTATCCACGCGAAACAGAAACGAACCTGTTAGAACACCCTCACATAACAGATGTCGCTCTAGTCGGGGTGCCCCATCCTGACTGGGGAGAAACGGTCAAAGCCTTCATCATTCAAGACGGGACAATAGAAGATATTGAAGCAGAGTGTCGACAATACTTACATGCACGACTTGCTGATTATAAGATTCCCAGGCTTTATGAGGAAGTGACTGAACTACCAAGAAATGCAACAGGCAAGTTGTTAAAAAACAAGCTTCGAGAAAAAGCGCGTCAGGTTTAAGGGGGATTCTATGAATTTCTATGAGAGTGATCCAGTGCTGCGTGAGATTTTGGAAGAACAACTGGAGCCATCCTTATGGCCATGGGCAGATAAGCAACTCAAGAGCTTCGGGGAGATGTGTGCCAATGAAATTGATGAACGGGCGATTTACACGGATCGAGAAGGACAACCGAAGCTGATCAAATATAACAAAATGGGAGAAGATATTTCGGAGGTTTGGGTCAATGAAGGATATAAGCAAACGGTAGTAGACACGTACAATCAGGGTATCGTGGGTTATATTCACAAGACTATCCCTGAGTTAGGAAGAAAAGGAAATTATTTGTATTCGTATGCACAGGGCTATCTTCTGTCGCAGGCTGAGCCAGGCTTTTACTGTCCTGTCACTTTAACGATGGCAACGGCTTATTTAATCGATCATTATGCTGATGATCAATTGAAAGAGAAGTATCTTCCCCATGTGTTATCGACTGGTGAAACAGTCTTGTACGAGGGAGCGACATTTCTGACTGAGCGGCAGGGCGGATCGGACGTGGGAGCTAATGAGGTTAAGGCAGTGCCTGAAGGAAATCACTACAAGATCTATGGAGAGAAGTATTTTGCAAGTAACGCGGGAACTTGTGGAGTGGCCATGGTGCTAGCGAGAATAGCAGGTTCAGAAGAAGGCACAAAAGGGCTCAGTTTATTTCTCGTTCCATGGAGAAACGAGGATCATTCGTTGAACGGCATTCAAATCCGGAGGTTAAAAGATAAGTTAGGGGTGAGGGCAGTCCCTTCAGCGGAAGTGGAATTCAACGGGGCAGAGGCCTACCTGGTTGGTGAAGCTGATCAAGGATTCTACTATCTGATGGAAGCCCTCAACTTATCTCGTGTCTGTAATGCTGTTGCCTCCATCGGTATTATGAGACGAGCGTATTCTGAGGCTCACGATTATGCCGGTAAAAGGAGAGCGTTTGGCCACAAGCTGGTCAATTATCCGATGATTAAGGATACTTTGGTTCGCATGTCTGTCAAACAAGAAGTTGAATTGCGAACGGTTTTTGATATGATCCAATTCTTTGACGAAGCTGCTCGTAACCCCTCTACTGAAAAGGAAACGACAACAGCAATGAATCGGCTGAGGATTGCCATTATGAAAAAAGAAACAGCAGAGCAAGCCGTCCACTTTGCGCACGAATCGCTGGAAATTCACGGAGGTAATGGTTACATCGAGGATTTCGTCACGCCAAGATTATTACGCGATGCTCAAGTATTGACCGTATGGGAGGGGACAGCCAATATTTTAGGATTGGAAGTACTCCGCTTACTTCATAAATACAAGGCGCATGAGTTTTTCTTTCAGGAAATGACTCAAAGACTTTCATTCGTTCAAGGTTTATCGAATGAAGTAGAAATGGTGACACAGGAAATCAAAGACTTACGAGAATGGATGAATAGCATCCTGCAAAAAGGTACGGACGCCCAGACATTTTATAGTAAAAGAATGGCTGAAAGAATGGCAATCTTATACGAATCGGTCGTTGCTTTGGAAGCAGCTGGAAAAGGGGAGCGTCACCGGATCGTAGCGGAACTGTACGTTCACCAGGCTTATGCTGACGAAGAGTCTTTGGACCCACCGAAAAGCCTCCAGTATAGCGATGTCATTTTACATGATCATAAAGTGCTAAGTTGACGTATCACTTTCCGTCTCTGTCGAATGATAAAGCAGAGACGGCTTTTTTATGCAGTTAACCCATTCTAGTCAGACTTTTCTGATATGATAAAAGAGGGGAAAACGATGGAAATTTGTAGATTGACGCTATATCTTTATCATGTTAGCATATTAGCAAGCTAAAGGATTTTGTCGAAAGGAATGAATTCCATTGGTAAAACGGTTAATGTTTGAAAAACCTCTGGGAATGCGAGATACGCTTCCCTTTTTCTATAGGCAAAAAGCAAAAGCAAGAAAGCAACTATCTGAAGCCATCCTTTCCTATGGCTATTCATTCATGGATACTCCGCTCATGGAGTACCACGAAACAGTAGGGAGAGTGAGTGCCACCCTGGACCAGCAATTGTTCAAGCTGCTCGATCAGCAGGGACACACGCTTGTACTGAGGCCAGATATGACAGCCCCGATTGCACGGGTAGCAGCATCACAATTAAAAGAATCAGAGTACCCTTTAAGACTTGCCTACGACGGCCCAGTTTTCCGGGCTCAACAGACAGAAGGAGGCAAGCCAGCTCAGTTTGAACAAGTAGGAACAGAATTGATCGGTGATCACTCCGCGTATGCAGATGCGGAAATTATCGCTCTTCTTGTAGAGTCTTTGCAGCAAACCGGGCTGGATGATTTCGTCATTACCGTGGGGCATATCGGTTATGTGAAAGCTTTCTTTAGTGATGTATTAGGGGATGATGAAGAAACCATTGAAACCCTCTTGCATTATCTGTATCGCAAAAATTACGTCGGCTATCGGGAGGCAGTGAAAACACTGCCAGTCATTGAAGATAAAAAACAAGCCCTTCTTCAGCTACTGTCGCTGAGAGGCGGCGAGGAAATTTTTGAAGCCAGCCGATCACTTGCTAGAAATCAGTCTTGCATGCAGGCGGTAAACGAGTTGAAACAGTTGCATCGTTTCTTAAAGCAATATGGTGTCGAAAACTATATTCACTTCGATTTGAATTTGATTAGTCACATGGACTATTACACAGGAATCTTATTTGAAGGCTATGCCCCTCACCTGGGAGCGCTTCTCTGTAACGGTGGACGGTATGATACATTACTTCCTTCTTTTCAGTTAAATGCATCGGCAACAGGCTTCGCTGTTCATTTGGAAAGACTTGTAGAAGCGTTGAATGAACTTGAGGATGAGGACGAACGAATCGGAATTATAGTGGACGATGATTCATTTGCAAAAGGGATGACCAAAGCCAGAGAATTACGAAGACAGGGTCATGCCGTACTCCTGCAGCATATCGATCAGATCCCTGACGTTATCGCTTTTCAAAGAGACTTGAATCAAACCTTTAATTATACAAGAGCTGGAGGTGAGCTCAATGAGTAAACGTCTCACCATCGCAATGCCGAAAGGCCGAATTTATGAAGAAGCTGCTGAGCTTATGAAGCAGGCAGGTTATGAATTAGGGGCAGACTTGGAAAAGTCACGCAAGCTCATATTGGAATTTCCTGAGCAGAACATCCGGGTTATGATGGCAAAGCCGATGGATGTCGTGACCTACGTAGAATACGGAGCAGCGGATATCGGTATCGCAGGAAAAGACGTGTTGCTTGAGCAGGACCGTGATGTTTATGAAGTCTTGGACTTGAAAATCAGTCCTTGTTACGTAGCAGTTGCGGGGCTTCCTGACCAGCCTCTCAGCCGGATTGCGCCGAAGATTGCGACCAAATATCCGAAAGTTGCGTCTGATTATTTCCGTGAGCAGGGAGAGCAAATCGAAATTATTCCGTTGAATGGTTCGATTGAACTGGCTCCGCTGATCGGACTAGCCGATCGGATCGTAGACATCGTATCTACTGGACGAACCCTGAAAGAGAATGGACTTGTAGAGTATGAAAAAATTGAAGATATTACTTCACGTTTAATCGTAAATCCGGTTAGTTATCGATTGAAAAGTGAAGAAATTGACCAGATGGTAACGAAATTGAGCCAAGTTATGGAGGAGGGAGAAGCATGAAGATTGTCACAAAAAGAGACAGAGTCTCTTTGCGACGGCGCGTCGATCAAGGTACGGAAGAACAGCGTGCTATTGTCCAATCCATCCTCGATGATGTAAAAGCAAATGGTGACAAAGCTGTTCTCGCTTATACAGAGAAATTTGATGCCGTCCAATTGGAAGACTATAAAGTGACGAAAGAAGAGATGGAAGACGCTTTTGCTTCTGTGGATGGTGAATTCGTAGAGATTTTAGAGGAAGCCGCTGCTAATATTCGTTCGTTTCACCAAAAGCAATCTTCTCAGTCATGGTTTGATACCTCAGAAGACGGAACGGTTCTGGGACAAAAAATTACGCCCCTTGAGGCGGCAGGTGTCTACGTTCCGGGTGGTACAGCTGCCTATCCTTCTTCTGTATTTATGAACGTTATCCCTGCCCAGGTGGCTGGAGTCGAGCGTGTTGTTATGGTAACCCCTCCAGGAAAAGATGGAAAAGTACCAGATGGCGTTCTGTTAGCGGCTCATATTTTAGGTGTCGCAGACGTGTACAAAGTAGGCGGAGCTCAAGCGATTGCTGCTTTAGCCTATGGAACAGAAACCGTTCCTGCTGTGGATAAGATCACAGGTCCAGGAAATGTCTTCGTTGCTTTAGCAAAACGTGAAGTTTTTGGTGATGTAGATATCGATATGATTGCGGGACCAAGCGAAATTGCTGTGCTTGCAGATGATACGGCAAAAGCTCATGAAGTTGCCGCTGATCTTTTGTCTCAAGCCGAGCATGACGCCCGTTCGTCCAGCGTTCTTGTCACGACAAGCCAAGCACTTGCAGAAAACGTGCAGACAGAAGTAGAAGACCAACTAAAAAGCCTGCCTCGTGAAGACATCGCAAGAAGAAGTGTAGAAGACTATGGGATGATCATTGTTTGCGATACTTGGGAGGAAGCCATTGAGACCGTTAATGAGATCGCTCCCGAACACTTGGAAGTCATCACTGCTGATCCCATACAGGAATTAGGAAAAATTAAGCATGCGGGTGCAATTTTTCTCGGCCCTTACAGCAGTGAACCTGTAGGTGATTATTTTGCTGGACCAAACCACGTGCTTCCTACCAATGGAACCGCTCGTTTTTCCAGTCCTTTAAACGTCGATGATTTTGTGAAAAAATCCAGCGTAATCTCTTATAGTGCTCAAGCCTTACAGAAGAATGTAGATAAAATTGCTCGATTTGCGCGGTTGGAAGGGCTGGAGGCTCACGCTCGCGCAGTCGAAACGCGCAAGGAGCGATGGAAATGACCAAGGAACGAACGGCAGAAATCAAACGAAAAACAAGAGAAACGGACATTGAATTAGAGCTTGCGATTGATGGACAGGGAAGCGCTGATCTTGATGTCCAGACTCCTTTTCTTGCTCATATGTTAGAGCTTTTTTCAAAGCACGGATTGTTTGATCTAAACGTAAGAGGCTATGGTGATGTCGAAGTGGACGACCATCACTTAACGGAAGACATCGGCATTTGTCTTGGACAGGCCCTGCGTCAAGCCGTAGGAGATAAATATGGGATGAAGCGCTACGGTTCGATGACATTGCCCATGGACGAAACCCTCGTGACCGTGGCTGTTGACTTGAGTGACCGGCCACATTTGGAATGGAGAGCAGAGCTGCCAAAAGATCGCGTAGGAACTTTTGATACGGAGAATGTGCACGAATTTTTCTGGAAGCTTGCCGTAGAGGCGCGCATGAATTTACATATTGTGCTGCATCACGGTCACAACACACATCACATCATTGAGGCTATGTTCAAAGCGCTCGCACGGGCTTTGGATGAAGCGACTCAGATTGATCCGCGTGTTAAAGGAGTACCGAGTACGAAAGGGAGTTTGTAATGATTGGCATCATTGATTACGGAATGGGTAATTTATTCAGTGTTTCAAAAGCTTTAGAGCGATTAGATGTACCTTATAAGATGGGAGACCGCCCTGAGAAGATTGAAGACTGCGATGGTTACATCCTGCCTGGAGTCGGTGCTTTTCCTGATGCAATGAAAGCTTTGGAAGAACATGGCTTTATCCCTTTTATCAAAGAGAAAGCAGCAATGGGGGTCCCGATCTACGGCATTTGCTTAGGGATGCAGCTGCTATTTGAAGCGAGTGAAGAAGGCGGGGAAACAGAAGGACTGGGATTGTTTCCAGGTAAGATTGTCAGGTTTCCTGGGGTAGATGAGCAAGGCAGAAAGTACAAAGTTCCCCATATGGGATGGAACAAGCTAGATATACATCAGCCGGATCAGCCTTTAATGACGGATGTCGGTAATGACTATGTGTACTTTGTCCACTCATTCGTGGTTCAAACAGAGGATGAGTCGATCCTTTATGCAACCGCCGATTATCATCTTGATGTCCCGGCCATCATTGGAAGGGATCAATTAGTAGCCAGTCAGTTCCACCCTGAAAAAAGCGGAAAACCAGGGATGCAGCTATTAGAAAACTTTTGTAAAGTAATGGTCAAACAGTGAGGAGTTTTACGATGAGTTTTACTATCTACCCAGCCATCGATATGAGAGATGGCAGATGTGTCCGTTTAGAACAAGGGGATTTTAATAAAGAGACCGTTTATGGAGAAAATCCATTTGAGGTAGCTAAAGAGTTTGCTGAAACCGGAGCTTCCTGGATTCATATGGTGGATCTTGACGGAGCCAAAGCAGGTTCAAAACAAAATGCCGAACATGTTCTTCGTGTAGCTAAGGAACTAGATTGCAAAGTTCAAATCGGAGGAGGCATCCGTTCTGAAGAGGATGTCCGCTTTTATTTAGACCAGGGGGTTGACCGGGTTATTATCGGTTCCCTGGCTGTGAAAGACATCGAAATGACCAAACACCTGCTTCGTCAATACGGCGACCAAATTGCGATTGGCCTCGATGCCCGTGACGGGTACGTATCTACAGCGGGTTGGCTTGAAAAGTCAGAGATCCAGGCTGTAGATCTTGGACTGGAATTGGCAGAGGCAGGCGCAACAACGTTCATTTATACGGATATAGCTAAGGACGGCATGTTGTCAGGCCCGAATGTAAAAGAAATTGTCAGATTAGGGGAAGTCACAGGAGTTAACGTTATCGCTTCAGGAGGAATTCAGGGTCTAGAGGACCTTTACAAGCTGAAGGAATATAAAGATCAGCACGTCATTGGTTCGATTGTTGGAAAAGCACTATATTCGAAACGCTTTACCTTGGCTGAAGCCTTAGAAGTGGAGGGAAGCTGATGTTGTCGAAACGAATCATTCCATGCTTGGATGTGAAAGAGGGCCGCGTTGTCAAAGGAATTCAATTCGTCGATATAAGAGACGCAGGAGATCCTGTTGAACTGGCTAAAGTATATGATGAGCAGGGTGCAGATGAGCTGGTATTCCTTGATATTTCAGCTACACATGAAGGGAAAAAGACAATGATTGATGTCGTTCGTGCCGTTGCTTCGGAGCTCGCGATTCCATTCACAGTCGGAGGCGGGATCCGGACACTAGAGGATATTAAGGAAACGTTGCGGAACGGAGCAGACAAAGTTTCGTTGAATTCTGCCGCTGTCAAAAGACCCGAACTCGTTACCGAAGGGGCGGACTATTTTGGCAGTCAATGCATCGTTGTAGCCATTGATGCTCGCTATGATGAAGAACAAGGAACTTGGATCGTTTATACACATGGCGGCCGGACGGCAACAGATTGGAAAGTAACGGACTGGGCTCAGGAAGCTGTGCGTTTAGGTGCTGGAGAAATTTTATTAACTTCTATGAATCAAGATGGAGCGAAAACAGGATTTGATCTTCCTCTGTTAAAAGCAGTACAAGAAGTTGTTCAAGTACCTGTGATCGCATCTGGTGGAGCGGGTAAGAGCGAACACTTCTATGAAGTGTTCACAGAAGTAGATGCAGACGCTGCTTTAGCTGCTTCTATTTTTCACTATAAAGAAACATCGGTAGAAAGTGTAAAAGGGTACCTTAGTGAGAAAGGAGTTGTCGTACGATGAATATAGATGAGATTAAGTTTGATGAAAAAGGGCTCGTTCCAGCGATCGTGCAGGACGCACGCTCGAAGGCAGTGCTTACACTCGCTTACATGAATGAGGAGTCTTTGAGAAAAACCCTTGAAATGAAAGAAACGGTCTTCTTCAGCCGTTCCCGCCAGGAATTGTGGCATAAGGGCGAGACCTCCGGAAACACCCAAAAGGTTACTGATCTCCGATATGATTGTGACCAGGATGCTATCCTTGTAGAAGTTATTCCTGCAGGTCCTGCCTGTCATAAGGGAGATTACAGTTGTTTTTCTGAATCCCTCATGGAAGAAAATACGGAACCGAAAGAGAACCGTTATCAAATTATCGATCAACTTCAGGAAGTACTTGCTGAGCGAAAGGCTGAACTTCCGGAGGGTTCCTACACTGCTCAATTGTTTCAGGAAGGTGTTGATCGGATAGCGAAAAAAATCGGAGAGGAAGCAGGCGAAGTTATTATTGCAGCAAAAAATGATGACCCAGAGGAATTGGCTTTAGAGTCGGCGGACTTACTCTTCCACTTATTAATGCTCTTAACGGACCGAAATGTTCCGCTTGATAACGTATTATCTGTTCTCGAACGACGACATTCATAAAAATTTGACATGTTTCTCCTATTTCTAAAGCTTTATCTATGTTATACTCCATTATTAGTGAGATCTGTTACGGAAATAGGGGGACAGTCATGACGACATCACTAAACAGTACAGTAGCGGAAGATAACACAAACATCATTCCATTTATACCGTCCGGAAAATTCTATTTTTCCCACGGTATACAAGCCTTCCAAAAACGTCGTTTTAACGCTGCTGTCAAATGGCTGAAAAAAGCAATAGAAACTGCTCCAGATGAGCCCTTGTATCCTTGCCAACTTTCTGTTGTCTATACGGAAGTTGGTTCTTATCATGCCGCAAATCAACTGTTAACAGAAGTATTAGCGAAGTTCGGTAAGGAATATGTGGACTGCTACTACTTGATGGCTAACAATTATGCGCACCTGGGCTTATTGAATGATGCAAAAAAATATGTAGAAACGTATCTTGAGCAGCAAGAAGATGGCGAGTTTGAAGAAGCTGCCAACCAATTACTGGAGATGCTTAACTCGCTTGAGGAAAGTGAAGACGAGGACGAAGATGACTGGGCGTTTGATGACGAAGATGAACTTTTAGTCTACCAAGAGACCGCCTTTTATCATCTGGAGCATGAGGAGTGGGAGCACGCACTCACTGTCCTCCAAGAAATGATGCAATTGTTTCCTGAATTCAAGCTGGCAAAGCATAAATATGCGTATGCCCTATTTATGAATGGTGAACAGCAGGAAGCTATGGATATCGAAGAAGAATGGCTGGAAAAGAATCCAGGCAATATTCAAAGTCACGTAAATCTAGCAACCTTTCTTTTAAAGCAAGGATTGAAAGAAAAAGCTCACGTTCATATTGAACTTTTGAAGAACGTATTCCCTATGCATGAACAGCAGAAGTTAGCTGTAGCCGAAACGCTGGCAAGAGCTGGACTGTATCAAGAAGCAGTCGAGCGTTTTAACGTGCTAAGGGATAAACAAGTTGTTCGACGGAGAGTCTATTATAAATGGTATAGTATTGCCGCTTACCATACAGGAAATCCATCGAAAGCTTTAACCCTATGGGAGAAGGGCTGCCAGCAGTTCCCCTCTTTGAGTAAGGAAGGCGGACCTTGGATGGAGCAGTAATCAACGGGCAGCTATTTGCTTATTGAAATACGACAATCTTTCAACTATTAAAGGTTATTAGACAAGCAGCTTCATGGGCAAAGACCAAGCCTATTGCGTTGCTTGTCTTATGCTTGTCGAGGAACCTTAAGAGTAGGGTCAGTTCGATGTTGGCACAGGACGTGCCGATCTTAATCGAACTTCATACCTTTCCCAGCCCCCTCTGCACTTTTCGTTTTAAGCACATTAATGGACGGTTTTCGTATGATTTACTATGATATGTACATGAAAATAACAACTTAGATAAAGGTAGTTGTAAGGAGTGATATTGGATGTCTGAAGATCGTATTTATGACGTAATTATCGCAGGTGCCGGTCCTGCTGGTATGACAGCAGCTGTTTATACGTCCCGTGCCAATCTGGATACGTTAATGATCGAACGTGGTGTTCCAGGAGGACAGATGGCAAACACAGAAGACGTAGAAAACTATCCAGGATATGAAAGTATCCTTGGACCGGACCTTTCTAATAAAATGTTTGAACACGCTAAAAAATTTGGTGCAGAATATGCCTATGGTGATATTAAAGAAGTCGTGGATGGGAAAGAATATAAAATCGTGAAGGCTGGAAACAAAGAATACAAGGCTCGTACGGTCATCATTACGACCGGTGCACAGTATAAAGAACTTGGTGTTCCAGGTGAAAAAGAACTTGGTGGACGCGGAGTTTCTTACTGCGCTGTATGTGATGGTGCCTTTTTCCGTAATAAAGAACTTGTTGTTGTCGGCGGCGGAGACTCTGCAGTTGAAGAAGGTGTCTATTTGACACGCTTTGCAAGCAAAGTCACCATTGTTCACCGTCGTGATGAATTGCGTGCACAGAAAATTCTGCAAGACCGTGCTTTTGATAATGAAAAAATCGACTTTATCTGGGACACTGTTGTGAAAAGCATCAATGACAAAGATGGAAAAGTCGGTAGTGTTACGTTGTACAACAAGAAAACAGATGAAGAATATGAGTTCGGTACGGATGGAACGTTCATCTATATCGGCATGAATCCACTAAGTAAGCCATTTGAAAGCCTCGGCATTACCAATGAACAAGGGTATATTGAAACAGATGAAAAAATGGAAACGAAAGTACCTGGTATTTTTGCGGCTGGTGACATCCGTGAAAAAGAGTTGCGTCAAATCGTAACGGCTACTGGAGACGGCAGTATCGCTGCTCAATCTGCACAGCACTATATTGAGAATCTTCTTGAAGAATTAAAAACGGTCAATAACTAAAAGTCATTACATTTTAACTCTGCTGTAACACGGGTGAAACAATTATCAGTTAAAATGAAAATGATTAATTGACCCCCTTTTAATAGATAGATCTCTATTAGCACAGGTGCTTATCACCTGTGTCTTTTTTTTGTGCTTTTTGAAAGAGTCAATCATAATATTGTAGGGTTTCGTATATTCATTGTATAATGGGTAAAGATGCCCTCTAGATAGAAAATGAGGTGACAGCCTTGCAACGTGTATCAAATTGTATATTAAGAGTGAATGATCATGTATTAATGTTGAAGAAACCGAGAAGGGGCTGGTACGTAGCTCCTGGCGGTAAAATGGAGGCAGGAGAAAATATTAAAGATTCTGCTATCCGAGAATTCCAAGAAGAAACTGGACTTCTTATCGAAAACCCAGAGTTAAGAGGATCTTTCACTTTTGTCATGCGTGAAGATCAGCAGACGAAGCAGGAATGGATGATGTTCACGTTTTACAGCACATCTTATTCCGGTGACTTATTAGAAGTAAGTGAAGAAGGAGAATTGGAATGGGTTCCTGTTGAGGAAGTGCTGACAAAGCCGATGGCAGAGGGCGATCGGCATATATTCAGGCACATTCTAAACAGTGATGAGCAAGTTTATGGAACATTTGTATATACGACGGATTTCAAACTGATTGACCAGGATGTAGATCCGTCACGACCTGACTAATGAGGAGCGATCGAGGATGCGAGAAGATGCGAACAATACTCAATTAGTAATTATTACTGGTATGTCAGGAGCAGGAAAGACCGTAGCCGTTCAAAGCTTTGAAGACCTCGGTTTTTTTTGTGTGGACAATCTCCCGCCTGCTCTATTACCGAAATTCCTGGAATTGATGAAGGATTCTACGAACAACATTCAAAATGTCGCCTTGGTGATGGACTTAAGAGGAAGAGAGTTTTTTGAATCGCTTTTTGATTCTTTAGATCGTCTTGGAAAAGAAGAATGGATTCAAGAACATATTTTGTTCCTGGATGCTGAGGATCAGTCGCTTGTATCCCGTTACAAAGAAACTCGACGCTCACACCCGCTCGCGAAAGAAGGATTGCCATTAGAAGGAATTCGTAAGGAGCGCAGACTGCTTGATGAACTGAGAGGGCGCTCTCAAACAATCATTGATACAACTAGTCTCAAGCCGAAAGAGCTTCGCGAGAGAATTATTGAACGGTATCGTCAGCAAGAGCAGCAGGTATTTTCTGTCCAGATGGTCTCCTTTGGATTTAAATACGGAGTACCGATCGATGCTGATTTAATGTTCGATGTCCGTTTCTTGCCCAATCCTCACTATGTGGAACACATGCGACCTTTGACAGGGTTGAATACGGAAGTATCATCGTACGTTTTCAAATGGTCAGATACGCAGAAGTTTTTAGAGAAGTTGAAAGATTTACTTCAGTTTATGCTTCCTCAATACAAGAAGGAAGGCAAGAGCCAGCTAGTTGTTGCGATCGGATGCACTGGCGGCCAGCACCGATCGGTAGCTTTAGCAGAATACTTGTGTGAGTATTTCGGCGGAGATTTTGTTACACATGTGACTCACAGAGATATAGATAAGAGAAAGGGTTTGTAATCAATGGCAAATAAAGAGGAACCTCGTGTAGTCGTCGTTGGGGGAGGCACAGGTATGCCTGTTCTCCTCAGAGGACTAAAAAATTTGCCGATTGATCTGTCAGCTATCGTTACCGTTGCTGATGATGGAGGCAGTTCGGGAAGGCTTCGAACAGAAATGGCGATTCCTGCCCCTGGTGATATCCGCAATGTAGTAGCTGCCTTGTCGGATGCTGAACCGATGCTGCTTGAGCTTTTTCAGCACCGTTTTGTCAGTAACAATGGCCCGAGCTTATCCGGACACTCCATGGGAAACCTGTTGCTTGCCGCTATGGCATCGATGACAGGGGACTTTTATAAGGGAATAAAAGAAATCTCCAGGGTATTGAATGTCCGGGGGAACATTTATCCGATCGCAAATCATTCCATGAACCTGCATGCGGAAATGGAAGACGGAACTGTTGTAACAGGAGAATCGAGTATTCCAAAGCAGAATAAACGCATTAAGCGAGTTTATGTCAGTCCAACTCCTGTACAGCCTCTGCCGGAAGCTGTGAATGCAATCAAGTCTGCCGATTTGATCGTAATTGCTCCAGGGAGTTTATACACAAGCATTATGCCGAACATTATTATTCCTGAGATTGGACAGGCTCTCAGAGAAACAAAAGCACATGTCACTTACGTATGTAATGTCATGACGCAAAAAGGGGAAACATCCGGGTACACAGCCGGAGATCACTTGCAGGCTTTATTCGATCACGTCGGAAAAGGAGTCATTAATTCGATTGTCGTTCATAATAAGCCTATAGATCAAGGCCTCAAAAAAGCGTATGCCCGTGAAAAAGCAGAGCCTGTCGTTTATGATATCGAGAGGGTCAAGTCTATGGGGATACAAGTTATAGAAGAAGACATCATAGACCATAGCCAGTCTATGCTGCGTCACGATACAGATAAATTAGCAAAATTATTACACTCTATGCTATAAAAGGAACACTTGGCCAGAGGGGGTGGACATCTATGTCATTTGCATCAGAGATTAAAAAAGAACTGACAAACGTGGAAGCGGAAACGTGCTGCTTGGAGTCAGAACTTGCTGCACTTGTGAGGATGAACGGGACGTTTTCTTTATCCAATCGAGAATATGTACTTGATGTACAAACTGAAAATGCAGCCATAGCAAGAAGAATCTATATGTTAATAAAAAAATTATATCCTTATCCTGTCGAACTGCTTGTTCGTAAAAAGATGAGGTTGAAAAAGAATAACGTTTATATTGTCAGAATGAAAGAGAAGGCGGACGAAGTACTAAATGATCTGGAAATACTCAATGGCCCTCTCTCTATCAACCCTGACATCCCTGAGAAATTCCTTCAAGATACATGTTGTAAGCGAGCTTATTTGAGAGGGGCTTTTCTAGCCGGAGGTTCCGTAAACAATCCTGAGACGTCTTCTTATCACCTGGAGATCTATTCTTCTGATGAGGAACACAACGAGGCGTTGTGTAAGCTTATGAATCAATTCGGTCTTCATGCAAGGACGTTGAGTCGTAAGAAAGGATATATCACTTATTTGAAAGAAGCGGATAAAATTACCGAACTGATTAGTAATATCGGTGCTCATCAGGCTCTCTTCAAATTCGAGGACGTCCGTATTGTAAGGGATATGCGTAACTCGGTTAACCGCTTAGTCAATTGCGAAACAGCGAATTTAAATAAAACGATCGGTGCTGCTTTTAGACAAGTTGAAAATATCAAATTTATCGAAAGAACAGTTGGTCTTGAAGCCCTGCCGGATAAGCTACAGGAAATTGCGACCCTCAGGCTGCAATATCAGGAAGTTTCTCTAAAAGAACTTGGAGAATATGTATCTGGTTCCCCTATTAGTAAATCAGGCATTAATCATCGTCTTCGAAAAATAGATGAATTTGCTGAAAAAGTTCGACGTGGAGAAGTTACAGAAAACTCACGAAATTAATGTTTTTCATTAGCTATTCATGCTATAATGGATTACAATTATTAACGCTTTCTATAAAACGGAAGCGTTTTTCTTCCGTATGTTATGAATGCGCTTTCCAAAGATTATGTTGTTGAAACAGAGAGGAGAATGATAGGTGATTGAACGGTCCATTACAGTAGAACTTGAAACAGGATTACAAGCACGACCTGCTGCCCAGTTCGTACAACAAGCCAATCGCTTCAGTTCAGATATTTTCATTGAAAAAGATGAGAAAAGAGTCAACGCTAAAAGTATTATGGGGTTGATGAGCCTAGCTGTCGGTACAGGTGAAGAAATCACATTAATTGCTGATGGCTCGGATGAAGAGACAGCTTTAGAAGAATTGTCTGCTTATGTAAAAGAGTCTTAAATTTTTATCGTTATTTGTGAAAATATGAACGTAAAGTTTACGGGAACGTTCCCATAATATAAGAAAAATCCGCTGTGACTACACAGCGGATTTTTACGAACTACTTATTGGTCTGCTTTCTTATCCATAACTTTATCGATTAACCCGTATTCTACAGCTTCATGTGCGGACATGAAGTTGTCACGGTCCGTATCGCGCTCAATGATTTCTAAAGGCTGACCTGTACGTTCTGCAAGGATTTTATTTAGTTTTTCACGCATTTTAATGATTCGTTTTGCGTGAATTTCGATGTCAGAAGCTTGACCTTGGGTACCGCCAAGTGGTTGGTGAATCATCACTTCACTGTTTGGCAGTGCATAACGTTTCCCAGGTTCTCCAGCATTAAGCAGGAAAGCACCCATTGATGCAGCCATGCCTGTGCAAATTGTTGATACATTTGGTTTAATGAACTGCATGGTATCGAAAATTGCCATACCAGCCGTGATTGAACCACCTGGAGAGTTGATGTACAAGGAAATGTCTTTATCCGGGTCATCTGCAGCCAAGAATAGAAGCTGAGCGACAACAGAGTTAGCGATATTGTCATCGATCGGACTTCCTAGCATAATAATCCGGTCTTTAAGTAAGCGGGAGTATATGTCGTAGGCACGTTCTCCGCGGTTTGTTTGTTCAATAACTGTAGGGACTAAATTCATTGTGGTTTCCTCCTTATCATCAATTAATTATGATGGAATATATTCATCATACAATTAAGGTCAGAAAAGGTCAAACAAAACGATCAACCTATTTCTGCGAGTTTTCTTCTACCATCATTCCCTAAATCTATCTGTATAAACGTATGTAATAAGAATTTTATGGAATAGAAATAAGAAGATCAACAAAAACTATTGCGTTTTTCACATGAAATTACTATAATATTATTTGCATGTCGTTTCTTGCGCCTGTAGCTCAGTTGGATAGAGCGGTAGATTCCGGTTCTACGTCTGTCGGGGGTTCGAATCCTCTCAGGCGCGCTAAAATTTTAAAAGCCACGCTTCTATATAGAAGCGTGGCTTTTTTGGTGAAAATTGTCAATCATTCTTCCTCCTTTACTATATTAAAATAATTTCATAGTGGTAACATTTATGTTATTTAAAATTGAATGATACATTATCTTTACAAACCATGTACAGATAATAAAGGTAAAAGATATTCTACTATAGTTTTTTAATTCGACTACTTATGATATAATGAAATAAGCTAATTAGGCGCTTTTCGCTTTTGTTAAAGAAAAGGGGTATTTATGACAAACTTAATCCGTTACAAAATGTTGTCTACTGAACAGGTTACGGAAGGCAGACGGATTCATGTGTTTGATATGCAGCATCAGCAGAAGTTGTCCTTCAATTATGAATTATTGAAGCGGACTCCGAAAGATTATGCAGGCGAAGAGTTGACGGAATTCTTACAGAAACGCGAACTGAAAATCGATAATGGTTTCTATGATGACAGGGGGCACGCGTCTTAAAAGCGTGCTCTATTGTTTTGTTTAGAGCATCCATCTCCACCCATCATCTGCTAAAATGGAGGGAGGACGAGGAGGGTGAGCTATGAATAAAATAATTATGTACAAAAAGGACCGCTGTCCTCTTTGTGAAGAAGTAGAATCTTTAATTGATCTGTTAGAGTTGGATTTTTCTATTGAGCGTGAGGAAGTAGATATAGAAAGCGATGAAGATCTTATGGAGAAGTATATGTTTGAAATCCCTGTGATCATCGTTAATGGAGAAGAAATGGAATACCGAAGCATCGACTACTTTAGTATAAAAAAGCGTTTACATTAAAAAACAGGTGGATTACGCTTGCACAGGCTTATCCCCACTGTTAAGATAAAAATGTGATAAGGATATTTTTTTGCTCCAAGCGGGACAGAATATGACTGGCCGGGACATAATTTATCCCAGTTAGTGGAATGACAATAAAGGAGCTTTTCCATGAGAGCTTTAATCGACCTACAAAAGAGATTGTTCCCTGAAGTCCTGGATGTTATGCAGCGGCGTTATCAACTGTTGTATCATATCCAAATCATGCAGCCCGTCGGCCGTCGTGCTCTGGCAGAAAGTGTCGAGTTAGCTGAACGTACGGTACGGAGTGAGGTAGACTTCCTGAATCGTCAAGGAATCGTTGAAATTACTTCACGTGGTATGCATCTCACATATGAAGGGCAAAACATCCTTGAGCAGCTAGCTGAATTTATCAAAGATGTTAAAGGGATCAAGGTTTTAGAACAACAATTAAAGGATAAATTAAACCTAGACCATGTGGTTGTTGTTCCGGGTGATAGTGATGAGCTCGAATGGGTAAAACAAGACATGGGCAAAGCTTGTGTCCAGTACTTAAAAGAACGAATCCTGCCAGATCAGGCCATTGCCATTACAGGCGGTACAACTATGGCCGCTGTGGCTGAGATGATGACCCCGTTTAACAGTGCCGGTAAATGTCTCTTCGTACCCGCTCGAGGCGGACTGGGCGAAAGGGTCGAAAATCAAGCCAACACGATTTGTGCGGAAATGGCCAAAAAAGCACGCGGAGATTATCGTATGTTGTATGTACCCGATCCATTGAGTGAAGAATCCTACCATACGATTATTGAGGAACCTTCGATCAAAGAGGTGCTTAACATTATTCGCAATGCTGAAATTGTTATTCACGGTGTCGGTGATGCCATCACAATGGCAGAACGAAGAAAGACATCCCCTGAACAAATGGAAGTAATCAAACGGAATGAAGCGGTTGGTGAAGCTTTTGGCTATTATTTTAATACCAAAGGTGAAATCGTTCATAAAGTCCGTACCGTGGGGTTGCAATTAGAGGATTTGAAGCATGCGAAGGATGTCATTGCAGTAGCTGGAGGACGTTCTAAAGCACAAGCGATCGCATCTTATTTCCAGCCAGGACAAAGCAATGTTCTGATTACGGATGAAGGTGCAGCTGAAGAGTTAATAAAGGGATTTTCCCTTTAAATAAATTTTTGTATTTAATCCTAAGGAGGAATTTTACATGACTGTAAGAATTGGTATTAACGGTTTTGGACGTATCGGACGTAACGTTTTCCGCGCTTCATTGAAAAATAACGATGTTGAGGTAGTAGCGGTAAACGACTTGACTGATGCGAACATGCTAGCACACTTGCTTCAATACGATACTGTTCATGGCACTCTTTCTGAAGAAGTGACAACGAACGGTGACAACCTAATCGTAGGCGGCAAAGAAATCAAAGTACTTTCTGAAAAAGATCCAGCTCAACTTGGTTGGGGAGATCTTGGTGTTGATATCGTTATCGAATCAACAGGTCGTTTCACACAACGTGACGATGCGAAGAAACACTTGGATGCAGGTGCGAAGAAAGTAATTATCTCTGCACCAGCGAAGCAAGAAGATCTTACAGTCGTAATGGGTGTAAACGAAGATCAATACGACAAAGATTCTCACCACGTGATTTCTAACGCTTCTTGTACAACGAACTGCTTGGCACCATATGCTAAAGTACTTGATGATAAATTCGGTCTTAAACGCGGTATGATGACAACTGTTCACTCTTACACGAACGATCAGCAAATTCTTGATCTTCCACACAAAGATTATCGTCGTGCTCGTGCAGCTGCTCAAAACATCATCCCTACAACAACTGGTGCTGCTCAAGCGGTTGCGAAAGTACTTCCACAACTTGATGGCAAGCTTAGCGGAATGGCTATGCGTGTACCAACTCAAAACGTATCAATCGTAGACTTCGTTGCAGAACTTGAGAAAGATGTTACTGCAGAAGAAGTGAACGAAGCGCTTAAAGCAGAAGCAGAAGGTAACCTTAAAGGAATCCTTGGCTACAGTGATGAGCCGCTTGTTTCTTCAGACTACAATGGAAACACGCACTCTTCTATTATCGACGGTCTATCTACTCTTACTCTTGAAAACAACATGGTTAAAGTTGTTTCCTGGTATGACAATGAGTTCGGTTACTCCAACCGTTGTGTAGATCTTGCTGTTTATCTTAAAAACCAAGGACTATAATAAATAAAAGTTCGGTAGCAATCGAGCTAGATTGATAAAGGAGGGGGTCTCATGTCCTCCTCCTTTATCCATGTTTTCATGGTTCCTGCTTCTGGGCGTTTTCACTGACAGAATCAGTGGAAACGTACATATGGGCAGGCGATGAACCTGACCACAAACCAAGGAGGTTGTCTTTTCATGAATAAGAAAACAATTCGTGATGTTGAAGTTAAAGGACAAACTGTTTTTTGCCGTGTAGACTTTAACGTTCCAATGAGTGGAGAAGAAGTAACAGATGACACGAGAATCAAGGCAGCACTTCCGACAATCAAGCATTTGACCGGAAATGGCGCAAAAGTTATTCTTGCCAGTCACCTTGGACGTCCAAAAGGTGAAGTCGTTGAAGAGCTTCGTTTGGATCCCGTAGCCAAGCGCTTGAGCGACTTGCTTGGGCAAACCGTTACGAAAACAGATGAAGTTTATGGAGACGAAGTGAACAAGGCTTTATCTGAAATGGAAGATGGAGATGTATTGTTGATTGAAAACGTACGCTTCCACCCAGGTGAAGAAAAGAATGATGCTGAATTGGCAAAAGCATTTGCAGATATGGCAGATCTTTATGTCAATGACGCTTTCGGTGCAGCTCACCGCGCCCACGCTTCAACAGCAGGAGTAGCTGAACACTTGCCGGCTGTAGCTGGTTTCCTTATGGAAAAAGAAATTAACGTGCTCAGCAATGCTCTTTCTAATCCGGAGCGCCCATTCACGGCGATTATCGGTGGAGCAAAAGTAAAAGACAAAATCGGGGTAATCGACAACCTCATCGATAAGGTAGATCACTTAATCATCGGTGGAGGGCTTGCCTACACCTTTGTAAAAGCGCAAGGTCATGAAATCGGTAAATCTTTATTAGAGGAAGATAAGATTGACTTGGCGAATGAATATATGAAAAAGGCTGAAGAAAAAGGCGTGAAATTCCATATGCCTGAAGATGTTATCGTTGCAGATGATTTCTCTGATTCAGCTAACACTAGAGAAGTAGCCATTGACAGTATCCCTGGCGATTGGGAAGCCCTGGATATCGGGCCAAAAACGAGAGAGAAATACGCAGAAATCATCAAAGAGTCCAAGCTTGTCATATGGAATGGACCGATGGGCGTATTCGAACTTGAAACGTTTGCCAACGGCACAAAAGCTGTCGCAAATGCACTCGCTGAGACCGAAGGTTATAGCGTGATTGGCGGCGGTGACTCCGCAGCAGCAGTTGAGAAGTTCGGTTTTGCCGATGACATGGATCACGTTTCAACGGGAGGCGGCGCATCCTTGGAGTTCATGGAAGGAAAAGAACTTCCAGGAGTCGCTCTACTCAACGATAAATAATTAAGGAGAGGTGAAGTTGACATGCGTAAACAAGTAATTGCAGGAAACTGGAAGATGAATAAAACTCACCGCGAAGCGGAAGATTTTATTCAAACAGCTAAAAATGAAGTTCCATCTGCAGATCAAGTGGAATCTGTTGTATGTGCTCCGTTCCCATTTCTTCAAAAGCTAGTGGAAGAAACGGAAGGTACAAACCTTGAAATCGGTGCGCAAAACATGCATTTTGAAGAAAGCGGCGCGTTTACTGGCGAAGTGAGCCCAGTTATGCTGAAAGAGCTAGGTGTTAAGTATGTTGTTCTTGGCCACTCCGAGCGCCGTGAGATTTTCAAAGAAACAGATGAAGACGTCAACAAGAAGGTTCATGCTGCTTTCAAACATGGCTTGACTCCGATTATCTGTGTAGGTGAATCTCTTGAACAGCGTGAAGCTGATCAAACGATGGATCATGTAGAGTCTCAAGTAAAGAAAGCACTTGAAGGTCTAACAAATGAGCAGTGTGCTCAAACGATCATCGCTTATGAACCTATCTGGGCAATTGGTACAGGCCGTACAGCTACAGCAGAACAAGCGAATGAAGTATGTACGCATATCCGTGAAGTAGTAAGTAACTTTGTTAATGCTGATGCAGCAGATGCTGTACGTATTCAGTATGGAGGAAGTGTAAAACCGGCGAACGTTGATGAGCTTCTTTCCCAGTCCGATATTGACGGTGCCCTTGTAGGTGGAGCGAGCTTAGAAGCAGACTCTTTCCTAAAACTAGTGGAGGCAGGTAAGCATGAGTAAGCAAAACTTAGCCGCTTTAATTATTCTTGATGGCTATGCCATTCGTGAAGAAGAGTATGGCAATGCTGTCAAACAAGCTAACACCCCTAACTTTGATCGTTATTGGAGCCAGTTTCCTCATTCTCAGCTAATGGCTTGCGGAGAAGCTGTCGGTCTTCCAGAGGGTCAAATGGGAAACTCGGAAGTTGGTCACTTAAACATTGGTGCAGGACGAGTTGTTTATCAAAGTTTGACTCGTATCAACTTGTCGGTACGTGAAGGCGACTTCTTCGAGAATGAAGTTCTGTTAAATGCTGTTCGTCAAGCGAAGCAAAAAAATAAAGCGCTGCATGTATTTGGGCTTCTCTCTGATGGTGGTATTCACAGCCACATCAATCACATGTTTGCCACCCTTGAGCTTGCGAAAAAAGAAGGTCTGGATAAAGTGTATGTTCATGCTTTCCTAGACGGACGTGATGTAGGTCAGCAGTCTGCGAAAACTTATATCAAGCAAACTCAAGATAAGATTGAAGAAATCGGTGTCGGTCAGCTGGCTACCATCGCTGGACGTTACTATGCCATGGACCGTGACAATCGATGGGATCGTGTGAAAAAAGCTTATGACGCGATTGCTTATGGAAAAGGCACGACTTATAAAGATCCGATTCAAGCGATTGACGATTCTTACAAAAATGAAGTGTATGACGAATTCGTTGAGCCTGTCGTTTTGACAGATGAAAAGGATCAACCTATCGGCAAGGTAGAAGATGAAGACTCTATCGTATTCTTCAACTTCAGACCTGACCGAGCGATTCAAATTTCCCGTACGTTCGCGAATGATGATTTTGAGGATTTTGATCGTGGAGATCAAGCTCCTAGGAATATTCATTTTGTCGGTATGACTCAGTACAGCGATGCAGTAAACAGCAAAGTGGCCTTTCCGCCGAACGATTTGAAAAACACGGTTGGAGAAGTTCTTGCTAATAACGGTATGAAACAGCTGCGTATCGCAGAAACTGAAAAATATCCTCACGTCACATTCTTTATGAGTGGGGGACGGGAAGAAGAGTTCGATGGAGAAGAGCGCATCTTGATCGATTCACCGAAAGTTGCCACTTACGATCTTAAGCCTGAAATGAGTGCTTATGAAGTCACGGACGCTTTACTTGGTGAATTGGATGCGGAGAAACACAATGCGATCATCCTGAACTTCGCAAACCCTGATATGGTTGGACACTCAGGAATGCTTGAGCCTACCATCAAGGCGATTGAGGCTGTAGATGAATGCTTAGGCAAGATCGTTGATAAGATTCATGAAAAAGGCGGTCACGCCATCATTACAGCAGACCATGGGAACTCTGACGAGGTGACGACCCCAGACGGAGATGCTATGACTGCTCATACGACAAATCCAGTGCCTGTGATTGTTACAAAAGAAGGCGTAGAATTACGTGATGGAGGAATCCTTGGAGACCTATCACCAACTCTGCTTGAACTTCTGAATGTAGATCAGCCAGAAGAAATGACTGGAAAAACACTAATCAAAAAATAAGGGAGAGATATTAAATGCCATATATTACAGACGTTTATGCACGTGAAGTCCTGGACTCTCGTGGTAACCCAACTGTCGAAGTTGAAATTTATACGGAATCTGGAGCATTCGGTACTGCACTTGTACCAAGTGGTGCTTCCACAGGTGAATACGAAGCAGTAGAACTACGTGACGGTGACAAAGACCGCTACCTTGGTAAAGGTGTAGAGAAAGCTGTAGAGAATGTAAATGAAAAAATCGCTCCAAAACTACTTGGCATGGATGTTACTCAGCAAGTGATCATCGATCAACTAATGATGGACCTTGATGGTACAGAAAACAAAGGAAACCTAGGTGCGAACGCAATTCTTGGTGTCTCCATGGCTTGCGCGCATGCAGCAGCTGACGTTGTAGGTCTTCCTCTTTACAAATACCTTGGAGGTTTCACTGCATCTACTCTTCCAACTCCAATGATGAATATCCTTAATGGAGGAGAGCACGCAGATAATAACGTGGACATCCAAGAATTCATGATTATGCCTGTTGGCGCTCCAACATTCAAAGAAGCACTTCGTATGGGTGCCGAAATTTTCCACTCTCTTAAAAAAGTGCTTAAGAATAAAGGCTACAACACGGGTGTTGGTGATGAAGGTGGATTCGCACCAAACCTCCAGTCTAACGAAGAAGCACTTTCTACGATCATTGAAGCGATCGAAGAAGCTGGCTACAAGCCAAACGAAGAAGTTAAGCTTGCGATGGACGTAGCTTCTTCTGAAATTTATGAAGACGGCAAGTACAACCTCAAAGGTGAAGGTGTTGTGCGTTCTTCTGAAGAAATGGTTGACTGGTACGAAGAGCTAGTTAACAAATATCCAATCATCTCGATTGAAGATGGTCTTGATGAAAACGATTGGGAAGGTACAAAGCTTCTTACTGACCGCATCGGTGACCGTGTTCAATTAGTAGGAGACGACTTGTTCGTAACGAACACTGAGAAACTGGGCCGTGCGATTGAGCAAGGTGTTGGAAACTCTATCCTGATTAAAGTGAACCAAATCGGTACACTTACAGAAACATTCCAGGCAATCGAAATGGCGAAGCGCGCCGGATATACAGCTGTCATTTCCCACCGTTCTGGGGAAACAGAAGATGCGACAATTGCTGATATCGCTGTTGCAACAAACTCTGGTCAAATCAAGACTGGTGCTCCGTCCCGTACGGACCGTGTTGCGAAGTACAACCAGCTTCTTCGTATTGAAGACGAGCTGTTTGGAACTGCAGAATATGCAGGCGAAAAAGCATTCTACAACCTGAATAAATAAAATTTATGTTACAAGCCTCTCTGAATGTTCAGAGAGGCTTTTTTCTATGGTAAAATGGTGTATAGACAACAAGGAGTAGGAGAAACAGAAACATGAAACGAATACTACGATTTGTACTAATTATTGCAGTAGCCTATGGCCTCTATACAGCCTATAGTTTATGGACTTATGGGGAAGAAGAGGATATTCCAAAAGCTGATGCAGCCATTGTGCTTGGGGCCGCTCAGTGGAACGGAAAGCCAAGTCCAGTGTTTAAAGGACGTCTTAAGCAAGGCATAGAGCTATATAAGCAAGGCAAAGTGAACTACCTGGTGTTCACAGGCGGTGTGAGTAAGAACGCTGCTTCATCGGAGGCTGAGGTAGGAAAAATGTACGCCTTAGATCAAGGAGTACCTATAGAAGATATTTTAATTGAGGACAAATCCCTTGTGACAGAAGATAATCTGGTCAATGCTCAAGAAGTAGCAAAAGGACAAGGCATTGATTCTTACCTTCTAGTAAGTGATCAGTTTCATCTGAAAAGAGCCGTAGGTGTAGCTCGAAGTAAGGGGATGGATGTCACAGGCGTACCCACGAAGTATTCCGCATACGAATCTTTAGAAACAAAACTTCCATTTTTTTTGCGAGAGTGGGCCTATTTAATGGGGTACCAGCTAACCAGGTTGTTTTAAAGGAGGTGGGCAGTTGCATTTGGAAGAAGCCATTGTACAACGCCGGTCGATTCACGATTTTAAAGAAAAGATCATCAGCCAATCCAGTCTGAAAGATGTTTTTGCTAAAGCTACTTGGGCGCCCACCCATCGTATGAAACAGCCATGGAACATCATCATGTTACAAGAGAATGGGAAAGAAGACTACGCTGAGCTCGTTTTAGAGAGCTACGAACGACAAGGATTTTTCTCAAACGATGAAAAAGCTGAAAAAATGAAAGATGGGATAAGGAAGTTCCTGAATAAAATTCCTCATCATGCACTCGTATATATGGAAAAAGATGAGGACTTTCATAAATATGAGGAAGATTATGCTGCGGTTTGTGCGTACATTCAAAATGTCCAATTGCTCTCGTGGGAAAAAGGGATTGGAGTTTTATGGATGACGAGTCCATACCTTGATGATCCATTATTCGCTGAAGCGTTAGGCATTGAGTCTTCCAGCTATAAGCTTGTGGCTGTATTGCAGATGGGGTATCCACGGCAAATACCAAAACCAAAGTTAAGAGTTCCTATTGATGATAAATACGAATTAAGAGATGATCCTTTTATATAACGCTTTTGGCGTTGTATGAATCATTGTAGAGAAAAAAGTCAGGCAAACGGTTCGCTTTCCTTGTGCGCACAGTGAACCTCCGCGGTCTTAGCAAGTATGATCATCCTGGAGGAGCATCATCGTTTCCTGGAACTCTTTGTTGAGTTAAGTAAATGGTAAGTCAATGCTCTTATCTATAACACTTTTTGGTGAAATGATCATTACGCTTTTTTATGGATACTAAACAAGGTAAAAGAAAAAGCTGACGTCTATTTGATGACGTCAGCTTTTATTATGGTTGTTTCTAATATCGTTATCATCTAATTCATCCGGATGCGGATCCACTGTATGTTTGTAGTCATACCCTTTGGAAACAGCAAAACCGAACATGGCAGCAATTCCTAAAACAATGGCAATACATACAATCATGATGATCGTAAATGTCATGTTAACACTTCGCTTTCTTTGCAAAAACGTTGCAAGAGAGTATGAATTCTCTACACACGTCTTATTGTGCCACAAGAATTTTAGGATGACTACAATTATTGGGTCTTTTCTTTAATGAATTCAACAACTTCCTCAGCTGTACCTTTAGAAAGGATTTCTTCTTTATAAGAAGCAAGCTCCTTCTTAGAAAGGTTTCTAATTTGCGTACGTGCAGGAAGAATAGATGTAGCACTCATGCTGAATTCATCAAGGCCTAGACCGAGCAGAATTGGTATGGCGATTTCATCTCCAGCCATTTCTCCGCACATTCCAGCCCATTTACCTTCTGCATGTGCAGCCTCAATAACATTGTTAATTAAGTTTAGGATGGCTGGATTATAAGGCTGATACAAGTATGAAACTCGTTCATTCATACGGTCTGCAGCCATTGTGTATTGAATAAGGTCATTGGTTCCGATACTGAAGAAGTCCACTTCTTTGGCAAACTGTCGAGCGATGACTGCAGTAGCAGGGATTTCAACCATCATTCCGACTTCAATATCTTCTGCCACTTCTTTGCCTTCATTGGTCAGCTTTTCTCTCTCTTCCTCAAGAATTGCTTTCGCCTGGCGGAACTCCTCAAGCGTTGCAATCATTGGGAACATAATCTTCAGATTGCCGTGTACGCTTGCACGTAAAAGGGCGCGCAGCTGAACACGGAAGATATCATCACGTTCTAAGCAGAGACGAATCGCGCGATACCCTAAAAACGGGTTCATTTCATCTGGAAGGTCAAGATAATCAAGTTCCTTATCTCCGCCGATGTCCAGTGTACGAACGACTACAGGGTTGTCTCCCATTTGTTTCAGCACAGAAGAGTACGCATCGTATTGTTCTTCTTCTGTCGGAAGTTGACTTTTACCCATATAAAGGAACTCAGTACGGTAAAGACCAACGCCTTCACCACCGTTGTTTAGAACACCTTCTACATCATCAGGAGTTCCAATGTTAGCTACAAGCTCAACATGATCACCTTCTGAGGTAACGGTAGGTTCGTCTTTTAGCTTAGCCCATTCTTGTTTTTGCTTTTCAAAATCGACTTGCTTCTGTTTGTATGTTTCAACTTGCTCATCAGTAGGATCAACAATAACGTCTCCATTAATCCCATCGACGATGATCATGACATCCTTCTCTGCTTGAGAAGTGATATTCTTTGTTCCAACGACAGCTGGAATCTCAAGAGACCGAGCCATGATTGCCGAGTGGGAGGTACGTCCGCCAATATCAGTAGTGAACCCTTTGACGTATTGCTTGTTCAACTGAGCTGTATCAGAAGGAGTCAAGTCGTCAGCAACGATGACCACTTCTTCATTGATTAAGGCAGGATCAGGGAACGTAACGTTTAATAGGTGGGCCATGACACGCTTTGTTACGTCCTGGATATCTGCTGCGCGTTCACGCATGTATTCATTATCCATGTTTTTGAACATATCAATGAACATATTGGCTGTCTCGTGAAGGGCAGCTTCTGCATTCACGTTTTCAGCTTTTATTTTATCTTCAATAGGCTGAATAAGTTCAGGGTCACTAAGCACAAGCAGGTGAGCAGAAAAGATTTCAGCATGCTCATCTCCCAGGGATTTCTTCGTGTGCTCTTTAATTTTTTCCAATTCAGACTTCGATGTTTCAAGGGCCTCATGCAGGCGTTTTACCTCGTGGTCTGGCTGGTCAATTTTGTCTTTACTGAATGTGAGGTCTGGAGTTTCCAGACGGTACACCTTCGCAATGGCAATACCGCTGGAAGCTGCAATACCTTGAAGCTGTGTCATTCGTTTACTCCCCCAAGCTTTCGTTCTTCATAGTTGTCGCTAAGTGATCGATCGCTTCTTGCTCGTCACTTCCTTCAGCAGTAATCTTCACTTCTGCTCCAGAAGGGATTCCCAGGCTCATGATACCCATGATGGATTTCAGGTTAACAGCCTTTTCTTTATAATGTAAGTTGATATCTGACTCGTACTTTCCTGCATTTTGTACAAGTACAGTTGCCGGGCGTGCGTGTACACCATCTGAGGATGTAATTGTAAATGTTTTTTCTACCATTATGATTCCTCCTAAAAAAAGTATATATTTTTTGGATTACCCTAACTTTATTATTTTAAGCCTTTTTAAGGTCTTTTTTCAAGAATCCTACCACAATTGCTCCAAGAATTGAGCCTGCGGCAATTGCGACGAGATAAAGAACAATCTGCATGAATCCACCTTCTACCAGTGGTGCCACAATTATCCCTCCGTGAGGGGCACGTAGTCCGATACCAAATAACATCGTCAGCATTCCTGCAAGAGCGCTTCCTGCGACCATAGAAGGAATGACACGTGCAGGGTCAGCTGCGGCAAATGGAATCGCTCCCTCTGTGATAAAGAATGCGCCTAACGGATAAGCGGCTTTACCTGTTTCGCGTTCTTGTTTTGTAAATTTATTTTTAAAGAAAGTAGTTGCAAGTCCCATTGCAAGTGGTGGAACCATACCACCGGCCATAGCTGCTGCAATAAAGGTGTAGTTATTCGCTTCAAGAGCAGCGATTCCGAATGTGTAGGCTGCTTTGTTTACAGGTCCCCCCATATCGACAGCCATCATACCGCCTACTATGAGTCCTAATAGAGCTAAGTTTGTCCCGCTCATGCTGTCAAGCAAATCAAACAACCAAGTGTAAACACTTGTTAGTGCAGGATTGATGAGTAACATGATCATTCCTGTTGCGAAAATCGATAGAACTGGATAGAAGAGAACTGTCTTCAATCCATCTAAAACAGCAGGAAGTCCTTCAAGAGCTTTCTTAACGCCTAACGTAATATAACCTGCTAAGAAACCGGCAATCAAACCGCCTAAGAAACCTGATCCGTTTCCAGCACCTTCCGCTGAGGTTTGCGTAATTGCAATAAGACCTCCGACCATACCAGGGGCAAAACCAGGTCGATCTGCAATGCTGGACGCAATGAAACCAGCCAGTACAGGAACAAGTAAGAAGAAGGCGTTGGCTCCGCCAATTGTACTTAACATTTCAGCAAAGCGGTTATATTCTCCACTGTCAGGGTTAGCAGAATTAATTCCCCAGAAGAACGATATTGCTATGAGGATACCGCCTCCAACGACAAATGGAAGCATGTTAGAAACACCATTCATTAAGTGTTTATAAATACCGGAACGTTGGCCTTTTTCTTCAGATCCTACAGCTGATTTGCTGCTGCCGCCACCTTGATAGGTTGGTGCATCTTTGTTTACAGCTTTTTCAATCAAATCTCTTGGTTCGTGGATTGCTTTGGCTACGGGGACTTCAATAACCGGTTTTCCGTGGAAGCCTTCCATATCGACTTTTGTATCAGCGGCTACGATGATCGCATCAGCTTCAGCAATGTCTTCTTTCGTTAGACGATTTTTCACTCCGCCAGAACCGTTCGTTTGTACTTTAATATTGACGCCCATTTCTTGTGCTGTGGCTTTCAATTTATCGGCAGCCATAAACGTGTGAGCAATCCCGGTTGGACAAGCCGTAACAGCAAGAATCTTACTTTCGGCACCGCTGTCTGTCTCTTCTTCTCCTTCTTCCTCGGCTTCTTTAGCGTTAATTGCCTCGATGACATCATCTTCCGTTTTTGCTTCTTCCAATTTGTTACGGAAGTTATTGTCCATTAGAAAGGATGAAAGACGTGACAACGTTTCTAAGTGAGCGTTGTTCGCACCTTCAGAAGCTGCAATCATAAAGAACAAGTTTGTTGGCTCTCCATCAAGCGATTCATAATCCAAGCCTTCTTGAGACCGCCCAAACACAATAGCTGGTTCTTTGACGGCTCCAGTTTTAGCATGCGGAATCGCAATGCCTTCTCCAATCCCGGTTGTACTTTGCTGTTCACGGGCTTCTATGGCCTGTTTAAATTCATCGCGGTCATTTAATTTACCGGCCTGGTCCAACTTCCCAATCAACTCATCGATCGCTGCAGGTTTGGATGAAGCGGACATGTTTAACAAAATCGTGTCTTTTGTGAGTAAGTCTGTAATTCTCATTGATTAATTCCCTCCTCATTAATTGAAGAAATGGCAATCTCATTTAATAAGTTTTCTACGTCATCTCTTTCACATAAGTCATCATTAAAGGCTGTTGCACTGCCAGCGGCTACGCCATAACGAAAGGCTTCTTCGACAGACTCTCCTTTATGAAGCGCAGCGATAAACCCAGAAACAAGAGAGTCACCTGCACCTACAGAATTCTTTACTTTACCTTTAGGAACATTAGCTACAAGACGTTTATTTTCTCCAACATAAACGGCACCTGCTCCCCCCATAGATATGACCACATGTTTTACGCCTTCATCTAGAAGTTTTGCTGCATAATGGGCAGCTTTGTCGATCGAATCCACGTTTGTTGAGAAAAGTTCCCCAAGTTCATGATGATTCGGCTTAAGAAAGAAAAGCGGGTGACCAATCAAGTTCTTCAGGGCATCTCCGGATGTATCTGCAACAAACTTCGTTCCATTTTTGTAGCAAATGTCAGCAATCGTATTATAAAAGTCCGAAGGAAGAGAGGATGGAACACTGCCTGCGAGCACAAGCGTATCTTCTTCTGTGAGTGAACGAACCTGTTCAAGCAGCTTTTGCTGGTGATTCTCAGTTAAATTTGGCCCAGGTCCGTTAATTTCCGTTTCATTGGAACTTTTCAGTTTTACATTTACTCGAGTAGTCTGGCCTGTATCAACAAACTGATGGCTTACGTTTTCCTTTGACAAAAAGTTTTTTACAAATTCCCCCGTGAAACCGCCGATAAAGCCCAGAGCAGCTGTATCTACGCCTAATCTTGACATTACGCGAGAGACATTAATTCCTTTACCCCCAGGATAATAAAAGGTTTGATGAGCTCGGTTTAAACCAGCGGCTTCGAATTCATGTACGCTCATTACGTAATCAATCGAAGGGTTCAATGTACACGAATAGATCATGCTGTCACAACCTTTATATTTGTTTTTTCTTTATAGTGTGTAAGTAAGCTGCCTTGATAGTTCGTTAAGATGTCTGCCTGATCGAGATTTCCGAACTTACAAAAAGCGACTTCATCAAATTTTGAATGATCAGCGAGAATATACCGCTGTTTAGATAAAGACAATGTCATTTGTTTGACCGCGGCTTCTTCTGTGTCAGGGGTCGTATAACCACCTTCCAACGATATTCCGTTCGTCCCCATAAAGCATTGATCGAAACGATATTGCTGGAGATTAGTGAGTGCGCCTGCACCGACAACGGCTCTGGTACGGTGTTTCACATACCCGCCCAATACATAAGTTTTGATTTGGTATTCGTTCAAAGCATCCAGATGATTTAATCCGTTCGTAACTACCGTGATATCATTAGCTTTTAAAAAAGGAATCATTTCGTATGTCGTTGATCCAGCATCAATGAAGACACAATCTCCATCATGAATTAAAGAAGCTGCATAGCGGGCGATCGCGATCTTTTCCTCATGGTGTTTAGTAGTTTTCTCTCCTAAGGTTGGTTCATCACTCGTTGAGCTTCTTAATGAAGCCCCACCATGCACACGACGAATTTGTCCTTCTTTCTCCAATTGATCTAAGTCTCTACGTATCGTTGATTCTGATGCGCCAGTCTGATCTACTAATTCCTTCAATTTAACGGTGTGGTGCTTTTTGATTGTTTTTAAGATGATCTGATGTCGCTCGGGAGTCAGCAAGGAGCTCACACCTCCTTTTTTTCTTATCTTATTTACTATAATAAGGTAAGCCCTTACATAAATCAACCATAAACCATCAAAAACATTCATAAACAATCATAAATCAATCAGAAACGTTCGCGAAATAGCCATCCTTATGGGAGGATGGCTATTATCGGATATGAAAGTAGTTTTTGTTGACTTTACCACTCTATGTACTTTTGACCACTAGTAAGGTTGAAAATTTCGATCGAATAAGGAGGTCTGTGAAGCAAATCGACAAACGACTTTAGCTGAGTCAACTAAATTTAATTCAATGTCATATTCATTATTCTTTAAATGGTATTTGTGTATGAATTGTAATGTATTTTCATTTTAAAAAAATGAGTGGTATATCTTTGTTTGAATTATCTTGATGGACGTGGGCTTTTATGCTACATTTAATCTAGTCATTTGTACGTCTTTAGGAGGTGTTGGCACATCATGGAAACACTTGCAATCACATTACTAACCATTGATACAATAGCTTTAATCGTATTGGTTCTACTTCAATCTGGTAAAAGTGCCGGTCTTTCAGGAGCGATTTCTGGAGGGGCTGAACAATTATTTGGTAAACAAAAGGCTCGTGGTATAGATGCTGTACTGCACAAAGCGACCATCGTAACCGGTGTTCTTTTCTTTGTATTGGCATTCTTGACAGGCTATGTTATTGGATAAAGTTAATAATAATTCGAACTAGAAACCGCGCTAATGAAACAGCGCGGTTTTTCTTTTAAGCTTTATTTAACCTAAGTTGAAAAGCAGCCAAAATAATGGATGTTCATTCTTCAATAACTTGAATCTTAGCTTCGAGACTTTCTTGAGTCCGTTACGTTATAGGAGTTAGGGATGGCGGGGAAACGACTCGCTTTCCTGCGGGGGAACTGGCAAGCCTCCTCAGTCGCTGTGCTCCTTGTGGGGTCTTGCCTAGCCCCTTCTCCCGCGGAAGTCTCGCCGTTTCCCCGCCAACCCATCCTTTTTTTGTCATAAACGGACTCATTTAATCCCAGCAAGAGTATTTAGTAACTGAAGGCGATATCAAATGAGAGTTAGAGATCATTATCTACAGTAATAAAGCCTGTCAGTAAATAGTTTGCGGCTTATCTTCAATAGGAAAATGAAGATATTAAGCATCATTCACCTCTAAGGCGTTTCCGTTATTCAAAACAGTTGAAAGGAGGTCCGGGAAATGGCGAGACTCCTGTGGGAATAAAGTTCATGGTGAGATCCCGCAAGGCAAAAAGCCTGAGGAAGCTCACCGAACTCCCACGGAAAGCGAGCCATTTCCCGGACCTCCACATTCCATCTATGGTAACGGAAACACAGATTACCTCGAAATCAAGCCTTTCACTATTCTGCTATATAGTTGTATAAAAACTTCCACAACAACTATAGAACTTGAGGTGATAAATTGCCTTTGATGAAGGATAATGGGACTACTATTCTTAATAAATGTCACTTGAGCTTGATTTTGGTAAAATAGAAAACGTTGCAAAAAAGAATGAAATATTCAAATAAGGAAATAGATGAAGTAAGGAGAGAAATGTTATGAAGATTAAACAACCTCAGCCATTTACGTTTGAGGAAGGAGAACGTGCGGTATTATTATTACATGGATTTACTGGTCACTCTGCTGATGTAAGGATGCTCGGACGCTTTCTTCAAAAGCACGGCTACACAACACATGCGCCGATTTATCGCGGTCACGGCAAGGAATTAGAAGCACTTATTGATGCGCGCCCTGAAGAATGGTGGGCGGATGTGAAAGAGGCTTTGAATCATTTGAGAGAGCTTGGCTATGAAAAGATTGCTGTAGCAGGTCTGTCCTTAGGTGGAGTGTTAGGGTTAAAGCTTGCTTATTCTGAACCGATTAAAGGGCTTGTTACGATGTGTGCACCGATGTTTTTTGATAATGAAAAACAACTGACACAAGGGTTCGAATTTAAGGCTCGGCAGTATAAGCAGCTGGAAGGAAAAGATAAAGAAACGATTGATCAAGAGGTTGAAGAAATGCTTGGTGAATCAGAGGAAATGTTTAAAGAACTAGGTAAATTAATTACTTCCGTTCATGACGACGTCGACCAAATTTATACACCTACGTTTGTCGTCCAAGCAGAAAAAGATGAAATGATTAATACCGAAAGCGCAAACTATATTTACGAACAAGTTGAAGCAGACAAAAAAGACATTAAATGGTACAAAAACTCTGGACATGTCATTACGATGGACAAAGAAAAAGAACAACTTCATGAAGATATACTTGAATTTCTTGAATCATTAGACTGGTCATGATCCTAGAGTCTTGTCCTTCATTTAAGAGGAGGTAAGGCATATGAGTACAGATTTGAAACAGAAAATTTTAAACTTTTTTAAAGAAACTGCATCAAAGCCATTATCCGTACAAGAATTAGAAGAAACCTTGGAACTCGATAATGCCGATGAGTTTAAGATCCTCATGAAAACTCTGAATGAATTAGAAGAAGAAGGAGAGTTAGTCCGGACAAGGAAGAACCGATTTGGACTACCAGAAAGAATGAATTTAATTCGGGGACGCATCCAAATGCACGCCAAAGGGTTTGCGTTTTTAATTCCTGACGAAGAAGGAAAGGATGACGTATACTTACATCATTCTGATCTGAATTCGGCCATGAACAATGACAAGGTGCTAGTCCGAATTGAAAAAAGGGATGAGGAAGGTCACCGACCTGAAGGAACAGTCATCCGTATTTTGGAACGTGCAACGACAAGGGTCGTTGGTACTTACGAATCAAGCAGAAACTTTGGTTTTGTCATAGCGGACGATAAGCGTATACCGAATGACATTTTCATCCCTAAAGGTCAGACGAATGGAGCAGTGGATGGTCATAAGGTTATCGTAAACATAACGAAATTCCCTGAGGAGCGCATGAGTGCAGAAGGGGAAATCGTAGAGATCCTGGGTCACAAGAACGATCCTGGCATCGATATTATTTCCATCATCTATAAGCACGGGATTAAAGTAGATTTTCCTGATGAAGTACTTGAGCAGGCAGCAAATACCCCAGACCAGATCAGCGAAGATGAAATTAAGAATCGCCGTGATCTTCGAGATGAGACCATCGTTACCATCGATGGCGCTGATGCCAAAGACCTCGATGATGCGGTCACAGTGAAAAAACTTGGGAACGGGAACTATAAACTCGGTGTTCATATTGCCGATGTTTCCTATTATGTGAAAGAAAATTCTCCAATAGACAAAGAGGCCAGAGAGCGTGCGACAAGTGTTTACTTAGTGGACCGGGTCATTCCAATGATTCCGCACCGATTATCGAACGGCATCTGTTCATTGAATCCGCAAGTTGATCGCTTGACGCTTTCTTGTGAAATGGAAATCAATAAGAGCGGTGACGTAGTAGGTCACGAGATTTTTCAAAGTGTCATCAAAACAAATGAAAGGATGACGTATAAAGACGTCAACAGTATTCTTGAAGATGAAGACGAAGAGCTGATGGAAAAGTATAAAGAGCTTGTCCCGATGTTTCAGGAAATGGCTGGCTTGGCCCAGACATTGCGTAAGAAGCGTATGAAACGTGGGGCGATCGATTTTGACTTCAAAGAGGCTGGAGTTGTCGTTGATGAAGAAGGGAAAGCGGTCGATGTTAAGCTTCGTGAACGTTCTGTAGCGGAACGTCTAATTGAAGAATTTATGCTTGCCGCCAACGAAACGGTCGCAGAGCATTTTCATTGGATGGACGTACCCTTCATTCATCGTATCCACCAGGATCCAGATGAAGAAAAGCTTCAAAATTTCTTTGAATTTGTTGCCAACATGGGCTATGTAGTGAAGGGTACGGCAGACAGTGTGCACCCTCAGGCCTTACAAAAAGTGCTGGAGGAAGTAAAAGGTACTCAGGAAGATATGATTATCTCGAAGCTTATGCTTCGTTCCATGCAGCAGGCGAAGTATGATCCTCAAAGCCTTGGTCACTTCGGTCTTGCTACGGACTTTTATACTCACTTCACTTCGCCGATCCGCCGCTATCCAGACTTGATTGTACATCGCCTTATCCGTACGTATCTTGTTGAAGACAAGCTGGATTATAATACGCGTAAACACTGGAAGGATCAGATGCCAGAGATCGCGCGTCATTCTTCGGAAATGGAACGTGCTGCAGTAGATGCAGAACGGGAGACCGATGACCTGAAGAAAGCTGAATTCATGCAGGATAAAATCGGTGAAGAATTCGAAGGAGTCATAAGCTCCATTACAAGCTTCGGTATGTTCGTTGAGCTGCCAAATACTGTGGAAGGACTTGTTCACGTCAGTACGCTTACGGACGACTATTACCACTTTCACGAGAAGCAGTTTGCCATGATCGGAGAACGCACAGGGAATGTTTTTCGAATTGGGGATGAAGTGACGATTCGAGTGACAAATGTCAATCTAGATGAGAGAGTTGTCGATTTTGAAATTGACGGAATGAAGCCTAGAAAAGAACGAAAACGTCCTGAACGTCCCAAGCAAATAAAAACGGACCGCTCGCCAAAGAAAAAAGAGAAGAAGAAAAACAAGCAAAAAGGAAATAAACCTTTTTATCGAAACAAAGGCGTTCCTAAAAAAGGGCGTAAGAAGAAAAAATAAAGAAAACGCGCGGATCAATTCCGCGCGTTTCTTTATGCACTAAGTGCCTTCTTCACTTGTGCTACATCCTGTTGGTTCAAAAATACTTCCGAGCGATTGATATCCACATCCACATAACAAGACCACTTATTTAACTCGTCCTCATCAATTTGGGCGTTGTTTACGACAACTCCATTTTGTTCGGAACATATTTGATAAGTGACGAACAACTTATCTTTCATCAATTCGTGATCATGGGTAACGGAAACAACTGTCCAACGATCTTTATCTACTTCAATCCAGTCTTCTGCCAGCGTATCTTCAATGGTCGGCTGGTAGACTGCTGGCTCATTATGATCAAAATATCGAATGCGGCCTTTATCATCTTTTATAATATATCCTTCGAATGACCAGTCTTTACGTTTCAAAGCAAATCCTTTATTCAGCTTTTCAGCTGCTGTCAAAAAGTTCATAGTCACTTTTCCTTTCTTGCAATAAAGTATTACAGAGAGGATTTTATTAATTCATAAAGCCCTTGTCAATCCTTTTTTCTTCTATTAATAGAAAAAGTAAAATGTAAGCGAAATCAATGTCTATCTTTCCAAAATTCATATAATATCCACGGGTCTTGAACTTTATACGGAGATAGATCTGGAATGTTGTCAAACCCTTGGTGGGAAAAATCAATCCAGCAGCCTACATTAGACGGGTTCTGTTTCCAGTGATCAAGAACCGTTTCAAAAAAGCCTGGTTGTTCATAATGGTCGTTCCAAAAATATTTGACGTGAGAATACTCATATTTTTTTATGTCATTCTTAATAATGACAAACCTTGTCCCATCTTTATTTTTATAGAATGTCGAATTATTTAGATAATCATCTATAAATAAAGCAGGATCATATGGAAGAGGGTAGTAACATTCGTAAGGAAATACTCCGAGTTTATTTTTCTTTAGTGAAAGAAGTAATTCTCGTTTCTCAGTCACATCATTCCTTTTCTCCCATACACTTCCTGGGGTGTTTCCTGTTAGCAATTGAGGCTGGTCCAAGGTTAAATAATAGAGCGCAGGACTTTGGTGAAAATCCAGTTTCTCAAATACGCGGCGAGCAGGTATATTGCCAACTTGAGTGTTGGCACCTATCCAGGATACTTCAGATCGGTTTTGCAGATGTCTTAGTATAGGTTTTAGAAGCTCAGTCGCATACCCCTTTTTCAAATAGCGACGATCACTGCGTAAACGTCCAAGCATGGCGAACTTATTTCCGCCAAATAAGCTGTACCCTCCAACAGCCAGCATTTGCTTGTCTTGAAAAAGACCAAAAAGTTCATGATCTTCCGATTTAATTAAACGATCGAATATCCGAATAACGTAATCATCTTCGATACCTGTATCCATAGCCTCAAGGGCAGAGTTATCATTTAAACGAAGGGGTCTTACAGCTATCGCTTGTTCCATGTCATCGATCTCCTTTGATAAACGTTTGCAGGGCTATATTCTCACATGTCCTGGTCATAAGTCCACGAATAATAATTGGGGTTAAAAGTGGCTATAGATTGGAAACGAAGGGCACTTTTGATACAATATAGGTTACGCAACAGAGGAGGAAATCGTATGCCAAGAGGACATGGAAAAACCATTGCACAAAACAAAAAAGCAAGGCATGACTTTTCCATTGAAGAGACATTCGAAGCTGGTATTGTTCTGCAAGGGACTGAAATTAAATCGATCCGTAATGGACGAATTAATCTGAAGGACAGCTTCGCTCGTGTAAATAATGGAGAAGTTTTTCTGCATAATATGCACATTTCACCATATGAACAAGGAAATATCTACAATCATGATCCGACTCGTGCACGTAAGCTGCTACTGCACCGCAAAGAGATTAATCAGTTGATTGGTCAAACCCAACAAAAAGGGTATTCGCTTGTACCTTTGAAAGTGTACATCAAAAATGGCGTAGCTAAAGTGTTGCTCGGTGTCGGCCGCGGTAAGAAGAAATATGATAAACGTGAAGACCTGAAGCGTAAGCAGCAAAAACGCGAAATTGACCGAGCTATCAAAGACAGCCTGCACTAGGAGGCTGGGGCTTGAAAAAAAATATATTTCTGCTATAATAATAATTGTCGCTTAAACGTGACAAGGCAAAAGAGCTTGAATCTTTATCCTTTTAATCCTAACGGGGACGTTACGGATTCGACGGGGATAGGTCGAGCTCGGGTTGCGAGTCGAGGTGACGTCTCGTAAAACGTCATTTGCCTAAATATAACTGGCGAATCTAACGAAAACCTAGCTGTAGCTGCGTAAGTAGTCTATAGCTGATCCTTCCTGGTATCGCCCATGTGCTAGATGAAGGGTCTCAAAATGAAGTGGGCTACGCGTTTTTCCACCGCCTGAGGAAAAACGAAGAGACTAATCAGGCTAGCTTCTCGGAAGCCTGTCGGTAGGTCGAAGAGAAAGCGAAATATAATATACCGACTACGCTTGTAGAAGCCCGAGTGCCGATATCTCCGGACGTGGGTTCGACTCCCACCGTCTCCACCAATACATATATTGGTGGTTTTTTTATGTTCATTTTTAATAAGTTATACCTTGTCTATCTTGGAAGGGATTAAATCACGCCGCTCTTGCGGAAAAGAGATCTTCCTGAAAAATATATGAAGCTGAGCCTCCTTTATGGGATGGCTCAGCTTTTTTTGTTGGCTTAATCCTTATTGATATTGTGAAAGCAATATTTATAATAAGTTTTGAATTTTTGGTGTACAAGGGAAGTTGTTAGATTGTTTAAGATAAAAGCCCATCAGTTTCGACTTTATACAGCAACTTCCTCTTTGGATTTATCAGATTTCTCAGCTTTACTTTTCTCTTTGTTCATTTCTTTAGAAGCACCTGGTTCTTCTAAGAACCAGCAGGCGAGAAAACAGAAAAAAGCTGAGCCTGCGATAAACATGAAAAAGAGAGAAGGATTTAAAAACCCGAGAACTGCAAGAAATAAGACTGCTCCGACATTTCCATAAGCCCCAACCATTCCCGCTACCTGACCAGTTACTCTTTTCTTTACGAGAGGAACCATTGAAAATACGGCTCCTTCCCCTGCTTGTACAAAAAAGGAACAGGTCATTGTTAATGCAATAGCTGCAAATATTGGCCAGCTTGCCTCGATTTGAGCCATGCCGATATAGGCTCCAGATAAACAAACTAAAAGGATCAAGAGAGTTTTCTTGCGTCCAAATTTATCACTCAGCCATCCTCCTCCAGGACGTGCGACAAGATTCATGAAAGCAAACGAACTCGCGACCATTCCCGCTTGGGCAATACTCATACTGAAGATCTCTTCGAAAAACATCGGTAGCATGGAAATTACAGCTAATTCAGAACCAAACGTAATAGCATAAGCGAAATCCAATATCGCTACTTGTTTGAATGAATATTGCTCTTCTCTTGGTACACCAGCCTTTAAATGCTTGCGGTTAACGCTCCATATTTTGTAGACGTTATACAAATAGGTAAGTGCGAGGATGATGTATATAATTCCAGCGGCTGTTGTTGGAATAAGGGATGTAAGGCTTAACTGCCAAGTGATTAACGCAAGAGCCGCATATAAAGGAATAGACATAAGGATAAGCCCGAACATGCTTCTGTAAGTTGTGACTTCCATGGCACCATTTCGTTTTGGGCGTAGAAATTGCTTTCCAGGAGGTGTATTTTCTACAGATCTATAATAAAAAATGGCATAAACAATACATAAGACGCCAGTTAAGGCTATTGCGTAACGCCATCCGTTCTCTCCCCCAATCAAAAGTGCGATGGATGGAAGGGTGAACGCAGCAGCTGCTGATCCGAAATTTCCCCAACCCCCGTATACCCCTTCAGCAAGTCCTAGCTGGTGAGGAGGAAACCACTCCGATACCATCCGAATTCCAATAACAAAGCCTGCTCCAACAACAGAAAGAAAGGCACGGGCAATAAATAGCTGCCAAAATGAATCTGCTAAAGCGAACCAAAAGCAAGGAATACTGATGATTAACAATAATGTGGTGTACACGTTTTTTGGACCAAACCGATCAACTAGCATACCGATCACAATCCTTGCTGGGATTGTGAGGGCAACATTGATCGAAAGCAATATACCGATTTCTTCTGTTGTCAGCTGCAGCGAATCACGGATTGTTGATACGAATGGTGCCATGTTAAACCATACAAAGAAACTTAAAAAGAATGCGAACGTCGTCAAAAACAAAATCTTCTTATTACCTTTGTACATCTTTTCTTCTCCCATAACCAAGCCTCCATACATAGTAATAGCTTGATTATTTCAAATATTAAAACTTTGTCACGTAGTATGTAAGATTTTATAACATTAACATTATTCTGTACTAACTCATATTAAAGACTTCATTGCTCATTTTTTTTATGCCTTCTATTAACGGGCTGTAGGGTTATTTAACAATCTAAAGACTATGAACAGATGGAGAAAGTTTATCAATTAAGAGTAAACAAAATCTTCAAGTAAGAGTAATTTGTTAGATTTTCTTACACAACGTATGACACAAGTATATAGCCATGCTAATCTTTTAGTTAAATTTAAATATTCTGAAATCATCTGAGGTAATGGCTAACTTCTTTTAATTATATGGAGGTTTTTTTATGGGAAGTCAAAAACTGGTTCTAATTGGGAATGGTATGGCCGGCGTCCGATGTATTGAAAACATATTGAAAGAAGCTCCAGCAGCTTTTGATATCACTATTTTTGGAAGTGAACCCTATGGGAATTACAGCCGTATTATGCTTTCCTCTATCTTACAAGGAGACACTACGTATGAAGAGATTATGCTTAATCCTATTGACTGGTACGAAGAGAACGGCATTGATCTTTTTACAGGTGAAAGCGTCATTTTTATTGATAAGGAAAAGAAAACAATAGAGACAGATAAAGGGAGGAACGTACCTTATGACAAACTAATTATCGCCACTGGGTCTTGCCCGGTTATTCTGCCACTGAAAGGAGCGGATAAAGAAGGAGTGTTTTCCTTCCGTACAATAGAAGATTGTCGGCGCATGACTGAAGCAGCAAACTCTTATAAAAAAGCTGTCGTGATAGGTGGGGGAGTGTTAGGGCTTGAAGCTGCCAGGGGCTTATTAAATCTAGGAATGGAAGTTCATGTGGTTCATCGATCCCAATACATAATGCAAAGACAGTTGGATGAACATGCCTCAAACATGCTGCAAAAAGAATTAGAAGGTCAGGGGATGAACTTTCTCCTTAATAAAGATTCAGAGGAGATCCTTGGAGAGACACGTGTAGAAAAACTCCGGTTTAAAGATGGAACCGAAATAACGACAGATTTAGTCGTAATGGCCGTAGGAATTAATCCAAACGTTCAATTGGCAAAAAGGAGCGGCATAAAAACAAACCGCGGCATTATAGTTGATGGTTATCTTGAAACCAATTGCTCTGATACTTACGCTCTAGGAGAGTGTGCGGAATACGAAGGAATGACTTATGGTTTAGTGAAGCCTCTATATGAACAGGGAGAAGTGCTGGCAAGAAAATTATGTAAGCATTCCAGCCCTCCCTATCAGGGGTCTACCCTGTCTACACAATTGAAGATTTCTGGCGTTGATGTATTTTCAGTTGGTCAATTTTCACAAGATGACACAACCCAAGTCATCCAATATCAAAACGAGATTGAAGGCGTCTATAAAAAAGTTGTGTTTCAAGGATCCAAAGCAGTGGGCGCTGTCTTATTCGGAGATACGCGTGAAGGCCCAAAATTAGTGGATACGATTGTGAAAGAGAAGGTCATAGCTGATAAGGACAAAGCTTCCTTGTTGGAATCAGCAAATCCTTCAAATTCTCATGTGGCAAACTTACCTGTAACTGAGCAAGTCTGCGCTTGTAATGCTGTATCTAAAGGGGTAATTATCAAAGCTGTTCAAGAAAATAATCTGAAGACAGTTGAAGAAGTGAAAAGATGTACAAAAGCTTCCGGTTCCTGTGGCGGCTGTAAGCCCTCAGTATCTGAACTCTTAACCTATATTCAAAGTGATGACTTTAATGAAGAAGTACAGGTGGCTTCTTTATGTTCCTGTACCACGCTAAGTGAAGATGAAGTCGTAGAAGAAATACAATTGAGAGCTTTGGGGAGTCTTAATGAAATAATGGATCAACTGAATTGGTCAACTGAAGAAGGGTGCTCTAAATGTCGTGCTGCCTTACTTTATTATTTAGAAATGATCCATCCATGGTTTGAAAATAGTGAAGATACTTTATATGTAAATGAGCGAATGAATGCTACTTTCCAGGACAACGGTACTTACACCGTCGTTCCACAAATCCATGGGGGAAGACCGGATATCGATCAACTGAAGAAAATTACATATGCAGCTGAAAAGTATCCATCCATAGAGGTAGTTGTTGCCAGTGATCAGCGTATCCAGTTGTCTGGTGTGAGAAAAGATCAGCTAAATAATGTATGGACGGATTTGAATATGCCATTGTATGCCCGTGAATTTAATAAAGTGGCGCCAATTCAAACAAGTGACGGGGGAAATTTGTGTAATTGTGGTGATTACAAATTTTTAGAATTAGTGAAACGTCTAGAACAAAAAACTGTTCTTTTAAAAACTCCATTCAGGATAACTATAGGTATTTCTTTCTGCTTTCATGACGGAGCAGATGCTGCACACAAAGATCTTGGAGCCATAAGAGTAGCGGATAAGTGGGAGATTTATGTAGGAGGGAGCGTCGGCAAAGAGGTTAGGCAAGGTCGTTTACTGAGTGTAGTTGGAACGAATGAGGAAGTTCAGGAATTTATGTTTAGTTTTATTCAATATTATCGTGAGTCGGCCCGTTACTTGGAGCGTTCCTGGCAATGGATTGAACGAGCCGGACTTGTCCATATAAGAGAAGTATTATTCAATGAAGAAATTCGAGCTGAGTTACTAACAAGGATGGACAAAGACAGAATTCAAAGAAATAGGTCTCTAGTAAAGATGTGATGTGAATTAAATTGCATTGATAAAAGCTTTTGTACTTTAAAGGAGAAGATAATGTGACCCAGTTAATGCTCAAGTATTTTCGTGATCAACAGAAGAAGCTAGAAGCAGAAAACACGTATGATACCCAGTGTCCCTTTTGCAGCATGCAATGCAAAATGCAATTAATTGAGCAGAAAGGTGTGGGGAGGAAAACTTATAAAGCGGTGGGCAAAGACAACCCCACCTCACAAGGACGGCTCTGTATAAAAGGAATGAATGCTCATCAGCACGCGCTGCACAGAGAACGTATCACTCAGCCAATGTTGAAGGAAGGTGGAGAGTTCAAGCCTATTACATGGACAGAAGCGTTAAACTGTATCCGATCTAAATTCAATGGAATACAAGAGACTGACGGTTTAAATGCTGTTTCCGTGTACGGCAGTGCCTCGCTTACCAATGAAGAGGCTTACCTATTAGGGAAATTTGCTCGGGTAGCTTTGAGAACGAAGCACATCGATTACAACGGCCGCTTATGTATGGCGTCAGCCGCAACTGCGGCAAATCAAGCGTTCGGCATGGATCGAGGATTCGCGAATTCTTTGCAGGAAATCCCACATACGCGTTGTATCATTTTAGCTGGTACAAACATAGCTGAATGCCAGCCTACGATCATGCCTTACTTTGAAAAAGCGAAAGAAAATGGGGCTTACGTTATTGCGATCGACCCACGCGAAACACCCACTACTGAAATTGCCGACTTGCATTTAAAAAATCAACCAGGATCAGATGCCGCTCTCGCCAATGGCCTCCTAAAAATCATCATTGAGAATCAATTTATAGATAGAGAATTTATTCGGCAACGTGTAAGTGGATTTGATGATGTTGCTCGCCACCTTTCTGCTATTAGCTTAGAGGATGTGACAGAACACACTGGAATTTCAAAAGAGGATCTGTATCAGGCTGCCAGTACTTTTGGCCAAGAAGAGTCAGGGATGATATTCACAGCTAGAGGAATCGAGCAGCAAACGGACGGAACAGCTGCGGTGCGTGGTTTTTTAAACATTCTTTTGGCTACAGGAAAGATAGGAAAGCCCTATTCAGGATATGGAGCTGTTACTGGTCAGGGGAATGGGCAAGGAGCACGGGAACATGGTCAGAAGGCTGATCAACTTCCAGGTTATCGCTCGATTGAAAATAAAGAAGACCGCAAGTATGTGGCAGATGTATGGGGAATCAAAGAAAATGATCTGCCTGGTAAAGGAGTCAGTGCCTATGAAATGTTCGAAAAGATGGACGAGGGAACTATAACTGCCTTGTTCCTAATGTGTTCCAATCCTGTGGCTTCAAATCCTAATGCAAATTTTGTAAAGAGAGCGATAAAGAAACTTAAGTTCTTTGTAGCTGTCGACCTATTTATTTCTGAGTCAGCTGAATTGGCTGATTTAATACTTCCTGCGTCCTCTTATTTAGAGGACCAGGGGACGATGACTAATATTGAAGGCCGGGTGACGTTGAGAGAGGCAAGTCGACCTGTCCCGGGACAGGTGAAGCATGATTGGCAAATCATTTGTGACATTGCGAAGGTGCTTGGCAAAGAGGAATATTTCTCTTTTGCTAATGCGGAAGAGATTTTTAATGAGTTGAGGTTGGCAAGTAAGGGGGGCATTGCAGATTATTATGGGATCACCTATAACAAATTAAGAAATCTAAACGGCGTTTTATGGCCCTGTCCTGATTTAGAGCATGAGGGAACGGAAAGATTGTTCCAACATTCATTTGCTCATGAAGACGGGAAAGCCAAAATGAAAATTATATCTAATAAAGCTCAAGTTCATAAAGATGAAGCCAGTGACATGTTTCCGCTCATCTTAACCACTGGGCGAGTAATGTCACATTATCTAACAGGAGAACAGACGAGGAGAAGTTCGTCTTTGGCAGCGAGGGAGATAGAATCATGTATGGAGATTCACCCTTCAACAGGAGAAAAGTACGGGGTGAAAGACAAGACGCTCGTTAAGATTGAATCATCACAAGGGCGAATTGTTGTCCGTAGCAAATGGAGCAACAAAGTTAGTAAGGGGACCGTATTTGTTCCTTTCCATTGGGGTGATACACAGAATGTCAATCAACTCATCTCGGATAAATTGGATCCAGATTGCCGTATGCCAGGCTTCAAAGTGGTTGCTGTGAAGATAAGTCCTTATATGTAAAAAAGCTTCCTTAAAATAATGTGTCAGGTTTTCTGACATAAGAATTGAATGACCTAAGAACTGACCATACAATGAATAGTAATAATTGAAATTATTCAAAAAATTAACACTATTTATCTGGAGGTTCTGCTACATGGCAAAGCAAAAACTAGTTCTTATTGGGAATGGTATGGCAGGAATAAGGGCGATTGAAGAAGTTCTTAAATTATCACCAGAAAAATTTGAGATTACTGTGTTCGGAAGTGAACCCTATCCAAATTATAACCGAATTGAATTATCTAAAGTTTTGCAGGGAGATACAAAAATTGATGATATCACGCTAAACAGCTGGCAATGGTACGAAGAAAACGATATCCTGCTCTATCCCGGAGAGACCGTAACTGTCATTGATAAGGATAGACAACGCATTTATACAGATAAGGATCGTCAAGTTGATTTCGATAAGTTAATCATAGCTACAGGATCTGTCCCCTTTATGCTTCCACTCCCTGGGGCAGATAAAGATGGGGTTACAGCATTTCGGGACATTAAAGATTGTGAAAACATGATGGATTGTGCGAATCAATACAAAAAAGCAGTGGTGATCGGCGGAGGGCTGTTAGGTTTGGAAGCGGCTCGGGGGCTATTGAACCTTGGTATGAAGGTGGACGTCGTACATATAGCTGATTATTTGATGGAAAGGCAGCTGGATAAAACAGCAGGTAAAATGCTTCAAAGTGAGCTTGAAGAACAAGGGATGAATTTTCTCCTGGAGAAGCAGTCAGCTGAAATTACAGGTCAGGACCGCGTAGAAGGCCTCAAATTTAAAGATGGAGAAGAAATCGAAGCAGATTTGGTCGTAATGGCTGTCGGCATTAGACCTAACATCAGCTTAGCTAAAGAAAGTGGGATTCCTGTCAACCGAGGCATCATTGTCAATGATTATTTAGAAACTCAGGTTCCAAATATCTTTGCTGTTGGGGAGTGTGCAGAGCATAGAGAGATGGTCTATGGGTTGGTGGCACCATTGTATCAGCAAGGGAAAGAAATGGCACTCAAGATTTGCGAGTTAGAAGGGGAAGGTTACGAAGGGTCCGTCTTATCCACGCAATTGAAAGTATCAGGAGTGGATGTATTTTCTACCGGAAAAATCAATGAAGATGAGGGAACGAAATCAATTAAAGTGTTTGACGATTGGAAAGGTATTTATAAGAAAGTCCTTATTGATGACGGGAAAATTACAGGAGCTGTGCTATTCGGTGATACCAAGGATGGCAATCGTCTCTTATCTCTTATCAATAAAGAAGCCCCAATTGAAGAATACACAGATACTGACGGTGCTGACGCAGCGGGAACGAATTTGGTTGCGGAAATGCCAGATGAAGAGATTATATGTGGATGTAATGGAGTGACAAAAGGAACCATTGTTGAATCCATAAACAGTCAAGGCCTCTCAACTGTAGAACAAGTGAAAGGCTGTACAAATGCCTCTAGATCGTGCGGAGGATGTAAATCGTTAGTATCGGAACTCTTAGAACATACCTTGGGAGATGAATTTGATCAAAACCATAAAGAATCAATTTGTGCTTGTACGACTCTTTCAAAAGAGGAAGTAGTCGAAGAAATTAAAGCAAAAGGACTAACCCACACAAAAGAAGTTATGAATGTTCTTGGTTGGGAGTCAGAAGAAGGATGTTCCAAGTGTAAACCTGCTTTGAACTATTACCTTGGCATGCTTAATCCTAAAGAATATCAAGATGAAAAACAATCCCGCTTTGTAAACGAACGTTTGCACGCGAACATCCAAAAGGACGGTACGTATTCAGTCGTACCTCGGATGTACGGAGGAGTAACCAATTCGAATGATTTAAGAAAGATAGCCGATGTGGCAGATAAATATGAAGTGAAATTAATCAAAGTCACGGGAGGTCAACGTTTGGATCTGCTTGGGGTACAAAAAGAAGATTTGCCGCAAATTTGGTCTGAATTGGACATGCCCTCCGGGTCTGCTTATGCAAAAGGACTGCGAACAGTGAAAACATGTGTTGGAGCTGACTTTTGCCGATTCGGAACTCAGGATTCTATCGGGCTAGGAGTTCGCTTGGAAAAGAAATTCGAAGGTCTAAATACCCCTCACAAAGTAAAAATGAGTGTATCTGCCTGCCCTAGAAACTGCGCAGAGGGATCGGTCAAAGATATAGGGGTTGTCGGGCTGGATGGAGAGTTTGAAATCTATGTTGGCGGGAATGGCGGCACGCATATGAGGAAAGCAGAATTGTTAAGTAAAGTGAAAACAGAGGAAGAAGTTATAGACACTTCAGCCGCGTTTTTACAATATTACAGGGAGGATGCTAATTATTTAGAGCGAACATCAGCATGGGTGGAAAGAGTCGGTCTTGATCAGATCAAATCCGTCCTATCAGATAAGAAAACGTTCATAGATTTAAACCATAGAATGAATGAAGCATTGTCTGTTCTTAAGGACCCATGGAAGGAAGCGTTGGAAGATCAGAACATTCTAAAAGATCTCTATCAAAATGTAAAAGTACCTTCAGGTTCTCACTAATCTAGAGGAGTGGTTTCGATGGAAACGTTGCTAAATGAAGTCTTTGTTGCAAAAGTAGAAGATTTGCCTGAAAAGATTGGAAAGACCACAGTAGTTGGCGATCTTGAGCTCGCTATATTTAAATTGGATAATGGCAAAGTCCATGCGATAGAAAATCGTTGTCCTCACAAAGGTGGCGTATTAGCTGAAGGGTTGGTTAGCGGCGAGCATGTTTTCTGCCCGATGCATGACTGGAAGATTAGCGTCAAAAATGGAAAGGTACAGGAACCAGATGTGGGTTGTGTTCAAACGTTTGAGGTGGCGATAAAGAACGAGGAAGTATATGTCCTATTGCCCGAGTAGTAAGAGATTGTCAGCTTACTTAGTGAAGTGTATACAAATTTGAGGAGGAATGATATGTCAAAGGTGTACCTAGTTGGAGCTGGACCAGGAGATGCAGAATTGATTACAGTTAAAGCTCTGAAGTGTATTCAAAAGGCTGATGTGATTTTATATGACAGGTTAGTGAATGAAGATCTGCTTGAGGAAGCTAAATCTGATGTAGACCTAGTCTTTTGCGGGAAGCATCCAAAGTTTCATATTATAAAACAGGAAACGATCAACCATCTGCTAGTGAAATACGCTAAACAAGGAAAAACCGTGACACGGCTGAAGGGTGGTGATCCGTTTGTGTTTGGAAGAGGGGCTGAAGAGGCAGAAGAATTAGCCAAGCACGGAATCTCCTTTGAGGTTGTTCCGGGGATTACTTCTGGAATTGCTGCGCCTGCTTATGCTGGAATTCCAATTACTCATAGAGATATGGGAAGTTCATTTGCTGTAGTCGCAGGACATCGATGTAAAGGAAAGCATGAGGAAGTGGATTGGAAAAGTTTAGCCAAAGGTGTGGATACACTGGCCATCTACATGGGGGTCAGCAACCTTCCATACATACGCGAACAACTCCTTCTGAATGACAAAAACAAGGGGACTCCTGTCGCTCTCATTGAACAGGGGACCACCGAGCATCAGAGAGTTGTATCGGGGACACTCGATAACATTGTCGATATAGTAGAAAAGTCAAAAGTTAAGAACCCTGCAATGATTATAGTAGGAGAAGTCGTACGTTTTCGAGACCGTCTCCATCAACTGAGCTTATTAAACCACAATCCAGTTCCTGAGACAGATGTTATAGAAGCTTGAGAAGGGAAGGTTAGAATGGAAGCAGTGCTTTATGTTGGTCATGGAAGTCGTATGAAGGGAGCAGTGGATGAGGCAGCTCATTTTATAAATAAGGCTATGAAATTAGTGGATACCCCCATACAAGAATATTGCTTTTTGGAACTATCAGGACCTGATATTAAAGAAGGTGTTAATAATTGCGTGCAGCGAGGAGCAACTTCTATTACTGTTGTTCCAGTCTTATTATTAACTGCTGCTCATGCAAAAGTAGATATTCCTCATACATTAAATAAAGTCGCTGTGAGCCACCCGGATTTGAAGTTTACTTACGGGAGACCGCTCGGGGTTCAGGAAAAAATCATTGATGCTTTAATTGAAAGAATTAAAGACCGAAAAATCATTACAAACGATATGGATATTCTGCTGGTAGGGCGTGGGAGCAGCGATAAGGATGCAGTGCAAGATATCTGTACGATTGCAAAGCTCCTGAAAAAAAGGACTCATGTAAACAGTGTAGAGGTTTGTTTTCTGGCAGCTGCCTCCCCCCGTTTTGAGCCAAAAGTGAAGAGGGCAGCAAAGCAAGGAAAGAAAAATGTTATCATTCTTCCTTATCTATTATTCACAGGGGTCTTAATGACTTCGATTCATAAAACTGTTAATGAGCTTAGTTTGTCTCCGGAACAGAGCTTTATTGTTAGTGAATATTTAGGCGATCATCCTAATCTTTATCATTTACTAAAAGACCGTGTGTTTGAAGCGAGGAAAAGTTGTTTTACAGTAGACGTGAAGCATAGTTGAAATATGCAGCCGTCCCATAGTGGGGCGGTTTTTCACATTAATAAAATGTTCTAATAAAAAGCTCAGTTAAAAGTTGAGATTAATAATTTAGTGATTTGTTCAACTAAATAGCAGGATAGTGGAAGACTCGATTTCGATGTGCTGTGAGCTTTCCGTTGCCCTAAGTAGAATTTGGAGGTCCGAGAAATCACTCGCTTTCCGTGGGCATGTGCTGAGCCTTCTCGAGCTAAAGCTCTCCGGGTTCTCACCTATCATGTTCATCCCACAGGAGTCTCGCGATTTCTCAGACCTCCTTACGGCTGTTGGGAGAAACGAAACGTTATTGGTACCGAAAATCTATCTGTAACTTAGGAAATCAATGCCTCCTTACTCCTGTTAAATGGGGCCGTTCATTACACTATAGATGAGTTGTTTTCCAGCCAACCTTACGCCTATTACGCAACGGCGCTGAGAATATCTTGAATTTAAGTCTTCAGGATAAGGAGGCATTTTTTGTAGATGGATTGAGGAATATCAATAAAAAGAAGTATGCTTCCGCTGCTAGGGGGTGATGGAAGCATACTTTACAAGTGGTTTCATTGAATAGATTACTTATCAAATAAGAGAATGTTTTATAGCAAAATAGCTTTTCCAAAGACAAAGCTTATTTTGCTACCCACATCTTTACCGCAAGGACTAAAAATGAGAATACATTAACATTTTTTGTTCTTCGGATAGTTAAGACCTCCCAATTATCTGAATGTTTTGATTAATATAAGATTACCATGTGACTTACAAGCTTAAAACCTTTCTGTGAGGAAACCTTACAAGGAAAATTGAATAAAAAAAGCTTGAGGGGAGAAAACCTCAAGCTTTTCTAAGTATATAACAATATATCTTTACATCTCCTCTTTTATTCCTTTTCTAACGAGTACCCAGTTGGCTGGATAACTTGTAATAAAACCTAAGATCATCGCGATTTGCATCATAAACCAGTATGTCGCTTCATTTGGCTTCGGCGGTTCACTGAACAGAACAAAATGGACAATGGCCATCCATCCAAACATCCCGACTTCAAATGCTATTAAAGAAACGGAGTCCGCTTTAACGGCTGCTTTAATAGCTCCCATTACGCCTTGTTCCTTGTTCATAGGGTATATGGCGTAGAATTGAAAGATGATACCGAAGATATACGCCAAAATGAATTCAACTACATAGTGGGCGAATAGAACGGAACCTGCTATCATTAGACCTGTAAGAGCAACAATCGGAACGCCGACCGCATCACCGAATGTACACCCAGCTGAGCAGTGGCTTGTGGATACGAATACTTTAGCTGGACGGCCGCGGCGGTCTTCTTTTTCATTGTCTTTTGCTTTTAAACGGCCCCATTTGAAATAGGTCCAGAGAGCAATCGGGCCGAAAAACCATCCATTGATCGGCCACACGAAATTCATAACCTTCATCATTTGAGGATGTCTGATCACATCAACTATGATAATGATAGAAGATAGGATTCCAATTCCTAATGCTATCCAAGAAATAAAAGCTAACATCCAATCACCTCAGAATTTTTATTGTACTTATAACCGATACCCCCTAAGTGTATAAAATAAAACATTCCAGCATTAACTAATTATATTGAGGCTGATTTGTTGACTGTAAATACCTATGCGGGGTATATTAAAGACTAACAGGAGGAAAAAAATATGTGTGAACATACATTACCAGAGAATAGCGGAAAAAAGCCCGCAAAACCTAGGACAGATGAAGAGAAACAAGCGGTCATGAATCGATTGAAACGAATAGAAGGTCAAGTTAGAGGTATTCAAAAGATGGTAGAAAATGATCGTTATTGTGTTGATGTTCTTGTGCAAATCTCAGCGATCAATAAAGCTTTGAATAAAGTGGGATATTCCCTATTAGAACGACACACTCATCATTGTGTCGCAGGAGCCATTAAAAAAGGTGAAGGGGAAGAAGCCATTGATGAGTTGATGAAAGTGATTCAGCAATTCTCCAAATAAGGAGGTTCAAACATGGGTCAACAAAAAGACATGGCCATTGGAATAACAGGCATGACCTGTTCGGCATGTTCTACGAGAATTGAAAAAGTCCTAAACAAAATGGATGGTGTCGAGGCAAACGTCAATTTGACAATGGAACATGCAACAGTAAAATATGATCCTGAACAAGTTGAGCCTGAAGACATTACGGCCCGTATTGAGAAACTCGGATATGGGGTGCAGAAAGAGCGCGTTGAACTCGATATTCACGGCATGACGTGTTCAGCTTGTTCTTCTCGTATTCAGAAGGTACTGAACAAAGCAAGCGGAGTTGACCAGGCCACCGTGAATTTAGCCACGGAAGCAGGGGTTGTCGAATATGATCCTAGCACCATTTCCGTTGATGATATCATTGCAAAAGTGAAAAAACTTGGATATGAAGCGGTTGTAAAAAAAGATAGAGAAGAGCAGGCAGATCATAAGGAAGAAGAAATTAAGCGGAAAAAGCGGCAGTTATGGATATCTGCTCTTCTTTCCTTGCCTCTTCTTTACACAATGATTGGTCATTTCCCATGGGATCTTGGCATTCCAGTCCCACATCTATTTATGAATCCTTGGTTCCAATTTGTTTTAGCAACACCCGTTCAGTTTTATATCGGAGCACCTTTTTACAAGGGTGCATACAGAGCGCTCAGCAATAAGAGTGCGAATATGGATGTTCTTGTTGCTTTAGGAACTTCTGCTGCTTATTTTTACAGTGTTGTAGAAGCAATCAGGTGGCAGTTAAACCCAGGTCTTGAACCTGAGCTTTACTTTGAAACTAGTGCGGTACTGATTACGCTTATTTTAGTTGGGAAACTATTTGAAGCGTTAGCCAAAGGCAGAACGACCGCAGCGCTTACGAAGCTTCTGAGCCTTCAGGCAAAAGAAGCGACAGTGCTGCGAGACGGAATAGAAGAAAAAATCCCTGTAGATCAAGTTCAGGTTGGAGATGTATTATTGGTGAAGCCTGGAGAGAAAATACCCGTAGATGGTATGGTCATAAAGGGTGCATCCTCCGTTGATGAATCCATGATTACAGGTGAATCCATTCCTATTGAGAAAAATGAAAATGATCCGGTCATTGGCGCTACCATCAACAAGAATGGGACCATCCAAATGAAAGCTGAGCGAGTAGGAAAAGATACAGCGCTTTCCGGTATCGTAAAGATAGTTGAAGAGGCTCAAGGTTCTAAAGCTCCTATACAGCGAACAGCTGATGTCATATCCGGGATTTTTGTCCCGATTGTTGTTGGGATTTCTGTTCTGACCTTTATCACCTGGTATTTTGTTGTATCTCCAGGCGAGTTGCCGCAAGCGCTTGAGGCAGCCATTGCTGTTCTGGTTATTGCCTGTCCATGTGCACTCGGACTCGCCACACCGACATCCATCATGGTTGGAACGGGAAAAGGGGCAGAACAGGGCATTCTGTATAAAGGCGGGGAGTATCTAGAAGGAACTCATCGTTTAACTACCGTTTTACTTGATAAGACGGGGACAGTTACAAAAGGTCAACCGGAAGTGACGGATTTTGTTGCTTTTCATAATGATGAAAGCTCTCTGCTTAAGGATGTCATCGCTGCTGAAAAGGCTTCAGAACATCCTTTGGCTGAAGCCATCGTTTCCTATGGAGCAGAAAAAGGTGTCGAGCCGCAAGAAGCTTCAAATTTCGAAGCGATACCTGGCTACGGCATTCAAGCAGATGTTGAAGGACGACGGGTTCACATCGGTACACGAAAACTTATGGAACTCGAGAACCTTTCTCACGAAGAATATAATGCTACTCTTTCTGGTTTAGAGGAAGAAGGCAAGACGGCGATGCTCATAGCGGTAGATGGAGTCATAAAGGGCTATGTAGCTGTGGCAGATACAGTGAAAGAAACGTCTAAACGAGCGATTCAAGAAATGAAAAAACTTGGCCTTGAGGTGTATATGGTAACGGGTGACAATGAGCGTACAGCACGTGCGATCGCGTCCCAAGTAGGGATTGATGGAGTATTTTCTGAAGTGTTACCTGAACAAAAAGCTGAAAAAGTCAAAGAATTGCAAAGTCAAGGGCAGAAAGTGGCTATGGTCGGCGACGGAATCAACGATGCTCCGTCTCTAGCGACAGCTGATATTGGTATTGCCATTGGTACAGGTACTGACGTTGCCATCGAGACCGCGGATATCACCTTGATGGGCGGCGATCTCATGCATTTAAGCAAAGCAATCGTTCTTAGTCGGAAAACGATAAAGAATATACGTCAAAACTTGTTCTGGGCCCTTGCTTACAATACGGCAGGTATACCAGTTGCGGCCATCGGATTGTTGGCCCCTTGGGTCGCAGGTGCTGCCATGGCCTTCAGTTCGGTCAGTGTCGTAAGCAACTCTCTTCGTTTGAAGCGAGCCAAAATATAACAACTAAGAAAGGTGGATGGAAGAATGCAAACTACACTAAAAGTTGAAGGAATGACATGTGGGCATTGTGAAAAAGCTGTCAAAGGAGCTCTTGAAGAGCTAGAAGGTGTAGAGAAAGTCGAGGTTCATCTTGACAGCGGTAACGTAGAGGTGTCCCATAGCGGAGTCCGGGAAGATAAAATGAAAGAAGCCATCGAAGAACAAGGATACGATGTGGTTTAATCATAGCAAAAGATAGAGAGAGTGCATGTTCGTCATGCACTCTCTTTTTTTGCTTTAGAGGAGATCGCAAGGTGCTTGTACCTTTGTTCTTTATATACAGGTGTCTTTTGACTTAATTTTTAAAAATTATCATTAGATGGAATAATTTTCTTTGGTTGGCTAAAATCGCTGATGTCATGTAGGTTAAAGCCTTTTTTACACATAGATCAAATGAACCAATATGGACCGAATCAATTGATAATGGTTTTCAATTATTGTTGACATTGATAATCATTATCAATTACTATGTCGTTGAAGCAAACAGCGAGGAACAAAAAAGGAGTTGACCCTATGAATACTCAAATCTCTATTTCAAATAAACAATTACTTCGTCAGCAAGAAAAGCGCGAATCCAATGCACGTTCCTATCCCAGACGAATCCCTTTGGCTATTAAGAAAGCAGAGGGAGTTTACATTACGGATGTGGAAGACCGAACATATATTGACTGCTTAGCAGGGGCAGGAACACTTGCGTTAGGGCATAACCATCCGGTCGTAATTGAGGCTATGGAAAAAGTGATTCATGACCGGCTGCCGTTACATACGTTAGATCTAACAACTACAGTAAAAGAACAGTTTGTAGACGAACTTTTCTCATCCCTGCCAGAAGGGTTCCGTGAAAGATCGAAAGTACAGTTTTGCGGGCCGACCGGAGGCGATGCGATTGAAGCCGCACTAAAGCTGGCAAAAACAGCGACCGGTAGGCAAAGTATTCTTACTTTCCAGGGCGGATACCATGGAGCGACTCACGGAACGATGTCGATCAGCGGGAATTTGAGTCCTAAGCGAAAGGTCCAAGGATTAATACCGGATACTCATTTTCTCCCTTATCCCTATACGTATCGCTGCCCGTTTGGAAAAGGTGGAGAAGAAGGGCATCAAATAAGCAGCACGTATATCGAGAACCTTCTTGACGATCCTGAGAGCGGTATTCTTCCGCCTGCAGCCATGATCTTTGAAACCGTACAAGGAGAAGGTGGATCGATTCCTGCTCCTGTGGAATGGTTGAAAGAAATGAGAAGAATCACAAAGGAAAGAGGAATTCCACTTATCATTGATGAGGTCCAAACAGGAATTGGGCGTACAGGAAAAATGTTCTCCTTCGAACACGCAGGGATCGTTCCGGATGCTTTTGTCCTTTCAAAAGCCATTGGTGGCAGTCTCCCTCTCTCCGTAGTGGTCTATGACGAATCATTAGATACGTGGGAACCAGGAGCCCATATTGGCACTTTCCGAGGAAATCAGATGGCAATGGCAGCCGGAACCGCTACTTTGAAGCATGTGAAAGAGAACCTATTAGATGTACACGCGGAAAAATTGGGAGCACATCTTCTTCAGTCGTTAAAACAAATTCAGCAGAATGTCCCAGAAATCGGTGATGTACGAGGAAGGGGATTGATGATAGGCGTAGAAATGGTCGATCCATCGCTCCCTCAGAATAGAAGTGGAAGTTATCCTGCCCATCCAGAACTTGCAAGCCAAATCCAGCGTGAATGTTTTAATCGAGGTCTCATTATGGAAGTGGGAGGAAGAAATGGTGCTGTAATTCGTCTTCTTCCACCATTGATCCTTACAGATGAGCAAGCGTATGAGGTTATTAGAATCTTTGATGAAGCTGTAAGGGCTTCTCTAAAGGTGTAAAGCAATGATTACGTCTTTTAAAAATAAAAGAGTTTCAAAAGAGCCAGGACATTACGATTCGTTTTTCCTCCACTCGGGGGAAGAAGGCATTCAGACCTTTAACGAGCAAGTGGATCTTGTGAAAGAGAAACTTCTTACGGTTTTCGAAAGGGCGGATCAACCTTTTAAGGGAAGCACCACAGAGGAAATTAAAAAAGAGCTGCTCCCAATTATGAAACTATCGGGTGAAACGAAACCATTTCAAGAGGTGCTCGACGAAATAGGGGAGGCTGTCTTATCAAACAGCCTTCATGTCAGTCATAAGAAAAGTATTGCTCACTTGCACTGTCCTCCATTGTTAACAGGAGTGGTTGCGGAGCTGATGATCGGTGCTCTTAATCAATCCATGGACTCCTGGGATCAAAGCCCTTCAGCTACTTTTGTGGAGGAAGAACTTATAAAAAGTTTAGCGGAGTATGCCCGAATGCCTGAAACAGCCGACGGAGTCTTTACTAGTGGAGGCACACAGTCCAACTACATGGGACTGCTAATGGCAAGAGATGCTTTTTGTCAGACTTATTGGAACCATAATGTTCAAAAATCAGGCCTTCCTCAAGATCTTGGAAGAATGAGAATCATTTGCGCAGAGGAAGCACATTTCACTGTGAAAAAATCAGCTTCCCAGCTTGGCTTAGGTGAACAGGCTGTTGTTACAGTCCCGACTGATGGGAACCATCGGATGTGTATCAAAAGCTTTGAAAAAATCATCCACCGTTTAGAACAGAAAAACTTACTGCCTTTTTGTGTGGTTGCCACATGTGGAACAACAGATTACGGCAGTATCGATCCTTTAAGTGAATTAGCTGAAATCTGTCAGAGGAAAGATCTTTGGCTGCACATTGATGCGGCTTATGGAGGAGCGCTTCTATTCAGTCATTCTCATTATCAAAAGGTTGAAGGTATGCAGCAAGCGGATTCCATCGGTCTGGATTTTCATAAATTGTGCTATCAGCCGATCAGCTGCGGCCTTTTATTAATCAAAGACCGGAAGCATTTCCAGTGGCTTTCCTTACATGCGGATTATCTGAATCCTGTAAAAGACGAACAAGAAGGCATCGTGAATCTTGTTAATAAATCCGTCCAAACGACAAGAAGATTTGATGCTTTAAAGGTGCTTTTAACTTTAAAAACACTAGGTACAGATTTGTTAGGAAGCATGATTGATACGACAATGGAGCTCGCTGAGTTTGCAGTCCAATACTTGAAGGAGAAACCTGAGTTTACAGTTGAAAATCAGCATCCGGAACTGAACACCGTTGTTTTTCAATACCAGGCAGAGTCTAGTGAGAATCTATGTGAACTAAACCGTCAAATCCAGCAGGTATTGTATCAAAAGGGGAAGGCTGTCATTGCAAAAACATCTGTCCGTGGTTCTACGTACCTGAAATTCACCTTGTTAAACCCTCGTACAACGAGAGAAGATTTGAAGGAAGTTATTGAAGAGATTGAGAGAACGGGGAAGTCCATAATGAACGGAGGTCATCGGGATTGAATCATGCAAAGGAAATTGCTGAACAAGCCACCATGCAAAGTTTTCTAAATTGTTATTTAAGGGAAACAGGAAATTTTGAAAAAGAGGAACGCTATCCTCAGCTGAAAAGGGAGAGCTCAGATCAGATCATCCGGATTGATTTAAACAAGCAACAAACGAACCTGTTTGTTCCTGTAAATTACGAATCACTAACCGGCAGGCATTTATTTTCTTTCCCCTTTTATTATCGGATTGGAAAAAGCGAGGAATTCCACACGTTGGATTATGTCACCATGACGACTCTACTGACTAAAGAATGGCTTGTCGAAAATAAGAAGTCTCTTTCTGAAGATGAATTGCTGTTACGAGTGATCTTAAGTTGCAAAAAAATTAGAACCTATGTTGAGAAGTGCGCAGAAGATCGTTTGCACTTGACGAATGAACAGTTTGATTTTATAGAGGCAGAACAATCGTTATTGTTCGGTCACCTGCTTCATCCCACACCGAAGAGTAAGCAAGGGCTGACGGATAAAGAAGACGAGATCTACTCCCCTGAACAGAAGGGCGAATTCCAACTGCACTATTTCGCTGCCAAGCCATCAATCGTAGACCAGGATTCGAGCATTAAACTCTCTGCCTCAGAGATCATTTTTGAAGATGTTAAAGACTTTGTAGGTCAGGCGCGGCTTCAGAAACTGAGGCAAGAAGAACGAGTGCTTATTCCCGTTCATCCACTCCAAGTTCCGGTGCTTCTTGAGCAAGAATCTGTGCAAAAGCTGCTCACCACTGGAGAATTAGAGGACGTTGGCCAGATAGGTCGCAAATTTACGGCTACTTCTTCCTTCAGAACGGTGTACAGTTCTCAATCGAAGTATATGTACAAATTCTCTGTGCCAGTAAAAATCACCAATTCTCTGCGAGTAAATCAGCGGAAGGAGCTTGCGAGAGGGGTGGAAGTGTCGAGGTTATTAGACACCACGCTAGGAGAAAAGTTGAAGAAGGCCCATCCTCACTTCCGTTTGATTAAGGATCCTGCTTACATCAATGTTCTTCTAGATAAAGAGATTTCAGGTTTCGAAGTCGTGCTACGTGAAAATCCATTTTACACGGGAAACACACAGCAAGCGAGTGTAATCGCCGGGCTCGTCCAAGACTCCGCGTATGGGGAAAAATCAAGGCTTTATTCAATTATACGAAGTGTTGCTGCGCGGGAAGGAAGATCTCATGAAGAAGTAAGTCTGGATTGGTTTAACCGTTATTTAACGGTTACTTTAGATCCGGTCTTATGGTTGTTTTGTCATTACGGCATTGCCCTTGAAGCTCATCAACAAAATTCAATTATTCAATTGAACAACGGTTATCCGGAGTACTATTACTATCGGGATAATCAGGGGTATTATTTCTGCGAATCGAAGGCTGATCAGCTTAAGTCATTGGTACCTGCACTAAATAAAGAAAGTGATACAGTTTGCAAAGATGAAGTAGCAGAAGAGAGGCTGAGATATTACTTCTTTTTCAATCATTTGTTCGGCTTAATTAATGGGTTTGGGACGAGCGGATTAATTCAAGAAGACAAGCTAATGGATGTTCTGAGAGAACGGATCAAGCTTCATCCAGAGATGCGGGTAACAAATACCTTATTAAAAGAAGAAGAGCTTCCTTGTAAAGCCAACTTGCTTACACGTTTCTATGATATGGATGAGTTAGTGGGTCCTATGGAATCACAATCCGTTTATACACAGGTCCCCAACCCTCTTGCTGTAAAGGAGGAAGCGGTTCATGGATAACGATTATGAGTGCTATGACAAGAAACTAAATCAAACAATTACTTTTAGAAAAGTGACATTTGATGACGTTGGAAGAATTCATAAATGGATGAATGAAGACCATGTGCATCCGTATTGGAATTTAAATGTTCCTCTAGAATCTTTTAAAGCCCACTTGAAAAAAGCCTTAGCTGACTCCCATCAGACTCTTTACATGGGATTAGTTGACGGGCAAATGATGAGCTACTGGGAGGCTTACTGGGTAAGAGGGGATGTTGTTGAAAAAACCTATTCCTCTTCTCCTTATGATCAAGGCGTACATCTATTGATTGGTGAGCGTGTATTTCTCGGAAAAGGGTATTCGCTTCCTTTGCTCCGGGAGATGGTCCGCTTTCAATTTCAGAGCTTGAAAACGAAGAAAGTCGTAGCTGAACCAGATATACGTAATGAAAAAATGATTCACGTCTTCAAGAAGTGTGGATTTAAACCGGTAAAGCCTATTCAATTACCTGATAAAACCGGATTGTTAATGTTTTGTGAGCGTGAAGAATTTGAAAAGAGGTGGTCGAATGAACCCTTATGTTACCCCGTCCAGTCAAATCTATGACGTAATTGGAATCGGGCTGGGTCCGTTTAATTTAGGGATGGCTGCACTGCTGGATTCCGTTCCAGATGTAACGTCCTTGTTTTTTGAAAAAGAAAAAGAGTTCAACTGGCATCCAAACATGCTGATCGAGGGTACCACCTTGCAGGTCCCTTTTCTCGCTGATCTCGTTAGCATGGCAGATGTGAAAAGTAAATATAGTTTTCTTCATTATTTACAGGAGCACAACCGGCTCTATCACTTTTATTTCTATGAGAAGTTTCACATCCCACGTAAAGAGTACAACCATTACTGTCGCTGGGTGAGTGAGCAGTTGGAATCTTGTCAGTTCGGGAAAAATGTTCGAGACGTGATCCCTTTTAAGAAGGAAGGAGAACAGGTTTATCAGCTGAACGTTATGGATGAAGACACACAAACAATGACGTCCTTCTTCTCAAGAAACGTTGTGGTTGGCATTGGGACAGTCCCAGCGGTGCCTGAACCTTTTAAGCAACATTTAGGTTCATCGCTCTTTCATACTTCTGATTATTTAGCCAACAAAGCTGATATTGGAAGTAATCAGTCCGTAGTTGTGATTGGGTCTGGTCAGAGTGCAGCGGAGGTTTTCCTGGATGTTGCTCGGCATCAGCAGGAATACGGTGGAAGCCTTGAGTGGTACACGAGATCAAAAGGGTTTTTCCCGATGGAGTATTCAAAGCTCGGGTTAGAGTATTTCTCTCCTGATTATACCGAATTTTTCTATAAACTTCCTCAGACAAAGAAGGATGAACTGATCAAGGAACAAGATTTGCTGTACAAAGGAATCAGTGCGGAAACGATCAGTGATATTTATGACCACCTATATGAAAGATCGATAGGGAATGAACAAGTTTCTATCCATCTACAAGCCATGACAGAAATGACTGATTTGGAAACAAATCATGATAAGTGGAAACTGAAAGGTGTCCATAGGGTTAAAAATGAGGCGGTAATGACAGAAGCAGATATAGTTATTCTTGGGACAGGTTATCAGCCTGCCGTTCCAACTTTTTTGAACACTATGAAGAATTGGATAGAATGGGATGGTTATGGCCGTTATCACGTAAAAAAAGGATATGGGCTAGATACTGCTCTTAAAGGTAGTGGTGAGATTTTTATTCAAAATGGCGAACTCCATACCCACGGCGTAGGAGCTCCTGACTTAGGATTAGGTGCTCATCGGAACGCTGTGATTATCAACCAATTGGCCAAAAGAGAAGTGTACAAGGTTGAGCACAAGAATGTATTTCAATCATTTGAAGCTCATCAACCTGTAAAGCAACCACAATTTTCAATCAACTAAAAATTGATCATTATTAGAAAGGCAGGGATAGGATGCAATATAAAGACGAAGTTCAAACCACTCTTCAGGCATCTAATTGGAAAAAGGTAAATCAAAAATTGATGGCTAAAATGCTGGCTGAATATATGTATGAAGACATGATTCAACCCGTTGTAATTGGGAAGGAAGCGAAGGGTCATTTGTATGAGCTTCAGATCTCACAACAGAAAAAATATCAGTATAAGGCTGAGTCACGTCTTTTTGATAGTTTTGATGTAAAGTGGTGGACGATTAAAAAGATTGATGGATCCAAGGAAATTGATGCTGAGAGTGCGGTTGAATTGTTAGTAGATCTTAAAGAGATCATTGGCATGTCACCAGAAACGACTGGTCATTTGATTAAGGAAATGAACGCAACCTTGATTGCAGATGCTCATTTAATGGAAAAGGAAGCCACTTCCGATAATCTTCTTAACGTGGATTATGCTGACCTTGAAGGATATATGAAAGGCCACCCTTGGATTACATACAACAAAGGGAGAATTGGTTTTGGTTATGATGATTACCTCGCTTATTCTCCTGAGCAGCAAAAAAAGCTGAAACTATCATGGCTGGCTGTCCATCAAAGTCTGGCTAGTTTCCAAACTATTACGGGACTATCTTATCAGGATTTACTTGATCAGGAATTAAGCAAGAATGAAAAACTCCGCTTTGCGGGAGAAGTAGAAAAAGCGGGGCAGGATCCTAACGAATATTATTTCTTCCCTGTGCACGAATGGCAATGGAAGAATGTATTGATTCAGAACTTCCCGGAAGAAATTGCTCATCGTAAGCTTATTCCGTTAGGTGACGGGGATGATCACTATCTCCCTCAGCAATCGATCCGGACATTTGTGAACAAAACTTCAAAACAGAAACATCATGTCAAATTACCGATGAGTATCCTGAATACACTTGTCTATCGAGGTCTGCCAGCTGAACGGACAGTGATTGCGCCTAAGGTGACAGAATTGATCAAAGGAATTCATGAACAGGATTCATTCTTGAAAGATGAATGCAGGGTTATTCTTCCAGGTGAAAATGCGAGTATCAATGTCGATCAAAAAAATTTTACAGCCGTAGAAAATGCTCCTTATCAATACTTAGAGATGCTAGGTACGATATGGAGAGAGAGCATATATACGTATTTAGTAGAAGGAGAGCAAGCGATTACACTGGCAGCTTTACTCCACGAAGATCATAATGAAAAGCCGTTTGTAAAGAGTCTGATAGAAGCGTCGGGTTTAAAAACTGAGGATTGGATGAGCCAGTTCTTCAAGGTGGTCATGGATCCGCTTCTTCACTATCTCTATCAGTATGGAACTGTCTTTTCTCCGCATGGGCAAAATACAATTCTCGTTTTGAAGGAGGCAGTACCGCATCGCTTAGCTATTAAAGACTTCGTTGATGATGTAAATATCACTGACCAAGATTTCCCAGAATTATACGGTCTGTCTTCTGATTTGAAATCAGTTCTTAGAAGCGAGCCCCCAGAAGGATTGACCCAATTTATCTTTACAGGATTATTTATCTGTCACTTGCGTTATTTAAGTCATGTCCTTGAGAATCACAAGCTTCTTCCTGAAAAGGAGTTCTGGGCACTATTAGCAGATGCTATTCACGAGTATCAGGATCGTTTCTCTCATCTGAAGGATCGTTTCGAGCTGTTCGATTTCTTCCAGCCGGAATTAACAAAGCTTTGTCTGAATCGAAATCGAATGGTGGACTATGGGTATTCTGATGGGGACGACCGGCCCCATGCATCCGAATTCGGAAAAGTCTCCAACGCTCTATTTGAATTCAGAGAAAGAACTAACATATAGATTTTATTCGTTATAAAAAAAGGATGATCATCATTGACTATCGTTGTTCAAAAGTATGGAGGGACGTCGTTAAGCACTACAAAAAGGATCAAAGAAGTTACGGAACGTATTTTGGAAGAGAAAAGAAAAGGAAACCAGGTGGTTGTGGTTGTATCTGCGATGGGGAGTTCAACGGATTCTTTAGTAGAAATGTCCAAAGATGTTTCCTCTCATCCTGACCCACGGGAAATGGATATGCTTTTATCAACAGGAGAACAAGTCACAAGCTCCCTTGTTGCCCTTGCTCTCCGGGATCAAGGAGCAGATGCACTGTCCCTAACAGGAGAGCAGGCTGGTATCCATACAGAGGAGACCTTTGGGGATGCCTCTATATCGTTTATTGACACCCCGAAGATAAAAGTTCATCTGGATGAGAACAAAATTGTTGTTGTAGCAGGGTTTCAAGGTGTATCTGAAAAGGGGGAAATCTGCACATTAGGGCGAGGAGGATCAGACACGACAGCCGCTTCTTTAGCTGCAGAGCTTCACGCAGATCGGTGTGAGATCTTTACAGATGTAGAAGGAGTTTTTACGGCTGACCCCAGAGTTGTGAAAGAAGCCAAAAAAATTCCTGAACTTACTTATAAACAGATGCAGGATCTTGCTGATATGGGGGCAGGAGTTGTGCATCCAAGGGCCGTCCTATATGCATATAGAAATAACGTTCCTTTGTTCGTGCGTTCAAGTTTTGATCAACAGGAAGGGACAAGGATTGATCACTTTCGCGAGCAAACGAATGTAACTGGGATTGCAGTAGAAAAAGACTTAACATGTGTGACTATTATAGGTAAGGAAAAGACAAACCTTTCCGAAGAAGCATCGGCAATGATAAAGATAATTGAGGCTGCAGGGATCGCGATAAGGAGAGCGCTGATTATAGAAGATCGGTATTCATTCTCATTTATCATACAAAGCAAAGAACTGAAACAAACTTATTCCCTGTTACAAGGAAGACCATGGATCTCTAAAGTTTCTTATGAGAATAGAGCAGCTGTTTCCATAGTTTTTAGCCATGAGCGTCTAGCAAATGTTAGTAATCGACTAGGTAGGATACTAATGACAAAAAGGGATAGAGCAGATATCATTTTCCACAGTCCCAGAGTATGGCGCATTATTGTACCTGAATACGAATTGGCACTTACAGCACAACTGCTCCATGATGCATTTATAGAAAAGCCTAATTTGTCAATATCTTTATAAAAATAGTAGAACCCGTGGAATTTAAAAGATCCACGGGACTCTTTTCTTTCATAAATTCGTCCTGAGCCCCTATGGTTGCCGTTCAAAAGGCAATGTCATACAGCGGATACCGCCGCCTCCTTTTTCAAGTTCCGTTACATCGACTTCAATCAACTTTTTCTTTTTTAACACCGAATGATGAGAGAAGATCTTCTTGTTCACTTTTGAACTGATAAGCAAAGTTTCTGGATTCAGATTTAAAAAATTTAGGTTTGCAACCGTATCCCTTACATCAGGCTTGACGTCTGCTGTCCAGATAACCTTAAATCCGTGGCGGTTCAAGAATTGTTCCATCATTTCATAGTGCTCTCCATGTTCGTCGACCATTTGAACCGGAAAAAAACGCATGTAACTTTTGGCAAGGAAAAGGTTCTTACCGACAACGTTTCCGTTCATATCTAAGTGCATCGTGTCCCCACGACGGGGAAGATCAATAACACCAATTTCTGAAAAACCTGCATTAAAAATTTCCTCTTTCATCTTTTGAATGCTTGTCATACTTGTTCGTAGTCCTGTATTTATAAAGACAGCATCTTTATTTAGAACTAATACGTCGCCATATTCCAGTGCTTGGACTGAATCATTTGCTTCGATCGGAAAGGTAGAGGAATCAAACCATTTATTAAATAAAAGATGGGACATGACATATTCGGGTCTCCTCATTGATGTACCCGCTTCGCCTGGGAGAAGTTTATTTCCAAATACACACCCTAGATCACGGACAAATACCCGATTAATCAACTGTTTGTGGATCATATTATCTTTTGAAGATAGATAGTCGGAGTAATCAATCACCTTTACGCCTTCTTGCTCCATAACGGAGACCATCACCTGATGGTTTTCTCTAGCTTTATCCTGGCTGACTGGTTTTTCCCACTGTACATCATCCGCTGTTTGTTGATCAGGCACATCGATCTCTGAAGGGCCGCATACGACTACACATTTTAATTCATCTGTTTCATTCCAACAGTTCAAATGTACATCCATTGAAGACCTGCTCCTTTCACTTCACTCTTCCTACTTTCTCCTCACAAGGAGAAAATCATTCGATATCAGCACATATTCATCATGCATTATCTTCAAACTAAAGCAAAAAGTGCAGGAGAGGATTGGCATGGCTAAGTGTCCGAAACCAGAAGCGAAAATTGCTTGGTGGCAGATGTCATTTATTGGCGTGGGGTGCATTATCGGAACTGGATATTTTTTAGGCTCAAGTATTGCCATACAAAAAGCAGGGTCTTCCGTGCTAATGGCTTATCTACTTGCCGGTTTAGGTACGTGGATTGTATTTGAAAGTCTGGCGAAACTGACGGCTCATCATCCTGAAAAAGGTTCCTTTCGCACATATGCCAAACAGGCGTACGGAAATTGGGCGGGCTTTAGTAACGGTTGGGTATACTGGTCGTCCGAAATGCTGATCATGGGAAGCCAGCTGACGGCACTTGCGATTTTTGCTCAATTTTGGTTCCCACAATTGGCCTTATGGGTATTGGCCGCAATCTTTGCTGCATTGGGGTTGTTGATCATTCTCATGGGGGTTAAAAAAGTAGAACAAATGGAAAGCGTTTTTGGATTAATGAAAGTGGCTGCTATCGTTATGTTTGTACTCATTGCCTTGGCAGCCCTAATGGGGTGGATTGGCGGGGATAAAACGGAAGTTCCGACAGCTCCTTTTCAAACCCTTTTCCCCAATGGAGGAGTTGGTTTATGGGGCGCTTTTCTATATGCTTTTTATGCTTTTGGCGGGATTGAAGTGATGGGACTTATGGCTCGGGAACTGAAAAAGCCAAAGGATGCACCTAAGTCAGGTAAGGTCATGCTCCTGGTTTTAACTTCTTTTTACCTCATCTCTATTTTCTTTGTTCTTAAGCTCGTTCCATCTATAGAAATCAATGCTGATGAAAGTCCATTTATTACGGCATTAGTACAATTTGATCTTCCATGGGTTCCTCATCTATTTAATAGTGTATTAATCATTGCCGGTTTTTCTACAATGGTCGCTTCGCTGTATGCAGTCACAACGATGTTAGTCACTCTGGCAGAGGAGGGCGACGCTCCTAAAATATTTTCCGTTGAAGGAAGGTGGAGTATTCCCACCTCTGCATTTGGACTAACTGCTGCCGTAGTCATTCTATCTATCCTTGTTGCGATTCTTTTACCTGAAAGGATTTTTGAATATTTGACCACAGCTGCGGGTTTGATGCTTTTGTACAATTGGATATTTATTCTTCTTTCTTTTAAAAAGTTGATGGGAAATACTGCTATTGACATGGTGAAGATCATTGTGGCTTTCCTATTAATCCTGATTGCCATTGGCGGAACTTTATTCGATCAAATAAGCAGAGCAGGTTTTTTTGTGAGCATGGGATTCATAGCCGTCATCACCATCGCCACATTTTTTAAGCAAAAAAAATTCGGGGATAACTAGCTATGATTCAAAGTTTCTTGTAGGAAATAAGCCTCCTTTTTCTGAAGCCTCAGCTCCGAGGTATTTTTTGTGTGTGATGGTGGATGTGAAAACGACTCGCTTTCCGTGGGCATGTGTGGATCCTCCTCAAACTTCGTTTTTTCATCCCGCAGGATTCTCGCCGTTTTCCCACCCACGATAAGATATAAAGTCGGTTCTCATGCAACGGATAGCAAGTTCTACGTAGTAAGATTTCGAGAACCTTGTCAGAAGGGGCGATAGGGAAGGGAGACTCCCAAATGGAAAGCGCTATGCGCAGCGGCAGCCCGGGACTTGTGGATCAAGACCGTAAACTCTTTAATTTGTTTTTGATTGCCATAAACGGACACTTAGAAGGGGAAGTTTCGTCTTCGCTTAGGAAGTATTGCTTCCATTCATAATTATCTTCCTGTCCGTACCACTTCAAGTCCGGGTGTGGTGAGATTTGATCATAATCAACCAAGCGCTTGCGAATTATAGTTTTCAGCCGGCTTCCAAGCGTGGTAGAAGCGTTAATTTCTTCAAACACCCACCTGGGTTGAAAAGCCATTAAGAAATAGGGGAAATACCTGCTTTTACGGAGAGAGTGAGCCGGCGTTGCACAAAAGGTAAAATAGGGTTCTTGGTCAAAGCAAAACTCCCATTCGTGATGATCAGGGTATTGCGGAATATTCTCTGGCCAAGGTTCTTCATCGTATTTATGAACCTTGTTTAATAAATTCCAAAATAACTCTCTATAATCTTCGACATCGGTTTCAGTGCTTATGGATCTGGAATCAAAGAGAACGACTAAGGAAGCGTAGGCTCCAGTGTCTCTTGATATTTCTCCATATTCTTTTAACAATATCGACAAATGTTTCGCTGTTTCTTCCAATCTTGGATCTCCAGCAAAACCGAAACGCAGCATATCTTTTGAAAAACCTTGAATCCCAGGGACACAAGGATATGGTTTCTTTTTATCAGTCATTATGGTGCTGAAATGTTCAAAGGCCGAGAGCTTCCAGAGATCAAGCTCTTTTTTATTTTCCTCAATCCAACTTTTTGAACATAAAAACATGAATCATCCCTCCTAAAACATGACACAAAGTATCTTATTAGGAGAGATGAAATTAGGTGTTTGTCTATCCGAACAACAAGCGGAGTGCTTGTACACCAAAGTAAACTCCAAAACCAATTAATACAAAACCGGACATTGTAGAAATGAGGCGAAGAGCCCGGGGCTTCACCCACCTTCGTGCTCCGGTAGCAATACTTGCCATTGTAATATCCCATAAAGTGATGCCAAGAAAGATTCCGCTGCTGTAGAGAAGAAGCTGTGAGGTCCCGTATTGGTCAGAGGTCTGTGCAATCATTGAGCCGTATATGCTTAGCCAAAACAATATATTCATTGGATTGGAAGCAGCCATAAGAAAGCCTGTCCGAAAAGCTTTGCTTCTTGATTCGTATCTGAAATTACTTTTGCTACCTGTAATAGAATTGGACTTTAGAATACTTTCGTATCCCGTATAACAGAGAACAAAAAAACCTGCAGACCATAATAAGACCTTGATAATGGGAACGTCTACGAATTGGGCAATCCCAAAATAAATAAGCAGCATAAAGATCCCGTCTGCAATCATTCCTCCTACACCTACAAGCCAGGCATGCCAAAAACCAAACCGGAGTCCCTTGTCCAATTGAGCGGCATTAATCGGACCAATTGGGGCAGATAACGATAACCCTAATAGTATGTAACTGAGAAAAATACTCATGTGGCATCCTCCCTACTGAAACCTATTCTATATATACTAAACCTTAAATGTAAGTATTAACCATAAAAACAGCTGGAAATAAGAATATCTCATTTCCAGCTGTTTTTTAATGAGTCGTATTTCCTTGAACAGGCACAGTGGTATAGCTTTGAAGCATCTGGTTCATATCTTGTTGTTGAAGCTGAGGAACTTGGTAGTACCCATGCTTGTTTTGGTAAAGGAATGTTTCGTAACTCATTTCAATAAAGTTTGGAACACTATCAGCAATCACTCTGCGTAATACTGGGTTGGTCATCTCCAAAGCCGTCATTGCTAAAAGAGTCGCTAAACTTTTCGTTTGACCAAGCATATAAGCGGATAAACCCTGGTCAGATAGATCGTTAACAGATTGGTTTGGCTTTTTTGGCTGTCCTGGCTTAAGTCCATAGACAGCGTCATTATTCTGTGCCATTTTATACTGCTGAGTTGACTGGGTTGGATCTTGACCAGTCTGGAAACTCTGAACAATTGTATTATACATCTGAGTCACAAATGCAGATTGACGCTGAGCGATATCCTTCAGTTCAGGATTCTGAATATGCTGTTCATACATTTGATACTGATCGAGCATACTGATGATCCCCGCGATTACTTCATGAGCGTCAAACATTTCATGTCCGCCATGGTTTTTGTTCTGCATCATGTTAGGGGGCATTTGAGTCCCGCCCATTTGCTGATTTTGATTCTGGTTCGGCTTTTGCATAAGTATTCCCTCCTGAATAAAGTATTCATCTTTCAATTTTCCCCATTTAGGTTTATTCATGTACAGATAATTTGTCATAGAAAATAGAATTCTGTCGTAAAAACATCTGGAGAACGAGTTTTTATTAGCAAACTGGATTTTTTCCTGCACAACACGACACAAGAAGGTGGAACAATGATAAACTTGAACGAGAAGTGCGAAAATTTTGAAGAATTTCATGGACATTGGAGGAGGAATTTCATTGAAATTATTGGGTTATCGTCATGTAACTGTTTCTGAAGAGAGTGAACAAATGGTGGACTTTTTCGAGAACAAACTCGGGTTAGCCAATTCATGGATAGAAACAGGCAAGTATTCAGGTGGTGTTTTCAAAAGTGAGAACAGCTGGCTTGAATTTTGGTCTAAAAGTGAGGACATGCCGGAAATGACTATGCTCCAACTTATTGTAGATGATGCAGACGAGTTTGCCGACCGCATAAAAACAAGTGGAGTCGAACTTTACGGTCCTGTAGAGGAACGCGGAGAAAAAATCTACTCCATGACAGCCCCTAACCGCATGCCCGTGACGATCCAATCCTCTATCAAATAGTTCGAAAATGTTCATTTTTTCCCATGCACTGGAAAATTCTACGTGATACAATTCTATAAAGAGAGGAAAAGTAAGGGAGACATTTGGAAATGAAGCTATGGGGAAGAAAGATCTTTGTTGTACTCGTATCTGTTCTTACATTAGGTTTATATGTCCCACCTACTTATGTACATACCGATGCAGCGGAAAATAAGGAGATGGCTCCAGAGGATCACGAAGGCAGTTTTGCTGCATCCAATGGGGAGATCATTCCAGGGGATGAACCAACTCTTGTTCCTGAAGCAGATAATGAAAATGATTCAGAAGAGGACTACATCCATTTGATTACCGAGCAAGCGAAAGAGCAGACGCTGACTAAGATGGGACCAAGAATTGTAAAAAAAGTTGATACAGATATGACGAACGAAATATTACCTAAAATTGAAGAAGTTGTTGAAATGATTCTAGAAGAAGTGGGAGAAGAAGAACTTCCCTACTATGAAATTACGGAAGAACTGACACCGGGGTACGGAGAGAAAATTTTCAATCTGTACAATTACAAAACCGGAGAAGAACTTGCTAAATTCCACGTCAGAAGAGATAAACGTCCTGGAGAAGGATACTGGTTTAATTTTCATTACCATTTAAACGACGATGACTTTGTTAAACACCATTCTATTGGAGAAATTTACTGGGAAAAAAATACCCCCCCTAAATGGATGTCTTAACGAGAAAGGCGATTCACATCAACGTGAATCGCCTTTTTTTATTTCATAAAATTTTGTCGTGTCCATCACTTATTCATAGCGATTCCTTTGTCATCTGCATATAGATCCCCCTATTTTTTTTCGTAATCTCAGGAAGAGCACGTTGTAATTCATTGAACCTCTTATCACCTTAGGAGCAATACTTTCCACTTCAGCTGATTTTATCAAGAGACGCTGCCGTCATAATAGTATCGGGCACCTGTATGTAAAAAGGGATTCAGCAAATAACTGAATCCCTTTCTTAATTTGATCTTCTTTAATCTTGGTCTTCACCAATAATGCGTACTTCTCTTTCTAAATCCACACCGAACTTTTCCTTAACTGTTCTTTGTACATGCTCAATCAATGAAATGTAGTCCTTCGTAGTAGCATTATCTTTGTTGACGATGAATCCTGCATGCTTTTTGGAAACTTCGGCACCGCCAATATTTGTCCCCTGAAGCTCGCTGTCCTGAATCAGTTTTCCTGCGAAATAACCGGGAGGTCGTTTAAATACACTGCCACAGGAAGGATACTCAAGCGGTTGCTTCGATTCACGTTTAAATGTAAGATCATCCATGACCGCTTTGATTTCTTCATAACTGGCAGGTTTTAAATTGAAGGTTGCCTCAACGACAATATCACCATTATCAGGAATGTTACTTGTTCTGTAGTCTAAATCAAGCTCAGAGGCAAGACGTTTAACAAGGTTTCCCTCTTTATCAACCACGTAAGCATAGTCAAGGACATCCTTAATTTCTCCACCGTAAGCCCCTGCGTTCATATAGAGAGCTCCTCCGACGGTTCCTGGTATGCCGCATGCGAATTCGAGGCCAGACAAATGCTGCTCAAGGGCATAGCGGGATGCATCAATGATTCGTGCACCGCTTTGAGCAACAACCGTATCACCCTGGGAGGAGATTTTATCTAAGTGTTTTAAGTTAATGACGATTCCTCGAATACCGCCATCTTTAATAATTAAATTTGATCCGTTTCCAAGCAATGTAAATGGGATATCTTCTTCATTAGTAAGTTTGACAACATTTTGAATCTCCTCAAATGTCGTCGGAGTGATGAAAAAATCTGCTTTTCCACCTAACTTGGTGTATAAGTGATCCTTCAACACTTCATCCACTTTTACATTTTCCTCTTTAACAAGATTCAACAATTTATTGTAAATCTTCGTTTTGTTTTCCATGAACACCAGTCCTATTTAAAGTTGTAATCCTTCATGAAGTTTATAACATATGCTGAATATTTCAAAGCAAATGAACAATCTTCACCTGTCTATTTGTCATTAGTTTATGATAACAAAGGCAAAAGTTTACAAACTGAATTTAATAATCACGCTCTATATTTTATCATACATTCGTGTAGTTATTGAGAACGAAATTTATGCGGTGTATATTTCCTTTTTTATGTAGGATTCTAAGTCCATAGGGAGGTGTGTGAAGATGGCGCTAGACGTTCTTTGTGAAGTAAAGAACTGTGTGTACAATGAAAATGGTCAAAACTGTGGAGCAGATCGAATTTATGTCGTTAGTCATAAGGGAGATCAAGCACATAACAGTGAGGAAACAGACTGTAAGACATTTAAACCGTCCAACCTATAAAACTTTCCAAAAGACTTACTCCATTCATGGAGTAAGTCTTTTGTATATATGAAAGCGCTTCACTATTAGGAAAGTTTGATATTTTCTGAAAAGTTATTGCGAAGTATGCTCTAAGTTAGTATCATCATGATAAGTTAATTAAAATTCCAAAAAATTCGACATGCAAAGAAATATACTACGAAGGAGTGTAAGGGATGGAAAAAAACAAAAAAGATTTAAGAATAAAAAGTAAAGTCATCAGTGAAGGTGTCAACCGAGTCCCGAACCGCTCAATGCTGAGAGCTGTTGGGTTTACCGACGAAGATTTTAAAAAGCCAATGATCGGTGTAGCAAGTACATGGAGTGAGGTAACCCCATGTAATGTACATATCGATCGTTTAGCACGCGAAGCGAAGAGCGGAGCAAAAGAGAATGGCGGCGCTCCAATGATCTTTAACACAATTACCGTTTCTGATGGGATTGCCATGGGACACGAAGGAATGCACTATTCACTTCCGAGCCGTGAAATTATTGCCGATTCGATTGAAACAGTTACGAATGCTGAACGTCTTGATGGCGTCGTTGCTATTGGAGGATGTGACAAAACTACTCCTGGTTGTATGATGGCGATCGGACGCATGAACATCCCGTCTGTTTATGTGTACGGTGGAACAATCCAGCCTGGGAAGTTAAACGGTAAAGATATCGATATCGTTTCCTCATTTGAAGCGGTAGGGCAGTACCATGAAGGTCAAATCAATGAAGAAGAGCTTCATAAGGTAGAGTGTAGTGCTTGCCCTGGTGCGGGAGCCTGTGGGGGCATGTACACAGCAAATACGATGGCTGCAGCTGTGGAAGCCCTGGGAATGAGCATCCCTGGTTCCTCCTCAACACCTGCTGTTAATGATTATAAGGAATCTGAATGTAAGCAAGCTGGTGAAATGGTTGTTCAATTGCTTGAGAAAGATATCTATCCACGTGATATTATGACCAAAGAAGCCTTTGAAAATGCCATCACTGTTGTTATGGCCCTTGGTGGGTCTACAAATGCTTTTCTTCACCTGCTAGCGATTTCTCACTCTGCAGGCGTCGATTTGAGTCTTGATGATTTTGAAAGAATAAGACAGAACGTTCCGCACATTGCGGATATGAAACCAAGCGGTCGTTATGTGATGCAGGACCTTTATGAAAGCGGGGGTGTACCAGCAGTAATGAAGCTGCTTCATGAGCATGGCTTGCTGCACGGTGATTGCTTGACCGTGACAGGAAAAACTGTTGCAGAAAATCTGGCTGAAGCTACTCCTCTTAAAGAAGGACAAAAAGTAATTCTGCCGCTTGAAGATCCTATTAAGCCGAACGGACCACTGGTTGTTCTTAAGGGTAATTTGGCCCCAGAGGGAGCAGTTGCAAAAATGTCCGGTCAAAAAATCAGTCGTTTTGAAGGGCCTGCCCGCGTATATGATAGTGAAGCAGAAGCGACCGATGCAATCGTGAACAATGAAATAAAAGAGGGTGATGTATTAGTCATCCGTAACGTTGGTCCAAAAGGCGGTCCGGGGATGCCTGAGATGCTTTCCGTCACAGCGATGATTGTCGGTAAAGGACTCGGGGGTAAAGTGGCTCTCTTAACAGATGGGCGCTTCTCCGGCGGTTCTCACGGTTTTGTCATTGGTCACGTAGCACCTGAAGCCGCAGTCGGTGGACCAGTTGGCTTGCTGCAAGAAGGTGATACAATTACGATTGATAGTGATACTCAGCAAATTAATTTTGATGTTTCAGAAAGTGAACTTGAAAGACGTCGTCAAGCATGGGAGAGTCCAGCCTTAAAACATAAGACGGGGATTTTAGCCAAATACGCCCGCTTAGTTTCTTCTTCTGCGAAAGGTGCTGTAACAGATTTAGATTTAGATTAAAGAATATGGGGATCCTTTGGTACGGACCTTCCCTAAATAGCAAAGCTCCTCCTTACAGTAGAATAGAGTAAGGAGGAGCTTTTTAAAATAGATCCACAAATATATTCTGTATCGAAAATTATCATCCAGTGATTGGTTCACTAGATATAGCCAAGAAAGAAGTTTTTATAAAAAGGAAGCGCAGGAATTAAATCATTCCCCTACTTCCTGATATTTTTTCCCTTCTTCTACATAAGCTTTTAGAAATTTCCCTAGAAGCTCTTCCCATCCTCCTTCGTGAGCGTTTTTCCATTCCGGATCTAGAAGTCCGACTGCATCGTGCGATAAAGTCAGGGTAGTGGAATCCCTATCTCCCTCAAGTTTGAACGTATAAGAACTATTGACAGCCCCTTTCATTCCTAACAAACCTTGCAGACGAATTTCATATGGAGCTTCAATATAGTTAACTGTACCCCATAAAGCTGCATTATTATCAGAATTAGTTTCGATAAATTTTCCGCCTAGTGTAGGGTCAAAAGATAAAGTAGAGTCGTCACCACACAAGCGATAAGCCCACCATTTATTAATGTCCTTTGTTAGAGAATCAAACACTTTGGCTACAGGTGCATGAATGGTTATCTTTTGTTCAATTTGAAATGAGTCATGTTTCAAGCTGTTTTTTTCCATCGTTTCATTTTCCCTTTCAAGTTTAGATTTTAAGTTAAGCATTGAGCTGGCTATATTAGACTGATATTGATTCATCCAACGATCATAAATCTGCTGCAATGGGACAGCATTGAGATAGTTTTCACGTATTCGACCTTCACGTCTAACAATTACTAGTTCAGCATCTTCTAGCAAAGACAAATGTTTCATGACCGCATAGCGACTGATGTTTTCAAATTGTTCACTTAGAAAGCCAGTTGTCTTTGGACCCTCCTTTAAGAAGTCTAAAATTTCTCTTCTTATAGGGTGGGATAGTGCTTTAAACGTTAGTGTCAAATCCTCCTTTTCATCAATCATTATTAAAACCCCTTAATCATGTTACTATTTAGTAACATATATTATGTGACTATATAGTAACGTATATACGGGGAAATAGCAATATTAATTATTTTGTCCTTGTTAAAGGATTCATGCATTTTCATATCGAAAGTGATATAAAAAATAACTTAAAAGGGAGAGAAAGAATATGAAACTAACATTCATCCGCCACGGAAGCACGCAATGGAACAAAGAAAAAAGGGCGCAAGGCAGCTCAGATATTCCTCTTGACAAGGAAGGCAGGGAAGATGCTGAAAAATTGGCTGAAAGACTGGAAACTGAAAAGTGGGATGCCTTGTTTTCAAGCCCTCTTCAACGGGCAAAACAAACCGCAGATATTATCAGTCGAAAAGTTGGATTGCACATTAAATTTGATCCTCGCTTGCGAGAAGCTGGCGGTGGCCAGATAGAAGGCACGACGGAAGAAGAAAGGGTTGGTAAGTGGGGCGAAAATTGGAGAAGTCTTGAACTCGGTATGGAAAAGCCGGAGAGTGTGGTAAAAAGAAGTCTTTCCTTTATGGAAGACTTGGCAGAAGAGAATGCTCCCGGTGTGAATATTATCGTAGTAAGTCATGGCGGGGTGATCAGTTACCTGCTGAGAGAGTTGGACCCTGATAATATAAAAGTAGAACATATGAAAAATACATCGGTAACAGAAGTCGTGCTTAAAGAAGGTAAGTGGGTTTGCGATCGATTCAATTGTACATTACATTTAGAAAAGTAAGAGAGAGCGGCTCTGCCATGAGCCGCTTTTCCTTATTTATTGGTCTTTTGTAAAGTTCAGATCCCAGATAATTCCGTATTTATCTTTAACCTTCGCATATGTTGCTCCCCAGAAAGTGTCCTGTAATTCCATTAATACAGTACCCTTTTCTTTTAAACGTTTATAGTAGGTTTGAATCTCCTCAGCACTTTCTAACTCTAGAACTAAAGAAATGTTGTTACCAGCTTTAAAACCATCGGGAGAGAATGAATCTGAAACCATAAAGACGAGTTCATCTTTTTTATAGCTGGCATGCATAACTTTATCATCCATTTGCGGCGGAGTTTCGAAGTCTGCTTCACCGAATGTTTGCATGCCCATGATATCGCCGCCAAATACTTCCTTATAGTAATCAAGAGCATCTTTAGCATTACCGTTAAATGTTAAGTAAGGGGTAGCCTGGTGTTTCATATGAACACTCCTTTAATAGATTTGGATTTGTTTCTATTGTAAACGAGTTTTAATTTTATTACAAGAACATTTGTTCGTATTTAGGTGTATTTTACAAATTTTTAAAATACTCGTTCCATTCTTCTGCTTTCTTTAATGCTGATTGGTCTGCTTGAATTTCTCCTGGCTTCACAGCTTGACCAATAATATAGTCTTCAAATGTCATGCCGACAAAGTCAAATATATGTCCGAATTGCTGGATCAAAGGTAACCCGGTCAGCTTAGGATCGGTTCCGCCTGTAGTTATAACGTAAGCTTTTTGCCGTGATAGCTTTCTTTTAAAATCATAGCGTTCATCGCGCAAATATTGCGACCATCGATCTATAAACACCTTCATTTGCCCAGACATGCCAAACCAATAAATCGGCGTGGAAAAGATGATAATGTCATGGTTTAGAAACTGCTCTAGCAACTTCTCGTAATCATCATCTACAGGAGAGAATCCAGTCTTAGAGTGTCGTAGATCAGTGATCGGTTTTATATGGTAATCACTTAGACGAATTGTTGTATGATCTATATTTTTTATAGCTTTACTAGTTAAAAATTCTGTATTCCCATCTTTTCGAGAGCTGCCTAATATTGTTAAGATTTTCATCTTTACACTCCTTGTTCTTAGTAGTTCTTAAATAGTATAGCATTGCCTTAGACATTGCAGATATCTATAATTAATGATATATACTATCGTAATTTTTGATGGGAGGAGAGCCTATGGACTTATCATATTTCTACACCTTCAAAGAGGTGGCTAGATGGGGAAGTTACACACGTACTGGGGAAGAGCTCGGCTACGCTCAATCAAGCGTAACGACCCAAATTAAAAAACTAGAAGAACATTATCGCGTGAAATTGTTTGAAAGAGTGGGGCAGAGAATGAGACTGACTCAGTCGGGGGAAGAACTTTTACATTATGTTCAACAGGTTTTAGAGCTAATGGAAGAGGCAGAAGGTAAACTCTCCCAAAAGAGTAGGATGAGAGGAACAGTCAGGATTGGAACGGTTGAATCTCTTGCCGCCTATTTTATAACCGGTACCGTTAAGCTATTTAAAGAAAAGAATCCTGATATGAGAATTCAACTGGAATCAGGTTTGTGTCCGAATCTGCTTGAAGGGATATTAGAAAGTCATTATGATTTAGCAGTAGTCCTTGAAGAACAAATAAATCATCCTCACTTAAATTCCATACCATTAAGACGTGAAAAGATGGTTATGGTTGCTTCGCCTAATCATAATCTTGCGCATCAAGAAAATCTGGATGTAGAGTTGCTGCAAGATGAAACATTAATTTTAACTGAAAAAGATTGCTCCTATCGTAAAGCCCTAGAAAATTTAATGAAAGAAATAGGGATTCAAGCTCGTTCGATCATATCTTTTACGAGTCTTGAAGCAATTAAACAATGTGTGGTGGATGAACTTGGAATAGCTATGCTTCCTGAAATGACGGTGAAGCAGGAATTAGAGAACGGGCGATTGATCCGTCTAGACTTTGATTCTGATGATTTTGGTATGATGATCCAGCTTGTTTATCATAAGAAAAAGTGGCTCTCACCTGCGCTTCAGGAATTTGTTAATTTGATGACAGATAAGTGACTCTCCTGGAAGGAGGTCACTTTTGTTTTTTATTTGGATAGATGTGGTAAATATCAAAGGGAAGTGACTATGAAGAGGAGATGAAATAGTGGATAAATTAACACGATTAGGTAAGTCAGATTTGCAGGTCAACCCGATTGGTCTTGGAACTAATGCGGTTGGAGGCCATAATATTTACCCTAACTTAGATGAAGAAGCAGGCAAAGATGTTGTACGTACGGCAATCGACAACGGAATCAATTTTTTAGATACAGCATTTATCTATGGTCCTGAACGGTCGGAGGAACTAGTGGGCGAAGTAATGCAGGAGTACAAACGTGAAGACATTATTCTCGCGACAAAAGGTGCACATCAATTTAAAGGAGAAGACATTGTATTCAATAATTCTCCTAACTTCTTAAAAAAATCGGTAGAGGACAGTCTTCAGCGTCTGAGAACTTATTATATTGACTTGTATTATATTCATTTTCCGGATGGTAAGACTCCAAAGGATGAAGCCGTAGGAGCGTTGAAAGAATTAAAGGATGAAGGAAAGATCCGATCTATTGGCGTTTCTAATTTTTCCCTGGAGCAATTGAAAGAAGCCAACAAATATGGATATGTCGATGTAATTCAAGGTGAATACAATTTATTTAAACGTGAAGCTGAGAAGGAGATGCTTCCCTACACAGCTGCGAATGACATCTCTTTTGTCCCATACTTTCCGTTTGCTTCTGGCTTATTGGCTGGTAAGTACGATGAAAACACCACATTTGATGACATTCGAGCCAAAAACCCTCTCTTTCAAGGAGAAGCATTTAAGCAAAATTTAGCTAAGGTAGATCAATTGAGACCGATTGCAGAGAAAAAAGGCGTGGATGTTCCACATGTTGTTTTGGCCTGGTATTTAAATCAGCCGTCTATTGATGCAGTCATTCCTGGTGCGAAGCGTAATCGTCAAGTAGTCGACAACTTGAGAACCCTGGACGTAGACCTTTCAGATGCTGAGATCTCACAAATCGACCGTATATTTTCATAAAGCAATTAAGCCTTCCAATTGAACTATACCTATACCATGAGTAGACTTTTAAAAGTCTATTATACGGTGTACAGTTCGTTTTATTGGTAGGCTTTTTTGTTTTGGTCAGGTAAAATAAAAGAACTTAGTATGAGAGGGGGAGTTCATGATTGAATTGTTAGTAAAAAGGCTAGAAACTCTGGTTCATAGGTTAGATGGAAACCATCCTTCCTTTCCTTTGATAGAAAAAGAATTGACTTTAAAAGCCTCTGGACTATACGGAGAGAATTCACTAGATTACCATCTGTATTTTTTACGAAAAGATTATGATAGGTTAAACGGCTTGCACCTCCAAAGGGACGAGTATTATTTTCAGATGGATTGCTTGTTAATCTCAGGAGCTCGTCTAATCCTCATTGAAGTGAAACATATGGCTGGAAAATTAATTTATGAACATGATTCTCATCAGTTAGTACAAAAAGGTAATGGTGTTGAAAGAGCATACCCTGAGCCTCTTATTCAAGTAAAACGGCAAAGTTTTCAGCTTAAGAATTGGCTTAAAAAATGGAAGTTACCCTCTATTCCATTAGAAAATTATGTAGTCTTTACTCATCCTTCTGCGAATCTTTCTTCCGACCACCCTCATGTGTTCCGCAGCGAATACCTCCCTTTCGAATTAAATCATCTACTTGAAAATCATACTTGGACCGTATGGACAAAACAAGCCCAACAATTATTCCATTTAAAATGTAAGGAAAACCATCATACTCTCGATTATATTGTATTCGAAAAATTTAATGTCCATAAAGATCAATTGAAGAAAGGAGTGTTATGTAACAGTTGTACGTTAAAATTACCTGTAATTGGGAGAGGCAGTCAAACTAGTATCAACTGTCTGCTAAAAATAGCTGAAATGCCATCAAATTGTCCATAGACCCCCTCAGTTGGTGCAAAGTCAGTCTCAAATGGTGCAAGCACCACCTGAGTTGGTAGCAAACCCAGCCCCAAATTGTCACAAGCTCTCCAAATTCATCACAATTCAACATCACCAATATACTTTAAACAAAAAATGTGTCGGTCACAAATCCCATGAGACCGGCATTCTTTCAAACCTAATCGCCCAATTGTAGAAAAAATTTCAAAAAATGGTTGCATTTCTGGTTTACTCATCGTAAACTGTACCATAACAGATAGAAACAAATACAACTGTTATATTAAAGAGGAGGAATTAAAAATGAAAGAAACTAAAAATCGTCAAACAGTTACATGTCCCCAGTGTGGTTCAGAGGTGAAAGGTCATACTTATACTTATATGATGGAATGTGATCGCTGTCTTTCTAAGAAAGACGAATAATTTTTTGGTGTTTCTGTTATATATCAGACGTAAATAATCATAGTCTAATATATAACAAATAGTCTAGTAAACGAAGATGAGGGTTTACGAGAAAGTCGTTTATCAATCGATGTGCATATTGGATCTTTCAGTAATTATGGCGCTGTGAACATAAATGTCTATCTTAAGGGGGATGAACGGTTGTGAATGAAAGAATTGAAAAGTTGAGAGAGCAGTGGCAAAACGAAGAACGTTGGAGAGGTGTAACCCGGCCGTATGAGCCGGAGGATGTCATCAGACTTCGTGGCTCGATGGATATTCAATATACATTAGCTGAAAAAGGATCAGAAAAACTATGGAAGCTGTTAAACGAAGAAAATTATGTGCACGCTCTAGGGGCATTGACAGGAAACCAGGCGATGCAGCAAGTGAAAGCAGGTTTGAAAGCGATTTATCTCAGTGGCTGGCAAGTTGCTGCTGATGCGAACTTATCCGGTCATATGTATCCTGACCAAAGCCTTTATCCGGCAAACAGTGTGCCTCAAGTCGTCAAACGGATCAATCAGGCCTTGCAGCGAGCTGATCAAATTCACCACATGGAAGGTAAAAATGATATCGATTGGTTTGCACCGATCGTTGCCGATGCTGAAGCTGGATTTGGGGGACAGCTGAATGTATTTGAATTGATGAAAGGAATGATTGAAGCGGGTGCTTCGGCGGTACACTTTGAAGATCAGCTTTCTTCCGAGAAAAAATGCGGTCATCTCGGTGGAAAGGTGCTCTTACCAACACAGACTGCAGTACGTAATTTGATTTCAGCACGGTTTGCTGCAGATGTCATGGGTGTTCCGACAATTATCATTGCACGTACAGACGCAAATGCTGCAGACTTGATTACAAGTGATGTAGACGACACAGATGCTGCTTTTATTACAGGGGAACGAACGGCAGAAGGATTTTACAAAACGAGAGCTGGTTTGGATCAGGCTATTGCGCGCGGGCTTGCTTATGCTCCGTATGCGGACCTGGTATGGTGTGAAACTTCTGAACCAAACCTTGAGGAAGCAAGAAGGTTTGCAGAGGCCATCCATGAGAAATACCCGGGTAAACTACTTGCCTATAACTGCTCTCCATCGTTTAATTGGAAAAAGAAACTCGATGACGAAACCATTGCTAACTTCCAGCGTGAGTTAGGAAAAATGGGCTACAAGTTCCAATTCGTTACACTCGCTGGATTCCATGCCCTTAATCACGGCATGTTCGAATTAGCCAGACAATATAAAGATCGAGGAATGGAAGCTTACTCAGAGTTGCAACAGGCAGAGTTTGCGAGCGAAACATATGGTTATTCTGCTACGCGCCACCAACGAGAGGTAGGGACAGGATATTTTGATGAAGTGGCACAGGTCATTTCAGGAGGAACCTCCTCGACCACCGCATTAAAAGGATCAACTGAGACAGATCAATTCACCGAAGAGAAAGTAACAAATCCATAATACTCACTGAAGAATCGTGAAAGAACAACGTTGTTCTTTCACGATTCTTCTTTTTTCTTTATCAATTGACAAAAAAACCCCCATCTGGACTCTAGTCATAAAGTCTCTAAACGACTAGAATGAAGATAGTAGGAAATAAAGGAGGATAAGGAGAAAGGACTGTAAATAACTGAATCATTTTCGGTGTAATTTCGTATGTTCTATTAGCCTAATAAAAGGAGATGGAAACATGAATAATCATGAAATTGATTACAAGTTGTATGGAGACGATATGCAGTTTGTTGAAGTGGAGCTCGATCCAGATGAAACGGTGATTGCTGAAGCGGGCAGTCTGATGATGATGGACGATCAGATTCGGATGGAAACCATTTTTGGTGACGGTTCTGAAGATAGCGGCGGTGGCCTCATGGGGAAATTACTCGGGGCCGGAAAACGTGTCATAACAGGTGAGAGTCTTTTCATGACGACGTTCACGAACGAAGGTCAAGGGAAGAAACACGTCTCCTTCGCTTCTCCTTATCCAGGAAAAATCATCCCTATGGACCTAAGTGAACTAAATGGCAAGCTAATCTGTCAAAAGGATGCTTTTCTTGCTGCGGCAAAAGGAGTCTCTGTCGGGATCGAACTTCAGCGTAAGTTAGGAACAGGTTTTTTTGGCGGGGAAGGGTTCATTATGCAGAAATTAGAGGGCGATGGCATGAGCTTCATCCATGCAGGGGGCACGATGCATAAGCGTGTCCTCGAACCAGGGGAAACCCTGAGGGTAGACACCGGCTGTTTAGTAGCGATGACGGGGGATGTGGATTATAACATAGAATTCGTAGGAAAAGTAAAAACAGCTTTGTTCGGCGGAGAAGGACTATTTTTCGCTACCTTAAGAGGTCCAGGAACGGTTTGGGTTCAATCCTTGCCATTCAGCCGTTTAGCCAGTCGTGTATTTGCGGCTTCCCCGCAACGTGGAGGAAACGATAAAGGGGAAGGCAGCATCGCAGGCGGTATTTTCGACATTCTGGGCGGGGACCGACGCTAAACTTATGAAAAACAGCAGCCATTATTGGGGCTGCTGTTTTTAATTACTATCCATGAAGAAACAAATTTTGGGTGAATGAATCACACTATGGGCGCAATTTAATATGGTATGTTATCAGCTATTTTTGTGTGAGGCACAAAAATGAGGAGTGATATCATGCCGATGATTACAGGTGAAGAGTATAAGAGGCGAATCGATGCCATGCAGACGGAAGTATGGCTGGATGGTAAAAAAGTCGAAGGAGCAATTTCAACTCATCCAGCCTTTAAAGGTGTGATTCAAACGCAATCAGAGCTTTATGACATGCAGAATGAACGGAAGGAAAGTATGACATTTCTTTCAGATACGACAGGGGAGCGGGTAGGTATGTCCTATCTTATCCCTAAAACGAAAACCGATTTAGAAAATCGGCGAAAAATGATCCAGCAATGGGCAAGCCATTCGGGCGGTCTGATGGGGAGAAGTCCTGATTATATGAACACGGTATTAGCTTCCTTTGCGGCTTCTATAGATATTTTGAAAGGAAAACCAAACTGTTTTCCTGAAAGACTGGTTCAATTTTATGAATATGCTTGTCAAAAAGATTTATCGTTTACACATACGTTCGTTAACCCTCAATCCAATCGGTCAAAGCTCGCTTATTTAGAAGAGGACGTTACAAATGCAAGAATAGTAAAACGAATGGAAGAAGGACTTGTAATCAAAGGGGCAAAACTTCTAGCTACCCAGGGTGGAATGACCGATGAAATTCTTGTCTTTTCTGCACCAGGAGCGAAAGAAAACAGCCATTCTTATTGCTTTTCGATCCCAAGCGATACGCCAGGTTTGAAGTTTATCTGCCGAGAGTCATTCGTAAACGAGGATTCCCCCTTGTCATCCAAATTTGAAGAGATGGATACGATTGTCATCTTTGACGATGTCCTTGTTCCGTGGGAACGAGTGTTTCTTCATGATAATATTTGTGCGGCCAATGATTTATATATAAAAGGAAAGTTCGTTCCATTCACCCTTCATCAGATCGCCTCAAGGCAAGTTGTCAAAACGGAGTTTATACTGGGAGTAGCTGATCAAATTGTTGAAACGATCAATATTGGGGAATATCAGCATATTCAAAGTAAAATGTCCGAGATCGTCAAAGGACTAGAAACGTTGAAAGCTTTACTTCAATATTCAGAAGCAGAAGCAGAATTAGATCCTTCGGGTGTAATGGTTCCTGCACGGGGACCGTTATATGTAGCCATCAATCAATTTCAAGAACTCTATCCTAGGTTCACGGAAATCATTCAACTGCTGGGGGCGAGCGGTTTAATATCCATCCCTAAAGAATCAAATTTTTCTACTCAAGTTGGTAAAGAAATTGATCATTACTTGATGGGGGCGGAATGTAGAGGAAAAGAACGAGTGGCTCTTTTCAGAATGGCGTGGGATTTGACGATGAGCTCATTTGGATCACGCCAGACGTTGTATGAGCGCTTTTTCTTTGGTGATCCCGTAAGGATTTCGCAAACAATTTATCAATTTTATGACAGGACCTCTTCCTATAAGCTCGTTGAGGATTTAGTGAACAGAAAAAGCTGACTTAAAAAGAGTCAGCTTTTTAGCGTTTTGTATTACTTTTTTTAGCTTTTTGCTCCAATTGCGAATCAGGCTGTTGATCTGCTATATCTTCAGATAATCCTTGTGGGTTAACAGTCGGCGGTACTTTTCCTTTTTTCGAGTTGCTTTTCTTACTCATCTAAACACCTCCACCGATAGTTTGGATGAGATTGTAGTGTTTTATCCCGATTCGTTAGATTTTCTTCTGCATCTTAAGAAGTGCCCAGGCAATTACATTAGCTAAGAAAATTACAAATTCCTTTGGCTGTTGCCATGAAGATCTTCTTCTTGAATCGTATCGAAACAGAATAATCCTGTTTAGATTGATTAGACATATCTTCTTCCTCTTTTATCGCTTTTAAGTACCGATGTTGAAGTTGGATAATGGTGATTTATATCGCAATATAACTTATAAGGAAGAAGAATCTGTTGGGCACTCTTACTGAAAAATTTCTTCTCATATGTAAGAATGAAGTGCTTGAACGTTTCAGTGTATGCTTTATTGACTTTTGCAAACGCTAAAAGAAATGGTAAGGAGGGTTTCACTTGAGTAGAAAATCCAAAAATAATTCAGAAGAAATCGCTGGGCGCACCTATGAGCCTGAAGATTATAATAAAGCTGATGAAGTTTCTAAAGGACTTGCCACCACACACGAACAAGCTTCAGATACGTTAACTGAAGGAACGATCGATGGGACAATTGATCGTGTGGATAAAGATGGACATTTAATCAGCAATGATGGGGAAGAGATAAGCAGGAATAAGAATAGAGAGAAAACAAATGGCAAGACGAAATAAGCTGCTCGTACCTGAAGCCAGACAAAGAATGGATGAATTAAAGGCAAAGGTAAGTAATGCACAAACGCCTGAAGACGCTAAGTATGAAGTAGCTAAAGAGATGGGCATCCCTTTGAAAAAGGGATATAATGGCCAATTAACGACTAAAGAGGCAGGTACTATCGGAGGACATATGGGCGGACAAATGGTCAAAGAACTAATAAAACGAGCTCAACAGGAATTAGAACAGAAAAATATGTAAATCAACAGCCGCTGACTTTCTTTTGAAAGAGCGGCTGTTTTTTTAAACCTTAACTTTTGTAAGGTAGTTAGAAATATTATCACCGAATAACTTACAATTCTCGTGGTCATCTTCTCCATCAGGATTCAATTCTATCTTTAGCCCTTCCTGAATAAGAGTCGCTCCACGGTAAACAAGTGCTTCTTCAAATGTATTTACTGCTTCGCAAAATTTAGGATATGCTTTATCTCCTGAACCGAACACACAAACAGGAATTCCGCTTAGATCTTCCTCTTCTAATTCGTCATAAAAATCTTCAGCTTCATAAGGAAGGTCTCCATCGTTCCACGTGTAAGAACCTATGATTGCCCCATTATATTCAAGTAAATAAGAAGGATCGATCTCATCTAATTCTTCCATATAAATGGTGTGTCCCTTATCTTCCAAATGCGACTGAAGGATATCAGCTATATCCTCAGTATTTCCAGACATACTAACAAAGCCAATCAAAATTTTAGCCATCTCTACACCTGCTCCTTAGGTGTACTTGCAGGGGGCAGGAATTCAGACCACTCTTGCAGAAGGTTGGTATGTTTTATAAAAAGTCCATAATTCTTATCATCTAAAGCTTGGTCAACTTTGAATTGATGATAATTTGCCGCTAATTCTAAATCCATCTCAGGACAAACAACCTTTTGTTTATAAAGCTCTTCTAAATCGTCTAAAAACATATGGAAACGTACATCCTGGTTTCTTTGCAAGGGTATATGCCACCCATGGATTTCGTTAAAGTGCGCGTCTCCTAAAATGTATAAGCGGTCTTTCTTATTTATTTTATATGTCTGAGGTTCGCAAAGACATGGCGTAGGCTTTTCGAATTGAAAATTTTTAAGTACAACAATGGTCTCATGCATAAGTCTTTCTCCTTTTCTAAGAAGGTGCCTTCATTATAATTGATAATGATTTTCATTGTCAATAAAAGGGGTTAAATATTAAAACTTTACCTATTTACCATAGAATTTGATATACTTTCTACAAAAGAGAGATGGTTGTTAAAAGAGGAGAGACCTATGGAGACGATCAAAGAGTGGGTTACACACATTGACTTCAATGGGGACCAGTTGGTAAATGGCCCGAGACAGCTTGAATGGATCGGGCAAGGAAGAAGTGCAGTTGTTTTTAGGATTGAAGGTACAAATCATGCGGTTAAAGTTTTTTATCCCAGGTTTAAAGATTTGGCTGAAAAGGAAGCAGATGTTTATCGCATGTTATCAAACCATGATTTCTTTCCACAGTTGATTAAGGAAGGAGATGGATTCCTTGTCCTTGAATTCGTTGAGGGTCTTACTTTTTACGATTGTTTAGTTCAGGGGATCAAAATTACTCCTGAGATGGTAAAACAGGTTGATAAAGCTCTGGAATTTGCGAGGAGCAAGGGGTTGAATCCTTCAGATATCCACTTGAAAAATATGATGCTTACACCTGAGAATGAAGTGAAAATCATTGATGTGGTTCGGTTTACACAAGAAAAAGAGTGTACCCATTGGCCAGATCTTAAAAAAGCTTATTATACCTACTATCAAAAGCGATATTTCCCTAAAAAGTATCCGAAGATAGTCATCGAGTTAATTATAAGACTATATAGGAAGCATTTATTACCTATTTGAACCTTGCTGTTTTATACCAGCAAGGTTTTTATTTGCTTCTTAGCCGAACAAATCTATAACGTTTTACCTTACAAATATCTGGGAAACTGGATGTATAGAAAGGTGGAATGTAATCATGACTCAATATCGTTTAAGTGAAGTAGAAGTTGGTCAAAATTATAAGGCAAAAGAATTGGACAGCTTTGTCTCTACTACAGATGTTGTTGTATTATCCAACAACGAATCACAGCTATTTACTGATCCAGAAAGAGAGTATAAGATTGTGGATAGCTTCGCAGGTTTTTTTGAACATTCCTCTGAGGACGGAGAAAAATACTACAGGGAAAAACAAGCCTATATAGTAGAAAAGGTTTAAGTAAGAGAAAATCGCGTATCCGGTTGGATACGCGATTTTTTAATATCGTAATTTCATTAATATGTTCTTAATTTTTTCGTCTTTCATCAGAGTGTCCTCATATTTGTGTGTGATTTCAGCAAGAGCTACATCATGGAAAAAGAACTCTGTAAAAAATTTGACCAGTGGACTGGAAAGTGTTTGAATTCCTTGCCATTCTCCATGTTCAACTCCCGCAAACACCAGCTCCTTCTCATCCGCAATCATCAATTGATAACGTTCAAGAGCTTCATGTCTCTCATCTGGCAATAGGGTGTGAGTGTTTTCTAAAATAGTATCTATTTCACCGATCGACATCACTTCTACTTCAAGACCATTTTCCTGTTTCTCTTCGAGCACTGGTAGTATCGTGAGCAAGTCATCCGACCATCCTGAAAAGTAAATGCTGCGGGATGCTTTTGACAGAGTTTGTTTGGTAAGAGAAGAAATTGCTTTATTATTTTTGATCGTCCATACTCTGTCATCTACTGGCGTTAAAGAGTATTTCTTACTTTTTAATTCCTCGACGTTCGTCTGGAATTCGTCTGTCAATTTTTCAATGATTGTTTCTAAAGGGAGAGCAGTATAAAGTTTTTTTCGGTCAGTAAATGAACTTAAAATCAATCCTTTATCAGCAAGGCGGTTTAATACTTCATATACTTTTGACTTTGGAACTTGTGAATATTTAACTATCGTTGTGGCGTCAAGTGGAGAAGTACTCGCGGTCAATACTTCAAACACTTGGCTTTCGTACTGTGTGAATCCAAATTTTTGTAACAACCTCATCCCTCTTCTCAGTAATCTCTAGGTTTAAGAATACATGGTATCTATCTTTTCGTAAAATTACTGCAAACGATATTGTATTCCTTGTTTATTATGGTTACCATTGTAGTGGTAACCTAAACGGAAGGGATAATGATTTATGAATAAAAAAGTCTACCTTTTAGCATTAGTCGCATTTGTAGTTGGTACAGTCGAGTTGATTATTGGCGGCACACTCGACCTTGTAGCAGAGGATTTAGGCGTGAGCCTTGGGCATGTAGGACTTCTCATTACAATTTTTTCACTTGTTTTTGCTATTGCTTCACCGGTTCTGCTGACGCTAACTGCTAAAGTAGAACGAAAGCGTCTTACGTTATGGACATTGTTTATTTTCTTCTTAGGAAATCTTTTAGCTTATTTCAGTCCGAATTACTCTATCCTTATGCTGGCTAGAATCTTTACAGCTGCCAGCGGATCCTTATTAGTCGTTTTAGGAGTAACCATTGCTTCAACGATCGTTCATGCTGAATATCGTGGTCGAGCAATCGGTACTATCTTTATGGGGATCAGTGGATCCTTGGTTCTAGGAGTTCCTTTAGGACTTACGATAGGAAATACATTTGGCTGGAGAGCTCCTTTTTTGCTCATCTCTATTTTGACACTACTCTCGATGGTCGCTGTGTTCTTTCTATTAGAGAAGATTGATCCAAAACCAGTGTTATCAATTAAGAAACAAATTCAAACGTTGAAAGATCAAAAGATATTTACAGCTCAACTTACGTCGTTCTTGTTTTTGACTGGTCATTTAACGTTGTATGCGTATCTGACACCGTTCTTAAAGACAACGATGGGATTAAACGGCACGTGGGTAAGTGTCGCGTACTTTATCTTCGGAGTTGCTGCGGTTTCCGGCGGTGGTTTCGGTGGATTCTTGTCAGATAAGCTAGGGTCGGAAAAGAGCATTCTTGGAATCATTAGTGTTTTCGCTGTAGCGATTTTCATTATTCCTTATGTCACCTTTTCACTCCCTGTCTTCTTGATTGTGATGGTAATATGGAGCGCGTTAAGCTGGGCAATCACACCTGCTCAGCAAAATTATTTAATTTCTTCTGCTCCAGAAACGGCCGATATCCAGCAGAGCTTGAATAATTCAGCTCTACATCTTGGGATTGCATTAGGTTCTACCATCGGTGCAATGGTCATCGAGCAGTCATCGGTTATCCATAATGCCACGGCTGGCGGTTTCTTTGTGCTATTCGCACTGGGAACGGCGTATTTCTCTATTACTCGCGGACAAGCTGTAACCAATGAGCAAGAAAACCTTAACCAAGCTTAAGCAAGAAATAGCAAAAACCCCCACCTCAGGCCATCCATTATATGGAAGGCCTGAGGTGGGGGTTTTTGGTTTATACCTCCAAAGAACAATTGCATTCTATAAAGGTGTAGGAATAAATGGAACTTTGTGAGTGGGGGGTATTGAACAACGGGTTCTTTGATTAAAACGATGACATAACAATCTGTCTTGAAGGGAGAATATTTCCATGTAAAAGTGAAAGACTAAAAGTGATCAATGTAAAGGAGGAGATTTTCATGGGTAGAGATGAACATCGCCATGCAAAAGGTAAAAAGAAGAATAAATTACCTCAGACACCAAAAAATCAAAAGACAGACGGCATTGATGTAGAGTTCTCTAAAGAATTAGCGGACCACGAAGATTTAGAAGCGATGGAAAGAAGCAAAGCAGCTGACCGCCGCGCTAATCAACGCAAACAATAAATTCCAATAAATGTCACCTCAGGTCATCCAGATTTTGGATGACCTGAGGTGGAATAAATAGGGAAATCACAAACTATAAACTAAATTATTTTTTTGTACAGTTTAAATTGTTTGAACTTGATTTGTTTTATGCTATAATACAAAACTGTATTTAAGACGAACGACATGAACAATCATAACTAGAGGAGGACATTAAATGTTATATTTACGTAAATGGCTACCCGCTTTGTTTTTAGGGATGCTCCTGATCCTTGCTGCATGTGGAGGAGGAAATGAAGAAGGTGACTCTGCAAACGGCGGCGAAGGCGAAGATAATGCTGAAACAACAGAAGAAAAAGGTACGATCAGTATCGGAATGAACAACTGGGCAGAAAACGTAGCCGTATCAAACATGTGGAAGATAATTTTGGAAGAGAAAGGCTACGACGTCGAATTGAAACAGGTGGAAAAAGGGTTCCTTTATGAAGCTCTGTCCGCTGGAGATTTAGATATCGGAATGGAAATCTGGCTGCCACATACAGACAAACCGTTCTATGAAAAATATAAAGATGAAATTGACTGGCGTGAAGAATGGTATAAGGGCACTGAACTAGGCCTTGTCGTTCCTACTTATATGGAAGATGTTAATACAATAGAAGATCTTAAAGGTTCTGACGCATTCCCTGAGAAACAAATCGTTGGAATTGATGCAGGCGCAAGTATCATGTCACTAACAGAAGAAGCGATTAGTGAATATGGTCTGGATTATGAGCTTGCTGCTTCTTCAGGCCCAACTATGACAACTGAGCTTAAAAATGCGATTGAGAGTGAAGAGCCGATTGTTGTAACTCTTTGGAAACCTCACTGGGCTTTCGCTGAAATGGACCTTAAATTCCTAGAAGATACGAAGAAGGTCTATGGAGAGTCTGAGAACATCTCCTATGCAGCTCGTAAAGGCTTAGAAGAGGATCAACCTGAAGTTGTAAAATGGTTTGATAATTTTATGATGGATGATCAACAGCTTGGTAGCTTGATGTCTTCGCTAAATGAAGCAGACAGCCCTGAAGAAGGCGCACAAAAATGGATTGACGAGCACCAGGATGTTATTGATGAATGGACAAAATAAGCATGATCAAACAACCTGCCCCTTTTGGGCAGGTTGTTTTTTAGTATAAAAGACTACACATTCCCTATATAAAATTGTGGCGTTACCCAATCCTATAGATGGCGAAAGGACACCTAAACCCGTAAAATGATAAATCAACTAGTTTAAAGGTCCCTTTTTCAGGAAACATACTGATTAGAAGTAAATCATAAGAAAAAGGAGTCGTTGTTTTATGGATTTAAATAAAGAAATTAAAAAACTAGAGCAAGTTCATTTACAAAAACCACAAAAGGTATTCTCTATGTACTTAAACACCGACCCTTCTGATCCAGATCAGCAAGGTGGAGAATGGAAAATCCACTTGAAGAATGGATTGAACAATTTTGAATCTTATTTGCAAGAAGACGGTGATTCAGATGAAAAGCGAAACTATTGGGCCGTAAAAGAAAAAGTGGAGCAATTCATCGAAGAGAATGAGCAGCATTTTGCCAAAAGTGTAGTACTTTTTGCTACGGCAGATGATACGGTATGGTTTGCGGAACGCTTCCAGATGCCTGTGAAGACGGAGTTTTATTGGGAGGAGACTCCTGTACTTGATCAGTTGAATGAGATGCAGGAAAAGTTCCCTAGAACAGGAATTATTTTAACCCAGAAAAATCAAATTAAATTAATCGATGCACAGCTAGGAAGTCTTAATGATACTCAACTGTTTGAGCTTGATTTAGATACAGATGACTGGAGACAGCACCAAGGACCGCATAGAGCTCAGCCATCTATGGGCTCTGGAGGGGCAAAAAACACGAAACAGGACCAATTTCAGGAAAGGTTTGAAGCGAACCGTTACCGCTGGTATAAGAGTGTAGCTCCTAAACTGGACAAGCTTGCAAAAGATTATGGTTGGGAAAAGATCTATATGGTAGGAGATAAAGAAGAACTGAAAGACTTACAGGACAATATGAACAAAGAAGCGGATGAGATGGTTAACAAAAACCTGCTTGACCACGAAGAGATGAAAGTAATCGACGAAGTGGTCCAATAATTACGATATAGGCGCCAGCAAAAAGCTGGCGTCTTTTTTGTTATCTAGGAATTTATCATTTTAATTTTATATGGATAACTTTTTGAGCTGTGGTACTACCTCACTCACCGCGCCTAGCTCCTCGTGTTCATAAGTAGATCGACTTTACTGATCCACTTCTTCGCTTATAGGGAGCTCTTAGGATTATACGTTCGTACAAATCGTGCCGAACATAGATGAACAATTATTGATTGAATAAGCTATGTAGTTGCACTTTTGTGTGGAGTGGAAATTTTATTAGTAAAGCAATTATTATACAGATAAATTATTTATATGATAAAATAGTTGGTATTGAAAACAATTTTTTGATTGGAGATTTAATTTATGTACGTAGTGGACTCGACAGTCGTCGTTCCTGACCATAAAGCAGACGAGTTAATCCAAATTTATCGTAATCGGTCTCGTTTAGTAGATCAAGCAGATGGGTTCATTTCTTTCCAATTGCTGCAAAATGATCGTAAGCCGGGAGAACTAACGGTTCACTTGGAATGGGCATCTAAGCAGGATTACTTGAATTGGGCTAGGAGTGAGCAGTTTAAGAAGATTCACGAATTAGAAAAGCAGTATCCCGATCAAGAATTGCAAGGCATTGTTCCTAAAGTGTCCAAGTATGAGGTGGTAGCTGAATGAAGAAGGTTGAGCAAGATCGTATCGTTCATCAGGTTGTTGAAGAGATTTATGCAGATTATCCATACTTATGGGAGAAATTTGGCCAAAACGGCAAAGAACGAACGGAAGAAGACAATTACCATCATCTTGATCACCTTTACGCTGCTTATGAAATGAACAGCAGTGATTTCTTTATAGACTATACCAACTGGCTCAACAATGTCCTGACTTCAAGGGGAGTAGGCACTTATCTGATTGTAGATAATTTTGAACGTCTTGTACGGATCTTGGAAGAGACAACATTGACCGATGAAAAAGAGGGCACTACAATGATCCTTTATCTTCAAGAGGCGTTAAGACATTTACCTACTCTTTCAAAGTAAGAGGTGAATTAGTTTGAAAGAATATCAAGAAAAGCTTGCTCTTTATTTTCTGGACGGTAATGAAGAGCAGGCACTTCAATATACAAAAGAGTTACTCGAAAGGTATCCCCGGTTATATTTATTCGAAGATATCATCACACCTGCGATGTACTATATCGGGGAACTTTGGGAGAAAAATGAAATTTCAGTTGCGGATGAGCATTTAGTGACAGCTATTTGCGATTTTGTGTTGTCTAAATTAGAAGCCGAAGCGGAAGATATCAAGGGACATAAACAGAAAAAGTATAAAGCCATTTTGTTCGGGGTTGAGCAAGAGCAGCATTATATCGGATTGAAGATGGTTGCTGACACGTTTAAAGATAATGGCTGGCGTGTCAGGTATCTAGGGCCGAATCTGCCATTAGATCACTCTTTAGTTCAGATTGAAAAGTATAAGCCTGAAGTGATCGGTCTTTCTGCAGCTTTATCCTATCGGCTGCCTACGTTAAAAATATTGATTGAGCGATTTAAGAAGCTTCCTTGGAAGCCACTCATCATGATTGGTGGTCGCATGGCTAAGAAATTTGATCTTGATGAATTTGAATCAGATCAAGTCATGGTGGTGAAAGATCTAAACCACCTACACCGATGGTTCAAAGAAGGAAGGGAAGACCTTATTAATGAAACTAGTTGACCGTACCTTCCCGCTTCCTTATTACAAAATAAATAAAAAATACCAAATTCAGTCCTGGTCTCAGGAGGCTGAAGATTTATTTGGCCATCAAGAGAATCTTTTAGATATATTTGACGAAGACAGCAAATCAAAAGTCGAAAATTGGGTTAATCCAGAAGTGCAAAAAGCGTCAGTAGAGATTCATCTTAAACCTGTCAATGAAGAGGACGGCCCTCTTACTGCCGATTTGTATGTTTTTTGGGAAAACGACCTTTATGCAGAAGTAATGCTTATGATGAAGGATAGTCGGCTTATTAAGGTCACAAAAACAATGAATCAGCTGAGGGCTCGTTTAAACGATACGAACTTTGAACTTCTAGATGAAAAAGAAAAGTTAGAAGAAGCCATTGAACAAAACAATCGGTTATCTGCACCCTTTATTGATTTGACCGAGGACACAGCTTTGGTTCCGTTATTCGGTGATATCACCAAAGAGAAAATGTATGCGATAGAAGAATATCTGTTACAATCTTCGCAAAGAGACGGGATTGATCGAATACTTTTTGATTTTACAGCAGTAGGACAAGTTGAAAGAGATGGGATTCAAGTCTTTAATAATATGATGACTTCTGTATTTTATATGGGACCAGAGGTTGTTCTTATCGGTATTCGTCCTGAACAGGCAAAACAATTAAGTGAAATGAGTATGTTATCTGATATAAAGTATATCAACTCACTCCAGCAAGCCATTATGAAATATTGTGCGAATTAAAACCTCTCCTTTTTCGAAGGAGAGGTTTTATAATTGAAAAATAAGCCATATGGTAAAAATCGTCATCAAAATGGATGTGCTCAAATATAGAAGCGCTTCTTTCCATTTTCTTTGTTTCAATAATTGAAAAACCTCAAAACTAAACGTCGAGTAAGTCGTATAGCCACCGCAGAAACCTGTTGCAGACAATAGCCAAATGGATTCCGAAAACCCGGTACCTTCATAAAATTTAATCAACATTCCCAGCAATATTCCTCCAGTGATATTAGCAAGAAAAGTTCCTAAAGGGAAAGGTGTTTTCCCATTCCATAGCTGACTCACTTCAAACCGTAACAGGGCGCCAAAGGCTCCACCGAAAAATACGAATAGAATGTTCAAATTCTCCATCTCCTTCCCCATAAGTGCCCGAGCATTGTCATACCTAAGCCTCCGACGATGGTTGCAATCATATAATAGCAAGCGAGCATTGGAGACCGGTCAAAAAGTTGAACAGATTCAGCTGAAAAGGCAGAAAATGTGGTGAAAGACCCAATCATGCCTGTGGCCAAAGCTTTATGTAATTGTTTCGCCTTGCCGGTTGAATGTAGAAATATTTCATATAACAAGGTTAATAATAGGCAGCCTATTAAGTTTACGGCTAAAGTTCCGTATGGAAATCCTCCAGGGGAATTTAATAATGAAGAGACGCCGTAACGTAATGAGGAACCTAGACCTCCTCCAAGTCCAATGCCTAAGTAAATTGACTTTCTCATTTGAGTTTCCAAACCTTCCTCTGTTTAAAAAATAATGAATTTGTCCATTTAACTTTTACTCTACTATAGTAATATACCAGCTCCTAAGGTGAAAGCATGACCCTGTTCGTTTAAATTAAGGTAACTACAGCTTAGGTGAATCGTAAGAAGAAGTTATTAAAGGAGAAAATTGTGGAATACAACAAGTAAGGCCATAAAATAGTCTATTTAAACTATCAACAAGAAAGGTTGGATTTAGATGCAATTAACATTAGAAGTTAACGGAATGACTTGTGAACATTGTGAGAAATCAGTGAAAAATGCATTAACTGAATTAGAAGGGGTCCACGGAGTAGAAGTTGACCTGGATAGTGGTAAAGTGGATGTTACCTATGATGAAGCCTACGTTTCCAAACCGCTAATGAAAGATGCAATTGAGTCACAAGGTTACGAGCCTGTAGGATAAAAAACCCGGCTTCATGCCGGGTTTTTGTTGTTGGCTAGGAAATGATTAAATTGCTGCCTCTGGATATATTTTCTAGTCAGAGACATTTCTCTCTATCACCATAAGCTACTTGTCCTATGGAAGGAAAAACCACCTTCATCCGGTCATGTTTGCTTATGCGTGTCGGAGGTTCCAGGGCGCTTTCGCCTTTGTTCTTATTGGATGGTGTAAGGCAGTTGAGCCTTGTAACCAGTAAATTGCTGGTAAGTTTGCTGGATTTTTTGCTGCTGTTCCTGCTCTACACCATACCAGCCGTTTTTGAACATCAAGTTATATAAATTTCTTTGGCAGTCCTGTGTTTCTTTAAAAATCGTTGCAAGATCTTGGTAAAGCGTTTGGTTGCTGGCCTCATTAAGCGCGATGTTGTAAGAGGCTGTCATATACTTTTCAGTAGTCAGTTGGTCATTTACAAAATCACGTTCATTCATTTGAGGAGTTTTTGGAACGCTCGTCTCAGGGTTTTGAATTTTATTAGCCTGTTGGTTCATTTGAGATACCTCCTTAATTGGTTTGCTGCTGACTGTTCAAGTGGTTAAGGATTTTGTTGTAGTGACGTTGATGCATTTGACCTGCTTCTTCTAACGCTGCTTGAATTTCAGGTGTCTGACAGTTCTGAGCAAAGAAGTGAGCTTTTTTACATGCGTTCAAGTTCCAGGACAACATGTCAGAGATGTATAACTGATCTTTAGTGCTTACGATATTTGGAACTTGCGGCATAGGTTGAGCCTGATTGACTGAGGACATTTCATTCTGTTGCTGCATATTTCTTACCTCCTTCATTATTTCGCCATTAGTATCCCCGAAGGAAAATCTTCTATCATAAAAATCTGATAAAGATACAAGATGGTGTCGAATAGTTAGGTGATTTCGTACCCAATTTTTTTGATAAATGGTAAAATAGTGGTGTTACCGTTTACAAGACACAATTTTCTTAAAACAAGAAGTGATTAGATAAAAGGTTATTGAATGGCATGATCATAGGATTGATTAGGGGGTTGTTCATATGGAACAAATTCTACGTAATTTCTTTTTATTTCTTTCTAAAAATCGATTTTTTACTAAGTTAGCCAAGAGGTATGGATTGCGGTTTGGAGCTGGTCGATTCGTAGCTGGGGAAACAATCCCAAGCGCTGTGAAAACGATTAAAGAGCTGAATCTTAAAGGAATGTCAGTAACCATTGACCATTTAGGTGAATTTATAGATAGTAAAGAAGAAGCTCGTGAAGCGGCTAATGGCTGTATCGAGGCGATTAAAGCTATAGCTGAACACGACTTGGATTCACAGCTGTCTTTGAAGTTGACTTCTATGGGACTCGATATTTCTGAAGAACTGGCTTTGGAAAATATGCGCCTTATTCTGGATGTAGCTGAGGAAAAGAATGTGTTTGTAACCATTGACATGGAGGATCACGAACGTTGTGAAAGGACTCTCCAAATCTTTAAAAAACTGCGTGAAGATTACGAGCATATTGGAACCGTTCTGCAATCTTATCTATATCGCACTGTCGAAGATATTGAGGATCTAAACAAATATAATCCAAATTTGCGTTTAGTTAAAGGTGCGTACAAAGAGTCGCCGAAGGTAGCCTTTCCAGACAAAAAAGATGTGGATGAAAATTATAAAAAAATTATCAAAATGCATCTGTTGAATGGAAATTATACAGCAGTCGCTACTCATGATGACGCAATGATCGAATACACCAAACAATTGGTTGAGGAGAATCATATACCCAAAGATCAGTTTGAATTTCAAATGCTGTATGGTATTCGCGTAGACAGACAGGAAGAACTGGTCAAGGAAGGGTATCATATGAGGGTATATGTCCCATACGGGAACGACTGGTACGGCTATTTTATGAGACGATTAGCCGAACGTCCAGCCAACGTTGCCTTTGTTTTAAAAGGTGTATTTGGGAAATAAAAATTGAAGAGGTATCTCTCCATTAAGGGTACCTCTACATACTATAACCGTATAGGAAAATACAGCGTTCTTGAAGGTGCGAGGAATATTTTGCAAAATAATGCTGTAAAAAGGATTGCGAAATATCTGAAAATAATTTATATTAAATGTAGAAACGATTTGAGCAGTTTTATTTTTTTGACTGTAAAATGAATGAGTATTCATTCAAGGTAAGGGGGACCACTAAATGAATCGAAATATTAAGCGCGCTGCAGTCCTTGGATCAGGCGTTATGGGGGCTGGCATTGCTGCTCACTTGGCAAATGTCGGGATACCAACACTGATGCTCGATATCGTACCGCGTGAGTTAACCGATCAGGAAAAAAAGAAGGGTTTAACCTTCGAAGATAAAGAAGTAAGAAATCGAATAGCTGCTTTGAATAAAGAAGCATTGAAAAAACAAAAACCGTCACCATTAACAAGCAAATCCAGTCTGGATTTAATTGAAATCGGCAATATGAGCGATGACATGGAGAAGTTAGCCGAAATCGACTGGGTCATAGAAGTAGTCGTTGAAAATCTGGACGTTAAGAAAAAAGTACTCTCAGAAGTTGATCAGCATCGTAAACAAGGATCCATTATAAGTTCGAATACTTCGGGAATTTCCATTGAAGCTATGTCTTCTGAATGCAGTGAGGATCTTAAAAAGAACTTCTTAGGAACGCACTTTTTCAACCCGCCTAGATACTTAAAACTGCTAGAAGTCATTCCAACGAAGGACACTGATCCTGAAGTGCTTTCATTTATGAAAACGTTTGGCGAGGATGTGCTCGGCAAAGGCGTGGTAGAAGCGAAGGATACACCAAACTTCATCGCTAATCGTATTGGGACCTATGGTTTGCTAGTTACCGTACAGCAAATGCTTGAAAAAGGCTATAGCGTGGGTGAAGTTGATTCTGTCACCGGGCCAATGATCGGTCGACCGAAAAGTGCCACCTTCCGCACATTGGATGTTGTTGGACTCGATACTTTTATTCATGTGGCCAATAACGTATATGACCAGGTTGAAGGTGAAGAAAAGACAGCTTTTGAGGTTCCGGACTTTATGAAGCAGATGCTTGAGAACGGCTGGCTCGGTTCAAAAAGCGGTCAAGGATTTTTCCTTAAAAAGAAAGGTGAAAAAGGAAGCGAGATTCTGCAGTTAAATCCTCAAACGATGGAGTACGAAGAAAGAAGAAAATTAAAAACGAAAGCAACTGAAATGGCTAAGCAGGAAAAAGGATCTAAGCGAAAACTCAAAGCACTTATTTCCGCAAAAGGAGATCGAGCAGGAGATCTTATTTGGTCTATAGTTAAACCTGTTCTGCTCTATTCGGCTGAACTATACGGAGAAATAGCGGATGATGTCCCTTCGATTGATGAAGCGATGCGCTGGGGTTTTGGATGGGAACTAGGACCATTTGAAGTGTGGGATGCCATTGGCGTCCATAAGTCTGTTGAACGTATGAAAGAAGAAGGAGACCAAGTTCCGTCATGGGTTGAACATATGCTCGAACAAGGATTTACCTCTTTCTATAAACAGGAAAATGGAAACGTTTACTTTTATCATGATGGAGAGTACAAAGAACAATCATTTAATCCTAAGAACATTAATTTGAAACGCCTGAAAGAACAAAAAGAAGTGATTAAAAAGAACTCAGGAGCTAGTTTAGTGGACCTTGGGGATGGTGTAGCAGGTCTTGAATTTCATTCCCAAAGTAACGCCATTGGACTTGATATCATACAAATGGTGAATTTCGCTATCGATCACGTAGACGATCATTTTAATGGATTAGTGATTGGAAACCAGGCTAAGAATTTCTGTGTTGGTGCGAACCTTGGAATGATTCTTATGGAAGCACAGGATTTTAACTTTTTTGAAATTGAAATGGTCGTAAAGAACTTCCAGGATGCCATGATGCGTCTTAAATATTCAGATAAGCCCGTTGTTGCTGCCCCATTTGGAATGACTTTAGGCGGCGGAGCAGAAGTTTGTTTGCCTGCTGATGTTATTCAGGCTTCTCAAGAAACCTACATGGGCCTTGTGGAAACTGGGGTCGGCTTGATTCCTGGTGGAGGTGGAAATAAGGAACTTTACATCAAGCATTTAAGAAATATTCCTGATGGAATTGATTTTGACCTTCAAAAAGTAGCGAACAGTGTATTTGAGAAAATTGCAATGGCAAAAGTCTCTACATCTGGTGAAGAGGCAAGAGAAAATGGTTTCTTAGACAGTAAGGATGCTATAAGTGTAAACGGAGATCACCTTTTACATGATGCGAAAGAAAAAGTGCTAGCTCTTGCTAACTCAGGATACAAAGCACCGAAACGTACGAAGGTTCCTGTAGTTGGAGAACAGGGGTACGCAACGATGATGTTAGGTGCGAAGTCTCTTGCACTCAGCGGTTACGCTAGTGAACATGATTTGAAGATCGCAGAAAAGCTGGCTTTTGTTTTAGCTGGAGGACGTTTAAAAGAAGGTACTCAGGTTGACGAACAATACTTGCTGGACCTTGAACGAGAAGCTTTCTTGAGTCTTGTCGGCGAGCCTAAATCTCAAATGCGGATGCAGCACATGCTGATGAAAGGGAAGCCACTGCGTAATTAATATCTAGAAGGGGGAAGGAACGTGAAAGAAGCAGTCATTGTAGCAGGAGCTCGGACACCTGTCGGGCGTGCCAAAAAGGGTTCGCTTGCTCAAACTCGTCCAGATGATCTTGCAGCATTAACCATAAAAGAAACACTGAAGCGCGCTAAAAATTATGAAGGAAATATCGATGATGTCATTATCGGCTGTGCGATGCCAGAAGCAGAGCAGGGGATGAATATGGCACGGAACATATGTGGTTTAGCAGGTCTCCATCATAAAGTTCCAGCCATTACGATAAATCGCTATTGTTCTTCTGGACTTCAAAGCATTGCTTATGCGGCAGAGAAAATCATGCTTGGCCACAGTAATGCCGCTATAGCAGGCGGAGCGGAATCTATGAGCTTAATTCCTATGGGAGGTCATGTAATTAAACCGAATATTAGCCTGGTTGAACATGCACCTGAATATTATATGTCCATGGGGCATACAGCTGAAGAGGTTGCGAAGCGGTTCGAAATATCGAGAGAAGATCAGGATGCTTTTGCTGTTCAAAGCCATGAGCGAGCTGCTCGTGCTATTAAAGAAGGGAAATTTGAGGATGAGATCGTCCCTGTGGAAGTTACAGACCGCTCCTTGGGAGATGACAACAAAGTGAAGGAAAGTAGCTTTACTTTTTCCATGGACGAAGGTGTACGTCCAGGTACGACAACGGATGTATTAGCTAAATTAAAGCCAGCTTTCTCCACGAAAGGTTCAGTAACAGCAGGAAACTCTTCTCAAATGAGTGATGGAGCTGCATCTGTGCTCGTTATGGACAGAGAAAAAGCCGAAGCCGAAGGATTGACTCCTTTAGTAAAATTCCGATCTTTCGCTGTAGCCGGTGTTGAGCCTGAAATCATGGGAGTCGGACCGATTGAAGCAGTACCTAAGGCTTTGAAGCTTGCAGGATTAAGCCTGTCGGATATTGGACTATTCGAACTGAATGAGGCGTTTGCTTCACAATCATTAAGGGTGATTAGAGAGCTTGGTCTTGACCCGGATAAAGTGAATGTAAATGGCGGAGCTATCGCTTTAGGCCACCCGCTCGGATGTACAGGGGCAAAGCTGACTTTAAGTTTGATACATGAAATGAAACGAAGAAACGAGCAGTTTGGTGTGGTAACCATGTGTATTGGTGGAGGTATGGGAGCTGCTGGAGTTTTCGAGCTAATTTAAGAGGAGGAACAATAAATGAGTGAATTAAAAGAAATGATTAAAGGTGGAGGATTCATTGTAGAGGACTTGGCTGCCTCTGATATTATCACACCGGAAGATTTCACAGACGAACATTTAATGATTGCCAAGACTGCTGAGGATTTCGTTTTAGGTGAGGTCGTACCGAAGATTGAGAACCTGGAAAATCATGAATTTGAACATTCTGTTGCTTTGCTGAAAAAAGCAGGTGAGTTAGGGCTGCTTGGAGCAGACGTTCCTGAAGAATATGGCGGTTTACAGTTAGATAAAATCAGTTCCTCATTGATTACAGAGAAATTTTCTAGAGCGGGTGGATTTTCAGTTACACATGGTGCCCATGTTGGAATTGGATCCCTTCCTATAGTATTTTTCGGTAATGAAGAGCAAAAGCGGAAGTACTTGCCGGTTCTAGCTACAGGTGAAAAGATTGCAGCCTACGCTCTGACAGAACCAGGCTCAGGTTCAGACGCTCTTGGTGCAAAAACCACAGCTAAATTAAATGAAGCTGGCACGCATTACGTCTTAAACGGGGAGAAACAGTGGATAACAAACTCTGCTTTTGCTGATGTGTTTGTGGTGTATGCTAAAATCGATGGCGATAAGTTCACTGCTTTTATTGTAGAACGTGATTACCCTGGAGTTTCTACTGGACCTGAAGAGAAGAAAATGGGAATTAAGAGTTCCTCGACTCGTACGCTTGTCCTCGAAGACGCTGAAGTGCCAGTAGAAAATGTTCTTGGAGAAATTGGACGTGGGCACGTCATCGCCTTTAACATCCTTAATGTGGGCCGATACAAGCTGGCCATTGGCGGAGTAGGAGGAGCAAAGCGTGCTGTTGAACTCTCTGTTAAATACGCAAAAGAGCGAAAACAATTTAAGACACCTATTGCAAGCTTCCCTCTGATTCAAGAAAAGATTGCATCTGTAGCAGCCAATACCTATGCCAATGAGAGCGCAGTATACCGAACTGTCGGCCTGTTTGAACAAAGTATGGGTAAACTTTCAGAAGAAGAGCTGAAAGATGGGGCGGCGGTAGCTAAAGTTATCGCTGAATACGCGATCGAATGTTCATTGAATAAAGTGTTTGGTACAGAATTGCTTGATTTTGCAGCTGATGAAGCCGTTCAAATTCACGGCGGTTACGGGTTTATGTCCGAATATGAAGTAGAGCGTATCTATCGTGACTCCAGAATTAACCGTATCTTTGAAGGAACAAATGAAATTAACCGTATGATTGTACCAGGCACCCTTTTGAAAAAAGCGATGAAAGGCGAGCTGCCTTTACTTCAAAAAGCACAGGCCCTTCAGGAAGAGATCATGACGATGATGCCTGAAGAGCCAGGGATTGAAACTTTGGAGCAGGAGAAATACTTGCTTAAGAACGCGAAGAAAATCGGATTGCTTGCTGCCGGTTTAGCTGCGCAAAAATATGGTGAGAAGCTTGAAAATGAACAAGAACTTCTTGTGAATATTGCAGATATGGTAGGAGAAATCTACAATATGGAGTCTGCAATTCTCCGTACGGATAAGGCGATTCAAAAATCCGGTGAAGAAAAGAACAAACAGAAGTTACTTTATACTCAAGTGTACACCCAAGAAGCATTTAACCGTATTGAAGCACATGCGAAAGAAACATTGATTGCGGCTGAATCAGGGGACTCTCTACGTATGATGCTCGGAGCTTTACGTAAGTTAACTCGTCACACTCCAATAAACGTCATTGCTAAAAAACGTGAAATTGCTGCTCGTTTAATTGAAGCAGAAAAATATACAGTTTAATATCTAATTTCATGTTCCCAAGCCCCCACTTCGAAATTTTCGAAGTGGGGGCTTTTATTGTGTGCAAGGTTAAGAAGGATGATCATTAATAATAGAAAGTAGTTTTATAAAAAAAGGCAATTATTATTTCAAACTCGATTAATCAATGAAAAATCTATCTTTAGTATGGTAAAATAAAAATCAACAACGACAAAGGAGGGTAAGAGCTTGACTGTGACCTTCTATTGGTACCCGAACTGCGGGACATGTAAAAAAGCGAAGAAGTGGCTGGAAGAGGAAGGCGTGAATTATAACTCTGTACATATTGTCAACGAGCCTCCTTCTCAGGCAGAATTGAAATCACTCATTGAAAAGAGTGAACTTGCTGCTCGAAAGTTTTTTAATACGAGCGGAAAAAAGTATAGAGAATTGAATATGAAGGAAAAGCTAAAAGAGGCATCAGAGGATGAGATGGTTGGATGGCTTGCTTCAGACGGCATGCTGATCAAGCGTCCGATCGTTACTGATGGCCAAAATGTTACCGTAGGATTTAAATCGGAAACATTCGAAAAAACCTGGAAAGCATGAGCAGAACGTTGGAAATAAAAGCATTCAGCTTTTATGTTAATAATTGTTGCTAAATACTAATTTCTATTGTGGAGGGATTGCAATGAGTCTACCAAAAGATCTACGTTATTCTGAAGAGCACGAATGGGTAAAAGAAGAGGGAGAAAAAGTCCGTATCGGGATTACAGATTTCGCTCAGTCAGAACTTGGTGATATCGTTTTTGTTGAGTTGCCGGAGGTTGGCGAAGAGCTAGAAGCGGATGAACCATTCGGTAGTGTAGAATCTGTTAAAACTGTATCTGAGCTTTATGCACCAGTAAGTGGTAAAGTTGTGGAAATTAACGAGGAGCTAGAGGACAGCCCTGAATTCGTTAATGAATCTCCATACGACAAAGCTTGGATGGTTGTTGTAGAACCAAGCGATGCTTCTCAGATGGATGAACTGATGACTCCAGAACAATACGAAGAAATGATTAATGAGGATTAATCGATAACTTACAATTTTTTGTACAGACAGGGGCTACATAAGATTCCTTGTCTGACATGATCGTGTATCATATTAATCATGTTCAGACCATGTCCCTTAGACATGGTCTGTTTTCATATAGTGGGTGATAGGAAATGGATAGAGAGCGAATTGTCATTGTTGAAGGAATCACAGATAAGAAAAAGCTCAAAAAGGTATTGGATGAGGATATTGAAATCATCTGCACCCATGGCACTCTTGGTGTTGAACGAATGGAAGAGCTAATTTTTGATTTCAACTTAGATGATCGCACCGTTTACATTCTGGTAGATGAAGACGACTCAGGAAATAAGTTGAGAAAACAATTGACAGAGGAACTTCCTCATGCAGAGCACATTTACATTGATAAAGCGTTTAGAGAGGTGGCCGCTACGCCAGAGCCGGAATTAGCAAGAGCCCTTTTAAGCAGGCACTTCAGCGTAAAGCCGATCTACTTGATTTAGGAGGACCAACTTGGAAGAACTAGAACAAAAAACGATTGAAGCCACATTACAGGACGAAGCGTTAGCCCTTATTTTCGTTCATAGTCCTTTTTGCGGAACGTGCCATTTAGCACGACAAATGCTGACAACTATTGAAGCGACATTTGGTCAGGAGATATTTTGGGAATTCAATGCCTCTTTGCATCCCGATCTTATGAAGAAATATCAAATAGAAAGTGTCCCATGTCTGCTCGTAACCGAAAAGAGCAGGTTAATCGAAAAGGTTTATGCTTTTCATTCTGTCACAAACATGTATGAGAAAGTCTCAAATTATGTAAAAGAATAATCGAATGACCCGGGAAATGACGAACGATTCTTCGCTTCATGAGAAGGGTTGACTCCTCCTTTTAAAGAATTCTAATACAGTAAAAGGAGGAGTTTTTATGATCGATTTTATTTATGAATGGGTAGAGAACGTCAATCATCGATATGACCTGTTGCCTACTTGGCGTGAACGGAAACTGAACGTTGAAGTACAAGTTGGTCAGCATCAAGTTTGTTTATTTATCGATCATTCAGGGGTTCATTTAAAAGCAACACAAGAAGGTCAAGGGAGTCTGGTGCTGCAATCATCTACCAGTGTTATGGAAGAACTGTTTACAGGAACCAAAAAACTGACCTCCCTCCCCGAAACGATGATTAACGTGAAGGGAGCTTATCGGAACGTCTTATTTATGGAATCTTTACTTTTACTTTCTAGATGAGTTTTCCAATGGATTTTACAATTTCTAAAAAGGAAGCTTTGTCACCAAATTGATCGTACACGTTTCCTTGCTGATCAATAATCGTCGTAGTGGGGACACCTTCACACTCATATAGGTTATAAATTTCCCGGTCTCTGTCTTTCAAGGTAGGCTGTGTCAGAAATTCGTCAGCATACTGAACGCCTTTTTCTTCTTCTCTTTCTCTGCCTGATACATTGATGGTCAGCATCTTCACCTTATCATGATCCATCGTTTTATAAAGCTGCTCTTTTTTGGGGAGGTCCGAACCGCAGTCGGGACACCAGGAAACCCAAAACGTGAGAACGATCACTTTTCCAATATCTTCATCTAGCTGGTAAGATTCTTCGTTATGAATATAAGGTAGTTCAAATAGTGGTGCTTTTTTCAACTTTATACTCTCCTCTATTTTTTGTTGACGTATAGGTAGTACAATGCTAACATATTTAATAATTTCATATCGACATCTTCACTTATCCAGAGTGGCGGAGGGACTGGCCCTTTGATGCCCAGCAACCGGCTCCATATGAGCACGGTGCTAATTCCTGCAAAGCGATTATCGCTTTGATAGATGAGAAGAGGTAAAAGCGGAAATCTCTTCTTAATAGAAGGGATTTTTTTGTTGCCTGTTTCTTTTTTATGAAAGTAGTTAATTTTCTGCTTTTTTAGTTGACACAAATTTTTGGCGGTGATACAATCCTTTTTGTACTGCTTAAGTGAGTTAAAGTGATAATAATTTAATATACTAAAATCTCTTATCCAGAGTGGCGGAGGGACTGGCCCGATGATGCCCGGCAACCAACGAACGTCCTGTTCGAGAAGGTGCCAATTCCTGCAGAGCGTAAGCCCTGGCAGATGAGAGAACAGATTTTCATTGGATACATACGCCTTTCTGTTCTCTGAACCAGAAAGGCGTTTTTTTATGGAGGGACAACATGATTACAATCAAAGGCTTATCCAAAGTATTTCATACAAAAGATAAACAGGTAACTGCTGTAGATAACCTCGATCTTTCAATAAAAAAAGGGGAAATCTACGGTGTGATCGGATACAGTGGTGCCGGTAAAAGTACGTTTATAAGGTTATTGAATCGACTGGAAGATCCTACGGACGGTAAGGTGACCATCAATGATCAGGAACTGACCTCCCTGAGAAAAGGGAAGTTGAGAGTAGCGCGTCAGGAAATTGGGATGATTTTTCAGCACTTCAACTTACTTTGGTCTAGAACCGTTCATGATAATATCGCTTTTCCTCTGGAAATTGCCGGTACACCAAAAGCAGAAAGGCAAAAAAGAGTCGATGAATTAATAGACTTGGTGGGATTAAGCGGTCGTGGAAATTCATATCCTTCTCAGCTTAGTGGAGGGCAAAAACAGAGAGTAGGTATTGCTCGTGCTTTAGCAAATAACCCTAAAGTGCTTCTTTGCGACGAAGCAACCTCCGCTCTTGACCCTGAGACGACAGATTCAATTTTGGATCTGCTTGTAGATATCAACGAAAAATTAGGGCTGACTATAGTTCTGATCACTCATGAAATGCACGTTATTCGCAAAATTTGTCACCAGGTGGCAGTTATGGAAGAAGGGAAGATCGTCGAGCAGGGAGATGTTCTAGATGTTTTCCTTCATCCAAAACAGCAAGTGACGAAGAAATTCGTTGATCAGGTTATGGGAGATCCAGAAAAAGAACACTCCCTGGGACTTATAAAAGACAATTATAAGAGTGGGGAGATCGTAAGACTACACTTCGTTGGTGACAGTGCGAACCAAGCATTGATTAGTGATCTATCTAGAAAGTTTGAACTAGATGTCAACATTTTGCATGGTAAGATCACTCAAACGCAAAAAGGTGCCTATGGAACCATGTTTGTTCAACTTGAAGGTACTAAAGAAGAAATTAACCGGGCGATCCAGTACATCAAAGAAACGTCAGTAGAAGTGGAGGTGAACCCGAATGTTTAATCAATGGTTTCCGAATGTAAGTGTGGAAGACATGATTACGGCTACAAATGAAACATTATATATGACTTTAGTTTCTGTAGCAGGAACATTTATTATCGGGCTGTTCCTTGGGTTGCTGCTCTTTTTGTCTGGTCCAGGAGGGCTTTGGCAGAACAAGGTTTTAAATATGATTACAGCATCGGTTGTTAACGTGTTCCGTGCGATTCCTTTCATTATATTAATTTTACTATTATTCCCATTCACTGACTTCTTAATGGGAACCATCCGTGGTCCAAAAGCAGCGTTACCCGCTCTTATTATCGGGGGAGCCCCATTCTATGCTCGTTTAGTTGAGATCGCCCTGAAAGAGGTAAACAAAGGGGTGGTAGAAGCGGCGAAAGCAATGGGGGCAAAATACTCAACCATTATCTTTAAAGTACTGCTTCCGGAATCGATGCCAGCCTTAATATCAGGAATCACAGTGACGGCGATCGCTTTGATCGGCTACACAGCAGTTGCAGGAGCTATTGGGGCTGGTGGTTTAGGTGACTTTGCTTATTTCTACGGGTTTCAGCGTAGTAACTGGGATGTTGTATTTATTTGTACTATTCTAATCATCATTATTGTGTTCATTTTCCAATTCCTCGGAGATCTTATTACCCGTAAATTGGATAAAAGATAAATATAAAATAAAGGGAGAGTTTTAAAATGAAAAAATTATGGACAGCCGCATTGGCCTTATTATTTGTACTTGTACTCGCTGCATGTGGGTCTTCTGAAGAAAATGCATCAGGTTCTGAAGAAAGCAGCGGAGAGGAAAGCTCTGAGATTAAAGTAGGAGCAACAAGTGTTCCTCATGCTGAAGTATTGGAACAAGCAAAACCTATTCTTGAAGAAGAAGGAATTACCTTGAAGATTGAAGAATATCAGGACTACATTCTTCCGAATAAAGATTTGGCTGAAGGACGTATAGATGCAAACTACTTTCAAACCATTCCTTATTTAGAGCTGCAAGAAGAAGAGAATGACTATGACTTTGCAAATCTTGGCGGTATTCATATTGAACCAATTGGAGTTTACTCTCAAAAGTATGACAATCTTGAAGATATTGAAGAAGGCACAACACTAGTCATGAGCCGTTCTGTTTCAACACATGGCCGTGTTCTTTCCTTGTTAGAAAAAGAAGGGCTTATTAAGCTGGATGAGAGTGTTGAAAAAGTAGACGCAACGGTTGATGATATTGTAGAAAATCCGAAGAACCTTGAATTTGATACAGGCGTAGATGCTGCTAACCTACCTGAAGTTTATAAACGTGAGGAAGAGGTGCTTGCTGCAATTAATACAAACTATGCTATTGAAGCAGGGCTTTCCCCTCAGGAAGATGCGATCATTCTTGAAGGCACTGATTCTCCTTATGTAAATGTGGTAGCAGCTCAAAGTAAAGATAAAGATTCCGAAGCACTAAATAAGCTAGTAGAGGTTCTTCGTTCTGAAGAAATTCAAACTTTCATTAAAGAAGAATATGATGGAGCAGTTGTACCTGTAGAAGGAGCATCTGAATAAGCGGATAAAATAGGTGATTGCGGTTTATACTAACCGCAGTCACTTATTTTTTTTGGAGGTTATGATGATGCCAGAACAAGAAATGAATTGGACACAAGCTTATCTGCATGATTATAAGGAAGGAATGGGAATATTTTCAGAACGCATGCCTGAAGTCTCCCATCAGTTTAGTCAATTTTCCGAAGCCTGCTTCAAAGAAGGAGAACTATCCAAGAAGCAAAAACAATTAATGGCATTAGGAATTAGTATCGTAGCTCAAGATGAATATTGCATGATTTATCACACGAAGGGGTGTGTAGATCAAGGGGCTAGTGAAAAAGAAGTATTAGAGGCATGTGGTGTAGCGGCAGCTTTTGGCGGGGGAGCTGCTCTCAGTCAGGCTGTTACTCTAGTGCAAGAAGCTTACGCAGATCTTACGACAAACTTGAATTAATTGAATAGTTAGAAAAAAGAAGCAAATCGATGGTATTAACTATATGATGAAGAATCAAACGCTTACATGAATGAAATTCATTTGAAAATACTCATTTCCAGGTTTATTTACAATTTGTTCCGGGTAATTGTTTTATGATAATCTGAATTGTGTAAATAATCTGAAAGGGTGGATTCGTTATTAGTGACGATCTGAATTTGAATTATACTGCTGAGATGGATAAAGCCATGCACAAAGCGCATAACATGAGTTATGCGGAGTACAGCAGAAAGTTAGATACCCGATTAAAAGTGGAAGAAAAACGTCAACGCGAATTCGAACAAAGTCAAAAAATGTTTGCAGAAGTAGAACGCCAATTGCATAAATAAAGATCGAATCAGGTAACCTTTAGTTACCTGATTTTTTCATGTTATAATGACATAGAATTTGTATATAATTTTGTTGGAAAAGCTCGAAGAATGTAGGAGTTTGAGCGGTTTTGTATCAATAGTAAAAAGTTGATATCAATTTCTATATGATATAAGATTGTAATGAGAATAAATTGAGAATGGTTCTTTGATCCATATTCAACCAGCAAAATTCCTAATAATAGATACTGGAGGTATTAACTATGGCAGGATCAACTTTAGAAATTAAAGATCTTCACGTAGAGATCGAGGGTCAAGAAATCCTAAAAGGTGTTAATCTTACAATCAACGGCGGTGAATTCCACGCTGTTATGGGACCTAACGGAACAGGTAAATCTACTTTGGCTTCCGCAATCATGGGTCACCCTAAATATGAAGTAACAAAAGGCGAAATCTTGCTTGATGGCGAGAACGTTCTTGAAATGGAAGTAGACGAGCGTGCACAAGCTGGACTATTCCTTGCTATGCAATACCCTAGTGAAATCAGTGGAGTCACAAACTCTGACTTCCTTCGCTCAGCAATCAATGCTCAACGTGAAGAAGGCGATGAAATCTCCCTGATGAAATTCATTAAAGATATGGATTCTAAGATGGACACGTTAGACATGGACAAAAACATGGCGCAGCGTTACTTGAACGAAGGCTTCTCCGGCGGTGAGAAGAAACGTAATGAAATTTTGCAATTGATGATGATTCAACCAGCTATCGCAATCCTTGACGAGATCGACTCCGGTCTTGATATTGATGCGCTGAAAGTCGTTTCCAAAGGGATCAACGAGATGCGTAACGACGCATTCGGCTGCCTAATCATTACACACTATCAGCGTCTTCTTAACTACATCACTCCAGACAATGTACACGTGATGATGCAAGGGCGTGTAGTTAAATCTGGCGGACCTGAACTTGCTCAACGTCTTGAAGAAGAAGGTTATGAGTGGATTAAAGAAGAGCTAGGAATTGAAGATGAGACGGTAGGACAAAAAGCGTAATCAAGATAGGAGGGTTAACATGACAGTAGAAGTCACACTACCATACGATAAAGAGTATGTTACTCAATTTTCCCAAGGCCAACAAGAGCCTGAATGGATGACAAACCTTCGTCTTAGCGCCTTGGAAAAATCTGAATCTCTGCCGCTTCCTAAACCGGATAAAACGAATATCCAAAAATGGAACTTCACAGAGTTCAATCATCAGGTTAAAGGAGAAGCCATTGATTCTTTAGACTCCTTACCAGTTGAAATTCAGGACTTTTTAGATAAAGAGAAAGAACAGCAGAATCTTGTAATTCAGCGGAATCATACTGTTGCTTACGGAACCATCGACCAGAAGCTGAAAGATCAAGGTGTGATCTTTACTGATATCGGCACAGCGCTTCGTGAGCACGGTGAGTTGGTAGAAAAATATTATATGAACGATGCGGTACACATGGACGAGCATCGTCTTACAGCCCTCCATGCGGCATTAATGAATGGTGGTATTTTCCTATACGTGCCAAAAAACGTACAAATTGAAGAGCCGATTCAAGCAATCTTCTGGCAGGAAGATCCACAGGCATCTTTAATCAACCATATTCTCGTTGTGGCAGAAGAAAACAGTTCAGTAACGTATGTAGAGAACTACATCTCTCATAATAAAGAAGAGAAAACTTCAGCTAACATCATTACAGAAGTAATCGCTAAAGATGGAGCGAAAGTTTCATTCGGAGCTGTTGACAACTTCGAAGCTGGTACAACCGTTTACACGAATCGTCGCGGTGTTGCCTATCGTGACGCGGTCATCGAATGGGCGCTTGGCCAAATGAATGAAGGTAACACGGTTTCTGAAAATATCACTCACTTGATCGGTGATAATTCTCATTCCAATGCTAAAACAGTTGCGATCGGAAGAGGAACTCAGAAACAAAACTTTACAGCGAATATCACTCATTTCGGTAAAGGTTCTGACGGATATATCCTTCAGCATGGTGTCATGAAAGATAAAGCATCTGCCATTTTTAATGGAATTGGTAAAATCGAGCACGGTGCATCTAAATCTAATGCTGAACAAGAATCTCGGGTGTTAATGCTAAGTAAGGACGCTCGAGGTGATGCTAACCCGATTCTTCTCATTGATGAGGATGATGTAACAGCAGGACACGCGGCTTCCGTAGGACGAGTAGACCCGATTCAGCTTTACTATCTGATGAGCCGAGGAATATCTAAATTTGAAGCAGAGCGCTTGATCATTCACGGATTCTTAGCGCCTGTTGTTAAACAATTACCTGTGGAGGCTGTTAAACGTCAGCTTACACAAGTAATTGAAAGGAAAGTATATTAATGGACGTAAAAGCGGTACGTGATCAGTTCCCGATTCTGCATCAGGAAGTGAACGGACATCCGCTCGTCTATCTTGATTCCTCAGCAACTTCTCAAAAACCGATTCAGGTAATTGAGAAGCTGGATGAATATTACCGTGGTTACAATTCAAACGTTCACCGTGGAGTCCATACGCTGGGAACAAAAGCGACGGATGAATATGAAGGCGCACGTGAAAAAGTAAGACGCTTTATTAGTGCTTCAAGCACTCAAGAAGTCATTTTCACACGCGGGACGACCACAGCTATCAATACGGTCGCTGCAAGCTATGGACGAACGAACCTTGGAGAAGGTGATGAAGTCGTCATTACTCCAATGGAACACCATAGTAATATCATTCCTTGGCAACAAGTAGCGAAAGAGACAGGTGCTACTTTAAAATATATGCCATTACAGCCGGATGGCACGATTAGTCTTGAGGATGCAAGGGAAACGATTACTGAACGCACAAAAATAGTCGCTATCATGCACGTTTCTAACGTTTTAGGTACAATTAACCCAGTGAAAGAGATAGCACAAATCGCACACCAGCATGGGGCTGTCATGCTTGTTGATGGTGCTCAAAGTGCGCCGCACATGAGGATTGATGTTCAGGATTTAGATGCAGATTTTTATGCTTTTTCTGGACACAAAATGTGCGGGCCAACAGGTATCGGTGTACTCTATGGAAAGAAATCACTTCTTAGAGACATGGAACCAGTAGAATTCGGTGGAGAAATGATCGATTTTGTAAACTGGTATGACTCGACCTGGAAAGAGCTGCCTTGGAAATTTGAAGGCGGGACCCCGATTATTGCTGGAGCTGTCGGCTTAGGTGCAGCTATTGATTTCTTAACGGAAATCGGTCTGGATGACATTAAAGCTCATGAACAGAAACTGGCAGACTACGCTCAAGAACAAATGAAGAAAATAGATGGAATGACGATCTATGGACCAAACGAACGGGCAGGATTAGTGACATTCAATTTATCAGATGTCCACCCTCATGATTTAGCTACAGTACTTGATGCAGAGGGCATTGCTGTCAGGGCTGGACATCACTGTGCACAGCCTCTCATGAGATGGCTAGAGGTGTCAGCAACCGCGAGAGCCAGTTTTTATCTTTACAATACAGAAGAAGAGATTGACCGACTTGTTGAAGGATTACAAACAACAAAGGAGTATTTTGGCGATGTCTTTTAATAACTTAGATACGCTGTATCGCCAAGTCATCATGGATCATTACAAAAACCCAAGAAACCGCGGGTCAATCGAAGGCGATCATATGACCGTCGATATGAACAACCCGACATGCGGAGACAGGATCCAGCTTCAGTTGCAAGTGGATGATGGCATCGTTAAAGATGCTAAATTCGATGGTGAAGGCTGTTCGATCAGTTTATCTTCAGCCTCCATGATGACTCAGGCTATCAAGGGAAAACCAATAGATGAAGCACTGAAAATGTCCGAAATCTTCTCAGATTTGATGCAAGGTAAAGAAGTGGATGAAGAAGATATCGATCTTGGGGATATTGAAGCACTTCAAGGAGTTTCGAAATTCCCAGCACGAATCAAATGCGCTACGCTAGCGTGGAAGGCGATGGAAAAAGGTGTCGATGAGGAGAAGCAGGATTAAACCTGCTTCAATACCAAAAGGAGGTATATTATCATGGCTAAAAAAGCGCCAGAAGTCGGAGAGTACCAATATGGGTTCCATGAGAAAGATGTTTCGATCTTCCGTACCCAAAAAGGTTTAACGAAAGAAGTAGTTGAACAGATCTCCAATTATAAAGAGGAACCTAAGTGGATGCTTGACTTCCGTCTTAAGTCTCTAGAGCAGTTTTATAAAATGCCAATGCCTCAATGGGGCGGCGATTTGTCCGAATTAAACTTTGATGATATTACGTATTACGTGAAGCCTTCTGAACGTTCTGAGCGTTCTTGGGACGAGGTTCCAGAAGAAATTAAGAATACCTTTGATCGTCTTGGAATTCCAGAAGCGGAGCAAAAATACCTTGCCGGTGTTTCCGCTCAGTATGAATCCGAGGTTGTTTATCACAATATGGAGAAAGACCTTGAAGAATTAGGTGTTATCTTTAAAGATACAGACTCAGCTCTAAAAGAGAATGAAGATATCTTTAAAGAATACTTCGGTAAAGTGATTCCTCCATCTGATAACAAATTCGCAGCGTTGAACTCTGCAGTATGGTCCGGAGGCTCCTTCATTTATGTGCCGAAAGACACGAAGGTAGAAACACCACTGCAAGCGTACTTCCGTATTAACTCTGAAAATATGGGGCAGTTCGAGCGTACGTTAATCATTGCAGACGAAGGATCTTCTGTACACTATGTAGAGGGTTGTACAGCACCTACGTACTCTTCAAGCTCTCTACACAGTGCGGTAGTAGAAATCTTTGTGAAAGATAACGCTTATTGTCGTTATACAACGATCCAGAACTGGGCAAACAACGTTTATAACCTGGTTACAAAACGTGCGGTAGCTGAGTCTAACGCAACGATGGAATGGGTTGATGGTAACCTTGGATCCAAGCTTACGATGAAGTATCCTGCTGTTCTCCTTAAAGGTGAAGGAGCACGAGGAATGACTCTATCCATCGCACTTGCCGGTAAAGGCCAGCACCAGGATGCAGGAGCCAAAATGCACCACTTGGCGCCAAATACGTCCTCAACGATCGTTTCTAAATCCATCTCTAAACATGGTGGTAAAGTAACGTATCGTGGTATTGTCCAATTTGGACGAAAAGCTGAAGGTGCTCGTTCCAACGTTGAATGTGATACGTTGATTATGGATAACGAGTCTACTTCAGATACGATTCCTTATAACGAAATCATGAATGAGAACATCTCTCTAGAGCACGAAGCGAAAGTTTCTAAAGTCTCTGAAGAGCAATTGTTCTATCTAATGAGTCGAGGCATCTCTGAAGAAGAGGCGACTGAAATGATCGTCATGGGCTTCATCGAGCCATTCACAAAAGAGCTGCCAATGGAATATGCCGTAGAAATGAACCGTCTGATCAAATTCGAAATGGAAGGTTCTATTGGTTAAAAAAAATTAGACCCTTATCCCAACAATGCTTGGGATAAGGGTTTTTATTTCTATTAACTCACGTTAGGTTTTATTAGGGGAATTATTCAACTATATGGCAGGATAGTGAAAGAATTGTTTTAGGGCTGTTTAAAAGTTTCCGTTGTCATAGATAGAACTAGGAGGATCATTCGCATGTGCTAAGTCTCCTCAGACTACGTCTTCCGGGGTCTCACCTATCATGGTCATCCCACAGGAGTCTCACAATTTCTCGGACCTCCTTCGTTTATGAGAAGTACGGAAGCATATCGGGTTCACTATTCTAACCCTTATTAATACACGCTTAAGATATTAAAAAGTCCTTCTGTGACGCCAGTAAATAGTATGAATATTAGAAATCTCCTGAAAGCCGGATGCTTTCATATTTCGATGAGTTCGCTCATTACTTAATGAGTGGGTGGATGGAAAACGTCGAGACTCCCGCGGGAGAAGGAGCTAGGCGAGACCCCACAAGGAGCATAGCGACTGAGGAGGCTTGCCAGTCCCCCCCCCCCCGCAGGAAAGCGAGTCGTTTTCCATTCACCCCTTCCCTTTAAATCGTAACGGACCCTTTTGAAGCAATGAAAAGCCCCTCCTTCATCTTAAAGCAGGGGCTTACTCATGCGCATATATCTAATAACAACAGAGAACTAGTGCTTGGTGTGTGGAAGACTTTCTTCCAGGTTTAGTTCATCCATAAGGTTGGACAATTCATCCAGCAACAATTGATAAATCGCTTTAGTATGCTTTTTCTTACTATCAATATTTTCACGGTATTTATTAAACATCTCGAGCCAATCCTTTAGGTCGTTAATTTCACCTAACTGTCTCTGGAACGACTTAAAATACTTTGCTTCTTGCTTGTAATCAGATGCATAAATTTCGTGAAGGGCATTATGAATGTATCTGATTTTTTTAGAAATAATTCGAACGGAGTGTAAGGCATCTAAGGTATGTTTATCATTATGATCCTGTTTTGAAGACAATTCTAAATACTTTTCAACGGCTTGAGCAAATCCGTTTTCGAAATCCTGGATCCTCTCTTCCACTAGTAGAGGCAGCACATAATAGCGAATTTCCTGATCTTTAAAATGCTTCCATTGCTCTACAAACGTTTCATTGATAATTTTCGGAAGCTTACTTTTAAGATTCTTGTGATGTTTAATCTTTTTCTTTCCTGCCTGATCACTGAGCTGGCGATAAACTTCCTCATACTGCTCCTTAGAAGTTTTCTCTGCACGTTCTTTGAACTCGTCCATAAACACCTCGCTCTCTCTTACTTTGCCTAAGCGTTTATGAGCAGCATTTAAACGATCCAATAATGGATGGTTGGTGACCTGGATAAACTCCATCAGAGCACGGATCTTACGTCCATTGACACGAGCCTGATGCACACTTTCCTCATCTTCTTGTTCAAGGGAAAGTTCACAATACTCCAGGTAACTACTAACTAACCCCTGCATGTATACCCTCCAGCGGTTTACCACTTGTTCATTACCCTCTCCAAGACAATCTTCACAAACGAATGCTTTTTTAACGGATACCAGAGTATCTGAGGATCCGCAAATTTCACACACTTGAACTTCGTCTTGCCAGACCGCATAGTCATGATCTGTCGTAATATCAATTTTCTTTTCTTGATTCCAATCCAATTCATTCTTATAATTGGCGGGAATAAGTAAGCGCCCCTGGCTGTCCAGCGCCTTAAATGCTTCGTTTTCCTCAGTAGTTTTAGAAAGCTTAAGTTCTTTTTTGAGACTTAAAGGTCCAAGCTTAAGATTTTTGTTAGAAAATTCTACCTGGTTTCTTATTTCCTTAGGAATTACCAGCCTGCCCCTATGATCGATCTGTCTTATATAATGATCACTCATAACTTAACGCCTACCTTTTAATAGCTTATATTATTGGTAATTCCCAAAGATAAGTCATTTCTAACAGGTGATTTCAGGTGCGAGCACGTCATACTATTCTAGTTTTGTTGAAGTACACGGTCCAAAGCATTTATTTGCCATAGAATCTTAACAGAAGCTCGGATGTTTTAAGAATACAAAACGTGATACTATAATATTATCTATAAAGAGATAAAGGATGTTTCAAATGATCATCATCACGATGTTCGTCATAGGATTATTAACAGCATTGATTGGAAGCATCGCAGGATTAGGCGGCGGTGTAATTTTAGTACCTTCTTTATTATTTTTAGGTGATCATTTCGATTCTTTTGATTGGGTCACTCCTCAATCCATTGTCGGCGTATCATTAGTCGTCATGATTTTTACAGGCATGTCTTCCGCAATTTCATACATGAGGCATAAGCGAGTAGATAAAAAAGTGGGGATTATTTTTTTGATAGGAAGTGTACCTGGGGGGATATTAGGTTCGTGGTTGAATCAATATTTTAAGACAGATAGCTTCTCACTATTCTTCGGTATTGTGATGATCCTTGTGTCATTACTGTTCTTCCTCCCGAGAAAGAGTTCAGATTCTCCGCTCTTCCAAAAGGGCTTAATGAGAGAAAAGGTTCTTGATGGAGAAACCTATACCTATCAGATGCCGATAACCATTGGTTTATTGTTATCGTTTGCTGTAGGGATGCTTTCAGGTTTACTTGGTATCGGCGGCGGATCACTGATGGTGCCTGCGATGATCCTGCTCTTTCAAATCCCCCCTCATATAGCGACAGCTACTTCGATGTTCATGATCTTTTTTGCTAGCATATCCAGCTCAGCGACTCATGTCATTATGGGGCATGTGGAATGGGCTTATACACTTTATTTTATTCCTGGAGCCTATCTAGGAGGCAGCTTAGGGGCGTGGATCAACCGTAGACTTCATGGACAAGCCGTAGAGTGGTTTTTAAGAGTCCTGCTGATCTTAATCGGTATCCGCTTAATATGGCAAGGGATCGGATAAGGAGACTTGATGATGAAGGAAAAACTTTTTATATATTATACAAGTGATTTACATAGTCATTTCGAAAATTGGCCACAAATTGTTGGCTATTTCAATGAACAAAAAGAAAAGCATAACAGAAAAGGGGAAAGTTTTTGGCTAGTGGATAACGGAGATCATGTAGACCGCTTTCATCCTATTGCTGAAGGTTTAATGGGAAAGGGAAACGTTACGCTTATGAATAAAGCGGGGTATCACGTGGCAAACTTGGGCAATAATGAGGGGATCACTTTATCCAGTGAAGATCTCTATACGTTGTATGATCATGCTGAGTTTGATGTGGTTTGTGCTAATCTGCAATATGGGGAACAGCCTCAACCTTCATGGTTAAAGCCGTATGAGGTTATCACATCAAAACATGGAACAAAAGTAGGTGTCATTGGTTTAACAGCCCCGTTTAAGACGTTTTATGAACAAATAGGATGGGAGGTCTCTTCACCTTTCGACGTTCTGGATCACATTCTGGATAAGGTAAGAGAGGAAACAGATATTGTTGTCCTTTTATCCCATTTAGGTATTAATGATGATGAAGAAATTGCTCGCCAATATAAAGGAATTGATGTGATTATTGGCGGACATACTCATCACTTGTTTCAAAACGGCGAATATATGAATGAATCCTTACTAACCGCAGCAGGAAAACATGGAACTCATTTAGGTGAAGTCCTGCTCGTTTGGAATCATGAGAGTGGCAAATTGGAAAGAAAAGAAGCGTATGCGGTTCCTACAGAAAACCTTAAAAAGAATGAAGAAGTCACGAGAGAAGTCAAAGGTATGAGGGAACAAGCTGTGTCACAATTGCGAACTCCAGTGACCTATTTGAATAAACCTCTCTACATTGCCTGGTTCCAAGAGACTGATTTGATGCAGCGACTGACAAGAGAATTACAAACATGGACGCAGGCGGACTTGGCTATGTTAAATGCAGGGGTTCTTTTAGATCATTTAGGTGAGGGTGAAATAACTTTCGAAGATGTCCACCGAATTTGTCCTCACCCTATGAATCCTTGTAAAGTAGAACTTTCAGGAGATGAGATTCTAGAAGTGATCCGAGTCGCGCACACGAAAAAGTTGACTGAAATACGTTTGAAAGGCTTTGGATTCAGAGGTGAAGTTATAGGAAAAATGATTTTTACTGGAGTCGAGATTCAAGTTAAAGAAGGTAAGGATGGTGAAAAGCACGTTCGGAGTGTCACGTTGAATGGGGAACCGATCGATCACGAGCGAATGTACACGCTGGCAACGGCTGACACCTTCACATTTGGACGTTTGTTTCCTGAAATCGCCTATGCTTCCAAAAAGAAATATTATATGCCTGAGCTGTTAAGAGATGTTCTAACGAAAGCTTTGAAATCACCTCATTGATATGAGGTGATTTTTTATATGGTAATTACTAAATAAGTTTGTGTGGCCCAAGGCACTTCCACTTTAGTTCTGAAGTAAGTAGTAAACAATTGCTGTGAAATGATAAAAACGTAATTTCCTGTAAGTATCTTCAAGTTTATAAGTTCATGCCTAAACCCTTAAAAGCTGGCATATAGTTAGGTCAGGAGGGGTTGTTTTATGTCCAAGAAGAAAGCCACCCATGGACCCTCAATCGGAAAAAGAATCGTCCTGACTTTACTATTATTCTTATTATTCACTGCATTGAGTCTATGGTTTATAAACCGAGGAATTACCCCAGCTCTTATCGGAATCGCAGAAACAAAAACACAACAATTAGCAAGGGATGCGATCAATGAAGCAGTTAATAAGCAGATTGCAGAAGACTTACAGTTTAATGACCTGGTGAAAATGGAAAAAGATACAGATGGAAACATCGTTTATATGGGGTGGAATTCGGTGGTAGTAAACAGGGTTTTGCGGAATACGACTTACCGAGTTCAAAGCTTTTTGAAGCGAATGGAGCTGAATGAACTGCCAATGGAAGACACGTCTTTAGAACCTGATATAGATCCTGAGATGACTCAGGAAGATTTGGGAGAACAACCGGCGACACTGATTGAAATTCCTGTAGGTCAGGCGACGAACAACACAATATTAGCAAACCTCGGTCCTAAGGTGCCTGTGCAGTTAAGAGTCATTGGGGATGTACAATCAAATTTCCAAAGTGAAATAACGGAGTATGGAATTAATGCTGCTCTTTTTCAACTATCTATACACATTGAAGTTAATGTAAGAATTGTTATTCCATTTTCTACAGAGACGACGACGGTTGAAACCGATATCCCTATTGATACGGCGACAATTTTAGGAGAAGTCCCGAATTTCTATGGAGGAATGGGAGAAGGTGGAGATCCATCATTTTCCTATCCAATGGATCCCTTGCAATAATCCTTGTTAGCTGATAAAATGACTAAGAATTTAATATGCGTGACCTTATCAGATCGGTGAGGTAGAGGTGCGATCATCAAGAGTATTCAATGGAAGCCATGACAAGCCAAGATCATTGAAGAAAGGGGTGATTGCCGAAGACTGTGGTTGAGAGTCAATCAATCTTAGTCTGGTGTAATCTCTTAAGAGGGGAGACACTGTCATGCATGCTTTTTGGGTGCATGGAGCGCTACTGATCGAAATGGAGGATAATCGAATTGCCACTTGAGCAATGATGGATTATTTTCTATCATTGTCTTTTTTTATTCCTCAATTTTTCCCACAGTAGCCTTCCAACAATCCCGTATTACATCTAAAGAATTACGGAGGGGAACTTTATGGAAGGAACGATCTATTCTTTAATTCCAGCAGTACTTATGCTTTTGCTTGTATTATTTACAAGAAAAGTAATATTATCCCTAGGTATAGGGATAATTGTCGGTGCATTTATGCTTACGCAAATGGATATAGGTGCCGGACTATCCTTAATATGGTCATTATTTGCGACGATTTTCGTCAGTGATGGGACATTGAACACGGGCAACTTGTACCTTTTGACATTTCTATTTCTTCTAGGGATTACGACAGCTTTTATGACTGCCTCAGGGGGAAGTCAAGCATTTGGAAAGTGGGCCGTTGAAAGAATTCGTACTAGAAAAGGTGCGAAGCTTATTCCTGCCATCTTAGGTATTATTATCTTTATTGACGATTATTTCAATGCCCTTGCTGTCGGTCAGGTTGCAAGGCCTGTGACAGATCGATATAAGATTTCAAGAGCGAAGCTTGCTTATTATATCGACTCGACTTCGGCGCCTGTTACCGTCATATCGCCTATCTCAAGCTGGGGTGCTTATATTATCGGTACAATCGGAAGCATCTTAGCAGCAAATGAAATCACGAATTATCAAGCTTTAGAAGCATTCGTGCGGATGATTCCAGCAAACTTCTATGTGTTTGCTGCCTTACTTCTTGTGTTTTTAACCATATTCTTAAAACTTGATATCGGTCCTATGAGGAATCATGAAAGTCGAGCTATAAAGACAGGTCATTTGACAAATCCAGAAAAAGGCGACGTCCCGGGAGATTTAAATGATGAATTTAAGAGCCATAACAACGGTAAAATTTCTCATCTAATCCTGCCGATTGTAGCCTTAGTTCTCGGAACTGTTTCCTCAATGGTAGTGACTGGGATCAATAACACAGAAGGAGCAGTAGACCTACTAGCCATCTTTGCAAATACCAATGTGAACGTCTCCTTGTTCATTGGAGGAATCGCGGCCGTTGTCGTTGCTGCAGCACTTTACATTGGACAGGCGAAACCGAAGTCTTCGATGTCACATGTATTCTTTGAAGGCTTCAAAGCGATGCTGCCTGCTATCTACATTCTAATATTTGCGTGGATGATTGGAGATATCATCGGTCAATTGCAAACAGGTGAATTTCTTGCCCAACAATTCAGCCAGGCGAATATCGATACAGCCTTTTTCCCTTTATTAATCTTTATTATCTCCGGATTTATGGCGCTCTCTACAGGAACGTCATGGGGGACTTTTGGAATCATGCTTCCTATTGCAGGAGAAATCGCTGCGGTAACAGAACCAGCTCTTATTTTGCCAGCTCTATCTGCTGTACTCGCAGGTTCAGTATTTGGCGATCATTGCTCACCAATTTCAGATACTACGATTCTTTCTTCAACAGGAGCTGGATCTAATCATATTGACCACGTTCTAACACAGCTTCCTTATGCCGGAATAGCTGCAGGAGCTGCTTCCATTGGCTACATTTTGCTGGGGTTAACCGGTGGAGTCTGGCTGCCATTACTAATTACTTTGGTGATTGTAGCAGTTATAGGTATTTTGATTCATACCTTTACCCCATCACATGAAGCATAAAAATAATAATTTAAACGTAAGGATAAGCACAAAAGCCTGTGCTTATCCTTTTTTTTCTATTTTTGCTAAATTCTAAATATTTTAAAATTATTTTGACAAGCCTGTATTGGATGGTTATAATTTAAGCAGAAATAATCAGAAAAAAATAAAAATTAAGAAACATCCCTCGAAAGCATGATTTATGCTTTTCATTTTGAGGGCTGAAAAATAAAGGGAGGTCTTACACATGGAAAAACGTGCACAATGGGGGACGAGGGCCGGGTTTATCCTGGCAGCGGTCGGCTCAGCAATCGGGCTAGGCAATATATGGCGTTTCCCTTCAGTAGCTTATGAAAATGGTGGAGGCGCATTCTTCATTCCATATCTATTCGCTCTATTAACAGCGGGTATACCATTACTGGTTATGGAATTCACATTAGGTCATAAATATCGTGGATCAGCACCGCTATCATTTTTCCGTATGAATAAGAAAACAGAATGGCTTGGCTGGTGGGCTGTACTGGTATCATTTGTTATTTCAACTTATTACGCCGTCATTATTGCCTGGGCAATTTCTTACAGTATTTTCGCCTTCAATCTATCTTGGGGACAAGACACGGAAAGCTTCTTGTTTAGTGATTATTTGAACTTATCCGTAGATCCTGGTCAGGCAGGAAGCTTAGTGCCTGGTGTCTTGATTCCGCTTATTGCTGTTTGGTTAATCACTTTGGGAGTTCTATTCAAAGGAGTTAAGAAAGGGATTGAGGCAGCAAACAAGATATTCATTCCAACTCTAGTCGTATTATTCTTGATCATTGTAATCAGAGCCATTACCTTACCTGGTGCAGCAGAAGGTCTTCAAACATTCTTTGCACCTAACTTTGAAACCATTACTTCAGGTAGTGTATGGGTAGCGGCATATGGACAGATTTTCTTCAGTCTATCGATTGCCTTTGCAATCATGATTACGTATTCCAGTTATCTTCCGAAAAAATCTGATATTACCAATAACGCTTTCATCACAGGTTTTAGTAACTCAAGTTTTGAACTGCTGGCAGGTATTGGAGTATTCGGTGCTTTAGGATTCATGGCATCTCAAAGCGGAGTTCCAGTAGAAGATGTCGTTAGCGGAGGAGTGGGTCTTGCATTTGTGGTCTTCCCGCAGATTATCAACGAATTTCCAGCTTTAAATGGGCTATTTGGGTTCCTATTCTTCTTATCTCTAGTCTTGGCAGGATTGTCATCGTTAATTTCTATTTCAGAAACTTACGTGGCTGCAATAAGCGAGAAATTTGGACTGTCAAGAACAGCGGCAGTTGGATTAGGTGGCGGCCTTGCTGCAATCATATCCCTGCTATTCGCTACCCAAGGCGGTTTGTATTTCTTAGATAATGCCGATTATTTTATTAACCAATTCGGCGTGGCGTTTGTTGGTTTAGTTGAGGTTATCGTCATCGCCTGGTTCGTGCGTAACCTTAACGATTTCCAGACACACGCGAATGGCATTTCTGATCTGCATTTAGGCGGTTGGTGGAAGATTTGTCTTGGAGTCATTACCCCAATCGTTCTTGGATACATGATGTTCGATTTATTCAAGACAAATATACTCGGACAGTTTGAAACGGAGTCTGGAAACTATGCTGGGTATGGAGATACCTTCATCTTATTCGGTGGTTGGGCTGTAGCTGCATTTGCTATTGTAGTAGGATTCCTGATGACATTGAAACGCTGGGATTCTAAAGCCCTTAATGAATCTCACAAGGAGGTAGGATGATATGACAGCAAGTGCTATATTAATGATGATTATTGGGATTGTTGTAATTTGGGGAGGACTTGTTGCGAGCATCATGAACGCAGTGAAGAAATCCAAACAATCATAAAGATATGAAAAAATGGCGTCGCACTAAGTGCGACGCTTATTTATTTTTGACCATACGCTCCCATTTTCTTAAATAGGGATAAGGATCAAACGACCATTCATTTTTTCCATTATCCTGGTACATTCCATAGTGTAAATGAGGCGGGAATTTTCCTGATGTTCCTGGTGGACCGTATCCGGAAGCTCCAACGGATCCTATAACATCTCCAGGCTGAACAACATCTCCTACCTTTACATCACTAAAGCTTTGAAGGTGCGCATAGTAATGGTAAATGTTAAAGATATCTCGAATACCTACACGCCATCCTCCGTATGTGTTCCAACCTTTCATTTCAATGACCCCGTAAGTCGTTGATTTCACAGGAACTCCATAGTTGGCAAAAATATCAGTACCTTCATGGATGCGCCTTCCTCCAAATCCTCTCGCGTCCCCCCAGGTACTTCTGTAACTATAGTTTGCCTGAAGGGGAAGGGGGAAATCACGGTTAGTCAAAGACACTGTTTGGAACTTTTCGAACACTTTTGCTGTGTTCATTATGGTTTGAACAGTAAGGTCCCTCTTGTAATAATTCCAAAGGGCGATTTTTATATCGTCTTTAGTTGTTCCGTATGATTTAATGTAATTGCCCATTGCCCACAATACGTCTTCGTCATTATTCAGTTTGGCCTTACCATCTCCACTGCCGTCTGCTCCCCATCCTTCAGGAAAATAGTCTGCGGGCATTTTGCCTGCACTGCCTGACCAAAATAAAGGATCAATCTCGATAGCTGTGACACGTCCTTCATTTGGATCGTCATGGACCTGTCTTTCAAACTGATCGATAGCAGCTATATATTCCCATGGAATTTCAGTAAGAGCAGAGGTCTTTTTATAAAGAGCCATCCGCGTTTCACTTTCCTCATCTGCAAAGACTTGTTCATCAGGTAAAGAAAATAAGGCAGCGGTGATTATGAATAGTATCCCTAAAAATTTCATTGATTTCACCTACGAAGTATTTGATACGTTTAGCTTTAACAACTTAAGAGCTGTTATGATTGGTAATGAAAGGGAGATGAAATCATTCTTCTGTATTTGGTTTAACATCCATGTTTGGCCCCACATCGGGCTGATCCATATCGTCTTGAGGGACATTGCCTTGCGGTGATTTCTTGATTTTCTTAACGATGCTATCGATAACTTCGTCATATTGCTCGTCGTATACTGTGGAAGTACTGACACTTTGAATATCTCCAAAAGAGGCTGGATCATCGGAAACGTACACATGGTAAAAGCTTGGAACAAGTGAATAAGCTGTTTTTTGTACCATATCTGCAGCTTGTTTACGAGAATAACCTTCTGGTTTCTGATAAGCCACTAGCACTTCATTATCTGTAACAAGAGCAGCAACATCTTCAAAACCGTCGTAACGCAGAATCATTCTTGATACCATATCTGCAACTTGCTCGCGGTTTACTTTAATTTCGCGGTTTCTCTCTTTACTTTGATCGAGTTGGTCTTTCTTAAAACGAACATACCCGACTTGTCCATCTAGTCCGTCATCATTATAGCTATCCATCGCATTTCCATTTAATGTATCTTCCTTCTGTTTTGTTTCTTCATCCTGTGGAGACTCCATGCATCCTGCAGAGAAGATAGCTATAAAGCCTAAGATCAGCACAATCATTAAGTTCTTTTTCATGTCAATCTCTCCTACTTTTTTAAGTTTGTTTTTAGGTTGGACGAATTTTAACGATTCATACCAAAACCGTACGTTTCGGTTTCCGTGCTGCGCTCGAAATATGATACACTTATGACAGAATAAGAGGTGATGTTGGTGGTCGAATTATTAGGTAAGACATATGAGCTTGTGGAGAATTACAGAGAAGCCTTTCAGCAAGAGGATGTGGAAGCCCGCTTCAGCGATATTTTAAGTAAATATGACTTCATCGTTGGAGACTGGGGTTATGGACAGCTTCGATTAAAGGGCTTTTACGATGATCAAAATTCTAAAGCTACGTTTGATACAAAAATAAGTACGTTAGAGGATTACTTATACGAGTATTGCAATTTTGGATGCGCTTATTTCGTATTAAAAAGGGTCAATCAATAAAACCGACGCGCTTGAGCCAAGCACGTCGGTCTTTTATTCCATCTGTTCTTCAGACGGTTTAAGGTCCTTATTTTTCTCATCATGAATAGGGTGGGACCCGTCCTCTTGTCGCTGAAGGTCCTGGTGCAATGATTTATTCTCATAGTTAAATGCACTATAGTACCGTTGTTGGTCTGTCCAAGGTGCGCTCTTCTCATTGGAAACCGGCTTGTCCTTATTTCTCGGAGAGCCGTATGGACCTTCGGGAAGTTGTTCCGGGGTCAGATAATTTCGCTGTGCTTCTACATTGGCAAAGTCTGAATAGAATTTTTTATCTTTTTTTCCCATAGTAAAACCTCCTTAGGAGTAGTTTCGCCAAAGGAGGTTTCATTATTCTCAGAGCAAGTCTGGTAAGTAGTTCCGGAGTTCTTCAGCTTCCATTGCGCTGAGCTGGAAGATATGCTCCAGGTGACCATCTTTCATGATGTTCTCAAGATCAAGTAACGCTTGACGGTTTTTGTGCAGATTAATGACCATGGTCTGATCATTAAAGTAGTCTGCTTTCATCAAAGCTAACTCGAACCGGTGGCTTCCGGCTGTAAAGGAAACAAATCTCGTACTGGTATCTTGAGTTACATCTTGAATAAGAGGCCTTTCTCCCATTTGTCATCATCTCCTATTCTTTATGGTGTGGATGGTTTAAAACATCACGTTCAGAAGTAGCCATAATAGCAACAGCCATATTATGCCCTTTTTCCATAATGTTAGTACCATTTATGTCAATTCTTCTATTATTAACCACTTAACTGTATTTTTTATGTTTTTGTGTGTGGTACTTTTTACATATTCACCTTATCCGGTGGACCCAAGTACTTTACTAGCCGTATTTTTAAGTGGAACCATGAATTGTGTTATCATGTTTATACATTTGGTTGAGAAAGTTATTTATGGAGGTTTTCTTATGTATTTCGTGAACCGTGAAAAAATCGAAGAAATTTTAACCTATATGGAAAAAGTACAGGAGTCCTATAGTCATTGGCATGAAGGAAGTTTTACGGATCAGCTGCTTTTAGAGCGTCTTGCTCATGTTAGTATTGAAGCTATCATTGATGTTGGTAATATGATGATTGATGGCTTTATTATGCGCGACCCTGGAAGCTATGAGGATATAATCGATATTTTAACGGATGAAAAGGTACTTCCTGCTGAGGAAATAGACGGGTATAAAGCATTTATCCAGTTGCGAAAAATGATTATACAGCAATACACAGACATTGATCATGAACACATTGCAAAAGTGTGGAATGAGGAGAACAAATCCATTCAGAATTTCCCAGATCGAATTCGTGATTATCTGACTAATGAACTTGGGCCAGTTTCAGCTTTTTCAAAAGAGTAAAATTCTGTTCATTGGTTTGGTGAAATGGTCGCGTTTCATCGCGATCCTTACATAGAGAGAAGGTGGAAGATTGAAATCATATAGAGGATATTTTATTGATCTCGATGGAACGATGTATAAAGGCAAGGAGAAAATAGAAGGGGCAGCTGAATTTGTTGAGAGTTTAAAAAGAAAGCAGCTCCCCTTTTTGTTCTTAACCAATAATTCCTCCAAGACACCGGAACAGATTGCAGAGAAATTAAATCATTTAGGCGTTCAAGCTTTAAAAGAAGAAGTATTTACAAGCAGTCTTGCAACGGCTACCTTCATTTCAGAACAAAAGCTAAAAGCCAAGGTGTATGTGATAGGAGAAGAAGGCCTCAGAGAAGCGATTACACAGGAAGGACATCAAATAGTAGATGAAAATGCCGATTTTGTTGTGATTGGCATTGATCACGAAATCACCTACGAGAAGTTGGCCAAAGCTTGTCTGAATGTAAGAAATGGAGCGGAGTTTCTTAGTACAAATAGTGATATTGCTATTCCGACAGAACGAGGAATGATGCCGGGAAATGGAGCTATCACTTCAGTAATCTCTGTAAGTACAGGCGTAAGTCCGCTCTTTATAGGTAAACCGGAAGCTGTCATTATGAAACAAGCGCTTCATCTAATGGGTTGTGACGAACAATCAGCCTTGCTAGTTGGAGACAATTATCATACGGACATTCTTGCCGGCATCCAGGCAGGAATGGATACGCTCATGGTGGAAACAGGAGTAAGCTCGTTTACAGATATTGAGGAGATAGAAAAGCAGCCTACGTATAAATACAAAGATTTGTTTGAAGTCATCGAAGATATGGAAAAAGCCACCTAAGGGTGGCTTTTTTTAGATGGTCTGAGTATCATAATGGTTTTTGCTTTATATTAGATAAGGTCCGAAAAATACGGTTATAAATGACACGTGGATCCCAATAAAATAAGTTAATTGCACCAGGGTAGACCAGTCTCTGACTTTTGCCCCATATCTAAGAATGACTAGAGAAGCCAATGCGAAACCGATCAAATAAATAAACGAACTACCTGTAAAGCTCAAATAGCTAGGAGCATTCGCCATCACAGCATCAGTAAAAATGGTTCCCTTGAATATAAGAGCTGCTACTAAATAAATCAGTACACCTGTATAGAAGATCCATGACTGATCCTGATCAAGCGACCGGTTATTGGCGATGGTGATGAAAACAATGAACACGAGCGGCCAAATGAACCATATCACAGTAATGACTGCCGCTAAGAAGCTATAGGATAACATTCCGATTGTTTTACCTAAGGATTGAATAAAGACACTTTGTGTTATACCAGATGTTCTATCGATAACTGTTTGGTCAGTGGATGCAAGATAGATTCTATTGTTTTCCTCCCCTCCGTGATCAATCCAAACGACTGTTTTATCATCCAGCCAAACAGGATTTGAAGAGGAATTAGGGGTGTTGCTTAATCGCGTAACCGTTGGCGTCGATTCGCTGCTCACTTCTGCCTTGTAAATATTGAATTGCAGAGCATCTTTAAACGTTGTTTTCGTCGAACCAAAGGCTTTAAACAATAAGGTGGGCTTGTCATCTATGATTTTCATCTTTATATCGGATAGTTCTCTTAGTTCTCTATTTCCATGTGGATCTTTAAAGGATATTTGTTTCAAGTCGGGAGTCTCTCCTATAGGTGTGTCGGCAAAATAATAAAAATTAGTCATTTTGCCTGAAGAGCTCTGCTTTTGAACCGTAGACATTAGCAGAAGGTAGTTGCAGTTATGAGTGGTAAATTGAATATCCTTTACTTCCTCTGAACTTTTAACATCAAAAGAGGTTGAACCAATTTCTTTAATTTTATTTTCATTTAATTGATAAAAAGTAAGAAGATTTCCATCTGTATTGTTCGACTGAGAAATGACATGAACTCCTTGCTCTGATTGATCGACGATTAATGAAGCATTGTTATCTTGTAACTCAAAAAGCTGGGTTGAAGTCATTTCATCTGTATGTAGTAAATAAAGAGCATTTTCTTTTTTGTAAAGCAACTTTTCTTTTAAAGGAAAAAAATCTGTAATATCTTGTATCTTTTCCTTCGTTTCACCATTGAACATCGAATAATAATCGGAATAAATCAGTTTATCATCGTTCACAAAAATGGATGTGAATTTATCAACAGGGATATCATAGGCTTTATCCGATATAAGTTCATAGTTATCGTTGTAGATATTTTGCTGAACACCATCGTTTGTCAAGTAGGAGAGGGATCGTTGGCCATCTTCAGTTTGGTGCACAAAAGGTTCTTGTTCAAATGAAGTCTTGCCTATTTTTAATCCACGACTCCAATTGTCATCAGGGGGTTCAGAGACGTCTTGATAGTTCTCTAAAAAAAGAACTGAAATGGCGATCATAATGATGATCGTGGGGGCTAGCCAAACCATGATCGATTTTATTTTCTTCATCGTATAAACTTCCTTTCCTTACCATTCATGGGATTTGTTATGAATCCTCTGTATGACATACGTACGAATGCATGATAAGGTTTCAGAAAATTAAAAAATACCGTACCTCAGGCACGGTATTTTATAAAGGTTAATCCTCTTCTGGGTCTGTATCGCCAGCAATACTGTGGGCGAGCCGGCTGGACGCCGCAGCTGCAATTGCCCCGACAATATCATCTAAGAATGTATGGCATTCACCTGAAGATTTGTCATTTAATTTTTGAAGAATACCTGGTTTTTGTTTATCAATGTATCCATAGTTTGTAAATCCGATCGAACCATAGACATTGACAATGGAGAACGCTATGATCTCATCCACTCCATATAATCCTTCATCTGTTTGGATTGTAGAGAGCAGCGGTTCCTCCAGTTGATTTTTTTCGGCCAGTTTATCCAATTGGATGCCTGTAATAATAGCATTTTGAATTTCGCGTTTTTTCAACACGCGATTTACGTTGTGACGGCATTCATCCATCGAAAGATCATCATGGTATTTGGATTGCAAATAGTAAACGAGATCAGCCATATCATCGATCGTGACGCCTCGTTCCTGAAGCCATTCTCTTGCCGTTGTTTCCAGTGCAGTTACTTTGTCTTTTGCCATATTGTCAAAAACCTCCCTGCCTAACATCTTTTCTGATGCTCTATACCCTTGTTATTAATGAGAAAAACGGAAGGGTTACAATAAGTATATCAGAATGTAATGCTGTCCGTGATTCCTTCAGCTTTTATTATACCTAAGGATTTACAAGGTCATGTATGTGATAAACTGAGAAAGAATGACAGAACGGAGGAGGAATATGATGAATAAACCTTATGTGTACATTACTCGGTTATTACCTGAGGAAATTGTTAAGCCTTACCGCGAACATCTGAACATCGGCATGTGGCAAGAAGAAGAGAAGCCTGTCTCCAAGGAAAAGCTTGAAGAGGAGAGCCAAAGAGCTGACGGTTTATTAACGATGCTGACTGACCCAATGGACGAGGACTTGCTGAAGAAAACGGATCGTCTGAAGATCATCGCAAATATGGCTGTAGGATATGACAATATCGATGTGGACACTGCCTCAAAATTTGAAATTAAAGTTACGAATACTCCGGACGTTTTAACAGACACAACCGCAGATTTAACATTTGGGCTATTAATGGCTGTTGCCAGAAGAATGGTCGAAGCAAACCAGTACATTAAAGATGATCGCTGGGGCCCATGGTCTCCACTACTTTTAGCAGGGACAGATGTACACCATAAAACAATCGGCATATTTGGAATGGGACGGATCGGCGAAGCAGTTGCCCGCCGTGCCCGTGGTTTTGACATGGACATACTTTATCATAACCGCTCAAGGAAAAAAGAAACAGAACACGAATTAGGAGCGGAGTATGTAGAATTTGAAGAGTTATTAGAGAAATCAGATTATGTAGTTTGTATGGCTCCTTTAACAGATGAAACCCATCATATCTTTGACAGAGACGCTTTTAAGAAGATGAAAAAGGAAGCGATTTTTATCAATGCCTCTCGAGGAGCTACTATGAACGAAGAAGATCTGTACAAGGCCCTTGAAGCTGGAGAAATTGCCGGGACTGGACTGGATGTGTTTGAACAAGAACCAATCAGGAAAAATCATCCTTTGCTTGAGCTTAATCAGGTTGTCTGTTTACCTCATATAGGATCTGCTACCGTTGAAACAAGGCATAAGATGATGCGGCTTTGTCTAGATAACTTAGTGAAATACTTTGAAGGGGACAAGCCCTTGACTTCCGTTAATTAAAACAAAGCCGCACACTAAAAAATAGTGTGCGGCTTTTACATGAGTTAAACTTATTGGTCGAGCGTCTATTGACGCTTAAAATACTTGCTCCACTTCATAAATACCAGGTACTTCCTGAGCTAACGCACGCTCAATGCCTGCCTTTAAAGTAATCGTAGAACTTGGGCAGTTTCCACAAGCGCCCATCAAACGTAAACGGACGATACCATCCTCAACATCTACGAGTTCAACGTCTCCCCCGTCGCGAAGTAAAAATGGGCGAAGTTTGTTAAGTACTTCTTGAACTTGTTCATGCATGTTCAATCTTCCCCTTTCTGTAACCTTATTATAAAACGAAATCACTAAAAAATCTATTGTCGTCTCCCAGTAAATTGATTGAGAACCATTTTCATTTTATCTTTTTTTAGAACTTTTGTAAAATGAAATAAAAGAATTTCGGCTGTGGGGGAGTGGTTATAATGAACAAAAAAAAGATTAAGGTTACAGTATATGGTGCCGAAGTGAAATGTGCAAGCTGTGTGAATGCGCCTGGGTCTAAAGAGACATACGAATGGCTGCAAGCAGCTATTGCTAGAAAATATGATGATAACGCCATTTCATATCAATATTTCGATATCCATACATCTGGTCAAGAAGGTGCGGATGGGGATTTGATCGATCAGCTTCTTGAAGAAGAATTGTTTTATCCCCTTGTTGTTGTTGAAGGGCAGATTGTAGGGGAAGGAAACCCGCGGTTAAAGTCCGTGTATAAGGCACTTGAAGCTAATGGTGTACAAACTGATCCAGATTCGTGAATTCTCTATATTTCCTGCATAACGTGTGATAAAATATGTGAGGATAGGGTTTCATCCAGAGATATAGAGGTGATTTGGATGAATCCGTTAATTGAATTTTGCATTAACAACTTAGCTAACGGTGCCCAAGAGGCTATGGAGGAACTGGAAAAAGATCCAGATCTCGATGTAGTAGAGTACGGTTGCCTAAGCAACTGTGGTCTTTGTTCGCAATTTTTATATGCACTCGTCGATGGAGAAAGAATTATTGCAGACACACCAAAAGAATTAGTTGATCATATATACCAACACCTGGAAGAGACCCTATAAAATGGTGTGGCATAAACGAAGGCGCTTATAACAAAGCGCCTTTTTTGATGTATTTTATTCCAGTCCTTCTGTTTGATAAAATCGCCTCAGGTTAGTATACTTACAGTAATGAGATGAAAGGAGAGGCTCAAGATGATTCTCAATATTACAGAAGCAGCTAGTCACCAAATTAAACAAATGATGAAGGAAGAAGATAATGAAAACGTACGCCTTCGTTTCGGTGTTAAAGGTGGAGGCTGTAGCGGATTGTCTTACGCGATGGGCTTCGAAGATGAAATTAATGAAGAATTAGACATTGTTGAGGAATCCAATGGTATTCCTTTCGTCATTAATAGACAAGATGCTGCAATTGTTGAAGGAACAACGATTGACTTTAAACAGAACATGATGGGTGGCGGGTTTACAATTGATAATCCCAATGCCATCGTATCCTGCGGCTGTGGATCATCCTTCAAGACGGCTACAAATGCCGGTACTCCAGATCCGAATTGTTAAAGATAAAAACCTTCCTATCAGGAAGGTTTTTTATGTTTAAACAGAAGATGACAGGCTGATCCCCCATAAAATAAAATGAAGGCTTATTTATTGAGGGGGAACAAGATGAAGGAGTTTATGAAGAGCTGTCTCTCGTTGAATGAGTACCGAATCAGTGCTCTTATCATTGGTTATTTCATTACGCTTTTAACTACGATGTATCAGTACATCCAAACAGGAACAGTTGATCAGAACGTGCAAAATATCCTGCTCACTTTCATTTATATCGTTGGAGGCATTCAAGTATCCAATCATATTAAAGAGTATGCAATGACTAAAAGCAACAATGAAACGATAAAAAGTCAAGAGAGTTCATCATCTGAAAATAAATAGACATAAGAAAAGAAGGATGCTCACATGCATCCTTCTTTTTTCATTTTAGGAGAAAATACTTGTAGAGTGCTTAGGCTGCACACGTGCGCTTGGATCAATATACGCTTTGGCGTTATTGACGGCCGTAGGACCTTCTCCAAATCCAGAAGCGATCAGTTTTACTTTTCCAGGGTACGTACAGATGTCTCCTGCAGCATAAATCCCTTTAATGTTCGTCTCCATTTTTGAGTTAACAACTATACTGTTCTTCTCGATTTCGAGCTCCCAATCTTTAATAGGACCTAAAGAGGAGATAAAGCCATAGTTCACGATGACGTCATCAACATCGATCGTTTCGACACGGTCTCCTTTGACTTCTTTCAATTCAACTTGTTCGATCTTATCGTCACCGATCATTTGTTCAGGGGCGAACGGTGTCATTATATTTACGCTTGAATTTTTTAGTTGAGCCACGCTATGTTCATGGGCGCGGAATTTATCTCGTCGGTGGACAAGAGTCACTTGATTGGCGATTGGTTCAAGCATTAATGACCAATCAACGGCAGAATCTCCACCACCACATATCATGACATTTTTATCTTGGAATTGGTTCATATCACTGACATGATAATGAAGGTTTTTTCCTTCGTATTTTTCTGTTCCTTCTATTTTGAGCTTTCTTGGCTGGAAAGCTCCGTTTCCTGCCGTAATGATGATTGTTCTTGTATAGTGAACTTCCTTATCTGTTGTCAATTTAAGTACATCGTCTTCCAAACGCTCTACACTCACAACTTCTTGTTCAAGAGCGATGGTAGGATCAAAAGTCATGGCTTGCTCTTCAAGATTATCTACAAGCTCCTGAGCTCTTACCTTTGGGAAACCTGCAACATCATAAATGTACTTCTCTGGATAAAGGGCTGTAAGCTGTCCGCCCAGGTGCGGCAGACTCTCGATAATTTTCACACTTGCTTCACGCATGCCACCGTAAAAAGCAGTGAATAAACCTACAGGGCCTCCACCTATGATCGTTATATCATATATGTTATCACTCATAATTTTCCTCCTGTTCGAAAAATGTCACTAAAATTCATTCTATCATAAAATTTTTCTACATGGGAATAATGGGGAGGTGTAAGCCTTTTCAATGAGAAATAATTTTTACATTATTTTGATAAATAGATTTTGGGTTGAAAATAAAAAGAAAAAAGTCTAAGATGGGACTAGACAACATTTTACGTATTTGTGACAATTTTTAATACTAGTCGACAGGCTTTTTTTTATGAAAATTTGTGTGAAACGAGTCACAAAGAATAATCGGATATTAAAAAATACGAGATGGAAGTGATTAAATCATGAAGAACCCTAACATTGTCATCCTCGGAGCAGGCTACGGAGGAATAATGACAGCTGTCAAGCTGCAGAAAAGTCTAGGTGCAAATGACGCGAACGTTACGTTAGTGAACAAGCACAGCTACCACTATCAGACAACGTGGCTACACGAGAACGCTGCAGGTACACTTCATCATGATCGTACGCGTATTCAGATCAAAGACGTGGTCAACACGAGTAAGATCAACTTTGTACAAGATTCAGTAACGGCTATCAAACCTGATCAAAAGAAAGTCTTGTTGGAAAACGGTGAACTTTCCTATGACTATCTTGTGATCGGTCTTGGTTTTGAAGCAGCTACTTTCGGAATTCCAGGGTTGAAAGAGCATGCCTTTACGATTGGCAGCATTAACAGTGCTCGTCTAATTCGTCAGCATATCGAGTATAATTTCGCTAAATACAATAACGAAGCAGATAAAAAACAAGAACGCTTGAACATCGTTGTCGGTGGTGCAGGCTTTACTGGTATCGAATTCGTAGGAGAGCTTGCAAACCGTGTTCCTGAACTATGTAAGGAATATGACGTTCCACGTGAAAATGTTCGTATCATCAACGTGGAAGCAGCGCCAACGGCACTTCCAGGCTTTGATCCTGAACTAGTGGAATACGCAATGAATTCTCTTGAAGGACGCGGTGTGGAATTCAAAATTGGCGCGATGATTAAAGAAGTTACAGCGGACAAGCTTGTTTTTGAAAAAGACGAGCAGCGTGAAGAAATTCCTACAAACACAGTTGTATGGGCAGCCGGTGTTCGCGGTAACTCTATCGTTGAAGAGGCTGGTTTTGAATCAAACCGCGGCCGTACTCCTGTTAGTGATGAACTTCGTCCAAAAGGTTATGATGATGTATTCATCGTTGGAGACTGTGCGCTTCTATTCAATGAAGAAACAGAGCGTCCATACCCGCCAACAGCTCAAATTGCTATCCAGCAAGCAGAACATACGGCGGAAAACCTTACAAAATTGGTTAAAGGAAATGGTCACTTAGAACCATTCAAACCAGATCTGAAAGGAACTGTAGCTTCTCTTGGACACAATGACGCGATCGGTGTTGTATTCGACGATAAAAAGCTATTCGGCTGGTCAGCAACAGCAATGAAGAAGGTTATCGACAACCGTTATCTTCTTAAACTAGGTGGACCAGGTCTACTAATGAAAAAAGGTAAATTGAACTTCTTCTTTTAATAAAGAGTGAGTAAAAAAAGCAAAGGCAGCTGAGACTGCCTTTGCTTTTTTGATGCTCCACACCGGCAAGTGTTGGGGACTTCCATGAGGCTTGCGCATTTCTATTGTCCAGCTCCAGCGCCCAGATCCTCGAGCCATAAGCCAAGACCCTCTGTGAGGAAAGAACACCTCACTGAGGGTCTTGGCTTTAGCTGTTCGGATCTACCAGGGCACTTGCGCATTTCCAGAATCAATTATAAAATGAACGTTGGAGAAATTTACGTTGATGCGGGTTTAGGGGGATCTTTTTGAATATTGTTCAATTCGTTGTTTCCATGTTATTGTTCTTTGTTTTATTTTTTGGAATCTCTTTTCTTTTAAATATGATTTTAAGGTCTTCATGGATCATGTCTTTTGTGTACCCGGCTATCGTTTTATTGATTGTCGATGATTTTCCTTGGACGAGATATTTTTCAGCACCGACCGATTCATTTCCAATGGTGTTTGAGCACATCGCTAATTTGAAGTTCGTCGATATATTTATTTTACTTAGTGGCTTTGCTGGCACAATAGTAGCGGGGGTAGTCATAAGGTTTCTTAGGAAAAGTGGATATCAGATGTTTTAATGAAAAAGCTGAAGTGGACGTGAAGACGTCTGCTTCAGCTTTTTTGTATAAAATTAGCAAGCTTGGACATGATTACACCTAGAGGTGATTTTCATGAAAAAGCGTACGAAGAAAGTACTATTTATTAGCTTGTTTGTGTTGGCTTTTTACAGTACTTTAGCGAATGTATCTAATATTTCGATTACAGATTTAGATGATTGGATCGCAGCTAAGTTCAATGCGGATACGTTCGAAGGTACGTCACTTAACGAAAAAGAAGTGAATATCAATGAGAAATCATTAAATGTGAAGCAGGCTCAGCAAAGGTATGTATCGAGTGCGACTGTAAAAGCAGCTCAAAGTTTGGCTGAATCTATTGATCTCACTCAATATCCTGCTCATACGGTTGTAGCTACAGGCTATACAGCTGGGGAAGAGTCAACGGGGAAGACGCCTGAGCACCCAGAGTATGGGATTACTTATTCAGGTGTGAACGTTAAGCGAGATTTGTATTCGACGATTGCAGCAGATTTAAGTGTATTTCCAATCGGAACAGTCCTGTTTATCCCGGACTATGGTTATGGTGTCGTTGCAGATAAAGGCGGGGCTATAAAAGGAAATAAATTAGATTTATATTTCCCTACTGTACAGGATGTGTATGATCAATGGGGAAAGAGGACTTTAGAAGTTTTCGTGATTAAAAATGGGACAGGTGAATTGACGGAAGAAGAACTTGTCCAACTGAATGAGAACGAAGCGTTACAAGTTTTTCGCACTCAAATGCAAAGTGGATGATTTACAAAACCCCGCTCTAAAATAAGAGCGGGGTTTTGTAATTTTTATAAAACTAATAGATGAGAGTATGAAGCAAGAAAGTAAGTAATATTCCTGTCAATCCGCCGAAAAAGACTTCAATAGGCTGGTGTCCCAGCAATTCCTTCAATTCTTCTTTCTTTTGATATTCCTCTTTATTCCCCCAATCTCTCGCTTCACTTACAAAACGATTGAAATCTTTCAATAAAATATTAAGCATGATGGCTTGTTCGCCTGTTTGTCTTCGTACCCCAGTAGAATCGAACATGACGATAATTGTAAATACGCAAGCGACAGCGAATATAGGAGAATCAAAACCACGTTCAATCCCAACACCTGTAGCAAGAGCAGTAACAGCCGCTGAGTGGCTGCTTGGCATCCCCCCAGTACTGAAGGCGAGACTGGCATTAAATTTCCTTGAAGCGATAAAGTTTATCGGGACTTTAACAACTTGTGCAAAAAAAATAGCGGCGATCGAAGCCCATAAGGGGAAATTTTGCAGTAAATCAAGCAACATGGTGACATCCTTTCCAGACAGAGAGGTTTAATATGTATTCGTATGATTAAACGTTACTTTAGATTGTCATTATATCACAATTCTGAGTTGTTCGTATTAAGGAAATATTTTTTGTATACTAAGAAACAGAGGTGATAATGGTGTTCAATATTAAAAACAAACGAACTGAAAATGATCAGACCCTCCTCATAGGTCTTTTTAAAGAGGAATCAGAAGAAGAGGTTTCTACCAATGTAGATTCTTCATGGAAAGAAACAGCCAATATGTACATAAGAAGCGGGGATATTTCTAATCGATACAAAACCTTATCAAAGGTACTTTCCCCTAATCAGAACAAAAGGGAATATTATCTTGGCCTAGGCAAGAAGAAAGAATTAACAAAGCATTCCTTTAGAAAAGCACTAGGCCATGCCTTTCAATCCATTGTTAAAGAAGGGCACGAAGGAATAACAGTAGACTTTGCAAGTTTGAATTCTCATTTATCTATAGAAGAATTAGGTGAAATTATAGGCGAAGCTTTATTTACTTCGACTTACCATTTGCCTTCATTCAAAACAAAACGCCAAGAACCAAAAATGATTCAACAACTTCATGTGATCTATGAAGGAAAAGAAGAACCTCTTTTGAAAGCTTTAGAGAAAGGGTATGCCTTAGCACAGGGAGTTAATACGGCTCGTCATCTTGTCCACTTGCCCGCAAATATTCTCACACCAAATGAACTGGCTGAATTCTCTAAGACTTTAGCTGAGGATCATGAATTTGAGATTGATATTCTTGAAAAAGAGGATATGGAAAAGCTGGGCATGGGTGCGTTACTCGCAGTCAATCAAGGATCGGTTGAACCTCCTAAGGTGATCGTAATAAAGTATCAAGGACTGGAAAAGTGGGAAGACGTAACAGCTTTTGTCGGCAAAGGAATTACGTATGATACTGGAGGATACTCCATAAAGTCTAAGACGGGAATGCCAGGGATGAAAGGGGACATGGGCGGTGCCGCTGCTGTCCTTGGAGCGATGGATACCATCGGCCGCTTGAAACCAAAGAAGAATATTCTTGCTGTCATTCCTTCTACAGATAATATGATAGCCGGAGACGCTTTTAAACCCGATGATGTCATTTCTTCTATGAGTGGAAAAACCATAGAGGTTTTAAATACGGATGCGGAAGGCCGACTGGCATTAGCGGATGGAGTCACTTTTGCGAAAAGCCAAAAAGCAGACCGAATTTTTGATGTGGCTACCCTTACTGGAGGAGTGGTAACTGCGTTAGGTTCCTGGATGACTGGAGCGATGACGAACCATCAAGAGTTATTCAATGACCTTCAGCAAATCGCAGAAGAGATGGGAGAGCCGATTTGGCAGCTTCCATACAATGAAGATTATAAAGCTCAAGTAAGAAAGAGTGACATCGCAGATTTGAATAACTCTCCAACACGAAAAGCACACGCCATTATGGGCGGAGCTTTTGTCGGAGCTTTTGTAGAAGAAACGCCGTGGGTACACTTAGACATCGCTGGTACTTCTATTTCAGAAAGCCCGCACGATCTAGGTCCTAAAGGCCCTACAGGTGTGATGTCAAAAACATTAGCTGGCTACGTTTTGTCATAACCGGATGACCCCCAGGCGATCGATTGCCTGGGTAATTTTTATAAAAGTAGGTACACACCCACCCGGATCCGATTAGTCTGTATAAGATACAGAGAACTCGATTCGGGGAGGGGAGAAGATGTCCCTTCAAAGAAAAAGAATAGTCGAAATAGAAGACTGCGCAGGTCAACAAGTGGTTGTTTCTACAAAAGACTGGGTATATATAGGTAAGCTTGAGGTAATCACTTCCGGAGAACTTATAATAAACGTGGGAGATTTGTTGCTTACAGTAAATAGGGAAGATGTTGATAACGTGTTGGTAAAATAAAACACCCCGCTAACGTGTAGGGGGTGTCTTCATAATTTAGTCTTGAATCGCAGCCTCAAGCGCTACCTCAATCATATCATTAAATGTCGTTTGACGTTCTTCTGCTGTTGTTTCTTCACCTGTAAGGATATGGTCACTTACGGTAAGAACTGAAAGGGCCTGGCGGTTATATTTAGCTGCTAGCGTGTAAAGAGCAGTTGTTTCCATTTCCACAGCTAATACATTGTATTTAGCCAGCAAGTTAAAAAGGTCCATGGCCTCATCGCGATAGAAGCTGTCACTAGTGAAGACATTTCCGACGCGAAGCTTTAGTCCTTTATTTTCACCGGCTTCATAAGCGTTCTTCAATAAATTGAAGTCTGCTGTAGGTGCAAAATCAATGCCACCGAACACCATGCGATTCATTTGAGAATCTGTGGTTGATGTGGAAGCAAGGATAACGTCACGGACTTTAACATCACTTTGAAGCGCTCCACAGGAACCAACACGAATTAATTTTTGAACGCCATAGCTTTCCATTAGTTCATTAACATAGATGGAAATAGAAGGTACGCCCATTCCTGTTCCTTGCACGGAAATTCTTTCACCTTTGTAAGTACCAGTATAACCATACATGCCACGTACTTCGTTGTAGCATGATACATCTTCTAAGAAATTTTCAGCAATATATTTAGCGCGCAATGGATCGCCGGGTAAAAGAATTTTGTCAGCGATGTCTTCAGGTTTTGCTCCGATATGTGTTGTCATAGGTATTCCCTCCTCAATATCTTTAACTATTTTAAATTACCACACCACTATGGAGAAAACAAATACCAGTAAAAGCTTGTGAGGCTGAAGTTAGAAGGTTTCCTTTCTAATGCAAATAGGGTTTAGAAAAGATGTTTGGTATAATCACTAAGTATAGGAAAGAGATGAAAGTAAGGAGTGCATGTGTCGTGAATATATCTATATCCCAGCTTCCTGGGATCGGACAAAAAATTTCTTTGAAAACAGGCGAAGATAGCATGCTTGTTCTAATCGTCCATCACACTGGGAAAAGGGAACTTTACTTTTTTGAAGATGCCGATAGTGAAGAAGCAGACTTTGCCATGGACTTAACTTCAGATGAAACACGGGAACTAGGGGCTCAGCTTCTTGGTGCTACCTACCAGCCAGTTGATGCAGACAAACTGAAAATTTTTCAAAACCAGATTGTTATTGATTGGGTGGAATTAGAAGGAAAGTCCAGCTTGGCTTATAAAACCATAGAGGAATCTGAAATAAGAAACAAGACTGGAGCTACTATTATTGGCATCGTAAAAGGAGACGAAACTATTGCGATTCCAGAAGCAGATACCAAACTACAGCCGGGAGACGTCATCATGACTATTGGAAAGCAGGATCAAATCGATACCTTGTCCGACTTGTGTAAAGGAGAGGAATGATGACCCTTGCATTCTGAATTTCCATCCCTGCTTGGCGCGGGGCTTATTTTGCTATTCATATTTTACTTAGGTTTTTTGAGTCTTAAGATTAAATTGCCCAATGTCATTCTTTATATCTTACTGGGAATTATTCTCGCGGATTTCGTTCATGAGAGCGAACTTTTGCATTTTGCCAGTGAAATTGGGATTGTATTGTTGTTTTTCCTTCTTGGGTTAGAATTTAATGTAAAACGTTTGGGTGGAATAGCGAAGAAAATATGGCCATCAGGACTTCTGGATGTATTTCTGAGTCTAGGAGTGACGACAGGAATTGCTCTATTGTTTAATTTGGACTTATTCTCAAGTTTTCTGATTGGCGGGCTCGCCTACGCTACAAGTTCGTCAATTACGGCTAAGCTTTTGGACGACAGGGGTCGAATGGCGAACACAGAAACAGAATTTATGTTAGCCATTCTGATATTCGAAGACCTTGTGGCCCCGATTGTTGTAGCGATTTTGTTTGGAGTGAGTACGGGTGAGAGCTTCGCCTCATCTACATTCCTGTTGCTCGTCGGAAAAATCATAGGGTTGACCGTTTTAGCCATTGTGCTTGGAAAAACCGTATTCAAGCGATTTGAGAGGTTTCTTGATCGAATTGATGATGAAGACTTCAAAATTGCTTTACTAGTAGGCATTGCGCTTGCTTATGGTGGACTAGCCTTATACCTCGGACTGTCCGAAGTCTTGGGGGCATTCCTTGCCGGGATGATGTTAGCGGAGATTGGACGAATTGAAAAAGTCGAACAGACCGTTTTTCCTGTCAGGGATCTCATGCTTCCTACATTTTTCATTTACTTTGGAACAACGATTGAGCTTGGTGATGGCATTCCTATGGTAGGGCTTCTGGCTGCTGTTCTGGTATGGTCTGTCATCGCTAAGATCTTACTCGGTGTACTAGGAGGCCCGATGTATGGTCTGTCTAGGCGCGTTTCTCTTCGTGCAGGATTATCCTTATGTGCACGTGGAGAATTCTCGGTTGTCATTGCCAGTGTGGCGACAGGAGTGATTAAGGTATTCAGTGGAATATACATTTTAATTGCTGCCTTTATCGGTATGTTTCTTTTCGAACAAGCCTCAGCCATTACAAATAAAGTATATGGTAAGCCTGTGAAGAAGAAGAAAAACCTGAAAGTGCCAGGAAATTAAAAAAGAGAGGGAGCTCTTTGGGCCACCTCTCTTTTTGCTACTTTTGAAAGTACTGGTGTTCTAAATCCTCCAGCTGCTTATACGCTTGCTGGTTAAATTTCGTTTCTCTTCTCGTTAACTTTGCTTTCAACTGTTCAATGGATTCGATAAGTGATTCTTTATAGTCAGGAATGGAGGAACCTTCATAGGGATGAACCGCTTCTTTTTGAATGTTTGCTTTTTCCATATAACTTAGTGCTTTTCTTTGATGAAAGAATACCCCTTCTGTTTTTCCAGGATTATGAAGGTCTCCTTGCATAGGGTGTTTCTCCACAGCTAAAATTTTTACTAAGTAAAAGCGATTTCGATCTTCAACGAGTTCCCCTATATAAATCCCTGATTTATAGTGGGCTTTCACTATGCTGCCGATGCTCAAATCTGCCATTTGCATTCCCCCTCTATAGGACATTGTATCAAAGAAGTGAATTGTGAAGAAATCATGAAGTACGTGAAGTGAAGGGCCGCTTTCTGCTATAATGGGGACACAAGGGAAGGAAGTGATGCTCCTATGATGGAATTTCTTTATTTTCCTCAAGACAAAAGCGAGTACATTCCCGCTGTTCTTATGCTTCTTTTATTTATTATCCTTGCAGCCGTTACTATGATTGTTCTTATAAAAGCATCTCAAAAAGAGGAGAAGAAAACCAACCATACGTACCGACTAGAAGAACACGAGAATGAAAACTGACAAGACCACGCCGGAGAATCCAGCGTGGTTTTTTGTTATAGATTCCGTAATCTTGGGGAGACTAACTCAATAAACGCTAGAGATGGTTGAGGTGTAAGGATGAGGAAATGGATAAGCTTCTTCTTATTAAGTGGCGCATTACTTTCTGGATGTACTGGTGACCAGCGATCTCCTCTGGACACTTCCATTTATAATCAATCTAATGATAAGATCGGAACGGCTTCATTAACAGAAAAGCCCGATGGCGTAGAGGTGGCTTTGAAGGTTGAAGGTCTGGAGCCTGGGGTCCATGCCGTTCATATTCACGAGTTTCCGAAGTGTGAGGCCCCTGAATTTAAAAGTGCAGGGAATCACTTTAATCCAAAATCAAAGGATCATGGTTTGATGAATACTGATGGTGCACATGCAGGGGATATGCAGAATGTTCAAGCTGACGCCAGTGGTATGGTGGATGTTAAACTAATGCTCTCCGAAGCAAAGCTTAAAGAAGGGCAAATGTCCCTATTAAGAAAAGAAGGCACATCCATTGTTATTACCAACGGACAAGATGATGGAATGACTCAGCCTGCAGGTGATTCAGGAGATAGAATTGCGTGTGGCAAAATTACGCTGGATGCTGATGAAGATGAAGCCAGTGACCCTACTGAGCCGGATAAAAAACAAGAAAAATAGCAGGTAAAAGAGACTGGGACAAAACTGAATGAACCAAAAGATTCCGAACGATTTAGCAAAAATCAGTTCGGAATTTTTATGGACTAAATAGGGTTTAATTACCGCTCAAACACAGGAAAGACCTCAGCTTCCTCAAAAAGTAAAGACGCTTTTCTTTGGGATCTTCGGCTCGCGCTGATCCATGTAAGTTTCCAGCGTTAGCTTTTTAACCTCACTGCTTTACTATGGCCTAGACCCTTCTCTCGACAATTTGGGTAAAAAACTATTTGTGTTCATGAACGGCTTGGATGATTCTGCTTACCCCATCTTCGACAATGGAGCGAGGGGCGGCAAGGTTCATTCTCATGAAGCCTTCACCTTCATCTCCGAAAGATGCTCCATCATTTAAGCCGACTTTTGCTTTTTTCTGCATGAAGGATTTCAGTTCTTTCTGTGAAAGATTTAACTCCCTGCAATCGAGCCATAAAAGATAGGTGCCTTCGTTCGGAATCACCTTGAGCGCGTTCGTTTCTTCGTGAAAACGTTCCATCACATAGTCCCGATGTGATTCAAGGATTTCTTTCAATTCATCTAGCCAATCAGCGCCATGTTTATATGCAGCTTCCATGGCTGTAATTCCTAAAGTGTTTAACATGAACATCCCTTGATTGTTAAATTGTTTATCAAGTGCCTTTTTCATCTTTTTATTTGCCGTGACAATGTAAGAGGCCTGCAAACCAGCTAAGTTAAAGGTCTTCGTTGGAGAAAGGCAAGTAATCGTATTTTGGTTTGCTTCCTCGGAAAGAGAAGCAATCGGAATATGTGTATGAGATCCTAAAACTAAGTCCGCATGAATTTCATCGGATACGATTGTGACATTATGTTTGAGACAAATTTCGCTCATCTTTTCTAATTCATCTTTTGTCCACACTCTTCCAACAGGATTGTGAGGGTTGCAAAGAATGAACATGGTTACGTGATTTTCCTTAATCTTCTGTTCAAAATCATCAAAGTCAATTTCGTATTGGCCGCCGTTAAGGGTCAATGGGTTTTTAACCACATGCCTCCCATGACTTTTTACCACACTATAAAAAGGCGGATACACAGGGGTTTGAATAAGGATGTGATCGCCGATTTCTGTAAGAGATTGGATAATCATATGAAGGGAGGGGATGACACCTGGGCTATAACTGATCCAATCTGCATCAATATCCCAATTGTGTCTTGTTTTAAGCCAATTCCCAATATGGTCTTTTACAAGATCGTCGGGGATGGTATAGCCAAAAATGCCGTGGTCCACACGTTCTTTTAATGCTTTCATCACAGCCTCTGGGGTTTTGAAATCCATATCTGCTACCCACATGGGCAGTACCTCTTTATCTTGATATAATTGTTCTGCCATATCCCACTTTACAGACCTTGTCCCTTTTCTTGTAATCACTTCTTCGAAACGGTTCAAATCAAACTCCTCCAAATTCTCTAGTCTTTTTATTTATCATAACCGAAAGCAGATGATCGATGAAAATAAGTTGTTTGAGGAATTTTAATCAAAAAAAAAGCAAAGCGAACGTTCGCTCTGCTTAAACAGGGGGAATACGAGAAAGTCTTACGTTACTATATATAACCAGCTTTTATAGGTTTTAAACCTATTAATTTATTTTTTTTGCTGATTTAATTCATATAGTAGATTCATTGCTTTTAAAACGTCTTGTTCAGAGAAGTCTCGCGCTTTTTTCAGAATCAATTTTGAGCTTTTTACTCCGATCTCCTGAATTAATTTCTCTAATTCATAGTCGATGTTTGTATCATTTTCATCTTCGAACTCCATCAGTTCAGATGCAGGAATATCCAGTACAGTGGATATTTTCAATATCGTATCAAGCTCAGGTACGCGTTCGTTGGATTCATAGCTCTCTAGAGTCGTTACTCCTAATCGTGCCTTCAAGGCTAAATCCTCTTTAGAGATGTTTTGTGCCTCTCGATATTTTCTAATATTATCTCCAACAGTCATATGAACTCCTCCTATGAGTGCTTTTCTTTTATTATATCATGACAGCAAATTATGGATGAGCAAATTTTCCATCAAATTGTGAACACTTTGACACTCATTCATAATAGCTAGTAAATGATGAGGTGGGGAAAAATTTTCGGTTTGAGGCTGCACGTTGTGCCTATCCCTGCAAAAGCGCAGACGAGCGTCTATAACTATAAAAAACTCGTGATATATTTTGTAGAGCCATTGGGACGAAGTGCAGGATAAGCCGAACTTAGCTGAACATTCATCGAATGACTAAGTAACACGCTTCAGCTTCTTTTCTTTAAGAATTTGGTTTTGCTAAATGGTACGAACTGTGGTAAAATCATTAATTGCGTGAAAAGAAGCGAATAATATATATCAGGAGTTGTATAGAATGTCAGAGAAGTTTCAAGAAGGTCAAGTATTAGAAGGTAAAGTCACTGGAATTCAACCTTATGGTGCTTTCGTAGCCCTTGATGATCAAGTTCAAGGTTTAGTTCACATTTCAGAGGTGACTCACGGATTTGTAAAAGATATTAACGAACATCTTTCAGAAGGTGATGAAGTTCAGGTTAAAATTTTAAACATTGATGAAGAGAAAAATAAATATTCTCTTTCTATCCGTGCGACACAAGAGGCACCAAAGCAGCGCCCTCGTAAACAAGCTGCTGCACCTAAGCAGCAAGAAGATGCTCAAGCAGGGTTCAACACACTAAAAGATAAACTAGAAGACTGGATCAAACAGTCTGACGATCGCGAAAAATTTCGCAAATAAATGAAAAGTTATGGACTAGTCTTTTAAAAGACTAGTCCATTTTTTATTTAATATTTACTAACTCTTGTCCTATTCAGCAGATTCTGCAGTTGTGTCACTATATTCGGCAGCCGGGGAGAAGTAAAGGGAAATGGCAATAAGTCCACTAATGCCAACAAGTGTATAGATGACACGTGCGAATGCTCCACTTTGTTCTCCGCCTCCAAATAGACCGGCAACAAGATCATACTGGAACAATCCGATTAATCCCCAGTTAATGGCACCAATGATGACTAACAATAGGGCTACACGTTGAAACCAACTCATATGACGCACTCCTTTCTAATCCGAAATTTTATTCACTCATAGCTTGAACTAGCCAGCAGGAAATATACATATTGCATATCTTTTGAGTATTAGAAGAAATTCGGAGATAATATGACTCGAGACTTTTTAGTTAAGAAGGGAGATCTCAACATGGAAACATTCACTTATTACAATCCGACAAAGCTGATCTTTGGTAAGGATCAAGTTACACAACTGCCAGATCAATTGCCTGCTGGTACCAAAAAGGTATTGCTTGTTTATGGCGGTGGCAGTATTAAAAAGAATGGTGTATATGATCAAGTCATGGATCAATTAAATAAAGCGGAAGTTCAAGTCCATGAGCTTTCAGGAGTTGAACCAAACCCAAAACTCACCACTGTTTATAAGGGTGTTGAGATTTGCAAGAATGAAGATATTGACTTTTTGCTTGCGGTAGGAGGCGGCAGTGTCATTGATTGCACAAAAACTATTGCCGCTGGAGCAAAATACGATGGTGACGCTTGGGACCTTGTGACAAGACAAGGGACTCCTGAGGACGCGATTCCATTTGGAACGGTTCTGACTCTCGCTGCAACAGGTTCTGAGATGAACGCAGGTTCTGTGATCACGAATTGGGAAACGAATGAAAAGTATGGATGGGGAGCTCCTCCTTTTACCAATCCAAAGTTTTCGATTCTAGACCCTGCCAATACAGCTTCAGTACCGCGAAATCAGACGATCTATGGAATTGTTGATATGATGACTCACTTGTTTGAGCAGTATTTCCATACACCGACGCAATCGCCTGTACAGGATGAGATGATTGAAGGCGTATTGAGAACCATCATTGATACAGCACCGAAACTCCTTGACGATCTAGAGTCTTATGAGTATAGAGAAACCATTCTTTATGCTGGTACAATCGCCCTAAATGGAATGTTGCAAATGGGATACCGTGGAGATTGGGCAAGTCACAATATTGAACATGCCGTTTCTGCCGTATATGATATTCCTCACGCAGGCGGTTTGGCTATCTTATTTCCGAACTGGATGAAGCACAATTTGAAGGTAAGGCCTGAGCGTTTTGCTCAGCTTGCTACAAACGTATTCGGAGTAAATGCAGAAGGTAAGTCTGAACAGCAAGTAGCAGAAGAAGGCATTGAAGCGCTTCGTTCCTTCTGGACTTCTCTAGGCGCTCCTGAAACACTTCGTGATTATGAGATTACGGATGAAAAATTTGATGTTATCGTAGATCGTGCTATGAAGCGCGGGCCATTTGGTAACTTCAACAAATTGGAAGCAGAAGACGTTGAGAAAATCTTAGAACTATCCAAATAATAGGAGGAAGAAGTTCAGGAATAATCCTGAACTTCTTTTTTTTTAGAATGTATCCGTTTACAAATTGAGGTTTGCTTGATTAAAGATTAAGGTTTCGATAAAGTTAAAAATGGCTTGGTTAATAATATGATATAGGAGGTAACACACATGACACATGTTCGTTTTGACTATGCAAAGGCGTTACCATTTTTTGGTGAGCACGAACTTGATTATATGCAAGGTGCTGTTTCCTTAGCACACGAAGCTTTACATGAGAAAAAGGGAGCAGGGAACGATTTCTTAGGATGGCTTGATCTTCCAGAAGATTATGATAAAGAAGAGTTCTCTCGTATTCAACAGTCTGCTGAAAAAATTAAATCAGATTCTGATGTCTTACTTGTAATCGGAATTGGAGGTTCATACTTAGGTGCACGTGCTGCTCTGGAAATGCTGAACCACAGTTTCTACAATGAGCTTTCCAGTGATGCTCGTAAAACTCCGCAAGTTTTCTTTGTGGGAAACAGCATCAGCGCTCCTTACATGAATGAGCTTTTTGATGTACTTAAAGGAAAAGACGTATCCATCAATGTTATTTCTAAGAGTGGAACAACGACAGAACCAGCAATCGCCTTCCGTATCTTCCGTAAATTCCTTGAGGATAAATATGGGGTAGAAGAAGCGCGTAAACGTATCTATGCAACTACAGATAAAAACAAAGGTGCTTTGAAGACTCTTGCGGATGAGCAAGGTTACGAATCTTTTGTGGTCCCAGATGACGTAGGGGGACGTTATTCCGTATTGACTGCTGTTGGTTTGCTTCCGATCGCAGCAAGTGGAATTAATATCGATGAAATGATGAAAGGGGCTCAAGCTGCTCGTAAAGAGTTAAGCTCTGATCAGCTTTCAGATAACCCTGCTTATCAATATGCAGCGGTTCGTAATGTCCTTTACAACAAAGGGAAAACAATTGAAATGCTTGTCAACTATGAGCCGTCTCTTCAATACTTTGCAGAGTGGTGGAAGCAGTTGTTTGGTGAAAGTGAAGGTAAAGACCAGAAAGGAATTTTCCCTTCATCAGCCAATTTTTCAACTGACTTACACTCTCTTGGCCAGTATATCCAAGACGGTCGTAAAGATATTTTTGAGACAGTAATGCACGTGGAATCACCAGCATCTGATATTACGATAGAAGAAGACGAACAAAACCTTGATGGTTTAAATTATCTTGCTGGAAAAACGGTTGATCAGGTTAACGAAAAAGCCTACCAAGGTACGATGCTTGCTCATACAGATGGAGACGTTCCGAACTTAATTGTTCATTTGCCTAAGCGTGATGCCTACACCTTCGGTTATCTTGTGTACTTCTTTGAGAAGGCTTGCGCAATCAGTGGATATTTGCTTGGAGTAAACCCATTTGATCAGCCTGGTGTAGAAGCTTACAAGAAAAACATGTTCGCACTTCTTGGAAAACCAGGATTCGAAGAAGAAAAAGAAAAGTTAGAAAAACGTCTATAATGACAAAAAATTCCACCTCAGGTCATCCAGAAAATGGATGACCTGAGGTGTTTTTATTTGGGCAAGATAGGACTAAAAAGGAGTGTTTGCCCGTGATACCTTTATCTTCTTCCATTACAAATGAAGTGTATACGTTCAATGATGTAGAAAGCGAACTAAAACCTTTAGGATTCAAACTTTCGGATAACTGGGATTACGAACATGGATATTTTGACTATAAAATTGATGATCGAGTAGGTTATCAATTCTTAAGGCTTCCATTTCAAGTTACTTCAGGATCGTTGGATGCTCCGAGTGATTATGCCACTATTCAAATGAAAGAGCCCTTTCTGTTGTCTCATAAATACAACCCTGGTCTTGATGATAACGTAAAGGAAGGAAATTTCCGTGCCATATTTGACCAGTTCCAGGAGCCTGTAGATAAAGATGCTTCTTTTCCAGAGGAGCACGTCAGCACAGGAAGAGAAGTTCTTGCACAAGTGGAACAAGCCTTAATGACGAAGCGGTGAAAAGACAATCAGGTAATCACCCTTCTCTAACTTGGTTTCAGCATGTAAATCAAAGGAGACATTTTCTCCTTTTTTAATTCCGATAATCTGACAGCTTTCTTTTAGGAAGTATTCCAATGCTTTCATCAAAGGTTCTCCTTCAAATTGCTCAGGTACTTTCTCTTCATGAAATTGCCTTGCTGTCAATAAATCAAGAAGCATTTCAAATGGCTGGATAGGATCATTACGATAAAGTTCATGGTAAAAAAGGCTGCTCATAAAATCGTTAGACCTGATAACTGTGTCAGCTCCAGCTCTCCCTGCGTTAATTCTTTGTCTGTCCGTCAGAACTTCAGCAATGATGAATAAGTCAGGGTGATGCCCTTTAAGAGCGACGACTTGGTGTATGACGGATTGATCCGACTGTTCTTCTTTCTTAGATGGATCAGCGGTGACAACAGCCATTCTTGCTTGACGTACATTTGCTTTTTCAAGAATCGATTCCTCTGTCGCATCACCTTTAACAAAATGCAAGTTGGATAAGCGCTGATAAAATTGATTCATAGACCTGTCGATCAATACTATCCGTTCTGGAGAATCCTGGCTGCCGATCATATCAATCAACTGACGTGTCCGTTCGTTCCAGCCAATAATGACGAGATGATCGCTTCCTCGAAAATCTACTTCCCCTTTAGATAAGGCTTGTTCGTGTTTGACTGTAGATGCTGACAGGGTAGCCATATAAAAAGTGACCAATCCTCCTCCGGTAAGGATTAAGAGGATAGCGGTAATTTTTCCAGCTGGACTTAGCGGAACGTAATCTCCGTATCCTACGGTAGCTCCGGTCACGAAAGCCCACCAGATGCCATCAAAAAGCGAGGGGAAGCTTTTGGGCTCTAATATATGGATGATGCCTCCGAACAGGGTCATCATGATCATGACCGTGCCTAGAAGCCTGAGAAAAAGCGGGATTTGAAAATACAGGCGAATCCAATACTGCATGTTTATGCCCCTTTTTTACCATCAGTATCGGTAATTAGGTCAACATTCAAACATAAAAAATAACCTGCCTTTTAACGGCAAGTTATTGTAGAGTGATTTTCATGTCTTCGTATACGAAAGACCAGAAATCTCGATTATCACGATAAGCTTTTGTTACAAACTTTAGCATTTCATTACGTTTTTCTTCAAAATCATTAGAATATTGATCCGGCAGATTTTGCACTGCGTGGTCTATAAATTGCTGAACTTTTTCTGCTCGTGGTCCCCATGTCCCAATTTCTTTACCGTTAGGATGAAGAAAAATGATTTTAGGAATCGATCGGGAGGAACCGTTCGTTAAATATTGGTCCATTAGTTCTAAGTTTTCATCTCTGAGCAGAAACCTTGTTTGGATATGTCCAGCTTCAGCCAGTCTCAAAAAGATTGGGATATTCAGCATAGCATCTCCGCACCAGTCCTCGGTGAGGATAATGGCACGCATGTTTTTCTTTTGCAGTCGTTCAAACAAGGGATAGTCTTCCGGGTTAACTTTGAAATGTTCATATATATAGACCAGGTTTTCTTGATGTTGGTTCATAGAATCAACATACTCCTGAGCAGTCCACCCTTTTTGGAACCATTCGTCTAAGTTCATCAATAATCCTCCTCCGCATGGCATACAAGTCCTTGTACCCTATTCAGTTAGAGAATATGCATGAATTTAAAAAACTGATAAATCTTTTTTGTTATGATAAAAGAAGAAGACAGAAGAGGAGTGACAAATATGAATCAGGAACGATTAAACTTTTTACTTGAATTGTTACAAACACCTTCACCATCCAGTATGGAAATGGAGATTCAGAAGCGTTGGATTAAAGAGATGAATTCTTTTGCAGATGAAATCAGAACGGACTATGCTGGAAACGCTATTGCTGTTCTCAACCCTGAAGCAGACTTTAAGGTATTGCTCGCAGGTCACTGTGATGAAATAGCCCTTGTTGTCAACCGAATTGATGAAGAAGGTTTTCTTCATTTTGACAAGATGGGCGGGATCAATCCAAAAGCAGCTGTCGGGATGAAAGTGACGGTACTTGGATATGGAAAAGCTTTGACAGGTGTGATTGGTGTCAATGCTCAACACCATGGGGGCTTAAAAGGAGATTTTGGTTTAGAAGAGCTATTCATTGACTGTGGGGCAAAGTCCAAACAGGAAATAGAGGAATTTGTTCAAATTGGAGATCTTGCTGTTTATAAACGTGAGCCAGAAGTCATGATGGATCGCTACATATCAGGTAGAGGGCTCGATAACCGTACAGGTCAGTTTATCGTTGGTGAAGTACTTCGTAAACTATCTGAGAAAAATTTGAATGTAGGCGTTTACGCTGCAAGCACTGTAAATGAAGAAACAAATATGGGAGGTGCTTTTTTCGCAGCAGCTGGAATTGAACCAACGATGGCGATTGCTTGTGATGTGACTTTTGCGACCGATTATCCTGGAGTGAATAAGCGTAAGCATGGCGATGTAAGACTAGAGGGAGGTCCTGTATTAGCAAAAGGTGCACCAATTAATCGAAAAATTAATCAGTTGCTTGAAAACACCGCGAAATCACTTACGATGGATGTTCAGTATGAGTTAACACCTCGGATGACGGGAACCGATGCAGATAAAATGCGTCTAACTGGTAAAGGCGTCCCGGTAAGTTTGGTTTCCTTACCGCTAAGATACATGCACTCTCCTGTAGAGACGGTGAGTATAAAAGACATCGAGCAGGAAATCGATCTTCTCGTTGAGATGATTGCGAATATGAAAGGAGAAGAAAGCTTAAATCCGTTGGATGATTAACCGGAAACCTGAGGGGACAACCCTCGGGTTTTCTTTTAGGATGAAGGTCTAAAATTGAACCTTGATGGATAGGATAGTAGAAAATACTTTTTTTGAAAGAGGTGCATCATGGACAGAGAAATTCTGCATCAAAGCATTCTATCCTTGAAAGGAAAGCTAAATACCGGCCAAATTCCTTATCATCCTTATGAAGACCATTTCACCTCTCATTTAGACGCTGTCCAGATGAGTGAGGATGGTCTTGTTGATGAAAGTACGATTTCACCTACGTTGAAGATTCTTCTGAATAAGGTAAACGATATATAAGCGCCTACGGGTGCTTTTTATTTTGCCTTATTAATGGGTAATCATTTATTTAATAAGAGAGCAGTATTTTGGAAGGAGACTCAACCGAATCCCAGGGAAAGAGGGCGGGTTTCACAGACCTGCTTTTACCTAATATGGTAACGGAAATATCCACAAATAACTTGAAGTTGGCTCTTCAGTAATAAGAGGTTTTGTAGTTGCCCTTAATCATCTATAGAACTTAGTAGAAAACTTTTAACTTGCGGCAGAAACACATTTTATATAAAATAAAAATACAATACTATATCGATTCCATCTTCGGGGCAGGGTGAAATTCCCGACCGACGGTGATGAGTGTTTGCGCACTCTTAGTCCGTGACCCGTGAGGTTTCGACCGAGCGGTGGACCTGGTGAAAATCCGGGACCGACAGTTACAGTCTGGATGGGAGAAGATGTCGAGCGAAGCAGGTAGGTATTTTTGCTACCTTCTGTTTCCTGTGCGCGATTTAATCTCAGCCTTAAAGCCCCAGTACATGCTTTAAGGTTATTTATTTTGCAAAAAGGGAACGTGCTCACCTTCATCTGGGATGTGAATCGATGAAAAAGATGAAGGGGGAGATCGATGATGAACCCGCACACAGGTCAGTCATCAAAATTGTTGAAATTAATTATATTAGCTTTATTAGGGAGTATTTCAATGGTGTTAATGTTTTTGAATTTCCCATTGCCGATGCTTCCGCAATACTTGAAAGTGGACTTCAGTGAAGTGCCTGCGTTAATCGCTGCAATTCTATTCACCCCTATGGCAGGAGTCGTTGTAGAGGGATTGAAAAATACATTGTACCTGATTTACACAGGGGCCGCAGACCCCGTGGGAGTAGTCGCTAACTTTGCAGCAGGAACACTCTTTGTTGTACCGGTAGCTATGATTTACCATAAATTTAAATCTACAAAATCGCTCGTGTCTGGGTTGGTCACAAGTTCTGTCATCATGGCGATTGGTATGAGTGTTCTGAATTACTTTCTAATTCTTCCTGCCTATAGCTGGTTTATGGGATGGGAGACAATGAGTGCCAATGTTAAATGGGTCACCATTATGGCTGGAATTCTTCCATTCAATGTGATTAAAGGAATTGTCATTGGAGCTTTGTTTGTACCCTTATTTGTAAAAATGAAGCCGTGGTTAGAGCAGAAGAAAGTTCGCTCATCCTCAGCGGCTTGAGCATATGGAAATCAAAAAGGAGCCTCCCATCAATGGGGAAGCTCCTTTTTCTGATTCGATGATCTTTTACTGTTCATCTTCTATTTCATCTACCCGATAGCGCGCAGTAGGCATTGCTTCTAACCGCTCTATAGGAATTGGTTCGCCGGATTTTTCACTTAACCCATACTTTCCTTCCTCCATGCGTTTTAAAGCGTCATTAACTTCCATAAGCTTTTCACGGGCTTGTTCGTAAAAGGTCATTTCTTTTTCTCTCTCAAATTGATCTGTTCCCAAATTCCCAGGGTGGTCTGCCACACTACTGATCTCGCCCGTCTCATCATTTTGATAGTCTTCTTTGGCTCGATTGTTTCGGTATTCTTCTAAATCCTTTTCGGCTTCTTCTTTCATTTCCAATAATCTTTTTTTGAATGTATCCTTTTGTTCTTTTGTTAACATCTAATCATTCTCCTTTCTGGAAGCGGTGTGTATAGAAAAAAGTTATGTGCTTTTTAGAGGAACGACCCCGATGGTACAACGGGAAGTGGAGATCAATTCACTGGAAGAGTTTTCGATTCTGATTTCCCAAACCATCGTATTTTTACCAATATGGACAGGTGTCGCAACACCGGTTACAACTCCGTTGCGGACACTTTTAATGTGATTCGCGTTGATTTCGATGCCAAAGATCTGGTATTGATTACTATCAATATTCAAAAAAGCTCCGATACTCGCAGCGCTTTCCGCTAGAGCTACACTTGCCCCACCGTGTAAAAAGCCCATTGGCTGGTGTGTTCGGTGATCTACTGGCATACGAATTTGTACTAAATCAGGCGTTGCTGTTTCGATTTCCATTCCTAGTGTTTCCATCAAAGTATTTTTCATCATTTTTTCCATATCTTCCCCGTCCTTTAAAGTAATATTTCCCACAATTGCCAGTATCAAACCTAGTTAAAAAAAGGATGGTCTGAAACCATCCTTCTTTGTGTGTTTATCCTAGCGGGATATAAAGTTGTAATAATAATGATATTCCTAAAAGCAGCCCATACACGGTATTCGTTTGAGCGGTCGCCTTCATTGCAGGCAGCATTTCAAGAGGTTCGGATTTTCCTTTAAACCCTTTTATTGCATCAACAGCTTTGCGGACACTGAATAAGCTGATCAACGCCCAGTATGGTAAAAAGCCGAATAAAATAAAGGTGATTGTCAGAGCATAAGCACCTGCGAACAGTGAAATTAGAAAACGCACAGCACCTTTATGGCCAAATAGGATGGCGAGTGTTTTCCTTCCGTTTTCTGCATCTCCAACCCGATCACGGATATTGTTTGCCAGAAGAATGGCCCCTATAAAGATAGCGACGGGAATAGAAATAAGGACGACTTCAATCGTGAGGCTTAAGGTCTGTATGAAATAACTGATTCCAATGATGATAGTCCCCATAAAAAATCCTGCTGTCACTTCCCCAAGTGGAGTATAGGCGATTGGATATGGCCCGCCGGTATAAAGGTAGCCGAAAAGCATCGAAACAAGTCCGACTAAAGCAACCCACCAGCTGGAGGATAGGCAAATATAGACACCTAATAAACCTGCTATAGCAAAAAAACTTAAGGCGAGAGATAGGACGACACGTGGATTTATTCCATCACGTACAATGGTGCCTCCAATCCCTACGGAGTTTTCTGTGTCCAGTCCACGGACGTAATCGTAGTATTCGTTAAACATATTTGTTGCAGCTTGAATGAGGATGGAAGCCAATAACATAGCTAAAAATAACCAGAAGTTAATGGATTGTTCAATGGCGGCTAACATTGTTCCAATGAATACAGGTACGAATGCAGCTGTGAGTGTATGAGGACGAAGAAGCCTCCACCACACTTGAAATCCTTCACGTTCATTCAAGGAAGCTTTCATGTTTTGATTTTGAACAGAGCTCATAGATGTTCTCTCCCTTGCAATTATACTATTCTTTATGATATCAATTTAAGTTTAGGGAAACAGGACCATAGTGTCAATCATTGTAAGAATATGCAAGAGGTAAAGGAGATTCCTTGAGTCAAGAGAAAAAAGAGAATAAAATAGAGGGAGATGCACGTTTAGAGACTTCATAATGATTCGCATATCATTCAAATAAATTTAGAACGTCCCTAAATGAATGGGAGGAAAAAGTATGCTTCATACAAAGACATCTCATATAGAGGAGATTATCGGCGAAGCTATTGAAAAAGCACGTCATTATACAGAGCCGCAATTAATCAGCGTAGTCGATCAAATTGATTATATCGATGCTTATCAGTTCATGGATCATGGACAAGTAGTCGATTATCATCGTTTGTTTTGGCGAAGCGCAGAAGAGGATTTCACTATGGTGGGCGTTGGAACGGCGAGTAAGTTATTCGCGACAAGTGAGCGTCGCTTCAAAGAAGTGCAATCACTTTGGAATGAAATCCGTGAACACGCGGTAATCTATAATCGATATGGTGAAAAAGGAACAGGAGTTGTTGCCATAGGAGGCTTCAGCTTTGATTCCAAACAAAAAAATGCTTCACCCTGGGAGGCTTTTCCGGATAGTCAAATGACAATCCCTGCCTATCTTCTAACTAATAAAAGCGGAAAATCATTTTTAACGACCAATGTAATGATTTTTCCTGAAGATCATCAGCAGCAGATCGTCAATCAGATCGCTGATCATCATGAAAAGCTTTTAAGTTTAACGGATCATGATTTCCAGCTGCCTGAGAGGACAAATACTTCAGAAGTGGCACCAGAACTTTGGAAGGCATCCGTAAAAGAGGCAACAGACGATATTAAAAAAGGGCTTCTGGAAAAAGTCGTCCTTGCCCGTGAATTGCGTATAAGCTTCAGTGAGCCTGTACAAATCGCTGGCGTTTTAAAGGCTTTGGCAGAATCACAAGACAATAGTTATATTTTTGGCTTTGAAAGTGAAGGTGATTATTTCGTAGGTGCTACCCCAGAGCGACTTGCGAAAGTTGACAAACGTGAACTAATATCCACGTGTCTTGCTGGCACCGTCCCCAGGGGAGGAACGGAAGAGGAAGATCAGCATCTTGGCCGTGACCTGCTGCATGATCCGAAAAACCGTCAGGAACACCAATTTGTCGTCGAAATGATAAAAGAAGCGGTGGAAGCCTGTGCTACGAATGTCGATATCCCTGAAGAACCAGTCTTGTATCCACTAAAAAATTTACAGCATCTGTACACTCCAGTACGGGCCACGTTAGATGAAGGATACACGATATTGGATGTCATTGAAAAACTCCATCCAACACCTGCTCTTGGGGGGCTCCCTCAGCAAAGTTCGGTCGAGTACATCCGGCATCATGAAACTTTAAATCGAGGATGGTATGCTGGACCGATCGGGTGGTTTGATGATCATAATAATGGAGAATTCGCCGTAGCAATCCGATCGGCTTTAATTCAGAATGACAGCGCCTCTTTATTTGCAGGATGTGGAGTTGTAGAAGATTCAGATCCACAAGCAGAGTATGAGGAGACAGCCGTCAAGTTGAAACCGATGTTGTCTGTTTTAGGGGGATATTAATGGAACATGTCGAATCTTTAACAAAATATGTTACTCATTTCGTGGATCAACTAGCTTATTCAGGAGTTGACCATGTCGTAGTATCTCCAGGATCAAGATCGACCCCTCTGGCGATGACGGTTGCGGAACATAGCGGCATTAGACATTGGATCCATTTAGATGAAAGGTCTGCTGCCTTTTTTGCATTGGGGATGGCGAAAGAACAGCAAAAACCTGTCGCTATTGTATGTACATCAGGGACCGCTGCAGCCAACTATTATCCAGCTATTGTCGAAGCTTACTACAGCCGGGTTCCTTTAATTGTTTTAACCGCTGACCGTCCTCATGAATTGAGGGACGTAGGAGCACCGCAAGCGATTGACCAAACTCATATGTTTGGTCAATATGTATGTTGGTATCAAGATATGGCACTGCCGGAGGCTGGTCTTCACATGTATGCAAGAAGGCAGGCGGCTCGTGCAGTAGAAGAAAGTATCGGCGGGAATAAAGGACCTGTCCATTTGAACATGCCTTTTAGAGAACCGCTCGTACCTGATTTCACTTTAGACGGTCTATGGAGAGGGGATATTCAGCCGATACCTAGAGCTGCGGCTGGAAAAGCTCTTTTGGACGAAAAATTGGTATCAGAGTTGCAGGCAAGATTAGCTTCGAAAGAAAGGGGTGTCATCGTGGTTGGTCCACATACAGATGCTGGACTAAATGAATCGGTGACAATGCTTGCATCACGTTTAGGTGTTCCTGTACTGGCTGATCCACTGTCAGGCCTAAGAGCTGGAGAACATGACAAAAGAAACATTATAGAGAATTATGATGCCTTATTGAAATCATCTACATTAAGAGACCAATTAAAACCTGATTATATCCTGAGGTTTGGAGCGATGCCTGTATCAAAGGCTTATTCAAAATGGGTGAAAAAGTGGAACGATATTGACCATCTAATTGTAGATTCCTATAAAAGCTATCGAGAGCCTGCTGGAATTCAACCGCGGTTTATATGGGCGGATCCTAAGTTATTTTGCGAACAGTTGACGACAGAATTTTCTGAAGGAAGTTTAGAAACAGATTGGCTGGAGAGATGGGGAAAAATGAACCAGACAGCTAAAGATCTCATGTTGAAAAAGCCTGAAGAACCCCTGAATGAAGGGCATGCGGTCGTCTATCTTTCTCAAAATCTCCCGGAAGGATCGAATCTATTTGTGGGGAATAGTATGCCGATTCGGGACGTCGATAGCTTCTTCATGTCAACGCCAAAGGATATTAACATTTTGACAAACAGAGGAGCGAACGGCATCGATGGGGTTGTTTCTACAGCTATAGGATCAGCAGTGTCAGGACGGCCCACAACATTGCTGCTAGGTGATGTTTCCTTCTTCCATGATTTGAATGGGCTGTGGATGGCAAGACGTTATAATATCCCTTTAACAGTTGTCGTTATTAACAATAATGGAGGTGGGATATTCTCTTATCTCCCTCAAGCAAATGAAGCCCGAAACTTTGAAGAATTATTCGGAACTCCTGTCGATCTTGACTTTTCTCACTCCGTCCGTATGTTCGGTGGTATCCATAAAAAAGTGGAGACATGGTCGGATTATCAAATGAGTTTGGAACAAAGCCAACAATATCAAGGAATTTTTGTCATTGAACTCGTTATTAGTCGAACAGACCATGTCGATTTCCATAAAGCGAAGTGGGGAAGCGTAGAGGAAGCCGTCTTACATGGGAGTGACGGATAATGTATAAAAAAATCAGGGGCCGAAAGTACTGGGTTGAAGAAGAAGGAGAAGGCCCAGTCCTGTTAATGCTTCATGGATTTACAGGGAGTACCCTTACGTTCGAAGAAATCATCGAGCAATTCAATACAACTTTTCGTGTGGTGAGAATCGATCTTCCTGGACATGCGAGGACTGGAGCGATTGGGGTTCTTACGATGGAACAGTTTTGTCGAGACCTTAAAGATTTACTAATGCAGATGAATGTTGATAAAGTGAGTCTGCTAGGGTACTCTATGGGAGGTAGAACAGCCTTATCATTCTCCATCTTGTATCCTGAGCTCGTGGATAAACTTATTTTGGAAAGTGCATCTCCGGGCCTTCAATCATCTGAAGATCAGCTAGCTAGGCAGGCTAAGGACGAAGGTCTTGCTAGAAAAGTTGCTGAAGAAGGGATCGAATCGTTTGTAACGATGTGGGAGAACATCCCACTTTTCAGAACTCAGGTCAACTTATCTGCAGAAGCGAAACGTAAGCTTCGGGAAGAACGTACGAAACAAGATCCTAAAGGCCTCTCGGAATCCTTAATAGGTATGGGAACAGGAAAACAACCTTCATGGTGGGACCGTTTAGGTACAGTATCAGCCGATGTCCTGTTGATTACAGGGGCAGAAGATCACAAATTTCACCGAATTAATGAACATATGACAAAAGAACTACCTAATGCGAAATGGGTTACGATCGATAATGCAGGACATACGGTGCATCTCGAAGAGCCGAGAATTTTCGCTAAAATTGTTGAAGACTTCATGATACAATAATAATTGTATGTAAACGTTCATACATGAAATCTAAGTTTAGTTCAAGGAGGATTTACTATGTCTTTTAATTGGGTTCGCGAACGCGAATACGAAGATATTTTATACGAAACATACGAAGGAATCGCTAAGATTTCGATTAACAGGCCTGAGGTCCGCAATGCATTCCGTCCTCAGACCGTACATGAGCTAATTGATGCTTTTGCATATGCACGTGACGACTCCAAGATCGGAGTTATTGTTCTAGCTGGTGTAGGAGACGATGCCTTCTGTGCTGGAGGGGATCAGAAAGTAAGAGGTCATGGCGGCTACGTTGGAGATGACCACATCCCACGTCTAAATGTCCTTGATCTGCAACGCTTGATTCGGGTTATTCCAAAACCAGTTGTTGCGATGGTTTCTGGATATGCGATCGGCGGAGGTCATGTTCTACATATTGTATGTGATCTGACTATCGCTGCAGACAACGCTATCTTTGGTCAAACAGGACCGAAAGTTGGAAGCTTCGATGCAGGCTACGGAGCTGGATTACTGGCCCGTATCGTAGGTCATAAAAAAGCTCGCGAGATTTGGTACCTATGCCGTCAATACAGCGCCAAAGAAGCTGAAGAGATGGGATTAGTAAACACGGTTGTTCCTCTTGATCAGTTAGAAGCAGAGACGGTTCAATGGAGTAAAGAAATGCTTGAAAAATCTCCAACTGCCCTGCGCTTCTTGAAGGCTTCTTTCAATGCCGATACAGATGGACTAGCTGGGTTGCAGCAAATGGGTGGCGACGCTACATTGCTTTACTACACGACTGAGGAAGCAAAAGAAGGTCGTGACGCGTTTAAGGAGAAGAGAAAACCAGACTTTGATAAGTTTCCTCGTTTTCCTTAATGATAGTGGCAAAGGGGCATTCCTTAAGAAGGAGTGTCCCTTTATTTGATTCTCTCTACATTATATAAAATTCATGTGTGGAAAGAGGGGCGTTTGGGAAGGATTCGCTTTCCTGCAGGGAACTTTCAAGCCTCCTCGTTCGCTTTTGCTCTCTGTGGGGTCTCGACTCGCTCCTTCTCCCGCGGGAGTCTCACCCTTCCCCAACACCCCTTGCCATAGGAAGTTCTCGAAAATAACTTAGCAAGGAAATTAGTGACAATGTTGAATGAACAACATTTCTAGTTCTCAAATGCTTTATTTCCATAAGAGATCGCTTCGAGCCTCTTAATAAACATATGGTTGATGGGAAGACGGCGAGACCCTGCATGATAGGTCAGGCCCCGGAAGACGGAGTCTAAGGAGGCTCAGCACATGCCCCTGGAAAGCGAGTTATTTTCCTATCCACCAATATTGACATAAATGCCCCGAAACTGTGCCTTCTGGATTAGAAGGATTATCTGCAAGAATAAAGTTTGTTTTTTATTAACCAATTTTTAATTAAAGATCTATTTAAAGAAAGAAGGGTCACCTTTGAATGAGACAATTCCTCACTGGTTAGAAAAACAAAATGAACTGAATCCTGAACATGTTGCTATTGAACAACCTGATGGCTTTTCTATGAGTTTTTCAAAATTGCGTAATGAGAGCAGGAATTTAGCAGAGAACCTGATTACATTAGGAGTTAAAGAAGGAGACCACGTCGCTCTACTTATGCACAATCAGATCGAATTCCCGGTGTTTATCCATTCTCTCAGTTATATCGGGGCGACTGCTGTCCTTTTAAATACACGATTAACTGCCGCAGAAATCGCGTTTCCATTATCAGATGCGGATGTATCATGGTTTTTTGCCGGTGAAGGACTTTTAGAAAAGGCAGAACAAGCGAGACAAGCATCACAGGTTATACCCGAAGGTCGTTTGCTTAAAGTGGATGATATCCCAATTAGAAAAGCTGAAACATTGGATTTGAAAAAGGAAATCCATCTTGATCAGGTTTTTACAATGATGTACACGTCAGGGACGACAGGCAATCCGAAAGCTGTGATGCACACGTATGGAAATCACTGGTTCAGCGCCGTTGCCTCGGCACTGAACCTTGGTGTTCAACCAGAGGATAAATGGCTGCTGTGTTTGCCGATGTTTCACGTTGGCGGGTTTTCGGTATTGATGAAAAGTGTTATCTACGGAATAACCGTTAGCCTGATCGAAAGATTCGACGCGCCCGTCATTAATCGTGAAATCAGGAACAATCGTATTACACACATCTCTGTAGTTACTTTGATGCTTCAACGACTACTGGAAGATTTAAAAGATGACTTCTATCCAAATACTTTTCGCTGCATGTTATTAGGCGGAGGGCCTGTCCCTGAGACTTTACTGCGTAAAGCAGAATTAAAGAGTGTACCTGTTTTTCAAACGTATGGAATGACAGAAACCTCTTCTCAAATCGCGACATTAAATCCGAGTGCTGCTATGAAGAAATTAGGATCAGCAGGAAAAGCTTTAACGCCTGCTGAGGTAATTGTTGAAGCTGATGGACCAAATGAAGTTGGAGAGATTTTAGTTAAAGGCCCTATGGTATCTAAAGGCTACTATAACCATACACCATTGAATAAAGAATACCTGCGGACGGGTGATTTAGGGTATAAAGACGATGAAGGGTTTCTCTATGTTGTAGATCGAGTGAAGGATGTAATTATTTCCGGAGGTGAAAATATTTACCCGGCGGAGTTAGAAAGTGTCTTAAGCGATTTTCCAGGGGTGAAAGAAGCGGGTGTAACCGGAATAAGCGATGAAACATGGGGTGAGGTACCTGCGGCATTTTTAGTCCCTGAAGAAGGTGTAACCATTCATTCAGAAGACGTAGCGGAATTTTGTGAGGAAAGGTTAGCCAAATACAAAATTCCTAAAGCTTTTTTCATTCTGGCCCAACTCCCGAGGAACGCTTCGAACAAACTGTTAAGAAGAGAGCTGTTTTCTGCTTTAGAAAAGGAGAACTAGGAGCATGGACATAAAAAAAATAGTGCTAAGACATATTAAGCTGCCTCTCACTGTTCCCTTTCGAACCCATCAAGGCACGATAACTGATCGTTCACTCATTATCGTAGAAGCACATGATGCTGAAGGGTGGTGTGGGTACGGTGAGGTTACTGCTTTTAGTGAACCATTCTACACGTATGAAACGACGAGTACAGCATGGGAGATCCTCATTAATTTCATCATTCCTCAAACCCCATTTGGAGAACTTGAACATCCAAGTGATCTCTCGAAAAATTTTCAGTCCGTAAAGGGCCACCCGATGGCGAAGGCCGGACTGGAAGGGGCGATTTGGGATCTGTTCAGTAAAAAGCAGAACGTAAGCCTACGGGAATTGATCGGAGGAACAAGCGAAACCGTAAGAGCAGGAGCTGTGCTCAGCTTATCTGATTCGCTTGAAGAAGATGTGAAAGGGTTGAAAGATAGCGGTTACCAACGCTACAAATTGAAGGTGAACTTAGGGCAAGAGGAAGAGTTGATCAAGAAAGTTCAGAAGGTTGATGCTGACCTTCCCATAATGATTGATGCCAATGGCATGTATTCAAAGGATGACATCCCTCACCTCATAGAACTGGATCAGTATGGATTAATGATGATCGAACAGCCTTTTCAAGCCGGAGATTTTTATTTGCATCGAAAACTACAGAAGCAGTTAAAAACACCGATTTGCTTGGATGAGTCTGTCATGAGTTTCCATGATGCAAAGCAAGCGCTGGAACTCGAGAGCTGTAAAGTTATTAATGTTAAAATCAGTCGTGTCGGAGGTCTTTCAGAAGCAATAAAAATCCATGATTATTGTCTTGAAAAAGGGATCCCTGTCTGGTGCGGGGGAATGGTTGAATCAGGGATTTCAAAAGCTCATAACTTGGCGTTAGCATCACTTCCGAATTTCACCATTCCTGGCGACCTTTCAAGTTCTTCAAGGTATTTCGAAAAAGATATCATCAAACCAGAAATAGAAGTCGTGAACGGGATGATTAAGGTTCCCGATCAGCCCGGAATCGGGGTCGAAGTAGACGAGGGTTATTTAAAAGAAGTAACTTTAGATGTGCATCAGGTTCATGTGTATGGATAAGAAATGGTTCAAGATGTAATAAGCCTTCCTCAATTGCTCAAAATAAGAGCAAGGAGGGACAAGAGTGGAAAAGAATAAGTATTACATCAATATCGGTACTAGAGAAATTTCAGTCAACCATGATGCGAATAATGACGATTTTATCGTAGAAGCGACAGAAGATGAAATTCTTGCATTGAGAGAAGTTTTTGATGAAATTGAAAATGCAGACAATAGGTCCTTTTACAGAGCACATATTCCTGCTAAACCTTATCATCAGGATGAAGATAATGATGACTACGATTATGGGATGAGAGTAGCATTCAGGAAGATTTATGAACTTGGTGATGAAATGACGAAAAAACATATCACTGAAATGGGAATATTGGAAGATTAAACAGAGAGCCCCTTTCTAACATAGAAATGGGCTCTTTGATTCATCAGTATTTTATGATTGAAACAGGCTCTCTGGCCCCTCAATCTCCTTCGCTTTATCTTTCACCTCTTGAGGAATAGTGATTTCTCCTATCTCATTGAATTTGCTATACTCACCGAACATTTTTTGTTGTATATCCATCTTCTGTCCGCCCTGTTCTAGTGTGTAATCCATAGAGATGTTCATGGTCTGAGGGTAATAGCTCTCTTTATCGATGACGAATTCATAATCCATTTTATTGACATTCAGCCCTTGCATCAATTCTTCTGTGATTTGACCTTCAGGCATTGTTTCTTTTATTGCTTCTTCAAATAAATTTTGAACGTTTTGCCCTTCAGAGCTCAATGTAAGAATGTAGTTGGAACCTTCTGTTTCGAGATTGAACTCATCGATGTATTCTTTAAGGCTTTCTAGTTGGGAAACAGGGGTCTGTTCTTGTGCAGTCAGGGTATTCAACTGTTCAGTTAACTCTTTTGGAGCTTTGAACCAGCCTTCTTTAGTAGGCATGGTCATATATAATCCATCTTCCGAGTAGTATTGTTCAATTGTTTGGCCCATTGTTTCAACTGTCTGATGGAAAGCCAGCGGTTCCACCTGCATTTCAGAATAGATGGTTGAAGTGATTGGAATTTCTGTAGGTACTGGTGAATTTGTCTTTTCTTCTGAGTTTTTCTCTCCTGTATTAATGATTTGCTCTGTTTTCATTTTCATAGCGAAGTTCTTTAAGTTCTTAGAAGCCTCAGTTGATTTGGTATAAACTTCTTTAATTTTTTCACCTTCTGTACTCGAACATGCACTGATCAATAACATCACCATAAGGATGCTAATCGCAAAGGTCAGTTTTTTCATTTATGATCCTCCTTAGCCGGGTTTATTATTTATACGAGCTACATAGGGAATGGTTTCAATTTTATGTAAATAATCTTTTGTTTACCAAAGGTAAGCAAAAGGAATAATAAAGCTAAATATACTCAAATTCTTCTTGGACTAGTTTGTATTTATCTTAGCTTATGGTACGATTTAAACAGGTATAAGACCAGGTAAGTAAACCTGTCAGGGAAGTAGTTCCAATATAAGCACTAAAGGCAGTTGATCTAGCATGAAAACATTTTATGATTTTTATCATAATCCGGTAAAATTATCTTTTGAAGATCATCCTTTTTCGAAAGCCCCAAAACATGTATGGGTCATTTGCCGCTATAACAACCAATGGTTGCTCACCAGACATAAAGATCGTGGTATAGAATTTCCTGGCGGCAAGGTAGAGGATGGCGAAACAGCTGAAAAAGCAGCGGTACGCGAAGTGAAGGAAGAGACAGGCGCTGAAGTTTCTGACTTGCAGTATATTGGTCAGTATTATGTAGAGGGCAAGGGCGGTAATGTGATCAAAAATGTTTATTTTGCAACTATTTCAGAATTGGCTGAGCAAGAACATTACTTTGAGACCCATGGTCCTGTTTTGTTTCAGCACCTTCCTAAAGAGATAGCGAAAAATGATCGATTCAGTTTTATGATGAAGGATGAGGTTCTTCCTCAATGTATGAAGCGAATAGAACAAATGGAGTCTTAATTGGAAACAAAAAGCAAAAGCGCGCGTACGAAATAGTATCGTACGCGCGCTTTTTTTTATATGAGGAGATGAGGAAACATAATCAATGCCTGTTATAGGCAGGTCCAGCCTGTTTGATTTTATCACTGGCATAGACAAAAGTTTTAAAGTTTTCATGGAACTTGTTTGCTAAATCTTTAGCCTGTTCATCATAACGTTCAGGGTCATCCCAAGTCCTCTTAGGGATAAGGACATCATCAGGAACACCTGGACAATGAGTTGGAATACTCAAGCCAAAGAATGGATCTGTGTAAGTCTCTACGGAGGTGAGTTCACCTTCTAGCGCTGCCTGAATCATAGAGCGGGTATAAGAAAGCTTCATACGTGAGCCTTCACCATAAGGGCCACCGGTCCACCCAGTGTTAACTAGATAAACATCAGCATCAAACTGATCGATCTTATCACCAAGCATTTCTGCATAAGTAGAAGGAGCAAGCGGCAGGAACGGTGAACCGAAACAAGCTGAAAATGTAGCTTGAGGTTCTGTAATCCCTCGTTCAGTGCCGGCAAGCTTACTTGTATATCCACTGAGGAAATGATACATGGCCTGCTCTTTGGACAATTTACTGATTGGCGGAAGTACTCCAGTTGCATCAGCTGTAAGGAAAATGATTGCGTTTGGATGTCCTGCAATGCTTGGACGGATGATATTATCTATATGATCTATCGGATAAGCTGCTCTAGTATTTTCGGTCAAACTCGTATCCTCAAAGTCAGGAACATGACTATTTGGTTTTAGAACAACGTTTTCTAAAACTGAACCAAAATGGATGGCATTAAATATCTGTGGTTCGTTTTCCTCAGATAAATTTATGCATTTCGCATAACAGCCACCTTCAATGTTGAAGATGCCGTAATTAGACCAGGCGTGTTCATCATCACCAATTAGTCTCCGGTGTGGGTCAGCCGACAATGTTGTTTTACCTGTACCTGAAAGACCGAAGAATAAGGCGACATCACCCTCTTTTCCAACATTAGCAGAACAATGCATAGGCAATACATTTTTCTGGGGAAGCATAAAGTTCATAACTGAGAAGATTGATTTTTTAATTTCCCCTGCGTATTCGGTTCCTCCAATTAAAACAATGCGGTGTTTAAACGAAACCATGATAAAAGCTTCTGAATTTGTTCCGTCAACCTCAGGTTCTGCTTTAAACGTCGGTGCAGATACGACAGTGAATTCTGGGTCTAATCCATCCACTTCATCTTCGGAAGGACGGATGAACATTTGTCGGGCAAACAGGTTATGCCAAGCAAATTCGTTAATAACTCTGATTGGAAGCCTGAACTTTTCATCAGCCCCAGCAAACCCTTTAAAGGAAAACAAAGCGTCACGATCTTTCAAGTAATCGAGCACTTTATGGTAAAGTGTGGTGAAGGTGTCTTCGTCGATGGGCTGATTTACTTTGCCCCAGTCAACTTTATTAGCGGAGACATCATCTTTGACTATGAATTTATCCTTAGGAGATCGTCCTGTATAAGCTCCAGTCGTGGCCTGGATGGCTCCTTTGTCCGTAAGCGCCCCTTCATGACGCTCTAAGATGTGCTCCACTAATTGAGGTACCGATAATTGGTGGTGGACATGCTCCTGGGCTAATAAGAGGTTTAAATCTGACATTTGATTAATGGCACTCATATGCGTCTACCCGCCTTTTTTAAAAGATTTCAATAAGCTAAGTACTTAATAATCTGAACATTAGTATAACACATTCATATTAATAATCCATACTGTTTGTGAAAATGCTTTCAATTTATTTTTACCCTTTCATTAGGTAAAATAAAAGGTGAAAGGTTGTGATTTAATGAGCAAATCACTTGTGCTATACGATGGGGCTTGTTACTTGTGTAATCAATCAAAGCGTCTGTTTCAAAGACTAGATTGGTTTAATACAATGGAGTGGATCTCTCTTCAACAATATGAGAAGGTAAATCCTCTATCTAAAAGTAGAAAAAAAGCAATAGTACAGGAGTTACACGTACTGCTTCCTTCTGGCGGTGAGAAGAGAGGGTACTTTGCTATTACTTATCTTATGAGGAAATGTCCGATCACGTTTATTCCAGGAGTACTTTTTTCTATTCCTGGAAGCAGCATGATTGGAAAACCACTATACGCACTTGTGGCTAGAAGCCGTTATAAACTTTTTAAAAGCAAGTGTAAGAATGGTACTTGTTCTTTGCCTAAGGCATAGGTATTTAATTGACATTAAACATGGTTTTCGATACGATATCCAAGAACGGAAACTCTCTTATCCAGAGTCGGTGGAGGGACAGGCCCTTTGAAGCCCGGCAACCCGTCATTCAAATGACATGGTGCTAACCTGAAGCAAGGAGATCTATCACTCCTTGGACGATAAGAGCGAAAGGAAGCAGCCCCTTTCCTCTAAGTCAGGAAGGGTTTTTTCTTTTATATAAGGAAATGATCCATAAGTGAACTTGATCCTCCTTCGTGCATACTACTGGAGGACAAGATATGAAATGAATGAATAAGGAAACTGTTCTACGGTTTCTACACATACTGGTAAAGAGTTCCGTCTAATTCATTGAACTTTCAGAAGGAGGAGTTTTAGAGAATGCCTGCCAATCGCCGGTTATTCACATCAGAATCTGTTACCGAGGGCCACCCGGATAAAATTTGTGACCAGATTTCTGATGCGATCTTAGACGAAATTTTAAAAAACGACCCAAATGCGAGGGTTGCGTGTGAAACGACAGTCACTACAGGACTTGTGCTAGTGTCTGGAGAAATCAGTACCAATACCTATGTAGATATTCCATCTATAGTACGCCAGACCATCAAGGATATTGGCTATACAAGAGCCAAGTATGGTTTTGATGCTGATACGTGTGCAGTTCTTACTGCCATTGACGAACAATCCCCAGACATCGCCGGTGGAGTAGATGTTGCCTATGAATCACGTGAAGGGCAAATGAGCGAGGATGAAATCGAGGCAATTGGTGCAGGTGACCAGGGGCTTATGTTCGGATTTGCAAACAATGAAACGAAAGAATTGATGCCTTTGCCGATCTCTCTTGCGCATAAGCTTTCCAAACGCTTATCTGATGTTCGTAATGACGGTACACTCGAGTACTTACGTCCAGACGGGAAAACTCAAGTGACGATTGAATACGATGAAAATGATAAACCGGTTCGCGTTGATACGATTGTCATTTCAACTCAGCATGCTGAAGAGATTACCCTTGATCAAATTAAAAAAGACATTAAGGCTGAAGTTATTGATCCTGTTGTTCCTTCTTACTTAATTGATAATCATACAAAATATTTCATTAACCCTACAGGCCGTTTCGTAATCGGAGGTCCACAAGGGGATGCGGGTCTAACAGGAAGAAAGATCATTGTTGATACCTACGGTGGATATGCTCGACATGGGGGCGGTGCATTCAGTGGAAAAGATGCAACAAAAGTGGACCGCTCCGCTGCTTATGCTGCGCGTTACGTAGCGAAGAACATCGTAGCTGCAGAACTTGCAGATACTGTGGAAGTACAGTTGGCGTACGCTATCGGTGTAGCTCAGCCTGTATCCATTTCTATCAATACGTTCGGTACAGGGAAGGTTAGCGAAGAAAGACTTGTTGAAGCAGTCAGAGACATGTTTGACCTGCGTCCAGCAGGAATTATTAAAATGTTGGACCTTCGTCGTCCGATTTATCGCCAAACAGCTGCGTACGGTCACTTCGGTCGTACCGATGTGGAATTTCCATGGGAGAAGACTGATAAAGCAGAAGAACTTAAAAACCGCTTCAAATAAAACAAAGCCTCTGAATTCATTTTCAGAGGCTTTTTAAATGACTAGGTTTGCAGACTTTTATAATATTGTCCTTTTTCAACATACGTTTTACGAATGCGGTCAAGTTCCTGAATATCCGCTTCATTCAGTTCACGCACAACTTTTGCAGGCCTTCCGAATGCCAGAGTATTTGGCGGAATCACCTTTCCGGGAGGAACTAAGCTTCCCGCCCCTATAAAAGCTTGCTCACCAATTTCTGCTCCGTCTAGGATAAGTGAGCCCATTCCGATTAGTGCGTTCTTTTTAATGTGGGCAGAATGTAATGTCACCTGATGACCGACAGTTACTCCGTCTTCAATGATCAACGGCTGATTAGGGCTTTGGTGAAGCATGCTTAAATCTTGTATATTTACCTCTTTTCCTATATGTACAGGTGAAACGTCTCCTCTGATCACGGTTTTGAACCACACGCTGGAAAGTTCTCCGATTTTTACATCCCCCGTGATGACGGCATCTTCTGCAATATAAGCACTCGGATCAATTTGAGGTAGCTCTCCTTTATATTCGCAAATCATTTAGAACCCCCTTATAATATGTGTATAAACAGTATAGCAAATCGTAAGGAGTCGTGTACGGATGATAAAATTGGTTTCAGAACAGAATCTGGCTACAATAGTGATTGTCCATGGGGCATTTGAACATGCGGGACGCTACGATGAGCTGGCGGCTCACTTTCAACAAGACGGGTTCAATGTCATTTATGGCGATCTTCCTGGACAAGGAAAGTCGACAGGGAAAAAAGGTCATATCCATAGATTTGATGAGTATATAAAAACGATTGGGTACTGGATTACTAAAGCAGATGAGTCCAGACCGATCTTCATATTAGGCCACAGTATGGGAGGTATAGCAGTGATTCGTGCCATGCAAACCTTTCATCCTTTGGTTGATGGTGTCATTCTATCGTCCCCTGCAGCCGGTATTTTGAATGGAGCAGGGAAGCGGATGGAAGCTTTTTCTCACATTATTAATAGGGTTTGGCCTACCTTAAGGGTGAAAGCCCCTATGAAACCGGAAATGGTTACGAGAAATCAAGAGCTTATCATCAGAGATAAGCACGATTCCATGATCTTATCCAAAGTCTCGATTCGCTGGTATAGAGAGTTCAGGAAAGGGATTAAACAATCGTTTCAAGATATTGACCGATTTCCAGATGTGCCTCTTCTCGTCATGCAGGCAGAGGAAGACTTGATGGTGGATATTGAAAAGACGAAAGAATGGTTTCATAAAGTGTCGTGTAAAGAGAAATGCTATAAACAGTGGCCCGGGCTTTATCATGAGATTTTTAACGAACCGGAATGGAATACAGTCTATAACTATACAAAAAGTTTTATAAAACTTCACCTGGATAAATCCTGATATAGGAGGGATCGATTTGACAGCTCATGTTCCACATAATGCCGTGCATCTGATGTATAAAGTATATCGGAGGATTTTCCCTGCTGTACATAAAGAATTGAATTACTGGATTGAAAAGGCTCAGGCAATTCCCGATGAGGAGCTTCGCTCTCAGGCTTTGGCGAGTATCGAAGGGAAGACTTTTCATTGTGAAGGGGGAGCTATCTACTCTGTGCTGGCCAAAGACAACTGGGAAGCAGCGATTCGCTTCATTGTTGCTTACCAGACGATAAGCGATTATCTTGATAACCTATGTGATCGAAGTACTTCTATGGATCCTGAGGATTTCCGTATGCTGCACCAATCCATGACGGATGCTCTCACACCTGGAAACGAAGTCAAAGATTACTATCAACACAGAGAAGATAATGATGACGGAGGTTATTTAAAAGAGCTCGTCCAAACTTGTCAGAAAGTCTTAAAGACACCTTATTACAGTGTAGTCCAGCATCACACGGTCAAATTAGGGGCGCTTTATAATGACCTTCAGGTACATAAGCACGTCATCGAAGAAGAAAGAATTCCGAGATTGAAAAGCTGGTTTGAAAACTACCAGTCTGAGTGGCCTCATTTAGAATGGTATGAATTTTCAGCTTGTACAGGCTCAACATTAGGAATTTTCTGCCTAGTCTCCTATACGTTGGGAGGCACCATGGATGAACGACTTGCTGAGCAAGTGGAACGAAGTTATTTTCCGTTTATGCAAGGTCTTCACATTCTCTTAGATTATTATATCGATCAACAAGAAGACGAAGAAGAAGGGGATCTTAATTTCTGCACCTATTACAATCATGATGGGGAAATGAAAGACCGCTTTAAATATTTTGTAAAACAGACTCATGAAGAAATTCAAAAGCTTCCTAATACACCTTTTCATCAAATGATTCATGAAGGGCTTGTAGGGATGTACCTTGCCGACAGAAAAGTAGGGAAGTTGAAAAATGCAAGGAGTTTTGTGAAGGATTTGCTTAAAGTGAGTGGGAAGAAAGCTACATTTTTTTATTACAACACTAAAATGTACCATAAATTAAAGCCTGGAAGACCATTGTAGGTCCCAGGCTACTGTTTTTCGATAGCTAGTATAAACGGTGGATTATTCCTTTGATTAATGAATCCATATTGGAGAACACTGTATGCTTTCTGATCAAGTGAAGTGACGAACTTCACGACAGCTTCTCTTTCCACGTCTCCTCCTGAGTGACCATGATAGACGACAAGGACGATCAGGCCGCCCTTTTTCATCATAGTCAGGAGATTTTCAACAGAAGAAATAGTTTCGGTTGGTGTTGTGACGACTTGCTTATCACTCCCTGGAAGGTAGCCTAAATTGAAAATGGCTGCCTGAATGTTCGATTGATGCTCGCTTGGAATGCTCTCTTTTATATGACTGTGTGATTCATGATAGAGGGACACGCGGTGTTCAACAGAGTTTGCTTCCAAGCGTCTAATGGTATTTTGAATGGCTTTCTGCTGAACGTCGAATCCGTGAACATGTCCTTCTTCTCCTACAAGCTTAGCGAGGAAGAGGGTATCATGACCATTTCCGCACGTTCCATCTACGGCAATATCGCCTTTCTTTAATGTTTGTTCCATTAGTGTATGAGAATAATCTAAAATGCGTTGTAAAGTCATAGCGGGTACTGCCTCCCATTTTTTTAAAACTCAGCGTTATTGTAGCACGAAGAGCAGGGTATAATCTAAGTTATTAAATTTTGGTCCTAGGGGGAAAAGTTATGAGATCATTAACTGCTCATACTGCACACGTTAATAAAGTATTGTTTAGTCCTGATAGCCAAACCATCCTCTCTGCAGGGTTCAATGGTGAACTTTTTTTGTGGGAAGCAGATAGTGGCCAAAGAACTCAAGTTTTTGAGGGACACAAACAGACAGTGAACGGAGTCAGTTGGATTGAAAATGGCAAGAAGCTGCTCTCAGCTTCAGGCGATGGGAAGATATTGACTCATGAAGTAACAAGCAGCAGTCCAGTGCAAGAAAGGCAGGACTTAAAGTCAGGAGTCCAGCATTTGAGAGTAACAAAAGACGAGGAGTATTTGATTACAAGTACGAAGTCGAATATGATCACACTTTGGGAGTTGCCAGATGGCGAACAAGTGAAAAAAGTGAAAAGTGATGAGAAAAATATAGGTGTGCTTGAAACAGGGAAGTGTCATAACCATGCCATCATTGGAGGATTAGGTCAGACAATTCGACGTTTCGATCTTCCGAGCTGTGAGGTTCTGGAACAGGTCGACGGTCATGAAGGAGCTACGATGGGATTCCGGTTCTTTGATGAAGATCGTCATGCCGTTTCAGTAGGATATGATGGTGTGTTAATTTTGTGGGACATGGTCACTCATCAGGCTTTGGAGAAATTCAACGTTGGGGATCAGGGATATTACGGAATAGCTGTGGCTCCAAGTGGACTGGAAGTGGCGATCACCATGGCTTATCAAGTGAAGCGTGTATCCTTGTCCGATTTATCTGTTGTTGATAACGAATTACCTGCTAAGGGAAATTATAGTGCAGATTATGCTCCGAATGGGGCCCGGTTTGTCATAGGATCGGCGGATAAAACCGTTCGCCTGTTTGACTTAAACAAATAATAAACCTGCATGAAAGATATGCAGGTTAAGGTCTAGGTTTAGTATTGGATTTACTTTTCTTTCGATAGCCTTTTGCGGTATCTAAAGCTTTCTTAGCGAACCGTTTCGTCTGCTGTGGGTTTCTCTTTGCATACTCGGTAGCTTTACGAATAATTTTTCTCATGCTGCCTCCTTAAAGATACGTCGTACATTAGTTGTTTACCTTTTTTTATCTTTAGGTAAACATGGGCAAGAGCCGCTTGACAAAGGACTTCTGTTTCATTAAGATACGAATATAAACGAAATGACGTGGAAAAGGAGTAGTAGCAAAGTTTCATGTTTAAGAGAGGCAGCGGTTGGTGTAAGCTGCTCTTGATCTTTGTGAACTCGCCTTGGATGTCGCAAAAGTGAACGTAAATGGTAGCTTTTGCCGGTGCAGTCGCCGTTATTGACCTCGAGTGAACGTTTTTACGAAACGTTAATTTGGGTGGTACCGCGGGAATCAAGCCTCTCGTCCCATATAGGGATGAGGGGCTTTTTATATTTTTATAGAGATGAATGAGGAGGAAAACAAATGGCTTTTGATCATAAGACGATCGAAAAGAAATGGCAGAATTATTGGCTGGACAATAAAACATTTAAAACAGACAGCCACTCTGACAAACAGAAATTCTATGCACTAGATATGTTCCCATATCCATCCGGTGCAGGGTTGCACGTGGGACATCCAGAAGGGTATACGGCAACAGATATCCTATCACGAATGAAAAGAATGCAAGGGTATGAAGTGCTTCATCCGATTGGGTGGGATGCCTTTGGCTTGCCTGCTGAGCAATATGCTCTTGATACAGGAAATGACCCGGAAGAGTTCACGGAACAGAACATTAATACGTTCCGACGCCAGATTCAAGAACTTGGCTTCTCTTACGATTGGGATCGGGAAGTGAATACGACAGATCCGAATTACTATAAATGGACGCAATGGATCTTCCTGAAACTTTATGAAAAAGGACTCGCCTACGTCGATGAAGTAGCTGTGAACTGGTGCCCTGCGCTGGGTACTGTGCTAGCCAACGAAGAAGTCATTGATGGAAAGAGTGAAAGAGGGGGGCATCCGGTTGAAAGACGTCCAATGAAACAGTGGATGCTGAAAATCACCGCCTATGCGGATCGCCTGCTTGATGATCTGGAAGAACTGGACTGGCCAGAAAGTATCAAGGATATGCAGCGTAATTGGATCGGAAAATCAGAAGGAGCGGAAGTTACGTTCACGATTGCTGGAACGAACCAGAACTTCGATGTATTTACCACAAGACCAGATACATTGTTTGGTGCTACGTACGCAGTGCTTGCTCCTGAACACCCCCTTGTAGATCAGATTACGGCTGACGCTCAAAAAGAGAATGTTGAAGCATACGTTGATAAGGCAAAAAATAAGAGCGATCTTGAGCGTACAGATCTTGCTAAAGATAAGTCCGGGGTGTTTACAGGCGCCTATGCTGTAAATCCAATCAACGGTGAGAAGCTTCCAATTTGGGTAGCAGACTATGTATTGATGAGTTATGGCAGTGGAGCGATTATGGCGGTTCCTGCGCACGATGAAAGAGACTACGAGTTTGCCCAGAAATTCGAACTTCCGATCATTCCCGTTGTGGAAGGCGGTAATGTAGAGGAAGAAGCTTATACTGGAGATGGAAAGCACATAAATTCGGACTTTCTGAATGGCCTTGATAAAGAGGAAGCGATTGAAAAAGCGATCAGCTGGCTTGAAGAAAATAATAAAGGTGAAAAGAAAACGACCTACCGCCTGCGGGATTGGCTGTTTAGTCGTCAGCGCTATTGGGGAGAGCCGATCCCTGTCATTCACTGGGAAGATGGTTCCGTTACTCCGGTAGCCGAAGAGGATCTTCCTATTGAACTTCCAAAAACGACAGAGATCAAACCATCGGGTACAGGGGAGTCTCCACTTGCGAATATCGACGAATGGGTAAATGTCGTTGATTCAGAAACCGGGATGAAAGGGAGAAGAGAAACGAATACGATGCCCCAATGGGCAGGAAGCTGCTGGTACTACCTTCGTTACATCGATGCAAAAAACGATGAAATTTTCGCTGATTATGAAAAACTAAAGAAATGGCTGCCTGTTGATGTGTACATTGGTGGAGCAGAACATGCAGTTCTTCACTTGTTATATGCTCGTTTTTGGCACAAAGTTCTATATGATGCTGGTGTAGTACCAACGAAAGAACCTTTCCAAAAGCTGTTCAACCAGGGGATGATCCTTGGGGAAAACAACGAGAAAATGAGTAAATCAAAAGGAAATGTTGTAAACCCTGATGACATTGTTTACTCTCATGGAGCAGATACATTGAGGCTTTATGAAATGTTTATGGGTCCTCTAGATGCATCGGTTGCATGGTCGACCAATGGATTGGACGGCGCACGCCGATTCCTTGACCGTGTGTGGAGATTGTTTGTTGTAGACGGAAACCTTTCTGACGCGATCAAAGAAGATAGTGAAGATGATACCCTTGATAAGGTTTATCATGAAACAGTAAAGAAAGTCACTGAGAACTTTGAAGAGCTCCGTTTCAATACAGGGATCTCCCAAATGATGGTCTTCATTAATGAAGGGTATAAAGCTAACGAACTTCCTAAAGAATATGTAGAAGGTTTTGTTAAACTGCTTTCCCCTGTTGCTCCCCACTTGGCTGAAGAAATATGGGAGAAGCTTGGTCATTCTGAAACCATCAGCTATCAGGCATGGCCAACCTATGATGAATCGAAATTGGTAGAAGATGAAATCGAGATCGTCGTTCAGGTGATGGGGAAAGTCCGTGCGAAGATCATGGTCAACAGAGAGGCTTCTAAGGAAGACTTAGAGAAAGAAGCCTTAGAGAACGAGCAGATACAAGAGTGGCTTGAAGGAAAAACAGTACGAAAAGTCATTGCAGTTCCTGGCAAGTTAGTCAACATTGTTGCCAATTAATGAAAATGAGGGGTCGCTTTAGAGCGGCTCCTTCTATAATATAGGAAAGAAATTAAATTCTTGACTTTACCATACATATTCATTACATTTGGTTTGCATAAAGATATAAAAGGAGGATTTTCCTATGAGTCAGATTCAAGAGGTTTCACCACAAGAAGTTGAAAATATGATTGAAAATAATGAAGAACTTACTGTTATTGATGTACGAGAAGATGAAGAAGTAGCCCAGGGGATGGTTCCTACGGCTAAACATATTCCTTTAGGCCAAATCCCAAATGAAATAGATCAGCTGCCTAAAGATCAATCTTACGTGATGATCTGCCGTTCAGGCCGTCGCAGCATGAATGCAGCTGAGTTCATGAAGGAAAAAGGGTTTCAAGATGTGAAGAACATGGAAGGCGGCATGCTGAAATGGAATGGAGAGCTTGTTTTTTAACAAGTGGAGTTAAATAGGAATGCTTCTATTTTATATAATAACTGCCGTTTTTCTTCCGTTTTTTGCTTATGACGCTTATAGGAAAGCCAACTTAAAGCCATTTCACAAATCTTCCGGTTCGATGGATGAATTTTGTGTGATTGATATACGGGATTACATTTCTGCCGCCAAGTGTCCATACCCTGGAGCAGAAAATATTCCATTGAGCTATTTATCTCGGTCTCTCAAAGATCGTTTCGACTGTAAAAAACAAGTGCTGTTAGTGACTGATGATAAAAGGGGCGCAAAATTAGCTGCAAAAATCATTCGCAAACATCGACGAAGGTCTATCTATTATGTTCAATCCTGACTCTCTTCTTACTTTATAGATAAGAAGAGAGTTTTCCCTTTATTTTGAGCTTCTAAAAGCCTAAGGTATTTGGCTGAATAAAGAATATATTCTAGTGTCTATTTTTTTCTATTAATCTATTGACTTTCTCATCTCAGCCATGTAATATAGTTAACGTTGCTTAATTGAGAGCACAAATGCATAAAGCACTTTAGATTTTATCCAACAAAATCTATCAAATGGCATTGACAGCTTATTACACTTTATGCTAAAATTTGATTACTGTCGCAACAGACAGTTATTGATCTTTGAAAACTGAACGAACCAACCAGTACGTCAATTATTTCTTCTTATTAAAGAAGAAAAACAACAAGCACATTCGGTGTGCAAATGAGCAAGTCAAACTTTACTTTTTATGGAGAGTTTGATCCTGGCTCAGGACGAACGCTGGCGGCGTGCCTAATACATGCAAGTCGAGCGCGGGAAGCGAGCTGATCCCCTTCGGGGGTGACGCTCGTGGAACGAGCGGCGGACGGGTGAGTAACACGTGGGCAACCTGCCTGTAAGACCGGAATAACCCCGGGAAACCGGGGCTAATGCCGGGTAACACTTTCTTCCGCATGGAGGAGAGTTGAAAGATGGCTTCTAGCTATCACTTACAGATGGGCCCGCGGCGCATTAGCTAGTTGGTGAGGTAACGGCTCACCAAGGCGACGATGCGTAGCCGACCTGAGAGGGTGATCGGCCACACTGGGACTGAGACACGGCCCAGACTCCTACGGGAGGCAGCAGTAGGGAATCTTCCGCAATGGACGAAAGTCTGACGGAGCAACGCCGCGTGAACGATGAAGGTCTTCGGATCGTAAAGTTCTGTTGTTAGGGAAGAACAAGTACCGTGCGAATAGAGCGGTACCTTGACGGTACCTAACGAGGAAGCCCCGGCTAACTACGTGCCAGCAGCCGCGGTAATACGTAGGGGGCAAGCGTTGTCCGGAATTATTGGGCGTAAAGCGCGCGCAGGCGGTTTCTTAAGTCTGATGTGAAAGCCCACGGCTCAACCGTGGAGGGTCATTGGAAACTGGGGAACTTGAGGACAGAAGAGGAGAGTGGAATTCCACGTGTAGCGGTGAAATGCGTAGATATGTGGAGGAACACCAGTGGCGAAGGCGACTCTCTGGTCTGTCTCTGACGCTGAGGTGCGAAAGCGTGGGTAGCAAACAGGATTAGATACCCTGGTAGTCCACGCCGTAAACGATGAGTGCTAGGTGTTAGGGGGCTTCCACCCCTTAGTGCTGAAGTTAACGCATTAAGCACTCCGCCTGGGGAGTACGGCCGCAAGGCTGAAACTCAAAGGAATTGACGGGGGCCCGCACAAGCGGTGGAGCATGTGGTTTAATTCGAAGCAACGCGAAGAACCTTACCAGGTCTTGACATCCTTGGACCTCCCTAGAGATAGGGATTTCCCTTCGGGGACCAAGTGACAGGTGGTGCATGGTTGTCGTCAGCTCGTGTCGTGAGATGTTGGGTTAAGTCCCGCAACGAGCGCAACCCCTAATCTTAGTTGCCAGCATTCAGTTGGGCACTCTAAGGTGACTGCCGGTGACAAACCGGAGGAAGGCGGGGATGACGTCAAATCATCATGCCCCTTATGACCTGGGCTACACACGTGCTACAATGGATGGTACAAAGGGCAGCGAAGCCGCGAGGTGTAGCAAATCCCATAAAACCATTCTCAGTTCGGATTGCAGGCTGCAACTCGCCTGCATGAAGCCGGAATCGCTAGTAATCGCGGATCAGCATGCCGCGGTGAATACGTTCCCGGGCCTTGTACACACCGCCCGTCACACCACGAGAGTTGGCAACACCCGAAGTCGGTGAGGTAACCATTTGGAGCCAGCCGCCGAAGGTGGGGCCAATGATTGGGGTGAAGTCGTAACAAGGTAGCCGTATCGGAAGGTGCGGCTGGATCACCTCCTTTCTAAGGATAGAAACGGAAACGTACATGGTTGGTTGTTCAGTTTTGAGAGATCAAAGGATCTTTCAATGTGAACCTTGAAAACTGGATAAGACATGATCAGGCATTATCTTTCGATAATCCTGATGATGACAAGACATCAAACATCAATTGAAACAACGTCTTTTCACAAGATAGTTAAGTGAATAAGGGCGCACGGTGGATGCCTTGGTACTAGGAGCCGATGAAGGACGGGACTAACACCGAAATGCTTCGACGAGCCGTAAGTAGGCTTTGACTCGGAGATTTCCGAATGGGGAAACCCACTGTTCGTAATGGAACAGTGTCCTATACTGAATCCATAGGTATAGGACGGCACACCCGGGGAACTGAAACATCTCAGTACCCGGAGGAAGAGAAAGCAAACGCGATTTCCCAAGTAGCGGCGAGCGAAACGGAAACAGCCCAAACCAGAGAGCTTGCTCTCTGGGGTTGTAGGACACTCCATTGGAGTTACCAAGAAGGAAGGTAGACGAATCGAGCTGGAAAGCTCAGCCATAGAGGGTAACAGCCCTGTAGTCAAAACCTTCCTTCCTCCGGAGTGGATCCTGAGTACGGCGGAACACGAGGAATTCCGTCGGAATCCGGGAGGACCATCTCCCAAGGCTAAATACTCCCTAGTAACCGATAGTGAACCAGTACCGTGAGGGAAAGGTGAAAAGCACCCCGGAAGGGGAGTGAAAGAGAACCTGAAACCGTGTGCCTACAAGTAGTCGGAGCCCGTTTATGGGTGACGGCGTGCCTTTTGTAGAATGAACCGGCGAGTTACGACCGTATGCGAGGTTAAGCCGCAGAAGCGGAGCCGCAGCGAAAGCGAGTCTGAATAGGGCGAGTGAGTATGCGGTCGTAGACCCGAAACCGTGTGATCTACCCATGTCCAGGATGAAGGTCAGGTAACACTGACTGGAGGTCCGAACCCACGTAAGTTGAAAATTACGGGGATGAGGTGTGGGTAGGGGTGAAATGCCAATCGAACACGGAGATAGCTGGTTCTCTCCGAAATAGCTTTAGGGCTAGCCTCAGGATAGAAAGTCATGGAGGTAGAGCACTGATTGGACGAGGGGCCCCTATCGGGTTACCGAATTCAGTCAAACTCCGAATGCCATCGACTTTGTCCTGGGAGTCAGACCGTGGGTGATAAGGTTCATGGTCGAAAGGGAAACAGCCCAGACCGCCAGCTAAGGTCCCCAAGTGTGTGTTAAGTGGAAAAGGATGTGGAGTTGCTTAGACAACCAGGATGTTGGCTTAGAAGCAGCCATCATTGAAAGAGTGCGTAATAGCTCACTGGTCGAGTGACTCTGCGCCGAAAATGTACCGGGGCTAAACACACCACCGAAGCTGCGGATTGATCTTACGATCAGTGGTAGGAGAGCGTTCTAAGGGCCGTGAAGTCAGACCGTAAGGACTGGTGGAGCGCTTAGAAGTGAGAATGCCGGTATGAGTAGCGAAAAAAGAGTGAGAATCTCTTTCACCGAAAGTCTAAGGTTTCCTGAGGAAGGCTCGTCCTCTCAGGGTTAGTCGGGACCTAAGCCGAGGCCGAAAGGCGTAGGCGATGGACAACAGGTTGATATTCCTGTACCACCTCCTTTCCGTTTGAACGACGGGGGGACGCAGGAGGATAAGGAGAGCGCGCCATTGGATGAGCGCGTCCAAGCAGTGAGACGGTCGGATAGGCAAATCCGTCCGGCAACGTCAAGCTGTGATGGGGAGGGAACTAAAGTACCGAAGCTCCTGAGTTCACACTGCCAAGAAAATCCTCTAGTGAGGAAAGAGGTGCCCGTACCGCAAACCAACACAGGTAGACGAGGAGAGGATCCTAAGGTGAGCGGGAGAACTCTCGTTAAGGAACTCGGCAAAATGACCCCGTAACTTCGGGAGAAGGGGTGCTCCTCTGCCGAGGAGCCGCAGTGAAAAGGCCCAAGCGACTGTTTACCAAAAACACAGGTCTCTGCGAAGCCGTAAGGCGAAGTATAGGGGCTGACACCTGCCCGGTGCTGGAAGGTTAAGGGGATGCGTTAGCGCAAGCGAAGCGTTGAACCGAAGCCCCAGTAAACGGCGGCCGTAACTATAACGGTCCTAAGGTAGCGAAATTCCTTGTCGGGTAAGTTCCGACCCGCACGAAAGGTGCAACGACTTGGGCACTGTCTCAACGAGAGACCCGGTGAAATTATACTATGTGTGAAGATGCACATTACCCGCGACAGGACGGAAAGACCCCGTGGAGCTTTACTGTAGCCTGATATTGAATGTTGGTACAGCTTGTACAGGATAGGTAGGAGCCTTGGAAGCCGGAGCGCTAGCTTCGGTGGAGGCGCTGGTGGGATACTACCCTGGCTGTACGGACATTCTAACCCAGGACCGTGATCCGGTCCGGAGACAGTGTCAGGTGGGCAGTTTGACTGGGGCGGTCGCCTCCCAAAAGGTAACGGAGGCGCCCAAAGGTTCCCTCAGAATGGTTGGAAATCATTCGCAGAGTGTAAAGGCACAAGGGAGCTTGACTGCGAGACCTACAAGTCGAGCAGGGACGAAAGTCGGGCTTAGTGATCCGGCGGTTCCGCATGGAAGGGCCGTCGCTCAACGGATAAAAGCTACCCCGGGGATAACAGGCTTATCTCCCCCAAGAGTCCACATCGACGGGGAGGTTTGGCACCTCGATGTCGGCTCATCGCATCCTGGGGCTGTAGTCGGTCCCAAGGGTTGGGCTGTTCGCCCATTAAAGCGGTACGCGAGCTGGGTTCAGAACGTCGTGAGACAGTTCGGTCCCTATCCGTCGTGGGCGTTGGAAATTTGAAAGGAGCTGTCCTTAGTACGAGAGGACCGGGATGGACACACCGCTGGTGTACCAGTTGTTCCGCCAGGAGCACAGCTGGGTAGCTACGTGTGGTCGGGATAAGTGCTGAAAGCATCTAAGCATGAAGCCCTCCTTGAGATGAGATTTCCCTTACCTATAAGGTAATAAGATCCCTCAGAGACGATGAGGTTGATAGGTCCGAGGTGGAAGCGTGGTGACACGTGCAGCTGACGGATACTAATTGATCGATGACTTATCTATCTAACGTGAAAGACCGTTTTTGATGTTTATGTTTCTTATCCGGTTTTGAGGGTTCACCTCAAACTTTATATGATGTGGTGGTGAAGGCGAAGAGGTCACACCTGTTCCCATGCCGAACACAGCAGTTAAGCTCTTCAGCGCCGATGGTAGTCGGGTCGAGCCCCGTGAGAGTAGGACGCCGCCACGTCACAAAAAACGTCTTGGATATTTCCAAGACGTTTTTCTTTTTGTTTAGGACATTATTAATTTTATTTGTGGTAGATAGCTTTTAGCTCAGTGATACTACAGAAAGCTCTAGGAGCTGCCACTCGAGATTATAAGTGAATCATCTTGTTGATAAATAGTAAATTAATCCATCTTTTGTCTTATGCCTACGCGTTTACACTTTTCTATGCTAAAGGATGGCTTATGATCGCTCCACACGTTTTCTCGTAAAATTCTATTGGACCTGCTTGTTCTATTAATACTTTATCATGTCCTAGCTTCTTTAATTGGTTGAAACAGGTCAAGAATAATAATTCTCCAATCCGCTTCTTACGGTGAGTTAGCGATCCACCCATAGGACCAAACGTGCCTGTTTCTTTGAAACAAGCAAACCCAGTTATATTGGATTGCTGGTCTTCAGCGATATAAAGATAAGTGGTACTGTGTAGGATAAATGCGTTAGATGCTGAACTTAACCATCGTTCTCCAAAATGCTTCATGATAAAATTTAAGACGTGAAAAGCATCACTTTTTGGGCAACTCGGACAGTAAACTCATTAATTTTCAACTGGTTAAGGGGAGTCATTTGTTCGAGATTCACGGTTAAATCTCTCGCACTTGAAATAATTTGAATGGCTTTTTCTAACTGATTTTCTCTTAAACATGAATGCTATTGCTGGAGTTCTTTAAGTGTGAATTCCGAAATATGACCTTCGTTAATGAAGACTTGACCATATTTTTCACTCCTTTGTTTTGCAAGAACTAGAATATGGTAAAATGTAGGTGTGACATATTGGTTAATTTCTTGTACATAAACGATCTTATTTATATTTGGGGAATTAAAAACTTCAATGACAGAAGGAATAGTAACCAAGTAATCCTCTAATTCTTTACAGACGCTTTCTTCAACTTGAAACGTATACTTCAGGAATAGTTCAGGGGATAAAGGTTTATCAGAGGTTTGGGTGAAGATTTTCATTACTCGATCTGTAAATGTAAACATAGACTTAAACCTCCTTCATGTTTTAAGTATCTTATCATTGGAAGGTGATGACGTGGTACAACTGGAGCGAAAAAGGAATACATATTTTAACTGGAAGTATGCAATTATGATCGTCCTTATACCTATAGGATTTTATTTAGCTTCCTTAAAGGAAGAAATATCTCTCGTACAGCATATTTGTTTTATAGCAATCATTATTTGGCTCGCCATCGTAGGGGTGTTTGGAATGACTCATCGGTATCAGCCGTTAAAGGTATATGGTTATTTATATATAACATCAAGTCTCTTATTCAGCTATCTGGGACTTGCCTTCATTTGGTAGGTTTGGATTGAGATTCATCCACATTCTCGTTATAATAGATTAACGAATATATGTTCGGAGGGATCCATATAGAATTAGTAAGGTGGAGTTACTCACGAAGGAAAATGGTCAGGGGATATTTCGATAAGTTCCCTAATTCGACGATTTATTTCAGGAGAATAAGACGATATTATGTGGTTTACTCTTTGGATTGGAACAAAAATGATCCAGTTATGAATAAAGAGGATCGTGAGCAGATGCAAGCTCTTTTAAATCGTGAGTTAGGACGAGAAATTGAGTATAATCAAAGAAAATCGAGAAGCGGTTAGAGCTTCTCGATTTTTTTATAGGAAATGACATGAGGACCTATCGGAGGTAAGTCAAATACTTCTCCGACTTGTTTGAAGTTCAAACGGTCATAATAACCTGCAGCGCTTGTGCGTGCATTACACCAGAGAACGTCTACGTCTCTTTGCTGCAATATGGTTTCCGCTTCTTTGATGATCAGTGATCCAGCCCCCTTCCCTCTCCATTCAGGAAGAGTGGCCATTCCCCGTAGCCGATATTGTGATTCTGTTTCTATTTTGTCTGTTTTCTCATCAAAAAAAGAGGCTATGCTAACTAGAGTGTTATCGTGAAAAGCACCTAGATGAAACGTATTTTGTTCTAAATCTTTTGGGTATTGACTTGCTTCCTTTGGCTGGTTCGCCCGTAAAATACCGTGGCGCATTGATAGAGTATCTTCAGCGTCAATTTTTTTAACTTCCACAAAAAACTCCTCCTCATCCCATCGATTCCCAAGCGGCATGCATTCCGGCAACACGTCCTGTTACCATGGCAGATGTAATATTATATCCTCCTGTATAACCATGAATATCTAAAATCTCCCCACAAAAATACAGTCCGTTCATCATCTTCGACTGCATCGTATTCGGTACAATTTCTTTTATAGAGACTCCGCCGCCAGTGACAAAAGCTTTCTCAATCGGTTGAGAGTCATGAATACTGACTTCAAAATGCTTCAGCAGCTGGACAAGGGCTTGTAAGGTTTGATTAGAAATATTGGCTGCTTTATCTTCATGATTTACATTTGTCTGACTCAACAAGTAATCCAATAATCGTTCTGGTACAATTCCTTTTATTACATTACGGAAAGCTTTTTTAGACTGATCTTTAACAAGTTCTTGGAGGTACTCGTACAGTTCGCTTTCATTTTTATCAGGAAGAGCATCGATTTCTATCGTTACAGGTCTGTGCCCCTTCATAAATTCTTTGACTACATATTGAGAACACCTCAGGATCGCTGGGCCAGAGAGGCCGAAGTGAGTGAAAAGCATGTCCATCCTGTGAGTGACTATGCGTTTTCCTTTCTGATTGAGTACGGAAACGTCAACGTCTCTTAGCGAAAGCCCCTGTAGGGTTTTTTCTTTAATTAAAGGGTCTTTGGAGATTAGCGGCACTTCTGTAGGAAATAGTTCCGTTATGGTATGGCCAGCTTTCTTTGCCCATGCGTAGCCGTCCCCTGTACTCCCCGTATGCGGAACCGCTTTTCCTCCCACTGCAAGAATCACCGCCTTTGTTGAAATTTTTTCTTTGTTTTTCAGTATGATCTGGTGCCCATTTTCTCCGTAGTGAATGGCTTCTACAGGAGTTGATTTGCGCACTTCTACATTCAATTCATCCAGCCGGTTCAATAACGCTTGAACGACATCCTTCGCTTTATTGCTGACAGGAAACATCCGGCCATGGTCTTCTTCTTTTAAAGCTACTCCCAGTCCTTCAAAAAAATCGATAATGTCATAGTTGTTAAAGACGGAAAACGGGCTGTAAAGGAACTTTCCATTGCCGGGAATGTGCTTGATCACTTCTTCTTCTGGCAAACGGTTCGTTACGTTGCATCGACCTCCTCCTGAAATGGCGAGCTTTGTGCCAAGCTTTTTTCCTTTATCAATGAGGAGGGTGTCCACGCCTTGTTCCGCAGCTGCAATAGCTGCCATCAGTCCTGAGGGGCCTCCTCCTATTACGGTTACTTGATAAGTCATGATGTACTTCCTTTCTTTTTATCCGATCATTCATTGTTTTCCTTCTATCTATGATAAAATAGATGAGGTCGAATCTACAACAAAATTGAAGGTGAATAGATAAATATGTCGAAGCTTCTTAAAGGAACCATGTTATTAACAGCAGGAACTTTTTTATCCAAGTTTCTTGGAATGATTTATACTGTTCCATTTGAAAATATGGTAGGGGAAGAAGGGACGGATCTTTTCTCTGTCGCTTATATTCCCTACAGTATTTTACTTAGTTTATCGAGTATGGGGGTACCTGTAGCTGTCTCCAAATTTGTATCTAAGTATAACAGTCTTGGTGATTATGAGACAGGCAGGAGAATGCTAAAGGCTGGTATTCAACTCATGGCTGTCACGGGTGTGATCGCATTTCTTCTCTTATTCTTTTCAGCAGAAGAAGTGGCAGCTAGAACATTCGGTGCGGATAGCGGCCTCGTTGAGGACGGAGCGATGGTTATTCGAATGGTGAGCTTCGCTCTGCTTGTCATTCCACCCATGAGTATTACTCGAGGGTTTTTCCAAGGATATGAATCGATGGCACCTACAGCCGTCTCACAAGTTATTGAACAAATTGTAAGAATTGTGTTCTTGCTTGTTTCAGTCTTCATTATTATTCAAATCATGCAAGGGGAGCTTGCCCAGGCCATCGGGTTTGCCACTTTTGCCGCATTTGTCGGTGGGATCGCATCATGCATTACCCTTTTCGTATACTGGAGAAAAAGAAAACCCTATCTGGACAGGCAGCTGGCCGCGCAAGAATTTACTTATGGTCTATCATCTAAAGAGATGTTCAAAGAATTATTCAGCTATGCGGGTCCATTTATTTTAGTTGGAATTGCTACACCGCTTTATCAATTGATCGATCAGTTTACGTTCTTCAAAGCAATGGATGCAGCTGGATTAGGAGAACGCGCAAATGGTGCTTTTTCAGCCATGAACTTTCTTAGTCATAAGCTGGTCATGATTCCCGTTACATTTGGTATTGGACTATCCTTAGCGCTTTTACCTGCGATTACGCAATCCTTTACGAATAAAAAAATGACGCAATTGAACCATCAAGTAAATCAGGCGCTGCAAATTATTGCACTCATTATTATTCCAGCTGTTGTCGGGCTTTCTGTGGTTGCGATTGAAGCATATGGCACATTCTATGGTGTAGAAAATGTAACCTTTAAAGGGAACCTGCTGCGCTGGTATGCACCAGTCGGCCTCTTTTTAGCTTTGTACACCGTCACATCGTCTATCCTCCAAGGAATCAACCGCCAGAATTTTGCTGTTATCAGTTTAGGAACAGGAATTCTATTGAAGCTTGCTTTCAACTGGTGGTTTATTCAAATGTACGGTGCTAAAGGAGCGATAATCGCTACAGGTTTTGGTGTAGCCGCAGCTGTCATATTGAATTTTTGGCGGATTTTCTCAAGTATTGAGTTTTCCTATCAGCAATTGTTCAAAAGGACTTTGCTCATTTCCATTCTTACAACAATTATGGCTCTTAGCGTATTTGCTATGAAATGGTTATTAGGATTCTTCTTTGATCCAATTGAAAAACGAATCGATGCGTTAATCGTCTTGATCCTTAGTATTGGTTTTGGAGGAGCCGTGTATTTCTGGCTTACCTATCAAACGACTCTGCTAGAGCGTGTTCTTGGAGGACGTGTTCGCATCTTAGATAAATTTTTGAAACGCCGGTAAAGGAGGCTTTCCAACAATGAGGATTGATAAACTCTTAGCTAATATGGGTTATGGAACACGTAAAGAAGTGAAGGCTTTATTAAAAGGTGGAAATGTCCGGGTGAACGGTGAACCGGAAAAAAGTGCAAAAACACATATAGATCCTGAGAAGGACTCGGTTACAGTAATGGGAGAAGAAGTTGAATATAGAGAATTCATCTATTTAATGATGAATAAGCCGGGGGATCTCATTTCAGCTACAGAGGATGCGAATGAGATGACGGTTATTGACATTCTTCAGCCAGAGGATTATATATTTGATCCTTTTCCTGTCGGCAGACTGGATAAAGATACAGAAGGCTTATTGCTAATTACAAATGACGGTCAACTGAACCATCGTCTAACGTCTCCGAAGAAAGATGTTGGAAAAACATACTATGCACAAATCGATGGAAGAGTAACGGAAGAGGATGTAGAGAAATTTTCTAAAGGCGTGACTCTGGACGACGGTTATAAGACGAAGCCAGGCCAGCTTAAGGTACTAACTTCTGGTGAAATATCTGAAATCGAATTGACGATTACCGAAGGAAAATTCCATCAAGTGAAGCGGATGTTTGAAGCAGTGGGTAAAAAAGTAACGTATTTAAAACGAGTTTCTATGGGAGAACTAAAGTTGGATCCTGAACTCGAATTAGGAGAATATCGTGAATTGACAGATGAAGAAGTTGAATACTTGAAATCAATGACAAATTTAGATTGAAGAACTGAGGCGCATGCACACTGCGAGCCCAGACACACATAAGCAAAACGGCCGGAGGAAGGTGGTCTTTCCTTCTGCAGAACGGGTTGCTCCCCTCAAGTGGGGAGGGGTGCTGGAGGTGGATGTCGCTGATCAGGACAAAAAATCCATGCTCAGAAACTTTATAATTTCCTAGCCAATAAAAAACACCCGGAAGCGATTCCGGGTGATCTATTATCATTTATGATATTTTAACTTTTTTTTCAGTAATGGTCCACTTTCCACGATTAGGACTTGCTACAAGTCCGTTATATTCCAGAATACTAAGGTCTCTTTGCATCGTTCGATCGGTAATGCCGAACTCATCTGCTAACTCGTTCGTCGAGACTGTTCCTCGGTCTTTAATAAAGAGGTAGACAGCTTTAATGCGGTTGAGCATGCGGGATGATGGATGATTCAAAAAACCACTCCTTAATTTTCTTAACTTGGAATTTGTGGTGCCAGTGAATCTATGAAGTTGGTTCCATTCTACAATAGAGTATAAATGAGTGCTATATTTAAGTACTGATTTTACAGATAATTCACTGAATTTACAAGAACTTAAAGATTGGAGGGAAATAATTGGTACTTATTAGAAGACTTCTAATGAAAATGGTTAAAATTAACAACACTGTATTGTTTCTATCAAGCGCCTTTCTTGTGATTTTATCCTCTATTTTAATCGTTTTAGTGGAAAATGATACGTTTCCAACACTTTTTGACGGGTTCTGGTGGGTAATGACAACAGTGACTACTGTCGGATACGGAGATTATTACCCTGTTTCTGTAGCAGGGAGAGTCATTGCTATTATTTTATACGTGGTTGGAATTGGTTTGATTGGGGTAGTGATTGGGAAAATCATCGACGGTCTTGCTGCCTTTAGAAAAAAACGCTTGGAGGGTGATATTGTGTATAAAGGTTCGGGACATTTCATCATAATTGGCTGGTCACACAAAGCGCAGTTTGCTGTCAAAGAAATTTTGGAAACAGATGCTAAAGCAGAAGTTGTCATCTTAGACCAATTGAAGGAAGCTCCCCTTTTGGAGGAAAATATTCATTACATAAAAGGCGATGCCTCTGATTTAGCTACATTGGAAAAAGCTAATCTACCTGACGCGAAAGCTGTATTGGTCTTTGCTGACGATCATTTAAATAATGACCAGATGATTGACGGAAAAACCTTGTTGATCGCCTCCTCCATAGAAGCCATTGCTTCAAATGTTCATACGGTCGTGGAAATCATGGAAGAAAAGCACATCAAGAACTTTAAGCACGCCCATATTGATGAATTTATCATCTCAAATGAAACCATTTCCTCACTTGCTGTACGTTCTGCTTTTAGAAAAGGAGTTTCTGAAATTTATGGTCAATTGCTTCGTCGTTCTGTAGGAGAAGACTTGTATCATGTTCCCGTTCATTCCACTTGGAAGACCTATGGTGATGCCTTTCAATCTCTCCTAAAAGATGGGGCTACTCTTATTGCTGATCGAAATGATTTGGCAATCAATCGCAAACTGGATGATGCTCTCCCGGCAGATGCTGAACTTTACGTGGTTTGTGACAATGTGACTTATGAAAAGATTATGAAGAAAGGAGCCCCATCATGAATATGAATCTTCTCAGTCAAGAATATGAACAAGAATTTCTAAATAAAGTTACAAAACTTTTGGAGATTCCGAGTGTGTATGAAGAAAGCGTGAGCTATCCATTTGGAAAGCCAATTGATGACGCTCTTCGTATGATGCTTACCATTGCAGAAAAAGATGGCTTCACTACAAAGAATGTAGACGGACGTGCCGGTCATGTTGAATTTGGTGAAGGTGAGGAAGTGCTTGGAATCCTCGGCCACCTGGACGTAGTCCCAGCAGGTAAAGGCTGGTCAACTCCCCCTTTTGAACCAGTATTAAAAGAAGGGAAACTATATGCCAGAGGAGCTCAGGATGACAAAGGCCCCGTAATGGCTGCTTATATCGCTATGAAAATTCTTAAGGATCAGGGGTTTAAACCTAAGAAGCGCATCCGTTTGATTGTAGGTACGGATGAAGAAAGAGATTGGAAAGGAATGGAGTATTACTTCGCAAGAGAAGAGATGCCTGCATTCGGTTTCTCACCTGATGCCACATTCCCTGTCATTCATGCGGAAAAAGGGTTGCTAGACTTTTATATGACTTACAACTTGAATCAAGAAACAGATTCCACTTCTGATGCAGAACTCCTTAAAATCACTGGGGGAGATCGGCTGAATATGGTTCCTGATGAAGCTTTTGCGCTAGTTCGGTCAGATAAGGAATTATACACTCATTTCCATGAGTTTCTGCGGGATCATGGACTAGAAGGTACGCTTGAAAAGAGCCACGAGGAGAACACGATAATTGTAAAAGGGAAGTCCGTGCACGCCAGCAAGCCAGAGACTGGAGTTAATGCAATCACCGGATTAGTTTCTTACTTACTGACGTTGCCTTTAAGTAAGAAAGATGCTGCTCTGCTCTCTACTATTCAGCAAACTTTTGAAAAAACAGACGGCAGCGGGCTGCAGTTGGAACAGACTGATAATGAATCTGGGCCTCTAACGATGAACGTTGGTTCTATTGAATGGAACAGGAATCAATGTCAGGTAGGGGTGAATCTGAGGTACCCTGTCACAGCAGACCCTGAGGGGATTTTGTCAACTCTTCGAAAGGCTGCACACGAAAATCTAGGAGAATTGGAAGTCTACGATCATTTGAGGGCTCTTTATATAGATAAAGACCATCATTTTGTCCAAACACTGCTTCGTGTCTATAATGACGCAACGGGAGAAGAAGAGTCTGCAATTTCGATTGGAGGAGCTACATACGCACGAGCACTTAAAGCTGGTGTTGCCTATGGTGCGCTATTTGCTTCTAGTCCTGATACGGCTCACCAAAACGATGAACATGTACTTCTTTCAGATATGATAAAAGCGATTGAAATTTACGCTGCTTCCATCTATGAATTGACGAAATAACAGAAATTAGAGAGGTTCACCAATATGTCGCATCCATCTGTAGAAAGAACTTATCGATTCATTCAAATGTTTTATTTTTTTACATTTTTTAGCTTTGGAGCATTATTCCCTTTGCTTTCCGTTTTTTTAGAGGAAGAGAAGGGACTCAACCATACACAGATTGGAATAGTCATCGCAGCCTTACCGTTAGTCACGATCTTCATTCAACCCATATGGGGAATGATCAGTGACTACACAAGGAGACCCAAAAAGCTGCTAATGATTGCAGCATTAGCTGCAAGTATACTAGGCTGGTTTTATCCAGTCCTGCAAGTTTTCCCCGTTCTATTGATTGGTATTATCAGTATAGCCATATTTCAGTCTGGAATCGTTCCGCTATCAGACAGCCTGTCTTTGAATTTTGTTCAAAAAAACGGGAAAGAATATGGCAATATCCGTTTATGGGGAGCGGTGGGATTTGCAGTATCGGTGTTCATCTTAGGAAGGGTAACAGAGGCAACAGGTTCACTCGATTGGATCTTTTATTTCTTTTCTTCTGGACTTCTATTATGCTTAATTGCGCTGCTTCAATTTCCTAAGAGAGCCGATGAAGTAACGGTTTCCTTCCGTGCAGGCTTAAAGGTTCTTGTAAGACAAAAACCATTCTTGTTGTTTTTAGTTTCAAACTTCTTAATATTTGGACCGGTCTTAGCGAACAATTATTATTTTGGAACGTTCATCCTTTCAGTTGGAGGGACCTTATCAGGCGTAGGAATTGCTTTCTTACTTGCGGCTGGAAGCGAAGCGCCCTTTATGAAGTTCTCTCAGCAGGTCATCAATCGATTTGGCGTTCTTTCTGTCATTATGATCAGTGCTTTCGTCTCTTGTGTGAGATGGTTTTTGTATTTTTTTGAGCCTTCCAGTGAGGTGGTGTATGCCACGACGATTGTACAAGGGATATCTGTTGGACTTTACATTCCAGCAGCTCTAATTCTTGTCAGGGAATTAGCTCCAGATAATGTACGGGCAACGGCTGTTGGACTTTATTCCGCAGTAGGAAATGGACTGGGAAATGCATTCTTTACCTTTATTGGAGGCGTGTTGATTGACCTCTGGAGCGTCACAGGGATGTATGGGTTCTTTGCTGGAATGACATTCATAGGCATTCTGCTGGTTATGGCTGTTTCTAGGTGGACGAATTTATCAAGTAAGGAGGAAGTAGCGTGACAGCGCACTATTTTATTGGTATCAAAGTGGACAAATCTATAAGAGCTAAATTGACTGAATGGCAAAATGTGCTTGCAGATTCGATGAACTATAAAGATTGGACGTGTGAAGAAGACTTTCATATAACATTAAAGTTCTTAGGAGGCTGTTCCGATAAAACCATTGAGACGTATAAAAACAAGTTGATGAATGAGGATTGGACAGGAGCCTTCCAGATAACCATCGGTCCAGCTGGTTATTTTGGTAATCCGAAACAACCGCGTGTCTTTTATGCTGATGCTGAAAAGCCAAAAGAATTAGAAGTAATCAAATTAGAAATTGAGAAAATAGGAAGCGAGCTTGGCTTCCAACCGGAACGAAGAACGTATCGCCCACACGTAACTTTGGCAAAAAAGAATGCTGAAGGTAAGTCTCCTCTTGCTCTTGAAAATTATGATCCTTTATTGGATGAATCTTATTCCATGTTAATCGATCATTTTTCCATCTTCCGTATTCATCCGCAGCAAAAGCCTAAATATGAAGAGATTGCCCATATCCCCCTGAATAAGGAAATGTAAAGGGTGGCTCAATTAATCAAGCTGCAGGATTATATTTCTAGATACGAAACAAGCATTTACCAATATCCATCTCAATTTATACGTTTAAAAAGAGAGAACTGGAGTAAATTTCAACACTTATTTGAGCAAGGCTTACTAGAAGAAGACGTGGAAGAGCTAGAGGGAGAAGTGACAGCAAAAAAGAGTAAGGGTATTTCGCGACTTTTTGAAAAAAGCAGCCCACAGCTCCTAATGAAGAACAGAGGTCGCTTCTAACGAAAACTGAAGGTCCAAGGAGTGAAGAAGAATTAAAGAGGCGTTTTTTAGATGATCTCTTTCCTTTTCAATTGAAATGGGCTTCAACTACATTGCGTGAAAAGTCCTTTATTGATCGTGGCTTTTATCATGATGAAAATTTGATGAGGCTTTTACAAAGAATTCCTGATACTTATTTCCTCGTGTATAAACCGATTGTAGAACTAAGAAAAGCAAGTATGGAAGCAGAAACGATTCTTATAGGGCCTTTTGGTATTGAAATTATTTATGAATTGAACCTTCTACGAGGAACAAAGATTTACCCGATGCATGAAAAAAGCTGGTATAAGGAACAAGAAGGAGCCTATTCAAAAATCTTGAGTCCGATGATTGCTTTAAAACAGAGCTGAAACGTATGTGAAAAGCGTATTAGATACGTATCATTTGGATTTTCCATACCGAAAAGTCGTTCTTGCACCTGAACTATCGTTTCAACATACCTTTTTTCCTTATCACACGGACTATATCGGGAACGAACAGTATGATGATTGGCTGAAGGACAAAAGAAAGGTCAAGTCACCCCTGAAGCACAAACAGCTTAAAGCAGCAGAAGTGCTATTGAAGCACAGTCAGACTACCTATGTGAAAAGACCGGCATGGGACGTGGAAAAGGGGCTTATGGAAGAATAAGCTTCTTTTTAGATGACGGTTTAGGCTTTCCTAAAAAAACCTTGGCCAAATTCTACTCCTAAGTTCTGCAGCCATACCCACTCCTCTTCTGTTTCACTTCCTTCTGCAAGGAAGTAGATCTATAGCTTTGCAGCTGGGTTCATAACTTGATGTGAAAATTGTTGATTCTTTTTATTTTTATGGTAATTGTGAATAAATTGACGGTCAATCTTCAGATAATCAGCCTTTTATTAAACTGAGCATCTCAAGAGTACTATAACCTGTACCTACATCATCAAAGAGCTACTTTAACTCCAGATGTTTTATATGTATCTAGAATTGATTTTAAGTGGTGGACATCTGAAATTTTTTCTGCCCATCCAACATGGATTGTAAGCCTGATCGTTGAGCGTAATGAAATAAATCCCCTGGATGGATAAGTTGATCTTCAATACGAAGGAAAACCTCATAGTCAGAAATTCTATTTTCTTCCATATAGATGATGGGCTATAAGTATAACGTGAGTGTTCCTTTATGAATGATGTCTGGCATCTCAGGTCTTTTTAGACTTTCATGTAAAAGTTGAATGGATCGGAAAAGATTGTAAGGTTTCTAGATTTATGGTAGGCAGCCAATGGGTTGGAGAATGCTTATTAAACAATGTTTCAAGGGAAAGGTGAAGTTCTTGAGGGGTATGAAGCTAATAAATGATTGCTTCGTTATGATAATAATTAAATAGTAAGAGATTGCATAATGAAATGAAAGTAAAAGTAGGAGATATGTTTGATGAATATTATCATCGTTAATCCTAAAGCTGGATTTGGAAAGGCTCAGAAACTTATCAAAAAAGTGCAGAAGGACCCTTTATATAAGCAAAAAAATTGCCGGGCTTTTTTTACTGAGTATGCTGGTCATGCAGAAAAGATTGCCGAACAGGTTGTACAAATCCATCATGAAACCCTTTCCTGCATTCTAGTAATCGGAGGTGACGGGACATTACATGAAGTCATCAATGGAACAAAAACTAGACCATCCCTACCGATTGGTTTCATTCCAGCTGGGTCAGGGAACGATTTTGGCAGGGGGATAGGATTAAAAAACAAGGGTGTGACTTTATTTCGAAAGATGATAACCCATCCAAAAAAATTGCAGTGTAACCAGGGAGTTTTTGTACCGAATCAACGCGATCAAAGGGGAAAACGTTACTTCGTAAACAGCATAGGCTTTGGCTTTGATGGAGAAATTGTCGCGTTGGCAAACCGTCCGTTATTCAGGAAATGGATGCGAAGACTTCAATTACATAAATTTACTTATACTATTGCACTCCTTCAATTATTGAGAAGGTATAATCCTATTTCTTTTGAATTAATGCTGAATGGGGAAGTGAGAAAATATTCCAATGCGATGATGGTGACCGTAACTAATCATCCATACTATGGGGGAGGAATGAAAATCACCCCTCAAATGGATATCCGTAATTCTGGGTTTCAAGTTCTTGTCATTGACGAGATATCAAAATGGAAAATCCTCGCACTGTTTTTGACCGTTTTCCTCGGATTGCATACGAAACTTAAGGAAGTGAGAGTTTATGAAGCGGAGACGGTAAAGATTTCTTCGCTTGAAACGCTCTCTTATCAAGTGGATGGACAGAGTGGTGAATGCAAAGAATGTGAGATAAGAAAGAGTGGTCGGAAAAGGACCTTCTTTTCGGGGTAAGATAAAACTCTTGAAACTTACGAGAAAGATAAGTTAATCTAATTTAAGGTGCATGGGTAGATACCAAATCTTTTGGAACAGGCCCAAAGTACGATATACTGAAAGACGATAACGACGTGATGTAATGTAATCACAGGAAGATTTGAGGAATTGAAGGTGAATTGGTTGGAACATATTCTTGGAAGTGATTGGACGATTACACCAGCAGGCGGTTCGACAGGAGAAGCCTATTATGCGCAGACAGAGGGGAAGAGATTATTTCTTAAGAGAAATTCTTCTCCGTTTCTTGCTGTCCTTTCTGCCGAGGGAATTGTGCCCAAGCTTGTTTGGACCAAGCGGTTAGAAAACGGTGATGTGATTACTGCACAGGAATGGTTAGAAGGACGCGAGTTGAACCCTGAAGAGATGAAGCACCCACGAGTAGCTGCATTGCTAAGCAAAATTCATCATTCAACAGAACTTCTCGATATGCTTATGAGATTAGGAAAACAGCCATTAACACCGACAGAGATTTTAAAAGATATAAAAGAGAACCAAAATGTATTAAATCAAATAGATCCTAGAATTGAAATTCATCACGCCATCAATTTTCTTGAGAGCCATGTGGATGAAGTGGGCCACGATGTTCATGTTGTTTGCCATTGTGATACAAATCATAACAATTGGCTGCTTTCTTCTTCTGATCAATTGTATTTAATTGATTGGGATAATGCTATGGTTGCTGACCCTGCTCTTGATTTGGGGATGCTGCTTTATTCTTATATACCGGTAGAGAGTTGGCAAGATTGGCTTAAGGAATATGGGACAGAGCCTAAAGAGGATTTATATAATCGAATGGTATGGTATGCGGTTTCGCAAGCTCTTTCTTTTATCCAGTGGCATCAGATGAGAGGCGAATATGACGAATCCTCTATCCGGATGAGGAAGTTGAAAAATATGATGAACGTTCACAATATCTACTGATAAAGTTTTGTACGTAAAAGTTTACTTTCTTCATCAATAGCCTCCTTCGATACTTTTGGAGTGAGTAATGGTGGATGGGAAAACGACTCGCTTTCCGTGGGCATGTGTTGAGCCTCCTCAGACTACGTCTTCCGGGGTCTCACCTATCATGCTCATCCCACAGGAGTCTCGCCGTTTTCCCATCCACCATATGGTATAAAGAGGATCGAAACGATCTCTTCTGGAATGAGGCATTTGCGGACTGGTAATGTCAGGAATTCAGAATTGTTACGGATTTCATTGCGATTATTAGTCAGTTTCAAATTAACGGGATTTCGAGCACCTCCTATGGCAAGGAGCGATGGGAAACGGAGAGAGACTCACGCGGGAGAAGGATTCTAGGCGAGACCCCACAGAGAGCACAGCAAACAAGTAGGCATGCCAGTTCCCCCCACAGGAAAGCGAGTCGTTTCCTAGCCACACCATAATTCTCTCGCAGTAACGAACCCAAGTTATCTCTAAATTTAGCTTTTCAAGATTACTGTTATATACTTTTAACAAAGCTACTAAATAAGATAAAAAAAAGCCGTTGCTAATTTTACTTAGCAACGGTTTTATTAACCTTGGGAGACGGTTGGTGTATATTTTAATTTCTTCTCACGAACTTCAGAACTCATTTTTTCACTTAATTTCTCAAATGGATATATAAATACTGCGTATCCTGCAAAAAGTACAGAGAAAGTGGCTAGCACAGTCATTTCAAACGTTTTTGTAATAAGTTTCATATTTCTGGCTTCACTCCAATTCGTATTAGTATCACACGTTTGATATCGTATCTTAGAAAGCGTTTACAACCCAACCCCCATCATGAACGAAATTTCAGAGTATGTTGGGAATGGAAAGGGTTGTAATTGAATAGCTCATGCATCATCACTAATAGACGGACATAGTCGCTTATTCACCGTTATCCCTTACTTTTTATAAAAACTTTTAAAAACGATCGACTTCATGGTAAGATTTTAACGGTAGGAGGAGGAATTTTAACCATGCGTTTAAGAAATAAACCTTGGGCAGACGACTTTATGAGAGAGAACGATCACATCGTTGTCCAAAACCCTTTTGAATGGAAAGGAAAGTGGAAAGAACTTTTTGATGACCCATCTAAGCCTCTTCACTTGGAGATTGGTTCTGGAAAAGGTCAATTTATTGCCGGCATGAGCAAACAGCATGAGGAGCTCAACTTCATTGGAATTGAACGGGTGAAGAGTGTTATTGTCGGGGCCTTGAAGAAAGTGAAAAATGCCGAGACGAAAAATGCAAGGCTTGTAAACGAAGATGCCGAGGATCTTCGTGATTTATTTGCTTCGAATGAAGTTGATCATATTTACTTGAATTTTTCAGACCCTTGGCCTAAAAATAAGCACGAAAAAAGAAGACTAACATTCCATACATTTTTAGATCAGTATAAAGATGTGCTTGTTCCGGATGGAGAGATTACTCTTAAGACGGATAACAAAGGTTTCTTTGAGTATTCGCTTGTAAGCTTCTCGCAGTACGGCATGATTTTAGAAGATGTATCTGTCGATTTACATGCGGATGAGGACCCTTTAAATGTTCCTACTGAATATGAAGAAAAGTTTTCCGAAAAAGGACAGCCGATCTATCGTTGCAAGGTCCGGTTCAACTCATGATACCGTTTACATTAGCTCTAGTCATTATGGTAGACTAGAGCTATATTTGTATAGAAGGGAATGTTGATATGGAGTCGATGCAGATTGGCCGCGCTAAGTTAACTTGGCTGAATGGCGGAGTCACGCATATGGATGGAGGCGCTATGTTTGGTGTCGTCCCGAAGCCGTTATGGAGTAAAAAGTATCCAGTCAATGATAAAAATCAGATTGAGCTTAGGACGGACCCGATATTAGTAGAGCTGGATGGAAAACGGTTGGTCATAGATTCTGGAATGGGAAACGATAAGCTGACAGACAAACAGAAGCGGAATTTTGGGGTGAAGGAAGAATCGAATATCGACCGGTCTTTAGATGAACTCGGTTTAACGAGAGGGGATATCGATTATGTTCTAATGACTCATCTGCACTTTGACCATGCATGTGGGCTTACGATGTGGGATGGTGAACAACTTGTTCCAACTTTTCCGCATGCAACCATTTATACGAGCGAGACTGAATGGGATGAAATGAGGAACCCTAACATACGATCCAAGAATACTTATTGGGAACAAAATTGGAAGCCCGTTGTTGAGCATGTACATACTTACGACAAGTCTATTGAAGTACTCCCAGGATTACAGATGGTCCACACGAGCGGGCATAGTGATGGTCACTCGATCATTTTGTTTGAAGATGAGGATGAAACTTTCATTCACATGGCGGATATTATGCCTACACACGCTCACCAAAACGTATTATGGGCGTTAGCCTATGATGATTATCCGGTCACATCAGTTCATGAAAAACAGAAATGGATGGGGTTTGGATATGAAAGAAAAGCCTGGTATGTTTTTTACCATGATGCCCATTACAGAGCATTAAAGTTCAATGAGAATGGTGAAGTCATGAACAGTGTGAAAAGACAAACTTATTCATATGAGGATTAAATGAACAAGAGCCTCCGCTTTAAGCGGAGGCTCTTGTGTAAATGTTAAGCAGTGGTTTCAGCTACATCAACGATCGTACCCGTTTCAGTATCAATATAAAATTCAAATTGAGATGTTTCCCCGTCTTGATTTTTGGAAATCCCGCCACGATATACATCGTAGTTGATGCCGTTTTTATTCAGTTCTTCAGGTTTCATGTAAATCCATGACCCGCTGATTGGGCCTTGCTTTTTAAAAGCCTCTTTAGCAATCTTTAATGCTTTTTCAGGCGTAACTCCTTGATTGTTACCTAATTGCTCTTTTACAACATAGCCAGCAAGTGCTCCTACACCAGCAGCTATTGCGACTTTTTTCCAATTCATCGACCAATCACCTCACAACTTATTTCTAATCTTCAGTATACTAAAAATTCCCGTTAAAAGGAAATCAAAACATATCTCCTGCTGTTTTGTAGAAACGTTTTCAAAGTTTCGTTAGAATAGAGGGAGACGTATAAAAAGGAGATGTACATACGATGAATGTAGAAACGAGAGAGCTTTTTAAGACGTTAACGGAATTGCCGGGGGCCCCTGGTAACGAACATCTGGTAAGAAAATTCATGAGACAAGAGCTAGAAAAGTATTCAGATGAAATTGTTCAGGATCGACTTGGTGGCGTATTTGGGCTTCGCGACGGCAAAGGTCCAACGGTGATGGTAGCTGGTCATATGGATGAAGTAGGGTTCATGGTTACTCAAATCACCGATAACGGTATGCTCCGTTTTCAAACGTTGGGCGGATGGTGGAGCCAGGTGCTGCTTGCTCAACGTGTCCAAGTGATAACTGAGGAAGGACCTGTTGTAGGTGTCATTGGCTCCATTCCGCCTCACAATTTAACTCCTGAACAGCGCAAGAAACCGATGGAGATGAAAAATATGCTGATTGATATCGGCGCTGATGACCGTGAAGATGCTAAAGCAATTGGAATTAAACCAGGGCAGCCAATCGTTCCGATTTGTCCATTTACTCCAATGGCCAATGATAAAAAAATGCTGGCAAAAGCTTGGGATAACCGTTATGGTTGTGGACTTTCTATTGAACTTCTTAAAGAACTTCAAAATACGAAACTTCCTAACCAGCTATATTCCGGTGCAACGGTCCAAGAGGAAGTTGGATTAAGAGGAGCGCAAGTGGCTGCGAACATGATTGATCCAGATATCTTTTATGCCCTGGACGCTTCACCGGCAAATGATATGAGCGGTGATAAGAAAGAGTTTGGCCAGTTAGGAAAAGGTGCTTTATTACGTATTCTTGATAAGTCAATGGTTACTCATCGTGGCATTCGAGATTTCATTCTCGATACGGCTGAGAGTCACAATATCCCGTATCAGTACTTTATCTCCCAAGGCGGTACAGATGCAGGAAGAGTACACATTGCGAACAATGGTGTTCCATCTGCTGTGGTAGGCATTTGCTCACGTTATATCCATACTTCTTCCTCAATCATCCATGTCGATGACTATGCTGCTGCTAAAGAATTGCTTGTTCATTTAGTAAAAACAACGGATCAAAATACAGTTGATTTGATTAAAAAGAATGTATAGTTAACTTAAGGTCACGTGATGCTGATTTCAGCAGGCGTGACTTTATGCTATGATGATCAAAAATAGTATGGTAAAAGAGAAAGGTGTATCCTATTGTGAAAATTTACGTCGGTTCGAATAACCCTGCAAAAATTGATTCAGTTAAACAGGTTTTTTCTGAAGATGAAGTGGTAGGTATGGATGTTGAATCCAAAGTTGCCGCTCAGCCATTTTCAGATGAAGAAACGCTCGAAGGGGCGATAAATCGTGCCAGGGAATGTGCGGCTATGAATAAAGGGAATTTTGGGATCGGTCTAGAGGGTGGCGTTATGGAAATCGAGGGAGACCTCTATTTATGTAATTGGGGCGCCCTTGTTGATCAAAAAGAGAATGTTTTTACAGCTAGCGGCGCAAGAATTCCATTACCTGATGAGATTAAAGAAGAATTAGAAAAGGGAAAAGAACTTGGAGATGTTATGGATAATTATGCGAATAAGAATGAGGTGCGAAAGAATGAAGGTGCTATTGGCATTTTCACAAATGGGGCTGTCGAGCGTGAAGAAATGTTTATGCACGTCGTAAAGCTATTGAAAGGACAATGGGAGTTTTATCAATAAAAAAGAGGTGTATCCAGTTTATGGGTACACCTCTTCTTTTTATTCATAGATGTAGCTTAGAACATCCAAAGCTTGATCAATTGTTTCTACAGTGACATTTGCCTGATTGGATAATTCTTTTAATGGATGAACTAAAGATTCAGGTCTGACCAGAATCAGGGGCTTACGAAGCTGGATAGCTGAACTTGCATCCATTGCGGTATTCCATTGTTTGTATTGCTCCCCGAATAGAGCAATGACTGCATCTGATTTTTGCAAAAGAACTTGAGTTCTAAAGTTATTTACACTAGACGCTGCATCATCGCGGTACACATTGTCCGGCTGTTTGCCCATAATGTCCTCTCCGATATTGTCGGATCTTTCGTGATTTTCTTGTGGTCCTACAAAATGAATAGGTAAATCTCGTTGTTTGGCATTGTTTTTCAGCTGTTCACGCCAATCATCGTGGATTTGACCAGCCAGATAGACAGTTAATTCCATTCAACTACCTCCTCAAGATAGACTCTATAGTAAGTATGAAACAGTAGAGCTTTAGTGTCCAGTAAGGAAACTTCTTACAGAAAACCTTTCATTTTTAAGGATGTAGAGGAGGTTTTAAATGATTTATGGTTGGAAAACCATTCTGACCTGTATCTTTTCATTCTGCTTTATCACTTCCCCCTATGGATAACTGAGTTGATTCAAAACTGAGTAGAACAAGTAAAACTACTTACAATAAATTTTAAGGCGATACTCACCGGACTTCTGACAGGTTCCATTAACACCCTCTGAGGAATGGTGAGTGAATGATAATTGAAATACACAATAGAGAACGTTGTGTCTGATGGATATGATTTCTTAATGAACCAATGAGCAAATTTCACCTTTGGTGTATTTACACATGTTAAATTAAAGTATAATATTAATTTCGGATAAAGGGGGACAATGATGAAGCAATTTTTAGAGCGAAAAGGAGTTCGCATCTCTGTTCATACTTATTTGATTACGGCCCTAAGCTACATGGCTCTAGGCTTGTTTTCATCTTTAATTATTGGTTTGATTATGAAGACGATCGGAGAGCAAACAAGTTTAGGTGTTGTTTCTCAATCATTAATTGAAATGGGCACGTTTGCGATGGATACGAAAATTTGGGGAGGGGCCATTGGAGCTGCTATCGCTTTTGGTTTGAAAGCGCCGCCCCTTGTTATATTCGCATCCCTGTTCAGTGGTGCTTTAGGAGCTGAAATGGGTGGGCCTGCTGGAAGCTATATAGCAGCTTTAGCAGCTACAGAATTCGGGAAAATTGTAAGTAAACAGACGAAAATAGATATCATTCTTACCCCATTTGCGACAATTACAATTGGATTTCTCGTGGGTTCTTTAATTGGACCGCCAATTGGAAGCTTCATGACTGCGTTCGGAGAAGTGATTAATTGGGCTACTCTCCAACAGCCCTTTATTATGGGGATTCTTGTTGCTGTATTAATGGGACTCGCGTTGACTGCTCCCATTTCAAGTCTAGCCATTGCACTTATGCTTTCTCTCGAGGGAGTGGCAGCTGGAGCAGCTACTGTTGGCTGTGCAGCTCAAATGATAGGTTTTGCAACAATCAGTTACAAAGATAACGGTTTTGGCGGATTCATCGCTCAAGGAATAGGGACATCTATGCTTCAAATCGGAAATGTTGTCAAGAAGCCTCTAATTATTGCGCCTCCTACTATAGCGGGAGCAGTCCTGGCACCTATCGCTACGGTTTGGTTTACTTTAGAAAATAACGCGGCTGGTGCAGGAATGGGAACGAGCGGTCTAGTTGGACAGATCATGACTTTTGAAGCTATGGGATTCTCCTGGGAAATCGTTGGAATCATCTTTATTCTTCATTTCTTGGCGCCTGCTTTTATAAGCGGTGTGATCGCTATGTGGTTTAGAAGAAAGGGCTGGATACAGCCAGGAGACATGAGAATTGATTATGAGTAAACCTATGCTAGAATAATTGTGGAGGTGGATAACGTGATTACACTTGAATCCGATCAACATCTGAAAGAATTAATTGAATCTCAACCTGTTATTCTGCTCTTCTCCGCTGATTGGTGTCCAGATTGCAAAGTCATTGAACCATTCATTCCTGAACTAGAGGATCAGTTCAACGATTGGTCTTTCGTTTATGTAGATAGAGATCAATTCATACATGTCTGTGCAGAGAATGACGTCTTCGGCATACCAAGTTTCGTTGCTTTTAGAGATGGAGAAGAAGTAGGAAGATTTGTAAGCAAAAACAGAAAAACTAAAGAAGAGATTGAAGAATTCTTACGTAAAGTAAGTAAATAACAAGCTGTGCTAAAGCACAGCTTGTTTACTTTTTTCAGGAGCTAATGATGTGTATAATAGGATGAGGTACCAAATTTACGATAACTAGACCGGAGATCCATTTCTTCCATCATCGAAGGAGGAAAAATAGTATGAAGATGACGAGTATAAAGATGAAGAAGAAATTAGAAGAACGATTGCAAAGCAATGAATGGAAAACCACCTTTAATCGAGACAAAGATACATTTCGTATTGAGTGGCGTGAGTCAGGGGATGGTATCACCATAACTCTGCCAAACGTGATTTCTAAATATGAAGCACGAGGAGAAGAAGCGCTAGACGAATTGGAAGATCATGTTCAGGAAGCTTTGAGGGTCATGAATGAAACCCATCACCTCTCCGGAAAAGAAGAAAAGATTTTCCCAGTAATCCGTGCAGCCTCTTTCCCTACAGAAACAGAGCAAGGGAAGAAATTAGTGTATGCGGATCATACAGCGGAGACAAGGATCTATTATGCCCTCGATCTTGGAAAATCCTATCAACTGATTGATGAATCCATGCTCGAAAAGGAAAACTGGACGAAAGAACGAATGAAGGAAGTAGCAAGTTTCAACGTTCGTTCCCTGCCAGTGAAAATGAAAAAAGATACGGTATACGGCAACGATTTTTATTTCCATTCTACTCAAGATGGATATGATGCGAGCCGAATCTTGAACGAAGTACTGCTTGAAGAATTAAAGGCAGAATGCAAAGGTGAATTGGCTATCAGTATCCCTCACCAGGATGTCATCATATTTGCTGATGTCCAAAATCCCGAAGGGTACGACATCATTGCTCAAATGGCTATGAAGTTCTTTGCTGAGGGGACGGTTCCAATCACCTCTCTTTCTTTCTTATACGAAAACAAAGAGCTTGAACCTATTTTCATCCTTGCTCAGAAAAAACCCAAACAGAATCGAAAGGAAGATTAGCTTTATGGATGTGTTTTATAATTTAAAAGGTATCGGTGATGTATTGATCATCCCTGTTAAGGAAGGCGACCGCAATACGATCAAACATGAACAGTATGGAGACGTTGTAAAGATTACTGATCGAACAGATGGCACTCTGTTAGGTTACAATATTTTCAATGCTTCGACCTATTTCAATATTCCTAGTCAAGGGAAAATGAGACTGACCGAAGAAATGCTGGCACCGATCAAAGATCTATTTTCTAAAAATCAGCTTAACGACGTGCTCGATTTTGATTTAAGTCCAAAATTTGTAGTGGGATATGTAAAAGAGAAGAATCCACATGAGAACGCAGATAAGTTAAATGTTTGTAAAGTGGACGTTGGAGAAGAAACACTTCAAATTGTTTGTGGAGCACCGAATGTCGATGAAGGCCAACACGTGGTGGTTGCGAAAGTGGGCGCTACAATGCCAAGTGGAATGAAGATTAAAGATGCAAAGCTTCGTGGGGTCCCATCCAGCGGAATGATATGCTCAGCCAAGGAGCTTGGTTTACCGGATGCTCCGAAGGAAAAAGGAATTTTAGTCCTAGAAGACGGTTATCAAGCCGGCGAGCAGTTTGAATTTTAATTTTAAAAAAGCAGAGTAGCTTAGCTACTTTGCTTTTTTTTTGATAAATTAGTCATTTTTAAAGCGATTGTAAACCAATAATCGTAAGAAAACTGTTAAAATAAAAGGTACCACAAGGAATGATTTACATAAGAAAAGAGAGTGAGAAAAATGTGGAATGATTTTAAAAATAAACTGAAAAAATGGTTTGATGAAACTGATAAGAATGATACCCCTCAACCTGAAAAACAACGTGAGTATGAACGTAGTGAAATGAATGCTAAAACTAGAATGACATATCGATATCCCAAACAAGGAGAATTTCGTTTTCCGGTAATTCCGGACCAATCGTCGAATGACCATCGCAGCTCTCAGGAATCAAAGCCTGAGAAGAGAGAAAGAAGAAGAAATGGACAAGAAAAACCTCATCATGAAAAGTATGAGGAGAAGAAAGAAAGGACAAAAGATGATAGAAGGAGTACCAAGAATAGGAAGGAGCAGAAGTCTGAACTTCCTGAAACATCATCCATTCCTTTTACTCCAACAGATGTTCCTTCGCCAATCTATGGATATCACAGCCGACAATTGACTGTTGGTCTGGAAAAATTAGAAAATACGGTTGTACCCAATAAAGAACAAGAAACAAGAGCCCTGGATGATGCTGAATGGCAAGAACTTAGGAAACGCCTGCGGAGCAGGGTTACGGAAGATAAAGAACGTACCAGTCGAAATGCCCTTCAGAGACAGTTTGAGAGAAACGGGAAGAAAGAACAATCAAGAGAAGACGATCCACATACTCGCTCTGCTGAATGGGCAAGAGAAGAAGCTGCTACGCTAGAAACGCAGCGTTCTCTGAAAGAGGATCACTTATCTAAGGTGAAAGAAAGAGAAAGCCCTTACGGAAAAGATGAGACGGAGTTTCGTACAGAAAACGAACAACCGATAACAGATTGGAATGACGATACCGGTACAGGAAAGGACGACGCTGATTTTCCGGACGTTCTAAAAGAAGAGTCATCGTCGATTGTTAGAGAAGATAACAAAAAGAATTTATTAACCATGGAAGAAGATGATGATGAGGATACTGACATCAATGAAAGCCTGAGCAAGAATGAGCAGCCAGTTGCAGATAATAATTTAAACGATGATGAAAAAGATCAGCTGACTGAAGAATATGCAAATGAAGGGGAAACCCAACAGTCAGCAGAAGCTGAAGAAAATAATATTGAAAAACAAGAACAAATGGAAGAATCTCTGACTGAAAATGAGTCACTGGCTTACAAAAATGGCTCAAATGCTAATGAAACAGAATTCTCTATTCAGAACCCAGTCGAGGAAAGAGAAAGCAAAACGTTCTCTGAAGAGACAGAACAGCCAGAAGAAAGTGATAACGAAGAGATTGAAGATACAATTAAATCAAACGATGAAAACCAGAACGAGCATGTGGACCATAGCCTTGGTTTCATTGATTCGGAGTCATCTATTGAAAGAGAAATAGAAGTGAATGACGAAGTGCCAATTGTAGAAGAAAAGGCGTTGGAAAAGGATAGTGAAGATCAAAGCACTATGGAAACGGTCCAAGACAAGGAAATAAAAGAGGAGACATCTGCTCGAAGTTCTAATGATGTGGCTTCTAACCATTCACAATCTCTCATACAGACAGACGAGCAAAAGAGTGTAAACGAAAGTTCACCGAACCAAAGTGAAAAGCCTGCAGAAGAAAAAGAAGGTGAAAAAGGGCAAACTCCACTCAGGAAGAAGAAGAGATCACAAAAAAGAACCGTACCCTTTAATGTAATCATGACCCCAAGGGACAAGCGTTCTCGAGATAAAAAGCCTATCCCTAAGCAACAAGAACCGAAAAAAGAGAATGTAGAAGCACAAAAGACCCAAGAAGAGGTGGCATCAGAAAGTCAGGCGGTGAAAGAAAGTTACCAAACTCCTCTTCATTTACTAGAGGACCCTTTTAGGGCTTCAGATGGCGACGACCAATGGATTAAAGATCAGATGGAATTACTAGAAACGACCTTAAGACATTTTCACGTTCGTGCTAAAGTTGTCAATGCAATGAAAGGGCCGACAGTAACAAGGTTTGAAGTTCAGCCTGAGCCTGGAGTGAAGGTCAGTAAAATAACGAATCTTGCAGATGATATTAAGCTTAGCATGGCAGCAAGAGATATCCGTATTGAAGCTCCAATTCCAGGTAAACAAGCTGTAGGAATTGAAGTTCCGAACCAACAGCCGCAAATGGTTGGTCTCCAGGAAATTTTCGAATCAGAACCTTTCCAAGGAGACAACTCTCCGTTATCTGTAGGGCTAGGCTTGGATATTGGAGGAGATTCTGTCGTAACGAATTTGAAAAAGATGCCTCACGGATTAATTGCGGGTGCGACGGGATCTGGTAAAAGTGTTTGTATCAATACAATTTTGATCAGTCTTTTATATAAAGCTCACCATGAAGACGTGAAATTCCTGTTGATTGATCCAAAAATGGTAGAATTAGCACCTTATAATGATCTACCTCATCTCGTGTCTCCAGTAATTACGGATGTTAAGGCAGCAACGACTGCGTTGAAATGGGCGGTCAAGGAAATGGAAGAGCGCTATGAAAAATTCGTCAAGGAAGGCGTAAGGGATGTAGAGCGTTACAATGACAAGATGATTAAGAGTGGACGACGTGAAGAAAAAATGCCATATATGGTTATCGTCATTGATGAGCTGGCAGATTTAATGATGGTTTCCCCTCAAGATGTTGAGGATTCCATCTGTCGAATTGCTCAAAAAGCAAGAGCATGCGGCATGCACCTGCTACTTGCTACACAAAGACCTTCAGTTGACGTTATTACAGGCCTGATAAAAGCTAATATTCCAACTAGAATTGCGTTTAGCGTATCTTCACAGGTCGATTCTCGTACCATTATTGATTCTGGAGGTGCGGAAAAGCTTCTCGGCAAAGGAGATATGCTGTTTGTAGAGAACGGCTCAGGTCAGCCTCGTCGAATTCAAGGAGCATTTGTATCAGATGATGAAATTGAACGGGTTACACGCCATGTGAAGAAAATTGCTCCGCCTAACTATTTGTTCCATCAGGAAGAATTGATGAAGCAAATCTCTTCTGAGGAAGAGACAGATGCATTGTTTGATGAAGCCGTTCAATTTGTCGTTCAGCAAAATGGAGCAAGTGCCTCTCTTCTGCAGCGCCGATTCAAAGTAGGGTATAATCGAGCAGCGCGTTTAATTGATCAAATGGAAGACTACGGTATTATTTCAGAACAAAAAGGAAGTAAGCCAAGAGATATCTTGCTTACAGAGCAGCAAATACAGGAAATGATTGAATAAATAACTGTGTTTGTAAGGGATTTTTTCTAAATGCTTGTGAATTAGGTGCCAATTTTATATGATTGACAAAGAATGAATTTTTGACCTCAATGTTTAAGGAGTAAAGTCATGAAGGAAATAGAACGTAAGCTGAACGGTGAAATCAGCCGCTTAACAAATAAAACATTCAAATTTGACGAACGTGTAGCTGAGGGATGGTTCTCCGCTGTCTATTTTTTAAAGACGAGAGACATAGTTGAGAAACACCTTCCAGATAACCATGTGACCATGCAATTCTTTCAGAAAGATGAAGCGGTATTGTGTGGAACAGATGAAGCAATCGCGCTTATCCATACGTTCGCTGAACACCCGGAAGAATTAGAGGTTCACTCTTTAAAAGATGGAGATAAGATCAGCCCATATGAAACGGTTTTGACAATAACGGGGCCTTATCAGTATTTTGGCTTTTTAGAAGGCATTATTGACGGGATATTAGCAAGACGGACTTCCGTTGCTACCAATGTTTATAATGTCGTCAAAGCTGCTCGGTACTCCGGTCGTCAGAAACCTATCATTTTCATGGGAGACAGGGATGATCATTTTACTCAACAATCTGGAGATGGGTATGCAGCTTTCATAGGCGGATCGACGGCTCAGGCTACTCATGCCATGAACGAATGGTGGGGGAAAGAAGGAATGGGTACGATGCCTCACGCGCTCATCCAAATGTTCAAAGGGGATGTGGTCGAAGCGACGAGAGCTTATCAAACCCAGTTTCCTAATGATCAGTTAATGGCTTTGGTCGATTACAATAATGATGTCATCACAGATTCATTGAAAGTGGCTCGTGAATTTGGAGACGAACTAAAAGGCGTACGGGTGGATACATCCCGTAATCTAGTCGATAAGTATTTTTTACGGAATCAGCATTTAATGGGGACGTTCGATCCTAGAGGAGTAAATCCTGAACTTATATTCGCTTTAAGACGTGCGCTTGATAAAGAAGGGTATCAGCACGTGAAAATTGTAGTAAGTGGAGGCTTTACTGAAGACCGTATCCGTTCATTTGAACAGAAAAAAGTTCCCGTGGACATGTATGGGGTAGGCGGTAGCTTGTTAAAGATAGGCATCGGTTTCACAGGAGATAATGTGTTCATTGATGGTGAACCGGAAGCGAAAGAAGGACGCCGTTATAAGCCCAATCCTCGCTTAGAATACGTCGAATATCATGAAGAATAAAAAACTAGGCACCGGCGAAAATTATCGCTCGTGCTTTTTTTTTGATAGAAGAGGTTCTAATAATCTGCTAAACACTAGCTCGTATGTATCATACAGTTATCTTGAAGACTTGATTTCGAGATAACGGGGTTCATATCCATAAAAATATTAGGAAAGACTGGAAAACAACTAACTGGCAATCCTCCTTGTTCGCTGCGCTCTCTGTGGGGTCTCACCTAGCTCCTTTTCCTGCGGGAATGGAATGGCTGGCAAGATCCCGCAGGTTGGTAAACCGGGGAAGCTTGCCGTCATCCCTCGGAAAGCGAGCGATTTCCCCCGCCCACCATTTCTGGTACTAGATAAGGGAAACAACCTGACCCCCGATAGTAAATGAGTCTTTAAGGATAATAGGCTTATTTTTCTAGAAAACACATATATTATTAACCATAAGTAAGCAATGATTTTACATCTACTGCTTATAAGATATAATAATCTTTGGTAGAGACCTATCATTTTAATGACAATGTAGTTACATAAAGGATGCAGCTCTTTCTCTCTCAGGCGTTCCATGATAAGATGATATAGCGTTATGGAAAACCAAGCCTAATAAGGCTAAAGACAAAATGGCAACTTATCGAAAGTTACATATACTATACTTAAAGTGACCCACTTTATTTTGGAGGTTCTTGTTTATGACAACTTACCATTTCATTGGTATCAAAGGAACAGGAATGAGTGCTCTTGCCCAGATTCTTCATGATTCAGGTAAGAAAGTTCAGGGATCTGACGTTGAAAAACAATTTTTTACTCAAGAAGTTTTAGAAGCTAAAAATATTGAAATTATGCCTTTCTCTAAAGACAACATTCATGGTGAACTAACTATTATTGCAGGAAATGCATTTGGAGATGACCATGAAGAAATTGAGGAAGCTAAGAATCAAGGCTTACCTTTTTATCGATATCATGAGTTCTTAGGGGAATGGTTACAGCAGTACACTAGTATTGCCGTAACAGGTGCACACGGGAAGACGTCCACGACAGGTCTGCTTGCCCACGTGCTGTCTGAAAATTACCCGACTTCTTACTTAATAGGGGATGGAACTGGAAGAGGACATGAAGAGAGTCAATACTTTGCTTTTGAAGCATGTGAGTATCGGCGCCACTTCCTTGAATATCATCCTGATTATGCGATTATGACAAATATCGATTTTGACCATCCTGATTATTTCTCAAGTGTCGAAGACGTTTTTGAGGCCTTTCAGCAGATGGCAAAACAGGTGAGAAAAGGAATCATTGCTTGTGGGGATGACGAGCATCTTCAGCATATTCAAGCCAATGTGCCTGTAGTATATTATGGACTGCAGGATACGAATGATTTCCAGGCTCAAAACATTCGTGAGACAAATGAAGGAACGGCATTTGATGTGTTTGTTAGAAGCAACTTTTACGACACATTCATCATTCCTCAGTTTGGTAACCACAACGTTTTGAACGCCCTAAGCGTCATTGCAATATGTCATTATGAAAATATGTCGCCTGATCAGATTAAGAAACTTTCTACCTTCAGAGGTGTGAAACGCCGTTTTACTGAAAAGGAGTGGAATAATCAGGTGTTGGTTGACGATTATGCCCACCACCCGATTGAAATTACGGCTACAATCGATTCAGCTCGTAAAAAATATAAAGATCGGCCAGTAGTTGCTATCTTTCAACCGCACACGTTCACAAGAACAAAAACATTCCTAAACGAATTTGCGAATAGTTTGGAACAGGCAGATCATGTGTACCTATGTGATATTTTTGGGTCAGCAAGAGAAAATCAAGGAAAGCTGACCATTGAAAATCTTCAGGAATTGATTCCACAGTCTGAAGTACTGGAAATTGATGATATTGACCGCTTGAAGACCTATGATAATGGAATTTTATTATTCATGGGAGCAGGAGATATTCAGAAATTCCAAAAAGCTTATGAAGCTCTAAATTAGGAAAAAAGTGCGGGTTCTATAAGGATCCGCACTTTTCTATTTACATCTTCTTAATCAAATTTACAGAACATGAGAATAATTAAAGGATATTTGCATCCATGTATCGAATAAAAGCATTTATAGAGATATCTGTTTAAAAATAGATAAAGATGGGTATTTACTAAAATGTAAAAATTACATACTGAAGGAGTGTGCAGGGGGAATGATTTTAATTCTTTACATTGCTGCATTAATTGCTGCAGTGGCTTTTGCTGTTCTCGTCATTTTCTTGGCAAGGACATTAACAGCTGTGCGTCGCACCATGAACAACGTTGCTGACACACTTGAAGGTGTTGAGAAGCAAATGGAGGGGATCACCCTCGAGACAACAGCGCTCTTGAACAAAACAAATAAATTAGCCGAAGATGTCGGAGAAAAATCTCAGAAGCTGAACACTCTGGTCGATGGCGTCAAAGGCATTGGAGATACTGTTCAAGAGTTTAATGAATCCATTAGATCCGTGTCCAGGGGACTGACAAAGTCAGCGGACAGTAACACGGATACAGCGGCCCAAGCCTTGAAATGGGGGCAAGTGGCCATTAATTTATGGAAGAAAGCTAAAAAAGAAGAAGTAAAATAATGAGGAGGAATTTTGATGAGTGTAAAAAACAACAATAATGGTAATGGCAGAGATTTTGTTCTAGGTTCACTAATCGGAGGTCTTGTAGGAGCTGTAGTCGCATTGTTATTCGCTCCAAAATCCGGTCGCGAACTTAGAGAGAACATTAACCATAGTTCCAGTGAATGGAAAGAACGAGCTGGGGAATGGAAAGATGTAGCTTATGAAAAAAGCGGGGAATGGAAGAACCGAGCAGTGGAATCTTCTTCTCAACTCTCCAAGAACGTTTCAGAAAAATCACAGCAACTTGGAGCGAAAGTGAAGGATTCAACGAAGTCCCTGCAAGACCGTTTCCGCAACAACGAAGATGATGAAGCAGAAAAAGCAGCTCAGGAAGTGGCAGAGGCTATTGAAGAAGCTGCACAAGAACTTGAAAGACAACAAGACTCTACGACATCATCTAATCTTTAAATTAAATGGCAAATAGTGGAGGCCTACAAGCCTCCACTATTTTTATACAGTAAGGAGGCCTACCATGAATCAACAGGTACTACACACAGAAGATGAATTTAACAATCTTTTAAAAACCCATGAAGAATTTTTTGTCTTAAAACACAGTTTAACTTGTCCAATCAGTGCAGGTGCAAAAAATGAGTATGAGAAGTTTCAATCATCTACTTCAGTCCCTTGTTACATTCTTCATGTCCAGGAGGCAAGACAGCTTTCAAATAATATTGCAAAAGAGTTTCAAGTGCGTCATGAGTCTCCTCAGGTTTTATTATTCAAGAATGGCCATGTGGTGTGGAATGACAGCCATGGCTCTATAACTCAAAGTCGATTGAAAACATTAGTTGAGTAAAGCCGCGCATATAATTGCACGGCTTTTTTTCTTTGAATTCAGATTGCAGCAAGATGGAACGCTGACGTATCTTTTTTGGGAAAAATCTTAGCGGTCTTAAGAACTTATGAAGTTGAGTATAGCAGGGAAGGAATTATTTTCTTTATTTTTATTTATGAAAACCCTTACAAAGGGTGACAAGATTCTAAATTTTAGCTATAATTGCCCTAATTATCATCTAAAGTAACACTATTCATCACAAACATACACTAACAGGAGGGGGACGAAAAAATGAGTAATGAAAAACTCGACCAATTGCGTAGCCAATTAGACGATGTTAATTTACAGCTTTTGAATTTAATTAATAAACGCGGTGAATTGGTAAAGGATATTGGTAAAATCAAAGAACAGCAGGGGATGAATCGTTTTGATCCTGTTAGGGAAAGAGCGATGTTAGATCATCTTTCTAAACATAACGAGGGCCCATTTGAAGATTCAACGGTCGTTCATCTGTTCAAAGAAATCTTCAAGGCTGCTTTAGAGCTTCAAGAAGACGATCATCGAAAAGCACTACTGGTTTCTAGAAAGAAAAAACCAGAAGACACGATTGTGGAAATCAAAGGGGAACAAATTGGTGACGGAAATCCTCACTTCATTATGGGACCGTGTGCTGTAGAGAGCTATGAGCAGGTATCCACGGTAGCCAAGGCTGTGAAAGATCAAGGTCTTAAGCTGCTTAGAGGTGGTGCTTTCAAACCGCGTACTTCACCTTACGACTTCCAGGGATTAGGTATAGAAGGATTAAAAATGCTGAAACAAGCAGCTGATGAAAATGACTTAGCTGTAGTAAGTGAAATCGTTAATCCTGCTGACCTTGAAGAAGCACTCGATTACCTGGATGTTATTCAAATCGGAGCTCGTAACATGCAAAACTTTGAACTTCTGAAAGCTGCAGGGTCTGTGAACAAACCTGTCTTATTGAAACGCGGAATGTCAGCGACAATCTCTGAATTCATCAATGCGGCAGAATATATAATATCCAGAGGGAATGAAAACATTATCCTATGTGAGCGTGGAATTCGGACATACGAAAAAGCCACTCGTAATACACTGGATATTTCCTCAGTACCAATTTTGAAGCAGGAAACACACTTGCCTGTCATGGTGGACGTTACCCACTCCACTGGAAGAAGAGATTTACTGTTACCAGCAGCTAAAGCTGCATTAGCGATTGGTGCTGACGGGGTCATGGCTGAAGTTCACCCTGATCCAGCTGTTGCATTATCAGATTCCGCACAGCAGATGGATATTCCTACATTCGAAAACTTCATGAAAGAGTTAACAAAATAATTGATTTGTGATAAGTTAGGCTAGAAATTAGCCTGACTTATTTTTTTTGCTGTCTAGGCAAATATATAAATAGGCCCTCTCAAGAACACTTGAGTTTTTTTCCTAAAACGTTATCCGTTATAATGTTAAAGTATCTTAGTAATGTATATACACGAACATTGCGGAACAACGCTATCTATCGTATGATTAACTTTATAAATAAGTCGTACTACTGGATTCGACAAAGGAGGAAGCAAGATGAATGTAACAATTTATGATGTAGCGAGAGAAGCGAATGTTTCCATGGCTACTGTATCAAGAGTAGTGAATGGAAACCCGAATGTTAAACCTGCAACGAGGAAAAAGGTGCACGATGCGATTGAGCGTCTTGGCTATCGTCCTAATGCTGTGGCACGAGGATTAGCGAGTAAAAAGACAACAACGGTCGGAGTCATCATTCCTGACATCTCAAGCATCTTCTTTGCTGAATTGGCAAGAGGAATTGAAGATATTGCAACAATGTACAATTATAATATCATCTTAAGTAATTCCGATCAGAATAAAGATAAAGAGCTTCACCTTATTAATGCTATGCTAGGAAAACAAGTGGATGGCCTTGTATTTATGGGAGGTAAAATTACAGAGGATCACATTCGTGAATTCAAGACGGCCTCTGTACCAATCGCACTAGCAGCTACTGTAGATGAGAGTGAAGAAACACCTGCTGTTAACATTAACTACGAGCAAGCCGCTTATGAAGCTACAGAGTTGCTATTATCTCACGAGAACAAGCATGTGGCTTTTGTAGCAGGTCCTGAGGATACGGTTATCAATGTTCAGAAACTTGAAGGATATAAACGTGCGATGAAAGATCACGGTAATGACCCTGAAAAATGGATTGTAAACGGCGATTATTCGTATGATTCAGGTATTGAAGCATTGGACCAGCTTTTAGAATTAGATGAGAAGCCTACTGCTGTGTTCGTATCTTCTGATGAAATGGCCTTAGGAGTTATTCATGGGGCCCAGGACAAAGGGATCCGGGTACCAGAGGACTTAGAAGTGTTCGGATTCGACAACACTCGTTTAGCTACGATGGTACGTCCAACTCTTTCTACAGTTGTTCAGCCTATGTATGATATCGGAGCGGTTGCGATGCGTCTGCTGACAAAACTGATGAACAAAGAAGAAGTAGAAGAGCAAAACGTCATCTTACCTCACCGAATTATCGAAAGAAACTCAACTCAGCAGAAATAGTGCCGATATAGAAAGTAGACTGTATCTGGACGTAACTGAGGAGAGAGTTTAATGACTAGGAAAGACTTGTTAACCCCCGTTGGTATAACAATCGGGTTCATCATGGTGATCTTTGGAATTATGTCGAATGCAGGCTTTAACGGCTTGTCTTCGTTCATTCAGGCATCATCCATCATTATTGTACTTGGAGGACTGATGGCAGCCTTATTAGTTAATTTCAATAGGAGTGAAATGAAATTGACTTTTCGAGTAACCAAAGAAGCTTTTAATAAAAGTGATATGAACTTGAGAGCATTGATTCCCTTATTTGTTGAACTTTCAGAAAGAGCCAGAAGAGAAGGACTCCTTGCTTTAGAAGCTGAACTTGATGAAGTGGAAGACCCATTTATTAAAAAAGGGATTCTACTAGCAGTTGATGGAGTTGATCCGGAAGTCATCAGTGATATTATGAACGCTGAGATTACAGCGTGGAGGAACGTCACCAACGGGGGAGAGCGATCATAGAAAAAGCAGGAGAATATGCTCCGGCTTGGGGAATGATCGGTACGTTGATCGGGCTCGTTCTCATGCTTCAAAGTTTATCTACGCCAGAGGACTTAGGTCCGAAGATGGCCGTTGCCTTACTTACAACTTTTTACGGAACGCTGCTTGCTAATCTGGTCTTTCTTCCGATGGCAGGTAAATTAGAGAATAAGACCGATCAAGAGATCTTTCTAAAGCAAGTCATCGTTGAAGGAGTCATTGGGGTCCAATCTGGACAGAATCCAAAAATCCTTGCAGAAAAATTAAGCGCATTCCTTTCTGAGGAGGATAAAGCTATCGAAGAAAAGCAGCAGGAGGATTCATTTGAGGAAGCTGCCAATGAAGCTTAGAAGGAAGAAAAAGAACACGAATGGCGCCCCGAAATGGATGACAACTTATGCAGATATGATTACCTTAATTCTTGTGTTTTTTGTGCTTCTGTTTTCCATGTCTCAAATAAACTTAGTCAAATTTGATGCGGTAGCGGAATCATTCAAAAACAGAATGATTTTTGATTTTTATCCATCACCATTAATAAACAAACATCCTACAGAGCAATCAAAAATTAAGGAGAATGGGGAAAAAAACAATGAATTTGAACTGCCGCTGGAAGACCCGGACAATATGGCAGAAATACAGAAAGAAGAAGAAAAATTAGAAGATCTGAAAAAAGAAATAGACCAATACTTAGAAGATAATCAGCTGAATGATCTCATTTCGGCAAATGAAACAGAGCGAGGAATCGTCCTTGTTCTTGAAGAACAGCTTTTGTTTGAAACGAGTAAAGCAGAGATCCTCGATAGTGCAAAACCATTCTTATCAAAAGTAGGAACTCTACTAAAGAACATCCCTAATTTTGTAAAGGTGGAAGGACATACAGATAATCGTCAAATATCTACCTACCGATATCCATCGAATTGGGAACTCTCAGCTGCAAGGGCAAGCAGTGTAATTAGATACCTGCTCTCAAATACAGAAAAACTTAGCCCTGAGCGATTTACTGCCGTGGCTTATGGAGAAACCAAGCCGGTAGCACCGAACGATTCTGAAGAAAATTGGAGAAAGAATCGCAGGGTAGAAATTGTGATCCTTAATCCTGTGAATGAGAGTTAACTATTAAAAAGACCACTACACGAGCTGTAGTGGTCTTTTTGTGAAACTATAGAACTATATTACTACCTGAAAATTTCTTAAAAAGAGTTGTTAAACCGTTTTTGGTTAAGTATAAGTTGTAAAGACTTTTCAAGGATCTTCTCATTCTTTTCTTCAATTTCTTTCCGTCTTGGTATAGGTTTATAGCTTCCATCCGGATCATGCCAGTACTCGGGTAAAGGAACAGGAGATTCCTTTTGCCATTTCTCGAGCCAGTTCTCTGGCAGATTCCCTTCAAAAGGGGTGTCATCGAGCATGATTTTCCAGATTTGAGACCAAGCTCTGGGTACGACACGCCATATGTCATAACCCCCGCCACCAAGAGCAATCCAACGCCCGTCGCAATATTTATGAGCTAGTTCATGGGCTACTTGTGGAATTCTTTCATAGATCTTCATCGTTGAGCTTAAATGAGTAAGAGGGTCTAAAAAATGGGCATCTGCGCCATTTTGAGTAACGATTACATCTGGTTTAAAAAACTCTACGACTTCTCTGAGAGCGGATTCATAGACATGTAGAAAAGATCCATCTTCTGTAAATGCATCAATAGGGAGGTTAAATGAATAACCGTATCCTTCTTTTAAGCCGCGCTCGTTTACATTTCCTGTACCAGGAAACAAATACCTTCCTGTTTCATGGATGGAAAATGTGCAAACATTTGGATCATCATAAAAGGCCCATTGTACACCATCACCATGATGTGCGTCCGTATCTACATACAACACCTTATAGTCATATTTTTTTCGAATGTATTTGATCCCGACAGCTCCATCATTATAGATGCAAAAACCAGATGCCTTCCTCTCAAAACCGTGATGGAGGCCACCACCGAGATTCAAAGCATGCTGTACATGGCCTTCAAGTACGGCATCAATGGCAGATAGAGTACTGCCTACAAGGAGCTTCGAAGCTTCATGCATTCCTTCGAACATGGGTGTATCTTCCGTGCCAATGCCAAATTCCATGCCTTCTTCTTCCGAAAGCATCCCTTTACTAGCTTTTTGAACAGCCTGTAAATAGGTCTTACTGTGAGCAAGTGCCAACTCATCTTCTGTTGCATATCGAGGTGAGATCAAATGAGTGTCAAGTAAGGCTTGACTGTTTTCCAAAAGTTCTTTAGTCAAAATAACTCGCATCTGATTGAAAGGGTGGTCATCCCTAAAACGATAAGTCGTAAACTTGTCCGAAAAAACGAAGCCAGCATGACAACTCATGATTGCATCCCTGGCATTTTCGGCCACAATACTTCGTAGCCTGCTGATTTCAAGTCTTCGATAGTAGGGAGGGGGTTCATCGTCTGTATACGAACTACAATAATTTTGTACTTTGGATCGGGTTTATATGGGTAAATTAAAACAGAGCTGATGTTGACCTTTCTTTTCCCGAAAACTTGTGTGACTTGAGGTAAAATCCCCGGCTTGTTGATGACCTTTACTTCAATCTGAGAGCTTTGAACATGGGTTCCCGTCAATTGTATAAGTGTGTAAAGCATATCTTTCTCCGTAATAATTCCTACAAGAATATCATTTCTAGTAACAGGCACGCATGCGATTTCCTGTTCATAAAAGATAGAAGCCACTTCCTCCACAAAGTCTAAAGGATGAACAGTAGTGACAGGATAAGTCATGATGGACTCAATTGGGTTTTTTAATTCCTCTGGACTTGTACCCTTTTCAAAAATCGAAGGACTGGCGTCTCTGACATCACGGTCTGACACAATTCCAATTACTCGTTTTTCCTCATCAACGATAGGAAGGTGCCTAATATGGTGCTCGTGCAATAATTTGAGAGCGGTTTCAATAGTGTCCTTGGCTGTTAATGTAATGACATCCGTCTTCATTACTTCTTCGACTAACATAATGACTACCTCCTTGATTCACGATACTGATGCCTTGTTAGAAAGCGAAGTCGATCAAATTGTTTAATAGATGATTCTGGTACGTTCTCTCCAATTCTGACCATTAAGCAATTAGCAGGGTGTGAAATGATTTCAGGATCATCGGTAGGAGATGGAGTTAGACCACCTGCTGCCATCATTTTTTCCATTACTTTTCTGTAATCCCAAATGTTTAATCTTGTCCCTTTCAAATCCCAATGCCAATAGTATTCGGTAGAAATAATGATATAGTTTTCCATGTAATCATCTCTCATGGAGACTTCCAGCAGTCGCGATCCAATACGGTAGCCTCTGAATCCCGGAATGACTTCAATGGCACCAAGCTCGATCAGATCTTCCATATTCCCTTCTGACCATCGTTCAAGAGGGTCGGGGTGTAAATATGTTACATATCCAATAATGTTTTCGTTATGTCTTGCGATGATGATTCGTCCTTCTTCGAAATCTGCAATTTTCTTAATGGCATCAAACTGTTTTTCGGAAGGACGGAAGGCTGTGAGTTTTTCATCAAAGGTGTAGTCTGCCATATCTTCAGAAGTTACAGGTCCTTCAATAACAACTGGACCGTGCTCAGAGTCGAATGTTTCAAAATTATAGGTCTTTTCGTGCTTCATTCATTCACCACCTGACAGAATTAGTAGAAAATTATGGCTTTTTATTCATTATACATGATATAGATAGAATTTAAATTAACCATAGAGAATAAAAAGCTCCAATCTTTAAAAAGATTGGAGCTTTATTAATTTATTTATCAATTTAGTTTTCACCAGATCCACCGTCGTCAGACCCTCCGCTGCCGGAGCCGTCATCGCCGGAGTTGTTACCTCCGGATCCTTCGTCGTCAGCTCCGCCATCATCGGATCCGCTCCCCCCAGAATCATCTCCGCCATTGTTACCGGAATCATCTCCGTCGGAGCTTCCATCGTCAGAGCCTTGATCACCGGAGTTTTCTCCGCCGGATTCACCGCTATCGGAGCCTTCACTATCTGAATCATCATTGCCGGAAGAGCCGCTGTCTGAGTCACCATTACCAGAAGAGTTGCTATTGTCGGGCCCTGAATTTCCTGAACTATTATCATTGGAACTGCCATTATTTGATCCTCCACTGTTGGATCCGTTATTAGCGTTCCCTTGATCTGGTTCAGGTTCAGGTTCAGGCTCTGGTTCAGGTTCTGGAGCTCCTGGATTACCGACAGTCGTTGTCGAAGATAATCCTGATGATTCTCCAAAGTAGTCTACCGCTCTTACTGCATAAATGCCTACTTCTCCAGAGAAACTTAACGAAGTACTAGTGGTACTGCCTATAAGTGAGAATGATCCACCAGGGGATGACGCTTTATAGACACGGTAACCGACTACATCGTTGCTCGCAGATGAGCTCCAATTAATGGCAGAACCACTTGCTGATACAGAGCCTGGAGCGGAAGGTGATTGTCCGTCATTGTCGATTGAAGATTTTGTTGAACCAATCGAGCTGGAAGACGGTAAGGCTACATTTGACCATGAGCCTGAATTAGGGAGCAGTTCTTTTAATACCTCTGAACTTGTATACCCTTTGTCTTCAAGGAATTCAGGGCTCAACGTTACGCCTCCTTGGTCCATGATGAACTCTCTAGGAGTGTTAGGCCCTGCAACGACCAATTGATCTTTGACTTTCACAAAGTCGCCGCTGATTAGACTGTCGTCCACTTTGGTTGGCGCATATTCAGCATTGTAAATATCACTTCGTGACAATCCTACGGATGAGCATAAGTCAGAAGCCAGTAAGCCGGATGTTGCACAGTAGCTGCGTGTAACGAGTCCACCAGGGCTTTGGAAGCCGCTTTCTGGGATCATTACGTCTGGGCGAACTTCAGATGCTGCATTGACGACATCTGCCCAAATAGACTGAGTACGTTGATAATAGCTATTATCTATTCGCTGCTCTTCACCAAATCCAGTCCATGTACCAACAGTAACATTTGGGTTTGTTGCAACAAACCAGGAGTCTCGCCTAAATTGAGACGTACCAGTCTTTCCTGCCCAATCGACACCGGGATTTGATAGACGGCCTCGAACTGCAGAACCTGTACCGTAATCTAGAACATCCCTCATCATGTCTATAGTTAGATAAGATGTTTGTGGACTAAACACCTCTGTTTTTTCACCTTTATGTTGATAAATGACTTCTCCATCTTTGGTTTCGATTTTATCGATCATATAAGCATCAATGAAATTACCTGAGTTTGCAAAAGTAGCATAAGCATTGGTTGTTTGTTCAAGTGTAGGGGATTTCCCTGCGAATGAACCTAATGCTGTTGATGGGTTAGTATAGTCATCATCCTCAGTAACATTAATCCCCATTTTTTCTAAATAGTTCTTAACAGGATTCTGGTTAAGAATTTCTACATAAGTTTTAACAGCAGGGATGTTATAAGATTTTGCTAACGCATATCGCGCACTTACCAAACCGTGATGAGTTTCGGAATAGTTTTCCAGGTAATCGTTCGTACCGGGGTATTGGTACGGAACATCGGCAATTACAGAGCCAGGTTGTGAGGCACCCAAGTCCATTGCTGGTCCATAAACTAGAATCGGTTTAGCCGTACTTCCTATGGATCTATGGGCTTCAGTAGCATGGTTAAGCTGTTCCTTTTCAAAATCTGCACCGCCTATAAATCCTAAGATTTTTCCGCTGGAGTTTTCGATAACCATACTAGCCAATTGTAGTGGGAGTGTCACAGCTTCTCCATCTTCAGTTTTTTTAATCTCACTTTGCTGGGTTGGCCAGTAACGATCGCTTTGAGTATAGGAATCTCTTACATTTTGTAGAGCATCATAGACTCCTTTATCTATCGTTGTATGAATCTTGTAACCACCTGAGGTTAATCGACGTTCTGCTAGAGTATAGTATTCTTCCGCTAGCGCATCGTCCTCTGCCAGGTCTTTTTCGGTATGCCCATTTTCTTTCATCAATTGCTTTCTGATGATTTCTTCAGCTCTCTTCTCAACTTCTGGAGTTAGAGCTGGATACCTCGAATTCGCTGATTCTGTATCTTCTGCGAGGGTTTCCTTCGTAAGCTTAAATTTAAGTGCCTCATCATATTCAGCTTGAGTGATGTACTCTGCTTCATACATTCGTTCCAGTACTTCACGCATACGGTCTAAACCTGGTTCTAAGGCTTCTTTTGATTTTAATGAACCATCGTTATTGAAAGGAGTGTAAGCGAATGGGGCTTGAGGAAGGCCTGCGATAAAAGCAGATTGAGCAATGGACAATTCACTTGCATCAACGCCGAAAATCCCTTCAGCAGCCGTTTGGGCTCCTGCTACATTCTGACCGTTCGTATTTCTACCAAAAGGTACGATATTTAAGTACGCTTCTAAGATTTCATCTTTTTCGAAGAATCGTTCTACTCTAAGCGCAAGGAGCATTTCCTTAGCTTTCCTTTCAAAAGAGACTTCATTAGTGAGGATCTGGTTTTTAACGATTTGCTGGGTAAGGGTACTCCCTCCGGTTTTAACTGAGGAGTTAGTTACTTCCTGTACGATCGCACGCATGACCGCTTTTGGAACAACACCGCTATGTTCGTTAAAATATTCGTCCTCTGTAGCAATGACGGCATGTTGCAGATGATTACTGATTTGATCCAATTGCACTTCTTCACGATAAAGATCCGATTGAACTTTTCCGAGCATCGTTTCTTCATCATTAAAATAAATCTCTGAAGTTTCAGCATAGTTGTAGATACTATCTTTCATTTCTGCTTCACTTCTAATAGATTCATCTTTTACAAGAGATGCAAAATAACCAGCGCCGACACCTCCGGCAAAAAAGAGACCGATCACACCAATGATGATAAAAAATAAGATGACGTTCCAGGCGACATCAAAGGTGATCCGTGAGTTTCTTTGGATTTTCCCTTTTTGCCATAAAGTGATAAAAGTCGACTTTAATGACTCAAAATCCAGTTTATTTCGTCCGTTCTTCTGGTTATTAGACATAATAATACCTCCTAAAAAATCCAATCTATATTATAACACAGGCATTTAGATTAGGACATATTTCCAAGCGCGGTTTTTATTGCTTTTTGACTATAGATGTGATAAATATAGTACTACAAAGTTTATAATCGTGCGTTGAAGGATTGGAGTAGAAAACAAATCAATGCTACAGAGAACTGACGGGTGGTGCAAGTCAGTGCAAATTTGTTTTTGAATTACGACCTGGAGCAATCTTCTGGTATGAATCAGAAGACGGTGATGTGAAGCCGTTATCTATTGAAGTGGCACTTAATGTGCAACAAGGGTGGTACCGCGAAGAGACCTCGTCCCTTTTTCAGGGATGAGGTCTCTTTTTTTATTGCTCAATTCTATTTGATAATTGCCATGCATGAAAAAGACAGAAGGAGTGATAGTAATGGATTTATTGAAAGATTTACATCAAAGAGGACTTGTGAATCAAATAACCGATGAAGAAGGTCTTGAAAAGCATTTGAAAGAAAACCAAGTGACTTTATACTGTGGGTTTGATCCTACTGCAGATAGCCTTCACATTGGTCACTTGCTTCCAATATTGATGCTTAAACGCTTCCAGCAGGCAGGGCATCGTCCGATTGCTTTAGTCGGCGGGGGTACAGGAATGATCGGTGACCCAAGCGGTCGTTCGTCTGAAAGGCAATTGAATGAAGCAAGTGTAGTAAAAGAATTCAGTGAAAGAATTAAGGATCAGCTTGCAAAGATCCTGAATTTTGAAGAAGGAGAAAATGCTGCTGTTGCCCGTAATAACCATGAATGGTTGTCACAAATGACAATCATTGACTTTCTAAGAGATACTGGAAAGCATTTCGGAGTCAATTACATGCTTGCTAAAGATTCTGTTGAGTCAAGAATCGAACAGGGAATCAGCTTTACAGAATTCAGTTACATGATTCTTCAATCCCTTGACTTTCAGAAGCTTTACGAAAAAGAGAACTGTACGCTGCAAATTGGTGGGAGCGACCAGTGGGGTAACATTACTGCAGGTCTTGAGTTACTTCGTCGTACAGCTGCAGGTGAACAAGAAGTGAAAGCTTACGGAATGACCATGCCTCTAATTACAAAAGCAGATGGAACTAAGTTTGGTAAAACAGCAGGCGGTGCCGTTTGGTTAGATCCTGAAAAAACGTCACCTTACGAGTTCTACCAGTTCTGGATTAATGCAGATGACCGCGACGTCATCCGGTTCCTGAAATACTTTACTTTCTTGAGCATGGAGGAGATTGCTGAGTTAGAAAAAGAGGTAGAAAACCAGCCAGAAAAACGTGTAGCTCAGCGCCGTTTAGCTGAGGAAATGACGAAACTTGTACACGATGAAGAAGCATTGAACCAAGCGGAAAGAATTACGGAAGCTCTCTTCAGTGGAGACATCAAAGCGCTTAGCGGTAAGGAAATCGAGCAAGGATTCAAAGATGTTCCTGCCTTCGCTTCTGAAGTGAAAGATCCACAACTGCTTGATCTATTAGTAGAAGCTGGGATTTCTTCATCGAAACGTCAGGCAAGAGAAGATATTGGTAATGGAGCTATCTATATTAATGGGGACCGGAACAAGGATTTAAAGCATACCATTAATGAGAATGACCGAATTGAAGATCGTTTTACAATCATTCGCAGAGGGAAGAAGAAATACTTCCTAATTCGTTACAAATAACTGGAAAAAGCCTCACAGACTCTGAACTGTGAGGTTTTTTCTTAAATATCCATAAAAACCCATATTTTATACAGCACCTACTAGCAAAAGGAGTAATGGAACAGTGACAACACTGATTAAAGTTGAAGAAAAGGTACTATAGGATACAAGCTGCGGGTCAGTATTGTATTAAAGAGAATAAAGGGTCGTATTTGTCGCAGTGGGCATTCCAGCAAGTACCACCAAAATACCTGTAAGCACGGGGTCGACGCCAATTATGGAAGTCAGTATCACAGCAATAACAGGTGATAATATTAATCTGATAGAATTAATTGTTACAAGATCACTTCTTTTGACAGAGTAGCCAGCTGCATTCCTAATACATGCATGATCGTAGGGCTAGTAGCATCAGCTACAAGGTTTACAGCTTGCATAATAAATGTCGGTACAGTCCAGTCAAATAATTGAGCGGATAAACCAAAAATAACAGCGTGATTAATGGGCATACGTATAATTTTTAAAAGCGATTCTTTCATAGTATGGGTGCTATGGCTGCTCCCTTTTGCAGCATAATAGAGGCCGACGGTATTCATCAAAAGAGATTGAATGACCATCATAATGATGGCATACTTCACTCCATTTTCTCCATAAGCGAACAAAATAATAGGAACCCCATAATTTCCGCTATTCATAAAAACACTCGATAAGATAAAAGCCGAGGATCTTGACCTCGGCATCTTCTGAACTCTCGTTACGAGAGTTACGATAACGATTAATATCAACATTAAACCTAAGCAAAATAGTACAATATAGAGATAATCTAATGTTACTTCATTATTGTAAAAGGTGCGAAAAGCTAGAAAGGGATACATTAAATAAAGACCAGCTGTCGAGATGGATTTTCGGTCGAAACCGATATTTTTCTGACCAATGTATCCTATGGAAAAAATAATAAACGCAGGCAGGACGATAAGAATTACTTCCATTAGCTTTCAGCCTTTCATTTCAGTGTGCTTTTATATTCTAGCTCCGTGCTAAAATAGTGGAATAATTATTCCGGCGAGTAATAGAATTAGAGCACCGCCTAGTCGAGATGAAATTTGCGCAAAAGGCATAAGTTCCATTCTTCTCGAAGCAGAAAGTACGGCCACATCTCCTGTCCCACCCATGTTAGCCATGCACAATCCAGCTGTAATGGCAGATTCAATTGGATAGAAGCCAACGAGTTTACCGAGCAGACCGGCCCCAAGGATTGCTCCTAATACAACACCGAATACAGTCAAAATATATTGTAAAGTCAAAGCTTCAAGGACTGTATTTAAATCTGTATAGGCAATACCAATTCCGAACAATAACGCTAAGGTCCAGTTATTGGCTACAAATTTGTACCATTGGCTTGCACCTTCGATTACATTTTTAGGGATAATATCAGCTATTTTAGCAATAGCAACAATAATAATCATCAAGGCGTAAGGGTGAAGGGGAATATAATCTCCTAATAATCCTCCCAGAGCAAAGAAGGTAATTGCTGCAAGAAGGCCAATTCCCATTTTTTGAATGTCATACGAATGCTTTTCTTCTTCGTATTTAAACCCACTGATTAATCTCCCGTTACCTGTAAGTGAAGGAATTTTAGAACCAAGAAGGTTAAGCATACTGGCTAGTACGATAGCGAACACGTTTCCTAATGCCAATGCGGGAACCAATATAGAGATATAGTAGCTGGGGTCATTTCCCATAATTTCAGAATAAATTTGACTCATAGGGACCGCTCCGGCTCCCATTCCACCGCCCATAATAGGCATGGTGATCACTAGGATAGCATCTCTTAAAGAAAATCCTGCAAGACTTCCTAGCAATCCTGCAATAAGGATTGCGCCGACAATTGCTCCAAAAATAGGTATAAAATATCTTAATCCAACTTTAACAAGTATTTGTTTATTCATGCCTAAGATACTGCCTGTTATTAAAGCAGCAATATAGAAGTTCAAGAATCCACCATCTTTCATAAACTGCGTCATGGTTGTTACGGATGCTTCAGGTAACCAGCCCATATATACCATGAAGGCTGCTCCAAAGATAGCCACAATCGCACCGCCGCCTAAAAATGTTTTTACAATTGGCGTGTTATCTCCAATCCATCCAAATAATTCACCGAATACAATCATTAAGAGTAAGCTTCCAATCATCCCGCCAGGTAAATTACCTGTGTATAAACTAATAAGAGTAATTAATCCAAAGATCCCAAACCATAATGTTGGCATTCCAAAGATAGTAAACGATTTTTTCTTTGGTGGTTCTTCAGTTACCATTTGATTTTCCTGCTGAACATAATCCAAATTGCTGGCTGTCTGTGCCATTTTTAACACTCCTTTAGTTGAATTTAAGAAAACGCTTCCAATGGATTAAATTCAGCATAAGAAAGTTACCTGGATTTTCATATATTTTGTAAGTATTGTTAGTATTGTAATTAAAGAAAGCAGCCGTTAAGGGCTGCTTTTAAAGGTAGGGACTTAATACAGATTGATTATGTTCATTTAGTCGGTACTGATAGATAGGTCTGCCGACGCCGTATACAAGGTGTTCTTCTAAGTAGTTGATTTCTTTTAAGAACTTTAAATACTTCCTTACTGAAACTCGAGATACATTTGTAGACTCAGCGATCTCACTAGTGGAGAAGTGGGCAGGAGCATAAGATAAGATTGATTGTTGAATCGTTTTTAGTGTGTTCCTCGTTAACCCCTTAGGTAAAACTTTTGTGGATTTATGGCTAATAGGGGGTTCTTTCGTTCTTTGGAGGAGTATGTCCAACTCCTGCTGACTGATTTTATCCTTTTGGAGAAAAGTTGATCGACTGTTTTTATATTGGTTAAGGGCTTCACAAAACCTTTCGTACTCAAAAGGCTTAATTAAATAGTCGATAATACCAAGTCTTAGAGAATTTTGAATCTGATCAATTTGGGAAGCGGCTGTAATAAGGATAACATCGATATCTTTATTCTGCTGACGTATTTGTCTCAACAAATCTATGCCGTTTATACCTGGCATATATACGTCTAATAATAGTAAATCTACTCTGTTCTGCTCCAGAAATTCTATTGCGTCTTCAGCACTTGAAACAGCGTTAGTCAGTTGAAAGCCTTCTATTTTTTCTAAATATTGTTTGTTTAGTTCAGCAACCATAGGATCATCTTCTACAACGAGTGTTTTAATCATTTTCAGTTACCTCCTCTTCATAAGGAATAATAATCGTAAATACTGTACCAGTAACAGGGGAGGATTCTACTTCAATAGAACCTTCTAGTTTTTCTACACTCAGCTTGGTTATATGAAGACCAAAGCCCCGGTCTTTTCCATCTTTAGTCGATATCCCTTTTTCAAAGATGACCTGATGCTTTTCCTCTGGAATACCAGGACCATTATCTTCAACAACAATAGTGAGGAGTTCATCTATCACAGAAAGATTCACGGAAACTTTCTTTCTATCTTGCATCCTTACACTTTCTACTGCATTGTTAATTAAGTTGCCAAGGATTGTTATTAGTTCATGGGAGATATTATTGTCGTGTGGGACAGGAATTTCAGTTTCGCAGTTAATTTTTAAGTGGACTTGGGCCTCTCTTGAGTAACTCATTTTACCAATCAAAAAACCCGCGATTACGGGGTCTTTCACATAACGGGTGACATTCCCAACTTCATGTGCAGAATGTTCTACTAACTGATTAATATAGTGTTTAACCTGCTCATAATTTTCCATCTTGATCATTCCTAATAAAACGTGGAGCTTATTCATGAATTCATGGGACTGTGCCCTTAGAGTATCGGCATACATTTGGACTCCAGTTAACTGTTCGGCTAGTTGGTTAACTTCGGTTTTATCTCGAAAAGTCGCAATGGCACCGATGGTATGGTTATTAATTACTAACGGGACGCGGTTTGTTATAACCGAAACACCGTTAATCCATTGTTCTTTATCAATATCACTCTCTTTGTGTGTAAGAAGCTGGTCCAGCTTGGTACCTGGAAGGAAATCTTGAATTTTCATGCCAATGGGGTCTGTTCTGCCTAAGCCAGCTTTTTCGAAAATTTGACGGGCAGAATTATTTACAAGTAAAATTTTTGCTTCGTTATCGATGGCTATAATACCTTCATGTACAGAGTGCAGCATCTGGTTTCTTTCCTCATGAATTCTGGCGATGGCATGAGGTTCAAGCCCGAAAAGGCTCTGTTTTATATAATTGGCTAGCAGGAATGCGCCAATGATTCCTACAAATGCGCCGATAATAGATCCTATCAAAATCTGTTTTTGACTCTGATGAATGGAAGACTCTACAGCTTCTAGGGAAATTCCAACGGAAACTGCACCCAATTGGTTTCCCTTATCATTATAAACTGGAGTAAAAGCTCTTAAGGATTTCCCTAAAGTCCCTGTTGAACGGGATGTATATTCTTGACCCTGCAAAACCCTTTTCTCATCGCCTCCAACAAAATGGTTCCCAATTCGTTTTGGATCAGGGTGAGAATAGCGGATCCCTTTCATATCCATCACAACAACGAACATCACATCAGATGCTTTTTGGATGGTCATTGCGTAACTCTGGATACTTTCCTCTGTCTGTGCTCCTTGTAAACGATTTTCAACAACAGTGGATTCAGCAACAGTTCTTGCAACGGTCATTGCTTTTTCCTGTAATTGAGTTTCAATATTCTCTGTAGTTGTATTTCTTATTAATAAACCGGTGATCAGCAACGAAACTGATACAACCAGGCATACGAAAAGAATGATAATTGTACGTAATTTTAAACGGGATTTATACATACTGCCACCTCTGGATGAAGGAATAGTTTTGAATAATTCTAAATATTGTGTAAAAGTATATCGCTTTTTTAGAAAACCTTCAAAGAGAGCAAAAGGTGTGGAAGTAATATTTGAGAAGGTAGATAATTAGAAAACTAGAGGTTAGTGTAATTGTGCAAAGTTATTTATAATGAGTAAGAAAGTAATTTTAATTTTTAAGGGATATGGTACAGTTTGAAAAATTTCATTAGATATGGTGTGTTAGGGATAGTTTCTTTAATTATTACCCTAGGCTTAGGCTTTTACATTTGGCTCAAATAACCTACAAACCTTCCAAAGACCTTGATCAATTAGTTCAAGATATAAATGATGGAGAAGGTTGGGTCACTTATAAGCCAGAAGAAAATAAAAAGAAGATGGGAGTTATTTTATATCCTGGTGCAAAAGTAGAACCTGAAGCCTATAGTTACATTGCTGAGCAGCTATCGGGTAAAGGATACCTGGTAGGGATCCCTGATGTAATGTTAAATTTACCAATGTTTGATATAAATAAAGCAGAAGAAGCTATTAATAAATACGACTCGATTGAAAAATGGTATGTAGGTGGCCATTCTTTAGGGGGAGTTTCTGCGGCTTCTTTCGCTCAAAGCCATCCTGAGAAGGTGGAAGGTCTTATTTTCTTAGCTTCGTATCCTAGTAAAGGGAATAGCTTTGCTGATTCTGATTTACTGATGTTGTCCATTTATGCTGAAAATGATGGGCTCTCGACTGTAGATGAAATAAAAGAAAAAGAGTCATTGTTATCCGGCCAAGCTGCTTTTTATGAGATAAAAGGAGGGAACCACGCGAAATTTGGTGTATATGGTTCTCAAAAAGGAGATGAAAAGGCTGTTATATCAGTAGAAAAACAGCAAGATATTATCGTGAATGTTATTTTTGAGTGGCTGGAAAACCAGTAAGTCTATTCAAATAAAAAACCCATCGCACATGCGATGGGTTTTCATTAAACTTATTAACGAGAGTAGAACTCAACGATAAGAGCTTCATTGATTTCAGATGGAAGCTCAGAACGCTCAGGGTAACGAGTGTACGTTCCTTCACGCTTGTCTTCGTCGAAAGTAAGGTATTCTGGGACGAAGTTATTCACTTCGATAGCCTCTTCGACAACGTTAAGTTTTTGAGATTTTTCACGAAGTCCGATAACTTGACCAGGTGCTACACGGTAAGATGGGATATCAACGCGTCCACCATCAACTGTAACGTGACCGTGAGTAACTAGCTGACGAGCTTGGTTGCGCGTACGAGCTAGGCCTAGACGGTAAACGATGTTATCCAAGCGAGATTCAAGAAGAATCATGAAGTTTTCACCGTGGATACCTTTCATGTTACCAGCTTCTTCGAATAGACGACGGAATTGACGCTCAGTCAAACCGTACATGAAACGAAGCTTCTGCTTCTCTTGAAGCTGAAGACCGTATTCAGAAAGCTTTTTACGTTGGTTCGGACCATGTTGTCCTGGAGCGTAAGGGCGCTTTTCTAGTTCCTTACCTGTTCCACTTAAAGAAATACCATAGCGACGTGATTTTTTCCATGTTGGACCTGTATATCGTGCCATTGGGATTTCCTCCTTTTTATTTTATTTCGCATAAAATAAAAACAGTGTGTCCTTGTAACGTTGCTCATTATGTTTTCATGCACCATCGCTCCAGCAGCAGAGAGTTACACGATGCACCTCACTATAGAGGAACAAAATGATGACAACGCCGGCTCACATAGGCTGCCATTTATTTTACACAACGACCATTATAATTTTTTTGTTATAGGAAGTCAAGGGGAAATGATAGAAAGAAAATAATAGACCACTTTAATCTTAAGCTAACCAGAGAATAAGACAAGGATCGCTTGATCATAGTAAAGGTTGGAAAAACCCCCGCTAAATGAAATGCGAGGGTTTACTCAAGGTTATAGGTAGTTCTGAAGTAATTCAACAAACTTAGTTAAGAACTCCTCATCCACCTCATCGAAGCGGCCTTTTGAGGGGCTGTCTATATCTAAGACACCGTAAACTTCATTATTTTTGTAAATAGGAACTACGATTTCTGATTGGCTGGCTGCGTCACATGCGATATGGCCAGGGAAAGCATGGACATCTTGGATACGCTGAACTTTCCTTTCAGCGATCGCGGTTCCGCAAACTCCTTTTCCTGAAGGGATCCGAACACACGCTGGTAGCCCTTGGAACGGACCAAGTACCAGCTGGTCTTGTTTCCATAAATAGAAGCCGACCCAATTGACGTCATCTAAAAATTGATTGAGCAGGGAAGATGCGTTAGAGAGGTTAGCAATTTCATCTTCTTCATCTTCAATCAAAGCTTTTAGCTGTTTGAGTAGAAGGTCGTAATTTTCTTGCTTTGTGCCAGTATATAGTTCAGGTTGGAACATTGAAATACCTCCTTTGGTAATATTGATTCGACAAAAACCCTAGAGGACATGTCGGTATTTGATGTACGATTAAGGAAGGATTCCTTCTACCAATAACGAATTAGTCCAAGAGGGGGAAAAAGGATGAACCGACAGAATGACACACGTCAAAAAGTGCTAGATGTTGCCTGCCGCCTTTTTTATAGTAAAGGATTCAACGGAACCTCTGTAAGAGACATTGCTAAAGAAGCGAATGTTAACGTTTCATTGATCTCCTATTACTTCAAGAGTAAACAAGGTTTGTTTGAGTCTTTGGCTATCAGCTATTTTGAGCCTTATTTAGATATTCTTGAAAATGAATACTACTCAGAAGTCGATGAACGACTGGAGTCATTAGTGAGAAAAATTCTACATTACAATCAAACAAATTATCAACTATCCTGTTTGTTGTATCGTGAGCTTTCTTTGAATACAGTTTTTGCGAGAGAAATGCTTGTCACTTATCTCGCAAAAGAAAATCATCTGCTTACACAGATTCTTTTTGGCAAGTCTTCTCAAATGGAAATAACTTTTAAGGAAAAACTTTGCCTTCTCCAGCTGAAAGGGTTGTTGAACGCACCATTAATGATGCCGCATGAGTTTAAAGACCCATTCATCACCGAGGCCTCCATTAATCACTTTGTTGAGGTCTACAGTGAATTAATGACCTCCTATAAATCTGTACAAAAACTCGCAGCTAAAGCTTAAGGATTTCAGTGTTTACTTGCTGAAAACCTTGTTTAAGGCCTGTAATTTTATGAGCGTCTGACCCATAGATTAAAGGAATTCCCATAGCAGAAGCCTGCTCGGCAATTTTTAGAGGCGGGTAGGTTTCTTTGCAATGGGGTTTTTGTGTTCCAGCTCCATTATAATCAAGCTGCAGACCTTCACTTTTAATCTTCTTTAACAATTCTACAGCACTGCTCTCCCATCCTTCAGGAGATGGGAATAAATTTTGAAATTTCTTCACAAGCGTCATATGGCCAATTCGTTTAGGTTTATAAGCACCCAGGTCTACATTTACTGATTTGGTCAATGCGTCGAAATACCTTTGATACAGAAGCTTGTTGCTGCCAAGGTCCCTCATTAAGGATTCATACATTTCTGGACTGTAATCGAGACAATACCATTGGTCTTGTCCTTTTAGAAAGTGAACAGATAAAATGCTGTCGTCCATTTGAGGACCGTACGTATTTAAAAACTGCTCGATCTCTTTCTCAAATCCTTCAATGTAATCCATCTCAAATCCTATCCAAATATCGATGTCCTTTTTATATTCGCTTTGAAGCTTCTTAAGATCGGAGATATAACCTTCAACGTCGTCCATTTTCATTCCACTGTCTTCGGAGGGAACGGGATCTCTGAAGGACTCAGGTAATGGAGCGTGTTCGGTGAATGTCATCGTCTTATATCCTAATTCAAGTCCGTGTTCGATATAAGATGAAAAAGAGTCTCTTGTACCGTGTGGACAATAGGGGGAATGGATGTGTCCGTCTCTCATTTTTGAAGTCTCCTTTTTAAATTGAATTTTTTGTCAAAACGCTAATTATTTTGAAATATCTTAGCCAAAAACACTCTTTACATGGTATCATTATATACAATTAATTAATAAACGGGTCGTAATACATACGTGGACTTGGAACTTGTAAGGAGGCTGTTTATGAAGTACGTCATTGGGGCTATTTTGCTGTTGATCGTGCTGTTCATTGTAGGACTGATTTGGCGTAAAAAGGTTTATGATGAAGTCGATCGTCTTGAGAGCTGGAAGATGGATATCATGAATCGAAGAGTAACGGAAGAGTTGTCCAAGGTCAAGAGCTTGAACTTGTCAGGAGAAACACAGGAAAGATTTGAGAAATGGAGAAGCCGCTGGGATCGGATCCTTACAAAAGAACTTCCGGCATTGGAAGAAAATCTTTTTGACGCAGAAGAAGCTGCGGATAAGTATAAGTGGAGACATGTGAAGAAAGTATTAGCAGAGACTGAGAATAAACTTATGAGTATCGAAGATGATATCCAGAAAATGCTTGAAGAATTGGAGAATCTCTTGGATTCTGAAAAGAACAGTAGAACCGAGATCGAATCTCTAGAACCAGAACTAAAGGAATTATCTAAGGCTCTCATTCACAACCGCTATCAGTTTGGTAAGGCGATTGCAGTTTTTGAAAATCGTGTAGAGGGGTTGGAAGGTAGATTGCAAGAATATGAGCAGCTGACAGCCCAAGGCGATTACATTGAGGCTAATTCGCTTGTGCAGTCGATAAGGGAGGACCTTCTTCTACTTCAGGAAGAGATTTCTCATTTTCCTGATCGATACCGAAAAGCAAATTCTGAATTGCCTGATTTACTAAATGAATTAAAAAATGGACTGGCGGAGATGGAATCAGATGGTTATAGGATCTCACACTTAGATTACCACCCTGAAATTGAAAAGTATGAAGGATTACTACAAGAGAGTGTAAACAAGTTAGAAAAAGGCGATCAGACTGATGTCGAAGAGTTAATTGTTGAAATCGAAACCAGAATACAAGAAATGTATCAAGTATTAGAAAATGAAGCTGTTGCTCATAATTTTGTTGAAAAACAATACGAACCTATTCAGGCTCAGCTGGATCGTCTCACTCAAGTTATAACAGCAACAGAGAGAGAACTTGAAGAAACGCAAACGGCTTACCAGCTGGATGATGAAGATGTAGAAGCCTACAGAGGAATAAAATCCTGGTACACACAGGTAAGAAATAAGGTATCAAGCGTTGACCATAAGAGACAGGATGGGAAAACAGCATACACTGAAATTCGCGACCAGCTTCGACATCTCCAGCAGCAATTAAATGAATTACAGGAAAAACATGAGGAATTCAATAGGCGGATCCAGACCCTTCGGAAAGAAGAAACCGATGCGAAAACAAAACTCTCTAACATGGAACAATTACTTCTGGAAACTCACCGGAGGTTAAAGAGGAGTAACATTCCGGGAATACCGACATCAATCTATGAAGATATGAAAGCAGCTAGTGAGCAAATGGATGAGGCGTTTCTAAGTCTTGAAAAGCAGCCCCTTGATATGCTTGAAGTACAAACGAAGCTGCAAGAAGCCGAAGAACTTACAGAAAACCTTCATAAACATGCAGAAAAAATTATGCAAAAAGCATCCTATGCTGAACGTCTTATACAGTATGGGAACCGATATAAAAGTAAGTACCCAATTCTTGCAGCTAAACTACTTGAAGCTGAGAGTGAGTTCCGTTCCTATCGCTATGAAGAAGCACTCGAGCTTGCTTCAGAAGCAGTGAAAGAAGTAGATCCAGACGCACTTTCTCGAATTGAAGAAAAAGAACAAGTACTCGTTTAGGATAACGGAATATAAATGAGCACCGGATTTTGCACCCGAGCAAAATCCGGTGTTTTTTAGGTTGCAGGTATTTATTTTTCAATAGTGTTATGATAATATAGTGGACTGCAATTTGTGATAAAGGAGAACATGGCCCATGATTTATTTAGATAATAGCGCAACGACACATCCATTGCCTGAAGTCCTTGAAAGCTATCAAAAAGTGGCTGATCAGTATTATGCCAATCCTTCGTCTGTCCATCGATTTGGAAGTGAAGCTGAACGATTGCTGCAGCACTCTAGAAATCAAGCGGCTCACTTACTGGGGGTAGATCCCCAAGAAGTAATTTTCACTTCAGGTGGAACTGAAGGAAATAATATGGCGATCAAGGGAATTGCTTTTATGCACCAGGATCGAGGCAAGCATCTTATTACTTCTAAAATCGAACACCCCTCAGTAATGGAAGCGTACCGTGCGTTAGAGTCATTGGGTTTTGAAGTCTCATATATAGATGTTGACCGTAATGGAATTGTTGATCCGAAGAAAATAGTAGAAGCGATAAGAGAGGACACGATTCTAGTTAGTATAATGTCCGTAAACAATGAACTAGGAACGGTTCAACCCGTCCAAGAGATTGGGAATATCTTAAGAAAATACCCGAAATTGTTTTTCCACGTTGACCATGTCCAGGGTCTTGGCAAGATAAATCTTCCAATCAAGGGATCAGGTATAGATTTATGTACGATTTCCGGACATAAAATTCACGGGTTAAAAGGGACCGGTGCCTTAATTGTGCAAAAAAACGTTTCCTTATTTCCTTTACTACACGGAGGAAGTCAAGAAATAGAAGTACGGGCAGGGACAGAAAATCTTCCCGGAACCGTTGCTTTTGTTAAGGCGTTAAGATTGAATTTGGAAACTCAACAACAATCGCTGGAAGAACTGAAGTCCCTCCGCAAAACACTGTGGAACGAGTTATCTAAAATTGATGAACTCGTCATCAATTCGCCAGAGGATAGTGCTCCTCATATCATCAATTTTTCTATTCCAGGCTACAAGCCTGAGGTGGTCATTCATGACTTAGGCGAAAAAGATATTTTTATTTCAACTAAGTCTGCTTGTTCTTCTAAACAGCCTGATGTAAGTGCTGTATTAAAAGCTTGTAACTTGGATCGTTCGCGTACAACCTCTGCGCTTAGAGTAAGTTTATCTTATCACAATACGGAAGATGAGATACTCACGTTCATCGATGCTCTAAAAGACACAATCAAAAAACTACAACCAACAATGGGGAGATAAACATGAAGTTTGATCAAATCATGGTACGTTATGGTGAAATGGCTTTGAAAGGTAAAAATCGAAAGGCTTTTGAACAGCGCCTAAAGCATAACCTTTCCATAAAACTAAAAGCATTTCCAAATACTAAAATTACAAAAACAAGAGGCAGGATGTACATTCTCTTAAACGGCGAAGATCCGCATGAAGTGATGGCTGAGTGTCAGGAAGTTTTTGGCATCCACAGTCTAAGCTTTGCCGTCAAAGTTGAAAAGACAGAAGAGCAACTGAAAGAAGCCGTTCTTCTTGCCTTCCATGATGCTAAGGATGCCAGAACGTTTAAAATATCTTCAAAACGTACGGATAAGGATTTTCCCATACAGTCTGCTGATCTAAATCCTCTTCTTGGCGGACATATATTAAGAAACACAGATGGTGCGAAAGTAGATGTTCACCATCCAGACGTAGAAATAAAAGTGGAAGTACGCCACGATGCAGCTTATGTTACAGCTCAGGATTATCCTGGTGCTGGCGGCCTTCCGGTAGGAACAACAGGAAAATCATTGCTTATGTTATCAGGAGGAATTGATAGCCCTGTTTCAGGCTACCTCACCATGAAGCGCGGAGTTGAAATCGAAGCCATTCACTTTCACTCTCCCCCTTATACGAGTGACCGTGCAAAGCAAAAAGTGATTGACCTTGCTAAAGAATTATCAAGGTTCGGTAAATCGATCAAGATTCATGTTGTTCCTTTTACAGCTGTACAGCAAAAAATCCATAGAGAAATGCCTGCTGGATACAGCATGACGATCATGAGAAGAATGATGATGAGGATCAGTGAAAGAATTGCACAGAAACAAGGGATCTTATCGCTTACGACTGGAGAGAGTCTTGGTCAAGTAGCTAGTCAGACGATGGAAAGTATGAATACAATCAACGAAGTAACAAACTATCCGATCATACGTCCTCTCGTCTCTATGGATAAGCTTGAGATCATTGATATTTCAAGGAAAATAGGAACGTATGATATCTCCATTCGTCCTTATGAAGATTGCTGTACCGTGTTTGTACCAAAGGCCCCTAAAACAAAACCAACTAGGGAAAATGCCAATTATTATGAATCGAGTGCTGATTTCAGTGAGGATATCAATCGTGCAGTCGCGGAGACTTACACCATTGAAGTGAATGCTTCAAATAGCGATCAAGAATCGAATGAATTTAGTGATCTATTATAAAGCTATGACCCGCCGCACTGGCTGTGGTGGGTTTTTTTTATTTCTTTTTACAACTGAAGTATGATATATGTAGTACTAAAATGAAGAGAGGATGAACTAGCTGTGAAACTTTGGTATGGTGGCAAAATCTACACGATGAAAAAGGAAGGCCAATGGGTGGAAGCTGTAGTGACGAATGAGGGTGAGATTACAGCAGTAGGAGATACACAGGAGCTCTATTCCCGTTATAAGGATGAGATTACAGAAGAGCATAACCTGAAAGGATCTGTTATGTACCCTGGATTCACAGATAGTCATCTCCATATCATTGGACACGGAGAACGGCTGATGCGTCTTGATTTATCATTCATGAAATCAGCTGAAGAGGTAAAACAGGCACTGAGACAGCATACAGAACAGCTTAATCCTGGAGAATGGGTAATTGGAGACGGATGGAACGAGAATCAGTGGGGAGAGAAGAGGATTATACATAAAGATGAGTTGGATGAGATATCCCGAGAGCACCCGATGATGCTGACACGGGTATGTCGCCATGCTCTTTTAGCGAATACGAAAGCGATGGAATTAGCAGGCATTACAGGTGATACGGAGAATCCTCAGGGCGGGGTGATTGTACGCGATGAGGAAGGTGAAGCGACTGGGTATTTCCATGATAAGGCACAAGACTTGATCAAAGCTGCTATGCCTGAAGTCACCCCTGAATATCTCCGAAAGGCGACCGAGCTTGCTGTCAAGGATATGCATACGTTCGGATTAGTCGGAGGGCATAGTGAGGATTTGAATTATTACGGCGGTTTCAAGAAAACATATGACGCGTTTACCGATGTAATTAATGGAGAGGAGATCAAGTTCAGAGCCCATTTGCTTGTCCATCATGGTGTCATAGAGGATGTTGATAGAGAAGGGCTTGGTTATAAGAAAGGAACGGAATATGTTGAACTTGGGGCCTTGAAAATCTTTTCAGATGGGGCGCTTGGTGGAAGAACGGCCTGGCTCACGGAGCCTTATTCGGATGACCCTGATAACTATGGCGTAGCCATTCATACAGATGAAGAACTGGCAGCACTGGTTAATGAAGCGAGAAAGCGCGACATGCCTGTAGCGGTTCATGCAATAGGGGATGGAGCGGTGGAAGCGGTAGCGGACGCTATTAAGAACAATCCACTAAAAAATGGTGAAAGAGACCGGATCATCCATGCCCAAATTCTTAGACCAGAATTAATGGATAAACTTAAGAAGCTGAATGTAGTCTTAGACATCCAACCGACATTCGTTTCATCTGACTTTCCATGGGTGATGGACCGAATTGGTAACGTACGATTGAAAAATTCTTATTCCTGGAAGACGTTGCTTGATGCAGGAATTCTTTGTGCAGGAGGATCTGATGCCCCAATAGAAGAGATTAACCCGCTTCTCGGAATCCGTGCAGCCGTTGACCGCCGTGCAACATACGATCATCAAGTGTATCAGCTAGAGGAGAAATTGTCCGTTTATGAAGCTATTTCTTTATATACAAAAGGAAGTGCCCAGGCAATTGCCAGGGAAGATACGCAAGGCTTGATTGAGCCTGGATATGTGGCGGATTTTACGGTTCTTGACCGAGATCTATTTGCATTAAAATCTCATGAGCTCGCTGACGCTACGGTAACCATGACTGTCGTTGATGGAGAAATTATGCATAAAAGGTAGTAATAAAGCCGGACTGATAGGAAATTCAGTCCGGCTTTTTACTATTATAAGAAAGTGCGTTTTACACGATCCCAGTAGGTATTATTTTTTAGCTTAACCGTTTTAATCACATTGTCACTCAACTTGACAGAAACCTCTTTAATATTCCGGATAGAATAGGCTTCGTTGTCCATCCCAATTACAGGATAATCGTTACCATCTTGGGTAACTTGTAATTTTAACGTGCGTTCTCCACTTAGGATGAAGGAAGACCCTAGCGTACGGAACCGGTTGTTATTTAAAGAAGCAAGTTCACTTACTTGGAAGCAAGGCAGCTTCGGATCTACGACGGCCCCTTTTGTCGATTTATTATAACCCGTGCTCCCTGTTGGGGTAGCGACAATCAAACCATCTCCACGGAACGTCTCAAAGTGAAGGTCATCGATATGGACATCGATGTCAATCGACTTGATAAGTGTGGATCTTACGCTGCATTCATTCAGGCACAAGTAAGTAGACTCATTATTGACTGTTGCTTCAATAACAGGAAATCTTCGTACTTCGACTTCTGCATTCTGCATGGATTCAACCATTTCATCGTGGTCATCAATACTGAAGTCACAATAAAGTCCAGCTTCGTTGTGACTGCGGATCCCTACATAGAGGCAGTCCTGGCGAAAGCCTGTTTTTCTAACTGCTTGTAAAAAGGTGCCATCTCCTCCAACAGCTACGATGATATTAGCATCTTTAGCATCTTCGACGACATGAAAATCATTATCGCGGGCAAGCCTGATTAAAGGCTCAAGTTTTTTATCAAGTTCTTGGTTAGGGTGATAATAGAAGTAAAGGTTTCTACGTTGATCAGCCACCATGAATCCTCCTTTATGTAGTCATATCGTCATTTTATCACTTATGAGATGTAACCGCACCCAATTTTGCTACAAATCAGTCAAATCGTTGATTGTTGAATACAAATGAATATTTCGATATGGTTGTGATAGAATCAAACTCTAGAAATGGTACGGAAATGGCTGGCGCATGGATCATTGGAAACCTATGCGTCGCTTATTTTTGAGTATGAGTAGGACTAAAGGAGAATGAAAATGAAACAAGGACAAGTTGAAAAACTATTTGAATGGCTAGATGAGACTTCAACACTCGTATCTGAGGATATGAACGTCACTTATCTAGAAGGCTTAGCGGAAGCCCTTGATGTATTGTTTAATGAAAAGCCGTTCGATGATTTAGATAAGCAGCTGCAGACGAAGCTGACAAATCGATTGACGAAAATAAGAAAAGAAGAATTTGAAAAAGAAGAAGTACGTAAAGCTGTGCAATTAACGATTTTAAAAGGAATGAAAGGTGCTACGCAGCAACAGCATTTAATCACGCCGGATTCCGTTGCGATGTTTATGGGCTATCTTGCTTCAAAGCTGTTTGAAGGTAAAGAAGAATTGAAACTTTTCGACTTGGCTTCAGGTTCCGCCAACTTGATGACATCTATTATGAACCAGCTGGAGATGCCTCTGCGCGCTTATGCCAGTGAAGTTGATCCAACGCTTATTCAATTGGCAGTTGCAAATGCCAATTTGCAAAAAAATAACATTGAATTTTTCCATCAGGATAGCCTGCGTCCGTTTTTGATAGAGCCTGTTGATTTTGTTTTAGCTGATCTTCCTGTTGGCTACTATCCAGATGATGTCCAAGCATCACGGTACGAGCTTAAAGCAGAAGAAGGACATTCCTATGCCCATCATTTATTTATTGAACAGGGGCTGAATTATACAGAAGAGGGCGGCTACCTCATGTTTATCGTCCCTAACTTCCTCTTTGACAGCGACCAATCAAAAGCCTTGAATGCATACTTGCGCGAACACGCCCATATCGTGGGGATGCTGCAGCTTTCGGATTCTTTATTTAAAGATGAGAAGCATGGAAAGAGCATTTTGATCTTACAAAAGAAAGGACCAGAAACAAAGCCACCAAAACAAGCGTTACTCGTCAAACTGCCTTCATTCAAAAATCCAGAGGCCATGGCTGACATTCTAGCTCAGATGAATCAGTGGTTTGATGAATATAAAGCGACACAATAGTGAGAAAATAACGAATATAGGAAGTAAACGTTATCATGCCTTTTCTGCCTTGAAAATGATTAGAACGGGTGATTAAATGGTAATGGTAGAAATATACGAACCTAATTTTGAGGGGATGAGCAACGTTGAGTAATAAAATTCTTGCTATAAATGCAGGTAGTTCATCACTGAAATTCCAATTGATTGAAATGCCTGAAGAAACGGTTATAACAAAAGGTCTAGTGGAACGTATCGGCCTTAACGATGCGGTTTTCACGATTGAAGTAGGAGAAGAAAAAGATAAGACGATTACTGATATCCCTGACCATGGTGAAGCTGTTAGGTTGCTATTAGATAAACTAACTGCTAACGGTATCATTGAATCCCTTGATGAGATCAATGGAGTTGGGCACCGCGTCGTACACGGAGGCGAGCGCTTCAGTGAATCTGTGTTAATTACGGATGAAGTCATTCAAGAAATAGAAGAAGTGTCTGACTTGGCACCACTTCATAACCCTGCGAACTTGACAGGTATTCGTGCCTTCCGTGAAGTACTGCCAAATGTGCCTCACGTTGCTGTATTTGATACAGCCTTTCACCAGTCTATGCCGGAGCAGTCTTACCTTTACAGCTTGCCTTATGAGTATTATGAGAAGTATGGCATTCGTAAATATGGTTTCCACGGTACCTCCCACAAATATGTATCTGAGCGTGCTGCGGAAATGCTTGGTCGTCCGGTAGAGCAGCTTCGCATCCTTTCCTGTCACTTAGGTAACGGTGCAAGTATCGCTGCCATCGAAGGCGGAAAGTCAATCGATACTTCCATGGGATTCACGCCACTTGCTGGTGTTACAATGGGAACTCGTTCTGGTAACATTGATCCGGCCTTGATTCCATTCATTATGGAGAAAACGGGTAAAACAGCGAATGAAGTTATGAACGTCCTGAACAAAGAAAGTGGGATGTTAGCTCTTTCTGGTTTCTCAAGTGACTTACGTGACATTGAAGAGCGTGCTTCTGAAGGTGATGAGCGTGCTGAGCTTGCACTTGAAGTATTTGCTGCCCGTATCCACAAGTACATTGGGTCTTATGCTGCTCGGATGCACGGAATTGATGCGATCGTCTTTACTGCTGGTGTAGGAGAAAACAGTACATCCATCCGTGAGCGTGTCCTTAAAGGACTAGAGTTCATGGGCGTTTACTGGGATCCTTCCTTAAACCAGGTTCGTGGGAAAGAAGCATTCGTCAACTACCCGCATTCACCAGTTAAAGTCATGATTATTCCGACAAACGAAGAAGTCATGATCGCCCGTGATACGGTAGAAAAAGGTATGTAATAAAGGTTAGAAAAGCAATTGTCCCAGAGTGGCAATTGCTTTTTTTTTGGTAAAAGGGCTACAATGAGGATAGGACTAACGGGCAGGGAGTGATCACTTTGTCAAAAGAACGAGTGGCAATGGAAGTGGATAATTGGCTCGCACAATTCAGAAATTACCAGCCGAATGATTTTGAAATGATTTACGATAACTGGATACAGCAGAGCTTTTATAAAGTAGACCCAGGAATAAAAGAAAAGTTCTTTTCAAAGTTAGATGATTGGTTTTTCCATACTCATGCCTTTTTACAAGGTACTTCTTTTCAAAATGAGGCCAGGGGTCGTATATTGACTGTTGGACGTGTGCTTGCTGAGAATATTGAAAACATTACAGATATGAAAAAAGAACTGAGCGTAGACCAACTCACTTACATAGCAGAACAACAAATTGCACGCGGGCGTCTTTATTCATTTGCTCAAGGAGGCTTGACTGGAACGGGTGGCTGGCTGCTGCTTGGACTGGATTATCCTTTAATGATGGTTATGAACATTAGGGCTGTTCAACTGGTGGGGCTCACCTTCGGTCATGAAATGAATCATCCATATGAAATGATGATTTCTTTGAAGGTTTTTCACGCAGCGACTTTGCCAAAGAGGCTCCAGGGTGCTGCTTGGAAAGATCTTATAAATGAAGTAAATAATAAAAATCACCCGTATATTTTCGAAGGGGAAGACAGACTGACTAATGAATCCTGGATCGAACAGCCGTTAAAGCAAGCATTCAAATCGCTTTTTATTCTCACCTTCAGAAAAAAAGTTTTTCAAGGGCTTCCGTTTATAAGTATTGCCATCGGTGCTTACTCGAATTATCATCTGACGAGACAAGTGACGGACTTTGCCTTGAAGTTTTATCAATATCGTCATTTGAAACACGAAGAAAGGGAGGGCTGAGATGTCAGTCGAAGAGCATAAAAAGCAGGCACCTGATTCCGTTTCTTGTATGGTCGTTACAATCAGTGATACTCGTACAAAAGAAACTGATAAGAGCGGTCGACTTATGATGGAACGGCTAGAGCAGAAAGGCCATTCAATTGAGGAATATAGAATAGTCCATGATGAAAAATCAGCCATTACAGAGGCTCTTGAAGAGGGAATTCAACAAGCGAAAGTTGATGTTGTTCTTACAAACGGCGGAACGGGAATTGCTGCCCGTGATGTAACGGTTGAAGTTGTGGAATCTCTTATAGATAAGGAGATTCCTGGTTTCGGTGAGTTGTTTCGTATGCTGAGCTATACGGAGGATATTGGGTCAGCTGCCCTTTTATCCAGAGCCATTGCTGGTGTCAGTGGAAACACCGCTGTATTTTCTACTCCAGGTTCCAGTGGAGCTGTTAAGCTGGCGATGGAGCGATTAATATTACCAGAGCTTACTCACGTTATACGGGAATTGAAGAAAGACCTATAAAATAATGCCCTGCTTATAAGCAAGGCATTTTTCTTTTATTATTAAGTTGTCTTTTCAGGGCGTACAACCAAGACATCGCAATTGGCATAACGCGTAATATGTTCAGATACACTTCCGATGAAAAAACGTTCCATTGCGTTTAGACCTGTAGCACCACATATGATGAGGTCGGCATTATGTTTTGGCGCTACATCTTTAGCAATTTTAACTTTTGGAGATCCGTATTCAATGTCGATGACGACGTTTTTCACTCCTTCATTTTCCGCCTTTTCTTTGTAATCCTTCAATAAATCGCTTGCATATTGTTCTGCTCTTATTGCAAGTGAACGATCATACGCTTCAACCGTAGCAAAAGCTCGTGTATCCACTACATGAGACAGAATCAGCTTAGCATCATTTCGCTTAGCAATATCAATCGCCTTTTTAAAAGCACCTTCAGCTGTTTCAGATCCATCCACCGCAACGACTATGTCCTTATATTCGAATGTCATGTTGCATGCCCCCTTCCAATTTGTTACTTCTATTATAACATGTTCCTTTTCGGTATAGACCAATGTCTCCTTCATATTTTAGTAAGTTTTGTGAACATTAAGACAGAGGTGGTTATAATGAAGGAGTCAAAGAAGACTTTGCAAGTCGAACAAGAATCTGAAAAAGAAATGCTGAGTTCTTTAAATGAGAGTTACCGTTCCGAGAAGGAACCTAGAACTACTGAGAAATAAAAATAAGACTTGGGGAGTTAACCCCAAGTCTTATTTCTTATTACGAATGGATAGGAAACCATAAGAACGATAAAGGTGATAAATCCAGGCGACCATTGCCCGGGTAATAAAAAGTATAGGATACAGCCGAATATAATCATAATCATTGCCCACGGATTGATGCTTGATGTCTTAGTCAGCTGTGCAAGTGCCTGTTCATTCAGATGGCGGCGTTTTACAATTAAGTAATCACTGCAAAGAATCGCTGAAATAGGGATGATAACACCGCCCAATAAGGAAATATAAGACTCTGCCTCATTAACTAAATCAGGAAAGCCGCTTAACAGAACACCGAGAAATCCGAAAACGACAGCGCTCTGTACCCGCGTGAGTCGGCTGAAGGTGTTGAGAAGGCTATACCCTCCCGTATACGCATTACTGATATTTATAGAGATCATGGAAATGACAGCGGTTAAGGTGATAATCGTAATAAAAACAGGAGAGTTTGTCTGTTCACTCGCTGATACGTACGGGTTAATATTCTGGAACAGAAAGGCGGACGAACATCCAATCAGTGCAGTAAGTAAGAAGCCAGCACCATTTCCAACGAAGAGTCCCCAGAAACCATGGTTTGGTGTCTTAGCATATCGAGTCATATCTGCAGAAGCACTAACACCGGATACATATTGCACAAAAGCCAGGCTGGCATAGAAAAACATATTGGAGAGGCTGCCTTCCAGAGCACCTTGTTGAAGCTTTTCCCATGAACCTTGGTCGTTATTTGTAGTAAAGTAAATATAGAGGATAGACAGTTCTCCTAAAAGTAAGAAAGGGAGAAAGTAGGTGGTCGCTTGTTTAACGGCATCAAACCCAATAATCGCGAGAATCACCATTAATATGGATAATGGAATTGAGAAAATTAAAAATGGCAGATCATTACCTGTCAATCGAACAAACAGCTGCTGAATCACGTATGTACCGCCAATGGTCTGCACACTGAACCAGTAAAGTGAAGTCAGACTGCGAATGGGTGAAGAAAGATATCGAGCGCCCTCGACGCCTAAAATGGTCCGAATAGCGTACTGAGCGGGAATTCCCAAACGGGAACCAGGCAAAGATAGATAGGAGACAAATAGAAATCCTGCTAAGGCGCCTAAACTAGTTGCCAGTACTCCACTCCAAAAGGACAAACCACCATCTATTACAGAGAGCGCAGGTACGATAAAATTACCTGCATTTGCAGCTATAGCGAATTGTATGAAAGCAAATCTGTACCAAGGGGTGGATTGCTTTTCCTTTGGTACAGCTTCTAATCCAAAAGTTTCAATCATTTCTTTACGAGAGGCTGTAGTCCTCATCAAGCTCCACTTCCCTTCTGCCGCACTTATTTTACAGAAGGAGTGCCCTATTGTAAACAAAACAATATGTGATGTAGAACGAGGAGGAAAAGTTATGCGACATGCAATCATTACAGCCGGAACAAAAGGGCTAGGCAGAAAAGTCACTGAGCAATTGTTAAATAAAGGAGTGTCGGTTACCGTCACTTATCACTCCGATAAGGAAAAAGCGATGGAGTTACTAACTAAATTCCCGGGCAGACACCAGGATATTCAAATTTTGCAGACAGACGTGACTTCGCCTAAGGATTTACAGAAACTTGTTGAAAAGACAATTGAAAGATTCGGTCGTGTAGATTACCTTGTGAATAACGCTGGGCCTTATATTTTTGAGAGAAAAAAATTGATGGATTATTCTACAGAAGAGTGGGACGCTATGATCAGGGGGAATCTGGACGCGGTCTTCCATCTGTTGAAATTAACGGTTCCTTATATGAGACAGCAGAAATTTGGACGAATTATTAATTATGGCTTTCAAGGTGCTGGAGGAGCTTCAGGCTGGATCTATCGTTCTGCGTTTGCCGCAGCTAAGGTAGGGCTGGTTTCTTTGACTAAATCCATTGCATTTGAGGAGGCGGAGAACGGAATTACTTCAAATATGATTTGCCCTGGTCATATTCAAGGAGAATGGAAGGAGTCTTCTATTAAGGATGGTCGGCAATTCGTCGATAAGGAAACTCCGATTGGTCGTCCGGGTACTGGAGAAGACATTGCGAGAACAATTGAATTTCTGTGTCATGAAGATTCCGATATGATCACTGGAACCATTTACGAAGTAACGGGTGGAATGGATGTCATTCATCGGTATAGATAATCTTAATTTTTTTGGATGTAGTTTCTCGATTGCCTTTATTAGAATGAAAAGGCTTACATATGGAACTACTCACTAGAAAAGAATCATGTTATAGTTGAATCGGAAGTGCGGAATTACAGAATGGAAAGAATGGAATGGGAGGTTGGATGGTTATGAAGATTGGAGTACCACGTGAAATAAAAAATAATGAAAACCGTGTAGCCATGACACCAGCAGGAGTTATAACATTGACCAATGCAGGGCATGAAGTTTTCGTAGAGACGAATGCAGGAGCAGGTTCCAGTTTTACAGATGCTCAGTATGAAGAAGCGGGAGCAGTCATCGTTCCATCTGCTCAAGAAGCCTGGAGTCAAGAAATGGTGATGAAAGTAAAAGAGCCCCTTCCAGAAGAGTATGGTTACTTTTATAACGGATTGATCTTGTTCACTTATTTGCATTTAGCCCCAGAACCAGCACTCACTAAAGCGCTGGTTGAGAATAATGTAGTTGCGATTGCTTACGAAACTGTACAACTTAACAATGGTTCCTTACCTTTACTAACTCCTATGAGTGAAGTTGCAGGTAGAATGGCGTCTCAGATAGGGGCACAGTTCCTTGAAAAATCTCATGGAGGTAAAGGTATTCTATTAGGTGGTATACCTGGTGTAAGAAGAGGTCGTGTAACAGTCATAGGCGGCGGAGTTGTAGGTACCAATGCAGCCAAAATTGCGATGGGATTAGGTGCTGATGTTACGATTATCGATTTGAATCCTGATCGTTTACGTCAACTGGATGATATATTCGGTTCAGATATCAACACGTTGATGTCAAACCCTTTGAATATCCAGGAAGCTTTAGCTGAATCCGATCTAGTCATTGGAGCTGTGCTCATTCCAGGAGCTAAAGCACCGAAGCTTGTGACAGAAGAAATGGTGAAAGCTATGAAGGAAGGGTCTGTTATCGTTGATGTAGCGATTGACCAAGGCGGAATTTTCGAAACCACTGACCGCATCACTACCCATGATAATCCTACTTATGAAAAACATGGGGTTCTTCATTATGCAGTAGCGAATATGCCAGGGGCAGTTCCACGCACTTCAACTATAGGTTTGACGAACGTAACAGTACCGTACGCTCTTCAGCTTGCCAATAAAGGATATGTACAAGCTTGTAAGGATAACGAAGCATTGTTTAAAGGTATCAATACGCTAGAAGGTTATGTTACTTATCGGGCGGTTGCAGAAGCGCAAGGACTTGACTATGCCAATGCGAGAGATTTAATTAACCGATAACTATACACCCAGCAGAGCTCAGAGTTCTGCTGGGTTGTTTTTGTCTAACTCAGTACGATACTGAAAAAACCTTAGCTATAATCAATTGACCCCTGTGCACTTAAATTCTTATAAAAAGAACTACTTAAAATAAAGCCTACTTATCCTGAAGATTCTGTTTCGAGAATCTTGTGCGTAATATGGAGGATGTGAAAACGACTCGCTTTCCGTGGGCATGTGCTGAGCCTCCTCAGACTACGTCTTTCGGGGTCTCAACTAGCATGTTCATCCCGCAGGAGTCTCGCCGTTTTCCCATTCTCCATATGTAATAAAGGTGATCGAGCCGATATTTTTTGTAATGAAACATGCGCATGATAATGTTCGAAATCCAGCAGTGCCAATGGCTTCCCACAATTAGTCGGCAGATTCTAAGTAGCAGGATTTCGAGAACCTCTTATGGCAGGGGCGTTGAGGAAGGGTGAGACTCCCGTGGGAGTAGGAGCTAGGCGAGCCCCCATAGAGAGCAGAGCGAACGAGGAGACTTGCCAGTTCCCCCGCAGGAAAGCGAATCCTCCCCGAACGCCCCTATACTCTCATAAGCATCTCGAAATCAAGTCTTCCAGATAACTGCTATATATTTGAATAAATTTCTAGAAAGGGGCAACCATTGACTTCTCAGGAAGCTTGGTGAATGTCTGAGTTTTCTTTAGCATTTTCCTTTTCTTTTTGCTTACGAAAGATTGTAGCAATAATCGGACCTGAGATGTTATGCCAGACACTGAAGATAGCGCTAGGTACAGCTGCCAGCGGGCTGAAATGCACAGCAGCAAGGGAAGCACCAAGTCCAGAATTCTGCATGCCAACTTCAATCGAGACGGCTCGTTTTTTGGCAGGATCCATCTTAAACAGTTTTCCTAGTCCATAACCAGCAGCATATCCTAAAGCGTTATGTAAAACAACAATGGCAAAGATGGCTGCTCCCGTTTCAGCGATCTGCTCTTTGTTTACACTCACTACAGCAGCTACAATTGCCACAATGGCTATGACAGAAACAAGAGGTAAAGCTTTAATCCCGGCCTGAATTTTCTTGCTAAAAATGGCTTTTACCGTTAATCCTAATAAAATGGGCACGAGTACGATTTTAACAATCGATAAAAATAAGGCACTAGCTGAGACCGCCAGCCATTGACTTGCGAACAACAAGACAAGCAGTGGAGTTAATAGTGGTGACAGCAAAGTAGAGACAGCAGTTATCGATACGGAAAGGGCAGTGTCTCCTTTCGATAAATAAGTCATTACATTGGATGAGGTTCCTCCTGGACAGCAGCCAACTAATATCACCCCTACAGCTACCTCTGGTGATACAGGCAGAACAGTTACAAGTAAAAATGCGAGGAGCGGCATTAAGGTATATTGAGCTCCGACTCCTATGGCAACATCTTTTGGCCGCTTGAAGACCTCTTTGAAATCATCTTTAGACAACGTCAATCCCATTCCGAACATAATAATACCAAGTAATGGTACGATATATGGGGCAATCCAAGTAAATCCAGATGGTATAATAAAAGATAAGACCGCAAAAAGTAAGACCCAAATGGCGAAGGTGCTCCCTACAAAGTTACTTGTCTTTTCTAATGTTTTCATTTTTTACACTCCTTTTTCTAGTTGATTGATTTTTGATTATACTAGGATTTCTGAATTTTCAAAGCATGTCCGCAGGGAAAAAAATGAAAAAAATACAGGGTTCGACACTTCTTTTTAATGAATACGGGTCTTTTAAATCAAAAAAATAAAAAATGTGAAACCTAAAAGGTGGTCGTTCCGTACATAAAGGTACAAGGTCATAGTTGAAGGAGAGGTGAGGATTTGGGATTCTTTTCAAAATTGTTTTCAAATAAAAAGCAAACACCAGAGGTTAAGGAACGGACGGTATTGAATATCCAGATAGGAGATATCGTCACGTTCGATCTTGTGGATTACGAAGTCGTTGGTAAAATTACCTACAGGGATGGTTCCTATGAGTGGTTTGCCTATCAGCTTCTAGAAGGAAATCAAACAAAATGGTTAGCGGCTGAAATGGATGATGAACTAGAGCTTGGCGTGTATGAGACGATCAAGCTTCCGGTTTCAGAGCCATTTCCGAAACAATTAGAGTATGAAGGAATGGCATATCACAAAGATGAAGAAGGCGAAGCGCGTGTAACAGGCGAAGGAAGAAGCCAGAATATTAATGGAAGATTAACGCGATATGCCGATTACATTTCCGAAGATGAAGAGACCTATTTAAGTTTAGAATCCTGGGGCAGTGAAGTCGAGGTCAGTTATGGTCGTGATATCGAACCCTATGAGATTAAAATTATTGCTGGTTCTAAATAATAAGGAGGAAACAAGATGTTTAAATTTTTCAAACGTGTAAAAACTGTCGTTGGTTCAGAGATGAATGCGATGCTTGATAAAGCAGAAGATCCAGTGAAGATGTTAGATCAATTTATGCGTGATATGGAGAGCGATATCCGCGATGCTGAAAGTGCAGTTGCTAAACAAATTGCCAATGAAAAAATGCTCAAGCGTAAGTATGACGATGCTCAAGCCCTAGTAGATAAACGTATGAAACAAGCGGAGCAGGCAATTGAAGCTGGAAACGAAGACCTTGCTCGTCGTGCACTTGAAGATAAGAAAAATCATCAAGAGCAAGCGGATCAGCTGAAAGAATCTTGGGAGCGTGCTCAGAAGGATTCTGATAACCTGCGTAAAAAGCTTGACGAAATGAAAAAAGAATACCAAGAGATGAAACTGAAAAAAGATTCACTAAAAGCTCGTGCCGAATCTGCCAAAACTCGTACGAAGATGAATCGAACAATGTCCAACATCGGTGGAGACGAATCACGCCAGGGTTTTGAACGCATGGAGGAAAAAGTTATGCGTTATGAAGCGGAAGCGGAAACAAGTGAAGATATGTCTTCAGAAAGTCGTTCGCTTGATGATGAGTTTGAAGAATTAAATAAAAAAGATGATGTTGATGATGAGCTTGCTGCCCTTAAAAAGAAAATGAACAAAGAATAATAGAGCCTTGTTAAGACAATGCGTGCCTGACGTTATGTCGGGCACGGCTATTTTTCAGGGAAGGAGGAACGGATGAAGTGAGAGAATATGGAGGAATCATTGTTGTAGGAATCATAGCGATTGTTTTATTATTTAATGTATTTGGTAATGATGAAGCTTCAAGAGGAATATCTGGCTCCTATACAGAAGATACATATAATGAATTGCCTAGCGAACCTGAACGTTCCGAAATATTGGAAAACATTCGGACTTCGAATGCAAACTCTATTGAAGAACTCGTGAAGAACAATTTTCCTCTTCTGGACACGATCCAATCTGATCAAGGGATGTCACGTATTTACATGACACGAGAATTAAGCTTACCTGAAGTATCAGAAGCGTTATCGGATAAGATAAACCCTGAAGAGATTAGTGAACGTCAAGAAGGAAAGCAAGCACTGATTTACCCTGAGCATTTTGTAATCATACAAGAAAGCGAAGAAGAACCAGGAGTGATAACCATTGAGCTTGCCAGCGATCAGTTTGTCAGGAACAATTATCATCCGAGTTTCTTTCAGGGTATGCTTGCTTACTACATTTTAGATGAAGTGCTGGATGTAGATGACTGGCATAAAAAACGTAATTCCAGATGTAAGCAAACAGGAGACTGTTATAGTGGCTATGGCATGTATGGGAACTATAATTCAGGCTCCGGATCACTACGAGGGTCTTCCAATCGAGGCGGAGGACCTGGTGCAGGAAAATAAAGGAGGCATTACGAATGGGACCATTTTTAGCAACATTAGGTTATTTTGTTATTGCAATTATAGTTGTGGTCATTGGACTATTGATTTTTGAGTGGATGACTAGACAATATAAAGACTGGGAAGAGGTTAAGCGTGGAAATCAAGCGGTAGCTATGTCGATTTCTGGTAAGATTATTGGCATATGTATCATCTTGGCATTTGCTATTTACCATTCCTTTACTGTATGGGATACCTTGATATGGGGCGCATATGGAGTCATTCTTCAAATGATTGCTTATGTATTGTTTGAACTATTCACTCGCAAGTTCTCAGTAGAAACAAAGTTGAAGGAAAATAATACTGCGGTGGGGATCATTTCTATGGGGGTTTCCATTGGTCTTGCTTTTGTCATCGGTGCGTCGATTACATAAGTTTATTTGCTGAAAAGCCACTATCTTCTAGTGGCTTTTTTTAAAGAAATTTCCATGTAAATGATCATTTATTAAATATATCTTCTACTGTGGGCCTTTTTCCTTCTCTTTAATGTAGACAGAGTCAGAGAGATTCTATGAACGATAAATGGCTATTTTAGATTCAAAAGAATTAATTTAAGTGGAGTGAACATTTTGGAAGCACACAACGTGAAAAAGACTCATTTTATTTATTGGGCATCAGGGATTGTTTCCATATGCGGGATCATTTTTGAGGTGTTATTTGGTGCACTCGGTTCTTACATTCTTGGGGATGGTGTAAAACAGTATACGTTAACAATCAGTTTGTTTTTAACAGGTATGGGAATCGGCGCAAGTATCAGTGAAAAAGTCATGAAAAACCTGATCATTACCTTTGTTTGGATCGAACTGATGGTCGCTTTGATCGGCGGCTTTTCAAGTTTTACGATGTTTGGGATGACCGCTTTTGCTCCTGATGGGACGGATGCTTTATTTTTGTATTTAATCACTTTTACAATAGGGGCATTGACCGGTCTGGAACTGCCGATTCTCATTAGGAAAGCCAATGAAATTGGTGAAGAACTTAACAGGAGTACAGCACGAGTTTTGTTCTCTGATTATGCCGGCGGACTGATCGGGGGATTGCTTTTTGCCTTTTATTTGCGGCCTCAAATGGGAATGGTGAAAAGTGCTTTTTTTGTAGCTTGTATTAATTTGATTGTAGCTGTGATTATTCTTTATCTTTTCCGTTCTGATATCAAAAGATTTGAAATTCATATGTCTGCTGCATTAGTAATAGGGTGTTTGCTTATCGCAGGTTTGTTTTTCGGTGAAGAGATGGCCTTTTCATTCGAGCAGAAGCTATATAAAGATCCAATTATACATATGGAAGAGAGTGCTTATCAAAAGATTGTATTGACCAAAGAGCAAGGAGATACTCGATTATTTTTAAATGGTTCCCTTCAATTCAGCTCTTCGGATGAATACCGTTATCACGAGACGCTTGTTCATCCCACCGTTTCTTTAGCAGAATCTCCTAAGAATGCCCTTGTTTTAGGTGGCGGAGATGGAATTGCTGTAAAAGAACTGCTGAAGTATAAACAGCTTCAAGTCATTACGCTTGTGGATCTGGATCCTGCAATTACGAAATTAGCCAAAACCAACTATCACCTTTTACAGCTGAATCAGGGAGCTCTGAGTGATGAACGTGCCCACGTTCAAAACCAGGACGCTTTTGAGTTTTTGGAGGAGTCAAAAGATATGTATGATGTGATCATCGTTGATTTGCCTGATCCAAATAATGAAAGTTTGAACAAACTCTATACGAAAGAGTTCTACTCATTAGTTCGGAATCATCTATCTCCAGATGGCGTTGCAATGATACAAGCTACGAGTCCAGTATTTGCTACAGATGTTTATTGGACGATCAATGAAACGGTCGCTGCGACGGGGATGCATACGGAAAACTTTCACGTTGACATTCCCAGCTTCGGTAACTGGGGATTTGTCATGGCTAGCAGGAAACGTATAGACTTAACCGAAATAAATATAGAGGCAGACACAAAATTTTTGACAAAAGAAGTATTACGTTCAATGACAGTGTTTGGAAAAGATGAAGACAGGGAAATCGTAAACACTGAAGGTGAAATCATCTCACTTAAACCAAACACACTGATCGACCCTCATCTGATTCAAAAGTATGAAAGTGCATGGCAGCATTATTAATGAGATGAGTGTGGAATTCGAAAAAGGAGTGTTAAATGTGAAAGTATCTTATCATGGACATTCAGTTGTAAAAGTGGAAGCAAACGGAAAAACAATCTTGTTCGATCCCTTCATTTCAGGCAATGGCAACACAGACTTGAACGCGGACGAAGTGAAGGCGGATGTGATCTTACTTACCCATGGCCATAATGACCATGTAGGGGACACGTTTGATATTGCTGCCCGTAATGATTCGCAAATTGTCGCTCCCTACGAACTGGCAACCTATCTGGGGAATAAGGAATTGAATGCTCATCCGATGCACATTGGCGGAGGGCATGAGTTCGATTTTGGCCATGTGAAATTTACTCAAGCTTTTCATGGTTCTGCTTACACAGAAGAGGACGGAACAATCGTTTACACAGGCATGCCTACAGGTATTCTTTTAACGATTGATGGTAAAACGATCTATCATGCAGGAGATACTGGTTTGTTTTCAGATATGAAATTAATTGGTGAAAGGAATGATATCGACTTAGCCTTCTTGCCGATTGGTGATAACTTCACAATGGGGCCAGAGGATGCCCTGGTTGCTGCAGAATGGATAAAGGCAAAACAGGTTGTTCCTATTCATTACAACACCTTCGATTTAATTAATCAGGATGGAAAAGGTTTTGCAAACAAAGTAAAACCAGGTAAAGGCGTAGTTATGGAGCCTGGAGACACATTAGAGCTTTGATTTATAAAGAAGTCAGCCTTCTGTCTTTTATAGACAGGAGGCTTTTTTATGTTCGTCTTCAAAGAATTTTTGGAAGAAATTGCAGAGGAACTGTATCAATTGTATAATAACAATAATAGACGAATTGATTAGTACAGTTAGAAAGTTTGGTGGACGGATGGCAACAAAACATGAACAAATTTTAGAACACATTGAATCGCTCTCTGTCGGAAGTAAGATTTCAGTTCGAAGTATTGCTAAAGCGCTAAATGTGAGTGAAGGGACAGCATATCGCGCAATTAAGGAAGCTGAAAATCAAGACCTGGTAAGCACGATGGAACGGGTAGGTACAATTAGGATTGAGAAAAAGAAAAAGGAAAATATTGAACGGTTAACCTTCGCAGAAATTATCAATATTGTAGACGGACAAGTGCTCGGTGGAAGAGAAGGTCTATACAAAACCTTAAGTAAATTTGTCATTGGAGCCATGAAGCTTGAAGCAATGATGCGGTACACAGAAGCTGGCTCTCTGCTTATTGTCGGGAACCGGACGAACGCACACGAATTAGCGGTTGAAGCCGGAGCAGCTGTTTTGATTACCGGCGGTTTTGATACAAGTGACACAGTTAAAAAGCTTGCTGACGAAAAACAGCTTCCCGTAATTTCTACAAGCTATGATACATTTACAGTAGCTACAATGATCAACCGTGCAATTTATGATCAATTGATTAAGAAAGAAATTGTGCTTGTTGATGACATTTATACGGCGCTTGACAAGACAGAATTTTTAAAAGTCAGTGACAGTGTAGAGCGTTGGCATGAATTTAATAAGGAAACAAACCATAGCCGTTATCCTGTGGTGGATAAACAAAATAGAGTCGTTGGTATTGTCACTTCCAGAGATGTAATTGGCTATGATGCATCGGTAAGAATTGACAAAGTCATGACAAAAAACCCAATGACGGTTCATACAAAAACTTCCCTGGCCAATGCCGCTCACGTAATGGTATGGGAAGGAATTGAACTAATGCCTGTCGTAGACCCATCTCATAAGCTTCAAGGCATCATCTCAAGACAAGACGTGTTGAAAGCGTTGCAGCACATTCAGCGTCAGCCTCAAGTCGGGGAAACCATCGATGACTTAGCGACCAATCAATTAGAAGTTGTTGAAACTGATGATCAATCTCACGTTTTGACAACGAGAGTAACTCCGCAAATGACCAACCAGCTGGGAACGATGTCCTATGGTGTTTTTGTATCCTTAATTACAGAGTCTTCGAGTGGTTTGCTTAGAAAATATAAAAAAGGTGACCTCGTTGTAGAAAACATATCTGTGTATTTTATAAAACCGGTCCAAATAGAGAGTGAAATTACAATCAAACCTCAAATCCTTGAGGTAGGCCGAAAATTCGCTAAAGTAGATGTGGAAGTACATCATGGTGGTGCCATCGTAGGGAAAGCGCTATTGATGGCTCAATTAATTGACCGCTGATATAGGAAAAGTCGCTGCCTTAAGCAGCGACTTTTTATTTAAGATTGTGTCTGATGTTTCTGGTATTCATTACGGTAATGTTTGCTTGCTTTCCATCCTGATTGAGCTTGAAAAATTCCCAAGGCGATAAAAATCAGCCCTATGAATAACGACAATTTCGTCTGATAAAATACATATTGGTTGACCCCGAAAAATAAAATAAAGCTTCCAAGAAAGATTTTAGATTTACTATTTAAATAATCCTGCGTTAAGGGATCACGTGTACGTACAATCATTACTTTGTAATAAATGTACAGTACAAAGGAAATAACGATAAGAAGAGGGAAAATAAACACGTAGTATCGACTCCTGCAGTAAATTTTTTTCTATCTTATTGTAGCTTGTTTTCTTTTAAATGGCTACCTGTAGATAAAAATATATGGTTTAATGAAGGGACAAAGAGGAAAAAAGGAAGGTTTTGTGTATGTCTATTGAATCAATTGCTCGATCAATCAAAGATTTTTCTACGATTATTATTCATCGCCATGTCCGTCCAGATCCTGATGCATATGGGTCTCAGGGGGGGCTGGCTGAGATTATAAAAGGAAGCTTTCCTGATAAGCAGGTATTTGTCACTGGTGAAAGTGAGCCGAGTTTGTCTTTTCTGGCAGAGATGGATGTCATTCCAGATGAGACCTATGAAAATGCCCTTGTAATTGTCTGTGATACGGCTAATCAAGCAAGGATTGATGATCAGAGGTATAATCAAGGAAAAAAACTGATTAAAATCGATCATCATCCGGAAGTTGATCGTTACGGAGACATTCAATGGGTAGATACGTCTTCCAGTTCAACGTGTGAGATGATTTACAGCTTTTATATAAATAGTAGGGATCAAGGCTTTTCTATGAACGAAAAAGCTGCAAGGCTGTTGTATGCAGGTATCGTCGGTGACACCGGGCGTTTTTTATTTCCAAGTACAACAGAAAAGACACTCTCTTATGCAGCTGAACTCGTCAATTATGAGTTCGACCGCAGACTATTATATAATGAAATGTATAAAACACCATTACACGTAGCGAAATTGAAAGGGTATATTCTACAGAATTTCACGGTTAATGAGGGAGGCTATTCTACGATTCGCCTCTCCAGGGAAATCTTGGAAAAACACAATGTGACAGCTAATGAAACTAGTCAGCTTGTAGGTTTGTTAGGAGATATAGAAGGAATTCTGGCGTGGGTCTTTTTTGTGGAGGAGGAAGACAGCATTCGTGTCCGACTTCGTTCCAAAGGTCCGGTTATTAACGGTATAGCTGCTGATCATAATGGCGGGGGGCATCCAATGGCATCTGGCGCTAAAGCAGAGAGTTGGGAAGAAACTGAACAGATTGCCAACGAATTAGAACAAGTCTGCAAGGAATATAAAACAAGCAGGTGAGCGATCACCTGCTTTTATCGTAAGATCTTAATCTCTAATTCGAATTGAATAACTTCTGAAATGATTAGCTTGGATACTTTTAATTCATAAGATAAATCGTCAACGACGTAATTTTTATTTTCGATGGTGGTGACGATTAGGTCCGACTGGCTGGCTACGGTTACCAAGTCTTTTCCCGGAATGGAGGAAAGCTGGTCTTTGACCATGCTAGTCAGCTGATGTTGGGTGAGCAAATCCACCTCCAGTTTTTTTGCATTTGTATAAGCTACTTTGATATCTGTAACCGATAAGGGCTTTGTATCGCTTCCGTTTTGTTGATTTTTCAAAAGGGCTTCATATTTGTCTTCGACTTCATTCAATTTGGAGGAAAGTTCGATGTGTTCTTTCGTGTACTGCTCTTGAAGCTGGCCATGGATAAACAGAAAAAATAGGTAACCGATAATAGCACCGAATGCTAGACCGGCAAAAAATCGTTTCCATTCTGACCTCTGGTAGTAAGGAGGAATGTGCATCAGGTAACTTCCTCTCCCAGCAGCCACTCAAACAGGAGCAGAGCAGTTTTAACGCCTCCCATAGCGGAGACAATCATCATAATTTGTTTGAAGATATCAAATGTTGAACCGTCAAAAATTCCTTTTTCAAAATTACTGATTGCATCAAACGTGCCGCCGATAGCTGCAACGATTGCCCAAATTCTTAAGCTCTTAGCAATTCGAAACATTGCTGTAAGAGGTGCTTCTCCAGTAATATAACTACCAATACTGCCAACAATTGTCCCCCCTAATATCACTCCGAATGCGATAAAGAAACATTGAATCATTGAGACTACTAAACGATCATCCATCTTGTCCCTCTTTTCGCTAAGGGGATTTACTCTCTTTACTAGAAAGTATTCCTCCTTAAAGGTATTTATGCAGAAGGCTTTCTTCTCTACTAGGGACTTCGCTATAATCTACAGTGAAAGAAGGTGAACGTCATGACTTTTACACATTTACATATTCAAAGTGGTTACAGTTTAATGAACAGCACCATCAACGTTGAGCAGTTGGCTGCCCGTGCCAAAGATCTAGGGTATCAATCTCTTGCCTTGACGGATAAAGATGTCATGAGTGGAGCTGTTGCTTTTTATCAAGTATGCAAACGCCATGGACTCAAACCTATTATTGGACTGAAGGTGGATGTGCAAACTGGTTCTGGCCCAATGCCTACTATTCTCTTGGCAATGGATCACTTTGGTTACCAGAACTTAATGAAGATCAGTTCTTGGATAAATACTAAAGAGGATAAGATTCATATTGACCAAATGTCCAGCTTTTCAACAGGGTTGATTGCTATCGTCCTGACTTCTGCTAGTTCTGTTGCGGAGTTAGTAATAAGTAGGAATTTTACAGAAGCACAAACAGCGTTGCAGCCCTTTTTTGACCTCTTTCAAAATAAACAAGTGTATTTAAGTATTCAAGACAGTGATTTACGCTCTGAAAGGCAGCTGCACAAACCTTTAAAAGAATGGTCCGAACAGAGTAGGATACAAGTGGCAGCTGTCGGGGATGTCCGTTATATACAGCAGGAAGATGCAGAAGCCTATTTATCTTTGAGAGCTATGGATGAAGGGAATAGGCTGCCTCCCGCCATTGATGCGAATAACTACCATCAATACTTGAAGTCTCCTGAAGAGATGAAAGCTTATTTTAAAGACTGGTGGCCAAAGGTCATTGAAGAAACAGGAAATATTGAAGGGAAATGTCAGCTGGAACTAGATCTTGACCAGCAGCTGCTCCCCTCATACCCCACACCTGAAGGGGAGGTTGCTGCAAGTTATTTACGAAAATTATGCGTGGAAGCCCTTGAATCCAAATATACGGACCATCAACAATCTGCCCGTAAACGATTAGAACACGAATTAAATATTATCGATTCAATGGGTTTTAACGACTATTTCTTGATTGTTTGGGACTTTATTGCGTATGCAAGAGAGAACGGCATACAAGCAGGCCCAGGCCGTGGTTCAGCAGCGGGATCGATTGTAGCCTATCTTTTAGATATCACTCAGGTGGATCCTCTTGCTTACGGGTTGCTTTTCGAAAGATTTCTAAACCCTGAACGTATTACAATGCCGGATATTGACATCGATTTTCCTGATCACCGAAGGGATGAAGTAATTGAGTATGTAGCAGATAAATATGGGAAACGCCATGTTGCCCAAATCTGCACATTTGGAACATTTGCAGCAAGAAGTGTTTTGAGAGATTTGTTTAAAGTGATGGCGATTGACGAGAGCGATGCTGCATTTATCTTGAAGCAAATACCAAAGGGAACAAGTGATTCGCTCGTTAACATTGTTCAAAAATCGGAACCTTTGAGAGAATATATTCGAAATTCTGACCGACTAAGACGCCTTTTTAAAGTGGCCGCAAAGCTAGAAGGTCTTCCGCGCCATGTTTCAACCCATGCTGCAGGGGTAGTCATAAGTGAACAACCTTTAGTGCAGTACACTGCTTTAATGAAAGGCCAGGGTAATGTTAATTTGACTCAGCTCGCCATGGGAGAGTTGGAAAGGATAGGTCTCTTAAAGATAGACTTTCTAGGTTTGAGAAATCTATCGTTCATTGAAAGAATCGAAAACAAAATCAGGAGGTTTGAAGACTCAAACTTTTCTATTGGGCAAGTGCCATTTACGGATGAACATACATTTTCGTTATTAAAAGAAGGTAAAACAAATGGCGTCTTCCAGTTGGAGTCCCAGGGGATGAAAAGTGTCCTCACTCGTTTAAAACCTTCCCACTTTGAGGACATCGTAGCTGTCAACGCCCTATATCGTCCTGGCCCAATGGAATATATTCAAACCTATATCGATCGTAAGCAGAAACGAGAAGAAGTACACTATCCTCATCCAGACATCGAACCAATCTTGAGACACACGTACGGGGTACTCATCTATCAAGAGCAGATTATGCAAGTTGCTCAAACAATAGCAGGTTACAAGCTTGGAGAGGCAGATTTGTTAAGAAGAGCGGTAAGCAAGAAGCAAGCAAATGTTTTACAAGAGCAAAAAGACCACTTCATCCAAAAGGCGAAGCAAAACGGTTACACAGATACTGTAGCTAACCAATTATTTGAATGGATTGTTAAATTCTCCAATTACGGATTCAATCGAAGCCATGCTGTAGCTTACAGCTTTATTTCCTATTGGCTCGCCTATATGAAGGCTCACTACCCATCTTACTTTTTAGCAGAACTACTTAACGCTCACATGGGAGATCGTGAGAAACTGGCTGTTTATATAAGAGAGGCTAAGGAGTTTAACTCAGAGGTGAAGGCTCCTTCCATTAACAACAGTCAAGCATTCTGCCAAGATGAAGGTGGTTCCATTCGAATGGGGCTGCTTGCCATTAAAGGCGTAGGGTTTCAAGCAGTGCAGGCAATTATTGAAGAAAGGCAGAATGGTAAATTCAAGCATTTGAATGATTTTTGTCTGAGAGTTGGATCCAAAGCGGTAAACAGGTCAGTGATCGAAGCCTTGATATTGGCTGGGGCGTTCGACGAGATTGAAACAAACAGAGCCAGTCTGCTGGCAAGCATAGATCAAGCCCTTGAACAAGGAGAGTTGTTCAAAGAGTTCCATGATCAACCTGGACTTTTTGAAGCAGACCTGGATTTAGGAGATCAAAAGGTCGAGGTTGAACCATTTCCAGTATTAAAAAGGCTGGCAATGGAGAAAGAAGTCCTCGGCACATATTTATCCGAACATCCGCTTGAATCTCATAGAAAAAATTTAAGGACCAACGGCTTTGTATCTGTTAAGCAATCTTATAAGGTTCACCATCAACGTAAATTGAAATTAGCTGCAGTGATTGAAACGATCAAAGAGATCCGCACAAAGCGGGGGGACCCTATGGCATTTTTAACGATTAGTGATGAAACATCGGAAATCGATGTCGTGATCTTTCCCGAGTTGTACCGCAGGGTAAAACCTTGGCTTAGTGAACAGAAGCTCGTTTTGCTTAAAGGAAAGGTAGAAGAGCGACGAAATACGTTGCAAATCATCGTTTCTGAAATGACAGAATTTCATGAGCAGGATCTACATCAGCATCCAGCACAAAGATTGTTTATTAGAGTCGACCGAGTGAATGAGAATGAAGCCATCGACAAGATCAAAGAGACTGCGGGGTATTTCCCGGGGAATACCCCAGTGGTAATTGTGCGCTCCGACGATCGAAAAACTTATCAATTAGGCGAAACCTATGCAATGGATACTTCCAGAGACTGTTTGCATCAGTTAAATCAATATTTTGGCAAGGATTCTGTGGCGCTGCGAGCTTTTAGAAAATAACAGCTAGTACAGATTCTTAGCCCGTATTTTTGTAATTCTTTACACGATATATTCATCTGTTATAATTAAGGAGTTGATGGTGGTCTGACCACCCGGAACGGCTTTATTTTATTAGTTAAAGGAGCGTGTAGTCGTGTCAAATTTGCGAGATGAAGCACTGCATATACACCGAGTTAACAAAGGTAAACTAGAAACTCATTCCAAAGTTCCAGTAAGGAATGCTAGAGATTTGAGTCTGGCTTATTCTCCTGGAGTTGCTGAGCCATGTAAGGAAATTTATGACCATAAAGAAACCGTTTATGACTATACCATGAAAGGAAACATGGTAGCGGTTGTCAGTGACGGATCAGCTGTTCTTGGACTAGGGAATATTGGCCCTGAAGCTGCCCTCCCTGTAATGGAAGGAAAAGCAGCCTTGTTCAAAAGTTTCGCTGGGGTAGATGCCTTTCCAATTTGTTTGAATACAAGAGACATCGACCAGATTGTCCAAACCGTCAAGCTGATGGAACCCACGTTTGGAGGGGTGAACTTAGAAGACATTGCTGCTCCGAATTGTTTTATCATAGAAGACCGCTTGAAGAAGGAAACAAACATACCCATCTTTCATGATGACCAGCATGGTACAGCTATTGTAACTGTTGCGGGGTTAATGAATGCACTTAAGATTACTGGGAAATCTTTCTCTGAAATTAAAGTCGTAGCAAATGGTGCAGGTGCGGCTGGAATAGCTATCATTAAATTACTTTATCATTTCGGTGTGCGAGATATTATCATGTGTGATTCTAAAGGTGCCGTCTTTGAAGGGCGCGACTATGGAATGAATGACGTTAAAGATGAAATTGCTAAAATTACTAATAAAGACCGTGTTGAAGGTGACTTAGAGGAAGTCATGGAAGGTGCCGACGTATTCATTGGTGTGTCTGTTGGAGGACTCCTTTCCAAGGAAATGGTATCACGTATGAATGACGATTCCATCATTTTTGCAATGGCTAATCCTGAACCGGAAATTATGCCTGAAGATGCCAAAGAAGCAGGCGCACGTGTGATTGGTACAGGACGTTCAGACTTCCCGAACCAAGTAAACAATGTCCTTGCTTTTCCTGGAATCTTCCGGGGTGCCTTGGATGTGCGGGCTACCCGTATCAATGAAAAAATGAAAATTGCTGCGGCTGAAGCTATTGCTTCTCTCGTGAGTGAAGACGAACTGAGCGAAGACTATGTCATTCCAGCTCCATTTGATTCTCGCGTAGCCCCTGCTGTAGCAGCCAGCGTTGCAAAAGCTGCCATGGAATCAGGTGTTGCCAGACACCACGTTGATCCAGAGGAAGTAGCAGAAAAAACGCGTCAAATGACTTTAATTGATGAATAAACCGATTGGTAATAGGTAAGGAGAAAAGCTGGAACAGCTTTTCTCCTTACATAAGTAGGAAACATGTTTCAATTAAAAGGAGTGACCATAGGTCGTGACCCGTTCGCAAATAGGGAAAGTCTATGAAGGCGTACTAAATCAATTAAAGTCTTATATTGAATATCACCAATTGAAACCTGGCGACAAATTACCTTCTGAGCGGGAGCTTAGCGAGCAATTGAATGTAGGGAGATCTTCTATAAGAGAAGCTTTACGTGCCATGGAACTTCTCGGTCTTATAGAAACGAGACGAGGAGAAGGGACGTTTATGAGAGCTTATCGTCCTCATCATATGGTTGAGCTTTTATCAAATTTTTTATTGAACGAGTCGAGGACGAGGGAAGAACTCTTCACAGCTAAGCAGATGCTTGAAAAAGAAGTGGTCATGAGATTGTTAGAAAAGCTTAATGATAAAGATTTGGATATGATCGAAAAAATCATAGAAAATAAAGAAAAAGAGAAGCTCCATGAAGAATTCTTTCAATTTCTATTTGAACGCAGTGGACAGCCTCTCTTACTGTCAATGTGGCAGTTCATTTATGGCTTTACTCACACAGTCCATGACATTCAGTATGAAAAATCTTGGTATCAGAAAGTGGCTAATGTATTGAAAACAGGAGACCAGATTAAAGTTCTTCAATTATTTTCTTCTTAGTCCTGTCGAAAGCGTTCGACAAGATCACCGAGATTATGTAACTACTTTTTTGTATATTGGACAGAAAGGAAGCTTTGTCCCAAAGGAGGAATCACCTTGCTAAGAGACTTTTTCAGCAAGAAAAAAAGATATGCATCCATTCCTAGACAGGAAGCAAAGCAGGATGTACCTGAAGGTCTGATGCAAAAATGCCCAAATTGTCAAAAGATCTTCTACAGAAAAGAACTTAATAGAAATATGAACGTCTGCCCACATTGTGATCACCATCATCGACTGAGCGCATACGAAAGAATTCAACACCTATTTGATGAAGGCTCCTTTGAAGAGTGGGACAAGCAGATGATCTCAAGCAACCCTCTTGAATTTCCAGAATATGAGGAGAAGCTTGAAAAAGATCGTATTAAATCAGATTTAAATGAGGCTGTTGTCACAGGAAAAGCCTCATTATCAGGCATGCCTGCAGCGGTGGCTGTCATGGATGCCCGTTTTCGAATGGGCAGCATGGGCTCTGTGGTAGGTGAAAAAATCACGAACGCTATTGAAAATGCTCGAAAAGAACAAATCCCGTTTATCATTTTCACGGCTTCAGGTGGAGCTCGAATGCAGGAAGGCGTTCTCAGCTTAATGCAAATGGGCAAAACATCTGTGGCCTTACAGCGTCTGCATGCTGAAGGAGGATTGTTCATCTCTGTGATGACTCACCCGACAACCGGAGGGGTTTCAGCAAGTTTTGCCTCATTAGGAGATTATAATTTCGCTGAGCCTGGGGCTCTTATTGGATTTGCGGGGCGCAGAATTATTGAACAAACGATTCGTGAAAAGCTGCCTGATGATTTCCAAACAGCTGAATTCTTACTAGAACACGGCCAGCTGGATCGTGTTGTTCATCGACACGAATTGAAGAAAACTCTAACGACTGTACTAGACATTCATTCTCCAGGAGGTGAAGAAGTGTGAAGCATGTCCTTGATTTTGAAAAGCCGGTAATTGAACTACGTGAGAAAATTGCTGATCTCAAGAAGATGACAGAAAATAGTGAGATGGACTTAAGCGAAGAAATTAAGACGCTCGAGAAAAGGCTTGAGAAACTAGAAACCGATGTATATGATCGTATGCAGCCGTGGGATCGCGTCCAAATGGCAAGACATCCTGAAAGACCTACAACACTGGATTATATTGAACATCTCTTCACAGACTTCTTAGAACTCCATGGAGATCGTGTGTATGGTGATGACGAAGCGATTGTTTCTGGAATCGCCAAGTTTAATGGCAAACCTGTTACGGTTATCGGACACCAAAGAGGTAAAGATACGAAAGAGAATATCCGCAGGAATTTCGGTATGCCTCATCCAGAAGGTTATCGTAAAGCCTTGCGTTTAATGAAGCAGGCTGAGAAATTCGAAAGGCCAATCATCACATTCATTGACACAAAAGGAGCTTATCCAGGAAAGGCTGCAGAGGAACGGGGCCAGAGTGAAGCTATTGCCCGTAATTTATTAGAAATGGGTGGCCTTACCGTACCTATCATTTGTGTTGTAATCGGAGAAGGAGGAAGTGGTGGCGCTTTAGGTTTGGGAATCGGAGACCGTATCTTTATGTTAGAAAACTCTACGTACTCCGTAATTTCACCAGAAGGAGCATCATCCATTCTTTGGAAGGATTCAGGCCTTGCACAAAAAGCTGCGGAATCCATGAAAATCACTTCTTATGATTTGAAAGCTTTAGAAGTCATTGATGAAGTTATTCCTGAGATAAGAGGCGGGGCTCATCGAGATATTCCGGCCCAGGCCAAAGAGATAGAAAAAGTGCTTTCAAGATCCTTAAAAGAACTGGACGAATTGAATGAAGACCAGTTATTGGAAGGGCGTTTCGTTAAGTATAAAAACATTGGCGATTATACCTATCTTGATTTATAATAATACACGGTAAAAATAATAATACTCGACCTAAGAAAGAGAAGTCGCACAACCAGGTGCGGCTTTTCGCATCTTAAGAGGATGGTAACGCTATCATTATAGTATGTTTAGGCAAACCCACCTTTTACAAAGCACTCTTTTGGTACACACTAGAAAGAAGAGTGATCGCGAAAAGGTTTCAAATATTCTTTGACTGGGGACAAAATAACTAGTATATTTTTTGAGGTGATGAGAATGAAGAAAATAGGCGTACTTACAAGTGGCGGTGACGCACCTGGTATGAATGCTGCCATTCGTGCAGTCGTCCGTAAAGCGATCTATCATGGTCTTGAAGTCTACGGAGTCAAATATGGCTTTCAAGGTTTAATCGATGGAAATATAGAAAAGATGGAACTAGGTTCTGTTGGTGATATCATTCAGCGTGGAGGGACAAAACTTTACTCTGCTCGCTGTGAAGAATTCAAGACAGAAGAAGGCCAATTAAAAGGAATTGAGCAGTTAAAAAAACATGGCATTGAAGGATTAATCGTTATCGGTGGCGATGGTTCCTTCATGGGTGCCAAAAAATTGACTGAAAAAGGATATCCGTGCATTGGGGTGCCAGGTACCATAGATAACGATATTCCTGGAACTGATTTCACAATCGGTTTTGACACAGCATTAAACACGATTATTGATGCAATTGATAAAATTCGTGACACAGCTACCTCACATGAGCGTACGTACGTCATCGAGGTAATGGGGCGCGATGCTGGAGATTTAGCGTTATGGGCAGGTCTTGCCGATGGTGCAGAATCTGTGTTAATCCCAGAAGCCGAAGATGAATTTGAAGATGTGATTGAGCGATTGAAGCGTGGTCATGATCGGGGTAAGAAACACAGCATTATCATTGTTGCTGAAGGTGTCGGAAGCGGTGTTGATTTTGGTAGAAAAATCAAAGAGGCTGTGAATCTTGAAACACGCGTAACCGTACTCGGTCACACTCAGCGTGGCGGCTCACCTTCAGCTTCAGACCGAGTTCTTGCCAGTCGCTTAGGTGCTCATTCAGTTGACCTTCTGCTTGATGGTAAGGCTGGCCGCATGGTAGGTATTCAGCAAAATAAATTAGTGGATCATGATATTGTAGAAATTCTTAGCACGAAGCATGAAGTAGACCTTGACATGTATCGTCTTTCAAAAGAATTGTCCATATAAACGTAAGAGATACAAGAGGAGGAAGAAGTATGTTCAGAAAAACAAAAATTGTAAGCACGATTGGACCTGCATCGGAGTCCGTAGAAAAACTTACTGAGCTTATTGAAGCGGGTATGAATGTAGCTCGACTGAATTTTTCTCATGGAGATTTTGAAGAACACGGTGCACGTATTAAAAACATCCGACAGGCTGCATCTACTACAGGAAAAACGGTAGCGATTCTTCTTGATACAAAAGGACCTGAAATCCGTACAGGTACGTTAAAAGATGGTGAAGTTTATCTTGAAAAGGGGTCTACAGCCTACGTAACCATGGAAGATATTGAAGGAGATGCAGAGCGCTTTTCCGTTACTTATCCAGGCTTGATCAATGATGTACATCCTGGCTCTAAAATTCTTCTGGATGATGGATTAGTAGAACTTCAGGTGGAAGAAATTCTTAAAGATAAAAACGAAATCAAAACAACCGTATTAAACAACGGACCTTTGAAAAATAAAAAAGGCGTGAATGTACCAAACGTGAGCGTCAACCTTCCTGGTATCACTGAAAAAGATGCAGCTGATATTGAATTCGGAATTGAACAAGGGATTGACTTCATTGCGGCTTCCTTCGTGCGTCGTGCTTCCGATGTGCTCGAAATTAAAGAATTGCTTGAAAAGCATGATGCGTTGGATATTCAGATCATTCCTAAGATCGAAAACCAAGAAGGTGTCGATAACATTGACGAGATCCTTGAAGTAAGTGACGGGTTGATGGTAGCACGTGGTGACCTTGGTGTGGAAATTCCTGCCGAGGATGTACCTCTTGTTCAAAAACAACTTATCCGTAAATGCAACAAAGCGGGTAAGCCGGTTATTACAGCTACCCAGATGCTTGATTCCATGCAACGTAATCCTCGCCCAACTCGTGCAGAGGCTTCTGATGTTGCGAACGCTATTTTCGATGGCACAGATGCAATCATGCTTTCTGGTGAAACTGCAGCAGGAGATTATCCTGTAGAAGCTGTACAGACGATGCATAACATTGCAAGCAAGACAGAAACAGGCTTAAATTACAAAGCCATTCTTGAAGATCGTTCTAAGCATAGTGATATGACGATTACGGATGCAATCAGCCAGTCTGTGACCCACACAGCGATTAACTTGGACGCCAATGCGGTTGTAACCCCTACAGAAAGCGGTCATACGGCACGCATGATTTCTAAATATCGTCCAAGAGCTCCGATTGTAGCGATCACTTCGAGTGAGAAAGTAAATCGTAAACTGTCCCTTGTTTGGGGAGTCTATGCAGTAATGGGGCCACGTGCTTATTCTACTGATGACATGTTGGATGTAGCTGTGGAAAGAAGTCTTGCCTCTGGATTAGCTTCACGTGGGGACCGTATTATTATCACAGGTGGAGTACCTGTAGGTGAAAGCGGCACGACAAACTTAATGAAAGTTCATGTAATCGGTGATGTTCTAGTAAAAGGACAAGGCGTTGGCCAGAAGAGTGCGTATGGGCGTGCAGTTGTCGCTAAAGATGCCAAGGATGCCCTTGCTCGCGTTGAGGATGGAGATATTTTAGTCACTCATGGTACAGACCGTGATATGATGGAAGCAATAGAGAGAGCTGCTGGTATTGTAACCATCGAAGCAGGCTTGACTTCCCACGCTGCAGTCGTTGGTTTAAGTCTTGGTATTCCTGTAGTTGTAGGAGTTCAAGATGCAATGAACATTATTAAAGACGGTGCAGACATCACAATCGATAGTTCTCGAGGAGATATTTACGAGGGCCATGCGAGTGTTCTATAAAGGTTTTCTTAAGACAGGAGAGCAAAAAGACCTCTCCTGTCTTTTTTATAACGTTTGATAGTGTACTTTTCTTTATATACATCCAATTTCAAGTTATACTAAGGAAAATTGGCATCAGAAAGGAACGATCCTCATGTTTCGCTGGTTATTATTATTTATCTTGATCGTACCTGCATTAGAAATCGGGTTACTCATATGGGCAGGAAACTGGCTGGGACCATGGTGGGTAATTTTACTGATCATATTTACAGGTGTGCTTGGTGCCTGGCTTGCTAAGCAGCAAGGGTTGGAAACGATTAGGAACGTTCAGAATTCGATGTCCATGGGTCAAGTTCCACAGGATGCTCTTTTAGATGGGGCATGTATTTTAGTAGGCGGAGCAGTGCTGTTGACTCCTGGGTTTATTACAGATGCAATAGGGTTCCTACTCCTCATTCCAGCTACGCGCTCTCCATTGAAGCGTTTGATAAGAAAAGCCATTACTAAAATGATGAATAATGGTTCCGTAACGATATATAGAAGATGATAAACAAGCTCCTTCTGCGGCTAGGAAGGAGCTTAATTTGTGCCTTTTATGAAAAACCAAATCATTGATAAAATGCCACTCTCATACATGGTTTTGATTAGGACAAGAAGAAACGGACTAATGATTATTCCATACACTCCAAACAATTGAAAACCCGCAAACAAACTGATTAGCAGTAGAATCGGAGGCACTCCGAATTGTACAGATAATAACTTTGGTTCTAACACTTGACGAGTAATAAGAACAATTACATAGATAGAAATGAGTGCTATGGCCATTTCAATTTCGCCGCTTAGAAACTGATAGATGACCCAGGGAAGGAAGATTACTCCTGTTCCGATATATGGAACGAAATCCACTAATGCTGCAAATAGGGTAATGGTGACGGCATAGGGAACGTGAATAATGCTTAATCCAATACCTATGATGGCCGTTGATATAGCAACCATGATCAGCTGGGCTCTGACTACCCCGCCAATCGTCTGCTTAATTGCTTCTGGAACTTGCTTTGCTTTACTAAAAATTTTGTCAGGTACAAGCTTTGTAATGCCATTCATAATCTTGTCCCAATCCTTAGCGATAAAAAAAGTAGCGAGGACACCGAACAAGATTGTTGCCAGGGAGCCAGGCAGACTTGCAAGAAGTGAAGTCAAGCCTGTAAAAACATTATTTAATAACTCTGCTCCTGTATTACTCGCTTTGATTTTTACTGCTTCAAGGTAATCAAAAAGCGAATGCTGTTGCTTCTGGTTCAATTTTCCAACCACGCTCTCTAATTTAGCGATGAGAGGAGTGAAGATCTCAGTAACTTTGTCCATCGTGTAAGCGATCAAATTCTCTGCATGTCCAGGCAGACCATGAGACAAGTGGGCAAGTCCCCTCACAAACTCAGCAATTAGAAGTGTAATAAGAGATAGACTTAACAGGCTAAGGAGAAGCATAATAAATAAAACGGCAATTACACGTGGAAGTCGAAACCTTTTTTCTAAAAGTTTAATAAAAGGTTGTATCAACCATGCTAAAAGAAATGCCATATAGAATGGATAGAGATAAGGTATGGATGTAAAAACAATGAAAACAATAAAAACAAAAGAAAGACAAACAAAACCAAAGCGTAAAAATTGATGAACGTGAAGGTAATCCATGTGAAGAATCTCCTTTAACACATAAAAAATTGTAGAAATGCGGAAATACGGTCCTCTATCATCTATCGATTTACAAGAACAGCCAAAATTGGATGGGGAATTTTGATAAATCCTAGTGAAATTAACCGGTTTCAATTCACATTCTCTTCAGAATACTTTATAATTGTGTGTGGGGTTCACTTCCTAAATATTTCATTCAGAAAAAGTAAAGCGTTTTCTCACCGACTGGGTGAGAAACATTGGAATTATTTCAAAAGGAGAGATTGTATGTCATCAACTAAAGGTCTTGAAGGAATTACCGCAACTGAATCATCGATCAGCTCAATTATTGACGATAAATTGACGTATGTTGGATACGATATCGATGATTTAGCAAATAACTCAAGCTTTGAAGAAGTTGTCTACCTTCTTTGGAACCAAAAGCTTCCAACTTCAGATGAACTGAACCAATTCAAAAAAGAGTTAATCTCCAATATGGACATCCCTAAAGAAGTGATTGATCATTTGAAATCATATGATCTATCCACTGTCCACCCAATGGCAGCTCTAAGAACAGCTGTTTCTATGTTAGGTCTCCATGATCCAGAATCCGACGTAATGGAAGAAGATGCGAACAAGCGTAAAGCGATCCGTTTGCAAGCGAAGATTCCTACGGTTGTGACAGCATTCGCACGAATTCGCAATGGAGAAGAACCTGTTTCTCCTAAAGAGGATTTGAGCTTTGCTGCGAACTTCCTATATATGCTGAATGGTAAAGATCCAGAAGGCGTAGAGGAAAAAGCATTTAATAAAGCACTTGTACTACATGCCGACCATGAACTGAATGCTTCAACATTCACAGCACGTGTATGTGTAGCGACTCTATCTGACATCTATTCTGGTGTAACAGCTGCTATCGGTGCATTAAAGGGGCCACTTCACGGCGGAGCGAATGAGCGTGTCATGAAAATGCTTACAGAGATCGGTTCTGTCGACAATGCTATTCCGGCGATTGAGAAAAAACTGGAAAATAAAGAAAAAATCATGGGTATGGGTCACCGCGTCTACCGTAAAGGTGATCCGCGAGCAAAACATTTGAAAGAAATGTCTCGTCAGCTCACTGAATTAACAGGTCATTCTAAATACTACGAAATGTCTATTAAGATCGAAGATTATATCAAAGAGAATAAAGGTCTTCCGGCTAACGTGGACTTCTATTCTGCTTCGGTTTACCATAGCCTTGGAATCGATCACGATATTTTCACACCAATTTTTGCGGTAAGCCGTGTATCCGGCTGGCTGGCACACATTCTTGAACAATATGCGGACAACCGTTTGATCCGTCCTCGTGCTGAATATGTAGGACCTAAAGGACAGACCTATACTCCAATCGAAGAACGCTAAAAGACAATGAATGGAGGCTCGTCTCCTCTTCACTTTTTAATTCATTTAATATAACGTATGATAGAAGAGGATAATCAATCCCTTGAATCATTGAATGCAAAAATTTTAGGAGGGTTTATGTTGACACAAGCACAGAAAATCACAGTAGAACAAAACGGAGAACTGAATACACCTGATCGCCCAATTATTCCTTTCATTGAGGGGGACGGAATTGGACCAGATATTTGGGCAGCAGCCAGCCGTGTAATCGAAGCAGCTGTCGATAAAGCCTACAATGGTGAAAAGTCCATCGAATGGAAAGAAGTGTTAGCTGGTCAAAAAGCTTACGACCAAACTGGTGAATGGCTTCCGGCAGAAACGCTTGATACGATTCGCGATTATAAAATTGCGATTAAAGGTCCTTTAACGACTCCAATTGGTGGAGGAATTCGTTCCCTGAACGTTGCCCTTCGTCAGGAACTTGACTTATTCACTTGTCTTCGTCCGGTTCGTTATTTCGAGGGTGTACCTTCCCCTGTAAAACGACCTGAAGATACAGATATGGCTATCTTCCGCGAGAATACTGAAGATATCTACGCCGGTATCGAATGGCAAAAAGGCACGCCTGAAGTGAAAAAAGTCATCGATTTCTTGCAAAACGAAATGGGTGTACATAACATCCGCTTCCCTGAAACTTCTGGAATCGGTATTAAACCTGTGTCTGAAGAAGGAACGAAACGTCTTGTACGAGCTGCTATTGACTACGCGCTGAACGAAGGACGTAAAAACGTTACACTTGTGCACAAAGGAAATATCATGAAATTTACTGAAGGATCCTTTAAAGCATGGGGATATGAAGTGGCTGAAGAAGAATATGCTGATAAAGTATTCACATGGGCAGAATACGACCGTATCGTAGAAAAAGAAGGAAAAGAAGCGGCGAACAAAGCGCAGGACGCTGCTGAAGCAGAAGGTAAGCTGATTGTAAAAGATGCGATTGCCGATATCTTCCTGCAACAGATCTTGACTCGTCCGAGAGAGTTCGACGTAGTGGCAACAATGAACTTGAATGGTGACTATATCTCTGACGCTCTCGCAGCTCAAGTTGGCGGAATTGGTATTGCACCTGGAGCTAATATCAACTTCGAAACTGGACATGCTATTTTCGAAGCAACTCATGGAACAGCACCAAAATACGCTGGAATGGACAAAGTAAATCCATCCTCTGTTATTCTTTCTGGTGTTCTCATGCTTGAACACTTAGGCTGGAGAGAAGCAGCTGACTTAATTTCCAAATCCATGGATAAAACGATTGGAAGCAAAACAGTAACTTATGACTTCGCTCGTATGATGGAAGGCGCGACTGAAGTGAAATGTTCTGAATTTGGTGATGCTTTAATTAACAACATGGGATAATGAATAGGGAAAGGGGATCATTATGGCAATTCGCAGAAGTAAAATTTCAGTAATCGGTGCAGGCTTTACTGGAGCTACAACAGCTCTTATGGCTGCACAGAAAGAGCTTGGTGACGTCGTGCTTGTTGATATTCCAGACATGGAAGATCCAACAAAAGGTAAGGCTTTAGACATGTTGGAAGCTAGCCCTGTGCAAGGCTATGATGCTCATGTAAAAGGGACTTCTAATTATGAAGATACTAAAGACTCCGATCTTGTGATCATTACAGCGGGTATCGCACGTAAGCCGGGAATGAGCCGGGATGATCTTGTAAACACCAACTCTAAAATCATGAAAAGTGTGACGAAGGAAATCGTCAAGTATTCTCCAGATTGCTATATTATCGTTTTGACAAACCCAGTCGACGCCATGACGTACAGTGTTTTCCAGGAAGCAGGCCTTCCGAAGAATCGTGTCATCGGTCAATCTGGTGTCCTGGATACAGCACGCTTCCGTACGTTTGTAGCTGAAGAGCTGAATGTATCTATCAAGGATGTTACTGGCTTTGTTCTGGGTGGTCACGGTGATGACATGGTCCCACTGACTCGTTATTCTTTCGCCGGTGGAATTCCACTGGAAAAACTGATTTCCAAAGACCGTCTTGATGCAATTGTAGAACGCACTCGCAAAGGCGGAGGCGAAATCGTAGGCCTACTGGGGAACGGAAGTGCATACTATGCGCCTGCTGCTTCTCTAGTTCAAATGGCTGAGGCGATTTTAAAAGATCAGCGTCGGATTCTACCAGCGATTGCTTACCTTGAAGGTGAGTACGGCTATGATGGCATTTACCTTGGTGTACCAACTATTCTTGGTGGTAACGGTATTGAGGAAATCATCGAGCTTGAACTGACTGAAGAGGAAAGAAAACAGCTTGATAAATCAGCTGATTCTGTTAAAAATGTTCTAGCTGTATTACAATAAGTAGAGAGGGATTCGAGGTCTGAACCTCGAATCCTTTTTTAACAAAAACAGAAAACGCTTTCGCGGAGGTGGGTTTATGTTAGGGAAAAAACGCAAACTCGGAAAAAAGATCAAGGACATAAGAGTAGGTGAGTCATTTACAACTTCATCGACCATTGAGGATCGTGACTTGCTTATGTACCTGGGTCTTACAGATGATGCAAACCCTTTATATATTCAGCATGATTATGCTTCTCAAACCCCTTATAAACGTCCAATAGTTCCAACAGTGATGGTGGTTGGGATGGTTTCTTCCATCGTATCCATGCACCTGCCTGGACCAGGAAGTCATATTACGCATCAGGAGTTAGATTATCCGAAGCCTGTCTATCATTATGCCGAAGTACGGTTTAATGTAGAGGTCACAGATATTAATGCGGATGATCATCTGCTTACTCTAAGTGTTGTTGGTTATGATGAGGAAGGAGACGAAGTAGTCAAAGGCTACTTGACAGTTCAGCCTCCTTACGAACCAGCTTCAATGAACGCCAATTCCCTGGAAAACTTCTATTAATTATTAGCAACTATAAGAAAGCTAACTTGTTTCATATAAGTCACCCTATTGGGATGACTAAGTTTCGAGATGAGAATTTATTTAAGGAGTTTTCCGTTTCCTAGTACCAGAAAAGGTAGGAGTGGAAATGGCTCGCTTTCCGCGGGGATGACGGCAAGCTTCCTCGGTTTACCAACCTGCGGGATCTTACCAGCCATACCATTCCCGCAGGAGTCTCCCCATTTCCACTCCCACCTTACGATTAATGGATTGCACGGAGACACCATTATGAGGAAGTAGGAAAGACACCTAATGGTTATTTCAAGAGCATACTTGTTAAACTATATGAATGGGCTTGGAGGGGGGGTTAACCCTCTGTTGATGAGAGGAATTCATTAGCCCCAAACTCTGAATACTGAAATTATTTTTGAAGGGTTCGTTAGATTATTGTAAGCAGGGATGGATGGAAAATGACGAGACTCCCGGGGGAGAAGGAGCGAGGCGAGACCCCACAGGGAGCACAGCGAACGAGGAGGCTTGCCAGTTCCCCCGCAGGAAAGCGAGTTATTTCCCATCCACTCCTAACCGTTTTAAGGTTACGAACCGAGGTTATATCATCTTTCAGATAACTGCTACATAGTTAAAGAGCTAATGGTAGGACAAATACCAATTTAGGATTCGCGTGAATGGAAAGGGCCTGATAGGGCTCTTTTTTATGTTTATGCATATTTAATCAGCTTATTGTCGTATTCTAGTAAAGAGTATTTATTAAAATTAGGTAAATTTGTTTATCTTCCGTATTCAAAGTGTAAACTTCATTGTATGATGAGGGTAACTTGATGGTAGAGGTGATGGCAGATGGAACAGAAAATTTTAATTGTTGATGATGAAGAATCAATCGTAACACTACTTAAATATAATATCGAACAAGCTGGATTTGAAACCGAAGTTGCTTATAATGGAACGGATGCATTGGATAAAGCATCTTCCACCTCCTTCGATCTCATTGTCCTTGACGTCATGCTTCCAGGTATGGACGGAATGGACGTTTGTAAGCAGCTAAGGCAAATGCAGGTGAGTACACCCATCTTGATGCTTACGGCAAAAGATGATGAGTTTGATAAAGTACTTGGCCTGGAGCTCGGTGCTGATGATTACTTAACAAAACCATTCAGCCCCAGGGAAGTCGTGGCTAGAATAAAAGCTATTTTACGCCGTATGGTTCGTGAACCTGTGGAGGTGGAGGAAAAACATATCCAAATCGCTGATTTGTCTATTTATCCGGATCAGTATGAAGCCACCATCAAAGATGAGCCGCTTACGTTCACTCCTAAAGAGTTTGAGCTTTTGCTTTATCTGGCTCAGAATATAGGACGAGTGATGTCTAGAGACCAGCTTTTAAGTGCGGTCTGGAACTATGATTTTGCAGGTGACACAAGAATTGTAGATGTACACGTCAGTCATCTAAGAGAAAAAATAGAGCCTGATACGAAGAAACCAGTTTATATTAAAACAATTCGTGGTCTTGGCTATAAAATGGAGGAGCCGAAATAAATGTCCTCTAATACAAGACCTCTATTTACCTACACGATTCTTGTGGTCATCGTGATGGTGGGTCTTGGCATATTATTAGCCCAGCTGACCAGGAGTTACTTCATCAATATATTTGAAGAACGTGTGGAAGTAGAGAGCCAGTATTTTGCTACTTATTTAGAGAGGTACACAGCAAGTGAAGATGTAAATGAGGATGAACTTTATAAGTTCAGTGAACAGCTGAATACGGGGATGGTTTTTATTTCGGATGATGGTGAAGTACTTATCGATACGGTAGAAGCTATCCAAATCATATCTGAAAGTGAAAAGCAGGCGGTGCTCTCAAAAGTGAAAGCAGGAAATAGTGAGATTAGAGAAGGCAAGCTGATAGATAACACCTTCTATTTTCCAATGGAAATTCAAGTGGAGGATTCAGAAGGAACACTTATTCTCATTTCCCCAGTTAAATCTTTGACTAATATTACAAAAAATATTTGGCTTTTGATTGGATTTGTGCTTTTACTTGGATTAATCGTCATTTTCTTTATCGGTTATAACGTTTTTTCAAAATATATACGACCAATTAGGGCTGCAGCAAACGTAGCAAACGAACTGGCTAAAGGTAATTATAAGGCGAGGACGTATGAAGGTCACTTTGGTGAAGCAGGGCAGTTAAGCCAATCCATCAACATATTAGCTAGAAATCTTCAAGAAATGACGAGTACAAAAGGAATGCAGGAAAACCAACTGGAAGCGGTAATTAACAACATGGGAAATGGCCTGGTCCTAATTGATGAAAAAGGCTATATCCTGTTGGTTAATCGTGCTTTTCTCGACACCTTTGGCGGAGAAAAAATTGATTACATCAGTTATTTGTACCACGATGCGATCCCTCAAACGGCCGTGCATGAGACGGTACAGAAAATTTATATGTTTGAAGAGACGATTAGTGAAACTTTTGTGCTTCCGGTAAATATTGCTCGCAAACACTTAGAAGTGACTGGGGCTCCAATTTTAAGTGAAGATCAGAAGTGGAAAGGAACAGTTCTTGTTTTTCATGATATTACCGAACTGAAGCAACTGGAGCAGATGCGTAAGGATTTCGTTGCTAATGTTTCTCACGAGTTGAAAACCCCGATTACGTCGATTCGTGGTTTTTCTGAGACTCTTCTTGACGGTGCGATGAAAGATGAAGCAATGCTTGAGCAGTTTCTGCACATTATCTTGAAGGAAAGTGGCAGACTTCAATCATTGATACAGGACCTGCTCGAACTCTCTAAATTGGAACGGGAAGATTTTTACTTGAATATTGAGCAAGTAGAAATTCAACGTCTTCTTCATGATTTGCTTCCGATTGTTCAACAGCATGCGGATAAAAAAGGAGTCAATCTTCGTACGAAGATCGATGGAGAGACGATTATTCAGGGCGACTCCAGTCGTCTTAAGCAAGTGTTCATGAATTTATTAACGAATGCAATTAATTACACGTGGTCGGAGGGAGATGTGACCCTCAATTTTAAAGAAAAGGATGAAGACATCGTAATATCTATTGCAGATAATGGTGTGGGTATTCCGGAAGAAGAGATCTCCCGGATTTTTGAACGTTTCTATCGGGTAGATAAAGCGCGAAGCAGAAATTCAGGAGGAACAGGGCTAGGCCTTGCCATTGTTAAACACATTGTGGAAGCTCATCATGGGAAGGTTGATGTGGAGAGTGTTGTCAACGAAGGAACAACATTCCACGTCAGTATTCCAAAGAAGTTTACAAAAACTTAATCTTACATTAAATTAACATTTATATATCTTTGATAGGATACTTATTGAAACCCTTTCATCCAAGGTGTTTTCTCTTTTTAGGCAGAAGCTTCCCTCGCTTCTGTCTTTTTTTGTTAATAAAAGCTAATAATAAATTTGAAATAACTTCCTCTATTTTCCTGTTTTATTAAAATTGTAAAACCTACGAAACTTTTTTGTAATACAACCCGTATATGTACTATCCATACATATAAAAAGGGGAAGTGCTTATGAGCTTAAGACAAATTTACAAGTGGGGCGGCCTGGCTATAGCAGCTATTGTATTAATATTCGTTTTAATAACGACTTGGTACACAGTTGATGAGTCTGAGCAAGCTGTTGTTTTAACCTTTGGTAAAGCTGAAGACGGAGTTACTGAGCCGGGTCTGCACTTCAAAATGCCCTGGCCGATTCAGGAAGTAGAGAAGATGTCTAAAGAAACATTCAGTCTGGATTTTGGATTTAATGATGGAGAGGACGAAGCAGATAAAGTAACGATGATCACTGGTGATGATAAAATCGTTCAAGCTGATCTCGTCGTCCAATGGAAAATTACAGATCCTAGAGGATATTTATTTGCCTCAGAGGAGCCAGAACAAGTCCTCTTTAATGCAACCTCCTCATCTTTGAGAGGCGTAATCGGCAGCAGTGAAATTGATGAAGCTCTGACTTCAGGAAAAGCAGAAATTGAGAACGAAGTTAGAGAGATGCTTGTTTCTCTTATCGACAGTTACGAAGTAGGGGTTTCAATTATCGATGTAAAATTGCAGGAAGTAGATCTTCCGAATCAAGAAGTACGGAAAGCATTTACTAAAGTGACAGACGCTAGAGAGCAGAAGCAAAGTAAAGTCAATGAGGCTGATAAGTACGCCAATCAGAAACGAGAAGAAGCGCTAGGGGAAAAAGATGCGATCATCCAACGCGCAGAAGGAGATAAAGTAGAAAGAATACAGGACGCAAATGGAGCGGTCTCTCGATTCAATGCGCTGTTAAGTGAGTACGAAAATAATCAGGATGTCACACGGGAGCGTCTAGTCATGGAAACACTAGAAGAGGTCCTCCCACAAGCTAATGTCTATATCATGAATGATGATGGCAATACGATGAAATACTTGCCTTTGAACCAAGGCAATGTCCAGAATGTAACCCCTCCAGTCAGTGAGGACAGCGAGGAGAGTGAAAAGAGTGAGTGACACCATAAATTTCAATGAAAAAAAGCCAAAAGATATGAGAAGCTACATTAGAGCTGGGGTAACAATAGTGGTCATTGCAGCTCTTATATTGATTGCCATCAACTCAATGATTATTGTAAAAGAAGGAGAATATAAGGTGGTTCGCCAGTTTGGTGATGTGATCAAAATTCATAACGAACCGGGTTTAAAATTCAAGATTCCTCTTATCCAGGAGGTATCTACCTTATCTAAAAAGAAAATGGTCTATGATGTAGATGAAAAAGAAATTACTACGCTCGATAAAAAAAGAATGATCATTGATAACTACGCGATCTGGAGCATTTCTGATCCAGAGAACATGATCTCAAATGCCAGGACGATGGCTAACGCGGAGGCGAGGATGGGAGAGTTTATCTTTTCCATCGTTCGAACAGAACTAGGAAAGATGAATTTCTCAGAAATCATTAACGAAGAAGAAAGCTCCCGAGGGACTTTGAATGATGAAATCACTTCACGTGTCAATGAGTATCTGACGAGAGATAACTATGGGATCGTAGTGGATGATGTACGAATAAAGCGCTCTGATCTACCAGAAGCAAATGAAGAGGCCGTCTTCACCCAAATGATCACGGATAGGGAAAAGATTGCACAAGAGTACTTGTCTCAAGGAGAAGCAGAGAAAAACAGAACGATGGCAACAGCTGACCGAGAAGTACAGGAAATGCTATCAACTGCTCGTGCCGATGCGGAAAAAATACGGGCAGAAGGAGAAAAGGAAGCGGCTCAAATATACAATGAAGCTTTCTCCAAGGATCCAGATTTTTATCAGTTATACCGTACCCTAGAATCTTATAAGCAAACGATAGATGGGGAAACGACGATCATTCTCCCGCAAGATTCTCCTTACACGGAACTGCTGTTAGGCTATTTTGAATAAGCCCTGGTACGTCTTTTCCTTCTTAACTACAAACGTGGTAGAATGAAGGAAAAGGCGTTTTTTATATGGATAGGAGTGAGCTTATGGCTGAGAAAGTTGTATTAATTGATGGAAACAGTATTGCCTACCGTGCTTTTTTTGCATTGCCTTTACTTAATAATGATAAAGGTGTTTATACCAATGCAGTCTACGGATTTACAACAATGCTGCTGAAAATATTAGAAGAAGATCAGCCGGACCATTTGCTGGTCGCGTTTGACGCTGGTAAAACAACGTTTAGGCATAAAACTTATGAAGAATACAAAGGCGGGCGTCAGAAAACCCCACCTGAATTATCTGAACAGTTTCCTGTTCTTAAGGAACTACTGGATGCTTTCGGCGTGAAATATTATCAATTGGAACAGTACGAAGCTGATGACATTATCGGAACATTAGCCACTCAAGCCGGAGGCCAGGACCTTGATGTTAAAGTAATTTCCGGGGATAAGGATTTGCTGCAGCTCGTTTCTGAAAAGATTAGCGTTACCTTGACTAAAAAAGGAATTACGAATGTGGATACATACGATCCGTCCTTTTTAAAAGAAAAAATGGAGGTACGCCCTGACCAGATCATTGATTTGAAGGCTCTTATGGGAGACAGCTCGGATAACATTCCGGGTGTACCGGGTGTGGGTGAAAAAACAGCTGTTAAGCTTTTAAAACAGTTCGATACTCTCGAAAATCTTTATGAAAATCTTGATGATGTCAGTGGGAAAAAACTTAAAGAAAAGCTTGAAGATAATAAAGATGCTGCGTTCATGAGCAAGCAGCTTGTCACAATTGAGAGAGAGGCTCCAATTGAAATTAAGTTGCAAGACTTAGCCTACGAAGGTTATCAGACCCATCCTGTAAGTCAAATTTTCAAAGACTTAGGCTTCCAATCCTTGCTTTCACGTGTACAGGAAGGTGGAGAATCTGATAGTGACGACGCATCTGCACAGCTTCCTGAGATTGAAGTGGAAGTTTTAGAGGAGTTCAGTGATGATATGTTCAAGGGTCAGGAGTCGCTGGTCGTTGAGATGCTCTATGATAATTATCATCAGTCGCCTATAGAAGGTATTGCGATTGTCAATCAAGATAAAAAATATGTTGCGGATATAGAAGTAGTGAAGGATTCGAAAGCTTTCAAAAAATGGGCTGAAGATGGTTCAAAGGAAAAATGGGTGTTTGATGCGAAAGGCACACTCGTTGCTTTACTTCGTCATGGTATCCATATTAAAGGAATTACTTTTGATTTACTGCTTGCTTCATATTTAATTAATCCAGCTGAAAATAATCATGATATACCCGCAATTGCTCACCGTATGGGATCAAATGCAGTGAAGTATGACGAAGAAGTTTACGGAAAAGGGGCAAAAATGAAACGGCCCGATGACGATGAAGTGTTTCATGATCATATTAGCAGGAAAGCTGCCATGGTTTATGAGCTGAAAGATGCAGCGGAGAAGCAATTGATAGGGAATGAACAATATGATCTTTATAAAGATTTAGAAATGCCTCTGGCGTTGATTCTCGGCCGTATGGAGCACCGAGGTGTCCAGGTCGACGTGGACCGTCTTAAAAACATGGGAGATGAGTTGGAAGGTCGTTTAGAAACAGTACAGGAAGAAATTTTCGAGCTTGCCGGGGAGTCATTTAATTTAAACTCTCCAAAGCAGCTAGGACCGATCCTTTTTGAAAAACTGGGGCTTCCTGTCATCAAGAAAACGAAGACTGGCTATTCTACGTCAGCAGATGTACTAGAACAGCTTGAAGACGAGCATGAAATCATTCCTAAGATCTTGTTGTATCGTCAATTAGGAAAGTTGAAATCAACCTATATCGAGGGATTACTGAAGGTTGTTCATGAAGACACCCAGAAGATCCATACACGCTTTAACCAGGCATTGACTCAGACCGGACGATTAAGTTCTACAGACCCGAACCTCCAAAACATTCCGATCCGTCTTGAAGAAGGGCGGAAAATTAGGCAGGCGTTTATTCCTTCTAAGGAAAATTGGGTGATGTTTGCCAGTGATTATTCTCAAATTGAACTACGAGTCCTTGCTCATATAGCTGGAGATGAGAAGTTGATGGCAGCTTTTAAAGAAGGGCAGGACATCCATACTCAGACCGCAAGTGAGGTGTTTGGTGTGGAAAGCGATGAAGTCACTAGTGAAATGAGACGACAAGCTAAAGCAGTGAACTTTGGAATTGTTTACGGGATCAGTGATTATGGATTGTCTCAAAGTCTAGGAATTACTCGAAAAGAGGCCAAAGCATTTATCGACAAATACTTTGAAAGCTACCCGGGTGTGAAGGAATATATGGATGAAACCGTACAAGAAGCAAAGCTGACCGGGTACGTATCCACTTTCATGAACCGCCGCCGCTACCTGCCGGACATTACCAGCCGTAATTTCAATAAACGCAGCTTTGCTGAACGTACAGCGATGAACACTCCTATTCAGGGGAGTGCAGCCGATATCATTAAGAAAGCAATGATTGATCTTGAATACCGCCTGCAGGAAGAAAAGCTGCAAGCACGGATGTTGCTTCAGGTGCACGATGAACTTATACTAGAGGCTCCAGAAGAAGAAATAGAAAAATTAAAAGATGTTGTAGCATCAGTCATGGAACAGACCGTCGAATTGAATGTTCCGCTTGAGGTGGATTATTCGTACGGTCCAACCTGGTACGATGCAAAGTAAGTGAGGAGAATGACACCATGCCGGAACTACCAGAAGTAGAAACGGTCAGAAAGACACTAAAAAACTTAGTATTGAACAAAACAATCAGAGATGTATCTGTGTTTTGGGGAAATATCATTAAAACTCCTAAAGATCCAGAGGATTTTGCACGGATGTTGAAAGGCCAAACGATTCGAGATATTGATCGACGGGGAAAATTTATGATCTTTTATTTGGATGACTTGGCAATGGTTTCGCATTTAAGAATGGAAGGGAAATTCGGGGTCTATGAAGCTTCTGTGGAAAAACCGAAGCATACCCATGTTATTTTTCACTTCACCGATGGGACAGAACTTAGGTATAACGATGTACGGAAATTCGGAACGATGCATGTGTTCCAAAAGGGAGAAGAATGGAAAAACAAGCCGCTTATCCAGCTTGGTCCTGATCCTTTTGATGAAGCATTTACTTTGGATTATTTTTTTGAAAAGCTTCAAAAAACTTCGAGAAACATCAAGGCGGTGCTTCTTGATCAAACGATTGTCGCTGGACTTGGGAACATTTACGTAGACGAAGCCTTATACCGGGCTCAGGTTCACCCCGAACGAATAGCCAAGGGCCTTACGAAAAATGAAGCCGAACAAGTTAGAGAAGCTAGTATCGAGGTGATTCTTGAGGCTGTTGAACAAGGGGGGACAACGATTCGTTCCTACTTGAACAGTCAGGGTGAGATTGGCATGTTCCAACAACAGCTCCGAGTTTACGGAAAGCAAGACGCCCCTTGCGTTGGTTGCGGTTCCCCAATTGTGAAGCTGAAAGTAAGTGGAAGAGGAACTCATATCTGTCCTGAATGCCAGAAATAATCACCAAAATGTAAAGAGCCCATATACTAATCCACAGCTAAAAACAGAGGTGGATGGTATGGGCATCGTTACATTTACAATCTTGTTCGTCACTGCAGTAAGCATCGATAGTTTTGGGATCGGATGTGTCCTCGGGATGAAGCGAATTGGACTCGCGCTTCCCGGTGTATTATTTATCGCTTTTTTCTCTGGTATTGGGTTCTTACTTTCCTCTTATATCGGGCATTTAGTGCTCCCTTTTGTTTCTGCAGAGTACGCAGATCGACTTGGAGCGATCGCTTTGATTTGTATCGGCATTTATTTCTTATGGCAGTATTTTAGAAAGCACGATACTGCTAAAGATAACGGTGAGCCCTGGCTGAAGCCTTCGAGGGTGCTCAATGACCCGCAAACGGCAGATGTCGATCGTTCCGGAGGCATTCGGGGTAAAGAGGTTTGGCTCCTTGGTACAGCGTTATCTCTAGACACGATCGGTGCAGGAGTGAGCGGTGCATTTATAGGGGTTTCTCCTTTTATAACATCCTTACTTATTTTCTTGGCCACCTTCCTTATGCTTTTTGCAGGCATTAAAGGCGGTGCTAAATTTAGTGAAAAAGCAGAAAGCATTTCCATTCTTCCAGGAGTTTTGTTAATAATTATTGGTATGATTAAGCTCGCGTAAAGGATGTGTAGAATGACACTCGTCATCGGTTTGACAGGCAGTATTGCCAGTGGAAAAAGTACAGTATCTAATCTGTTTACAGAATTGAACATCCCTGTTGTTGATGCCGACCAGATCTCTCGGGAAGTCGTAGAGCCAGGAGAGCCTGCTTACGAACAAATCGTTGATACCTTTGGAGAAAGCATTTTACAGGATGATAAAACGCTCGATCGAAAGCAATTGGGCAAGGTCGTCTTTTCTGATGAAGAAAAAAGGAAGCAGCTAAACTCAATTGTTCATCCTCAAGTAAGAAAAGAAATGCTTAACAAGCGTGATCATTATATTTCTGAACATTACCCAGCAGTGGTTCTGGACATCCCGCTGCTTTTTGAGAGTAAGCTCACTCATTACGTGGACCGCGTGGTGGTCGTGTACGTCAGTGAAGAGACTCAGCTCGAGCGTCTGATGGAAAGAGATCGATCTAGTCGCGAAGATGCCGAGCAGCGTATCAAAGCACAAATTCCTGTGCAACAAAAAGCAGAAATGGCAGATGCCGTGATTGACAACAATGGAACGATTGAAGAAAGTTTTCAACAATTAAAAGACATACTTCACGATTGGAATATCGTATATTAACACGTCAGGACTTTTTAGTCTTTGGCGTGTTTTTTATTTTTTTATAAAAAGTTATGAACAAAACTGAAAAAGCGCTTACAATATGTTATACTAATCGTGAAAAAACGATTCAAAAGTATATCACATATAGGGGGCTGGATCATGGGGAAAACAAAGATCGCCATTAATGGCTTGGGGAGAATAGGAAGAATGGTTTTTAGAAAAGCGGCTGTAGACGAGTCGATAGAACTTGTAGCCGTTAATGCGAGCTATCCAGCAGAAACTATTGCTCATATGTTGAAGTATGACAGCGTTCATGGACGCTTTGATGGAGAGATCAAAGCTTCGGGTGACGGGTTGCTTGTGAACGGAAAGAAAATTAAATTATGTTCAACAAGAAACCCTTTGGAACTACCTTGGAACAAATTAGATATAGATATAGTCATCGAAGCAACTGGGAAATTCAGAACGAAAGAAGAAGCTTCCTTGCATATGGAAGCAGGAGCGAAGAAAGTCATTATCACGGCTCCAGGAAAACAAGTCGATGCGACCATTGTAATGGGAGTAAATGAAGAAACGTACGAACCGAATGAGCATCACGTCCTTTCTAATGCCTCCTGCACTACGAATTGCTTAGCACCAGTCGTTAAAGTGCTGGAAGACGAATTTGGAATCGAAAATGGATTAATGACAACGGTTCATGCCTTCACAAATGATCAAAAGAATTTAGATAATCCGCATAAGGATTTACGAAGAGCTCGTGGATGTACTCAATCCATCATCCCTACCTCTACAGGCGCTGCGAAAGCTCTTGGAGAGGTCATACCTAGTATGAAAGGGAAATTGAATGGAATGGCATTAAGAGTTCCAACCCCAAATGTCTCGTTAGTCGATCTTGTTGTCGATCTTAAGAAAGATGTTACAGTAGAAGAGGTCAATCAAGCCTTTGCAAAAGTGGCACGCAGGGAGATGAAGGGGATCTTAGAGTTCAATGATGAACCCCTTGTGTCCATTGACTACACAACTTCTTCATCTTCAGCGATCATTGACAGTTTGTCGACTCAAGTCATTGAGGATCGAAAGGTTAAAGTGCTCGCTTGGTACGACAATGAATGGGGCTATTCTTGTCGGGTTGTTGATTTGGCTAAGTATGTAGGTAATTTAATGAAACAAGAAACCACGGCGAGAGTCTCATAGGTGGAAAAGTCACCCATTTGTATCTTATAATAGGAACCAACGTGCAAGACTCATATAACCTCAGCCTGTCTGGGAAAATATATCTTGCAAAATGGGGGTAAACCGTATATACTTCTTTTTGAACTTCTGAATTACGTAAGGTTTCATGTCTACTCAAAGGGTTAGGACCTCTCAGGACTAACTTTCCCCCGTGGTAGCTCATGACTGTTATTTAGAAGGTGAAGAAGTTAATGTACAAAGGGGGATCCTAGCAATGGATACAATGGGAAGACATGTAATTGCAGAACTATGGGATTGTAATGAAGGAAAATTGAACGATATGTCGTATATAGAACAAGTTTTTGTCGATGCTGCACTAAAAGCAGGAGCTGAAGTGAGAGAGGTCGCATTTCACAAGTTTGCTCCCCACGGTGTCAGCGGGGTCGTCATTATTTCTGAATCGCACTTGACGATTCATAGTTTCCCTGAACATGGATATGCTAGTATCGATGTTTACACATGCGGAGATCGTATTGATCCGAATGTGGCTGCGGAATATATCGTAAATGCTTTGGAAGCTGGCCGTAATGAAACGGTTGAAGTGCCAAGAGGAATGGGACCCGTTGAGGTTCAGCAGTCTCGCGCTTTATAATATGGGATATTAAGACCGCACAGGATTTCTGTGCGGTTTTTTAAATGACTACGTTATCGCTTGTCTTATGCGTACGGGTCTAAACCCTCACTTCCACCTTTCTATTACCATTTCTTATTTTGTTGAATCGTGTTAAAATGTAGAGAGTATATGTCGAATGAACTGAAGGGGTTAGGTAAGTGAAGGCTTTTATTTCTAGATATTTCAGTAATCATGCTGAATCAAGCGAAGAACATAATGATCCGCAGCTTGTAACTCATTATTACAAGGCGAAACATGACGAATTATTTAAATCGATCGAGGAAATGTTCTCCACTCCATCAGAGGTTGTCGCCTCATCGAAAGAGCGCGGAGAAATTACGGTCAATTATAAAGGAAAGCGTCGTGCATTCGTTGTGGCCACCGTCATTATGGTAAGACCTTTTCGTACTGCCGTAGATTTTTCGGTTACAACTGAATCAGGCGGACCTGTGGATTTTGGATTCAGCCGAAATCTCATTGTACAATTTTATGAAAAGTTGGATAGTCAATTTACGGCTATCGATCGATCATAGGAAGTGATTGAAATGAGACGATGTGGAGTTGATCCAAGGTGAAATGTCCAAATTGCCACTATAAGAGTACGAAAGTGTTGGATTCCAGACCCATTGAGGAAGGCCAGTCGATAAGGCGACGCAGAGAATGTGAACAATGTGATTTTCGTTTTACCACATTTGAGAGAATTGAAGAGGTTCCGTTAATTGTGGTAAAGAAAGAAGGAACACGAGAAGAGTTCAGTCGTGAAAAATTGATGCGCGGTCTTATTCGTGCCTGTGAAAAACGCCCGGTTGCTGTTGAAGAATTAGAAAGTGTCACGCTTGATATTGAGAAAGAATTAAGAAACAGAGGCGTCTCTGAAGTGCTGAGTAAAGAAATAGGTGAAATGGTCATGGAGCGCTTATCCTCTATAGATGAAGTTGCTTATGTTCGCTTTGCTTCTGTTTATAGACAATTCAAAGATATTAATGTTTTCATTGATGAGTTGAAGGAATTAATTAAACACGAGGATGATGAATGAGCCTGACGTGGCTCATTTTCTTTTTTACGCATACGTTATAAAATTAAAGGTAAGTAGCAAGATTTCACGAAAAGGGGGGGGTGAGAAAAGTGAATCATACTGTAGGGAAACTACTTCCTGTAGATGGGTTTCGAATACTGAAGTGCGGGGCACTTCCTACGAATGCTCATCATTCGCTTACTCATCTTTATCAACCGATCATTGGTCGATTAGCCGTTTCTTTATACCAGGTGTTGGTTTCGGAATCAGAGTTGACGGATGTACAGAGTGTACAGTCTCATCACACGCTGATGACCTACCTTTCGGCTCCTTTGGATAAAGTGTACGATGCAAGGAGAAAGCTAGAAGCAATCGGATTGGTAAGCACTTTTAAGAAAAGTGATGAAGATCAACAATCCATTTACTTATATAAAGTTTATCCGCCTTTTTCACCTAATGAATTCTTTATGGACGATATGTTGTCATTACTTCTCTTTCATGAATTAGGAGAAGACAAATACCAACAAATCAAGGAACGCTTGACGACAGAATACGTGTCAACGGACGATTACGAAGAAGTAACGGTATCATTTGATGAAGTATTCCACTCTACTTTTACGGAAGGCATTCCACCAGAGGTCCAACCGAAGCGGGAAAACTTGAAAGACAGGAAAGAACGTGGCCCTGTACTTAATTTCAGTCGTGTTGATTTTGATTGGCTGCATCAGTCTTTGAAAAACAGGATGTATCCAAGTGAACGGATATTGACTGGTCCTAACAAAAAGCTGATTGCTCAGTTGGCTTCTCTCTATAATTTGACGACATTAGAACTCGAGAAAGCTGTCACATGGGCGGTAGATGAGAATCACCAATTAGTAGCGGAAGAATTAAAAGCGGCCTGCCATGATTTTATGAAGGAAAAGCCTTCGAAGGGTCAAACTAATTTGTTGGATCAGCGACAAAAAGTAAAAGAAACGTCTGATTCTATAGCCCAAAGCAAGGGAGAGCAGTTTGTCGATATGTTAGAGCAGATTTCACCGCGAGAACTGCTTGAGGACCTGTCTGGAGGCAACCGTGCCTCAGACCAGGATCTAAAACTGATTCGCGATGTGATGACTGAACAAGGTCTTGCTCCAGGTGTTATGAACGTTTTGGTTCATTATGTCTTATTAAAAACGGACATGAAATTATCGAAAGCTTACCTTGAAAAAATCGCCAGTCATTGGACTAGAAAAAATGTAACCACTGTTAGACAAGCGATGAACTTAGCGAAAGCTGAACATCAGAAATACCAGCAGTGGGGTAAGCAAAAATCACAAAAACGAAGCAAGAAAGAAGAAGTGATTCCTGCATGGTTCAACGAACAGAAAAAAGCTTCTTCTGAGGAACCAGCGATAGAAAAACCTGTGGATACAAGCGATATCGCTGAACGGATTAAGCGGTTGACGAATAAAGAAAATTGATGAAAAAAGGTGGTGAAGATCATGGAGCCGATTCAAAAATCACTGCAAAAGTGGATGAGGGAAAATAAACTTTTTCAAGAACGTATGAATCGAATGAAAGAAGAAGTCTTTAAGTCAAAAGAGGTTATCAACCTCATGAATGAACACCCCTCCTTAACTGAAAAAGAGCTTGAAAAACAACTGATCAAACTTTATGAATATCAAACTCAGTCAAAGAACTGTGAAAAATGTCCCTCTCGTGAAGAATGCATTAATATTCTTCCTGGTTACGTTCCGCGTTTAGAAGTGGAGAACGAGACGGAAGTGAAACTAGCTTATGATAAATGTCGCCGTCAGCGTAAACAAGAGCACCATCAACACCAGAAGTCTCTTGTGAGAAGTTTGCATATGCCTAGAGAAATCCTGGAAGCAAGTCTGGATCGACTCGATTTACAAGATCCTGAGCGTGGCCAGGCTGTAGAAGCCACCGTAAATTATATAGAAAACCTAGGCGATGAGCTTCCAAGTAAAGGATTATATTTTCACGGACCTTTTGGGGTTGGTAAAACGTACTTTCTCGGAGCAATCGCTAATGAACTAAGCTCTAAAAACATTCCGTCCATGATCATTTACATGCCGGAGTTGGTGAGAGAAATCAAATCTTCCATAAAAGATGATTCAATGAATGAAAAGATTGAAGCTTTCAAAGAGATTCCAGTTTTAATGTTGGATGATATTGGAGCTGAATCACAATCCGCATGGTTCAGAGATGAAATTTTAGGATCAATTCTCCAGTACCGAATGATGGAGAGACTGCCTGTATTCTTCACTTCTAACTATAATCTGGATGAACTCGAGAAAGTATTAATGACAAGTAATCGAGGAGATATAGAGCAAGTGAAAGCAAAACGTATTACAGAGCGTATTAAGCAGCTGAGCGAGTTGATTCAAGTTAAAGGACGTAACCGAAGAAGCTGATTGAAAAACTTTTAATTCTTAAAAAGCATGTTTCCCCCTTCCTTTTCATAAATATAAGATGGAAAAGACAACCTTATACGTGGACATCCAGCGTCCATTTTATTGCGTTTCTGATCGTTGATCTATACAGGAACACACTTCGGATAAATCAGGAGAGGAAAGTCGGGATGAGGGGGAAACACTGTGATTTGCATACAATTTTCAAAACGGCGTGAAGCTGATTTGTTCTATAATTCAGTTGTAAAAGAGCAAGAACTTTGGCTTTTGAAGGATGAATTGGATTATTATGAAGTTACTTTAGAAAATGAAAATAAGAGTCAGTCCACCTTTCGTGAAATCGTTCAAGCTTGCCTGCAAGTTATTCGGGCGAGAAAGTGGCTAGGCTGGATGGAAGGGGTACTCCGGCATACTTATTATTACGAAGACCGTCGAGAGATTGACAGAATTCTGGAGATCGGTCGTGAGTTTGAAGGGGAACCGCCTTCTGGACTAGCCATGCCCCCTGTGTATAGAAAGATACAATCATTTTTGGAAAATTACGTGACTCTCCATTCGGTGATTAATTTTGACGATATGTGTGCAGACTGTTTAGAGGACAGCCACCGTCTAATTGCAGAATACACAGGGTTCATCATTGATGAGTATAAACAGGAAGAAGCTTACCAACTTTTGCTTGATTCTTGGAGATTCCGTGTACAAAATCGGGATACGGGGGTCACGCTTCTTCACTTATATCAAAACAATGGACTCACGTATTTTCATGATGAAGGCAACCCGATCAGTGAGTCGGAGACTTTATTGTATATGAAACAATATCCCGATGAGTCGATTAAGGATCTGCCTCTTCACTGGTGCATCACTCCAGCGCTTGTTCTCGCTCCTGATCAACTTGTTATTTATACAAACAAACCAGATGATCCGCACCTTGAATTAATACGCAATATTTTCGAAGAAAAAGCTACTTGGAAAGCACAGTCTGAATTTCCATTTAAAATGTCTTGATTTCATGCAGATAAATGGATATAATAACCTACATATTCATATACATGGCTATGAAAAGGACATGAACTCTGAGAGACGCATGATTAGAGAGGGGAGTCATCGGCTGAAAGCTCCTTCTTGACGACTTAGCAGTTTACCACCTTTGAGCTCTACTTATGAACGATTACTAGTATTGAGTAGCGTCTGGTCCGCGTTAAGGATGAACGAAGCCGCATGTGATGCGGGAATTTGGGTGGAACCACGAGTGACAACGCTCGTCCCTTAGTTTTGATGCTAAGGGACGGGCGTTTTTTAATTTTTTAGAAAAGGAGTGTATGAAAATGGCGAATGCGATTCAAATCACATTTCCAGATGGTAATGCAAAGGAGTTTGAACAAGGCACGACTGGTGAAGAAATAGCTCATTCCATTTCACCAGGCTTGAAAAAGCAAGCTCTGGCAATCAAGCTGGATGGCCAGCCTTATGACCTGAGACGTCCGATAGATAAAGATGGAGCCATTGAAATTCTGACATATAAAAACCCAGAAGGGATCGAGGTGCTTCGTCATTCGACAGCTCACTTGATGGCCCAGGCCATCAAACGTCTTTACGGCGAAGTGAAGCTCGGAGTCGGCCCTGTCATTGAAAATGGTTTTTATTATGACATTGACATGGAAGAGTCACTGACTCCAGAAGACTTGCCGGAAATTGAAAAAGAAATGCAAAAGATCGTCGATGAAAACCATGAAATCGAGCGTATTGAATTGTCTCGAGAAGAAGCGAAAGAGAAGTTCCGTGAAATTGGAGATGATCTGAAGCTTGAGCTCATTGATGATATTCCTGAAGGGGAACAAGTGACAATCTATAAGCAAGGGGAATTTTTCGATCTTTGCCGCGGTGTACACGTTCCGCAAACTAGCAAAATCAAAGTGTTTAAGTTGTTGAGCATTTCCGGAGCTTATTGGCGCGGGGACAGTGATAACAAAATGCTTCAAAGAATCTACGGTACAGCCTTTGAGAAGAAGGCCGGTCTTGAAGAGTACCTTCATCTTCTAGAAGAAGCGAAAGAGCGTGATCACCGTAAGCTAGGAAAAGAATTGGACATTTTCACAGTAAATCAAAAGGTCGGACAGGGTCTGCCTCTATGGCTGCCGAAAGGTGCGACAATCCGCCGAACAATCGAGCGTTATATCGTCGACACAGAGGAGCGCCTGGGTTACGATCACGTTTATACACCAGTTCTTGGCAGTGTTGATCTTTACAAAACTAGCGGACACTGGGATCACTATCAGGATGACATGTTCCCGACAATGGAAATGGACAACGAAGATCTTGTGCTTCGTCCAATGAACTGCCCGCACCATATGATGGTTTATAAAAATCAGCTGCACAGCTACCGTAACCTGCCAGTGCGTATTGCTGAATTAGGGACAATGCATCGTCATGAAATGTCAGGAGCGCTTGCTGGACTGCAGCGTGTCCGTGCGATGACATTGAACGATGCCCACATCTTTGCTCGCCCGGATCAGCTGAAGGATGAGTTCAAGCGAGTGGTTCGCCTGGTTCAAGAAGTTTATCATGATTTCGGAATCAACGATTACTATTTCCGTCTGTCTTACCGCGATCCAGAAGATAAAGAGAAGTATGTAGATAACGATGATATGTGGAACAAAGCACAGGCTATGCTGAAAGAGACAATGGAAGATATGGAGCTTGAATACGTAGAAGCGGAAGGCGAAGCGGCATTCTATGGTCCGAAGCTTGATGTCCAAGTGAAGACAGCCCTAGGAAAAGACGAAACTCTTTCCACTGTCCAATTAGACTTCCACTTACCGGAACGCTTCGACCTGACTTATGTCGGTGAAGACGGAAACGACCATCGTCCAGTGGTTATCCACCGTGGTGTTGTTTCTACAATGGAACGCTTTGTAGCATTCCTTATTGAAGAGTATAAAGGAGCCTTCCCGACTTGGCTGGCCCCGGTTCAGGCAAAAATTATCCCTGTCTCTGCTGACGCGCACTTAGATTACGCTAAAAAGCTTGAAGACGAACTTCGTCAAGCTGGCGTACGTGTTGATCTGGATGAGCGTAATGAAAAAATCGGATATAAGATCCGTGAAGCTCAAATGCAGAAAGTACCATTCCAGCTTGTCGTCGGTGATCGCGAAATCGAGGATAACGGCGTAAACGTCCGACGCTACGGAGAACAGGATTCGGAAACGAGGTCAGTGAAGAAATTCATTGAAGAAATCCGTAATGAAATTGATCAGAAGCTATTAAGAAAATAAAGAAGGGATGGCGCGGGATATTGTTCTCGCGCCATTTTTATCTAAGCTGGCTTTGGCTTGGTGCAAGGTGGCGCTGAAATGGTGCAAGCTCGTGTCCAAATGGAGCAAGCGCGGCTTCAAATGGTGCAAGCGCACCCCGGAATGGTGCAAACCCGCCCCAAAATTTGTGTAAAGTCCCGCATCAAATAACCCATCCCTCCCGCACTGAAGGACCTCATACAATTCCGAAACTTTACTCTATAAAGACGTCAACTACTGGAAGAGGAAGAAGTTGTATCTGAAAGTCTCTTGAATTTCACGCTTCAATCCTTTATCCTTTTAAAAGTAGTCTTCGATATGGTCAACAGATTGTTGACAGGAATCATAAGGCATGCTACTATATATTAGGTAACTGAATGAACGGATCTAGAGACAAGTAGAAGCACCCGCTTCTCACCTGATCGACGCACAAAGCAGTTGGCAGGTCACAAATCCTTTTTAAACGATGGGATACGTGTGGGTGCAGTATGTGTACCGACACTTTTTTAATGTTTAAAAATCTTGTCGATGACAGATCTTTATAAGGTTTTCTAAAATACGATGGAGGTGGCTCAATATTAGCAAGGATAACATGAACGTTAATGAAAAAATCCGTGCCCGTGAAGTTCGTCTAATCGATGTAAATGGGGAGCAACTTGGTATCAAATCCCGTAATGAAGCACTAGATATTGCAGCGAATGCAAATCTTGACCTCGTTATGGTGGCACCAAATGCTAAGCCTCCAGTCTGCCGAGTGATGGACTACGGTAAATACCGTTTTGAGCAGCAGAAGAAAGAGAAAGAAGCTCGCAAGAAACAAACGGTCATTAAGGTTAAAGAAGTTCGTCTAAGTCCGAACATTGAAGAGCATGACTTCAATACGAAGCTTCGTAATGCTCGCAAGTTCTTGTCGAAAGGCGATAAAGTGAAAGCATCTGTCCGTTTCCGAGGTCGTGCGATCACTCACAAAGAGCTTGGGCAGGAAGTTCTTGAGCGTATGGCTGAAGAATGTAAAGACATTGCCCAGATTGAGACCAAGCCTAAAATGGAAGGTCGCAGTATGTTCTTAATGCTTGCTCCTCTTAACGAGAAGTAAGTCTCTGAATCAAGCAAAAGGAGGAAATTCACATGCCAAAAATGAAAACCCATAAAGGTTCTCAAAAACGCTTCAAAAAGACTGGAACAGGTAAGGTGAAACGTTCCCACGCTTTCACAAGCCACTTGTTCGCTAACAAATCTACAAAACAAAAGCGTAAATTGCGTAAAGATGCGCTAGTTTCTGCTGGAGACTACCGCCGCATCAAGCACATGCTTCCAAAAGACTAATCAAGAACGAAACATATAGGAGGGATTCCAATGCCACGAGTAAAAGGTGGAACAGTGACACGTAAACGTCGTAACCGTGTCCTTAAACTAGCAAAAGGTTATTATGGTTCAAAACACGCACTATTTAAAACAGCTAAACAGCAAGTAATGAAATCAGGTCAGTATGCATACCGTGACCGTCGTCAGAAAAAACGTGACTTCCGTAAACTTTGGATTGCACGTATCAACGCTGCAGCACGTATGAACGACATTTCTTACAGCCGTATGATGCACGGTCTTAAGCTAGCTGGTATAGAAGTGAACCGTAAAATGCTAGCTGATCTTGCTGTAAATGATCAGCAAGGTTTCGCAAGCCTAGCAGAACAAGCTAAATCAGCTCTTAAATAAGAACTGTGTAAATATTTCTGAGAAAAAGTCATTTCCGATCGCCAGGAAATGACTTTTTTTTCTTAGATTCGGAGGTTGTACCTTGGAGATCGTATCAGGATTTATCATTACATACATTCTGCTAATTAACCTATGGTTGTTTACTTTAATGGGGATGGATAAGCGCAGGTCCCGGAGAGAAAAGTGGCGTATTAAGGAAAAGACGTTATGGGCATTTGCTTTTCTAGGAGGATCTTTAGGCGGATGGCTTGGGATGAACGTGTTCAGGCATAAGACAAAGCATCGGCCATTTAAGATTGGACTTCCTGTTTTGACCATTCTCCACCTTATTGCCTGGGGGTATCTTCTAAACCAGTTCTATCTCTAATCGCTCTGTCATAATATGTAGACAGGGAGGGGGATGGGATGGGCGAGACATCAGCAGCTGTAATAGCTTGGTTAGAACATCAGGAAGCCTGGGCACCGCTCTTATTTATAGGTATTCACTTGTTACGTCCATTTTTATTTTTGCCTGTCATGCTTGTATGCATCACAGGAGGTGTATTGTTTGGACCCATTGCAGGTTCGGCGTACTCTGTAATCGGCACGATGCTTTCCAGTTTATTGTTCTATCGTACTATTCGATTAGTACCTTCAGGTTTGAAAAGGCTGGGGGCTCTAAAAGAAAAGTGGATGAAAAAGAATGCAACTTTGACCGTTAAACAAGTAGCCGTTTTACGTTTGATCCCATTCATTCATTTTCATTTATTGTCTTATTGCCTAATTGAAATCAGTGCAGATTTTAAAGAATACACGAAGTCTTCATTGTTTGCTAACTTTCCTTTGGCTGTTATTTACACGTCATTGGGACAGTGGATCACTTTATTATCCATTCCATTAATGGTCCTGTTTTCTTCACTGCTTATCGCTTTATGCTTTTTTATTCGTAAAAAATATGAAGTATTTCTTTGGAGAGAATTCTTTCAAACAAGCGCCTAAAGCTAAAGCTACCTCTTGAGGAACAATCCTCATAAGGTAGCTTTTTTAATCATAGTGGTCATCTTTTAATGGATGAATGATGAGCCTATTGACGGGATATTTCCATTCAATCGAAGCGTAGGGGTAACGAATCAGAATCTCCTGTTCAAGAAAATAGAGATCCTCTCTTGTAAGTCCTTGCAGCTTTTCAGGCGTGTGGGCGCTTACGTTGATGTTTACAACTTCAAAGGAATGATCGGTAGTCCCTAAGTATTTTTCGCCTTCGAATACTAGTCCTTTATAGGTCATGAGAAAATTCTGCTTTGTATTTTCCTTGTTGTCATGAAAATAAAATTCTTTTTTATCCCGGGCAAGGTCAAGTTTCCTTCTGGGATTGATGATGAATTTGTAAGCTGTATATAAGATAAAAGCTATCGCGATTAACAATAATAAGCGAAACAAAATGATTATCATAGGATCGTCTCCCTGCATATGGGTTGATAGTTTACATACGTGTGAGAGTGTCTTTACGTTTCAAAAAATGATACATTTATGATGAAAAATTTATTAAAGGAGACATTACTGTGAATTGGGAAAAGCTTTATCAAATGCAAAAAACGCTAGATCAATACATTGAGGAAAATCACCAATTAGCGGATATAAACGTTGTCGACGAAAAAATTCTGGCCCTGCTTGTTGAACTAGGAGAGCTTGCTAATGAAACGCGCTGCTTTAAATTCTGGAGTACAAAACCAGCTAGTGAAAAACAAGTGATCCTTGAAGAATATGTAGATGGTCTGCATTTCTTACTTTCATTGGGGCTTGATCTTGGTTATCGTTATTCTCCGCAGACTGTTCATCCCTACAATACAAAAACTGATGCTTTTCTCAAAGTGTACAGTCACATTGAACAACTTCGGAATGAAACAAATGAAACAACCTATTCAAATGCTTTCCATAGCTACTTACAATTAGGAGAAACGCTGGGTCTTAAGGAAGAAGAACTGATGGACGCTTATCACTCCAAAAATATCGTGAATTATGAACGACAGGACCAGGGGTATTAATCGATCCCTATCTTTGTGAAATCGCTTCAAAAGTTATATAATAGCAGGTGGAGATAAAAAGGAGGAAATGATACATATGGCAAAAAAAGATGAAACTCTGATGATGTTGAAAGATCTAACAGACGCTAAAGGCGTACCAGGTAATGAAAAAGAAGCAAGAGAAGTCATGAAGCAGTACATTTCACCTTATGCGGAGGAAGTATTTACTGATAATCTTGGCAGTTTGATCGCTAAGAAAACAGGAAACAAAAAAGGACCGAGCATTATGGTTGCCGGTCACCTGGATGAAGTTGGTTTTATGGTAACGCGCATTGACGATCACGGCTATCTATACTTCCAACCGGTTGGTGGATGGTGGAGTCAGGTTATGCTTGCCCAGCGAGTGACGATCATGACTCGAAATGGTGATTTAACAGGAATCATTGGTTCGAAGCCGCCTCATATCCTCCCGCCTGACCAGCGTAAGAAAGCAGTGGAAATTAAAGACATGTTTATTGATATCGGTGCTTCCAGCAGAGAAGAAGCAGAAGAATTCGGGGTTAAACCAGGGGATTCTGTCGTGCCGTATTTTGAGTTCACACAAATGAAAAACGAGAAAATGCTTCTTGCTAAAGCATGGGATAACCGCATTGGTTGTGCGATTGCTATTGAAGTGCTGAAACGCTTGAAAGGTGAAAAACACCCGAACATCGTTTATGGCGTAGGAACAGTTCAGGAGGAAGTTGGTCTTCGTGGAGCACGTACTTCTGCTAATTTAATTAACCCAGATATCGCCTTTGGCGTAGATGTCGGAATTGCTGGCGACACTCCAGGTGTGTCAGACAAAGATGCTTCAAGCAAAATGGGTAAAGGTCCGCAGATTATTCTTTATGACGCGTCTATGGTCTCTCATAAAGGGCTGCGTGATTTTGTAACGGATACAGCAGATGAAAATGACATTCCGTATCAATTCGATTCCCTTGCTGGAGGCGGTACGGATTCAGGTTCTATTCACTTGAGTCATGATGGTGTACCAGCATTGTCCATTACGATTGCCACACGTTATATCCACTCTCATGCAGCAATGCTTCATCGTGATGATTTCGAAAATGCAGTCAACCTGATTGTAGAATGCATCAAAGGACTTGACGCAGATAAAGTGCAACAAATTACTTTCAACTAATAAAAAGTACAAAAGCCAGCTCGCATTAAACTGCGGGTTGGCTTTTTTATTGTCTTTAGGTGTGAATCTACATCCAGTCCTAGTGCCTAGCCCACGAAGTCATAGTGTATTGACTTTGTTACTATAAAAAATCATCCACACCATCGCTTATCTTATGCCTGTCGGGGGCCCTCAGGACAGGGTTCAGTTCAACTTTGGCACAGGACGTACCGAACTTAGTTCAACATTCATTGAAAGGACTAAATCCGGCACTCGTGCTTTGTTGCAATTAAGCTTTCTGTTGTTTTAGGCTTTGCTCAAGAGTGTTTAAGATCTCTTGATGTTCTTGCTCATCAGAATTCTCCCAAAGTAATTCGAAAAATACTCCTAATCCAGGAAGCATTTTTTCTTCACCTTTTTGCAAGGCATCATCAATTGTAGCTTCTAATTGCTGAGCATTATGACCGCTTACGTTGGAAAGAATCGCGTTTCTAAGGTTTAAATTCATTTCAGATGTCCTCCTTTACATTTAGGTCAACTCATAAAATTTTCACACTTAGTTTGACCCAAGGGCAGAAAGCTATGTATGATAAGTGAGAAATCAACCAAACAGAAGAGGGAAGAGTATGTTAACTTCATTACAAAATCAAAAAGTAAAAGAATGGAAAAAATTACATAAAAGAAAACATCGAAACCTTAATCGCTGCTTTTTAGTTGAAGGGCATCATTTAGTCGAAGAAGTCATCAAAAGCAATTGGGGTATTCAGGAGTTCATCATTCAAGAAGGCGTTGAATTCCCATTGCCAGATGGAATACCAACGACAGAAGTAAGCAGGCAAGTCTTTGCCGCAATCTCAGAAACAGAAACTCCACAAGGCATCGCGGCGGTAGTAGAACAAAAACAATTTACATTCACTCCCGCGCCTTTAACGTTGATGATTGATGCTGTCCAGGATCCAGGTAATCTGGGTACATTGATTCGGACAGCCGATGCCGCTGGTTTTGATCAGATTATTCTTGGTGAAGGAACCGTTGATCCATATAATGATAAAGTGATACGGGCAACACAAGGATCTTTATTCCATACACCGTTTGTTCAAGAAGACCTTGCAGCCTTTATTTCTGAGTTAAAAAACGAAGGAGTCGAGGTATGGGCTTCCACCTTAGATGAGTCTGTGCCATTCAAACAACTGGACCCGCCCGAAAAAGTAGCCCTTATCGTGGGAAATGAAGGACATGGAATCCAAGAGAAGCTGACCGCTTTAGCAGATAGGCGGGTACACATCCCGATTTACGGTCAGGCTGAGTCCTTGAACGTTGCCATTGCAGCAGCTGTCCTGATGTATCACATGAAAGGATAGGGTTGCATTATCCTTTTTCTTTCTCTATAATTTAAAAATAGTGATGAAAACTTTTATACATGAAAAAGCTTGGATAGAGCTAAGTAGATAATTGTAAATCGATTAAGGGAAGAAGCATCTTGGACTGGAAGTGCTTCTATCGTGGCAGTTATTGAATATTCACTCTGGAGCTGATCACATCTGTGATCCGGATTTATTTCCGTTATTGAACTGAAGTGGGCATACGAAGGTATGTCAACAAGGGTGGTACCGCGAAACGACCAGACTAGTCTCGTCCCTTTTTAGGGATGGGGCTTTTTTTTATTTTCAATTAAAAGGAGGAGTCTTTCCATGAAGGAACGTTTAGAGCAGCTGAAACAAGAAGCGCTGCAAAAAGTGGAGCAGGCGAATAATGTGCAAGGCTTAAAAGATGTTCGCGTTGAATATCTAGGAAAAAAAGGGCCGATTACAGAAGTATTGAAAGGAATGGGCAAGTTATCCAAGGAAGAACGCCCGGTTATCGGCCAACTGGCAAATGAAGTCAGGGAGCAAGTTGCTGAAGCGATTGAATCCAAGCAGACACGTTTGGAGGATGAAGCGCTAGAGAAGCAATTGGAAGAAGAGAGTGTCGATGTAACGCTTCCGGGGCGTCCTGTTCAAGTTGGAGGTCCACACCTTTTGACAAGCATTGTGGAGGAAATTGAAGATCTTTTCATCGGAATGGGCTTTGAAATCAAAGAAGGCCCGGAAGTTGAAACAGATTACTACAACTTTGAAGCGCTGAACCTCCCGAAAGGCCACCCAGCGCGTGATATGCAAGACTCTTTTTATATCACAGAAGAACTTCTTCTGCGTACCCATACATCACCCGTTCAGGCTAGAACGATGAATGCTAAAAATGGAAGCGAGCCCGTAAAAATGATTTGCCCTGGGAAAGTATATCGCAGAGACACCGATGATGCGACACACTCTCACCAGTTTACTCAAATCGAGGGCTTATTGGTTGATAAACATGTGCGAATGAGTGATTTAAAAGGGGTTCTGAATGCTTTTGCTAAGCAAATGTTTGGAGAAGAAAGGAAAATCCGTCTTCGCCCAAGTTTCTTCCCATTCACGGAACCTTCCGTAGAAATGGATATTTCCTGTAAAGTCTGCGGCGGAGAAGGCTGCTCGGTTTGTAAAGGTACAGGCTGGATTGAAATTCTAGGCGCAGGTATGGTGCACCCGAACGTATTGGAAATGGCCGGCTATGATCCGAAAGAATATTCGGGCTTTGCCTTCGGAATGGGACCAGAGCGTATTGCAATGCTGAAGTATGGTGTAGATGATATTCGTAACTTCTACACAAACGATATCCGATTCTTAGAGCAGTATCATAAGGCGTAAAGGAGGATAAAAACCTATGCTCGTATCTTTAAATTGGTTGCAACAATATATTGACGTAAGCGAATATACACCCGAAGAGTTAGCAGAAATCATTACAAAAACAGGAATTGAAGTAGAAAGCGTTGAACCGGTTGCTGAAAAAGTAACTGGAGTTGTTGTGGGTGATGTGAAATCATGTGAACAACACCCAAATGCAGATAAATTATCTCTTTGCCAAGTAGATGTAGGAGAAGAAACATTACAGATCGTATGTGGAGCACCGAACATTGCTGAGGGACAAAAAGTTGCCGTAGCTACACCAGGGGCTGTCCTTCCGGGTAACTTCAAAATCAAGAAAACGAAACTGCGCGGAGAAGAATCGAATGGAATGATCTGCTCGCTTCAAGAACTTGGAGTAGATGAAAAAGATGTGCCGAAAGAATATGCAGACGGCATCTACGTTTTCCCTGAAGAAGTTGAAACAGGATCAGATGCCATATCTCTTCTTAACTTAGATGACATCATCATTGAGCTTGGTCTTACACCAAACCGTGCGGACGCAATGAGTATGGCAGGTGTCGCTTATGAAGTAGCGGCAGCCATTGATGGTAAATATGAGTTAGCCGAAGAAAATGTTCCTACAGCAGATGAAAAAGCCGAGAACGCGATATCTGTGGAAGTTGAGGATCCTGAAGCTAACCCTTATTACGGAGCTTTTGTAATAAAAGGCATTGAAGTCGGTCCATCACCACTTTGGATGCAGAATCGTCTCACAGCTGCAGGCATTCGACCAATCAATAATGTTGTTGATATTACCAACTATGTGCTCATGGAATATGGACAGCCGCTGCATGCTTTTGACTATGACCGATTTGGTAGCAATAAAGTTGTAACCCGACGTGCCAAAGACGGAGAAACAATTAAAACTTTAGATGACCAGGAGCGGACACTAACTTCAGAGCATTTAGTGATTACGAATGGTGAAAAGCCTCATGCCATTGCTGGTGTCATGGGGGGAGCAGAATCTGAAGTTCAGGATGATACGAAAAACATTATTCTTGAGGCAGCCTATTTCAACCCTGCTGTTGTACGTCAATCCTCCAAAGATCATGGCTTGCGAAGTGAATCAAGTACTCGCTTTGAAAAAGGCATCGATCCTAACCGAGTGGAACGTGCTGGAAAGCGTGCCAGTGAATTGCTTGCCAAGTATGCAAATGGCACCGTGTTAGAAGGTGTTGTAAGCTTCGATAAATTGAACCGTTCAGAAAAACAAGTAACGATTGAAACGGGCGTCATCAACGATCGCTTAGGAACAGATATTTCTAACGAAGAAATTAAAGATATTTTACGACGTCTCCAGTTTTCCTACGAAGAAAATGGTGGGGAGTTCACGGTAAGCGTTCCGACACGCCGCGGAGATATCGAACTTTTTGAAGATATGCTTGAAGAAGTTGCCCGCATCTACGGCTACGATAATCTTCCGTTCACACTGCCTGGAGGAGCCTCTCAAGCAGGAGGATTATCATTAAACCAGCAATTGAAGCGTAAAATGAAAGCTTATTTTCAAGGCGCAGGACTGAATGAGACGATCACTTACTCTCTAACCCACGAATCAAAAGCATCCATGCTCGTCAGTCCAGAAATTGAGCGTCAAGCAAAAACCCCAGTAGGGCTGGCTATGCCGATGAGTGAAGATCACAGCCACCTTCGTCTAAGCTTACTACCGGAGTTGCTGACATCTCTTTCTTACAATGTGGCTCGCAAACAAACGGATCTTTCTTATTATGAAGTAGGCACGGTCTTTGTCAGTCAAGAAGATGAGGTGACCACTCAACCTAGGGAAATTCTGCGCGCTTCCGGAGCTCTAACAGGAACATGGCTTGCTCATTTGTGGCAGCAAGAGAAGAAAAACGTTGATTTCTTTGTGGTTAAAGGGATTGTAGAAGGGTTGAGCGATCAGCTTGATATTTCCTTCACTTACGAGAAAGCAAAGCTTCCACAAATGCATCCAGGTAGAACAGCCATTGTTAAAGCCGGAGGAAAAGAAATCGGTTTTATTGGCCAAGTGCATCCGAAGCTTCAAAAAGGATTAGGTCTGAAAGAAACCTATGTATTTGATTTGAATGCGGAAGAATTGTTCAGCCAATATACTAAGGAAGAGGCCTTCCAGGCGATCCCGCGTTTCCCTTCTGTTTCGCGTGATGTCGCGCTTGTTGTAGACGAATCCATTTCAGCGGGGGCTATTGCTTCTACGATTTCTGAGGCTGGTGCACCACTAGTCAAAGATGTTCAAGTCTTTGATGTTTATCAAGGTGAACATTTGCCAGAAGGTAAAAAGTCTCTTGCCTTCAACCTTCTATATCTAGATCCGCAACGTACGTTAAAGGATGAAGAAGTAGAAGAGGCGCATGATAAAATTCTAACTGCCGTTAAGGATCAGCATGAAGCTGAACTTCGCGGATAAATAAAAAGGATGCTCCGAATTTAATCGGAGCATCCTTTTTTATTGATGAAACAGTTATTTAAGTCCTCTTATGAGTTGTTTTAGAAATTTTAGAATACGAGCGAGATAGGGAAGCATAGGGCTGGGTTAAATAAATATCTCAAATTCAACGAACAAGAGCTTTAGCTTTTTTCGTATTTGCAAAATGAACCTTCGCAAGTTCTTCAAGCTTTTCTTCCCCGTAGGCTTTGATGATTTCAGCCGCAGCTTGATCGACTTTCCCAGAGGCTCCTTTGGGAATAGGAAGCCCTGTATCAAATTCTATCTGGTTCATCGCTTTTACAAAAGCTGAGCGGGCGATAATTGAACCTGCAGCGACAGCAATGGAATAACTTTCTGCTTTCGTCATAAAGTAAACATTTTCTTGCAGCTTTAACTTTTCGCTTCTTAGGTGCTTCTCGTAAACCTCGGGTTGAGAGAATTGGTCAATTAAAATGCCGCCTGGCTTTTCGGGAGCGATTTTTTCTAGGAGACGGTCAAGGGCTTGATGGTGCAGAAGTGTTTTTATCTTCCCTTGAGACCACCCTTTCCTTTGCCATTGGTTATACTTTTTATTATTCAATCGTAATAGACTGTAAGGAATCTTTAATGCGACAATATCTTTTGCCAACTCCGTTATTTGGGCATCCGAAAGGTTTTTAGAGTCTCTTACCCCGAGAGACTTCAGTACGGGGATTTGATCTTCCGTAACGTAAGCGGCTGCTACAGTGATCGGGCCGAAATAATCGCCGGTGCCCGCCTCATCAGAGCCAATATGGGAACGGGTGAATAAAGATGAATCCGGGTGAAAGGCATGGGTTTTCTTTGATTTTGCTTTTGGCTGAGATGTTGTTTGTTCTGCACTTCCCCAACGAGTCGCTTCTGCATCAGGGTTTTTACCTTGAAATAGAACTTTGCCGGACTTGTAGGCAGTAATCGTGCAGTTGCTCGTTTTGGCAGCAAAGACCGCGTTTTGCGGTGTAGCTTTCAACTGTTTATTGTAATAATCTTTCATTTGTTGGACTCTTGAAGGTGTTACTTTTAATACAACTTGTGGCATATTGGTGTCCTTTCTATTAAAAAACTAAAATATATGTAGGTTTGATGAAGCGATCATTTTCTATCCAGTATAGCAAAGTCATGGAAAAAATAGAACATTTCCTAAAAACGTCCATATTGGTTTCCTAATTGAACTTCTTCGTGTTACTATTATGTTTAGGATTGAGAAACTAGGGGGTATGGACGTGTCGCAATCAGACCAAGAGAAAAAAAGAATTACAGTGGAGATCAATAAACGTTCTTACACTATAGTTGGTCATGAAGAGCCCCATCATATCCGTATGGTATCCAGCCTTGTTGATCAGAAAATGCGTGAAATCCATGAAACGAACCCAAGTCTGGATACAGCTAAGCTCGCTGTTTTGACCGCTGTGAACACAATGAATGAATATATAAAATTAAAAGAAGAATGCACGGAATTAATGAACTACATTGAAAAGAAAGAGGAAGAGGACGAAAAGAAAAATGATTGATTTACTGTTGCTGCTTATTTTGATAATTGGAATATTTACCGGCCTGAGACGTGGATTCATCCTTCAATTGTTCCACTTAATCGGGTTTATAGTGGCTTTTGTCGTAGCCGTGATGTATTATGACGATCTATCTCCGAAATTGACGCTTTGGGTACCTTATCCCGAACTTCCGGAAGACTCTTCCTGGGCATTTTTTGCAGACAGCTTGCCATTAGAGCAAGCCTTTTATAATGCAGTGGCCTTTGCCATCCTGTTCTTCGGAGTGAAAATCATCCTACATATCATCGCTTCTATGTTGGACTTCGTAGCTGAATTGCCGATCTTGAACTCCTTAAACAAGATCTTAGGCGGTGCCCTTGGGTTTGTTGAAAACTACGTCATTTTGTTTGTGCTTTTATATATAGCTGCACTTGTTCCACTGGAAATGGTACAGAACGCATTGGATGGATCGATACTTGCTCAACTAATCATTGAACATACACCAATGTTTTCTGAGCAATTGAAGACATTATGGATCGAACATGTAGCTGGCTAGTGAGAAGTGTGGATAGTGAGATTTTGAGCCGCTATGATTTCGATCATGGCGGTATTTTTATTGGCTAAAAATGAAAGATCATATTTTTGAGGTGTGAGGTTTGCTTCCAGCCCCAATCCTAACCCTTCTGGGGCGTAGGTCTTAGTTTTGCCCCGCAGAACGAGAGTCAGCTCGATATTGGCACATGAGGTGCCGACTGAACATTCTATTGAGTGACCAAATCGCGCCCTTGCGCTTTCGTTCGGGATGAATAAGAATGAGGAGTCGATAAAGATGACTGTAGATAAAAAGCAAGTGATCAAATTATTAGAGAATATCGCTGTTTACTTAGAATTAAAGGGAGAGAATCCGTTTAAAATTTCAGCATACAGAAAAGCGGCCCAGGCTCTTGAACGAGACGATCGGTCACTGAATGAAATTGAGGATTTTACAAAGATGAAGGGAATCGGAAAAGGGACCGCAACGGTGATTGACGAATTTATCGAAAATGGTGAATCTGATACATTAAAACAGTTACAAGCTGAGGTTCCTGAAGGTCTTGTTCCTTTGCTGAATTTACCAGGGCTTGGCGGGAAAAAGCTGGCCAAGTTGTATCAACAGTTAGGCGTTACGGACGCCGAGAGTTTAAAGACGGCACTGGAAACTGGCAAGGTAGAAGAGCTCGAAGGGTTCGGGGAAAAATCTGCCGAGAAAATGTTGAAAGCATTAGAAGAAGCTCATACCCGGCCTGAGCGTTTACCCATTGCACTTATGCTCCCGCTGGCGGAAAAAATCGAAGGCTATTTAAGCGAAGCGAAAAGCTTCACCCGATATTCAAGAGCGGGAAGTTTAAGAAGAATGAGAGAAACAATCAAAGACCTTGATTTTATCATTGCTTCAGAAAACTCCAGCGCAACTAGAGATGAGCTGTTGGAGCTGCCTGACATTAAAGAAGTGATTGCTTCAGGTGAAACGAAAGTATCTATAGTTGTCAGTGAAGGCTATGATATCAATATTGATTTCCGCATCGTTGCCCCTGATGAATTTGCAACGACCCTTCATCATTTTACGGGTTCAAAAGATCACAACGTAGCTATGCGACAACTCGCAAAACAACAAAATGAGAAAATCAGCGAATACGGAATTGAAAACATAGATACAGGAGAGGTTAAGACTTTTGAAACGGAAGAGGAATTCTTCAAACATTTCGGTCTTCATTTTATCCCTCCTGAAGTAAGGGAAAATTACGGTGAAGTAGAAAAATTTAAACAACCTGTTGATTTGGTGGATCATTCGGATATTCACGGAGATCTCCACATGCACTCGACGTGGAGTGATGGGGCACAATCTATTAAAGAAATGGCAGAAGAAGCAAAATCTTTGGGTTATGATTATATCGCTATTACGGATCACTCAAAATATTTAAGAGTGGCGAATGGTCTTAATGAGGAACGCTTACGTTTACAGCGGGCGGAAATAGATAAAATAAACAATTCTATGGATAACTTTCATATTTTTGCAGGGATTGAGATGGATATTCTGCCAGATGGAAGACTAGACTTTGAAGATGATTTCCTTCAAGAGATGGACTTTGTCATCGCATCTATCCATTCAAGTTTCAGCCAATCGGAAGAGAAAATTATGGAACGACTGATCAATGCGCTTGAAAATCCTAATGTGGATATGATTGCACATCCAACAGGCCGTCTGATCGGCCGTAGAGAAGGATATGCTGTGAATCTTGAGCAGTTGATAGAAAAAGCCAAAGAAACAGGGACTATTCTTGAGCTGAATGCCAACCCGAATCGCCTTGACTTGAACTGGGAGTGGTTGATGAAAGCACAGGAAGAAGGCGTAAATATTGCCATCAACACCGATGCCCACAGTTATCGGATGCTCGACCATATGAAAATCGGTGTAGGGACGGCAAGAAAAGGATGGCTTAGAAAAGATAACGTAATCAACACGTGGACGAAAGAACAATTAATGAAGAAATTCGGAATAAGTGAGTAGCAGTAAAAGGAGACGGACATAATGAATCAGCGAATCCTTCATGTATTAGAGTATAAAAAAATAATCGATCAGCTGAGCGAGCAGGCAGCTTCCTCGCTAGGAAAGGAAAAGGTGGCAGCATTAAAGCCTTCTACAGACCTTGAAGAAGTCCGCTTTTTGCAAAAAGAAACAGATGAAGCTGCTCAAGTGCTTCGATTAAAAGGACATGTTCCTCTTGGTGGAATATTTGATATTAAACCAAGTTTGAAGCGAACGACCATAGGTGGCGTGTTAAGCGCACTTGAATGTCTTGATATCGCAAGCACCATTTATGGAGGGAGGCAGCTTCGCCGTTTTATTGAAGATATGGAAGAGCCGGAAATGCCCATTTTACGTGAGCTTGTTTCAGGAATTGAGCCGCTTCGAGAACTTGAGAGGCAAATCCGCAGCTGTATCGACGATCATGGGGCAGTGATGGACGGTGCTTCAGATAAACTAAGGACCATACGTTCAAAAATCCGTACAAACGAAGGCCGCGTGCGGGAGAAAATGGACACATTTACGAAATCTAAATCAAAAATGCTTTCTGATGCGATTGTAACGATACGAAACGAGAGGTATGTGCTGCCAGTAAAACAAGAGTACCGTGGGTCTATTGGCGGGATTGTTCACGATCAGTCCTCCTCTGGCGCCACTTTATTTATTGAACCTCAGTCTGTCGTAGATTTAAATAACCAGCTGCAAGAAGCACGAGTACAGGAAAAGCATGAGATTGAGAAAATCTTGAAAGAGCTTTCTGAGGCTATTGCTGAAGACCAGCCACGATTATATGACAATGTTGCGATTCTTGGACATGTGGATTTCATGTTTTCCCGGGCAAAGTTAGGAAAATTAATGAAAGCATCTTTGCCTGAGATGAATGATGAAGGCCGTATAAAAATGCGCCAGGCGCGTCATCCACTGATTCCTGAAGATGAAGTGGTTCCTAATGACGTTGAAATCGGCGAAGACTTTACATCCATTGTCATCACAGGACCTAATACAGGCGGTAAAACGGTCACATTGAAGCTCGTAGGTTTATGCACGCTCATGGCACAGTCCGGACTGCAGATTCCAGCAATGGATGGTTGTGAATTGGCTGTTTTCCAAGAGGTTTATGCCGATATTGGAGATGAACAGTCCATCGAGCAGAGCTTATCTACCTTTTCTTCTCATATGACAAACATTGTTGACATTTTAAAGCATGTGGATGAGAAATCTTTAGTTCTTTTTGATGAATTAGGAGCTGGCACCGATCCGCAGGAAGGCGCTGCTCTTGCTATGTCCATTTTAGACGAAGTGGTGCAAAGAAAGGCGAGAGTCATCGCTACCACCCACTATCCGGAGCTAAAAGCGTACGGTTATAATCGAGAAGGGGTCGTGAATGCTTCTGTCGAATTCGATATTCAAACCTTGAGACCAACCTACCGATTATTGATCGGTGTACCAGGCAGAAGTAATGCCTTTGAGATTTCAAGACGATTAGGGTTAGAGGAGACAATAATTGAATCAGCTAAACAGCAAATTGGAGTCGACTCTCGAAGTGTAGAAAATATGATCGCTTCTCTGGAAGAGTCCAAGCGGGGTGCCGAGCAGGACTACAAGAAAGCGGAAAAAATTTTACAAGAAGCAGAAGAATTGAAGAAACAGCTGCAGGAAAAGTGGAATCAATTCGAGGACAAGCGTGAGAAGCTTTATGCAAAAGCAGAAGAAAAAGCGGAAAAAGCAATCCAGCAGGCAAGAGAAGAAGCGGAAGAGATTGTGAATCAAATTCGCAATATGAAATCAGAAGCGCAAATGAAGGAACACGAATGGATCGAAGCACGAAAAATGTTTGATGAGGCAAAGCCGGAGCTTGCGAAGAAAAAGAAAGAAGAGCATGCGCCTAAGCCTAACAAAGAAATGCGCGAACTAAAGGCAGGCGATGAAGTGAAACTCCTAACCTTAAACCAGAACGGAACGATTGTGGAGCAAACGGGAAAAAATGAGTACCAGGTCCAAGTCGGCGTTATGAAAGTCAAGGCGAAAAGGAAGGAACTGGAGTTTATAAAATCAGAACAGCCATACAAAGAAAAACCGATGGCAAAAGTGAAAGGAAAGGCTTTTCACGTGAAGACAGAACTGGATTTGCGAGGGGAGCGCTATGAAGATGCCTTGAATCGATTGGAAAAATATATTGATGATGCTGTCCTTGCAGGATACCCGAGAGTCTCTATTATTCACGGAAAAGGGACTGGAGCACTAAGGACAGCTGTTCAAAACTATGCTAAGAATCATCGGAACATATCGGATTACCGTGCAGGCGGCATGAACGAAGGCGGTAGCGGTGTCACCGTTTTAGAACTTAACTAAGTATAGAGCAAAGGGAGCGGACAGACATGGATGGTTTTTGGGAATACTCTTTAGTTGAAACTGCCGCAAGATATAGTGTGGTCGTTTTATGCCTGATCGTATTTATGGCCGTTTTCGAAATCGTTACCTCCTACAATAATTGGAAAGAAATAAAACGAGGAAATTTAGCTGTAGCCATGGCAACCGGCGGAAAGATCTTTGGTATCGCTAATATTTTTCGTTTTTCCATTGAACACAATGATTCTCTTCTTCAAACAATGGGATGGGGTATTTTCGGATTTGTCCTTTTGTTGTCCGGTTATTTCATTTATGAATTTTTAACTCCTTCCTTTAAAATTGACGAAGAAATTGAGGCGGATAACCGAGCCGTAGGATTTATTTCCTTAGTCATTTCTGTCGGACTCTCTTATGTTATTGGAGCGAATATCATTTAAGGAGAACGTGTATGGAAACCTTAGCAAAAATTTTATTAGTCGTGGCTGCGGTCTTTTTGATTGTAGGTGTATTATTTTTTATATTATAAAAAGATGAGGCCATGGATAAGTCTGAATGACCCAAGAAAATTCCGAACGATTACGTTGAAAATCGTGTCGGAATTTTTTTGTGGCAAGAAAGGAGTTCAATAATCGATCCGTCAAAACACCTCGCTTGCCACGGGCACGGCCTAGAGCTTCTTTGAGAGGCAATGAACACTTTCCTGCAGGAAGTGATGTTCCCATAGGAGTTTCCGGGTATTGATTACGCTAACGATCTGCGTGATCCTGAGAAAGTTTTCAACGGTTATTTTTAAACCTCTGTTCTACTTATGTCCCAGTCTCTTACTTTTTCGAACTTGTCTTAGATGGTAATTTTCTCAAAATTATAAATTGTAATTCAAATATCCTTCCTTTATCGTTATAATAGTGATATAAGACTAAAAGGGGAGGCGTTTTGGAATGGCAACCTTTCATCGTCCTTGGCATGCTCATTATCCACCAGAAGTCCCTGCTACAATCGAATACGATAAACACCCGCTGCACTATTACTTAGAGGATAGTGCAAAAAAATACGGCGAAAAGAAAGCGCTTTATTTTATGGGTAAGGAATTGTCTTACAAAGAAGTGTATGATCAGTCCAAAGCTTTAGCCAGTTACTTGCAGGATTTAGGATTAGAAAAAGGTGACAGAGTCTCTATCATGCTTCCAAATTGTCCTCAATCTGTTATTTCCTACTACGCGGTCTTACTAATTGGAGGAGTTGTTGTTCAAACAAATCCTCTCTATATGGAGCGTGAACTCGAATATCAGCTTAAAGACTCCGGAGCAAAAATGATTATTTGTCTGGATATCCTTTATCCTAAGGCAGCGAACGTCAAGGCTGAAACTTCTCTTGAGCATATCATCGTAACGGGCATTAAAGATTATCTTCCGTTCCCCAAAAATAAAATCTATCCTTTTATACAAAAGCGGCAATATCAAGTACTCGTTAGACCTGAGCAATCTAGCGATACACACCTCTGGCCGCATATCCTCGATCAAAGCATGGGTGAGTTTGAACCTGTAGAAGTTGATCCAGTGGAGGACCTGGCGCTACTTCAGTACACAGGAGGTACGACTGGATTTCCAAAAGGTGTTATGCTCACGCATTATAATCTTGTCGTTAATACGCAAATGTCTAAGCGGTGGCTGTATAAATCTAAGGATGGTAAAGATATAGTCCTTGGAGTCTTGCCTTTCTTCCACGTTTACGGAATGACTTCTGTGATGAATCTTTCCGTAATGATGGGGAGTAAAATGATTCTTATGCCTAAATTTGATGCTGAAGAGGTTTTGAAGGTTATAGAGAAACAAAAACCAACGTTATTCCCAGGAGCTCCAACCATCTATATTGCTTTGCTGAACCATCCGAACTTAAATAAGTACGATTTATCTTCGATTGAAGCTTGCCTAAGCGGCTCGGCCCCTCTTCCAGTGGAAGTACAAGAGGAATTCGAGAAAGTGACGGGAGGAAAACTGGTAGAAGGATATGGTCTGACCGAAACCTCTCCTGTGACGCACTCCAATTTAGTTTGGGGGAAACGGGTGAGTGGAAGTGTGGGGATACCTTGGCCAAATACAGATGCGAAAATCGTTAAGATGGATGGGGAAGGAGAAGCCGATTTCGGAGAGATTGGTGAAATCGTTGTTAAAGGACCTCAAGTGATGAGAGGGTATTGGAATCGTCCAGAGGAAACGGCGCAAGTACTCAGTGAGGATGGCTGGTTTCGCACAGGGGATATGGGATATATGAATGAAGATGGATACTTCTTCGTAGTAGACCGTAAGAAGGATATGATCATTGCCGGAGGTTATAACATCTATCCAAGAGAAGTCGAAGAAGTGCTTTATGAACACTCCGAGATTCAGGAAGCTGTCGTAGTTGGAATTCCTGACCCTTACCGTGGAGAAACAGTCAAAGCTTTTATTGTAAAAAAACAAGGAAGCGATATAACGGAAGATGAGTTGAATGAATACTGCAGGAAGCACATGGCGGCTTTTAAAGTTCCTAGAATTTACGAATTTCGTGAAGAATTGCCTAAAACAGCCGTCGGTAAGATTCTTCGCCGCTCTCTCGTAGAGGAGGAAAAGAGAAAATTAGAAGAGTCAGAGAGTGTGTAATACGTGAAAAAAGATTATTAAAGAAAAGTTGACAGAATATTTTTTGGGATGTAATATAATAGGTGAATGACCGTTCATTCATTTTCACGATTCATAAGGCAGGAGATTTTATTGAAAAAAAACAAACCAAAGTACAAACAGATTATAGAAGCAGCGGTTGAAGTAATCGCCGAAAATGGATACCACTCCTCTCAAGTGTCTAAAATTGCAAAAAAAGCTGGAGTGGCGGATGGTACAATTTACCTTTACTTCAAAAATAAAGAAGATATTCTCGTATCCCTCTTTCAAGAAAAAATGGGGCAGTTCATTGAAAAGATTGAGCAAGAAACAACTTCCAGGCAGACAGCTGAGGAGAAGCTTCTAACGTTAATTGAAACGCATTTCACCCAGCTGGCTGCTGACCACCATTTGGCGATAGTTACTCAATTGGAGCTTCGTCAATCGAACAAAGAATTGAGGCAGAAGATCAATGAAGTTCTCAAACGATATTTGAACGTTATTGATCATATCGTCGACGAAGGTGTGGAAGAAAAGTTGTTCCGTAGTGGCATGGATCGCCGTCTCGTTCGGCAAATGATTTTCGGAACGATGGATGAGACGGTGACCAATTGGGTCATGAAAGATCAGCGCTATAACATAGTAGGCCAAGCGAAAGAAGTCCATAGCTTGATCGTTCACGGACTAGCCCATTCTGATAAGTAAAAAGGAGAGAGAGCTATTGTCAACATTAACTATGCAAGTGAAAGAACATGTCGCTGAAATTACGATTGAAAGCCCGCCGGCTAACGCTCTTTCCACTCACATCTTAAACGATTTATCTGAAGATCTGGATAGGGTGGAACAGGATCCTTCTATTAAGGCAATCTTGTTAAAAGGGGAAGGAAAATTCTTCTCTGCTGGAGCAGACATTAAAGAATTTACTTCTTTACAGGATGCTTCCGACTATAAAAGTCTCGCAAGTAAAGGGCAGCAACTGTTCAATCGTATTGAAAATTTCCATATCCCTGTAATTGCCGCTATTCATGGGGCTGCGCTTGGAGGGGGATTGGAGCTAGCGATGGCATGTCATATCCGCTACGTTGCTGAAGATGCGAAACTTGGTCTTCCAGAGCTTAATCTAGGAATTATTCCTGGCTTTGCTGGTACCCAGCGCTTGCCTCGATATGTAGGTTCAGCAAAAGCGTATGAAATGATGCTGACGGGAGTTCCGATTAGTGGTGCAGAAGCCGTAACAGCTGGTTTGGCGAACAGAAGCTATTCTTCTGAAGAGCTTTTCCAGGAGGCTGAAAAGCTGGCTCATGCCATTGCATCGAAGAGCGGCCCGACGATTCAGCATGTTATGAAGCTTGTTCCTTACACGCACACACCACAGTTCAATGAAGGAATCAATGCTGAAGCAGAAGCCTTTGGGCAAGTATTTGGCAATGAAGATGCCAAAGAAGGCATCCAGGCGTTTATCGAAAAAAGAAAACCTAATTTTAACGATCAATAGTTCAGGAGGGAATGTACATGAACATTTACGTTTTATTAAAAAGAACTTTTGACACAGAAGAGAAAATCTCAGTAAGTAATGGGAGAATTGAGGATGATGGTGCTGAGTACATCATCAACCCTTATGATGAATATGCAGTGGAAGAAGCGATTAACCTTCGCGATGAACACGGTGGTGAAGTAACAGTTGTAACCATAGGAGAAGAAGAGTCTGAGAAACAATTACGCACAGCTCTTGCCATGGGAGCTGACAAAGCTGTGTTAATCAACACAGAAGATGACCTTGAAGAAGGGGACCAGTTCACCACGGTGAAGATCTTAGAAGCTTTCTTCGAAGACCGTGATGTAGACATTATCCTGGGAGGTAATGTAGCCATTGACGAAGCAAGCGGACAAGTCGGACCAAGATTAGCAGAACGTCTGAACATTCCTTGTGTAACGACGATTACAAGCATTGAAATTGATGGAGAAAATGTTCATATCGAACGCGATGTTGAAGGAGATGTCGAAAAAGTCGATACTTCCCTTCCAGTGCTTGTCACTTGTCAGCAAGGTCTGAACGAACCTCGCTACCCTTCCCTTCCAGGGATTATGAAAGCAAAGAAAAAGCCTCTAGATGAGCTTGAAATCGACGATTTAGATTTAGATGAAGATGATGTTGAACCAAAAACAAAAACAACAGAAATTTTCTTACCACCTGAAAAACAAGCCGGCAAAGTGCTTGAAGGGGAAGTCGATGATCAAGTGAAAGAACTTGTATCTTTACTGAAAACGGAAGCGAAAGTACTGTAAATAGATAAGGGAAAGGAGAATCGTTATGAGTAAAAAAGTATTAGTGATCGGGGAAGCTAGAGAAGGTTCTTTGCGTAATGTTACGTTTGAGGCCATTGCAGCAGCCAATATCGTAAGTGATGGCGGTGAAGTGGTTGGAGTGCTGTGCGGAGCAGGGGACTTGAGTGAAATGGGTCAAGAGATGGTATACCATGGAGCGACGCGAGTCATCACTGTTTCAAACGAAGAATTGAAAACGTATACATCCGACGGGTACGGTCAAGCTGTTTACAAGGTTATTGAAGAAGAATCCCCTGAAGGAATCATCATGGGCCACACAGCGATCGGAAAAGATTTAACACCGAAATTAGCGAGTAAATTAGAGTCTGGCCTTATTTCAGATGCGACAGAAGTTGTAGCAGAAGGCGGGAACATCGTGTTCACTCGCCCAATCTACTCTGGTAAAGCTTTTGAAAAGAAAGAAATCACTGACGGATTAGTCTTTGCAACGATTCGTCCAAATAACATTCCTGCACTAAATCGTGATGATTCTTTAGCAGGAGAAGTGACTGAGAAGGAAGTTGAAATTAGTAACATCCGCACAATTATTAAGGATATTATCCGTAAGTCTTCTGATGGTGTAGACTTATCTGAAGCCAAAGTAATTGTAGCCGGAGGACGCGGAGTGAAAAGTTCTGAAGGCTTCGAACCATTGAAGGAACTTGCTGATGTACTGGGAGGTACAGTAGGAGCATCACGCGGAGCATGTGATGCGGGATACTGCGACTATTCGTTACAAATTGGTCAGACAGGTAAAGTAGTAACCCCGGATCTTTATATCGCCTGCGGTATTTCTGGTGCCATTCAGCACTTAGCTGGAATGTCCAACTCTAAAGTAATCGTAGCCATTAATAAAGATCCTGAAGCAAACATTTTTAATGTTGCAGATTACGGGATAGTCGGTGATTTGTTTGACGTCGTACCTAAGCTTATTGAAGAAGTGAAAGAAATGAAAGTGAACGCTTAATTGCTCGAAAGCCGAAGCCGATTATTTGGCTTCGGCTTTTTAACATGTTTAAATAGGGTATAAACAAATTATTAGTCACTCAAAATAAAAGAGTGATATACTCTAAACAGATTAGAGTTCGAGGAGGAATTATCGAAATGGCAATTGTAAAAGCTACTGATCAAAACTTTACAGAAGAAACAAATGAAGGTTTAGTACTGGCGGATTTCTGGGCGCCTTGGTGCGGACCTTGTAAAATGATCGCTCCGGTTCTTGAGGAACTTGACGATGAAATGAGCGACCAAGTGAAAATCGTTAAACTTGATGTAGACGAAAACCAAGAAACAGCTGGAAAGTTCGGAGTTATGAGTATTCCAACGCTTCTTCTTTTCAAAGACGGTAAAGTCGTTGATCAAGTGATCGGTTTCCAACCTAAAGAAGCGCTAGCTGAATTGATTACAAAACATTCCTAATGGACAGAAGTAATCATGAGCAGAGAACCGCGTTGCCTCGCAGCGCGGTTCTTTGCTGTATAAGAGACACTACTTATGGTAAATTTTTTATATAGACTTCAAACAATGGAGTGAAACAGATGAATTCTAAAATTAAAGAGAAGTTAGCTGTTTTACCGGACCAGCCTGGCTGTTATTTAATGAAAGATAAAAATGGTACGATCATTTATGTTGGGAAGTCGAAAGTTCTAAAAAATCGTGTTCGCTCTTACTTTACAGGAGCCCATGATGGAAAAACCCAGCGCCTCGTAAGAGAGATCGTCGATTTCGAATATATTGTAACGACTTCTGAGATTGAAGCCCTTATCCTGGAAATGAATCTGATAAAAAAATACGACCCTAAATATAATGTACTGCTTAAGGATGACAAAACGTATCCATACCTTAAAGTCACAGCCGAGCGTCATCCTCGGTTAATTGTTACTAGGAATGTAAAAAAAGACAAAGGAAAGTACTTTGGACCTTACCCAAACGTTATTGCAGCAAGAGAAACAAAAAAATTATTGGACCGGTTATATCCATTACGTAAATGTAATACGATGCCGGATCGAGTTTGCTTGTACTATCATATGCATCAGTGTTTAGGACCTTGTGAGTTTCCTGTGTCTAAAGAGACGAATCAGGAAATCGTACAAAATATAACCTCCTTTTTAAGTGGCGGACATGCTGCGATTAAAAAAGATCTTAAAAATCGAATGTATGAAGCTTCTGAAGAGTTGGATTTCGAACGGGCAAAAGAGCTGCGTGATCAGATCGAGCACATCGAGTCAGTGATGGAGCAGCAGAAGATGACAATGAACGATCAAATGGATCGTGATGTTTTCGGCTATTCTTACAATAAAGGATGGATGTGTGTCCAAGTCTTTTTCGTAAGGCGTGGCAAACTGATTGAACGAGACGTAGCCTTATTTCCATTTTTCGATGATCCAGAGGAAACCTTCATCAGCTATATTGGACGTTTTTATCTTCATCAAAATCATCCTTATCCGAAGCAAGTGCTTGTTCCAGTGGCTACGAATGTAGAAGTGTTAGAAGGTGCATTAGATACAAAAGTTCATATTCCGATGCGCGGGCGCAAGAAAGAACTTGTTGAACTTGCTATGAAAAATGCAGAAATAGCACTTGAAGAGAAGTTCGCCTTGATTGAGCGAGATGAAGAACGGACAATTAAAGCCGTCGAGTTACTCGGGGAGCATTTGAATATTGAAACGCCTCACCGAATTGAAGCATTTGATAACTCTAACATCCAGGGAGCTGACCCGGTATCTGCGATGGTTGTTTTTATTGACGGTAAACCAAATAAAAAACAGTACCGAAAATATAAAATCCGTGATGTTGAAGGACCGGATGATTACGAAACAATGAGAGAGGTTATTCGAAGAAGGTACAAACGAGTGCTGAAGGAAGAACTGCCGCTTCCAGATTTGATTGTCATCGATGGAGGAAAAGGGCAGATGTCAGCTGCTTTAGATGTGCTTGAAAATGAGCTTGGTTTAGATATACCTCTCTGCGGCCTGGCTAAAGATGATAAACACAAGACGAGTGAGTTGCTTTATGGAGATCCGCCTATACCGATGGATCTAAACCGCAAATCACAAGAATTTTATCTCGTACAGCGCATTCAGGACGAAGTCCACCGGTTTGCGATTTCCTTCCACAGACAGCTTCGTGGAAAAGGAGCCATTCAATCTGAGCTCGATAAAATTCCAGGAGTAGGACAGAAACGTCGACGTTTATTGCTGCGTCATTTTAAGTCCGTTCCTGAGATAAAAAGTGCTGAGCTTCAGGAGATAACGAAACTTGGAATTCCTGAACCTGTTGCTAATACGATATTGATTCATTTGAATCAGGAGGAAGAAGAAGAACCAGCTGAAGAATAACAGCTGGTTCTTTTTCTAATGCGAATGAGATTTATCCTTTCATCGCTTTCAGTTCTATGTAATTTTCTTTTTCGTTGATCTCTTCAAAGCATTCATAAGTATTTTCGGTTAGCTTTTGTAAGGTTTCAGCTAAAAAGCCACATTCCAATCGAAAATCTACGGTAAAGAGTTTTTGGTTCAGGCGCTTTTCAATGATATGTCCGGTAAGGTGGAAAATCAATTCTTTTTTCTTCTCCTTAACGAGGGATAGTTCTCCCCACCCCATGTATTGAAAGAATTCATAAAGATCATCAAAGTCATAGATGTCCGTTTGGCGTGCTATGTTTTTCCCCATATAGTAAAGCATATAGGGAGCATCCTTACCAAGAAAGTCGGGTAAAGTATAGTAGCGCATGAGGTCAAACCCTGCCCCGGTCCCTACCAATGAAGAGATGTTATTGGTGTTTAACTTAGTAGATTGTTGCATAACGCTCATTCCTTTCTCCACCTTTATTATCACCTGAAATGGAATTTGGCGCAATAATAATTGTTGCATTTTAGACAAAGGAAATAAATGTGTATTTTTGAGCATTTTATGAACGTGGTTTCTTGACGCTCCAACTGGGTAGGAGTACAATAAACATGTCACAATTTGTACATTCAGCAGGATTGGCTAGGAAAACAAGGGGATTTTCCTATTATTTTAAGGTTTTATAAAAGCGCTTAACTGTCTGAATAATGTACATAATTTAAACTGTTATCATCTTGAGGGGGGTAAATATGGCGGGAACACGCGGATACGTTAATCGAAGACTACATTCATTACTAGGAGTCCTTCCAATTGGGATCTTTTTGATCCAGCACTTGACTGTGAACTTTTTTGCAACACGTGGTCCAGAAGCATTCAACGATGCAGCTCACTTTATGGAGAGCTTGCCATATCGTTATGTTCTGGAGATTTTTATTATCTTTTTACCACTTTTATTTCACTCCATTTACGGTGTTTATATTGCATTCACAGCAAAAAGCAACTTATCTAATTTCGGATATTTTAGAAATTGGATGTTCATGCTTCAGCGTGTCACTGGAATCATTACATTGATTTTCATCGCTTGGCACGTTTGGGAAACCCGTATTGCCATCGGGTTTGGCTGGGCTGAATTGAATTATCAGCTGATGGAAAGTATCCTGACGGAGCCATTTTTCTTCTGGTTCTACATAGTAGGGGTTGTATCTACTACTTTCCACTTCTCAAACGGTTTATGGTCTTTCTTTGTAAGCTGGGGGATTACAGTTTCTCCGCGCTCACAATTGATCATGACGTATGCGAGTATTATTATTTTCGTTGCTATTTCTTACATTGGTGTACGTACATTGATTCAGTTCGCGTACGGCATATAAATAGTAATTGTACAAACGTTGTAGATATATAGAAATTAAGGGAGTGAGCTTCAATCATGACTAATCGAAACATCGTTGTTGTCGGTGGCGGTCTTGCCGGCCTTATGGCAACAATCAAAGCAGCAGAACAAGGGGTTCACGTAGATTTGCTCTCCATTGTACCCGTTAAGCGCTCTCACTCTGTCTGCGCTCAAGGAGGTATTAATGGAGCTGTTAATACGAAAGGGGAGGGTGACTCTCCTTGGGAACACTTCGATGATACCGTTTACGGGGGAGACTTCCTAGCGAACCAGCCTCCCGTAAAAGCAATGTGTGAGGCAGCGCCTGGGATCATTCACTTGCTGGACCGTATGGGAGTAATGTTCAACCGTACACCTGAAGGTCTATTGGACTTCCGACGGTTCGGAGGGACGCAGCACCACCGTACTGCCTTCGCAGGGGCTACGACTGGGCAGCAGCTCCTTTATGCATTAGATGAACAAGTACGTCGCCATGAGGTGAACGGACTTGTAACGAAATATGAAAACTGGGAGTTCTTATCTGCCATTGTAGACGACGAGGGTGTTGGTCGTGGTGTCATCGGTCAAAACCTGAGCAACCACGAAATCAAAGCCTTCCCAGCTGATGCCGTCATCATGGCAACGGGCGGACCAGGGATTATTTTTGGTAAGTCTACAAACTCTGTAATCAATACAGGTTCTGCTGCTGGGGCTCTTTACCAGCAAGGCGTCGCCTATGCTAATGGTGAATTTATTCAAATCCACCCAACTGCTATTCCTGGAGACGATAAGCTTCGTCTTATGAGTGAATCTGCCCGAGGTGAAGGTGGACGAGTCTGGACATATAAAGACGGAGAGCCATGGTATTTCCTTGAAGAAAAATACCCTGCTTACGGTAACTTAGTCCCTCGTGATATCGCGACACGTGAGATTTTTGACGTGTGTGTGAATCAAAAGCTAGGAATTAATGGAGAGAATATGGTTTACCTCGACCTTTCTCATAAAGATCCGAAAGAGCTTGATGTAAAACTTGGGGGAATCATCGAAATCTATGAAAAATTCGTAGGCGATGATCCGCGTAAAGTACCAATGAAGATTTTCCCTGCTGTTCACTATTCCATGGGTGGGATGCACGTAGATTTTGATCAAATGACTGCTATTCCTGGCATTTTTGCAGCAGGCGAGTGTGATTATACTCAGCACGGAGCGAACCGCTTAGGTGCCAACTCCTTACTTTCCTCTATTTACGGTGGAATGGTTGCTGGACCAAACGCTGTTAAATACACAGAAGGTTTGGACAAAATTTCTGATGAAATGACATCTACACTATTTGAAGCAAGGGTAAAAGAAGAGCAAGAGAAGTTTGATAAGATCATGGCCATGGACGGCGATGAGAATGCGTATCAAATCCACAAAGAACTTGGAGAGTGGATGACGGATAACGTAACCGTTGTACGGGAAAATGAGAAACTTCTGAAAACGGATGAAAAGATCGTAGAATTAATGGAGCGTTATGAACGCATCAATATCAACGATACGTCCCGTTGGAGCAATCAGGGAGCTATGTTTACTAGACAACTTTGGAACATGCTTCAGCTTGCCCGTGTTATTACTCAAGGAGCTTATAATCGTAATGAAAGCCGTGGCGCACATTACAAGCCTGAGTTCCCTGATCGTAACGACGAAGATTGGTTGAAGACTACGGTTGCAACGTACGATAAAGTAAATAACAAACCAATCTTTAGATACGACGATGTCGATACATCATTCATCGAGCCGCGTAAACGTGACTACTCGAAGAGTAAATAAAGGAGGTCATTGATGATGAGCGAAAACAAGACGATTACGTTTATAATTACACGTCAAGACCACCCGGATGAACCGTCTTATGAAGAAACTTTCGAAATTCCATATCGTGAAAATATGAATGTTATCTCTGCTTTGATGGAAATCCGCCGTAATCCAGTCAACGCTAACGGAGAAGCGACTACTCCGGTTTACTGGGATATGGGTTGTCTTGAAGAAGTGTGTGGAGCCTGTTCAATGGTGATCAACGGAACACCGCGTCAATCGTGTACAGCCCTTGTTGACCAACTGGAACAGCCAATCCGCCTGGCACCTATGAAAACTTTCCCTGTCAATCGTGACCTTGCGGTAGATAGAAGCCGCATGTTCGATTCACTGAAGAAAGTGAAAGCATGGATTCCTATTGATGGAACCTATGATCTTGGACCTGGGCCGCGTATGGCAGAAAGTAAACGCCAGTGGGCTTATGAATTATCAAAATGTATGACTTGCGGAGTTTGTTTGGAAGCTTGTCCAAATGTGAATAGCAAGTCTGATTTCATCGGTCCTGCTCCCCTTTCTCAGGTTCGCCTGTTCAACTCACACCCAACTGGTGAACTGAACAAGAGTGAACGCCTGCAAACGATTATGGATGAAGAAGGCTTGATGGGATGCGGAAACGCCCAGAACTGTGTGCAATCTTGTCCTAAAGGAATACCATTGACAACATCTATCGCGGCACTGAACCGTGATACAGCTATTGAGTCCTTCAAGAGCTTCTTCGGAAGCGACCAGCGAGTGTAAATAATTGAAAAAATCCCCAGTGCATGCTAAATGCGCTGGGGATTTTCTGTTAGATCACGAAAATTGCCAGCCCCTTTGTAATCAACTAACCATTAATTATTGAATGATAGGGGGTTGTAGGGCTTAATGTGCGTAGTATAATAGATTTGATTGCAATTTAGTAAGGATGATTTTATGCAAAAGTTTAAATGGTCTCATACATTCGTATTACTATTTTTTATAGTATCATCGATTTATTTAGTCATTATTGGGATTACTCAGCCCTTCATAGGGATTGATTTAGAAAAGCAGTCAGACCGATGGGTGATTACAAATATCGATCAAGATAGTTGGGCAGAAAGACACGGTATTCCTTTGAATGCAGAATTAATCTCTGTTGAAGGGGCAGCCCCAGAGGACCATTACTCTGTTTCGATGTTCAACGAGCTTGAGAAGGCAGATTCTTTTACTATTGGAGCATCTGGACAGGAAATTTTTTATGATGATATTCACCAGTCCAGTCCTCAGCACTGGACGCTGTACGTCATATTTCCCAGTTTGTTCTTTCTTTCGATTCTTGGTATCTCACACCTGGTTCATAAGAGGGTGCCAAAAAGATACTCTGCCCACCAGTTAATTTTGTTCTTTCTCGCGATCGCTACGGGTTATATGAGCAATAGCGGTGCCATTCGTGACGATCTATACAGCTTATTTTTGAACACGTCGCTTTTTCTGATGGCTCCAGTCATATTAATTCATTTTCTTTACAATTATTTCCGTGAATTGGATACGTATTGGTTTTCTAAAAAGGTTCCATATTTTTTATATGGTCTTGCCATAGTCGTCTCCTCTATGGAAAGCTATTTTTTGAGCACTCAAAATTACCCAGAGATGTTCGATCCTGTACCGCCATGGCTACTATTAGGCCTCTATATTATATTATTTTACGTGATCTATAGAGGGCTTTATATATTCAAAGACACGCCTCAAGGCTCTATTTTTAAATATGTCAGTGTTGGGATGACAGTAGCTTTCTTTCCCTACACATGGCTCTATCTCATTCCTGCCCTTACGATCGGAAAGAAAATCATAACGCTGGAAGTAGGAGCGGTATTTTTAATAGCTCTTCCTATCACATTTATGTATTTAGTTACGAGAGAGCGGTTAATCGATATCGATTTTGTGATGAGCCGGGTTCGCTATTATATTTTCTTATCGATCGTGCCAAGCATTATTCTGACAGCTGTTTTTGCATGGCTTGTATCTTCACCACAATCGATGGTCACTTATATACAAGTCTATCTGCTTGTGCATCTTTTCTTGATCGCTTTTCTTTCTATTAAAGAAGTGCTCGATTCACGGTTGCAGCGATTCTTATTTTCTGCAAGATACAGCTATCAGGAAAGCATGCACCGGATGTCTAAAGATATGAAAGACCAATCAAATGCCGTAGACTTGATGAAGGTCATGAGAAGTGAAATTAATAATGTACTGAACGTACGCGATATGTATATTTTCTCTAAACACAATAAACGGAACATGTACTGTGTGTATGATCAGATCCCTGATGATATTCTCATGGAGCTTGACGAAAAGTTGACAGATCACAGCTATGATATCGGCTCTATTATTGAAACAAACAAAGGGTTTGGTGTCATAGTAGGATTTTCCTTACAGAAACTTACCATGCTTTGGTGTGAAGGGAAGAAAGACTATACAAATTTAAATCGTGATGAGAAAACGTATTTGCAAACCATCTCTCATAATGCCAACATTGCCATAGAGAATATGAATCTCATTGAGGATCTAGTTAAAGAGCTGCGCCGATTGAAAAATAATCAGACTCAAAAGTATCCGACCTGGCTATCGAGGCTGCTGTTTACTATTGCTGAAAATCAGCGTAAACAGCTGTCGATTGATTTGCATGACACTGTTCTTCAAGAACAACTGTACCTTTACAGAAAAATGGATGATTTAATTAGACATAGAAATGACTTGCCTCCCACTTTGCACGCTGAACTTGTTATGTATAAGGAGTCGCTCCTGGACAGTATTCATTTGATTCGAGAGACATGCAATGAACTACGCCCAGCCTTTATTGAGGAATTAGGACTCGTGCAATCGTTGAATAACCTAATTCAGCAATACCAGCTTCGATCCAACTTTACTGTGTATTTTTCTGAGGAAAAGTTTGACGCAGAGCTGGATCAGGAGCATATCCTCGCGATCTTCCGGATTGTCCAGGAATTGCTGACAAATGCCATGAAGCATTCGGAGGCAAAAATAGTTAAACTTTCTCTTTCTGAGGAAGATGACCAAGTCGTATTGCTTTACTCAGATAACGGAAAAGGAATGGACTTTTCATTCCAGCGTGATTTGTTCTCTCATATAGGATTGTCTGGAATCGAGCAGCGTGTGAACGGACTAAATGGACATTTGAAGATTGATACAGCTCCAGGGGAGGGCTTTAAGGCGGTAATTACGTTTCCCGTTACGGTTAAGAAGGAGGCTCACGTATGACGAAAATATTAATTGTTGATGACCACCCAGCCGTCGGAGCTGGCACAAAATCGATGCTGGAACAAGAGGCAGATATGAAAGTCGATGTCATCGAACGAAGTGATCAAGTAGAAACTCATTTAGAAGAAAATGAGTATGATATTCTTTTACTGGATTTGTATATGCCTGGACTGAATGGAATCGAGCTTGCCAAGAATCTCAGGAAAACTCACCCAGACCTCATTCTGCTCATCTACACCGGTTTTGACTTGAGTACCCATTTCAATATGCTTGTCGAGGCGGATATCAATGGATTTGTCAGTAAAACAGCAACGAGTGAAGAACTGCTTACCGTTATTCGATGCGCCCTTCGTGACGAAGTCGTTATTCCGCTCCATTTGTTTAAACAGCTGAGAAGGGCAGAAGCGAGTGTCAGTCAGCAAAATGAAACAGAAGAAGGCACAAGTTTGTCGCTTAACGAAAAAGAACAATCGATCCTTAAGGAAGTCGCTTCCGGCTTCACGAACCGTGAAATTGCCCAGACCCTTCACATGTCTCAAAGAAGTGTGGAATACACACTTACTGGGATTTTTAATAAACTAAATGTAAGGTCGAGGACAGAGGCATTATTTAAAGCACAGGAACTCGGGCTTGTGTCTAAATCTTAATACACTGGCACAGTGCTCAGATTCTAGTCATACGATACATTGACTAAATAATTCCCCTCGATGATGCTCAGGACAACAAGGAGGGGTACGCTTGTGAAGGAGGACGGCTATCGGCCAACACAAATTCTTACCAAGCGGGAGCGAGAAGTTTTCGAGCTTCTGGTGCAAGACAAAACGACAAAAGAGATCGCAAAAGAGCTTTTCATTTCAGAGAAGACTGTGCGGAATCACATCTCAAATGCAATGCAAAAGCTGGGAGTAAAAGGACGTTCACAGGCAGTTGTAGAACTGCTACGTATGGGTGAATTGGAATTATAATCTCCATAGATCAGTAAATGGATTGTAATTTTGAGATGAGGATCCTTTCAGGTGTTGGGAATAGCAAGCAATACCTGAAAGGGTTTTTTGTCACCAAACAAACGTTTACCTTGAATTTTCTTTCGTAAACAGTGAGAATGGTGGTTACAGAGTATTTTTGTGAGGAGTGCTTGATGTGACGAAATCACACCAGACGTCGATGATCGCAGATGTAGAAAAAGAGTTACGATACATATCTGGCATCATTAAACAAAGAGGACGAGTAATCTTAAATAATTATCCCATTACGGCGCCGCAATTTGTCGCTTTACAGTGGTTAATGGATAAAGGAGACATGACGATAGGCGAACTATCCAATTACATTCACCTTGCCTGCAGCACGACGACGGACCTCGTCGACCGCATGGAAAAGAATGAATTGGTGGAAAGAGTCAGAGATCCCAAAGACCGTCGAGTCGTACGGATCCATGTATTGGAAAAAGGTGAACAGATCATACATGAAGTGATTGAAAAACGCCAAGATTATTTAGAAGAAGTCTTAAAGGACGTTCCAGTAGATGACGTAAACACGTTGAACCAGTTGCTGCATGTCCTTCATGAAAAAATGCGTGAGGCGGATAAAGAAAAAATCAACTAAGAAAAATGAGGGATGCATTGTGACAAAGCCGATTGGAGTCATTGATTCGGGCGTAGGCGGTTTAACAGTAGCACGGGAACTTATGCGACAGTTGCCACAAGAAACTTTCATCTATTTAGGAGATACCCTCCGCTGTCCATACGGCCCAAGGTCGGAACAAGAGGTCAGGGCTTTTACGTGGCAAATGGTCAATTTTCTTTTGGAAAAAAATATTAAAATGCTTGTGGTAGCCTGCAATACAGCTACAGCTTATACATTGAACGAACTTCAGGAAAAATTATCGATTCCTGTTATCGGAGTTATTGAACCTGGAGCAAGGGCAGCCATTAAGGTGAGTCAGAATAAACGGATTGGCGTCATTGGAACGGAAGGAACCATACGCAGTCGTGCTTATCCGAATGCGTTAAAGTCAATTGACAGTAGTATTCGCGTGAACGACTTGGCTTGTCCACCTTTTGTTCCGATGGTGGAAGAGGGAATGCTGACTGGACCTGAAGCAGAAGGTGTCGTTGAACGCACATTAAGTCCGCTCAAGAAAATGAATCATATTGATACCTTGATCCTAGGTTGTACCCATTATCCGCTTATCAAAGACCTGGTGCAAAATGAAATGGGCAGCCATATCCAAGTCATCAGTTCTGGTGAAGAGACGGCAAGGGAGGCAAGCCTGATTCTAGCTTACAACAATCTGCTTGAGAAGAATGCTGAAGCTCCTGTCCATGAATTTTACACGACGGGAGATATGGAGAAATTTCGCCTGGTAGCCAACAGCTGGTTCGATGAGCCTGTCCGAATACTAAGACCCGTGGAACTTCACCACGTGCAAAGCTCTGCTATGTAAAGCAGGGCTTTTTTCTTTGTCTACGAAATAAAAAAATGCTTCGGGTATGGAGTACTTTCTGCGGTGGGGCTGCATCCAGCTCCAGCGCCTAGCCCCTCGAGGTCATAAATCAATCGACTTCGTGGAAAAAAACCATCCACTCCATCGCTCGTCTTATGCTTGTCGGGGGCCCTCAGGACGAGGGTTAGTTCAACGTTGGCACAGGACGTGCCGAACTTAGTTGAACATTCATTGAATGATTAAGTCAGGCGCTTAAGCTTTTGTACTTACAAAATTTCATTCGTTGGTCTAATCCTTTTTGAGGCTCGTATATATGGTAGTACAATCTATCTTCAGGAGGGAATCGTATGAAAACGCTCGGTGTTAAACCCATTTTACTTGCGGTTTTATTATTATTAAGTACAGGGCTTCTTTCGGGATGCTTATTTGAAGGGGAGCAATCCTTAGAAAAAATGGATGAACCTGATCAGGCTGCAACAACCGATCAGCTAGATGAAACCGAAGAGCCAGAACCTGGTGCTGAAGGCGAACAATCAGGGGAAGCACCGGAGGGCACAGAAGGTGAAGCATCTACACAAACAGTGGCTCGTGAACTTTACTTGATGGATGAAAGCGGGATGGTTGTGCCGCAAACGCTCGAGCTTCCAGCTTCTGAAGAGGTTGCCAAGCAATCCCTGGAATACTTAGTGAAGGATGGTCCAGTTACCGAACTGCTTCCAAATGGATTCCAAGCTGTCTTACCAGCAGGCACAGAGATTCTTGGGTTAAACCTTCAGGAGGATGGCACAATGGTGGTGGACGTGTCCGAAGACTTTAAGAATTATGAAGCGAAGGATGAACAAAAGATCCTTCAGGCGATGACCTATACACTAACCCAATATGATAATGTGAAAAGGATTAAGCTATGGATCAACGGTCACGAACAAAACGTCATGCCCGTAAACGGAACCCCAATTGCTGATGGGGTTTCCCGTTCAGACGGGATTAACAATCACGTAGGCGATGAAACAGACGTCATGAATAGCCAGGCGGTAACCGTCTACTTTCCTTCTCAAAATGGAGAAGAAGTGTACCAGGTCCCTGTAACGACACGAGTGGCAAAAGGAGAAGATCTTTATTCTGCAGTTGTCCAAGCGCTCTTGAATGGACCTGAACTCGGGACTTCCTTATTGCAGCCTTTCAATGAAGGTGCCGAGGTAGTCAGCACTAAATTAGATTCAGGCGTCCTAACCTTGTCGTTCAATGAAGCGATCTTAACGGGGCAGGACGAGCAAAAAGCATTATCTGACGAAGCTTTATCCAGCCTCGTTATGAGTCTGACAGATCTAGCTGATGTGGAATCTGTTTCCGTAGAAGTTGAAGGAGTCGAACATGTCATGAATGAATCTGGTGATCCGCTTGTTGAGCCAGTGACTCGTTCGGATATTGTTGAAGCAGAAAGTTTATAAGATTATCATATGTGCTAAAAGGCATCTCAAAGATCTTGCTCTTGAGGTGCCTTTTTAAGTTGTGTTCACTACCGAGGACATATAAATTGTGTTAAGATGGGCTAGGATAAAGGTGAACGATAAAGGAGGTCATTGTCGGTGAGAAATGATCATCGAAAAGTCAATGAATTAAGAGAAGTAACGATAGAAACAGACTATGTTAAACATCCAGAAGGATCTGTATTAATAAGCTTTGGGGACACCAAAGTCATTTGTAACGCCAGTGTAGAGGATCGCGTACCTCCTTTTTTACGCGGACAGGGAAAAGGCTGGATTACAGCTGAATATGCCATGCTTCCAAGAGCGACAGAGCAAAGAAATATCCGTGAATCGTCAAAAGGAAAAGTTTCCGGAAGAACGATGGAAATCCAACGTTTAATTGGACGTGCCCTAAGAGCGGTTGTTGATTTGGACAAAATTGGCGAGCGCACCTTGTGGGTAGACTGTGATGTCATCCAGGCCGATGGCGGCACACGAACAGCATCCATTACAGGCGCGTTTGTAGCTGTTGTGATTGCCTTCGGTAAGCTTGTGGAAAATGGCACACTGAAAGAACTTCCTGTTACGGACTTCTTAACAGCAATTTCTGTCGGCGTACTTCCTGAAGGCGAAGAGATTCTTGACTTGTGCTATGAAGAAGACAGCCGAGCACAGGTGGATATGAACGTCGTTATGACTGGGCAAGGTGAATTCGTTGAGCTGCAGGGAACCGGGGAAGAAGCGACCTTCTCTATGCCTCAGCTGCAAAAAATGCTGTCCTTGGCTCAAGAAGGCGTCAATGATCTCGTGAAACTCCAAAAAGAAGCAATTGGAGATTGGTCTGATGTCATTACGGGAAAACAAGTATCAGGAGCTGCCAAAGAGTCATGAAAGAATTAATTGTTGCCACGAAGAATAAAGGGAAAGTCCTAGAATTTCGCCAAATGTTTTCGAAGTATAACATTTCTGTGAAATCTTTACTTGACTTTGAAGAAGAGATGGAAGATATCGAAGAAACAGGGACCACTTTCTCAGAGAATGCAACGATTAAAGCAGAGGCGGTCTCTAAGCAGTTTCAGCTGCCAGTGGTCGCTGATGACTCTGGATTAGTGATTGATGCTCTAGACGGTGCTCCAGGCGTTTATTCCGCGCGTTATGCCGGAGAAGAGAAAGACGATGAAAAGAATCTTCAGAAGGTTATGCATGAGCTAGAAGGAGTCCCTATGGAGAAAAGAACAGCCCGCTTCGTTTGCGCGGTAGCTGTGGCTAGACCAGGGGAAGGCACGTTTGTTAAAAAAGGCTACTGTGAAGGATTTATCGCAGGCGAGCCATCCGGTACAAATGGCTTTGGCTATGATCCAATTTTCATACCAAAAGGATCGCAGCGGACAATGGCCGAACATTCCTCTGAAGAAAAAAATGCAATCAGTCATCGACATCATGCCATCCAACAAATTGAAGATTGGCTAAAACATCAATCGTAAAGAGGTGAAAGTATGCCGAAAGTATTGATTATGAGCGATAGTCACGGACTGACAGAAGAAGTAACAGAAGTGAAAGAGCGTCACAAAGGTGAAGTGGATGCCATGCTCCATTGCGGTGACTCTGAACTTGCTTATGACTCGAATGAGCTGCAGGGTTTTCACTATGCTAAAGGCAATTGTGATTTTGAACCAGAAATGGAAAATGACCAGGTGGTAACTGTTGGCGACGTCACATTCTTAGTCACACACGGCCACCTATACCAAATTAAATCAACACTGATGCCCTTATCTTACCGTGCAGAAGAAGTAGGAGCTCAAGTGGCTTGCTTCGGTCATTCTCATATTGCAGGAGGCGAGAAGGTAAATGATACGTTGTTTATTAACCCAGGAAGCCTAAGACTTCCAAGAGATCGTGAAGAACCGACATATGCGATCCTGGAATGGGATACAATGGATGACGTTCAACTGCAATTTTACCATGTGAATGGGGAGCCAATGCCTGATTTGATGCTTGAAACAACTTTAGCAGCAAAGGAATAAATTCTTTGCTGCTAAGTGTTGACAAAGTTTGCATTCCTTACTATAATGATTCTTGTCCGCTTCAAAAGAAAGCAATCATTTCAACAAAGATTTTGTTGATTCATGCGGGTGTAGTTTAGTGGTAAAACCTCAGCCTTCCAAGCTGATGATGAGGGTTCGATTCCCTTCACCCGCTCCATACATATTTTAGAACGACGCATCATACAGTGAATGTAACGATGTGTACAAATTGCAAACATTACTCATATCACTCTAGCTTAGTCTAATAGAGCATAACTGAATCCGCTGCGAAGTGATCGCTTCAATGTAACGATTCGATTGCATCTATTTTTGGAAACAAAACAGTATTATTATGGTATAATGTTTGTACACTGAATGAAATCTTATATGATGTCCCAGTAGCTCAGCAGGATAGAGCAACAGCCTTCTAAGCTGTGGGTCGGGAGTTCGAATCTCTCCTGGGACGCTAACTAATAAAACGCTGAAACCTTTGACAGACAAGGGATTCAGCGTTTTGTTTTGTCTGTAAAACTGTAACTATTTGGGCGCTATAACTCCACTTGGGGCAGAATTTCTCCAAACCCTTTTCCAGATACGTTATAACCTAAGAAGGTGCCCTCTATGCTCTGGTTGGTACTTTTATTATAGCATCCACTTCATCTTTCAGAATCCCAAGCTTATTTTTTAGTCTTCTTTTTTTCTTCGTTATTCAGCTGCTCATTGTAAAACTGTCTAAGCATTCGTTGAGTCTCACTTACCATTGTTGATCGCGCATACCGATTCCTCCTTTTAAATATCTCCAGCTTCGAAAGGATCATAAATTACGACACCATCCATAACCATAATCATGACCCTGTCTTCATTCATCGGATTCAATATTACAAGTGAATAGCCTTCTCCAAAATTTTCGCTTATCGTTTTAGAGAAAGATGCCATTTGATCAGACAGGTAATTCCAATCATCCATGCTTTTCATTCCATCAATCATCAATAACAATTCGGTGGTGAATTGAGCTCCGACTGGTTTAACAATAATCATTTTGGATTCGTTGTCATAGCTGATATCAGCGGTATTCTTAAAGTTCTCTTCCATTAAGCTGACAATGACAGCTCCTGTAGCATCTGATTTTGCTTTGTCTTCTTCAGCTTTTTTCTTTTCTTCTGCTTCTTTCTTAGCCTTTTCTTCCTCTGCCTTCTGTTTTGCTTCTTCTTCTTTCTGTTTCTTCTCTTCTGCTTCTTTAGCTGCGGATTTCTCTGCTTCCGCTTTTTCTTTCGCTTCTTGTTTTTCAGCCCATGCTTTTTGTTTCGCTTTTACTTCTTCTTGACGAGCCAGATCTTTCTCTCTTTGTTCCTTCTGTTCCTTTTCTTCTTCTGCTTGCTTTTGTTCACGTTCTTCCTGTTTGGCCACTTCTTCAACTTTCTTCTCTTCCTGCGCTTCAGTTTCTTCCGGAGTTGGAGCTAACGCTATAGCAAGGATGAAACTCGCCAAGGATACACCAAAGAAAATGATCATGTTCCTTTTCTTTTTCGCTTTGATTAAAAGATCCTTTCGATGTTTAAACATTCCAAACCCATACACACAAGCCATTACAAACGTCACCATAAAAACATAAATAAACATCACAGTCACTTTCAGTTCCCCTCTCGAAATTCAGTTTTTAAACGGCCAATGGTTTCTTCTCAATCTTCTGCCTCTTTACCTGGGCATACACAAAGGATTCCAGCTGCTGAACAATAATGTCATGGTGAGTCGGATAGCTTTTGAAAGGACGTGACTTTTTAACAACGGTTCCGTTTTGGTCGTAATAGTAAATAAAGTTCCCCTTCTTCATAAAAAAGACCTCTCTCTTGAGATATTTTATTTAAACGGATTGGTAGCAAACCATGGCGCATACCAATACATTTGCACCTTTGCTAATTTCACAGCTGTATTATTCAATTCTTGCCCTTCACACGACAATACGTAATTGGACATCGGCAAAATCAAAGCCCCGCACCCGACACAAGGTTAATACACGGATTGATACTTCATCATTTCTCGTTCTTCTTCACTCGGTTTCCCCATCAACAAAGCGGTCATGAGTTGTGAAATCGAAGGGGTGTAGAAAATAGCCTAAAGCCGACTGCACCTCACGACCCGATTCCACTTCCAGTAACCCTGATAAGTAATTATTCGTATACTTCTGTAAGATTGTCATATCAAATGTCCGGTGCCAATCCTCATTCACTTTTTCGGAGATCTTAGGAGGGGCTTCTGCTCCTTTTAATCCCCAGAGTAGCCAATCGGCAAAATGGTCAATGATTGCTCCTTCATCACGGATCCCATCCTTTTCTTTACTTCTTTGGCAATCAGATGGTTATCACATCATTCAATCTGAGGAATAGTACCACTGCCATCGATCGTTCCATTCAGTACGATCTCTCCCCAGTAGTCCAGCCCCCAAAAACATTTGATCATACGCCTTCATCACTTGGACATTTTAGCTGACCGCCTTGTAACATGACTTCGATCTTCATTTCCTCATTGTTGTAACTGTACAGTTGATGCAACGTTTCGCTTATCGACTTCGCCACCCTGATCCTCTCCTTAAAATAAAAGATTGAGAAGAAGCGGGGAGATAAAGCAGAAGATTAAATTAATAGTCACAGCTTTTTTTGGACACAAACCGGGTAGATAAGGAAGGGGTTTATGAGGGATATTTATAAAATTATTTCCGCTTACAAATGGTAATTAAAGGAATTATACTGGTGCTTGTAGAAGGTAAGTTGTAAAACGTGTTTCATATTGAATCCTATGAACCCACAAGGTCACTTTTTTGTCATAGGTGTCTTACTCGAAGTGCTTACAGTACCAAGTAGAAGCTTGTTAAACAAATGTGTTTAAATACTTTTTATAAGGAGCGCATCCATTTCATGAAACGAACATTTGATTTCAAATATGGTGGTAAGGTGCATATTGTTGTTGATGAAGTGTTTATAACCTTTTATAGAAAAGGCAAATCTGCGAAGTTTTATAAAAAGAATGGCATGAAGCCTAAAGAGTCCATCCTAATTGAGGATATTATTGGCATACAATATAAAGAGCCAGGAATGCTTTCTGGATATATTCGCTTTGTACTTGAAACGGATAAACAAGTCAAAATCCATAAGCCTTTAACCGATCACAACTCTATTGTTTTTGACAAAAAGGAAATTCGACAAGCAGAACAATTAAAAGCCCTTGTGGAGGGTCTAATTCAAAACTATGCAGGTAAACAAGAGGTTGCTTCCTCAATAGGTGCTGCCACTGAAATAGAGAAACTTCATGAATTAAAACAAAAAGGTATCATTACTGATAAACAATTTGAAGAGCAAAAGGAAAAATTATTACAGTAATGTCCATCATTAATAAATAAGTTTGCCTTTATCCCAGTTGCAGGTTAACTTAATTCAATATCTTGAATTCGAGTCTTAAACTAGCAGGGACTATTGCTCAAAAGAGTACTCGCCTTATTTACATATGCATAGGAGCTATCATACATGTAGCTTTTAAACTGTAGTCCAGTTTAAGAAGAAGGGAATATATGTGAGGAGACAAGATTAATGAGGGAAAAAGTCCCAAAGGATGTGACGTATGGATACACAAACTTTAAATAAAATAAATGAAATTACATCTGTTGGTGAATGGAAAGATGTTGAAGGTTATCCCAATTATATGGTAAATACAGATGGCGCGGTGTTAAGTAAAACTAATGGTAAAATATTGTATCTATCAGTTTTAATAACTAAGAACGTTGATTTAAGGTATTTTGACCATTCTCACACCCTCTTTAATTACATGTATTCCAACAGCTTTCTAAAGCTATAATCAAGTTCACTAAAAGATGTGTATTTAACTGGGTCTTATTCATAGATAGGGAATTCTTAATTAACCTCAGGGTAATAGTGGTAACAGAAAAGAAACGGTTGGATAATTTATCCAACCGTTTTTGTGTGCTGTTTGTTAGGACATTCGGACTCCTTTAACTTATTCAATGATATTCAAAATTTAATGCTATAAGGGGGAGAGATCCTTATAATATTGCCCTTTTTCTGCGTATTCTCTTATAATCCTTTTCATATCCTTCCTATCCTTTTCGTTCAATTCTCTTACGACTTTCGCTGGCCTACCAAACGCTAAACAATTGGCTGGGATTTCTTTGTCTGTTGGAACGAGGCTGCCTGCACCAATTAAAGCTCCTTCTCCTATTACGGCACCATCTAATACTGTAGTTCCCATACCAATTAAAGCGTTTTCTTTTATAGTGCAGCTGTGTAAGATCACGCTATGTCCAATTGTGACATCATCTTCTATGAACAGGGGTAAATTAGGAGATTGATGGAGAACTGAATTATCTTGAATATTGACACGTTTACCAATAATCGTAGGTGCTACATCCCCTCGAATTGTTGTGTTGAACCAAACGCTTGTTTCTTCTCCGATGGTTACATCTCCAGTTATTACAGTGTAGTCTGCAATATATGCTTTTTCATGGATATTAGGAGTGGAACCTTTATAAGCATACAACATGTCATCAAACCCTTTCCTATAATTTAATATTACTAAATACTATATGATAAATTCAGAAAAATCAAAATAGTGATTTTTTTTTGATTATTTCATTGACAATCAAATGATTGAAAGTTAGACTTTTACCTAAGATGAAAAACGCTTTCATATATGAAAAAAACATTTTGTATATGAAAGTTGTTATTATTTAGGAGGATAAAAAATGGGTGCGCATACAACAGAGAAAAAAGTTGAAAATGAAAAAAAATACATGATACCTGCAATTGTTTCTGCAGGTGAAATTCTGAACTTTTTAAGTAAGCGCAAAAACAAAAATGCAAAGTTAACTCAGATTAGTAAGAGTTTAGGGATTAATCAAAGCACCTGTTATCGAATATTAAGAACGTTAACAGAGATGAAATTACTAGACCACGATTTGGAAACTAAAACTTTTAGACTTGGTCCCTACCTTATTGTTTTAGGGAGCCGTGCTTCTGAATTTTTAGACTATATGTCTATTGCGAAGGATTATCTAAAGACAGCGGCCAAAATAACCAAAAGCACATGTGCAATTGTGCAAAGAGTGGATAATGAATGGTTTTGTTTAGATAAAGAAGAATTCAATTCACCTATTACAGTCACAATTAAAATTGGACAACGCTTTAAACTAAATAGTGGAGCTACAGGAAAACTATTTTTAGCATACTTAGAAGAGGAGGAGAGAAGGCAAATAATTGATGAAATTGGTTTATTTAAACATACTGAACAGACAATTACTGAAGAAGAAGAATTAGAAAAGGAACTGAGAGAGATTAAGAAGAGAGGATATTCAATGAGTTTGGGAGAGCATATTCCAGGTGTAAATGGACTATCTTTCCCGATTTTGGACCAACATGGGGAAATGCAATTTGGTATTAACGTAGCTACCTTGGAGGGAGATCTAGATAAGCTAAAAGAGATGGCGGAAGAAATGAAAGCGCTATCTTTAGAGCTTTCTAATAAAATCTATCTATAAAACTCCATATAAGTACACCATGGAAAGGAGGTGATATCAATGTAAGAAGATGAGGTGAAAGTGCATTTGTTGTTTAGTAAGTATACATGTTAGCAAAGGGAACGAAGACCTTCTTTTCTAAAGAGATAAAAAAACAAAATCACTAACGATTCCAAAAAAAAAGTAAGATTTATTTAATTAAATAAATCTTACTCCGAGAAAATATTCTATTTTTTTATTTTAATACCAGAAAGATAAATAAGCAAACAATAAGGTTAAATACTTTTTTGAGGAGTAGATGTCGTGGGGCAACTTAGTAATAAAGTGGTACTTATAACTGGTGGAAGTAAAGGAATCGGAAAGGAAATTGCAAAGACTTTTGCTAAGGAAGGTGCGAAGGTTTGTATCTTAGATATTGACCAGGAAGCTATAAATAATACTACTCAAGAATTTAATAATGAAAATTATGAAGTGCACCCTTTTCTTGCGGACATAACCAATAGAGAGCAAGTGGAAAATACGATAGACGAAATAGGACGGGTTTTTTCGAGGATAGATATCCTAGTCAATAATGCGGGAATCACAAGGGACAATCTATTATTTAAAATGACAGATGAAGATTGGAATCTTGTATTGGATGTTCACATGACGGGTTCATTTATTTGTAGTCAGATTGTCCAAAAATATATGGTCGAACAAAAGTTTGGAAGAATCATTAATATTTCTTCTGCATCTGCTCTTGGAAGAAAAGGACAAGCTAATTATTCTGCTGTGAAAGCTGGATTACAAGGGTTTACAAAAACCTTAGCTATGGAACTTGGAAAATTTGGAATAACTGTTAATGCTGTTGCACCTGGCTTTATTGAAACAGATATGACAAAAGCTTTGGCTGAAAGGTTGGGCGTAGATTATAGTGATTTAATAAATGATAAAAAGAAGGAAATACCGGTGAATCGACCAGGGAGCCCAGCAGATGTAGCGTATTCAGCTCTATTCTTTGCTTTGGATACTTCATCATTTGTTAATGGCCAAGTGCTATATGTGGCAGGTGGACCCAAAACCTAATTTAAGGTTTAACACATTTAAACCTCATGATTATGGAGGACTCGAATATGGAAAAGCTTATTGATTCAAAAGAAGCCGTAAGACTTGTGAAAACGGATGATCGTATTTTAGTGGGTGGGTTTGGTCTTTCAGGTACCCCCTTGACTCTGATTGATGACCTCAGTAAACACTCAGCAGAGGACCTGTCAATTATAAGTAATAATTTAGGAGAAGAAGGCAAAGGTTTAGGAAAATTGCTTTTGTCTCAAAAAATTAAAAAAGCGATTGGGTCTTATTTTACAACTAATCGTGATGCTGTTGAAGCATGGTCGGAGGGAAAACTGGAAATCGAGTTGATCCCCCAGGGGACTCTCGCAGAAGCTATTCGTGCGGGAGGAGCAGGAATTGGAGGTTTTTATACAAAAACAGCTCTCGGTACAAAATTAGCTGAAAATAAAGAGGTACGGGAAATAGAAGGTGAAGATTATTTATTCCAACCAGCTATAAAAGGAGATGTAGCACTAATAAAAGCTGAAAAAGCAGACCATTTAGGGAATTTAGTCTATAACAAAACAGCTAATAATTTTAATTCTGTTATGGCTACTGCGGGTAAAACGGTGATAGCTGAAGTGGATAGGATCGTTCATCAAGACACTCTAGCACCCGAGGAAATCCAGACCCCCCATGTTTATGTAGATTATTTAGTTATCAATAGGTATGTTAAGAAAGGGGGGCATTACGTTGCAGAAAATTCTTCAAAAACGAGTCAAGATTGCTAGGCGATTAGCTGATGAATTGAAAAAAGATCAAGTAGTTAATGTTGGAGTAGGGATACCTACATTAGTACCTAATTACTTAGAAGACACACAGGTATACATCCATTCTGAGAATGGCCTATTGGGTATGGGCCCTAATGCACAGAATGAAGATATTGATATGGACTTAATTAGTGCGAGTAAAAAACCAGTCACAATGATACAGGGAGCTTCGTTGTTTGATAGTTCACAATCTTTTGCCATGATACGCGGTGGGCATATAGATGTAGCTGTATTAGGTGCCTTACAGGTAGATGAAACAGGGGAAATTGCTAATTGGGCTGTTCCAGGAGAGCGTATTTTAGGAGTCGGTGGTGCAATGGACCTTGTTGCTGGTGCAAAAACAATCATAGTGGGGTTGAGCCATCAAGCGAAAAACGGTGATCCAAAGATAGTACAAAAATTGACGTGTCCTAGCAGTGGTTCTCGAAAAGTTGATATGGTGGTAACTGAAAGAGCAGTTTTTGATGTAAAAGACGGAAAAATGTTTTTAAAAGAAATGGATCCAACTATCTCAATAGAGGATTTAAAAAAAATGACGAGTGCCCATTTTGAAGTTTCGTCTGACCTTTCAAAAAATTATTAATAAATTGGAGGAATTCTTAATGAAGAAAACTTTCTCACTATTTCTAATTGCATTGTTGACCATTCTAGCTACTGCTTGTGGAAGTAATTCAGACACAGCAGCTAAAGATAAAGAAGATGCTAATGCTACACCAAAAGAATTGCCGTCTGACCTTGCATTTGGTGCTTCATCTCAAGGTGGGCTATGGTACCCTCTGGCAGGAGCAATGGGAAATGAGATTTCAAATAATAACCCAGATACATCTGTTACGGTAATTGAAGGCGGAACAATTGCGAATCTATTAGGTATTTCACAAGATCAAATAGATATAGGGTTTAGTAATGGCCAAGTTATCCCTTCAGCAATAGAAGGAAAAGGTGAGTTTAAGAAACCAGCAAAAAATCTAAAGACACTTGCTACATTGTATCCAAACGTTATGCATATTGTCGTACGTGCTGATTCTGATATTCATTCAATTGAGGATTTAAAAGGGAAAAAAGTCAGTCCTGGTCTGAAAGGCTATAGTGGAGAGCTTGCATTTAAGAAAATTCTAGAAGTCAATGATATGAGTTATGATGACCTAGGAGCAGTAGAATATGTAGGTACTGCTGATGCAGTAAACTTAATACGTGATGGTAATCTCGATTCTTATGTTGGTTTATTGACAGCACCAGTTTCCTCTTTTCAAGAATTAGATACAACAGTTGGTATTCGCCTTATTCCATTAGATCAATCTACTATAGATAAGATGCATGAAGCCAACCCTGCCTATCTAGAGTATACGGTTAAAAAAGGAACTTATCCAAATTCGAAAAATGATGTCAAAACAGTCTCAACATTTACAGTTATGGTAGCAAACTCGAATACGATCAGTGAAGAAAGCGCATACAAATTAACTAAGATGGTAGTAGAAAATAAAGAAAAATGGACAAATTTATCCAAGACCCTTTCTGATTTTAATGCAAAGTTTTCAGTTGAAAATAATATCGGCGAACTGCATCCAGGGGCAAAACGTTACTATAAAGAAATTGGTGCCTTAGAGTAAATACAACCATATTTTTCTTGAAATGTCAATTATCATATAGGGTTTTAAAGAAATAATGAGGTGATAGAATTGGCGAGTGCAAGTACGGACTCAAAGGCTAAAGAACAGATAACCCAGGAGAATACTAACGAAAAATTTCGTAATGCTCAAGGGTGGATAGCCAGATTTATAACCTTCATAGCAATTTCAATGTCTATATTTCACTTATACACGGCTGTATTTGGAGTATTTGAATCATTCTTGCAAAGATCTGCACATTTAGGGTTTGCTATGATTCTTTCATTTGCCATATATAAGCCATCTAAACGGTTAAATCAAACGAAGATACCTTGGTATGATGTGTTAGCGATACTTATGACGGTTGGAATATTTATTTATTTTGCCATAAATGCAGAAAATATTGCATCCCGTATGTCTTATGTAGAAGAGCTCTCCCAACTTCAAATCGTTATAGGTATGATAGCTGGACTCTTGCTATTAGAAGTTACTCGACGAGTTGTAGGGACTGCATTGATGCTGATTGTAGTAACATGTCTTGCTTATGCCTTATGGGGACAATATATTCCTGGCTTTTTATCTCATAAAGATTTTACGTTTATGTGGATAATTGATCACCTCTTTTATACTACTGGTGGAGTATTTAGTATTCCTTTAGGAGTTTCTGCCACGTTTATATTCATATTCGTGTTTTTTGGGAAATTTCTTGAGATTACGGGTGCAGGGAAGTTTTTTATCGACTTGTCTGTGGCAGCTATGGGAAAGTATCGTGGTGGACCAGCTAAAACAGCTATATTTGCAAGTTCAACCATGGGAACGATATCTGGAAGCGCAGTAGCAAATACAGTAACCACAGGTGCCTTCACCATACCTATGATGAAAAAAACCGGTTATAATAAAGAATTTGCTGGTGCTGTAGAATCTGTTTCATCATCTGGGGGACAAATCATGCCTCCAATCATGGGGGCTTCTGCTTTCATCATTGCTTCTTATGTTGGAGTTCCTTATACAGCCGTAGCTCTTGCTGGGATCATTCCTGCATTACTCTACTACCTTTGTTTATTTTTTCAAGTGGATCTACGTGCGAAACGAAAAGGTTTGCGAGGATTGAGAAAAGATGAACTTCCAAACTTAAAAAGAGTTTTAATTGAGGGATATCTTTTCTTTATTCCGTTACTAGTGATTGTGTTTTTCCTAATGAACGGAAATTCTCCAATGAGAGCAGGTTTGTACGCAATTGTTTCGGTCATCCTTGTTGCCTCATTAAAATCAAGTACCCGTTTATCTTTGAAAAAAATCATTGATGGACTAGATTTAGGAGCGAGAGCTGTATTAGAAACAGCAATTGCATGTGGTGCTGCTGGAATGGTTATCGGCGTGCTAAGTTTGACGGGTCTAGGATTGAAGTTTAGCGGGCTAATTTTAACTTTAGCTGGAGGAAGTTTATTTTTAACTCTAATATTTACTATGATTAGTTCCATTATTTTAGGAATGGGCTTACCCACAGTCGCTGCTTATATAGTACAAGTAGCTTTAACTGTTCCTGCCCTTATTGAATTAGGAGTCGCACCACTTGCAGCCCATATGTTCGTTTTTTACTTCGCCATTATATCAGCAATTACCCCGCCTGTTTCTCTAGCTGCTTTTGCGGCGGCAGGAATTGCTGGTTCAGATCCTATGCGAACAGGAATAACTGCTTTACGTCTAGGGATTGCAGCTTTTATCGTACCGTTTATATTCGTTTACGGCCCTTCTATTTTATTAATAGGAGATGCATTAACGATTATCATTACGCTAGTTACTGCAATCCTTGGAATTATAGCTATGGCCGCAGCAGCAGAAGGATGGGTTTTCCGCCATGCAGTTTGGTACGAGAGGTTAATGCTATTTCTAGGTGCAGTTTCACTTGTTTACACAGGCGTGATATCTGATTTACTAGGTTTAGGGTTTCTCTTAATCGTATTCGTATTACAGAAATACACGTTAAATGGGAATTTTAAAGAAATAAAAAAAGCGCAATGAATAAGAATTATCTGTGTAGAAGGGATGAAAGTAATGAGAGAGGTATATATTGTGGATGGAGTGAGAACCGCTATAGGTCGCATGGGAGGAACTCTGAAAGATATTGAAGTAGACTTTTTATCTAGTAGTGTGATGGAAGAAGTACTCCAACGTTCAGACCTTCAAGGTGAAGAAGTAGATGAGGTAATTTGGGGGAACGCAAAACAAAGCTCGGATACTCCTAATCTAGCACATCTTGCCTCCTTGCGAGCAGGCTTTCCAATAGAGGTGCCAGGATATACAGTACATCGTCAGTGTGGGTCTGGCCTACAATCTATTAATAATGCTGCTCAACAAATTATGTCCGGTTTAGTAGAGGTTGTTGTAGCAGGTGGAGGTGAGAGTATGAGTACTGCTCCATACTATTTACGTAAGGCAAGGTACGGTTATGGAGCAGGAAATGCAGAACTCGTTGATCCAAATACAGAAAGTCAACCTAGAGCCCAGCCTATTGAAGAATACGGTAATTTAACGATGGGCTTAACTGCTGAAAATCTTGCAGAAAAATATAATATTGATAGAATGCGCCAAGATAAATTTGCTTTAAATAGTCAGAAGAAAGCAAACGCAGCAATAGAAAATGGACATTTTAAAGATGAAATTCTTCCTTTTAAAGTAAAACAAAAGAGAAATACTATAATTTTTGATACAGATGAACATCCACGTAAAACGTCTATGGAAAAATTAACAAAATTACCTGCTGTTTTTAAAGAAGGCGGATCGGTTACCCCAGGGAATGCAAGTGGGAGGAATGACGGCGCTGCTGCTCTAGTGGTTGTATCGGAGGATGTTGTGAAACGCAAGGGATTAAAACCAAGAGCTCGTATTATTTCTCAAGCAGTATCTGGAGTAGACCCTTCTATTATGGGGATTGGCCCTGTTCCTGCAACGAATAAAGCTCTGAAACAGGCCGGTTTAAAGATGGAGGATATTGATTTAATTGAACTGAATGAAGCCTTTGCTGCACAGAGCTTAGCAGTAATTGAAGAGTTAGGCATTGATGAAAGTAAGTTAAACGTTAATGGGGGAGCCATTGCATTAGGCCATCCTATTGGGGCGACAGGTGCAGTTTTGATGGTGAAATTATTGCATGAAATGGAAAGAAGAGGTTCACGTTATGGCTTGGTAACGTTATGTATTGGGGGAGGTCAGGGAATTTCTACTGTAGTGGAAAATCTACGTGTTTAGAATTTGATACTTCTAGTGTGAAGGGGCTGTTCAGTTAATCCTGATCCTCTTTATATACTGGTAATATTCAGAGTTTAATCTAGGATTCCGAACACTAATCGGAATCCTTATCTTTTCTATTCGCTAGTATATGTTGTGGAATGATCAATTAAGAAATTTTGTGAAAGAAATGGAGATGAAAGATGACATGTCGAGCAACAGAAAAATACTAATTGGTCTTTCATCTGCTGCTTTTTTAGGCCCCTTTACTCAAACGATTTATACACCGAGTTTGTCAGAAGTTGGGCATTTTTTTACAGCAAATCCATTAATGGTTAACCTAACCATCTCTTTGTACACCATTATATTAGCCTTTAGTCAATTTATTATTGGTCCTTTATCAGATAAAAGAGGAAGAAGGAGAACGTTATTACCTGGTCTTCTTATATTTCTGATAGGATCAATGATTTGTTTTTTGACTACAAACTATACAATTTTTTTAATTGGAAGATCCTTGCAAGCACTTGGGATCAGTGCTGGGTCAGTGGTTGCTGCGGCAGTGATCGGTGATATTTATCCACCGGATAAACGTAGTGGAGCAATGAGTGTTTATCAAACGATGATCTTTTTAGGCCCTGTGTTAGGACCTATTTTGGGGAGTTTAATTGCTGCCTATGTTCATTGGCAATGGGTCTTTGCTGTGCTTAGCTTAGGAGCCCTTGTAAGTTACATATATAATCGTTTGATTCTTCATGAAACGCTAGAAGAAGGTACTTCATCAAGGAAAATTACCTCAAAGACTTTTAAAAAGATCCTCTCTAATAAAGCAGGACTCTCCATTATGGTATTAGCTTTTTTTCAATTTTATGGGTATTATACTTACCTAGTGTTTTTACCTAGTTTGTTAGACCATTTTTTTCATGTTTCTTTAGTAATGAAAGGTCTGCTCTTTTTGCCCCTTACTGTTGGGATTGCGCTTGGTACTATTGTGGGCGGTAAACTTCAGGTTCATTTAACGCGTAAAGCAATTATGGTTTCTGCTTCATATGGAATAGGTGCGACAGTTTTATTATTTTCCCTGTGTTTAACTTTACAACTACTAACTATGCCCATGCTAGTCTTTTTTCTATTAACCTATGGCGTTTTACTGGGAGCAAGCTTACCTGCCCAAACTACAATCCTCATTAATATATTTGGTGAGGAAAAGGGAACAGCTATGGGAGTATATAACTTTATTCGATTTGTTGGAACAGCAGTTGCGCCTTTAATCGGTGCTTACCTTTACAAAATAGCTGGTTGGTATGCACTGTATGATACGCTATTTATTTGTTTATTCCTTGCAGGGATATTCGTCCATAAATATATGTTTGACCCATATGAAAAATCGGCCCAAGTAATTTAATAAAATTTAATTCTACATTAACGTAAGAATAATACTCTTGGAAAATATATGCAGAAATTGCAAATGTCGCTTGTTCAGATCGGAAAAGCAAATTTAGGTTCAAGTGCCCTGAAAACTTTGGAGGATAAAGACTGCTGAAGGTATGAAGACCACAGCCATTAATGGTAGCCTTTTTAAACATTTGAATCGGTATTTATAGCTCTGGGGAAGAATCAAGACAGTCTTCGTTAATACACATATAACAAAGGAAGTATTAGCTTATTTATACGACAATCCTTCTACACACTTTTTTCCCTACATCTACCGTAAAGGAGAATTAAAAATGAATCAAATATGCGTAATTGGCGCCGGCACAATGGGCAGAGGTATAGCCTATTTAGGGGCGATCAATGGACTGGAAGTGACAATTAATGATATTAGCCAAGAAGCGCTTGAACAAGCAAAAACGTATATAGAACAGACCATGCATAAAAGCACTGAAAAAGGCTTTATATCAAAAGAAAGAGTAGAAGATTATTTATCCAATCTCACTTATACGGAAGATCTTGATAAAGCAGTAGATCAAGTAGATTTTGTCATCGAAGCCGTTTTTGAAAATATGGAATTGAAAATCAACATGTTCCGGCAGTTGGATGAATTATGTGATAATTACACCATTTTGGCGACAAACACTTCAACAATGAGTCCTACAGAGATAGCCGCCTCTACCTCGAGACCTGACCAATGTATTGCCATGCATTTTTTTAACCCTGTTCACAAAATGAAATTGATTGAACTCATTAAGGGACTTGACACATCGCAAGAAACAGTAGAAAAAGCTCAGGAGCTTGGGAGAATAATGGGGAAAGAGACAGTAGAAGTCAACGAATTTCCTGGCTTTGTAACCAGTCGCATGAATTGTTTAATTGGCAACGAAGCCATGAATATGTTGATGGAAGGTGTAGCTTCAGTAGAAGATATCGATAAAGCGATGAAGTTAGGATTAAATCACCCAATGGGTCCGTTAGAACTTGCAGACTTAGTCGGTCTAGATTCTCGCTTGCGTAATATGGAATATCTCCATGCGACATTAGGAGAGAAGTATCGACCTTCACCACTACTTACCAAATATGTAAAATCAGGCAGGAAAGGAAGGAAATCGGGTCATGGATTCTATGACTATTATTAGGAGGTAATTATGAATTATAAATATCTACTTACTGAGGTTAAAGATGGAGTGGGGATAATCACGATAAATAATCCGGAGAAGCGAAATGCCCTTAATTTATCCGCCTTATCAGAGATTGAGAGTGTCTTAGGTGCTTGGAGAAAGGATGATAGGATCAAAGTTCTTATCTTTACAGGGGCAGGGAATAAATCTTTTGTAGCTGGAGCAGACATAAATCAATTGAAAGAAAGAACCGCTGTATCTGCTTTGGAACCAAATATGACAGCAACATATAGAAAAATCGAAGAATATGAAAAGCCTATTATTGCTGCTATTAACGGTACGGCTGTCGGTGGGGGACTTGAATTAGCCCTTGCCTGCGACATTCGTGTCGCGACTTCTAATATTAAACTTGGACTCCCAGAGGTTCATTTAGGCATCATCCCCGGAGCCGGTGGTTCTCAGCGTTTAGCACGCATAATTGGGAAAGGAAGGGCTATGAGGATGATTCTTACAGGTGAAATCATTACTTCAGAACAAGCTATAGACTATGGACTCATTACGGATCTTGTAGAACAAGATCAGCTGATGAATAAGACATTGGAAATTGCTGAAAAGATAGCTGTGAAAGGTCCGTTATCTCTAAGGGTTGCTAAGACTTTACTCAATAAAGGTGCTGATATTGATATGGATACAGCATTAATGTTTGAAAAATATGCCCAAGCTATGTTGATGGCAACAGATGATAAAACAGAAGGTATTTCAGCCTTCTTAGAAAAAAGAACTCCGGAATTTCAGGGGAAGTAGTTATTAGGAGGCAGAATTATGGATTTTGAATTTAATGAAGAGATACAAGCATTAAGAAAAGGCGTAAGAAATTTTGTGCAAGAAGAAGTTGAAGCTGTAGCAATGGAAATTGAAGAGAAAAACCAGATTCCTGACGATATCATTGAAATGACTAAGGAATTAGGGATATTCGGTATTAGTATTCCTGAAGAATATGGTGGTCTGGGATTAAATATGGTGGGTAAATGCGCCATATATGAAGAACTTGGAAAAACACATAACGGTTATACTACCTTAGTAGGCGCCCATACAGGTATAGGGACAGTAGGAATAGTGGAATTGGGAAATGAACAGCAAAAACAAAAATACTTACCTAAGATGGCTACCGGGGAATGGTTAGGAGCATTTGCTTTAACAGAACCGAGTGCTGGGTCTAACGCTGCCAACTTGAAAACCACAGCAGTGAAAAAAGGCGATAAGTATATATTGAATGGCTCAAAACATTATATTACAAATGCTGTGGATGCTCACATATTTACAGTAATGGCGGTTACAGATTCTGACAAGGATGCTAAAGGTATTACTTCATTTATTGTTGAAAAGGATTTTCCGGGATTTGTTTTAGGAAAAGTAGAAGAAAAAATGGGACTTCGGGGGTCTCATTCTGCTGAAATTTTCTTTGAGGACATGGAGGTTCCGGTAGAGAATGTATTGGGTGAAGTAGGGATGGGGTACATTAACGCCCTAAAAATATTAGCAAATGGAAGAACCGGTTTAGCTGCTAGGAATCTTGGTTCCTGTGAAAAACTATTAGAACATTCCATGGAATATGCTCTTGAAAGACAGCAGTTCGGTAAGCCGATATTTGAACAACAAGCAGTACAACATATGTTGGCGGATATTTCAGCTGAAATTGAAACACTTCGTGCAATTACCTATCGGGTAGCTTGGATGACAGACAAAAAACAGCGTGTGGTTAAAGACGCTGCTATAGCTAAATATTACGGCTCTGAGGTTTATAATAGAGTTGCCGATTTAGCGGTTCAAATTCATGGTGGTATAGGTTATATCAAAGAGTATCCTATTGAACGCTATTATAGAGATGCACGGATTACGAAAATTTATGAAGGTACGACTCAAATTCAAAAAAATATTATCGCTTCAGAATTAAAGCGACAATATGTCTAACGGAGAGGATTTTAATATGAAGAACATAGTCTTTGTGGATGGGGTCAGAACAGCAATAGGTCGTATGGGAGGAGATAAAGGATGTCGAGTCTGACTTTTTGTCTGTGTCGGTTATGAAAGAAGCTCTTATTCGAAGTCATGTAGAGGGAGAAGAAGTAGATGAAGTTACCTTTGGGATTGCCAAACAAAGTTCTGACATATCAAGTCTAGCCAGAATCGCTGCAATAAAAGCAGAGCTCCCTGTAACAGTTCCAGGATATACAGTGCACAGGCAAAGTGGTTCTGGACTACAATCGATCAATAACGCTGTTCGACAAATTATGTGTGGTTTGGCCGATGTAGTATTAGCAGGTGGTGGAGAAAGTATGTGTACTGCTCCTTATTATTTTAGAAATGCAAGGTATGGGTAACAAGCAGGAAATGCTGAATTAGTAGATCCTAATACATAAAGTCAACCAAGGTCCCAACCAATAGAAGAATATGAAAATATAACTAAGGGATTGACTGTTGGAAATTTAGCAGAACAATACAATATTTCTAGAGAATCACAAGATGAATTTGCTTTGAGAAGCCAGAAAAAAGCAAATAGAGCAATAGAGAATGGTACTTTCAAAGATGAAACCCTCCCTTATGAGATTAAGAGTAAAAGAGATAGAAACCTGCTTTATGACACCAGAAGCTAAAGTGGGGTTCTTTGAATTTAGATTAAAAAAGGGAAGGAAAGGATGAAGTTACTACAAATTTTAAACATGTACCATAAAGAGGGAGAAATGATACTACAAGATAATTTTGGAGTTATCAAGTTTACAAACCCTAAGCCGGAGATATAAAAAGGGGGGCTTCTTATACCAATTGCAACATTTACACCAACAGTTTTTATGGATATAAAAACTCCTCTGTAGGAAATATTGGGCTTGGGTCACATAAGCGCACCAATGCTACCTTTGCAATCAATTTAAGAAAATAAGCAATGAGGAATTCCTCTTTGCTTATTTCGACAATCATACTCATTCAAGAGTTCGTCTAACGATTGCTAAACAGTTATGGGGGTATTGGGGGGGCATGTACATAATATGCATCGGCTCTCTAAGACCCTCAATTTTTTCTAAATCCTTATGCAAATAACAACTCCCCCAATGGTAAACTATATACTCTATCAAATGGGAGTAAACCGATTCAATGTGCTCGTATAAATTTTTTCTTCTTAATAAGTACCTAACAGCTCTTTTCTAATTCTCACAATAATTGAGTTCTATTTAGGGGTATTTTATGATGGTTCTTTTAAATAAAATTAGTGCATATAATCTCCTCGGTGAAAACTTTCTAGGGGGAATTATATGGCAAGTCAATTTGTAGCTCGTTCATTGGATGAAATCCGTTTCTGGTCTAGGATTATGAAAGAGCACGCCTTGTTTCTAAGTCTCGGATTTAACTTTGACGACACAAAATTAATCCAAGAGGCCCAGCAGTATATTGATTTGTTTGAACGAATTGAACAACAATTAGGTCAATTCACTGTAAACTCTGACCCTCAACAAATAGCAACTTTTAATAATCAAGTATATCAAGCAGCTGCTTCTATTTGGGCATATAAGCGAAAAGTCCTTGGATTGTCACTACGATGTGAAATAAGGTCCAACAATTTTCCTTTATTACTAGACCATACTAGTCGGGAGGCAGCTTATTTTGCTGAACGGTTGAAAGAATTAAATGAAGGGAAATTGAAACCGACTCCCGCAAAAATTATCAAAGAGAACGTGTTCTTCTTAAGAATAATGGCAGATCATTCTAAATTTATAGGTCATCTACTCGATCCATCTGAAAGAAAATTGGTTGACCAAGCGAGGGAATTTAGTCATGATTTTGATCAACTAGTTTTCCAAGCAACCGACTTAGATTCAATGCGTCCTCAGTCAGAAACTCAACCAATTTTAGATCATTTCCTTGATGAAAATCGGGTCTCAGTAGTTGCTCTTCGAGACTTTAAGAAAGCAGCAAGGGAATTGATTGAAGAATGTAGGATCAAAAGTATTATCCACCCTCTTTTAGCTGACCACGTCTTCCGTGAAGCAGAAAGGTTCCTTCATATTATAGATATGTTCGAGGCTAGCCTTACTTCCAATAAATAATTTATTTAATAAAATGCCAAGGATTAATAATGAAGACTATGCATGGAAATAGCTTTTAAGACTTGCATCCTGAAAGGGATGGACAAGGGAACTATGGTAATAGTGGAAATAAAAAAGGGATATAAACCGCTTAATAAATATTACGTTCTAATCTTCAATAGAAAAAGTCTGTTCAACTAACAGGTGCGTTAGTTTAAGTTCAGCTCCAATATATCTCGAAATCAAATGTATTGGGGGCGTTTGCTTAATAAGCATTCGCCCCCTTTGATGAAAAAACTAAAAATAATTCCTAATTGAAATACCCAGACGATCGTACTGATTCATTTGTTAATGATTACGAAACATTAGTAATTGGGGATCTGACAGGGTAGCGTTCAATTGCCTGCATTTTTGGAGGAAACTCGAAAAATACCTTTGGGGCAGAAATGGGGCAGAATTTCTTTATTTTAGCCCCATTTTAATTTGGTTATAGCATTCTAAACCCTAAAGAAGGTTGATTTGACGGTGACTGTTCCACTTTAATCTATAGTGATGATGTGTATGCCAACAGCCTTCTAAGCTGTGGGTCGCAGGTTCGAATCCTGCCTGGGACGCTAACTAACAAAGCGCTGAAACCTTTGCAATACAAGGGATTCAGCGTTTTTTTCGTGTTTGGGGCTCATTGCTCACTAAATCTCCGTTTTGGGGCAGAATTTTATAAAAGGTAATTTTATGTGCAAGTACAAATGCCTAACTCGTGGATAATGATTAAAAGATCTATAGCTTACGAATATGTGAAAGTTTACCTATTTGAGCTGGAGTCAAACTTTGCATCAATTCCAATGATTATAGGTGTAATTCCGGCATCTTCTACGATATTAGCACATCATAATAAAACTATTTTTCAAATTAAATCGGTATTTGTAATTTCTATCATTGCAACTCTTATCGAAGGTTTTTTTATTCTTTGATTATTTTAGATACTTTAAAGGTTGGAACATATTTTTCACGTTTTTAATTTTATTTGGTAGGTTATTTGATAGTGTATGCATACTGTAAAATCTTAAAAAATGGAGCCTAGGCGGGGAGGGAGTTTGCTGAAAATCATCACCGATTACTAACAAATTAAAAATCATCTGATACGTCAAATTCTAAGGATTGGAATGAGGATCTAAAAAAGTTCACGGGTAAAGAATAAAGTAATAAGCTTGTAAAGGAAGAGTATCATAGTAGGGAGTACCTGTTATTAATGGAATAGTTTTTTACGTTTCCATTACTAGGTATCGAATTAAGATGGAAATATTTTACTGGAATTTAAGTTCATCAAAGGTGTACCAGTAACGTGGGACGATATTATGGTTCCTAATGCTGAAATTGGTGATTATGCCACGATTGTCCGTCGCAGTGGAGATGAATTTTATATGGGGAGTATTACGGATGAAAAGGCGAGAGACTTGGATGTCGACCTAGACTTCTTGGATAAAGACAAGAAGTATGTAGCGGAGGTCTATTCTGACGCCCATAATGTGGACTTGGAAGAAAATCCAGAAGCTGTTTCTATTCAGAAAGTGATTGTCAGCCATAAAGATACACTAGTGACTTCTATGGCCACAGGAGGCGGACAGGCTGTACGAATGTATCCAGCTTCTAAAGAGGAAAGGAAAGATCTTCCTAAATATAAGGATCCCAAGCTGAAACTTTCCTATGGACATGTCCCAGAAGCTATCCAATCTAATGATGAATTTCAGGTAACGGCAGAAGCCGAGAATAACAGCGAAGTCGTGACAGGTAAAAAGGTCCAATTGATGGTAAATGGTAAGCTAGTAGCTGAAGAAAAGATCAGAATTGCACCTCACAGTACCAAAGAAGTGACTCTTTCTTACGATAAACTGTTTGAACCAGGAAAATATAAAGTTCAAGTTGATGGACTGAGTGTCAATCAAGTGGAGGTCAACGAAAAAGAACCCACCTTTGAATATAGCGACCTTTCTGTAACAGCGGATGGGGAAAGGATTATGGCTGAAGCTGCAGTGACGAATTTTGGCACAACTTCAGGAACAACCACTGTTCCGTTTACTGTGAATGGTGAAGAAGTAGAAACAAAAGATGTAGAAGTCCCAGCTCAAGCAGGCGGTGGTACTCAAAAAGTGACCTTCACCTATGATACGAATGGGAAAGCAGACGCTTATAATGTTTCCATAGGAAACTTAGTACCTGAACCTATAGCTATGCCATTAATAAATCTTGCAGGAAACTGGCTGTTCCAAAAAGGAGATAATGAAACTTGGAAGTCTCCTGAGTTCAATGACACCAACTGGCAAGAGGTTACCCTTCCAAGGAGTTGGGAAGATCATTCTAATTACCTCGAAGACGACACTTACGGATGGTATCGAAAAGCGATCCATATTCCGAAAGAATGGAAAGGCTATTCGCTAAAAGTGAAGCTAGGAAAAATAGATGATGTTGATCAAACATTTATGAATGGTCAAATAATCGGCGAGTCTGGCACTTTCCCGATGGGAGAAGGTGAGCAAGGAATGATCTCTGCATGGGATTGGGAGCGTGAATATACGATTCCGGCTGATATAATTAAATATGGAGAAGAAAATTTAATAAGTATTCGTGTATTCGGTGCGAAGGGTGGAGGTAGATTATACGATGGTCCACTTGGTCAAATTGAATTGGTTAAAGTTAAAGAGGATGTCGCCGATTATAACCCTTAGCTGTCGTTCACTGATGTTGGAGAGTGGGCTGAGGCGGAAATCAATTTTATAGCCGGCTAGTGTTAGTCAACGGTTATCCAAATGGGAACTTCCGTCCATAATTGTGAGAAAGCTTCCCTTTAAAGGGAAGCTTTTTTATGTTGTATGGGAAGATTAAGCTTTAAATATTTGCGAAGTTTTTTTATCTTCGTAAGTTAATTGAAAGAATATGTTGGGTTAGATAACAATAAATACGTATCCTCGGCAATAGTAAAGCTTCATAAAGCACATTCTATTGGAAATTTTCAAATAATTTTATAGTTTAAGTAATAAGCTGTGCTTCTGGACCAACATCCCTAAACCTTCTAAAGGGTTTGAATTTATGAAGAATGTCAAATCTATGGTCCATTTGTTGCAATTTTCACTTTTTTTGCAAACCTTTACATTTGTTTCTAAAAGCGATTACATATTTATTACAATAACCTTAATAGTATATAAGTCACCAGTGGAATCGATACCACACCTCTATTGTCAAATTTTTCACATAGGTGTATAGTGAATTTGCGCAACCGGTTGCTGTAAATATTAATTCGAGGTGAAGAATAAATATGCACAATCAATCAAAAAATATTTCTCGCTTAGTTGCTACCACAGCTATAGCTGCGAGCATATTCGCCGCACAGGCACCTAATGTATTAGCTGTAACTCAACCCCATCCAGACAAAGAGCTAAACCAAGAAGCTGTCAAAAAACAATTGCAAGTTGAAGGTGTTCAACAGCTGGAAAATGGTGTAAAACTCGATCTCTCCTCAGACCAAACAGCGCTTATTCGACTATTTTCTGAAGATATGGCGAAAATTTCCATACTGAATGATGGCGAAGAAGAATACTTTTCTGAAGCTATTGTGAAAAAGGAATGGGACACACCATCCTTTGATGTCAAAGAACAAAATGGAGAAATCACACTAACTACTAATGAAATCACGGTCAAAATTAAAAAAGAACCATTTGGTATTAAGTTCCTTGATAAAAAAGGAAATGTAATCAACGAGGACTACATGAAGAATGGTTCAGGCTATGATGGCGAGAAGCCTTATGTTTACAAGAAAACCAATGAAAATGAAGCTTTCTATGGCTTTGGCGAACAGGGAGGACTTGAGGTAAATCAACGGGGGGAAAGTATCGGTATGTTTAACACAGATGCTTATGGTTACCAGCCTGATACAAAATATTTATATACATCTATCCCTTTCTTCATCGGTTTAAAAAATGAAAAAGCCTACGGTATTTTCTTTGATAACACAAATCGTTCCTATTTTGAAATGGCAAGCGAAAGTGATGATTATTACTACTTCTATGCAGATGATGGAAAATTAAATTATTACTTTATGTATGGACCAGAAATTGAAGATGTGCTTGACAGTTATACTAATTTGACGGGTAAGATGGACAAACCAGCCAAATGGACACTGGGCCTTCATCAATCTAAGTGGGAATATTCTGCAGAGGATATTGAACGTGTAGCTGAGACGTACCGTGAGAAAGATATTCCCATTGACACTATGCACTTTGACATTGATTATATGGACGAATACCGCGTCTTCACATGGTCTGATAAATTCGGCAAGGAAGCCCTTCATCAAAAACTTGATGATATGAATTTCCATAAAATTACAATCAACGACCCCGCTGTTAAAAAGGATCCTGGCTACTTTATGTACGATGAAGGGACAGACAATGACTTCTGGGCTAAAAATCCGGATGGTACAAATTTTGTAGGTAAAGTATGGCCTGGAGACTCCATGTTCCCAGACTTCTCTAAACCAGAAGTTCGTGAATGGTGGGCAAACAAACACAATATCCTGTTTGATAAAGGTATAGACGGCATTTGGAACGATATGAATGAACCAGCCGTTTTTGATGGTCCCTACCATACTATGCCACTAGATGTAACCTTTGGAGAGGGCGAAAACAAACGCACCCATGCTGAATACCATAATTTATACGGCCATGACGAAGCGGAAGCTACATATAAGGCTTTCGAAAAGTATAAGCCAAATACGCGTCCTTTCGTGTTAACTCGTGATATGTATGCAGGATCTCAACGTTACGCTGCCCTTTGGACTGGGGACAATGTCAGTGAATGGGATCACTTACAAATGTCAATTCCAATGAACACAAACATTGGTCTTTCAGGTGTACCTTTTGTCGGAAATGATATCGGCGGTTTCGCAGGACGCCCGGATGCAGAAATGTTCGCACGGTGGATTGAAGTAGGCGCTTTCCTTCCATTCTCTCGTATCCATTATGATAGTGACAAAAAAGCTGAAGGAGATAAACAGGCACAAGAGCCATGGGCCTTTGGTCAAGAAGTGGAAGACATTAGTAAGAAGTATGTTGAAATGCGTTACAAGCTAATGCCTTATCTTTACAATACGTTCATTGATGCTTCTGAAAATGGAACACCCGTACAACAGCCACTTGTTTATCAGTTCCAAGAAGATGAAAAAACGCAAAATATTAGTGACCAATTCATGTTCGGTTCATCTATGATGCTTGCACCAGTTGTTAAACAAGGACAGACAGAACGTGATGTGTATCTTCCTGAAGGAGAAACATGGGTTGATTACTGGACAGGCAAAGAATATGAAGGCGGTCAAACCATCCACACGAATGCACAGCTTGATCACCTTCCGATTTACGTGAAAAAAGATTCTATGATTCCTACACGTGAGGTCCAACAATACACGGGTGAAAAAACATTAGAGAACTTGGTACTCGACACCTATCTTGATGAAAAAGCAACCTACTCTTTCTATGAAGACGATGGTGCTACCCTAGACTATAAAGACGGTGAGTACAACATCACAGACTTAGTGATTCAACGTAAAAAGAATCACATTGAATTCAAAACGAAGAAACAAGCAACAGGATACAATACCGAATTAGAGTCCTATACACTTAAATTGAATGGCGAAGTTGCTCCAAAGAAAGTCCAGGCAGCCCGCACAAAATATAACCGAGTAAGTTCAGTAGAAGAAGTAAAATCTAATCAGGAATCATACTTCTATGATGAAGAAAATGATTCTCTTTATGTCAACGTTCCAGCAGATGAAAAACACAAGGTTAAGATTTTATTTAAAGGTAATAAACGAAAATAATATGGGGAGAGGGCTGGCGCTTTTTCGTCAGCCCCTCTATAGGTGATTCGTTATGAAGATGAAATGGTTGTTTTTAATAAGTGGAATTGGAGTAATGCTCATTTTGCTCATTATTTTTTCTCTTCGCTCGGACCAAAACGAGCCTGGGCCTCATATTTCCATTAGCTCTATTACCAAAGACAAGGCCGCCTATAATCCTGGAGAGAAGGTACAATTTAAGGGCGAACTCAATACCTCCTATACAGAAGGTTTTATTCAGGTTTCCTATTACCATCGGGGAATGAAATTTGATGAACAGACCTTGTCCATTAATGGAAAAAGCTTTGAATGGGAATGGTTACCTCCTTCACGGGATCATCAAGGCTATTTAGTCGCAATTTCCTTAAATAATCAGAAGCAAGCTTCTACTATTGCTGTAGACGTCTCATCCAATTGGACAGCTTTCCCAAGGTACGGGTTTCTTTCAAAATTCTCTGAAATGAAAAAACAGGACCAAAAAACCATAATCAAAAAGTTGAATCGATATCATATTAATGCTCTTCAGTTTTACGATTGGCATGATGAGCACCATCTTCCATTAAAAAAACAGGATGGACGTATCTTAACTAGCTGGGCAAACATTGCAAATAAGCCTGTTTCCCTTTCTACAATAGAAAACTATATTGAGCTTGCTCATAAAAATGGAATGAAAGCAATGAGTTATAATTTATTGTATGGAAGTTTAAAAGAAGCAGAAGCAGACGGTGTGCTACCTTCATGGTATGTGTTCAAGGATAAACATCAGCAATCCATTGATACTCATCCGCTTCCTGATGACTGGAAAAGCGATATATTCTTAACAGACCCTGGAAATAAAGAATGGCAGGATTATATTTTTTACAACCAGCAAACCGTGTTCGATGAATTAAGGTTTGATGGCTGGCATCTTGATCAATTAGGAGATCGAGGGAATGTCTTCAATGGATATGGACAACCAATAAATATGACAGAGGGGTTTAAAAATTTCTTACAGTCTGTTAAAGAAAGATTCCCTAATCACACGTTTGTAATGAATGCTGTCAATCAATACGGCCAGCAGCAAATTGCTCCGTCAGGAGTTCCTTTTCTTTATACAGAAGTATGGGACCCTATCACCACCTATGCTCAGTTAAAAAACATCCTGGTGGCCAACAGAATCGATTACAGAAAAAACACCGTCCTAGCTGCATATATGAATTATGATAAAGCCGATCAAAAAGGATTCTTTAATATACCGGGAATTCTTTATACAGATGCTCTAATCTTTGCTCATGGCGGGGCCCACATAGAGCTTGGAGAACATATGCTTGCTAAAGAATTTTTTCCTAATGAGAATCTCTCTATGTCGCAGAAATTACGAAAAAAACTTGTTCATTATTATGATTTTCTGGTAGGGTATCAAAACCTTTTACGCGGGGATGAACTATCCCCAGCAGAAGCAAACCTTTCATCAGAGAATGTAACATTTTCTGATAAACCAAAAAAAGGGACTGTTTACACCTTTGCAAAAAAAACTGAAAATAAAAAAATGATACATCTGCTCAACTACATGGACGCAGCTCATATGGAATGGCGTGATTCTGATGGGACACAGTCACCTCCTTCCAAAACAGGCCCGTTGTCTATCACTTTGCAAGAATCCAGAAGAGTAAAAAGTATATGGATGGCTTCTCCAGATAATGCTCAAGGTATACCCACATCTGTAGAATTTGAACAAAAGGCTGGGATGTTATTCTTGACTGTCCCTTACCTCGAGTACTGGAGCATGATTGCCATAGAATATGAAAAATCCCCATCCTGAAATGGGTTGAAACAGTTAAATAAGACTAAAAAAACATTCTAGGCTGCCATTGATATATATTCCATTCGAGTATGGCAGTTTAGTTCTGTAAACGGCATTATCAAAGCGGTTTCCCCTTCGGGTCATACTTGTGATAATGCCCCTTTTTTGGCCTCTTCCTGAATTTAATAAATATAACATTTTCTCTCCCTAGGGAAGGTAGGTAATTTAACGCGCTATAAACTTTGAGGAAGCATGGGCGGCATGATGCTATAGTTTCTAAAAATCTTCATAAAAAAGTTGGAAAATAATTTAATAGTGATTCTAAAAGTCTATGCTAAATCTAAAATCCTCTCAAAAGTTCTTAGAACTCTTGAGAGGATTTTCGTTTAGTATGTTGTGCCTCTATCAAGGTTATCCTCCATAATCCACATTTCCTTTTTTAAGTGGAAACTACAGTTATGTACTACTTATCTTAAAGTAGAGTTCAATCTTAATAAGTTAGAGAATATAATAACAGCAATTTATTTTATGAAAAATAAGCTTATCTAGAACTCAAGAAATACCACACTACAGTTATCATTCTTTCAGTATTTACTGTTCAAGTTGGTGTCCTTTACTTATTTAGTCTAAGTCTTCCTATAACCTAACATTATATTGAGAACCTCCAGCGTTGAGCTGGAGGTGTTTTTTTCAATAAAAGAGCAGCATTTTGGTGGTTCACTCCATTAATGTTTGAGTTCAGTATCTTCCTTTAAAAGTTCTTTTTCCACAAATAACAAAAGAACTGATGAAACATGGTAAGTCTTTCTTCTACCTTGATTTTATGCTGTTCTTGTTACCAGACTACATTTTTCTTATAATACATCAAAAACAAGCTTACTCGAATTGGTAAGCTTAATGGGGCAGAATCTTATTATTATTGCCCCAATTTAATTTCATGAAAAAGTATTCTATCCTTAAAAAGATTGATCTCATGGGATTTAACTCTACTCTATTAGTGGGGGGCATTTGGACTCCAACAGCCTTCTAAGCTGTGGGTCGCAGGTTCGAATCCTGCCTGGGACGCTAAAGAATAAAAGACTGGATCTCTTGTAAAACAAGGGTCCAGCTTTTTATTCTTTAGCCATACTAAGGGGTCCTCATCATGTGAATACCCGTTTGGAGCAGAAATAGTGAGTGATATAATTTTTTTTGTACCTTAATGGGATGTATGTTTTAAGTTGTCTCATTTTTGGTGCTTCTACGAGTACAAATCAAAATTTAATTAGCCTTTAGTTCTTGCAGGGTGCTCTCTAATTCCAGTATGGAAGTCTCTAACATTTGTTCATAGATTTGTAGAATGGATTGACCATAATTATCGCCAGGTACAGCCCATTTTCCGTTTAATGCTTCCCATGTTGTAGCGGAACCTCTTTCTACAAGGTTGAATCGAGGATCGACTAATGGATATTCAGATGGTAATGGTTCGGATGAAGCGTATGCATATAAATGTTGGATATGGGCAAGAACTCCTTCTTCTGGAGATTCGAAACTAGCCCCTGGATTATCTGGTCCAGTAGCACCTAGCCCGCAAAAATTGTTTTGCTCAGGTTGAACGACTCCTGTAAATCGAAGGTAGTCCGTTTCATGCATAGACTGCGCAAAAGCTATGTCCCCTCTGATCCCATAATACTGGCCGTAAATGAGGTAATACATCCCTAACTCGATTGCATCAGGATTTATGTTTTTCACAAATTGATTCATTAGTTCTGGGGATAGTTGTGTCTTACCTAAAATAGGATAGCCTGTTTGCTCTATTTTAACTTGTTCTGTAGTAATGTAAGCATCTTCGATTCCTGCTCGTTTTACTTCCTCTAAACGTGCTTCTGCATTTTCCAATAGTGAAAAGGCTCCAGTTTGCACGCGATACCATTGTTTTCCAGATAAAATAATCGGACTAACAAACGCTTCAATGCCTTCTGAATCAAGGTAGGCTACTCGTTTCTCTGCACTTTTTCTTGATCTGAACGATCCAGCAATTACCTTATAGATTGTTACAGTATTGTCTGTTTTCTTTTGAAGATTAAATGCTTTTGCTAATCCATTCACATGACCTTGAGCAACTTTTTCACGCCATGCAGCCTGTTTTATTAATGCAGCATCTTCTGCATTGTCAATAAATCCATTTTCGGTTAAAAGGGCTGGCATATTCGATTCACGTAATACATGGAAGTTTGCTTTTTTTTGTCCACGGTCAACTAACTCATTTACTTTCATTACTTCTGGATGAATAATATCCTGATATTGAGCAGTAATGGAAGAGTCAGATAAGCGATCATGAATAAAATCCTCATATCCTTGGGCTGTCCCATTAAAGGCATTGCAATGAATGGATAAATAATAATCAGCTCCCCAGACATTAGCTTCATCTGTTCGCTCGGTCAAACTTTTCGTGCTATCCTCTGTACGACTCATTAAAACTTCAACATTTTCATAACCATCTAGTAAGTTGGAGCGGATTCTTAACGCAATATCTAAGTTTATATCTTTTTCCAGCAAGCCGTTCCCACTGGCGCCTGGATCTGATCCCCCATGCCCTGGGTCTAAATAAAGTTTCATCAAAGAAACCTCCTATCAATTATAGTTTTATACATAATTAATATATGATAGAAAATAGCAATGGACTGGGGCGGCGTCGTTCTTTGTAGAAAATTGTTGTGGAGAACAATTTTAAAGTCATAGAAAAATTAAACGAGTGATAAAGCTAATCCATTACTCATCTTGTCTTTATAGATATTGAATTTTCAGAAAAGTTAAATTATACTATAATCAGCTGAATTCAGCTATATTTTTTTAGATTCTACATACCGACTGGTTAGTATCTAAAGGAGGAAGTTATGATTAATAAAAACAATCAAGTGAAAGAGGCTTCTCATAAGCAAAAAGAAAGAATGACATACAATGCAAGAGAAAGAATTGAGCTGCTTGCTGATGAAGGTTCCTTTTGGGAGTTAGGCACATCTGCTCATTCATCGGTTCCTGGTATGGAAGAGCGCACACCGGCTGATGGATTGATCGGTGGAATTATTCGAGTAGATGGAAGAGAGGCTGTCGTTCAGGCGATGGATGTCAGTGTTTTGTCAGGAACGGAAGGGGAGGTGCACTTACGTAAAAGTGAATTCTTTCATTCTTATGCAAAAAAAAGAAAACTCCCTCTCTTTAATTTATGCGAAGGTGGAGGATTGAGGATGCCGGACGGAATGGGCTCTGACGGGATTAGTGATAAACTGTTTCCTTCCTGCTTATTGGATCATTCGCGTGAAAGCCCGATCATGACAGCTATTCTTGGGGAGAGTTACGGTGGCCCTACATGGATGGCGGTTACGTCGGATTTTGTTACTCAAGTACGAGGCACAGGGATGGCGGTGGCAGGACCAAGGATGCTTGAAATGGCTAGTGGAGAACATTTGACTGCGGAAGAACTTGGGGGACCGGAAATGCATGCGGTCCATACTGGGCAAATTGATCACATCGCTGAAAACGAACAAGAAGCAATCGAAGCATTGCGCCGTTTTTTCAGTTATATGCCTTCTTCTTCCGACGAACAACCAGACACTAAGGAGCTTGTGAACATCTCTTCTTTTGACCACATAAATGTTGAAGAAATTGTACCCGCGAATTTAAGACAGCCGTATGATATACAATTCCTAATTAAGGCACTGTTTGATGAAGGTTCTTTCATGAACTTCCGCTCGTTTTATGGAAAAGCTTTAATTACTGGTATTGCCCGTTTGAACGGACGTGTTATGGGGATTGTAGCAAATCAGCCGCTTCATATGGCAGGTGCTCCGGGTCCAGAGGAATGTGATAAAGCTGTGGACTTTATTTGTCTCTGTGATTCGTACCATATCCCGCTTGTATTTCTTCACGACACGCCGGGTTTTCGGATCAGCAGTCGTGCTGAAAAGCAGAAGATGCCTTCAAAAATTATGAATTGGAATACAGCTATAGCTAAATCGACCGTTCCTAAGTATTCAATCGTTATTCGGAAAAGTATCGGCGCCGCTTATGGAAACATGTGCGGGCCAGGGATGGGAGCGGATGTAGTTGCCGCTTGGCCGCATGCTGAAATTAATTTTACAGGCCCTGAAGTAGGCGTGAATGTGGTATACGGCAAGTACATCAGAAATTCGGAAGACCCGCACAAAGAGCGGGCGAAATACCTGGAGCAATGGAATTTTGACAGTTCTCCCCATAAGGCTGCAGGTAATTTTTTAATACAGGAGATCATTGAACCAAGTCAGACTCGCTCATTTTTAATCCGTTTCTTAGAGTCGGCATATGCTTCTGGACCAGTAAAAAGTAAAAGACGTCTGGCTGATTGGCCAATGTCTCATTAAGGAGGGGCTCATTTGAACAATCGTACGGACACTCGAACAGGAGAGAAACTGTACAATAGTCTAAAGAAACCTTTATTTAAGTTCTTACAGCAACATGCTGAAGAACGTCCTATGGATACAGCCTACATCTACTACGGCAGGACGCTGACGTGGAAAGAATTGCTGGAACAGGTTCAGAGTTTTGCTGGCTATTTAGTTCAGGCAGGTTTTGAAAAAGGAGATCGGATTGGATTGTTTATGCAAAACAGTCCGCAGTATATCATCGCTCACTATGCTATTCAATATATTGGGGGCATTGTTTGTCCGTTGAATCCGATGTACAAAGCCAGTGAATTGGATCATTTACTTAGTGAGGTAGAAATGAAGGGGCTTTTCACAGGAGGTGAACTTCTTCCTGAAGCTCGTAAAGTACAAGAACAACTGCATCAGATCATTGTCGTTCGTTATGATGATTATTTTCCAGAGCATTCTAGCTGGAAGATTCCTGAGGACCTCAATGTTTCCTCTATCCAACTCAAGAAGAATGAAAAACGTTGGTCCGAGATCTCAAAAAATGCTGTACCTTTAACGGAACCAGAAGAGGTGGATATGGAAGACACGGCGCTTCTCGCTTTTACTTCCGGTACCACTGGGCGTCCAAAAGCGGCGATGCTTTCCTATAAAAATGCTTTATACAAAACAGCAGCAGCCGTTAAAGCAAACGATGTAAGCGAGCAGGAAACTTGGCTTGCCGTAATGCCACTTTGTCACATTGCGGGGATGGTGATGGGAGTTAATATTCCAGCTTATACGGGATCTCCTTGTGTGTTGTTCGCCAGATTTGATCCTCCAGAAGTTTTAAGAGCTCTATATGAGTACGAGGTGAGCATATGGTATAGTATTGCGCCAATGAACGAAGCTTTATTATCAATTGCAGAAGATACAAAATTAGTTCATCTCCGTTTAAATTTATGCACAAGTTTTGGCATGCCGGTAACAAACAACTTAGCACAAAGATGGCGGAATATTGCTCCTCAGTGTGCGCTGTTTGAGGCTTCGTATGGGTTAAGTGAGACGCACACCGTAGATACGTACATGCCGCAGAATAACGTTAAATTCGGTTCGGTCGGTATTCCTATTCCAGAGACCTTTATTGAAATTCACGATCCAGCAACTGGGGAAGTGCAGCTGACTGGAGATTCTGGTGAAATCGTCATTCAAAGTCCTGGAGTTTTTAAAGGGTATTGGGGCCGTCCAGAAGCTACATCTGAAACTCTCTATAATGGATGGCTTCATACAGGGGACATCGGCTACTATGATGAAGATGGATATTTATACTTTCAAGGCCGGATAAAAGAAATGATTAAATCTTCAGGTTTTAGTATTTTTCCAGAAGATGTCGAAGCTTTACTTAAAGAACATTCAGCTATAGCTCAGTCTGCTGTCATTGGTGTTCCTGATGAAAGCAAAGGAGAAGTTGTGAAAGCATTCGTTATCCTTAAAGAGGGGCACTCAATGGATGAAAGTGAGTTAAGAGAGTGGGCTAAAGAAAATATGGCTCGTTACAAGGTACCGGCACAGGTGGAATTTCGTGAAGAGCTACCCCAAACGGGTGCTGGAAAAATATTAAGGCGCGTGTTAAAGGATCAAGAAGTATAGAAGTAGGTGTCAGAGATTAAGCCCTTAACTTAATAGAAGCTGATAGGGAAGAGGAGAACCCGTATAGTAAACAGCACGGACTCTCCTCTTTTTATTGTTAAGTGATATCAATATTGGCACCAGGTCCTTCTTTTGGACGGTTTTCATTTGTACGGTGCAACTTTTCTGTTTCTTCAGGTAAGCTTTCTTTAGGTGTATTGTTATTGGTCAATGCGGCGTTTCTTTGAGCTTTTCTTTTTTTCATTGGACTACAATCCTCCTTTACATTCCTTTATAAAGTAGTTTGCTTCCAATGGAAAAGAGGTAATCGATGTAATTTTTACAAACTATACGAAGACTCTAAACCGATAAAAGCTGAAACCTATGTAAAGGTTTCAGCTTTTGTTATAACCTATCCTGCTTTGAGGTCTCTCTTGTCCAAAGTCCCTTTTCGGAGAAGGTTCTTACAAATTATTATTGCCCATATTAGGCATAGCATCACGCATGTTCTCCATTGGTTGACTATTACGAGCACGACGAGCCATTTGACGGAACCCGCCACCATTACGGTTCATTCGTGTGACGCCCCACATCGCAGCTGCACCTACTGCTCCAGCTATTAACATTGAAGTTCCGCGGCCTCGATTACCGTTCATATTCATTACCCCTTTTCACTTGTGATTAGTGGAGATTCCCTTTTCGGAATCACTCCATTAGTTTTGATCATTTTCACATCTTTAATCTGGTAACTTTCCGAACCTTTTCCGTTTTTTGTCACGGGTTCAAATATCTTTTAAGAAATTCAACAAAGCGTGATTAAAGGAGAAATATTTTCTGATAGGCAGCTGATGCAGAGCTTTGCTTATTAGTACGCTTTTCATTAGGGGGAGGTGTTGTTCGTATAGTTTTTCATATGAACGTATATGGCTGAACTGGCCGTACAATAATAGCACAGGGCAATGAATTGTGTTTAAGTAATCTGTACATTTATATTCCATGCTGCTCTCATAAAACTGATAGGCCGTTTGCGGATCAGCTTTGATACAATCCTGGTATACCAATTTTTGATCTTCTAAGGTAATCTTATGGGTCTTCGCTAAAAGCTTGCTTAAAAGCTGGCTTTTGCCATTCTGTACAAGGTTCATACCTAAATGGAATTGTGTTCGTAACAAGACGGTACTTACTTCTGAAAATCCTCCAGCAAGGACGAGGGCTTTGACTTTAGAAGGGTATTTGATAGCGAAATCTTGAGCAATTGATCCGCCTGCCGAATAGCCAACAATGATGGCCTCTTTGATTTCTATATTGTCTAGAAAAAGAGCTAAATCTTTGGAGTGCGTTTGGATGGTCGAATGGTCATCTGTGTTTCCGCTATCTCCATGCCCCCTGAGGTCATATGTGATGATTTGATAATGTTTAGATAGTACTTCGTGTTGATATTTAAAGACGTGATGCCCCATATGAGGGGGATGTATAAAAATAACCGGGAATCCCGATCCGCTTGTTGTGTAATAGAGCGGCATCGATGGTTTGATTTCGGTGAATGGCATCATCCATTCCCTCCTGTATAAAAATCTATATGTCATCAGCTTGGTTTCATTTTGGGTATATTATGCGTGGTCTCCTCATAAATCATTCCATGATGGAATCCTTCCTCTACTAGAGAATAATTATTGGGAAAATACGCAAGGAGTGATATAATATGTCGAAGGAACGTTTTTAGAGAGGTGAAAGAGGAAGCAGTGAAAGTAAGTGTAGATGGATATTTGAAAGTTATTGAAAAAACGGATCATTATGAATGTAAGTGTTGTGGCAAGAAAATGAGTCCTAGGCGAATAACATTTATCAACCATATAAATATAGACGTTTTATTGGAATGTAGAGACTGCGGAACAGCTCTGCCTTTACTTTTGAATGAATCATACATAACACCTTAACGGGTGTTTTTATTTTGGATTTTTATTTTTACTCCACCTTTTTCTGAATGAAGCAACGGAATCGTTTTTCGCACTTATCTCTTCTAAATGATCTATTATTTATAAAACGAAATGGATCCTTTTGAGAAACTACAGAGTAAATTTTACTACTATTCCAAGTCGGATTTTTTCAGAAAAATTAGAAAGGGGCATTAACTTTAATGCTTAAGTGTGATAAAGTAGAGTAAGCCTTTTGTAGGAACCCTTTATTCTCTCTATTGAGGAATAAACCTTGATGATCTCACTCATATTGCAGAGTGAGATCTTTTTTTTGGTTCAAAAAACCCAGGAAGAAATAGGGTTCAAAGTGCTTCTTCTAAAAATTTCATGTATACATCATTGGAGAATCTGGGTATAATAACAGAACAAACGTTCGTATTATTGAGGTGTTGAAAGTGGATTACTCAGGATATCCGCGAAACGATGTATTATGCATTGATATGCGTAGTTTTTACGCAAGTGTTGAATGTATGAAAAGGGGGCTGGATCCTAAGACCGCGCTCTTAGCGGTAGTCGGAGATACAAGACGAAAAGGGAGTATTGTTCTGGCGGCTTCTCCGATGCTGAAAAAGAAACATGGAATCAGCAACGTCAGTCGTTTCTTTGAGTTACCGGACGATCCGAATCTGGTTATCGCACCTGCTCATATGGGAGACTATTTAGAAGTATCTGTAGAAATCACTAAAATGATAAGAAATTATGTGCCACAGGAAGCGATTCACGTTTATTCTGTTGATGAACTCTGGGTGACAATCAATGGGCTCGAGAGACTATACGGATCCCCTTATGACATAGCCAAAATGATTCAATCAGAAATTAGAGAACAGTTTGGAATTGAGTGCGTCATTGGAATCGGTGATAATAAATTTCTCGCGAAGGTGGTCATGGATATCCATGCCAAAAAAGCGGAAGACGGAATTGCGGAATGTCGTTACGAAGATGTCGCAGAGAAGCTATGGCCTTGTGATATTTATGACATTTGGGGAATCGGATCAAGGATGACGAGGAACTTGAACCGGATGGGGATTCTTACTCTTGGTCACCTGGCTAATCATCCAATGAAATACTTAAAGAAGAACTATGGAATTATGGGTGAACAGCTTTACTGGCATGCATGGGGAATTGATTTAAGTCCGGTTTATGGAAACTTCGTAAAGACGGAGCAAAAGTCTTATGGACACGGCATTACTTTGTTGCGGGATTATGATACAGAGGAAATCTATGCATGTCTGCTGGATCTGTGTGAAGAGGCATGCAGGAGAGCGAGGATCGACGGGAAAGAAGGACGTACGGTTCATCTTGGCATCGGGTATTCAAGTGAAACGGGTGGTGGTTTCAGCAGGTCTATGTCTGTTCAGGTTCCGACAAATATTACAATGGATATGTATGCAGTTTGTTTGAAGCTGTTTCACCGGTTTTATGACGGCACCAGCAAAATCAGGAGGGCTTCGGTGGCTTTGACGAATCTTGGTGATGAATTTGACGTGCAGCTAAGTCTGTTTGATAATCAACCGAAGAAAAAAGATCTGGCAGAAGCCATGGATATGATTCGAGAGAAGTATGGTTCAACAGCTGTCTTAAGGGCGAGCAGCTACACAAGCGGCGGTATTACGATCGAGAGAAGCAAAAAAATTGGTGGGCACTACGCTTAAAAATGTTCTGGCATTTTTTCGACAGAAAATTACATTATTATAATGAAGAAACTCGGATAAGAGATAGTAAAAGAGTAGTTGGAAAAACCACTCCATGTCCTTACTCATACGATAGAGCAGAGGAGTGGTAAAGATGCTTGTGTTCATTTATTTTCTTATCGGCCTTGCTTTATGTGCACTGACAAGAGAGCCAGAGCCTGTATTGAAAGAAGAAAGATCAATCTATATGTATCAGTTGTTGCTGTTTTTGACATTTTGGCCAGTCATTATTTTATACAGAGGATTCAAAAGGAAAAAAGTGTAGACTTAAGGAAGAACTTCTCAAGCATAGGAAGGACGGACTTTTCACAATATAATAAAGCCTTAACGGCAATCAATGCGAGGAGTGAAGTCCGATGAAGAATAGAAATATTCAATGGTTACCGATCGTAGCCTCCATTGGTATTGGAGCAGCAACTTATAGTATGATGACAGGTCAAGGCGGTCAGCTGCAGAACGTTTTACCGGGACTTGCGAAGATGTCTGGTCAACAGAATCAGCAATCTTCATAAGTAAGGGTCCCTTTCCTTCTAAAAAAGGCGGACATTCCAGTAGGATTGTCCGCCTTTTTCTTTGCTATATCTAAAAAACATTGCCGTCTTCAGCAATGCAATGATGTCAATCGTGTGTGTAAGCAGTTATTGTGCAGGGATCTTAATTTCTCTTTTGTCTATTTCCTTTGATACTAAATGGACAAATTCATCGTCTAATTGCAGCTTCAGTGACTCCAGATACGTCTCAAGTAATGTTTGATCATCAAGCAGTGACAACCCTCACATCTCCTTACTGTTTTTTCTTGTTCTAAAATTTAAATCACATTTACTTATTCTAGCAAAAAAAAATATTTTCACATGAGTCAAACTTCCTGTTTTATAGAAGGCTATGTATATTATGTTCGAATAATATATAAGGCAGAGGGGAGGATGATGTTGAGGGATGGGGGTTTTTGACTGAAAAAACAATGAGGTGATTCCATTGTTTTTCGAGAGCATCTCCTTTATGATTACGTAATAAACTCATTTAAGAACGTGTTTGTTTTTAATGGATAAAGGAAAGAATAGGGAAAAAGGAATGATACGATTAGGGAAGGGTGGCTTATGGAAAAAAATGATGGAAACATTGTAATGTTCCCCAAGTGGAAGTCGAGGCTTGAAAGTGCAGGCCTTCAAGCGCTCAAAGAGAAAAGGTATGAGGAGGCTTTAGAAGCTTTACAACCTTTATTAGATTATGGCGTAGCATCAAATGATGTCGTCACAGGAATTTTAATGAGCTGGATTGAATTGGGTAACTTTGATGAGGCAGAAGAATTGTGTCAAAAACAAATGAAAGAGAATATGGATCAGTACTATCACTACTTACATATATACATAACCATCCTTTTTCAATCCAACCGTTATCAGGACATCGTAGATTTGCTTGACGAAGTTTTTGAAGAAGAAGAGATTCCTCATCAAACCCGTACACAGCTCTGGCAAATGTACGAAGTCAGCCGTAAGTTATTAGAGGATTACCATAAAGAAAAAGGGAAAGAGTTACATAGTGATTTCTTGGAAGCTCTGGAGAAAGATGATGTGCGTAAGCAGTGGGTGCTCCTTGAACAGTTGAAAAAGCAACGGGCGCAGTCTTATATCGATACGTTTACAGCTGTGCTTCAAAACAAAACGACGCATCCAATTATTAAAACAGCTATTATTGAATGGTTCAGAGATAGTCGAGTGGATCAGTCGCTTTCCATTCAGAAATTCGGACAACAAATGGAAGTTAATCCTTTAGATTTAAACCCGCTGCAGTCTGATTATATTCTGAAGCAAATACAAATGAGGCTAAGCGGCATTGAACAGAGCAATCCGACAATGTACGACATGCTCAATAAGTTCCTTTCCCACTACTGTTATGTGCGCTACCCTATTTATCCAGACGAACAAGAAGTTCCAGCTATTGTAGAAGCGTTGAAGCAGCTCGGTCACGAGTATTTGCAGCTTCCCTACCATTCAGACGAAGAGAATGAGCAAGTGCAGACTTATAAGGAAGAAATCGAGCTTTGTGAACAGCATTATTTGCTGATTGTTGGCGAATCCTCGTGAAATTCCAGAACACATGAGGACAATTCTTGAAAGCCCGTATGATTATGTTATAATATAATGGTTGCAAATGAGATTCGTATGTAGAAAGAGTCATAGAATCAACGAACAATCGTCACTGACGAAATTGAAAGAATAGATGTTGGAGGGAATTTTTTATGTCAGCAAAATGGGAAAAGCAAGAAGGCAATCAGGGTACATTAACTGTAGAAGTACCTGCAAGTGAGTTCGACAAAGCACTTGATCAAGCCTTTCAAAAAGTTGTAAAGCAGGTACAAGTACCAGGTTTCCGTAAGGGTAAAGTACCTCGTAAACTATTCGAAAGCCGCTTTGGTGTAGAGTCTCTATACCAGGATGCGCTTGATATCATTCTTCCTCAAGCTTATACAGAAGCTGTAGAAGAAACAGGCATCGAGCCAGTTGATCGTCCAGAAGTGGATGTAAAAGAAATCGAAAAAGGCAAAGACCTTGTATTCACGGCAGAAGTTACCGTTAAACCTGAAGTGAAGCTTGGAGAGTACAAAGGCCTTGAAGTAGAAGAACTTAGCACAGAAGTTACTGATGAAGATGTTCAAAATGAACTGAAACAAATGCAAGAAAAGCAAGCAGAGCTTGTCGTTAAAGAAGAAGGCGAAGTAGAAGACGGCGATACAGTCGTTATGGACTTCGAAGGCTTTGTAGACGGAGAAGCATTTGAAGGTGGACAAGCAGATAACTACTCTCTAGAAGTAGGTTCTGGTTCATTCATCCCAGGCTTTGAAGAGCAGTTAGTTGGTAAAAAAGCAGGAGAAGAAGTTGATGTAACGGTCACTTTCCCTGAAGAGTACCACGCAGAAGATCTTGCTGGTAAAGAAGCGACTTTCAAAGTTAAAATTCATGAAGTGAAAGGAAAAGAACTTCCTGAACTAGACGACGAATTCGCGAAAGATGTCGATGAAGATGTCGAATCTCTTGACGAACTAACGAAGAAAACTCGTGAGCGTCTTGAAGAGCAGAAGAAGACAGAAGCTGACAACCACAAGCGTGATTCATTAGTACAACAAGCTTCTGAAAACGCAGAAGTGGAAATTCCTGAAGCAATGACTCAAACAGAGCTTGATCGTATGGTTCAAGAATTCGAACAGCGTCTTCAAATGCAGGGAATGACGAAAGACATGTACTTCCAGTTTACTGGTCAAGATGAAGATGCCCTTCGCGAGCAAATGAAAGAAGATGCTGCGAAGCGCGTGAAGACAAACTTGACTCTAGAAGCAATTTCCGAAGCAGAAAATGTAGAAGTTTCTGATGAAGATGTGAACGCTGAACTTGAGAACATGGCTTCCATGTATCAAACAGATGTAGCGCAATTGACGCAAATGCTAGGCGGAAACACAGATATGATCAAAGAAGATCTTAAAGTCCGCAAAGCAATCGACGTTCTTGTTGCAAACAGCAAAGCAGCTGAATAATAGTTTAAGAAGACAAGGTGTAATTTCTACACCTTGTCTTCTCATATATTTTCTTACTTAGACTTGAATAACCCAGATCGTTCGTGGACACCATGAATGATACAACCATCGTTTTACATATAATAATAGAGGTTTGATTTGTTTGACTTATCACTGACATATCTACATAATGAGGGTGATGCAATAGAGTCTCGCACACCTCTGATAGGTATTGCTTTTTTGTTTGGAGTTTATTTGGTATGATGGGCAAAAGAACTGAATCGTTTAAGACGAATCTTAAAAATTCAGTCGCAACTATTGCGTCATTTTATTAAGGGGTGAAACGTATGTTTAAATTTAACGATGAAAAAGGACAACTGAAATGTTCTTTCTGCGGTAAAAGTCAGGATCAAGTTCGTAAGCTTGTCGCAGGACCTGGCGTATATATTTGTGATGAATGTATTGAATTATGCACGGAAATTGTAGAGGAAGAGCTAGGAAACGAAGAAGAAGTGGAATTCAAAGAGGTACCAAAACCTCAGGAAATCCGCGAAATTCTTAACGACTACGTGATCGGGCAGGATCAGGCAAAGAAAAACTTATCTGTAGCCGTTTATAACCACTACAAACGTATCAATGCGGGCGTAAAAAATGATGATGTAGAGCTGTCTAAAAGTAACATCCTAATGTTAGGGCCTACAGGTAGCGGTAAAACCCTACTTGCCCAAACGTTAGCTCGTATCTTGAATGTTCCATTTGCCATTGCTGATGCAACATCTCTTACAGAAGCCGGATATGTGGGTGAGGACGTTGAAAACATCCTCCTTAAATTGATCCAGGCTGCTGATTATGATGTGGAGAAAGCAGAAAAAGGAATCATCTATATCGATGAGATCGATAAAGTGGCACGTAAATCAGAAAACCCTTCCATTACGCGTGATGTATCTGGTGAAGGTGTACAGCAAGCCTTGCTGAAAATTCTTGAAGGAACGCAAGCAAGTGTGCCTCCACAAGGCGGACGTAAGCATCCTCATCAAGAATTCATCCAAATTGATACAACAAATGTGTTGTTCATTGTGGGTGGTGCGTTTGACGGAATCGACCAAATTATTAAACGCCGTTTAGGTAAGAAAGTCATCGGCTTCGGTTCAGAACAGAGCTCAAACGAATCCGAGAAGAAAGAATTGCTTACTAAAGTACTTCCAGAAGACTTGCTCAGCTATGGCTTAATTCCGGAATTCATCGGTCGTCTACCGGTTATTGGAAGTCTGGAGCAGCTGGATGAAGATGCGCTTGTAGAAATCTTGACCAAACCTAAAAATGCCCTTGTGAAGCAGTATCAAAAACTCTTCCAAATCGACCATGTCGAACTTGAGATTGAAGAAGAAGCCCTGCGTGAAATTGCACGTTTAGCGATTGAACGTAAAACAGGTGCCCGTGGACTTCGTTCAATCATCGAAGGCATTATGTTAGATGTAATGTATGAACTTCCGTCCCGTGATGACATTGAGAAATGCATCATTACGAAAGATACGGTAGTTGCTGAAAATGGTCGTCCTAAACTTATTTTGACAGATGGAACGGTTGAAGATGAGAATAAAGAATCTCCTAAAGAGAGTGCATAATTAACTTTAGGGTCCTTCATGATTATTACTAAGCCGCGCTGCATCCAACTGTAGCGCGGCTTCAATATTCTTGAAGAGTAAGTCTTTATAACTAAGGGAATAGGTACATAAAGTCTGTTTCTGTCTGCTTTTTTGGTCTGTGAATTGAGGATGAAAGTGTCTGTTCATGCTCATAATATGGATATCATTTGAAATAAGGCCCCTTGACGCTTTCGTGTGAAGGGGTTTCCGCATTGCGCTTCAGGCATGTTGATTCGTTTACTTTACAATAGGATTTATATATGATTAGAATACGTATTTGCATTATACGGAGGTGCATGTAATGACAGAGAAACAAAGAAATCAAATCCCCCTCCTTCCTCTAAGAGGATTGTTAGTGTACCCATCGATGGTTCTGCACCTTGATGTTGGTCGTGAAAAATCCGTCAATGCTCTCGAGCAAGCGATGATGGACGATAATGAAATCTTCTTAGTTTCACAAAAAGAAGTAAATATTGATGATCCATCTTCCGAAGATATGTACACGGTCGGCACAGTAGCAAGAGTGAAACAGATGGTCAAACTTCCAAATGGCACGAACCGCGTATTGGTAGAGGGCCTTTATCGTGCCACTATAGATCAATTGAACGAAGGGGATGAGTTTTACCAGGCGAACATATTTAAGCTTGAAGACGAGCATGAAGACAAGAATGAAGAAGAAGCTCTCATGCGGACGTTGATGAATCAATTCGAGCAGTATGTCAAAGTCTCAAAAAAGGTTAGTCAGGAGACTTACAACACTGTCTCTGATATCGATGATCCAAGTCATCTGGCTGATATGGTCACCTCTCATCTGCCTGTGAAATTAAAGGACAAGCAGAAAATTCTTGAAACAGAAAATGTGAAAAAACGCCTTCAAAAGTTGATTGAATTGATTGGAAACGAGCGTGAAGTCCTACAGATCGAACAGAAAATTGGACAGCGTGTCAAAAAATCAATGGAGAAGACCCAAAAGGAATATTACTTGCGTGAGCAAATGAAAGCCATTCAAAGTGAGCTTGGAGACAAAGACGGCAAATCTGGCGAAGTCGCCCAACTTAAAGAGAAAATTGAACAGTCGGAAATGCCCGAACGCGTAGAGAAAGTTGCTTTGAAAGAACTGGGCAGGTATGAGAAAGTTCCTCAGAGCTCAGCTGAAAGTTCAGTAATAAGGAATTATCTTGAGTGGCTAGTGTCATTGCCATGGGCAAGTGAAACAGAGGATAATCTCGATGTGAAACACGCTGAAAAAATCCTTGATGAAGACCACTATGGTTTAGAAAAAGTGAAGGAACGCGTGCTCGAATACTTAGCTGTCCAGAAGTTGACGCAGACGATCAAAGGACCGATCCTATGTCTAGTTGGTCCTCCTGGAGTCGGGAAAACTTCACTCGCTAAATCTATAGCACGAGCGATTAATCGTAAGTTTGTAAGGATTTCTCTTGGCGGAGTCCGTGATGAGGCTGAGATCCGAGGGCATAGAAGAACGTATATCGGCGCAATGCCTGGGCGAATTATTCAAGGAATGAAACGTGCAGAAACGATCAATCCTGTGTTTTTATTGGATGAGATCGATAAGATGGCAAGTGACTTTAGAGGTGATCCATCTTCTGCAATGCTGGAAGTGCTCGATCCTGAACAGAACGGAACATTCAGTGATCACTTTATCGAAGAACACTATGATCTTTCGAAAGTGATGTTTGTAGCTACTGCGAATAATATGGCATCTATTCCTGGGCCTTTAAGAGACCGTATGGAAGTCATCACGATTGCAGGTTACACAGAAGTAGAGAAGCTGCACATCGCAAAAGAACACTTGCTTCCAAAACAAGTGAAGCAAAATGGCTTGAAAAAAGGCCAGCTTCAAATTCGTGACGAGGCTCTGCTGAAACTGATTCGCAGATACACAAGAGAAGCAGGGGTGCGTGGGTTAGAGCGTGAGCTAGCCAGCCTTTGCCGTAAAGCAGCGAAGATTATCGTAGCGGGTGAGAAGCAGAGAGTTATCGTTACAGAGAAACAGCTGGAAGAGCTGTTAGGACGCCCGAAATTCCGCTATGGGCAAGCAGAACTGGAAGACCAGGTGGGAGCAGCCACCGGGCTAGCTTACACGACAGCAGGTGGAGATACGTTATCCATTGAAGTGTCCATCTATCCTGGGAAAGGCAACTTGACGCTGACCGGAAAACTTGGAGACGTCATGAAAGAATCCGCTCAAGCGGCTTTCAGTTATATAAGATCCAGAGCGAAAGAGCTTCACATTGATGCTGATTTTGTAGAAAAGAACGATATTCACATCCACGTTCCTGAAGGGGCTACACCTAAAGATGGACCATCTGCCGGAATCACGATGGCTACAGCACTCGTGTCTGCTTTAACAGGTCGCTCTGTAAGAAAAGAAGTCGGCATGACTGGAGAAATCACCTTGAGGGGCCGTGTGCTGCCAATTGGTGGGCTGAAAGAGAAATCGTTAAGTGCCCATAGAGCAGGATTGTCCAAAATCATCATTCCAGCAGACAATGAAAAAGATCTAGAGGATATTCCAGATAGCGTAAGGAAAGGGCTTACCTTTGTTCCGGTCAAGCATTTGGATGAAGTTCTCAAACATGCGTTAGTGGAGGAAAAACATGAAAGTTAATACAGCTGACATTGTCATTAGTGCAGTCAGTAAAAAACAATATCCGAAAGCTCCTATCCCTGAGATTGCTCTAGCTGGAAGATCAAACGTTGGAAAATCATCATTCATTAATAAGATGATTCAACGTAAAAACCTTGCACGTACATCTTCAAAACCAGGGAAGACCCAGACATTGAATTTTTATATCATTAACGATCAATTCCATTTTGTAGACGTTCCTGGATATGGCTATGCTAAAGTTTCCAAAAAGGAACGTGAAAAGTGGGGCCAAATGATGGAGGAATATTTCTCTGAGCGAGAGCAGTTGCGTGCAACTGCTCTCATCATCGATATCCGCCATAAGCCTACTGAAGATGATCAATTGATGTACGACTTCTTAAAACATTTTGGTCTTCCGGTAATGGTGATCGCGACAAAGCTGGATAAAATCAAAAAAGGTCAGCGTCAAAAACAGCTGAAATTGATTCAAGAGGTACTTGAGATGGAAGACGAAGATACCCTCATTCCTTTTTCTTCGGAAACAGGAGAGGGGAAAGATGTGGCATGGAGAACCATGCTATCTCACTTGAATCTATAAAATGAAACCACTTCTTAACTAAGAAGTGGTTTTTTTAGTTTCCTATGGTTATAGAAGGGTTTGCATGTATGGACTATTTGAACCATTTTGAAGGATATACGTGCATTTATAAGGATTTTGGGCATAATACTGGACAAACCCAATGTTTTAAATGTATTTAGATATATTCAGTACGTTTTAAATTTTGGGAAAACTTTGAACAATCGATATAATTAAGAGTGTGACGTTTATTACGGCAATGTAACAATTTGATGAAGGGAAGGATTTGGACTTTATGAGAAAATGGTTATTCATGATCACTCTAAGTTTTCTAATGATCTTCACGCTTGCCGCCTGTGGCAGCAGTGATGAAGGTGAGAACACGTCGGGTGATACAAACGATAGTGAAAATACATCAGAAGGTTCAGATGAATCCGGTTCTGAATACGATTTAGTTGAAGATGGGAAATTCACTTTTGCTGCTTCTGGTGAATTCAAACCGTTCAGCATGACGAATGCAAGTGGAGAAATGACAGGCTTCGATATCGATGTTGCCAATGCAGTTGCTGAAGAATTAGGCTTAGAACCAGTTCAGAAGAAACAGAAGTTTGCTTCTATTGTAGAAGGCGTTAAAACCGGTCGTTTTGATGCTGCTGTAGCCAGCCACACGATTACAGAAGAACGTGCGAAGGAAGTAGATTTCTCAACTCCATATTACTATTCAGGAGCTCAAATCTTCACTAGACCCGATAGTGACATTGAAGCTCTAGAAGACCTTGAAGGTAAGGAAATTGCCGTTTCCAAGGGGTCAACTTATAGTAAATTCGCTGAAGAGGTTACAGACAATATTAAAACATATGACAGTGACGTCGTTGCTTTGCAATCTCTTGCCAAAGGCCGTCATGATGCCGTAATCACTGACTTTTTGACAGGTAAAGAAGCTAAGGGGCAAGGCCTTGAAATTGAAGCTAAAAAAATGATTGAGCGCAGCGAACAAGCGGTTGCGGTTGCTAAAGGTAACGACAAACTTTTAGAAGATATCAATGCAGCTCTAGATAAACTTCGTGAAGATGGAACACTTGCTGAAATTAGTAAAGAATACTTTGGTGAAGATATTACAACGAAGCCAGAGTAACATCAGACTTGAAGTCAAAAAGAGTGCGCATCCCGCGTACTCTTTTTGCCATTAATGAGGAGTTGAAATCATGTATTTGAATTTTATAGGATTCTGGGAAGCGCTTGTAAATAGCCGTGGAATCTTTATTGAAGCTGCCCAGATGACCTTGGCGCTGACCGCTGTTTCTATTTTTATCGCAATCTTTATCGGTTTATTTTTTGCCTTATTAAAAATATCCAATATCAAAATTTTAGAATGGATCGCTAACACGTATATTTACATTGTGCGCGGTACTCCACTTATTGTACAAATCTTCGTGTTTTACTATGGTTTGACGAACGTGTGGATGATCAGCGGTTTCTGGTCTGTTTCGTTAGGACTTGCCTTCCACAACGGAGCTTATATTGCAGAAATATTCAGAGGATCGATTCAATCGATCGGAAAAGGACAAACCGAGGCTGGTCGTTCACTGGGAATGAGCCGATCCCTCACGATGCGCCGTATCATTTTGCCCCAAGCTTTTCGCAGAGCATTGCCTCCTTTAGGTAATCAGTTTATCATTGGTCTGAAAGATTCATCTCTAGCTGCGTTTATCGGCGTCTCAGAGATTTTCGCTGTCGCCACGACACAAGGGGCGAACACGTTCGACTATATGACCTGGTTGCTTGTGAGTGCTGTGTATTACCTCATCCTCGTATTCTTGCTAACGCTTGTAGTGAGCATGGTTGAGAAGAAAATGGCAGTGAGTGACTAACTAGAGGAGGAAATCGAGATTGAGTAAAAATATGATCCAAGTCAATAAGTTAAATAAATATTTTGGTGATCTACACGTACTGAAAGATATCGACTTTAGCGTCGATGAGAATGAAGTTGTCGTCCTGATCGGAGCCAGTGGTTCTGGTAAAAGTACGATGCTTCGCTGTCTCAATTTCTTAGAAATGAAAAACAGTGGAGATATTTATATTAAAGGCAAGCAAGTCGACCCAAAAAAAGATAACCTGAATGATTACCGTCAAAAAGTAGGGATGGTGTTTCAGCACTTTAATTTATTTCCCCATAAAACAGTACTAGGAAATGTTATGGAAGCTCCGACTCAGGTCAAGGGTATTTCTAAAGCTCAGGCGAAAAAAGATGGAAAACAGCTGCTTGAAAAAGTTGGCCTCGGGGAAAAAGCGGATGATTATCCATCTCGATTGTCCGGAGGTCAGAAGCAGCGTGTTGCGATTGCGCGAGCGTTGGCTATGAAACCTGAAATCATGTTATTTGATGAACCGACTTCTGCTCTTGACCCTGAGCTTGTCGGCGAAGTGCTTCAAACGATGAAAGACCTCGCTCGAGAAGGGATGACAATGGTTGTCGTCACTCACGAAATGGGCTTTGCTCGCGAAGTGGCAGACCGTGTCGTCTATATGCATGACGGAAAAATTGTCGAAACGGGAGCACCTAAGGACATCTTCGAAAATCCAAAGGAAGAAAGAACACAGGCCTTCTTGAGCTCCATTTTATAATAGTAAAACCCGCTATGACACATAGCGGGTTTTTTGCTGCCTGTTAATTTTTTTTAAGCATGTAAAAGCCGAATAGGATCAGTACGACAGGCCAGAACCTTTCGATCCACTGAAAAATCATTTGGATTGACGTGAACCAAGAAGGTGTAGTCGGTACAAGTAATGCAAATAAACCGAGTCCTACTAAGATAAGAGCAGGAATCAACCCCGACTTTGTCTTCTGATATCGTAATAGAATAGCGATGCCTATAATAAGGAGGTATACACTCCAGTGGTCAATCCAAAAAGGAAAATGATTCAGGCCGTGAAAATGAATCCCAAAACCTAAAAGCAGAGCTCCTGTAAATATATTTGCATAATCTTTCGTAAGATAGCTATGTAACAAAAAAGCTACACCTACAATGATGAGCAGTGTAGGCCATGAGTAGAATTGGCTCAAAAAGGGAATATTGAATTGACGAATCAAAAAGTACAAACCCAATCCAACGAGTAAAAAGCCTGTGAGTGAGTTCTGTTTTTTCATTAAGAATCCCGTCCTTCTAACGTAAGAAAAATGTCCATTCCTTGCGAATTACCGCATGTTTTGGTATATTACAAACGGATTATAATTTTGTACTCGTTCTATAAAAATAGTAATGATGTCTGGGTCATATAACATTATCGTATCATAACAGTTTCAAAATCTGTTCAAATTTTTACAGAAAAATTTATACGTTTACATGTTATAATGATTGATATGTGATAAGTCTGGAACGTTTAATGGGGGTAGATGTGATGCACATTTTAGCTGTAGGTCTTAATTATAAAACAGCCCCTGTGGAAATTAGAGAAAAGCTTACATTCTCTGAACAACACGTCAATGAAGCAATGGTTCAACTAAACGCCCGAAAAAGTGTGTTGGAGAATGTAATTATTTCTACATGCAATCGCACGGAAATTTTTGCAGTGGTCGACCAGCTGCATACAGGCCGTTATTACATTAAACAGTTTTTAGCTGACTGGTTTAATGTAGATAAAGATGAATTTTCTTCATTTCTTTCTTTTTATGAAACGGACGGTGCGATTGAACATTTGCTGCGTGTAACTGCCGGTCTTGACTCGATGGTACTGGGAGAAACACAAATTCTGGGGCAGATGAAGCAATCCTTTATTCGTGCACAGGAAGCTGGGGCAACTGGCACGATTTTCAATCAATTGTTCAAACAATCCATTACAATGGCAAAAAAAGCACACAAAGAAACTGAAATTGGTGAAAATGCCGTTTCAGTAAGTTACGCTGCCGTGGAGTTGGCGCGTAAAATCTTCGGTGACTTGGTAAACAAACATATCGTCATTTTAGGTGCAGGAAAAATGGGTGAGCTTGCAGCCAAAAACTTGCATGGTTCTGGTGTGCGTAAAGTATCTGTAGTGAACCGTACTTTCTCTAAAGCTCAAATAGTGGCGGATCAATTTAATGGACAAGCGATGACAATGGAGAATTTGGACACCGTACTTTCTGATGCAGATATTGTGATCAGTTCTACAGGTTCGAAAGATTATGTGATTACTCGTGATCGAATGGAGCCCATTCATCGTAATCGAAAAGGAAAACCGCTTTTCTTTGTAGACATCGCCGTTCCAAGAGATCTCGATCCAGCTATGGAAAGTTTAGAGAGTGTATTCCTTTACGATATTGATGATCTTCAAGGCATTGTAGATGCCAATCTCGCGATGCGCAAACAAGCAGCAGAAGAAATTGAAATAATGATTGAAGCGGAGATTGTAGAATTCAAACAGTGGCTGCAGACGATTGGTGTAGTTCCTGTTATCTCTGCTTTAAGGTCTAAAGCGCTTGGAATTCAGGCTGAAACGATGAAGAGCATTGAGCGGAAGATGCCTGATTTAACCGATCGAGAGCGGAAAGTGCTTAGCAAACACACGAAGAGCATTATCAATCAAATGCTGAAGGATCCGATTCTTCAGGCGAAAGAATTAGCCGCACAGCCTGATTCTGAAGAAACATTACGCTTGTTTACAAAAATCTTTGGAATTGAAGAGCAAGTGGAAAATGAGATTGAGCAGCAGGAGAAAAAGCACACCGCTTCAAAGCACAATGAAGAAACCAGTGACTCTTTTCCTGTCATTAATTCGATTGCTCATTCATAAGGGTGGACGTCCCTATGTTGGATTTTAAATGGGTATACGAACTCATCTTATTACTTTATGGGCTAAGTTTAATTGGATATTTCATAGATTTTGTTCAGAATAACCGGAGGGCTAACCGAGTAGCCTTCTGGTTACTTAGTATGGTTTGGGGATTACAAACCTTTTTTTTATTGACCCAGGTTCTGATCAAAGAAAATTTTCCAATTATGACTGTCTATGACGGCCTGTACTTTTATGCATGGATACTTGTTACTTTTTCTTTACTTATCAACCGATTGTTCCGAGTTGATTTTCTAGTATTTTTTACAAATGTCGTCGGGTTTTTAGTGATGCTGATCCATCTAACGACGCGTGCACAGAATGATTTAAAAAACCAGGGTGTACAGCTCGTCAACGAAATGCTGGTTGTGCACATTAGTCTTGCTATTGTGTCTTACGGATTTTTCACCTTATCATTCATCTTTTCAATCATGTATCTGCTGCAGTATCGGTTACTCAAGCAGAAGAAATGGAATACAAAGCTGTTTCGCTTGGGTGACCTTACAAAACTCGATCACTTTTCTTATATCGCTGTCATTTTAGGAGTTCCTCTCTTGCTAATTGCGATTATTCTTGGGGTCACATGGGGGTACGTGTCTGCAGATGCATTTTACTGGTATGATTCTAAGACATTAGGCTCTCTTCTCGTATTGCTCGTCTATGTCGTTTACCTGACATTGAGGATCGTGAAGGGATATCAGGGCCGGGTTATTTCCTTATTTAATTCTGCTGCTTTTTTATTTTTATTGATTAATTTCTTTTTGTTCGGTTCTTTATCGAACTTTCATTTCTAGTGTTGAGGAGGAAGTAGTGTGAGAAAGATCGTCATCGGTTCACGAAAGAGTAAACTAGCGATTACTCAAACAGAGTGGGTGATCGAACAACTAAAAAACATTGATCCATCTTACGAATTCGAAATCAAACGAATCACGACAAAAGGGGATAAGATCCTCGATGTCACGTTATCAAAAGTCGGTGGAAAAGGCCTATTTATTAAAGAGATTGAGCAGGCTATGTATGATGGCGAGATCGATATGGCGGTTCATAGTATGAAAGATATGCCTGCTGTGGTTGCTGAAGGACTGACAGTGGCTTCTGTACCGATAAGAGAAGACCATCGCGATGCGTTCGTATCGGAAGGAAATGTGCCTTTAAAGGATCTGCCTGAAGGTGCGATTGTCGGTACAAGCAGTCTGAGAAGAGGTTCTCAAATTAAGGCTGTAAGACCTGATCTGGAAATCAAATGGATCCGTGGAAATATCGATACACGTCTTCGTAAGCTTAAAGAGGAAGATTACGATGCGATTGTCCTCGCTGCTGCCGGCCTTAAACGAATGGGATGGGATGATAATGTCGTAACCGAATACCTTGAGCCTGATGTGTGTGTGCCTGCCGTAGGTCAAGGAGCATTAGCAATCCAGTGCCGGGAGAATGATTCAGAACTTCGAGACTATCTGATGAAGCTCAACCATGAGTACACGGCAACAACAGTGGCTGCAGAGCGTAAGTTCCTCCATGATCTGAATGGAGGCTGCCAAGTACCAATTGGTGGGTACGCTCATCGGAAAGGCGAAGAAATCATCCTGACTGCCCTCGTAGGTTCTCCTGACGGGAAAACGATCTTGCATGAAACGGTAAGCGGGACAGATCCGATTGCAGTCGGGAAGATGGCAGCTGATCGTTTGAAAGCCCAGGGAGCGCAGGAAATTGTTGATCGAGCTAAAGAGGAGTATGATCAATAATGGAACCACTTGCGGGGAAGAGAGTGCTCGTTACACGAGGAAAGCCCCAGGCAAGTGCCTTTTCTGAACAAATCGAGAAGGCGGGAGGGGTCGCAATAGAAACCCCTCTCCTTACTTTTCAATTGAATGATACAAAGGAGAATTATCATATTCTTACTAAACTTCACGACTATTCCTGGGTGTTTTTAACAAGCTCCAATGGCGTGAAGTTTTTTTTCGAGCTGCTGAGAAGAAAAGGTATCAGTATTCCCGAAACCCTCCATTTTGCCATTATCGGTCAAAAAACAGAACGGATGCTTAAAGCCTTTGGTTATGAAGCAGATTTTAAGCCATCGATGTACGATGCAAAAACAATGGGAGAAGAATTTTTTTCGCAATCGAATAATGAAGGACCGATTTTATATGTAAGAGGGAACCGCTCTCGGGACGTACTGCCTCATTTTTTTGAAAAAAAGCGGGTGTTTTTTCAATCCATCACTGTCTATGATACGCTACTATTGAAAGAGGGTAAGAATAAACTGTTGGACATGTTAAGGCGAGAAGAACTTGATGCGCTCACGTTCACAAGTCCTTCAACTATACAGGCTTATCAATCACTTGTGAAAGCAGCAGAATGGAACGGGAAGAACCTTCCATGCTTTTGTATAGGGCCGACAACCGCCGAAAAAGCTGAACAGTCAGGGTTTACAAATGTCTTCATTCCGGAGCAGTATACCATTGACCATATGGTTGAACAGATCATCCAGTATTTTTGTGAAGAAGGGAAAAGATAAAATGCAAGATTTACAATTTAAACGTCACCGCCGCCTGCGTCGGACAGAATCAATGCGAGCGTTGGTAAGAGAGACTCATTTACGTACGGAAGATCTCATTTATCCAATTTTTGTAGTAGAAGGTGAAGGGATAAGAAAAGAAGTGCCTTCTATGCCAGGTGTCCATCATGTTTCTCTCGACCACCTTACTGAGGAAATGAATGAACTTGTACGTCTAAATATTCGTTCCGTCATCGTATTTGGTGTCCCAGGAGAGAAAGATGAAGTAGGCAGCCAAGCGTATCATGAAGAAGGTATTGTTCAGCGAGCCATCCGTCAGATTAAAGAGGAAGTGCCATCCTTGACGGTTGTTGCAGATACATGTCTCTGCCAATATACAGATCACGGACATTGCGGAATTGTACGTGATGGAGATATTGCAAATGATGAATCATTAGAATACTTAACAAAAACAGCGGTAAGTCAAGCGGAAGCAGGAGCCGATATTATTGCTCCATCGAATATGATGGATGGGTTTGTTGCGGCCATTCGTCGAGGATTGGATGAAGCAGGATACAGCCAAATCCCGGTGATGTCCTATGCCGTGAAATATGCATCATCCTTTTACGGTCCATTCCGTGATGCTGCACATAGTTCCCCTCAATTCGGAGACCGCAGAGCTTACCAAATGGACCCGTCTAATCGACTTGAAGCAATTAGAGAAGCGGAATCAGATGTAGAAGAAGGCGCTGATTTCTTAATTGTAAAACCTGCTCTTGCTTATCTAGATATTATGAGAGAAGTAAAAGATCGGTTTAATCTTCCGCTCGTTGCTTACAATGTAAGCGGGGAATACTCCATGATCAAGGCAGCCGCGCAAAATGGCTGGGTCAATGAACAGGAAATCGTTCTTGAAAAATTGACATCCATGAAGCGTGCAGGAGCCGACCTGATTATTACTTACTTTGCAAAAGATGCAGCTAAATGGCTGAACCAATAATTGAATTGTTTAGAAAGGATGCGATGCTATGAAGAATTTTGATCGATCATCAGCAGCTTATCAAAAGGCTGTAGACCTTATGCCAGGTGGAGTCAATTCTCCAGTCCGTGCATTTAAATCTGTGGATATGGACCCGATTTTTATGGAAAAAGGAAAAGGGTCAAAAATGTATGACATCGATGGAAACGAATATATTGATTATGTTTTGAGCTTCGGACCGCTGATTTTAGGCCATGCCGATGAAAATGTAACGGAAGCCCTGAAGAAAGCTACTGAACATGGGACGAGTTTCGGTACTCCTACCGAAATGGAAAATAAATTGGCCGAACTTGTAATTGAAAGAGTGCCATCCATTGAGATGCTTCGAATGGTGAATTCAGGAACAGAAGCTACTATGAGTGCCCTGCGTGTTGCTCGTGGGTACACAGGGCGCGATAAAATTCTCAAATTCGAGGGCAATTATCATGGACATGGCGACTCTTTATTGATCAAAGCAGGCTCGGGGGTTGCCACACTTGGACTACCGGATTCTCCTGGGGTACCTGAATCGATCGCACAAAATACAATTACTGTTCCTTACAACGATCTTGAAAGTGTCAACTATGTATTCGAACAGTACGGAGATGACTTGGCTGCAGTCATCATAGAGCCTGTCTCAGGAAACATGGGGGTAGTGCCTCCAAAAGAGGACTTTCTTCAAGAGCTACGTACGTTAACAGAAAAAAATGGCACCGTGCTGATCTTTGATGAGGTTATGACTGGCTTCCGTGTGGGCTATCATAGTGCTCAAGGGCACTTCGGCGTAACGCCTGATATGACTTGTCTTGGCAAAGTTATTGGAGGCGGACTGCCAGTAGGTGCTTACGGCGGTAAACGCGAAATTATGGAACGGGTCGCGCCTGTAGGAGACATTTATCAGGCTGGGACGCTTTCTGGAAATCCGCTTGCCATGACAGCAGGATACGAGACGATTTCAGCTATGACGGAAGAAGCTTATGCCTCCATTAATAAAAAAGTGGACCGCCTCATTGAAGGTTATAAGCAAGCGGCTGAAAGACATAACATTCCGTTGACTGTAAACCGTGCTGGCTCTATGGTCGGGTTTTTCTTTACAAATGATCCTGTCATTAATTTTGAAACGGCTAACCAATCAGATTTAGACTTGTTTACTCGCTATTTCCAAGGAATGGTTCAAGAAGGCATCTATCTGCCACCTTCCCAATTTGAAGGATTGTTTTTGTCTGTTAAACATACAGATGAAGATATTGAGAAAACCATCGAAGCTGCGGAAAAAGTATTTGCTTCTATCAAATAGGCTCAGCAAATTAAGTGAAAGGAACATCCTAATTAAGGAAGTTCCTTTCTTTTTTATGTCTATTAAAAAGTTGTTCCCAGTCCTCTGGTTTCAATACCTGCTCCCCCCTGATCATTTGTCTCAATAAGATATTAATAGGATATTCCCCTAACATCTGTTGGTGGAGACATGCTGTCAAACCCGCTGAAAGTGCCCTAGCACTTTTATCTTCCTTAAAAAACGTGAGCATACCTCAATTGGGAATAACTATTTTCTATTAGATTTCTTGATGTTTTAGCTCAAGATTTTAAATAAAATCATGCATATAATCCTTCAAGAATCGGGCCACTACCATCACTTTAGGAATGATTGTTGCTGTAGGGGAAGTGCTCGGCCATGTATATTATGACGACTCTCGCATAAGGTGGTTATAGAGAGTAATGTTTATTATATTTTGGGAGGGGACCGAACTTTGCAGAATAAACATAATGTATTCTCATTTTATTTAGATGAATCTTTATGGTTTAAGGAAGGACAGGGCGTCCGTGAACTAATTGGAATATCCCTGGAGCCTGAAATTTCGATAGAAGATTGCGGGGACGAAGTCTGCTTGAGAGGAACTGTCGATCTTGCTGGTGAATATGTAGCGGTTCAGGAGCACAACAGTTATAATGATGCCCCTGTACAGTCTGCACGTATGATGGATCAGGTTCAGAAAGGCGAGGAAGGGGTCTGTTATTTTTCTCATTCGTTTCCAGTGGAAATAACAGTTCCGTTAGAAAGGGTTTCCAGTTTGGATGATGTGCTCGTAGATATTGAAAGCTTTGACTATGAGCTGCCTGCAAATCATCAGCTTAGACTTCATGCCCAGCTGAATATCAATGGAATTGAAGAAAAAGAAAAAGAGGCTGACAACGCTTCTCAGTTTGATGAGTCAGCAACCGTTGGACCAGTAAATTATGCAGAGCCTAAAGAAGAGGAAATCGTTCGTCCTATTTTTCCTGAACGAGAAGTGCCAGTGGTTCAATTGAACAATGATTATAGGAACGATGATAATCAAGAAGAAGAGGACGATGGACGTTGGTATTATAAAAAATCTCAAAGCTTTGGTGAATTTTTTGGGCAGGCAGAAAAACCACAAATGCCAGAAGCTTCTCCAGAGAGTGTCCAAATGCAAGAGAGCTATGAGAGCAGCTCCATGATGGATCAGGCAGAGAGCAGTCCTAAATCAGAGAGTTCATCTGAATCTGAGGAGTCGAAAGAAGCTCCTGGAGGAATGGATGGCATTAAGCAAATCTTTAAGCATCTCTTCCCGAACCGAGAAGATTCTTATGCTCAAATGAAGATGTATATCGCCCAGGAGGATGAAACGCTGGAGTCGATTGCTCAGAAATACGAGGTAACAGTCAGTCAGCTTGAACGCGCTAATGAGTACCGTGGAGATGTATCTCCAGGGCAGATTGTGTATATCCCTAGCTAGATCCATTTGTATTTAAAGGCAATGAAGACCCCGATAATGATGCCTAATAAAAAGATATCAAACGTTGTAGGCCAGAAAATAGTCCGGATCGCTTGAAAGATTAGAATCGGAAGCAGGGCAGTTTCAATAATAATCAGCCACGTTCGACACCAGGACGGCAAACGATATCGATAGAAACGGCTCAAAGCAGCACCTCCTTTTTTGTGTGTATGCCTATTTTTTTATAAACAGTTGACTAAAATAGATAATTCTATATACAATATGTAATAGAATCTATATACGTGAAATGCCGTGATGGGGAAGAGTACATGAACATTTCCTTCAGAGAGGAAGACAAACGCTGAGAGTTTTCCAGGAATCCTGTTGATGGAAGTCGCCCTTGATGCAGCTTCTTTGAAAATTCAGTAGAAGAAGCCGGTTAGAAGCCGTTATTTTAGTCGAGTGTACAGGATGCGTATGTCCTGTAAATTAAGGTGGTACCACGGAAATCAATCCCTTTCGTCCTTATCAAGGATGAAAGGGATTTTTTATTTTTTAAAAGATCATAAAAGGAGGAAGATCGATATGGAACAAAAAGATCTTTCAATGCCCACGAAATACGATCCGGCAGCTGTAGAAAAAGACCGGTACCAGTATTGGGTTGATGGGAAATTTTTCGAAGCAACTGGAGACAAAAATAAAGAACCTTATACCATTGTCATTCCGCCGCCCAACGTCACAGGTAAACTGCACTTGGGTCACGCTTGGGATACAACGTTGCAGGATATTTTGACTCGTGTGAAGCGCATGCAGGGCTATGATGTCCTATGGCTCCCAGGTATGGACCACGCAGGAATTGCGACCCAGGCAAAGGTGGATGCGAAGCTGCGTGAATCAGGTGTAAACCGGCACGACCTTGGACGCGAGAAATTCTTGGAAAAGTCCTGGGAATGGAAAGACGAATACGCTAAATTCATCCGTACTCAATGGGAAAAGCTTGGTCTTGGCCTAGACTACTCCCGTGAACGCTTTACCCTTGATGAAGGCTTGTCTGATGCCGTTAAAGAAGTGTTTGTAAAGCTTTATGAAAAAGGGCTCATCTATCGTGGTGAATACATCATTAACTGGGATCCGCAAACAAAAACAGCTCTTTCTGATATTGAGGTAGAATATAAGGACGTCCAAGGGGCGTTCTACCATATGCGTTATCCGCTAAAAGATGAAGAAGGATCCATAGAAATAGCAACCACACGGCCAGAGACGATGCTTGGTGATACAGCGATCGCCGTTCATCCTGAAGACGATCGTTACAAGCATCTGATCGGTAAAAAGGCAATCCTGCCGATCATCGGTCGTGAAATTGAAATTGTTGCGGATGATTATGTGGATATGGAATTCGGGTCCGGAGCAGTTAAAATCACTCCAGCCCATGACCCTAATGACTTTGATATCGGAAATCGGCACAACCTTGAGCGTGTTCTTATTATGAATGAGGACGGCAGCATGAACGAAAATGCAGGAAAATATAAAGGAATGGACCGCTTTGAGTGCCGCAAACAGATCGTCAAAGATTTGCAAGAGCAAGGGGTTCTTTTCGAAATTGAAGAACACCAGCACTCTGTAGGGCACTCCGAGCGAAGTGGAGCCGTTGTCGAGCCATACCTTTCTACTCAATGGTTTGTTGACATGAAACCATTAGCAGATGCTTCTGTCAAGTTGCAAAAAGGTGACGACAAAGTTCAATTCGTTCCTGACCGATTCGAAAAACCTTATTTACACTGGATGGAAAATACTCGTGACTGGTGCATTTCACGTCAACTGTGGTGGGGACACCGCATTCCAGCGTGGTATCACAAGGAAACAGGCGAGATTTATGTAGGAAAAGAGGAGCCGAAGGACCCTGAGAATTGGACACAGGATGAAGATGTATTAGATACCTGGTTCTCCTCTGCACTGTGGCCGTTCTCTACAATGGGTTGGCCGGATGAAGACAGCGAAGATTTCAAACGCTTCTTCCCGACTGATGTTCTTGTAACCGGCTATGATATCATTGGATTCTGGGTAAGCCGAATGATTTTCCAATCGTTAGAGTTTACGGGCAGACGTCCATTTAAAGATGTTCTCATTCACGGACTTGTACGTGATGCGGAAGGCCGTAAGATGAGTAAATCCCTTGGTAATGGAGTCGACCCAATGGATGTCATCGATAAATATGGTGCTGATTCGTTGCGCTACTTCTTATCGACTGGTTCTTCACCGGGTCAAGATTTACGCTTCCATTGGGAGAAGGTAGAATCAACGTGGAACTTTGCTAACAAAATTTGGAACGCTTCTCGCTTTGCATTGATGAACATGGGAGATTTAAAGTATGAAGATATAGATCTTTCAGGTGATAAATCAGTAGCAGATCAATGGATTCTTACACGACTGAACCAGACGATTGAGCAAGTGACTCAAAATGTCGACAAATATGAATTTGGGGAAGCGGGTCGTCATCTATACAACTTTATCTGGGATGACTTCTGTGACTGGTACATTGAAATGGCGAAGCTTCCATTGTATGGGGAAGATGATGGCCGTATTCTTACGACTCGATCCATCTTGGCGTACACACTCGATCAAACGATGCGAATGCTTCATCCGTTTATGCCATTCATCACGGAAGAAATCTGGCAGCACCTTCCACACGAAGGGGAGTCCATTACACAAGCAGCCTGGCCAGAGGTTCGAGATGAGTTCCACAATGAACAGGCCGTCAACGAAATGGACAGACTCGTGTCGATCATTCGTTCTGTAAGAAATATTCGTGCAGAAGTGGATACGCCTATGTCTAAGGAGATTCAGTTGATGATCCAGGCGAAAGATGAAGACGTTGTACAGGAACTTGAGAAAAATCGAGATTATTTGGAGAGATTCTGTAACCCGAGTGAATTAACGATTGCTACTGACCTTCAAGCTCCTGAAAAAGCGATGTCAGCTGTTATTACAGGGGCAGAACTTTACCTTCCGTTAGCCGGTTTGATCAATCTTGAAGACGAAATCAAGCGACTGGAACAAGAGTGGAAAAAGTGGGATAAAGAAGTCGATCGTGTTCAGAAGAAACTTTCGAATGAAGGTTTTGTCAGCAAAGCTCCTGAACACGTTGTAGAAGAAGAACGTAAGAAAGAAACCGATTATCTGGATAAACGGGCAAAAGTAGAAGCTCGCATTGAAGAATTAAAAGCATAAGAGGCGAGGGAGAGTATTCACTAAGAGTACTCTCCCATTTTTGAAGTGAGGGATATAACGTTGATGAACTATGAAAACGCAATTGACTGGATACATTCTAGAGAGAAATTCAAAGTAAAGCCCGGGTTAAAGCGAATGGACTGGATGATGGAGAAACTCGGACATCCTGAAATGAATCTGAAGGCGATTCATATTGCAGGAACGAATGGAAAGGGATCAACCGTATCTTTTCTAAGGAACCTGCTGCAAACTCAAGGGTATCGAATCGGTACGTTTACTTCTCCATACATCGTACGATTCAATGAACGAATCAGCATCAATGGTGAGCCGATTGAAGATGAAGAATTAGCGAAACTGGTAGAAGAACTAAAGCCGTTATCAGAAGAGCTTGCCCGGACACCACTTGGAGAACCGACTGAATTTGAAGTGATTACGGCGATGGCCATGGTTTATTTTTCAAGGCAGAAGCTCGATTTCGTTATTTTTGAAACAGGTCTTGGCGGGCGTTATGATTCAACGAATATTATTCAGCCACTCCTTAGTGTCATTACGAATATTGGACGGGATCACATCAATATCTTAGGATCGACTATTGAACAAATTGCTGATGAAAAGGCTGGGATTATTAAAGAAGGGCGGCCGGTACTATGCGGAGCCAAACAGCCTGAGGCCCTTCAAGTAATCAAAAAGCAAGCTTCTATCACACATGCGCCCATGGCTTTACTAGGAAAAGACTTTTTTGTAGAACATGTTGGAAGTGAGCCGGCAGGTGAACGATTTATCTTTCGTAACAAGGCATTCCGCTCTGGTGAATTATTGAGTGGTTTGAAAGGAAAACATCAAGTTGAAAATGCTGCACTTGCCCTGGAAGTGGTTGAATACTTGAAAGCTCAAGGGACGAAGGTAGATCGAAGCAAGTATGAGGAAAGTGTTCTTCAGACAACGTGGCCAGCCCGCTTCGAAACGGTACGGACCGAACCGTTGACGATTATTGATGGGGCACATAATGAAGAAGGTACTCAAGCTTTAGTGGATACAATGAAGCGGCACTACCGAGGAAAGAAAATCAATCTTGTCTATAGCGCATTAGAGGATAAGCCAGTAGAAAGTATGTTGATGAAGCTCTCAGAGGTCATAGATGAAGCTTACTTTACGACGTTTGACTTTCCTAGAGCGCTTACTGCAGTAGAGTTAAAACAATTGTCACCGATTCCTGCATCAACGGCAATTAGTGATTATAAGAAAGCAGTGAAAAAGGCGTCGGAGCAAGTAGAAAAAGATGGAGTTTTATTGATTACCGGCTCCTTGTATTTCATTTCCGAAATAAGGAAATATTTTGAATAAGTAAAGGGGGTATGGTACATTTTAATTATCTGAATATTCAAGTCTGCAAATGGATGATAATGATAAGGTAATCTGAAATGAGGTGCAGGAATGACAAATCATAAGAAGATTGCGGTGTGGTGCCTATGGATTGTGTTATGGCCTTCCTGCCTCTATACCCTTTATCGAACGCTGAACCCTGCTATTCAAGGTAATGAGATTGAAATAGCAGCTTTTATGATCCTTGCATCCATAGTGGCGCTTTTTCCATTGCAAGTCGGGGACAATCCAGTTTTCTTCACCCACGGCATCGCTTTTGCCGTATTTTTGTATTATGGGTTATTCATTGAAATTCTTGTCTCCCAAGTTGCTTTACTATTTTTAATGGGTAAGCTGAGAGTGAGAAAAGCTGATTTGTATCGAGTTCCTATAAATTTCTTAATGTTTCTTATGATTTCGGTTTTCTCAGCACTTCTATATTATTTATTGGGTGGAACACATGGAGATGATGCGGTGTCGTCTTTTGATGACGCTCTTCCCGTGACGGTTTACGCGGTTTCTCAGATTCTACTTAACCAGTTTTCAATAAAACTCATTGCACGTTATCTATACAATAAACAGGTTAAATGGGTTGATTGCGGACTGTTGTGGGATGTGCTGACGGCCTGTCTCGTTTTGCCTATCGGATTAGTGCTTTACATCGTTTATGCAGAGTTTGGTGTCAGTGCGGTATTTTTCGTAGGCATTCCTTTTATTCTCATTGCAGGGATGCTGATGCTTTATCATAATAGCAGCCAGGTTAATGCTTATTTGAAGAAAACGAGTATCATTGGCCATGAATTGACTGGAAAGCTTGGTGTAACAGAGGTTCTTGACTTATTTGTTAAACGAATCAGTCAGCTTCTGCCGCTTGATTATCTTTATGTTTTTGATGTAACTTCAGAAAAACAACTGACGCTGATTCATTTTTTCGATCGTTCCGGACAGATGCAACTCGCCAACTATTCCCTTTTCAAAGGGGAGAGCGTAAGCGGGAACACGTTAACTCAACGAAGGAGTTTTTATTACAAAAGTAAAAAAGAATGGCATCATTTAAATCATGCCTGCATACCTGAAAATGCAGAAAGTGTCATGTCTATTCCGGTCGAGAGAAATAATGAAATTGTAGGGATCATTACTGTTTATGCCAATAAGAAGCAGGCATTTATGCAATTTCAATTTATGATTCTAGAGATCCTAGGTAATTATTTAGGGGTGGCGATAGATAATGCACGATACTATGAGAAAACAAAAGCAGAAAGCGAGAGGTGTGCGTTAACAGGCCTCTACAACTACAGATACTTTGAGAATTATCTTCATAGAGTTATTCAACAGTGGAAAGATGAGCAGAGAAAGCAGCCAATTTCGTTGATCTTGATGGATCTCGACCATTTTAAGGTGATTAACGATACATACGGACATGAAAGTGGAAATGAAGTGTTATGCATTCTTGCTGAACGCCTGCAACAAGTGATTCATAACCAGGGCCTCATCGCGAGGTATGGGGGGGAAGAATTTGTTATTCTTCTGCCTGAATGTTCAACAGATGAAGCTGAGTTTTTAGCAGAAGAAGTAAGAAGAACGATTACAGATAAACCATTTATTTCTTATGAGCACTTGCTGAGTGGGAAGAAACCAAAAGAGATCAAAGTTACAGCGAGTATTGGCGTGGCTACTTATCCAGACCATTGTGAGGAAGCATTGGAACTGGTACGACACGCTGATCGCGCCATGTACGTAGGTGCCAAGCAGCAAGGAAGAGACAAAGTGGCGAGTTATGAGGCTTTATTAGAAACAGTCGAAGGATAGTTTCGGCTGTTTTTTTATGGAAAAGAAATTCTTTCATTTATTTTCATAGACTAAACTGTTTAATTATGTAGTATGATTGGATCAGTAATAATTAATCACTCCCCCCGGTCTTAATTGACTCTATAACCTCGATATAGGAGACAAAGCCAATGACTCTTTTTTACTCGCTCTATTTCCTCATGCTCGGTTTCACTCTTGGATCTTTTTTCAACGTTGTAGGACTTCGCTTGCCAAAAGGAGTATTGTTCAAAGATGAACGCTCCTACTGCCCTCATTGTTACCATACTCTCAGATGGTTTGAACTTATTCCGCTCATCTCTTTTATGCTTCAGCGGGGGAAATGCCGGCATTGCCAGAAGTGCATTTCACCTCTTTATCCTATTATGGAAACCGTCAACGGTATCATGTTTGTATTATGTTATTCCCTAATAGGATTCCAAGTTGAATTATTCCTCGCTCTTGCTTTCATTTCCCTGTTTCATATCATCCTTGTTAGTGACTTCGTTTATATGGTCATTCCCGATAAGGTTCTACTGACGTTTTTCTGTTTATTTATTGTTTACCGTTTGTATGTACCTCTTGCACCATGGTGGAATGCTCTCTTGGGCGGCTTCATTGGTATAGCTTTAACAGCAGCCATTATTCTTCTCAGTAATGGAGGCATGGGCGGAGGTGATATGAAGCTTTTTGGATTAATAGGATTTGTGCTAGGATGGAAACTTTTATTACTAACATTATTCTTGTCTACTTTGACAGGTGCACTTATTAGCAGTGTATTGCTAATGACAGGTGTAATAAAAAGAGATCAGCCTTTTCCGTTTGGTCCTTTTATTGCAATAAGTGCCGTTTCATCCTTTTTTTCTGGTAACATAATTATTGGGTGGTATGTACAAACATTTTTTTAGGTCGATATCTTTATTTGAGACCGCTAAAACGTGAATTAAAGGTGAGTCAAAGGTGAAAAACTTGTCGATGTACCATTGACAAATTTCAGCGTAGTTTTCAAATCTCCTGTGATAGGGTTAGGACAAACCTGGCAGGAGTGATCAATCGATGGAATCTAAAAAGAAAATAACGATTTCTTTGCGAAATCACGAACAAAAAGACCAAAAAACAGAATTATTTAAGGCAGAAGCAGAGCAAGCGGCTGCAAAGCATTCGAAAGAAAAAAAAGAACCCATTTTGTTAGAAGATTCCTCAGAACAATCTGTGTACAAACTTCCTATGAAGAAGAAAAACAACCTCCAGTCTCCCGTTAAGCGGATCGCATTCACCGCCTTGACTGCTCTTATCATCAGCTTTGGACTGGGTTTTTTGCTTTTACGCATGTTCGTCACGTTAACTGATGAGACAACGACGGGTGAAGAGGTAGTGCCTGCAACGAGTAATACTCCAGCTGAAGCACAAGGTGAAATGGTTCAAAGTGTCAATCCGGCCGCTATTGACTCATACTTCATCCAAGCGGGTGTTTTTACAACAGAAGAAAAAGCACTTGAATGGAAAACGAAATTAACCTCTCAATCTGTTTCCTCTGTTGTTTGGGAACGAGATGGGCAGTTTTATTTATTTGCTGGAAGTGCCCCTACGAAGTCCGAAGCTGATACCCTCGCTTTGCAGCTTCAAGGCTATGGCGTGGATACGTATGTGAAAAATTGGGTCGTGTTAAAAGAAGAAGGCTCGTTAAGTGAAGAAGAAGCAGATGTCATGGACAAATTAGTGACCCAATTGCAACAGCATACATTGAATGAAATGTCAGCAAACGAACGGGAATCTCTAATCAATGAACTCAAATCCAGTTCCTCTGGAGAATCATTAATGAATTCCCTGCAAAATTGGGAGAATACAGATACGTTTAACTTAAACTGGCTGAGAGTTGCCTACGGTCTTGAAGAAATGATGAAGTAAAGAATATATGATGTTCTACCCCTTACAAAATTAGTGTTTCACCTAAGGGTTTTATTTTTTTATTAACAAATAGAGTCGTGTTATTTCAAATTGACCAGTTCTTCACAAATGAATGGTTACTATAAAATAATAGTACCTCGTGGGAAGGAAGATAGAATATGAAGTTAGTTTTAGGCTCACAATCACCAAGAAGGAAAAAAATATTGGAATTAGCTGGATATACGTTCTCCATACGTTCAGCTAATATAGATGAAAGTCTATCGGATGAATGGGACCCTGAAGAAGCAGTTATTCACTTATCACAACAAAAAAGTGAAACTCTCGACATAGAAAGTGATGAAGTGCTTTTAACATCAGACACCATAGTGGCTCAAGATGGACGGATTCTTGGTAAACCTGTCAATGCACAGGAGGCTTACCAAAACCTCCGTACCCTAAGCGGAAAGACGCACCAAGTCTTTACTGGGGTAACCATTCGCTCACATGATGATACTCGTTGTTTTGCTGTGGTAACGGATGTAACTTTCTTTGACCTGGATGATGAAGAAATCCACCAGTACATAGCAACAGGTGAGTCTGACGACAAAGCTGGGGGATACGGAATACAGGGGAAAGGCGCCCTTTTTGTGGAGAAAATAAATGGGGACTATTACAATGTTGTTGGTCTTCCTCTTTCAAGAGTTGTTCGTGAGCTTAGAGCTTTCGGGTGTACGCCTTCTTCTTGATTTCTGCTTACGAGGAATAGAGACAAAGGAGCGAATCATGTTGGCTCAAACAAGTATAATGATTAAGGATGTACCGAAGGCGGACAGGCCCAGGGAGCGGATGATTGGATTGGGGGCAGCCCACCTCAGCAATCAAGAACTGACCGCTATCCTTCTTGGCAGTGGAACAAAGCAAGAATCAGTGATGGAACTGGCTCAGCGATTACTCATTCATTTTGAAGGAATATCACTTTTGAAGGATGCCACAATAGAAGAACTTACAGCTATCAGGGGCATAGGGACTGCAAAAGCTGTGCTTATCTTGTCAGCCATTGAACTTGGGAAAAGGATGCAAAAGATGAAGCCTGTTGAACGCTATATGATTCGAAGCCCTGAGGATGGGGCGGATTTTATAATGGAAGAGATGCGGCATTTGAAGCAGGAACATTTTATCTGCCTTTTTCTTAATACGAAAAATCAAGTGCTCCACAGACAGACTATTTTTATTGGTAGTTTGAACGCCTCTATTGTCCATCCTCGTGAAGTTTTCAAAGAAGCTGTCAAACGGTCAGCTGCCTCCATTATCTGCGCTCATAACCATCCCTCGGGTGATCCTACTCCATCTCAGGAAGATATTCAGGTTACAAGAAGACTCCAAGAATGCGGAAAGATGATCGGAATTGAATTACTAGATCATTTAGTAATTGGTGATCGAAAATTTATCTCTTTGAAGGAAAAAGGCTACTTGTAACACTATCTATTTTTGAAGATTTTTCGTATAATTGAATAGATGAAAATGAAAAGCGCCATTTATAGGAAATAATCCTTATAAATTGGCGCTTCTTCTGATTCAATATATTAAAGAGATGTTTGACCCCTGCTAGATATAGGCAGGTTCTTAGAAAGGAAGATATTATTGGGTCTATTTGGATTTTCACAAGACTTAGGAATTGATCTAGGTACAGCGAATACGCTAGTGTTCTTAAAAAATAAAGGGGTCATCGTCAGAGAACCCTCTGTGGTGGCCAAAAATACACAAACTGGTGATATAACTGCTGTCGGAAATGATGCAAGAAATATGATAGGCCGGACCCCCAGCTACATATCAGTTATTCGACCAATGAAAGACGGTGTCATTGCAGACTATGAAACGACTGCACAAATGATGAAGTATTATATCAAAAAGGCACTGAAGACAAGATCATCTTTTGCGAGCAAACCAAATGTCATGGTTTGTGTTCCCTCTGGGATCACCATGGTAGAGGAACGTGCTGTCATTGATGCAACAAAACAGGCAGGAGCAAAAGAAGCATATCCAATAGCGGAACCGTTTGCTGCAGCTATCGGTGCAGGATTACCTGTGTGGGAACCTACTGGAAGCATGGTCGTTGATATCGGAGGCGGCACGACAGAAGTCGCTATTATCTCTTTAGGTGGAATCGTAACCAGCCAGTCGATCCGAGTGGCAGGGGATGAAATGGACGATGCCATCATTCAACACGTTAGAAAGAAGTACAACCTCATGATTGGTGAGAGAACTTCAGAGGAAGTCAAAATGGAGCTTGGCGGAGCTGGAAGCATGGATACGAATGATGAGATGGATATCCGTGGTCGAGATCTGTTGAGTGGATTACCAAAAACGATCACCATTCAAGCGAAAGAAATCGTTGAAGCATTGAAAGACACGGTTGATACCATAATCGAAACCGTTAAGAACACCTTAGAAAAAACACCACCAGAATTAGCCGCAGATATTATGGAGCGTGGAATTGTTCTTACTGGTGGTGGAGCATTACTCAGGAACCTTGATACAGTCATTAGTGAAGAAACAAACATGCCAGTCTTTATAGCAGATGAACCTCTTGATTGTGTAGCGATCGGAACAGGTAAATCATTGGAATACATTCACCACTTCAGGTCACAGCCGAATGTGGCGAGCCGGGCTAATATGGACTAGGCGGTTCAGATATGCCTTCTTTATTTCGTAGAAAAAGACTAATGGTTGTATTAATTGGCTTTATCGTACTTGTAGCGTTAATCGGATTCTCGATTCGGGACCGTGATTCGTTAAGTACTCCTGAGAAATTTCTTCAAGACACAGTAGGGTGGATGCAGACAATAATCCATAAGCCTGTGAGTATCGTAGATAATACGGTCGAAAACGTACAGAACATGCTCGAAGTATATGAGCAGAATCAAGTGTTAAAAGCGCGTTTATCAGAATACAAAGGTGTAATAAAGGATAACCAGAGACTTAAGAACGATAATGAAGAGCTTCGGAATACGATAGAGAAAACAGAAGCTCTGAATGATTATTCCCCTATTCAGGCAACTGTCATCGCCAGAAGCTCAGATCGCTGGTTCGAGCAGATGACGATTAACAAAGGGGAAGAGCATGGAGTAGAGAAAGATATGGCTGTCATGACCAGTGATGGTTTAGTAGGGAAAATCAAATCTGCCGGTGCCTTCCACTCCACCGTCCAGCTTCTTAGCGGGTTTGACAGATCCAATAAAATCTCTTCCTGGGTGATCCGGGAAGGTCAAGATGAAGCTTTCGGTCTAATTGAAGGATACGACGATGAAACGGGACGTCTCCTTCTCGAAGGTATTAAGCTTGATGAAGAACTGAAAGAAGGCGACACAGTTATTTCTTCCGGTCTTGGCGGTGTGTTTCCAAGTGACCTTCGAATTGGGACAGTGAAAGAGGTAGTCAACGACCAGTTTGGCCTAACGAAAACAGCTTACGTAGAGCCATTTGCTGACTTATTTGATATCAAACATGTTATTGTTGTAGATCGAGCGATGGAAAGTATAGAGAATCAAAGTCAAAGCGAGGGCGATGAATCATGAGACGGTATTTTATCGGTCTCCTTTGTCTTTTTTTGTTAGTCATGCAGGGGATGGCAATGAGCTTACTACCATCCAGCCTTGTTTATTCAGACTTATTAATGACACCCCACTGGATTTTAATCTTTCTGTTAATCGTCACCGTTTTCTATGACAACGATAACACCTACTACGCTGTCTGGTATGCATTGTTTTTCGGTTTATTACTAGACGTTGTCTACACGGGGGTATTAGGTGTGTATATGGCAACCTATGCTATTGTAATTTATATCATCCATGGGTTAAATAAACTTCTTCATGCGAATTTCGTAACAGCTTCGATCTTAGCGGTCGTTGGTGTAGCTTTAGCTGATACTATTCTTTACGTCGTTTATTCATTTGTTCAAATTACTGCCATGGCATGGTGGGATTATGTAGTACTAAGGCTCCTGCCTACACTGGCAGCAAATATGATCTTTTTTATCATTTTATATCCTCTAGTGAAAGAACGAGTCTTTAATCTGGGAGAGGAAATAAATAATACTTAGTTCTTGGCGAAGGTCTAAGGTTTTGAGGTGAGAGGTCTGTGACAACGAATGTTCAGAAGATAATGATTAAAGGAACAAGAGACGGATTGACATTGAAGTTTGATGATCAATGCACGTTTGAATCCATTTTGGATGAACTCGAAGACAAGCTTTCGATGAATGGTCTATCTGATGATGATCCAATGATTCGAGTAACTGTCCAGCTTGGAAAGCGTTACTTAAGTGAAGAACAAAAGGAAGAACTTACGAAGGTGATTCGTGAGAAACAGAATCTCGTTGTTGAAAACATTGAATCAGAATTAATTACTAGAAAAGAAGCATTAAAATGGAAAGAAAATACAGATATCACTCCTGTTGCCAGGACAATAAGGTCTGGACAAGTAATAGAGGTCCGTGGTGATCTATTGATCATTGGTGACGTGAATCCTGGAGGGCTGCTAAAGGCAACGGGGAACATTTTTGTAATGGGTAGTCTGCGAGGAATTGCTCATGCTGGTACGGAAGGTGATACGAATGCTGTGGTTGCTGCTTCTTATATGCAGCCAAGCCAGTTGCGAATTGCCGATCAGTTGAGCCGTGCGCCAGACTATGAGTCAGAGGGCGTCTATATGGAAAGTGGCTTTATTGACGAAGAAGAACAAATCCGGATCGACAAGCTCCAGGAAGTCGTTAAAAAAAGACCGGATCTTGTAAGCTTTGAAAGGAGAATGAATAATGGGTGAAGCGATTGTAATAACCTCTGGAAAGGGAGGGGTTGGCAAAACAACAACTACTGCTAATCTAGGGACCGCTTTAGCCCTACAGAATAAGAAAGTGTGCCTGATCGATACAGATATCGGTTTAAGAAATCTGGATGTAGTTATGGGGCTGGAGAATCGAATAATCTACGATATTGTGGACGTGGTAAATGGCCGATGCAAAACAAAGCAAGCGTTAATTACGGATAAACGATTTGACTGTCTTCACCTACTTCCAGCAGCTCAAACTTCTGACAAATCAGACGTTTCACCTGAGGGAATTAAAGCGATTATTGAGGAATTGAAAGAAGAGTACGACTATGTCGTTATTGACTGTCCGGCGGGAATCGAACAGGGATATAAAAATGCCGTTGCAGGTGCTGATAAAGCCATAGTTGTTACGACCCCTGAAAAGTCGAGCGTACGAGATGCTGACCGTATTATCGGCCTTCTTGAACAGGAAGATTTAGAAGCACCAAAGCTTGTTATCAACCGTATACGAGCTCATATGATGAAAAATGGCGAGATGATGGATGTGGACGAAATCGTTTCTGTCTTATCCGTTGACCTGCTTGGAATCGTCATAGATGATGATGCGGTTATTAAAGCTTCTAATACTGGGGAGCCAGTGGCGATGAAGCCGAATTCTAAAGCTTCACTTTCTTATCGGAATATTGCAAGACGGATTTTGGGCGAAGCTGTTCCTCTTCAAAATCTCCATCAAAATAATAGTGTCATGGCCAAGATTAAACGTTTCTTCGGAATCCGCTCTTGAGCCAAATCCAGCCTGCTATGGTAAAACATAGCAGGTTTTTTTATCACTAAATCATTGGTTTAAGGTTATTCAGCAGCGGGAGAGTATAAAAATCAAATTCGAGATAATTCAAGTTTGGAGATTTCATTTACGATAAACAGTGGTAGGAGGTCCGGGAAATGGCTCTTTTTCCGTGGGCATGCGCTGAGCCTCCTCGAGCTAAAGCTCTCCGGGGTCTCGCCTATCATGTTCATCCCAAAGGAGTCTCGCCATTTCCCGGACCTCCGTCCGATAGTTTGAGCAACGGAAACACAAAAATGAAGAATTTATAGCGGAAAAGCTTATCCGCTAGCAAAAAAACAGACACAAATTTTAAAGAGCTCATGAGGTCAGAATCAATCTATATGTCAGCATTTTGCCTGGATATCAGCAAAATAGGTGTAAATATCTTCAATTGCCTATATATAGGCCAGTAGTGTACTTAACTGAACACGCGTGTGCCCATTTCTATTCGATATACTTAATGGGCTCTAAATTGTAATTGAGTCTTCTAATTCCTATTGAATCGGGCCGTTCATCACAGAATAGATGGGTTGGCCTGAAAACGACGAGACTCCCGCGGGAGAAGGAGCTAGGCGAGACCCCACAGGGAGCGCAGCGAACGAGGAGGCTTGCAAGTTCCCCCGCAGGAAAGCGAGTTGTTTTCAGGCCAACCCTAACACTTATCACGCAACGGACCGGAGAAAGTCTCTAAATTGAGTCGTCAGTAATTAGAGGCTTTAATGGATAAGGAAGGTTGTTTCAGATGATTCATTTTATATAATTCTTTAGGAAAATAAGAAGAATGTTCAGCCGCTCTTTCGTGGACAAGTTTTACACATATCCCTTCTGCTCTCTCCATAGAATGGTAGAAACAATGGTATTTAAAGAGAGGGGATTCCTGTGAAAAAGAATATACATCACGTTCGAAAAAATATAGCAGAGCGCAAGAGAAAGCGCGTGCAGCAAAATGCGCCTCCTCAGAAGCCGTACCTCCCACCGCAGGACGAAGAGTTGCATGGATACCCCCCTATCGTCTCAGGGTACGGCAAAAAAATGGATCCGTCCCCTTCAAAAAATCGGCCAAGCTTCTTAGGTATACAAGTGTTGCTTGCCGCTTTACTGTTTGCAACAGTAGCTATTGGCAAGAACACGGACTTCGCCTTGCTTAACGGTCCAGAGGAATGGGTTACAAGTCAGATGCAAGAAGACTTCCCTTTTGCAAAAGTGACAGCATGGTACAGCGAAAGGTTTGGGGAGCCGCTCCAAGTTGTCCAACCGAAAGATAATGAAGAATCCGGCGAGCTCGCTATGCCTGTAAATGGGACCGTCACAACTCCCTTTCAAAACGATGGGAAAGGTATTGTCTTGACCACAGAGAATAATTCTGAGGTTAAGGCGGTAAGGGAGGGAACCGTCGTATTCGCCGGCAACAATGAGGATACGAAAAAAACAGTCATTCTCCAACACGAGGATGGAAGTAAGACCATTTATGGATATTTGTCATCCATCGATGTTCATTTATATGAATATGTTAAATCTCAAAGTAGTCTGGGGTCGGTGACTTCAGAAGAGGGGCCATCCGCTGAATTCTTTTTTGCCATCGAAAAAGATGAGCAGTATCTAGATCCTGTAGAGGTTATCAAAGTGGATGAAAGCTCTTAGTCTTACAAAGACCATACACATCCACCCCCTCTTCTTTTTATTAGCATTATCTGCTATTTTTACAGGTGCTTTTTTTGAATTTCTCATATTGATGACTCTAGTCGTCATTCACGAACTTGGTCATTATTTGACTGCTAGATATTATGGATGGAGAGTTTCAAGAATTGAACTCTGGTTGTTCGGAGGGGCTGTTGTGAGCGAGGAGCATAATACACGGCCTTTCCATGAGCAAGTACGTGTCGTGTTGGCTGGTCCTCTCCAACATATATGGATCTTTGGTTTATTGAGTATCCTTCAAGGATTCTATGGTCCTCATTCCCTCTTATCAGTGGCTTTCTTTTACAATACTCTTATTCTTGTTTTCAACCTTATGCCCATTTGGCCTTTGGATGGAGGAAAGCTTCTCTTTTATATAACTACTCAATTATTCTCTTTTCAAAGGAGCCTCTTCTTAACGTTATTTGTATCAGTAACCTCCATGGTCCTTGTTTCCCTGTGGCTTTACCTGGAGGGACGCTGGACACTCGCGGGCCTTTTGCTTGTTGCTTTTTTACTCATTGAAAATGGGATGGAATGGAAGAGAAGAACTTACACACTGATGAGATATTTACTGTTTTGTACGTACAGGGATTGCAGTAAATTGAAGCCCAGGTTTATCAAGGTTGAACAAGAAATGCTGGTAAGAGACGTTTTAAAAAACATTCGATGCAACCGTAAACATTTGTATGTATTGAAACATTCCCCAAGGTTCTATATAGTTGATGAGCAAGAATGTCTCCAAGCCTACTTTAATAAGAAACAAGCCAATCTGCGCTTGCGGGACATTCCTAAACTGGCGCTGTGAGGGATATTATGAGAAAAATAATGATACATACAAAGTCTTCGGAAAAAACTGGGCTCGTACTGGAAAATGAGCAGATTAGTGAATATATGATGGACAGGCCCGGAAGAGAGGTACTTTCGGGTTCTATTTTTGTTGGAAAAGTTGAAAACGTCCACCGGGGGATGCAGGCGGCCTTTGTAGATATCGGTGAAGAGAAGAACGCGTTTCTAAAGCGTGACCAAATCCCCTGGGCGAAGGAAAAAATAGAGCATACGGTACAAGAAGGGCAAACGTTATTGGTACAAGTTATTAAAGAAGCTAATGGGGAAAAGGGCGCACAAGTGACTACAGACCTTACCCTTCCAGGCCTTTATTGTATATACCAGCCCTTCGGAAGAAAAATATCGGTTTCAAAAAAATTAGGACATCTATCGGAATCTGTAAAGGCTGAGCTTGAAGGCATTGTTGACGGGGAAGAAGGGGGAATTGTCCGTACAGCCGCAGGGAACGAAAAGGCAGAGGTAGTCATAGAAGAGTTCAGTCTATTACGTAAACTGTGGAAGGAGCAGATCTACCCTTTTAGTAAGAAGAAACCACAGCTGGTCTGGAAAGATCTTATTATTCCAGATCAGTTAATAAGAAAATTCCCTATCTCATCTTTAACGGATATTATTGTAGATGAAGTTGATCTGGCGAGTTATTTAAAGAAAAGATATCCTTCTGTAGCTGATAAATTAAGTTGGGTTAAAGAAGTCGAATCTTTACTGCCCTCTGGCATTAATGAATTGCAGGAGACACTGATTCAACCTGTGGTTGAATTGGAAAATGGCGTAGAGCTTGTTATCGAACCAACAGAGGCCATGACAGTTATTGATGTGAACAGCCATCACTATAAAGGAAAATCCTTGTCTGATTCCCAAGCATTAGAAGTCAATACTCAAGCAGCAGAAGCGATAAGCAAACAAATTCGATTGCGAAACCTATCAGGTATTATTTTGATCGATTTCCTTAATATGAAGGATTCTTCTCTGGAAAGAAAACTTGTTGATTTTATGAGAAAACAAACAAAGGAGGACTTGACGAAATCAAATGTTATAGGAATGACCAGGCTGGGGTTGATGGAAATGACAAGAAAGAGAGAAGCATTAAGTCCTGTTCAAGTTCTTTCTAAACCGTTTAAGCCTGCATTTGATAAAGAGACTATGGTGTACAGGATGGAAAGAGAGTTGCTGGCTTATTCCACTCATCCTGCAGAAGCCATACTGGTCGCTGTAAACCCACACCTATATGAAATGAAAAAACGATTGCTTTCTTCTTTAATTTCTAGTAAAATTCCACAGGAGCTATTTGTTAGGCAGGATGCAGATGTATCCGACTATCAAATTGAGCTTGAAGGGTCCGAAAACATGGTGCTTGAAGTGATTCATCGCCGTAAAGTACCTGTTGACAACTTGTTTTGAACTGTGGTAACATTGTTTTGTTATTCTAGTAGCACTCCGATGCTACAACCGCACAGAACAGGTTTTAAACCGATTCCGGTACCTGAATGGCGAGTCTGAGTAAATCGAGGAGGTGCAAGTATGTACGCAATTATTGAAACTGGTGGTAAACAGGTTAAAGTTGAAAAAGGCCAGGAGATCTACGTTGAGAAAGTTAACGCAGAAGCTGGTGAAACTGTAACGTTTGACAAAGTTCTATTTGTAGGTGGAGAAGACACAAAAGTTGGCGCTCCATTCGTTGATGGTGCTAAAGTAACGGCTAAAGTTGAGAAACAAGGTCGTCAAAAGAAACTGACTGTCTTCAAATATAAGCCGAAAAAGAACTACAAGCGTAAACAAGGTCACCGTCAGCCGTACACGAAGCTAGTCGTTGAAGAAATCAACGCGTAAGGTTCGTTCGGATGATTGATGTAAAAATGATTCGCTCAAATGGAGCGGTTAACGGTTTTGAAATTTCAGGACATGCCGAAAGTGGCCCTTATGGACATGATCTCGTATGTGCTGCAGTTTCAGCTGTATCAATAGGTACAGTCAATGCGATCGAGAGGCTATGCCATACAGAACCTCATGTCGAGCAAGGTGGAGAAGGCGGCTATCTGAAAGCTATTCTGCCTTCTGGTCTGACAGAAGATGTGGCTGAAAAAGCTCGTATCTTGCTTGAGGGGATGCTGGTCTCACTAGAAACCATTGAACATGATTATCAGCAATATATAAAAATAACACACCGATAAGGAGGTGGAGACTCATGCTACGTCTTGATTTGCAGTTTTTCGCCCAGAAAAAGGGTGTAGGTAGTACGAAAAACGGCCGTGACTCTGAGTCCAAGCGTCTTGGAGCTAAACGTGCAGACGGACAACAAGTAACAGGTGGTTCTATCCTTTACCGTCAACGCGGTACTAAGGTATACCCTGGTGCAAACGTTGGCCGCGGCGGTGATGACACATTGTTCGCTAAAGTCGACGGTGTCGTTAAGTTCGAACGTTACGGACGTGACCGCAAAAAAGTTAGCGTTTATCCTGTAGCACAGGAAGCGTAAACGAATAGTATAAGGTTTCAATTGAAGCCGCGCTGTGCTTATTGCATAAGCGTGGCTTTTTTGTATTTGGTTATGCTGAACAATGGAGTTATTGAAAATATAGGAGCAACGTTATAGGTGTATGGATAAGGGAAGCCAAAACCTCTGGACTAAAACCGTAACCATAATTGGAGCTTTGTAACGGATTATTGAAACATCGTTTTAGTTTCCTTTCTATCTTTGCTATACTTTTTATTATTATGGATGAACGAGGAGCTGAAGCTGTTGGTTGAAAAAGACATGATCATGCTGCTCAGGCATAAGCGTCATGACTGGATGAATCAAATCCAGCTGATTCATGGTTATGCATCATTAGGCAAACACGACCGATTGATGAATCAACTGGAAGATTTGAGAACTGAGTCCGAGTACGAAAGAAGAATCTTGAACAGTGACGCCGTTAAATTTCCTTTATGGCTGCTTTCGTTTAATTGGAATCATGAGCAATTCAGGTTGAAGTACATTGTCAAAGACGAACTTGATTTATCCCGTCATGATGAAGAGCTTACAGCATTAGCGAAGCGTATGGTTGAATGGATAGGTGAACATAAAGTAGAGGGTGAGCTGTATGAAGGAACGGTTCACTTGTATCAGGGTTTTGATTCCAACTCCATCGGTTTAAGTTGGGAATGGGAAGGACAATTACATAATGGAGAGTCCTTAAAGCAAAGACTGAACAATGAAGGATTCATTGCTACAGTCTTCGATGACCAAGAACTATCCATTGAGATGATGATAGGATGAAGAGGTGAAGAGTATGTTTGTCGATCAGGTTAAAATTTTTGTAAAAGGTGGCGACGGAGGTAACGGCCTAGTTGCGTATCGACGTGAAAAATATGTTCCGAGGGGTGGACCTGCTGGAGGAGATGGCGGGAATGGCGGTGACGTCGTTTTTGAAGTCGACGAAGGCTTGAATACCCTGATGGATTTTCGGTATCAGCACCATTTTAAAGCCAAACGCGGGGAAAATGGAATGAACCAAAAACAGCACGGTAAAAACTCAGACCCCTTAGTTATAAGTGTACCACCTGGAACGACAGTTAAGGATGCAGACACAGATAAAGTCATAGCGGACTTAACGGATCATAAACAAAGGGCTGTCATTGCTAAAGGGGGACGCGGTGGAAGAGGAAACGCTCGCTTTGCTACTGCAAGAAACCCTGCACCTGAAATTGCAGAGAATGGTGAACCAGGTGAAGAATTAGAAGTTGTGGTGGAGCTGAAGTTACTCGCTGATGTTGGCCTGGTAGGGTTTCCGAGTGTTGGGAAATCTACTTTCCTTTCTGTAGTAACAGCTGCCAAGCCTAAAATTGCCGATTATCATTTCACGACTCTCGCGCCTAATCTAGGAGTTGTCGAGAGTCAAGACCACCGGAGTTTTGTGCTGGCTGACTTACCGGGACTTATTGAAGGTGCGCATGAAGGTGTCGGACTAGGGCATCAATTTTTACGACACGTTGAACGTACACGTCTTTTGCTTCATGTGATTGACATGTCGGGTGGGGAAGGGCGCGACCCTTATGAGGACTATGTGACGATTAACAATGAGTTGTCTTCCTATGATAAAAGGTTGGAAAACCGTCCGCAGATCATCGTAGCTAATAAAATGGATATGCCTGATGCGGAAGCCCACTTAGAAATGTTCAAAGAACAAGTCGGGAAAGACGTTATGATCTATCCGATCTCCACGGTGACACGCGAAGGAATCGATGAACTTCTTTATGCTGTTGCGGATTTGCTTGACAGCATTCCAAAACAGGAAGAGCCAATTGAAGAGGTCGATGAACGAGTGGTTTACAAGTTTGAAAAAGAAGAAGCGCCATTTAAAATCACACGTGCAGATGATGGAGCCTATGTTCTTTATGGAGAGAAGATCGAATCTTTATTCAAAAGAACCGATTTTACGAGGGATCAGTCCATCAATCGATTTGCTAGACAAATGCGTAGCATGGGTGTAGATGAAGCTCTTCGTAAACGTGGAGCTAGTAATGGGGATACAGTTCGTATTCTGGACTACGAATTTGAGTTTGTAGATTAAAGAAGGGAGCGGTTGAATTGGCGGATTATAATGAGAAATTTTATTTAGTCCGTAGTGACATCCTCCCAGAGGCTATGAAAAAAACGATTGAAGCAAAGGCTCTTCTTGAACGAGGAAAAGTGGAATCCATTTTTGAAGCTGTTCAGGCAGTCGGACTTTCAAGAAGTGCCTTTTATAAATACAGGGATGCTGTATTTCCTTTTCAGGCTATGGTGAAAGAACAAATGATTACCCTTTTCTTCCATTTAGAAGACCGGGCAGGTACACTGTCTAATCTATTGCAGACGGTAGCGGATTCGGGATGCAATGTTCTAACCATACACCAGACCATTCCTTTACAAGGAAAAGCGAACGTGACGTTGTCGTTGAATACAACAGGAATGGTCCATACGATCGAATACCTTTTACAACAACTGCACAAGCTCGATTTCGTTGATCGTGTAGAAATATTGAGTTCAGGAGCTTAATTGGAGGGAAAGGAATGGAAAACCAACGGATCGGATATTTAGGACCCAAAGGAACATTTACAAAAATGGCTGTCGATGCTCTATTTGACGGGGGATCATTCATTAGCTACGAAAGCATTCCTGCTTGCTTAGATGCTGTTGAGCGTGGAGATATTGAAACAGGTGTCGTGCCCCTTGAGAATGCGATTGAAGGATCGGTTCACTTGACCATCGATTATTTGGTTCATCAGGTAAATCAGGCAATCATCGCAGAGATGACGGTGCCTATTAAGCAGCATCTTCTTGTCCACCCAGACTATCAGGGGGAGAGGGTAAAGAAGATTTATTCTCATAGCCATGCCATTGCCCAGTGTCATCAATATTTACACAAGCATTATCCTGATGCAGAGATCGAATATACAGCATCGACAGGCAGGGCAGCTGAAATAGTTGCTTCTAGCGGCCGTGAAACAGCAGCGATAGGGAATCACCTGGCAGCTGAAGAAAATGGATTGAAATTGCTCGACACGAACATTCATGATTATGATAATAACCACACACGATTTGCTGTTGTTCAAAAAAACCCCAAAACCTTGAAGGTCAAAGATCATACAGTTTCGAAACATAAAACAACGGTGATGGTCACACTACCTAAAGATTACGCAGGAGCATTACACCAAGTGTTAGCTGCTTTTTCATGGAGAAAGATGAACTTGTCAAAAATTGAGTCTAGACCAATGAAAACAGGGCTGGGCAACTACTTTTTCTTGATAGACGTAGACCAACCCTATGATCAAGTGTTATTTCCCGGAGTGCAAGCAGAATTAGAAGCTTTAGGCTGTCAACTTAAAGTCCTTGGCACTTATCCCGCATATCAAATTGATATTCCTGCACCTATTCAGAAAGCATAAATTTTAGAAACCCCCGAAAACCTTTATTTAATTAGGTTCTCGGGGGTTTGTTTATATTTGTTGAAAGAAATTATAGGCTTTTTCATCAATCTTTGGGCTTGTGTTGCATAGAGTGTTATGAAGCTATTATTGTCTTATTGTTTTTCTAGATTTTCAGGAAGGGAGTTGCAATGGTGAGAATTCACATTGTACAAAAAGGCGATACACTCTGGAAGATTGCGAAAAAGTATGGGGTTGATTTTGAAGAGTTGAAATCTGTGAATACCCAGCTTTCCAATCCTGATATGATTATGCCGGGTATGAAAATCAAAGTCCCTCAAGGGAAAAAGCAAGTGAAGAAAGAGGCACCGGCTCCTAAGAAAGAGATGCCAAAGAAAGAGATGCCAAAGAAAGAGATGCCAAAGAAAGAGATGCCGAAAAAAGAAATGCCATCCATGCCTCCTTATAAAGAGAACGTACCGAAACCGATTCCTATCATCAAAGAGGACGAGAAAAAGCCGGTGACCAAAGGCGTCATGGAAAAACCAATGATGCCGATGCAGCCGATCAATATGAATATGCCAATTTCTATGCCTAGCATTGATCAACAAATGCAAAATTATTACACGACATTCCACCTTCCGCAAATGCCAATGCCACAGGCACCTAAACAGGAAGAGAAAATGATGCCGAAGCAGGAAATGCCTAAAAAAGAAATGCCAATGCAGGAGAAGCCTAAAGAAAAGGAAATGCCTACCGAAGACATGAACATGGAACCAGAAGTACAGGGCGCACAATATACGCCTTATATGCCTCAGCAGCCTTACTACCCACCAAGTCAGCCGCAGCTCGTACACTCTGATTTTTATTGCTGCCCGCCACAGCCGTATATGATGCCTGTACAAATGCCAATGTATCAACAGCCTATGCCAATGTATCCGCAACAGATGTACCCGCAACAGGTAGGCGGAGCAGAATATGAAAGCGAGTCCTCTTCAATGATGGGCGGTATGCAGGCTGGTTCAGACTGTGGATGCGGAGATGGCGATGGATACGGACAAAATCCGCAAGCCTATGGGCCGATGATGGGGTATGGACAGAATCCGCAAGCCTATGGACCAATGATGGGATATGGGCAGAATCCGCAAGCTTATGGACCGATGATGGGATATGGGCAGAATCCGCAAGCTTATGGACCAATGATGGGTTATGGACCACAAAGTCATCATATGCCTCAATATTGTGATCCAATGCAGCAGCCACCGATGGGAAATCCGTATATGCCGCAATCTATGGGAGATTGGAATCTACAGCAGCCACAAGGTCAATGGTATCCACAACCTTGGAGGGACGATGAGTTAGATGAAGACTGAACGTAGAGAAGGCGATTCATACACGGATCGCCTTTTTCACTGGCTTCAGCATGTGGAACATATTCCAATTTCCTTTGAAAAGATGATTAAGCCTAAAGTGTATAAAGTGCGTTACAATGGTGAGCCCATGATTCTAAAAGGGTATAGGAGAGCGCAAACGCTACATCAACAGATTGATTTTTTTAAACATTGGAATTACGCCCATCAGACGGCTGCCCGTCCTTTACCATTTGAAGAGAACGTCTATACTAAGAGCAAACTTGGGTGTGAGTGGGGTCTCTTTGAGTGGTTAAAAGGGAAGCATGCGGATTTTGAGAAGCATACGGACAGGGAGATTGCTATCAAAGTTTTGCAGCAGTTTCATCGCACTACGAAAGGCATCGCTGTGCTAGCCATACCAAAAGATCCGTTATATATAAAGTGGGAAAGGCGTCTAGAGCAGTTTGAGAGTACTCGAGATGTCTTTTTCGATTATCGAAAAAACGTCGTTTTCGATGAAATTCGCGAGAGTATGTTAAGACATCTAGAAAGGTTCGCAAATCATCCATGGGGCGAAGTGGAAGAGAAGGCATGGGAGAACCATGAGTGGCTCCATGGAGACTTAGCTCACCATAACTTTATCATTCATCGCAAAACGAACATTAAGCTGATTGATTTCGACTTATTGCATACAGGGCCGAGAGTGTATGATGAAATACAGCTCGCCCAAAGGTTTCTTCCCTATATTGAAGGGCGAAAGGCTTCTGTATTACACTACTTTCAACATGTCAAAGATCAGGACCTCTGGCTCAAAGGCGTGCTCGTACCTGCTGACCTCCTAAGAGAGTGGCTGTACGGATATCGAAGATGCGTAAGGGGAGAAGCTTCGTATATGCGACATATTAAGAAGCTGGAGAAATCCTGGGAAAGCCGGAAGATGTTTGTCCGTTACACAGAAAATATGCTATGATTAGATATCATATGTGTGAAAGGATGAACAATCCGGTGGAGAAAAAAGTCGAGAAAATCGTATTGTGGTTAAAAAACCAAGTTGAACAAGCGAATGTTGACGGGCTGCTTGTAGGGGTAAGTGGCGGCATTGATTCTGCTGTCGTTGCGAACTTGATAAAGAGAGCATGCCCTGATCATTCATTAGGGGTCGTTATGCCTTGTAAAAGCCATTCCAGTGATCAGCAACACGCTCAGAAAGTTATAGAAGCATGTGGTATTAAATCGGTTACAGTTGACTTGACAGAGACACATGAAGTCATGTTCGGAACCATACAAGAGCAATTAAGAAATCAAGACACATACAATCAGGAACAGGCGAAACTGGCAGATGCAAATTTGCGTGCGCGCCTAAGAATGAGTACATTGTACACCATTGCGACCAACCATAAATACTTAGTTGTAGGTACAGACAACGCTGCGGAATGGTACACAGGCTACTTTACTAAATTTGGTGATGGAGGCGTTGACCTTGTCCCACTCGTCCATTTAACTAAAGGCGAAGTCCGTGAAATGGCTGAATATTTAGGAGTACCGGATGAAGTAGTTCATAAACAGCCAAGTGCTGGACTTTGGGAAGGACAGACAGATGAGAATGAGATGGGCACAAGCTACGCTATGATTGATAAATACTTGAAAGGGGAAGAAATCCCTGAAGAAGATAAAAAAATCATTGAAGCTATGCATAAAAGGTCTGCCCATAAACGCCAGCTTCCTCCTTCTCCACCACAGTAATCTGGCGAAAATTAACAGACTAAAACATTCTTCTTGAACCATAGTAAGGGTAAAAAGGAGAATGTTTTTTATGTGGCGAATTTTGCTTATTATGGTCCTTGTTGGGCCTTTAGTGGCTTGTAATGGTGAACAAGAAGCAGCTGATCAGAATAGAGATCAAGACAAATCCCAGGAAGAATCGTTTTACGAGCCTTTAGAATATTCCTCTGATAAAGCAATAGAACGCAGAGGGAAGATTCCTACTGGAAAAGACAGCTACTTTAAGCGCACCGCAGAAGATGAATTTCGTAATTCTAAGTACGGGCAAACGAACCGTTCTCATGATAACGTATTTAATGATGAAGAAGCGATGGCAATAATGGAAAAGGTGAATGAGCTGGAAGAAGTAACGTTGACCCAAGCTTATTCAACAGATGACCATGTCTACGTAGCCGTAATGGTTAATCCATATGACCGGCGCGATCAGTCTGTTACTGAAAAAGTGCAGGCAAAGGTTAAGGAAATAACAGACAAACCTATTTCTATCTACACCAATAATAATAATTGGGATCATATGAAAGATATGAATGCCCGTTTAAAAGCATCGAAAGCACCCGATGATTTGAAGAAAAGGATCAAAGACTTTTTTAACCAAAATAGATGATTTTAAAACGAACAAAAGCGCTACGGAAAATCTTCCTGGCGCTTTCTTTTGTGTTTGCCTGTGGCTTTTATGAATGGTTGAGGTTATGGTATATTAATATAGGAAAAGATTTGCTTTGGAGAGGAGAATGTCCATGGCCGGTCATTCAAAATGGAGTAATATTAAGCACCGAAAAGGGGCGCAGGATGCAAAACGTGGAAAGCTTTTTATGAAGCTGGCACGAGAAATATTCATGGCTGCCAAAGACGGCGGAGGGGATCCTGATACGAACCCTACACTTAGATTAGCTATCGATAAAGCAAGAACAAATAATATGCCCAATGATAATATCGATCGCGCGATAAAGAAAGCGACAGGAGACCTAGAAGGAGTTAACTACGAAGAATATACCTATGAAGGGTATGGGCCCGGCGGAGTTGCTGTAATGGTGAAAGTTTTAACCGATAACAAAAATCGTACAGCTGCTGATGTTCGACATGCCTTTAATAAAAACGATGGGAACTTGGGCGAGAATGGTTGTGTATCTTTCATGTTCAACCGCCAGGGATACCTTGTCATTGACCGGAATTCGGCGGATATAGATGAAGAATCAGTCATGCTTGAAGCCATAGAAGCAGGCGCGGAAGAAATGGAAACCACAGACGAACAGTTTGAAATCTTTACTGAGCCTGAAGCTTTTTCAGACGTTAAAGCTGATCTTGAAGAGAGCGGCTATGCATTCAAATCAGCTGAAGTTACAATGATTCCTGAAACGTATACGTTCCTTGAGGAAGAAGGCGTTGAGAAGATGCTAAAGCTGATTGATATGCTGGAGGATAACGATGATGTTCAGGAAGTTTATCACAACCTTGATGCCGACGAAGAAGTACTAGAAAAACTCTCTTAAAATGCTCCATGAGTTCTGAATACAGAGCTCATGGATTATTTTTTTAGTGATTTATTGATTTATCCGTTCAATTGAACATTTCTTCTGCAAAAATGTGTTTAATTCTTGAAAATAAAAGGAACATGCCTTCTGTAAAAAGGAGGAATGTTTGGTGCGAAAACTATTTTCTATCATTGTCCTCGGGATAATGATATTAGGAATACATACAACCATACACGCTGAGAACCATGGAAAGCCGCCGGTCAAAGAGCTGGAGCAGAAATTCCATAACCTGATTTTTCAAGAAATCGAAGAGGATCAGGAAATAAATAAAGTAAAAAAATATGATTCTAAAGCTGCTTTGAAAGAAGATCTGCTAGAAATTATGACATCTCCATTAGCCGACTCTTACCTGGAACAATATTTTGAAGAAAAGGACGGAGATCTTTATATAATTCCACAAGATGGACCTCAACAGCTTTCTTTTAATCATGACTACGAACTAGAAAAAGTAAACGACTCTTATTATCGGGTAACTCAGCCGGCTAACGACAAGCTTTATACGGGTAGAATAGAAGTAGAATATAGGTATGAAGCAGGGGGGTGGGTGTTTGCTAATCGTATGAACCGTATTTCGACCGATGCAGGAGGAGAAATGCCTGACACCTCTTCCTCTTCTCCGTTAAGGATGATTGTTGGAGTCATCTTAATAGGTACAGGAACAGGACTGATTGCATTCAGAAATGGAAAGCCCCTTAATACTTACACACCTTAAATAACTGAAGTTTCTCAATATTACTGTAAATTAGCAGTATTACTGTGTACTACTTTAAAAGTCTACAACGATAATAGAAATCCCTCCTAAACCCTCATAATATGTTCTGTTTTTGGACACAATAGGAACAGAATTTATTTAATTAGGGGGAGTCTATTATGATACGATGGCTGTTCATCATAGGGATAGTCGTAATCTTTGCAGGGTGGCAGGCAATTCATTTCGAAGAGGAACGTCCGCTTACAGCCAGCGATCTCTCTTACCAGCGAGCCGTAGAGGTAAAGAATGAAGATACAGTCTCAACACTCGTAAAGCCTGAACCATTGAAACTAACGGTTATTTTAAAAGAACACTATATGGACGGGGTAATAGAAACCACAAAAAAAGAAGAAACCATCTGGTCTATGATGGATTTTTGGGCTCAATATGAAGGATGGACAGTTGAAAATCAACAATTGGATCAAGTCGTTTTTAAACGAGAAGTGAAAGACATCTCCCCCTTGACCAAACAACAAGGATATTTCGGCTTGACTGAAGACGGAGAGCTTGCGGTCTTTGAAGGAGAGCCTGAGGATGGTAAAGTGATTGAAGCTTTTAAACCGATTCCGATTAAACCGCTTGAATCCAGAAGAAAAACGGAGTTAAAAAGCGGGATAAAAATAAAAAATTACGATCATTTTGAACAAGTCCTCAAGCAATATTCGACTCAAGGAGAGATATAAGAGACAGTCCCTTGTTATGCAGGGGGCTGTTTTGTATGGATTGCTGGCATTTCTGTCATAGGCGAACATGTGCTTGTGTGATACAATAAAGAGTGCTAAGCATTAAAGGGTAGAGAGGATTTCAAAATTATGATCACATATGTAAAAGGTCAAGTAACAACCATAGATAATGATTCGGTTGTAATAGAAACAGACGGAATTGGCTATGAAATATTATGCGCCAATCCTTTTCATTTTCAGGAACAAATCAATAAAGAAGTCAAAGTTCATACATACCATTATATTAGAGAAGATCAACAGAATTTATATGGGTTTAAGAAAAAAGAGGACAAACAACTTTTCGCTCAGCTGCTGAATGTTTCTGGAATTGGTCCTAAAGGAGCGCTTGCCATTCTTGGCGCGGTGAGTGTACCAGAATTTGTCTCTGCTATTGAACAGGAAGATGAAAAATATTTGACCAAGTTTCCAGGGGTAGGGAAAAAGACAGCAAGACAAATGATCTTAGATCTGAAAGGCAAATTAGTGGTCTGGCTTCCCGATGAACAAAATGAGAGTACCATTTTCTATCAGGAAGATCTAACATCAAAAGAAGTAAGAGCCCACATTGATGATGCCATTGAAGCACTTAAAGCTCTTGGTTATACAGACAAGGAAGTCAAACAGGTACGTACAGAATTGCAGAAAGCGAAACAAGGTACCGTAGACGATTATGTAAGGCAAGGTCTTCAGTTATTAATGAAAACATGAGGGAAAGGAAGATAATACATGGAGGATCGGATGATCTCTGGGGAAATGCAAGAAACAGATCAAGAGATCGAGTTAAGTTTAAGACCAGAAACGCTCAAGCAATACATTGGTCAGGATTTAACAAAAAAGAATCTGAGTATTTTCATCGAAGCTGCAAAGATGCGAGAAGAGCCGCTTGATCATGCCCTGTTATATGGACCGCCCGGGTTGGGGAAAACAACGCTGGCTTCCATCATTGCAAATGAGATGGGCGTTCAATTCCGTACAACAGCTGGGCCGGCAATCGAAAGGGCAGGAGATCTTGCTGCGATTTTATCCTCGCTGGAACCGGGAGATGTATTATTCATAGATGAGATCCACCGTTTGCCGAGATCCGTGGAAGAAGTTCTCTATCCAGCGATGGAAGACTTTTGTCTGGATATTGTTGTAGGTACGGGGCCAAGTGCACGGTCAGTACGTCTGGATCTTCCACCATTTACACTAGTAGGAGCAACGACGAGGGCAGGACTTTTGTCCGCACCGCTTAGAGATCGTTTCGGTGTTCATTGTCGGCTGGACTATTATGATACAAAAGCTTTGTGTTCAATCGTTGAGCGAACAGCTGAGATTTTTAATGAAGAAATTAATGCAAATGCTGCAGTAGAAATAGCAAGAAGATCAAGAGGAACACCAAGGATTGCAAACCGTCTGTTCAAAAGGGTCCGCGATATTGCGCAGGTTAAAGGAGAAGAAATCATATCAAAAGAAACCGCTCAGGAGGCCTTAGAAATGCTTCAGGTGGATGCGGAAGGCTTAGACTTTATCGATCATAAGCTATTAAAAGGGATCATGGATGGGTTTCGCGGAGGACCTGTGGGACTTGATACGATATCAGCTACGATTGGAGAAGAGCCTCAGACGATTGAAGACGTATATGAGCCTTTTCTTTTGCAAATCGGCTTTATTCAAAGGACTCCACGCGGACGGGTCGTGACTCCGAAAGCCTACGCTCATTTTAACCGGGAGGTGCCTGGCTCTTGACGGGGTTTGGTAAAATCTTTATTGTAATAGGGATTGTGTTTATCGTGATTGGACTACTGTGGAGTTTTATTGGGAAATTGCCAGGTGACCTTACCTTTAAAAAAGGTAACGTGACCTTCTACTTTCCAATCATGACTTCAATTATTGTAAGTATTGTTCTTTCATTGATATTCTATTTTATCGGAAAAATACGTTAAGGAAGAATAGGGGATTCATATGGATATTAAGCAGTACGATTTTGATTTGCCTGAGGAATTAATTGCACAGGTTCCCTTACAAGACCGCTCATCTTCTAGATTGATGGTTTTGGACCGTGCACAAGAAACAATTGAACATCACTATTTTTCAGATATTAGTCAATTCATTCAACCTGGCGATTGTTTAGTATTAAACGATACAAGGGTGTTGCCAGCCCGCCTTTATGGGGCTAAAGAAGGTACGGGTGGAAAAGTAGAAGTACTTCTTCTTCATCAGTCAGAAGGTGATGAATGGGAGGTGCTTGTGAAGCCTGCTAAGAAAGTGAAAGCTGGTACGAAAATCACCTTTGGTAATGGACAGCTTGTGGCTGAATGTACAGAAATTCAAGAACATGGGGGCCGTAAAGTCCGCTTTTCATATGAAGGAATTTTTCTAGAAGTGCTTGAGTCGCTTGGAGAAATGCCTCTGCCTCCATACATTAAAGAACAACTGCCAGACAGAGAACGTTACCAGACGGTCTATGCGAAGGAAGAAGGTTCAGCAGCAGCCCCTACGGCAGGGCTTCACTTTACAACTGAGTTACTTCAGTCGCTTGAAGAAAAAGGAGTGGAGATTGCTTATTTAACTCTTCATGTAGGTTTAGGGACTTTCCGTCCAGTCAGTGTGGATCAAATTGAAGAACATGACATGCATGCGGAATTCTATCAGCTTTCTGAAGAAACGGCTGAGCAATTGAATCGTGTTAAGGAAAATGGGGGGAAGATCATATCAGTCGGTACGACCTCTACTCGAACCCTTGAAACAGTTATTAGAGATTATGGCACATTTACAGCTGCCAGCGGGTGGACGGATATTTTCATTTACCCACCACAAAAATTAAAAGCAATTGACGGTTTGATTACTAATTTCCACCTACCGAAATCGACGCTAATCATGCTTGTCAGTGCATTTGCTGGCCGTGATTTCATATTAGAAGCATACAACCGCGCTGTTCAAGAGAGGTATCGGTTCTTCAGTTTCGGAGATGCTATGCTAATTTTATGAATAGAACGGAATTTTTCAAGATAGAAAGGAACGTAACATGGCAATCACATACGAGTTAATTAAAACATGTAAACAGACAGGGGCTCGTCTCGGCAAAGTTCATACCCCACATGGATCATTTGAAACTCCCATGTTTATGCCGGTAGGTACGCTAGCCACCGTCAAAACGATGAGTCCTGAAGAGTTAGAGCGGATGGGAGCCCAAATCATTCTCTCGAATACGTACCATTTATGGCTACGACCTGGGGAAGACATCGTGGAAGAAGCAGGTGGTCTTCACTCCTTTATGAATTGGAATGGGTCAATTCTCACTGATTCCGGCGGTTTCCAAGTCTTCAGTCTTAGTGATTTAAGACAAATCGAGGAGGAAGGGGTGCATTTTCGTAACCATATTAGCGGTGAAAAGCTATTTCTTTCACCGGAAAAAGCCATGCAGATCCAGAACTCCCTAGGAGCAGATATTATGATGGCTTTCGACGAATGCCCTCCGTATCCAGCTGAGCATGACTATATGAAAAAATCGGTCGAACGGACAAGCCGTTGGGCTGAAAGATGTTTGGAAGGACATAAGCGACCACATGACCAAGGATTGTTTGGAATCATTCAGGGAGGCGAATATGAGGATCTTCGCCGTCAAAGTGCAAGAGATTTAACTTCCCTGGACTTTCCTGGCTATGCAGTTGGTGGCTTGTCTGTAGGTGAACCAAAAGACGTCATGAATAAAGTTTTGGATTTCACGACTCCTTTGCTTCCGACAGATAAACCGCGTTACTTGATGGGAGTAGGTTCCCCTGACTCACTTATTGATGGAAGTCTAAGAGGAATCGATATGTTTGACTGTGTGCTGCCAACCCGTATAGCACGGAACGGAACGTGTATGACCTCAAATGGAAGACTGGTTGTTCGCAATGCTAAATTCGCACGAGATTTCCGACCAATCGATGAGAATTGCGATTGTCACACATGTCGAAATTATAGCCGCGCCTATATCCGTCATCTGGTCAAAGCAAACGAGACGTTTGGGTTTAGACTTACGACTTATCATAATCTTTATTTTCTGTTAAAATTAATGAGGCAAGTTCGTGAAGCCATTCGAGAAGATCGACTCGGTGACTTTAGAGAAGAATTCTTTGAACAGTATGGTTTCAACAAACCAAACGCAAAGAACTTTTAGAAAGGGGGAAGTTAAATGGATACATTAGTAGGTTTATTGCCGATCATTCTAATGTTTGTCATTTTCTATTTCCTATTAATCCGTCCGCAGCAAAAGAAACAGAAGAAAGTCCAGCAAATGCAGTCGGATCTACAAAAAGGCGATAGAATCATTACAATCGGAGGACTACATGGTACGATTCATGCTATAGATGAGGGTACTCTTGTGATTTCTGTACAAGATGGATCACAGCTGAAATTTGACCGTTCTTCTATTCGCGAAAAGTTAAATCAAGACTAATGAGTTTACGATTGAGCAATCCCGTTACACAGTAGTGTAGCGGGATTTGTTTTTATTTACCGTTTGGCTGCTGATCTTCTTGGCAGATTTACACCAATCATTCCTCCTAGCCAGGCCGCAACAAGTAACCCGCCGAAATAACTAAGCTGTGGAAGAGAAACCCATTGATTTTCAAAGATAACTTGAAATAAGACCATAGCGGATACGAAGATCAACCCTGTCATACCTCCGGATAACCACCCTTTCTGCTCCCCTTTATAAGCCGCCAACATCCCTCCGAAGGCTAAAATACTTATCCCTGCGATTAGAGCCATTTGGTTGAGGGTTTGATACTCCATGTTGGTAAAACGAAGCAGTAAAGCTAATATTCCTGAAAAGACAATCATCAGTATGAAGATCGAGCCAACTCCATATCCAAGCACACCCTGGATTAATTTTTTCATATTCCTGCCTCCTTTTTATTAGCTTGTCATTTTAACTATATGCATGAATTCTCCTTCGATAGAAGTAGATATTTTTCAATGGAACTGAATAGGTATAAGTAAAGTCCAGTTAAAAGGGGAAGGTCTATGACAACTGTGCTTGCATTACTCATTTTCGTTGCTAGTTATGTACTGATCATGACAGAAAAGTGGAATCGGGCCCTTGTAGCTTTAGCGGGCGGAGTCCTGCTCTTGCTGACCAAAGTATATGAATGGGAAGAAGCTTTCGGTTTCATAGACTGGGAGACGGTTGCCTTGCTTTTTTCTATGATGGTCCTTGTGTCCATTACGAAAAAAACAGGGATCTTTACGTATATGGCTATACGTCTTGCCCAATTGGTTAAAGGGCGTCCTGTACCATTATTAGTGGTCACCGCCATCTTTACGGCCGTAGGATCCGCCTTTTTGGACAACGTCACCACGGTCCTTTTGTTCGTACCAGTCCTTCTCTCACTTATTGAAAAGCTAAAGCTACCTGCCTTTCCATACCTGTTAGTGACTATTTTTAGTTCTAACATAGGAGGAACGGCAACTCTAATTGGTGATCCGCCTAACATTATGATCGGACAAGCGGTCCAGCATTTCAGTTTTGTATCTTTTATTTATCACCTTGGACCAGTCGTATTTATCATATTCTCCATCATGCTGACTTTAAGTGTACTCCTTTTTAGGAAGCGGTTAACGTATGATCAAGAGCTGGCAAGACGGTTAATGGAACTTGATGCATCCGAGCATTTAAACAAATCGAAGCTCTTATTCCAATCCGTGTCAGTTCTTCTATTAACCATTACGGGATTTATGATGCATCCATTTGTACACATGGATATAACGACTATTGCCGTAAGCGGAGCTTTACTACTATTGTTCTTGACGGACAAAGAACTTGATGTAGAGCATGTATTCCAGGAAGTAGAATGGGTGACCTTGTTTTTCTTCATGGGCCTGTTCATGTTGGTTGGAGGTTTAGAGACGGTAGGAATTATTGATGAGCTGGCACGCGGAATGGTTTGGGTTTCTGGCGGAGATTTACCAATAACTTCTATGGTAATGCTCTGGAGTTCGGGGTTATTATCGGGTGTAGTTGACAACATACCGTTTGTTGCCGCTATGATTCCAGTGGTACAAGAGTTGCAAGGGTACGGAATGATGAATGTCGATCCTGTCTGGTGGTCTCTTGCCTTAGGGGCGTGTCTGGGTGGAAATGGAACACTGATTGGAGCTTCAGCTAATGTGGTTGTAGCAGGACTAGCGGCTAGCCATAAACAACCGATTCCTTTTGTAAAGTTTTCTCTATATGGAATTCCTATCTTAATCATGTCGCTAGCTGTTTCTTCGGTCTATGTTTTCTTCAGATATCTAATCCCTTTTCTTTAAAGTATCTGGTGAACAATACAATTAAAATTCTCCCTGGTTTATTCAACTTTATAGTAGGATAGTTGAAGACTTGGTTTCGAGATGCTGGTGGTGATAAAGGGTCGTTGGGGAAGGATTCGCTTTCCTTCGGGGGAACAGGCAAGCCTCCTGGTTCGCTGCGCTCCTGTGGGGTCTCGCCTAGCTCCTTCTCCCGCGGGAGTCTCACCCTTCCCTAACGCCCCTTGCCTGATAAGGTTCTCGTAATCTTGCTATGTAGAATTTGCTATCCGTTGCATGAAAACCGTTGGCAATGCAGAATTTTTAATATAACCAGTTCTTCACATGATTCATTCCAGAAAAAGATCGAGTACCTTTATATCGCATGGTGGATGGGAAAACGGCGAGACTCCTGTGGGATGAACATGATCGGTGAGACCCCGGAAAACGAAGTTTGAGGAGGCTCAGCACATGCCCACGGAAAGAGAGTCGTTTTCCCGTCCACCATATTCCACATAAAAGTCTCGAAACTGAGTCTTCAGGCTAAGGAGGCTTGAATGGAGGAAGCATTTAATTACTTAGAAACGCTAAGTTCATCCATTACATAATAAAAATGAAAAAATAGGTGATGTTAGGAAGAGGTAAACCTTCACGAAAGGTAGTGGGTGGACGTGGAAATCGCCTCAATCATTTTTAGAACTTTCATCACTTATTTTGTTATATTGATTGTATTTAGATTAATGGGAAAGCGTGAAATAGGCGAACTGAGCGTCATGGACCTTGTAGTTTTCATCATGTTGGCTGAAATAGCAGTTTTCTTAATTGAAAAACCAGAATCACCTTTATGGCAAGCCATCGTTCCTATGACCATTTTGCTTATTATCCAGTTGGGCAGTGCCTGGATATCTTTGAAGAATCAACGATTTCGGAATTGGTTTGACGGAAAACCTACAGTCATCATTAAACACGGAAAAATTGATGAATACGAAATGAAACGCCAGCGCTATAATTTTAACGATTTGCTACTCCAGCTCCGTGAGCATGGAATTCAACAAGTGGATGACGTAGCTTATGCTATACTTGAGCCTTCAGGAAAACTTTCCGTTTTTGAGAAGAATGATGATGGAGGATCTGATTATGCCGTCGTCCTTATCGCGGATGGGAAAGTGCAATACAGCGGACTTAAAACGATCCGAAAGAATAAAAACTGGCTATTGAATGAAGTAAGGAAACAGGGGTTCAGTTCTGTAGAAGAAATTTCGCTGTGTACAATCAATGATGAAGGTGAATTGTCCATGGATAAAAATAATGAAGTGAAATAAAAAATAGCCTCCTGTCGGGGGCTATTTTTTTGGCAGGATCCTATTCCAGGGGATCATCTTCCATTCGTCTTTATGAAGCAGCTTAAACACAAAGAGAAGAATAAAGTATAAAACAGTCAGTATTGTTCCCATTGTGAGTAGTTGATACAGCGGTTTGCTCGCTTCCAACCAATGCTGCTTCATTTCAAAACCAATATAGCCAGTGCAAGAAACAACGATCAAAAATCTTAGAAGCATTGCACCTGGAAATTTAAACACTTTATGCTTGATTAATACCATCAAGTGAAGCAATGTAACGACAACGACTCCTACAACGATAGCAATAGCAACTCCGTTAATTCCAAACTCCGGTTGAGAACTCAGACCTACAAGTACAATGAATTTGATTACCGAACCAATGAGTGAGTTCCACATGGCAGGCTGGGCAAGGTCAAGTGCCTGGAGACTAGCCTGTAGTGGTGTTTGAATATAATGAAGCAGGAAGAAAGGGGCCATAAACTGTAATAAAAAAGCTGCCTGACTCGTTCCGTAAACTGTATATAAAATCACTGCTGGAAAGATCATAAAAACGACTGTAACTACGCCGCCGGAGGCCAAAGATAAGCGGATGGATTGCAGTATTCGATATTGAATAATATCTTTCTTACCTCTCGCTGCTGCTTCACTAATGGAGGGGACAAGAGCTGTTGAGAGAGCATGGGTCAAGAAAGTGGGTAAGAAAAGCAACGGAAGAATATACCCAGTCAACTCTCCATAGAGTTTGGTAGACTCAACCGCTGCTATCCCTGCAATTGCAAGACTTTGAGCAACCAAAATCGGCTCAAAAAAATAAGTCAACGATCCAATAAATTTACTCCCTGTAGTAGGAAGCGCAATGCTCATCAGTTCATTGAGGGTTTTACGCCCCTCTTTAATATGTTTTGTCCAAGTCTTTCTTAATTTGAAACGCTTTTGAAGATTAAACTGCCTTAGCATATAAATTAAGGACACAAATTCTCCTAAGACAACTGCTGCCATAGCACCTGCAGCTGCATATTGAACTCCATAAGGTAAAAACAACTTTGTTAATACAATTACTGCTCCGATCCTGACAATTTGCTCAATAACTTGAGACATGGCCTGAGGCTTCATGTTTTGTCGGCCTTGAAAATAACCCCTAATAACAGAAGAAACCGCTATAATTGGAATAATTGGGGTTACGGCTAACAACGGGTACAAAGCTCTAGCATCGGTGAGAAAATAGTTAGCCACTACCGGAGACAACAAAAATAGCCCGCCTGTGAAAAGGATACCTAAAGATCCTGTAACAGAGATGGAAATGATTAAGATCTGCTTGATTTTCTTTTCGTCCCCTAAAGCTTCTGCTTCCGATACACGTTTTGAAATGGCTACCGGCAGTCCGAATTGCGTGATGGTGATGGCTAAAATTAAGGTAGGCAGTGCCATCATATACAATCCGACACCTTCTGCACCCATGACTCGTGCTACGACAATTCGGTTGATGAAACCAAGCAGCCTTGTAATTAATCCAGCCGCTACAAGAATGAGAGCTCCATGAAGAAAGGTTTGTTTTGACATATCGATGATCCGCCTTCTCAAAGAATTAAAATTCAGCTACAATGAATTATATGCGCTTGGATGGACAAGGCATGACAAACGATTACAGGTGAATCCAATTCTTTAAACAGGGAGTGCCGATATGGAGGAAGAGAAAACGGTAAGTCAATGGAAGAAACATGTGGATCCGGTTCTTATTATTAAAACGGACGAGCTTCGATTATTGGGATATGTCACTACGAAGAATGAGGTATGGGAATGCTTAAGAGCAAAAGTATGGGAAGGGAATCCTGAAAAGCGGTTATACGAGATTGTCCAAGACGTACTACATCTGAAAAGCCATACATATGAAAGTTTTGTTAATCATGAAGAGAATGATGACTTAGAAGCCATAGAGGACGTCAACTCTGGATATAATGAATAATAGATTGTGTTGACATCTTTTGACATCGTTCCATATGATCAATCAATAGTTGCCAAATGAGAAATTAATAGTAAAATTGTTACGGAGACAAGCGAGAAACATCTCATCCGTTAGATAAGTGTGTACGTACATCTATACATACGTCTGGAATTTGAATGAAAGGGATGTGCTCAGGCATAAAGGAGGAAACCGCGTAATGGTGAAACGAGGTCGTATCGTCGCCTTTTTTTTAGTGCTAATCCTTTTAGCTGCTACGATTGGGACGACCATAACAGGTGTTACAAAAGATATTCGACTAGGACTTGACCTTCAAGGTGGATTCGAAATTCTATATGATGTTGAACCACTGGATGATAGTCAAGAAGTTAATAGACAAGTACTTGAAGCTACAGTTGAAGCATTGAACAGGCGTGTAAATACTTTAGGAATCAGTGAAACAAATATTGCCATTGAGGACGGAGGAAGGATTCGTGTTCAATTGGCTGGAATAGAGGACCAGCAGCAGGCTCGTGAATTGTTGTCGACCACTGCTGAATTATCTTTCCGTGGTGTTGATGGTAAGGAGTACATGAATGGTACGGATATTAAAGAAGGAAGTGCGCAGCAAAGTTTCAACCCAGATAATAATAATCCCATTGTAACATTGGAAGTTAAAAGCGCTTCTGAGTTTTATGATGTAACCCAGGAAATTGCTAATAAAGAGCAGGATCCAAGTACTCCGTATCCAGAGAATCTGTTAGCGATTTGGATGGATTATGATGAGGATTCTTCGTTTGCTGACGAATATGGAAAAGAAGATCCAGGTTATATCTCGGCACCAGCGGTCGATGAAGCCATTCGAAGTAATACGGTACAAATTGAGGGTAATTTCACGGTAGAGTCTGCCAAGCAGCTGGCTGATATCCTTAATGCAGGGTCTCTTCCTGTGAACCTTGAGGAAACTTATTCTACCTCTGTTGGAGCTCAATTTGGTGAGCAAGCGATGAATAAGACAATTATAGCAGGAGCTATAGGTATTGCCACGATCTTCTTATTCATGATTGCTTATTACCGATTCCCTGGCGCTATCGCAGTCGCAACGCTTTCAGTATATATTTACTTAATCCTTCTTGTGTTCGAGTTGATGAATGGGGTATTAACTCTGCCAGGTATTGCAGCTTTGATTCTCGGGGTAGGTATGGCGGTTGATGCCAATATCATTACCTATGAGAGGATAAAAGAAGAGTTGAAGGCTGGGAAATCCGTTATGTCCGCCTTCAAAGCAGGAAATAAGCGATCGCTGGCTACGATTCTTGACGCCAACATTACTACTTTAATTGCTGCCACTGTTCTTTTCATCTTCGGAACAAGCTCAGTTAAAGGATTTGCTACGATGTTAATTGTCAGTATCCTTGTCAGCTTCATCACAGCTGTTTATGGATCACGCTTATTCTTAGGACTATGGGTGAAGAGCCGCTTCTTAAATAAACGTCCAAAATGGTTTGGAGTGAAGCCTGAAGACATTCAGGACATTGAAGAAGGGGAAGAAGTAGAACCAAAGGTCTTGGGACGTCAATTTGATTTCGTAGGCTTACGCAAGCGTTTCTTTACGATTTCAATCGTCCTGATCTCAGCCGGGATCTTGGCTTTAGCTATTTTCAAACTGAATCTGGGCATTGACTTCACCAGTGGATCACGTGTATCCATTCTGGCAAATGAACAGATTAATGCTGAACAAGTTGAACAGACTCTAGAAGAGGAATTTAACGTTAAACCTAAACAAGTCGTTATTTCAGGTGACAATAACGAAATAGCTGTTGCCCGTTTTGAAAGTGAATTAGGAAAAAGTAAAATCGGAGAAATTCAAAGTTATTATGAAGAACAATATGGTAATACTCCGAACGTAAGCACAGTTTCACCGGTTGTCGGTCAGGAACTTGCCAAAAATGCCGCTTTAGCAGTCTTGTATGCATCGATCGGGATTATCATTTACGTAACCATCCGATTCGAATTTTATTTTGCATTAACTGCGATCATCGCTTTATTACATGACGCATTCTTTATCATTGCTTTATTCAGTCTGACACGGCTTGAGTTTGATATTACGATTATCGCAGCGATCCTCACTATTGTGGGGTACTCGGTTAACGATACAATTGTGACGTTTGACCGGATTCGTGAGAATTTGAAAATGAAGAAGAAAGTCAAGTCCTTCAAGGAACTTGCTAAAGTGGTCAATGATAGTTTGATGCAAACCCTCGCAAGAAGTATCAACACCGTTCTGACAGTCATTTTTGCCGCTGTCATGCTGTTGTTCTTCGGTGCATCATCAATCACGAACTTCTCATTTGCTCTTGTGGTCGGCTTGTTAGCAGGTACGTACTCTTCCCTATTTATCGCTTCACAGCTCTGGCTTGTGTGGCGTGGAAAGAATATTAAAGACAAGCCAATTCAATTTGTTAAAAAGAAAAATACCGGAGGCCCACAGGTCTAAATTTTTAAGCAGCGATCGCATAGCGGTCGCTGTTTTTTTGGTTGAACTAAACGTGTTCAGGGTATATCAATAGTAAACGTCCTCGTTGAAAGGAGATGAAAACATGAAAGGCCAAGGTTACATCATATTTGCATTCATCTTTGCTTTAGTTATCGCAGTATTTGCCGTTATTAATGTCGATCCTGTGCAGGTGAATTATCTATTTGGTTCTGGAGAGGCTCCCTTGATATTAGTCATTCTGATTTCTGTTCTTTTAGGGGGATTGGCAACGGCTTCTGTTGGAGCTGTCCGTTATTTTAAATTAAAGCGTGAAAACCGATCTTTACATCAACAATTAACAAAGGATAAAAGCTCTATCCCGAAAAAGGATGAAGAAACAAAAGAACCTGAGAAATCCAATGTTCAAAAGGAAAACAGTACGTTTAAAACACCATAGATATGTTTGCTACCCCTGGACCGCTCTTGTATAATAGATTGGTCAGGGGTGAACTTATGTTACAAAGCAAGATGAAATGGAAGTTTACATATACAAACCAATTGGAGAAGGTGCAGTCAATTAAAGGATTAACTCCTCTTACTCAACAACTGTTGATGAAGCGGGAGATCGTAAGTGACGAAGCTATTCAGCGGTTTTTGAATCCTTCTATTGATGATCTCCATGATCCTTTTCTTATGGAAGACATGGCTAAAGCTGTTGATCGAGTCAGACAAGCCATTGAAAACGAAGAGTCTATTCTAGTTTTTGGTGACTATGATGCAGACGGTGTCAGTTCAACGACTGTTATGGTAGAAGCGTTAAGAGAAGCTGGTGCCGACTGTGACTTTTATATTCCTAATCGTTTCACAGAAGGATATGGGCCAAACGAAGAGGCTTTTCGTTTTGCACATGATTCTGGATATTCCATTATTATTACTGTAGATACAGGCATTGCTGCTATGAATGAGGCTGATTTAGCTAAGCAGCTAGGAATTGATTTAATCATTACAGACCACCATGAAGTTCAGGAAGTTTTGCCGGATGCTTATGCCATTATTCATCCGAAGACATCCAGTCAATATCCATTCCAAGAGCTAGCTGGAGTAGGGGTTGCTTTTAAGTTTGCCGAAGCCTTGTTAGGTCGTTTCCCCAAGGATCTTCTGGATCTGGTTGTAATTGGGACGGTAGCTGATCTTGTGCCTCTCAAAGATGAAAACCGCGTTCTGGCTGCTATCGGGTTACAGGCCATCTCTCATTCAAAACGACCTGGTGTTCTAGCTTTAAAGGAAGTGTGCGGCATTGAGGGAGAAATTACAGAAGAAACGATTGGATTCACAATTGGTCCGCGACTAAATGCAGTAGGGCGCTTGCAAGACGCATCACCTGCTGTGGATTTGCTGCTATCCCAAAATGTAGAGGAAGCTTTGGAGATTGCTAAATTTATCAACCAGTTGAATCAGGACCGTCAAAAGATTGTATCTGATATTGCTAAACAGGCGGACGAGATGCTTATTGAAAAGTCTGCTGATTTAGAGAACGTTATTGTTGTAGCAAAAGAGGGCTGGAATCCTGGGGTCCTAGGGATTGTAGCCTCAAAACTTGTCCGTCAATATGACCGTCCAGCTATCGTTCTAGGCATTGACTCTGAAAAGGGAGAAGCCAAAGGCTCTGCTAGAAGTATTGATGCCTTCGATTTGTTCACGAACTGTATGGAAATAAGGGAACGTTTTTTGCACTTTGGTGGCCATGCCCAGGCTGCGGGGATGACGCTATCCATAGATCAAATTGATGCTTTAAGAGCTGATTTGAATGAACTTGCTGATCAGAAGTTGAGCGATGATGATTATCAGCAGGTGCTGGATATCGAGATGACTGTTGACCTTGAAGATATCTCATTAAAGCAGATCGAAGAAGTGAATAAGCTTCGTCCCTTTGGCATGGGAAACCCGAAGCCATTGTTCCATGTCAAAAAGGAACCTAAGGAAGTAAGGTTGATAGGAAGCAAGAAGAATCACCTTAAATTCCAATTTCAAACAGACTCTTCACGAGTAGATGGTCTTGCATTTGGAATGGGAGAACTCTACCCTCAAATCTCTCCATCTGACAAGCTGGATATAGTAGGAGAACTGAGTATAAACGAGTGGAATGGAAGAAAAAATCTACAAATTATGATACAAGATCTGCGCATTGAAGATTGGCAGCTTTTTGATTTGCGCGGTTCCAGGCATGTAGAGAAGAGTATTGTCATTCCAACAGATGAGTCGTTTAAGGCAGTCACTTTTTCTGGAGCGACCAAATCGCCACACAATATACCCATCTATTCAGTTGATGATTTTCAACAAGATGAACGTATTGATGGTTTGGTTATTCTGGATTTACCAAAAGATTTAGAAGAATTAAAAGAACTGTTAAATAGAATACTGGTAAGTAAAATCTTCGTTAGTTATCGGGTGGAAGAAAGTACCTTCCTACAAGCTTGGCCTTCTCGTGACCATTTCAAATGGTTTTATGGTATGCTGTTGAAGCGAAAAGAATTCAACCTTCATCATGAAGCAGATCAGCTGGCCAGACGCAAGGGCTGGGACCGCTCTATGGTTGATTTTATTTCAGAGGTGTTTTTTGAACTTGAATTTGTTAAAATAAAAGATGGACTTATTACGATCAATTCCCAACCTTCGAAAAAAGACTTAAAAGAATCAAAGCTTTATCAAGAAAGAGAAAATCAATTGATGATAGAAAAAACATTGTATTATTCCACATATAAAGAGTTGAAGAATTGGTTCAATCAATATTTAAACGAGAAAGTTAAGCCCGTCAAGGAGGAAGTTGTTAATGGACTATAAAGAACATATCGCCATCGTCGAAGATTGGCCAAAAGAAGGAGTACAGTTTAAAGATATCACTCCTTTAATGGATAATGGTCCAGCATTTAAGTCAGCTGTAGACGAAATTGTTGAATATGCCAAGAAACAAGATATCGATATCGTGGTCGGACCAGAAGCACGGGGATTCATCGTTGGATGTCCCGTTTCCTATGCACTAGAAATCGGCTTTGCTCCTGTGCGTAAAGAAGGTAAGCTGCCGAGGGAAACGATAAAAGTTGATTATGGATTAGAATATGGTAAAGATGTATTGACCATCCATAAAGATGCCATTAAACCTGGTCAGCGTGTATTGATTATCGATGATCTTCTAGCTACTGGAGGCACAATTGAAGCAACGATCAATTTAGTTGAGCAGCTTGGCGGAGAAGTCGCTGGTTGTGCTTTCTTGATCGAACTTACCTATTTAAATGGCCGCAGTAAATTAGAAGGCCATGATGTATTGACTTTAATGCAATATTAGATAAGAAAGAGTGCCCTGTTCAGGGCGCTCTTTGTTTTAGTCAAGCTGGAAGCATTTATCGCTTTACATTTTTCATTCTTTTTTTGATAATGATAAGCAAACCATCTTATGTAAGTAAGTTAAAAGAAACCAGGGTGATTGAATGGCGAAAGATACAGTATTAACTGCTGAAGAAGTGATCGAACAAGCAAGTAAATATTTGAATGATTCTGATCTTGCTTTCATTCGTCGCGCGTATCAGTTTGCTGAGAATGCCCACAGCGATCAATTCCGCAAATCAGGAGAACCCTATATCATTCATCCGATTCAAGTAGCAGGTATACTTGTTAATTTGGAAATGGATCCAGAAACCATCGCCGGGGGTTTTCTTCATGATGTTGTCGAAGATACGAATGTGACTCTTGAAGAAATTGAAGAAGCGTTCAATACGGAAGTTTCTATGCTTGTTGATGGGGTAACGAAACTCGGAAAAATTAAATATAAATCAAAAGAGGCTCAGCAAGCAGAGAATCATAGAAAAATGTTCGTAGCCATGGCTAAGGACATCCGTGTGATTCTTATCAAACTTGCAGACCGTTTGCATAATATGCGCACACTTAAGCATCTGCCAGCTGAGAAACAACGTAGAATCTCTAACGAGACTTTAGAAATATTTGCTCCACTCGCTCATCGTTTAGGGATTTCTACAATTAAGTGGGAGCTTGAAGATACAGCCCTTCGTTATTTGAATCCGCAGCAATATTATCGCATCGTTCATCTCATGAAACAAAAGCGGAATGAACGGGAACATTATATTGAAGAAGTTATTGAAGAAATCCGTAACCAACTTAAAGAAGTGAATATTGACGCTGACTTGAATGGAAGACCAAAGCACCTTTACAGCATCTATAGAAAAATGGTTCTTCAAAACAAGCAGTTTAATGAAATATACGATTTATTAGCTGTTAGGATTACCGTGAACAGTATTAAAGATTGTTACGCTGTACTAGGGATCATTCATACTTGCTGGAAACCGATGCCTGGACGGTTCAAAGACTATATCGCGATGCCTAAGCCGAACCTTTATCAGTCGCTTCACACTACGGTGATTGGTCCAAAAGGAGACCCACTTGAAGTTCAGATTCGTACGCATGAAATGCACGAAATTGCAGAGTATGGAATTGCGGCTCACTGGGCTTATAAAGAAGGAAGACCACACACTGCGGAACAGTCTTTTGAAGAAAAATTAACATGGTTCCGTGAAATTCTGGAATGGCAAAGTGAAACACACGATGCAGAAGAATTTATGGAATCACTTAAAGTTGATTTATTCTCCGATATGGTCTATGTCTTTACACCTAAAGGAGATGTGATAGAACTTCCGTCGGGTTCTGTTCCGATTGATTTTGCCTATCGGATTCACACCGAAGTCGGTAATCAGACTATTGGGGCGAAGGTAAATGGCAAGATGGAACCACTGGACTATGAGTTGAAAACTGGTGACATCATTGAAGTGATGACTTCAAAGCATTCTTATGGGCCATCTAAAGACTGGATCAAACTTGCGCAAACCTCGCAGGCAAAAAACAAAATTAAACAGTTCTTTAAAAAGCAAAGAAAAGATGAAAACATCGCTAAAGGTAAGGAACTTGTAGAACGGGAAATTCGCAATTTCGGAATCCAACCGAAGGATGTTTTAACTGCGGACAACTTGAATCGAGTAGTAGAAAAGTTCAACTTCAGTAATGAAGAGGATATGTATGCAGCTGTTGGATACCAGGGGATTACGGCTGCACAAATTGCTACTCGGGTGACAGAGAGGCTGAGAAAACAACAGCAGAAAGCTCAGGATCTTGAGCAGACATTGAAAGACGTCAGCACAACTGAAATTAAGACTCCTTCCAAGACTGGTAAAAAAGATTCTGGCGTCCGTGTTGAAGGGGTAGATAACCTGCTCGTCCGTTTATCCAAGTGTTGTAACCCTGTACCTGGCGACGATATCATTGGTTATATTACAAAAGGTCGAGGAGTTTCTGTTCATAGAACCGACTGTCCAAACGTCCAGACAGAGGAAGCTCAAACTCGCCTTTTGCCTGTTAAATGGGAAACTTCTGTAACTGATTCAAAGCAATATCATGTTGATTTGGAAATCTGGGGATATGACCGAAGAGGCTTACTGAATGAAGTTCTTCAGGCCGTCAACGAAACAAAGACAAACATTACAGCTGTGTCTGGAAAGTCAGATCGAAACAAAATGGCAACGATTCATATCACCATATTGATTCAAAACACCAGTCATTTACGTAAAATTGTCGAACGAATCAAACAAATCCAAGAAGTCTATACTGTAAGACGTGTCATGCAGTAAGTAGAAAAAGGAGTCATTTGTATGAAAGCTATCGTTCAACGAGCTTTGGACGCCTCAGTGGAAGTGGAGAACGAAACAGTAGGGTCCATAAATAAAGGTCTCGTTATATTGTTGGGTGTTACCCATGAGGATACGGAAGAGGACGCCCGTTATTTAGCAAAAAAAATCCCATTTCTTCGTATATTCGAAGACGAGAATGAGAAAATGAATCTTTCTTTGTTAGATGTCGGAGGTCAAATGCTATCCATTTCTCAATTCACATTATTTGGGGACTGTCGAAAAGGACGCCGGCCTAATTTTATGGAAGCAGCGAAACCCGATCAGGCGGAGGAGCTATACGAGTGCTTCAATAAGCTTGTTGAGGATGAAGGGGTCAGAGTAGAAACAGGTGAGTTTGGTGCAATGATGAACGTTCAATTGACAAACTCTGGTCCAGTGACACTGATTCTAGACAGTAAAGAGAGATAAATCGCTACCACGGAAGTCATTGCTTCTGTGGTTTTTTTTATTTCAAAAAATCCTAATTTTATAAAAACTTCATATTCTGAAGAATTTATTTCAAGCCATTTGTAAAAATATTTCCGTTGCAAGAATAGATTTAGGAGGTCCTTCCAGAATACTGCTATATAGTTGAAAGATGATTGAGAGGGGGATAGAAGAGAAGCAGGGTAAAATAAAAAAACTGTCTCATTGAGACAGTTTTCTGTATTCAGTTAAAATAGTCGATTAGACCTTGAGTGATTCCCTTACTTGCATTTTTTTGATAACTGGAACTTCTAACTGTTTGCTCTTCTCTAGCATTAGAAATGAATCCCAGTTCCAATAGGATGGAAGGCTTCTTATTCTCTCTTAGTACGTGAAAGTTGCCATATAACGTTCCGCGGTCACGAAGCCCAGTTGAGGCGACCATGCGCTCCTGTACGAATGCTGCCAACTCCTTATCTTTTGAATGATAATAATAACTGCTGATCCCATTTGCATCTACCGCTAAAGGAGCACTGTTGTAATGAAGGCTAATAAACACGTCCGCTTTCGAAGCGTTAGAGTAAAAGCCGCGAATGGAAAGAGGAATATATTCATCCGAATCGCGAGACATTAGTACTTTTGCGCCACTTTTCTGGAGTTCAGTTCTTAAAGCTAGTGCAGTGTTCATCGTCATCGTCTTTTCATAAGTACCCGCGCGCCCGATAGCACCGGAATCTCTTCCCCCATGGCCTGCATCAATCATGATGGTTTTACCTTTTAAATTGCCTGTAAGATCGCCCGAGGAGGTTCGGGTTTCCTCTTTCTGCTCATTAACGATCCAGCTTGCTACGAATGCGGTTTTATTTTTGTATTTAATTTCATACCACTGTCCTTGTTGATCAACAACATCGAATTGATCTCCTTTATGCACTCGTGCTAAGACCTTGTCATTGGTTGTAGGTCCGTTTCTCAGATTTGTTCCGTTGTACTGAATGGTTACTTGTGTCGCGCTTGAACGGGTAGTGTCATCTAATTCATTGACAAGCCAGCCAGCTACCCATCCAGTTTCACCGCTGCTCGATTTAATTTGATACCAGCGATCCTTCTTGTCTATGTAATCTAATACTTTTCCTTGATAGACTTGTGTAAGAACCTCTCCTTTTAAAGAATTTGAGCTGCGTACATTTAGAACTGTGGTACCCACTTTAAGTTTTCCTTCTACTGTTTTATTAGGAGACACAGGTTCTTTTACTTCCGAGTGTTCTAAAGTTGGTTCATCATTTGATGATAAATAATCGCTGTGCACCCAGCCTCTGTTTTTTTTATGGGTGACGTAAAACCAGTTTCCTTCTTGTTTTTCAAGCTCAACCTCATCGCCTTTCATTAAATAACCTTTCACCTTTCCTTTAAGGCTTGCTTCCGACCTTATTCTAAGGTAGTTGACCTTTGATACGGAAGCAGAGGAGACATTTGCCGCTTGATCTCCTTTCATAGTGACCATCCAGTTCGCAACCCAGCCGGATTTAGAATCTAAGTTAATTTTCACCCAGTCCCCTTCTGTTTCCAGTACGGAATAGGTTTCTTCCTCGTAAACTTGAGCAATCCTTTCATAATCAGTTCCAGGTCCTGATCTTACATTCAAACTGTCAACTTCAATAACCACCTCATCGGCTTGAACGGAGGCTTCGGGCATTCCTGTTAGGGCAATGGTTAGTAGAATGAATAGAAAAATTCCTTTTTTGAGCATGGCACACACCTCCTTTGATTCATACGTCTCACTATTCGACATAGAGAAGAAGCACACCTTCCTCACTGGAAAATTTTTTTTCGAGTAAATTCTTAAGACAGCTTGACATTTAAATCGAAAAAGCTATATGATAGTAATCAATTCTATAAGGAATCGATGAAAACCAATGAGGAAAAAAGTAACTAGATCCCATACAAACAGAGACGGATTGCCATCAGGCTGAAAGCATTCCTTTGTGATGGTCTAGTGAAAGACATTTCTTAGGTGCCATATCGAAAGCGAGTAGGTATGGACGTACACAGGCGTTAACTGTTTTTGAGTGGAAGCTTTGCTTCAATCAGGGTGGCAACGCGGGAGGAGTTCCCGTCCCTTTTCCGATCTAAGGAAAAGGGACGGGAACTTTTTTATGGAAATATATAGTGGGTTTATTTGAAGGAGGAGATCAGATGAGTATCAATGCCCCTCGAGGAACGCAGGATATCCTGCCAGGTACTTCAGAAAAATGGCAATTTGTTGAACAGCAATTAACGGACTTATGTCGCCGTTATCATTATAAAGAAATCCGTACCCCTATCTTTGAACATACCGAGCTTTTTCAGCGAGGTGTAGGGGACAGTACTGATATTGTTCAAAAAGAGATGTACACCTTTGAAGATCGAGGAGGAAGAAGCGTCACTCTAAGACCAGAGGGTACGGCTTCAGTGGTTCGCTCATTTGTCCAGAATAAAGTATATGGATTACCTAATCAGCCGACCAAGTATTTTTATATTGGCCCGATGTTTCGATATGAGCGTCCGCAACAAGGGAGACAACGTCAATTTGTCCAGTTTGGGATCGAAGCTTTAGGCAGTGACGATCCTGCTGTGGATGCAGAAGTGCTGGCGCTTGCCATGAGTTCTTATGAAGAGCTTGGCTTGAAGTCCTTAAAACTTGTCTTAAACAGCTTAGGAGACCAGGAAAGCAGAGAGACGCACAGAAAAGCATTAGTGAATCATTTCGACCCTTATCGTGATGAGCTTTGTTCGGATTGTCAGGTGAGGCTGGATCAGAATCCATTACGCGTTTTGGATTGTAAAAAAGACCGTGAACATCCAGCAATGGGTAAGGCTCCATCGATACTTGAATATTTAAACGAGTATTCGAAGGACTACTTTGAAAAAGTAAAGTCTTTTCTTGACGTGATGGGAATTGACTATGTCATCGATCCAAACCTCGTTCGAGGGCTTGATTACTATAACCACACCGCTTTTGAGATTATGAGTGAGGCGGAAGGGTTTGGTGCAATCACGACCTTGAGCGGAGGAGGACGCTACACTGGTCTCGTTCAAGAAGTTGGAGGTCCTGAAACATCCGGTATCGGTTTTGCCATGAGTATTGAACGATTACTGATGGCGCTTGAAGCAGAAGGCGTTGAACTTCCTTTAGATGAAGGACTGGATTGTTATATGGTCGCTCTTGGTGAAGAGGCAGAAAAAGCAGCCGTTCGATTGACTTATGAACTAAGAAAAGCTGGCGTTCAAGTTGATAAAGATTACCTTGGCAAAAAAATGAAGGCTCAGTTTAAAGCTGCTGACCGTCTTGGGGCAAAATATGTACTAGTACTTGGAGATCGTGAGCTTGAGGATAATGTGATTAATGTAAAAGATATGACTTCGGGAGAACAAAAAGAGATTTCTCTTGAGGAAGTCGTTACTTATATGAAAGACCAGCTGACAGGAGGCGAATAAGATGGAACGAGTGAAATGCGGTTCGATACGCAAAGAGCATATAGAGCAAGAGGTGACCTTAAAAGGTTGGGTACAAAAACGACGTGATCTTGGAGGGTTAATCTTCATAGATCTAAGAGACCGTTCTGGATTAGTTCAAGTTGTATTTAATCCTGAAACCTCTACGGAAGCTTTACAAACGGCAGAAATGGTAAGAAGCGAATTTGTTTTGGAAGTCGTTGGTCAAGTCGTTGCTAGAGATGCTCAGACGGTCAACGAAAACCTGGAAACGGGAGCGATTGAGGTAGTTGCTAAAGAAGTTACTATTCTTAACAAGGCCAAGACCCCTCCATTCATGATCGAGGAGCAATCTGAAGTTTCAGAGGATCTCCGTTTGAAATATAGATATTTGGATCTGAGAAGAAAAGAAATGCAGGATACGTTTAAACTTCGTCATCAAACAACGCAAGTCATTCGTAACTTCCTGAACGAAGAAGAGTACCTTGAAATGGAAACCCCGATGTTAACAAAGAGTACACCGGAAGGAGCTCGTGACTATTTGGTGCCAAGCCGTGTACATGAAGGAGAATTTTACGCACTTCCGCAATCCCCTCAGCTGTTTAAACAGCTGCTCATGATGTCAGGGTTTGAAAAGTATTATCAAATTGCTCGCTGTTTCCGAGACGAAGACTTGAGAGCAGATCGTCAGCCCGAATTCACTCAAGTTGATATCGAGACATCATTCTTGTCAAAAGAAGAAATCATGGCAATGACAGAGCGGATGATGAAGAAAGTGATGAAAGAGGTAAAAGGAATCGATGTAGAAACACCATTCCCTCGCATGGCTTATGAAGAGGCAATGGAGCGTTTTGGTTCTGATAAACCTGATACGCGTTTTGGACTTGAATTGGTAAATATCTCTGAAGATGTGCAAGACTCTGGATTTAAGGTCTTCAGTGGCGCTGTAGCTTCAGGAGGTCAAGTTAGTGCTTTAAACGTAGAAGGAAAAGCCGATGAATTTTCCAGAAAAGATATCGACAAACTGACAGAAGAAGTTAAAGTCTACGGAGCTAAAGGTTTAGCATGGTTAAAGGTAAAAGATGGAGAATTCAACGGACCAATCGCCAAATTCTTTGGAGAAGAAGAAACTTCTTCATTGAAAGATAAGCTAGAGGCAAAAGATGGAGATCTTTTATTGTTTGTAGCAGATAAAACGTCCGTGGTTCATGACAGCCTTGGTGCTCTTCGTCTGAAGCTAGGACGCCAGCTAGGACTTATTGATGAATCTAAGTTCAACTTCCTTTGGGTAACAGATTGGCCGTTATTGGAGTATGACGAAGAAGAGGGGAGATATTTTGCAGCTCACCATCCGTTCACTATGCCTGTAGAAGCAGATCTTGAAAAGTTGCAGACAAATCCCGAAGATGTTCATGCAGAAGCTTATGACATTGTATTGAATGGATATGAACTTGGTGGCGGATCTCTTCGTATTCACCAAAAAGATCTTCAGAATCAGATGTTTGAAGTACTTGGCTTCAGTAAAGAGGAAGCAGAAGAACAGTTCGGATTCTTATTAGAGGCACTAGAGTATGGGGCTCCTCCACATGGGGGGATTGCTCTAGGTTTCGACCGTTTCATCATGATTCTTGCTGGACGCACGAATCTTCGTGACACGATCCTGTTTCCTAAAACAGCGTCTGCTGCCGACCCGATGACGGACGCTCCGGGAGCAGTAGATCAGAAACAATTAGATGAACTTCACTTGCAATTGAAGGCAAAAAAGCAAGACTGAAGTAGGGACATTAAACCCTTATATTATTCTTGATAAGGTTTTTTAAATATGCTATGATTGCCTTACAAATTAAATGACCAATCCTGATGTGTACGTTGTTTGAATGTACGTTTTGACCGAACATTTTTGAGAAGGGAGCCTGAGTTTTTACATGGAATGCAAGCCTCATAACCATCACTGATGGGAGGACGCAAGAAGTGTGAAACAGGGCACCCACCTGCCTGGAGCGGGTTCAAAACTCATTAAACACAACGGCACGATTGGGATTGGTTTTATTTTTGTTAAAAAAGAGGATTTCCATTATGGAAATCCTCTTTTTTGATAGTTATTTAGCGAGCTACATTCTCGAGGTTGCCATTCTTCTCCATGCGGAATTGTGGTTTGGCATACTCTTGATCATCGAACATGACCATTTTCCGAGCCCGATCCATAATTTGAATCAAAGATTGATAGTCCTCTGACATAGACTCTAATTGTCTGTTCAATTGGCGGTTTTGTTCAGTTAAGGCTTTGTTCTCGTTTTCAAGATAGGCGATCTGCTCTTTTGCAGAGTCACTGACTTTTGTTTCTTTCTGCAAGTCTTTAAGGTAACGGATGACTTGCGAAAGATTTATTTCTTGATCCTTGTTGCTAGCAGTTGGAATCTGGTAGCTGATGGGTTCTTGCTTTTCAACTTGATGGGAAGCAAATTCATCCGCTTGCTCTGGGCGATAATTTGCAGTATGAGATACTTCCTGATAGACAGGCTGCTGCGTCGCTTCTTTTCTTTTCTTCTCTTTGCGTTGTTTCTTCGCCAGTTCAACAGCTTGCTCATATTTTTGGCGAACCTCTGCATTCCAGCGGAATCCGCAAGCGGCGGAAGTACGGTTTAACACATCACCAACTTCATCGAACGCTTTTAATTGAGTGCTTCCTTCACGGATATGACGGAGAACAGTTTCGGCTAGTAATAAATCGTCTTCATGAGACCAAGCATCTTGTCTTACTTTAGGCATACAATTCACTCCTGTAATCTTTTCTGGCAAGAAAGTAGAATGATTGTTTAGCAGTTGAAAAGTGTCCATAATCTGCAATACCTGTTGAAGTGAAAGTTTCTCCAATCAAGATAAAATATTCTGCATTAAAATTTTGCTGTGACCAAGGACACTTTGAACTTTTTCTCACCTAGAAAAGTAGTTTTTCAGATTTAGTCGTAGTGTAGCCAACAGGAGTGTGAAATATACTTAAGTGGTTTTCTGTTTTTTTATTTTTTGCAAGACTTGATTTAAGGCTTGTTCAAATTTCCCTGTAGATTTGGGTTCATAATAGGTTCGTTTTTTAATTTCATCTGGCAAATACTGCTGATTGACCCATGCATTTTCATAATTGTGAGGGTATTTATAGTCTAAACCGCGTCCTAGGTCTGCTGCGCCTTTATAGTGAGAGTCTTTTAGATGAGCAGGAACATCTCCGCTTTTTCCATTACGGATATCACCTAAAGCGGCGTCTAAGGCTTTATAGGCGCTGTTCGATTTCGGAGACAGAGCAAGTTCTGTTACAGCAACGGAAAGAGGAATTCTTGCCTCTGGGAAGCCGATTCGTTCAGCTGCTTCAACAGCAGCAATCGCCCTTGGCCCAGCTTGTGGGTTAGCGAGTCCAATATCTTCATAAGCAATGACCACGAGTCTCCGAGCTATACTATCGAGATCTCCAGCTTCGATTAATCGTGCCAGGTAATGAAGAGAGGCATCAACATCACTTCCGCGGATCGACTTTTGGAAAGCCGATAAAACGTCATAATGGGCGTCACCATCTTTATCATGCGAGAAGCTTTTCTTTTGCATGCATTCTTCCGCTGTTTCTAAATTGATTGGAATTGTACCGTCTTCATCAGCAGGCGTGGAAAAGGCAGCAAGCTCCACGCCATTAAGTGCTGCACGCAAATCCCCGTTGGCAGACTGGGCAAAGTGTTCAAGAGCATCATCTGTCATTTCAATTGTAAGGTCCCCAAGACCGCCTTCCTTGTCACGTATCGCTCTTCCAATCGCTTCCTTTATGTCTTCTGACGATAGACGGTAAAGCTCAAATAAGTGGCATCGACTTCTGATAGCCGGATTTATCGAATGATACGGATTACTTGTCGTACATCCGATTAGTGTGAGTCTGTTACTCTCTAAATGAGGGAGAAGAAAATCCTGCTTCGCTTTATCCAGCCTGTGTACTTCGTCTAAAATCAGTACCAGCTGACCATGCATTTTAGCTTCCTCGACGGCGATCTCCATGTCTTTTTTCTTATCAGTTACAGCGTTCAACGTTTTAAACGGCAAGTGGAGACTCTTTGCGAGGGCAGTCGCCATAGAAGTTTTTCCTGTTCCAGGAGGTCCAAAGAGTATCATGGAAGCCAAACGGTTGGCTTTAACCATTCGGTGAATGGTCTTTCCTTCTCCTACTAAATGGGTTTGACCGATAATTTCATTTATATTAGATGGACGCATACGAAATGCGAGCGGCTGTTGACTCATACATCAAGCTCCTTTGTACGGTTATACAAGTTAGCGTAGAATGATTCTCTATAAAATGCAAGAGACTTGCCATTCGTGCTATAATAGCGTTTGGTATAATAGAGAGAGGAAGCTATGAATTGAAAAGAGATCATATAAACACCAAGAGAGAAACATCTTTGCGATGGAGCTTTTTCCTTGTTGGATTAGTCATTCTGGGACTCGGTATTTCTATGACGATGCAAGTGAAAAGTTTTGGAATAGGACCTTGGGACGTCTTTCACTACGGGTTATTTTTGCAATTTGGATTAACCGTGGGCACCTGGTCAATCATCGCAGGGCTGATCATCGTTCTTGTTAGCAGTTTGGTACAAAAGAGGATGCCTCAACTTGGTACCTTGTTAAATATGGTATTGATCGGGATATTTATTGATTTTTTTAATTGGATCATGCCAGAACCCGAAACATTAGTTGTTCAAACCTTAGTATTTATTTTTGGCACTATGGTTATTGCATTAGGAATTGGGATATATGTTGCTCCAGGAATTGGAGCCGGACCGAGAGACGGTTTGATGCTAATCATTACCGAAGCCACCGGGTGGAAAGTCTCCACAGTTAGAAATGGAATTGAAATAACTGTCGCTGTGTTTGGCTTCATGTTAGGAGGGCCTGTCGGCATCGGCACAGTATTTATCGCATTTTTACTAGGAACATTTGTGGGTTACACCCTTCCTTATGCTAAAAAATGTCTACAGTTTTTAATAATGAAAGGTGAATTGTATGAAAATATCTACCAAAGGCCGTTACGGTCTAACTATAATGATTGAATTAGCAAGAAAATACGGGGATGGTCCAATTTCCCTGAAACAAATCGCTAGGGAAAACGGTTTATCAGAGCATTATCTTGAACAATTGATTGCCCCCTTACGAAATGCAAGTCTCGTTAAAAGTGTCCGAGGGGCTTATGGAGGTTACATGCTGACAAAAGAACCTCATGAGATAACAGCCGGGGACGTTATTCGAATTCTTGAGGGACCGATTACTCCAGTAGAAGGTATAGAAAATGAAGAACCAGCAAAGCAGGCATTGTGGAAAAGAGTGCGAGATGCGGTCAAGGATGTATTAGATACGACTACTTTGGAAGACTTAAAAGATCACGTTGATGACCAAACCCAGGATGCTTATATGTTTTATATTTAATGGACGGAGGTGTCAATATGGCAGCCATATATTTAGATCATGCGGCTACTTCACCTGTGCACCCGAAGGTCATTGAAGCGATGGTGCCGATTTATCAGGACGTCTTCGGCAATCCTTCTAGTGTCCATCAGTACGGTCGAAAGGCACGAAGAATTCTTGATGAAGCAAGACGGACAATAGCTGATAGTATCTTTGCAAATGAAAAAGAAATTGTCTTTACAAGCGGAGGAACTGAAGCTGATAATCTTGCAATTATAGGAACAGCGAGAGCAAACCAGCATAAAGGCAAGCATATTATTACCACATCCATCGAACATCATGCTACATTGCATGCAGTCGAATATCTAGAATCTGAGGGATTTGATGTTACGTACTTGCCAGTAGACGAAACTGGAGCTGTCCGAGTAGAAGATGTTAAAGCTTCTTTACGAGACGATACGATTCTCGTTTCTATTATGATGGTCAATAATGAAACTGGAATCATCCAGCCTATTGAGGAAATAGCGGAAGCAGTAAAGAATCATCAGGCATATCTTCATTCAGATATTGTTCAAGCTTACGGTCAGCTAGAAGTCAACGTAAAGGAGATCTCTGTTGATCTCTTAGCTGTATCAGCGCACAAAGTGAACGGGCCAAAAGGAATTGGCTACCTTTATGTAAAAGAAGGGACCAAAATAGATTCTTTGCAATATGGTGGGGAACAGGAAAGAAAACGACGGGCGGGAACGGAAAACATTCCTGCTGCAAAAGGTTTTCAAGTTGCGGTTGATGTAATGGTTTCGAACAGAGAGACGAATAAAGAAAAGTATGCACGGCTTAAACAGCTGTTCTTGGACAGCCTGACTGAAGAAGAAGTAGAATATGATATAAATGGAGACAAAGAGAGAAGCGTTCCTTCAATTGTGAACGTTAGTTTTACGGGCATGAACGTTGAAGCATTATTAACGAATTTTGATTTGGCAGGAATCGCGGCCTCTAGCGGAAGTGCTTGTACAGCGGGCAGCGTAGAACCTTCCCACGTGTTATCGGCTATGTATGGATCAGAGAATTCGCGGACAACCAATTCGATACGGTTCAGCTTTGGGTTAGCCAACGACGAAGAGAATGTCGTTGAAGCAGCTAAGAAAGTCAGTCAGATCATCAAAAGATTGAGCTAACAAAGGAAGGTGAAGACAATGAAAGATCAGAAAGATACACGTGTCGTTGTTGGAATGAGTGGGGGAGTTGACTCCTCTGTTGCAGCTCTTCTGCTCAAACAGCAAGGATACGATGTTGTAGGTATCTTTATGAAAAACTGGGATGATACGGATGAAAATGGTGTATGTACGGCCACGGAAGATTATGAAGATGTGATCCGAGTATGCAACCAGCTCGATATTCCGTATTATGCTGTTAATTTTGAAAAACAGTACTGGGATAAAGTATTTACCTATTTTTTAGATGAATATAAAGCGGGAAGAACACCAAACCCTGATGTCATGTGTAACAAGGAAATCAAGTTCAAAGCATTTCTTGATCATGCCATGTCTTTAGGGGCCGATTATTTAGCTACAGGCCACTATGCTCAAGTACGTGAAAATAACGGGAAATATGAAATGCTCCGAGGTGTGGATCAGAACAAAGATCAAACATACTTCCTTAATCAGCTTTCCCAAGACGTATTGGCAAAAGTCATGTTCCCGCTCGGTCACATTGACAAAAAGGAAGTACGAAAAATAGCCGAAGAAAATGGGTTAGCAACGGCTAAAAAGAAAGATTCTACCGGGATCTGTTTTATCGGAGAACGTAACTTTAAAGAATTCTTGAGCGAGTATTTGCCTGCACAGCCAGGGAATATGGAAACTCTGGATGGAGAAGTGAAGGGAAAACATGATGGGTTAATGTATTACACGCTTGGTCAAAGACAAGGACTCGGTATCGGTGGGGCAGGAGATCCGTGGTTTGTTGTTGGTAAAAACGTAAAAGATAACATTCTATACGTTGGTCAAGGTTTTCATCACGATGCGTTATATTCAGATGGATTGATTGCTACAAAAGCCAATTGGACTAGCGGACAAGCTCCTGAGGAAGCTTTTGAATGCACGGCGAAATTCCGTTATCGTCAGGATGACAGCAAGGTGACTGTTTATCCTCAGGGAGACGGCAATTATAAAGTAATGTTCCACGAACCTGAAAGAGCGATTACCCCAGGTCAAGCTGTCGTATTCTATCAAGGCGAAGTTTGCCTTGGCGGGGCAACTATTGATACAGTATTAAAAGAAGATACCGCGGTCACTTATGTTGGGTAGATAATAAAGGTCATGTCCCGGTCAGGACATGGCTTTTTTATTTGAAAACCCTTTTAAAAAACAAGGAAAATTTTTAGGGAAATGTTACAAGAAGTTCTTTCAAAACGTTTAGAAAATAGGGGGAAGTTATCATGGATAAATTGAAAAAAGGTATTGAAGAAATGCAGAATCATAACTATGAGCAAGCTGCCCGTTTATTTACAGAAGCAATCGATGAGAATCCTAAAGAGCCTGTAGGATACATCAATTTCGGGAACCTGTTGACTCACATGAATGACTATGAGCGGGCAGAGCGCTTTTTTAACAGGGCTATTGAGCTCGATGAAGAAGCCGCAACAGCTTATTATGGATTAGGAAATGTGTATTATGAACAGGAAAAGTATACAAAAGCTCAGGAGCAATTTATTCATGCCATTCAAAACGGCCTGGATGAAGCGGATGTTCATTTTATGTTAGGAATGACATTCATTCATCAAGAGTATGTGAAATTAGCCTTGCCTTACTTACTGAGAGCGGCGGAACTTGCTCCAGAAGATGTTGATATTCAGTTTCAATATGGGCTGTGTCTCGCACAAAATGGACAGATTGATCAAGCTCAACAGGTGATGGAACGTGTGCTACAATTGGAAAATAAGCATAGTGACGCCTATTATAACCTTGGAGTAGTCTCACTTCATAAAGAAAACCCTCATGAAGCTCTCAAGCATTTTGAAAAAGCATTGGAAATCCAGCCGGATCATATGCTGGCTGCCCATGCGAAAGGTCAAGTTGAACAAGCGTTAAATGAGTAATGATTGAAGGAGAAAGATGGACATGATACAACAATCTTTTTTTTCTGAATCTGGGGAAGATCGTCCGTATGTAAAAGGAGAACTGAGCCGGATGATTTTTCATAATGATTCAGAACACTTTTCGATCGCATCCATCAAAGTGCAAGAAACAAATGAAGATTTTAAAGAAAAGAGTCTTGTCATAAAAGGCCATTTCTCTCCTCTTGAAGAAGGTGAAACCTATATCTTCTTCGGACAGTTCCAAAATCATAAGAAGTTTGGGTTGCAGTATGAAGTAGAAATGTACAACCGTGTGCTGCCAGAAACAAAAGATGGACTCATTATGTACTTATCGAGTGATCTCTTCCATGGAATAGGGAAAAAAACGGCTGAGAGAATCATAGATCATTTAGGAGAACAAGCGATCTCACGTATCCTTGAAAATAGAGAAATACTTAGTGAGGTTCCAAGACTGCCAAAAGAAAAAGCAGATCAGTTTTATGAAACCCTAAAAGAACATCAGGGATTTGAACATATTATGATTCATCTTTCTCAATATGGATTTGGATTGAAACTCTCTCAAAAAATCTACGAAGTGTTTAAGGATCAGACCCTCGCAATCATTGAAGAAGATCCCTATCAGCTTGTGTTTAAAGTAGAAGGGTTTGGCTTCCATCGAGCGGATGAAATTGCGAGAATGCAAAATTTAAATCATGATCATCCGACTCGCATAAGGGCCGCATGTTTGTATATGCTGCAAAAAAGTATGTCTGCAGGACATGTGTATTTACCAACAGAGGAATGTTTAAAGCAAGTGGATCAACTGTTGAATCAAGGCTTTGAGCCTGAGATCACTTTTGAACAATTGTCAGAGCAGATCATCCACCTCGGAGAAGAGCGCTACGTTTATGTTGAAGAAGACAGAATTTACCTGCCTTCTTTGTACTTTGCAGAGAATGGTTTCTGCCGGCATATGAAGCGAATGCTAGAGGAAGAAGTAGATACGGAACACACTCAAGCAGACTTAATGAAAGTCATAGGGGAGATTGAAGAAGAAGAATCAATCAGTTATGGGGAAGATCAATTTCACGCAATCGAAAAAGCGTTACATTCAAAATTAATGATTTTAACGGGTGGTCCGGGTACAGGGAAAACAACTGTTATTAAAGGAATCATTCAATCTTATGCGCTTCTCAACGATGTATCCATTGACCCAGATGATTATAAATCAGATGAGCCATTTCCATTCATTCTCGTTGCTCCAACTGGACGGGCCGCAAAACGAATGACAGAATCAACGGGGCTACCTGCAAGCACGATTCATCGATTGCTGGGTTGGGATGGGCATGACCAGTTCGAACGTAACCAGAACAATCCGTTAGAAGGAAAAGTTTTAATTGTTGATGAATTCTCTATGGTGGATATATGGCTGGCTAACCAATTATTTCGTGCCGTACCTTCAGATATGCAAGTTTTACTGGTGGGGGATGAGGATCAGCTTCCCTCCGTCGGACCTGGTCAGGTTTTAGCTGACTTATTGGCCTCTAGTCAATTGCCTTCTGTAAAACTGACTGAAGTGTACAGGCAAAAAGAAGGCTCAAAGATTATTCAATTGGCCCATGAAATAAAGAATAATACGTGTACAAGACAATCGCTTGTGAAAGAACATGACTTTAATTTCATTCCTGCCCATGAGCACCAACTTACAGAGCTTATCACCAGCATAGTAAAAAAAGCTGTGGATAAAGGAATTGAGTTAAAAGAACTTCAAGTTCTCGCTCCGATGTATCGAACGGACGTAGGCATTCATAAATTGAATGCAGAAATTCAGAAGGTGATAAACCCAAAACATAAACAGAAGCGAGACATCACGTTCAAAGAGACCACCTTCAGAAAAGGGGATAAAGTCATCCAGCTTGTTAATCAACCAGAAGATGGCGTCTACAACGGAGATATAGGAGAAATTGTCGCTATTTTTCGTGAAGAAGAGAATGTGGATGGGGTCGAACAGGTGGTAGTAGAATACGAAGGAAAAGAAGTCGTTTATCCCAAAAAGGATTTAAGCAATATTATGCATGCGTATTGTACTTCTATCCATAAATCACAGGGAAGTGAGTTTTCTATTGTCATCTTGCCCGTTGTAAGAAGTTACAGGCGTATGTTAAGGAAGAACTTATTGTACACAGCCATTACACGTTCGAAGCAGTCCCTTATCATTTGTGGGGACCGTAACGCTTTTATCGAAGGTATCCAAACGACTGACACGAACTTACGTTATACGAGGCTTAAGGAAAAACTACAGGAAGAGACAACACACGAGCCTGAGATCGAAGAAGAAGAGGAAGAGCTTTCCCCTTATGACTTTATGTAATAGAAAGGCGTGTGTTTAAGATGAGTCATACTTTAGGGATGTCAGGCAGTACAATCTTGTCTGATCCACATCAATTCTACAAATTGTTTAAGAAAGGACTCCCTCATATCGAAATTGGGGAATTTCCTGATCGAGATTCCTTTTTTCGATTTTATAAAATGACTAAGGCAAGGAAGGTTAGTTTTGGCGTTCATTCTCCATTGATTCGTGGAAGTAGTAAATATGACCTGATTGATGAAGTCGTCATGTCGCCAGTTCAAGCTAGATCAAATTTTGAAAGGGAAGTGAAGGAGTTGGCTCAGCTTGGAGCGGAATATGTTTTGGTCCACTTCCCATATTTCAAATCTCCTCCTGTCTCTTCACCTGAGAATAAAATAGAAGAAGGACTTCAATTTTTAAGTGACTTGCAGAATTACTACGGCATTCCCATTGTATGTGAACCGAAGCTAGGTCCTGAGCGGTCTGCTCACAACATACAGGCCCTTCATGATTATGGGGTGGGCTTAGTTGCGAAGTACGGGCTGTACATATGTATTGATTTAGGAGATTATCTTATGGCTACAAAAGAAAAATGGGAAGATTACGTACGACCGCTTCTTCCGCACACAAAGGTGGTGCATTTGCATCATGTAACTTACGTGGAAGGAAAATATTACTGGGTGCCGATTCATCCTGATTTTGAAAATGATCCTGATCACTTTACATTAGAGCCTTGTTTAAATCTATTAAAAAATGGAATAGATAAATACTTCATCTTCGAGCATACTCCGCACACGTCCCCTTCTGATCTCATGGTGGATCAAGGAGTGGACTGGATTCGTAACCAGTTAGGATAATGTATGATTTTTCGCCTCATGGACATAATGATTGGTAAAAAAAGGAGAACCAAATCTATGAGGTGCCCAAACTGTCAAAATAAAAACCTAGGAAAGATCGGTACAGAACAGTATTATTGCTGGAACTGCTTTATAGAGCTTTCCATAGAGGATGGAAAAATGAACATCAATCAAATTGAAGAAGATGGAAGCTTGAGCTCCTTAAACGACATATTCTATCAACAAGGATCTTAGAGGAAGATGAATGAGAAGACAGCCAAGTGGATTCGAAGGCTTACAATCTTTTTCTTTATTCTTCTCTCTTTATTGTTGTTCGCTTACCTTTTCCCTTATTATGACCATATTCTTGTCATGGTTGGGAGAGTGGTATTGCCATTTATCATAGCTTTAGTGCTCTCATTACTGCTGCACCCATTAGTCCGCTGGCTGGAGAAAGCAGGGTTGCCCCGTTCTTTGGCTATCCTTCTGATCTTCATCGTGTTTTTCACGTTTTTGAGCGTGGCGATCTATAGAGGATTCCCTCACCTGTTGGAACAGTTGAAGTTACTTACAGAGCAGCTTCCTCAGATGTCTGAGACGTATCAGAAGTGGACGAAGGAATTTTATGCTCAGACTGAACGATTTCCTGATGGGATTCATGAAAAGCTAGATGGGACTTTTTCTCAATTCGAAGAGTGGTTGACTGAGAAAGTAATGACAATCATAACTGGCATAAGTGGGATCTTTAATATGATCGTCTTAATCGCTGTGATACCGGTGATGACTTTCTATTTTTTGAAAGATTATAAAACCATTGGCCATTGGCTTTTAAGTCTTTTGCCTGCAACATGGCAGGAAGAAGCTAAGCGTTTGACGAAAGAATTGAATCACTCATTGGGAGGCTATATAAGAGGTCAACTGTTCATTAGTTTATTTATCGGCGTACTGGCGACGGTCGGATTTTGGCTTGTGGGTCTCCCTTACCCACTAGTTCTTGGTGTCATTGCCGGTATAACGAATATTATTCCTTACTTCGGTCCATTATTAGGTGCCGTCCCTGCTGTCATTGTGGCAGTTACTATATCTATTCAAACCCTTGTATTCAGTTTGCTTGTGGTGATTGTTATCCAGTTGATTGAAGGGAATCTTTTATCGCCTTACATCATGGGAAAGAGTATCCATATCCACCCTTTATTTATTATCCTTGCTCTTTTGGCAGGAGGCGAATTAGCGGGAGTGCCTGGTTTAATTCTTGCCGTTCCCGTACTTACTTGTGTAAAGGTTGTATTCTCTGAAATTCGGGCTGGAAGGCTGCACGTTGACAGATAATCCCCAGTTATCTATAATAGCGCATATCAAGACTATATGAACGATCGAACACTTAGAAGGAAATGAGTAAGCAATACTCCGTGACAAGAGAAGCATTCTCCCGGCTGAAAAGAATGCGATGGAACAGGTTGCTGAAAGCTATTCTGGAGTGCGGCTAATCCCCGCCGTAGTCACGCTACGTTACAGCGTCCAAGGTGATAGACGCATGCAGTCTATAATCAGGGTGGTACCGCGGATTTTAGCTCCCGTCCCTGCCGATATGGGCAGGGACGGGAGTTTTTCGTTTGTATAACTTTTTACACCATTAAGGAGGTAGAAATCGATGAAATCATTAACATCAGCTGATGTACGACAAATGTACTTAGACTTTTTCAAAGCAAAAGGACATGAAGTGGAACCTAGTGCTTCATTAGTCCCTCATGAGGACCCAACACTTTTGTGGATCAACAGTGGTGTTGCCACACTTAAAAAATATTTCGATGGTCGGGTCATTCCTGAAAACCCGAGGATTGTCAACGCCCAAAAATCTATTCGAACAAATGATATTGAGAATGTAGGTTTTACGGCGAGACACCATACATTCTTCGAGATGCTCGGAAATTTCTCTATCGGAGATTATTTTAAAGAAGAAGCTATCGTATGGGCGTGGGAATTTCTAACGAGTGACAAGTGGATTGGATTTGATTCCGATAAACTTGCTGTTACGGTTCATCCGGAAGACGACGAAGCATTCGCAATCTGGAGAGATAAAGTAGGGCTTGATGAAGAACGAATTATCCGTATTGAAGAAAACTTCTGGGATATCGGTGAAGGACCGAGTGGACCGAATACGGAGATCTTCTATGATCGTGGTGAAAAATACGGAAATGACCCCCAAGATCCAGAGTTATATCCAGGCGGGGAAAATGATCGTTACTTAGAAATTTGGAACCTTGTCTTCTCTCAATTCAATCACAACCCTGATGATACCTATACTCCTCTTCCGAAGAAAAACATTGATACAGGTATGGGGCTTGAACGAATGGTATGTGTGATTCAAGGAACAGATACAAACTTTGAAACAGACTTGTTCAAACCAATTATTGAGGCAACAGAAAAAATCGCTAGCGTGAAATATGGGGAAAAAGAAGACCTCGATTCTTCGTTCAAAGTCATTGCAGACCATATGAGAACTGTCACTTTTGCCGTAAGCGATGGAGCACTGCCATCCAATGAAGGCAGAGGGTATGTTCTGCGCAGACTATTGCGCCGTGCGGTCCGTTTTGCTAAGCAAATTGGTATAGATGAGCCATTTATGTATAAATTAGTACCTGAAGTTTCAATGATCATGGTCGATTTTTATCCAGAAGTGAAAGAAAAAGAAGCCTTCATCCAAAATGTCATTAAAACAGAAGAAGAGCGTTTCCACGAAACCTTGAACGAAGGACTTGCCATTCTATCGAAAATTATGAAAGAAGAAACAGAGAAGGGAAGCAACATTTTTCCTGGAACAGAAGTTTTCCGTCTTTATGATACGTATGGATTTCCAAAAGAGCTTACAGAAGAATATGTCGGGGAAGCTGGATTTACTATAGACGAAGATGGCTTCAAGTTTGAAATGGAAAAACAGCGCGAGCGCGCTAGAAATGCTCGTCAAAAAACAGGTTCCATGCAAATTCAAGAAGGCGTGCTAGGGGATGTCCATGTAGAGAGTGAATTTATCGGATATGATCAGCTACAGACTCAATCGAAAATTGTGGAATTGATTAAAGGAAAAGATTTCAGCGAACAAGCTGAAGTAGGTGACACCATCTATGTATTTCTTGATCAAACGCCATTCTATGCAGAAAGCGGAGGTCAAATGGCCGATAAGGGTATTCTGAAAAATGATCAAGCTTCCATAGAAGTCACAAATGTACAAAAGGCCCCTAATGGCCAGCATATGCATGAAGCCTACGTTCAAGAAGGGTCAGTGAAAAAAGGGGATAGATTTGAAGCTGCTGTTGATCAAAAATCCCGTTCCTTTATTGTTAAAAACCATACCGCTACTCACTTGCTTCATCAAGCTTTGAAGGATGTATTAGGTGAGCATGTTAACCAGGCAGGTTCACTAGTGGCTTCGGATCGTCTTCGATTTGATTTCTCTCACTTTGGATCTGTCTCAAACGAAGAGATGGAAAGAATCGAAGAAGTCGTTAATGAAAAAGTTTGGCAGTCTATCCCTGTATCTATAGAGTACAGCTCCATCGAAGAAGCAAAAGAAAAAGGAGCTATGGCCTTATTCGGAGAAAAATACGGAGATACGGTCCGTGTTGTTCAAGTCGGAGACTACAGTCTTGAACTTTGTGGAGGGTGTCACGTCGTGAATACGGCTGAAATTGGTCTTTTCAAAATCGTATCTGAAACTGGTATCGGGGCAGGAACGAGAAGGATAGAAGCTGTTACGGCAAAAGACGCCTACCTTTATATGAATGGTAAGGAGACCTTGCTGAAACAAGCAGGAGAACTTCTTAAAACGAAGCCAGAGCAGGTTCCTGAGCGCATTGAAGTACTTTATAAAGAAATGAAAGACCTGCAAAAGGAAAACGAATCATTGAGTGCTAAATTGTCCAATATGGAAGCATCAAATATTATGGACGCAGTAGAAGAAATAAATGGAGTGAAGGTTCTTGCTAAACAAGTAGATGTCAAGGATATGAATGCTCTGCGTACGATGATCGACGATCTTAAGCAGAAAATAGATTCCGGTATTATTCTTTTAGCAGCACCTAATGGAAATAAAGTTCAATTGATTGCAGGAGTATCGAAAGACTTAGTAGAAGAAGGGTATCATGCGGGTCATTTAATCAAAGAAGCTGCCACTCGATGCGGAGGCGGCGGCGGCGGCCGTCCGGATATGGCGCAGGCAGGAGGTAAAGACGCTTCTAAGATACCTGAAGCTCTTCAATACGCAAAAGAATATGCAAGTCAAAACTCCTAGTTTTTCCTGAGTAGATAACAGGTGTATAATGGAGTAAAGACAAATTTGTGCGAGGTGACTGTAATGAGCATGGACAAGACGATGAGATTTAATTTCTCTGAAGAACCCTTTGATCAAGATGTCCGTTCTGTACTATTGTCTGTACACAACGCTCTTCAAGAAAAGGGCTACAATCCAATCAATCAAATTGTTGGATATCTTCTATCTGGAGATCCAGCTTACATCCCGCGTCATCAGGATGCGAGAAACCTGATTCGCAAAATCGAAAGAGATGAGTTGATTGAGGAGTTAGTCAAATTTTATTTAGAAAAGAATAAAGAGGGCGTTGAATGAAGAAGATAGGATTGGATGTAGGCGAAAAAACGATAGGCATCGCGATTTCCGATGCACTTGGCTGGACCGCACAAGGACTGACGACCCTGAGATGGGATGAGCGGGATTTTAATACGGCAAAAGAACCATTGAGGAAAGTCATTCAAGAACATGAAGTGACAGAAGCGGTCGTCGGTTTCCCCAAGAATATGAATGGAACCGTGGGTCCTCGTGGAGAGGCCAGCCAACATTTCGCCGAATGGATCGAAAAAGAATTTGAAATTACAGCTCATCTATGGGATGAGCGTTTAACTACAATGGCGGCGGAACGAGTACTTATTGATGCGGACATGAGCCGTAAGAAGCGCAAAAAGGTTATCGACAAGATGGCAGCCGTCATGATTTTGCAAAGCTATTTAGACGCTAAACAATAAAGGAGGAAGTCTATCCATGGCACTAGAAAAAGAAGAACGGATCATTATTCCCGATGAGAACGGGGAAGAACATTTATTTGAGGTATTATTTACGTTTGATGTAGATCAAACGGGCCACTCCTATATCGCAGTTATCCCTGCTGAACAGAAAGAAGGGGATGAGGTAGAGGTCTTCGCTTTCCGTTACGAAGAAAAAGGGAATGAAGAAGACGATCTTTCCTTATTCCAGATCGAGTCTGATGAAGAATGGGAAATGGTTGAAGAAATGTTAAATACCCTCACAGATGAAGATCTTGCTTAATAATTGTTGAAAGCTAGCCTGCAGCATTGCTGCAGGCTTTGTTTATGCGAAGAAGAAGGGTGTTCTTGTAGAAATTTAGTGTAAAATGTAGAAAGATTCTCGCTTTTTGTAGTATAATGTACCGGATGAAAGGAGGAAGTCCCTTGTCCGACTCAAATTTTAAAGATAAATATAAAGAGCGACTGGAAAAGCGTAAAGAAGAAGCAAGTACAGTACGTAAAATTGTCGCTATCATCCTAACCGTATTAATACTAGTGATTGTGGTTGGAGGACTTTCCGGGTATTTTTATGTGAAATCAGCTCTTGAACCTGTCGATCCAGATGATGACAGTGCCAAAAATGTCAAAATCCCTCTTGGTTCATCTACCTCACAAATCGCTGGTATTCTTGAAGAAAATGACATCATCAAGAATGATTTGATATTCAGATTCTATACAAAGTTTAACAATGAGTCTGGTTTTCAGGCAGGTAATTACCAGTTCACTTCTTCTATGAGTTTCAGTGAGATTATTGAAACATTGAAGACCGGGAAGCTAGTCAAAGAGCCTGCGTTTAAAGTATCTGTACCAGAAGGAAAAACACTAGACCAAATTGCAGGTATTTTTGCTGAGAAGACAGATTTTACTAAGAAAGAATTTATGGATAAAGTCAACGACAAAGAGTACGTGAAGCAGCTGATAGAAGAACACCCTGAGCTTTTAACTGAGGAAATCCTGAAAGAGGATATTAGATATCCACTGGAAGGCTACCTATTTGCAGCTACTTACCCTTTTTATGTCGATAATCCGACCATTGAACAGATTATCGATGAAATGCTGTCAAAAACAAAGAACGTAGTACTTCCATATAAAGATGAACTGCAGAAACAGGACTTGACGATCCATCAAGGCGTTACGATGGCTTCCCTGGTTGAAAATGAAGCTCGAACAGCAGCGAGCCGTAAAAAGATAGCTGAAGTCTTTTATAATCGACTGGATGAAGAGATGCCATTACAGACAGATCCAACAGTCCTCTATGCTCATGGCGAACATAAGGAACGAGTGTTGTATGAGGATTTGGAGATTGAGAGTCCGTATAATACTTATTACATTAAAGGTCTACCTGTTGGACCAATTTCTAACTTCAATAAAAACTCAATGGAAGCAGTAGCCAACCCGGATGATAACGAATTTCTGTACTTCCTTGCCAGTGATGGTGAAATTTATTATTCTAAAACACTAAAGGAACACAACAAGAAAAAGCAAAAATATATCAGTGGTGATTAATTTTTAAAGAAGGAATGACGAGAAAGCTCGCATTCCTTCTTTTTTTTATGTTAAAATATTAGGGTTGTAAACAACGTGTAAATTTTGTGTGAAGGGATGAAACGTAATGAAACAGGAAGATTACTTACACTCATTGCGATCAAAGCCATCCGAACAAATAGAAAGAATAGAAGCCTATGCAAAGGAAAATGGTGTACCAATTATGGAACCATCAGGCATAGAGTTCTTGATGCAGCTGATTCGCTTGCATCAGCCTTCCCATATTCTTGAAATCGGAACAGCTATCGGCTATTCTGCAATACGCATGTTAGAAGCATCTGCAAAAAGTGCAATTGTTACGATTGAAAGAGACCCCACTAGATACTCAGAAGCGGTCTCAAACTTAAGGCAGCTTGGGGTTGAAAATAGCATACAGATCCTTCATGGAGATGCTCTGGAATTAGAGAAAGAAGTGGCAGAAAAAGGCCCTTATGATTTGTTGTTTATAGATGCAGCTAAAGGTAAGTATGAAGAATTCTTTCATATGTACTCTCCCATGCTTACTGAGCGTGGAGTGATCATTTCAGATAATGTATTGTTTAAAGGATACGTGGCAGATGATGAACTAGCGAGTCCACGAATGGCAAAAATTGCTGGTAAAATTCGCAAGTTCAATGAATGGCTTGTCAACCACCCTGATTATTACACGACGATTGTTCCAGTTGGGGATGGGGTCGCCATTTCGGTAAAAAAATAAAAGATAGAAGAGTAGATAAGGGATGAAAGGAGAACCCAAGAAAATGAAGGATAAACCTGTTGTAATTGGAGTCGCTGGAGGAACGGGATCAGGAAAAACAAGCGTGACCCGATCCATCATTCAACGTTTTGCAGATAAATCAATACTCATGCTCGAACAAGATTATTACTACAAAGATCAGAGTCATCTTCCTTTCGAAGAAAGACTTCAGACAAATTACGATCATCCTTTGGCGTTCGATAATGACCTTTTAATTGAGCACTTGGAACAGTTAATTGATCAGAAGCCAGTGGAAAAACCTACGTATGACTATAAAATACACACCCGGTCAGAAGAGACGATTCATGTAGAACCGAAAGAAGTCATCATTGTTGAGGGCATATTAGTTTTAGAAGACGAGCGCTTAAGAGACTTGATGGACATTAAAGTATTTGTCGATACGGATGCAGACGTCCGCATCATTCGCCGTATGCTGCGTGATATTAATGAACGTGGGCGTACCCTTGACTCTGTAATCGATCAATACATCAATGTCGTCCGACCTATGCACTTGCAGTTTGTCGAACCGACAAAAAGGTATTCAGATATCATTATCCCTGAAGGTGGACAAAACCACGTGGCTATTGATCTAATGGCGACTAAAATACAAACAGTTCTCCAGGAAAAGGGACAGGCAATAAGTAAAGAAAATAGTTGAAATACTGGCAGAAATCTGGCATAGTTTTCACTAGTAGTTCTAAATTATTATGTCCTCGGGTAAAGTATAGTAATTCTTTAATGAGCGTACAGGCCGTACCGCTCATTTCCTATATGTGGGGAATAATCCATTATTGGTGCATTTTTAAAGGAGTGTATAAACGATTATGGCAGAAGAAAAAAGTTACTACATGACAGAAGAAGGAAAACAGAAACTCGAAGAAGAGCTGCATCATTTAAAAACTGAACGACGTAAAGAGGTAGTAGAGCGTATTAAAATTGCACGTGGTTTCGGAGATCTATCCGAGAACTCTGAATACGACGCAGCCAAAGATGAGCAGGCGTTTGTTGAAGCGAGAATCACTCAGGTGGAAAATATGATCCGCAATGCTGTAATCATCGAAAACGATAATGATAACCCTGATACAGTATCTATGGGTAAATCGGTTACGTTCCAGGAGCTCCCTGACGGTGATGAAGAAACGTATAAGATTGTAGGAAGCGCTGAAGCAGATCCGTTTGAAGGTAAAATCTCTAACGACTCTCCTATGGCGCAAAGCTTAATTGGCCACGTAGTTGGAGACCAAGTGAAAGTTGCTACACCAGGCGGAGAGATTGACGTAAAAATCATTACTGTAGAGTAATGATAGGAGTAAAAAGGCAGAGGACGAGTCCTCTGCCTTTTTACTTGGTAATAACTCTTGATACTAAACATAATATGGCTCTCGGCATGTGCTTAAAAAAGCCTCTTTAACCTGAAGAGTCAGTTTCGAGGCTTTTATGTAAGTGATGGTCGACGAGAAAACGACTCGCTTTCTGTGGGCTTGTGTTTAGCTTCCTCTAACTTCGTCTTCTGGGTCACATCTAACATGTCCCCCCCCACAGGAGTCTCGTCGTTTTCCCATCCCCCAATCTTCACTAACGCCCTAAACTCCCACTAACACCCCCATTTCCCGGGGAATAGGGAAGCATAAAGCGTAGAATAATGTCACCTTTTTTTCATTTATAAAAGTATTGGTAGCACGTCTTGAATGATGTATAATATACAACGAGTTTAAAGGAGGAGAGACATCACATGGCTAAAGGAAACAAACCTTATTCCCGTTCTTCTCGCAATGAGAAAAGAATAAAGGGAACTAAGATGCTGACTATGCTGTTGGGAGCAGCAGGTCTTTTAATTGTTGTATATATTTCTGTCATGATTTTTGGTGTTAATAATAATCAAGCAGGTATAGCTCTGGTATCAGATGATAACAAAACTGAAGAAAAAGCAGAGGAAGAGAATTCAAATGAAGGGTCCTCTGATCAAAAACCTCAAGAAGACCTAAAAGTAAATGAGGAAAAGAGTAAAAAAGATAGTAGTGAGGATAACGAGGACAAAAAGAATGAAGAAGAAGGAACAGTAACAGAAAGTGATAAAGAAAATGTAGATCGTGTCATCACTAAAAACTGGGAACCTGTACCTACTGAGCAGGAAACAGATGGGTCTCACAGGATTTTATATCAAGAGGGTACACAAGACTGGAAAGAACTAGAACAGACTGTCAGAAACGCTACAGGGCTTTCAGAAGGCGATATGATTACTTGGCGTATCGAAAACAATAATAGTCCAACAAAGGCTAAAGCTACAGTATCTAATAAAGATAAAACAAAAATTTATCGTGTATATATTGAATGGGTGGACGGTAAGGGATATAAGCCTACTCAAGTCGAAGTGTTGAATTCAAACCCATATAATTAAAGCGAGAGAGGGAGTTTAGTAATGACTATTGGAATCATCGGAGCAATGGATGAAGAAATAGAACTGCTTCAAAGTAAAATGGAACATACAACTCAACAAGAGATCGCAGGGGTCCTATTTATTGAAGGTACGCTTCATGGAAAATCAGTGGTACTCTTGAAGTCAGGGATTGGTAAAGTTAATGCGGCCATGTCCGCAACCATTCTGCACGAGAGATTTAATATTGACTCAGTGATCAACACTGGTTCTGCTGGCGGCTTCGCAAAAGATTTGGAAGTAGGGGATGTAGTCATTTCCAACCTTGTGACTCATCATGATGTGGATGTAACGGCATTTCAATATGAATATGGACAAGTTCCTGGTATGCCTAGCATGTATCCAGCTGATGAAACTTTAATTGAACAAGCAATGGCAGCGGTTGAAAAAACAAATGCAAAAGCAAAAAGAGGTATTATCGCTACAGGGGACTCTTTCATGCATGAACAGTCCCGTGTTGATTTTGTAAGAGGTAAGTTCCCTGAGATGATTGCTGCTGAAATGGAAGCAGCAGCCATTGCACAGGTGTGCTATAAGTACGGTACACCGTTTGTGGTCATCCGCGCACTATCCGATATAGCCGGAAAAGCATCATCTGTCTCTTTTGAAGAGTTCTTGCCGAAAGCTGCAGAAAATGCTGCTGTCATGATTATGACTATGGTCGAATCTCTTAAATAATTCTTCTCCATATTCTGTTATTCCGTTAAGATAAGCGTTTTATCAAGTGGCGATACATGTAAACCTTTCGTTGAAAATAATTACCATCTCCGCACAGTGAATCATGTGTTACAATCATAGTTGTGCAGGAGGTGGACATGTATGCAATCTACCGAATGGATTGAAAATAAAATTAAAGATTATAAACGTTTTATTCTAACTCTATTAATCTTTTCAAGTTATTTATATGCTGGAACTCTAATCAGCATTTATGAATATCAAACAACTTTACACTTTTACCTATACCCACTTATTTTGATTGGACTTGCGACTGCCTTTCTGATGATTCTCAAAGTTAGAAAATGGAGGAACGTCTTGTCGGAGTGAGTCGAAAAGAACCACTACTTCTCTAAGTAAGTAGTGGTTCTTTTTTATATACTTTTTCCTTGCTTACTTTGTTTATAAAACTCATGAAAGATTTTCATAAGCGCTCTTTTCTCTATCCGGGATACATAACTCCTGGAAATGCCTAGTTCTTTTGCAATTTCCCGTTGTGTTTTTTCTTCGGTCTGGTTCAAGCCATAGCGGAAAATAATAACTTCTCTCTCTCGATCATCTAAAATGGTGATAAAGTCTTTGATCTTCTCTAGTTCCATGTGAAGCTGGATTTCTTCTACGATATCAGCTACATCAGCTTGAAGAATATCGAGAAGATTCAGTTCGTTACCTTCTTTATCATGGCCAATAGGGTCCTGGAGGGACACATCCTTGTTTGTTTTCTTTGTGGACCGTAAATGCATTAAGATTTCATTCTCAATACAGCGTGCTGCATAGGTAGCGAGCTTCGTACCTTTTCCTAACGAATAACTTTCAATACCTTTGATCAATCCGATTGTACCGATAGAGATCAAATCTTCAAAGTCTTCCTTTGTGTTTTCAAACTTCTTCACAATATGAGCAACCAGACGTAAGTTATGTTCAATTAACTTATTTCTAGCATCTTGGCTGCCTTCTTGCATCAATTGAAGTTGTTTCGCTTCTTCTTCAGGGGAAAGGGGGTTGGGGAAGGCTTGGTTTTTTACGTAAGACATGAACCATAAGGATTCTTTGAAAAAATACAGGATCGAAGCTATGAGACTGCTCATGGACGCGCACCTCCTCAAGTATTAGGCAAATGCCCACATCTCATACTTATGTAGAAAAATGGAGTCCTGTGCTTGTTCAAGAAGAAAAAAGCTTATAGAAATAAAAAAAGCATGGCTCCTTGAAAGGAACCATGCTTATTGTCTATTGAGACTGATTTTGTTTTTCTTCGGCTTTTAGCGCAGTGGCGTAGTCGTCTTTTACACTTTTATCCCACAGCGGAACACCGCTTCGATAAGCAGCTCGTGAAATCATATGTCCTGAAACAGGAGCCGTCAGCAGGACGAATAGAATTCCAAGCAGTAATTTCCCGCTTACGATATTGTGCTCCATATAGAGGAAAAGAAAGGCACCAATCATGATCCCTGCTACACCTAATGTGGAACTCTTAGTAGCGGCGTGTAACCTTGCATACACATCAGGAAAACGAAGAATTCCGATTGATCCGGACAGGATAAAAAAGGTTCCGCCTAAAAGGGAAATGCAGATTATGATATCGAACAATAAATTAATCCATGTCCCGCTCAATGATAACACCCTTTTCTAAGAATTTCGCCAACGCAACCGTTCCAATGAATAACAAAATACCAATAAGCAGAATTACGTCATTGAACTTTGTAGTGACTAGCAGAATGGCGATCAATCCTGCTAAAGCCATCAGGTTGATTCCTATGATATCCAAAGCGACAGCACGATCAGGGTTTGTTGGTCCTTTTATTGCCCTGTATAACAAAATAAGTACAGAGACAGAGACGCCGATAATCGAAATCAAGGAAGAGTACTCAATCAGTGACTGGGTGATATCTAACATGTGTTCCATTATCGTGTCACCTCCATGATCGCTTTTTCAAATGTTTCTTTAATATCATTAATCGATTGTTCTACGTCAGGAATGTCCATCGCGTGAATATAGATTTTCGTATGATCTTCACTTACAGCGATGGATAATGTTCCTGGAGTCAGCGTAATTAAGTTTGCAAGTAAAGTAATCTCGAAATTACTTTTCAAATCGATGGGTAGGGCGAATATTCCTGGCTGAATATCAAGTTTTGGCTTATAAACGAGCTTCACGATATCCAAATTGGAAAGCACGAGTTCACGAATGAACAAAAGAATTAATTTAATAAACTTCCAAACGCGTTTCATGTAGAAAGAATCTGGAATAAAACGCTGCAAAATAAACAAGAGTCCGATTCCTAATAAGTAACCTACAAAGAACGTTGAAAAAGCATAGCTCTCGCTAAGGAACATCCACATGACGGCAATAATAATGTTAATAACAATTTGTAATGGCATCAGCTTCTACTCCTTTAGCACAGAATCAATATAAATTTCCGGGTTCATCAAATACTCTGCAATGGACTGTATGGATGGATAAAACCACTCAGCACCCATTCCAAGCAGAATGGATAAGGATAAGAGTCCGGCAACGGGCCAAGCCATCCTATTGCCTTTCCGTTTTCGTTCAGGATAGGAGAGTTCTGTTTTTTCTCCCCAGAACCCACGGATAAAGATCCGGATCATTGAGAACAAGATAAGCAAGCTCGATACAAGTGCTACTATTACAATGATAATCTCTTCTTGAGCAAGACTTCCGCGAAGGAGCAGCAGTTTGCCGATAAAACCGCTGAATGGTGGTATTCCTGCCAACACAAGGCTTGCCACGAAGAATAGCCAACCTAACACCGGATAGTGGTGGATAAGACCACCCATTTTTCTTAAATCGGATGTTCCAGCAACGTAAACAATGGCACCGATCAGTAAGAACAGTACTCCTTTAATGATCATATCGTGGACAAGATAATAAATTGTACCACTGATCGAAACTTCGGAGAATAAGCCGATTCCCATCAGCATGAATCCAACAGCAGGAATGATGTTATAAGCGATGACCAGCTTCACATTATTGGTGGACAGTGCTCCAATTACTCCGAAGAGCATAGTTAACCCAGCTAGGTAAATGAACAACGTGTGTGTCAGCTCGACGTCCTGATTAAAGATCAAAGTAAAAGTTCGAAGGATTGAATAAATCCCGACTTTAGTTAATAAAGCACCGAATAAAGCGGATACGACCGGATTCGGTGAGATATACGGTCTCGGCAGCCAATAATAAAGTGGAAAGACCGCAGCTTTCGTAGCAAAGACGAAAAAGAACATAATAGCGATGGTCGTTAATACACCTCTTTGCTCAACTTCCTGAACCCGTTCAGCTATCTGAGCCATGTTTACCGTTCCTACAACGGAATACAGGAACGAAATGGTCGTAACAAAGAGCATGGAAGAAAAGAGGTTGATTAAGACGTATTTTAATGACTCTCTCAGCTGTGCTTTACCGTTTCCTAACACGATTAGGCCGTATGAAGCCATGAGCAGAACTTCAAAGAAGACAAAGAGGTTAAACAAGTCTCCTGTAAGGAATGCGCCACTTACACCAGCAATCAGCATTAGGAAGAATGTGTAGAAATAGAAGCTTTCCTGTTGCTCAGAGAGTGATTTTGGTGCGAAAAAAACACAAGCGACCGCTACAATGTTCGTTGTAAGAACTAAAGTCATGGATAGCATATCGCCTACAAGAATAATACCATACGGGGCAGCCCAGTCGCCGGTCTCAAGAACAAGGGAACCCTGGTTTTTAACTTGCAGGAAGATCCATATAACTAATAGAAGATGAGCGACCGTAAAAATTTGGGATCCAATCCGGACTAGTGTTCTTTTTTTGTGTATGAAAGCCGCTAGAATACCAGCTAGCAGCGGTAATATAATAGGTAGTGCTGCTAAATTACTCATAATCTGTACCTCTCAATTGCTCCATATTATCTGTTCCATTAATCTGCGCTGCTCGGTATGCCAACACTAGTAATAAACTTGTTACACCGAAGCTTATGACAATTGAAGTCAAAATCAAAGCCTGTGGAAGCGGATCTGTATAACTTTCTACCCCTTCAGTTAATATAGGGGGAGCCCCGCTTTCCCCGGTTTCAAGCTCACCCATAGTTAGGATGAACAAGTGAGCACCGTGAGAAATAAGGCCCGTCCCAATGATAATACGCAGCATTTGCTTCTGAAGGAGGTTATAGATTCCTGTAGTAAATAGGATTCCTGCAAGAATCGCCATGATTAATTCCATTGGTTAATCCTCCTCCTTTCGATTGCGTAACCTTATAAGTCCAAATATCGCCATAGCTGCGATTCCAAGCACTACGATCTCGAATAAGGTATCCAATCCACGGAAGTCAACTAGGATAACGTTGACTACGTTGTCTCCTCCTCCAAGAGAGTGGGATTTTTCAATGAAATAGCTTGATATAGAATCAAACCATTTACTGCTGTGAGAAGAAATCGCAACCATTGTCATCAGGGCTCCGAACCCTATAGAAATGACAAGGTTTAACGTACGAGTACTTGCCGTTTCATGTTTTTTCCTTAACTTTGGCAAATGATAGAAAACGAGCAAGAACAAGGCTACTGTTACTGTCTCTATAATCAGCTGTGTCAGGGCCAAGTCTGGTGCTCTGAACAATACGAATAACATAGAGAGTCCATAGCCTACTACACCTAAGATCAAAATTGCGGTAATTCGATTATTCGTAATAATGGTTCCGACAGCAGCGATAACCATCATAATAGCTACAAACACGGCGGGAAGAGAGACACGGGATAAATGATCGGTATCGACCGAGAATCCACCAGTAATGGCCATAAAGGCAAAAGTAACCACAATGATTGCTGCCAGTATGAGACGGACATATCGACTAAGAGATCCGTTCATGTATCCCTTCGTAACTTTCTCAGAAAAAACTTCTAATCGGTCAACAGTACCATCGTAAAATTTATTCATACTCATAACGCCTGGAACGAAGTTATAGACAGGCTGCCAGATCTTTCTGGACAGCGCCAATATCGTACCGAAAACAAGAACAGCTAAAGACATAATCAATGGAGTAGTAATGCCATGCCAGAATTTAATATGCTTTTCAATTTCTACGCCTTTTACTGCCGAAGCAGCATGAGCGATGAACGGCTCGTTAACTAAGTGTGGAAATAAACCGATGATTACTACGCCAATAACTAAAATCATTGGGGAAACAAGCATACCAATGGGTGCTTCATGCGGCTTTTTAGGTAATTGGTCAATCTTAGTCGTTCCACGGAATGTACCGAAGAAAAAGTACATGGAATAAACAAAAGTGAAAATGCTTCCAAAGACAGCTAGATATGGAAGTATCGTTCTTAATAATCCAATAAATCCTTCTTTCGTCACTTCAAGGTGTATGGCAGCATCGAAAAATAGTTCTTTACTATAGAACCCGTTCAAAAATGGTAGAGGCACACCAGCCATAGAGAAGGATGCAAACACAGCTAACGTAGCTGTAATGGGTAAAAATGTCATCAATCCTCCAAGCTTTCGAATGTCCCTAGTACCTACTTCATGGTCAACAATTCCTGCGACCATAAACAGACTTCCTTTAAATGTTGCGTGGTTTAAAATATGAAATACAGCAGCAAATACGGCTACTTTTGTTCCAAACCCCAGCATGGCCATAATCATACCCAGCTGACTGATCGTTGAAAAGGCGAGAATGGCTTTTAAGTCAGTCTGCCTTACTGCCATATAAGATCCCCAGCACAATGTGATAATCCCCATAGTCGATACTATAATGAAGAACCAATCATTAGATGAGAGCATCGGAGAATAGCGAGCCACTAGATATATGCCGGCTTTAACCATTGTAGCCGAGTGTAAATAAGCACTTACAGGAGTAGGAGCTTCCATTGCATCTGGAAGCCAGATATGAAAAGGGAACTGAGCAGATTTCGTAAATGCTCCTAAAAGTAATAAACACAAGATAAGTGGGAAGAAATCACTATTTAAAATAAGCTGCTGCTGATCAATCATTTCCTGAATGCTGGTTGTGTTCGTCAAAACAGTCATAAACACTAGTGCACCAAGAAGGCTTAAGCCACCGAAGACGGTGATCAGCATCGATTTTAGGGCTCCATACCGTGATTCTTTTTTATAATTCCAATATCCGATTAGCAAGAATGAGGATAAGGAAGTAAACTCCCAAAAGGTGTATAGGACAAAGACGTTATCCGATAGGACGACACCCAACATGGATCCCATGAAGATCAGTAAATATACATAAAAATGTCCCAGTTGCTCCGATTTATGTAAGTAGAAAATCGAATAAAAGGCAACTAGGGCACCAATCCCGCTGATTAATAAAACAAATAATAAGCTGAGACCATCTAGATAGAAGAGGATATTCATATCCAATGAAGGTATCCAAGTGTACTCTCTTGAAACAGGTTCAAACCCATGCCCTAAATAACGAGCAAAATAAATAAACACAATCACAGGGACGATTGTGACAAAGTATCCTGTGTGAATCGTATGTTTCCACTTACTTAAAAATGGAATGATCATCGCAATGATGAAAGGCAATAATACAGCCACCAACATGTGGTTTTTCCTCCCTCGACAAAAAGTTTCATTTATCTATATTAAAGTTGTTCAATATTGTCTATAGAATCAATTGTAATCAAAAAAAGGACTAACATTCAACTGTATTACATGAACGAAGATGCTGAAGAGGTACAATTTAGTGTTCCCTATTAAATAAGAAGAGACACAACAAAAAACAAATTTAAAAAGATAAAAAAAACTCGCTTTAAATTCTTCAGCGAGTTTCGTTTCTGTATATTCATGTAAGATATTGTTTAGATTTGTTAAAATTCATCCTACTTGTGTGACAAAATCATTGATTAAATGCTGGATGGACCTCTTTCTGATTTCTTCTCTAATCTGATTGACAAACTCCTCAGAAAGATTGAGTTCAATAGCTTTGTGGTAAGATTGTATTAACAGGGAATCAGATAATTGTTTCATACCTCTGTCACTCATGTGACAGCCACCTCCTGTTGTTTCATAGCTTTATCGAAATTGTATTCTAACCTTACCATGACCCGGAACTCCCTACAATATGCTAGTTATCTACAAGGAAATGTAGATAACTTTATGGATAAAATATTCGAATAAGGTATAACAAAGGAAAAACTGTGTGGACTTTGTGTATAAAGTTATCCACAACCTGTTGCTGTCAGTAATTGTCGAACGATTTTCGTTCTATCTGCCATTTCAAAAGAAGATTTTGAAACATGAAGTATTTTTGTATATGATAAGTAAGGAGATTTTGCCGGTATATACGGATGGAGTGAACCAAATGTTAAATAATTTCTTACCAAATGAACATGTACCGAGCGTGTTTGACATAGATCCTGAAGAGTTGAAAGAAAAAGGTGTCAAAGGTGTTATCACGGATCTTGATAATACATTGGTTGCCTGGGATGTCAGAGATGCTACGGACGAAATTAAAAAATGGTTTCAAAAGATGGAGAGTCATGGAATCCAGGTGACGATTGCATCCAATAATAAGGAAACACGTGTGAAGCTGTTTTCTGAGCCTCTGGATACAAGGTTTATCTACAGCGCAAGAAAGCCTTTATCCAAAGCTTTTAAAAAAGCTCAAAAACAAATGGGATTAGCAAAAGACGAAGTAGTGGTTGTAGGAGATCAGCTTTTAACCGATGTATTAGGAGGAAACTTAGCTGGCTTCCATACTATTCTTGTTGTCCCCATTGTAGAAACGGATGGCTTTTTTACTCGAATTAACAGAAAAGTTGAACGTAGAATCTTAAACTGGATGAGGAAAAAAGGAAAAATCACCTGGGAGAGGAGACACCATTCATGAGTGATATACAGTGTCAAGGATGCGGAGCCACTATACAAACAATAAATCCTGAGCAGCCGGGTTATGCACCCGCATCAGCATTAGAGAGAGAAGAAGTCATTTGTAAAAGGTGTTTTCGTTTAAAGCATTATAACGAAGTTCAGGATGTACCTTACCAGGATGATGACTTTTTGGAAATGCTTAATCAAATTAGTAACAATGAAGGGTTAGTCGTTCAATTAGTAGATATCTTTGATTTTAATGGAAGCTTTATTCCCGGTTTAAAAAGGTTGACAGGCAACAATCCAGTACTCCTAGTAGGAAATAAAATGGATGTACTTCCGAAGTCAGTGAATCAAGGAAAAGTAAAGCTGTGGCTGAAAAAGTCTGCGAAAGATTTAGGGTTAAAAGTAGAGGATGTACACCTGATTTCAGCTGAAAAAAATCAGGGTGTTGAAAAACTTTCAAAAGCAATTGATGAGATGAGAACTGGACGAGATGTTTATATCGTAGGTACAACAAATGTAGGTAAGTCGACGTTTATCAATACGCTAATTGCTAATACTTCCGGTGTGAAAGAAGCAATTACGACTTCCTATTTCCCTGGAACCACCCTGGGCTTTATCGATATACCTTTAGATGAAGCAAGTTCTCTTTATGACACTCCTGGAGTCATCCATCGGCACCAGATGGCCCATTACGTTTCAGATCAAGATTTAAAGGTTATTACCCCTCGAAAAGAGATTAAACCAAAGGTTTATCAATTGAATCCTGAGCAGACTTTATACTTTGGTGGACTAGCAAGATTAGATTTTAATATTGGAGACCGCAGTTCATTTATCTGTTATTTCTCTAATGAATTAAACATTCATCGCACGAAGCTAGAAAAAGCGGATGAATTGTACAGTAATCACTTAGGTGAACTTCTAACTCCTCCTGATAAAGAAACAATCGAAAAATTGCCACCTCTTAAAGAGCATACCTTTAAGATCAAAGGCGAGAAAATGGATATTGTGTTTTCTGGTTTAGGATGGGTCACTGTCCCTGAGGGAAACATAACAGTGACCGCTCATGTTCCGGAAGGGGTAAAAGTGTCCTTACGTGAATCTTTAATATAGGAGGGTCAATATTGTTGAAGCTTGGACTGATCGGCCATCCTGTCGGCCACTCAATGTCACCATGGATCCACGGTAAATTACTGGATCAGCAAAACCTACAAGGCAGTTACGAACTATTTGACTTAGAACCAGAGGAATTCGATCAACAGATTCAGTCACCTGAAATAAAAAAACTGGACGGATTTAACGTAACAGTACCATTTAAGGAAAAAATCATCCCTTATTTGGCGGGGCTTGATGAAACTGCCAAAGAGATGGGGGCTGTGAATACAGTTAAGAATACATCCGAAGGTTGGATTGGTTATAACACGGATGGAACAGGTTTTGCCGATTCATTGACGAATGATTATCCAGATAGCCTAAAAGGTAACACCCGCATTCTTTTATTAGGAAGCGGAGGGGCTTCGAGAGGGATTTTCCATGCCCTTGCGAAAAAAGAAGTGGCTGCAATCGATATTGCCAATCGTACAACCCAGCGTGCAATAGATATTATTCAAGAAGGGTCGCAGAAGATAAAGTCTACTGTGTTGACTTTAGATGAAGCTTCAGAGCATCTTTCCAAATATGATGTGGTCATCCAAACAACGACTGTAGGAATGAGTCCAAACGACGATCAGTTGATTATCCCTGTCGATCACTTGACAAAAGGGACCATTGTAAGTGATATTGTTTACCGGCCAATGAAAACGAGGTTTTTGCAAGAAGCTAAAAAGCGGGGCGCACGTCTTCACTTCGGTCATCAAATGCTTCTGCAGCAAGCTGTATACTCATTTAAAATATGGACCGAAACGGAACCCGACGCATCCGCCTTGCTAGAAGAGTTCGAAAAGAAACTGAAAGGGGTATAGAATGTTAACAAGTAAGCAAAAAAAGCATTTACGTGCTGAATCCCACCATATACAGCCGATATTTCAAGTTGGGAAAGCAGGCGTAAATGAAAATATGACAAAACAAATTAACGAAGCTCTTGAAAAGCGTGAGCTAATTAAAGTGAGCGTGTTGCAGAATTGTTTTGAAGATAACAGACAAGTTGCCGAAGAAATTGTAGAGGCGACGAATGCAAATATCGTTCAAGTTATTGGAAATACAATAATCCTTTATAAAGAATCAATAGACAATAAACAAATAGAATTGCCTTAAAGGAGACCTGCTATGAAACGGATCGGAATTCTAGGGGGTACATTTGATCCGCCTCACCATGGGCATCTAATTATGGCAGAATATGCTCGTAACGATTTAGATTTGGATGAAGTGTGGTTCATCCCTTCTCATGTTCCTCCACACAAGCAAGGGGCAAAGGTGGCAGGAGAAGATCGTTTGAGGATGGTTCAAAAAGCTGTAGAATCGAATCCTTATTTCCAGGCTAGCGATGTGGAGCTGACAAGGAAAGGCACCTCCTATACGGTAGATACGATGAAATACTTAAAGGATCAGTTTCCCGAAAATGAATTTTATTTTATTATCGGCGGGGATATGGTTGAACATCTTCCTCAGTGGCATAAAATCGATGAATTACAAAATCTCGTCCAATTTGTAGGTGTTAAACGCTCAGGTTATAGGTGGAATCCTGAAATACCTGTACACTTCGTGGAAATTCCACTGATAGAAATTTCATCGTCAAATATCAGAGAACGGCTTTTTTCTGGAAATAGCGTACGGTATTTAGTGCCGGATTCCGTTTATCATTTCATAAAGGAGCATAAGCTATATGGAGCTGAATCGTGACAAAGCCTTAGAATTTGTAAAACCCTATTTGAAACAGAAGAGGTATGAACATACCATTCGGGTTACGGATCAAGCAGTGGAGCTTGCTGAAAGGTTCGGAGCAGATGTATGGAAAACGGAAATAGCCGCAGCTTTACACGATTATGCTAAGTACAAGCCTTTAGATGAGATGAAGCGTTGGATCTTGGAGGATCGGCGCTTACCTAAAGATTTATTGGATTATCATCATGAATTGTGGCATGGTCCAGTAGGAGCTTTAATGCTTGAAAGGGAAATTGGATTGGATGATAAAGAAGTGAAATCGGCTATTCAGTGTCATACTACTGGTAAGAAACACATGACTGTTTTAGATAAGGTAGTGTTTTTAGCAGACTACATTGAACCAGGAAGGGATTTTCCAGGTGTTGAGGTAGCCAGGGATAAGTCAAAAGAAAGTCTTGACGATGCGTGTGCCACGGCATTGAAGAATACGATTCATTTTTTAGTAGATAAAGAACGAACAGTTTATCCGGACACGTTCCATGCATTCAATGATTTAATATAATATCATTAAGACAGATAAAAAGGATGAATAAGGGAGGAAGACTATGGAAAGTAAAGATTTAGTTACTTTGGCAGCGCAAGCCTGTGATGAGAAAAGAGCGGGTGATATCGTTGTTTTAGATATGTCTGATGTGTCACTTATTGCTGATTATTTTCTAATTTGCGAAGGTTCGAATGAACGTCAAGTCCAAGCTATTGCACGTGAATTAAAAAATCAGGCAGAAGAAAATGGCATTGAAATTAAAAGAATGGAGGGTTTTGAACAGGCACGCTGGATCCTTGTTGATTTAAATGACGTGGTCTGCCATATTTTCCACAAAGATGAACGCCATTATTACAACCTCGAAAGACTATGGGGAGACGCATCAACCATCGCTGTTGAAGGCATTGAAGGCTAATCGATGAGTTATCATCAAATGGCCCAAGTGTACGACCGTCTTATGGTGGATGCTCCGTACGATAATTGGGTAAAGTTCACGAAAAATATGATCGATGAGTTTCATCCTCAGGTGAAAACAATCCTGGATGTAGGATGCGGTACAGGCGAGATTACACACAGATTAGATGGAGTAAAGTTCAGGCTTACTGGAGTGGATTTATCAGAAGAGATGCTGGCAATGGCACAGCAAAAAAATCCTCGTTCCAAAATCCAATGGCTCCATCAGGATATGACTCAATTAGAGGGAATAGATCATTACGATTGTGTGATTAGCTATTGCGACGTTCTCAATTATCTTACAGATGAGAATAGTGTTAGGAACGCTTTCACCTCGATATATGACGCGTTGAATCCTAGAGGGTTATTCTTGTTTGATGTGCATTCTATAGATCATATTCACGAAGATCTGTATGGTTCCACTTTTGCGGAAGTATATGATGAACTTTCTTATGTATGGTTCTGTGATCCGGGTGAAACTGATAACAGCGTGGTTCATGACCTGACTTTTTTCGTTCAAGACGGTGAGAAATATATACGGTTTGACGAAAGGCACGATCAAAAAGGGTATCCAACTAAAGACCTGCAACATTGGCTGGAAGAAGCAGGATTTAAGATTAAACGGGTTTGTGCTGATTTTGATGAGAAACCTTCAACTGTAGGTGACCGCTTGTTTTTCGTTTGTGAAAAAGCATTATAGAAAAGGAGTCGGATTCCCGGCTCCTTTTTTAATTGTTTTTGCAGGATTATTTGGATTTATGTCGAATTATTTATTTCAAAGCTCGATACTCTTCTTGTCATCTTTATGTTTCCTTTGTGTAGCTTTAAACATTTCAAAAAACAATTCACCTAAATGGTCTTCCATCGCTTGCAACCCTTCACCTGTTACTCCGCCTTTTACCGTCACCTTTTCCATTAACTCCTCTAAAGTAAAAATTCTTTTAGATAACAACTCACCTAATCCGATCATCATATTCTCTGTCAGTTCAGTTGCTTGTTCTTCACTTATCCCTGCAACGTGTTGAGCAGCAGTTATCCAATTGCTTAATAAATAACTGATAAACGCTGGACCACATGAGACGATATCAGAAGCTACACGAATATGTTCTTCTTCAACTTCCACGGGCGTTGATATGGCTTTAAATGTTTCAAGCAGAAGTTCTTTCCGTTCCTTTTTCATTCTTGATCCGAACGTAAATAGGCTCACTCCTGCATGAGCGTGATTCGTTATAGAAGGAACAATTCTGGCCACTTGGCAAGGGGTGTGGTTCTCTAATTCATTAACAGATATTGGACTAGTTATGGAAATTAGACATTGTTCTTCTGTGAAATCGCTCTTTAACTCTTCAAGGATTGTTTTATAATGATGTGGCTTCACACAAATGAATAGGATATCGCAGTTTTTTTGTATTTCTTTTAGTGAAGCTGCTACATGAATGGCTGGAAATTGTTCTTTTAGTTTGAGGGCTTTTTCTGAAGAGCGATTATAGAGTATCATATCGTCAGGTTCCAAAGCTTTACTGCTCAATAAGGACGAGGTTAACATACTCCCCATATTCCCTGTACCGATGATTCCCCATTTCATAGGCTATCCCTCCTCTAAATTGCTTACCTAACTATCTTTATTCCATTAAATTAAAAATATGAAAGAAGGTCTGGCTTTCATGAACAAAGTAATAAGGCGTTATGGATTTATTGTATTGATTATCATTATCTTGGTGGTGATATGGTCTTTAAGACCATCAAGCTCTGGAATTGAAATGAATCATGAAGCTGCTAGCCCAAAAATAGGAAAAAGTAATGAAAAACCTCATATATCTGAATCATCTGGTGAGACTGGAATAAAAGTTGACGTAAAAGGCGAGGTGAGCGAACCAGGAGTTTACGAAGTAAAAAGTGATATGAGAGTGGATGATGTTATTCAACTGGCAGGGGGAATGACAGACAAAGCAGATCCTTCAAGTGTAAATTTAGCGCAAAAGCTGATTGATGAGATGGTCATTCATGTGTATTCATCAGAATTAGTATTATCAGATGGAGCTTCAGAAAAGTCTCAAAGTCCCAATCCAAATGGTCAAGTCGTTTTAAATCAGGCTACTGTTGAAGAGATACAAACATTAAACGGCATAGGACCCTCTAAAGCTGAAGCTATCATTCAATATAGGCAGGAAAACGGGCCTTTTCAGACAGTAGACGACCTGTTAAAGGTATCTGGAATTGGAGAGAAAACAATTGAAACTATCAAGGAAGATATCAGGGTTCCTTGACCGTTTGACGGAGGAACAAAGGAAAGGGTAAACTGAATGAAAAATGAACAGGGGGATACATAATGGAGCGCATCTCATGGAATCAATATTTTATGTCCCAAAGTTATTTACTAAAATCACGAAGTACATGTCAAAGGCTCGCAGTTGGAGCAGTCATTGTCAGGGATAAAAGGATGATTGCAGGAGGCTACAACGGAAGTGTCTCAGGTGGTGTTCACTGCATTGATGAAGGGTGTTATGTCGTGGATGGTCATTGTGTGAGGACCATACATGCGGAAATGAACGCATTGTTACAATGTGCGAAATTCGGTGTAGCTACGGATGAGGCTGAAATCTACGTGACACATTTTCCTTGTGTCCATTGTACAAAAGCAATCATTCAGGCTGGGATTAAAGCTGTATATTATAGTGAAGATTACAAAAACGATCCATATGCTATTGAATTGCTCCAGCAAGCAGGAGTAAGAACGAAAAAAGTTCCGGTTGAAACGGAGCCTATGCATTTTGAACAGCGACAGCTTATAGATGAAATGATCGAGAAGCTGAAAACTTTAGGCGAACCAGAGGTTGAAAAGTACGAAAAGAAAGCGCGGGATCTTTTTGAGTATCCTCATAAACAAAAAACGTGAAAGGAGTATGGCACTTTCCCGTCATCGCATTTGTGATTGGCGGGGTTCTTTCACGATTACCTACCGTACCTTTTTATTTAATGTGTTTTCTTTTCCTCATTTGGTTATATCTTTTAAAAAATCAATGGATGATTATCTTCCTCTTAACTTTTTTTATGACCTTCGGTTTTTTCTACCTATCTCCTGCTTCCATCCCTCAAATAACTTCAACTGGCGGACCAATATCTCTCACGATTACTTCAGAAGTGGAACAGACTTCACAGACAATACAGATGGTCGGTAAATTAAATTCCTCTACTATCAATGAGAAAGTCCTCTTAATTTTATATAAAAATGCTGAAGAGAAGGGTCAACTGATTCCTCTAACTTGGAAGCACGGGGCTGATTGTAAAGTTGTTGGTGAACGAGTTCCGATTGAAAGTGCAAGAAATCCAGGTCAATTTGATTATCGAGAGTATATGGCTGCCAAGAAAATTTATTCACAGCTGGAATTGAAAAATCAGTCCTCTATCGATTGTGAAGGGAGATCGTGGCTTAGTCATGGATATGACTTAAGGGCATTAATTTTAAACTCCGTCAAGGAAACTGTGGACCCTATAGCCTTTAAGTGGATGGCTGCTTTACTATTTGGTGAAAAGCAGTATTTAGATGAAGGTATCGTGACCTTTTTTCAGGACTTTAATTTGTCGCACCTTCTTGCTATTTCTGGATGTTGGTTTGACTGTAACAGCGTTGTACTTCCTTCTTTATCGATCGGGCATGGCGACGAAAGAGGGAGCAAAAGTTCTTATCATACTATTTCTTCCTCCATATGCTCTTCTTGCCGGAGCCGCTCCATCCGTACTGAGAGCCACCCTTATGGCGGGGCTTGTTATGCTGTCAACTTTCTCAAAATGGAAAGTACCCTTAACAGACATTCTTTCCCTGGTGGCTTTATCATTACTTATCCTGTCCCCTAGTTACCTGGATCACTTGGGATTTCAATTTTCGTTTTTAGTAACCATGAGTTTAATTTTATCCTTCCCCTTGTTGAAACAAACAGAAAACCCCCTTGCGATGTCAGCCTTAATTAGCTTTGTAAGTCAGACTTCGATTCTTCCTCTGCAGTTGTATTACTTTTTTGAATTCAATCCGCTTTCTCTTTTTGCTAATCTTCTCCTAGTCCCTTATTTTTCTTTCTTCGTTATTCCCTTCTTGATGATGTTGCTTCTTTGTTCATTCATTCTTCCTCAGATCTCTTTACTTTTGTCTCAAACTTTATTCCCTCCTCATACTAACTTTTTGTCTTTTCTGGAAACGCATAGCAATTTGTTTGATATTCAGTGGGTGGTTGGTGAGATCAATAGGTCTTTTATCATCGTTTGCCTTGTCCTATTTATCATTATGATGAGGTTATGGATTAAACAAAAACTTGTTTTTGCTTTTGCTGCTGGAGTAGCAAGTGTAGGAGTTCTGATGGTCTACAGTATTCTTCCGTATTTTTCTCCCTATGGAAGAGTGACGATGCTTGATGTTGGTCAAGGGGATTCATTTGTAGTTGAACTTCCATACAGAAGAGGAGTAATCATGATCGATGCAGCTGGACCACCTGTATTTACTGGAGATGAATCAAAGACTGCAGAGCAAATTATTTTACCTTATTTGAAGTCGCGTGGAATTTTTAAGCTTGATGCTATTATTATCACTCATGAGGATACGGATCATAGCGGAAGTGTACAAACACTGGCTAACGAAATGAAAGTAGGCAATCTCGTTGTTAGCCTGTATTATCCAAAGATAGAGACTGTTGAGAATGTGGTACGAATAAAAGCAGGTGAGCATCTTGTTATTGGGGGGCAGGATTTTAACCTTTTACATCCTTCGGAAGATACTGGGGATGCGAATGACAACTCGATTGTACTAACCGCTACTTTAGGTGGACTTGAGTGGATATTTACTGGAGATGCTTCGGCAGAGATCGAAAAGTTATTAATAAAAGTGGGAAGTAATGTAAACGCGGATGTTTTAAAGGTTGGTCACCATGGAAGCAATACCTCTACTTCAGAGGAATGGGTCAAGCATGTTTCACCTTCTGTCGCTTTAATTTCTGCAGGTTTGGATAATCGTTATGGGCACCCTCATGAAGAAGTGGTGGAAAGGTTATCCGCTCAAGGTGTTGTATTATTTTCAACCCCTGATTATGGTGCTGTTCAATATGATTTCTCTTCGCAAAGAGGAACATTTTCCAGCTTCCTACCGTATAATGCGAGCAGAGAATAAAAAAAGACTGCTGATGCAGTCTCTTCACTTTTGTATTCAATTATTGTCCGATTACTGAGAATACAACTCCGATAAAGAAAATGACGAAAAAGAAAACAAAGGAAAATACAAAACCTAAACCAGAGTCGATAACGTCATTAGTTTTGGACTGGATATCCTTCCTGAATTCGTTCATTGTGACCCCTCCTATATCAATTATTAAGTATAAGCTAAATTAGTGTAAAAATCTACATGGAACTAGAAGGAAAAAAATTTTCTCTTGGTTCATACGTTTTGCCACTGCTAGCAAGACTTGTCACAGATAATTATTTCATATGAGGTCAAACTACATTCAAGAGGAACAACATCGTCCTCTTCAGAAGTACCCGGGACTTCTGGAATGGCGTTTATATAGATGGTTTATGCGGCGACTGTGATCACTTTTTTGACAGATATGTCATTGCACAATAAAATAGTGACACTGACCACTTAAGTGGGTCGCCGTATTTATTTTTTGTGAGAGAGGATTATGGATAAAATGGGAAATCCAAAACAATCACACGTATTTTTATTATATGGAGAAGAATCTTATTTAATCCAGGAGAATAAAAATAAAATCATTGAAAAGACATTAAAGAAAGAGGATCGAGAATTTAATATTTCTCAATATGATTTAGAAGAGACACCAATTGAAGATGCCATTACAGACGCAGAAACCTTCCCTTTTTTGGGAGATGGAAAGGTTGTCATCGCTTATCACCCTGTTTTTTTAAAAGCAAAGCCGGACAAGCTAGCTTTTGAACATGATACAGATGCATTTCTTGAATACATAGAAAATCCTGCTGATTATACAGTTCTTATTGTCATTGCCCCATATGAAAAACTGGATGAAAGAAAAAAAATATTTAAATCCTTAAAAAAGAATGCAGAGATTATATCCTGTCAGCCAGTCAAGGAATGGGATATGGATAAATGGGTGCAGACATTAGCGAGTGAGTTGAATATTACTATTCCTGAAGAGATTCATGAGCTTTTTGCACAAGAGGTTGGTACGAACTTGATGACATTAAGAAAAGAAATGGAGAAACTAGCTTTAAATGTAGGCGAAGGCGGAGTAGTGACAAAAGAATTAGCTGAACAGCTACTTTCTCATAGCGCAGAAGCTTCTGGATTAAAGCTTGTAGACGCTGTAATGGAAAAGAACCTTGCAAGAGCCATTCAGATATATAAAGATCTCGAGAAATTGAGTGAAGAGCCGATTGCGCTTACAGCTCTGCTCGCTTCTCAATTTCGAATTATCAGTCAAGCGAAGGTCTTGAAGCAGAAAGGGTACGCCCAAAATCAAATGCGAGCCTATATTAAGGCTCACCCTTATGTCATAAAAATGGCCTTAAAAAGGGAACGGTATTTCACTTCTGAGGAATTAGACAGAATTATGGAAGAGCTTGCTGAAACAGATTATATTTTAAAACAAGGGAAAATGGAAAAATCCTTAGCATTTGAAATGCTTCTCTATCGATTAATTCACATTAAACAACAGAAAATTTCTATTTAGTAAAGAAGCCATCCAGATAGACTGGATGGCTTCTTTTAAGTAAAAACGACCCATTCTAATGGATCGTCTGTTGGTCATAATTAACGAAGAAATTATAATGCGTTTACTTGTTTAGTAAGACGTGATTTTGTACGGTTACCGTTGTTTTTGTGAAGGGCTCCGCGTTGAACAGCTTTGTCAACTTTCTTAACAGCTGTTTGAAGAGCTTCTTTAGCTCCTTCAGCGTCGTTGCTATTTACAAGTTTCTCTACACGTTTAACCGCTGTACGCATGTCAGATTTGAAAGCTGCATTAAGAGCGCGAGCATCCTCGTTTACACGTACACGTTTTTTCGCTGATTTAATGTTAGGCATGGTTTCACCTCCTAGGTAAAAACAAAAGACTCATTCATATCGAACAAGAGACATTTTACCAGAGCGGATAGGTGTTTTCAATAGTTATCTCATTCATGCTCTGTATTTTGCATACTTTATTCAAGAATGGGAGAAGATGGGCATAAGGAAGGTGAATGAAATGAACGATTTATTCGACTATACAATACGCACAGATCTAGCTTTAGAAGCTCAAGAAATGAATGTCAAAAACGACCCTTCGTCTTCTGACTCTGACGGGGTTGAAGTAGAAGAGAACGAGAAAAACGATATTAAAATCACCTATGTCACTGTAGACGAAGCAGGTGCGGAGCGAATCGGCAAAAAAGCAGGGCACTATATTACTCTCGAATCACAGGCCATTCGCAAGCAGGATACAGAGCTTCAGGCCAACCTGGCTAAAACTCTTTCCGGGCAGCTGCGTAAATTGCTTCTTGATACAGGAGTGAATGAAGAAGCTCGTGGGTTGATTGTTGGTCTGGGAAATCACAACGTTACACCTGATGCTTTGGGTCCTTTGGTTACCGAAAAAGTTCTTGTAACAAGTCACTTATTCGAATTGCATCCTGAGACCGTTGCAGATGGATATCGTCCGGTATCAGCTGTCACACCTGGTGTAATGGGAGTAACTGGAATTGAAACAAGTGACATGGTGCATGGGATCATTGAAGAAATCAAGCCTGATTTTGTAGTGGTTATCGATGCCCTTGCTTCTCGGTCGATCAGCCGAATCAATGCCACTATCCAGCTATCCGATACCGGTATCCATCCTGGGTCAGGTGTCGGGAACAAGCGTAAAGAGATCAGCAAAGAAACTTACGGAATTCCGGTTATTTCCATAGGTGTTCCTACTGTTGTCGATGCCGTGACCATCACAAGTGATACGATTGATTATGTGCTCAAACATTTTGGAAGGGAATGGAAAGAAAAAGACCGTCCTTCTAATGCTCTATCACCTGCTATCAATCCATTTGAGAGAAAAACGCTGACAGAAGAAGATCATCCATCGGAAGAACAGAGTAAGGCTGTCCTCGGTATGTTTGGTCAGCTGCAGGAAGCTGAAAAGAAACAGCTTATTAAAGAAGTACTTACCCCATTGGGGCACAACCTAATGGTAACGCCAAAAGAAGTGGACGGGTTTATTAAGGATATGGCTCATGTAATAGCGACAGGAATCAATGGGGCACTTCATCCCGGCGTCGAAGATGGAGAAGCTCAATCCTATTCAAGATAAGTAAATAAAATACTATAGAGTTGTTCTATTAAAATTCTCTCACTCATACGATTTACTAGATAGAGTTCGTATGAGGAGAGGATTTTTTAATGCCTAAGTATCAAAAATGGAAAGGTAAGCGCTCCAATCCTTTTAAGCTTTGGTCCAAATGGTTAGGTTTAACCGCAGTTATTTTACTTTTGCTGTTTATAGGCATTGGCATACTGACTGGCGCAAAAACCACCTACAGAATATATTCAGATACGATTCAAGAATGGACGACAAAATTGAAAGGAAGCTCGTTCATTTATTTATTTGAAATGGAAAACAGGCTTTTTGCGGATGCTCATCCTGAGGGAAATCAACTGCCTAGTTTTACTTCTTTATCATTCCAGTTATTGACAAGCCTGACACCGAATGACCCAAGAAGTCTATTAGGCAGAGAGATTCCGGGGCTTTATTCTTATAACAGTCAAATTATCATTGCCGGTAAAGGAACTGATTTCTCGAATCTTCCAATAGAGTCGGAGCCACCTTTAGATGTGGAGAACAAGGGAGAAAAAGGAGAAGTGCAAGAAAAACAAAAACAGCCTAGCGACAATACATTGGAAGACAAAGTATTTATTTATCAGACCCACAACACCGAATCCTTTTACCCTCATCTTCCGGACAAGTCTACGGCCTACGATGGAAAAGTAAATATCTCATTAGTAGGTGAAAGACTGGCTCAAAGCCTTGAGGAAAAAGGAATTGGAGCTACTGTGGACCAAACAGATGTAGCCAGTATTCTAAAGGAAAATGGTATGAAACATTATCAATCGTATGAAGCGATGAGACCTGTAGTGAAGGAAGCAATGACTCAAAATAAATCATTGACTTATTTCTTTGATTTGCATAGAGACAGTTTACCGAAAGATAAAACAACGATTACTATTAATGGGAAAGATTATGGCCGGACTATATTCGTTATTGGAGCAGAAAATGAAAATTATGAAGAAAACCTTAAGTTCGCCTCAGAGATGCACAAAAGACTTGAAGAAAAATATCCAGGTTTAAGCAGGGGAGTCATTACGAAGAAAGGGTCTGGTGTGGATGGGGTGTATAACCAGGATATAAGCTCTAATGCAATCCTGATAGAATTCGGAGGGGTCTATAACCATTTGGATGAATTGTACCGATCAGCAGATGTCATGGCAGAAGTGTTCAGTGACTATTATTTTGAAGATGAAAAAGTTTCAGCGGACTAAGGAGGAATGGTTATGCTGAAATGGCTGATTGCGTTGATTATTGGGGGGGCGCTATTCATTTTGGGTGCTTTCTATGGCATCGATAAAAATAACGAAAAATTAGAGGAGATCACCCCAACTGTCAAGGTACAAGAAAAAGAAAAAGAAAAAGCCCCATCATCTGCAGACGATTGCAGACCAGTAACAGAGACAACAGACTATCCTTGGATTGTAGAGATTGCTGGAGGAATTGGAGAAGGCGTAGCTGCAACCTTCAACGGCGTTCTGTTAGTTTTATCAGAGATCATTCACTCAGATGCGGCTTAAAATCTTCTCCTGCTTTGCTCTAAACATTGAATAATCATGCTTCTATTGCTATAATCAGGCTAGCTATCTGTGCCGAAATTAGTAGGAGTGATTTAAGTTGACTAGTCAAAATAAACAAGAAAGGGTACGTAACTTTTCGATTATTGCCCATATTGACCATGGGAAATCGACACTAGCTGATCGTATTCTTGAAAAAACGAAAGCTTTGACCCAAAGGGAAATGAAAGAACAATTCCTCGATGCAATGGATCTAGAACGTGAGCGGGGAATTACAATAAAACTGAACGCTGTACAATTAAGCTATCATGCTAATAATGGTGAAGATTATACTTTTCACTTGATTGACACCCCTGGACACGTCGATTTTACATATGAGGTGTCTCGGAGCCTGGCTGCCTGTGAAGGAGCTATATTAGTTGTAGATGCTGCACAGGGAATCGAAGCTCAAACTCTTGCCAATGTCTATTTGGCATTGGAAAACGATCTCGAAATTATTCCAGTCATAAATAAAATTGACCTTCCTGGTGCCGATCCAGAACGAATTAAACAAGAAATAGAAGATGTGATAGGGATCGATGCCTCTGATGCGATTTTAGCATCTGCTAAGGAAGGAGTCGGAATTGATGAGATTTTAGAGCGGATTGTGACAGATATTCCTGCACCAGTGGGTGATGTTAAGGATCCGACCAAAGCGTTGATTTTCGATTCGCTTTACGATTCCTACCGAGGTGTTATTGCATACACTTGTGTAAGAGAAGGTTCGATCAAAGTCGGAGATAAGATCAAAATGATGGCAACAGGCAAAGAATTTGAAGTGAATGAAGTTGGCGTATTCAGACCCACACCAACGCCTTTGAAAGAACTCACAGTCGGAGATGTAGGTTATTTGACAGCTTCTATTAAAAATATAGGAGACAGCCGGGTCGGAGATACGATCACCCTTGCCAACAACCCAGCTGCAGAACCTCTGCCTGGTTATAAGAAACTGAACCCGATGGTGTTCTGTGGAATGTATCCGGTTGATGCAAATAAATACAATGATTTAAGAGATGCTTTAGAGCGTCTTGAATTAAATGATTCTTCCTTGCAATTTGAAGCGGAGACTTCCCAAGCGTTAGGATTTGGGTTCCGTTGCGGATTCCTTGGAATGCTTCATATGGAGATCATACAGGAGCGTATTGAGAGAGAATACAAAATTGATTTGATTACAACAGCACCTAGTGTAATTTATAAGGTGAAGATGACAGACGGGACGGAAACCAACGTTGATAATCCGTCGATGATGCCCGACAACCAAAAGCTTGAAGAAGTACAGGAACCATTCGTAAAGGCTACCATTATGGTCCCTAATGAATATGTAGGGCCAGTGATGGAAATTTGCCAGCGGAAACGTGGAAACTTTATGGATATGCAGTACATGGATGATAACCGGGTGAATGTAGTGTATGAGATTCCTTTATCAGAGATTGTCTACGACTTCTTTGACTCTCTGAAGTCACAGACCAAAGGATATGCATCATTTGATTACGAGCTCATCGGTTACAGGACTTCCAACCTTGTAAAAATGGATATTCTTCTAAACGGAGATACCATCGATGCGTTATCATTCATTGTTCACCGTGATTTCGCCTATGAGCGAGGGAAACTGATTGCCGAGAAACTAAAAGAGCTGATTCCAAGGCAGCAGTTTGAAGTTCCTGTTCAGGCAGCTATCGGTAACAAAATTGTAGCCCGCAGTACCATCAAAGCGATGCGTAAAAATGTTCTTTCCAAATGTTACGGAGGAGACATTTCGCGTAAGCGTAAACTTCTAGAGAAACAAAAAGAAGGTAAGAAACGTATGAAGATGGTAGGCTCTGTAGAGGTGCCTCAGGAAGCCTTCATGTCAGTGCTTGACTTGAGCGAAGATTAATCAAATTTTTTGAAAACAAGAAGCCGCAGGAGTCCATCTCTTGCGGTTTTCCTTATGAAAGGTGGAACATCAATGAATATCCCATCCGCATATATACACATCCCCTTTTGTCAGCAAATCTGCCATTACTGTGATTTTACGAAGTTCTTTTATAATGAACGGCTCGCCGATGAATATTTGGTTGCCCTGGAAAAAGAGATCCATACGTACATTCCAGAAGGAAAAGCAAAGGTAAAGACCATCTTTGTCGGAGGAGGGACGCCAACTGCTGTCAATCATAGTCAGTTGGATAAACTGCTAAAGATGATTGATGACCATTTTGATATTGCTGGTTGTGAAGAGTATACGTTTGAAGCGAATCCAGGAGATCTGGATGTAGAAAAAGTAAGACTATTAAAGGCATACGGTGTTAATAGAATCTCATTAGGAGTACAGGTTTTTGATGATGAGATGCTAGAAAAAATTGGACGTGTACACAAGGTGAAAGACGTGTACACAAATGTTGACCGGCTTCTCCAGGTGGGGCTATCCAATGTGAGTATCGATTTGATGTATGGGCTGCCGGGCCAGACGGTACGTGATTTTGAGAAGACGATAGATGAGGCCATGCAATTCGGGCTGCCTCATTATTCTTCCTATTCACTTCAAATTGAACCTAAAACGATCTTCTATCAGCGCTATAAAAAAGGGACATTAGTCAAGCCACCCGAGGAAGATGAAGCTGAGATGTATGAACTGCTTCAGAAAAAATTAGCTGACCAAGGAGTCCATCAATACGAAATTAGCAATTTCTCTAAGCCGGGGTTTGAAAGCAAACACAACCTGACATACTGGAATAACGAATATTATTATGGTATTGGAGCCGGTGCACACGGGTATATGCCTGGAAAAAGAACAATTAATATTCGTCCATTGCCTGCTTATGTAAAACAGGCAATGGAAAATGGACAGCCGATCCTTCATGAAGAACCAGTAGGCGTAAAAGAACAAATGGAAGAAGAAATGTTTCTCGGGTTAAGAAAGACAGAAGGTGTGTCTGAAGCAGGGTTCGAACGTAAATATGGCCAAAAGTTAGAAGATGTTTTCGGAGATGCGCTACCTACACTTAAACAAAGGAATTTAATTGTGGAGGACAATGGTTTGGTCCGCCTGACCGATCGCGGACGCATCCTTGGAAATGAAGTCTTCAGGGAATTTTTGCTTGACGATTAAAAATGAGAACTTACCCGTTGACATCCTCATACCCTTTTGATAATTTATTATTAGATTTAGCACTCAGTTAAACCGAGTGCTAACAGAGGTGATCATCGATGTTAACAGAAAGACAACTGCTCATTTTGCAAGTCATAATTGATGATTTCATCCTGACCGCACAGCCAGTTGGCTCCCGGTCAATCGCCAAAAAGGATGCTGTGACTTTCAGCTCCGCAACCATTAGAAATGAAATGGCAGACTTAGAGGAGATGGGTTTCATTGAAAAAACGCACTCATCTTCAGGCAGAGTACCGTCTGAAAAAGGGTACCGCTTTTATGTGGATCATTTACTTTCTCCGCTGCGTCTGTCACGAGATGAAATCCGCACCATACGTGAGGCCTTCGATGATAAAATGTTGGAGTTTGAAAGAGTCGTACAAAAATCTGCGGGAATTCTCTCAGAATTAACGAACTATACCTCCATCATTTTAGGTCCGGAAGTGTTCGAAACGAAGCTGAAACAATTGCAGATCGTTCCATTGACTAAACAATCTGCTATTGCCATCTTAGTTACGAACACAGGCCACGTCGAACACCGTGCCTTCAATGTTCCGGTTGAGATTGAACCATCAGATCTTGAAAAGATGGTGAACATCTTAAATAGCCGCTTGCAAGGAGTTCCGCTCGTGAAGCTTCATGAGAAACTACTTACTGAAATAAGTGATTTGCTTGAGGCTCATACGGAACGGCATGAACAAGCCTTTTCTTATTTAAAGGCTGCGTTAATGGATGAACAGCCAACGAAGCTTTATATCGGAGGTAAAACAAACATCCTGATGCAACCCGAATTTAGAGACTTGGAGAAGGTGCGTTCCCTGTATGCAACGATTGAACAAGAAAATGAAATGGCCGACCTTTTACGCTCAGGCGACGAAGGGATTCATTTCAGAATCGGACAGGAAAATCCTTTTGATGCAATGCAAAACTGTAGTTTGATTACAGCAAGCTATAGACTCGGAAATGATCAAATAGGAACAATTGCCCTATTAGGTCCGACACGTATGGAGTATAACCGGATGTTTTCTTTAATGAATGTGTTATCTAAGCACATGACGAATACATTTCAAGGCTGGTATTAATGACTGGCACAATCAAAGATGGGGGTTTCTTCCCATCGCTTCTTTTTGTCTATTGCTTTTTTTAAGGCATTCATTCATGTTATAGTCAGTAACGGTGAAGTAGGAGGTGGAAGTCGTGGAAGAGAACAAGCAAGAGGGAATCGTTGAAGAAGAACTTGATCAAAATGAAGCTGAACAAGAGCCAGCTGAAGAAAGTAATGGCGAACTCGAGCAGCTACGCCAAGAAAAAGAAGAAATCAACAATCGATTACTTCGGCTTCAAGCTGATTATGATAATTTCCGACGTCGTACCCAAAAGGAAAAGGAATCGGATCGGAAATATAGATCACAAAGCCTAGTTGAGGAACTAGTTCCAGTATTGGACAATTTCGACCGTGCTTTGCAAGTGGAAGTAGACGGAGAAGCTGCTGAAAAGTTTGCAGAAGGCATGAAAATGGTCTATCAGCAATTCAAAGCAGCACTTGATAAAGAAGGCGTAGAAGAAATTCCAGCCGTTGGGGAAGAATTTGATCCCCATTTGCACCAGGCGATCATGCAAGTAGAAGATGAAAACTACGATTCAAATATTGTGGTTGAAGAACTTCAAAAAGGGTATCGCTTAAAAGATAGGGTCATCCGCCCTTCTATGGTAAAAGTAAATCAATAAAAAGATGATAGATGAGAATGTAAAGGAGGATTTTTAACCATGGGTAAAATCATTGGTATTGACTTAGGTACAACAAACTCTTGTGTAGCAGTAATGGAAGGTGGAGAAGCGAAAGTAATTCCTAACCCGGAAGGAAACCGTACGACTCCATCAGCTGTTGCATTTAAGAACGGAGAGCGTCAAGTAGGTGAGGTTGCGAAGCGTCAAGCAATCACGAACCCAAACACGATTCTTTCCATCAAGCGTCATATGGGAACGGACTATAAGGTTGAAGTTGAAGGTAAAGAGTACACACCTCAAGAAGTTTCTGCGATCATCCTTCAGTACATTAAGAGCTATGCAGAAGACTATCTTGGTGACACAGTAGATAAAGCAGTTATTACAGTTCCTGCATACTTCAACGATGCGGAGCGTCAAGCTACGAAAGACGCTGGTAAAATTGCTGGTCTCGAAGTTGAGCGTATCATTAACGAGCCAACTGCAGCAGCTCTGGCTTACGGTATTGATAAAGAAGATCAAGACCAGACTATTCTTGTATATGACCTTGGTGGCGGTACGTTTGACGTATCCATCCTAGATATTGGTGAAGGTACTTTCGAAGTAGTATCAACAGCCGGAGATAACCGTCTAGGTGGTGACGATTTTGACCAAGTCATTATCGACCACATGGTTGCAGAATTCAAAAAAGAAAACGGCATCGATCTATCTCAAGATAAGATGGCAAAACAGCGTTTGAAAGATGCTGCTGAAAAAGCGAAGAAAGATCTTTCAGGTGTAGCACAAACACAGATTTCACTTCCATTTATTACAGCTGGAGAAGCTGGACCGCTTCACCTTGAAATGAACTTGACTCGTGCGAAATTCGAAGAGCTTTCTGCAGACTTGATTGAGCGCAGCATGAAGCCGACTCGTCAAGCAATGAAAGATGCTGGCATGAGCGCTAGCGATATTCATAAAGTTCTTCTAGTTGGTGGATCTACTCGTATCCCAGCTGTACAAGAAGCAATCAAAAAAGAAGTAGGAAAAGAACCATCTAAAGGGGTAAACCCTGATGAAGTTGTTGCACTTGGTGCCTCTATCCAAGGTGGCGTTCTTCAAGGTGACGTTAAAGATGTTGTCCTACTAGACGTTACTCCACTTTCTCTCGGAATTGAAACAATGGGTGGCGTTACAACGAAATTGATTGAACGAAATACAACGATTCCAACTAGTCACTCTCAAGTGTTCTCTACAGCTGCAGACAATCAAACAGCAGTAGACATCCACGTTCTTCAAGGTGAGCGTGAATTAGCCCAAGACAATAAGACACTAGGTCGTTTCCAATTAACGGACATTCCACCAGCACCACGTGGTGTGCCGCAAATCGAAGTATCCTTTGATATTGATGCGAATGGTATTGTAAATGTTCGTGCTAAAGACATGGGTACAAACAAAGAACAATCTATCACAATCAAGTCTTCTTCCGGCCTATCTGATGAAGAAGTAGAGGAAATGGTACGTCAGGCAGAAGAAAATGCTGAGGAAGACAAGAAGAAACGTGAAGCGATCGAACTTCGCAACGAAGCAGATCAGCTGATCTTCACAACTGATAAGACAATCAAAGATCTTGGCGAACAAGTCAGTGAAGAAGAGAAACAAAAAGCTGAAACTGCAAAAGAAGAGCTTCAAACAGCACTTGAAGGTGAAGACCTTGATGCCATAAAAGAGAAGAAAGAAGCCCTTCAAGAACAAGTGCAGGCTCTTTCTGTGAAACTTTATGAGCAGGCACAAGCCCAGGCTGAAGCCGAGCAAGGACAAGAAGCTGGCGGTTCTGAAGAAGATGTTGTCGACGCTGACTACGAAGAAGTCAACGAAGACGATAAGAAGTAAGGATAGGTGAGAAAAGAAAAGTCAAAGTCAGGTTCTTCTTGGCTTTGACTTTTTTCACGTAAAGCCTGTGTCTGAACAGATTTGCCTGAACCTTATGTGAATGGTAATATAAACGTTATGTAATAGCGCCCGGGAGAGTGATTCACAAGTGAGTAAACGCGATTATTATGAGGTTCTTGGTGTTTCAAAAGATGCCTCAAAGGATGAAATAAAGAAAGCTTACCGAAAACTGGCGCGTAAATATCACCCAGACGTCAGTGAAGAAGAAAATGCCTCAGAAAAATTCAAAGAGGCTAAAGAGGCTTATGAAACGTTAAGTGATCAGCAAAAACGTGCGCAGTACGACCAATTTGGCCATGCGGGTCCAAATCAGGGAGGCTTTGGCGGTTTTGGTGGAGCAGAAGACTTCGGTGGCTTCGGGGATATTTTCGATATGTTCTTCGGAGGCGGCGGACGGAGACGCGATCCAAACGCTCCGCGTAAAGGTGCCGATCTTCAGTACACGATGACTCTTCAATTTGAAGAAGCAATTTTCGGTAAAAGTACAGATATTGAAATTCCGGTTGAAGAAGATTGTGATACGTGTGACGGCTCTGGTGCTAAACCAGGAACGTCACCGGAAACATGTCCGCACTGTCAAGGGAGCGGTCAAATCAATCAGGAACAGAACACGCCATTTGGCCGTGTAGTAAACCGTAGAGTTTGTCACCACTGTCAAGGCAGCGGTAAAATCGTTAAAGACAAATGTAACAATTGCGGAGGTGACGGACGCGTCAAGAGCCGCAAGAAGATTCATCTTGATATTCCTGCGGGTATTGATGATGGACAGCAAATCCGCGTCCAAGGAAAAGGAGAAGACGGTGTTAACGGCGGTCCAGCTGGTGATCTATTCGTGGTCATTCGCGTCCAGCCTCACGAATTTTTCCAGCGTGAAGGAGACCATATCTTCTGTGAAATTCCGTTGACTTTTGCTCAAGCGGCTCTGGGTGACGAGATCGAAGTCCCAACGGTCCATGGCAAAGTGAAGTTAAAAATTCCTGCTGGTACGCAGACAGGTAAAACATTCCGTTTGAAAGACAAGGGTGCTCCTAATGTTCATGGCCGAGGTCAAGGGGACCAGCACGTCAGAACAAAGGTAATTACACCGAAGAATTTAACGGATCGTCAGAAAGATCTATTACGTGAGTTTAATGATATCAGTGGAAATGAAGTAACTGACGAGCAACATGGAAATTTCTTTGAACGTATGAAACGTGCATTCAAAGGTGACTAATAAATAAAAGCAAGAGGAGAGTGTCTGCAGCGAAACGGTTCTCAGGGGTTTGCGAATTCAAATATTCCCTTGTCTTCGTGCAGACACTTTTCTTTTTGAAAAAAATAGCAAAGTGAGTTGATCACAAATGAAATGGTCTGAAATTTGTATCCATACAACCAATGAAGCAATTGAACCTGTCTCCAACATTCTTCATGAATCTGGTGCCAGTGGTGTTGTCATTGAAGACCCGCAAGATCTTTTAAGAGATACGGCTCCCCTTGGAGAGATCTATGAATTGAATCCAGATGACTATCCAAAGGAAGGCGTCTATGTGAAAGCATATTTGCCAGTCAACAGCTTCTTAGCAGAAACAGTCGAGGAAATCAAACAATCGGTCAATCATTTGACTGAGTTTAATATCGACTTGGGACATAATCACGTAACGGTTAGTGAAATCAATGAAGAAGACTGGGCAACCGCTTGGAAAAAATATTATAAGCCTGTCAAAATTTCAGAGAAGATTACCATCATTCCTACGTGGGAAGATTATACGCCTGTTTCCAGTGATGAAATTATCATTGAAATGGACCCTGGAATGGCTTTTGGAACAGGTACACACCCGACAACGGTACTTAGTATTCAGGCTTTGGAACAATACTTAGAAAAAGACGATCTAGTCATGGATGTTGGCGCAGGTTCAGGAATCCTAAGTGTAGCATCCATATTACTGGGAGCCAGACATTGCTATGCTTTTGATCTAGATGATATTGCTGTTACGAGTACAATGAATAACGCAAGATTAAATCAGGTAGAGAGTCAGGTTACTTCTAAATTGAATGATCTTCTTAATGGAATTGAGATGGAAGCAGATTTGATCGTTTCGAACATACTGGCAGAGATTATTGTTCGCTTTACAGATGACGCCTTTCGCGTAGTAAAACCTGGGGGCTATTTTATAACTTCAGGGATCATAGCTGGTAAAAAAGATGAAGTCAGAAGTCAGTTAATCGAATCAGGCTTTGAGATAGTGGAAACGAATAAAATGGAAGATTGGGTTAGCGTTGTAGCGAGAAAGCCAGAATAAAGGTGATTGACTCATGCAAAGATATTTCGTAGAGACTGAAAATTGGAGTTCCGACTTCCTGGAAATAATCGGAGATGATGTTCACCACATTTTTACGGTCATGCGTATGAAGGAAGGAGAACATTTGACAGCGGTTCATCCAGAACAAGGGCCGGCTATTTGTGAGATTACAAACATGCAAGAGGATCAAGTGCAGTGTAAAGTAGTAGAGTGGTTAAATGAAGACAGTGAGCTGCCAGCTTCCGTTACGATTGTTCAGAGCTTAGGAAAAGGCGACAAGATGGAACAGGTCGTGAAAAAGGGTACAGAGCTTGGGGCTTTTGCCTTTATTCCTTATCAAGCTGATAGGTCAGTAGCCAAATGGGACCCAAAAAAAGCTGAAAAGAAGACTCAGCGCTTGAGTAAAATTGCTAAAGAGGCGAGTGAGCAGTCAGAAAGAATTCACATTCCGGAAATTCATCAACTTCATTCCCTGTCTGATTTAATTTCCGTTTCTTATGAGTATGATCATTGTTTATTTGCCTATGAAGATGAAGCAAGAAAGAAAAGTTATCACTCTTTATCTGAAAAGCTTAAGGAAGTAAAAAGAGGGGATAAGGTCTTGATCATGTTCGGGCCAGAAGGAGGGTTCTCTGAACAGGAAGTAGATCGTCTTAGAGAGAATCACTTCACTTCAGTAAGGCTAGGGCCACGGATTTTGCGTATGGAAACGGCCCCTTTATATTTCCTGTCCAGTCTCTCCTATCAGTTGGAAGAAATGTGAAGAGAGGCGTCTTTGAATGTTCGCTTTTTCAGCGCTTTCATGCTATGATACAATAGATGTACGAACAACTTAATTTGAAGGGAAGATACAAATAATGGAACAAAATCTAGCTAAAATGATTGATCATACACAATTAAAGCCTGACACGCCTAAAGATAAAATCACACAAATTTGTAAAGAAGCGAAAGAACAACAATTTGCTTCTGTATGTGTAAACCCGCACTGGGTAGAATATTGCTCAGATCTTTTAAAGGATACTGATGTGAAAGTTTGTACGGTTATCGGTTTTCCACTAGGTGCAACTACTAAAGAAACTAAAGCTTTTGAAACACGACAGGCAATCGAAAAAGGTGCTACAGAAGTAGATATGGTCATCAACATCGGTGAACTTAAATCGGGCAACACAGATATAGTAAAGGAAGATATCGAAGCAGTTGTCCGTGAAGCTCAAGGAAAAGCATTAGTTAAAGTGATCATTGAAACTTCTCTTCTGTCTGAGGATGAAAAAGTAACAGCATCTGAGCTTGCTAAAGAAGCAGGAGCAGACTTTGTTAAGACCTCTACAGGTTTCTCAGGCGGAGGCGCTACTGTTGAGGACATAAGCTTAATGCGTAAGACCGTAGGCCCTGAAATGGGTGTGAAGGCTTCTGGCGGTGTCCGTGATTACGAAGGAGCAAAAGCGATGATCGAAGCTGGTGCTACTAGAATCGGAGCGTCTTCTGGTATAGCGATTGTAAACGGTGGACAGGGAACATCTGATTATTAATAATCTACCTTAGGTAATAAAGACCGTATGCCTGGTAGGGCATTCGGTCTTTATTTTTGTGTATAGGAAATTATGGTAATTTATGTCGGATAACTTTCTTCGATTCTAGGTTATATCGAACTCTGGCATCTAGTTCCTCCAGGTCTTGAGTCAATCGATTTGGTTGATAAAAAGGCTGCTTGTTCCATCACTTGTATTATATTTAGAGGACTCGCAAATTTATTTGCCATTCAAAGAAGTGGCATTTTTTTAATAAAGCGGGACAGAGACAAGAGCTAAATTAAGTAAAACAGGTACATTTAATCAGAAGGGGTTTCAATAAAATGAAAGCTATTCCTTACTTAGTAATGCGTACTATGCCAATGAATGTACTGTCCATCAAATAGTACCTGCGGGGATCATGATTGATCATAGCTGACATTCAGCAATCCTGCTATGATGAAGAATACTTTTTGCCAAATAGACTCCCTAATTTTAAACGATTGGAAATACCGTTATATTTAGGTAGATCTACTTATGCAAAAGCAGACCATTTGTGTGAAAAAAAGGAATTTCCTAAACCAATCCATTATAAAAAAGTTGACCACACCTAAACCTTATAATATAATTGTCAAAGGTATGGGAGGTTCCCATACGAGAGAAACAGTTTTTTTGCTTCGGAGGGAGGGAAATTGCATGTCAAATACAACTCGCGTTCGTAAAAACGAGTCTCTTGAAGATGCTCTTCGTCGCTTTAAGCGTAATGTATCAAAAAGTGGTACATTAGCTGAATATCGTAAACGTGAATATTACGATAAGCCTAGCGTACGCCGTAAGAAAAAGTCAGAGGCGGCTAGAAAGCGCAAGTAATCTAAGAGGGTGTTGAATGAGATGACTATTACGGAACGTCTCACCCAGGATATGAAAACAGCCATGAAAGCTCGTGACAAAAAGCGTTTGTCTACGATCCGTATGGTTAGAGCTTCATTTCAAAATGAGGCCATTAAACTGGGGAAAGACTCATTATCTGAAGAAGAAGAAATGACTGTTTTATCTCGTGAGGTAAAGCAGAGGAAAGATTCCCTCCAAGAATTCAAAGAAGCTGGACGTGAAGACCTTGTAGAAGAGCTCGAAAAAGAAATCGAGATTTTGCAAGTATACATGCCGAAACAGCTGACAGATGAAGAACTTGAAGAAATCGTACAAGAAACGATTGAAGAAGTAGGAGCGACTTCCAAGGCTGACATGGGTAAAGTCATGAGCGCAGTAATGCCTAAGATTAAAGGCAAAGCTGATGGCTCCAAGGTCAATAAGCTTGTACTTCAGCAATTATCTTAAACTAAAAGGCCTCTCTTCCGTAGGGAGGTCTTTTTATATTGGTTTGCAAATTGTAATATAAAGGTACTGACTATGCTTTTTGAATGCATTTTCATTTGATTTACATAAACTTTATGCAAAAAAATTTGAAACCTATTGCAGGTACATATCGTATAACTAGTATTCCGTGGGTAAGCTATCCTATAAGGAGGTGATCGTTCGTGAAGCGTTCATACAGCAGGTTAATCATAGGTTTGCTTGTTCTTGTAACCACTGGTTTATCGCTTCTCCAATATACATCGTCTGTTAATGCAGCAGGAGAAGGAAAGCAAGTCTATATCATACCTGTGAAGGAAACAGTCGAACGAGGAATGGCTGCTTTCTTAGAACGGACGACCGACGAAGCTGCTGAAAATGGTGCAGATCATATTATCTTTGAAATTGATACTCCTGGCGGTCGCGTAGATGCAGCAGGTGAAATTGGAGAGATCTTTCAGGATTTGGACATACCGAACACCGCTTTTATAACAAGTCGTGCTTATTCTGCAGGTTCCTACATTGCATTAAATGCTGATCAAATCTATATGAAACCTCAAGCAACAATGGGAGCTTCTGGGGTCATCAATTCTGATGGTACGGCGGCAGATAAAAAAGCACAGTCAGCGTGGATTTCTTCCATGGTTGCAGCAGCAGAGTCTAACGGCCGTGATCCGCTGTATGCAAGAGCTATGGCTGATAGCAGTGTTGATCTTCCCAAATATGGTGCAGGAGAAGGCGAATTTTTGACACTAGGTCCGACAGATGCAGAAGAAGTCGGTTATGCGGAAGGAATTGTAGAAGATCGTACAGAATTACTAAGTGAACTGAACCTTTCCGATGCAAAGATCATTGAAGAACAGCCGACTTTAGCCGAAAACCTGGCGAGGTTTTTAACAGATCCAATTGTTATTCCCATCTTATTATCAGTAGCTAGTTTAGGTCTGATTGTAGAGTTATATTCTCCTGGCTTTGGGATACCAGGAATTATGGGAGTGCTATCGTTAGTATTGTTCTTTTACGGTCATATCGTAGCAGGTCTGGCTGGTTACGAGGCGATTATTTTGCTCATACTCGGTATAGGGCTCGTTGTTGCTGAGTTTTTCCTACCCGGAGGTATAGCAGGAATTGCCGGAATCATAGCTATTGTGGCTTCGCTTATGCTTTCTTCAGCAGATATGGGACATATGGCAATGAGTATTGGAATTGCTTTAATCGTGACCATTGTTGTATCCATCATCCTATTCAAAGTAGTTGGCTTGGAAAGAGGATTTTTCCGTCACATTATCTTAAATGATGCCACTACCTCTGAAAAAGGGTATGTATCTGCAGCGAATCGCCTGGAACTGATCGGTATGGAAGGCACGACACTTACTCCTTTAAGACCTGCTGGAACGGCAGAGTTTGATGGGGAACGGTTGGATGTCGTTACCGAGGGCGGTTTTATTTCAGCCCAACATAGGGTGAAGGTAGTGAAAACGGAAGGTTCAAGAATTGTAGTAAGAGAAATGAAAACCGATACACATGAGGAGGAAACAAAATGACGTTGCAAGAACTTATGCCGCTGATTATCATCGGTATCATCATTATTGTATTAGCTGTACTATTTACGTTCATTCCAGTTATGCTTTGGATTAGTGCGCTGGCTGCCGGAGTGAAAATAAACATTTTTACCCTCGTTGGAATGCGTTTAAGGCGAGTCATCCCTTCAAGAGTCATCAACCCACTGATCAAAGCACATAAAGCAGGCGTAAATGTAGATACGAACCAATTAGAAAGTCACTATTTAGCTGGTGGGAATGTAGACCGAGTCGTAAATGCTTTAATTGCTGCTCAGCGCGCGAACATCGAGCTTAGTTTCGAACGATGTGCTGCGATTGACTTAGCTGGTCGTGATGTTCTCGAAGCTGTACAAATGAGTGTTAACCCTAAAGTTATTGAAACTCCATTCATCGCTGGTGTAGCCATGGATGGAATCGAAGTAAAAGCAAAAGCAAGAATTACTGTTCGTGCAAACATCGACCGATTGGTTGGTGGTGCTGGTGAGGACACAGTCATCGCGCGTGTTGGTGAAGGGATTGTATCGACCATCGGTTCGAGTAAGAACCACAATAAAGTTTTGGAAAACCCTGATCTAATTTCGCAAAATGTTCTAGGAAAAGGGTTGGATGCTGGGACTGCATTTGAAATCCTTTCGATTGATATTGCTGACATTGACATCGGTAAGAACATCGGTGCGATCCTTCAGACTGACCAAGCGGAAGCAGATAAAAATATCGCTCAAGCGAAAGCCGAAGAACGTAGAGCTATGGCGATCGCCCAAGAACAAGAAATGCGTGCTCGTGTCCAAGAGATGCAGGCTAAAGTGGTCGAAGCAGAAGCCCAAGTTCCTCAAGCCCTTGCTGAAGCATTGCGTTCAGGTAAGATGGGGGTCATGGACTACATGAATTACCAAAACATCAATGCAGATACGGATATGAGAAATACGCTTGGTAAAAGATCAGGGGATGAAAATAACGAAGGGGAAGAAAGTTAACGAGTAAAGGAGATTAACTATGGGAGAACTTCTCGATCTGATATTCAGTAATTTTTTGATCGTTGCTGCGATCATCGGCGGAATAATCAGCTGGTTCAGCGGAATGACAAAAGATGAAGAAAAGAGAAAAAGACCTATGGGTTCTCCGCGCCCTGATCCATCGCCAGAACCACAAAGGTCATCACCGACATCCATGTCCCCGTCCAATAATGAATCCAGGGAAATGAAATCGGGAAAAGACAGACTGAAAGAGTATTATGAAGAGAAGCAGAGACGTTTAGATGAAGTTTCTGATCATCGAAAAAATCAGGCTGATGCTCAACATACATTCACCTATGAAACACCAAAAAAAGATGTTCATACTCTGATGAGCCGAGACATAAATTCAGAAAAACAGAATAAGGAATTTTATGCAGAAGGTTGGAGTCAATCTCAAAAGTGGGATAAAAAACGTCTTGCCGAAGGAATAATTATGGCTGAAATCTTGGGACCACCAAGGGCGCATAAACCTCATCGCTCTCATCCGAGAAAAAGATAAACGAAACGCACGAATTGTAGTGATACAATTCGTGCGTTTTTCGTATAAATAAAAAGAGAGGGGGAAGGCGTATGACTAAATGGCAACACCACATCCGTTCCTGGATCGCTCGCTATTTCGATTTACCATCAGATGTCATGCTCGACCTACCTAGGATTACGACTATTGGATCCATACACTTTTACATAGAAAATCACACAGGCCTCGTGCATTTTTCAGACCGGGAGATAAGAATTCAATATAAACAAGGACAGGTCAAGATTATCGGAAAAGACCTCGGAATAAAAATGATGTTAAAGGAAGAATTGTTGTTAGAAGGAGAACTGAAATCGGTGGAATTCTTGCCTAATTCATAATAACCGGAGGTGAAGGGATGGGAAATCAACATGATTTCTTCAAAGGAATCATGACCGTTCGTGTCCGAGGAAAATTGATTGAAGCTTTCCTGCAGGCTTGTACAAGAAGAGGCTGCCAAATTACAAATATGCAAAGAATCAGTGAAGATGAGATTTTAATGTCCATTCGGCTGAACGAATGGACAATCTATCGCCAATTACGAAGAAAATACAGGATCAAGCTTTCAATTATCGACGGAAAAGGTATTCCTTTTCTATATAAGCAAATGCTAAAGAAAACTTCTCTAGTAATAGCTTTTATCATTGGGGTCATCTTCATTTTCTTATTATCAAATACCTTATGGTCAATCAAGATTGATGGCTTGACTCCTGAATTAGAAGCAAATGTAGAGAGCAAATTGAAGAGTTACGGTGTATCACCGGGAAAAATTACTATTGGAATGAATGATCCGAATGAGATCCAAAGCAAATTGTTAAATGACATTCCGGATCTGCTGTGGGTCGGAGTGAAAAAACAGGGGACGAGCTATCAACTATACGGAGTGGAGAAAACGATTCATGATACGGATAAGAACAATCGGCCATCTAACCTGGTTGCTGCAAAAAAAGGAATGGTTGTTAAAACGTTTATTAAAAAAGGACGGCCTCTCGTCAGCGTATACGATGTAGTGAAGAAGGGGCAGCCGCTCGCTACTGGCGTTCTTGTAGAAGATGTAGATACTTTCGTTCATGCGGAAGGAGAAGTTATAGCAGAAACCTGGTACAAAGTAGAACAACACCTGCCACTAAAACAAGTCCTTCAACTTACCGATGGAAAGATAGAAAATCAATACTCTCTTCGTATAGGCTCTCTTCAAATTCCTGTATGGGGATGGTGGAAAGGAAAAGAGGGAGATTTCAGAGAAGAGACACAAACAACAAAATGGAAAATATTAAATAAAGAAATGCCGGTTCAGCTGCTAACCTTAAGCCATTACAGGATAGATATGCAGACCCTTGAAGGTACTAAAGAGAGATTAGAGCAAATAGGTGTTCAGACCGGTGCACAGAGCTTGAAGCAACACCTTTCCAAAGACTCCGAAATCAAGGGACAAAAAGTTTTGCACCATCGGAATGAGAATGGTAAAGTAAAATTAATCCTTTTATTTAAGGTTCATGAAAACATAGCAGTGACCAAGTATATAAGCCAAGGAGATTGAGTATGCCAGAAGATTTAAAAACCATTGACATTCAGTTAGATAACACAACAGAAGCGTTAGCCCTTTTTGGGACTGAGGATAGAAACCTAAAACAGATAGAAGAACAGCTGAAAGTGACCATTATTTCCCGTGGTGAACAAGTTCGTGTCTCCGGGCCGGCAGAGCATGTCCAATTGGTTGAAGGCATTCTAATGTCTGTGCTGGCGATTATTCGTAAAGGTTTAACCATTACTGAACGTGATGTGGTGTACGCGGTAGAGCTCGCGAAAAAAGGGAAAATCAATCAATTTGAAGCTTTATTTGAAGATGAAATCACTAGAAATACTAAAGGTAAATCTATACGTGTTAAAACACTTGGCCAGAGAAGTTATGTATCAGCTATTAAGAAGAACGATCTTGTATTTGGTATAGGACCTGCTGGTACTGGAAAAACATATTTGGCAGTCGTCATGGCGGTCAATGCTTTGAAAAACGGGGATGTTAAACGTATTATTTTGACACGTCCTGCTGTAGAAGCTGGAGAAAGTTTAGGATTCCTTCCTGGAGATTTAAAAGAAAAGGTAGATCCATATTTACGTCCCCTTTATGACTCACTTCATGACTTGTTCGGGGCAGAACATACGGCTCGCCTAATCGACAGGGGAACGATAGAAATTGCCCCATTAGCTTATATGAGGGGCAGAACTTTGGATGATGCCTTCGCAATATTAGATGAAGCTCAAAATACGACCCCGGAACAAATGAAAATGTTCTTAACACGTCTAGGATTTGGATCTAAAATGATTATTACGGGAGACATTACGCAAGTAGATCTTCCTAGAGGAGTAAAATCAGGACTGAAAGTTGCAGAGGAACGTCTTAAACACGTAAAAGGTTCACAGTTTATACATTTAGATCAATCAGATGTTGTCAGACACCCGCTCGTACAAAGAATTATTGATGCTTACGAAGGCGACGATGCTTAAGGCCCAAGAGTTTGGGTCTTATTTATTGGTTTCATGAGGAATAAATAGCTAAAGAGGGTGGGGACTTGAATAAGATAAGCGAATTCTTTACTAATCTAACTATTTACCGTGAGAGAACTTTACTATTTATTCTTTCAGTCGGAATTGTTACGCTTTTTTTCTTTTTGTCCCTTTCGAATATTTACACCCCTACATATCATTTAGAAAAGTATAATCCAGCCCCTGAGACGATACGGGCCCCCTTTACAGTGGAAAATGAAAGAAAAACGGAAGAACTTATAAGAGAAGCCACGCAAGCAGTTGAGGACCGTTATACAATCTCTGAAGATATCGAAGCGGAAAGAATTGAGATAATTTCCGAGGTTTTCGCTGGTATTAAAGAAGTGAAAAGCTCGTCAGGAGAAGGTGCCTCAGTAGAAGAGGAACTTGCTACATTAAAGTCCTATTTGCCTGACGAGTTGACCCAAGATCTTCCTGAAGGAATATTTGAAGCATTTATGAGAGCGGATACAAGAGAATTGGAGAATGCGGAGTCCCTGCTTCTTAGTTCTTTAAAAAGCGTTTTTAGCGAAGGAATAAGGTCGGAAGATGTTGAGGATGCGGAGCGAACGATTGCTTTGAAGGTTCAATATTCGTCTCTATCTGTTCCAATTAAACAGGCGGCGACTGATTTGGGGAGATTCAGTCTGGTTGAAAATGCATTTTTTGATGCTGAACTTACGGAGGAAGCTAGGAAAGAGGCGGCTGCAGGAGTAGACCCCGTATTGATTCGGTCCGGTGAAGTAATCGTTACTCAAGGCTCTACACTTACGAATGAAATTATGGAGGAACTGCAATTAACAGGGCTATTAACCGGTCAGAAGAACGGCTGGCCAATGCTTGGTCTAGCTTTATTCTGCGGTTTGCTTGCTTGTATTGTATTATATGAAAGCTTAAAAGCTAGAAAAAGGAATATGACAATGCGACAGATCGGTGTCCTAGCGATTATTTCGGCGTTTACATTACTTTTAATGAAAGTGTGCAGTCTGTTTGTCACTATTGATCAACCTTATTATTTCCTTATACCTGCAGCTGCAGGAGCGATGCTAATTAAGCTTTTATGTGATGAGCGATTGGCCATAGCTATGTCGATCGTTTACTCGTTAATGGCTTGTCTGCTTTTCAACGGGCAAATAGCCGGGGTATTAAATGCCCAAGCAGGGATGTACACGCTTATGTCGCAACTTGCAAGTATCATTTTTCTCGTTCAATATAAAGATCGTTCAGCTGTAGTGAGAGCTGGTGCAAGTGTTGCTTTTATCAATATATGCATGATTACATTCTTCTCATTCATCTCTTTTGAAAGATATTCATGGGTGGAATGGAGCACATTTATAGGGTATGGGGCTTTGGCGGCACTCTTTTCAGTGGTATTGACCCTTGGGGTGCTTCCGCTAATCGAAACAGGCTTTGGAATCCTTTCTGACCAGCAATTGCTAAACCTTTCAAATCCCAATCACCCCTTACTTCGAAAGATTTTAGTGGAAGCTCCTGGTACTTATCACCACAGTGTAATGGTCGCAAATTTGAGTGAAGCCGCCTGTGAATCAATCGGAGCGAATGGTTTGTTGGCTAGAGTTGCTTCTTATTATCACGATGTAGGAAAAACCATAAGACCTAATTACTTTATTGAAAATCAAATGGGAATGAGAAACCCACACGATTTCTTAGACCCTGAACAAAGTGCTGAAATCATAATCGCTCACCCTTATGATGGGGCAAAATTATTAAAGGAAAAAAAGATTCCGAAAGAAATCATAGCTATAGCAGAACAGCATCACGGTACAACGCTTTTAAAATACTTTTATTATCAAGCTAAAAATGAATCAAAGCATGTAGAGGAAAGTGAATATCGTTATCCAGGCCCGAAACCACAGACAATTGAAGCTGCGATCGTAAATATATGCGATTCAGTGGAAGCGGCTGTCCGTTCATTGAACGAACCAACTGAGGAAAAAATCAATCAGATCGTCCAAGGTATTATCGAGAACAGACTGTTGGACGGGCAGTTCGAAGAATGCGATCTTACACTGAAACAATTAAAGGTTTTAGAGCAGGCTATTTGTGAAACACTAAATGGCATCTTCCATTCAAGAATACAGTACCCGGATGCAAAAACATTGGTGAAGGAGGCTAAATAATGATTCAAATTGATTTTCAAGATGAAACTAATTCAGTAGATGAAGCATTTGTTGATCTTATTCAACGTATTATTCTATTTGCAGGTGATAAAGAAGGGGTTCAGAAAACTGCAGAAGTGTCAATAAGTTTTGTTGATAACAAGGAAATTCAGGAAATCAATCGGAATTATCGACAAAAGGATCAACCTACGGATGTCATTTCTTTTGCCATGCAAGAAGAAGGAGAAGGAGAAATGAAAATCCTTAGCGAAGATATGCCTCTCATGTTAGGGGACATTATCATCTCAATCGATAAAGCTAAAGAACAGGCAGAAGATTATGGACATTCTCTTGAAAGAGAACTAGGGTTTTTGGCTCTTCATGGATTTTTACACCTGCTTGGATATGATCATTTAAATGATGAAGATGAAAAAGAAATGTTCAATAGACAAGAGGAAATCCTCCATGAATTCGGATTACAAAGGTCGTAAAAAGAAGAAGTCTATAGGCTTCCGTTATGCCATAAACGGTTTGAAACAGGTGTATAAAACAGAGAAGAATTTCCGTTTTCATTTGGCAGCGGCTATAACTGCAATAGTCGCCGGTTTGTTGTTAAGCTTGACCCCATTAGAGTGGGCTGTCATTACTCTAATAATCGCGTTGGTTTTGACATTAGAAATGGTGAATTCTAGCATTGAACTTTTACTTGATTACCTTGCCCCGGAGCTGAATCCTATGGCAGGGTTGATTAAGGATATTGCAGCGGGAGCTGTCTTACTTGCAAGTTCAGCATCAGTCATAATCGCTATTCTCATTTTTGGCTCAAAGTTACTATAAACAAATGAAAGTCCTTTGGTTTTGTAGTAAAATGAATGTGAGCGTAACATGAAGTAATCATTGGAGGAACATCTATGACCGAAGAATTTAAATCGGGCTTTGTAACGATTGTAGGCAGACCGAATGTTGGAAAATCAACATTTATGAATCGTGTAATTGGCGAAAAGATCGCCATTATGAGTGATAAGCCCCAAACAACAAGAAATAAAATCCAGGGTGTCATGACAGACAAAGATTCTCAAATCATTTTTATCGATACACCTGGTATTCATAAGCCGAAACACAAACTTGGCGATTATATGGTTAATGTGGCTGAAAACACGTTAAATGAAGTAGATGCTGTTTTATTTATGATCAATGCAGAAGAAGGTTATGGCCGAGGAGACCAATTTATTCTTGATCGGCTACAGCGGGTGGACCAGCCAGTTTTCCTGATTATTAATAAAATTGATAAAGTTCATCCCGATCAGCTGCTTCCTTTAATTGAGCAGTATAAGGAAAAGCTTGACTTTGAAGAGATTGTTCCTATTTCAGCACTAGAAGGGAATAATATCGATAACCTTCTCCAGGTTCTTAAAAGTCACTTGCCTGAAGGACCGCAGTTTTATCCAGACGATCAAATTACGGATCATCCTGAACGGTTTGTCATTAGTGAATTCATCCGTGAAAAAGTCCTTCATTTGACTAGAGAGGAAATCCCACATTCCATAGCGGTTGTCATTGAGGGAATTGAACCAAGGGACAATTCAAAAGCCGTGTATATCCAAGCTGCTATCATTGTTGAGCGTAAATCCCAAAAAGGGATTATTATCGGTAAACAAGGGAGTATGCTCAAAGAGATAGGGAAACGAGCGAGAAAGGATATCGAATCGCTGCTAGGCAGTAAAGTTTATTTGGAACTATGGGTTAAAGTCCAAAAAGATTGGAGAAACAAACAGATTCAGCTCACTGATTTCGGATATCGTGAGGACGAATATTAACATTTGGAAAAATTTAAGACTTATGAATTCAGTGTGAGGAAGCATTCTAAGATTATAATCACTACCCTTTGAAATGATTATACGAAAGGCGGTGTTTCTTGTGCTCGATAAGCTTTCATGGAATATGTTCAGACAAACAGGCAGTATTGAGAGCTATTTATTGATGAAAGAATTGGAGTCTCAAGATCAGCAGTCTCGTGAACCACAAGTTTCCTCACCTGAACCGGAGTCTTCAGAAGATCTGAATTTGTAACATCAGAAGCAGGTGAACGCTTTGTTAGAAAAGATCGAAGGCATTGTTATTCGTACAAGGGATTATGGAGAAACACATAAAATAGTCACCTTGATGACGAGGGAAAAGGGTAAAATTGGTGTAATGGCACGAGGTGCCAAAAAACCGAAAAGCCGAATGTCATCGGTGACCCAACCTTTTATCCATGGAATGTACCTCATACAAACAGGGTCCGGATTAGGCTCCTTGAGCCAAGGGGAAATGATTTCGTCCCTTCGCTCTATACGAGAGGATATTGTCAAAACCGCTTATGCTTCCTATTTAGCTGAATTGACAGATAAACTTATCGATGAAAAACAGCCGGATCCTTTTGTCTATGAACAATTTTTACAAACATTGCTATGGATGAATGAAGGAAAAGATGCTGAGATCCTTACCCTTATGTATGAGTTGAAACTGTTTAAAAAAGCAGGTTTCGCACCTATTGTTGATCAGTGTCTAAACTGTGGAAGAGAAGAAGGTCCTTTCAATTTTTCCATAAGTGAAGGTGGATTTCTCTGCTTTCGATGCAAGCACAGAGATCCGAATGCTTTCGGTTTAAGTGAAACCCTTGCGAAGCTTTTACGATTATTTTTACATATTGATGTAAAACGGCTCGGACAAATATCGATGAAAGAACAAAATAAAAAATTATTGCGTCACATCATTGATGAATACTATGATCGTTATGGTGGTTATTTTATTAAGTCTAAAAAGTTCTTAAAACAGATAGACTTGTTTAAAGAAGAGTAGGTGTAAGTTTTAGCTTTGCCCTACTCCAAACTCATTCAATGGATTGACAACGGTCTGTGAATTCAGTATGATTCTATTACTTACTAATACGTTGTGTTGAAGGAAAGTAGTAACTGACTCCCAAGGACAATAGCGAGCTTGTGACGGTGGAAGACAAGCGTTATGGATCAGTGAAGGCGTTCTGGAGCAAACATTCTTAAAGCGGCTTCCATTACATATGGAAGCAAATAGGGTGGAACCGCGGAAACCCCGTCCCTATGTCTACGAAGACATAGAGACGGGGTTTTTTTTGTACGTCTGCCCCTGTTCTCAAGAAAACAAGGAGGGATTACATGAATATTCAAGATATGATAGTAACACTTCAAAAGCATTGGTCAGATCAAGGCTGCCTGTTAATGCAGGCCTATGATACAGAGAAAGGTGCGGGAACGATGTCTCCGATGACTCTGCTGCGGAGCTTAGGTCCGGAGCCATGGAACGTTGCTTATGTGGAACCATCAAGACGTCCGGCTGATGGCAGATATGGTCAGAACCCCAATCGACTCTATCAGCACCATCAGTTTCAAGTTATCATGAAACCATCTCCTGACAATATTCAGGAATTGTACTTAGACTCATTAAGAGCGCTTGGCATTGATCCTAATAAGCACGATATTCGTTTTGTGGAAGATAACTGGGAAAACCCTACCTTAGGTGCCGCAGGCTTAGGCTGGGAAGTTTGGTTAGACGGAATGGAAATCACTCAGTTCACTTATTTCCAGCAAATTGGCGGACTGGAAGCTCGTCCGGTCTCCGCAGAAATCACGTATGGTTTAGAGCGTCTCGCGTCTTACATCCAGGATAAAGAAAACGTGTTTGAATTGGAGTGGACGAATGGTGTGACCGTTGGGGATATTTTCTTGCAGCCTGAATATGAGCATTCTACCTACACATTTGAGGAGTCGGATGAAGACATGCTCTTTACTTTATTCTCAACGTATGAAAAAGAAGCCGAACGAATAATGAAAAAAGGGCTGGTATTTCCAGCTTACGACTACGTTCTTAAGTGTTCTCATACCTTCAACTTGCTGGATGCAAAAGGAGTCATCAGTGTAACGGAGAGGACCGGCTATATCTCAAGAGTCCGAAATCTGGCCAGAAAGATTGCCAAAACCTATGTAGAAGAAAGAGAACGACTAGGATTCCCAATGCTTGAAAGTGAGGAAGATAATCATGAATAAAACGGTCTTGTTTGAACTGGGGGTAGAAGAGCTTCCGGCAAGATTTATCGATGACGCCTTAACTCAACTAGTTTCAAAAACCCAAGCGTGGTTTGATCATCAACGCATTCCCTATGGAGATGTTAAAGGTTTCGCTACGCCAAGAAGGTTAGCGGTACAAGTCTCAGATGTCGCAGAAAAACAGCCAGACATAGAAGAAGAGGCCAAAGGTCCAGCTAAGAAGATTGCAATAGACGAGAATGGTGATTGGACAAAAGCGGCCATCGGTTTTTCAAAAGGACAAGGGAAAGAAGTGGACGATATCTACTTTAAGGAAATCAAAGGAACAGAATACGTCCATGTTAGGAAATTCATTGAAGGACAAGCAACTTCAGAGTTGCTAGAAGGCTTTCATGCTGTTTTCCTTGATTTGAACTTTCCTAAGAATATGAGATGGGGAAGTTACGAAATGCGCTACATTCGTCCAATCCGCTGGATAGTTGCTTTGTTTGGCGAAGAAGTGGTTCCTTTTTCAATCGAAAACGTATCGACAGATAGAATCACCTATGGTCATCGTTTCTTAGGAGAGATGCTCTCTCTTTCCCAGGCGGAAGAGTATGAACAGTCTTTAAAGGATCAGTACGTGGTGGTGTCAGTAGAGGACAGAAAAAACGAGATTCGAAAACAGCTGTTGGAGCTGGAACAGGAGAATAACTGGAAACTTATACTTGATGAAGATTTATTAAATGAAGTAACTCATTTAGTCGAGTTTCCAACGGCTTTCAGTGGGGAGTTCAATAAGGAGTTTCTTGCAGTTCCTGAAGAAGCACTGATCACATCGATGAAAGAACACCAAAGATACTTCCCTGTTCGCTCAACTACCGGAGAACTTCTTCCATACTTCGTTGGTGTCCGAAACGGTGACGATCAGCATTTAGATGTTGTTTCTAAAGGGAACGAAAAGGTCTTGAAAGCACGGTTGAAAGATGCTCAATTCTTTTATGAAGAAGATCAAAAGGGCACTATAGATGAAAAACTAGCTAAGCTTAACAGAATGGTGTATCAAGAAGAACTAGGTACACTTGCTGATAAAGTTAACAGAGTTGTCGCCATTACAAGTAAAATCAGCCAGTGGCTTGAGCTTGGGGAGAAAGAACAACAACAAGCTAAAAGAGCTGCGGAAATTTGCAAATTTGATCTTGTTACTCAAATGGTTGATGAGTTCACAGAGCTGCAAGGCGTTATGGGAGAAAAATACGCTCGGCTGTTTGGTGAAGATGAAGAAGTGGCTGCAGCGATTAACGAACATTACATGCCAAGACAGGCAAATGGTGAACTCCCATCTTCGACAATTGGCGCTATCGTTAGTATTGCAGACAAACTAGATACGATTGTCGGAAGTATCTCCATTGGTATTATTCCTACTGGATCTCAGGATCCATACGGACTGAGAAGACAGGCTCTTGGAATCTTGCAAACGCTGAACAATAAGGGTTGGAAAATTGAAGTTGAGAAATTGATCGACCTTGTTCATAAGTTCTATCAAGAACTGGAGCTGCCGACTCGAGAAGAGAGTGAAATACAGAAGGATCTTCATGAATTCTTTAGAGTGCGTGCGGCTTATTTGCTGCGAGAGGACCAGATTGATCCAGATGTCGTAGAAGCAGTGCTGACAAATGGCATTCATATTTATCCAACAACATTAGAAAAGGCAAAGCTACTAGTTGATAAACGTCAAGATGTAAGTTTTAAACCGGTGCATGAAGCCTTGGGTCGTGTTTTAAACCTTGCGAAGAAAGCGGACAGCTATAATGTTAACCCTGATCTATTTGAAAATGAATCAGAGCGTAAGCTTTATGAAGTATATTCAAATGTCCATGAAGATTTTGTTTCGGCCCTGAACAATGAGTCGCCGGCAAGCGCTCTTGAAGTTTTGGCACAGTTGGCTCAACCCATTCACAACTTCTTTGATCACACTATGGTCATGGCAGAGGATGAGAAAATCAAAAACAATAGATTGAGTCTTCTAAACAGGATCGCTTCGGATATTAAAGCGTTCGCTGATTTAAATGCAATTGAATGGAAACAACAATTCTAAGGCTCCTTCTTTTACCCTTGATTAAAAATGAGCTATAATAATTAAATAGTATGTCACATTCCGTGATCAGGGTGGTGAAAGTTTGGAACTCTCCAACCGGCAAGAACAGATAATTCAAATCGTCAAAGATAACGGACCTATTACCGGAGAAAATATAGCAGACCGATTGAATTTGACACGAGCAACCTTGCGTCCGGACTTGGCCATATTAACTATGGCCGGTTTCTTGGACGCAAGACCTCGAGTAGGTTATTTCTTTACAGGGAAGACTGGATCTGAATTGTTAACAGAAAAACTAAAAAGATTTAAAGTACAGGAATATCAGTCTGTCCCGATCGTAGTGGAAGAGGATGTCTCTGTCTATGATGCGATCTGTACCATGTTTCTTGAAGATGTCGGAACTTTATTTGTGACTAATGAAGCATCTTACTTAGTTGGCGTCCTCTCAAGAAAGGATTTATTGCGTGCAAGTATAGGGAACCAAGATCTAACCTCCGTCCCTGTACACATTATCATGACACGCATGCCTAACATTACTATTTGCGAACAAGACGATCTTCTGCTCGATGCTGCACAAAAGTTGATAGAAAAACAAATCGATGCTCTACCTGTAGTAAAGCCTGCAGATGAAGGCCTGGAAGTGATAGGAAGATTGACAAAGACAAATATCACAAAGGCGCTAGTTGAGCTTGCACGTGATCAACATTTATAGGATGCACAATAGTGAGGAGGGTGACAATGGGGAAACCATTCATTTATGTACTTTCAGATTCAGTAGGGGAAACGGCGGAACTTGTCGTTAAAGCTGCTTTGAGCCAATTTGATGACGGTCCTTTTGACCTTCAGCGCATTCCTTATGTAGAAGATAAGGGGACGATCAACGAAGCTGTTCAGCAAGCAAAAGCCCAGGGGGCGATGATCGGATTTACTTTAGTTATCCCTGAATTTCGAAAGCATTTATTAGAGGAAGCAAAAAAACATAACATTGAATGTGTCGATATTATGGGGCCGATGATGGAAGCAATGGAAAGACACTTTGACATCGAACCTCGATTGGAGCCAGGGTTAGTCCATAAACTGGATGAGGATTATTTTAAACGTGTAGAAGCGATAGAATTTGCTGTGCGTTACGATGATGGCAGAGATCCTCGAGGGATATCAAAAGCAGATATCGTTTTGATTGGGGTATCCCGCACATCAAAAACACCATTGTCCCAATACTTAGCTCATAAACGGCTAAAGGTCGCTAATGTACCCATTGTACCGGAAGTCCAGCCGCCATCCGAATTGTTTCGGGTGGATAAGAGTAAATGTATTGGCTTAAAGATAAGTGCAGAAAAGTTGAATGATATAAGAAAAGAAAGGCTGAGATCACTGGGGTTGGGTTCTCAAGCCAGCTATGCCAATATTGATAGAATAGAACAGGAAATTCAGCATTTCAATCGGGTCGTAGACCGCATTGGATGTGATGTTATTGATGTTTCCAATAAGGCTGTTGAGGAGACGGCAAATGTAATAATGAATAAATTACGAGAAAAATCTCAAGAATAGTCAAATGAACAAAAGTCGCGCTATGGTTAAGCGCGACTTTTGTTGGGAAGAATGAAAAATAGGTAAAATTAGATATAGCATATGTGGAGGGAATGTATTATAATAATTATTTGTGAAAAAAACCTTTGATTTTCAAAATAGAGTCGGATGAGCAGTTAGAACTTTGGGACTAGGAAACACTTTTCAGAAAAATAAAACATTCTAAATTAAGAAGGATTCTATGTTTGATTGTAGAAATAGTGATACTATGTCAAAACAAATTCAAAATGTGTGGGTGGATGCCGATAGCTGTCCCGTTCAAAATGAAATTGTCGAGGTTTGCTCAAGCTTTTGTGTAACCCCAAAATTTGTAGCCACAGTAAACCATTATAGCCCGGATAAACTCGATCAAAATTGGACATTTTTAGATCATGGATCTCAATCCGTCGATTTATATATTATTAATCATTCGATGGCAGGAGATCTAGTTGTATCTCAGGATTTGTCGCTCGCTGTATTATTGACATCCAAAGGGGTTTATGTAATTACACCGAGAGGTAAACTAGTTAAAGAAGATGAAGCGAATACAATAATGGAGCAAAAGCATATCCGTCAGCAAACGATGAAACGTAGCAGAAAATGGAAGGGACCGTCAGCTTTTACGAAGGCAGACCGAGAGCACTTTCGCGGTCAACTTGAAAAAATGTTGTCTCAAATTGAAGGTTTTCAGTAAACAGCATCGAATATTTGTTTAGTGGTGATGAAGTATGGCTGGACATATTCCAGAAGAAAAAGTAGATGAAATTCGCCGGTCAACGGATATTGTTGACATAATAGGTGAATATGTCGACTTGAAAAAACAAGGAAGAAACTATTTTGGACTTTGCCCTTTTCACGGGGAAAACACTCCTTCTTTTTCCGTTTCTGCTGATAAGCAAATCTTTCATTGCTTTGGATGTGGAAAGGGAGGGAATGTGTACACCTTCCTCATGGAGATGGAAGGCTTCAGCTTCATACAGGCGGTTAAGCAATTAGCTGAACAGACCGATATTGAATTACCTGAACAATGGACGAAAGAAGAGCCTGCTCAACACAGTGAAGACTCACAAAATGTTTTAGAGGCTCATCAATGGCTTACCAAGCTCTATCACCATTTGTTGCGTAATTCGAAAGACGGAAAAACAGCTTATCAATATCTCATTGACCGCGGATTTACAGAAGACACGATCAAGAAATACCAGCTTGGTTATTCTCCTAACTCCAAAGACTTTGTAGTGACGTTTCTTGAGAAAAAAGGCTATCATCCCCAGACGATGGTTAAAGCAGGGTTGCTCAGTGTAAACGATCAGGGCGAATATGCGGATAGATTCAGGGGAAGAGTTATTTTCCCATTGAGGAATCATCTTGGGAAAACAGTAGCCTTTGCTGGCCGTGCCCTCGGAAATCAGGAGCCAAAATATTTAAACAGTCCGGAAACGGAACTGTTTCATAAAGGAAGGCTGCTTTATAATTTTGACCAGGCACGTTCCTCCATCAGGAAACAAAAAACAGTCATCTTATTCGAAGGGTTTGGAGACGTCATTTCTGCAGATCAAGCCGGAGTCCATAATGGAGTTGCGACGATGGGGACATCTTTATCGAGCAGCCAGGCGAACCTGCTAAAACGCTACGTTGACAAAGTAATTATTTGCTACGATGGTGATCAGCCTGGTATAGAAGCAGCAGTAAAAGCTGCAAAAACGATGAAGGCAGTGGGATGCCAAACCTTCGTTGCCAGAATTCCAGATGGATTGGATCCGGATGATTTCATACAAAAAAATGGTGGAGATCGGTTTCAGAAAGAGGTGCTTGATACAAGCGATACTTACGTCTCGTTTGTCATGAGCTATCTCAGGAGGGATTACAACCTTCAATTAGAAGGAGATCGGATCGCTTATATCGAAAACGTATTACAAGAGGTAGCTTTACTTGAACGAGCCGTAGAACGAGAACATTACATTAATGAATTAGCAAATGAATTCGATATGTCTGTTGAAACGTTGAAAGAAGAAGTTCAGCGGATCAGAGGGCAAAAAGTATCGTCACGGGATAACGTAGAGCAGAACCGTCATACTAATCGTAAAAGCTATTCACCTATTCAAAATAGATTGCTTCCCGCTTTTCACAATGCAGAAAGGAAGCTCATTGCATATATGTTGAAAGATCCGCTTATTGCTGATAAAGTTCAGGAGGAATTAGGAGGCGGGTTCAATATCTCTGATCATCAGGTGATTGTTACTCATCTTTATGCATATTATGAAGACGGTAATGATTCGGATGTAAGTCAATTTGTAGAAAAGCTGGATGATCCCGCATTAAAGAATCTTGTTATTGAATTAGCAATGGCCTCATTAAGTGAAGAAGTGTCTGATCAAGAAATATACGATTATATTGCTGCTGTCAAAGCAGAGAATAGTGATCGTACAGAAATAAAGACTCTTGAGGATGATTTGAAAAGAGCAGAACAACAAAATGAACCCATTAAAGCAGCTGAAATTGCTATGAAAATCATTCGCCTTAAGAAAGAACTGAGAAGCACTCATTCATAGTTTGTGTAGATATGTTGGAAGGAGGGGGACTTATGGCAGATAAGCAACAACAGCCATCACGTTCTAAAGAAACTGAAAATACTAATGAATTGACACTTGAGCAAGCAAAAGAACAAGTGTTGGAAATAGGGAAAAAACGAGGAGTCCTTGCCTATGAAGAAGTAGCTGAGAAGCTTTCCAATTTTGAGCTTGACTCCGATCAAATGGATGAATTTTATGAACACTTGAATGACCAAGGTGTAGAGGTAATTGGTGATTCAGAAACTGATCCAAGTATGAAGCAGCTCGATAAAGAGGAAGAATTCGACCTTAACGACCTCAGTGTACCTCCAGGTGTCAAAATTAATGACCCTGTTCGTATGTATTTGAAAGAGATTGGCCGTGTCAATCTATTATCAGCAAAAGATGAGATCAGCCTTGCCCAGCGGATTGAGAACGGTGATGAAGAAGCGAAACGAGATCTAGCAGAAGCTAACTTGCGTCTTGTAGTAAGTATTGCAAAAAGATATGTAGGTCGCGGAATGTTATTCCTTGATTTGATTCAGGAAGGAAATATGGGGCTCATTAAAGCTGTAGAAAAATTCGACTATCGAAAAGGGTACAAATTCAGTACGTACGCTACATGGTGGATTCGCCAGGCAATTACACGTGCCATTGCTGACCAAGCACGTACCATTCGTATTCCGGTTCACATGGTAGAAACGATTAACAAGTTGATTCGTGTGCAGCGCCAACTTCTTCAAGATCTAGGCAGAGAGCCAACACCTGAAGAGATTGCTCAAGACATGGAATTAACTCCGGATAAAGTGCGTGAAATCCTGAAAATCGCTCAAGAGCCTGTCTCATTGGAAACACCTATTGGTGAGGAAGATGATTCCCACCTTGGAGACTTTATTGAAGATCAGGAAGCGACATCTCCTTCAGATCATGCAGCCTATGAATTATTGAAAGAACAATTAGAAGATGTACTTGATACGTTGACAGATCGCGAAGAAAACGTATTACGGTTACGCTTTGGCCTAGACGACGGCCGCACAAGGACCCTTGAAGAGGTAGGTAAAGTGTTTGGTGTAACACGTGAGAGAATCCGTCAAATCGAAGCAAAAGCACTTCGTAAGTTAAGGCATCCAAGCCGAAGCAAACGTCTTAAAGATTTCATGGAGTAAACCAATTGAATTCAGTGATTCATCAATGTTCCCTCATTGATGAATTGCTGTTTTTTTATTGAAAGTTAAATCCTAACTTTAGGGATAGCCCGATATGTGGTTAAAATCTTGGTTTTGTTAGCCCTTTCATTTCTTGTCATTCATTTTACTGAAATGGTCATCATAATGCAAACAGGGCTTTTGTCGAGTTTTGTAACCCTTGCATGTTTACATTCTTAGTGGTTAAACTAACGTTATGGTTCAATTAAAATAATCTCACTTAAATGGTTAAATATGGTTTGAGCAGGGATTAGGAGAGATATCTGTGTGATGTTTGGTCCTGGTGGTTTCGTATTTGTGGTAATCTTTATTGTTTTGTAAGTTTTCACATGTTATCCCTTTCATAAGTAATGGTTTTCAAGTAAAATAAATATAGTCGAATAGACACGAATCTATTTCTAGGGAATACATAAGGAGGATGCAACCGAATGAGAAGAAACCCTGTGATTCCATTTGCAATTATTGCAGTCTTAGGTATTGTGGCTATGATCATCGTATCAGCTGCTGGAATTAACCAGCGTGAAGCCATTCAAAATGAAGAGAAAAATGGTGGAGAAAAACAGGAAGAAGCAGCCAGCGCTAACCCAGAAGAAATGTTCCAATCCAAATGTGCAAGTTGCCATGGCGGTGATTTAAGCGGTGGAGCTGGACCGAACCTTCAAGAGGTTGGAAGCAGATATTCTGCAGAAGAGATCAAAGAAATCATTGTGAACGGTAAAGGATCTGCCATGCCGGCCGGCCTTTACACAGGTGAAGAGGCTACGAAGTTAGCTGAATGGTTAGCAGAAAAGAAATAGTAACAAAAGGGGAAAAGCTTTCTGTATCAGTCAGAAAGCTTTTCTTTTTTTAAGAAAGGAACGTTGAGTATGAATGTCAATTCTCTATCGCAAAGACTATATAAAGTGGCTGCTTATTTGCCGGAAGGCAGCCACTTTGCTGACATAGGATCAGATCACGCCTATTTACCTTGCTATGTGTGCTTGCAAGATAAGACAGCTCGAGCAGTTGCTGGAGAAGTCAATCAAGGGCCCTATGAAAGTGCAAAAAATGAAGTAACCTCACATAGCCTTCAAGATCGAATTGATGTAAGGCTTGGGAACGGTCTTGAAGTTCTGGAAGTAAATGAGGTCAATCAAATAGTCATAGCTGGAATGGGGGGGCCGCTGATTCGAGATATTTTAGAAGCTGGAAAAGAGAAACTTGGAGCTGTCCAACGAATAATTGTACAGCCAAATATTGATTCAAGATCTATAAGACGCTGGTTCCTGAATAATGGATACTCTCTGGTTGAAGAAAGCATCCTTGAAGAAAGCGGACATATTTATGAAATTCTTGTGGCAGAACAAGGAGATCCAGAACAACCTTATGACAAAAAACAAATCGAAAAAGAACTTTGGTTAGGTCCTTATCTGCTTAAACAAGGTGGGGAGACGTTTTGGAAAAAGTGTCAAGAGGAATTGGATAAAAAGAGGTATGTACTTGAGCAAATGAAAAAGGCATCATCTGTTGATCAAGATAAAGTCGATGGCATAAACAACGAAATCATATGGTTGAAGGAGGTTCTTGATTATGACCGACACTAAAACGGCCCAAGAGATTATTCGAGAGTTCGAGAAATGGTCCCCGAAGCACTTAGCCTTTGATTGGGATAACGTTGGTTTACAAGTCGGGACATTAAATAAACCTGTAGAGAATGTGATGGTTACACTAGATGTATTAGAAAACGTAGCAGATGAAGCGATTGAAAAGAATGTGGATTTGATTATCGCCCACCACCCGCTTCTCTTCATGAAATTGAGCGAAATTAATTTTGATACCCCTAAAGGAAGAGTTATAAGAAAACTCATACAGCACGACATCACCGTCTATGCAGCTCACACCAATTTGGATGTGGCTAAAGGAGGAGTCAATGATGTAATGGCGGAAGTGCTGAATTTAGAGAACGTAAGACCACTTCTCTCTTCTCAACAGGATGACTTAGTCAAATTGACCGTGTTTGTTCCTGAAGATCATGCAGATTCGCTCAGAAATGCAGTGAGTAATGCAGGTGCAGGTCATATTGGAAATTATAGCCACTGTACCTACCAGCTTTCCGGAGAAGGAACTTTTCAACCGTTAGAGGGTACGAATCCCTATATCGGTTCAAACGGCCAGCTTGAAATCGTGAAAGAGAAACGTATAGAGACCATCGTTCCGAAATCTAAATTAAATGTCGTTTTGAAAGCGATGGAAGAGGCTCATCCTTATGAAGAGGTGGCCTATGATTTGTATCCTTTGTTGAATGAAGGAGAAACGCTTGGAGCTGGTCGAATTGGACGTCTTACAGAACCGGTATCCCTAGAGGCACTTTGCCAACTTGTAAAAGAAAAGTACAGCGTTCCTAGCCTTCGTTTTGTAGGGGATTCGACTAAGCAAGTGAAACAAGTGGCTCTACTTGGGGGAAGTGGAGAAAAGTTCATCCATCAAGCTAAAAGAAGCGGGGCAGACGTTTATATAACAGGAGATCTAACATTCCATCTGGCACAGGACGCCAAGGAAATGGGTCTTTCTATCATTGACCCTGGTCACCATGTGGAAAAAATAGTTTGTCCGAAAGTGAAGGAATACTTAGAAAAGCATTGCAATCAAGACAATGGATTAAATATTATGATCTCTGAAGCAAATACAGAGCCTTTTGAGTTCATGTAAAAGCTGATGAAAAGATAGTAGTGGAGTTTTAGCGACGTAGGAATAGGAGTCGCTTTCCGTGGGCGTCCGGTGAGCTTTCTCATGCTCTCCCTTCCTCGACATCGCATTAACAAAGCGTACACAAATCAGAGATTAAATAAAAAGCCCTGAACGCAAATGGTTCAGGACTTTTTATGCTTAACTCTTTTGTTCTTGCTTTTTCGTTTTCTTCTTCGCTTTTACTCGAGGAAGAATTTTCTTTTGTTCAACCTTAGATTCTCGAACCCATGTATCCACATCATTTGGATCATATTGTTCAATAAATTTGATGACTTCTTTCGTAATTGGTGTTGGGGTAGAGGCTCCTGCAGTGACAGCCACTTTTTCCACACCTTCCAACCAGTCAAGGTCGATTTCAGTCACGTCAGCGATACGATAGGCTTCTGTCCCTGCTTTCTCTTTAGAGACCTGGGCAAGACGGTTAGAGTTATTACTTTTTGGATCACCAACTACCAACGTTAAGTCAGCTTCCTTAGCTTGTTCAGATACTGCCTCTTGACGCACTTGTGTCGCCATGCAAATTTCTTGTTGTTTCTCGAGCTGAGGAAATTTCTCTTTGGCTTTTTCCATGACATCATAGACATCCCATTGACTCATAGTCGTCTGATTGGTAACCATTAATTTGTCGTGGTCAAGCTCTAACTGGTCAACATCCTCTTCGGTTTGAACAAGATGAACTTTTCCTGGAGCTACACCCATTGCTCCTTCGGGTTCAGGGTGGCCTTTCTTACCGACATAAATGATTTCATATCCTTCTGCCACTTTTTTACGAATCAAATTGTGAGTATTGGTTACATCAGGACATGTAGCATCTAAAGTCATAAGTCCTTTGGCTTTTGCTCGTTCTTTAACTTCAGGAGAAACTCCATGGGCAGTAAAAATGACAGTTCCATCATTAATTCCTTCTAAAAGGTCAAGCCTGTTTTTTCCATCTACTGTAATAATGCCTTCATCTTCAAAGGCTTTTGTTACATGAGAGTTGTGGACAATCATACCTAAAATATATATCGGACGAGGCAGATTTGGGTCTTTAGCTGCGTTTTGAGCAATGACCATGGCATCTACGACTCCGTAGCAATAACCGCGAGGGGCGATTTTAATGACTTCCATTATATAAAGTCCTCCTCTTCATCCAATCCAATAGAATAACTTTCACAATACCATCTCCCATTATAAAGGGTAAAGCCAAAGTTGACAAAGAATCCCCTCAAATCATCGTGCTTTCGTGCATTTCTCTTTATCCTCTATTATAATAGGATAGGGATATTTAACTTTAAAGGAGTACGTATATGAGTAACCATACATTTCAGCAATTTGCCATCAACCCTACCGTCAGTCAGATGATTGAAGGGTTAGGATTTAAAGAACCGACACCGATCCAGCAACAGGTTCTTCCTGCAGCATTAAGAGGAGAAAGTTTGATCGGTCAGTCTCACACAGGATCAGGAAAAACTCACGCGTATCTGTTGTCGTTGTTTAATCAACTGGATGAGAAGGCAGAGCACGTACAATTTGTGATCACTGCTCCAACTAGAGAACTTGCTATACAAATACATGAAGAAGTAAAAAAAGCGATCAAGCATGCGGAAAAGGAACAAGTTTGGCGTTCCAAGCTTGTAATTGGCGGAACGGATAAACAAAAAATGATGGATAAGCTATCCTCTGCGCCTCCTCATATTGTCGTAGGAACTCCAGGACGAATTTTGGATATGGTTAAAGAAGAAGCCATTGACTTATATGAAGCTAAGGCTTTTGTACTTGATGAAGCTGATTTGATGCTTGACCTTGGATTTATAGAAGAAGTCGATCAAATCCTTGTACGGATGGATCCGGAATTACAGATTCTCGTTTTCTCCGCCACAATACCTGAACGCTTACAGCCTTTTTTGAAAAAGTATTTAAAGAACCCTACGTATATTCAAACTGATGATGAGAAGCCGTCACCGGAGTCAATGGAACATCGATTAATACCTCTTCGACACAAAGCTCCGGCTGATGTCATTATGGATATTACAAAAGCCATCCAACCTTATTTGGCTATTATTTTTACAAATGGGAAAGAACAAGCAGATGAGTTAACCAATGATTTATTAAGCCGCGGCCTAGAGGTTGGAGTTATCCACGGTGGGTTATCACCAAGAGAGCGCAAGCGGATGCTGAAGGAACTGCAGAATCTGCGTTATCAGTATATTGTCGCAACCGATCTAGCTTCCCGTGGTATAGATATTCAAGGTGTCAGCCATGTCATTAATGCTCAAATGCCAAAAGAAGAAGAATTTTATATCCATCGTGTCGGGCGGACAGCGAGAGCTGGCCTAGAAGGAACGGCCATTAACCTCTATAAAGAAGCTGACCTTCCTTTAATACAAAAACTTGAGAAAAAAGGGTTAAGCTTTGAGTTTTATGAAGTGAAAAATGGAGAATGGAAAGAAATTAATTCTTATAATGAGCGTCAAATGCGAGAGAAGAAACAAACGGACCTAGAGAAAAAAGCGAAACAGATGGTTCGTAAACCAAAGAAAGTAAAACCAGGTTACAAAAAGAAAATGAAGCAAGAAGCTGATAAGAACTTGAAGAAGTTGAAAAGGGAACGTTACAGAAAGAAATAGAAAGGGGTAGAGGAAGATATGGTTAAAATAGGTTCGCATGTGTCTATGAAAGGGAAAAAAATGCTTCTTGGGGCTAGTGAAGAAGCGGCAGCCTATGGTTCCAATACATTCATGATTTATACGGGGGCTCCACAAAATACGAGACGTCGTCCAATAGAAGAATTAAACATTGAAGCTGGACAAGAACATATGCAAGCGAATGGAATCGCAGATATTGTGGTGCATGCTCCATATATCATTAATATCGGGAATACGACGAAGCCGGAAACGTTCCAGTTAGGGGTAGACTTTCTACGAAATGAAATCGAACGTACGGAAGCGTTAGGAGCTAGGCAAATCGTACTTCATCCAGGTTCCCATGTCGGACAAGGGGTGGATAAAGGGCTGCCCAAAATCATCGAAGGGTTAAATGAAGTTCTTCATAAAGATCAAAACGTTCAGATTGCATTAGAAACAATGGCAGGTAAAGGATCTGAAATTGGAAGAAGCTTTGAAGAATTAGCTCAAATCATTGATGGGGTTACGATGAATGAAAAGCTTTCTGTCTGCATGGATACTTGCCACATTCACGATGCAGGATATAACGTAGTTGAAGACTTTGATGGCGTTCTTGATGAATTTGATCGTATTGTTGGGGTAGATAGGCTTAAGGTCATTCACGTCAATGATAGTAAGAACATTCAAGGTGCACAAAAAGACCGTCATGAGAATATTGGGTTTGGTTATATAGGTTTTAAAGCCCTTCATAAGGTCATTCATCATCCACAATTGAAGCAGCTGCCGAAGATTCTCGAAACACCATATGTAGGAGAAGATAAGAAGAACAAACAGCCTCCTTATCGCTTTGAAATCAATATGATAAAAGAAGGAACGTTTGACGAAGCATTAAAAGAAAAAATAATGGAACAATAATATAATAAGGCTGCCTTGAAAAGGCAGCCTTATTTTTATATGTTTAACCCTACTTTAGCCAGTCCTCGACACCATATTCCTTGGCCATCTTTATAAGTATTTTATTAACTGAGCGAGCTGTATCCTTCGATGTGATTGCCGCCAATTTCATTAACATCCGTTTTCTTCCTTCTGGGTCAAAAGGGTTTTCTTTATTCTTTTTCAATGCTTTTACGATTGCTACCGCTTCTGCTTTGGAAACAGGAATACGATACTTTTTGCTGTATGAGTGAATATCACTGACAGTTAAATGCTTCAACCTTTGCGTAATGAATTGTTGTGCAACATTTTTCATTGGTTTATACTTCCTTTCCTTCAGTCTTATAACACGATATGAAAACCACTGGGGTTATGTGTATCAATATCAAACTTCACTTATCGTCATTAATAAACTTTGGCGAGGTAATAAGCTGAAATATGGCGGACCAACTCACGCGAAAAAGGCAGCTCAGAATTTTGAGTTCTAACGATTCCATCAAATCCCTTATTAAAAAGAACGGAAATTTCACATACTATTGATGATTCTCCAAACAGAAAGTGAGGGTGTTCTTATGTACGATCCGAAGAATCCTGTTGAGAATCAGGAAGAAACAGAAAAGGCTCCAGAACATGGAGATGAGCTAGAGCAAGTGACAGAAGAGGTTGATGATCATGGGCGAGGACCCAACCAACCTGTTTATGGTGAAAGTTATGAGGAAGAGTTCGCTCAGGAAGCCGCCGTGGCTCCTGTTCACGAGCCGATAAAATCTGAAGAGCAGGAAACAAGGATGGAAGATGATGTCAAGGTAGGTATGGCGTGGTTAGGTTTAACAGCTGCCATCCTTTCCTTTTTCTTTGCTCCTATTATTTTAGGAGCAGCAGGAATCATCCTCGGTATCATCGGTAAGCGTCGTGGAGCAGACACTATAGGTAACATGGCGATCATCGTCAGTGTCGTTTCCATCGCATTTGCCTTGTTCTTCGCCCCGATTTATAATCTCATTTAGCGTAAAAAAAGGTGGACCTGGACAGGTCCACCTTTCTATTTAAGCGTTTTGTTCTTCTTTTTCTTTTCGCTGTTTCTCGTAATGCTCTTCAGCAAGTTTATCGACTTCTTTTTTAAGTTCATCAACCATAATATCCTCAGGAACTTTACGGATGATCTCACCGTGACGGAAAAGGAGACCTTCTCCTCTGGCACCGGCAATTCCAATGTCAGCTTCACGAGCTTCACCAGGGCCGTTTACAGCGCAGCCAAGCACAGCAACCTTGATTGGAGCCTTAATGGACTGAATATATTCTTCAACTTCATTTGCAATTGAAATTAAGTCAATTTCAATTCGACCGCAAGTCGGGCATGAAATCAAGGTAGCAGCGTTGGAGGCAAGACCGAAAGATTTCAGAAGTTCTTTAGCTACTTTAACCTCTTCTACTGGATCTGCACTTAAGCTGATTCTTACCGTGCTTCCAATCCCCTTACTTAAAATAGCACCTAAACCAGCCGCGCTTTTAACCGTACCTGCAAATAAAGTCCCTGATTCGGTAATTCCTAAGTGAATCGGGTAATTAAAGGCAGCAGCCGCTTTTTCATAAGCTTCAATGGCTAATTTAACATCGGAAGCTTTCAAGGATACAATAATGTCGTGGAAGTCCAGATCTTCAAGAATCTTGATGTGGTGAAGAGCACTTTCCACCATGCCATCAGCTGTTGGGTATCCGTATTTCTCTAAAATGTGACGCTCTAAAGAACCAGCGTTTACACCAATTCTGATAGGAATACCTTTTTCTTTAGCTGCTTTAACTACAGCTTCAACTTTTTCACGTTTTCCAATATTTCCGGGGTTGATACGAATTTTATCCGCACCGCCCTCAATGGCTTTCAAGGCTTTCTTATAGTCGAAATGTATATCTACAACAAGTGGGATATTAATGCGTTTTTTAATTTCTGGGATTGCATCTGCAGCTCGATCATCCGGGCAAGCTACACGGACGACCTGACAGCCAGCTTCCTCTAAACGTTTAATTTCTGCAACTGTTGCTTCTACATCGTGGGTTTTCGTTGTTGTCATTGATTGAATGACAACTTCATCTGATCCACCTATAGTAATGTCGCCGACTTTTACAGGACGAGTATCTTTTCTGTGCGTAATTGCCATTTAAAATCGCTCCTTTGTATACTTACAAAAAAGGTATCTTTATAAAATTCCAATCTTCATTATAAGGGCTTTTGTCTTAAATGAGAAGTCAAGACACTTATTTGTTGCCTAATCCATGTAAAAATATTGTAAATGTACTTTTTTAAGGCCTAACAAATTATATCACGGGGCAGGGAATTAGAAAAATCATATATTATAATGAAACTAAAAAGGTTGTTTAATCGTACATGAAGTATTCAGAGAAAGAAGAGAGGGTGGTTGGGTCATGCTTTCTTTTGATTGGATTGCGTTATTTATAACCATGTTAGGAACGATGTTTCTAATTGGGGAATTGCTAGTCAATATGCGAGGAGCATTTGCCGTACTGGGAATAGGTTTCATTACTGTGTATTTCTCAAGTTATTTGGCCATGGACATGTTTTTCATTATGATGCTTGTCTATTTTCTTGGGATTATTTTGATGGTTATTGATGGGAAACTATTAAACGATGGTACACTTGCTACAATTGGAGCAGCCGCCATGGTTGTGGCCGTCGGGTTCAGTGCTCCTAACTGGGTCGCTGGTCTTTATAGTGTAATTGGAGTTATAGTAGGAGGCGCAGGCTCTTTACTTTTCTTAAAAGTATTTAAGCGTCGTGAAATGTGGACTAAAATTACTCTCGCTGATCAATTGTCTTCAGAGATGGGCTATAATTCGATGAAAGAAACCTACCAGTCCCTTGTCGGGAAAACAGGTGAGGCACTTACAGATATGAGGCCGGTAGGAACGGTCAGTATAGACAAAGAGGAATACAGCGCAGTTTCTAATGGGCAATGGATCTCAAGGAAAGATTCCATTAAAGTTGTGGCTGTGGATGGAACTAAAATCCTCGTCAAGAAGATTGATAACTGAAGGTAAATTCATTATTTCTTATACTTTTACTCCAATGATCTCTAAGATGTATTCCAATCAGAACATATAAAGATGCTCTAACGCTCAATTAGATAAAAATTCCAAGCTGATAGTCTTTCTAACACAAGAGTTATCCTGAGGGTCCCCACTAAAATAATCGGATCATGAAAAATACAGCAGAAAAACCGAAAGCAAGTTATAGCATTGAAACGTAAAAAACAACATAAGAAACCATAAGGAAGTGTCATCCTAGAGATGGCGCTTTTTATTTTTTGATTTTTCTAAAACACATGGATTTTACGTGGGTATAAACTCAATGTAAATTTATTGTTAAGATTGGCGTATATCCTTTACAAATAAAATGCCTATCGTTAATAATGAATAAGGTGTTTTGAAAAAAAGAGAAAAATGTAGAAACTTGGATGAAGAAAGGGATGAGAATAATTGGATATCAATGTGCAGCAGATGATATTTGAATTCATTGGAGGTCTCGGAATCTTCCTGTTCGGTATTAAGTATATGGGAGACGGACTCCAAAAAGTGGCTGGGGACCGCTTGAGGGAGCTATTAGATCGATTTACGAGCAATCCTTTGATGGGAGTAGTTGCTGGTGCTGTTGTTACTATGCTTGTTCAGAGTAGTTCAACAACTACCGTATTGACGGTAGGTCTTGTTAACGCCGGTTTTATGACATTTAGGCAAGCCATCGGTGTAATTATGGGTGCTAATATTGGAACGACAATGACTGCATTTATTATAGGTATTGATATTAAAGAATATGGCCTTCCTATATTAGCTGTAGGTGCCTTCTTGATTTTCTTCTTTAAAAATAAAAAGGTTACCAACATCGGACAAACCGTCTTTGGTCTTGGTGCATTATTCTTTGGACTGGAAACGATGAGTGGCGGAATGAAACCACTTCGTTCTTTGGAGGCCTTCCAAGAATTAACATTATCCATGAGTGATAACCCTGTTCTAGGTGTTGTCATCGGAACCTTATTCACGGTTATTGTACAGAGCTCAAGTGCCACGATTGGGATCCTTCAGGGATTATTCGGAGAAGGGCTCATGAGTCTAGATGCGGCCCTGCCAGTTTTATTTGGTGACAATATAGGAACTACGATTACTGCTGTTCTCGCTGCTATCGGAGCGAGTGTGGGAGCTAAACGCGCAGCTTTCGTACACGTGATTTTCAACGTTCTTGGTGCTACCGTATTTCTATTGCTGTTAAAACCTTACACCTTATATGTAGAGTGGTTGCAAGGGGCCTTGAACCTTGAACCGGAGATGACCATTGCATTTGCTCACGGTTCTTTCAACATCGCTAACACAATTGTACAGTTTCCGTTTGTAGCTGTATTGGCTTGGATTGTTGTAAAACTTGTTCCTGGTGAAGACTCTTTGATAGAATTTAAGCCAAAGCATCTTGATCCAATCTTTATTGAGCAATCACCATCACTTGCTCTCGACCAAGCAAAAGAAGAAGTCATCCGCATGGGTGAATATGCTTATAAAGGTTTGGAAGAAACAAGTCTTTACTTGAACAACAAGCAACAAAAGCACTCCGAAATTGCTATGCAAATCGAAGATGCATTGAATAATTTAGACAGAAAAATTACGGATTATTTAGTGGACTTGTCTCAGGCTTCTTTGACAGATGAAGAAAGCCATAAACACTCTGCACTAATGGACTCTGTAAGGGATCTTGAAAGAATTGGAGATCACTTTGAAAATATCATCGAGCTCATTGATTATAAAAATTCAAATAAAGTTAATTTGACTCCTCAAGCCATCGATGATCTGAATACGATGTTCGATCTAACCTTGATGACAGTTAAGCAAGCAACCAAAGCTTTAGAAAATATGAGCCGAGAAGAAGCGTTGGCTGTCGTTCAGAAAGAGAATGAATTGGATCGCATGGAACGCAGTTATCGTAAGAAGCATATCATTCGTCTGAATGAAGGGGTTTGTACTGGACAAGCAGGGATCGTATTCGTTGATATGATTAGCAATCTTGAGCGAATCGGAGACCATGCTGTTAACATCGCTGAAGAAGTGTTAGGAGAAAAAGAAAGCTTATAAGAAAAACAGAGAAGCAGCTGCTAAATAGTAGCTGCTTCTTTTTGAATAGTGGAGCTCTTATGGCCTATTCTGACAGGATAAACGAATATATTTCCATAGTGAATCATCTGTATTAAATGGACTGTTTCTACTTTTGCATACGTTCCCGTTCCACCAAAAAATAGCAAGGTGAGAGGGGAAATGGTGAGACTCCTGCGGGAATGGTATGGCTGGGAAGACCCCACGGGGTGGCAAACCGAGGAGGCTTGCCTTCATCCCCGCGGAAAGCGATCCATTTCCACGACCACCTCTCCAGATGACTAGGTAACGGAAACAGCCCCATCTAAACAAAGCTATTATCTGGAATCCAAGTCTTTTAGGATAAGGAGGCGATTCTTAAAAAAGGAGGGTTTCATGTTATTATAATAACCAAGTACCTTGCGACTAGAGTTAATAAAAATTCTTTTAAAAAAAGTCTTGAAAGGTACCCGAGTCCGTGCTATATTATTTTTGTCGCCAAAAACGGCAGGGGAAATTCTTCTTGACGTTTTAGGGTGAACATGATATATTAATAAATGTCGCTTCGAGAGAGTGACATCAGATGGCGGTGTAGCTCAGCTGGCTAGAGCGTACGGTTCATACCCGTGAGGTCGTGGGTTCGATTCCCTCCACCGCCACCATTATTTTCATACATAATTAAGCGTCTTGGCGGTTGTGGCGAAGTGGTTAACGCACCGGATTGTGGTTCCGGCATTCGTGGGTTCGATTCCCATCAACCGCCCCATGTGGACCCTTAGCTCAGCTGGTTAGAGCTATCGGCTCATAACCGATCGGTCGCAGGTTCGAGTCCTGCAGGGTCCACCATAATTTTATCATCCGGAGGAGTACCCAAGTCTGGCTGAAGGGAGCGGTCTTGAAAACCGCCAGGGGGTTTACGCCCCGCGGGGGTTCGAATCCCTCCTCCTCCGCCATGATACATATCAATATCTGAGCGCTATACTTCATCTGAGAAAAAATTATACCTTTATGGCTCGGTAGCTCAGTCGGTAGAGCAACGGACTGAAAATCCGTGTGTCGGCGGTTCGATTCCGTCCCGAGCCACTTTTAGAATAACAAGCTACTTGGCTTGTTATTTTTTATGTTTGAATTTCAATATTAAGGGAATTCTTAATATCGGAAGATAAGTTATCTTTCCAGTTGCAAAACATTTGCAACTGCAAGTACGGTTTGATAATGTAAAATTGAGAAGAGACGGGCAAGTCTCATTCTTAATTTTACATATTAATTTAAAGGAGGAGTTTTCATTATGGCTAAATTTGAACTACCAGAATTACCTTACGCTTATGACGCACTAGAACCTACTATTGATAAGGAAACAATGAACATCCACCATACGAAGCACCATAACGGCTATGTAACAAAGCTGAACAATGCTTTAGAAGGACATTCAGATCTTCAAGACAAGTCTCTTGAGGAACTGCTTTCAAACAACCTGTCCGTAGTACCTGAAGACATTCGTACGGCTGTCCGCCGAAACGGTGGCGGTCACGCAAACCACAGCCTATTCTGGACAATCATGTCCCCGAATGGCGGTGGAGAGCCGACTGGTGACTTGGCTACTCAAATTAACGATACGTTCGGCAGCTTCGATCAATTCAAAGAAAAGTTTGAAGAAACTGCTAAAGGCCGCTTCGGATCAGGTTGGGCTTGGCTAGTTGTGAATAATGGCAGCCTTGAAGTCATTGACACATTGAACCAAGATTCACCGATTATGGAAGGTAAAACTCCAATCCTTGGTTTGGATGTTTGGGAACACGCTTACTACCTGAACTATCAAAACCGTCGTCCTGATTACGTTTCAGCATTCTGGAACGTAGTAAACTGGGACGAAGTATCTAAGCGTTTCGACGCTGCTAAATAAGCATAACAAGAGTTCGGTAAGGCATGGATGTTTATCCATGCCTTTTCTTTTTGTATATCTCCTTTCGTTCTGACAACACTATGAAAGAACGCAAAGGAGACATGGATATGGTGAGTAAGCTACGTGCGTGGCTGAGCCACGAAAATGTATCAAAAGATCTGTTATTGCTGTTATTAATAGGAGGCTTATACTCCCTTGGCATATTTTTATCCAGTACATTTGTGAACATTTATTTATGGAAGCAGTCCAACAGCTATACAGACATTGCGCTCTACAATTTAAGCATCTATGTTTTGCAGCCTCTAACTTTTATATTTGCAGGCAAATGTGCAAAAAAAATTGACAGGGTCATCGTACTTCGTACAGGTGTAACCGTACTGTCATTGTTTTTTTTGACTGTTCTCATTGTAGGAGAGAAAGCTGCTACTTTTAATATTATGCTGGGTGCGCTGCTCGGTGTTGGATATGGATTTTACTGGCTTGCTTATAACGTTTTGACGTTTGAGATTACCGAACCGGAAACCAGGGATTTTTTTAATGGCTTCCTAGGTGTACTACAATCTCTTGGGGGAATGAGCGGTCCTTTGCTTGCAGGATTCATTATATCCCGGCTCAATAACTTCACAGGATACACTGTTATATTCGCAATATCCTTTGGATTATTTATTGTTGCCGTTTTAGTTAGTTTTGGTTTATCCAGAAGAAAAGCAAACGGGAATTTCTCCTTTCGAAGGATTATTAATGAAAGAAGAAATAATAAGAACTGGAAAAGGATTTTAAATGCCCATGTGGCTCAAGGATTCAGAGAAGGCGTCTTTTTATTTGCTGTTTCTATTTGGATTTTCTTAATGACAAGGGATGAACTATCCATTGGGGTATTTAATCTTGTTTACTCCGGATGTTCTTTCCTCTTTTATTTTTTAGTAAGCAGAATTGTGAAACCAAGAAGGAGAAAAAAAGCAATATTTTTAGCGGGGCTGGTTCTGTATTTAAATGTGTTGATTTTGTTAGTAAGTAAGAGTATGTCCTTGCTCCTTCTTTACGCAGGGATAGCAGGGGTGTTTTTCCCATTGTTGTATGTTCCTTATTTATCCCTCACGTATGATGTGATCGGAAAGTCATGGAACGCGGGGGAAATGAGAATTGAATATATTGTTGTGCGGGAAATATATCTCAATCTAGGGCGGATTCTCTCCATTCTTACATTCTTAGGCGCAATCACAGTCATTACACCTGAGACGGGAATCCCTTATATACTTCTGTTAGTGGGAGGAGGCCACTTTGTAATTTACTTCTTTATAAAAAATATTGACACGAAAATGATGAAAACGACACATAATTGAAACAAATCTCCCATGAGTCTCGTCTATTATTAAGTAGGAAAAAGATGCTATAATAGTTACGGATTTTGTTGAAAAAGGGAGAGGGCAATCATGGGGAAAAAGAAGAATGGTCTAAATAAGAAATCACATCTTCCTTTTCGTTTGAATGTGGTATTTTTTGTAGTGTTTTTACTTTTCGCTGGCATTATTTTGCAACTTGGGGTGGTTCAAATATTAAATGGAGAAGAGGCTCAGGACGAAATTGACCGTACAGAAAATACAACGACTAATATTCCCGTACCAAGAGGTGAAATGTACGATCGTTTCGGACGTGTCATTGTTGACAACCAGCCCCTCTATTCCATTACATATACCCCGCCAAAGGGTGTCCAGCCTGAGGATCGGCTAGAGCTGGCTGAGAAACTCGCCAAGTATATAGATATGGATTTTGAAAATAAACTGAGTGAACGTGATTTAAAAGAGTACTATTTCTTAAAACATCGCGATGAAATGCGAGAACGGATTGCTGACAAAGATACCTCAGATTTAGATAATGGGGAAGTTTATCAACTTCAGTTAGACAGTATTAAGAAAGAGGAAATTGAGGGGTACGACGACGCTATTAAAGAAGTTATTGTCATAAAGAAAGAATTGGATAAAGCTTATGCTCTTTCTCCTCATACCGTAAAAAATGCAGATATTACAGAGAAGGAATATTCAGCTGTAGCCGAACACTTAGCCAACTTACCGGGTATTAATGTGACAGCTGATTGGAAAAGAGAATATCCTTTTCAAAATACTTTTCGCAACTACATCGGCAGTATTACTTCTACAGAACAAGGAGTGCCTCGAGACGATTTAGACTACTACATGTCTCTTGATTACAGTCGTAATGATCGTGTAGGCATTAGCGGACTAGAACAAGAGTATGAAGAAGTACTCCGTGGAACAAAGGAAAAAGTTCAATACGAAACAGATAAGAACAATAATGTAGTGGACTCCAAAGTGATTCGGGAAGGTGAACGGGGGAAAGACCTTGTTCTTTCCATTGATATGGAACTTCAGAAAAAAGTTGACCAGATTGTTCAAGAAGAATTAGCTAACGCTATAGCAAAAGCTCCACGGGAGAACCGTTATTTAGAGAATTCCGTGGCTGTTGTTTCAAATCCGAACACAGGAGAAGTACTTGCGATTTCAGGTCAAACCTATAATCGTGATCCTGAAGAAGGGGAGGACCGCTTTTCTGACACTTCCCATCAGGCTGTTTACAATGCTTATACACCGGGGTCTACAGTTAAAGGTGCTACCATTTTAACTGGCCTCCATGAAGGTGCGATTGATCCTGGTTTTGGACTTAATGACAAGCCCGTTTCGATTGCAGGTGATGTGAAAAGGTCTTACACCCCGAATATCGGATGGATTAATGACGTATCAGCACTACAGCAGTCTTCAAACGTGTATATGTTCTTCTTAGCCATGCGTATGGGCGGAGTGTATGATATGCAATACGATCGTCCCTCGCTTCGTTTAGAAGATGGAACGTTTGAAAAGTTTCTATACAACTTCAATCAGTTTGGGTTAGGGGTAGAAACTGGATTAGATTTTCCTTATGAAGAAACTGGTTTTAAAGGTGATAATCCATTGCCAGGAAACATTTTAGACTTTTCTATAGGACAATATAGTACTTATACAGCTATGCAGTTGAACCAATACGTCTCCACTATTGCTAATGGAGGAGATCGCATTAAACTTCAGTTAGTAAAAGAAATCCATGATCCATCTAGCAAGACAGAAGGACTGGGACCAATCTATAAAGACTATTCGCCGAAAGTGTTAAATCAAATTGAAATGGATCCTGATTATATTGACAGAGTTCAAGAGGGCTTCCGCCAAGTCTTTCAAACGAGCCAAGGTACAGCTAGCAGTGTTTTCTCAAAAGAACCTTACGCTCAATATAGAATGGCTGGTAAAACGGGAACCGCAGAATCAAGGAAGTACATTCCAAGAGAAACTGGTGATGGCTATTATGGTGTGGATACATTAAATAAAACGTTGATCGGCTATGCACCCTATGATGATCCGGAAATTGCGTTTTCTGTAATGACGCCTTATGTAGGCATTGGAGCTACTCAAACGTACAGTGTTAGTAATAATATTGGAGCGCGAATCGGACAAGCCTATTTTGAACTAAAAGAAAAACGTTCAAGAGAAGGTGTAGAGATGGATATAACTAAAGAAGGAACAAATACTAAAGAGTGATACAAGACGTATCACTCTTTTTTTTTCTGCAAAATTCGCCAATTTACAAAACCTTAACGTTTCATTTATATGTACTTAAAACTCTCTCGTTAATATATAAAATGTGAGTTGGCCAAGCCAGCAGGAAATAATCAATTAACAGACATAGGGGGAAAAAGAAATGAAAAACTTTAAGAGTTTAGCTCTTATGCTTGCATTTATCCTTGTATTAGGCGTACTTGCAGCTTGCGGATCATCTGAAGGTAATGGAGAAGAAAACGGTGAAGAAGGTTCTTCTGAATCTGTCTCTGGACCAATCGCAATTGACGGTTCTTCTACAGTATTCCCGATCATGGAAAACCTTGTTTACACTTATAGCTCAGAAAACCCAGAAGTTAACGCTACTGTTAACAGCTCAGGTTCTGGTGGAGGCTTCAAGAAATCCACTAAAGGTGAAATTGATTTGAGTAATGCTTCTCGTGAAATCAAACAAGAAGAAGAGAAAATTGCTGAAGAGAATGGCGTTGAACTTAAGCCGCTAACTCTTGCCTATGACGGACTTTCTGTCGTGGTTTCCTCTAAGAACGATTTTGTTGATGAGCTTTCTGTTGAACAACTTAAACAAATTTTCCTTGAATCATCTGAGGCGACAAAATGGTCTGACATCAACCCTGAATGGCCAGATGAAACAATCAAGATTTATGCTCCAGGTCACGATTCAGGTACTTTTGACTACTTCGATGAAGTAATTTTAGAAGAAAAACCAATGAAAGAGGGTAAAAACACAACTCTTTCTGAAGATGACAACGTTCTTGTTCGCGGTATTCAAAACGACCCGAATGCGATCGGATTCTTCGGTTATGCTTACTACGCTGAGAATAAAGACAGCTTGAAAGTTCTTGGAATTAAAGATGGTGAAGATGCTGAAGCTGTTAAACCATCTGGTAAAACAATTCAGGACGGTTCTTACACGCCACTTTCTCGTCCGCTGTTCACCTATGTTAATGTAAATGCTTATAAAGAGAAGAAACAAGTTCAAGACTTTGTAAAGTACACGTTGAACAATGCAGCTAAAGCAGCTGAAGAAGTAGGTTATGTAGCGCTTCCTGAAGAGAAATATCAAGAACAGCTTGATAAAATTAAAGGCTGGACTGAGTAACAGCTGATTTTGAAAATCTAACAAGGTGGGTGAGGCTGTAAATGGTCTCACCTTGCCTTTTGGTGATGGATGAAAGGAGTTTTATTGATGGACAAAAGTTTACAATCCGGGGGAAATAGATTGAATGTCCAGCAAATGATAGAGCAAAGAAAGCAAAAGACAAGTTTTGGGGAAAGAATAGAAAAAATAATCCCATGGTTTTTGTTGCTATGCGCCGTTGTTAGTGTTTTGACTACAGTTGGTATTTTATTTACTTTATTACGTGAATCTGTTGGTTTCTTTTCAGATGTTTCTTTAGTTGATTTTTATACAGGGACAAGTTGGTCACCATGGTCTGGTGAGTATGGAGTTGCTCCATTGATTGGAGGAACACTGCTCATTACTCTAATTGCTACCGTTGTAGCAGTCCCGCTTGGGCTCATGTCAGCCATTTTTTTGAGTGAGTATGCAAACGACAAGGCGAGACGCGTTATTAAACCAGTACTAGAGGTTTTAGCGGGAATCCCGACAGTTGTTTACGGTTATTTTGCTTTGACATTTGTCACTCCGATGTTTCAGTCATTTATTCCTGACCTAGGAATATTCAATGCATTAAGTGGTGGATTTGTTGTAGGAATTATGATTATACCAATGGTTGCTTCTCTATCTGAGGATGCCATGAACTCTGTTCCGAATGCTCTTCGTGAAGGTGCTTACGGATTAGGAGCAACCAAATTAGAGGTAGTATTTAAAGTAGTACTGCCAGCTGCATTCTCAGGAATCGTAGCTTCCATTGTACTTGCTATTTCCAGAGCGATCGGAGAAACAATGATTGTTACGATTGCAGCTGGAGCTACACCAAATCTCACAATGGATCCAACACAATCCATTCAAACAATGACTGCCTTTATCGTGCAGGCAGCAACTGGGGATACGACTTTCGGCTCTACCATTTATTACAGTCTATATGCAGTAGGAATGACGTTATTCGTATTTACCTTAATCATGAACTTAATTGCACAGTATATTTCACGTAGGTTCAGGGAGGAATATTAATGCTTGGACAGAACGAACAAGGAATAAAAAAGCGTATGGAAGGCCGGGTCTTGATCAATAAGATCATGATGGTGCTGTTTTTCCTGGCAACCACCGTTGGTCTTGTGTTTCTGGCGCTTCTATTTTACCGTGTATTGACTCAAGGAATTGGATATTTAAGCTGGGATTTTATTAGTAGCTTCCCTGCACCTTATCCTGAAGATGCAGGAATATGGGCAGGTTTAATCGGCTCTATTTTGTTAATGGTTATTGTAGCGATTGTTTCAGTAATTATAGGGGTCGCATCTGCTATTTATTTAGAAGAATATGCTTCTCAGAATAAGTTTACTGATTTTATCAGAGTGAACATTCAAAACCTGGCAGGAGTACCATCCATTGTATTTGGACTTCTTGGCCTGACCTTCTTCGTATATATGTTCAACTATGGCTATACTTTGATCGCAGGTGGTCTTACCATGGCATTATTGATTTTGCCAGTCATCGTTGTGGCATCCCAGGAAGCGTTAAGGTCAGTGCCATCAGAAATTCAGGAAGCTTCGTACGGTATGGGAGCTTCTAAGTGGCAGACGATCGCTAGAGTTATTTTGCCAGCAGCCTTGCCAGGAATCTTGACGGGAACAATCATAGCCTTATCAAGGGCAATTGGTGAGACAGCACCGCTAATTATTGTAGGTGCAGCAACGGCAATCTTTACACTTCCTGACTCATTATTAGCGAAATACACGGTTATGCCGATTCAGATTTATAACTGGACAGGAAGACCACAGGAAGAATGGCAATTTGTGGCTGGTGCAGGAATTATTGTCTTACTAGCTATTCTACTATTAATGAACTCAATTGCTGTGTTAATTCGAAATAAATTTCAACGACGCCTTTAATTATGGATGAGGAGGGTTTCATAATGAGTAAACTTAAAGAGAACCAAGAAACTGTAGGTGGATTTACAAGTACTGCGCCTTCAATAGATAAAAAAGAGAAGAAGCAAACACCAAGCAAAGTAAATAATGTAATAGAAGTGAACGATTTAAACCTTTGGTACGGTTCCGATCAAGCTTTGTATGAAGTAAATATGAATGTGCCAGAAGAACAGGTGACAGCGATTATTGGACCGTCTGGCTGTGGAAAGTCAACGTTCTTAAAAACTTTGAACCGCATGGTTGAGATGGTACCTATCGTGAAAACATCTGGTTCTATCAAATATCGTAATGAAGAAATTTTCAGCAATAAATTCAAGCAGGAATACCTGCGTACAAAAGTCGGTATGGTATTCCAAAAACCAAACCCGTTTCCAAAGTCTGTTTATGATAACGTAGCTTACGGTCCGCGTGTTCACGGCATCAAGAAAAAAGAAGTGCTTGATCAAATTGTAGAAAAAAGCCTAAAAGATGCAGCAATTTGGGATGAGCTAAAAGATCGTTTGAATGAGAATGCTTACGGCTTATCAGGCGGACAACAGCAACGTGTTTGTATCGCTCGAGCCCTAGCTGTAGAACCTGATGTTATCCTAATGGATGAGCCAACCTCCGCACTGGATCCGATTTCTACGGCTAAAGTGGAAGAGCTTGTTCAGGAATTAAAGAAAAAGTACAGCATTATCATCGTGACACACAATATGCAGCAAGCCGCACGTATTTCTGATAAGACAGCGTTCTTCTTAAACGGAGAACTAATCGAGTTCGCTGAAACTGATAAGCTATTCCAAAACCCTCAAGATAAGCGAACAGAAGATTATATTACTGGACGCTTTGGTTAATAGAATAATTCAGAAAGAGGGGGGATTCGAATGTCTGTTCGAGCTCATTTCGAGAAGGATTTAAATGATTTGAAAGAGCAAATTAAGGATTTAGCACTTGATACAAAATATTCTCTTGATTCAGCCATTCATGTTCTGTATCAGGGGGATGTTGAGAAAGCAAAGAAAATCATTGAAGACGATTCCATCATTGATGAAAAAGAAGAAAAAATCAATGATGACGCAATATTAATGCTTGCCAAGCAGCAGCCAGTGGCAAGAGACCTTAGAAGATTGATTACTGCTATCAAAATTTCCTCAGATTTAGAACGTATGGCAGATCACTCGACGAATATAGCTAAAGCGACTCTGCATCTGGGTAAAGAACATGGAATTGAAATTGATCCAGAACTCCGTGAAATGGCGATTTTAGTAATGGATATGGTTGATTTAGCGATCAAAGCCTTTGAATACGAAGATATTTCTCTAGCCAATAAACTAGGAGAAATGGATGATGTTGTCGATCAGAAATGCGGCGATGTAGTGAAGAACATGCTTGAACTAACAGCCATCAATCATGAACAGATTCAGCATATTATGCAAATGGCCTATATCGCACGTTATATCGAACGTTTTGGAGACCATATTACAAACATCGGTGAAAACATCTTTTATCTTGTTAAAGGTAAACAATATGATTTAAATTAGAACAATTTACAAGAGGATGCTTACTGAGGCATCCTCTCTTATTATGGTTATCTTTCTTAGCTGACCATTTTACTTCAGTAAGGAAGTGCTGCTCTTTTTGTCATCAAAATTTCTAATTCAATTTAACAAACAATATAAAATTGAGCCTTTTACCCATAAAGTTTCTACAGGTTAATACAAGAAATGCACTTGAAAGTAAGGGTGTAATTTGTTATTATTATTAAGTCTGATAATGTGGTTTAAGACAGTGAAAAGATTTGTTGACATGGAGGGATAACAATGCGTGTAAATATTACACTTGCTTGCACCGAAACTGGTGACCGTAATTATATTAGTACTAAAAACAAGCGTAAAAACCCTGAACGTTTGGAGCTTATGAAATATAGCCCACGTCTAGGCAAGCATACGCTTCACCGTGAAACTAAGTAAAACAGTAGGAATTTATCCTACTGTTTTTTTTATACCATATTGTAGGAGGAGGATGGCGGTGAACAAGTCAGATCTAAGAAAACAGGGTAAAATAATGTTGAAAAGCTTGACTTCAGCAGAGAAGCATGAGAAGGAAGCTTACATGTATGAGCACCTGTTTCATTCTGAATTATGGAAAAAGGCACAAACCATTGGTGTTACAGTCTCACAAGCGCATGAGTGGTCTACTTTTCCTATTATTGAACAGGGATGGCAAGAACAAAAAATTGTGAGCGTACCTAAATGCGATCCTGATCATAAGGAGCTTAATTTTTATCAGCTTAGCGATTACAGTGAATTAGAGACTGTCTATTTCGGTTTGAAGGAACCTGATCCTGCTAAGACCAAATACTTACCCAAGCAGCATATTGATTTGTTGATCGTGCCAGGTCTTCTCTTCAACTCCAAGGGATACAGAATCGGATATGGGGGCGGCTATTATGACCGTTTCTTAACGGGTTTTCCAGGTGCTACCATCATGATTGCTTCTGAGGAACAAAGGCATGAGCAACTTCCTATCGAAGAATTTGACAGGAAAGTAGCCAATATTATTACCGAACAAGGAATGGTAAGTACGTGATTTATTTCGCAAAATAGTCATGAACTATTTTCTTTTATTTCCCTATAAGAGTATGAAATGTTTTACAATATAGATAAGTTATCACACAGGGAGTGGTTATGGATGGAACATGTAAATCGTGTTGCTTTAATAGGTACAGGCGCCGTCGGATCTAGCTATGCTTTTGCTCTTTTGAACCAGGGTGTTGCGGAAGAGCTCGTTATGATCGACCTCAATAAAGAGAAATCTGAAGGAGATGCTATGGATTTAAATCATGGCCTTGCCTTTGCGCCTGCCAATAAGAAGATTTGGTTCGGAGATTATGAAGATTGTCAGTCGGCAGATATCGTGGTTATTACAGCGGGAGCTAACCAAAAACCAGGGGAAACTCGACTTGATTTATTGGAAAAAAATACGGCTATATTTAAATCTATCGTCGATTCTGTTATGAATAGTGGTTTTGATGGTATCTTTATCGTGGCTACTAATCCTGTGGATATCCTGACCTACATGACATGGAAGTTCTCTGGGCTGCCTTCACACCGAGTAATTGGATCTGGAACAATTTTAGATACTGCACGTTTAAGGTTCCAATTAAGTGAATACTTCCAATTAGATTCTCGAAATGTCCACGCCTATATCTTAGGTGAACATGGGGATTCTGAACTCCCTGTTTGGAGCCATGCAAACGTTGCTGGTCGCTCTGTATATGACCGGATTAAAGACCACCCTGAGAAGTATGATATAAAAGACCTTGACCAAATATTTGAGCAAGTAAGGGATGCAGCTTACCACATCATTGAGCGAAAAGGAGCAACTCATTATGGAATAGCAATGGGGCTTGTAAGACTGACGAAAGCTATTCTTCATAATGAAAATGCTGTACTAACAATCTCTGGATACGTAGATGGGCCTTACGATGTGAGGGACCTGTACATTGGTGTACCTGCGATTGTGAATCGAAAAGGTGTCCATGAAATTATTGAATTAAATTTGACTCCAGAGGAAAAGGCTAAATTCGCTAACTCAGCTTCAGTACTGAAAGAAACCATGACCCCTGTACTTAATCAATATGTCAGTGTATAGATATGACAAAGCCGACAGAAAATAAGCACATCAATAGACCGAATAGGAGTGGATGTGGTGCGCCGGCTTATGCAATGGATAATTATTGTTAGCTCCTTTATTTTTGGGCTTTATCAACTTAGATATCGTGTGTTAAATGTCATTACACAGGTGCCGGGGTTAAGGAAAATACTTGTAAGAGCATCAATGAATATTCCTTGGCTCAGACAACGATTGCTGTCAAATATCTTTCAGAGGGAATAGAGCGGAAAGAGGAAAGCTGCCAAGCGTATTGGCAGCTTTTTTAAAAGCAGTTCCATGGAGAGGAAGATAACCTCCGTGGTATGATGAGTGTTAGAAAGGGGGAAGACAAGATGCATATAGAACAGGAGTATTTCTTTTGGAAGTTAATCCATGACCTTGTCGTTGTGCAAGAGTTTGATGTTCTTCATATGAATACGAAGGATCAGGAAGTATGGCTGGAAAAGGAATATAATTGGAAAAATCATGTTGTAAGGCTGAAACACACTCAAATCAATTGGAGAAATGAATTGAAGCGTGATGTGCAGATTACATATCAGCAGTTGAAACAGAATCGCCAGCTGTTTCGTGGCGGGAAAGTTGTTTTACACAGTTTATATGTATCTGAATTCCCCCCTGTAGACGAATGGGAAGACATCAAAGAAGATTTGAAAAGTGAACGGTTCGACTCTTACATTTATTATCTGGATGATGAAAAGAAAGAGAAAGAACGATCACGTTTCTACAGTTTTTTTGATATTGAGGATGCAATATTAGATCACAATATTTCTGAGTTTGAAATGGAGTCAATTCTTCCTTATTTGAAGCAGCAAATAGTATTAAAACATAAAGAAAGGAAAAAGGAAGCTCAAAATGCTTTTCAATTTGGGAAGCCTATTATGACCTACGTGCTGCTAGCCTTAAATCTGCTTGCTTTCGCTTATGTAGAATGGCAAGGAAGCAGCACTTCTGTTTTGACTCTTATCGAATTCGGTGCTAAATACAATCCAGGAATAATAGAAGGAGAATGGTGGAGAATCGTAACTTCCATGTTCCTTCATATCGGGTTGCTCCATCTGTTCATGAATATGCTTGCTTTATTTTACTTGGGAAATGCTGTAGAGAGAATATATGGAAGTTTCCGCTTCACGGGGATCTATTTTTTAGCCGGGATTTTCGGAGGAATCTCAAGTTTCATGCTTAACCCTCATGTTGCGGCAGGTGCCTCTGGTGCTATCTTTGGGTTGTTCGGAGCTCTTCTTTATTTTGGAGTGAGAAACCGCAGGCTGTTTTTCAGAACCATGGGCTGGAATTTACTATTTGTCATTGCATTAAATATTGCTTTTGGAGTGTTGGTTCCTCAAGTCGATAATGGTGCCCACATGGGTGGTCTTGTCGGAGGATTCATCGCTTCGGTTATTTTCAGCCTTCCTAAAAAGAAGAGCATTGCCGTTCAGTCTGCTGCTTCTATTGCTTATATAGTGATTTTAGCTATAATGATTAGTTTGGGGCTTCAGAATGTCTTTAACGGCGAGCAGACACTCAGTCAAGTACAGGAAACCCAAGAGTTGAACCAAAATGGAAAGTATGAAGAGGTCATATCAATTACATCTCAAGCTTTGAAGGAACCAGGTAGTTACGAAGCGGCATTGAGGTTTAACAGATCCTATGCTTATATTCAAGTTGGAGAAAAAGAAAAGGCGAAGGAAGATTTAGAGGTCGTCGTAGAAAAAGAACCCGATCTGGCTGAGGCCTATTACAACCTTGCCATTTTGCACCAACAAAATGGAAATAAAGCAAAAGCAGCTGATTTTGCCAAAACAGCTGCTGAGCTTAACCCTGATAATGAGGATTTTAGAAAGTTAGCTGATAAATTATCTCAGTAGTATTGAATAAGTTGATGCTTTTTCCCTGTATCATCTTCAAATAAGACCATCAGGTGTTTGCCATTATTATCAAACAGAATTAAGGGAATATAGCTTTGGATCGGATGATTGGTTTGCGTATCAGCAATTCCCAGGATGTAGTTTTTGTAAAGACCTTCCCAAAGCTGTCCTTTGATTCGTTGAAAGTTTTCTTCGGTCGTTCCTGGGAATGGTTTATCCTCATAATCGGCTAAAGCTGTCAGCGGAACGAGCGTGTATTGGTTTCTTGGAACTTGGTAGTAATTGAGCAATTCCTCCCATTGAGCTTCAATTTGCTGCTGTATACTATGATCCAGCCGCTTTTTCCATTCCTTTTCTTCAGAAGAAGAAGGTTCATGGAACGCTGTACGAGTAGAATGAGGGGAGTCGATGACATATAGAGTATCTTTAGAAGTCGCTTGGATACTCTTTATCGGTTCTTCTCCCCGATGTATTTCACCATGATGAAAACTGATCGCCTCATATTTCTTACTATCCTCACCGTGCAGCGACGTCTGCTTAGATATTTCTGATACGTTCTCCTCCCATTTGCTCATAATTCCTTTTAAGCGTCCATTCACATAGAGTAGAGAAACATCCTGACGCAAATACATTTTCTCATCTGTCTTTGAAGACATATCCCAAAGAACCTCATACTCATCTTCATCTTCCTGCGAGGCAAATTCTAAATTAGTCTTATAGGAAGTGAATTGACTCTTTTCATCAAGTGGAAAGTACTTAATGACAGCTTCCTCACGAAAATACTCTCCCAAAAAAGCAATAAACAAAGCTAGAACAAGAGGACCCAGCACCCAGTACAACCACACTTTTTTCATAAAAACATCCCCTTAAAATCTATCCTATAAGTGGTTATGTATATGGTTATAGATATGTATGAAATAGAGAGGACATGCCTAAAAAACGAGTGAGCTACGTGTATGATTTCTTTCATTTGGCAAAAACTAATCCTCATAAAGAAAAGAGGAGGAAATCCAATGGAAGACAAGCAGCCTCTCTTTCAAAGTTACGAGAAAAATGTAGCTTATCTGCGTGACCGTCTAGGTGTGGAAGAAAGCTTTGATATGATTCACCTCGATCTCGTTTACGCGGGCCGGGGGATGTCTCTTTTCCTAGTTGACGGTTTTGTAAAGGATGACATCCTTCACTATTTAATGAAGCTTTTGTCAAAATTAGACCCAGATCAGCTCGACCCTGATCCACTTAAGAAATTATTGCAAACTCATCTGCCGTATGTCGAGCTTGATCAGGAGAAAGATTTGAATAAAGCAGCCGACACTGTGCTCGCGGGGCCGACTGCACTTGTTGTAGAAGGCATCGATGAAGTAATCCTGATTGATGCAAGGACTTATCCTGTTCGCGGACCACAAGAACCTGATTTAGAGCGGGTTGTAAGAGGGTCTCGAGACGGATTTGTTGAGACGATCATTTTTAATACCGCGTTGACCCGAAGAAGAATAAGAGACCGTTCTCTTCGTATGGAGTATATTCAGATCGGGCGTAGGTCGCAAACGGACGTGTGTCTTTGCTATTTAAAAGACATTGCTGATCAAGACAGAGTAGAACACTTACAGCGGGTGTTGAAAGAGATCGACACGGATGCACTCCCGATGGCTGAGAAAACGATTGAAGAGTTTATCAGTGGTCGGCATTGGAACCCTTATCCTGTTATCCGTTATACGGAAAGGCCGGATACAGCAGCAGCTCATCTATATGAAGGACATATATTAATCATTATTGACGGGTCTCCAAGCGTAATGATTACACCGGCTACCCTATGGCACCATTTACAGCATGCGGAAGAATATAGACAGAAGCCGCTTGTTGGTGCTTACTTAAGGTGGATTCGGTTTATCGCATTTTTCGCTTCTATCTTTGTATTGCCGCTTTATTTCCTTTTGTCAATGCAACCTGAGTTGTTACCTGAAAATTTGTCGTTTCTAGGGCCTTCTGAGGCTGGGGTGATCCCCTTACTAGGTCAGTTTCTCATAGCGGAAATTGGAATTGACATGCTTAGAATGGCTGCTATCCATACTCCATCATCTTTAGCTACTGCTTTAGGGTTAGTTGCAGCAATTCTAATCGGCCAAGTAGCGGTCGAGGTAGGTTTGTTTTCAAGTGAAGTTGTCTTATATCTGGCACTGGCTGCTATCGGTACTTTTGCTACTCCAAGTTATGAATTGGCATTAGCAGATCGAATTACAAGGATTGTTTTACTTGTCGTCACAGGTCTTTTTGGTCTGAAAGGTTATGTCATTGGAGTTACTTTTTGGCTTATATATCTTGCAAGCATGCAGACGTTTAAAACGCCTTACCTATGGCCATTCCTGCCTTTCTCTTGGAAGCCATTACGCGATGTGCTTGTACGTTCTCCAATTCCTCTCAAAAACAGGAGGCCGGCGTTTTTACATCCCAAGGACCCTGACCGTTAATAAGTCGGGGTTTTCCATTTTCAATATGACTCGCAATTGGTATAATAATGTTGGTGATGAATAATGAAAACGATTTATGATATTCAGCAATTCTTAAAAAAATTTGGGACCTTCATATATGTTGGCGACCGGCTGGCAGATTTAGAGTTAATGGAAGATGAGGTCCGTGAGCTATACAAATCTCAATGCATGAGTCAAGAGGACTTTCAAATGGCCATGCTCCTGTTACGGGGAGAAATAGCAAGGATGAGAGACAAAAATGAAGGGGAGTGGCTATAAAATGAGTGAAGTCTATTTCATTGGAGCCGATGTGGGAGGAACAACCGTCAAATTAGCCATTGTTAAGGAAAATGGTGAGATCGTACACAAGTGGGAAATTCATACGAACACAGACAATCAAGGAAAGTCTATTCCAGAGGATATACATAAATCGATTGAAGAAAAGTTAGTTGAACAAGAGATAACTAAGGAAAAAATCGCTGGAATTGGTGCAGGTGCTCCTGGCTTTGTTGATACCAATACAGGTTTCATTTATGAAGCAGTTAATATTGGATGGAAGGACTTTGATTTTGGGAATAAATTAAAGGAGTTATCTGGATTACCAGTCTGGGTAGACAATGACGCAAACTTAGCCGCTCTTGGAGAAAATTGGCTTGGTGCAGGTCATGGGTCACAGGAGCTTATTGCAGTCACTTTAGGAACGGGGGTCGGCGGCGGTATTATCTCGAATGGCCAGATTTTAAATGGAGCTAATGGTACGGCAGCAGAGATCGGGCACGTGACGGTAATTCGTGAAGGTGGAGCTCCTTGTAATTGTGGAAAAACAGGTTGTCTAGAAACAGAAGCATCAGCGACAGGAATTGTAAGGAAAGCAAAAGCCATAGCGGAAGACTATCCAGAATCATCTCTTAAATCCCTCCTATCCTCAGATGCTTTAACAGCTAAAGACGTTTTTGAGATGGCCTCAAATGGCGACGAAGCAAGTCAGGCCGTCCTTAACGATGTCATGGATACTCTTGGGATGGCAATCGCTAATTTGGCAATTGCTATTAATCCAGAAAAGATCGTCATAGGCGGGGGAGTTTCCCAGGCAGGTGAACAACTATTAAACCCTTTACAAGAGGCCTTCAAGAAATATGCCTTAAGAAGAATAGCTTCAGCATCTAGTTTTCAGATTGCACAGCTAGGAAATGATGCAGGAGTTATTGGGGGCGCATACCTAGTAAAAAATAATCAAAAATAAAAAAGTTGGAGCAGAAGATGCTCCAACTTTTTTTCATGGTTATAGTTCTGATTACAGTTTATTTTCCAGTGTTTTTCTTATATGATAGATAAAGTGCATAGTCTTTTAATAATATTTGTATGTCACAAGTATGTAATATGCATGTCATCGTTTTATGAAACTTTTATGGTAAAATAATCGTCATAATAAAGTAAGCTGTTTAATAATTATTCTAAGTGGAATTTGTAAATAGAGTTGTTGATTCAGGTAAAAGATCCGTTAACATTTTTTCCACCAGATAGATTAGAAGAGGGAGGAACCACCATGCAATTGAATAAAATTCGCATGCCTTTATTTATATTAGCCACAATTTTATTTGGCATTAAAACTTATGTGGTGTACAGGTTCATGTTCGATTTATCAATTGAAAACTCTATGCAGGAGTTTATCCTTTTTGTGAATCCTCTCGCAAGTGCCTATTTAATATTCGCGATAAGCGTATGGCTTAATCCAAAAAGACAGATGAAATACTTGCGCTGGACTTCATTGATTGGATCATTAATTTTATTCGTAAACTTAATTTTTTACCGTAACTTTACGGATTTCATTACGATTCCTGTTTTATTTCAAGGGAATAATGCTGCTGACTTAACAGGAAGTTTTTTGACCTTGCTGCACATCGAAGATCTATTCATCTTCCTTGATGTAGCGATTATTTGGTATTTAAGTAAGCAGAAGTTCGATATGTCTATTCAACTGCCCACTCAAGGTAAGATTGCTGCTACTGCAGTTACTTTCTTGTTGCTTGCTGGAAATGTTGTATTAGCAGAAATTGAGCGTCCAATGCTTTTTGTCCGTACATTTGACAGAGAGTATCTTGTAAAAAACATCGGAATTTATAATTATCACTTATATGATGCTTCTATGCAGACAAAAACGAAAGCACAGCGTGTTTTAGCTGATGGAAGTGAAATTAGTGAAATTGAATCCTATCTAGATAAAAACTCTCCTGATGGTCAAGCCAAAGATTCAGATTTATACGGTGTAGCAAAGGACAAGAATGTCATTTTTGTCAGTGTGGAATCCTTCCAGAATTTCCTGCTTGATTCTGAAATTAATGGAACGGAAACTACACCATTCTTAAACGATCTTAAAGAAAGCAAAGATACCATTTGGTTTAAAAATTTCTATCATCAAACAGCTCAGGGTAAAACTTCTGATTCAGAATTTATTGTAGAAAATTCACTTTATCCACTTGGCAGAGGCGCAGTATATTTCACGAATGCTCAAAACGAGTACAATGCACTGCCTGAAATTCTAAGTGAAGAAGGATATGAAACTTCAGTGTTTCATGCAAACAATAAGAGCTTTTGGAATCGTGATGTTATGTATGAGAATGTAGGGTATGATGAGTTCTATGGTGAACAGTCTTATGAAGTGACTCCCGAGAATTCTTTCGGCTGGGGGCTTGAAGATAAGGCATTCTTTGAACAATCGATCAAGTACCTGCAATCTCAAAAGCAGCCGTTCTACAGTAAATTTATTACGTTAACACACCACTTTCCATTTGAGATGCCTGAGGATAAAGCCAATATAGATCAATACGACTCTGGTTCAAAAACATTAAATCATTATTTCCAAACAGCGCGTTATACAGACGAATCGCTGGAGCAGTTCTTCCAACAATTGAAGGATGCAGGTTTATATGAAGATTCGATTATTGTGCTAATGGGAGACCATTACGGAATCAGTGAGTATCATAACAAAGCTATGGGACAGTTCTTGGGTAAAGAAATAAATGGATACGAACATATCCAGCTGCAAAAAGTTCCCTTTATGGTTCACATTCCTGGATATGAGAACGGTGGGGTTAGGGAAGAAGTCGTCGGCCAGATTGATGTGAAACCGACATTGCTTCATCTCCTTGGAATTGGTAATAAAGATGATTTAACCTTTGGTGATAATATGTTCGCTGAAGACCGTAAGGATTTTATCGCCATGAGAGACGGCAGCTTTGTCAGTGAACAATATGTCTTTACCGATGGGGTATGTTACGATCGTTCAACGGGAGAACAAATTTTAGAAGAAGAAGCAGAGGCATGTAATCCTATTAAGGAAAAAGCCGATCAGGAACTGCAGTATTCAGATAATATCATCTATGGTGACTTGTTCCGTTTTTACGATTTCAAACAGTAAAAATACTATTAAATAATCACCGTGGCACATTGTGTCATGGTGGTTTTTTCATTTATTACATAATTTTATACGCAACCGGGTAATGATACTTACATACATACTTTGTTTTTGGAAAGAGAGGATGGTTATGTTTCGTTTTGAGAATGTTACTCATGATCCATTAAAAAATCTTAATTTTTCGATTGAAAAAAATGAGAAGGTGATTTTATTTGGTCCTTCAGGGGCGGGGAAGAGTACGTTATTGTTCCTTTTTAACCGTCTAAGTGATCCAGAAGAAGGTTCTATCTTTTATAAAGGAGAACCGATTGAGAATTATTCAATAACCAAACTAAGAAAAAATGTCGGATTAGTGCTCCAGTCTCCGAATTTATTTCCAGGAACAGTCCTTGATAATTTAAAATATGGGCCACAGCTGTTCGGAGAATGGAAAGAAACGCATGCTGAAACATTACTGGACTATGTTCAGCTTCCCAAAAGTTACTTAGAGCGTGACGTTGATCAGCTCTCTGGTGGAGAGATGCAAAGGGTTTCTCTTGCTAGAACATTGGCTAACTCCCCTGAGGTGCTTTTACTTGACGAACCTACGAGTGCACTTGATTATAAAACAGCGGATGAGATAGAAGAAGTGTTAGAAGAATTAATTCGTGAGCATAAACTTACGATGCTGATGGTGACTCATAACTTAAATCAAGCAAGGCGGTTAGGTGACAGAGGGTTGTTTATTATGGATGGTGAGCTTCAGGAGGATGGATTAATCCCTGATATGCTGGATCATCCAAATACCGAAAAATTATCAAAGTTTTTGGAAGAGTAGAGGATGTGATCGATTTTGGCACCTGAAGTATCTAACCAGTCATTATTATTTCTAATCATTTTTGTTGTTGTACCTTTAACATTGTCCTATATTTATCAGCTTGGTTTGAGTAAAAGCGTTATATGGTCCACCGTTCGCGGAACTGTCCAGTTATTTGCGATTGGTTACTTATTGACGTATTTATTTGACCTTCCGGCGATGGTCGGAATTCCAATAATGGTTGGAGTGATGATTATTGTTGCCTCCTTCCATGCAAGACAGAAAGGAAAAGAGCTTCCTTATGTACTTCCTGTCATTTTTATAGGACTTGTCATTATAGAAATCAGTGTGCTTACACTATGGCTTGTGTTTGATATGGTTCAATTTCGTCCATCTGAGGTCATTCCTATGAGTGGAATGGTCATTGGAAACAGTATGGTGGCTATGGGGCTTGCATTAGAAAGAATGAAAAGTGAATTTAAGGAAAACAATGGAAGACTATTGGCTGCATTATCGCTCGGGGCAGAACCTAAACATGCATCACATTTAATTGTACGAAAGACGCTTAATGCAGCGTTAATCCCCAATATTGATCGATTGAAAACTATAGGGCTTGTGCAATTGCCAGGTATGATGACAGGTCTTATTTTAGGTGGAGTAGAGCCGGTCATGGCGATAAAATATCAGCTCGTCATTTCTCTTAGCATTTTTTCTTCTGTCTCATTAAGTGCTATGTTTGTCACATTAACGATGTATCAACATTTCTTCAATAAGAGTAAGCAGTTATTGGAATCAGAAGAGGAAATCAGAAGTAAATCCTGATAAAATAAAAAAATCGAGCCACTCATAGAGTGGCTCGATTTGTTTTTTTACCCAAACAAGTTAGAGTAAATCGTCATGATGGAGAACCATCCAAACATTAATGCTGAGACGGCTGCAAAAAGAACGGCAAAGAAATTTTTCGATTTCATCTCACGGAAGACGGCAAATACACAAAGAATTGCAACGAGTAAAAGAAGAATAGCTGTTACCAAGTTCAGCACCCCCAATATCCCTTTTCTTTATTATCATCCTTAAAGTACGGATGTTATACTATATGTAGCTCAATTCAGTCCATATTTATTTTATAGCATAATAGGTAAAATGTCGAGTGATCTTAGATGATTTTATTAAATAACAGAGAGGTGTTCATCCATTGATTAAAATTTCTCGATTACCACTTGGTCCGATGGCCACAAACGCTTATATAATATATGAAAATAAACAAGCGGTCGTCATCGATCCGGGCGGGGATTTCAACAAATTAGATGCTTTCCTTAAGGAAAGAGAGCTTACCGTGAAAGCGATTCTTTTGACACATGCACACTTTGACCATATTGGAGCAGTGGACGAAGTTAGACAGGCTTACGATGCGCCAGTATATATTCATGAGGCTGAGGCGGATTGGCTGTCAGATCCTTCTCAAAACGGCTCAGGATTATTCCAAATAGGAGAAATAAAAGCAGGACCTGCTGATTATTTCTTTGAAATAGGTCAAATGGAAATCGCTGGATTCTCATTTGAAGTTCGTCATACCCCAGGGCATTCACCTGGAAGTGTTTCCTTTGTATTTAGAAATCAAAGGTTTACGGTAGCCGGAGATACTTTATTCCAACGAGGTATGGGCAGGACTGATTTGCCAGGGGGAGATCGTAAAGAGCTCGAAAAGAGTATCCAGGAGCAGCTTTTCAGTCTCCGTAATGATATGCGCATTTATCCAGGCCACGGGCTGCCTACAACTATTGAAGAAGAAAAAAGGGAAAACCCTTTCTTTACTTAAGAGAAAGTAAAAAAATCCTGTTATCCAATGAGGATAACAGGATTTTTTTAGTGACCACCGAAACTCGGTACCAGAATAAATGATGAATAGTACGTGAATCCAATCATGAAAACTGTCAAGTATGAGAAAAATATGTATACATACATACGTTCTGACAGTTTAAGGTAGCCAACAGTAAGGAAAAAAGCCGTTTGAACTAAAGATAATAATGCCGCTTCCATCATATCGCCTGCAAAAAACATAACAGCGAAAATACCTGTCCAAAAGGCCAGCACTCGAAACATACGATCCATGCTTTTTCCCCCTCCTTTTTCATCGTTAAACTATCATTCATATTATAAACGACCCATAATTAAATGTAAATAAATCGATGAGTTCCTCCTGCATTAAAGTAGAGGATCTATTTAATACCGTTCCCTGATTTTGTAGAAAAAACACGACTTAAATAAAAAAATTTGCGAAATTGGGTTTAAAATATTGTACAAAGGTTATACATTGACTGTACAATATAAAATGTACTTAATCTTAATTAGGGAGCGTTGAAAATGGATGAATTAAAATTTTACAGTTACCCAAGTTGTACATCCTGTCGTCGAACAAAATCCTGGTTAAAGAGCCAAGGGGTAGAGTTCAATGAGCAGCATTTATTTCGGGAGACACCTGACGCTGATGAACTAAGAAAGATTTTGTCTCTGACTACTCTAGGAATTGATGAAATATTGGCCACTCGCAGTAAAGAATATAAAGATTTAGGTATAAATGTAGATGATCTCACATTGAGCGAATTTTTAGATTTAGTGATAGAAAAACCGAAATTGTTACGTCGCCCCATTCTTACAAACGGTGAAAAACTTGTAGTTGGATACAATCTGGAAGGACTAAGAGCTATTACGAATAATCGAATGGAATATACAGCAAACATATCATAAACTATTCAAAGAGGTAATAGATATGGCCAACTTTGAGACATAATAGGTATCGCCCCTTTACTACAGTAAGGAGCGATGCCTATTTTATTGATTATTTTACTTGATAATACGTTTTTATGATTTTTGTATCTTTATTAAGTGGAGTCAAACTCCACTCACATTCAATGGAGTCTTCCTGTTCTTCCATACACGAAGCAGTAGCTTTCCCGTCTGGTGTAGAGACAATGAAAGGGGTATGAATAGCCTCTTCATAGTTCTTGGACAATACTTGTACAAATTGGGTTTCTGCAACTGATAGTAAGTGCTGTTCCCTTATATGTGATTCGTACACCTTTGTTGCAATGATTTGGTTCTTGTATTGAAACAGAGAGCTGGACAGCAGAATGAATAAAATAGCAGCTAATCCAGCTGCCCAGGGAAATATCATCCCGGTGTCATTGAACAGCTTCATAATGAATCCTTTTTTGATAGGCTTCACCACCTTCCAATTCAACTAAAATGAGGAAATCAGACCCCGTTTGTTGGACCGTAAACAATTTTACCTTTGATAATAAACTTTCATGACCTTTGCCTCCTACTCTTTTTCTTACAATGTTTTGATACTGTTCGATGGTGATCGATCTATGCCTGGAATCAATTATTTGAAAAGTGTTTCCCTCTATTGATGCTTCACGAGCATATTGAACTTCATGCTGGATAAACGTGAAAAACTGGCGTGCAGAAAGTTCTTTATAATAGGAAGGCCCTTCAAGGGAATGTAGAAGAGGGTAAGAAAGAGATAGGATTATCATTAGTAGTGTCAGACTTATCATTGTCTCTGACAGTGTGAACCCTTTATTGCTCTTGAAGAGCATACAGACAAACCTCCTGCTTTTCCTGTTCAATGGATGTCCATATTGCACAACCTTTAATGAACTGGTTTTCTTTCTGGAAGAGGATAGTGATACCATAATCGTTTGATTCACTAATTAAATAAGGATAAGTCGAAGGAGATTCAGATTGAAGCAGGAACTGATCCTGGAGAGTTGTGATCGCATACCTTTCAATCGCTAATTCCTTTTGTTCAAGACGAATCTCGATTAAAGCTGGATAGATAGCTAATGTAATAACCATCATGATGCTAAAGGCTGCTACCGTTTCTGCAAAAGTAAACCCTTTACTGCTTCTCAATGTATAACCTGCGAGTCCCAAAAGGAAAGGTGATTTTATAAGTGGAAGAAGGACTGTGAACTTTCATCGTCCCAGGTTTGGCTATGATCCCTCTGGCATTAAATCGAACTGGGTTCTCAAGTGTCATCAAATCAAACCTCCAACCTTCAGGGAATTCCCTAATGAATATGGTTTCTTTGTCTTTTGCATCGTATAGAACATAATCATTTGAGCTTTGTCGGAAGCTCATCCAGTAATAGGGGTGGTCTTGTACAGTCAATTGCTGGGCAAGCAAAACGTCTTCCTCTAGCTGATTTAGGAACATGGAGGCTTCAACAGAGTGAAATGTACGTAGATGGAGAGGGGTGAGGCAGACAATGAGGATTGACCATGCGGTAAGTACAATTAGAACTTCACTAAGGGTAAACCCATTTTTTTGTATGACATCATTCATTAATCAGAGGGTGTGACAGCTGATACTTTTCCATCGCTGACTGTTAGTTTATCACCATTTGGACAAGTAGTGTCTTTTAAGTAACCTCCTGTGGTTAATTGCTCTATTGTAGGGTAAGCCTTCTCTTCTAAATAATAAGCTTCTACCTGAGCTTCTGCTGTCACAATTAAAGCTTCACATCCTTTTTTCCTGATGGTTTCATTGTGCTTTGAAAGGTTGGGAACGGTAATAATCAAAAGTACGGATATAACAAGCAGAACAATTAACATTTCGATAAGCGTAAATCCTTTTTGATTCAATAATTTCTTCATGAGTAAAGGCTCCTTAAGTTTTATATTTCACCCATCCACTGATAGAGGGGAAGCATGATGGAGGCGTAAATACATATGACTATAATCGCTATGAGCATAAAAAACACCGGCTGGATTAGCTGCAAAGTCTTGCTTGCTTTGTCGTTAAAGTATTCCATGAAAAAAGAAGTCAGCATACTCAGTTCATTTTTCAGTGTATAGGTGTCATTGGTATGGTGGAAAAGAGAAGTGAGTTCTTGTCTTAACAACGGGCAGGAATGCATAGCCTGTCCAATGGTAGTTCCTTCACCAAGTTCTTCTAGGATACGCTGGCAGTAGTAAGAAAGGATTTCATACTTCTCGTGTTGACTTATAACTTCCAAGGCTTCTTTAAGAGTTAAACCGGCTGTCAGAAGGGATTGGAGGTGTGTAGTAAAGAGATAAGATAAATGGAACGATTGGTAATAATGGATGAAAAAAACTCTTTGATAGAGCTTTAATTTTTTCTCAAGGGGAAGTCTGGGAATGATTAAAGGAAAAATGATGCTGATACACAAAGTAACTATGCCTATGAAACCAAGTCCATTGATGAGATAATTAACGCCCATCATAAGCCATAAGGATTGCTGGTCGTCTTGGAAAAGTGAAAGAAAGTTAGGGAGGATGGTTTGTTTGATGATCGTAAAAGCGATGAGGAGAAAAGCGAATAACAACATAGGGTAACGAAGCACTTGTATAAGTTTCCGCTGATATTCTTTTTTCATTTGCAGAAGCTGTTCGCACTGTTTAAACATTACGGGTAAATCATGGTGTACCCTTCCAAAATAGAGGAAGTTCGTAATCATCTTTGAAAAGCTCGCTTTTTGGAAGGCTGTATCAATTTTCTCCCCTCTAACCAGATACATAGTTAACTCATCAGCTATGGGTTTTAAGGCAGGGTCCCAGCCGGTCATTTTCAGAGCGTCCAGTAAGGGATATCCTTTTGATAAAATATGACTTAAACGGTGAAAGAATAAGGATTGTTGAGAGGTGGACAGTTTTTTTTCACGACTCAATCGAAACTTTAAAGTCCTTGAGAAAACCGAGTGCATAGGCCTTCCTCCTTAAATCAGAAAATGATTGAAACTTCTTATGATTGTAAGGAGAACGATCCCCGATGGCATGATCAAGCAGAGTCCCATCCAGCATCTCAAGGATTGCCGCGCGTTTTGGAAGAAGGGTATTTCCATGGAGGGGGATTAATTGCTGAGCTCCAATGGCGATAAGAGTCTGTTCAAGATCGACTTGTTGAATATTCATTTCTTTCAAGCGCCGAATGGTTCCATAAGCATCTTTCGCATGGATGGTACTGATAACCAGATGACCGCTCAAGGCTGCCCTGAAAGCGAATTGAGCCGTAGATTGATCTCTTATCTCTCCGACCATAAGCAGATCAGGATCGTGGCGTAATGCTGCCTTCAACCCAGTATCGTAAGTGATCCCCGCTCGTTCATTGACTTGAACTTGGATGATGTTATTCAAATCTTTTTCAATAGGATCTTCTAGTGTAATGGCTTGAAAAGATTTCTGATTCATTAGTGATTGCAGCAGGGCATATAACGTAGTAGTCTTCCCGCACCCTGTAGGTCCTGTGAATAGGATCATTCCGCTTGTATGGTTCAACCATTGCTCAATCCGCTTAATTTGTGTAGGAAATAAAAAGAGTTGTTCAAGTGGAGTATAATTCATAGGGGATAGGACGCGGATGGCCAAGCTTTCTGTTCCAGTAATAGGTAGGGTGGAAAGTCTTAAATCAAAAACCTGCTGGTCAGCTCTGTGCTCCATTGTGCCGTTTTGAGGACGCTGAAGTTCACCAATATCCATTCCGGATTTGAACTTAAAGTATGCTAAGAGTTTCTGGTAAAGTGGTAATGGAAGAGAAGAGTGGAAAATCCTTTCGCCATGAATGCGAAAATAAATACTGGCATTTTCTGAGTAAGGGGAGAAGTGGATGTCAGAGGCCGTTTGCTGGATAGCGGAAATGAGTATGTCGTGGGCTAAAGTTGCTATAGACTTCAAATATAAGATCACCTCGCATTTATTTTAGTTTGCAATAGTCTGTATTCGACATCATTTGAGAATTTCCTTCTTTTTCTAAAAAATTTTAAGGGGTGTGTAGAGTGATATTTTTAGTTGGTTTTATGGGAAGTGGAAAATCGACAGTGGCTCATCAATTAAGTAAAGACTTAGGTAGACCCTACATAGAAATGGATGAGTGTATTGAAAACCAGGAGGGTTTATCGATTGCTGAGATGTTTTCACAGTATGGAGAATCTTATTTCAGAGAAAAAGAAACAGAATTCCTAAAAAGCATTCAAGAAGATAGTATTGTTTCAACCGGAGGAGGTGTCATTCTGTCAGAAGAAAATCGTGAGATCTTGTCTAAAAGTACAGTGGTTTATCTTAAAGCTTCCTGGCATACGATTGTAAAGCGTTTGGAAGAGGACACAGAACGCCCGCTTTGGAAAGGGGATGTGGAAGAGAAAAAGTCAAGGTTCAAAGAGCGTCTTCCGATTTATGAACAAACTGCGGACCACATCATTGTTGTTGATGAAAAAACACCAAAGCAAATTGCACAAGAAATTGAGGTATGTCTAAAAGATTAAAATCCCGTCCATACTAAGTGTAACAAGTATAGAAAAGAAGGGGATATCATGGATCGTAATGACTATGTAAAGTATTTAACAGAGGAAATGGTCAAATATATGCAGTTGTCAAAGAAGGAAAAAGAAAAACGAAAGGCTGCAAAACCTTCCAAGAAGTCATCTTCCTATTGGTTTGGAATGATTCCACTAGCTTTAAAGATGATTCGTCGAAAAATGAAAACTACCAATCACTAATTTTTAAAGCCGTTCAGATTAATGAACGGCTTTTTTATTTTGTAGGAGATTTTGACTGGTTAGCTGTGAAATGTAAAAAAGTCCTCCATTCACGACTTCTACTTGAACTCGAGGGCGATAACGTTTATCGATTTGCTCTTGCTCCTTTGTAAAATAATCAAGACCAATATCCTCTGATTCATAAAATGAATTCAAAAGCTCTCTTTCCTCATCCATTTGTTGCAAAGACTCCTTAGCCCACTGGTCATCGAGCATACTTAAATGATTTTCAACATATTGTTCAATTCTTCTATAAGCGCTTGAAATACCAATTACAGGTGTCATCGGAAACGTATAATCTGAAACCGTGGAATGAAAGTCAATATTCCAAATACGCTCCATCATTCCTTTCAGCAGGGTTCCGTGTATAAGGTTCAGTCCGATAGAAATCCTCTCATCTTTTGCTTGCTTCCCTCTAAAATGCAGTAATAAATTTATAACTAGCCACGGTGTCAAAGCCCTGTTCTGAACAGGTTGATCGATTGATTCGTATAAACGGGACGTTTTCCCTTTAGCTATAGCAGTTTTATAAAGGGTGTGAAGTTTAGGTGTTCCTGCGTGGAGATATATCCCTTTTTCTTCTGTACGATCTGTGTGGGTGAATGTCAGTTGCATCGGTTCACCGGCTCGATTCATTTTTTTCATGTAGTGCCAATAAAAAGGACGGTTCATGATCTCTTCGTCCATTTCACTTGTTAATTGGATTTTCAAGAAAGAATCACTTTTCTGAACAACCGAACACCCGTAAGAGACAAAGAAATTTTGGACAAAATCAAAATAAGGATTTTTGTTCAACTCGACTCCCTCTTTTCATTTATGGAGTATTCTACATAGCTCACGAGATTTTTTAGTTTAATGTCGATCTCTCCCTGACTTTCAGATTGATGGAAAATCGATTGAACTTGCTGGTCAAATGAACCTCCTGGAATCTGCTCCAATATCTGATCCAAGTCACCCACCGCATTTTTAAACATCTCAATTTTTTTATAAAGCATCTGCATGATGTGATCTTCTATAGTTCCTTCAATGGCAAAATTGTAGATTTTGACGTCCTGCTCCTGTCCGAAACGATGAATACGTCCAATCCGCTGTTCCAATCGCATCGGGTTCCATGGGAGGTCATAATTGATCATTTGGTGGCAGAACTGAAGATTAATCCCTTCTCCACCGGCTTCTGTTGCAATCATTACTTGAGCTTGATTTTTAAAAAGCTGTTTCATCCAATCTCTTTTACTTTTATTGAACTTGCCGCTAAAAGGTACAGATGATATGCCGTGCTGTTGTAAATACCATTGTAAATAAAACTGTGTGGCTCGATATTCTGTAAAGACAATAAATTTATCATTTGATTTCTCTATAATCTCAACCATACGTTTGGCCTTAGCGTGATGGGGGAGTTTACCAAGGTTTTCAATAAAGTAATCATATAATTCTGCTTGCTGGTCATTCGCTTGAGATTTCATTTGCTTTAGAGACATGAAGCAAGCCTCTCGTGACGAACATAGTTCTTTAGCCAGCGTGAGCCATGTAAAGGAAGGGTGGTTGGATTTTAAGGTTTCTAATTCTCTGTACAGTTTTATTTCTTCATCTGTAAACGACAATCGTTCATTTGTTACGAGACGTTTAGAAGAATCAAGTCCCGTATCTTTTCTTCGATTACGGATCATTACTTTTCCAACTAAGGAGTGAATATGTTCAATGTTTTGATCTTTTTTCGCATCTGATTGGTATTTCTTCTTAAACTGAGTGAGGTTGCCGAGATAACCTGGTTTTAATATAGATACAAGATTGAAAAGGTCACTTAACTTATTTTGGATTGGAGTTGCTGTCAATAATAAGCAATAGGTCTTCTTCAATGATTGCACGAATTGGTAATTTTTCGTTTGATGATTCTTTAGTTTGTGAGCTTCATCGATAATAATTAGATCATAGGATATGGACAGGATCTCTTGCTTATGGTTTTCCCTTTTAGCCATATCAATGGAGGTAACGGTAACATCCCAGTCTTTCCAGGCAGCCTGCTTTTTTCTCGGAGAGGCCGCCTGAATATAGAATTTCTCATTTAGTTCCTGCACCCACTGGTTTACAAGGGAAGCTGGAGTCAAAATCAAGATTTTACGAGCGATTCCCCGTATCATGTATTCCTTCATGATCAGACCAGCTTCTAGGGTTTTTCCAAGCCCGACTTCATCTGCGAGTATGGCTCTTCCGTTCATATGGTGGACGACTTTTTCGGCAGCATCAATTTGATGATCTAAGAAATTGACGTGTGGCAAGTGATCTAATGCTAGTAACCCATCGAATCGCGGGACAGTGTTATAACCAGCTGCCTGATAGGCAAGTCGAAAACCATCCCAATTGGACAGTTTTTCGGGATGGTCAAGGTCACTGGTCAGCGCACGAATGAATGCTTTATCTTGTTGAATTTCGATCATATGCATAAACCCCCATCGATTGTGTGTATTCATGTGCAAAAATTGAGAATTATTGTAGAATTACATGTCAAATTCATTATCCCCTGTGATATAATGGACGGGAATAATGAAGAGTAAATCCATACGTATCATTTAGTATGTCCTACTGAAACTTAGAAAATACGAAAGCGAATGACTGCAGGGGGAGAGTCTACATATGTAGCGCCGAAGGAGCAAGCATTTAATGCGAATCTCTCAGGCAAACAGACCTCTGTAGGACGCAACTCTGGAGAGAGTTTACATCTAGTAAACCACCCAAGAAGCAAGCGGCTTCATTAGTTGTATGAGAGTCGTGAAACTTTCTGGTGAACGGACAGAGACTCCCGTAAATGACGGTGGAGTCTCTTTTTTTATAGGAATAAAAAGTCTTGAAGGAGTGATTTAGGATGTCCGATTTAAAACGAACACCGCTTTATCCTGAATATGAAAAGCATGGAGCAAAAACGATAGATTTCGGAGGCTGGGACTTGCCAGTACAATTCTCTAGCATTAAAGAGGAGCATGAAGCAACGCGAAGCCGTGCAGGTCTTTTTGATGTTTCTCACATGGGAGAAGTAGTGGTTAAAGGGAAGGACAGTCTAAGTTTTCTGCAGAAAATGCTCACCAACGATGTATCCAAATTAGAACCAGGTAAAGCACAGTATACGATTATGTGCTATGAAGACGGCGGGACCGTCGATGATTTGATTGTCTACCAATTGGAAGAAGAGAACTACTTGCTTGTCGTGAATGCAGCGAATCGACAGAAAGATTTTGATTGGTTGAAAGAGCATGCTGAAGGTGACGTTCAGTTGGAAGATGTATCTGATGAGTATGTACAGCTTGCTCTTCAAGGTCCCGCAGCAGAAGAAACACTGCAATCTTTAACTGATACAAAATTATCCACGATCAAGTTCTTTCGTTTTAAATCTGACGTTCAATTCAAAGGTGTAAAAGATGGAGGCATCGTTTCTCGTACTGGATATACGGGTGAAGATGGTTTTGAAATTTATCTGCCTTCCCGCTCTGGTGCAGATCTTTGGCAGGCAATCTTACAGGCTGGAGAGTCACATGGAGTAAAACCGGTAGGCCTTGGAGCGCGTGATACGTTGCGATTTGAAGCCAATCTTGCCTTATATGGGCAAGAACTCAGTAAAGACATATCCCCAATTGAAGCTGGGTTGAATTTTGCTGTCAAAGTAAATAAAGAGGAAGATTTTATTGGTAAAGATGCTTTGAAGAAGCAAAAAGAAGAAGGACCCTCTCGGAAGCTGGTAGGAATTGAAATGATTGATAAAGGTATTCCCCGAACTCATTATGAAGTTCTGAATGGGGATGAGAAAATTGGTTTTGTAACAACAGGGACACAGTCTCCTACGCTTGGAAAAAATGTCGGCTTAGCCCTGCTTAACAGAGAGTATGCAGAAATAGGGACAGAGGTAACAGTGCAAGTCCGTAAAAGAAAGCTTAAAGCTAAAGTTGTAGATACACCTTTCTATAAACGATAAGAACCAGGGGGGAAGTACGATGGAATTTCGCTATTTACCAATGACGGATCGAGACAAAAAAGACATGTTACAACGTATCGGTGTTCAGTCATCTGAAGAATTGTTTTCTGATATTCCAGAATCTATCCGATTTAAGGGTGATCTGGACATTAAAGAACCAAGAAATGAGTTTCAATTGACGAAAGAATTAACTGAGCTTGCCGGTCAAAATGTGAATTTAAACACACACACTTCTTTTTTAGGCGCTGGGGTTTATGATCATTACATCCCGTCGATCGTAGATCACGTCATTTCCAGATCAGAGTTTTACACGGCTTATACGCCTTACCAGCCGGAAATTTCTCAGGGGGAGCTGCAAGCAATATTTGAGTTTCAGACGATGATTTGTGAACTGACTGGCATGGATGTTGCTAACTCTTCCATGTATGACGGAGGTACAGCTCTTGCCGAAGCGGTCAACCTTTCCGCGGGCCAGACGAAAAAGAAAAAGGTGTTGGTTTCAAAAGCTATTCACCCTGAATCATTAGCAGTCATTCATTCTTATGTGAAAGGACCCGGGGTAGAGGTAGTCGAAATCGATTACAAAGACGGCCTCACAGACCTGGATCAGCTTGAAAAGGAATTGGACGAAAATACAGCGAGTGTAGTCTTGCAGTATCCAAATTTCTTTGGACTAATCGAGCCACTTGATCAAGTAAGAGAGCTTGTTGACTCTCAGAAAAAAGCTTTGTTGATTACATCCAGTAATCCACTTTCCCTTGGTTATCTAACTCCGCCGGGAGAATTTGGTGCGGATATTGTGGTTGGAGATGCTCAAGTGTTTGGCATTCCTGCTCAGTTTGGTGGCCCACATTGTGGTTATTTTGCAACTGCGAAAAAGCTAATGCGTAAAGTTCCAGGGCGTCTTGTTGGTCAAACGGTCGATGAAGATGGCCGACGTGGTTTCGTACTAACCCTTCAAGCACGTGAACAGCATATTCGCCGTGATAAAGCAACGTCCAACATTTGTTCAAACCAGGCTTTAAATGCTCTGGCTTCTTCTGTAGCCATGTCATCTCTCGGTAAACAAGGACTTAAGAAAATGGCATGGATGAATATTCAAAAAGCGGCCTATATGAAAAAGCAATTGACCGAAAATGGGCTTGAAGTCGCGTTTGACGGGCCATTCTTTAACGAATTAGTTGTTCGAGTCGGAAAAGACGTTTCTAAAATAAATAGACATCTACTTCAGAAAGGTTTCATTGGCGGATTTGATCTCAGTCAGACACACGAGGAGCTCAAAGGTCATATGCTCATTGCGGTAACAGAGATTAGAACGAAAGAAGAAATTGATCAATTTGCTAAAGAATTGGGGGATACGCATGACTAATCAGGACTTTCCATTAATTTTTGAACTAAGTCAAGAAAGTCGTACAGGATTCAGCTTACCTGATCTAGATGTACCTGAGTCTGATGTGGACAGTATGATTGGTAATAGTTTCACACGGAAAAGTGAACCAGATTTACCTGAAGTCAGTGAGCTTCAGATTATGAGACATTATACGGCGCTTTCAAAAAGGAATCATGGAGTTGATTCCGGCTTTTATCCCCTCGGTTCTTGTACGATGAAGTATAACCCTAAAATGAACGAGGATGTGGCGCGTTTAGCAGGTTTTAGTCATATTCATCCTTATCAGTCAGTTGAAACTGTACAAGGGGCCCTGCATTTGATGTATGACCTCCAAGAGTCACTGACTTCTATTACGGGAATGCATACCGTTACTCTTCAACCTGCCGCCGGAGCCCATGGAGAGTGGACGGGATTAATGATGATCAAAGCTTATCATGAAGCAAATGGTGATTACGATCGGACTAAAGTGATCGTACCGGATTCGGCACATGGAACAAACCCTGCATCTGCTACTGTTGCCGGTTTTGAAGCCGTCACAGTTAAATCAGACGATAGAGGTTTGGTGGACTTGGATGATTTGAAGAGGGTCGTCGACCAGCAGACAGCGGCTCTAATGCTGACTAATCCAAATACATTAGGTCTGTTTGAAGAGGACATTGAAGAGATGGCTGCGATTGTTCATGAAGCGGGTGGGAAATTATATTATGATGGCGCAAATCTTAACGCCATTCTCGGCTATGCACGACCGGGAGACATGGGATTTGATGTCGTTCACTTGAACCTTCACAAAACCTTTACAGGGCCACATGGCGGTGGTGGTCCTGGATCTGGACCGGTTGGTGTGACGGCTGAATTAGAACCGTATTTACCTAAGCCAATTTTAACGAAGAAAAATGAACAGTATGAATTTGATTATGATCGGCCGAAGTCGATTGGACGGGTTAAACCTTATTACGGCAACTTTGGGATTAACGTTCGTGCCTATACGTACATTCGAACGATGGGGCCAGAAGGGTTGAAGAAGGTCAGCGAATATGCCGTTATTAATGCCAATTACATGATGCGTCGCTTACAGGAAGAATTTGATCTTCCATTTGATCGTCACTGTAAGCACGAATTCATCCTATCTGGAAAACGCCAAAAGAAACTGGGTGTACGTACGTTGGATATTGCCAAACGTCTACTCGATTTTGGTTATCATCCGCCAACCATATACTTCCCAATAAACGTTGAAGAAGCGCTTATGATCGAACCGACCGAAACAGAATCGAAGGAAACCCTGGATGCGTTTGTAGACGCTATGATCCAAATTTCTAAAGAGGCAGAGGAAGACCCTGAGAAGGTTCAGGAAGCTCCTCATACAACTATTGTGAGCCGTATGGACGAGACATTAGCTGCTCGTAAACCTGTATTGAGGTATTCAAAAGAGTCATAAGTAAAAAGATCGAAGCTCATGGAGAGCTTCGATCTTTTTTGTCATTCCGGGTAATGGACTTTATTTTTTGGATTTAATTTTGCCTGTCCATTTCTTGAATCCGCCTTGCAGTACATTTAAATCTTCATATCCTTTTTTATTCAGGAGCATAGCTGCACGTGTCGACCGTGCTCCACTTTGGCAATACAAGTAGACCGGCTTATCTTTACGAATTTCAACCAGTCGATTGCGCATTTGAGAAAGTGGTATATTCCTTGCTCCAAGAATATGACCGCCGTCAAATTCTTTGGGTTCTCTTACATCGATTAATTGGGCTTTTCTATAGCCCTGGCGAAACTCCTCTTCCGTAAGCGTGTTCATAATTTTTCTGGCCTTGAAGAATCTATACAAACCGAAAGCTACTAGTAGAACAGCAGCTCCAATCAAGATCCATAAATCCATCACAGTTTCCCCCCATTTCTTTTTTCCTTTATCTATTATAGGAGGGAATGGCCAGCATTTCAAAAAAAATTTTTCTATGCACATATATTTTGACTCTACTCATTGAGCGGTTTTAAAATAGCCAGAAGATGCAACCGATGAAAAATGTAAACAAACAGACAAAATAATGTTTTTTCTTTCATTATCTTCGGTTCCCTGTGATATCCTTAGGATTATCTAATTGACAAGTTTCTACATATTCGTTCAAAACACAATATATAGAAAAACTTCTTATATGAAACACAATATATTGATTAACTTTTTGTATATGTGGTATCTTACTAGTATTAAGATACTTAATGGTTGATTTTTAAGTGTAAGGGAGAGGTTTACAATGCAGACGACTACGTCCAGTGATGTCCATACAAAAATTAATTTAGAACGGTTGAACGCCGATATCCGTCAGTTTCCTCAAGTTCATGAAATTACTTCTGAAATGTCAATTACCCACAAAGGGGTATCAAGACTGGTCATGCTTGACCGCTATGCCTTTAAAGATACAGAAAAACTCACACTTTCGGAAGGCGATTTTGTTGTACTTACGGTAAAAGATGATCCTAAGTTTCCAGCGCGTGGCTTTGGTTTTATTCAGTCAATCGACTGGCAAAAACACGAAGCTGTTGTGAAAGTCGAGGACGAATTCGTAAACGTCCTTGATCGTGAGGAAGAAAGAGAAACGGGGTTAATTACTCGAAATCTTGATACGATCGACAAACCTTTGGAAGTATTTTACGAGCAAATTGCACTTAGGAATGCCACAGGGCTCGCTGAGGTAGAAGTGGATCCTGAGAAAAAGGATCAGAGCTTCAAAGACTTTTATGAAGAGCTCTCAAATTTGAATTTCATACCTGCAGGCCGTGTGCTTTATGGTGCAGGATCGAACACGGATGTAACTTACTTCAATTGTTACGTCATGCCTTACATTCAAGATTCAAGAGAGGGGATATCGGATCACCGTAAACAAGTGATGGAAATTATGTCCCGCGGTGGCGGAGTAGGAACGAATGGTTCTACATTAAGACCACGCAATACTTTAGCCAGAGGGGTAAATGGAAAATCTTCCGGTTCGGTTTCCTGGCTTGATGACATTGCAAAACTGACTCACCTTGTCGAACAAGGTGGTTCAAGGCGTGGAGCCCAAATGATAATGCTAGCAGACTGGCATCCAGATATCATTGAATTTATCATTTCTAAGATGCAGAATCCAAGAATTCTCCGGTTTCTTATCGAAAACACAACAGATGAGCAAATTAAACAGCTGGCAAAAGATAAGTTGAAGTTTACACCTCTTACGGAGACCGAAAAAGATTTGTATCAAAGTGTATTAAACTATAAACATATGCCTGGTCTGGGAGGATTCACAGAACAAAGCCTTCAGGAGGCAGAAGACAAGTTAAACACAGGCGGTAATTATACCGTTCATAATCCTGAGTTCCTTACTGGGGCAAACATCTCAGTATGTATTACAAAAGAATTCATGGATGCTGTTGAGAATGACGCTGAGTACCATCTTCGTTTTCCAGATGTAGAAAACTATACGAAAGAAGAAATGGATATATATAACGAAGAATGGCAACAAAGTGGAGATGTCCGTGAGTGGTCGGAGCGCGGGTTCGGCATTCGAACTTACCGAACCGTAAAAGCGAAGGAATTGTGGAACCTGATCAATATTTGTGCCACTTATTCTGCTGAACCGGGGATCTTCTTCATCGATAACGCAAATGAGAAGACAAACGCAACGGCTTACGGCCAAAAAGTAGTGGCTACAAACCCATGTGGAGAACAGCCGCTAGCTCCGTATTCTGTATGTAACCTGGCTGCGGTCAACTTAGCATCCGTTGCTGATAAGAAAAATAAATCTATTGATTTCGATAAATTAAAGCGCACTGTTCGTACAGGTGTCCGGATGCAGGACAACGTCATTGACGCTACGCCGTATTTCCTTAAAGAAAACAAAGTACAAGCATTAGGAGAGCGTCGTGTAGGACTAGGTGTGATGGGCTTGCATGACCTTCTTATCTATACGGAGACAGAATATGGATCGGAAAAAGGGAACCAATTGGTTGATGAGATCTTTGAAACGATCGCGACGACAGCCTATCGTGCTTCGATAGATTTAGCAAAAGAAAAAGGGAGTTTTCCGTTCCTGGTAGGAGAAACTGAGAAGGAAACACAAAGTCTTCGAGATGAGTTCATTAATACTGGATATATGAAAGAAATGCCAGAAGATATCCGAGAAGGCATACTCGAACACGGAATACGTAATTCACACTTGCTTACAGTAGCTCCAACAGGTAGTACTGGTACAATGGTGGGGGTAAGTACAGGTCTCGAGCCGTATTTTTCCTTCTCTTATTATCGAAGCGGGCGTCTTGGGAAGTTTATAGAAGTAAAAGCAGATATTGTGAAGGAGTACTTGGACGAACACCCTGAACAAGATTCTGATCAACTTCCAGAGTGGTTTGTAACTGCGATGACGATGTCTCCGGAAGCTCATGCAGATACCCAATGCATTATTCAGCGCTGGGTTGACAGCTCTATCTCTAAAACTGTCAATGCACCAAAAGGGTATTCTGTGGAACAAGTTGAGCAGGTATATCAACGATTATACCGTGGAGGCGCTAAAGGTGGAACGGTATATGTAGATGGAAGTCGTGACAGTCAGGTTCTATCTCTTAAAGCTGAAGAAAATGATTTTGAAGGTGAACAGACAACCTTTGAATTTGAAGAAGATAAGAAACCGAGAGTTGTTCTTATGGACACTGTTCACGAACTGGAAAAGACGAAAGTGACCATAGGTTCAGAAGTGGGAGATACTTGCCCAGTTTGTAGAAAAGGAACTGTAGAGGACATTGGTGGGTGTAATACATGTACGAATTGTAATGCTCAACTGAAATGTGGACTATAATTTCAAAAGCAACCAAGACATCAGACCAGATTAGGTCTGATGTCTTCCTTTTTAGACAGTTGCTTTCTTGTCACAGCGAAGAAACTAGTGTATCCTTTTTATGAAAGAACCTACATAGGACAGGTTATATTGGGGGTTTATCATGCCGACACCAAGTATGGAAGATTATATTGAGCAAATTTATATACTTATAGAAGATAAGGGCTATGCGCGTGTTTCTGATATTGCAGAAAACCTACAGGTCCACCCGTCTTCTGTTACAAAAATGGTCCAGAAATTAGACCGTGATCAGTATTTGAACTACGAAAAGTACAGAGGGCTAATTCTGACACCAAAAGGGAAAAAAGTAGGGAAACGCCTTGTTTACCGCCATGAACTTCTAGAACAATTCTTAGAAATTATTGGTGTGGATCATGAAAACATATATGATGATGTGGAAGGAATCGAGCACCACTTGAGTTGGAACTCAATAGACAGGATCGGCGATCTTGTGCAATATTTTGATGAACAACCGAAGCGGGTCGATGCACTAAGGGAAATTCAACAAAAAAATGAAGAACAAAATAGCGAAGAATAAGGACGCATCCATATGCGTCCTTTTTTATGTGTTCTAATTCAAACTTCTCCTGTTTATAAATGAAATAAGTGGGGTGAGTAAAATGAAGGTTGATGGCGTTTTTTCAGGCGGCGGTGTAAAGGCATTGGCTTTTATCGGCGCTATGGAAGAGCTTGAAGAGCAAGGATATACGTTCACTCGAGTAGCAGGGACATCAGCTGGAGCCATCTTAGCGTCACTTACTGCAGCTGGTTATTCTGCTCCGGAACTAAAGCAAAAATTAAAGACTCTTTCTTTTGAAAAGCTTGTCGATATACCTATTACAGAACGGCTGCTTCCTTTCATGAAGTGGTTAATGCTCTACTATCGTTTAGGTCTATATAAAGGGAATCGATTAGAAGCTACATTGGAGAAGTGGCTGGAAGAGAAAGGTGTCCGGACGTTTGCTGATTTGCCGCACAACTCCTTGAAGATCATCTGCTCTGATTTAACCCTCGGACGTATTGTTGTTCTCCCCGATGACCTCAAACGTATCTATGGAATTGACCCTGCTACATTTTCAGTGGCGAAGGCTGTTCGTATGAGCTCAGGACTTCCATATTTTTTTATACCGGTTAAAATCCATGGAAAAAAAGGGAAGTCAGTCATAGTGGATGGAGGCGTTTTGAGTAACTTTCCGATTTGGATATGGGAAACGAAGGGTATTTGTAGAAAACGTCCTATAATCGGAATGCAGTTAAGCGATCCTCCAGATAAGCTCCCTGAAAAGAAAATAAGGAACGCTATACAAATGTTTCATGCTTTATTTAAGACTATGCAGCAAGCTCATGATGCGAGGTACATCTCACCAAAGTCTAGTAAGGACGTTATTTTCATACCTGTAAAAGGGGTTCAAACGACCGATTTTGATATGAGTGCCAAAGAAAAAGAATACCTAATGGAAATAGGAAGAGAACACGCTAAAGAGTTCCTGCAAAGATGGAAAAAATAAAAAATCGAGCCGGCTTAGAAAGTGGCTCGATTTTTATGTTTGTCTTTGTTTCCTTCAATGACTCTTAAGTGAGGTGCACTTGAGCGCTTGCGAGTCTTTTTGCCTAAAGGTGAAGGCTTTACTTTTGGCTTTGCCACACTGCTCTTTTTGATAGTCGGTGCAGGCTGTTTGTATTTTTGTTTCGATTGTTTCACAGCTTGCTTGTATTTTTTCATCTCGGTACGGTTGCCTCCGCCCCCGAAACCTCGATTTCTAAGAAATAAGAAGTAAATGGCTCCATATACCAATACCGCAATCCCAATCATCATTGCGATTGATGACAGAAAGCTTGATGTGTTGGTAAACAACTGAATTCCTACGTATAACAAAGCAAGGGCAAAAAGTGTATAGATGATAGGAGTCATCCAATTACGCATAATGTAGTTCCTCCCTTCTTAAAAGTCATCATCAAATATGTCTTATTACTTATATACCACTAAATCTTTTTTTATATCATACTCAAGAACATTTATAGAGTTTTTTCGACAATTTGCCTAGTACCTAAGTGGTTTTATCATTATTGCTTATAGTTCTCATGTTCTTTTAGAGTCTTTCCGTTTTTTCTAGGATTATGCAAGACTATGATGTTTTAGTCTAAGATGATGATGTTTTGAAAAGCTCAACCAGCCTTTCTTAAACGATACCATTTTATGGGAAAAATTAAACACGTAACAAAGCTGGGCTTTCTTTTATTTTACCTCAAAACTGCTCCTTTAACTAGCGATAAAATTGTCGATATTAGCATGATTTTTCCAGGTTGGTAAATGATAAGTGATGAGGTGATATAGATGGCAGATCAGCCAAAACAACAAAACCAGCAAGAACCAAAACAAAGCGTTTTTACAAAAGCACTGATCACTGGTTTTACGTCCGGCATTCTTTGGAGCGGACTAGCGACCATTGCGTATTACTTTAATTTTACCGAGGTCTCTCCAGCATCGTTTCTATTCCGGTCTTACCTGCAGACAGAATGGACAGGGACATGGCTTGCAGATGTGCTTGCAATTCTCCTCGTAGGGGTGTTGTCCCTGGTAAGTGCGATCATTTATTACATGCTCTTAAAGACCAAGAACGGTATATGGCCAGGCCTCGTTTATGGCCTTGTTTTATGGGCACTCATTTTCCTCGTCCTGACCCCTTTGTTTCCGGCGATTCCAGCATTCTTAGAATTGAACAGCGATACATGGGTAACGACGGGGTGTTTGTTCATTTTATATGGGGTGTTTATTGGGTATTCCATTTCGTATGAATATAGAGAGTTCAATGAGACTGCGAAATCGTATTCAAATGAGCAAGGAGTATGATAAACTGAAGGTGAATGGCAATTTCAAAAAAGGTGGGGAGCACAAGGCAGTATGAAGCGACTTTTATTGATCAATGGTCCAAATTTAAACATGTTAGGGAAGAGAGAGCCTGACAAATACGGCCGCCATACCCTCCAGGATGTTGTCCGCCTTGTAAAAGATACAGCTTGGGAACAAGGGTATGAAGTTGAAGCTTATCAATCGAATCATGAAGGGGATCTAGTAGATCAGATTCAGAGAGCTGAAGGTGGTGCGGCAGGAATCATAATCAATCCTGCTGCTTATACTCATTCGAGTATTGCCATGAGGGATGCGGTCAGTGCTATATCGATTCCGGTTATCGAAATACACATATCGAATGTGCACAGCCGGGAGGAATTCCGCCATCATTCGATGTTAGCACCTGTATGTGCAGGGCAGATTGTCGGCTTTGGAATAGATGGATATCGTTTAGCCACCCTGGGTTTAATTAAGAAGATAGAAGATGAAGGGAGAAATGATTCATGAGTAAGTTGGAGAGTTTACGCAAAGCGATCATGACAGAAGAATTAGATGGTCTTCTAATCATGAGTCCTAAAAACCGGCGTTATATTTCAGGGTTCACCGGTTCATCCGCTGCGTTATTAATTACGAACAAGGAAGCAAAGTTAGTTACAGATTTTCGCTACACTGAACAAGCAGCCGAGCAAGCAAAAGAGTTTGAAATAATCGAACACAAAACTCCTATGCATAAAGAAATTTCCAATCAGGTAGAAAAACTAGGCTTGAAACGAATTGGCTTTGAGAAAAATCATGTTACATATAATACGTATGAGCAATATAATGATGAGTTGAGCGCAGAACTTGTACCGACTGCCGGCCTTGTGGAAAAGTTACGCTTGATTAAGACGGGTGAGGAGATTAGTATATTAAAGGATGCAATAAAAATTGCAGATGATGCATTTGAGCACATCCTCGGCTACATAAAACCAGGCGTGAAAGAAATTGATATATCCAATGAGTTGGAGTTCTTTATGCGAAAGCAAGGGGCAACGTCTTCTAGCTTTGATATCATAGTAGCTTCAGGCTATCGCTCAGCGCTCCCACATGGAGTGGCTTCTGATAAGGAAATCCAATCTGGTGAACTTGTGACTCTTGATTTCGGTGCCCTTTATAAAGGTTATTGCTCGGATATTACGAGAACTGTTGCCGTGGGAGAAATCAGTGATGAGCTGAAAAATATCTATAATACTGTTCTAGAAGCCCAGTTAAAGGGTATGGAAGGGTTAAAGGCAGGTATTACTGGTGTAGAAGCGGATGCATTGACGAGGGATTACATTAAAGAAAAAGGATATGGAGAATACTTTGGTCATTCAACCGGTCACGGGATCGGTCTGGATGTGCACGAAGGACCAGGATTATCGTTCCGTTCTGACCAGCGGTTAGAAGAAGGAATGGTTGTCACAGTAGAGCCAGGAATTTATGTGCCTAATGTAGGCGGATGTCGTATAGAGGACGATGCCCTTATTACTAAAGAAGGAAATGAACGTCTAAGTACATCCACAAAAGAATTGATCACGTTGTAAGTTGTAAAAGGAGGAGTATTTGATGATATCAGTAAACGATTTTCGAACAGGTTTAACCATTGAAGTAGACGGAGGAATCTGGCAGGTTATGGACTTTCAGCATGTAAAACCCGGCAAAGGAGCCGCTTTTGTACGTTCTAAGCTGCGCAATCTTCGAAATGGAAATATCCAAGAGAAAACCTTCCGCGGAGGCGAGAAAGTAGAGCGAGCTCATATCGAAAACCGTAAAATGCAATACCTCTATGCAAATGGAGACATGCACGCTTTCATGGATATGGAAACCTTTGAGCAGGTGGAGATCCCTTCTGCACTAATTCAAGATCAGTTGAATTACTTGAAGGAAAACATGGAAGTACAAATCCAATCCTATCAAAGTGAGACCATTGGTGTAGAACTACCTAAAAATGTGGAATTGGAAGTTGTAGAGACAGAACCAGGAATCAAAGGTGATACAGCTAGCGGTGGCACAAAACCAGCTACACTTGAAACAGGATTAATCGTCCAGGTACCTTTCTTCATTAATCAAGGAGAAGTCCTTGTGATCAGCACAACAGATGGAAAATATGTTTCTCGTGCAAATTAATAGAGTGTACGAATAAAGCTCGCTCCCTTTATGGGAGCGGGCTTTTTTTAATAGAGCTCTTCTAACCATTCTATTTTTATATCATTTAACCTGTCATAAGAGTGAGAGAGGGACATACATATGAAGTAAACCATTTAAAGGAGTTAGAAAGGATGAAAGAGATTATCAGGTTGTTTCCTGATCACTTTCAACTTCTCTTAAAAAAGAATGTGAATTGGGAGACTGTCCAAGAAATTCGTTTAAGAGTCCAGCACAAAATTGAAGTCCTTGATTCGACCAAAAACGCCTTTTTGTCAGAAGGCTGCTTATCGGCTGCAGATTTATCCTATGTTTTAAACCAGATTAGTCAATTCTCTCTCTACCGATTTAAAGACCAGTTGAAAGATGGGTTCATCACCATTGAGGGTGGCCACAGAGTAGGACTTGCGGGAAAGGTAAATACGGTCAACGACAAAGTGGATACGGTAAAGCACGTATCTTTTATGAATATCCGAGTAGCAAGGTCAACTCGAGGCCACGTTGAGCCATTGCTCCCTTATCTATATCATGATGGCGGGTGGGCAAGCACTATGATCATCGGTCCACCGCATTCTGGAAAAACTACCTTACTTCGAGAGTTGGCGCAGATGATAGGATCTAACCGCATATATCCAGCTTCAAAGGTAGCAGTTGTCGATGAAAGATCAGAAATTGCAGCAAGTCTGCAAGGGATACCTCAGTTGGACGTCGGTCCCAGAACAGATGTGATGGATGCTTGTCCGAAAGCAGAAGGCATGATGATGATGATACGCTCAATGTCACCTGAAGTCATTGTGGTTGATGAAATTGGAGGGATAGAAGATGCTGATGCAGTCAGAGAGGCTGCTTATACGGGAGTTGAAGTCATTTGCAGTATTCATGGGGATAGTTTCGAATCCGCAAGAAATCGTCCGTCAACGAATTCCTTGATTACAGAGAAGGTGTTTGATCGGTATATAGTACTTGGGAGGCTTACGGACAAAAATCCTGGAGCCACAATGGTTCTTGATGAAACAGGACAAGTTATTGCGCAAATGAAAAGGAGGAGAAGTGATGGAGTGGCTCGGAGCTCTAATAATCCTGTCCGTCACTACATGGGCGGGTTTTGATATAGCGGCTCGTTACAAAAAGAGGCCGGGACACATTAGGCAATGGAAAAATGCGCTTCAAATGATTGAAGCTGAAATGGTGTTCGGCCAATCGTCCTTATGGGAAGTTTGTGAGAACTTATCTCTCCATCTTCCTGATCCTATCGGAAAATTTTTTAAAAGCATCACAGAAGAAAAAGAATATTGTTCTGATTTCTCTGAGCGGTGGACGAGTCATCTAAAGAAACATTGGTCCATGAACGCACTGACGAAGAGCGAGTGGGAAATTTTGACTCAGTTTGGTCGTACTCTTGGTCAGCACGATTTAGAGCAGCAGCAGAAACAGATCCAACTGACTCTCCACCACCTGGATCGTGAACTCAACGAAGCATTGGAAGTTTGTGAGCAATATCAACGAATGGCACGCGGTATGGGAGTCTTGAGTGGATTATTAGTTATCATTCTAATCATTTAAAAGGGGGAAGGGGCATTGTGCTGCAGGATGCAACGATTCTTTTCCAAATAGCAGGTGTCGGCATTATCGTCGCTATGATTCATAGCATTTTAAAACAGATGGGAAAAGAGGAAATAGCTCAAGCTGTTACGCTGACGGGGTTTATTATTGTACTTTTTATTGTACTTTACCGGCTAGCGGATTTGTTCCAACAAATAAAATCAGTATTTCTGTATCAAGGGTAGCTTATGGATATCATCCAAGTCGTATCACTAGGCTTAATAGCGGCACTGTTAATTATCCTGCTAAAAGAACAAAAATCTTCCGCCGCTTTTTTGCTTCTTTTATTTACGGTTATTATTATCTTTTTGTCCATCTTAGACCAAGTAAAATATATATTTACTCTTCTCTCCTATATCGCTGATCAGGCACAAGTGGAACCTGTCTATTTCAAAACAATATTAAAGATTATTGGAATTGCTTATATAGCAGAATTTGGAGCACAACTGATCAGAGATGCGGGGTTGAATTCATTAGCATCAAAAGTGGAGCTCGCAGGGAAGCTGTTTATTCTCATGCTTGCGATTCCTATAGTCACAGCTGTCATTGAAACGATACTGAATTTCATACCCGGGCACTTAGGATAAGATAGCGAGGTATCCAATGAAACGATTATCTATCATAAGCTTTGTTCTATTTAATCTGATATGTTTTCCATCGGTTTCGTTGGCTTCGACTTCATCTTCCACTTCACCAGATGCAGTACCATCCATGCTAGATCATGTTTCAACAGAGGAGTTGGAAGCTAGCTGGAAAGAGTTGAATCAAAAATATGGTGAATATATCCCTACCTTCACTATGGATAACTTTAGGGAATATATCCAATCCGAAGGCTCAGTAAAATCGTCGGATTGGTTCTCTGGATTACTGAAATTTTTCTTTCACGAGCTGTTAGTGAATGGTAAACTCCTTGCTTCACTTTTGTTTCTTACTTTGTTCAGTACTTTGCTGCACTCGGTGCAATCCTCCTTTGAGAATTCAGTTGTAAGCAGAATCGCATATTTGGTTATCTATCTGGTTTTGTTAACACTTGCACTGGAAAGTTTCCGTCAGGTCATTGGTTACACGCTTGATGCCATTGACCGCATGAGCAGCTTTATGATAGGACTTCTTCCTTTACTTTTAGGGATCATGGCTTCATTCAGTCATTTGATGTCGATTTCATTTTTCCATCCGATTATCGTTGCACTCGTGCAATCGAGCGGGCTTTTAGTTAAATACCTTCTGATCCCTTTGTTTGCATCTTCAGCACTGTTGTTGATCATCGGTGGGTTGAATGAAACCTATAAAGTTGACCAGTTAGCTGAACTGCTTCGAAAGACAGGGCTCGCTGTAATGGGAATTTTTTTAACCATTTTCTTAGGGGTCATATCTGTCCAAGGCACGGTAACAGCCGTACAGGATGGGGTCACGATGAAGACAGCCCGGTTTGTCACAGGGAATTTTGTCCCTGTAGTAGGCCGCTTGTTTACGGATGCTACCGACACCATTCTTGGCGCATCCCTTGTTTTGAAAAACACCTTAGGAATTGCAGGGGTCGTCATACTTTTAGGCATAGCCATTTTCCCTGCTTTAAAAGTGTTTGCTATAGCCATTATATATAAATTGGCAGCCGCCCTGCTGCAACCACTTGGAGACGGTCCAATTATAGAAGCAATGTCTGTAGTCAGCCGTCATATCATGTATGTGTTTGCGGCATTACTTATGGTATCAATGATGTTTTTTCTTGTCATCGTCATAATGGTCGCAGCTAGCAATATCACGATGATGGTGAGGTGAGAGGGCTAAATGATGAATATGTTTACAGAATGGATTACGAGGATCGTGCTTTTTCTTTTATTAGCTATGGTAGCTGATGCTCTTCTTCCATCAGGACTGATGAAAAAATATGCACGTCTCGTTATGTCCATTTTACTGCTGCTCATTTTTTTAGGGCCACTCCTCCAAGTACTTAAAGTCGATCCGAATCAACTGATAAAATCAGCTGAATATTCTATGGATCAACAAGTAGACACCTTAGCTTTAGATGAAAGTATAGAAAAGAAGAAAAATGAAATAGTTGAGGGACAAGACGCATATAAATTAGAACAGGTTACCCAAGCTTTAGCGAAAGAAATGGAAGAACCGCTTAAACAAGACCTCCACCTGCAGCTGGTCAACCTTGATATGAGCTTTCTGAACAAACCCTATCAAATGGAGACACTGGACAAGCTGGTGGTGACACTAACTCCGGTAAAGGAGGAGGCACCGGTTGATGAAGTGAACATTTCGATCATGGATAAGCCCAGCTCTGAGGATAACAAAGAAGATGAAGAGGTTCGAGATTGGATTGCTGATCACTTGGACTTAAACAAAGATCAAATCGAGATCCGCTGGGAGGAAGAGGATGAGTAAATGGTGGAATAAACTTTTGCAACCTTTGTCTGGGAAAGAAGGCAGTAAAATAAGCAAGCCTAAATATGTGATTGGGTTAGGTCTAATCGGGGTGCTGTTTATATTAACAAGCAATTGGTTCCAATCTTCAGGACAACCAGAGCCGGAAATGCCATCTCAAACATCATCTGAACAAAAAGCAGAAGCAGCAGATCCTGAAATGACAGACTCCATTTCCTTACTGGAATCAGAATATGAAAAACAGCTTAAGCCTCTTTTGGAAAATATCGAAGGGGTCAGTGCGGTGGATATTATGATTAATTTATCAGCTACACATGAAAAAGTGTATGACAAAAATTTAATTATAAGTAAACAAACCACACAGGAAACAGATAAGAATGGAGGGGAGCGGGAGATTGAGGATTATTCAAAGGAAGAGCAATTAGTCCTTGTCCGTCAAGGGGATCGTGAAGTCCCTTTATTGACCAAAACTCAAAAACCAGCTGTTAGCGGTGTATTTGTCACAGCTAAAGGGGTTGACCAAATGAAAGTGAAGGGATGGGTGGTCGAAGCAGTATCCAGGGTGCTTGATGTCCCTAGCCACAGAATTTCAGTATTGCCTAAACAATAAGGAGGGTTTCTCTTGGTAAAAAAACAAACCGTATGGTTACTCACAATGTTAAGTCTTTTGATCGTTCTGAGTGTATATTACATGACGTCTCCTGATAATGGAGAGATGGCTTTCATACAAGAAGATGAATTTGCTGAAATGACCGAAGAAAAGAATGGTGCAGAAGGAATGGACGGGGTCGAGACCACTGGAGATGGTACTGTGATTTCCCAGGTATCAACGGATGAATTATTTGCAGCCATACGCTTGGACATGAAAAACGAACGCGATCAATTACAAGAACAGCTATCTGATATTGTGGCCTCGAGTAATTTCACAACACAAGAAAAGAACGAGGCGCTAGAAAAGATTGAAACGTTGAAAGAAACTCAATCGAAAGAATCCATATTAGAAAATACAATCCGGGCAAGTGCCGCTTATGAGGATGTATTAGTAAGAGCTGAAGAAGATACGGTTCATGTTACAGTGATGTCGGATGAGCTTTCAAAAACAGAAACTAATCAGATCATCCAAATGGTTTCTGATGAGTTTGGTCAAAAAGAAGTGCAAGTCCAATTTCAGCCTGCAAGTTAAGGTTTTCCCTTCTGATCTGAATGGTCAGGGGGGATTTTTTTGTATAAAGCTATTAAGCAAAATCTTGCTAAATAAAACGCTTTCCAATCACCAAGTTGCAGTCAGGTACCATTATGTCGTAGAATATTAAGAGGAGTTTTTAGTACCAGTTATAAAAGAAATTATACATAAAGGGGTGCCAGACATGTTAAAGGTACAAGAAATTCGTGAAATTATTAAGTTAATCGACAAGTCAAATATTGATGAATTTTGTTATGAATCTGATGGAACAAAGGTTTCTATGAAGAAACAACAGGGACAGGTCGTCACAGAACCTGTACAAGTCCAGGAGACAGCTAAGCCGCAGCCAGCTCCACAACAAGAGCCGGCAGCAAAAGAACCTGTACAGCAAAAAGAAGAACCAGCTCAGAAACAGGAAGCACCTGAAAAAGAGCAGGGCAGCAGTGATTATGACCAAGAGATCACTTCGCCGATGGTCGGTACATTTTATCAATCTCCGTCACCTGAAGAAGGTCCTTACGTTAAAGAAGGCGATCAGGTAAAAGAAGATTCAGTCGTTTGTATTGTAGAAGCGATGAAATTATTCAATGAAATTGAAGCGGAAGTATCAGGTGAAATCGTCGAAATTCTTGTCAAAGACGGTGAGTTAGTCGAATACGGCCAACCGTTGTTCCGCGTAAAGTCTAAATAACGGGGGATGAGTTTTTTGATTAAAAAAGTATTGATTGCAAACAGAGGAGAAATCGCCGTTCGCATCATCCGTGCTTGTAAAGAGATGGGGATTGCGACGGTTGCGGTTTATTCTGAAGCAGATAAAGAAGCACTTCATGTCCAGCTTGCAGACGAGGCCTATTGTGTAGGACCTAAATTGAGTAAGGATAGTTACTTGAACTATACGAACATCCTGAGTCTTGCCACACTTACTGAGGCAGATGCGATCCATCCGGGTTATGGTTTTCTCTCTGAAAACGCAGAGTTTGCTGAAATGTGCGAGGAATGCAATATTACTTTCATTGGCCCTTCCTCTTATGCGATTCAAAAAATGGGGACAAAAGATGTGGCCAGAGAAACCATGAGGGAAGCAGGCGTCCCGATCGTCCCTGGTTCTGAAGGAATCATTAAAGACGAGAAAGACGGGCTGCAAGTAGCGGAAGAAATTGGCTATCCGGTTATTATTAAAGCGACAGCCGGAGGTGGAGGTAAAGGTATCCGTGTAGCCCGCGATGAAGAAGATCTTAAAAAAGGTATTCGTATGACCCAGCAAGAAGCTGAGACGGCATTCGGAAACCCAGGAGTATATATCGAGAAGTTTATCGAGAACTTCCGCCATGTCGAGATACAAGTACTCGCCGACAATCATGGCAATGCTGTCCATCTTGGAGAGCGAGATTGTACAATCCAGCGTCGTTTGCAAAAGTTAATTGAAGAGACCCCATCTCCAGCTATATCCGAAGACATGCGAGAAAAAATGGGGGATGCTGCTGTAAAAGCTGCTCTCGCTGTTAACTACTCTGGGGCAGGAACGGTTGAGTTCATTTTCGATAAAGAGGAAGAGAAGTTTTACTTCATGGAAATGAATACAAGAATTCAAGTAGAACACCCAGTTACAGAAATGGTGACTGGTGTAGATTTGATTAAAGAAATGCTCTTAGTCGCTAACAATGAGAAACTTTCCTTCAGCCAAGAAGAGATCGAGTTCGAAGGCTGGTCTATTGAATGCCGAATAAACGCAGAAGATCCGTTCAAAGATTTTATGCCTTCAGCAGGAAAAATAGATATGTACCTACCGCCAGGCGGCCTTGGCGTACGGGTAGATTCAGCTGCTTATCCAGGATATATGATTCCACCTTATTATGATTCTATGGTCGCTAAGTTGATTACTTACGGAAGAGATCGTGACGAAGCGATTCGTAGAATGAGACGAGCTCTAGACGAATTTGTTATTGAAGGTATTCATACCACCATTCCATTTCATCAGCGTATGATGGAACATGAAATCTTTGTTGGTGGTGACTTTAATACGAAGTTCTTAGAGAAATATACTATAATGAAAGACGAATAAGTAAAAGGGGTGGTCGTTGTGAACGAGAAGCAATTGTTGAATGTGACAGATGGGTCTACACTAGGCAATATTGAGATTGCTCCTGAAGTAATTGAAGTGATTGCGGGCATTGCCGTTTCTGAAGTTGCTGGTGTCGCTTCAATGAGAGGCAACTTTGCTTCCGGTGTCGCAGAGCGCTTAGGAAAAAAAGATCATGGAAAAGGTGTAAAGGTCGAGTTGACTGAAGACGGTATCCTAATCGATGCTTATGTTGTCATGGACTATGGGATCTCTATTCCGGATACGGCACAAAAAATCCAAGATAATACAAGGCAGGCTCTAAAAAACATGACCGCACTTGAGATTAACGAAATCAATGTTCATGTTGTCGGTGTGAAAATGGAGTCTAAGGAAGAAGAAATCGAAACACAAGATTATCAATAAGAATAAGCCGGAGAGGGAAAACCCTTTCTGGCTTTTTTCTATGAGTTCTATTCTCACTAATGCGACAATTTAGTTGGGAATAGCTTTTATTATAGTAAAATGTTATTATGCTAACGGATATTACCTTAAAGGAGAATGAACATGAAACGACGCACAGCCCGAGAAAAAGCTTTCCAAGCTCTATTTCAAATCAATAATAGCGATATTGATACGGATGAAGCTATCCAGCATGTAGTAGAAGAACCGGTCGTAGATGCTTTTCTGCATGACCTTGTCCACGGGGTAATGAATCATCGATCTGAAATTGACGATCGGATTTCGAGCAACCTTGAAAACTGGTCTTTTAACAGGCTGCCTAAGGTTGAGAAAACAGTGTTGCGTATGGCTGCTTATGAAATGAAGTATAAAGAAGATGTGCCAGCACAGGTGGCTATCAATGAAGCTGTAGAGCTTGCGAAAATCTTTGGCGAAGAAGATTCAGGTAAATTCGTCAATGGTGTCTTATCAAAAATGGTATAAAAATACAGAGGGGGAACTAGAGAATGTCAGCTGAAGTCATTTATGGGAAACAGTTAGCCGAAGAATTGCGTCAAGAGATGAAAAAGGAAGTCAGCGAGCTGCACAAGCATAACATTCATCCGAAGTTGGTTGTCGTAATTATTGGACAAGACCCTGCATCTATGTCCTATGTTAAGGGAAAGCAGCGAGCTTCTGAGAAGATAGGATTAGATTCTGAATTAATGGAGCTTCCAGAATCAACTTCAGAAAAAGAACTTCTGGACTTAATTGATCAACTCAATCAGGATCAGACTGTTCATGGTATTCTCGTCCAATTGCCATTGCCGAATCATATTGAAGATCAAAAAGTGATCGAAGCGATTAACCCTGAAAAAGATGTGGACGGGTTTCACCCAATTAATGTCGGGCGTTTGCTGACTGGACAAGAAACGTTTTATCCTTGTACACCTTACGGAATCATGGTGATGCTGAAGCGCGCGAATATCACTATTGAAGGAAAGCATGTCGTCATAATCGGGCGGAGTAATCTAGTTGGTAAGCCTGTAGGACAACTTTTGCTAAATGAAAATGCAACAGTTACTCACTGTCACTCCAGAACGAAAAATCTTCGTGACCATACTAAACAAGCAGATATCTTAATTGTAGCGGCAGGTAAGGCTGGTTTGATTTCAGGTGATGATATTGAAGAAGGTACAATCGTTATTGATGTGGGTGTCAACCGTGTGGATGGAAAATTAACTGGAGACGTAGACTTTGAATCTGCAAGCGAAAAAGCTTCCCATATTACACCTGTACCAAAGGGAGTAGGTCCGATGACGATTACAATGCTTCTTCATAACACGATAAAAGCAGCGAAAAGGATCCACAATCATCAATAAGGGGATTTTTGTGTGAACGATCAATATCTTACGGTTACAGCGTTAACTAAATATATAAAACGTAAACTCTCGAGCGATCAACATTTAAAAAATGTTTGGCTGAGAGGGGAAATCTCTAATTTCAAACATCATAGCCGCGGGCACATGTATTTGTCTTTAAAGGATGAGCAAGCACGCATTCAAGCCGTGATGTTTGCAGGGAATAATCGAAACCTCAAATTCACTCCTGAAAATGGCATGAACGTCTTAGTCAGAGGAGAGATCAACGTTTATGAACCAATGGGGCAGTATCAACTGTATATCCAAGATATGCAGCCTGACGGAATAGGAGCCCTTTACCTTGCTTTTGAGCAGCTGAAGGAGAAGCTTGGCAAAGAAGGACTATTCTCTGTGGAGCGAAAAAAAGCAATTCCTACATACCCTAATCATATTGCAGTGATCACCTCACCGACAGGAGCGGCAGTCCGAGATGTATTAACGACGATCAAAAGGAGATACCCGATTGTTCCTGTGTCAATTCTTCCAGTTTTAGTTCAAGGAGACAGGGCACCATTTTCGATTGTTAGAGCCATTGAATATGCGAATGAAAAGTTAGATGCAGATGTGTTAATCGTCGGCAGGGGTGGAGGTTCAATCGAAGACTTATGGGCGTTCAACGAGGAAGTTGTGGCCAGAGCGATTGCCAATTCAAGAATCCCTGTCATCTCCGCTGTGGGGCACGAAACGGACACGACAATCAGTGATTTTGTTGCGGATATAAGGGCTGCAACTCCAACCGGCGCTGCGGAACTTGCTGTACCTTCAATCATTGAGCTCCAGGAACAAATTCAGTCGTTAAAGCATAGGATTAGGCGGGCGATGGAAACAAAACAAACAAGTGAAAGACAAAGACTGTTTCGCCTTGAGAAATCTTATGCCTTCAAATACCCCGAACAATTGATGAAACAAAAAGAACAGGATCTGGATCGCCTTCTTGAAAGACTCTCTAAGCAAATGGTCATCCATCACGAACAAAGAAGAGAAAAAGTGTCTAATTTACAAAACCGTTTATTCGTTCAAGGACCAGGAGCTCAAATCAAAGAAGGACGTCATCGCCTGCAAAGCAATACTAAACAGCTTCACGCAAGATTTGAAGATGTTAGAAATGCTAAACGAGACCAATTCAGAGTGAACTTGGAAAAGTTATCTTTACTGAATCCTTTAGAGATCATGAAGCGGGGGTACGCCATCCCCTTCTCTGAAAAGGGAGAAGTTATAAAAAAAGTGAGTCAGGTCAAGAAAGGCAGTAACCTTTCTTTGAAGATGCATGGTGGCTCAGTAGACTGTAATGTGTTGGATGTAGAGGAGGATAAACATGACAGAGAGTAAGGAAGAATTAAGCTTTGAACAAGCTATGGATCAACTGGAAGACCTTGTCGAAAAGCTTGAGACGGGTGAGGTTCCACTCGAAAAAGCAATTCAATATTATCAGGAAGGCATGAAGCTTTCTAAAGTCTGCAATGAAAAACTTGGGAACGTTGAAAAACAGATGCAGCAAATTATGAATGAGCATGGAGAATTCGAACCGTTTTCCATTCAGGAGGAAGACTCGTGAGCTTGACTGAATACTTGGCCGAGAAACGTGAGCTTATAAATGAACAATTAAAGCTCTATGTCAGGGATTATACGACACCTGGAAGGCTTCAAGATGCCATGCTGTACTCTATCGATGCAGGAGGGAAGCGGCTTAGACCAATCTTGCTATTGGCAACTGCTAAAGCATTTGGAGCTGCAGAAGAAAAAGCAGTCGCCGTAGCTTGCAGTCTTGAAATGATTCACACCTATTCCCTTATCCATGATGATCTTCCAGCTATGGATGATGACGATGTCAGACGTGGGTTGCCTACCAATCATCGTCGATTTGATGAAGCAACGGCCATTTTGGCAGGTGATGCTCTTCTGACCTTAAGTTCACAAATTATCGTAGAAGATGTACACCTGACAGATAAGGAAAAAGTATATCTTGTTCGCGAACTTTCTAAAGCAAGTGGTCCAAAGGGTATGGTTGAAGGGCAAATGATGGACATGCTCAGTGAAGATAAACAGATTTCTATAACAGAACTTGAACATATTCATAAGAATAAAACTGGGCAATTGCTTAGGTTTTCCATCATTGCCGGGGCCTTCCTTGGCAATGCCAGTGAAACCAGCTTAGTTGAAATGAAAAAAATGGGGAATGCGCTCGGCCTAATTTTTCAGATTCAAGATGATATTTTAGATGTGACAGGTGATGCGGAGGTTATGGGCAAACCTATTGGAAGTGATGAAGGAAACAATAAAAGTACTTACCCTAGTTTATTGGGGCTTGAAGGCGCTAAATCACAAAAAGAACAATATTTGATGACCGCGCAGGAGGCATTGGCCAATGCTGGTGTTGACCAGACAGTATTATCAGAGCTTATTGACTATTTAAGCAGCCGTGATCATTGATCTAATGGTTTTAGATTGAGTGCTTAAAGGGAATATGATATATTAAGATTAGAAAAGGAATGGTGCAGTATCCTAGTCGGCCCTCCGTTCCTGAAGGCGGGCCTAAAAATCCGCCAAAGGGCACATCGATGAAGTTCCTTGTGTTGGCTTGAGGCGCCCAGCCTTGGGTCGATGCTGGGAGTTAAGGTCGCAGGGCGATCCACAAAGGCATGTGGGCGTTGACCCTGCTTCCGCGGAGGCCCATCACTGTAAGAATGTCTGAGCCAGATGTTCTTATGGAATGGGGTATGAACCTGCAGCATATGGAGTAACATCTATATGCGCAGCGTAGCCTGCCTTGAGTGGTTTTGAGGGGATTACAGTCATGTGAGCATCAACCAACTTCAGATGGCCACTGAAGCGTAGATGTGTTAACTGTATGAAATCATAACTGCAAAAGAGGCTAAGGAACGGCTAAAGGCTGTCGGGGAAATCCCCTAGGCTGTTCACATTCAGGACATGATTCAGGAATTATAGTGCGGACTAAGTGGCAATCTAGTCCAGCTTTCGGAAACGGAGCTGAGTCGAACTTAAAGGGGAACCGCCAGAGTGGTGACACTCGGTGCTCGATTGGGAAAACCTACTAGACCTAAGCCGCAATTTTTACCTGTCTCGTGACCATTCCTTTCGCTACATAAGATTCAAATTATGGTTAATATTGAGGTTGAGAATGGACAATAAATTTAAAAAATCCTTAAAATTCAGTTTAAGTATTGCCGTTATCACATTTGTGTTAGCGGCTATTTTTTCAGTTATATCGTCTTCAGTTCTGAGCGGAGTCATCTGGATAATCGGCTTAGTTATTGTTTTCATTATCGTGTTCATCGGTGTTATCTTTGATATGTTAGGGATTGCCGCAACAGCTGCAGAAGAAACTCCCTTCCACGCTATGGCCTCAGAGAAAGTTGCTGGAGCGAAAGAAGCGATTGTAATCGTAAGAAATGCAGACAGATTCGCTAGTTTCTGCAACGATGTAATAGGGGATATATCAGGTATAGTTAGTGGTACGGCATCCGCTGTAGTTGTCATTCAGCTTGCTAACACCTTTGGATACTCCGAAGGATCTACAGTGCAAATAACTATTTCTGTCGCACTAACAAGTGTGGTAGCAGCTTTAACCGTCGGGGGAAAGGCTCTAGGAAAATTCTTTGCCATCCACTCTTCAACAAAGATCATCTTTTTTGCTGCTCGAGTGATTGGATGGTTAGAAAAAAAGCTGAAGGTTAGACTGTTATCAAATGCGACAGCTTCCACTAAAAAAACAAGATAAATACAAGGGGGTCCTTTAATGGATCTGTGCAAAATTAATGACCCTTCAATTTTGAAGGATATGAATAAAAACCAGTTGGAAGAAATGGCTGAAGACGTTCGCCAATTCTTAATAGAAAATTTATCTGTAACAGGAGGGCATTTAGGTGCGAATTTAGGGGTTGTAGAACTGACCCTTGCTTTGCATAAAGTTTATAAGAGTCCTACTGATCGTTTTTTATGGGACGTAGGGCATCAATCCTACATTCATAAGATCCTAACGGGAAGAGGCGGTCAATTCGAAACTCTCCGCCAATATAAAGGATTGTGCGGTTTCCCGAAACGTAATGAAAGTGAACATGATATTTGGGAAACGGGACACAGTTCAACATCATTATCTGCAGCAATGGGAATGGCAATCGCACGTGATTTGAAAAATGAAAAACACTCTATTTTACCTATTATCGGTGATGGGGCGTTGACAGGCGGGATGGCTTTAGAGGCTCTGAATCATATTGGACACGAGAAAAAGAATGTAACCGTTATCCTCAACGACAATGAAATGTCGATTGCCAAAAACGTAGGTGCGCTTCATGGTGCTTTAGGACGTATGAGAAGCGCAGGAAAGTACAACCGTGCAAAAGACGATTTAGAATGGCTTCTTAAGAAGATTCCAGCCGTTGGAGGAAAGATTGCGCAAGCAGCTGAACGGTTGAAAGATAGTATGAAATACTTTGTTGTGCCAGGCATGTTTTTTGAAGAACTGGGCTTCACCTATTATGGTCCTGTTGACGGTCATGATTTTGACGATCTTTTAGAAAATTTAAACTACGCTAAAAAGACAAATGGACCTGTGATCGTCCATGTGATGACACAAAAAGGAAAAGGGTACCACCCTGCTGAGACAGATGTGAAAGACAAGTGGCATGGTGTAGGACCATATAAAATCGAATCAGGAGAAAAGATTAAACCTGCAGATGCTCCACCGGCATGGAGTTCTGTTATCAGCGAAGCTTTGCGGGTTGAAGCTCGTAAGGACAAGCGGATCGTAGCTGTGACTCCAGCCATGATCCTCGGGTCAAAACTTGATAAGTTCGGCGAGGAGTTTCCTGACCGTTTGTATGACGTAGGAATAGCAGAGCAACATGCTACTACCCTATCCGCCGGACTGGCCACTCAGGGTATGAAACCATTCCTGGCTATCTATTCAACGTTCCTGCAGCGGGGATATGATCAGGTCATCCATGATGTAGCAAGGCAGAACTTAAATGTCATCTTCGGGATAGACCGATCTGGACTCGTAGGAGCAGATGGAGAAACCCACCAAGGAGTCTTTGACGTGGCTTTCCTTCGCTCAGTTCCTAATATGATCATTAGTATGCCAAAAGACGAAAATGAAGCTCAACACCTTGTACACACAGCTGTTAAGTATGATGATGGACCATTTGCTATTCGATATCCTCGAGGAAACGCAAAGGGCGTGAACACAGATAAAGAACTGCAAACGATTCCTATAGGAAGCTGGGAAGTATTGAAGGAAGGTAAAGATGCTGCCATCCTCACGTTTGGTACAACTATCGATATGGCTTTAGAAGCAGCTAAACACTTAGAAGAAGATGGTTTATCGATCAGAGTCATCAACGCTCGCTTTATCAAACCTCTTGATGATGCCATGCTCCATGATCTTCTGAAAGAAGAGATCCCAGTGGTAACCATTGAGGAAGCTGTACTTAAGGGAGGTTTTGGATCGAGTGTTCTCGAATTTGCGGAAGAGAATGGCTACACGCCTTGGATAAAGCGAATGGGAGTGCCAGATCGATTTATCGAACACGGAAACGTCAAAAATTTGTGGGAAGAAATCGGATTGACAACAGAGAATATTAATAAAAATTTAAAAGAAATGATTCCAACAAAAAAACAAAGGGCTTAAATATATATGGGTAGAAAAGTACGATTAGATGTTTTATTAGTGGAAAAAGGGTATATAGAAACTCGTGAAAAAGCAAAGAGAACGATTATGGCTGGTCTAGTTTTTTCTGAACAAGTGCGGTTGGATAAGCCTGGACAAAAAATTGATGAAGATGCCCCGATCACAGTAAAAGGGAAAGCCATTCCCTATGTGAGCCGGGGAGGACTAAAACTGGAAAAAGCATTAAAAGAGTTCGATATTGATTTGCGTGATAAAATTATGATCGATATCGGGTCCTCCACTGGGGGATTTACAGATTGCGGTCTCCAGAATGGTGTGAAAATGAGCTACGCCATTGACGTGGGCTATAATCAGCTTGATTGGACACTTCGAAACCACCCTCAGGTTGTAGTAATGGAAAGGACTAATTTCCGTTATGTCACAAAAGAGGATTTAAAGGAAGGTACACCAGAGTTTGCGTCGATTGATGTTTCATTCATTTCGTTAAAAATTATCCTTCCTGTGCTTGCGAAACTTCTGGCCGAGAAGGGTGAGGTCGTTGCCTTGATTAAGCCTCAATTTGAAGCGGGAAGAGAGCAAGTTGGAAAAAAAGGAATTGTAAAGGATCCTAAAATTCATACTCAGGTTATTAGAAATATTCTTGATTTCGCCGTAGAGCACAACTATTCGGTAGCTGGCTTGACTTATTCCCCGATTACCGGAGGAGATGGTAATATCGAGTTTCTCGTACACTTAAGATTAGAAAGTGAAAATGAAGGGGAAAATCTAACGGATGTCGAAATAAGGAATGTCATTGAACGAGCGCATACTAACCATAGCAGATAGTCTTTATAAAATGGCTCTATTAAGTGCAACGTGAAATTATTTGAATACTTTGTGGTTTTCAAACTTTAAAGGGGCTGTATAAAGCCCTTTTTTATCGTCTTTGTGACTTTACCTAAATATTCAAAGAAAATAATCATCTCTAAAATGGCTTTCAAGTATGCTTTTCTTAGGCTTCAAGTTTTGAAACGGAGGATTTACATGAATAAAGGTCAACGACATATCAAGATCAGAGAATTGATAACTAATGATGATATTGAAACGCAAGATGAGTTAGTCGATCGGTTAAAAGGGATGGGGTACAATGTGACTCAAGCGACCGTTTCCAGAGACATTAAAGAGCTTCATCTTGTGAAGGTTCCAATGATGGACGGAAGATACAAATATAGTTTACCTGCGGACCAGCGCTTCAATCCTTTTGAAAAACTAAAGAGATTAATGATGGACGCTTTTGTGAGCATTGATCGCGCAGGTCATTTTATCATTTTAAAAACGCTCCCAGGTAATGCAAATGCCGTAGGAGCCCTAATTGATAACCTGGACTGGGAAGAAATCATGGGAACGATATGCGGGGATGACACCTGTTTAATTATTTGCAGGAGTGAAGAGCAGACGGAAACGATAAGTGACCAATTGCTAAATATGCTATAACAGAGGTGAGAGGTGGATCGTTCATGTTAACTGAATTATCTATACGCGACTTTGCTATTATTGATGAGATATCCATCAATTTTAAAGAAGGATTAACTGTCCTAACCGGGGAAACAGGGGCAGGTAAATCAATTATTATTGATGCTATTCAACTTTTGTCAGGCGGACGAGGTTCAGTGGAATATGTGCGCCATGGGATGAAAAAAGCTGAAATTGAAGGGTTGTTCACTGTTGATTCAGATCACCCGGTCCACCAGAAAGGAAGTCAGTTTGGTGTCGACATAAATGATGACGGAATGGTTGTTCTCCATCGGACCATTACCCATCAAGGTAAAAGCATCTGTCGTGTAAACGGAAAGTTAGTTACTTTAGGCATACTTAAAGAGTTTGGACAGACTCTTATTGATATCCATAGTCAACATGAAACTCAGTCTCTTATGGACCCGGATAGACACATAGAGCTCTTAGATCTTTTTGCTTCCTCTGAGCTGGATACTTCTATGAAGGAATATCAATCGGTTTTTGAAAACTATCGGTCTTTACTAAAGCGTTATAAAGAACTGAGTGAAAATGAGCAAGAAATGGCTCAACGATTAGATTTATTGGAGTTTCAGCTTCGTGAATTGCAGTCTGCTGAACTTGAGCCTAAAGAGGATGAAGAATTAACTGAGGAAAGAAATAAGTTAATGAATTACGAGAAAATTTATCAAGGTATCCACGATGCTTACAACTCCTTGTATGGTGAACAGAAAGGGCTGGACTGGTTAAGTCATGCCATGACCTCTGTTGAGAGTATTGCTGATTATGATGATAGGCTTTCTAAAATGTCTGAAGAACTGTCTAATTCTTATTACGTGATCGAAGAAATGACTTTCCAGCTTAGCAGTCAAATGGCAGAACTTGAATTTGATCCTGAGCGGTTGAACCAAATTGAATCCCGGCTCAATGAGTTGAACCGTTTAATGAAAAAATATGGAGCATCTGTAGAGGAAATGCTTGAATATTCTTCTCGTATTGAAGAAGAGATTGATGAGATTCGAAATAAAGACTCCCATTTGAGTAAAATGGAAAAACAAATAAACGAATTGGGCCAAGATGCTGTGTTAGAAGCTAAAAATATTCATGATATTCGTTCAAAAGCTTCCGATACGCTTTCAGAATACATTCATGAAGAACTGAAGGGTCTTTATTTGGAAAAAGCTTCTTTTGCGGTGGACATCCAACTTAAAGAGGGACGCTCAAACTCACCTGAATTTGATGGAATTCCTGTACACCTTCAATTCAATGGGTTTGACATCGTTAAATTTCTCATAACTACCAACCCTGGTGAGCCTTTAAAAGAAATACATAAAATAGCTTCTGGCGGTGAAATGTCTCGTATAATGCTTGCACTTAAAACGATATTCAGCAGACATCAAGGAGTAACCAGTGTCATATTTGACGAAGTCGATACTGGTGTGAGCGGGCGAGTCGCTCAAGCGATTGCTGAAAAAATCCATGGGATATCCATTGGTTCCCAAGTGCTATGTATTTCTCATCTTCCTCAAGTTGCCGCTATGGCTGATACGCATCTTCGAATTGAAAAACGTGTCGATAATGACAGAACTTTCACCGGTGTTACCGAACTTAAATATGAAGAAAAAGCTGATGAGTTGTCGCGGATGATGACAGGCGCAGAATTAACCGAAACAACTCTTGAACATGCACGAGAGCTTTTAAAACTTGCTGAAAAGCATAAGCAGCATCAAATATAGAGAATAGCAAATGATAAACGTACAGAATTTATTCTGTACGTTTTTTGTAGGTGGGCAATTATAGGGTCTTCGCTATTCATAAAAATATACATTGGTGAATGTTTCTTTCCGAGGGAATCGGTACTATAATTACTGTGATTATGCTCGTTTAAAATATCACTTCGAAGACCACATTATAAGTAAGCCATTGAGTTGGTACTGGAGTGATAAGGAGTGTTGAACCCTTGAATCAAAAGACAAAGATAAGATATATATGTGGTTCTGTTCTCCTGCTGTTGATGCTTAGTTTACCTTTATTAAGTCCCATCCAAAATTACTTGTCCATTCCTACGGAAGTAAAAGTTAATGCTTCAGAAGATGCTGCAACGGTCTTCAAAAATTCGAACGAAGCCTGGACTGCTTTTTCTTCCTCAAATGACAACCAGATTTTTTATGAATTTGCAGGTGTTCCATTAAAGAAAACCGATCTTCAGACCATGAAGGATATTCGTCTGATTCCCGGAGGTCAATCGGTTGGTGTAGAACTCCATACTAAAGGAGTTTTAGTCGTAGGACATCACCTAGTCAAAGGAAACGGAGAAAGGAAATCTTCACCTGGTGAAGAGGCAAATGTACAAGTTGGGGACATTCTGCTAAAAGGAAATGACCAAGAACTCAATAGTATGGAGGATTTATCCTCCCTGGTCAAAAAATCAGGCGAAGATGGAAAAGCCATAAAGCTAACCATTAAAAGAGGAAAAGAAATAATTACGACTTCATTGACACCATCTTATAACAATGAAGAGAAGGAATATCAAGTGGGTTTGTATATCCGTGATTCTGCTGCAGGAATAGGAACAATGACCTTTTATCATCCTGATAGTAAAAAATATGGAGCGCTAGGTCATGTTATATCTGATATGGATACGAAAAAACCTATCGAGATACACGAAGGAACCATTGTTAAATCCCACGTCACTTCTATTGAAAAAGGCAGTCAAGGGATACCTGGAGAGAAAAAAGCCAGGTTCTCATTAAAGGATGACCGATTAGGAACGATAACTAAAAATACACCGTTTGGTATCTTCGGTAAACTGGATGGTGAAATGAGCAACACTGCCTATCCACAAGGACTTCCAATTGGATTTTCAAATCAGGTGGAAGAAGGCCCTGCTGAAATTTTAACTGTATTGGACGGAGATAAGATGCAATCGTTCGATGTAGAAATTGTCAGCAACATGCCGAAGAAAAGTCCCGTAACCAAAGGTATGATCGTTAAAATAACCGATCCTGATCTATTGGATAAAACGGGAGGAATTGTTCAAGGAATGAGCGGTAGTCCCATTATACAAAATGGAAAAATAATTGGTGCAGTCACTCACGTATTTGTCAATGATCCAACTAGCGGATATGGCGTACACATTGAGTGGATGCTACAAGAAGCCGGTATAGAATTATATGAAGAACAACAAAAAGCAGGTTAAAAAGAGCTCTTAATGAGCTCTTTTTTTATTCGACTTTATTCGACAACAAACCATTAAATTATGTCGAAAAACTACGTTTATTAAAGTATTTTTAAGCATTTTGAAGATATTCTCAATTTTTATATTTTTTTTGTTATAATAAAAAAGGGATATATTCCCGCATGTCGAATAGGACATAAAAGGGGAAACGAGGACCTTATAAGGAGGAAATTAAATGGAAAAGATCAAAGTTTGTTTGGCTGATGATAATCGTGAACTTGTGAAACTTCTTGAGGAATATTTCGAAGACACTAATGATATTGAAGTTGTCGGAGAATCATACAATGGGAAAGATTGCCTGTCAATGGTGGAAGAAAAGCAACCTGATGTATTGATTCTTGATATTATCATGCCTCATTTAGATGGACTGGCTGTCTTGAATAAGCTGAAAGAATTTGAAAAAGCTCCTGAAGTTATTATGTTGACTGCTTTTGGACAAGAAGAAGTAACTAAAAAGGCAGTAGAGTTAGGCGCTGCTTATTTTATGATGAAGCCATTTGATCTTGACCATCTCGGTGAACAGGTCCGCCAAATCAAACATTCTGGTGATCCGATTAATCGTGCAATTGGCAGCAGCTATAGTTCATCGAAAACTAAAAAACCGGATTTAGATACGAGCATTACTCACATTATCCATGAAGTAGGTGTTCCAGCCCATATTAAAGGCTATCAGTATCTTCGGGAAGCAATTACAATGGTTTATAACGATCTAGAATTGCTTGGATCAATTACCAAAGTCCTTTACCCTGATATAGCAACTAAGTATAATACGACCGCCTCTAGAGTTGAGCGTGCTATCCGTCATGCGATTGAAGTAGCTTGGAACCGTGGTAACATCGATGCGATTTCTTCTTTATTTGGTTACACAATTTCAAATACGAAAGCGAAGCCCACGAATAGCGAATTTATTGCCATGGTTGCCGATCGGTTACGTTTAGAGCACAAAGCTTCTTAATTGTAAGGCAGCATAGAAATTATATGTATAATATTTTCAGGCGTAGGGAAAACCTTACGTCTTTTATTTTTGGAAAAATTTGAAACGGTCCATTCTCATGTTACGATGGAAAAAGGAGGACTTCCATGGGAAAAGTTCAACTCCCCATTTTATTTGCTGCAATTATAGCCCTGATTTTCGTCTCCAATCAAATATTCCCAGTACAATCTCAGAAGCATGAAAAATCAAAGCAAATACATGGTCATAAAGAACTTCCAGAATACACAGCAGTAGACAAGAACTATGGAATGGGTAGTCTTCCTGAAAGGTATGCAGAAATTGATCAGATCATTGATGACTATAAATTACCTGCTTCAGGGGAAGTGCCAATGAACGAGGAAAATATCGGAATGGACATGTTTCATTCGGAGCACGTGAGGTATGAAAATGGCTACATATTTACCAAGCATTCAAAAAGGCTGGTAAGTAAAGGGCCAGAGGCAAGCTATAAGAAAGCTGAAGCAGGTCAGTATTTAGGCGTCATACTTGGAATGGTTACTGATTTAGATGTCGTGCAGGGCCAAGTGCCTACATCTGAGTCGATGATGGATCAATCTGAACATCTAACAACCATTCTCCAAAGGATGAAAAAATTTGCAAAGAGAGACGAATATGCAGTGATTGAAGAATGGATTGGAGAAACTATTCAATACATAGAAGAAGCGAAAAATGTAAAAGACCAAAACCCTGAACTTGCTTATAAACACTTTTTAAAAGCAATCAGAAATATAGAGAATTTTAATGCCTTATTTAAGATCAATCATCGCGAATATGTAAATAAAAACAACATTATCCAAAAACTATATGAGAGCGTCCCTGATAATTTAGCAGAATCAGCAGAATTATTATATTCTTTTGAGCTGCCTGAGAAGGGGAGGTTAGGAGGCAGATCCAAACAGGAAGCCCTAAAAGGTACAAAAAGTGATGGTGCGATTGCTTATGATAATGGGCTTGTGGTTGATGCCTTATCAAAAACAGTTCTTTATCAGTACGAGCAGCCCATACTACCCTCACATATAAAAGGAACACTTAATCTTAGTAAATTTATGACCTATGTCACGAGAAATGTGGGTGAATTTCAGACAATCAGAGGTAACCGTGTAGATGAAATAAAAGAAATTACTCCTCATGATCGTAGCTTTATGGAAGAATATGTTCAAAACTACAATTCGAGCGACAATACAGGCCGTGGATATGACTTATTGCAGCAAGAAGTTGAGAAAATTGCATCCCAATTGAATGAGATTAAACCCTATGTAAACGATTATGATAGCCTAATGCTTTGGATTCATGAAACAAAAGGTTATGTGAATAAAGCTTCAACTTACTCATTGCGAGAGTGGGAAAAAGGATATGAGGCTTATATTCAGGCCACTAAAAATATAGTTGAAATGAATGACACGATTAGAATGGTACAAGAAAGAAATAAACTGGAAGCTTTAATGAGATGAATTCCTTAAAAATCATAAATTAATTTTGCGGTTTCTTGATTATCAAACTGTCCTTGATCGATTAAATCGATAAATGGTAGTAAGCAATGATGTGTTTGTTCATCCAATAATTCTATACCCTCTCTTTTTACTACTCGAAAACAAAAAGGGAGGTCTAGGTATTGAATGATAATGTAACGGTGTCCCATATCCACAAAAGTGCAATAAATCATAAGTTCACTTTGTTCTGGATAGTATCTATAACCGCCCATTCCGTCTCGTCTGTAAATCATTATGCGTAGACCTCCTTTTCCAATATGAATTTAAAGCTGTCATCATTATACATGAATTAGTGGTAAATTTATAAAAGAATGGTTTCATTTTTCCAAATTAAACTTTTTTGACTTTTCGGTTCATTTACACGCACCATTTGTGATACAATTCTTAATTATTAATCTCTTTAGTCAATTGATGGGGTGTTTACATATGAAGGTAGTTAAATTTGGCGGCAGCTCTGTCGCAAATGCAGATCAAATCCACAAAATAACAAATATCATTGAATCTGATCCAAGCAGAAAAGTGATTGTGGTTTCAGCTCCAGGGAAGCGTTATAAAGAAGATACGAAGATAACCGATTTATTAATAAATCTTGGTGAATTAATTGAACAAAATCAATCAAGCGAAGACATATATGGGCAGATTTCTGACCGTTTTCAGTCAATGATTGCTGAATTGGGGCTTTCTGGCGATGTATGGAGCAAGATAAAAGATAAAATTGATGGTTCTATTGATTTGATAAAGCAAGGAGATAAGCAAGGTATAGATGCTTTGAAATCTTGTGGTGAAGATGGATCTGCGCTATTAGTTAGTGCCTATTTGCAACATAAAGGTACACCAGCTTCCTATGTTAATCCGAAGGAAGCAGGAATTGTTGTAAGGGACCAACCAGGTGGTGCCATTGTATTAGAAGAGAGTTTTGAAAAGCTATTCGAATTAAGAAGCCGCGAAGAAACTTTGGTCATCCCTGGCTTTTTCGGATTTACACCAGAGGGTAAGCTAGTTACTTTTTCTAGAGGTGGCTCTGACATTACGGGATCTATAGTGGCAGCAGGATTAAAGGCCGAGTTGTATGAAAACTTTACGGACGTAGATTCGGTATATTGCGTTAACCCGATGATTGTTGAAAATCCGAAGCAGCTTACTTCCCTAACTTATCGAGAAATGCGGGAACTTTCCTATGCAGGGTTTTCTGTGTTTCATGACGAAGCTTTAATCCCTGCGTTTAAAGAAAAAATTCCTGTGTGCATCAAAAATACAAATAATCCATCTGCTCCTGGGACTATGATAGTTGCTGAACTTCCGGAAAGAGAAGGGCATGTCGTAGGTATCGCAAGTGATACAGGATTTTTGAACTTATATGTAAGTAAGTATTTAATGAACAGAGAGATTGGCTTTGGGAGACGCTTGTTACAAATTCTAGAAGACGAAGGAGTGTCATTCGAACATGCTCCTTCTGGAATTGATGATATGTCAGTTGTCTTAAGAGAAAACCAACTTCCGAAAAAGAAGGAAGAAGTGGTTGTCCAACGAATTAAAGATGAGCTTAAAGTAGATATGGTTATGATTGAAAGAGAAATGGCAATGATCATGATTGTCGGAGAAGGAATGAACCAAACGGTTGGTATTGCTAGTAATGCAGCCAGGGCATTTCGAGAAGCAGGTGTGAATATAGAAATGATCAACCAGGGTTCGTCTGAAGTTTCTATGATGTTCGGTGTGAAGTCCCACAACCTATCCACAGCAGTCCAGTCATTGTATAAGACATTTTTTGAGAGTGCATCTATAACTAAAGATCCAGTCCATCGCGACTTTTGATTTGTTTCTAAGGTCTTTCGTTTAACACTAAGAAAAGTGAGGAAAAAACAAGCTTTTTTTTGCACTTGTAATGGGGTCCTTCTTTTTCGATACTTCTGTTAAAAAAAGAGCGAAGACAGCATTTACTTTCGCTGCTTCGCTCTTTTTTGTTTCTCAAGGACATGGGTCAGTTCTTCCAGAGTTGAAATTTCTTTTTCAAGTGTTATGGAAAGAAGTTCACTGAACAATTCCGCTGTCATAATGGCATCATTCAGGGCGTGGTGACGCGCCCTTTTTTCAATGCCAAAATGTTTTAATAAAGGATCGAGTTGATGTTTAACCGAGGGAAGCAGCCACTGAGCCATAAGCTGGGAATCAATCACGGGCGGATGATAAGAAGGAAGCTTCCATCTTTTTAACATCGTTTGAAGAAAACGCATATCAAATTTTGCTGGATGAGCAACTAGGACGGAACCTTCGCTAAACTCCATAAAGTTTTGGAACCCTTCTATAAAAGGGCTGGCATTTCTTAAGCGATCCCTGCTTAATCCTGTTAGTCTCAATGTTTGGTTATTGACAGGGCGAATCGGTCGTATAACCTGGTGAAAGGTTTTACGGTGACAAGCATCTAGGCCTTGAAGCCTTATAGCACCAATAGAGATGATTTCATGCCCGATCTCTGGAAGAAACCCGGTTGTTTCTAAGTCGAAGATGGTGTAATCGAGATCTCTTAGGGAGTTACTTCCAAAGTCCTTATTGAAGGTTTCTAGTTTTTCTTCGAGCTGACGGTACGTATTCCATTTTAAATATGGTTTTATTTTAAAATAATAAATGGGCTTCTCAAAGAAGATATATTTTAATATTTGTAAGTCAATTGGTAACATTAAACCACCCGATTTCGGTTGTAACTTAACTCAAGAACTTGTTGCAGGCGCTTAGCGATGATCAGAGCTTCTCTAAGTGAACGCCGTTCGTCCTTTTTCATTTGAGTAAGTTTGAGATCGTTGGACAGTGTTTCATTATCTTTCAATTGTCTCAGGTTCTCTTTTAACCTAAATAACATTAATCGATGTAAGGCTGTCTTTGCATTCTCCACATCTCTTGGGTGGAACCGTTCCTGTTCTGCAAGTGCTTCCAGCCTGTTCACAGTATTGATGTCTTCAATTCCGTATTTCATGCTGTATATTCTGATGGCATTGACAATTTGCATGATCGCTGATTTTTTTAAATTCAACGTCCTTTTTTTACCCACTCCGGAAATCCGTCCGAATGGTTGCACAGGTACTCTGAAGCGAAGCGTATCCTTCATGAGCAATTGATGGAGGTTCAATGATTTTTGAACTCTTTTTGTCACGTACTTTTTAAGGTCATAAGCAAGGGAGTAATCTCCGAAAATTGGGCGAAAGTCCATGAAAATAGTGAAATCCCTTATTTCTTCCGCATCCATTTTTTCAATCCATGAATCAACAATTCCATGCCATTCGCTTTTTTGTTTTCTCCATTTTTCTTCTTTAGCCATTATTCCGCCATTACAGTAAGGAAAGCCGCACTCATCAAGCATGCGATTTATCTTTTTGGCAAAGATTAAAAAGTACTCGTCAATACGTGTCTTGTGCTTCGAGTGACTGTAATCAGATAGGATCATACCATTGTCTTGGTCGGTGGAGAATGCCTGTTCTTTCCTTCCTTCACTGCCCATAACTAAAAAGCAATAATTGATAGGAGGTGGTCCGAAGCCTTCATCAATCATCTGATCCTCAGCAATCTGTACAATTTGTTTATGAATCCGGTCATTATAATTCGTAATTAATTCAGCAATATCATAGGCAAACATATTTTCCCTAATTAGGCTTGTGACGAATTGCTGAAAACGTTCGTTGTAGACGGGAGAAAGCTTTTTTATCTCCTCAGGATTTGTTGCATTGGAAATCCGGTAAGTCAAATCAAAGTATACGGAGTTCTTTATTGTAAAAAAGGAAGACTGCCTCAGAATACCCACAACAAACCCTTTATGGAGTACAGGAATGATCTCCGTAGGGTGATGTTTTAAGTAGCTCAGTGCATCATATATGAATTCCTGCTGGTTGATTTCATAAGCTTCTTCTCCCATGTAAGCTTTGACAGGATTTCGATGGTCATTTTCAAAGTAGGCTCTTAGAATCTCTGCATATCCAATCATTCCAAGCATCGTTTTTTGATCTTCACTCACTATTAATGCTTCGATTTTTTGCTGCTGCAGCATCCGTGCTGCTTTCTCTATTGAAGCTTCAGGGTGAATGAAGGTAGGCGGTTCCATAAAAGCATCGGCACGCTTTTTATAAAGTTCACGATCATCCTGTTCATCTGTCGTCGAGCTCTTATACTTAATTTCATCATAAAGACTTTTCATCAAGTGACTGATTCCGTCCATAACAACCTTGGAGAACTGTGTATTATTGGACATAACCTTTAAAAACGCTTCACGTTCAAAGCATAATGTTTTAACTGGTTCCAGGGCTTGCACAGAAAATCTCATCTCACCACTAGTCAGAAGTATCATGACTCCAACGAGGTCACCTGGATAATAATAACGGACGGAAAGCTGGCGTCCGTTAGAACGGTGCATGATATTATTGGCTAAGCCAGATACTAAAAAGTGAATATCGATCGTGTCATCTGACTGATCTTCATGGATAATAAACTCATTTGTACTATATTCCTTTACAACTGCTTTTCCGAACACCTCTTGAAATTCTTCTTCAGTAAGTAAATCAAAAGGGTATTGCTTTTTGAATAACTCGAACTCTGTCACAGAGCAAAACTCCTTCTTTATTTTGTTCAGATCTATTAGTTGTTTTTAAAACGTCCCTTAGTAAGGTTTCTTTTTCGATCTCTGTGTAGTATAAACCCACCAATAAAGGCTATCCCGCCAACGACAAAAATGACTCCGAGCAAGCCTTGGACAGCGATGTGCATAAAGATCGGATGAAACTCACCAAATAGTGCATCTCTTATAAGTTTAATGCCATACATGGCAATAAGTCCTGGGGTTACTAAAAGCAATAATGCAATTAAACGCATGGTTAAAAACTCCTTTTATTCAGTCCTCGTCTAGTATATCAAAAGCTGTAAGTTGTGGGAATACAATCGCACTTGCTAAAACGTGCAGATTAATGTAGGATGAAGATGCGCAAATTATTGCAGGGTGTGATGAAATGAAAAGAGTGTTAATTGTCGGAGCAGGCAAAGGTGGTACAGCCCTGTTGAAGTTACTGAACGAAACTGACCGAATGAAAATTGTTGCTGTGACTGATACCAACTCTGAAGCCCAAGGGTTGAAACTGGCAAAATCCTATCATATTCCTACAGGAAGGTCCTGGGAAGATTGGATACATAAAGAAATCGATATTGTTATCGAAGCGACAGGGGACGAAAGTGTTTTTGACGCGATTAGAACCAAGCGCCAGCGATCAACAGTTGTCATTCCTGGGTCCGTTGCCTATATAACCTCAGAACTTTTAGAAGAAAAGGAAGCACTCGTTAATGAATTGAAACAGCAGACTGAGAACCAACACCTTATTCTAAACAGCATTCATGATGGAATGATTGTTATCAATGTGGATGGGGATGTTTCCTTTATCAATCGAAGTGCTGAACGAATTGTGGATGTAAATCGAAATGACGTTGTAGGAAAACCCGTAAAGACCATTATCCCTGACTCAAGGCTCCCGAAAGTGTTGAGCTCAAAAAAGAAAGAAGTTAATCAAAAGCTCGAACTAGATAATGGGAAAAAAGTAATAACTACACGAATTCCGATGATCGGGCCTGATGGTAAAGCTATAGGTGCCTACGCTGTGTTTCAAGATATAACAGAGGTTGTCCATTTAGCTGAAGAGGTCACCGACCTGAAGGAAGTAAAAACGATGTTAGAGGCAATCATTCATTCTTCAGATGAAGCGATTTCTGTCGTAGACGAAAATGGAAACGGTTTAATGATTAACCCAGCCTATACAAGAATTACAGGACTAACAGAGAATGACATCGTAGGGAAACCTGCTACTGTAGACATTTCTGAAGGGGAAAGCATGCATATGAAAGTGCTGAGAACGAGGAGGCCAGTCAGAAGTGTTCGCATGAAAGTCGGCCCTAGTGACAAAGACGTACTTGTCAATGTTGCCCCTGTTATCGTAGACGGTAAGTTGAAAGGGAGTGTTGGAGTACTACATGATGTTTCTGAGATCCAATCTTTGACAAGCGAGTTGAAAAGGGCAAGACAAATCATCCGTAGCTTGGAAGCTAAATATACATTTGACGACATCATTGGTGAATCTCCAGAAATGACCCTTGCTCTTGAGCAAGCAAAGGTTGGTGCGAGGACGCCTGCGACTGTATTACTGCGGGGGGAATCTGGGACTGGTAAAGAACTTTTTGCTCACGCCATTCATAATGAGAGTAAGCGGCGCCATAATAAGTTTATCCGTGTGAATTGTGCGGCTATTGCAGAATCTCTGTTGGAGAGCGAGCTATTTGGATATGAAGACGGAGCTTTCTCAGGAGCCAAAAGAGGCGGAAAAAAAGGACTATTCGAAGAGGCGAACTATGGAAGTATCTTTTTGGATGAAATCGGAGAATTGACTTTACCTATGCAAGCGAAACTTCTGAGGGTACTCCAAGAGAATGAAATCATGAGAGTTGGAGGAACGAAGCCCGTTCATGTCGATGTCCGTGTTATTGCAGCCACTAATGTCAATCTTGAAAAAGCAATCATGAACAAAACGTTTAGGGAAGACCTCTATTACAGATTAAATCGATTGCCTATATATATTCCTCCATTAAGAGAACGAAAAAAAGATTTGCCTCAATTGACGGACCATCTGATACAGAAATTAAACGAGGATTATGGCAGGCATGTGATCTCAATAGAAGAGAAAGCCTTTAAAAGGTTAGAAGAATACGATTGGCCAGGGAATGTCCGTGAATTAGAGAATATTATTGGTAGAGCTATGATTTATATGGAAAATCTTGAAGATAAGATACGTCCCGAACATATTCCTAACCTGACAAAGCCGTCTCCAAGTTCAACACGAGATATGGAAAGCGAAAATGCCTGGCTTGGAGAGACACTGCAACAAGCTGTTGATGAATATGAAAAAAAACTTCTAGCGGATGCTTTCCGCGCCCACGATTTTAACAAAACTCAAACGGCAAAGTCGTTAGGAATATCTATCCGAAATTTATACTATAAACTTGATAAATACAATTTAGATAAAGATAGCATGCAAAGGTTTTCATAATGAAAGATATTGCAGGTGATAAGAATGCTCCCTAAACGATTGTATAGGGGTTTGGAAGTTGGCATGATTTTTGCATGGTATAGAGTGGAAGAGGTGACATCATGAAATCATTAGACGAAATGCTGGAACAGGTGAATAGAGATCAGCCCAAAACGGTTGCAGTAGCCCAGGCCGCTGATGCAGAAGTACTTAGGGCGGTGAAGAAAGCTTATGAACTTGGAATTGCTCACTTTATATTAGTGGGTGAGGAAGGATCGTTATCCATTTTAGCCAAGGAGGCAAAGCTGGACCTTGACCAAGATGGAATAAATATAAAGAATTGTCCTCTCAAAGATGCCGCTCAAATGGCAGTCAAGGCTGTTCATGAAGGGGAAGCTCATGTGGTCATGAAAGGGCATATCGATACAAAATCCCTTTTGAAAGCCGTTTTAGATAAACAATTTGGGCTTAGATCTAAGGGTGTATTATCGCATGTGGCCCTATTTGAGGTACCAGGAAGAGATAAACTCATTTTCTTGACCGATGCCGCTATGAATATTGCCCCTACTCTTGAAGAAAAAATTTCAATCATCAATAACGCTGTAGAAGTAGCAAAGAAAGCCGGTTTAAAACAACCTAAAGTCGCTCCGCTGGCAGCTGTAGAGGTTGTAAATCCTGCGATGGAAGCAACGAAGGATGCAGCCACTTTAAGCCAGATGAATCGGCGAGGTCAAATTAAAGACTGCCTCGTAGATGGACCGCTTGCTTTTGATAATGCAGTCGATTTAAATGCTGCTAGACAGAAAGGGATCAATTCAGAAGTTGCCGGACAAGCTGATATTCTCGTAGCTCCTACGATTGAAGTAGCTAATGCCTTATACAAATCTTTTATGTATTTTGCTAACGCTAAAGTAGCTGCTGTCATTAGTGGAGCGAAAGCACCGATCGTGTTGACCTCACGTGCAGATACGGCTGAAAGTAAAGTTTATTCACTGGCCCTTGCCCTACAATCCAGCAAATAATAGGAGGAATTACAATGGAAATTTTCAACTATATGAAAGAATATGACTACGAGCAATTAGTGTTTTGCCAAGATGAGCAGTCTGGTTTAAAAGCAATTATCGCTATCCATGACACGACATTAGGACCAGCTTTAGGCGGGACTCGTATGTGGACTTACGCTTCCGAAGAGGACGCAATCGAAGATGCTCTTCGACTTGCCAAAGGAATGACCTATAAAAATGCAGCCGCTGGCCTTAACCTTGGTGGAGGTAAGACAGTTATCATCGGAGATCCTAAGCAGGATAAAAATGAGGAAATGTTCCGTGCTTTCGGCCGTTTCATCCAAGGATTGAATGGCCGTTATATCACTGCTGAAGACGTTGGTACTACTGTACAGGACATGGATCTTATTCATGAAGAAACAGATTATGTAACAGGAATTTCCCCCGCTTTCGGATCTTCAGGAAACCCTTCTCCAGTAACGGCTTATGGTGTTTATCGAGGAATGAAAGCAGCAGCAAAAGAAGGATTTGGTTCGGATTCTCTTGAAGGAAAAACCGTAGCGGTTCAAGGTGTAGGGAATGTTGCCTTCAACTTATGTCGCCACCTTCATGAAGAAGGAGCTCATTTAATCGTAACGGATATCAATAAGGAAGCTGTTCAGCGTGCAGTAGACGAGTTCGGTGCGAAAGCTGTTGACCCTGACGACATCTACAGTGTTGACTGTGACATCTACGCTCCGTGTGCGCTTGGTGCCACTATAAATGACGAAACTATTCCTCAGTTAAAAGCAAAAGTCATTGCCGGTGCAGCGAACAATCAGCTGAAGGATACTAGTCACGGTGACATTTTGCATGAAAAAGGCATTGTTTACACTCCGGATTACGTCATTAATGCGGGTGGTGTTATAAACGTTGCCGATGAACTCCATGGATACAACAAAGATCGTGCGATGAAACGAGTGGAAACGATCTATGATAATGTTTCCCGCGTTTTTGATATCTCACGCCGTGATGACATTCCGACTTATGCAGCAGCAGACCGAATGGCAGAAGAAAGGATTGAACGCCTACGCCGCTCTCGTAGTCAATTCCTACAAAATGGTCACCACATATTAAGTAGAAAATAAACAAGTATCGGAGGTCAAAGGCTGTGCAAAAACATCGAATCTTAGTGATCAATCCAGGATCCACTTCAACGAAGATCGGCGTCTTTGACGATGAAGAAGTAGTTTTTGAGAAAACGATTAGGCATCAACCTGAAGAAGTTAATCAATACAAGCGGATCATTGATCAATATGAATTTAGAAAGAATGTTATTCTTAATGAATTAGACAAGGAAGGCATCAACATAAGTAAACTTAGCGCCGTATGTGGACGAGGCGGTCTGCTTCGTCCGATCGAGGGCGGAACGTATGAAGTTAACGACGCTATGCTAGAAGATTTGAAAAACGGATACAATGGTGAGCATGCCTCTAATTTAGGGGGGATCATCGCTAATGAAATTGCTAAAGGCTTAAATATAGGGGCTTACATCGTCGACCCCGTTGTTGTCGATGAGCTCCAAGATTTAGCACGAGTGTCAGGTGTACCTGAGATCCCGAGAAAGAGCATCTTTCATGCATTAAATCAAAAAGCAGTGGCTAGACGTGCAGCGAAGGATTTGCACATGAGTTACAAAGAGTCCCGCCTTATTGTTACCCACATGGGAGGTGGCATCACGGTAGGTGCCCATGAAAACGGACGTGTCATCGATGTGAATAATGGTCTTCACGGGGATGGTCCTTTTTCGCCAGAACGGGCTGGCACTGTGCCTGCAGGAGACCTTGTTTCCTTATGCTATTCAGGTCAGTATTACCGAGATGAAGTGATGAAAAAGCTTGTCGGTCAAGGAGGATTAATGGCTTATCTTGACACAAACGATGCAAGGGAAGTTGAAAAAATGGTGGAACATGGAGATAAGAAAGCGAAGCTTGTCTTTGATGCTATGGCTTATCAAATTGCAAAAGAAATCGGCAGTATGAGTGCTGTTTTACAAGGAAAAGTCGACGCCATTGCTTTAACTGGAGGTCTTGCTTACGGAAAGGCTTTTGTAGAAGAAATATCTAAGCGGGTTCACTGGATTGCTGACGTACTTGTTTATCCAGGAGAGAATGAATTAGAAGCACTTAATGAAGGAACACTCCGCATCTTGAACAATGAAGAAGTTCCTAAACAGTATCCTAATTTCGCAGAATAGGAAGGAGAGTCCTTAAATGGCTCAAGAATACGATTTAGTTGTTCTCGGTGGAGGGACAGGCGGTTACGTTGCAGCCATACGTGCCTCTAAGCTGGGATTGAAAGTAGCAATGGTTGAAAAGCGAGAGCTAGGAGGAACATGTTTGCACAGAGGCTGTATACCTTCAAAAGCTTTGCTTCGAAGTGCTGAAGTTTTTCGACAAACGAAAGAAGCAGATCAATACGGAATAACGACAGATCAGCCATCGCTCAATTTCACAAAAGTGCAAGAACGAAAACAGTCGATTGTGGACACATTACATAAAGGTGTTCAAGGCCTGATGAAAAAAGGGAAAATTGACGTATACGAAGGGTTTGGCCGAATTCTGGGACCTTCCATATTTTCCCCTACGGCAGGAACAATTTCGGTCGAAATGAATAGTGGAGAAGAAAATGAAATGCTTATCCCTAAAAATGTACTAATAGCGACAGGTTCCAGTCCAAAGTCCTTACCTGGATTGGAAGTAGATGGAAATTATGTAATGACTTCCGATGAAGCGCTGCAAATGGAGAAACTTCCAAAGTCTATTATTATTGTCGGTGGTGGTGTCATCGGTATCGAGTGGGCATCCATGCTTGCTGATTTTGGAGTAGAAGTGACTGTACTGGAATACCTGCCGAATATCCTGCCTACAGAAGATCACGAAGTGTCTAAAGAAATGCAGAAGCAAATGAAGAAAAAAGGAGTCAACATCATCACAAGTGCGAAAGTGATGGCCGAATCGCTAAATAAAAATGAAGGCGTATCCATCCAAGCCGAAGTAGACGGTGAAACAGTTACTTACGAAGCGGAGAAAATGCTCGTATCTGTTGGACGTTCAGCAAACGTAACAAACATTGGGTTAGAGAATACCGATATTGTCGTCGAAAATGGTGTAATCGAAACGAACAAATTTTATCAAACGAAAGAATCCCACATTTATGCAATCGGAGATGTCATTGGAGGTATGCAGCTTGCACATGTTGCTTCCCACGAAGGAATAATTGCTGTTGAGCATATGGCCAACCAAAACCCTCATCCAATGAATCCTGAACAAGTGCCGACTTGTATCTATTCTAACCCGGAAGTGGCGAGTGTCGGTTTAACAGAAGAGCAAGCAAAAGAGAAAGGTTATAAGATCAAAGTTGGAAAATTCCCATTTCAGGCAATTGGAAAAGCGCTTGTTATTGGTGAAACAGATGGGTTTGTCAAAATCATTGCAGATAAGGACTCAGAAGATTTACTCGGTGTCCATATGGTAGGTCCTCACGTCACTGACATGATTTCCGAAGCAGGTCTTGCTAAAGTACTGGATGCAACCCCGTGGGAGATTGCTGAGAGTATTCATCCACACCCGACATTGGCTGAAGCCATTGGCGAAGCTGCTATGGCAGTAGATGGAAACCAAATTCACGGATAAGGATTAAAGGAGGGATTGAGATGGCTGAAAATCGCCATAAATCATTAGGTTTGAGTGATGAACAAGTATTGGACATGTTCCGAACAATGTTATTAGCAAGAAAAATCGATGAACGTATGTGGTTGTTAAACCGTGCAGGTAAAATCCCGTTCGTGATTTCTTGTCAGGGGCAAGAAGCAGCTCAAGTTGGAGCTTCCTTTGCGCTTGATCGTGAGAAAGATTACGCGCTTCCTTACTACCGAGATATGGGAGTGGTGCTTTCGTTCGGGATGACCGCGCAGGATCTTATGCTTTCTGGATTTGCTAAAGCGGAAGATCCTAACTCTGGAGGTCGTCAGATGCCCGGTCACTTTGGGCAAAAGAAAAATCGCATCGTTACAGGATCTTCCCCTGTAACAACACAAGTCCCTCATGCTGTTGGGATTGCTCTTGCTGGCAAAATGGAGAAAAAGGATTTCGTTTCTCTTGTAACCTTTGGGGAAGGCTCTTCCAACCAGGGTGATTTCCATGAAGGGGCAAACTTTGCGGGTGTACACAAACTGCCGGTCATTTTTATGGTTGAAAATAACAAGTACGCCATCTCTGTTCCAGTGTCGAAGCAATTGGCTTGTGAAAAAGTATCCGACCGTGCCATTGGTTATGGAATGCCCGGATACACGGTTGATGGAAATGATCCGCTGGCTGTATATGAAGCTGTTAAAGCAGCGGCTGACCGTGGACGAAGTGGAGAGGGTCCTACGCTGATCGAAACCGTCTCCTATCGATTGACTCCGCACTCCAGTGATGACGATGACAGGACATATCGTGAAAGAGAAGAAGTGGAGGAAGCGAAGAAGAAGGATTCTATCGTAACGTTTGCAAACTACTTACGTGAACAGAGTATTTTGACTGAAGAAAAAGAAGAAGAAATGATTAAAGAACTTGATCAACTAGTCAATGAAGCGACAGATTATGCTGAAAATGCAGCCTATGCTGAAGCTGAAACCGCATTGAACTATGTATATGAAGAGTAAGGAGGGGGAGATAACATGGCAGTAATATCTTATATTCAAGCTGTAACGCAGGCGTTGAGGGAAGAAATGCAACGCGATGATAAAGTTTTTGTTTTAGGAGAAGACGTTGGGAAACGCGGAGGCGTTTTCCGTGCAACAGACGGCCTTTATGATGAATTCGGTGAAGATCGTGTGCTAGATACACCTCTTGCAGAATCCGCGATTGCAGGTGTGGGAATAGGCGCAGCTATGTACGGAATGCGTCCGGTTGCTGAAATGCAGTTTGCAGACTTCATTATGCCAGCTGTAAACCAAATTATTTCAGAGGCTGCAAAAATCCGTTATCGATCTAACAACGATTGGAATGCTCCTATTACTATCCGTGCTCCTTATGGCGGAGGAGTGCATGGAGCTTTGTATCATTCTCAATCCGTAGAAGCTGTTTTTGCAAACCAGCCAGGCCTGAAAATTGTCATGCCCTCTACCCCATATGATGTAAAGGGGCTTTTGAAAGCATCTATTCGAGATAACGACCCCGTTCTGTTCTTTGAACACAAACGCGCTTATCGATTGATAAAAGGTGAAGTGCCTGAAGAAGATTACACACTGCCTCTTGGAAAGGCAGATGTAAAACGTGAAGGATCTGATATTACGGTCATTACTTATGGATTATGTGTTCACTTTGCTCTTCAAGCGGCAGAGAAGCTTGCTGAAGAAGGAATCGATGCACACATTCTAGATCTGAGAACGGTCTATCCACTTGATAAAGAAGGCATCATTGAAGCGGCTTCAAAAACAGGTAAGGTTCTTCTGGTAACGGAAGATAACAAAGAAGGCGGGATCATTTCTGAAGTCTCTGCGATAATCAGTGAAAACTGCTTGTTTGATTTAGATGCTCCCGTTCAGCGTTTGGCAGGCCCTGATGTGCCATCCATGCCTTATGCTCCAACAATGGAAAAATACTTTATGATGAATCCAGATAAAGTGGAAAAAGCGATGCGCGATCTCGCTGAATTTTAACTGAAGGAGGAGTTCCAGTGGGTTTAGAAAAAATCAATATGCCCCAGCTTGGTGAGAGTGTCACTGAAGGAACAATTAGCACATGGCTCGTCCAGCCGGGTGATAAAGTAAATAAATATGATCCAATTGCTGAAGTCATGACCGACAAAGTAAATGCAGAAGTCCCATCTTCCTTTACTGGAGTCATCAAAGAGCTGGTAGCACAAGAAGGCGATACTATTGAAGTTGGCGATTTAATGTGTCATATAGAGGTTGAAGGAGCAGGTTCAGATTCCAAGCCAGAAGCACCGACACCTAAACATGAGCCTCCTGAAGAAACAACTGAGAAGAAAGAACCAGCCAAAACTGAAAAAGAGAGTAAACCGAAGCTGGATAAAGGAAACAAGAAACGCTATTCACCTGCAGTTATGACTCTTGCTCAGGAACATGATATCGATTTGAATCAAGTAGAAGGTACTGGGCGCGGTGGCCGTATCACCCGTAAAGACATTGAGAAGATCATCGAAAGCGGAGAAATTCCTACCGCGGATCAAGCTCCAGCACCAAAACCGAAACAGCAAGAGACGCCAGCACCGGCAGCTGAGAAAACAGCTGCACCTTCAGCTAATGTACAAGCAGGTGAAGGGGATATTGAGATCCCTGTAACTGGTGTGCGTAAAGCAATTGCAGCAAATATGGTGAAATCGAAGACGGAGATTCCTCATGCGTGGATGATGGTTGAAGTCGATGTCACGAATCTTGTAGAGCTGCGTAATGCAAAGAAAAACAAATTTAAACAGCAAGAAGGTTATAGCCTGACTTATTTTGCATTCTTCGTCAAAGCTGTTGCACAAGCGTTGAAAGAATACCCTCAGTTAAACAGCATGTGGGCAGGGGATAAAATAATCCAGAAGAAAGCAATTAACTTAAACATTGCAGTAGCTAAGGAAGATCAATTATTTGTTCCAGTAATCCGTGATGCAGATGAGAAAAGTATTAAAGGAATTGCCAAAGATATCACCGAGCTTGCCAATAAAGCCCGTCAAGGCAAACTAACATCTCAGGATATGGAAGGTGGTACCTTCACGGTAAACAACACCGGTTCATTTGGTTCTGTCCAATCAATGGGGGTAATTAATCATCCACAAGCAGCTATTTTGCAAGTGGAGTCGATCGTGAAAAAACCTGTGTTCCAAAATGGAATGTTCGGAGCGCGAGATATGGTCAACTTGTGTCTTTCGCTTGACCATCGTGTACTTGATGGCCTGGTCGCTGGTAATTTCCTAGCCCGTGTTAAAGAAATTCTTGAAAAAATGTCTGAAGAAAATACTTCTATTTACTAATAATAGTACTACTGCTTCTCACAACCGTGGGAAGCAGTTCTTTTTATAAAACTATTCCCTATTCCAATTAAGCCTCCTTATCCTAAAGACTCAGTTTCAAGATGACTTTGAAACTTTGGTGAGATTGTTTCCGTTTTCTAGTTCCAGGAAAGGTGTTCGGCGAAATGGCTCGCTTTCCGCGGGGATGACGGCAAGCCTCCTCGTTCGCTATGCTCTCTGTGGGGTCTTGCCAGCCATTCCATTCCCGCAGGAGTCTCACCATTTCCCCTCTCACCTTGCTATTTTTGGCGGAACGGAAACATATGCAAAAGTAGAAACTGTCCATTTAATCTGGAGATTCAGTTTGAAAGTATCCTGTCAGAATAGGATTTTAATGGACTTCAAGATGCTTTCATTATAGAACTTCAATTAGCTTCACTCTAATTACTGAAACTAGGTGAGTTTGTGAGATTAATGACAGCTGGGATGGCTGGGAAATGACGAGACTCCCTTGGGAGAAGGACTTAGGCGAGACCCCACAGAGAGCGCAGCGAAAGAGGAGGCTCGGCAGTTCCCCACAGGAAAGCGAGTTATTTTCCAGCCATCCCTACACTATTACAATACAAACCAAAATATCTTGAATTTGAACGTTCCAGAATACTGCTATATAGTTGAATATTAGCAATTTAATACTTACGAAGAACGAAGTTTACGTTTGAAAGCCTTTGTAGAACTTGGTAAAATGTTCATTAGTACATCAAGTAAAGGAGCCATGCAGATGGATTTTAATATTTTCATGAATGATGTTGTCACACAAGCACGCGATGAAATCTCCAAAGCGGGATATACAGAACTAACTACGCCAGAAGAAGTTGATGAAGCTTTAAACAAAGAAGGTACGACTCTTGTTATGATCAACTCCGTTTGCGGTTGTGCAGGTGGAATTGCCCGCCCGGCAGCTGCTCATGCAATTCATTACGATAAGCGCCCGGACCACTTAGTTACGGTATTCGCTGGTCAAGACCGTGAGGCTACTAACCGTGCCAGAGAATACTTTGAAGGTTATCCACCTTCTTCTCCATCCTTTGCTCTTTTAAAAGATGGGAAAATCAAAACAATGGTTGAACGCCATGACATTGAAGGTTTTGAACCAATGGAAGTTATCGGGAAGCTTCAACGCAGTTTTGAAGAGTATTGCGAAGAAGTCTAGTACTTAGAGATACAGGGGATCTTTGTTAAGGCAAAGGTCCCTTTTTACGTTAAATATCATAAATAAAGGAATATTGAGGTGATTAGGCCGTGAAAATTGGATATCGAACAATAAAAACAGCAATAGGTACGCCATTTGCCATTTGGATTGCCCAAATGCTTCAGTTGGATAACTTTGCTTCCGCAGGTATCCTTACAATCCTATGTATACAAATCACTAGAAAACGCTCTTTCCTATCGGCCTGGCACCGTTTTTCTGCCTGCTTAGTAGCCATGGTTTTTTCTTTTATATTCTTCGAATTAATTGGTTATAACCCATTATCTATTGGATTAATGTTATTTGCATTTATTCCGGTTACCGTATGGTTAAAAATTACGCCTGGGATCGTTACGAGTTCTGTTATTATTTTACACCTGTATGGTTCAGGTAACATCGAATGGGATACGATATGGAACGAGATTCTTCTTATCATTGTGGGTATTGGTACAGCACTGCTCCTGAACTTATATATGCCAAGTTTAGAAAACAAGCTCGGAGAGTACCAGCAGGAGGTTGAGCACAATTTTTCAATAATCTTACAAGAGCTTGCTAAGTTCCTGAGAGAAGGGAACGATACGTGGACGGGGCAGGAGTTGACTTACACTGCGGACTTACTTGAAAAAGCTAAATCGTTATCCTTTAGAGATGTAGAAAACCACCTTCTCAGCACTCATAACAGGTATTATCATTACTTTCATATGAGGACGAAACAATTCGAACTGCTCGAGCGTATGCTCCCCCTTGTCAGCAGAATTACTGCAGATTATGAACAGAGACACTCAATAGCAAGCTTTTTTGATGATTTGGCAGGAGCTGTCCATCCTGGGAATACGGCTGTTATTTACTTAAAGAAGCTGAAAGTATTAAAAGAAGAATTTCGTCAAACAAGACTTCCTCAATCTCGGGAAGAGTTTGAGGTGAGAGCAAGTCTCTTTCATCTTTTGAATGAGATCGAGCAGTACCTGATCATTAAACGATCTTTCAAGAAAAGCGATGTATAGGCTTACTTTGACAGGGGAAACTTGCACTAAAAGGAGTTTTCCATATGAAGATCCTTACGCTTCTCTTTTTAATAGTCGGCTCTTTTGTGACCCCTCATGTCACTGGTGAACCTGTCATTCTTGTGAATAAGACAACTCACGAAGTTGTCCTAATGAAAAGAGGAAAAATGGTTTTTCATGCTCAAGCAGCTGTAGGAAAAACAAGAGAACTAACGCCTGAGGGGCAATTCCGTATTAAAGTGAAAGCCAAGGATCCTTACTACAGAAAGAAAAACATCCCTGGAGGAGATCCAGAAAATCCTCTTGGCTCGCGCTGGATCGGATTTGATGCAAGAGGAACAGATGGAAGGATCTACGGCATACATGGAACAAATCAACCGAATTCGATTGGCAAGTCAGTCTCGGCCGGATGCATCAGATTAAAGAATCATGATGTGGAAAAGCTTTTTGACCTTGTTCCATCAGGCTCAGATGTTCTAATTGTGAGCAGTAATCAAACGATAGACGAATTATATGAGCAGTGGGAGAAAGAAAAGTTGGAAGATGTCTTTTCTCCTGCCACATAAAAAAGCCGAGAGACTAAAATCTCTCGGCTTTTTCCATTAAGTTAAAACTATTTTTATAAGAAGAAACTTGCTCCAGCTAGGAGTGTGGAAAGGACCATAGAAATGATCATTAAATAAATGACCACTTTCATGCGGCGCTCACGTTTAGATCTCTTCTTCTTCAATGGTTGTTTTTGCTGTTTATTTGCGGCCAAGGTCAGAAACCTCCTTCTCAGTCAATCCTATTCACATTCTATCGGAAAAACTTCATTTGGACAAGGGCACAAAATCAATTACAATATAATTGTGAATTCTACTAATTTTACAACAGGTAAGCGCTTTATTTCTGGTATGCTAGAAGGGGGACCATACTGAAGGAGGCATTATACACATGACCCATTCATCAAACTATGACGAAATAAGAAAAAATTGGGAAAAGGACGTTGAAAAGGCGACACGCCGTTTCCCGGAACGAAAAGAAACTTTTACTACAAGCTCAGAGCTTTTCATAGAACGTCTTTATACTCCGAATCAAACCGATGAGAATTACATAGAGGAAATTGGGTTTCCAGGCCAGTTTCCATATACAAGAGGGATTCAGCCGACCATGTATCGGAGCCGGTATTGGACAATGCGTCAATATGCGGGATTTGGATCCGCTGAAGAAACCAATAAACGTTTCCGCTATTTATTGAAACAAGGGCAAACGGGCCTGTCGGTTGCTTTTGATCTACCGACACAGATTGGTTACGATTCAGATGATCCGATGGCTGAAGGAGAAGTTGGAAAAGTCGGTGTTGCCATTGATTCTTTAAAAGATATGGAGCAGCTTTTTGATCATATTCCCTTAGATCAGGTCAGTACGTCCATGACCATAAATGCGCCTGCATCTATCTTGCTTGCGATGTATATTGCAGTAGGTGAAAAGCAAGGGGTTGCACCGGAGAAACTCACTGGTACGATTCAGAACGATATTCTGAAAGAGTATATTGCCAGGGGGACTTACATCTATCCACCAAAACCTTCGATGCGGCTAATTACAGATATTTTTGCTTATTGCCAAGAGAACTTACCAAAATTTAATACAATTAGTATCTCTGGTTATCACATAAGAGAAGCCGGTTCTACTGCAGTGCAGGAAGTGGCGTTTACAATTGCCAATGGAATGGCCTATGTCGATGCCGCCCTTGAAGCTGGTCTTGAAGTGGACCAATTTGCACCACGATTAGCTTTCTTCTTTAATGCTCACAACCAATTCTTCGAAGAAGCGGCTAAGTTCAGAGCTGCCAGAAGGATGTGGGCGAAGATCATGAAGGATCATTATCAGGCTGAGAATCCGAAAAGCTGGAAATTACGTTTCCACACCCAAACCGGAGGAAGTACCTTAACCGCTCAGCAACCGGATAATAATATTGTACGAGTGACTTTGCAAGCGCTCGCTGCAGTTATGGGAGGTACCCAAAGTCTTCACACCAATTCAAGGGATGAAGCACTTGCGCTACCAACAGAGGATTCAGCAAGAATTGCCCTACGTACTCAGCAGATCATCGCGAACGAAAGCGGAGTTGCTGACACAATCGATCCGTTAGCAGGGTCTTACTATGTGGAATCTTTAACCGATCAAATTGAGAAAGAAGCCAATCAATATATTGAACGAATTAAAGAGCTCGGTGGAGCGGTCCAGGCTGTGGAAGATGGATATATGCAAAGAGAAATCCACAAAGCAGCCTATGACGCCCAAAAACGAATTGAATCAAAAGAGGATATCATCGTTGGCTTAAATGAATATCAGCTCGAAGAAGAAATCAATGAAGATCTATTGCGTGTCGATGAAGAATTGGAAAAATCACAGATCGAACAAACAAATAATGTAAGAGCGGCAAGAGATCAAAATAAAGTTGACCAGTCATTACTTCGATTAAAACAAACAGCAAGTGGTTCAGAAAACGTTATGCCTTACATTGTTGATGCTGTGAAGGTGTATGCAACCGTCGGGGAAATCGCGAATGTATTACGCGATGAATTTGGCGAATATACCGGAATGTAAGAAAGGATGAAAAAGTGATGAAACCAATACGAGTACTCATAGCTAAACCAGGATTAGACGGACACGACAGAGGAGCGTTAATCATCGCCCAGGCATTGAGAGACCACGGGATGGAAGTCATTTATACTGGCTTACGTCAATCGGCTATTCAAATTGCAAGGGCTGCCATACAAGAAGACGTAGATGTTGTCGGCCTTTCCTCTTTATCTGGTGCACATAAATCCTTATTCCCAAAAGTAGTTGCAGCTTTGGATGAACAAGGCGCAGGAGATATTCCTGTAATCGGAGGAGGGGTTATTCCTGCAGAAGACATCCCTTATCTTGAGGATCAAGGGGTTGCCAAAATTTTCACAAGTGGTTCTCCTACTGATGCGATCGCTGTCTACATCAAACAGTTGATCCATAAAGAAACCATTGCTGCCCCTCGAAAGATTGCTCACATTGGCATCGCAGTTGAAAATATCGATCAAACCCTGCCCTTTTACCAGCATAGCTTGGGTTTATCGCTTGAAGCTGTCGAGGTTGTGGAATCTGAACAAGTGCGTGTGGCTTTTTTGAAGATCGGTGAAACGAAGCTTGAATTATTAGAACCTCTTAGTGAAGCTTCTCCAATTCAATCGTTCCTAAGTAAAAGAGGAGAAGGAATTCATCACATTGCATTAGAAGTTGATGATATTCATCACCGATTAGAGCAATATAAACAACAAGGGATCAAATTGATCCATGAAGAGCCTAAGGCAGGCGCTCATAACAGTCAAATTGCCTTCTTACATCCAAAGGCTGCCAATGGAGTATTGTTTGAAATGTGTCAGCCAGAGGGAAAGGAGTAATCACATATGGACATTTTTGATAAAATTAATGAACTCTATGATAAACGTCGTCAAGTAGAACTTGGAGGCGGGGACGAACGAATCGATAAACAGCATGAAAAAGGAAAATGGACCGCCCGTGAACGCATCGATTATTTAGTGGATGAGGACAGCTTTATTGAGCTCAATCCATTCATCGAACATCGTCACGATGCCTTTGGGATGGATGGCAAACAAGCACCAGGCGAAGGAGTCGTAACAGGATTCGGTAAAATTAACGGAAGAGATGTCTATTTATTTGCCCAGGACTTTACTGTTTATGGTGGAGCGTTAGGGGAAATGCATGCAAAAAAAATTGCCGCTGTTATGGATTTGGCAGTCAAAAATAGAACGCCTTTTATAGGATTGAATGATTCAGGCGGTGCGAGAATCCAAGAAGGTGTTTCCTCGCTGGATGGTTATGGGCAAGTCTTTTATCGGAATTCCATATATTCAGGGGTTATTCCTCAGATTTCAGTCATTATGGGACCATGTGCAGGGGGAGCGGTCTACTCTCCTGCCATTACGGATTTTGTCATCATGGTGGAGAAAACCTCTCAAATGTTTATCACAGGTCCAAAGGTGATTGAGACAGTAACTGGGGAGCAGATTTCTGCTGAGGACCTTGGCGGTGCACACGTACATAATACGTTAAGTGGAAATGCCCATTTGAAGACAGAAGATGAGGCGTCTGCGTTAGATGCCGTAAAAGACCTCGTAAGTTATCTTCCGCAAAGCAACATGGATCCAACCCCCGAAGTTGAAGTGGAAGAAGAGGATGATTATAGACCGGATATCACAGATAAAATTCCTTTTGATCCTCTTCGCCCTTATGATGTAAGGGTGATCATTGATGAGGTAGTTGATCAGGATTCGTTCTTTGAAATTCATAAAGATTTTGCAAAAAACATTGTTGTTGGATTTGGGAGATTAAAAGGTAGAACAATCGGCCTCGTATGCAACCAGCCGAAATATATGGCAGGAGGGTTGGATATAGATTCTAGTGACAAAGCCTCTAGATTCATTCGATTCTGTGACTCCTTCAACATTCCATTAATTACGTTTGAAGATGTTACAGGCTTCTTCCCTGGGATCAAACAAGAGCATGGAGGTATTATCCGCCATGGAGCGAAGATCCTGTATGCATATTCTGAGGCGACTGTACCAAAACTTACTGTCATTACTAGGAAAGCTTATGGAGGAGCCTACGTTGCTCTAAATAGTAAATCTATTGGAGCAGACCTTGTCTATGCCTGGCCTAACGCTGAAATAGCGGTTATGGGACCAGAAGGGGCAGCCAACATCATTTTTGCAAAAGAGATTAAAGAGAGTGATAATCCTGAAGAAACGCGTCAACATAAGATTAATGAATACAGAGAACGATTTGCTAATCCTTACGTAGCAGCGGGATTAGGAATGGTTGACGATGTCATTGATCCAAGGGAGACAAGGTCGACGTTAATTAAAGCATTAGATATGCTGAAAAACAAACAAGAAGACAGGCCGTATAAAAAGCATGGGAATATTCCTCTCTAATTGACACCTCAGATTCATTCCGCTAACGTACTAAGAGGAATGGGTTTACATATGAAGGAGGATCACGAATGGTATCGATTAATAAAGAGCGTTTATTAGAAGAATTTTTAGAATTGGTTCAGGTAGACTCTGAAACCACTCAAGAAGAAAAAATTGCAGTGGTATTAAAAGAGAAGTTTGAAAGCCTGGGCCTTGAAGTACTGGAGGATAAAGCGAAGTCCATCACAGGGCACGGGGCAAATAATTTAATCTGTAATTTAAAAGGTACAAAAGAAGATGCAGATACGATTTATTTTACCTCCCACATGGACACGGTTGTGCCAGGCAATGGCGTTAAACCAAGTGTGGAAGACGGTTTTGTCGTAACAGACGGTACTTCGATTCTCGGTGCTGATGATAAAGCGGGAGTAGCTGCGATTCTTGAAGCTATCCGTTCTCTAAAGGAAAATAATGTTGAACACGGTGATTTACAGTTCATTATTACGGTTGGAGAAGAGAGCGGATTAGTCGGAGCCAAGGCTCTCGACAGCTCGCTTCTAAAGGCGAAATTTGGGTATGCACTTGATAGTGATGGGCAAGTAGGAAATATTATCGTAGCAGCTCCTACTCAGGCGAAACTGAATGCCGTCGTCAAAGGAAAGACTGCACATGCAGGCGTTGCGCCGGAAAAGGGAATCTCTGCAATTACCCTGGCATCTAAAGCAATTGCAAAGATGCCTCTTGGCCGTATCGATGATGAAACAACGGCTAACATAGGAAGGTTTGAAGGTGGTCAGAAAACAAATATCGTATGTGACCATGTAGAAATACTAGCTGAAGCTCGCTCTCTTGTCCCAGAGAAAATGGAAGAGCAAGTGGAAAAGATGAAAAAAGCTTTTCTTGAGACAGCAGAAGATATGGGTGGCGAAGTAGAACTTGATGTGGAAGTGATGTATCCAGGGTTTAAACAAAAAGCTGGGGACGAAGTAGTTGAAGTTGCCAGATCTGCCGCTGCCAAAATAGGACGTGAAAGTGAATTGTTGACGAGTGGAGGCGGAAGTGATGCGAATATTATTGCAGGTTATGGTATTCCGACCGTCAATTTGGCTGTAGGCTATGAGGAAATTCATACAACTAATGAGCGTATGCCAATTGCAGAGCTTGAAAAAGTAGCTGAACTTGTGACCGCCATTATAAAAGAAGTAGCCGAATAATCAAAAACGCCTCCGAAAACGGAGGCGTTTTTATATGGATCTACAGCTCTGTTCAAACAGAAATACTAAAAATTATGGTATAATAGAAGAACAAGAGTTCGGAGAAAAGGAAGGATTGCTGTGTCAAAATGGTATCCGAAAAATGGTCGGGTCATTTTTCACGTTGATATGAATAGTTTTTATGCTTCTGTCGAAATGGCATTTGATCCCTCTCTAAAAGGTAAACCGCTTGCTATTGCAGGAAATCCTGAAGAAAGAAGAGGAATTGTAGTCACAAGCAGTTACGAAGCAAGAAAATACGGTGTAAAAACAACGATGCCCGTCGGAGAAGCAAAAAGACTTTGTCCAGATCTTATTGTCATGAGGCCTAATTTTGAAAGGTATCGAACCGCATCTAAGGAAATGTTTAAGATCTTATCAGATGTGACCTCAATTGTACAGCCTGTCTCTATTGATGAGGGTTACATGGATATTACACAGTGTGAGGAACAAGGTTCTCCCCCGGATATTGCGGAGCGGATTCAAAGACGTATCTATGAAGAACTTGACCTTCCTTGCAGTATTGGCATTGCTCCAAATAAATTTTTAGCAAAAATGGCATCAGATATGAAAAAGCCAATGGGCATAACCATCCTTAGATTAAGGGATATTGAGAAGAAACTCTGGCCTCTGCCGATTGAGGAAATGTATGGAGTTGGTTCAAAAACAGCTGACAAGCTTAAAAAAATTAATATACAAACCATTGGGGATTTAGCGAATCACCCCGTTCTTGAACTAAAGCAACTGCTGGGCATTAACGGAGAGCGACTGCAGAATCGAGCAAATGGAATGGACCAAAGACCTGTTGATCCCGATGCTGTGCATGAATTTAAAAGCATTGGTACTTCAACAACACTTCCGCAAGACACTACTGAAGACACAGAAGTACGAGCGGTTTTACGCAGGCTCTCAAATAAAGTGGAAGCTCGAATGAAAAATAAAAAAGTAGTAGCAAAAAATGTTCAATTAATGATTCGCTATCACGACCGGAAAACCGTAACTAGAAGCCGTCAATTAAAAGAGTTCATTCACACATCAGACGATTTGTTCAATGCTGCCATTCAATTATTCGACCAGCATTGGAGCCTGGATCCTGTAAGACTTTTAGGGGTCACAGCTTCAGACCTTGCCGAACAATCGCAAGTGACCCAGCAGCTTGATTTATTTAATTATAAAGAACACGCTGACAAAGAAAAGCTTTATAAAGCAATTGACGACTTAACTGATAAGTATGGGAAAAACCCCTTTAAAGCAATTTCCGTTCCCTCTGAAGGGAACGTGACCACCAGTTTTCAAAAAGATTTCCTAGACGATTATAAAAAAGAATAGCTGCTTCTCTTTTTCTCATACTAAAGAAGAAGGGAGGCAGTTTTTTATGGGTAAAGATCGTCAAGAGAAGAAGCTAAAAAGATCAGGAAAGGTTCAATCTGACCGGGACCAAAGCTTAAGTCACCATGGTGCTACTGCCATGGAAGGACCAGAAGAAGCGAGAAAACGCAGGTAAAACTTATATAGAGGAGAGATTCCATGTCTGCAAGACGAATGGGACCAAAACAGCAGAAAACCCCAAATTTGCCTAAAGGACCTCAACAAGAATACGGGGACCCAATGGCTGGTTCGCATAAAGTAAAGCAAGCAAATCATTCACGAGACAAACAAAAATCTTCTCACGATATGTAATTTTAAAGGCGGCCTTGGCCGCCTTTTTTTTACTGGTAGAGTAGAAGTGTATAGGAACCTTTTTGGTGTGAGCTTTAGCGCTTATTCCCTCGAGATCATAAGAAACGATTGGATTAATAAACGCGTTACACTCCATGTCTTTTGTATTGCTTGTCAGATCCCTAAGGAAGAGGACTGTTTAAAGTTGTTGGCATTAGACATGCCGAACTTAGTTGATGAATGATTGAATAACTATCCCTTTTACTTAAGGTCTTATTACGACCAAAACAGTGGAATGTTTTTCTTTTTTTGACACATACTACTGTGGATTAAAATTTCGGTGAAAAGGGGCAGGACCATGAACTATGAACTTGTCTATAGACTAATTTTGCTAGTTGTCATTTTATATATCGTCTTTGTTGTCTTTCAGATGAAGGTGAGTCCTGCGAAGCACTTTCGGTTACGAAATATCTTTAATAGTGAACCAATTATAGTTATGACCAATGGACGAATCCTCGAAAAGGAATTGAGAAAAGTACGCTACAATGTAGATGAACTTATTTCCCAGTTGAGAAAGAAAGATGTATTTCACTTAAGTGAGGTAGAGAGCGCCATTCTTGAAACTGATGGGAGTTTAAGTGTATTGAAAAAAACGGACCTCAGCCATTACTCATTCCGAAATTCGTTAAAAGGGAAGGCTGCCAGGGAACACCCACAAATTGTAGTCATTGAGGGGAATATTCTTGATTTTAGTTTAAAAGTGATCGGGAAGGATAAAAGGTGGTTGACTCGGACACTTCGAAAAAACGGAATTGAGAATTTATCAAATATCATGGTTGCGCAAGTGGATCCATTGGGAAATTTCTATATTGACACTAGAACAGACCTTATTTCTTTTACATCTAACGAATAGACTTATACTTTTTTCATTTCTTCTCATACTAAAGGTGAGGAGGGGATCTTATGCCAGACCGTATTATTGCAGTTCGAAAAAACGGACAAGGAAGCATTAAAGAGATGAAGTTGTCTTCTGGTCAAGTGGTCGACTATCACAAAGCCCACGAAATGGCTCAAAGTGGTCAATTGGAGCATGTTCAGTTAATCAACGGCAAGGATGGTGAACTCCATTTGCGAAGTGTACCGGATGGAGATCCAACGAATAACTTGGATAACCTTCCTTCTTTTTAACCCTTTAACCCGGAATATCCCGGGTTTTTATTTTTGACTAAGATATATAAAATGAAATAAATACATATATATATTTCAAAAAATGATTGAAGAAAATAAAGGCGTAGTGTAAACTTAAAATGAAATATATTACTTAATTTATTTCACAACTTACAAATGGAGATGGTTGAATTGACTATCATCGTTAATGATGTGAACAAAACTTATGCAAGTGGAGAGGTAACAATTCATGCACTTAGAAACGCATCCCTAAAGGTTTATGACCATAAAATTGTCACCATATTAGGACCGTCTGGTTCAGGTAAATCAACATTACTGAATGTAATTGGAGGGATCGACCGGTTTGAATCAGGTACGATCAAAGTAGCAAGTCAGGATTTGTCCTCTATGAAAGACTCTGATCTTACTGAGTTCAGAAGAAATTATGCAGGGTTTATTTTTCAGCAGTATAATTTAATTCCAACTTTGACTGTTGAAGAGAATATAGAGGTTGGACGTGAATTGAGCAAAAATCCGCTTGATATGAAAGATACATTGGAAAAAGTAGGAATGTATGACAAGAAAGATAAGTTTCCATACCAGCTCAGTGGTGGAGAGCAGCAAAGGGTTGCGATTGCAAGAGCACTAATTAAAAATCCTAAATTTTTATTATGTGACGAACCGACGGGAGCCCTTGATGAAAATACTGGAAAGAAAATCCTGCGACTTCTCAAGTTTGTTAATGAAACATATGGAACAACAGTTTTAATTATTACCCACAATCAGGGTATCGGAGAAATGGCTCATACTGTCATTAAAATGAGCAGTGGAGAAATTGTGGAGACTTATGATAATGTATCTCCGATCGAACCAGAGCAGGTGAAGTGGGCATGATCCTCAGAAAATCCATATCAAGAACAATGAAGGATAAGAAATTTCAATATACGGGAGTTATCATTCTTTTAATATTAGCTGTCATGCTTTATGTTTCTTTATCAGTGGCAATTAGTACGCTGGAAGAACGTAACGAACATTTTTCAAAAGAGTATCATCAGGAGACCTTTCATTTTGTTACGGGAGAGAATGTGTCTGAATTACAATTAAAAACATGGGAAAAGGAGTATTCCGTTACCCTTGAGAAGCGAAGCTATCAGGATGTTAACATTAATGAGGATACTACGCTTCGTTTGTTTGAAGCAACCGATCAAGTGAACCTTCCCTATATTTCTTCTGGAACGATGCCTAATCAGCCAGGTGAGATAGCTTTGTCCAAAGTTTTTGCTGAGAAGAATGGCTATGAGATCGGCGATCGGATTAAGCTAAAAGAAGTGGACGTGAAGGTTTCAGGGTTTGTGTATCTTCCTGACTACATCTATATGATTGAGAGGCAGACAGATATCCTTAGCGATGCAGAGAAATTTGGCATAGGAGTGTCTACAAAAGAAACGCTAAGTGAAATGGAAGGTTCCCAGCAATCTCAAGTTCTTGGGATCAGTTCTGACGAGGAAGTACCTGAAGGGATTCGAAAGGCCGTAAATAAACAAACTTCTCTTCTTCAGTTCATCAGTCGAGAGGATAATGCAAGGATTCAATTTGTCGAGAGCGAAATTGAAGGCGCTAAAACAATGATTACTACGCTTCCTTTATTCATCCTTGCCCTTTCTGTAGTAATGGTACTTTTGCTATTGAAGAGGCGTATGGATATGCAACGAAAAGAAATCGGTACGCTGATGGCACTTGGATATCGTAAGCGTGAATTGATGCGCCATTATTTAGGATATGCTTGGGTGACGGGCTTGACAGGAACTATACTCGGCATACTTGCTGGGGGAGGATTATCCATTCCTCTTTCCAACCTATATGCGAATTATTTTAACTTGCCTCAGATATCCATGTTCGATTTTGATCCTTGGGTACTTGTGATCGGTTTCTTAATTCCTATCACTCTTATTCTAACCTTAACCGCTTTTGTTATCTCACGTGCACTGAAAACGGACCCGTTAGCATTACTTCGACCTAAAGAAATGGCGACCGGTAAGAAGTCGTGGATAGAGAGAATCCCATGGTTTAATAAGGGAGGGTTTAACCGAAGATTCAGATTGCGCCTCATGGTAAGAAGCAAGGCGAGGAGTTTATACATTTTCCTTGGTGTAATGTTCTCGACTGTACTATTATTATTTGGGTTAATCACCTTTAACTCTATGGAACGTTTGGTAGAAACAACATACAAAGAGGTTCAAACGTATGAATACGCTGTTCACTTTAACACGCTGCAGACAGATCAACCTAGTGGGGAGGGAAGCCCTTTTACAATGAATGAAGTAACGGTCGCTTCAGAGGACAAAGAAGAGAAAATAAAACTTTATGGGATCGTCCCAGAGACCGACCAGCTTCAGCTTTCTAATCAAGAGGGGACGCGTCTAAATAGTCAATTGACTGATGGGGCTATCATCTCTCAACCACTGGCAGCTGTATTAAATGTAGAGTCAGGAGACCGTTTAATTTTAATGAACTCACTCAATGAAATAGAAATGGAGACAGAGGTTGTTGGTGTTGCTGATGTTTTCATTGGAAGCAGTTTATATTTGCCTAAAGAAAAGGTGAACGAATTTTTAGGATTTCCTCAAGGAAGCTATACAGCCGTGTGGCAGGACAAAGAACCTAAAAACAGTGAAGAAGTGTTCATGATTGAAGATAAGCAGAAAGTGATCGAAAGCTTTGAGTCGACTTCAGGGGCTACTAGGTACTCCGTTATCGGTATGTCCGTCTTTGCTATCGTGATCGGTGTCATAGTACTTACACTGCTGACCAATTTAATAGTAGAAGAGAACTCTCCCTCTATTTCCTTATTCAAAGTGATGGGGTATCAAGATAATGAGGTTTCAAGACTAGTTTTGAGTGTTTACACTCCAGTAGTTTTAATTTCCTATTTTCTATCCATTCCACTCGGCGGTCTAGCACTCGAGCAGACCATGAACGGCTTAGTTGAACAGACAGGGTTTTTATTGCCTACGGACATTTCCTGGTGGATGGTGCTTACAGGGTTTGGTGTCATTATCCTGACTTATTGGCTCTCTCTCTATTTATCGAAGCGAAAACTGAAACAAGTGTCCTTGCAAGAGGCCTTGAAAAAACAACAGGATTAAATAAGTCCCTATCATGGAAGCGTGATAGGGACTTATTTTATGATCTAGTAAGTGACTTGCCTGGATCACTCTCTGATGTGTGAGGCTGAGCCTTTATTGATAAAAAACGATCCACGCTACTGCTTCTCTTCTGCGCTCCCAATCCACACTGGTGCTTTTGTTCTTCATCCAATAATTTTTTTTATGATGGCAAGTCCAAAGGAAGAGCCTGGATAACGAAAGCTATGATCGAATTTTGTCGTTTGCTTGGTAATACTTTTTTCATGGGTAAATGTATAAAAACTTGATTCTCCATGGTAACTTCCTATTCCACTTTCTCCAACACCTCCGAATGGCAGGTGAGGGTTGATGATATGATAGAGGGTGTCATTTATGCAGCCTCCTCCATATGGAATCGATTGTGTTATTTCTTTTTGATCTTGTTCGTTTTCCCCAAAGTAATACAGGGCAAGCGGCTTAGGACGCTGGTTTACTTGTCCGATGACCTCGTGTAAGTTGTCATAGGTGAGGAGGGGGAGAATAGGACCAAAAATCTCATCTTTCATGACAGGATCTGACCACGACACTTGATCAAGGATGGTCGGTTCGATCATCAGTTTATTCTCATCCAGCCCTCCACCGGCTACGACGGTTCCATCTTCCAAGTAAGCAGAAACGCGATCGAAATGTTGACGGTTTACGATTTTAACATAATCTGAGTTCTCCAATGGAGAATCTCCATAAAATTGATGAATATATTCTTTCATTTTTTTAATCAATGAAGCTTTAATCTCGTGGTGTACAAATAAATAGTCAGGCGCAATACATGTCTGGCCGGCGTTTGTATATTTTCCCCAAACGATTCGTTTAGCCGCTAGATCTATATTGGCATCCTTATGGACAATCGCAGGACTCTTACCGCCTAACTCTAAGGTAACAGGAATCAATTGTTTACTCGCTTTTTCCATAATGATTTTTCCGACTGGGACACTACCAGTAAAGAATACGTAATCGAGAGGCTGATCCAGCAATTCCTGTGTCACCTCTTTATCTCCTTCTATTACAGCTATATAGTGAGGCGAAAAATACTGCTCAACCATTTTCTTGAGAACCCATGAAACTGTTGGTGTCAGTTCCGAAGGCTTGATTATTACAGTATTTCCAGCAGCAATAGCTCCAATTACAGGAGCGAGTGCTAATTGAATAGGGTAGTTCCAGGGAGCAATGACAAGCACCGTTCCATAGGGCTCTTTTTGAATATAATTTTTGGAGCCGGTATGGGTGAGAGGGGTTTTTACTTTTCTTGGTGCCATCCATTGTTTCAAATGCTTCAAATGGTGATCGATTTCTGTTTTAAGAAAGGCGATCTCTGCAGCATAAGCTTCAAATTCAGATTTATTCAGGTCGAATTTAAGGGCATTGATGATAGGTTTCTCAAAAGTTGTTATCATTTTCTTTATGCGTCTCAGCTGTTCTTTTCTAAATTCGTAGCTTCTGGTATGACCTTCCTTGAACCATTTTTTTTGTTGCTGGACGATCGTATGCACAGTATTTTACCTCCTTAATTAGTTACGCTTAATTTGGTATTGAAAAAAGTCATAGGCTATTCTTGTGTTTTCAAATACTTCACGAGCTTCTTCTTCCAATTGGCGTATGGCTTCTCCTTGATATCTTGAGGAGATGTGAGTCAGAATCAATTCCTCTACCTCAGCATCTTTCGCTAGCTTAGCCGCTTGTTTTACTGTGGAGTGATAGTAATCATAAGCCATTTGTGTTTCGTCACTTGCGAAAGTACCTTCATGGACAAGAACATCAGCTCCATATATAGGCTCCTTCAAAGCTGATATGTAGCGTGTGTCTCCGAGAATGGCTATTTTTCGTCCCTTTTTAGGAGGTCCGATGACTTCATCACGCAGAATCATTCGTCCATCGGAAAGGCGGGTTTGAGATTGGTTTTTAATTTTTTGATAAATGGGTCCTGGCTTAATTCCAAGCGCTTTCAATTTTTCAGGTTGAAGCTCGCCTAGTTTATCTTTTTCCTTCAAGATATATCCATAACTTTCAAGGCCATGTTTCAATGAAACCGCCTCTACAATGAACTGTTCATCTTCAAAGAGGAGGCCTTCTTCTACTTCTTCTACATAGAGAGGATACCGTAAATGAGTTCCGCTCAACCGCAAGCTTATATCAATATATTCTTTCAACCCTCTTGGACCATAAACCGTCACGGGTGATTCTCCACCTTGAAAGGACCGGCTGCTGAGCAGGCCAGGCAATCCATAAATGTGATCTCCATGTAAATGTGTGATAAAAATGACTTCGATTCGTCTTGGTCTAATTGTTGTATTTAATATTTGGTGCTGTGTCCCCTCTCCGCAATCAAATACCCATGTTGTTCCTCGCTCTTCCAGCATACGAAGTACAAGGGAGGAAACATTGCGTTCTTTGGATGGGACACCGGATCCAGTGCCTAAAAAAAACAGTTCCATTAAGAACAACCTCCTAATATTCCCATCATACCATCAGTCAGCTTTGAAGGCACTTCATAAGAAAAAAACTGCCGAGTTCTGCTCGACAGTTCAATCTTAAAGCACAGGATTCCTATCCATTACCATGCTCTTGTATATTGTCTTGGTCCTTCCAGTTCATAGCCAAGTTCATCGGCTGCTTGCTTAGGCCAATAAGGATTTCTTAATAAAGCACGAGCAATAAACACTAAATCTGCCCGATTGTTTTGCAGAATTTCTTCTGCTTGATTTCCGTTGGTGATCAGTCCTACTGCTCCTGTAGCAATATTAGCTCTTTCTTTGATTTGCTCTGCGAATTTAACTTGATACCCAGGATAGGGTTCAATTGTGGCGGGTACAACTCCACCAGAGCTTACATCGATCAAATCTACACCTTGGGCTTTCATTTCCTGTGCAAAATAAACAAAGTCATCTATGGAATTCCCACCATCGTTGTATTCTGCTCCTGAGATACGTACTAACAAAGGGCCCTCCCATACTTCATGTACTGCTTCAATTGTTTCTTTTAAGAAGCGATAACGGTTTTCTCTTGAACCTCCATAGTCATCGCTCCGCTTGTTAGTCAATGGTGATAGGAATTGATTGATAAGATAGCCATGAGCTGCATGTAATTCGATGATATCGAATCCCGCTTGTTTAGATCTTTCAGCTGCATGTTTAAATGCAGTGACAGTTCGAGAAATATCACTTTTGGACATTTCCGTTGGAACCTTCGATACTTTATTAAAGGCAAGTGCACTTGGGGCAAATATTTCATCACGCAAATTTGCTTTACGTCCAGCATGGGCTAATTGAATGGCCGCTTTTGCCTCGTGGCGATGAATAGCTTCTGTTACTTTTAGTAGACCCTCCACGTGAGAATCCTCCCATATACCAAGGTCTTCATGGGAAATACGCCCCTCGGGAAGTACAGAAGTGGCTTCTGTCATAACAAGACCCACCTGTCCAACAGCACGGCTTTCATAATGAGCAATATGAAAAGGTTGAATATGGCCGTCCTGTTCATGTGAGGAGTACATGCACATAGGTGACATGACAATGCGGTTTTTTAATGTAATGTTTTTCATTGTATAAGGTGAAAAGAGTTTATGTTTCAAGTTTAGTCCTCCTCGGTGTCTTTAAAGTTCTGCTTCAGCTCTTTTAGAGAGTAGCGACTACCTCTCCACATGATCCCTCCGCGAACCCAAGTTAGGATAAGGGCCCTTCCTAACATATAGACAAATAACAAAGCGAAAAAGGGCAATCCAACAATTATCCATCTTGAGTAAGTAGTAAGGTGTTTTGTGGTTAAAGCATATAAATAAAATAACAAAATGATGTTCGCTGCGCTAATCATTTGAACTTTTGGAACAGAACTGAAAAGAAGTAAAAAGGGAAGGACTTGTGAAATGATGACCCCTGACATGGCGAGCAATGCCATCAGAATTGAATAATTTAATCCAGCAAAAGCATTTTTTTCGAAACCCCTGAGAGCACTAGATAAACTGGGATACCATTCTACGGCCAGGCTCTTAAGAGCTGTTACAAGCCGCTGGCTATATCCTTTTTTCTTTATCCTTATCCCCAGGGCAAGGTCGTCATCAGGACGTAACCGTATACGATCGTGACCACCCACACTTTGGTAACATTCTTTGGTCATTAATTGGAAAGCTCCGATCCCCATTCCACCTTTATTCTTCTTATTGTTTGCTGTCCAGGGTCTTTTAAGGTACCCGAATCCAAACAGGAAAAAGGAGATCAACCCTTTTAAAGAGATTGAGTGCGCTTTAAGATTCGGTGCAGCGGTAAGGTGATCCGCTTTCTCTGCTTTCATATAGGAGATGGCCTTAGAAATTATGCAAGGTGAAAAATGAATATCAGCATCAGTAAAAAGGAGGTAGTTTCCAGAGGAGATTTTGACTCCTTGAGAAAGGGCGTAGGTCTTTCCGAGCCATCCCTCTGGTAAGTTTTCAATATGAATGAGAGTTAATTGATTGTATTTGTCTGCAAGCTTTTGAAGAATCGCTCCTGTGCTGTCTGAAGATCGATCATTAACAGCGATGATTTCGAATTGTATCTGTTTTTGGTGGAGTAAGGACTCTATTGTTTGTTGAATCGAAGCTTTTTCATCTTTTGCGGCTAGGATTACGGATACAAGCTCCCTAGAATGGTCTGGAGTTATATCATCGATGGATTCAATACTACGAAAGCCTCTAATAAAATCTAGAAGGATGATGACCCAAAAAATGGATAGAATGAAAAGGAGCCAAAACATAAGAGATTATCCTTTGCTATGTTAATTTATGATAAAGACCTAAATTCCATTGCTTGATGAGGTACATCGGTAATCAGTCCATCGATTTCGAGCTTGAAACACTTCTTCATCATGGATAGCCGATTAACGGTGTAAATACGTAAATCCAGTCTTTCTTTTCGGCACTTTTTAACGAGCTTTTTATCAAGAAGGCGATGTTTGACATGAAGAGCGTCTGCACCGATGGATTTTGCATAAACAGGAAGGTTTCTTATTTTTGTTGATGTGAGAAATGCAGTCTTAATGGAAGGATTAATTTCTTTTAACCTAGTAATGCTATTTGAATTAAAGCTCGAAATAACCGTTCGATCAAGAACGCCCCTACTTTTTAAAGATTCGTATACGATAGCTTCAATATCTTTATACTCGATGACGTTTGTCTTAAGTTCCGCATTTAAAAACATAGGCTGATCTCTAAACCAGAGTAGAAATTCGTCCAATGATACAATGGAAGAATCAGAAAACTTAGGGTTAAACCAGCTGCCGGCATCAAGAAGACGCAGTTCTGAGTATGTATAATCTTGTACAAACCCTGTTCCATTCGTAGTTCTTCTAAGGTTTTCATCATGAATAAGCACGGGGATTTGATCTTTGGTGAGTTGAACATCGGTTTCAATGCCATCGGCTCCTGCTGCCGCAGCTAGTTCAAATGCGTTCATTGTATTTTCAGGTGCCAGTTTGCTAGCGCCTCTGTGTGCGTAGATCAAAGTTTTTCCCAAAATATTCACCTCTTAATCCATATGGACTTGAGTTTGATTGTGTTAGATAATACAGAAAAAGTCAATAAGGAGTGTGGCTCATGGGTCAATGGCAGACGAAAGATCAACTGACTGACTTATTATGTTCTCTAGTAGAATACCCTAGTATCACTGGCAGTAACGCCGAAATAGCGATCATGGAATACTTATATTATATTTTAGAAGACTGCAATTATTATAAAAAACACCCTGAACACTTGAATCTCTATCCTCTTGAGGATGGGCGGCAGCTATTGACTGCATTAGTGAAAAAGGATTCGAAAAAAGATACCATCGTTTTAATCGCACACGCAGATGTTGTAGGAGTGGAAGACTATGGATCTTACGAAAACTTGGCTTTTTATCCAAAGGAACTTACTCAGGAGCTGCATAAAAATATCGATGATTTGCCAAGAGGAGCAGCGAAGGATCTTTTGACTGGAAACTGGCTGTTTGGGAGAGGCACAATGGATATGAAAGCGGGGCTTGCGATTCATCTATCTCTGCTTGAAAAGGCGATGGAAGGCCAATTTGACGGAAACTTGCTTCTCGTTGCGGTACCAGATGAGGAAGTAAACTCAGAAGGAATGCTCGCCGCTCTCCCTGCAATTGCAGATATTAAAAGTAAGCACAAACTCACTTATAAGGCGGCTTTCAATGGGGAGCCCATGTTCAGTAAATATCCTGGTGACCCTGCTTATTACTTATATACAGGTTCGATCGGTAAGACACTCCCGGGATTTTTATGTTACGGAAAAGAGACCCATGCAGGTGAACCCTTTTCTGGACTAAATGCGAATCTAATGGTGAGTTATCTTGCGCAAGAGATGGAGCTGAACGAGGCTTTTATCGAGCAAGTGAACGATGAGCGCACTCCACCTCCAAGTAGTTTGATGCAACGTGATTTAAAATTTGAATATTCAGTGCAGACTCCGCAGGCTGCCGTTGCTATGTACAACGTCCTGTACATGAAGCAAACCATTGATGAACTGAATGAAAAACTATTAAATGCAGCTCAGCGTGCCCGAGCGAAGATTATCAACCATTATCATCATCAGGCTTCCTTTTATTTAAAAGGGACTCAGACGTCAACTTATTCTCCTGACATTCGAATTTTCACTTACGAACAATTGTACAAAGAGGCTGTTAAACGATATGGAGAGAAAGAGGTGGCTCGAAGACAGAATCGACTGATCTATCAGCGGGATCAAGGGGACAGAGACTTCTCTACGACACTTGTTCAAAGCTTAGCAAGTCTTTGTAAGGACATCAGTCCGATGATTGTGTTATTTTACAGTCCTCCTTTTTATCCAGCCGTATCCTCTCATCACGATCCGATGATTCAAGAGATAGCTAAAGTAGCAATGGATTATGCAAAACAACAGTATAATGTGGATTTGGAAGAAGTGGAGTACTTTCCAGGGTTATCCGATCTTAGTTTTATCGGACCCGTCTCAGCAAAATCTCCGATTGATGACTTGCTGAAGCAAATGCCGCTTCAGGGAAATGGGTTCGAGTTGCCGACCAAGGTGATGGAAACACTGGCCATGCCGATTATTAATATCGGCCCAGTAGGCAGGGATCCACATCAATGGACAGAGAGACTTGAATTGAACTATAGCTTTGAGCATCTGCCTAAGATTCTGACTAAAACGATTGATTATTTCTTTGATATGTAGGCGGTGTGAAATCTCATAATGGACCATTTATTTTGGAGAAACACTGATTAATAGGCATTTTCAAATGTTTTACTAATAAAAAATTGTCCGGGAGATTCCCGGACAATTTCACTTTTGCATTTATGAATTTGGCTCATAAAAGAAGCCAGCATCTGGACCAATTGGTGCTCCAATAAGCATCCAAATCAATAACATAATCACCCATACAACGAAAAAGCCGATAGAGTACGGAAGCATAGTTGAAATTAATGTCCCAATACCAACTTTACGATCATATTTTTGCGCAAAGGCAATAACGATCGCGAAGTATGGCATGAGTGGTGAAATGATATTGGTCGTTGAGTCAGCGATTCGATAAGCTAATGTGGTTAACTCCGGAGAGTATCCAAGCTGCATCATAAGCGGTACGAATACTGGCGCCATGATTGCCCATTTTGCTGAGGAGCTTCCGATAAATAGATTGATGAAAGCTGCGACGAAAATAAAGGCGATAATAAGACCAATGCCTGTAAATCCGATCGAATCCAGAAACTCCGCACCAGACACGGCAATGACTTTCCCAAGATTTGTGTGATTGAAATAAGCGACAAACTGTCCTGCAGTAAACGCAAGTACAATATAGATTCCCATAGATGCCATTGTGTCAGACATCTGGTTGGCTACATCCTTGTCATCCTTGATTTCCTTCGTAATCTTTCCATATACATAACCTGGAACAAAGAACATGATCAAAATAACCGGTACCAGACTGTGGAAGAATGGAGAGTTCAAGAAATCATCTGGATTACGTAACGGTCCCCAGGAAGGGAGAATTAACAGTGACAATAGTCCAAGTGTAATGATAAAGGCGATTAACGCGCCCCACATTCCTTTTTTCTCAAGCTTAGTCAGATAGTTGACTTCCTCATCAACATCTCCTTTATAGGTTCCAAGCCTTGGTTCAACCAGTTTGTCGGTGATTAGAGTACCAACAATCGTAAGTACAAATACAGATACAATCATGAAGTAATAGTTCATTGTGTATTTGATTGTTTCGGCATAAGCCGGGTCAATCGTTGCAGCTGCTTGTTTAGTCAAGTCCCCTAAGAGCGGATCCAATGAAGTTAGCAGCAAGTTCGCGCTAAAACCAGCGGATACACCTGCAAAGGCTGCAGCCAAACCAGCAAGCGGATGCCGTCCAAGACCTGCGAAAAGAACTGCTCCTAGTGGTGTCAATACGACATAACCAGCGTCTGCAGCCATACTTGACATGATTCCTCCAAATACGAGTGCAGCTGTCATGAATGAACGAGGTACGGATGTCACTAGTCCCCTGAGCATGGCACTAATTAATCCTGAACGTTCAGCAATTCCGATACCTAGCATAGTTACAAGAACCGTTCCTAATGGGGCGAACCCAACAAAGTTCTCTACCATACTTTCAAAAATATATTTGATTCCCTCACTTGAAAGAAGGTTTACTACTTGGAGTGTTTCGCCGCTGGCAGGGTCTTCAACTTCTACACCCAACGAAGAAAATATCCAAGATGCTACGATGACGAGTAAGGCAAATATTGCGAAAAGCGTAACCGGATGCGGCAGCTTGTTCCCGACCTTTTCAATCCAGTCAAGGGCACGCATTGTCAAGCCTCTCTTTTCTTGATGTTCCATGTTTTTCCTCCTTGCAATTCAAGGTTTTCTATATTTCAATCATTTTTACAATAACGCGTTAAAGTATATAAAATCAGCAGATAGATTAAAAGTCTTTTGAAAAAAGTAGCACTAGGAAGATAATTTAGAAAAGATCAATAGTTGCGAGGATTTATACATCGGATAGGATTTCCATTCAAACCATGCTACAATAAAGAAAATGAATGATCATTCAGTGTGGAGGGTTTAACTATGAAAACGATGAAGGATACGGTTATTCAACTTACTTTACCTACGCCTTATGCTGTGGGGGATGTACACACGTATTTATTAAAAGGTAACCCGCTGACGCTAGTGGATGCTGGTGTAAAAACCGAAGAAGCATGGGAAGCTCTTGTACAACAATTAGATGATTGTGGATACACACCTGAAGATATTGAACAAGTGGTTTTAACCCATCACCATCCTGACCATATGGGCCTTGTGGAAAAATTACCGAATATAAATACGGTTGCGGCACATCCAAAGCTTCGACCATGGATCGAACGAGATGAAGAATTTTTTTATAGATATGAGATGTTTTTCCATGAAATGTACGTTGAATCTGGGGTTCCTGATAAGTATTTCACAATATTAAAATCTTTAAAAAAACCATTGAAGTGGATAGCTAAAGGATCGTTGGACATTGAACTTGAGGAGGGAGATGCGATCCCTGGGCATGAAGAGTGGGTGACAGTCGAAACACCCGGTCATTCACAAAGTCACATTTCTTTTTATCGAAAGGCTGATGGGGCTTTTATTGGAGGAGATCACTTGCTTGCACACATCTCGTCCAATCCGTTGCTGGAGCCAGCTTTCACTGAAGTTGAGAAACGCCCACGCCCCATGCTGCAATACCGGTCTTCAATGGAAAAGTTATTGGGTAAGAAAATTGGAATTGTTTATCCTGGTCATGGACAGACTTTTGAAGGAGCCCATGCGTTGATCCGCAGTCGATTGAAAAAGCAGGAAGAGCGTGCAGAAAAAGTACTGAATATGTTTGGGGACAAGTCTTTAAGTGCATATGACGTATGTAAACAGCTTTTTCCGAGACACATAGAAACCCAGTTTGGCTTAACGATGTCAGAAACGATTGGTCAGTTGGACTACTTAGAAGAGCAGAGAAAATTACTATACTTTTATGAAGGTAAACAAAAATTATATTATGTAAACAGGTGATATGTTATGAATGAACGAGTGAAAGGAAAAAAGATATTAATCACAGGAGCATCTAGTGGAATCGGTCAATATTTAGCGATCCATGCAGCACAGCAAGGCGGGGTTCCAATACTGGTTGCAAGATCCACTGACCGCTTGGCTATCATCTCCGAGAAAATAAAACATTCTTTTGGTGTTACGTGCTATTGGTATGAAGCAGATCTTTCTAACGATGCGGAATGGAAAGATGTCATCGACCGCATCTGTTATGATCATGGATCGATCGATGCGCTCGTTAACAATGCAGGAATGGCGGTGTTCGACCTTGTAGCCGATGCTAAATGGCAGGATATTGACAGGATGCTTTCCGTCAACGTCAAATCTTTGTTCAGGACGACCCATCAACTACTTCCTCACTTTTTGCAGCAAGGGAGAGGTCACATTGTCAATATTGCTTCCCAGGCAGGAAAAATGGCAACACCGAAATCAGCTATTTACTCCGCCACAAAGCATGCAGTTTTAGGGTTTACCAATGGCTTGCGAATGGAAGTAGAGAAAAAGGGAATCTATGTAACATCAGTTAATCTTGGACCTGTGCGAACCAACTTTTTTCAACAGGCGGATCCTTCAGGAAATTATGAAAAAGCAATGGACCGAATTATGTTAGATCCAAACCACGTAGCTTACAAAGTGATTAACTCCTTATTTACGAGACAGAGGGAAATTAATCTGCCGGCGTGGATGGACTCAGGAAGTAAATTCTATTCTTTAGCGCCTGAACTGATGGAAAAAGTAATGCAAAGGCAGTTTAATAGAAAATGACTGGGCAATGGGGTTGGTGGAAAAAGTTATAGCCATACTAAAATCCAAACGAGGGTGAAATTCCTATGAACAAAATTCGCCATCTCTCACAAGTCGCCCTCGAAACGTGGAGTGTATTCTCGTAACGCTCATTTAGATCAATCAATTACTGCTGAATTTTCCTACACTTTAGTTCACCTTTAGTTTTGATGCTTTTACTTATGTTCCAGTCTTTTTTCTATATCCGTGGGAGAGTCCCTCATAATCAAATGCGTTGCGCTCAGGACTGTATTTTTTTAATATTAAAGAAATAGGAGGGATGTCTGATGAAACTAAAGATCACTCAAGAAGCCATGCAGCAGCTAGAGAAACTGAAGGATCCCGACCGTCCGATGATTCGTTTGTTTTATGATACGGAGGGGTGTGGATGCGGAGTTAACGGTTTACCGACAATCCGCTTGGAAAATGAACAACGTGAAACGGATAGAAACGTCGATAATGATACGTACGAAGTCATTATTGATCATCAGCAGGCCACTTTCTTTAAACCAGATATGAAGCTGGATTTTAAAAAAGGTTCTTTCCGTTTATCAAGTTCCGATGGAATTCTAAATCCCATTATATCTATAAAAGATGTGAAAGAAGGAGCGACAGTATGAGTAAGAAAAAAGTTCAAGAAGGTTCGCTTGGCGATCAGCTGAATGCGGATGTGCTGTCAAAGCTTCGCTCAAAGAAAACAGCATTAAAAAAGCAAGAAGAAATTCGTCAAGAGGAAGAACGAAAACGTCGAATAGAAGAGAAACAACGGCAAGAAGCTAACAAAAGCTTCGAAGAATTACTAAATGAGAGCGATTTGAATTGGAAAACATTTAAAGAATGAGCGTCCTTATTTAAAGGATGCTCATTTTTAGGTAGTGATTGTTATATGACTATTTAACCTAGCACAGACATAAAGAAGGGATATTTAAAATAACTACATAAGATTCAAGTGGCAGACCACGCTTATTCCGGCCTTTTGAAAAACATTTTTTTCGTTAATGCTGCTAGCTCCAGCTTTTCAATGGTTTCACAATAGTTGTCGACAATGTCACCTTTGTGATGTTTAAGGGGATTCTTAAAATGACGAATGACTTTCATATCTTTAAACCAATCCCCTGTTTCGGCTTTACTATGAATCCAATCTTCCCATACCTGCATCAGTTTAGGACTGTAAATCCTTGGAGACTTTCTTTCTGGATCACAAGGACGAGCCTGAGGCTGATGGGCAGCTCCAGGTATCGTTTCTTTAACGTCATGAAAGATATGAGGCCAATAATCACCTCTAGATCCGGTATGAGGATGTGTTTTTGCCCAATCTAAAATTGAATGATAGCGGCTTTCAACAGAATAAAGCAGTTGATATAGTATTTTTCCTGTCATAATTCGATCGTTAAGTGAGGAAAAATGATGAACGGTATCGCCTACGACTTTAGGCTGGTTTTGGATAGGTGTATAATAAGGGAATAAAATCTGGTTCATATCAAAAAGGTCTTGCAGTTTAAAAGAGATTGTATCTAAAACGGTATTTTTATATTGATGATTATGAATTACCCTTTCCTCTATATAATTTTGTTCATTGATAATTAGTGCTACGGTCATGATACTTTTATCTTTATACGCCCAGTAATATTGCCAGAAAGGCTCCATAAATAAAGACACATTAAAAAATGAAAGCAAATGAAAGAGCGGTATTCCTCTTTTCTTACTTTCTTCAAACAGTAACAATTGAGGATAAGCATCCTGAAAAATCAACCAGTTCCCTCGTTCTAAAAACACAAAAAAATCCACTTGTTCTTTTCCAGTTAATAACCTTGGTATAAATTCCCCTTTTAAATCAGTCATATTCCATCCTGCGTTTCTTGATACAAGATGAGCAAGGAAGGCCCAGTGAACTTCAGGGTGTCTTGTGTAAAAGTCAAGGTAGGCTTGCGTTCGGGTAACATTGTTCTTGTTTAATGCGATCGTACGCTCTCGAATTGTTGATATGAGTTCCTTATCAGATGAATCTAGAGTAAGAGAGGGAACGGAGTCTCTAAGCTTCTTTTTTATCATTTTCTTCAGTGTAGAAGGGAATTTCATATAGACGTTCCTTTCTATAGAATGTATGTAAACTCATTCGAATACATAAGAGATAAACGTTTGAAAAGAGTGATGCCATTGAACGAACATCTCCACTCGGAAATTAATCGTCTTATACAGATCGTAAGCAAAGATCAATCAATAGATGGATCGTGGAAGTATGCATTTGAAACCGGCATCATAACGGATGCCTACATGATTATTCTATTGCGGCTTTTAGAAATCGATGATGAAGAGTTAATTAGCCAGCTTGTACAAAGGATTATCAGCAGGCAGGAAAAGAACGGGGCATGGAAACTCTCTATGATGAAGAAGAAGGCAATTTATCCTCAACAGTGGAAGCCTATACCGCTTTACTTTTCTCAAGAAGATATAAGAAGTCAGATACTGAACTAATTAAAGCCAGGTCGTTCATCATTAAACGGGGTGGAGTTCAGAATACGGAACGGTTTGCGAAAATCCTTATGTGCCTAATCGGTCAGTATTCATGGCCCAAAAGGGATCCTATTCCTATCGAAGTTATTCTCCTGCCACCAACATTTCTAGTGAATCTATTCGATAACTCCGTCTTTGGCCGCACAAATATCATTCCTATTCTTCTCCTTTCCCATAAAAAATATCAGTCTCTATCGGCTTTTACTCCTGACCTATCAGATATTGGTGCAGGCAGGAACAGGATGATGGAAGGGGTCCCATATTATATAGAGAACCACTCAGACGAATGGAGAGACTATTTCTATTATTTAATTGATGAACTAAAATCAAAGTTCCACACGATGCTTCATTTGGACGATGAAGCGATATACCTGCTTTCAAGGCAGCATTACAGATTTGACGACTGGCTGATCCATAACCCTCAAACATTACCAGGGGGTTGGGGCTTTTCAAACATTAATACGATCAAACACTCTCACCCATACCGCTTGGGCTCTTGACGCATTAATTGCTGTGGAAGATAAGCCCACGGCTGCTATCGACCAAGGCATCTCTTTTCTTATTCGAAATGGCAGTGAACAGGACTGGGCTTTTGATTATCCAAAAGGCCAGAGAATGGGAGGAGCTTTTTATATCCATTACCATAGTTATCGGTTCATTTGGCCTTTGAAGGAATTAAGTCATTATCGAACAAAATTTCTATCATGAAACAAGGGCTAACCTTAGCTCTTGTTTTTTATTGGATCATTTCAAAACAAATTTCAAATATATTATTAAAATATATTAAATATTGGAGGATTGCTGTGGTAAGAAATAGAACTTTATTATGGAGGAAGATGGTATGATCAATCTAAATACTAAGGGTGAGCCAATGGTTACACAAGAAAAAGATCAAGTATTAGATCAACTGTCCTTAGGTGTGATGGCGATTGATTTGAATTATCAAATCACTCATATAAATATACAAGGAGCATGTCTGCTTCAAGTAGAAGGAAAGAATCTTATAGGAGAAAATGTATATGAACTTTTTCCTGATGCGCCGGAGGAAGTTAGACATGTGGAGCGTACAATTGAAACTTTTGAGGAAGTCAAAATTGATGCAATGCCTTATAAATGGGGAAAGCATGATATGTACTTATCCATTCAAACCCGTTTATTAAAGGATAATGGAAAAGTTTATGGGGCTATGGTTGAATTTAATGACGTCACGGATTACTTCCATAAAGAACAAAAAATGAGGAAATGGATGGAAGATATGTCGGTAAACGTCATTCCCCTGTCTGATGGTATTGCTTTACTTCCGTTACAACCGATAATGGATCAAGTTGAGTTCCAGTACATCCTTGATCGAGGCTTACATAATGTGGCCAACATGAATGCAAACAGGTTGATCATCGATTGCTCGACGATTAGCTGGGTGGATGTTGTGTTTTTTGACAAATTATCAAAACTCATTCAATCTCTATCCTTAATGGGAACTAGAGTGGTCATCTCTGGAATGAAACCAGTCCTAGCGACAAAGTGGGTCTCATCTAATCTTCCCCAGATGAAGGTTCAGTTTTACTCTAATTTACAAATTGCATTAAAAGAACTATACAAATAGATAAGAGAGAAATTTTTATACATTGACATAACGGAGGGCAAGTTTTGATTGAAATAAAATCAACAATTTACGAGGCTGCCGAAAGAGAAAATTTTTCAGGTGCAATGTTAGTAAAGGATTCAACTGCTGAGGACCAAGGAATAGCTTTCGGGTGGTCCAACCGAGCTGAAAGACTTGAGAACAACCTCAATACTAAATTTGGTATAGCCTCCGGGTGTAAGGTTTTCACTGCCGTAGCGATCTGTCAGCTAATTGAAGAGAAAAAGCTTCAATTTGATACTCAACTTTATGAACTGCTTGCTCATGATCTCCCTCTTCTAGATCCAAATGTAACCATACATCATCTATTAACCCATACTTCAGGGATGCCTGATTATTTTGATGAAGATAAGATGGAGAACTTCGATGATCTTTGGAAAACGACCCCAATGTACACACTGAGACAAGGAAAAGAGTTTTTGCCGTTTTTTCAAATTAAGCCGATGAAATTTAAACCCGGGGAAAGATTTCACTATAATAATGCTGGGTACATTGTACTTGGTTTAGTCGTTGAACTCCTTACAGGGAAAGATTTTCAAGAATATGTAGAGGAGAATGTATTTACCCATTGCGGTATGGTTAACTCAAGATATTATGAAATGGATAAGCTGCCAGAGAATACTGCTATGGGATACATCCAAGGTGAAGACGGGTGGAAGTCAAATATCTACTCCGTACCTGTCAAAGGAGGCGCTGACGGGGGTGCATTTGTAACAGCAGTGGATATGATCCGTTTTTGGGAAGCACTGATCGACCAATCGTTATTATCAGAAGACATGTCAGAAGAATTTCTTAAACCTAAAGTTCGGGTCAAGGAAGGTGTATCTTACGGATATGGTTTATGGATCAATACTGCATCTGAGCAAGTGTATAAATATCATGTGATGGGTTATGATCCTGGGGTAAGTTTTCATTCATGCTACTATCCTGCAGAAAAACTGTCACTTGCTGTCCTATCTAATCGAAGTTCAGGAGCATACGAAATGATGAAGGTTGTAGAGGATGTGTTTAGTAAAAGTTAATTCCTAATGAGGACAGGAGTGTAAAAGAGTAGATGAAAAGCGTGAGTGGCTGCACTCACGCTTCTTTCAGTAAAGGACAAAACTGACAACAAAATATAACACAGTCATTAATAGGGAAGGGGCTGCGTAACGCCACTGATTTGTGACCCGTTTATTAGGTCTAACCAGCAAATAGATGACTACAATGGTCATAAAAAGACCTAATAATGCGACGAAAATTTGTGATGAACCTACTGCAGCGAGAATGGGTCCTTCTCTATACAAGACGTCTGTTAAAACAAGCAATTGAATATTAAATAGATTACTTCCTAAGATCGAACCGATAGCCATATTGTAGTTTGCTAATTTAAATGCAGCCAATACAGTGACCAACTCAGGTAAGGAAGTAGATGCAGCTATTAGAAAACTGCCCACAAAACTTGCATTCATACCGGTTGCTTCCGCAAGTCGATCACCGGCGATGGAAAGAACGCTTCCAGATCCAAATACGACGATGGCAGCAATGATAAACCCAACGACAGCAGTCCTTAATGAATAAGTTTTAACCTGTCCTTCACTTTCATCTGATCCACTGCTCGAAACGAATTTCATCGCACCAATGTATAGAAGAAAGATGAGGATCATTTCGATTCCTACCCCGAAGAACTGAATGGAACCAGGGAGGAATAACGTTAAAATCAATATCGCTAAGAACAGTAACCCAATTATGGCTGATGGAATATTGGCTGAATGATCCACCTTTTGAAATAACCTGCGTTTACGATAGATAAGGTCTACGATGCCTAAGATTAATAGATTAAATACATTACTGCCTAGCATATTTCCGACAGCGATATCTGGATTATCAATATAGACAGCAGTAAGGCTCGTTGTCAGCTCAGGCAGTGAGGTTGCTCCTGCTATAAGAAAAGTTCCTACCACGGCTCCACTTAAAGCAGATTTTTTACTAATGACATCTCCAAATTGATTCAGATAAATGGCAGCTGTGACTACAACAACAGCAGCTAGGAAAAATACAAGATAAATCATAAACTTCTCCTCTCTGCCAGGCATACAAAAAGACCCTGGCACAAAAATTTTTGCACCAAGGTCTTGCGTACTATTGATATAGCCTGTTGAACCAGGTGGGTTCACCGAATTGATGATTCAACAGCCGTGTGCCGGTCGCTACTCCCCTTGTTATTATCAATGTATGCTTGTTCATGTTTTTTGTCAATAGATTTGTGTGTTGCGAGTATATGACCCAGAATATAAAGAAATGGTGAAGAAGAGACATGGAAGTTAACAGAAGCTTCTTAAAAGCACAGGATTAAGTATTGTGCTTTTTACTAAATGATCATAGTTGTTGTGAAAGGGAGGACGAATGAAGTGTCCGGAATTTTAAAAAGAGTTGGAACCACTTATATTCCTGTTATGAACGTAAGAGAATCTGTCGATTGGTACATTGACCACCTCGGGGCAAAACTAAACTATCAAGATCAAAACAAAGCCATTATTGATCTTGCTGGTCAAAGCTTTTTCTTAGTAAAGGCTTCTGATAATGAGAATTCTAATTTTATGGATGCAGAGGGAAATAAAAGGTTTTCACAAACATTTGAAGTCGATGGAGTTGAAGAGCTTTTTATTTTCAACAAGCAGCTCAAGGATGCAGGAGTCGAAGTAGGTAAAGTAGAGAATCGAGGGCATCCGGGTAGAAACTTCACTTTTAATGATCTAAATGGTAATTCCTTTGATGTATGGAGCGAATTGAGTCCTTCATATAATAGGAGGGGAAATGAGTGATTTATCTCTGAAAAAATCTATAAGCTAGATTATTCTGTTATTAATAGTTTTAATGATCATTTTAAAGAGGACATTACTGCCACCTTAAGAGAAAAATGGGTACGTTTAGGAGGTAGATGGATGACAGTAGTTTAAACAGATAAGTCACACCTGATTGGGTTATCTTCATAAGATAAAAAAGATGACTTTCAAACAGAGGGAGGGTCTTTAATGCAGACCAATTCCAATGAAGTGCTTTCTTTTAATGGTGAGCAAGATCGAGTCAATAAAGATACGAAACTCGTACAGGATATTAAAAAAGCGATCGATGGGGAATTTAGTGCTATCAGCTGTTATAAACAATTAGCTGAGAATGCTCCTCTAGCCGATGAGATGAGACAGATACGTGAAATAAGACAAGATGAGATTAGGCATTTTCAAGACTTCAGTCAAATCTATACTTCCATAACTGGTGAAAAACCGTCTCCTCAACTTACGGAGGAGTGTCCAACAGATTATCGAAAAGGATTGGAAACGGCATTTTTTGACGAACAACAAACGTCGGAATTTTACTTGGATATCGTGGATCAAGCAAAAGATTCGAAGATTAAAGACATTTTCCGGCGAGCGGCAGCAGATGAACAAAATCACGCTGTTTGGTTTCTCTATTACTTAAATCGACCACAGTTCCATGATAATTCGAATAGGCAAAACGAGGAAGGTTATGGTGCAAAAGGTGCGTTGAACGCAGAGGAGCTTACTTTTTCTCAAGCTTTAATCTATGCAATTCAAGATGAATATTTGGCACAATCAAGATACAGTAACATCCTTGATAATTTTGGGGAAATCCTTACTTTTACAAGAATAAAACAAGCGGAGCTTCGTCACATTGAAGCTTTACTTACTTTATTTGAACGTTATCAAATTCCTGTACCTGAAGATGATTCTGCTCAGTTTGTATCAACACCTGAAAATGTGAAAGATGCGTATCGAAAAGGTGTGGTTGGCGAGATAGATAACATCGCTATGTATGATAGATTCTTGTCTTTTCAGCTTCCTGAAGATGCCAGAATTGTTTTCACTCAACTCAGAAATGCTTCAGTCAATCATCTTGAAGCTTTTCGCAGAGGATTAGCCAGAGGATAAAGAAGATACTGAAGGAGGATAAAGCGGCTGCTTTATCCTTTTTTTGCATAACCGAGAAGTTTATGTTTATCAAATGGAATATGATAAACTTGGGATGATTGAATATTCGGAATGTTATCAAAGAGTCTATAAGAAGTTAAATCCCTGACTCAATCTCTCTTTTAAATAGGAGGAAATGGATGAGAATAAGAGAAGCATGTCCAGAAGAATCTGATTGCTTGAGTGAGATCGCCATCCAGTCTAAAGCTTACTGGGGCTATGATGACTGGTTTTTAAACAGTTGTAAAAGTGATCTTACTCTTACAGAGCGTTACATAAAACAAAACCCTACATTTGTGCTTGAATCAAACAATGAAATTCATGGATTCTATAGTATTTTGCTTGTGAAGCACAGGCTAGACCATTTTTTTATTTCTCCTAAATCGATTGGACAAGGCTATGGGAGAAAGCTTTGGCAGCATATGGTTGAAATATGTACAATGTGGAACTTTTCTTCTTTAACGATTGAGAGTGATCCACATGCTGAAGGCTTTTATTATAAAATGGGGGCTAATTGGATTGGGGAAACGGAATCAACCGTATTTCCAAGTCGAAATTTGCCTCTCCTTGAAGTAATATTTGATCATGACCATAATTTTCGAAATGAAGAAAAAATGAGGGAGTTAATTTTACAGTATGCTAAGCTTCATGAACCCATTCGAGGAGCGATCATGAATGGTTCCAGGGTAAACCCGAACGTGACACCAGATCGGTTTCAGGATTATGATATCGTTTATTTCGTTACAGATGTGGAGCCGTTTAAACAGGAAAAGAACGTCCTTCCTCATTTTGGAGAAGTCATGCTTATAGAGAAGCCGGAGGATAAAATTTTACCTGCCCCTCTTGCGGACGGGCGCTTTACTTACCTGATCCAGTTCATGGATGGAAATAGGATTGATATGCAATTTGTAGCTGTTGAAAATATAGAAGAAAAACTTCAAGATAGTTTGACTGAGATTTTACTGGACAAGGATCAAATTTTCCCTGACTTACCTTCTCCTAGTGAAAGAAGCTATTGGATAAAGCCTCCGACTGAAAAGCTTTATCAGGATTGTTGTAATAGTTTCATATGGGGGCTGGGCTCTCATATTCCAAAAACCATTTGGCGAAAAGAATTGCCTCTGTTAATGACTTTAATTGATGGAGTGTTACGTGAGCCTCTCATTCATATGCTGAAGTGGAAAGTTGGCCATGATAATGGGTACCGTGTTTCTGTCGGGAAAGCAGGAAAAAACCTTGAACAATGGGTGGAACCTGAACTTTGGTCAAGATTTATTGATACATACCCAGACAGTAATTACGACAGGATTTGGAGTTCGTTGTTTGCTTTTCATGATCTTTTTCTTGACACAGCATTAGAAGTAGGGCGCGCTCATGGATATACATTTCCTATTGAAGAAATGGACCGCGCGATCAAGTTTTTGAAAAATGTAAGACAAACCGCAAACAAAAACCCCTGAACGATTCTTAGATTCAGGGGTTTTCCAAAGTTATTGACTTTTCATTAATTGAATGAAAGACTCAAGCGGCTCTAATGATTTAAGATTTTGATTGCAATTGTAGCTGTCCTGGCAAATATAATTTCCTCGTCGTACAAGATGGTCGGATCCTCCGCCTTTCAATGTGGCTGTAAACATTCCTACGTGTTCATACTCATTGCAGATCGTACACATGCCTTTTTGCGCTGAAGGTTTAAAAGAACCTCTGAGGCTGTAGTAATTTCCGTGTTGAAAATGAATGAAATACTTACGATTGGATCCATGGTCATTCCAGCTTAAATAAGACAGCTCATTCCAATTGATATGATTTATATCCGGTATTTTCAATTTTTTCACTTTTGGGAATAAATCTCTAATTTCTTTTTCATTCAGCTTTGGGAAGGGAATGATGTGCTGTTTTAATCTTGATAAGAAGAATATAGCTTCCGTTTCATCTTTGATGCTTTCTACTTGCTGCAATAGATTTATCTGGTTCTCATTAAGATGATTAAAGCATTTAAACACTTTTTCTAGTGTAAGTGATTTTAAAGCTTGGGTAACAGCTGCATCATTTGTTGTCGTATGGCCTTGGATAAGGTTTCTCGTTTGGTCCTGAATATAATTGTATTGATCAGACCGAATGAAAGCTTCCATCCGTTCACCCCCGCTATGATCTATTTCATTAATTATTTCAAAGTGGTTATTTTCATTCAACTATTTTCTATCTTTTCACTAACCATTTCTTTTATGAAATTGAAATAATTATGATCAATAGAGGGAAAAATGTTTACACGTTATCGTATTTTAAATTCTATAAGGTGGTCATTTATATGAATGTAAGAATCCAATTTACATACCTTACCAAAAAAGGATCAACGACAACATTCCTATCAGAAGAAATGCCTGCAGAAAGAGCGTTAATCATTGCAGAAGATATTGATAAGACCGACCGTTCGAAGGATTTATATTTCCCTGACCCACATGGCTATTCCTGGACAGTGAAGGAATTGAAGAAATATATGAAAGGGATTCAGACTGAGCCTCACAATATCACTGTTTATTTTGATGGAGGGTATGATCATAACTCAAGGGAGTCAGGACTAGGGTGTGCCATTTATTATGACCAGAATGGAAAATCCCATCGACTCAGAAGAAATGCTTTCGTAGAAGAATTGTTTTCAAATAATGAAGCAGAGTATGCAGCCCTTCACCTTGCTATTAAAGAGTTGGAGATAATGCAGGTGCAACACATGCCTGTTACATTTGTTGGAGATTCACAGGTGGTCATTAATCAGTTAAGTGGTGAATGGCCTTGTTTAGAAGAAGAACTTACAAAGTGGGCGGACAGAATCGAAGGTAAATTGAATGAATTAGGAATTGAACCGGAATTTCAACTTGTTTCACGAAAAAGGAACAAAGAGGCAGATAAACTGGCTTCCCAGGCTTTAAAAAATATAGAAATAACAAGTCTCATTGAGATAGAGAATCAATAGTGGTATTCGGCTTATCGTACTTTATGCGGTAAGCCTTTTCCTTTTTAATTAGACGATATTGGTTTCAAAAGGAGGAGGAGAAGGGTACTCTCCTATGAGTGAACCTTACATAGAGAAAAAAGGTTATCGAGGAGGACAGAGTTATGAAAAAAATACCGTTTTATATTTTGGTAATTCTACTAACGACTATATCAGCTCCTTCGCTTGCTGGAGCTACATATGGACCGGAGGAGTGGCTTGAGTATCGATTAAATGATGAAAATAACCCAGTAAGTAATCAGGAGGGGGTCGATCCTCTATCATCAACAACCTTCCAAACAGGTGATGAAATTAGATCAACACCTGTAGTGGTTCAGGACAGAATGTTTACAGGAAATCATAATACTGGGGAGCTATTTGCCTTCGACATACATACGGGTGAACAGCTTTGGAAAAATAAGGCTCCCAACTGGGTCCATTCAGAAATGATTTACCATGATGGAACCGTTTATGTAGGCTATGGGAACCGTTTTTTTCAGGATAGTGCACTGAGGGGCACAGAAGAAAGCGGAGTGATGGCCTTTAATGCAGAGAACGGAGAAGTAAAATGGAAGCATATCACAGATGGAGAAGTGATGCCGACACCCTTATTTCATGACGGTTATGTGTATGCCGCAACAGGAGATACGCATCTCTATAAGTTAGATGCAAAGACGGGAAAGGAAGCGGCTAAAATAAAGTTGGGTTCCGTAGTCAGCATGTCCTCTCCCAACTATTCGAATGGCAATATATACGTTGGAGGCGGAGGTCCTAAACCATATACATTCTATTCTGTCAATATTGAAAATGAATCCATTGAATGGAAAACGGAGTTTGAAGATGTTTATGCAGGATTGGATGATGTGCCACCTGCTATTTCCGATCAAATTGCGGTGACGACGGCCTTAGAAAACCCTAAACCAATGAAGTATCGTGAAGTGTACAACCAGTTTGGAGTCGTTGATGTGTATAAGGAAATGTTCAAGTCTTTGGTTGGTGAGCGTGAAACTCACCCGGAACATATGATCTATGCCTTGGATACTGAAACTGGAGAAGTCTTATGGGAAGACAGCCTTGGCATTGGTGAGATGGTTAAGAATAACAAATCAGGTGCACCGATGATTTATGATGGAAAAGTATTTCTGGGAAGCCCTATCACTCAAAAATTTTATGCGTATAATCTAAAGACAGGAGAGCGGCTTTGGGATTTTAAAAATACTGTCATGAAAGCCCCGCCAGTAGCTTCAGATGGGACCGTTTATTTTTCAAATGCTAAAGGATTTGTGCATGCTATGGATGCTGAGAGTGGAGAAGAGATAGGCAGAAAAGAGCTTGGGGGGACGCTTGCCCCCTCCGGTCCAGTCATTATGAACGATACATTGATTGTAGGTAGTCAAGACAGCAAAGTGTATGCACTGCCAACCGAAGAGATTAGAAACAGTCAAGACGAATATAAGGAAGAACTGCCAATCGAAAAGAGTCAATTAAGCTACTTTTCTTTTGTGTTTGGCCCACCAGTGATCCTTTTGCTGGCTATTGTTTTTATAATAATAGCTCTCCAAAGGAAATCTAAGGGCCTTAGAAATTAACTGGACGATCTTTTCCCCAGTTCCTTTAAAAGGAAATGGTTTTTTATGTCAATATTTGTTTATTAACCCATGTAAATGGAAATAGAACCTTGATGACAAAATTGGTGAGGTGGACGATGTCAAAAAGAAAATTGAAGAATCGCTGGCTAATTGCTTTGTCCGCAGTGGGAATACATATATCGATTGGATCGGTGTATGCATGGAGCAACTTTACCGTTCCGCTGGGGGATCAATTTGGCTGGACGGCAAGCCAAGTTCAGTTTACATTCAGTCTGGCTATTTTGTTTCTTGGTTTATCTGCGGCATTCCTGGGGTGGTTTGTTGAGAAGCACGGTCCTCGAGTGGCAGGAATTACAGCAGCCATTTTCTTTGGAATTGGAGTAGCAGGATCAGGGTTCGCGGTGAATGTAGGTTCACTCTGGCTGCTTTACGTCTTCTATGGAGTCTTAGGAGGGATTGGACTGGGAATAGGTTATATTGCACCAGTTTCAACCCTAGTTAAATGGTTTCCTGATAAACGTGGTCTAGCAACTGGAATGGCAATTATGGGATTTGGATTTGCGGCTGCAATCGCTAGTCCCGTGATGGATGCACTAATAAATTCAGTTGGAATAGCAGCAACCTTTTATATTTTAGGTATCAGTTATTTCTTCGTCATGATCGCTTCTTCCCTCTATATGTCAAGACCTCCTGAAGGATGGAAGCCAGAAGGGTATGACGAAAAAGCAAAAAAGGACTCTTCTCAGAAAGACTTAGCCAATATGAAAGCTAAGGATTCACTAAAAACAAAGCGGTTTTATTACCTATGGATTATGTTATTTATAAATGTAACCTGTGGGATCGCTGTCATCTCTGCTGCCAAACCTCTTGCTGAAGAAAGTATTGGAATGAGTACGGCCGCGGCTGCGAGTCTAGTAGGAATAATGGGCATTTTTAATGGACTCGGCAGAATAGGGTGGGCAAGCGCTTCCGATTACATTGGTCGCGGGAACACTTATTTAGCGTTTTTCGTATTGCAGATCTTTTTATTCCTAGTTCTTTCTTGGGCAGCTAGTATGACGATTTTTGTTGTATGTCTCGCAGTGATTTATACCTGTTATGGTGGCGGATTCGCCTCGATGCCAGCTTATATAGGGGATTTATTCGGTACAAAAGAACTTGGAGCAATTCATGGATACATTTTGACTGCATGGGCTGCTGCTGGATTAGTAGGTCCTATTTTTGCAGCGTGGATGAAAGACACCACAGGAAGTTATGAAAGCAGTCTTATCTATTTTGCCGGCTTGTTTATTGTCGCTCTAATTATCTCTATTTTGACGAAATTAGACGTAAAACAGAAGCGGAGAGAATTGAATCAAGAAGAAAAATCCGCTTAACAACTTTGGAAGAGCTGGAATTTATATACATCGAATATTGTGAATGGTACAATGAACTCTATAAGCTAACACTCAAAACCCTGAAACTATAAAAGTTTCGGGGTTTTTTAAATAACAATAGAATTTTGCTCATATGAATTGACTATGAATAGGTTTAATGGTTAAACGTAGCAGTTGGTACCAAGGTTGAAGGCACTCCCGTTTTGGTACAAGAAATCAAACAAGAGTTCTGCGTGAAGTTCTGCCCTCTGCTGACCCTATTTAAATCGTAACGTGGAGGTCACGATTTAAATCTTAAAAAACATACACCAATATGGAACTACCATTTAAAGAGGGATCTAAATGCTAACATAAGTCTTAAACGAGTTCATAAGATAACCTTTAGCTTTCTTACGACCTATTTGGAATAGTTTTTTTAATGTTAAGTTTTATGGGAATTTAGGAGGTTAATAATGTTTTTGTCCATTCAGGAGATGAAAAAAGAGTACATAAATGAAATATTAATGTGGAGATACGAATCTCCTTACGATTTTTATAACAGTGAAGATTCAGAAGAAGACATTCAGGAATTCCTAGAAGGAGACTTTTATGCTCTCCTCAACGAGCAGAATCAGATTTTTGGTTTTTATTGTACAGGAGTTTCTGCGCAAGTACCTTCAGGAAATAAGGAAGATATTTACCTCGAAGATTATATAGATATGGGGATAGGAATGAACCCTTGTTTTGTCGGAAAGGGGAAAGGCATGGAATTCTGTGAGCGGGTTCTCAAGGATATTTACAAGCGCTTTCCTAATGTACCAATTCGATTAACGGTAGCGACTTTTAATCAGAGAGCCATTCGATTATACAAGAAGCTTGGATTCGTCGAGAGGGATAATTTTTTGGCAAACAGTGCGGAATTTATAACCATGGTGAAAGAGTAAAATAAGTAGGAAGGAGGCAATGATGGATGGAATATTTAAAGGATCGTTATTATGCAAGAGAGTTACTTGAATGGGCAAATGAGCAAAACCCTGGGGCATGGAAATTCCACTCCATCCATGTTGCTGAAGCAGCAGAAATTCTCGCTCGAGCATTAAACAAAACAGGTGTGCCTATAGAACCAGAACTCGGGTATATAAGTGGATTATTACATGATATAGGCAGATATAAAGGGAAAACTGATTCAATTATTCATTCTTATGATGGGTATCGCTTACTGTTGGAGATGGGGTGGGAAGGAAATGCCCAGGTGGCTGTGACTCACTCTTTTCCACGAAGAAATGAAGAAATAGAAACGATTAACGGTTGGGGACTTGTCCCAGGGTATATGAAAAGAGAATTTAGTAGACTTCTAAATATGTTTAATTGGAATGACTACGATGACATCATTACTTTGTGCGATGCACTCGCGGAGGCAGATGGTTTTTCCATAATTGAAAGGAGAATTGTTTCCGCTTCTATAAGAAATGGGGCAAATGAAAACTTACCAAAGCACTGGAAAGGATATTTTCTTATAAAAGAAAAGTTGGAAGCCAAACTTGGTAAATCAATCTATCATCTGCTTTCTGGCATTGAAAATTCTATTTATAAACCACTCTCACTAAGTAATACACCAGGGAAAACTATGAAATGACCCTTGAGGAGGTAAGTTGATGAAAATTGCACATGGTTTACCTGATAATAGTAAAACTGAACAAGAAAAGCTCATTCAACAGGGTTGGAATCCACTTAAAGAGCCAGACTCTTTTCTAACAGCTGTAGTGTTGTCGATTCCTTTGATGTTTTTAAATGCATGGGCCGGTGTTTTTATTATAAAGTCTGTTTCTACTCTAACTTTTGCAGAATTTGGTCTGACAAAAGACGGTTTCGTCGCTTCTATAGGAATCATTCAAGTTATACTTTTCTTCCTCACCATTGTTGTCCACGAACTTTTACATCTTGTCTGTATTCCTCATTTTTTAAAATCTAAGAAAACATACATAGGCTTCACATTTTTTGGAGGATATGTAAGCTCAGAAGAACAATTATCGAAAGCAAGATTCGCACTCATATCTTTATGTCCGTTTCTTGCCTTGTCTGTTTTACTTCCGCTGGGTCTCGGGATGATGGGATGGCTGACCCCCACTTTAAAGTTCCTCATCATCTTCAATGCTATCTCCTCTTGTGTGGATATTTTAGGTTTACTTCTTGTTCTTACACAGATTCCAAAAAACTCTGTAATAAAGAACAATGGAACAAAAACTTTTTGGAAAGCTGGAAAGGGAATGCAAGTGTAAATCTTCGATCGTTACAAAGATTGTCGAAAATCAATTCCTAATTTTAAATAAAAGAGGAAATTAACCTGTTCGTATAGAATTCTACTTTTAAAAGAGGACATAGTTTTTGTTTGTAAGTCATAATGTATGAGTGAAGTAGCTATGAACAATTTGAGCGATAGGTGGGAGAGGTATCATTAAGATCAAAAAAATTTTTAAGCGTACATTCTCAGAGTGGGAACTGGTTTATGCGACGAAGGATTTGACCGAATATTATAAGGTTGTTGGCGCATTAAAAAATAATGGGTTCAAGCCGAAGACGAAGACATTGAGTCATTCCGGTATCGGAAGCGGTCTTGCTTGTACGTATCAGATTTTTGTTCATAATGATTTTATCCATGAAGCTACAGAGGTTCTACAGTAGGAGTGGTTTTTTCCACCTCTCTAAAAGATTCACTCAACTAAAACCTTTAGTATATGAAGGGCGTCCTCTTTTTAAGGGACGCCTTCTTTCACTTGAACGTATATTGTAAAAGGGGAAAACAACAATGGAATTTAATATGCTGCTTTCATTCTTGGCAGTCGCAATTGCTCTTACATTGATGCCTGGTCCAGACCTCCTTTTCGTCATGACCCAAAGTGTCATCCAGGATAAATGGGCAGGTATTTTTACAGCTATAGGCCTTTGCACAGGCCTTCTCGTACATATTACTGCTGCGACAATTGGAATATCGGCTCTCATTTACCAGTCTTCGGTCATATTCTCAATTGTCAAATTTGCAGGTGTTGCTTATTTGTTTTATCTTGCTTGGCAGGCATTTAGGCACTCTGGGAGTATGATAAAATCAGAGTCACGTCCCAAACGATCTCGTTTTTCATTATTCAAAAAAGGAATCATCATGAATGTTCTCAACCCTAAAGTTTCTTTATTCTTTTTAGCTTTACTTCCTCAATTTGTAAAACAGAATGCAGGGAATGTAACTATACAAATGCTTGCGTTAGGAATATTATTCATGGTTCAAGCGTTTATTATTTTTTCTATAGTTAGTGTATTTTCGGAGAAATTACAACAGTGGTTGCTTCAAAATGAATGGTTTATGAAACGAATAAATATTGTAGAAGCTTTCTTGTTAACTGCTATAGGTATTAACGTGGCCATTAGCGGAAAGTAAAGTTCATTGATAGCAGAGGAGAATGTGATCATGAATCCAATTCTTATGGATATACAAACGAATATTGAAACAGATCGTCTATTGCTTCGAATTCCATTACCAGGTGATGGCAACGTAGTGAATGATGCCATTAAAAATTCAGTAACTGAGCTTCGCCCATGGCTTGGATTTGTACAGGAGGTACCTAGTCCAGAAGAAACGGAAGCGAATACCAGGGAAGCGCATGCTAAATTTTTATTACGGGAAAATTTACGATATTTGGTGTTCTTGAAAGACACAAAAGAATTCGTAGGTTCTACTGGATTCCACAATATTGATTGGAAGGTACGGAAGCTCGAGATAGGATATTGGATCAATTCAATTTACAGCGGAAAGGGATACATGACTGAGTCAGTGGACGCGTTAACAGAGTTTGCATTGGTAAACTTGCAATTCGCACGTGTTGAAATACGTTGTGAGTCAGATAATTACAGAAGTCGAGCCATCCCTGAAAAGCTTGATTATGATTTGGAGGGAATCTTACGAAATGAAGATCTTTCGGTAGATGGCAAACGTTTAACAGATACATGTGTTTACGCAAAAGTGACACCTCAAAGCATCGAAGAGTTAGTAAGAAGGGATAATTGAGGTTAAAAAAGGAGGAGATGGATATTAACGACGTCACTATTATCGGTGCGGGGGTAAGTGGTATATTTCTCGCCTACACGTTATTAAAAGAAGACGATAACCTGAATATCCATATCATTGATAAAGGAAAAAAACTGAGTCAAAGGCAATGTCGAAGAGAGCAAGGCGAACCGTGTTCTTGTAAGGGTGCGTGTGACAAATACATCGGCTTTGCTGGACTAGGAATGTCCGAGGGAAAGTTCAACTACACGAATGATTTTGGAGGAGAGTTAGGCAGAAAGATCGGATCTGAAGAAACACTTCATTACATGAAAAAAGTGGACTCGATTTTGTGTTCATTCGGAGGACATGAAAGAAAGAAATATAGTACGAAGAATATAAACCTTGCGAATAAGGCAGCCACTCATTCTTTGGAAGTGCTTTCCACAGAAACACGTCATCTAGGGACGGTTTTGGCTAAGAAGATATTTCAACTTATGTATGAATACATGGAAACCAGCATCAATTTCACCTTTGAAACAGAAATTCACTCGATCCGTAAAGATAAATATTTTCATATAGAAACCAATAACGGCACTTTTGTTAGCAGACGTGTGGTTATAGCGACAGGGAAGAGTGGAAGTGAATGGTTAAATAGGCAGGCCCAAGCATTGGGATTGAATCAAGGGGAAACTCGATTGGACCTAGGGTTACGTGTAGAGATGCGTGGGAATCAATTGGACTCCATCCTTGATCAAACATTCGAAACAAAACTAAGGTATGAATCGGACACTTATTCAGCAACAACCTATTGTATGAATCCCCATGGACGTATTATCCGTAAATACCAGCATGGATTAGTTATGGCTGATGGACAAAATCAACAAGAAGGTCACACGCTTAGTAGAAATCTTAATTTCACGTTATTTGTTCCACAGTACTTTCCTACATACGAAAAAGCTATGAATCAGGCTAAAGAAATTATTGGAAGGATCAATCAGAAAAGAGAGAGACTTGTTGTCCAACGGTTAAAAGATCTAAAAAACCGGAAAGTCACTAAGCATATATCAGAGGGGGGGATACTTCCCACCTTAAAAGCAGATGCCGGGAACCTCTATGATGAGATGCCGGAATTCTACATTCATACTGCCTTGAAGTTCCTCACGAAATTGGAAGGGTTATTAGGAGAATCGGTAGATGAAGACACACTTCTCTATGGGCTGGATGCAAAATTTTATGAACCTAAGCTCTTCACAGATGATTCCTTTCAATCACATCTTCCCGGTTTTTATCTTGTTGGAGATTGTTCAGGAGAAACACATTCTCTCTCGCAAGCAGCAGCAAGTGGAGTATATTTAGGAGAAGCAATCTCAAGAAATATCTAGTTCTTTTCTATAAAAGGAGGGCACATATGGATTGGGTGCGGATTCTATTAGGTGTCGGGTTAGTTTACTTTATTTTTTTCTTCATTGCAGTGACTTCAGCCATAAAAAAAAGAAATCGATAAAGTTTCTAAGTGTATTAATTTGATAACCTTAAGCATTAGCTTAAGGTTTTTTATTATAGTTCTAGTCAGTGCTTAAGAAGCGGCCCTTTCATTCTGAGATTTTTATAAATTCTTTTCAGAAGCTGATTACTTTTCACATTAGTTGTGAGTGACTTATCACCTACTATTGATTCGTACAAAAAGGATATAAATGGTAGGATGAAGGTAATAAAGGCTTGTATTATAAAGCCTCATATTTATTCTTCACTAATTATGATTTCATAAAAAAGGAGTTAATATGGAAGAGAGTCGAGAGGTTGAAAGGGAAAGTGTGAATCAAAAAAAAAATCCGTTATCGGAGAAAACGTTCTGCTTGGTATTTATTTCTAGCTATCGTAATCCTAATAGGGTGGTTTCAATCTTTTACGGAATCAGTTCCCCCTATTATGTATTTTGGGTGTTTGTTTTATTACATAAGTTTTATGTATGAATCGTATATGAGTAATCAATCGAACAAAAAAATGTGGTATTTATGGGAAGAGCGATGGAGCGGAAAAAAGAGATTATATCAACTAAGATATGGCATCTCTAATGGAATGAATTATCTTTTTCCTGTATTTCTTGGTGCAGAAACTTTCTGGATTATGACTATTGTTTTTCTTGTAATTGCTATAGTTACCGGTTATCGAAATGGCGGGAAAGAATGGGAAGCAAAGGAGCATTATTTAGAACAATTTCATAACATAGACGCTAATCATTCTCTGCCGATGCCATCCTCCTCATGAAGTCGGCTAAAATTATCGATTACATCATTTATCTAAAGGACCTGCCGTTACTTCTACGGCAGGTCCTTTATTCATGCTAATCTTTAGATGGTTTTGTGTTCCAAGGTATCATTTAGTTTCTTGAACTTATTCTTTATAACTGAAGTATCAGAAAACAAATCATGAATCCCTTGATGCTTTTTAGTAAAGGCAACTACTAAGTAAGGAAGTCCTAAGATGGCCATACTGATGTAACGACCGATACATTCCCTGAAGATGATTTGACCGTTTGTGAGCGAATCACCCTTCAGTGAAACGACATTTAACCCGAGAATCATTTTTCCAAGCGTTGCTTTAAAATATTTTGTCATCAAAATAAAGTATAGGAAAAATACAATTGAAGTGGTTATGTTCTCTGCACTGAAAATATCAATCCATAGCTTTGTATTCTCAAGATTCAATAATCGTAATAGAGGTCGTGTTACAATCGAGTTTACAGCCCAAATCACAATCAGATCAATGATATAAGCTACGAATCGAGAGCCAAATCCAGCATAGAGAAGCTTTTGAATGTCCGCTTTTTGCTTTTCCAAAATTGAGAGGACAGGAAGGTTCGGTGTTTGGTTTTCAGGTGTTGTTTCCATAATTATCCCTCCTTCTTTATTCGCTATATAGGTACATCATCGTTGGTCCTTGACGTTCACTAATTAACTTCTCGATATATCGTACCTCGCTGTTAGGCATGAAACTCTCAGCTAATGGTAAATCGAAAAATGAACCGATTCTGTTCTTGAATTCGATAACTTGTGGGTTTCCTCCTACCTCTTTCTTTAAAGCTTTTAAGGCATCTTCGCGAAAACCGATTTTGTCTACGAGTCCATTCTCTACTGCTTGTTTACCAGAATATATTCTTCCATCAGCTAATTCATAAACCTTATCCTCTGGCATATCCCGGCCTTCTGCAATCACATCGACAAATTGTTCGTAAGATTCATCGACCAAGTTTTGGATGATTTCTCGCTCTTCTCCTGTCATCTCACGGGTAGGGCTCATAATATCTTTGTACTTACCGCTCTTGAAAGTATTGAATTTCACACCGTATTCATTGGCCAGTTCTTGATAGTTGATATTTTCCATAATCACACCAAGAGATCCAGTGAAGGTCTCATTAGATGCATAGATGCGATCAGCAGGGGTGGAGACATAATACCCTCCTGAAGCGGCCATGCTTCCCATAGAAACATAAATGGGCTTGCCAGCATCTTTAATTTTCATTAGCTTATCGTGGATTTCAGCACTTTCATATACGCCACCCCCCGGTGAATTCACGTAGAGTAAAACGCCCTTTATAGAAGGATCTTCTATAATTTTGTCCATTTGTTTCATAACATGTTCGTGCTGATAACCACTGCCGCTGAACGGATTTGAATTGGACCCGGGAGTGTTCATAATGGTTCCTTCAATATTAACTCGTACAATTCTATTGCTGGAGTTTCCATTTTCAATAACCTTCTCACTTAATTGTTGATTTCCAGAAAACATAGATTGTGAACTCTCAGAGAAATTATCACTTATGAAAAAATTCACACTTTGAAAAACGATCGCAATAATTAAAAGGGTCCCTGCTATGATACTGGCTGTTATCCTTTTGTTCATCTTAAATCCTCCTCTAGGTATGCATTTGTGTCTTATGTAAGAATAGTTCTGGAAGCGAATGGAGATGGATGATCTGTGTTTCTAACTATACTACATTACGACCCACTTTACATACGACCATCTCCTGCTGAAAGTTTCAGGAAAATACTAGTTGAATTGATTCTCTCTGATTTCTAACGTTCATAATTAAATAGGAATTTTTTCTTAGGAATTTATTACAATTTTCAGAATTGCCTATGTTTCAGGAGAAATTTACCATCAAGTTATGTTATAGTATTAAAAGAATTTATGAAACCGTTTGCATAAAAGTGCGGATGGTTTATTCAACCTGCTCACAGGTTATTAAAGGAGGAGATAGTAATGTTGGGGAGGAAAAGGTTCATGGCACTTGTAAGCAGCTTGGTTTTGCTGATGATATTTTCAGCAGTTACCCCATTCTCAATAATCGGGAAATCATATAGCCAGGCGGAGGAGTTGACTGAGGAAAGTGTGCCTGATGGGCACGTAAGAATCCATTATAAACGTCTTGATGGGGCCTATGACGGATGGGGTCTTCACCTATGGAATCAGGACAGCCAACAGCCTGCGATCGACTTTAAGGTAGACTGGGCAGATCCTGTTTTATTTGATCAGGCTTCAGACTGGGGTGTCTATGTAGACGTACCAGTTATCGACATAACAAATGGGTTAAACTTCATTGTGCACAAAGGTGATGAAAAGGATACGCCAAATGACAGAAACTTTCCAAAGACTGGTGAAAGGGAATTTTGGATTGTCCAGGGTCAGGAAGAAGTTTATACGAATGAACCTTCCATCGATACGACAATCACACATGCAGAAGTGGTAGAAGATAATAAAATTGTTGCCTATTTGAATCAAGTAGGTAAAGAGGTCTCTATTAATGACATAAAACTTTTCGATCAAGAAGGAAGGCTGGTTAATATAAAAGCCTTAGATCAGGCAGGGTCTGAATTACATATAACTACTGAACGATCCCTTGATGTAACGAAAACCCACTCGATTGAAATAAAAAAAGATCGAAAGCCAGTAAGTGTTTCGTGGGAATTGATAGATCAAAAGTTCGCTTATGATGGAAACGACTTAGGTGTTACCTTACAGGAAGACGGCACAGCCACATTAAAAGTGTGGTCTCCAAAAGCAAGTCAAGTGTCGGTCCGCCTGTTTGATAAAGATGATCAATACAGCTTATTAGAAGACAACATTGAAATGACAAGAAGTGGAAAAGGCGTCTGGCAAGTAGTCCTTGATGCAAACAATACAGGCTTAAAGGACCTAAAAGGATATTATTATCAATACAAGGTTACAGAGGGTGGAGAAACAAATTTTGCTCTCGATCCTTATGCCAAATCTATGGCAGCCTCAAGCGATGATGACGCAGATACAGTTGGGAAAGCAGCCATTGTAGATCCGTCAGATATCGGGCCCAAACTGAAATATGCAAAAATTAAAGGGTATGAAAAGAAAGAGGATGCTATCATTTGGGAAGCACACGTGAGGGACTTCACTTCAGATCCTGATCTAGAATCAAAATTAGACAGTCAGTTTGGGACATTTTCTTCTTTTGGTGAAAAGCTAGATTATCTGAAAGATCTAGGCGTCACACATGTCCAGCTCTTACCTGTTATGAAATATTACTTCGGTAATGAACTTGAGAATGATGAGAGGGAACTTGATTATTCTTCCTCAGGTAATAATTATAACTGGGGCTATGATCCTCATAGTTATTTTTCGCTCTCTGGCATGTATTCGGAGCGTCCAAAGGATCCAGAAGCGAGAATTGCTGAATTTAAGCAGCTGATTAAGGAGATTCACAAACGCAAAATGGGTGTCATCCTTGATGTGGTGTACAATCACACAGCTAAAGTGGATATCCTGGAAAACCTTGTTTCAGATTACTACCATTTCGAGGACACCGAGGGTAATACAAAAACGGGTTACGGCGGTGGTAAAGTCGGAACAACTCATTATATGTCTCGGAAGTTGATGGTTGATTCTATCAAATATTGGACGGAGGAATTTAAAGTTGATGGATTCCGTTTTGATTTAATGGGAGACCTTGATGCTGAAAGTGTTCAAATGGCCTATGATGAAGCAAAAAAACTAAACCCTAATATTTTGATGATAGGGGAAGGGTGGAGAACATTCGTAGGTGATGGAAGTCCGGAAAATGAAGTAACCCCTGCAGATCAAGACTGGATGGGTGAAACGGAAAGTGCAGCTGTTTTCTCTGATGAAATCCGTAATGAGTTAAAATCTGGATATGGAAGTGAAGGAGAACCGCGATTCATCACAGGGGGAGCTCGTGATATTACAATGATATTCAATAATATTAAGGGTCAACCCAGCAATGTCACTGAAGATGATCCAGGTGATATTGTTCAATATATAGCTGCTCATGATAATTTAACCTTACATGACGTTATCGCTCAGTCCATTAAGAAGGATCCAGCTAAACATGAAGAAGAAATTCAAAAACGGATACGTCTCGGAAATACAATGATCCTGACTAGTCAGGGTGTTTCTTTCCTCCATGCAGGCCAGGAATATGGCAGAACCAAACAATGGTTTGGAGAAGGTGTACCAGAGGCTAAATCTACATTCATGGTGGATGAAAATGGCGAACCATTCGAAAATCCATATTTCATCCATGATTCCTATGATTCTACTGATGCAATCAATCAATTCGATTGGGAAAAGGTATCGGAAGAAGGCGTCCAAAAACAAACGATGGAATATACAAAAGGATTGATTGCTCTAAGAAGATCAACAAACGCTTTCCGCCTGGGATCACAAGAGCTGGTCAACACCAATGTTAGTCTGCTAGACGCTCCTGAGATCAAACAAGAAGATCTTGTTTTAGCCTATAAGAGCGTGTCTACAGATCATACAGGGACATATTATGTCTTCATTAACGCAGACAATAAAAAGCGCTCCCTTTCTCTTAAAGAAGATTTAAGAAAAGGAAAAGTCGTTGTTGATGCTGATGAAGCCGGAACGAAAAAAGTAAAGAAACCTAATGGTTATGAGCTGAAAAAAAACAGCATTACACTTGAGCCTTTAACAGCAGTAGTAGTAAAAGTGAAACAAAAATAAAAGGGAAAACCCTCTTTGTCAAAGACATGGAGGGTTTTTGATTATCCGTTACAAACCATAATGATGTTCCCGTCCGGATCCTTCAAATGGAAAAAAGATAAATCCTCAAATTTAAATAGATCAGATACGACTTGGAAACCCTCATCTTTTGTAAAATGATAGGCCTGATCAATATCATCGGTGTGAAAATTGAATAAAGGGTGAGGAGAGGGTTTTACTGTTTTTGTACCGTTTGCACCTGCGTCCAGGATTAGTCCTGTATAATCATTAATTTCCATGTTGTATATGGGGAGTTCTATGTTTTCTTCTTTAAATTCTTGCCCTAGCAGTTCACAATACCACTTTACAGATCTTTTTAGGTCACTCACATGCACAAACACCGTATTTAATTGGTTCTTAATCGGACTTTTCATTTTATTACTCCTTTAGGTTAATTTCTCTTACACTTATCTAATGATTGAAGTAAGAAAAATCATAGATTTTTTCATAAAAAATTAAAGGAAAGTTTCCGAGATAAGCATCCTTATCCTTAAGGCTAAGTTTCAAGACTTCTTAGGTCCTTTACCTTAAAGGTATAGGTTTAACTGGAAAACGACTCGTTCAACTGCATTGATCCGACTGCATACCATGGAATTCCAGTTAGCTTTCAGCACAACTAAGAACTATAAGGTTCAATTTCTTTTTTGAAGTTTCTCCCTCCTGTCTTTACTCGTTATTCAAAAGTACTCTCCCAAAATTTAGTAACAAGTCTTGTTTTCTACGATTAATTTGAAAAACCCTCCTATCTTATAAATGACCTATGTAATATTGTATTTTTGAAGATTTTGAACTAATGACCTAGTATTCTTTTCCTGATGACATTAGGAAATTAAAATGATAAAGGTTTTAGGTGATAAATTACCTAACTACACATATGTTTGGAAATAAATAGAAGTACATTTGAATGAGATCACTAATTTTATTAGGTTAGATATCCTAGTAAATTTGATGCTCTAAGGTTATTTATTAATTTGCGGAAAATTTAGTAAAATTGTATAATTCAGAACGTATGTTCATAGAACTACATATTATTTTTGGGGAGGTTACTTACATATGAAAAAACATGGATGGTTTCTATTCGGGATTATACTTGCAGTAAGCATGTTGTTAGCCGCATGTTCGGGAGGAGAAGAAACCGGTGGAGAATCGACTCAGTCTGATGGGGATGACTCTTCCTCAAGTAATGAACAAGTTTTGCGCCTTACGGAGGGGGCTGAAATTCCTTCAATGGACTCATCTCTGACGATTGATGCCATAGCAGCACAATGGTTAGGTGCTACGAAGGATGGCCTATACCGTTTAGGGAAAGATGGAAAAACAGAACCTGGGATCGCCAAAGATCATAACGTAAGTGATGACGGACTTGTTTGGACATTTAAACTGCGTGAAGATGCCAAGTGGTCTAATGGAGAACCGGTTACAGCTCATGATTTTGTGTTCGCCTGGCAAAGGGCCATCAATCCAGATATCGGTTCAGAATACGGTCCCTATATGATGAATGGTGTTATTAAAAATGCAGAAGCCGTTTCTAAAGGAGAAAAAGAGCTTGATGCACTAGGTGTCAAAGCTGTAGATGACTATACGTTTGAGGTTACCCTTGAAAAACCTACGCCTTACTTTGAATCCATGACGGCTTTTGGTACATTCCTGCCGATGAACGAGAAATTTGTCAAGGAGCAAGGGGAGCAGTATGCCATGGAAGCAGATGCCTTGCTGGCTAACGGACCTTTCATTATGACTGAGTGGGACCATGGAGAAGGCTGGACCGTAGAGAAGAACAAAGATTACTGGGACGCTGACAAAGTAAAGTTAGATAAAATTAAAGTAAATGTAGTAAAAGACACAGCATCTGCCGTAAACTTGTATCAGACAGATGAAGTCGACGTCGCGAACTTATCTTCTGAATTTGTTGATGAATACCGTAGTTCAGAAGAGTTCCGGGTAGAAGAAGAACCAACCATATTCTTTTTAAAAATGAATCAAGAAAATGAAATCCTTTCAAATGTACATGCTCGTAAAGCAATTCAAATGGTAGTTGATCGTCAGAGTATGGTGGATGTTATTTTGAACAATGGATCTATTCCTGCTGGTGGAAACGTTCCAGCTAATTTCGTCCAGCATCCTGAAACTAACGAAGATTTCCGTGAAATCAATGGAGCACTAGTCGAATCGAATGTAGAAAAAGCTCAGGAGCATTGGAAAAAAGCGAAGGAAGAGCTTGGCATTAAAAATGCAGAGCTCCGTTACTTGGGTGGAGATACTGAGGTAGCGAAAAATTTAGACGCTTATATTAAGGATCAGCTCGAGCAACTTGAAGGATTGACCATTCAAGTAGAAAGTGTTCCTTTTAAAGTTCGATTAGAGCGAGATAGCAATATGGATTATGATATCGAAAATTATGGTTGGGGTCCGGATTACATTGACCCTAACACTTTCTTAAACTTATGGGTGACAGATGGTGGAAACAATAAGACAGGTTATTCCAGTGAAAAATATGATACCTTGATTAAAAAAGCGGCAACAGATCTTGCACAGAAACCAGTGGAACGATTTGAAACCTTCCTTGAAGCTGAAAAATTATTAATTCAAGAAGATGCTGTAATCGCACCACTTTACCAGCGTGCAAGAGCGCAGCTTTGGAAACCTTATGTGAAGAATGTAACCTCAAACCCAATGGGACCGGATTACAACTACAAATATGCCTATATCGAAGAGGAATAATTACATTAAAAGGTCAGTCTATTTTTAGACTGGCCTTTCATTTGTTCATAGGCTAGAAATTAAATCATAGTCTTTAATCATATGAAAGGGTTTAGGGAATTTGATGTCGAAAAGTAGAAAATGAACCGGTTTTATCTAAAGGAGAGGAATAATGAAGAAAATTTTAGATTTCCTTGAGCAAGCTGCATATATGACGAAGAACCCCTTAGGCATCATTGGTTTATTCATTTCTTTTATTTATGCGGTCTCTGCCTTGGTTCTTACATTATCTGAGCAATGGCTCACTTTAAATCAAACATGGGCTCTCGTCTGGTTTATCGTATTATTTCCTATCCTTATTCTAATTGCTTTTCTATATTTAGTTATTAATCATCATCAAAAGTTATACAGTCCAAGCGATTACAAAGACGAAAGTAATTTTTTCAGGCCTTTAAACCCGGAGGAACAGAATGAAAAATTTGAGAAAGAAGCACAGAATTTATTTTCTGTTAGCGAATTGGTTCTTAATGATTCTAAATTGAAAGAAAAAGGAGTTGAACAGCCGACCGTTCAGAACGAAGCTGAAAACCTTAACCAGGCCCTAATGAATCATTTATTTAACGCTTCCAATTTCTATTTTTTGATTGAAGAATCCGTTTTAAGAGCGTTGGAATCTGATATGAATATTACAATTCGCAGGCAGATGGCATTGGATACGGCTAATGAACGGGTCAACTTCTCAGGTATCGCCTTCCAACCACATGAATTAATTGGAGTAGAAATTAAATATACACCTACAGGAAAAATTAATGAGGATCAAATCGAAAGTCTAGTTAAGATGATTCAGACAGTGATGGAATTTAACAAAGATCCACGGCCCATTCACTTTATTCTTTCATTTGTATCCGACCAGCCATTCAAAAATGAGAAAGAAACTAAACTAGAAATCTACGAACGGCTACACGGAAACGCTTTGGTTCATTTCAGATTTTATCTTCTTGATGAACTTAGAAAGAAGAGTTGAGGATAAGGCATCGTTCTCCACAGCAAATTCTATTCAGAAGAGAACGGATTTTCCCGCTTTTTCACCTTGACATCTAGGACATTGAAGACTTCTATAACTTTTAAGATCCAGAAACAGCTGGCTGGTGATCTGTCAGCGGTAGGGTAGTTGGAGAGGAGCATTTCTAATTGAAATGCTCCTTTTTATGGAATAATTATGCTTATAGATCCGTAGTCTTTCTATAGTTGAGAGGAGGTTTACGATGATAACGGTAAGAAGTGGTAAGCCTTGGGGACATATGAGGTCGTTTAGAAAAGACCCTCTGTCATTTTTACAGATGGCGGCAAAATACGATGATGAAATCGTATCTTTTCGTTTAGGCCACAAGTCAGTGAAGTTACTAGTCCATCCTTCCCTAGTTAAGGAAGTGCTGGTATCAAAGGCTGATTGTTTTCACAAATCGAAGCCTTTTCAAGAACTAGAACCGTTATTGGGCAATGGGTTATTGCTAAGTGAAAACCCTACTCATCAAAAACAGCGCCGCCTTATTCAACCCTCCTTTAGACCTGCACATATTAAAAAATACGCTGATTTAATGGCAGAGAGTACGAGGTGTTTCCTACAAGACTGGGGTGAGCGAGAAGAGCGCTGGATATCGAATGATCTGATGGAATTAACATTGGAAATTATCTCTCAAACGATGTTAGGAGTTGATATCGAGAACGGCCATGAACTGGTAGGTAAACCACTGGAAACTGTGATGGAGATTGCTACAAAGCGAATTCGCTCAGTAGTACGTTCCCCTAAATCTTGGGGGACAACAGATAATATTGCATTTAAACAGGCTGTCGATCAGCTTGATGGAATCGTCTCTAAAATCATAGAAAATAGGCATGTCAATAAATCTAACGCCGAAGATCTTTTAGGAGTTTTGATACAGTCACAAGAAACTTCAACAGAAAAAATGGAAGTAGAGCAATTACGAAATGAAGTAATGACTATTTTGCTGGCAGGACATGAGACCACAGCGACCGCTCTTACATGGACGATGTACCTCCTCATGACTAATAAAAATATTTATCAGAAAGTGCAAGCTGAGGTAGATCGATTATGTAAGAATGACATACCCGCATACGAGGAGGTCAATCATCTCGAGTACACAGAGAAAGTATTGTTAGAGAGCTTGAGGTTATATCCGCCTGCCTGGTTAATCGGGCGTCTGGCAATTAAGGAAGTAATGATCGGGGAGTATCAGTTTAAAAGGGGACAGACAGTGATGATTAGCCCATACATCATGCAGCGAAACTCACGTTACTTTGAAGAGCCTGAACGTTTTAATCCTGAGCGTTTTGTAAAAGGCAAATTACAAAAGGTTCCTGAATATGTATATTTCCCGTTTGGAGGAGGTACTCGCGTTTGTATTGGAAAACATTTTGCAATGTTGGAAGCCATTATCGTTCTTGGAGCACTTATGAAGAATTTTAATTTCTATTTCAATAAAGAAAGTATTATAAAAGCAGATCCGCTTATTACTTTGCGACTCAAACAAGGGCTGCATGCTTATGTTGAACGCAGGAAGTAGATTGTTCAATCCATCAAATTTCGGTACAATCGGATGAGAATTTGAATTTTATACGAAATAGGTGGCTACATGAAACATATTATCATTGGGGCGGGAATTTTAGGCGCTTCTACCGCTTATCATCTTGCAAAAGAGGGCGAGGAAGTTGTCATCATAGATCGAAAAGATCCAGGACAAGCAACTCAGGCTGGAGCAGGGATTGTATGCCCATGGCTTACGAATCGCAGTAATGAAGCATGGTACAGACTTGTGTTGGAAGGGGCAAGGTATTACCCATCTTTAATTAAGGATTTAGAATTAGAGGGAGAAACCGAAACAGGATATGCTAATGTTGGAGCAATTAACATCTTTGATACAGAAGAAAAGCTTAATAAGAAAATGGAAGTGGCTAACAAGCGTAAGGAAGAAGCACCGGAAATGGGAGAGATTACAAAGCTTTCTTCAGAAGAAACAAAAGAGCTTTACCCCCCTGTTTCTGATAAATATGGATCTGTCCATATTAGCGGAGCTGCACGAGTAAATGGGGAGGCCGTTTGTAAAGCCCTCCTTCGAGCAGCCCAAAAGAATGGAGCTGTTTTTATTAATGGGAACGCTCAATTGGAGGCAAAGGGTTCCGAAGTAAAGGGAGTTCTTGTTAACGGAGAAAAAGTTTACTCGGATCAGGTTATCGTTACGAACGGGGCCTGGGGTAGAGAGTTATTCAGTTCTTTAGACTTGTATCCAAAGATATCCTTTGAGAAAGCCCAAATTGTCCACTTGAAACTACCAGGGGCAGATACAGAACATTGGCCTGTCATGCTTCCTCCATTTAATCATTACATGCTGGCTTTCGGAAACGGAAAGGTAGTAATTGGTGCTACAAAAGAGAAAACAAATCAGTTTGATACTCGAGTGACTATGGGGGCTGTTCATCAACTATTAAATAAAGCGTTGAAGGTGGCTCCAGGGTTAGCGGATGCTACTTATGTGAGAACCAAAGTCGGCTTCAGACCTTTTACACCGGGTTCTTTGCCTATTATCGGCTACGCTCCTCAATATGACAATATTCTTGTAGCTAATGGGCTTGGGGCTTCTGGACTTACTAGCGGACCATACATCGGATCAGAACTAGCCAAACTTGCTATCGGTAGAAAAACAAATCTTCATTTACCAGATTACGAAGTCAAGAACGCCTTCCAATAACTCTTTGAAATAGACTGTATTTAACATTGTGTTTTGCAATTCTATCTTCATCTATATAGCAGGATAGTGGAAGAATTGATTTCGAGGTACTGCGAGCTTTCCATTGCCCTAAGTAGAATTTGGCGTTCGGAAAAATCACTCGCTTTCCGTGGGCATGTGCTGAGCCTCCTCGAGCTAATGCTCTCCGGGGTCTCACCTATCATGTTCATCCCACAGGAGTCTCGCAATTTCTCCGACCCCCTTACGGTTGTTGGGAGTAACGGACAATTTATTGGTACCAAAATCTATCAGTAATTTAGGAAATTGAACCCTCCTTACTCCCATTAAATGGGGCCGTTCATTACACTATAGAGGGGTTGGATGGAAAACAGCGAGACTCCCGCGGGAGAAGAACTTAGGCGAGACCCCACATTGAGCGCAGCGAAAGAGGAGGCTCGCCAGTTCCCCCGCAGGAAAGCGAGTTGTTTTCCAGCCAACCTTACGCTTATTACGCAACGGCCCCTGCATATCTCGAAGTTAAGTCTTCAAGATAATGAGGCGTATCTACTAGAAAGAGTTAATCCATGCAGAGATCAAAGAAAAGTACACGCGGATTTGGCGGGTGCTTTTTAAGCATGTTCAACTTCACGTTGAGTGTCAGTTTGTTCTTTTGTTTCTTCGTTTTCTTCTTCAGGTGGAGACGTCTTTTTGACGAAGAAAGATAGCACAATGCCGAGAATTGATAAGGCTGTGACTACGAAGAATGCAACATTCACACCATGGATGGAAGGATAATCAATGGTTGGTGTCTGTTGAGCCCGCTGAGCTGTAGTAGTCATAACTGTTACCAGTATAGCCGTACCTACAGAAGCTGCTACCATTCTCATCGTATTGCTCATAGCTGCTCCATGCGGAATCAATTTCCTTGGTAGTTGGTTCAATCCAGCTGTAGTGACGGGCATCATTACCATAGAAAGTCCAAACATTCTAATTGAATATAAAATTGTAATCGATGTGAAGGTTGTCTGGATATCTAAGAACGAAAATGCTAGAGATGCGCCAGAAATAATTGTCAATCCAATGATAGCCAGCCAACGTGCACCGATACGGTCAAAAATTCTACCTGTAATAGGTGACATGAAAGCTGTAATAACTGCTCCAGGTAAGAGAGCCAATCCGGATTCAAAAGCACTGAAATCGCGCATGTTTTGCATATAGAGTGGTATGAGGGTTTCAGCACCAATCAGTCCCATAAATGTAATCATTGCAATGACTGTAGTAATTGTGAAAATGGGATATTTAAAGACTCTAAATTCAAGCATCGGGTGCTCAAGCCGTAGCTGTCTTAAGATAAATACAGTTAACGTCACAGCTCCTAGTACAAGTACGCTTATAGTTATGGGGTGAATCCATCCTTCATTACCAGCAACGGTAAACCCGTACAGCAAACTTCCGAATCCTATCGAGGATAAAATAATGGAAACAGGATCTACTTTAGGAAAAGTCAATTCTGTTACGTTTTTCAATATGAAATAAGCAAGAACGATAATCATTAGAGCAAGAGGTAAGATCATCCAAAATAAGAAACGCCAAGAATAATTTGCGGTCACCCATCCCGATAAAGCTGGCCCTATCGCAGGGGCAAAGGAGATAACTAGACCAATATAGCCCATTGCGGCGCCACGCCTATTAACTGGGAATATCAGTAAAAATACCGTCTGCATTAATGGAAGCATCACTCCAGCACCAGTGGACTGAATAATCCTACCTATCAACAACAAAGGAAAGTTCGTCGCTATTCCACCTACAACAGTACCTAAACTAAATATGGACATTGCGGCAATAAAAAGCTGCCTCGTTGAAAAGCGTTCAATTAGAAATGCGCTGACAGGGATCATAACCCCATTTACAAGCATGAACACTGTAGTCAGCCATTGACCTGTATTTGCTGATATATCAAACTCTTCCATAATAGGAGGAATGGCTGTAATCATAAGGGTTTGGTTTAATATAGTGATAAATGAACCAGTTAAAAGCAGTGCGGCTATTAAAATTTTGCTATAACCATGGGAAGTCAACCGGACCCTCCTCCTTAAATAATAGAATCAATTCTATCATTATACTTTTATTGGAAGAATCGAACAAATGATTCGCTTTAGCTTCTTTGAACATTTATTAATTAACAAGTAATTTATTATGTAAACAAAAAATTAAGTCCTGAATATATCAGAACTTAATTTTGGGATGAGGGTTGGCTGCTTTTTAGTTTTTTTCTATTTACGTTTATTTCGGGAGATTCCGTTTCATGTAGTACAGCAGTACGGCCGATAGAGTAATACTCGATTCCTGCAGATTTAGCGTTGTCAATTGAATAGCAGTTACGGCCATCAAATAAGACTGGAGACTTCATTTTATTTTTATATTTTGATAAAGGAAAATCCACAATTTCTTTCCAATCAGTGGCTATTATGGCTAAGTCTGCTTCCTGTAAAGCTTCTTCCATATTTTGAGCGAAAAATATCGGATGGATGCTCTTTACATTGGGCATGGCTATTGGATCATAAGCTACTACGTGTGCGTTTTGCTTTAATAGACTTTTAATAATTGAAAGAGATGGAGCGTTACGAACATCATCGGTATTTGGTTTAAATGAGAGTCCTAACAACGCCACCCGTTTGCCTTCCAGACTGCCAAACCTTTTAAGTGCTTTTTCAACAAGGACCTCTTTTTGCCTGTCGTTAATTTGGTTAACCGCCCGTAATAAAGGTAAATCGACATTCAGTTGAGCTGCCATTTGAATTAATGCCTGAGTATCTTTAGGGAAGCAGGAGGCACCATAACCGATCCCTGCTTTTAGAAACTGCTCTCCAATTCGTTTATCCATTCCCATTCCCGCTGCTACTTCTTCAATATCTGCCCCAAGTTTGGCACAAATCGTAGATATTTCATTAATAAAGCTGATTTTCATTGCTAAGAAGGCATTAGACGATTATTTAATTAATTCAGCTGTTCGTACGTCTGTGTGAAAGGTGGGTAAAGAAAGAGGAGCATAGATAGCCTCGGCAAGCTTGGAGGCTTTCTCGTGATCTGATCCTATTACAATACGATCAGCAAAAAACATATCATGGACAGCTAATCCTTCGCGTAGAAATTCTGGATTAGATATTACGTGAAAATTTCTTGAAGGGTTAAGGGAATTAATAATCTCTTTTACCCTATCACAAGTGCCAACAGGAACTGTACTTTTCATCACGATGAGGGCTTCTTGCTTTATGGCCTCGCCAATTTCAAGAGCTGCTCCATGAATGTAGGTTAGATCAGCGGAGCCGTCTAAGTTGGAAGGGGTGCCTACTGCGATAAAAATAGCTTCTGCGTTTTGAATTCCTTCACTTAGCTCTGTTGTAAAATGCAGCCTGCCTCTTTCAAGATTTATATTCAGTAGTTCTTCCAGTCCTGGTTCGTAAATGGGGCACTTCCCTGTGTTTAGTTTATTAATTTTCTCACCATCCAAGTCAATGCAGGTTACATGATAGCCAACGTGTGATAAACAAACCCCTGTGACAAGCCCGACATAGCCTGTCCCAATTACCGCTAAATCCTTCATGTTAATTCTCCTTAGATTTTTTAGGCGTAGGAAACTAAATGAGCGGTTAATATCTCTTCATAGTCGAGCAGAAGTTGAGAGAATATAGATTCCCATGACCTTGAGAGGGCATAGGTTCGTGCTGAATTATTCATTTTGGTCAATAGCTTTTCATCGTTTAGTAACTTGCTAATGGAGTGAGTGAATTCTTCGACTTGGCCTGGAGTGCATAAGAGACCTGTCTTTCCATTTTCCACAATCTCTTGGACACCGCCAGCTTTAGAAGCAATGACAGGCGTTCCACAGGCCATTGATTCTAATACGACATTTCCAAAAGTTTCAGTCGTTGAGGGGAATATAAACAGAGAAGAACCAGCGTAGATCTGAGTGAGCATTCTACCTTTTTGGTAACCTGTAAACGTCATATTTGTTAGGGCCTCTTTTTCAAGTGATTTCCTGAGTGGACCGTCTCCAACAATGAGCCAGTGCACTTTTCTAGAAATAACATCAGGAAGTTCTTTTGCAATCTTCATTAAAGTATCTAAGTCCTTCTCAGGTGCTAGGCGTCCAACATAAGTTAAGATATACGGAACCTTTATAGAATATTTTTGTTTCAACCATTCTTCCTGAAAATGAGGATGAAAGGAATCACAATCTACTCCTCGACTCCAAATTTTCAAATTCGAAAATCCATGTCTAATCAATTCTTTTCTTGCATCTTCTGAAGGGACAAAAGTCGTACGAAAAGAGTGGTGAAACCAGTGTAAATAACGCCATAATAATTTGGACACTAATGGAAGTTCGTAATATTGAAGATATTGATCGAAATGAGTGTGATAAGAACCGACGATAGGAATATTTAATTTTTTTCCTAAATAAAGTCCGGCAAGTCCGATGTTAAATGGAGTGGCGATATGGATGAGGTCTGGCCTAAAGTGTTCAAGGTTTTTGCGGATTACAGATATGTTTGGAAGAGCCAGTCTGCATTCAGGATAAACAATTAGAGGTACACTGGTAAATCGATAAACCATATCCGAATGAAACGCGCTGTGTTTGGTTTGTGGTGCAAAGAGTCTGTATTCTATTTTTTGACTTTCCAAATAACTCGCCAAGCGCTGCAATGTCTTAGAGACACCGTTAACTTGAGGAATATAAGTATCTGTAAAAATGGCAATTTTCATTTCCCTTACCCCCTTCGAAAATTCTGGCTCTATCGCTATTTATCTATTCAATAGAATGCCGATTATGACACATGGGGAGGCAACTTAATAGAATTAACATAGCCATTACATTATTTACAAAAGTTTAAATTGGTTTCAAGAATGACCATAGCTCAGGTTTTTCTTTAAGCATTACCTGAAATTTCAAAAGGTTTATAGAAAATAAAAAAAGAGGCAGCCGAGAAGGCCGCCTCTTCCGTTGAAGGGGAGTGGGGACATAAATAGGATTGTGCATCAGGATTGTGGAGGTTATCCCCAAAAAATATGTAACTTTTGGGGAGTCCTTACTACACAATTTGCCATATAAGAGGTTTCTTAAATTTTTTATCGAATTCAATAATAGACCGTATAATTTAGATTGATGGGATTGATTATTATATTCCATAAAATAATTAGTTACATAAGTATTAAAGTACAATATAGATAGCTATAAGTTCGGTCACATGGCATACTTAAGCACTTTTCAAAAGAGATTGCTGGCTCATGGCTTTTAACAAGATCATTTTATCTTTGGTTGTCAGCCTACACCAGATACCTGCTTTAATTTTCACTTCTCTCTCCTCCTAATAATGGGATAAAGTACTGGCCATGACAGGATGAACGAATATCTCTTACTATTACTTAGCATATACCGTCATTTCATCAACCGTAAACCACAAAACTTTCTACAATGTTCGAGTTATCAATGGTGCACGATAAGGTTCTGAAGGAATTTTGTCGAATGGCACGTAATTTGAGGTCGAATCACTCCTTTTTTCTAATCTATCATGAAAATCTTGTCGAAAAGTTTTTTAATTCTTTTTACAATATGTATGTTTGATCTTGAAAATAATTCCATAAAGTTAATATAGAGACTGATTCTCCTAATATAAGGATAGATAATGATAGTCAATTGTTCTAATTAAAGATAGAGATATTTTTTAAGGGGGAGAAAAAATGAAATTCATAGATGGACACAATGATACAGTTATAAAAGTGAAAAAAAATGGAATAAAGCGCTTTTTAAAAGGAGATAGATCCGCTCATCTTGATCTTCCTAGAGCTATGGAAGCAGGGTTTGCCGGAGGTTTTTTTGCTATATACACTCCTGATCGATCCGTTTTTCCTCAAATAGAAGACTATCAAACAGCGGAAGGATATCAGCTGCCTCTTTCTGAACCATGTGACCATCATTATGCACACCAGTACACCGATTACATGCTAAACCTCCTACTACAAGCAGAGCAAAACTCTCAAGGAGCACTTAAGTTCGTGAGTAATAAAGAGGAATTACTCAAGTACGTGAATGAAGGTACTATTGCTGGTGTTCTTCATATTGAAGGGGCAGAATCCATTGATCCTGATTTCAAGGCTCTTTACACTTATTTTGATAAAGGAGTTCGGTCACTGGGACCTGTGTGGAGCAGGCCGAATATTTTCGGGGAAGGCGTGCCCTATCATTTCCCTTCTTCACCTGATACAGGAGTAGGTCTTACAAATAAAGGAAAACAATTGGTTGAAAAATGTAATAAGTTGGGCATTATGCTGGACCTTTCCCATATAAACGAAAAAGGTTTCTGGGACCTCGCAGGTATTACAAATGCTCCGCTGGTTGCTACTCACTCAAATGTGCATGCACTCTGTCCCATATCTAGGAATTTGACGGATCAACAAATTGATGCCATAGGTCAATCGAATGGAGTCATTGGTGTTACTTACAGTTTGAATATGCTAAGCCAGGATGGAAAAATTGATGCCAATGTTTCTATGGATGAAATCACAAAGCATATTCATTACATTGCAGACCGTATTGGGATTGAACATGTAGCTCTTGGATCAGACTTTGATGGAACAACGATACCAAGCAAGATAGAAGATGTTAGAGGAGTCCCTGGATTACTGGACCATCTGCAGAAGGAAGGTCTCACCACCAGGGAGCTAAAAAAAGTGAGCATGGATAATTGGCTTCGTGTTCTACAGGATACTTGGAAAGCTTAATAAAAAGAAGAACGAGCTCCAGCCTGGAACTCGCTCTTTAAGTTTACCGATGTTTTTGGTAAGTAATCGGGGACGTCATCGTTTGGATCTCACCAAAGATTTGTTCCGTAAGTGGTGCAGCCTTTAAATAGGTGAGATTCTCTTCAAGCTGCTCTAAAGAACTTGCCCCGAATACCGCTGAAGCCATTGCGGGATGATGAAGGACATATTGAAGAGCCAATGCTGTCGGAGTGCGGTCTTCACTTCCATAATCCTGCCACTTTCTAGTAATTGATTGGATTTCTTCATAGCTGTATTCCAAAAATCCATTTTGTGCTTTTTCCTGTGATTTTTTATGTCCGTTTGAAGATAGCATTCCTTTCGCCAAAGGTCCTCTTGCCAGTACACCAATGTTATTATCTGAAAGCAAATCTAATATTTCCTCTTCAGGTCTCCGATCAAGAGCATTATACTGCATCATAACACTGGCTATATTGGATTTTTCTACGAATCTTCGAATAACATTCGGGCGAATGGAGGAGATCCCATATTCTCGAATCAGACCTTCCTGTTTCAAATCTTCAAACGCTTCAATCGTTTCTTCAATTGGGTCATCAATCGTACCGCCATGCAGCTGATACAGGTCGATATAATCAGTGCTAAGACGCTGCAAACTGTCTTTGACCCCTCGTTTAATATGTTTTTTTGATGGATCCCATGTCCATCCCTCTTGCCCAGGAGTAAAGTTATTTCCAACTTTTGTTCCAAGGATTATGTCTTCTCGTCTGCCTTTAATGGCTTCACCAACAATTTTTTCATTGGTGCCGAAGTCATACAGATCTGCAGTGTCCAAATAATTAATCCCTGCATCAAGAGCGCGTTCAATGATGTATTTTGCTTTGTCACGGTCCGTTCCTAAGGACATGCATCCTAAACTGATTTCTGATACAAATAATTCTGAATGTCCTAGCTGGCGTTTGTTCATTAAGATCATCCTTTCTAAGAAACCTCTCCCCAAGCATATCGAAATTTTCTCTGTTACATCCAGTCCTATGATAAAATGGCGATAGATTGTTCGGGAAGGTGGATATAAAATGAAAAAATTTGAAGAGAAAACATATGAAACGGAAACCATTTATAAGGGGAAGATTGTGCAATTAAATATTGACAGTGTTACTTTACCCGATGGGAATACATCTAAACGAGAATTGATTAAACACCCCGGAGCGGTAGCGGTCATTGCTTTGACTGAAGAAGGGAAATTGATCTGCGTAGAACAATACCGTAAGCCAATGGAAAAAAGTCTGATAGAAATCCCTGCAGGAAAACTTGAAGAAGGAGAAGAACCTAAAACCTGTGCTTTAAGAGAACTAGAGGAAGAAACGGGTTATACGACGGATCACCTTCAATTTCTGACATCATTTTATACTTCACCCGGATTTGCGGATGAGATTGTTCATTTGTATTTTACGGAGCATGTGAAACCTCTTGAAGAGACACCACCAGGGGATGAAGATGAATTTGTTGATCTCTTGGAACTTACCCTTGAGGAAGCAGAGCAGCTTGAACGTGAACAAAGAATCCACGATGCAAAAACGGCTTACGCTCTGCTTTACCTAAAATTGAGGCAGCAAAGATGAGTTTTTTGCGCTACTTTGCAGATCTTCATATTCATATCGGAAGGGATTGGGATGGTAGACCGGTGAAAATTACCGGCTCAAATTCGTTGACCGTTACGAATATTGTTAAAGAAGCAAGTAGAAGGAAAGGTCTCGATATGGTGGGGACTATTGATGCCCAGTCCCCCGCTGTGCAAGAAGAGCTGAAATATTTGATTGGACATGGGAAAGCTGTAGAATTAGCCGACGGAGGAATTAAATACGAAGATACAGTCCTAATACTAGGGTCTGAAATTGAAATCTATGATGATGCATGTAAAGGACCGATTCATGTGTTATGTTATTTTCCTTCTATTGAGAGTATGGAGAAATTTTCTCTTTGGTTAAAGGAAAGAATGAAAAACGTTTTTTTAAGTACTCAACGTTTCTATGGAACAGCCAAAGAGTTACAGGACTATGTAAAAGCTAACGGAGGATTGTTTATTCCTGCCCATATTTTCACCCCATTTAAAAGCCTGTATGGTAAAGGAGTCAGTCACTCGCTTACAGAAGTTTTCGACCCTAATCGTATTGATGCTGTAGAATTAGGGTTAAGTGCAGATCGTGATATGGCAAATCAGATTGCGGAGTTAGAATCTTACACTTACTTAACCAATTCTGATGCTCACTCACTTCGGAATCTAGCAAGAGAGTATCAAGAGATTCTCATGAAAGAAAAGACGTTCAAGGAGCTTAAACGTGCTCTCAAAGGAGAAGGCGGCAGGGGAGTGACTGCCAACTATGGATTGAACCCGCAGATGGGCAAATACCACCTCACTGTATGCGCAGATTGTTTAACCACCTTAATACTAGCGGGTGAAAAATGCCCATCATGTGGTTCTGCAAAAATAGTGAAAGGTGTATCGGAAAGGATTCGCGAATTAAGTAACATGAAGGGACAACAGCGCACACGACCAGATTACTATTACCAAGTTCCCTTATCCTCTTTACCAGGGGTCGGAAAGAAAACCTATGAACGTTTACTAGAATCATTTACCTCTGAGATGGATATTATCCATCGGATCCCGTACAGCGAATTAGTCACAGTCGTTAATGAAAAGGTGGCTGACTTCATCCTTGCCATGAGGGTTGGCAAGCTACGATTCCAACCGGGTGGTGGGGGAAAGTATGGGAAAGTTCTCCTGAATTATGATTGAAGTTGGTCTACTTTTTCTCTCTTTCTCATAGATTGGTCATAGACCGGTTATGAGAAAGGGTGGAATTCAATGCAGCAGGGAATTCGAACGGTAAAAAACGATCTACAAAGCCACACAAACATATTCGTCTTCATTTTTGTGCTATTTATTATGGGGATGGTATTTGGTGCGGTCATTGTAAACAGTATGAATTTTGTACAAAAACAGGATCTGTTCTTTTATCTAAAGCAGTTTTTTATGCAGAATATCGAAATGGATGGAACACCAAAAACGGTTCTCTGGAAAGACAGTATGCTTTATCATGTAAAATATCTTTTGCTCCTCTTTTTATTAGGCATTTCAATCATAGGAATGCCGATAATTACCGTATTACTCTTCATTAAAGGCTTAGTAATCGGATTTTCCGTTGGCTTCCTAGTTAATCAGATGGGATGGTATGGACTCTTAATATCCTCTGTATCCATCGCTCCTCAAAATCTGATTATTATCCCAGCATACTTAATTGCAGGATCTCTAGCCCTTATTTTCTCTCTGACTTTATGTAAGCAGTTGTTTATCAGAAGAGTTCATCAACCGTTATTGAAGGCTTTCACAAGGTATAGCGCCTGGTTTGGCATTTTGTTAGTTGTCTTATTATTTTCTTCCATCATAGAGGTGTTTTTTTCAAATACCATCCTGGAATACGTATTGCGCTGGCTATATAATTAATAGTGGTTACTAAAATGTATCAATTATAAATAATAGATTATAATAATTATAATTTGACACTCGTTCTGTCTCTGATTATAATTAAGTTGGTATTACGAGGGAGGGACGAGCGAATGGAGCATCGTATAGAGAAAATTAAAAAACAGTTGCATTCCCAGAGCTATAAGTTAACACCCCAAAGGGAAGCTACGGTCCGAGTGCTTTTGGAAAACGAAGAAGATCATTTGAGTGCAGAAGATGTTTACCTCCTCGTAAAAGAGAAAGCACCCGAAATCGGTCTGGCTACTGTATATCGTACACTGGAGCTATTAACAGAACTAAAAGTCGTAGACAAAATCAACTTCGGTGACGGAGTTTCCCGGTATGACCTTAGAAAAGAAGGAGCTACACATTTTCATCATCATTTAGTTTGTATTGAATGTGGTTCCGTTGAAGAAATTGAAGAGGATTTATTAGGTGACGTAGAAAATCTTGTTGAAAATCAGTGGGGGTTTGAGGTAAAAGACCATCGTTTAACATTTCACGGTATTTGCCGTGTGTGTCAGAAGCAAGCGGTCACCGCATCCCCATCCAAACAGAATGAAGAATGAATCGAATGCCGCTATTATACATAGTGGCTTTTTATTTTTTGTTCATGGTTTCTACTAGCTTCTAATTGATTCTAACCCATTTCTATTTACAAAAGGAATGAAATCGTGTACGTTTATCCTAGATGCAACAGTTGTTCCTACAACTCTAGCATTTTGACTATCAGAATCGTAATGATTCTCATGTATAATCCCTTGCTTTTTGGGCATATCCTTTTACAAATAGCTTGTAAAAGGAGAGAAAGGTTATGACACACCTGGCACGGAATATGAAGGATTTAATTAAAGTCCTCATTGTTTTTACCATATGTACGTGTGTGTTTTACTTTGCTTTAAGACTTGTACATGAAGAATACGAAAGGCAACATCGGTATGATCCTCCAGGTGGGTCGGCTGTCAAGGTGTACCAGCCAGTCGAACAACAATGGACGGATCGATTGTCGATATTCTTTCGTTTAGGAGAGTAGGTGGAAGATGCAAGATGCATTAGAAGATTTTTTTCACTATTTAACTGTAGAACGGGGATTATCACCCAACACTATTCAATCCTATAAACGGGATCTGACCCAATATAAAAGTTTTCTTCAACAAGAGGCATCGATTTCAAATTGGGAGTCTGTAACTAGAACCCATATTATGCAGTATCTTCATAATTTGAATGATAAAGGACGCTCGGTTGCCACAATAGCAAGGTTGCTTTCTTCTATTCGTCTCTATCATCAGTTCTTGATTCGAGAACAAAGAGCAAGCCAGGACCCTAGTTTACATATAGAGACACCTAAAAAAGAGCGGAAATTACCTAAAGTATTGTCTTCCGATGAAGTGGATAAGCTTCTAAATATTCACGCAAAGGATGCGCTGTCTGCAAGAAATAAGGCAATGCTTGAAATGTTGTACGCTACAGGTCTACGAGTAACAGAGCTGGTTTCATTAAAGGTCAGTGATCTACATTTGACAATGGGGTTTGTCAGGTGCTTAGGAAAAGGTTCTAAGGAACGTATTATACCTTTAGGAGATATGGCTAAGGAAGCTGTTGAGCTGTATTTGGAAATGGGCCGGGGAGAGCTTGTAAAGCAGAAGCGAACAGAAGAGTTATTTGTTAATCATCACGGCAATCGATTAACAAGACAAGGTTTTTGGAAGGTTCTGAAAGCGGTTGCTGTTGATATGGGGATAAAGAAAGATCTTACCCCCCATACACTTAGGCATTCATTTGCCACGCACCTTCTGGAGAATGGTGCTGATTTAAGAGCTGTACAAGAAATGTTAGGACATGCAGATATTTCAACTACACAAATATATACCCACGTGACAAAGACACGTCTAAAAGATGTTTATCGCTCGTACCATCCTCGAGCGTAAACACTTTTTTGCATTTTTAGTTGTCTGACATCCTACAACTTAATGGTGAGCGTAAAATTCAGAAGAAGTGGGAAAGTAAATTTTAGGAGGTATCGATTATGAAACAATTTAAACGCGTATTTTTAGTGGTTATGGACTCAGTCGGAATCGGCGAAGCTCCTGACGCAGAGAGATTTGATGATAAAGGAGCGGATACCTTAGGCCATATTGCCGATCACATGGGAGGACTTAAGATGCCGAACATGGGAGCGTTAGGTTTAAGTAATATCAGAAAAATCAAAGGTATTGACGCAGCTGAAAGCCCTGGAGCTCATTACACGACAATGGTCGAAGCTTCAAATGGGAAGGATACAATGACAGGTCACTGGGAAATCATGGGGCTTTACATTGATCAGCCATTCCGTACGTTTCCAGACGGTTTCCCCGATGAATTATTAAAGGAGATTAAAGAAAAAACTGGACGAGATATTGTTGGAAATAAACCAGCCTCAGGTACAGAGATTATTAAAGAATTGGGCGAGCACCACATGAATACGGGTGATTTGATTATTTATACATCTGCGGATTCGGTGTTGCAAATTGCTGCCCATGAAGAGGTGATCCCTCCAGAGGAACTCTATGAGATTTGTGAGCTGTGCCGTGAATTGACACTTGATGAGAAATACATGATTGGCCGTGTCATCGCTCGCCCATTTGTAGGAAAGCCGGGAGCGTTTGAACGTACTTCGAACCGTCATGACTATGCCCTTAAACCATTTGGACGTACAGTTATGAACGAAATGAAAGATGCCGGTCTTGATGTAATTGCCTTAGGTAAGATTTCCGATATTTACGACGGAGAAGGGGTTACGGAAGCTATACGCACAACAGATAACATGGATGGAATGGATCAGCTCGTGAAGTCTATGGATAAAGACTTCAAGGGAATGAGCTTTTTAAACCTTGTCGATTTTGATGCAAAATATGGTCACCGCCGTGATCCACAAGGATATGGAGAAGCATTAGAAGCGTATGATGAGCGACTCCCTGAAGTTTTAGATAAGATGCAAGACGATGATTTACTTATCATTACAGCCGATCATGGAAACGACCCCGTTCACCATGGTACTGACCATACAAGAGAACTTGTACCACTACTTGTCTATCATAATGGAATACAGAAAGGCCAAGAGTTAGAGCAAAGGCAGACATTTTCTGACATCGGAGCAACCGTTTCAGAAAACTTCTCCATTCAAATGCCTGAGCATGGCAAAAGTTTTTTAAACGAAATCAATTAGGGGTGAGGTAAACATGTACCAATTAAAAGTAAAAGAAGCAGCTGATTTTATTCAAACACAAATTAATACAGAACCAACTGTTGGGTTGATTTTAGGTTCAGGTTTAGGGGTTTTAGCTGATGAAATAACTAATCCCACTACCATTGTTTATGGGGACATTCCACATTTCCCTGAGTCCACTGTTTCGGGACACAAGGGGCAGCTTGTTATCGGAGAACTTGAAGGGCGTCAGGTAATCGCGATGCAAGGCCGTTTCCACTATTACGAAGGTTATACTATGCAGCAGGTTACCTTTCCTGTACGAGTTATGAAAGAACTAGGAGTGGAAACGCTCTTTGTGACGAACGCTGCTGGTGGAATTAATGAGGCATTTGAACCTGGTAACTTGATGATCATTACCGACCATATTAATAATATGGGGGATAGTCCGCTTATTGGTCCTAACGATGAAAAGATGGGGCCGCGCTTTCCTGACATGTCAGAAGCGTATGATCGAGCTCTTATTGACCATGCCAAGCAAAGTGCTGAGCGACTTAACTTAAAAGTCCAGCAAGGTGTATATGTAGGAAATACCGGCCCTGCTTATGAGACGGGAGCGGAGATCCGTATGCTTCGTACGCTTGGCGGTGACGCAGTAGGTATGTCTACAGTTCCTGAGGTTATGGTGGCCAATCATGCAGGGCTCCGTGTTCTCGGAATCTCTTGTATCTCGAATATGGCTGCAGGAATTCTCGATCAACCACTCACTCATGATGAAGTAATCGAAACCACAGCACAAGTTCGAGAAGATTTCTTGAATTTTGTAAAAGAAGCATTGATGACATTGCCGGCATAAAACAAACAGTAAAGGGTGAATCAGATGAGAATGTACGACATCATCGTCAAAAAAAGAGATGGCGGGGAATTAACTAAAGAGGAAATCTATTTCTTTATTGAAGGGTACACCAAAGGGGATATACCTGATTATCAAGCCTCTGCTCTTACGATGGCGATTTATTTCCAGGGCATGACTCAAGAGGAGACAGCCACGTTGACACAAGCAATGGTTGACTCTGGAGAAACCATTGACCTGTCCGCTATTAAAGGACATAAGGTAGATAAACACTCTACAGGTGGTGTAGGGGATAAAGTTACGTTTATCGTTGGTCCACTTGTGGCATCAGTTGGCATACCTGTAGCGAAAATGTCAGGTCGCGGTCTTGGTCATACTGGTGGAACGCTAGATAAGCTGGAGTCCATTGAAGGCCTTCAAATCGAGATGACAAAAGAGAAGTTTATTGAGAACGTGAATAAGCATAAATTAGCAGTCGCAGGTCAAACAGGAAATTTGGCTCCAGCGGATAAAAAGCTTTACGCTTTACGTGACGTTACGGGAACAGTTGATTCTCTTCCGTTGATCGCCGGTTCAATTATGAGTAAGAAGTTGGCTTCAGGAGCAGACAGTATTGTACTAGATGTTAAAACAGGTTCAGGCGCATTTATGAAGACGCTAGATGATTCTGAAAACCTTGCGCGTGAGATGGTTAATATCGGCAATAACCTGGGACGTAATACGGTTGCTGTCATTAGTGATATGAACCAGCCACTTGGATTTGAAGTTGGAAATGCTAATGAAATCAGAGAAGCGGCGGAAATTCTTCAAGGTAAGAATGTTGAGGACCTAAGAAAGCTTTCATTGGAGATTGCCTCTCATATGGCAGTGCTTGCAGAGGTGTTTAGCACCTATGAGGAAGCATACCAGGCACTTGAGGCTAATATTGAAAATGGTAAGGCTTTCCAATCATTACGTACGCTTATTGAGTCTCAAGGTGGAAACGTGAACATGATCGACGATTTAGACAAGCTCCCTAAAGCGAAATATGATATTGAGGTGAAAGCGAACAAGAGTGGTTATGTGTCTGCGATTGACGCCGAATCTATAGGAATTGCAGCTATGTACCTCGGTGCAGGTCGTGCAACAAAAGATGATGTCATCAATCACGGTGTCGGAATCACTTTAAATAAAAAAATCGGTGATAGAGTTGAAGAAGGCGAAGCTCTTGTCATCCTTCACAGTGACGAAGAGAGCGCGAGTGACTCCATTGGAAAAGTGCAAGAAGCATATGCGATCACTGAGGAGAAAGTAGAAAAACCAACTTTGATTCATAATATCATCAAATAATAGTAGTGAAAGTCTCGGCTTCAGCCGAGACTTTTTTCACATTCCAGTCACCTGATCTTTGTTTATGATAAAGTAATTGTATGAGTAAGACGGGGGGAGAAGAATGAAAGAATGCGTTTTTTGTCATCCAGAATTAGATGAAGAGCAGCAGGTGGTTTTTGAAAATAACAGTTGTTTATTTGTGCAAAAAGATCAGCGTGTACTCAAAGGTTCCGGCTTAATCATTCCTAAAACTCATAAACCTACTGTTTTTGATTTAAGTATGGAAGAATGGGTAGACACTCAAGCCATGCTGTTAAAAGTAAAGAAATGGCTTGATAGAGAATGGGTCCCAGACGGTTACAATATTGGTTACAACTGTGGGGATGTAGGCGGCCAACATATTTTTCATGCACATTTACATGTAGTTCCAAGATTTAAAGAAGAACCTTTTGCTGGTCGCGGGATACGTCATTGGTTGAAACAAGAAGAGAATAAGCACCGTACATAGGAAATACAAGGCTCTGCTAAAGCAGAGTCTTTTTCGTTTTTGGTAAAGAAATTTTAATGTAGGAGCGTCATTTAGCTTCTGTTTATTCCTCCAAATTTTGTATAGAAGAGATAGGAAAGGGAAAAATAGGCTCACTTACAGTTAATTGGAGGTCAATAGAATGCGAAAATTCATCGGTTTAACGCTTGCTTTAACTTTAACTTTTACATTATTTCAGCCTTTACAAAGTTTTGCGGAGGAGAAAGGTTCCTCTGAGCTAGTCCGTTCTGCTAAAACAGCAATTTTGATGGAGAAAAATAGTGGCATGACTCTATATGAGAAAGATTCAAATAAGAAATTACCACCAGCTAGTATGACAAAAGTCATGACACTTCTATTAATTATGGAAGCACTTGAAAAAGAAAATTTAAAATTGGATGAGATGGTACGGATAAGTGAACATGCAGCCTCGATGGGTGGATCACAAATTTTTCTTGAAGCCGGAGAAGAGATGGCAGTTAAGGACTTGTTAAAAGGAGTAGCAGTTGCTTCTGGGAATGATGCAAGTGTAGCTTTAGCCGAGAGAATCGCAGGTACAGAAAAAGCATTTGTAGAACAAATGAATGAAAAAGCTAAATCTTTAGGTTTGAAGAATACTCATTTTGAAAATCCGACTGGACTACCTGCAGATGGACATTATAGTACAGCTCACGATATGGCTGTAATGGCACGGGAATTGCTCTTGCACGATGCTATAACAGAGTATACGAAGATTTATGATGATTACTTAAGAAAAGGCCAGGAAAACGAATTTTGGCTTGTTAATACTAATAAATTAATTAAGACTTACCCTGGCATGGACGGTCTGAAAACCGGGTTCACTTCTGAAGCAAAATATTGTCTGACTGCATCAGCCAAGCGTGATGATATGCATATGATTGCTGTTGTAATGGGAGCAGAGACTCCTAAAGATAGAAATGCGGATGTTACAAGCTTGCTGGACTACGGTTTTGGTCAATATGAAGGGGTTAAGCTCCATTCAAAAGGTGATACGTTGAAGACCATTAAAATCACTCGTGGTAACCCTGGGGATGTAAAACTTTCACCGGAAAAAGATGTTGTCATTTTGAAGAAGAAAAGCCAGAAAGAAGTTCAGTACGAAACTGAGTTGAAGGTTGCAAATTCCAAAGAACTTCCTATGGATAAAGGTACTCATATGGGCTGGGTGATCATTAAAAATAATGAAGGAGAAGTAGCGAAAGTTCGCCTGGAAACATCAGGGAAGGTGAATAAAGCAGGCTTCTTTGAACTATGGCAGCGCTCATGGAGGAATTTGACGAGTGGTCAGAAGTTTTAGCAGTTCTTCACTAGTATTGTTTTAAGGAAGGAAATTCAATCTGAGTGTGCGAAAGACTTAATGACTCTTATTAGATAGAGGAGGAAAACCATTGAGTCTTCATTCAGAATTTGTAACTAGAGAAAATGTATTGATCGTCAGGCTTCAAGGGGAACTTGATCACCATGAGGCTAGCAAACTTCGGGAAGAATGGCAGTCACATTTAAAAAGAAGCCATGTAGATCACGTCATTGTCAATTTAGAAAAGCTAACGTTTATGGATAGTTCAGGACTGGGCGTCATGTTAGGAAGATATAAAGAGGTACAGGCTTTAGGAAATGAAATGATTATTTGTTCCATTTCTCCTGAAGTGAAACGTCTATTTGATCTATCAGGAATGTTCAAAATCGTAAGGCTTGTCGACAATGAATCCTTTGCTTTAGAAATGCTGGGGGTGGCTTCATGCGAAATGAAATGACGCTTGAATTTTTAAGTGTGAGTGAAAACGAATCATTGGCCAGGGTGTCAGTTGCTGCTTTTATCAGCCAGATCAATCCTACGATGGAAGAGTTGACAGATATTAAGACGGTTGTATCTGAAGCCGTCACGAATGCGATCATACATGGTTATGAAGATCGTAAAGATCAGAAAGTCATGCTCTATTGTTCCATCGAAGATGAGCAAATTGAGATCGTGATTAAAGACGAAGGACATGGTATTGAGAATGTTGATGTGGCTAGAGAACCATTGTACACTTCAAAACCTGAGTGGGAACGTTCAGGGATGGGCTTTACAATTATGGAAAATTTCATGGATAAGGTGGATATTCAATCAGAGCCTGGGGCCGGTACAACGGTTCGTATGACGAAGCAGTTAACGTCAACCCGCGCCTTGTGCAATTGAGGGCCGCATCATGAGTGATACAACAAAGGAACGACTAACAGATAAGGACGTCAAAGAACTGATTAGAAAAAGTCAGGCTGGTGATCAGGAAGCGAGAGATTATTTAGTAGAAAAAAATACACGTCTCGTTTGGTCAGTCGTACAGCGTTATTTGAGAAGAGGCTATGATCAGGATGACTTGTATCAAATTGGATGCATAGGATTACTGAAGTCAATAGATAAATTCGACTTAAGTTATGACGTGCGTTTTTCAACGTATGCCGTACCTATGATCATTGGTGAAATTCAGCGCTTCATAAGAGATGATGGCAGTGTAAAAGTCAGCAGAAGCTTAAAAGAACTCAATCACAAAGTGCGTGGAAAAAAAGAAGAATTGATGAAAAAGCTGGGGCGCTCACCGACGGTAAATGAGTTAGCGGAGGAGCTTGATCTGACAAGAGAAGAAATCGTCCAAGCGGAGGAAGTTGGACGAAGTCCTCAATCGATATATGAAACAGTCTACGAAAATGAAGGCGACCCTATTACATTAGTTGATCAGATTGCTGAAGAAGACAACAATTGGTTTGATCAGATCACCTTGCAGGATGTAATGAGCAAGCTGGACAAAAGAGAACGACTGATCATCTATTTAAGATACTACAAAGATCAGACTCAAACAGAAGTAGCAGAGCGATTAGGTATATCACAGGTTCAAGTTTCCCGCCTTGAGAAAAAAATATTAGCAGACATGAAGCAAACCATGAACGACTCGAGTTAAAGCTGTGCCAATTAGGCACAGCTTTTTTTAGTTTATTTGATTTCAAGAACTTTGCTGCCAATTGTATGTTATTTTCCAATCCACACATAATAAAGGCAAGAAATTTTGAAAACGGGAGGCAATAAAACAATGGCGACTCCTGTATATATTCGTATCAAACAATCGATCTATGTGCAGCCTTCTTCGATGATCAAACTCGGTGACATTGCACGTGTGACAGGACCTAAACGACAAGTTCCTGTACTTGAGCAGATGATCCTGCACGAGGTCACAGACGAAGATAGGAACATCGTTGTGATTGATGGATTTATGGTTATTGAACAAGTCCTTACAAAGTATCCTCAGCTGGAAATTGAACTGATCGGTCCGACCCAATGTGTCGTCCACGTGGAAGAGCATAAACGAGAGCCTTCTCTTATCCTAATCAGCCTTATTTGGCTGCTTCTGTTTATTGGTGCAGCCATGGCAATTATGAATTTTCATTACGACGTAAGTATGGGTGCTGTTCAGCAAAAACTGCATTTCATGCTGACTGGTAAAGAGTCAGACCACCCTCTGTGGATTCAAATTCCTTATTCCATTGGTCTAGGGATTGGTATGATATTATTTTTTAATCACTGGTTCCAAAAACGTTTTAATGAGGAGCCTAGTCCTATGGAAGTAGAGATTTTCAACTATCAGGAGGACATGGATCATTATGTAGCAATTAAAGAAAACAAGGTGGAAAAAACGGATGTGGATAGTTGAGGCACTTATCGGTTTAGCTTCGGGAATTGCAGTGGGGACAGGTTTTGTGGCATTTTTAACAGTTCTGGGAATTGTTCCGAGACTTATGCAATTAAGCCATTCAGAGTCGAAACTGAGACATTATGAGGCTGCCGTCATCTTTGGTGTTCTCTTTGGCATCTATTTATCTTTTGGTGACATACCTATTCAAGTGACCTATTTCGGATTAATTATCTGGGGGCTGTTGCATGGCATATTTATTGGGATGCTTGCTGCGGCGCTGACAGAAGTATTGAATGTCTTTCCTCTACTTTTTAAGAGGATTGGAGTAGATGGTTTCTTATTTACTCTTCTGATGGCACTCGTACTTGGTAAAATTGCCGGCTCACTGTTTCAATGGGTGATTTTTACACGATAACTCATAAAAGTGAGAGTTGATATTAAGAAGGAGGAAAAAGTCATTGGGAAAGCAGCAATTGAATGAGAAAAATTTTGAAAAGGTTAGTAAAACGTATCAACCTAAACCCCCTTACCTCATGAACATGATTAAAGCATTTATTGTAGGTGGTCTAATCTGCGTTTTAGGGGAATTACTTACAGAAATGTATGTTCATTGGTTTGATTATAGCGAAAAAGATGCAGGAAATCCTACAGTAGCAACTCTTATTCTAATATCAGCGTTATTAACAGGATTTGGGGTTTATGATAAGCTCGGTCAATTTGCCGGAGCGGGCTCAGCCGTCCCTGTTACAGGTTTTGCGAATTCGATTACTTCAGCTGCTCTTGAGCACAAAAGTGAAGGGTTAGTGCTGGGAGTAGCCACAAATCTGTTTAAATTAGCGGGCTCAGTAATTGTATTTGGAGTTGTGGCTGCGTATATTTTAGGAATTTTACGTTATCTTTGGTCGCTTATTTATTAGGAGGAGTACAACATGGCAAAGACAGGTAAACAATCATGGTCATTTACAAATCCCGTCTATCTGCAATCATCAGGTACGGCTGTTGGTCCTATTGAAGGAGAAGGGCCTTTAAAGGATACGTTTGACCGAATTTATGATGAACTTCATTGTAACGAAGCCAACTGGGAGCTTGCAGAAAGAAGGTTAATGACAGATGCTGTTCATTCTTGTCTGCAAAAGGCAGGGGTAGATGAATCTAATATTGATGTATTTTTAGCGGGAGACCTGTTAAACCAAAATGTAACGGGAAACTATGTAGCGAGGCAATTGGGGATTCCGCTTTTAGGTATGTTCGGAGCTTGCTCTACAAGTATGGAAACTTTGGCAACAGGAGCTGCTCTAGTCGAAGCGGGTTATGCAAAAAATGCACTTGTAGCGGTCAGCTCTCATAACTGTACTGCAGAGCGTCAGTTCAGATACCCGACGGAATATGGTGGTCAAAAACCAAAAACTGCCACTTTTACAGTTACAGGTAGCGGATCGGCGCTTATCTCGACTACACCATCTCCTATTCAAATAGAAGCAGCAACCATTGGTAAAGTCATGGATTATAGTATCAAGGATCCATTTGATATGGGGTCAGCCATGGCTCCTGCTGCATGGGATACGATTAAAACCCACCTTGAAGATATGGGCCGTGTTCCCAGTGATTACGATGTAATCGCAACGGGTGATCTCTCCTCGGTAGGTACACCTATTCTTAGAGATATGATGGAACAGGATGGCTACGATATCACTCCTGTCCATCAGGATTGCGGCCTTTTAATATATCATTCAGATCAACCCGTTTTCAGCGGCGGAAGTGGTTGTGCCTGTTCAGCCGTAGTCACTTATGGAAAGTTGATCAATGAACTGAAAGCAGGAACCTATAAACGGATACTGGTCGTTGCAACAGGTGCTCTCATGAGTCCTACGATGATCCAGCAAAAGGAATCCATTCCCGGTATTGCACATGCCGTTGTGTTAACGAAAGGGGACGATTAAATTGAATTTTGTTTGGGCATTTGTAGTCGGTGGAGGCATTTGTGTCATTGGTCAAATCCTTCTAGATTACTTTAAACTTACTCCGGCCCACGTGATGTCATCTTTTGTCGTCGCTGGAGCTGTGTTGGATGCGTTCGATCTATATGATAATCTAATTAATTTCGCTGGAGCGGGTGCTACTGTTCCGATCACAAGCTTCGGCCATTCCCTGCTTCATGGAGCCATGGAACAGGCGGATGATCACGGTATTATCGGAATAGCTATAGGGATATTTGAGCTGACCTCTGCTGGTATTGCGTCTGCCATATTATTTGGATTTATTGTAGCCGTCATCTTTAAACCAAAAGGTTAGAGAGGAACGAAGGGACTGAACTCAATGCCTGGTAAACAGCCGGACACACCGATTGTAATGAAATTAGAACAGAATAGAAACATAATGAATGAACGGATTGGGGTCGATCAATCTTTTGATATTGGGTTTAGAACTCTCACTATCCTGGATCACGAAGTCAACGTTTATTATGTTACGGGGTTATGCGAAACGCCAATTATTGTTGAATTAATGCGCCAGTTGTTCGAGATGAATGAACGGACCGATGAAAGTACAGATGTCTTTCAGCATATTAAGAACGACATACCTCATCAACAAGTAGAAGTCGTTACTTCGATTGACAAATGTATCACTCAATTGCTGTCAGGGCTGATCGTTATATTCGTCGAAGGGCATACAGAGGCCTTTATTGTAGATGTTCGTTCTTACCCTGGCCGTACACCCGAAGAGCCTGATACAGAGAAAGTTATTCGTGGATCTAGGGACGGGTACACGGAAAACATTATTGAAAATACTGCCCTTACAAGGAGAAGAATTCGCGATGAGCGTCTGCGTCATGAAATCATGCAAGTGGGAAGTAGGTCAAAAACGGACATCTGTCTCTCTTATATCCAGGACGTAGCTGACCCTGGTCTTATAGAGTTAATTAAAGAAGAAATTAAGAATATCGATATTGACGGGTTATCTATGGCGGACAAAACCCTGGAAGAATATTTAGTTCATCAAGGACGGAATCCTTTTCCTCTCGTAAGGTATACGGAACGTCCGGATGTAGCGGCGTCCCATCTTTTTGAGGGACACGTACTTATTATGGTAGACACTTCGCCGAGTACTATTATTACGCCAACCACTTATTTTCACCATGTACAGCATGCAGAAGAATTCAGACAATCTCCGGCAGTCGGTACGTTTGTCAGGTGGGTAAGGTTTTTCGGGATAATCGCCTCAGTTTTTCTGTTGCCTTTGTGGCTGCTATTTGTGATGCAGCCTGATTTGCTTCCGGCGCCCCTTTCTTTTGTCGGACCTAATGAAGAGAGCAGCATTCCTGTTATTTACCAAATTCTGCTTGCTGATTTAGGGTTGGAAATGCTCCGGATTGCTGCTATCCATACACCTACCCCGTTATCGACAGCGATGGGTTTGATCGCTGCCGTTCTCATTGGTCAGATCGCTATAGATGTAGGAATGTTCATTCCAGAGGTCATTCTGTATGTAGCTGTAAGCGCTATCGGATCTTATGCCACCCCCAGTTATGAACTTTCTGTAGCAAACAAAATGTCAAGAGTCGCGATGGTTATATTTGTTGCGTTCTTCGGTATCAAAGGAGTAGTAATTGGGATGACAGCTTATATTCTTTTACTTGCACACACAAAGTCCTTCAACACTCCTTACTTGTGGCCATTTTTGCCGTTTAATGCAAAAGCAGCCATACAAATTGTATTAAGAATGTCTATGCCTTCCTTGAAAGTACGCCCAAGCATCGTCCATCCGCAGAACAACCAGCGCCAAAGGTAGCGTATTGCTCCTTTTTAACCAATGTGATAAATTAAAACAAATAATACAAATGTTCCTTAATAATAAGGAGCATTTTCTTTTTCTTTAGACTTAAAATGATGGTGGTGAACGAATGAATTATGAGGTGAATGAAGGTGGGCAACTGATGATCGGTGGCGTTTCAGCAAAAAACTTAGCGGATCATTATGGTACACCTTTGTATGTATATGATGTAGGACAAATCCGTTCGAATGCACGTGCATTTATAGAGACATTTAAAAAACATAACGTTCCTGCACAAGTGGCCTATGCAAGTAAAGCATTCTCCTCGATAGCCATGCTTCAAGTGGCTCATCAGGAAGGGCTTAGTCTCGATGTCGTATCACGGGGGGAACTACATACAGCCCTTGAAGCAGGATTCCCTGTGGAAAAAATTCACATGCATGGCAACAATAAGAGTATTTCGGAACTGGAAATGGCCGTTAAGCACCATATAGGTTGTATTGTCGTCGACAACTTTTATGAAATTGAGCTGCTTGATGCCATTCTCGAAGAGAGAACCAGTGAGATAGATGTGCTATTAAGGGTAACTCCTGGAATCGAAGCTCATACGCATGATTATATCTTGACAGGGCAAGAAGATTCTAAATTTGGATTTGATTTATCCAGCGGACAAGCTGAAGAAGCTTTTCTTAAAGTTCTCGATCATCCTAGGATTAAAATGAAAGGCCTTCATTGTCACATCGGTTCTCAAATTTTTGAAACAAGCGGATTTGAGATGGCTACAAGAAAACTGTTTTCAACTCTAGAGGATTGGCGTGACCGCTTTGATTTTACGGCTGAAGTGGTCAACCTCGGGGGGGGATTTGGAATTCAATACACAAAAGAAGACGATCCTTTAGATCTTGATCAGTATGCCCATGCCTTGATTAAAGAGATAAAGACTCTCTCGGAACAATCCAATTATCCACTTCCGGAAATTTGGATCGAGCCTGGAAGGGCGATTGTAGGTGAAGCAGGAGTCACATTGTACACGGTAGGATCGATAAAGGAAATCCCTGGGGTCAGAACTTACATCTCAGTGGATGGAGGCATGACAGACAATATTCGTCCAGCCCTGTACCAAGCCAGATATGAAGCAGTATTGGCGGATAAAGTGAATGATCCAAAAGAAAAGAAATATTCAGTTGCTGGAAAGTGTTGTGAATCAGGAGATATGCTAATATGGGATGTGGAACTCCCTAAAGTGGAACACGAAGATTTACTTGCAGTTTTCAGCACAGGAGCGTATGGTTATGCTATGGCGAATAATTACAATCGTTTCCAGAAAGCTGCCGTCGTATTTGTCGAAAACGGCCATCATCAATTGGTCGTCCGCAGAGAGACGTTCCAAGAGATGACTAGACACGATTTATCTTATGAACAGCAGAGAGGAGAAACAAAACATGAAACAAGCAACAATTGAGTTTGAAAATGGAGAAAAAATGGTGATTGAACTATATGATGAAGCTGCACCGAATACTGTGGCAAACTTCGAAAAACTTGCAAACAGTGAATTTTATGACGGTCTGACTTTCCACCGTGTTATTCCTGATTTTGTAATTCAGGGTGGTTGTCCTAAAGGAAATGGAACAGGTGGTCCTGGGTACACAATTAAGTGTGAAACAGAAGGCAATCCGCATAAACATGAACGTGGAACATTGTCTATGGCTCATGCTGGAAGAGATACAGGGGGCAGCCAATTCTTCGTATGCCATTCTCCACAGCCTCATTTAGACGGCCGACACACAGTGTTTGGTAAAGTCGTAGAGGGAGTAGATACTGTGGACCGTGTACGTGCGGGTGATGTAATGCAGCGCGTAAGAGTAGAAGAATAAGTAAGTCCTGAAAGACTAGACGAATGCTTGTCACTTTTTTACTGTTGATTTTTGCAGTGGCACCCCTTAGTCTTTTTATTCATGAACTAGGCCATGTTCTTACTGCCCAAATTTTTCGAGCGGAACAGAGTTACATTAATCTAGGATATGGGTTTCCGTTAATTAAAGGAAAGTTCGGAAGGGTAAGAATCTCTATTCGATGCCTCCTATTTCATGGTGCTCATTCTATAAATGAGCGTGAAGATCCGTTTAGTGATCGAGAAAAAGCCTTGATCTGTCTTGGAGGTCCGCTTCTCAATGCTGTCGTTTTTTTATTTCTTTTTATCACACCTCCCTTGATGCGGACAAACCCAGTTATGCTATTTTTTTTGTTTAACGCATACCTGGCGATAGTGAATATCCTTCCTTTTAAAATAAAGGGGAAAAAATCGGACGGGTTTCGCGTTATTCAAAGTTTAAAAAATAGAACTACTCGGGGTTGAACATCACCCTACTTTTATGTATGCTATTAGCTAGGTGTGAAACCGTCACCATTGGGGGGACGCATGATGAAGAAAAAAAACTGGATTTTATTCACTGTATTATCACTATTCAGCTTATTTTGGGGCTTTTATTACTGGTTTGGAATCGTAAAGTAAAACACTGAAATGATAGCTGCTGAAGCGGCCCTGCTCATGCATACAGGGCAGAAAGATTATTTTCATAAATGATGAGGGGTTACTATGTTAATTCGATATAAAAAATCATTCGAAAAGATTGCCATGGGACTCTTATCTTTCATGCCGGAAGTTTCTGATGTTAAGGGGCTTCAGGAAATTGTTAAAGAGTATGAAGTCAATCCAAATTGGAGTCTTTTCTTATGGAAAGATGAGGATATACTTGGTGCGATCGGTGTGCGGATTGAAGGAGATGAGGCTGTCATTCAGCATGTGTCTGTAAATCCGTCTCATCGAAACACGGGCATTGGCAGAAAGATGGTCCATCGTATCCAAGATCAACTTGGCAATCAATATAAAGTTTGTGCGGATGTGGCAACAGAATCATTTTATGAAAAATGTGAAGCTGAAAGCCCATCCTCTCAAGTATAGGGTAAAGAAGGAGGTGTCCGCGGACACCTCTTTTACTTTGGATTTAAGGTCGATTTCTCAATGAGTGTTTGTTTATCAAATAATGATCCAATAGATTGCTTGGCTTGCCATAAGTGACTCCCCATTTTTTACATTTCTGTCTGACGTCATCTAGTAAGATATTATCGCATATTGGTAATATGGTACTTTTGTAAGGCTGTTGATTAATGAGACGAGTACGGACTTCTTGCACAAGGAGCAAGACTTCTCGTTTTTCAAGCCCAATTTCTTCAAGACTTTCAGAGATGGTGGGATATCTCTTTAAGCATCGATTGATAAGGATTTCAGCACCTTTCCTGTTTCCCCTTCTATAATGATACATACATACTGCTAATTGAATTAGGAACACCCATACGGAATTCCTGTTTTTAGGATCGACATTTTTCCAGTGTTCTTCTAAAACTTCGTGACATTCAAAATAATCCCGTGTTCCGTGAAAATGAGCTAAGTAATCTATATATAAATCAGGGTACAAGGTAGACGCCTCCATGCAATAGATTCTTGCTTTTATTGTAAATAACTAAAAGACGGTTTAACAAGTTATCAAGTTGTAATTAACGGATATCTATATTTTTGATAAACTAAAGACGGTAATTGATCATCATAAAGGAAGAATAATATGACAAAAAGCTATCAAGTGAAAGTAGAGGGATTTGAAGGTCCACTAGACCTTCTATTGCATTTAATCAATCGGTATGAGATTGATATCTATGACATACCCGTTTCTCAGATCACCGATCAGTACATGCATTATATCCATACGATGAATGAGTTAGAGTTGGATTTGGCGAGTGAGTATCTCGTGATGGCTGCAACGTTACTTGCTATGAAAAGTCAGATGTTGCTGCCGAATCCCACAATAGATGATGCAGAAGAGGCAGAGATGGAAGAGGATCCACGCGAAGAGCTTATGCGAAAATTAATTGAGTATAGAAAATATAAACAAGCAGCTGAACAATTGAAGGAAAAAGAGTTGGATGCCAATCGAATTTATACGCGACCACCAATGAATAAAGATGAACTTGGGGATGAACCTCCTGAAATTAAACCAGGAGAGGCCTCCATTTACGATATGATTCAAGCGATGGGTAGACTTCTCAGTAGATCTAAAACCACTGCGCCTCAGGATACAAAAATAAAAAAGGATGAGATTCCTATACAGATGAGGATGGAGGAGATCCTAAATCAAGTGGATTTAAAGAAAGAAGGAACTTCCTTTTACGATTTGTTTGAGAAAAAAACGCGGCCGCACATTGTTGTTACTTTTATGGCACTTTTGGAGTTGATGAAAAGTAATGAGATCACATGTGTTCAGCAGAAACATTTTGATGATTTAATAGTGTTTAAGATGGAGGATGCACCATGGAGTTAGAGGAATATAAAGCGGTAATCGAGGGGATGTTGTTTGCTTCTGGAGAAGAAGGCATGACGACACGTAAGATAAGCAAATTGCTCGATGTAGAACATAAGCAGCTTCTGTCAATCATTGAAGAAATGTCCCACGAATATAAAGATTCAAGGCGCGGTATTACCATTATGAATTCACAAGGTATACTGCACCTGACCACAAAACCCGAGCATGCCTCCTATTATAAAAAGATGATTGATTCTTCAGGCTCCACCCGTTTGTCCCAGGCTGCGCTTGAAACACTAGCGATCGTTGCTTATCAACAGCCTATCACTCGTATTGAGATTGACGACTTAAGAGGAGTGAAGAGTGATCGTGCTGTTCAAACTTTAGTCAACAGGGGTCTGATAGAAGAAAGAGGGCGCAAAGAAGCTATCGGACGACCTGTTCTCTTCGGCACAACGAAGGAATTTTTAATTTATTTCGGTTTAACTTCTATTGAAGAGCTGCCTCCACTTTCAGAATTGAAAGAACAAGAAGATGTAGAAGGAGAGGCAGACCTCTTTTTCGAGAAATTTACTGAACCAGACCTAAATACGGATGGAGACTAGGAAAGAGTGCCTCAATAGGCACTCTTTTTTCAATTTTGAATGAGTGACTTCCACATTTCTAATTAATCATAAGCTTGTACTTTTTTGCATAGAGTTAAGCAAATGACGAGAATAGGGAGGAAGCCCTTTTGAGAAAGTGTCTTTGTTTAATCATGATCTTTCCTTTGATGTTTATGGTGTTCATGACCGAAAAGGTACATGCGAACCCTAATATAGCTGTGTCTGCAGAGCATGCCGTACTGATGGATGCAGAGTCAGGAAGAGTGTTGTTTGAAAAAGACGCTTATGAATCGTCTTTGATTGCAAGCACGACTAAAATTATGACTGCTATTATTGCTATAGAATCTGGAAAACTGGATGAAAAAGTTAAAGTTAGCAGCCGAGCCATTCATACAGAAGGTTCCTCCATTTATTTGACTGAAAATGAAAAAATCCTGCTCAAAGATCTCGTCTATGGATTGATGCTTCGTTCCGGAAATGATTCTGCTGTTGCTATAGCGGAACATGTAGGGGGGAGTGTAGAGGGCTTCACTCAGATGATGAATGAAAAGGCGCTTTGGCTTGGGATGAATGACAGCCATTTTGAGAATCCCCATGGTCTAGATGGTGAAACTCATTATTCAAGTGCCTATGATCTGGGGTTGTTGATGGCCTATGCGATGAAGAATGAAACGTTCCGTGAAGTCACGGGCAGTGAAAAGTTTTTATCTGAAAACCGAGACTATGCTTGGATGAACAAAAATAAATTGTTGACTAAATATTACGAGCCGACAAACGGAGGGAAAACAGGATTTACTAAAAGGGCCGGTAGAACATTGGTTTCCAGTGCTGAAAAAGACGGACTTGAGTTAATCGCCGTTACCTTGAACGCTCCTGACGATTGGAATGATCACATTAATATGTACGAGTGGGGGTTCAAAAACTTCGAAACAGTCAAATTACAAAGCGAAGGAGTCATTGAAGCGAATGGACAAACGTACTATTTTCCAAGAGATGTGTATTTCCCACTGACCCTCAATGAAAAAGAATCCTTAAAAGCAAGTTTCTATCGGTATCCTCTAACCGGAGAGGACGGAAATATCGCTGGAATAACTAAGTATTCAATAGGGACTACTCCTTTGTTAGAAACACCAGTATGGAAAGAGCGGCCAATTAAGCCATTCTTATCAGAGTTGAAAGGGTTTATGGGCAGACTCATGGGGGTGGCCCCATGGTAAACCTTATATGGGCCCTTTTAGCAGTAACGGGAATTGTTTTTGCAGCATTTAATGGGACGATGGAGGAAGTGAACAAAGCTATATTCTCAACCTTAGACGAAGCAGTTATGATTACGCTGAGCCTGACCGGTGTACTGGTTTTTTGGCTTGGACTGATGAAGATCGCAGAGGCAGCCGGGTTGTTAGAAGGGTTAGCTAAGTTGTTTCGTCCAATCGTTAAAAGGATCTTTCCAGATATCCCTGATAATGATCCTGCCTTAGGATACATTCTATCAAATATGACGGCCAACATGTTCGGTCTAGGTAACGCGGCTACACCGATGGGGTTAAAGGCAATGAAGGAATTAAAGAGATTATCAGGAACGGAAGAGGCGAGTCGTTCCATGATCACATTTCTTGCCATCAATACCTCCTCACTTACATTGATCCCTACAACAGTCATAGCAATACGGATGAAATACGGGTCAGTCGATCCGACGAGTATTGTAGGGGCAACCATTATGGCGACCATCATCTCTACTCTAGCTGCTTTAATGATTGACCGGCTATTCTATTATAAGCGTAAGAGGACGTTAAAGATATGATCAGTATTTGGCTTATCCCTGGAATTATAGTAATCATTTTGATTATAGCTACTGTAAAAAGGGTCCCTTCTTATGAAGTATTTGTAGAGGGGAGTAAAGAAGGAATCCAAATTGCGATATCACTCCTTCCATTCCTATTAGGTATGATGGTTTCCATCGCAATCTTTCAGGCTTCAGGCGCCATGGGTGCCATCCTTGCATTTTTCCAGCCTCTTATGACAGCCATAGGCGTGCCTGCTGACATTCTTCCATTAGCACTTATACGTCCGATATCTGGAACAGCTGCATTAAGTGTAACGACAGAGCTGATTAGAACGCATGGTCCTGATTCATTTATTGGCCAGCTTGCTTCAGTTATGCAAGGGAGTACCGATACTACGCTGTATATAATCACAGTCTATTTTGGAGCAGTTGGAATCAAACGAATGGGGGATGCTTTAAAGGTTGGACTACTTGCGGATCTAGCTGGTATAATAGCATCGGTAATTATCGTAATCATCCTATTTCATTAATAGGGTGGTTTTTTTGTTCAAATCTTTCAGGAATGTGTATAATGTAAATGAGCTGAGGAGCCGCGCTGGAAGTTATCAGCGGGGCTTGCTGTTATGTTGTCCATAGTTGAAAAAGTGAAAGTAACTCATAGAAGGTTGGTGACGGTCCCATGGCTAACATGGAACGACTTCAGAAGGTGATCGCTCACGCAGGTGTGGCATCACGAAGAAAAGCAGAGAAATTAATAGTTGACGGTAAAGTAAAGGTTAACGGAAAAACAGTAACAGAACTGGGTACGAAAGTGAGCAGTAATGATGATGTTGAAGTAGAAGGTGTACCCATTGATAAGGAGCAGCCCGTATATTACTTGCTTTACAAGCCCCGTGGAGTCATTTCTAGTGTAAGCGATGATAAAGGAAGAAAAGTGGTTACAGATTATCTTCCAGAAGTAGAAGAGCGTATCTTTCCGATCGGACGCTTGGATTACGATACCTCTGGTTTAATTCTCTTAACGAATGACGGCGAATTTGCAAACTTGCTCATGCATCCAAAGCATGAAGTGGACAAAGTTTATATTGCAAAGACAAAAGGCATTCCGACGAAAGATCAGCTTCAACAATTGAAAAAAGGATTGACTGTAGACGGCGAATATTTAAAGGCTGTGCATACTAAAATCATGTCCACGGATGGAAAGAAAAATACCGCCATCGTACAGATTATTCTTCATGAAGGAAAGAATCGCCAGGTAAGAAGAATGTTTGATGCTTTAGGGTATCCTGTTGATAAATTGAAGCGTGAAAGGTACGGTTCCCTGGACCTGAAAGGATTAAATGCAGGTGACTATCGCCCACTAAAACCATTTGAAGTTAAACAGCTTCGTCAAATGGCTGAAGAAAATGTTAAATAAAGTTCAAATTTACCGTTTCCAATCAATGTTATAATGACTTGGGAGTGAAAGATATGAAAGAGTCAACTTTGAAGAAAAAGAGAAAGCGCTTAATCTTTCGTACTTCATTGCTTGCGGTGATGGTAGGGTTGCTTGTATTTGCCATCGTGTCGACTTTAAAAGATGACAAAGCTGTTATCGCAAAAGGAGAACAAGCACCAAATTTCCAGCTTGAGAAATTTGGGTCTGAAGGCGAAACTATTGAATTGAAAGACCTAGAAGGAAAAGGTGTTATGTTGAATTTCTGGGCTACTTACTGTGGGCCGTGTAAAGATGAAATGCCTTATATGGAAAAGCTTTATCCGAAGTATAAAGAAAAAGGGGTAGAAATTCTTGCGGTGAATCTCGATACGACGGAACTTGTTGTTAAACGGTTCATAGATCGTTATGATTTGACATTCCCTGTACTGCAAGATAAAGGTGGACAAGTTATGGATCTTTATAATATCGGTCCTATTCCTACAACACTATTCATCAATGCTGATGGTGAAATTGTAGAGCAAGTCACTGGCCCGCTTACTTTGAGTAAACTAGAAGGCTATCTGCAACAAATAACACCAGAGGAGTAGTCTACTTGAAATTGTGAGGTTTTATTATGAAAGAGATTACATGTGAATGCGGTCATGTGAATCCGGAGGGAACAGTACTCTGCGAATCATGTGGGAAGCCGGTAGAGAAGAATCAGCACATTGATGGAAATGAAGGAAACAAACTTCTCAATATGAGGTATGACGGAAGCGCCCGACGATCTCAAACCTACAATCGAACGTATGTGGATAAGATCTGGAATTTTTTCTCATCTGTCAAGGTAGGGGTAACACTAATTGTTCTAACCTTGATTGCATCCGCCATCGGTACAATTCTTCCACAAGAAATGTACATACCGCCGAATGTTGATGCTTCAACTCACTACCGGGATCAGTATGGTCTTTTTGGCCAAATCTATTATCAGCTAGGCTTGCATAATACCTTCACTTCATGGTGGTATATGCTGTTATTAGCTCTAATTGGAATTTCTATTGTTATTGCTAGTATTGATAGATTTTTCCCACTTTACAAAACACTCAAAAAGCAAAAGCCGAAGCGTCATGAGATCTTTATGAAAAAACAACGTGTTTTCGGCGAAACAAAATCCAATCAACTTGATATCGATCTATTTAAAAATAATTTAAAAAAACGTCATTACAGTATTTCTGAAGATAATGGGCACATCCTTGCTGAGAAAAATCGATTTGCAAGGTGGGGTCCTTACGTTAACCATATTGGTTTAATCATTTTTTTAATTGGATCGCTCATGCGATTTGTACCAGCTTTTTATATTGACGAGTATGTCTGGGTCCGAGAAGGTGAGACGGTTATGATCCCTGGAACAGACGGTCAATACTACATGAAAAACAATGACTTTATTTTAGAGACTTACGACGAGGGTGATGAACGCTTCAAAGAAGCTATTCAAAACAACGGGGCTCCTGTACCAAAAAATTTCCAGACCGATGCAGTCATTTATAAACGCACGGATGAAGTGGTACCAGGGAAGGAACCTGAACTTGAAAAAGTAAAAGAAGCCTCTGCAAAAATGAACCATCCGATTAAGTTCGATGAATTCGCTTTGTATCAAGCAAGCTATCAGTTGAATGAGTTTGAAGAAATGACGTTCAAAGTTCACGACAAAGATAATGAGGACACAAACTACGGAGAGTTCACCGTAGACTTAACAAATCCGAAATCTGAATACGAACTTGACAGTGGCCACCGTGTTGTTATTGAAGATTATTATCCGGAATATGAAATGGAAGATGGGCGGCCAGTATCCATTTCCAAGTATCCCAAAAACCCTGCCTTCGTATTTAATGTTTATCCACCAGGTGAATCTGAACCGGAAACAAGTTTCCTTGGAATTGGCGCGAATGTCGATGCAAGTGGCGATAATGAATATAAGTTAGGTTTAGTCAACTTTGATGTCCGTGATGTTACAGGATTGACGGTTAAAAAAGATCATACACTCTGGGTCATTGCTCTAGGTGGAGCGATATTCATGATTGGAGTTATCCAGGGAATGTATTGGAATCATCGTCGTATTTGGCTTCAGCCTAAAGCCGATGGCGTTTGGATTGCGGGACATACAAACAAAAACTGGTTTGCATTAAGACGTGATATAGGAAAAGTGATTGAAGGAACTAATATTAAGGAACCTATTGACCAGCATGAAATGAAAGATGACCAAAGCAGCGTAAGCGAGGAGGAAGAACATGGACTTAAGTACAATCAGCAGTAATCTGCTGTACGCGGCTTTTTTTATCTATCTAATAGCGACGTTCTTTTTTGGAGGGACGATCCGTGATAAGAAGAGAGGAAAAAGTAAAGTCGCTGGGAATATTGGAATAACTCTAACGATTATTGGATTTCTAACCCAGCTAGGCTACTTTATTACGAGATGGATAGCTAGTCAGCACGCACCTGTCAGTAATTTATTCGAATATACGACGTTCTTCGGGATGATGCTAGTATTTGCGTTTATCGTTCTGTACTTCATCTATCGTGTAGATTTACTAGGTTTGTTCGCTTTACCAATTGCTTTGTTAGTTATTGCTTTTGCGAGCATGTTCCCGACAGAAATATCACCATTGGTACCGTCATTACAATCCCATTGGCTCTATATTCATGTAACTACAGCCTCTCTTGGTCAAGGGATATTGTCGGTTAGTTTTGTAGCCGGATTGATTTTTCTTATACGCCAGGTTGATCAAACGAAAAGGTCGAAACATACTTCATGGCTTGAATTTGTCATTTATGTTCTTGCCTCTACCATAGCATTTATCTTAGTAACTACTGGATTTAGCGCAGCAGGGTACGAAGAAACATTTAAAGCCCCTGTAAATGGTCAAGAAGTCGAAATTATTTATGAAGTACCTGCCATAGCAGGTCCTTTTGATGGTGAGCTCGTCTCAGAGGATGGCATGTCACCGTTGTTTTCTGCTCCAGAATGGATGAGAGGACAGGAAGCTGCCAAAAAGCTCAACACATTCATCTGGTCGTTGTTAGGCGGACTAGTCTTATATGGATTAGCAAGGTTGATTTTGAGAAAACGTGTAGCTGCAGCGATTCAGCCTCTTCTTAGAAAAGTTAACCCTGAGCTAGTAGATGAGGTTTCCTATCGTTCTGTAGCGATTGGGTTTCCCGTTTTCACGCTGGGAGCGATCATATTTGCTTCGATTTGGGCTCAGCAGGCTTGGGATCGCTTTTGGGGATGGGATCCCAAAGAAGTATGGGCTCTCATTACATTTTTCTTTTATGCTGCTTATTTGCACCTTAGGTTATCTAGAGGGTGGCAAGGAATGAAATCAGCATGGCTTGCTGTAGGTGGCTTCGGAATTATTATGTTCAATTTGATCGCAGTAAATCTAGTCATCTCAGGACTGCACTCTTACGCTTGATGAGGACCAAAAGGCAGGAAGGGTAACTTTACCCAGCCTGCCATTTGTGTATATTATGGAAATACAACATGCAATGGTGGAGGTAGTAGTATGGAAAAAGAAGGAAAGATATTGGTTGTGGACGACGAAGAACGTATTAGACGTCTAATTAAAATGTATATGGAAAGAGAAAATTATGAAATCGATGAGGCAGAGGACGGAGAAGAAGCTTTAATGAAAGCGATACAGAATGATTACGATGTGATTTTGCTTGATTTAATGCTTCCAGGTAAAGACGGAATTGAAGTTTGTAAAGAACTTCGCGAGAAAAAAGCGACTCCCGTAATTATGCTCACTGCAAAGGGAGAAGAAGCGAATCGGGTGCAAGGATTTGAAGTTGGCACAGATGATTACATTGTAAAACCTTTCAGTCCGAGAGAAGTGGTTTTAAGAGTAAAAGCATTGCTCAGAAGAGCATCGACAACAAGGTTCTTACAGACGGACACCTCTACAAGAAATATACTTATCTTTCCTCATATGACGATTGATAACGACGCCCATCGGGTGACAGCAGACGGAGTGGAGGTCGCTTTAACTCCTAAAGAATACGAGCTTTTAAACTACATGGCCCAATACCCAGATAAAGTTTTTGATCGGGAACAGCTGTTAAAGGAAGTGTGGCAGTACGAATTTTTCGGAGATCTTAGAACGGTAGATACTCATGTGAAAAGGCTACGCGAGAAACTAAGTAAAGTTTCAGCAAACGCTGCAGGGATGATCGTAACTGTTTGGGGAATTGGATATAAATTTGAGGTCAATGGTGACTGATGTTTTGGCGAAGTGTTGTAGGTAAATTATGGTTTACTATTCTACTGCTCGTTTGCTTCGTTCTATTTATACTTACGATATTACTCTTGGAGTTTTTTCAAAACTATCACATCCTTGAAGCTGAGCGGCATTTACTGCAGACGGCTAACAAGATTTCAGATGTTGAAGAACGTTATGAGGACAGAGAATTAATGCTTTCTACCACTAATCTAGTAAAAGATTCTGCGAGCCGTGCTGTGATTGCATGGGATGAAAGAGATATCCTTATAGCGGATAGTGAAACCGATGAGTTACCTGAATTAGGTTATGAATGGTTTGCTTCTGATCAAGAATTATCCAGCGTAATTAATAAAGGAAATGAAGTGAAAAAAGTTGCTGATCTGGAGACTTCTGAAACGGGTGTCATGGTCGTGGGCACACCTCTTGCAAATGGAGAAGGCGCTGTGTTTGTTTATCAGTCTCTTGATACAATTGAAGAAACTTCTGAACAAACAACAAAAATTATATTCCTTGGGGCGGGAATTGCCATTGTTTTGACAACGATTTTTGCATTTTTCCTTTCGACAAGGATCACTTCACCTTTGATCAAAATGCGTGAGGGAGCACTTGAACTCGCTAAAGGTGAATTTAATAATAAAGTACCAATATTGACCCATGATGAGATTGGTGAGCTGGCTATGGCTTTCAATCGGATGGGGAGGCAGTTGAAATATCATATTAATGCCTTGAACCAGGAGAAAGAGCAGCTGTCAGGAATTTTGCGCTCAATGGCTGATGGAGTTATTACGATCAACCGAACAGGAGAGATACTAGTTACCAATCCTCCAGCCACGCAGTACCTGGATGCTTATGCATTTGAGCATAAGGAAGATATGAGTGATGCTCAAACTCTTCCAGAACCGTTAACAGCTTTGTTTAAAAAGGTTATTACCAATGAGGAAGAATCAATGACGGAGGTCACTCTTCAAGGACGTTCGTGGGTGATCATTATGACACCGCTTTATGATAAATCAACAGTACGCGGTGCCGTCGCGGTTTTGAGAGATATGACGGAAGAACGTCGATTGAATAAACTTCGAAAAGATTTCATTGCAAATGTATCTCATGAACTGAGAACTCCTATTTCTATGCTTCAAGGATATAGCGAAGCAATTGTCGATGACATTGCCGAAAGTAAAGAAGATAAAAATGAGCTCGCACAGATTATCCACGAAGAATCGTTGAGAATCGGTAGGTTGGTTAATGAGCTTCTTGATCTTGCCAGAATGGAGGCAGGACATATTCAGCTTTATGTAGAGTCTGTAGATATCCATCCTTATATGAATAAAATCATTCGTAAATTCCAAGGAATTGCCGACGAACGAGATGTCAAATTAACGATGAGAGTTGATCATGAGTTTGACAGACTTCCCTTCGATTCCGATCGAATTGAACAGGTGCTTACGAATCTAATTGATAACGCAATAAGGCACACGCAGCCGGGCGGAAAAGTAGAAGTTACAGTAGACCATATTAATGGGGATTGGATAGCCTCTGTTCATGATTCTGGGCAAGGTATAGCTGAAGAGGATCTTCCTTTTGTTTTTGAGCGTTTTTATAAAGCAGACAAGTCCAGAAAACGTGAAAGTTCGAAACAGAAAAAAGGCACAGGGCTAGGTCTTGCGATTGCTAAAAATATTGTAGAAGCTCACCATGGGACAATTAGTGTTCACAGTAAGTTAGGAGAGGGAACTACTTTCACCTTTAGAATACCGAAGAATCTTGAGTTGACAGAATATTAGATTGCTTATTTTTCAATTATCATGTAATGTAATAAATGAACTTCATACGAAAGATTTTGGGTGCCCGACAAGGCTTAATAGGGAATCTGGTTAGAACCCAGAGCTGTCCTCGCAACTGTAAGTGATGACGAAAAGGAAGTTCCACTGTGCGTTATGCATGGGAAGGATCCTGAGTAGGATGAAACACAAGTCAGTAGACCTGCCAAAATCTTATGTTTCAAAGCTTCGGGGATTGAGCGTTTGAGACAACCGATTGGTTCTATGTAATAACTAATAACCTTTCTGGTTTGTCTTAAGCTTGTCCTTTTTAACAAAGGGCAAGCTTTTTTGATAGTTACATAGCCGTGGTGTTGTCTTTATGTCCTTTCTTGAAAGCGATGAAACCATTATAAATTGAAAGAAAGGATGAAGAGTGAAGATGAAAAAGTTTAATTTCTTTTTAGTTGCTGCTCTACTTGCCGTCGGGGTAATAAGCGGGTGCGGCACTCAGCAGACTGAGAAAGCAGAAGAGGCAAATGCAAGTCAGCAAGAGGAGAAACAGGAAGTTACACTGAAGGTGGAAATTTCCAAAAATAATGGCGAGGAAGTGCTCGCTGATCAAGAGATCACTGTTGCAGAGGGTACGACATTGATGGAAGTTATGAAAGATAATTTTGAGGTAAAAGAAAGTGAAGGTTTTATTAATAGCATTGAAGGAATCGAAGGCAACCAAGAAGAAAAAATGGCCTGGATGTTTACGATTAACGGAGAGGAAGCCATGGTAGGTGCAAATGAATATGAAGTGGAACAAGGAGACGAAATTATTTTTGATTATCATTCGTGGGAATGATTAAATGAATACTTATAAAATTACACTTATTGCGATGTTAGCAGCTCTGGCGATTGCCGGAAGAATTGCGCTAGCAAGTTTACCTAATATTCAGCCGGTTACTGCCATCATTATTTTGACTTCGTTTTGGCTTGGTCCATTAGCTGGGGTAATTATGGCGTTACTCACTACAACCGTTTCTAATATGCTATTAGGGATGGGCATTTGGACTATTTGGCAAATTGCGGCTTGGACAGTAATCGGCCTTATTGCTGGGTTGCTGGGTAAAGTTTGGCCCCGATTACCTTTGTGGGCTCTCACCGCATACGGGGTATTTAGCGGGTTATTTTTTGGGGTTGTCATCTCTCTAACGATGCGAACGATTGGGCAGCCGTTTTGGGCCTATTACTTGGCAGGTTTACCTTTTGATTTAAACCATGCGGTTGCTAATGCTGTATTTATTTTAGCTCTTTCTCCAATCCTTGCAAAATTGTTTAAAAAATATGAGAAGAGAAATGGGTTAAAAGAGACGACAAGCCCCCAATCATATGTGGGCAATCAAACCCATTCTTAATAGTAAATTGATTAGATTATCAAACTAATTTTTGTTCCAATCAAATAGTAAATCACGCACAAAAGTCTAAGGGATGCCTTAGGCTTTTTTCTTTGTTCTAGGAGAGATTTTTTAGGTTAATTTCGAGAAACCCAGAATAGAAGCCTAAATTTATCTTAATTAATCCAGGTTTTTATTACTCTGTTCAATTTCTATTTCTTTTTTCAGCATGGCATATTAAGATAAAGGTGTAACTTTTGTACATACATATACGACTATTTCTATAACCAGGAGGTACCTGTAGTGAAGAGGTTCTTTGATGATCTGTATGATAAATATCATAGAGATCTATTTCAATTCATCATCTACATGGTTAAGGATCGTGATTTAGCTGAAGACCTTGTCCAGGATGTTTATATTAAAGTCATTAAATCTTACCAATCTTTTGATGGAAGAAGCAGTGAAAAAACGTGGTTGTTTTCCATTGCACGCCATGTAACAATTGACTTTTTTAGAAGGCAGAAAAGAAAGCGAAATCGGATTATGGATTTTTTTGATTGGAGCGAAAAAGCTGAAAAGATTCAAGATACAGATACCCTGCCTGAAGAAATTGCCATTCAAAATGAAGAAATGAAGGCGGTATATCAAGCGTTGGATCAATGTACTGTTGACCAGCGAAGTGTCATTATACTTCGCTTCATTCAAGGGATGTCCATTCAAGAAACAGCCGCCATATTGGATTGGAGCGAGAGTAAAGTGAAGACGACTCAACATCGAGGTATGAAAGCGTTGAGAGAAATACTAGATAAAGAAAATGAAGGGGGAGTGCAGCGTGAAGCGTAAACACCGTACAGATGAAGAATTAGAAAACATGCTCAGGCAGCTGCCTCCTATTGAGGATCATCAAAGCAAACAAGAGTTGTATCATAAAATCTCTCCGGAGGTTCAAAAAACAAAAAGAAAGATGGCGCCCTGGATTATGCCAAGTTTGGCGACCGCGGTGGTTATCTTGTTATTAGCCGTCGTTATCCCTGTTTTTTTAAATATGGTGAACTCCAGTCAAATGGAACAGTCTACTAGTGATAATTCTGCTTCAGAAGCAAATCGAACTATGGAAAGCGCCGAAATGCCTGATGAAAGTGTGGATCCCGAAAATAGTCAACCGAGTACAGAAGGTGCAAAAACAGAGAGAGAATCTGAGCAATCTGTTTCTTCTTCTACTGAGGAAGCCAATCAAAGTTCCCTGGATAAGCAAGCTGAATTAGCTGAGCAAACTGAAAATAGTCTGGTTAAAGAGGTACTGCCCGGTAAAAATGCTCAAGTAATTATACCATTTACGAAAGTCTATGAAAATGGTAGGAGTGAGGATAATCAAGCCTTTGTGCCCAGTGAATATGGATTATCAGAGAGTTTGCTTAAAGACGTTCAAATTGATATTGAAGATCATGAGAAGAGAGCAACTGTAACATTCCCTGATGATTTTACAGTGAATGGCAGCACATGGGCAGAAATGCTGACTGAGAGCATTCGCTGGAAGGTGGAAGCGTATAGTGTAGAGACCATAAAGCTTGAGTCTACCAGTGGAGGTGCTGTTCATATAGGCCCCTATGGGGAGATCAATGAGCTAACCCCAATTAATAATGGAGAGTACTATTATCAACTATACAAAACTCCGGATAGCCCCACTGAATTCCTGGTGCCTTTAAAACTTGATGAAGGTCGAACTATTTTAGAAGCCTTGATGGAAATGAAAAAAGAAAAACATCTTAATTATGTATCACCACCTGTCCCTGCTCATGTGAAATTTTCTTCTGTTTCAGAACGTGAGGGACAATTATTGGTTGAGGTTTCTCATGGGAAGTGGTCGAATGAGCGAGAAGTAACCACTATGATAGAGGCTATTCTAATGACGGCTAAGCAATTTGGTTATGAGAATGTTCAACTTGATGGAATCAAACTCGCAGGCTTTTCGGCTTACAATCTTGAAGAACCTATTGGAGTACCAGAAAGGATGAATACGATCACAATAAGCGAGTAAGAAATCCCCTCTCTGCAGGGGATTTTTTATGTCAAGTAAAATAATATAATGACTGTTTTGTGTACTTTTGTAGTGTGAGGCGACTGCATCCAGCTTCAGCGCGTTTCCAATCGAAGTCATTGGTCAATTGCCTATATTGAAAGACCCATCCGCTCCGTCGCTTGTCTTATCCTTGGCGAACGACATCAGGATAAGGATCAGTGCGCCGATTGCACAGGACGTACTGAACACAGTTGAACATTCATTGAAAGGCTAAGTCAGGTACTTGAGCTATTGTTCTTTTGTAGGATGTTCGAGTATCTCATGTTAAAATGAAGGGGACGTAGTAAAGGGGACGATAACTGATGGATAAAGAGCAATTAAGAGAACAAGTATCACATAAAATGAAACTAATCCGTGTGGAATATGGTTATACACAGAATCGCATGGCAGAAGTGCTAGGATTATCTAAAAAGACTCTTGTCCAAATCGAAAAAGAGCGGACACTGGCTGGATGGACGACAGTGGTGGCGGTTTGTGCTCTCTTTCAGCAAAGTGAAGTTTTAAAAGGAGTGTTAGGAGACGCTCCACTTGAAATCGTCGAAACTATGGCCCACTACCAATTAGATGGGCCAGTAGGTAAGACGATGGGGGGGAAAGTGTGGTGGAACCTTATCGCTGAAAGTGAAGAATACATTTTGCAGCAGAATGTCATCAGTCAGCATTACAGGATTATTGATCGCGATTATCAAAGATGGTTTTCCAGTTTCGACCAAATGGAGGCAAGTAACCGGTTTGAAGAACTATCAAAAAAATAAATGTCCCCTCCTGCTTATGGAAGGGGATCACTTTTTTATTCGTGTTTAAGCGGGTCTCCGTCAAACGGTTCGTCAGCTACTTTTATTGAATCAGTCGGACAACCTTCGAATGCGTCTTCCATGTCTTCCTCCAATATATCAGGTACTTCGTAATTCCCTTTATTCTGATCAAGAATGGAATAGGCTATCCCTTCATCATCGTAGTCATATATATCAGGTGCTGCTGCTCCACAGGCGCCGCAAGCGATGCAAGTATCCTGGTCAACCATTGTAAATTTAGCCATGAGTTATGAACCTCCTTTGTGTTTCACCTCATGAAGTAATAAAGGATCACGGATAAAAAAAGATACATAGATATTGTAAAACTCTGTCTAATACTTTTCAACATTAACCGGTTTGGGAAGTGATCATTGGAGGTGAGCTTTTGTTTAACCAAATTATTTTGGACTGTGTTCATCGATTAAAGGGAGAGCGGACGATCTCTGGAATATATAATTTATTGACTGGAAAGAGATCAGCGCAGACTTTACAGGATGCTCGAGTTTACAAGCTGGATTCTTATTTTGGAATTTATAAATCTCTAGATCGAGAGCAGCTTAAACATTCTTTCCAAAGGTTAGAAGAAAAAGAGTGGTTAGTGATTAAAGGGGATATCTATTCATCAATAACATCAAAAGGTTATCAGTATCTCTCTAATCATAAGGAAACACTCTATTTCAATGGATTGATGGATCACGCGAAAGTGGCGGAGTTTGAACGAAGAATTTTTCTATTAATACAGACCTTTACCAATATGTTGAAGGGAAAACGTTCATTTATCCCTATTGTGGAAGATGCGAAGGCTCAGTTGTGGGTGAAAAAAGTCTACCAAAAGAATCACAATGATCTAGCCGGGATTGTGAAGTCTTTGTATAACGAGATCTATACTCTTCTAAAAGACAGGCCTGCACTAGAAGCAGAAATATTCACCTATAGGCTGACAGGTGGAGGAGTCATCGGGCTTACACGAGAGCAGTTAAAAGACAAGCACAACATATCTTTATCTGATGTTGACGTATATCTCAACCATGTGTTTTACTATCTCTTCTTCCAGGCTAATCAATCGAGTAAAACTAACTCTGTCCTTTCTTTATGTGCAAAGGGGTTGAAAGAGTCCAGTTTAATAACAGCTTCTGCGAAGCGAACCTATGCCTATATCGAAAAAGGATGGTCCATCGACGAAATCGTTAGGAAAAGAAGGCTGAAAAAAAGCACGATCCAGGACCATATTGTTGAAGCAGCTTTAGTAGTGCCATTTTTCCCTATCGACTCGTTTCTTAGTGAACACGAGCTCCATAAAATCATTAACGTCGCAAATGAGTTGGACACACAGCGGTTGAAATTAATTTATGAAAACCTTGAAGGGCAATTTACTTACTTCCAGCTGCGCTTGGCTTTAGCCAAAGATCAAATCTCTTCCGAGGAAGGAACGCTATATGCAAATGCATGAGCATCTATCTCAACAATTATATAAACATTTTGGATTTAAAGAATTCAGAGAAGGACAGCGCGATATCATTGATGATCTTATGAAAGGGAAAGATGTATTGGGAATATTACCTACAGGTACTGGTAAATCCCTGTGCTATCAATTGCCGGCTCTGTTGCAATCAGGAGTGACGCTGGTTGTTTCTCCTCTCATATCTTTGATGATAGACCAAGTGAAACAATTAAAAGCGAGAGGGTTCAGAACTGTAACAGCGCTTAATAGTTTCATGGACCATAATGAAAGGCTAAAAACTTTGAACCAATTAAGCGATTATTCTCTTATCTACCTTTCTCCTGAAATGCTGCAGAATGATCGGGTAAAGCAGCAGCTGTTCAAAATAAAGGTGAATTTACTAGTAGTGGATGAAGCTCATTGTATCTCACAGTGGGGGCATGAGTTCAGGACTGATTATTTGAAGCTTGATCAAGCCATAAAAGAGCTGGGGGATCCCACAGTTTTGGCACTGAGTGCAACCGCAACCCCAGAAGTCCAGTTGGACATTATGGAGAAACTGAACCGTAAAGATATGCAGAAACATGTCTATCCTATGGACAAACAAAATATCAGTTTTGCTGTAGAACAACACAATGGTCCTGACGATAAGATTGAAAGGATTGTTCAGGTACTTTCGAAAAAACAAGTTCCTACAATGATTTACTTCTCAAGCCGTCAATGGGCAGAAAAAGTTTCTTTCCAACTTAGGATTCGACTGGATCAACGTGTGGCTTTTTACCATGGTGGTATGGATCAGACGGACCGTATGCTTGTACAGCAACAATTTATGAATAATCAACTGGATATCGTATGCTGCACAAGTGCTTTTGGGATGGGCGTTGACAAGTCAGATATTCGAATTGTCATTCATTTTCACTTGCCTCCTCAGTTGGAATCATTTATCCAAGAAGTAGGAAGAGCAGGCAGAGATGGTAAGCCTTGTGCTAGTCTGGTTTTATTTACCCCTAAGGATCATTATCTACCTCAAATGTTAATTCAGAACGAGCTGCCTGAACAACAGGATGTGAAACGTGTGCTTAAACGAATTCAGTCTTACAGGAGAGATAAAGGTGTATTGCCTAATGTGGACGAGCTATTAATAGAATTAGAGATTTCTGAATCTCAGTGGAACTTTATTCACCATCAGCTTGAGCGTTACCAAGTATTAGATGGAAATTCCATTTTAAAGGACCCAAATGACGAGAATATTCTACAAAAGCTGCTACAATTCTTAAATGAACGGTGGACGTATAAACAGAATAAGCTTACAGAAATTTTACATTGGGTTCATCAGTCAGAATGTCGCCGACAGCACTTATATCAATCTTTCCAGGAAGAAGTACGCGAGCCTTATGTACCATGCTGTGATGGTTGTGGTTTTGAAGTCTCAAAGCTGCATTTCAAAGAGAGTAAAGCTGAGAGAATGGGACAAACATGGGAGGATCGGTTAAGGATGGTTTTTAGTCAGGAGGAAGTTCATGAATCGAAAGAAACAAGCTGATCTTATTCAACAGATGAGTGATCGCGAATTGACCATTCAGCTTATTCTGACTCAACTCATTATTCTATCCTTAGCAGGCATAGGAAGCTTTTTTTTATTTGACTCCTTCCGAGAGTGGATTGTTCTGTTTCAATTCTCCTGGTCAGAACTGTTATGGTTTGGTTTATTGCCAGCACTTATAGTTCTTCTGATAGATTTCGCTTTATTGTATAGTTTACCAAAACGATTTTACGATGATGGCGGTATTAATATAAAGGTATTTCGACAACGTTCCTATTTATCCATTATAGGGCTTACGCTACTGATTGCTTTCAGTGAAGAAATGCTGTTTAGAGGCGTGGTTCATACAGAGTTTGGTTACATTATTGCGAGTGTTTTGTTTGCTGTCATGCACATTCGTTATTTGGATAAAATCGTTCTCTTGGTTTCTGTCCTATTTGTAAGTTTTTTTATAGGATATATGTATGAACAGACGGGGAGCCTTGTCGTAACAATTACGGCTCATTTCCTTATTGATTTTGTATTAGCCGTTTGGATTCGAATGGGAAAATGGGGAAGTAGGGAACAAGTCTAACCATTCTATTAACATTAAATACCCCTAACCTCTAGAGGTTAGGGGGTATATATTAAAATATTTTTTTACGGTCTCTTTCAAACTTAAGTATTTCTACAGCTTCCCTAAATCGTTGAGAATGTATAATTTCGCGTTCCCTTAAAAACTTTAAGCTATCATTAAGGGATGGATCATCGGACATATTAATAATCCATTGATAAGTGGCTCTTGCCTTTTCTTCCGCTGCAATGTCTTCATATAAATCAGCTATCGGATCCCCTTTTGCAGCAATGTAAGATGCTGTCCATGGGACTCCACTTGCATTGTTATAATATAAGGCATTGTCATGATTTGCGTAGTGAGCACCTAAGCCTGCTTCTTTCATTTGTTCAGGAGTTGCATCTTTCGTTAATTTATAGACCATTGTAGCGATCATTTCCAAGTGAGCAAATTCTTCCGTTCCAATGTCTGTTAAAAGACCGATGACCTTATCAGGAATACTGTACCTTTGGTTTAGGTAACGGAGAGCGGCAGATAGTTCTCCATCTGCGCCTCCATATTGCTCGATCAAGTATTTGGCGAGTCGTGGATTGCATTCTGTCACTTTTACTGGATATTGAAGTTTTTTTTCATAATACCACATAGTTCCCCTCCTTTAATTCATAGTTGCCAGGGCCAAGGGCTGTCTCCCCAGTTCCAAGGATAACCGGAGAAACTGGCACCGTATTGGCGTAGCGGCCCAAAGTGCTGTTCGTAAATGGATTTAAGGTCTCTGCTTTGAACAACCAGCTCATTAAATTGCTGGATGGCCTGGTTATCCTGAGGGTGGGTATCCAAATAGAGGGTAAGTTCAACAAGCGCAAAATCAACCATTTGGATTTTTTCCATTAGTTCATACCGTTTTTTTACTTGATCATCCTTATGCATCACCTCTTGCCTCCTTCAGGAATAGGAGTCGGATAAGGATCGTAGAAACAAGGCCAAAGGGTTCCTTTGTAGAGTGCCTTCTCCAAAGGGAATTGAGGTAAGTTAGGCTGCTGAAAACCTACGTACAGGTTCGGCGGAGTTTGATAGCTGGCGTATGGCCTCGGAGGGCATGGATCGAATGGACCGTGGTAAGGTTGATAAAACTTAATTGGAGTAAAAATCTTTATCACCATCCTTCTCTCATCATGGATATTTATGAGTGAATGGCTTGGATTATTCGTATGGGTTGCAGGAATCTCATCTATAAAAGGAGAATAAAAGAGTATAGATAAGGAGAGGGAAGGTGAGTGTATGTTTGTTAAAGGAATCATGAAACCAGTTCATAAGTGTTTTGTAGCTAAAAGTGAGGATAAACTGAGTGGAATTCTCGATCTGTTAAACGAAAACGACATTGAAGGTATGCCTGTATTAAAGGGTGAAACTTTTATTGGAATGATTTCTAAAAACATTATCTATCAAGCGTACTTTAAAACGGATCAAGAGAAAAACACTTTTTTAAATGAGACAACAGCAGGCGACATTGCAGAGTACCCGGACTATTATATACATGATGAGGAAGTTTTCGAACGAACGCTTCCATCTTTTAAAGGTTTTCCTGTTCTTGCAGTGGTCGATGAGAATCGTAAATTTCAGGGGCTAGTTACCCGCTATGATGTAATCGAACAGTTTGAAAGTGCTTTTGGAGCTCGTAAGAAAGGCATAAGAATTGCCTTTACCTCAGAGGAATCAGCAGGAAGAATTGAGCGGCTCGGAAATATTATAAAAAGCTATCATGAAAATGTTATCTCTTTAGCGACTTTTGATGAAACCGATAAGCTTGCTAGGAGAATCGTATTGAAAATCGAACCGAATGATAATATCGAACAATTTACTAAAAAATTAGAGAAATCAGGGTTTCGCATCTTAAGTGTTAAAGAAGTATAAATGGTTAGGAGAAGACTGTCACCAGTGGTGACAGTCTTTTTATCGTATTTGATATTATGGTAAGATGAATTTTACTTTAGAATTTCAGGAGGAATTCAATATTGCTTTGGTTATTACTAGCAGTAACGGCTGCAGCCTTATTATTGTACTTATACATGCGTTACTCGGCGCAAAATGATCACTTGGAATTTCATACGATTGAAGCTGAATCTTATCCTGGTAATGAACCATTACACATTTTTTTTATTTCTGATATCCATAATCGAGTAATTAAAAAAGCCACCCTGAGCAAAATTGAAAATATAGATATGGTAATTGTCGGAGGCGACTTAGTAGATAAACGTACAACTATGTCTCAGTTGAAACATAATATAGAAGCTTTAAAGAAATGGAAAGTACCACTCTACTTTATCCCTGGTAATAACGATCACGAACTTATAGATTATGATGTTGTAGATATATTGGAATCAGAAAATGTACAAGTGCTCTCTAATGGGGATGCGACAATTCCTATGCGAGGAGAGAAAAAGATAGTCCTAAGTGGTATCGACCCTTATTTCTTAAAGCCAAGAAGACATATGTACCATATAAAAGATCGTCATCCTTATCAGATCCTTTGTGTACACGATCCATATGTGTTCAAACAAATGAATAAGGTTGATCAGCAGCGGTTTGATTTAATTCTAACTGGTCATACTCATGGAGGACAAATACGAATCTTTGGTTTAGGACCTTATACGAGAGGAGGGTGGTTCAGTAAGTACAGCCGCCCTCTTTTAATAAGTGAAGGATATGGAACGTCCTTGATGCCTCTTCGTTTGGGGACGAGGGCAGAATGTCATCTTATTACGGTGAGAAAATCAAGGTAAGTGTTATTCAAACATTATAAAAAGAATATACAAATTTTACACATTAAAGATCGTTACTATATAATAAAAGCAAAATGAGAATGTGGAGGCAGTCCGATGGCGACTACAAAACCAAAATACAATATTAAAGCAGTGTCTCAAATAGTAGGTATTCAGCCCGGTACTTTACGTGCCTGGGAACGCCGATATCAAATGATCCGTCCTTCCAGGAATGAAGCTGGCCACCGTTTGTATTCGGATGAACATTTAAAAATTTTAAAATGGTTGATGGAAAAAGTGGACAAAGGATTTACCATTTCACAAGCTGTGTCTCTTTTGGAAAGCAACCAGGAAACGATGACAGAAGGAGCTACAACAGATGATTCCAGCCAATTAGATAAATTAGGCGAAGAGCTTCTTGATCAATTGCTGTCTTTTAATGAACATGAAGCCCAAAGAAAATTGGACCATGCGTTCACACTCTTCACACCAGAGACAGTTGCAATTGATATTATTGGCCCTCTTTTAGTGAGAATAGGGGACCTCTGGGAAAAGAATCAGATTACAAGCGCACATGAACATTTTGCCAGCCACTTTATCCGTTCGCGTATAGGCATGATGTTATTGTCCGTACCTTCTGAATCGATCCTTCCAAAAGCTTTGCTGGTCTGTGGCCCTAATGAGCGCCATGAGCTGGGGTTAATGATATTTGCTTTTTACCTGAAGCGTAAGGGGTATGAAGTCATTTACCTCGGCCAAAGCATTGCGGGAGGAGATATTGACATAGTGATTGAAGAAGTTGAACCTATGTTTATGTTTATGTCCTGTACTTTAAAGAAAAACATCCCTATAACCGTGAGATTGGCGGAGTCTTTGCAAAAACAGTTCCCAGAACTAAAAGTAGGATTAGGTGGATATGCTTATGATCGATTATCGGAACTGGATAAAAAGCGTATGGAACCATTTATTGTCGGGAATACAAGGAAAGACTGGGACAACTGGCTGAAAGCGAATTGATTTTTAACCATTTTAAAATGGTTGCCCCTTTGAGGAAAACTCATATATAATTTGAAAAAAGGTGCCATAATCACATCAGTCATCATAGGATATAGATAACACACATTGTGACAGGGGGGCGATCATGTGCGGGTAGAGAGAATGTCTAATGAGAAATTTAAGATATTTCTCACATTTGATGATTTAATGGACAGAGGATTATCTCGCGATGAACTGTGGAGCGATCTCCCAAGAGTTCATCGGATATTCAGCGATATGATGTACGATGCTGGCATAGAGCTCGGTGTTGAATTAACGGGTGTGTTGTTGGTGCAGGTGTATTTACTGCAAGCGCAAGGCATGCTAGTTGTCGTTACGAGAACCGAACCTGTTGATATTGAAGATGAAGAAGACTATATGGAAATGAAGGTAACGCTGGATGAAAGAAACGAAATGATGTTCTGCTTTGATAATTTTGAAGATGTCATTCAAGCAGGGATTCATTTGAATCAACTGAAGGTCATCGGTGGAAGTGTTTATTTTTATCATGAACACTACTATATGTTGCTTCGTGATGAAGATATCTGGCACTTAGAACCTGATCAGGTTATCGCATTATTATCGGAATTCGCTTCTGCATCTACAGCCACTTCTCATCGCTTGATAGAATACGGGAAGACAATCATGGACAGTCATGCATGTGAAACGATTGTCGAATATTTTTCATAGGTGTGTGAGTATGAACGATGCTTCCTTCAAGCTTCGTTCTTTTTATTTTTTTAGCATCTTGTGAGTTATATTTTTAAAAGGATTTAGGGTACTGACGAATCACGTGCGGGGGAGAGATACGATCTCTCTTTAAATTGAAGAACAATTAAATGTATAGAAGCATATTTTTTAAATAGAAGAGCTTGAGTTAAAATGTTAAGATGTAATGGAATATAGATTGATTCTTATGTAGTTATGAAATGGAGTGTGCACTATGAAGGTTGCGGTATTATATGGTGGAACTTCTGGTGAAAGAGAAGTTTCCTTATCGACAGGACAGGGAATTATAAAAGCATTGAAAAACAAAGGCCATGAGGTTACTGGTATAGATTTTTCCCCTAAAAGAATAAGCGAGGTCCTTCAATTAGACGTCGATTTAGTTTTTATTGGTCTGCACGGGCGTTATGGTGAGGACGGAAGAATCCAAGGTCTATTGGATATGCTGGAAATACCATATGTTGGATCTGGAGTGTTAGCTTCTGCTTTAGCCATGGATAAAGCGAAGTCTAAGCAAATCTTTTCATCAAATGGCATTCAAACAGCGAATAGTAAAACATATGATGTGTCCAATAGTGATTGGCACAAAGGCATTCAGGAAGACGTGAAGAAATCCTTCTCCTTGCCATTTGTTATCAAACCGAATCAAGAGGGATCTACCCTGGGTTTAACGATTGTAAAAGAAGAAAATCAGATTGCAGAGGCGATCAAAACGGCTGCAAAGTCAGACTCTATCATTCTAGTAGAGGACTATGTAGGCGGAAGAGAGGTGACTGTTCCTGTAGTTGGACATAAAGGAAGTGAACGCGCACTCCCAGTCATTGAAATCATTCCTAAGAATGATTATTACGATTTTGATTCAAAATATAAACCTGGGGGAAGTGAACATATTGTCCCTGCAAAAGTGGATAGTTCACTCACGGATCAGCTGCAAAGAGAAGCAGTTCTTGCCCACCAATTGCTCGGATGTGACGTGTACTCCCGTGTGGATTTCATTATTAATGAAAACAACCAGCCAATCATTCTTGAAGTTAATACATTACCAGGAATGACACCAACTAGCTTATTTCCAGATTCAGCACAGGAAATCGGGTGGAGTTATGACGATCTGATCCAAAAATTCGTTGAGCTCTCAGTAGCAGGTAAAAAACAGAAGGTGTAATCGCTTACATTTTCTTTTGTAAAAGGGGAGAAAACCTTAATTCTTGCTTTCCATAATAGGTGCGAAAGTGTATACTATTCACTGAAAGATGACCCCGAAAAGCGAATGGACGGATATTAGGAGGTAAATGGATGGTAGCCGATAAGCCAACAGATTCTGCAAATGAAAACAATGACAAACTTGACGTGTTAAAATCCACTCAGACAGTGGTCAAAAAAGCACTTGATAAATTAGGTTATCCCAATGAGGTATATGAACTTATGAAAGAGCCTGTCCGTATGATGACGGTCAGGATTCCGGTAAGAATGGATAATGACCAAATCAAAGTATTCACTGGCTACCGGGCTCAGCACAACGACGCGGTAGGACCTACTAAAGGTGGTGTTCGTTTCCACCCTAGTGTTTCGGAAAAAGAAGTCAAAGCTTTATCCATTTGGATGAGTCTTAAAGCGGGTATCGTTGATTTGCCATACGGCGGAGGAAAAGGCGGTATCGTCTGCGATCCTCGCGAAATGTCTTTCAGAGAATTAGAAGGTGTCAGTCGTGGATATGTTCGTGCCATCAGTCAAATTGTTGGTCCGACAAAAGATATTCCTGCACCGGATGTCTTTACAAACTCTCAGATTATGGCCTGGATGATGGATGAATACAGCCGAATTGATGAATTTAATAATCCTGGCTTTATTACTGGTAAGCCTCTTGTCTTAGGTGGTTCTCATGGCCGTGAAACTGCAACAGCAAAAGGAGTAACCATTTGCATTGAAGAAGCAGCTAAGAAAAAGGGCATCAATGTAGAAGGGGCAAGAGTTGTCGTCCAAGGCTTTGGTAACGCTGGCAGCTTCTTAGCTAAATTTATGCATGACCGAGGGGCAAAGGTTATTGGTATTTCAGATGCATACGGTGGATTGCATGATCCTGATGGATTGGACATAGATTACTTACTTGATCGTCGTGACAGTTTTGGCACAGTAACGAATTTATTCAAAAATACGATAACGAATGAAGAACTTCTGGAGCTTGATTGTGATATTCTTGTCCCAGCAGCCATTGAAAATCAAATCACTGAAGATAACGCTTATAACATAAAGGCATCCATTGTAGTTGAAGCTGCTAACGGCCCGACAACTCTAGACGCTACAAGAATTTTATCCGAACGAGGTATTCTTCTTGTCCCCGATGTACTCGCTTCATCAGGAGGAGTAACGGTTTCATACTTCGAATGGGTCCAGAACAACCAAGGTTATTACTGGACAGAAGAAGAAGTAGAAGAAAAACTTCACAAGGTAATTGTTAAAGGGTTTGATAACGTTTACAGAACTGCAGAAAACCGGAGAGTCGATATGCGTCTTGCAGCTTATATGGTCGGAGTCCGCAAAATGGCGGAAGCTTCAAGGTTCCGCGGATGGATATAGGTTGATTCAATAAGTATAATCTCCTATCATTTATATGGTAGGAGATTTATTTTGTTTAAATGGCAGCTCTTTTAAAGAGCTTGTGGACGGAAAGAGGAGTGTGAAACATGCAACAAGAGGAGAAAGTCATCATAATTGGTGGCGGCCCGTGCGGCATGAGCGCGGCCATAGAATTGAAAAGACAAGGAATTGAACCATTAATTATAGAAAAAGGTAATATCGTTAATTCGATTTATCATTATCCGACTCATCAGACATTTTTCAGCTCAAGCGAAAAACTGGAAATCGGACAAATCCCATTTATTTCTGAACGTCAGAAACCGGTACGTAATGAAGCATTAGCGTACTATCGTGCAGTTGCGGAACGTGAAAACTTACGAGTGAATGCTTTTGAAAAAGTAGTGAAAGTAAATTCAATGGACTCAGGCTTCATCTTAGAGACAGAAACAAAGGAAAACGAAAAGAAAGAATACAAAGCTGAGCAAGTGATTGTTGCTACAGGATATTACGATCAGCCGAATTATATGGGAGTAAAAGGAGAAGAGCTTCCTAAAGTACAACATTATTTCAAAGAAGCTCATCCGTTTTATAAGAAAGATGTAGTTATTATAGGAGGGAAGAACTCCGCTGCAGATGCTGCGCTCGAACTCGAGAAGGCAGGTGCAAATGTTACCGTTCTTTACAGAGGCGAAGACTATTCTAAAAGTATCAAGCCTTGGATCTTACCTCAATTCGAGGCGCTAGTCAGAAAAGATCTAATTAAGATGGAATTTTGTGCAAATGTAAAAGAGATCACAGAAACCGAAGTCATTTATGAATGTAAAGGCGAAACAAAACGAGTGAATAATGATTTTGTATTTGCCATGACTGGTTATCGTCCTGATCACGGATTCTTGACCAAGATGGGTGTTGAGTTTGATAAGGAAACAGGAAGACCTACGTTTAACGAAGAAACAATGGAAACCAATGTGAAAGGCATTTACATTGCTGGAGTAATTGCAGCCGGTTATAATAACAATGAAATATTTATAGAAAATGGCCGTCATCATGGTGGGAAGATTGCTCTTTCTATAAATAATAAAGACAATTAATAAGCTTAAGAGTCCCTCGTCTGGGGCTCTTTTATATTTTGTTTGTTATATATTTTGTATGGAAATGTATGTGAAACTGTGAAGATGACTTCAAGATAAGCCTCCTTATCTTGAAGAATCAGTTTCGGGATTTTCACGGGTCCGTTGAACCATAAGAGTTAGGGTCGGCTTGAAAACAACTCCCTTTGCTGCGGGGGAACTGGCAAGCCTCCTCGATCGCTGCGCTCTCTGTGGGGTCTTGCCTAGCCCCTTCTCCCACGGGAGTCACGCTGTTTTCAAGCCGACCCATCTACCCTTTAATGAACGGACCGACTGAAATTTGAAAAGCATCCAGCCGTTCTAAGAATTTTATAATAATTTGACATGAAACAGCGTTCTAAGGGGATTCTTTTCTATCCTAAAAATAGTAATAAGTTTTAGATTCATGAACTTGAGGTGTTTCCGTACGTCTCATTAACGAAGGAATCCCTGGAAATGGCGAGACTCCTGTGGGAGGTACATGATCGGTGAGGGCTCGGAAGACGAAGTCTGAAGAGACTTAGCACATGCCCACGGAAAGCGAGTCATTTCCAGGGATTCCTAATTCAGGCTATGTACGGAAAATTTCCTTATTGATTTATTTCAAACTCAAGTCTTCAAGAATACTGCTATTATCCGTAATAATGTTATCGTTTATCAAATGCTAATACTGTAAAGTGAAACTTGTTTGATTTTGTTATAATAATGGAGGAGTACATAAGAAGGGCGGAGATTATTGTGAGCAAAGTAGTCTTATTAACAACGGGAGGTACAATAGCAAGTGTACCTAATGAAGAGTCAGGAAAGTTATCTTCAGGAGCATTGACTGGAGAAGAACTCGCTGAAATGCTTAAGTTACCCACAGATATCGATGTAATCATTGAATCCGTATTTCAAAAGCCAAGCATGCACATAGATTTTCAAGATTTACTCTTCGTTAAAGAGAAAATAGAGGAATATTTTAAGGATGATGCTGTTGCTGGAGTTGTTGTCACTCATGGAACTGATTCTCTGGAAGAGTCCGCTTACTTCTTGGACTTAACGGTGGATGATAACCGTCCAGTCGTTATCACAGGTTCCCAGCGATCTCCTGGTGAAATGGGAAGTGATGCTTATATCAATCTTAGGCATGCCATTTATACTGCTTGTAGTCCTGATTTACATAATGCGGGAGCTGTAGTTGTCTTTAACGAACGGATCTTCCCTGCCAAATACGTGAAAAAAGAGCATGCGTCCAATATTCAAGGGTTCAATGCCTTTGGGTTTGGTTACCTGGGAATTATCGACAACGATGAAGTCCACATTTATCAGAAACCTATTAAGCGTGAGGTGTATGATGTGGTTTCGTACATTCCTCGGGTAGACATTGTAAAAACTTACTCTGGTGCTGATGGCACTTTTATTAAGGCTTCTAGGGAAAGTGGAGCTAGAGGAATTATACTTGAAGGGGTAGGACGTGGGCAAGTGGCTCCAGGGATGATGGGAGAAATTATACGGTCAATTGACGAAGGGGTCACAATTGTTATTACAACTACTTCTGAAGAAGGATCGGTGTACACGACTTACGACTACCTTGGGAGTGCCTATGACTTATATAAGCATGGAGTCATTCTTGGTGACGATGATGATAGTAAAAAAGCAAGAATTAAACTAGCTGTAATTCTTGCGTCCGATTACGAAGGTGAAATTAAATACTAACCCTTAATACCTATGCAGGTACTACGTTTGAGGTAGGTCAAAAGTTTGCGTTCTTTACATCATATCCCAGACATCGGTTCCCTTTCCAATAGCTTCGTGATACGATTTAACTTAGGTGAATTTAGGGGAAAGGCTGATGAACTATGGCCTTATTAACAGCGGCAATTGCTCCTGCAGTGGCCATTATGACATTTATTTATTTAAGTAAGCGGATTGAACTAGAACCTCTGCCTTTGATTATAAGAATGTTTGTCATCGGGGTCATTATGGTATTTCCGATCATGTTTATTCAATACGCCTTCGAATCAGAAGGATTTTTCCAAAGTCCATTCTTAAAATCAGTATTTTTGGCAGGACTGTTAGAAGAATTTTTTAAATGGTTCTTCTTATTATTTGTGGCATTTCGCCACTCTGACTTTGACCACCACTATGATGGTATTATTTATGGTGTAGCGATCAGTTTGGGGTTTGCGACTGTGGAAAATATCATCTATCTATTTGCTAATGGAATAGAGATTGCTTTGATGCGAGCTGTATTTCCAGTTTCATCTCATGCATTGTTTGGTATTATTATGGGATTTTATTTAGGAAAAGCCAAGTTCTCGAATTCAAATTCAACACTTTGTCTGTTTTTTGCTTTGTTAATTCCAGTATCCTTGCATAGCTTTTATGATTTTATCATTACCGTATTTGATCAAAAGTGGATATACGGAATCCTTCCGTTCATGCTTATTTTATGGATGATAGGCATAAGAAAAATCCGTGTTGCAAATAAACATCATGAGAAGCTGTTAAAATCGTAACTTCAACAGAACCGTCGGTCCTCGGCGGTTTTTTTATATCTAAAAAATGTATAAACTTCCTAAACCGATAGAAACTACCGATATAAATAAATTCTATTGGTCAGGGGTGGAACACGGATGTTATGGAAGAAGACAACGATTGTTTGTATAGGTCTGGCCATGTTGGTTTTGCCGTTATCTGAATGGACGAACATCAAACCTGTACAAGGATTCTCAAATCAAGTCATCCAACAAGGGGCAACAGGTGATGACGTTATTGAACTTCAATCAAGACTTCAATACTTAGGCTTTTACAATGGAGAAATTGATGGAGTATTCGGTTGGGGGACTTATTGGGCAGTGAGAAACTTTCAGTATGAGTTTGGTTTGGAAATTGACGGGCTAGTTGGACAGGAAGTCAAGAACAAATTGATAAAAGCAAGTAAATATGATGAAGGTTTCGTTAAAGAGCAAATTCGCCAAGGAAATGATTTTACTTATTACGGAGGTACTCCGAAACAACAGCAAACCAGTAAAAAAGGCCAAAAAGCACCTCAACAACAGCAGCAGCAAGCTCAACCTCAAGAGCCGACAGCTGTTAACGTTCCTAGTGGGTTTTCGCAGAATGATATTCAATTAATGGCAAATGCTGTATATGGTGAAGCTCGAGGAGAGCCTTATGTCGGGCAAGTAGCTGTAGCTGCGGTTATTTTAAACCGAGTGAGCAGCGCATCATTTCCAAATACAGTCTCTGGAGTCATCTTTGAGCCGCGCGCTTTCACCGCTGTAGCAGATGGACAAATTTGGCTCGAACCAAATGATCAGGCTAGAGATGCAGTATTAGATGCAATCAATGGCTGGGACCCATCAGGACAAGCAATATATTACTTCAACCCGAACACAGCAACTTCGAGCTGGATTTGGGGAAGACCGCAAATTAAACAAATCGGTAAACATATTTTCTGTAAATAGGAGGTGGAAGCATGATTCGTACAATCGCTATCATTGTATTAAGTTTAACTACGATTGGAGCAGGAGTCTGGGGTTATAAGGAAAACCAGGATAAGAATGCTGTTCTCATTCAAGCAGAAAACAGCTATCAGCGAGCTTTTCATGAGTTGACCTATAATATCGACCTTTTGCACGACAAAATTGGAGCGTCTCTCGCAATGAACTCACGAAAGCAGTTGTCTCCACAACTCGCAGAAATATGGAAGATCGCCTCTGAAGCTAATTCAGATGTCGGTCAGCTCCCACTGACGCTACTCCCTTTTAATAAGACGGAAGAATTTCTTTATGATGTTGGAGACTTTGCTTATCGCTCAGCCGTAAGAGATTTGGAGAAAAAACCTCTTAGTGAAAAAGAAATTAAAATGCTTGAACAACTACACGAACAATCTGGTGAAATTGAAAATGAGCTGCGTAAGGTGCAAAATGTAGTGCTTAAGGATAACTTGCGATGGATGGACGTTCAGTTGGCCCTGGCAACCAATGACGAGGTAGGGGATAACACAATTGTGAACGGCTTTAAAACGGTAGAAAAATCTGTAGATGGATATACGCAATCTACAATGGAAGCAGGAATGGGTACGAAGAAACCTGAACAACAATACCGCTACCTTAAAGGTGAAAAACTTTCTGAAAATGAAGCTAAGAAAGTCGCAAGTGACTGGCTTGAAAAAGTGGATCAGTCCAAACTTACATTAACAAAATCAGGTAAAGGAGCTGATGTTCCTACCTACACCGCTTCTTTTCAAAACGGTAAGAAGAACGGCTATATTGATTTAACAGAAAAAGGTGGGCATCCACTTACCATCATGATCAGCAGGCCAGTAGAAAAGGCAAAAATCAGTCTGCATGAAGCTTCTAACAAGGCAAGGGAATTTGCTAAAGGATTAGATATATCCTCCTTAGAGCTTATCGAAAGCAGTCAATATGATAAGGTCGGTGTATTTCGTTTTGTATACACGAAAGATGGTGTCCGCTATTTCCCGGATTCCATTGTAGTCAAAGTGGCACTTGATGATGGTGAAGTTCTCGGTTTATCAGCTAGGGAATATTATAATTACCATAATGACCGCAATTTAAACCCAGCTGAGATATCAGAAGAAGAAGCTAGAGACAAGGTTAACCCACAATTAAAAATTCAAGAACAGCATATGGCAGTGATAGAGAATGATGTTAAAGAACAGGTGCTCTGTTATGAATTTTTAACCACTATGGAAAATACCACCTATAGAATCTTCATCAACGCTACGAACGGTGAAGAGGAGAAAGTAGAAACACTGAAAAAATCCGAAATGAAATTTAATCAAGAAGTGTAGTAAAAGAACCACCTTGAAAAAGGTGGTTCTTTTATATTTCATAACAAAGGGGGAGAAAATAGTGGGGATTATGAAGATTGGCATGGTGATTACATTAGAAATTCAGAATGAAGCTGAAGAAAGAACCGAAAAATATAGATGTAAACTGTTAGATTGTAACCCCAATTTTATTTGCATCGACTATCCGGTCAATGTTAGGACTGGAAAAACAGGGGTCATTCTTGAAGGAGCAAAATTTCAAGCCAGTTTCGTCAGCGAAAATGAGTCAGTTTACATATTTAATACAGAAGTCATTGGCAGGGAAAAGACTAATACTAATATTCCTATTATAGTATTACATTTTCCAGGGGAAAAGGACCTTATGAGGGTCCAGAGGCGAAGTTACGTACGTGTTAATTCAAGCCTGGATGCGGTGATTAAAGACGAAAAGCAACTATTTAATACGATAACTCAAGATATAAGCGGTGGCGGGGTGGCAATAATTGAACCACCTAATTCTTCCTTCTCAGAGCAGCAGGCAGTAGAACTAATTCTAGTTTTACCATTGAATAATCAAAGCTCCATACGTGTACATACAAGTGCGAGGATTATTCGTATCACTGAACAAGAACAAGGGTATCCAAATAGGCTATCTGCCGAGTTTCAAAGCATAACAGAAAAACACAGACAAATAATCATGAAACACTGCTTTGACCAGCAGAGGCAAATAAGAAAGCTGGGTTTGAAATAGAGGATTTCATGGATTTTTTATATTTAGTTATGTTATTCTTTACAGAGGAAAATCTAATAATTCGAATAAGCGCGCTTCCTATAAACAAGTGCGCTTTTGTACGTAGTAAGGAAAGTGGAGGAAGATGAAGTTATGAACACAATGACAATCGCAATTGACGGTCCCGCAGCAGCAGGGAAAAGTACAGTAGCTAAAAAAGTAGCTGAAAAGCTTTCTATTATATATGTAGATACTGGAGCAATGTACAGAGCTTTGACTTGGAAAGCGATCCAAGAAAATGTAACGCTCGAGGATGAAACAGCCCTCACCGAACTTTTGAAAAATACAGAATTAAAACTAGTTCAATCTCCAATGGGGCAAAAGGTGGTTCTGAATGGAGATGACGTATCTGAAGCTATACGAACTAACGAAGTGACCAACCAAGTTTCGATCGTTGCTAAACATAAATCTGTTCGTGAAGAGATGGTGAAACGCCAGCAGGAGCTTGTTGAAGAGCAAGGCGTAGTAATGGACGGTCGTGATATTGGTACGCATGTACTTCCTAATGCTGACGTTAAAATCTTCATGATAGCCTCTGTAGAAGAACGAGCGGAGAGACGACATAAGGAAAATAAACAAAAAGGATACGAATCGAATCTGGAGGAGATTAAGTCAGATATAAGGAAAAGAGACGAGATTGATTCTAATCGTAAAACCGCTCCTTTAGTAAAAGCAGAGGATGCCATTGAAGTAGATACAACCTCACTGTCAATTGAGGAAGTAGTTGACAAGATCATTGCAATTGTCAAAGAAAAGCAGCATAGGGAGGGATGAAGGAATGAATCTCTATAAATTAGGGAAGTTTCTTTGTACAGTAATTTTCTATCCGCTATACCGAATAAAAGTCATTGGTAAAGAGAATATCCCAAAGGACGGTCCTGTAATCATATGTTCCAACCATATCTCTAATTTTGATCCCCCTGTCGTAGGGATTACAAGCGATAGAAACATCTATTTCATGGCTAAAGAAGAGTTGTTTAAGAACAAGTTCTTTGGGGGAATATTGAAAAGAGTCCATGCATTCCCAATAAAAAGAGGGATGAGGGACCGCAATGCTTTAAGGCAAGGTCTGAATGTGTTGAAGGAAAACCACGCCCTGGGGCTGTTTCCTGAAGGCACACGTCAGAAAAACGGGGAAGTCGGCAAAGGGTTGGCAGGGGCAGGCTTTTTTGCCCTTCGATCTGAAGCTACGATTGTTCCGTGTGCAATCATTGGTCCTTATCAAAAATTCAAACCGTTAAAGGTTGTTTATGGTGAACCAATTGATATGACAAGTTTTCGACAAGAAAAAGCGTCGGCTCAAGTCGTTACAGATCGAATTATGGAAGAAATCAGACAATTGCATAAAAATCACCGATGAGAGAAGCGTAAACACTTGACAAAAAGCTCTAAATATTAGAAGTTAGACAAAAGGGCATTTCTGTATTATAAGGTTGTGTCGGAAATTGAAGGAGGTAGCTTGGTATGGATGAAATGAATCAAGAAGTATCTGGAATGAAAGAATTCTCTGCAGGGGACATTGTGACTGGTAAAGTCGTAAAAATTGAAGAAAAACAGGTCCTCGTAGATGTTGGATATAAAGTAGAGGGGATTGTACCTATCAGTGAATTATCCAGCCTTCATGTTGAAAAAGCATCTGACGCAGTGAGCGAGGGTGATGAGCTCACACTTCAGGTGAAAAAAGTAGAAGACGATGAAATCGTTCTTTCTAAGCGTGCTGTGGATGCGGATAAAGCATGGCAGGACCTTGAAGAGAAATTTGAAAGCGGAGAGATCTTTGAAGCAGAGGTCAAAGACGTCGTTAAAGGCGGTCTTGTCGTTGATATCGGTCTCCGTGGATTTATTCCAGCATCCTTAGTTGAAACCTATTATGTAGAAGATTTTGAAGACTACAAAGGTAAAAACCTATCCCTTAAAGTTGTAGAACTGGATCGCGAGCAGAATCGTGTCATCCTGTCTCACCGTGCAGTCGTAGAGCAGGAAGAAGCTGCTAAAAAACAAGAAGTCCTACATTCATTGGAGGAAGGTCAAGTAATTGAAGGTACCGTCCAGCGTTTAACTGACTTCGGTGCATTTGTTAACCTTGGAGGGATTGACGGACTCGTACATATCTCTCAGCTATCCCATCAGCATGTTGAGAAAGCATCTGATGTTGTTGAGGAGGGACAGACAGTAAAAGTTAAAGTACTTTCCGTTGATCGTGACAATGAAAGAATTTCTCTATCATTGAAGGCTACACAGCCAGGACCTTGGCACGACCTTCAAAACAAAGTAAAACAAGGCGAAGTTCTTGAGGGAACTGTAAGACGTCTTGTAAGCTTTGGTGCTTTTGTTGAAGTATTCCCAGGTGTAGAAGGTCTTGTACACATTTCACAAATTTCGAACCGTCATATTGGAACTCCTGGAGAAGTTCTTGATGAGGGTCAGGAAGTCCAAGTTAAAGTACTTGATGTTGATGAGGATGCGAAGCGTCTTTCTCTAAGTATGAAGGAGCTTGAACGTGAGGAATCACGTCAGGAAATTCAGCAGTATGAGAAAGAAGACGATAATTCTGGATTCTCACTCAGTGATATGATTGGTGATAAACTAGATAAGTATAAAAAATAATGATTGGATGATGGATATGACAAGATCTGAGAGGAAAATTGATCATATCCACCATGCCTTGGGTCATGAACGCAATTTTTACAATCACTTTGATGATGTGAATATCGTTCACCAGAGTCTAGCGAGACTGGATTTTAATCAATTAAGCATAGATACTAAAGTTGGGGAACTTAATTTAAGTTCCCCTCTTTTTGTTAATGCAATGACCGGTGGTGGTGGAGAGAAAACGGAGCAAATCAATCGTGATTTAGCTTTAGCTGCTAAAGAGACAGGTATAGGAATGGCTGTCGGTTCTCAAATGTCAGCTATTAAGAATCCTGAAGAGAGGCGAACCTACGAAGTTGTTCGAGAAGTCAATCCGGAGGGGATAGTCTTTGCAAATGTGGGAAGTGAAGCGGATGCAAAGCAAGCCAATGAGGCAATAGATATGCTAAAAGCGAATGCTTTACAAATCCACATTAATACCCTACAGGAAATGATTATGCCTGAAGGAGATCGTGATTTTACAGATCGATTAAAAAAAATCGAAACAATAGTTAAAGAAATAGAAATCCCTGTAATTATAAAAGAAGTTGGTTTCGGAATGTCGAAGGAAACTGTGGAGCAATTATATACAATAGGTGTCCGTTATGTGGATGTCGCCGGACTAGGAGGGACGAATTTTTCCAGAGTTGAAAACAGAAGGCGGGATAAGCAACTTGAGTCCTTTAACAACTGGGGAATTCCAACTCCTCTATCTATTATAGAAGCTACGCATACAGCTCATGATAGGGGTGATTTTCACATTATTGGCTCAGGTGGCATCCGAAATGGCTTAGACGGTGTGAAAGCCATGGTACTTGGCAGCGAAGCTTTCGGCATGGCGGGAAACCTTTTAAGAGTGCTTCTCGAAGATGGGAAAGAAGCTTTGGTTGCAGAAATTTGTCATATTCATCAAGAGATTAAAATAGCTATGATGCTTCTTAATGCTAACACAGTGCGAGATTTTAAAGGAAAGCCGTACGTACTTTATGGTCGAACGAAAGAGTGGAAAGAGCAAAGGATAAGTTCCAGTCTATGACAGCAGTCATAGGCTTTTTTTATTGATTTCGTTTAAACCTACTTCAAGCTACCTATAATAGAAAAGAAGGAGAGGGTCGTATGACTGCCACCTACTATTGGTATGCTTGGACGATTTCGATTATTGCCTATTTTTTTATTCAAAAATCCCAATTAAGATTGAAAATCTTGCTTTTTACAGGGATAAGTATGTCTACATACTCTTTATCTTTTTGGAATGGTCAACAGCATTTCTACCTTCATATTGCAGTTCTTGGTTTCTTTGGGCTCATATTCTGGACCAGTAGGAACAGGGGATGGATCGAACACTTTTGGCCTTTTGTACTAAGTATAGGCTACACTTCCTTTCAACTCTTTTTTATGGTAAATCCGGTTTGGCTTGAGCTTCCCGGGATTCCCATAGGATTGATAGCCGTTTTATTATTATTGAAGTATTTCTGCAGGGATCTAGAAGGATTGATAGGGATGTGGCTATTGATGGTTGCTATTGGTACGCTATGCTCTTATTTGATTCTTTCGTTATATTCTGATGGTGGAGTGTTTTTCAATAATCAAATTCTTTTACTAGCTGCACAAGGAATTCTAATCCTACTATTTTTTCATGGGTTAGAAAAGCTGAAAAGTATGAATAAAAAGAAAAGAATTCAGCGAATAAACAAAGGAGCTGCATTGATGTGAACGAATATACCTATCCCATTATAGCTGGAATTGCTGTCGGTACAGCGTTGCGAATCTTTATGCTTCGCAGCGATTACAGACAGTATCCCACTTATTTGCACGGGAAAATCATTCATTTATCTCTAGGGTTTATTGCTGCATCACTAGGAACAATTGCTATACCTTCTATTATGGAAAAAGAGTTCACTGCTGTAACCTTTCTGACTCTAGCAGCTTCTCAATTCCGTGAAGTGAGAAATATGGAGCGGAATACTCTGACAGAGATGGACTCCTATGAATTAGTGCCACGAGGCAATACGTATATTGAAGGTATTGCCGTGACATTCGAAAGCCGGAATTATTTAGTCATTTTCACTTCTTTTGTAGTCACGCTATGTTATTTGGCTATAAATATTTGGGCTTCTGTTGTAGCAACAATCTTATGTTTTGTCCTTGCAAAATTTCTTATGAGCGGCTCTAAATTGTCTGATATTGTAACGGTGGAACAATCTGAGCTTCATTTTGATGGGGCAGGCCTTTACGTAGATAACATTTATATCATGAATATAGGGTTGCCAGAAAGGCAAAAAGAAATCATGAAGTATGGGATGGGATTTATCCTAACCCCTAAGTCTTTTAGCGTGCGTTCAACTATCGCTAACCTTGGTCAGAGGCAAGCAATTTTGCATGATGTTTCCGTAAGTCTAGGTGTTTTTAGGGATTCTGGGACGCCTGCTCTTGTCCCTTTAATTAAAAGGGATTTGAATGACGGAAGGATTGGGGTATTTATCCTTCCACAACTTCAAGATCCTGTAAGAGCGAAAGAAATCATTTCATCTGTGCCAGTTTTAGAAAATGCTATACAAATGCCTTCGAAGCGGATGAGTCAGGAGGGATAAGCTGTGAAGATGGAAAAAGCGATACTAGCTTCCATTACATTAAAATCAGATAAAGTTTCAGGAAGTGCTGCAGTCTTCCATTGTGATACGAAAGAGGAAATGGAATCTGTAGCTGCGAACTTAGAAGCAATTCTAGACGGTATTGCTCACCGTCTAAGTGATTCTCTCTATATTATCGTAAAGCATTAATTTGAATTGAGTATTAAAAGAAAGTCTGCTAAAATAAGAAAGTTAATGGCTATCTGCTGTTCTATGGAGAGAAGCTGTCGCGCAGCATGCCCATAGAAGAGCAGTCTTTTTTTGCCAATGAGAGAGGGATTATCAAAGGATGATTCCGTCTTTTACGTTTTCATGCTTGATAAAACGTGGAATAATGAAATTAGAATGAGGAAAGGATGATCCTTTCATGAGAAAATCAGTTGTCGCGATAGTTGGACGGCCGAATATTGGAAAGTCTACGATTTTCAATCGGCTTGTTGGAGAAAGAATATCCATTGTAGAAGACACCCCTGGGGTGACTCGTGACCGTATCTATGCTGAAGCTGAATGGCTGACCACAACCTTTAATGTGATAGATACTGGTGGGATCGAACTTGGTGATGAGCCGCTACTTGTACAAATGAGAGCGCAAGCCCAAGTGGCAATCGATGAAGCAGATGTTATTATCTTCATGGTCAATAGCCGTGATGGAATTACAGGTGCTGATGAAGAAGTAGCAAAAATATTATTCAAATCGAATAAACCAGTTGTCCTTGCTGTGAATAAGGTTGACAATCCTGAAATGCGGGAGAATATTTATGAATTTTATTCGCTTGGATTTGGTGAGCCTTTTCCTATATCCGGTACACATGGCCTTGGCTTAGGGGACATGCTGGATGAGGTTGTTAATCACTTCCCGGAACAAGTACAAGAAGAAATCGAAGATGATACGATTCGCTTTAGTTTGATCGGCAGGCCGAATGTAGGGAAATCTTCCCTTGTTAACAGTCTTTTAGGTCAGGAGCGTGTTATCGTCAGTGATATTGCTGGAACCACTAGGGATGCGATTGACACACCTTTCTCTAAAGACGATCGAGACTTTGTGATTATTGATACAGCGGGGATGAGAAAACGAGGTAAAGTGTATGAATCAACTGAGAAATACAGTATCATTCGTGCGTTGAAAGCGATAGAACGATCTGATGTGGTCTTGACACTCATTGATGCTGATACAGGGATTCAGGAACAGGATAAGAAGATTGCCGGATATGCTCATGAAGCTGGAAAAGCTGTGATCATCGTTGTCAATAAGTGGGATACCGTGGATAAGGGAGAAAAGACGATGAAGGAATTTGAAGATAAAGTCCGTTCCGATTTCCGGTTCTTGGATTATGCTCCTATCGTATTTCTTTCGGCAAAAACGAAGAAACGGATTCATACGCTGCTGCCAAAAGTGCTTGAAGCTAGTGAGAACCATGCTAAACGTGTACAGACCAATATATTGAACGAAGTGATCATGGATGCGCTAGCCATGAATCCATCTCCGTCCATTAAAGGTCAGAAATTGAAAATTTTCTATGCTACTCAAGTTTCTGTTAAACCGCCTAGCTTTGTCGTGTTTGTCAACGAACCTGAGCTAATGCATTTCACTTATGAGCGTTTCTTGGAAAATAGAATACGAGAGGCTTTCGGATTTGAAGGAACTCCTATTAAAATTTTTGCCAGAAAACGCAGTTGATCGTAAATGAAGGGAGTAGGTAACATGGAAAAAGTAGCTGTTCTAGGGGCAGGAAGCTGGGGTACTGCTCTTGCCCTTGTCCTTGCCGATAACGGTCATGAGGTTGCTTTATGGTCACATAGGAAAGAACATGCCGATGAAATCAATCGTCTGCACACAAATGAGAAATATTTGAAAGGGATCTCTATCCCCGAAGCAATTGTAGCCGATAATGACTTGTCCAAAGTTGTTGATGGTGCTAAACACATCGTTCTTGTTGTACCAACCAAAGCAATTCGGGAAGTTTGTCAGGATTTGACGAAGGTACTTAAACAGAAGGTTATCATTACTCACGCTTCAAAAGGTATTGAACCAGAAACCTATAAGCGTGTCTCAGAAATTATTCAAGAAGAGATACCTAAAGAGTTTTACGAAGATATTGTTGTCCTCTCAGGACCTAGTCATGCTGAAGAAGTTAGCCTGAGACAGCCAACAACGGTAACAGTTTCTGCAGGGGAATTGCATGTTGCTGAGAATGTACAGGACCTCTTCATCAATAGTCAGTTCAGGGTTTATACGTCTCCGGATCTTGTCGGAGTTGAACTTGGTGGTGCTTTAAAAAATATTATAGCTCTGGGAGCGGGAATCTCTGATGGCCTTGGCTATGGAGACAATGCGAAAGCGGCTCTTATTACACGAGGGCTGGCTGAAATCGCCCGTCTAGGAACTTCTATGGGAGCTAATCCCCTTACTTTTTCTGGGCTTACAGGAATTGGTGATTTAATTGTCACTTGTACAAGTTCCCACAGCCGTAACTGGCGTGCCGGTTACAAATTAGGTCAGGGAAATGACTTAGATGAAGTACTGGAACAGATGGGAATGGTCGTGGAAGGAGTCCGCACAACGAAAGCTGCCTATCAACTTTCTAAAGATCAAGAAGTTGAGATGCCGATTACTGCTGGAATTTATCAAATTCTTTTTGAACAAGCGGATCCAAGAGATGTCGTGGACCAGTTAATGACAAGAATTCGCAGACATGAGATGGAAGATTTAACAAATATCTTAGATGATCAAATGAATGACTGACAAATGATCTCCTTTGTGCATAGACTATCAAGAACTTAACGCACGAGGAGGTCAACTGTATATGAGTGATTTTCAAAAGAATATTTTTGATCATTTGAAAAAGAAGGCCAATATCGATCCAGAAGATGTTTTTAAAGTAGCTAATTCTGTACAGAATGCGGACTTTACTGATGAGAAAACAGTTCGCAGATTGGTACGGCAGTTAGCCAAAGTTGCGAACAAACCAGTATCTAAGAAAAAAGAAGACAAAATCGTCGAAGCAATTACAAAGCAAAATATGCCTTTGGATATGAACACGTTAGGAAAGTTTTTAAAAGGTTGATCGGAAAGTGGGCGCCTGAGGAGGCAGTCCTTCAATAATATGCATAAAATAACTCGCAGCAATGATTATACATGAGCTGATCGGGAATTATTTAGTCAACCGGAACGTACATACGTTCCGGTGTTTTTTTGATAAGCTTTGTGGCGGTTAAGGTAAAAAGACGGATAAAGTAATTGGTATGGAATGCATATAGGATCCAGGTCATGCACCCTGTAAAGATATCCTTAAGCGAGCCTTTACACATACTCATCAGAACGGCTGTCGATACCCTTACGCTTTCACATCCACGTGTGATATAATACGAACAGCAAAATGTACATAAAGGGGGAACACCTATGTCTGAGTCAATGCTCAAAATGTACATTTCCTTCGCTGGAATCATATTTCTATTCCTTGCGTTGGGATTGATCTATTTAAGCAGACATAAATTATCCGGACTGTTATCTGGAATCGTAGCATTCTTTGCCTATACGTTCATGATTCTTGGCGGAATCATAATTTTTTATATCGTCTTCAGTGGGCCGACGGCGTAAGAAAAGGGGGACCTCATCATGAAATGGCTTAAATTTTTACTCTTGGTTCTGTGCATGATTGTCCTGTCGGGCTGCCTTTACCCAAGCGGTCAGCTTCAGAAAAACCAGGTACCTAATCAAGTTCAATTGGAGTCGGTCCAAACGGCTGTCGATACTTTTCAAAGCAATTCTGGCGGACTATTACCTATAAAAACGAAACCGCAAGATACCCCTGTTTTTCAAAAATATCAGCTTGACTTCAGTAAACTGAAGGAACAAGGGCTAATTGGAGAACTACCAGGAACTTCCTTTGAAAACGGCGGCCATTATCAGTACGTGATCATTCACCCTGAAAAAGATCCTACCGTAAAAGTGCTGGATTTAAGGACGACTGAAGAACTAAGATCACTGCAAGTAAAAGTAAGCTTTTATCAAGACAGTAATCGCTATCCACCGCTAGGTGATCAAATAGCACGGGGCGTGTACACATTAGATTATGAAAAAATTGGGTTGGAAGAAGAACCGATGATTGACAGCCCCTATTCCCAGAAGATGCTTCCCGTATATTTGAATGCCGAAGGAGAAGTATTAATTGATTATCGAAAAGACCTCTATAATTATTTGCAAAACAAGGACCACTCTTATGAAAGTGGAGATGACATACGTTACTTATTGACGGATCACGCACCATTTGTTCCCGGCTACTCCGAAGCATATACAGTAAGAGACGGAGAACCCATCTTCATGAGTGAATATGATTCCTAATAAGAACCGCTTCCCTTTGGGGAGCGGTTTTTCTATTGGATCTATAAATCTAAGTATCTTGAATGAGGATGATTATAGATTCATAAAATAAATGTGAGCCTTTCCCGTAAGGTGTACAGTTTTCTATTGCTTCTAGAATTTCTTGCATAATTCTCTAGGACAACATCATAGAATTAGATTGTCTAGGCTTGTATGTTGGTGAAATTTTTTATTTGGGAGGGGATCCTTTGGAAAAGGTAGATATCTTTAGTGATATTTCCAAACGGACGAATGGGGATATTTATTTAGGTGTCGTTGGAGCCGTTCGTACCGGCAAATCCACATTTATAAAGAAATTTATGGAACTTGTGGTCTTGCCGAATATGGAAGAAGAATCCGAGCGTGAACGAGCGATGGATGAACTTCCTCAAAGTGCGGCAGGTAAAACAATCATGACCACAGAACCAAAGTTTGTACCGAATCAAGCAGCGACCATCAATATTGACGACCATTTGGACATTCGTGTTCGTATGGTAGACTGCGTAGGGTATGCGGTCAAAGGTGCTGTTGGTTATGAGGATGAACATGGACCACGAATGATTCACACTCCGTGGTATGAAGAAGCCATTCCGTTTCATGAAGCAGCTGAGATAGGCACCCAAAAGGTTATCCAAGAGCATTCGACAATAGGAATTGTTGTAACCACAGATGGAACGATTGGAGATATTGCTCGCGAGGATTATGTAGAGGCAGAGGAGAAGGTCGTTGAAGAACTTAGAGATGTAGGAAAGCCTTTCATTATGATTGTAAACTCTGCACAGCCTCACGCAGAACGTACAGAGACTCTGAGGAGTCAACTGGCTGAGAAGTATGATATTCCAGTACTCGCTTTATCAGTTGAAAGTATGCGGGAGCAAGACGTACAAAGCGTTTTGAGAGAAGCCTTATTTGAATTCCCGGTGCTAGAGGTCAATGTGAACTTGCCGAGCTGGGTGATGGTGCTGGATTCAAGACACTGGCTCCGAGAAAACTTCCAGGCGGCCATTGAAGAAACTGTAAAAGACATCAAACGGCTTCGTGATGTAGATACAGTTGTTGGTAATTTCGACAATTACGAATATATAACGGGAGCTCATATTTCTGGTATGGATCTTGGTGAAGGAGTTGCTGAGATTGACTTGCAGGCACCGGAATACCTCTATGATCATGTTTTGAAGGAAATTGTAGGTGAAGAGATCCGCGGTAAAGATCACCTATTAGAAATCATGCAGGATTTCTCCCATGCTAAGCGAGAATATGACCAAGTGGCCGATGCCCTTCAAATGGTAAAACAAACGGGGTATGGAATTGCAGCACCTTCGCTTGAAGATATGTCGCTGGAAGAACCGGAAATCATTAGACAAGGATCAAGGTTTGGTGTTCGTTTGAAAGCAGTCGCCCCTTCAATTCACATGGTTAAAGTTGATGTTCAATCAGAGTTTTCACCAATTATTGGAACAGAAAAACAGAGTGAAGAGCTGGTAAGGTACCTGATGCAGGACTTTGAAGAAGATCCATTATCCATCTGGAATTCAGATATCTTTGGTCGTTCATTAAGTTCGATCGTACGTGAAGGTATCCAGGCGAAACTAGCTTTAATGCCTGAAAATGCGAGATATAAATTACAGGAAACTCTGGAGCGGATTATAAATGAAGGCTCCGGCGGCATGATTGCAATTATTCTATAACGGCTCCTAGTGGGCCGTTTTTAATTTTTTTGGTTATTGCGAAACAGCGTAAATGTCATTTGTTAATTTTCCGCTTTATACTTGTATTTTAGAATACATAACTTCGTGATAGGGAAGATGAAAAAATGGGAAGCAGGGTTGAGCGGTATATAAATTTATTTCATTTTCCTATTGTAGACACTCTGCAACTCCTTTTGATAAGCCTTCTTACAATCATTTGTAGGTTTTTATTATAGTATAAATCCAAGAATTCCTTTTGAAATAGTACGCCTTCAGATAAGGAACACTCATGCTGATGCTAAATGGGTAGGTTTAGCTCAAGTGAGAGATGGTTAGACTGGAATACGTCAAGACTCAGCCTTCTAAAATCACGACCAAGGAGAGTCTTTAAGACAAGTCTTTAGGTTAAGAAGTCGATTTTGGAAACAGCTGTTTTTGTGTTCAATTGCTCTTAAATTCTTACTTGAACATGAACAAATAGGGGATTAAAGCATTTTTTTCGAAAAAAATTTAAGTAAAAATAAAGGAATTCCCGTCTTCCATGTCGTAATATCCGTTTAAAGGATAAAAAAACAGTTAAAATCCTGTTATGACAAGGGTTGCAGCTTCTTGCATGTATTATTTTATTATGGTAAGCTACTCATGAAATGAAGCGGAATTCACCTTTAAAATCGCTTTGTAACGCGATTGTTAAAGGATTATCTATTGAATTTCGTCAGAAACTCGTTTAATATAAGGCGTGTCATCAATTGATGACTGCTATATAAACATTTGAAGTGCATTATCGTGTACTAGAATGAGATCAACCCTCTTGGGAGGAGGTGAATGTCATGAACAAAACAGATCTAATCAACGCAGTATCTGAAAAAACTGATCTTTCTAAGAAAGATGCTACACAAGCTGTAGATTCTGTATTCGAATCTATCATGGATTCACTTAAAGACGGTGAGAAAGTCCAACTTATCGGATTCGGAAACTTTGAAGTTCGTGAGCGTGCGGCACGTAAAGGTCGTAACCCACAAACTGGTGAGGAGATTGAAATCTCTGCAAGCAAAGTTCCAGCTTTCAAACCAGGTAAAGCCCTTAAAGATGCGGTTAAATAATTAGCTACATAGGGCTAAAAAGGGTGCAAATTGCACCCTTTTTTCTTATTTTTGGGCATAAATAAAGAGAGTATAGAATTTTTGACATGAACAAGCTTGTAAGAGATAGTAGAAGTAGAGGAAGGTGGCTTGAATAATATGACTACATCAAATAATGATTTTTTTGTCATTAAAGCCTTAGAGGATGGAGTGAATGTCATTGGGCTGACACGTGGAACGGATACCAGGTTCCATCACTCAGAGAAGCTGGACCGTGGGGAAGTTATGATTGCTCAGTTTACTGAACATACTTCAGCGGTGAAGGTTCGTGGCAAAGCAGTTATTCAGACAAGTCATGGAGAATTGACGAATGAAGCAGAGTGATTAGCTCTGCTTGTTTAATCGAGTTTACATATAAAGCGCTTAATGGTGAATTATGCTATAATGAGTGTGGTTTATTAGTGTTCATGAAGGGATCAGGTGATCAAGTTGAATTCATCAGATAACGATATCAAACTACTTAAAGAAAAAATCGCATCAAAAGTTCGCCATCCTTTTTTGGCACGTTTCATACCTGAACCGACCATAGATGAAGATAAATTGGTTATCTTAACGTCGATTATGGATCATACGAATCTTTCTGATGTAAAAAAAGAGCAGTATATCATTACGACCATGCTTGTACAAATTGCTTTGGATACGCATGATCTTGTGTCTTTGACAGAAGAGGACGATGATCATGAAACCATACGTCAGCGGCAGCTGACCGTACTCGCTGGCGATTATTACAGCGGTTTATATTACTATCTGTTATCTCAACTTGATGATATACCGATGATCCACACACTCGCAGGAGCAATTAAAGAAATCAATGAACTAAAAATGGAGCTTTACTACAAAGATGTGGAATCGTTTCAAGAATTCCTAAACGGTCTGAAAAAAATCGAGTCTCTGTTAATTCAGAGAGTTGCTTCTTACGTGCAGAAAACAACCATAAATGATATGGCCGGTGAGTGGCTGCTTGCTAAGAAATTACTAGAAGAAAAGCAGAGTTACCAGGAAGGAAAATTCTCACTGCTCATTGATGTGTTAATGAACCGTTCAGGGATCATTGGGAACAGCGGTCAAGTTATTATGAATATCGAACAAATCCTTCAAAGCCACGTCCATCGTTTGGAAGTGACTGTTTCCCAACTTCCTATTCATTTTAATTGGCTCAAATCCTATGTTCATGCTGCAATACATCACCAATTCAATCAGAGAAAGATAGCGGAAGAAGGGTAAGAATGGAACAGCAAACAAAAGAGGAACGTGTTCATCACGTATTTGAAAAAATATATAACCGGTATGACAAAATGAATTCAATCATTTCATTCCAACAGCACAAGCTATGGCGTAACGATGTAATGAAACGGATGCAAGTCTCCGAGGGAGATCAAGCTTTAGATGTATGTTGTGGGACTGGTGACTGGACAATGGCGCTTGCAGATGCTGTAGGACCGTATGGAAAGGTAATTGGCCTCGATTTCAGCATCAACATGCTTTCAGTTGGTATAAAAAAGAAAATGGATTCTCATGTTAAGCAAGTAGAGTTTGAACACGGAAATGCAATGGAGCTTCCTTTCGAAGATAATTGTTTCGACTACGTAACCATAGGGTTCGGACTTAGAAATGTACCTAATTATCTGCAGGTACTTAAAGAGATGCACCGTGTTGTTAAACCTGGGGGAAAAGTTGTTTGTCTAGAGACTTCACAGCCTTCCAATGCTTTATTTAAGTCCATCTATTATTTCTATTTCAGCAATGTTATGCCGATCTTTGGAAAAATCTTTGCTAAAAGCTATCAAGAATACAGCTGGCTTCAGGAGTCTGCTAAAGATTTCCCTGACAAGATCGAATTGAAGAGAATGTTTGAAGAAGCAGGATTAACCAATGTTCAAGTGAAATCCTATACGGGTGGCGTGGCAGCCATGCATATGGGGGAAAAGCAATAGTTAGGGATGAAATAAATGAAATTAGCGATGATATATTCTTTTTTAAAACAGGATTTGACTACAATTGAATCAGCTGTTAACGAAACAATTCAGTCGGATAATCCAGTGTTAAGAGAGGCGTCAAGTCAACTGCTGCAGGCGGGTGGGAAAAGAATCCGTCCGGTTTTTGTCTTGTTGGCAGGAAAATTCGGTAATTATGATATTGAAAAAATGAAAGCAGTCGCGGTTTCTCTAGAACTTATACATACAGCTTCTCTCGTACACGATGACGTTATTGATGAAGCAGAACTAAGGCGCGGCGAGCCTACAATTAAGTCCCGCTGGGATAATAGGATTGCCATGTACACTGGAGACTATATTTTTGCTCGATCCCTTGAGAATTTATCAGCATTGGAGAATCCTAGAGCTCATCAAATCCTTGCAAAAACTATGGTTGAATTGTGTCTTGGCGAAATCGAACAGATAAGAGATAAATATAATAGTAAACAAAATCTCCGAACATACTTACGTCGTATTAAGCGGAAAACAGCGTTGTTGATTGCAGCAAGCTGCCGGCTTGGTGCAATCGCAGCAGATGTTAAACAAGAAGAAGAAACCGCCTTGTACCAATATGGCTACTATGTTGGAATGTCTTATCAAATTATCGATGACGTACTAGACTTTACGGCTTCAGAACAAGAATTAGGAAAACCTGCAGGCAGTGACTTGCTCCAGGGGAATATCACTTTGCCCGTTCTCTATTCAATGGAGGATGAAGGCTTCAGACAACAGTTAGAGGAGCTTTTCGCCAAGGGTGAAGACTTGAATGCTGAAGATCTTCAACCGGTTATTCAACAAATAAAGGCTAATGGATCTATAGAAAAGTCGTTAGAGGTGAGTGACAGGTACCTGGCTAAAGCTTATAACTCCCTTTCTAAACTGCCAGCTAATCGCGCAAAACAAACGTTGAAAGGGATCGCAAAGTATATAGGGAAAAGAAGGGCATAACTCTATTGCTATCCCTTACATTATTTGATAGACTTTTTATGGCACTTATTAAAAGCGCTTTCAATCTAATACATAAAATGAGGTGTATCACATGGAAAAGACTTTTTTAATGGTTAAGCCTGACGGAGTACAGCGTAATTTAATTGGGGAGATTGTATCTAGATTTGAAAAGAAAGGTTTCAAGTTAGTTGGCGCTAAGCTTATGGTGATTCCTCAATCACTTGCTGAAAAGCACTACGGTGAACATAAAGATAAGCCTTTCTTTGGAGAGCTTGTGGATTTCATCACATCTGGTCCTGTATTCGCCATGGTATGGGAAGGGGAAGAGGTTATTGCCACTGCCCGTAAAATGATGGGAACTACGAAACCTCAAGATGCAGCTCCTGGAACGATCCGAGGAGACTTCGGTGTCACAGTTGGTAAAAACGTCATTCATGGTTCAGATTCACCAGAAAGCGCTGAAAAGGAAATTAATCTCTTCTTTGACCAAAGCGAACAATCCGATTATGAGAAAGATAATCTAAGCTGGGTTTATTAATCAAGTAAAACCGCCTGAGTTCCAGGCGGTTTTTTCATTGTCTAAGAAATTTGTGTATGGATAACTTTATGGGGGGTGAGGCTATATCCATCTCCTGCCTAGCGCTCGAGTCCATAAGTGAATCGGTTTATCTTGATAATTTTTGCTAGATTCTACCTTCTATTTTTTCCTAGTTTTTATAGAACTATTTACATCTTCACCGCGTTAAAGTACCATTGAAAGTAAGGTGCCTAAAAAAATTTATTTATTTATGAATGATGATTACTTATGCAACATTAACAATAATGGGTTTTACACCCTTTATAAAAGTAGGATTGAAGTAGTTGCTTTATGATAATAGGGAATTAAACACATGGATCTTTAAACTTTTTAAAAAATTGAATATTTAAAGAACACAAATATAATTCCTTGTGATATAGTAATACGTAAAATTTATTGCTGAGAATACTTTCAGTTTTTATACATCTGATAGGAGGACTTTGTTCATGCGTTATTTAACCGCTGGCGAATCACATGGTAAACAATTAACAACCATCATTGAAGGAGTACCATCACATCTCCCTTTATTAAGAGAGCAAATCAACGAATCGTTGATCCGTCGTCAAGGTGGATACGGGCGCGGAAAACGTATGCAAATAGAAAAAGATCTTGTTGAAATCACGAGTGGTGTACGTCACGGTTATACATTGGGTTCACCAATCACGTTAGTCGTACATAATGATGATTTTAAGCATTGGACCGATATCATGGGAGAAGACCCTCTTCCTGAGGAAACTAAGGATATCCGTCGTACTGTAACTAAACCACGACCAGGGCATGCAGATTTAAACGGAGGCATGAAATACGGGCACCGCGACATGAGAAATGTACTTGAACGTTCTTCTGCAAGAGAGACAGCTGCTCGTGTTGGGGCTGGTGCAGTAGCGAAGGTGTTATTAAGTGAATTAGGTATAGAGGTTTCAGGCTACGTAAGAGAGATAGCTGGAATTGTTAGTGATGTAGATGAGAATCTTTCTTTAAGGGAGCGGAGAGAAATTTCTGAAGCCTCTCCAGTCAGGACATTTGATGAGGATGCTGCTGAGAAAATGATGAAAGCAATCGATGTTGCGAAAAAAGAAGGCGATTCTATTGGAGGTGTCTGTGAGGTTTATGTAGAGGGTATGCCTCCAGGGATCGGGTCCTATGTTCAATATGACCGGAAGCTCGATGCGAAGATCGCAGGCAGTGTAATGAGCATCAACGCTTTTAAAGGTGTTGAATTCGGAATTGGATTTGAAGCAGCAAGAAGAAACGGCAGTCAGGTTCACGATGAAATACTATGGAGTGAAGAACGGGGCTACTATCGCCGTACGAATCGTCTGGGTGGTTTTGAAGGCGGAATGACAACAGGGATGCCTATCGTTGTAAAAGGCGTAATGAAGCCTATACCAACGCTGTATAAGCCGTTGCAAAGTGTAGACATTGATACAAAAGAGCCTTTTAACGCTAGTATTGAACGTTCTGATTCTTGTGCCGTTCCTGCAGCTTCCGTAGTTATGGAACACATTGTAGCTTTTGAACTTGCAAAGGCTATTACGGATGAATTTCCCGCTGACTATTTCCCTCGTCTGAAAAGAGCCGTTGATGATTATCGGCAGGAAGTTAGGGAATTTTAAATGACATCTTTAATGATCCAATCAAGTACTCATGATTACGAAGTCATATTAAAAGCGGGCGCACGGCGAGAATTGGCTAACTACATTGATGAGTCTTATCGATCTATTCTTATCATTTCAGATGATAAAGTTGCTCAGTTTTATTTGGAAGACGTTGTTCAAAGCCTAAAGGAAAACCACAAAGTCCATACTTCAATTATTCCATCTGGGGAGTCCTCCAAAAGCATGGCTCAATACGAAAAGTTACTTGATGATTGTATTGATGCTCAACTTGACCGGAAGTCTTTAATTATTGCACTAGGAGGCGGGATGGTTGGTGATTTAGCGGGCTTTGTAGCTTCTACCTACCTGAGAGGGATCGATTTCATCCAAATGCCTACGACAATTCTTGCGCATGACAGCAGTGTAGGAGGAAAGGTTGCCATCAATCATAAAAAAGGGAAAAATATGATCGGTAGTTTTTATAATCCTGTGATGGTTATCTACGATACGGAAACTCTGTCGACATTGTCGGAGGAAGAAATTCGTTCAGGTTATGGAGAGGTGATTAAACACGCCCTGTTATGCGATGAAGAATGGACAAACGAATTATTTCAGTTATCTTTGCCTTCTTTAACGACAGACCAGTTGACATCAGACCTCACGAGAGGAATTCGTGTCAAAGCGGATATTGTAGAAAAAGATGAGAAGGAACAAGGCTTAAGAAGACACTTAAATCTAGGCCATACTTTGGCTCATGCAATAGAAGCAGAGCTTGGGTATGGAAAGATTACCCATGGAGAGGCTGTCGCGATAGGAATTTCTTTTACTCTGCAACTGAGCAGAAGTAAACTCACTTCTAATTTACCGGTGATTGATTATGTAAATTGGATGAAGGAAAACAAGTATCCTGTTCAAAAATTACAAGACCTCAAGCCCGAATTATTAGTTGAAAGAATGAAATGGGATAAAAAAGCTGTTCAACAAAACATTCATTATGTTTTGTTGACGAATATCGGGTCTCCGTGTGTCATGCCAGTTTCAGAGGGAGAACTGAAAGAAGAACTGAAACGTTTTTTTGAAGAGGTGATTCTTACATGATACGTGGAATTAGAGGGGCAACCACAGTTGAAAACAACGAAGCTAAAGAAATCATTTCCCGGTCTGTAGATTTATTACAAGAGATGGTGAAGGAAAATGATATTAAACCTGATGATGTGGCGTCTGTATTTTTTACAGTGACAGGAGACATTAATGACACATTTCCTGCAAAATCCCTACGTGAGTTGGAGGGTTGGACATATGTTCCAGTTATGTGTATGACAGAAATTCCTGTGCCCGGAAGTCTACCATTATGTATTCGAGTGATGGTTACTGTGAATACAGACAAAGAGCAAAAAGAAGTAAAGCATATCTATCATTATGAAGCTAGACAGTTGAGACCAGATTTAAAGCGTTGAGAGGAGTTTTTCCAGATGAAAGCGAAAGATATTCTAAAAACGATGAAACCATACAAGCCTGGGAAGGGAATAGAAGAGGTTAAAAAAGAATTCGGGTTAGAACGGATTGTAAAACTTGCTTCTAATGAAAACCCAAATGGATTCTCTCCCAAAGTAAAAGAGGAATTACCAAAGTTAATCTCCAAGCTGGAAATCTATCCTGATGGCTATGCGGCTGCAATAAGAAAGAAGGTAGCAGAATTTATAAGTGTGGATGAGGAGCAGCTTATTTTCGGAAATGGATCAGATGAAGTGGTGCAGATCATTTGCCGCACCTTTTTGGAGCCTGGATCTAATACGATAATGGCGACTCCAACTTTTCCTCAATATCGTCATAATGCGTTGATTGAGGGAGCAGAGGTTAGAGAAGTTCCTCTTGTGGAAGGTCATCATGATTTAGAGGAAATGCTTTCGCAGATCGATTCTGAAACTAGAGTGCTATGGATCTGTACACCCAACAATCCGACTGGTGTCCATATAAATGAAACTACCTTAAAGTCTGTTCTTGACCGCGTACCCGACCATGTACTAGTTGTTCTGGATGAAGCTTATTTTGAGTATGTAGAAGCAGATGACTTTTTTGATTCACTCTCTGTTATAGATCAATATTCAAATCTAATGGTATTGCGCACATTCTCGAAAGCTTACGGATTGGCTGGACTAAGGATCGGATATGGTGTTGCACAAAATAATTTGATTCAGTTATTAGAACCAGCAAGAGAACCTTTTAATACTTCTACAGTAGCTCAAGCGGCTGCGATTTTGGCTTTAGATGATCAGGATTTCATAGAAAAATCTTTTGAAGAAAATATAAACAACAAGAAGGCATTAATGGAATTTTGCGAAGAACAAGGGTTGACTTACTTTGATTCTCAAGCGAACTTTTTACTCATCCATTTACCTATGAGCGGAGATGAAATGTTCGAATACCTTCTTTCTAAGGGATTTATTGTTCGTTCTGGAGAAGCGCTTGGCCTCCCAAATTCTATTAGACTGACTGTCGGTAAAAAAGAGGATATGCAGCGCATCCAGGAGGAAATGAAGATCAAGTTGAATTCAGGTGCTAGGTAATGAAAGAAACGGTTTTAATCGTCGGGCTTGGCTTAATAGGCGGTTCATTAGCCATGAACGTATCAGAAAAAGAAGATGTATTTGTCATCGGGATGGATAAGGATGAAGAAACGATGAACATGGCTTTGAAACAAGGGGTCATTCACCAAGCTTCTAAAAGTTTTTCGAAAGCCGTAAAGGAAGCGGATATTTTAATCCTTGCGACACCAATATCCATCACCATCGAATTTCTTAACCAGCTGGAGGATGTAGACCTTTCAAAACCGTTGCTGGTAACGGATGTGTCCTCAGTTAAAAATAAAGTGCTGGAAGCAGCAAATAAGCTTACACACCCGCGGCTTTCTTTCGTGGGAGGGCACCCTATGGCTGGATCCCATAAGCAAGGATACACAGCTGCTAAACCGCATTTATTCGAAAACGCAATCTACGTTTTGACGCCTTCGATCCATGCGACAGAAGCGGAAGCAGAGAGACTGAAGCAATTATTTTCAAAAACAGGGGCCAGGTTTTTAACGTTTACAACAAGTGAACATGACGAAATGACCGCAGTCATTTCCCATTTTCCACATTTAATTGCATCGTCTTTAGTTCACCAGGCTAGAGAATGGCAAAAAACTCACCCCTATATTGAACATTTAGCAGCAGGCGGGTTTAAAGATATTACAAGAATTGCATCTAGTAATCCGAAGCTCTGGCAGGATATCTTTTTTCAAAATCGTACACTGCTTATATCAATGCTGGATGACTGGATTGATGAAATGCAGACAGTAAGAAACTTTTTGCAAGAACAAGAAAGCGAGCAAACCTATCAGTATTTAGTAGAAGCAAAACAGTATAGAGATGGTTTACCTGTGCGTGAAAAGGGTGCGATTCCATCTTTCTATGATATCTATGTTGACATTCATGACCAGCCAGGTGCGATTCATGATGTCATAGGTTTACTTGCAGATGAGAATATCAGCATTAAAAACATACAAATTCTAGAGATTCGAGAAGGAATTACCGGTGTTTTACGAATCAGTTTTGCTACAAGTGAAGACCAAGTCGGTAGCAAAAAGCTGCTAGAAAAGCATCAATATGAAGTGATGTTACAACAGTAAGGGGTGAAGAAAGTGGCTGTAATTGAAATAGAACCTTCAAAGGGTGGCTTAAGTGGGACACTTGAAGTTCCTGGTGATAAATCAATTTCTCACCGTTCTGTGATCTTTGCATCATTGGCTGAGGGTACATCAAAGATTACCAACTTTTTGACGGGAGAAGACTGTTTAAGAACGGTTGATGCTTTCAGAAGTTTAGGCGTTGAAATTGAACAGGATGAGGATGAATTGGTTATTCATGGAAATGGGGTGGATAACCTTAACGAGCCGCTCGCTCCTATCAATTTTGGTAATTCCGGAACAACAGCACGGCTTATGAGTGGTGTACTTGCAGGATTGCCGCTTTTTACTGTAGCTTATGGTGACGACTCATTGTCAAAACGTCCTATGGATCGTGTCGTTGTGCCGCTTAGAGAGATGGGGGCTGCTATTTCTGGCCGTAAAAAAGCTTCATTATTGCCTTTGTCTTTTGATGGCACAACCTTGCGGGGGAAAGACCATAACCTTAAAGTTAGAAGTGCACAGGTGAAATCCTCACTATTGTTAGCTGGATTGTTTGCTGAAGGAGAAACTTCAGTAACTGAGTTAGGTCAAACAAGAAATCATACAGAAATGCTGCTCCCTCAATTCGGTGTAGATTTAACCGTTAAGGGATCAACCATTACCATTAAAGGGGGGCAGAGGTTGAGAGCTTCTGATGTCCACGTGCCGGGAGATATTTCTTCAGCAGCTTTCTTCATAGTTGCAGCCGCTGTGACGCCTGGAAGTGAGTTGACATTAAAGAATGTAGGCTTAAACCATACTCGTGATGGAATAATTCATGTAATGAAAGCCATGGGAGCTTCCATTGAAACAGATATCCACTCCTATGTAGGGAAAGAACCTGTAGGGGACGTCCATATTAAGTCAAGTACTTTAACAGGCGCTACAATAGAAGGCGAAATGATTCCTAACGTAATAGACGAGATCCCGATAATTGCCCTTGCGGCTACCCAAGCAGAAGGAACGACCGTTATAAAAGATGCAGAAGAGCTGAGGTACAAGGAGACAGATCGCATTTCTGCAGTTGTTGACAACCTAAATCGGATTGGAGCCAATGTGGAGGCACGTGAAGACGGTCTTGTCATTCATGGAGGGGGAACCTTAAATGGCGGCACTGTGGACTCACAGGGAGATCACAGAATTGGAATGATGGGAGCCATAGCATCCTTAATCAGTGAAACCTCTGTTATCATTGTAGGAAAAGAATGTATTAATATTTCCTATCCATCCTTTTTTTCTCATTTAGATAAAATCAGAAAGTAAATAAACTTCATAGTTTTATGAAAGCTCTCATACGATATAAAAAGCCTATTGGAGGTTACTATCGTATGGGAGCTTATTGGTTCAGGAACAATAGTTCAACTTGTGAGGAGTGGACGGTCTGTGAAGAGAAGTTTGTTAGGGATCGAGTAGGATCAGGTTCATACTGGCAAATGAATACAAACGGATTCTATGTATCAACAGGTCACATTATGGTCGACTTAAACGTTTCTCTAGAGACTTCTGACTCACCTATTAGTGAAGCTGAGGAATACATAAAAAGAGGATGCACCTTGTTATTGATTCAACACCTAGTGACTAGCATACGCCACTTCCGAGAGCTATATGACACTTTTCTGGAGAGATTAGATGGACTGCCAATCGACTTTATGGTTATACCTGTAATAAAAGCAATGGCAGTAAAACCGGAAATGGTGCGCTATTTCTCTCGAAGAGGTTGTCCCTTTTTATGTGTAGTTGTGAATTCTCAAGACGAGCTAGCAGAAGTTAAGTGGGAATGGCTGGTTCAGGCTCAATCTCATAAGCGTATTCCATTCACACTAATCGTCAAAGATCAAAAAAACAAGTCAAATAATTACCTGGAAATGTGGTCTTCACTTCGCAAACAGTATGGTATCATAGGGTTAACAGATATACAGGACGATGAAATGGTAACTGCACAGAACTTGAGGGATAGTGGAATCTTTCCTTCAAAGGGAGGTTTTCAGCCTGGTGGTCAAGCTGACTACAACTTATATTTGATTGATGAAGGCACTACGTTTGATGAACAAAGGAATTTCCGATATCATAATTCTGTTCCGAAAGTAACGGTTATGAATGGTAAGATCAAACAGGTTAATCAAAAGGTTGTCAACTATGATCCAGGTTCACACTTAAAAGTGAAAATCCACAAGCATTTTGTGTAGTAAGAAAGGATGTCATCATGGAGGAAATACAAAAAGCAGTCCGTCTTATGGAAGAGCATAAGACGGAAGAGGCAATCAACACTCTTACAACGTATCTACCAGAAGCAGATGAGGAGGAGCGCTTTACCATTGCGGAGCTATATATTCAATGGGGGATGCTTGAAGAAGCTAAAATGGTTCTTCAAGAATTAATTCAGCGCTATCCAAAAGAACAAGAATTGAAAGTGATGATGGCAGAAATCCATATCGATTTGGATGAAGACGATGAAGCGATTGAGTTATTAAATCAGTTTGGCCCGGAAGATGAGGACTATTTGCAGGCACTTGTACAGCTGGCAGACCTTTATCAGGCACAAGGCCTTTATGAAGTGGCGGAACAAAAGCTGCTTACAGCTAAACAAGTAGAACCTAATTCAGCGATTATTGATTTTGCTCTAGGGGAGTTGGCGTTTTCAAATGGGGAATACATGAAGAGTGTTCCGTATTATGAGAACGCCATGCACCACCAGCCGGTCATAGGCGATATTGAAGTAGCTACAAGACTGGCTGAGGCATATGCAGCGAATGGAGAGTTTGAAAAATCTCTAGATTATTTCCAAAAGGTTGAAGAAGATAATCCAGATGTCATGTTCCGCTACGGGTTTGTTGCTTTTCAAGCCAATCGGAATGATATTGCCATTAAGGTCTGGGAAGAGCTGATGGAGAAAGACCCTTATTTCCAATCCGTCTATCCTCACTTAGCGCAAGCTTACGATTCTGAGGGGATGCCAAAAGAAGCTTTGCAAATGGCGAAAAAGGGTCTGGAGAAAGATGAATTCAATAAGGAGCTTTATCACCTCGCAGCCACCCTTTCACATAGACAGGGAAACAAAGAGGAAGGATACAGACTAATGCGGGAAGCCGTGGCTCTGGATCCAGGTTATAAAGAAGCTGTCTTATTCTTAATTGAAAATTATAAAAGTGATGAGGATTATGAGGCGATCATTGAACTGATCAATCAGCTGATATCCCTAGGTGAAGAGGACCCGAATTATCTTTGGGAACTAGCTCAAGCTTATGAGGAAGAAGAAAAATTTAAAGAAGCCTATGAACAATACAAACAAGCTTATCCTTCTTTGAAGGAAGACACAGACTTCTTAAAATCATACGGTTATTTCCTAGTTGAGGAAGGGCGAATGAAAGAAGCCCAACAAGTCTTTAGAGAATATTTATCAATAGACCCTGCCGACATAGAAATTGAGGATTTTGTAGAGAGGCTTAAGGAACAAAACGATTAATAAGGGCGCAGGAGGGGCGCATATGCAAACACCTATTTCTGTCAATGAGAAAAAGGATTTTGTCCGCTGGTTCTTGAATCATTATCAATTAAAGAAAAGGGAAAGTGTGTGGATTCTTAATTATTTGATGAATCATGAAACGTTATTATCGAGCGTGCATTTTGTTCAAGAGGTTAAATTTTGCCCTCGGGGTATGGAAATCAGTGCTCAAGGTGTGTCTGATCCTCCTTTCCGTTTCTACAAAGGTCAAGTTATGACAAATGATGCAGAGAAATCTTTTCACGATCTCCGTATGAATCAAGATGAACCTGTTTATATCCAAATGAATTTCGATAATGCTCAGCAATGTTCTAAGTATGCTCTGGTTTTAGAAGAGAACCCCTACCTACCGAAAGATTATTATTTGAATGAACGTGATAAAAACGAAGCGGACCGTCTCTTATCTGTAAGCTTGTTAAAGCATAGGCAAAGGCAGATAGAATATAAGATTGATGAAGCTCTCATTCACGGCAAGCGGGAAGAATTTAAAGACTTATGCGAGGCGCTTAATAAGCTGAAACACGAATTAAAAGCGTACGTCTAAATCATTTTTTGAAAATCAGGGACATCTTTGGATGTTTCCTGATTTTTATTTTTTTAAAATTTTAGTACAATGAAAATTAATTAAAGAAAGGAATGTATGCATCATGCGTTGGATTAAGACAGATACTACACAATACTTACCAGAAAAAGAGTACATCGATACTGTCATTATACCTTTGATCCCTTTCGATCCAGCTGATGACAGCCAAATGCCCAAACACGCTTTTCAGAGGGAACTCAACCAAATTTTTACACAACTTGTAGAGAAAGAGTATAGGGGAAGGGTGTTTTTGTCGCCTGAATACTATTACTTACATGGACAGTTAGAGCAAGAGGTTGAGAGACTCAACAGATGGATAGAGCAATTCAACAAGCAGCCTTTTCAACATATTTTCCTGTTTACTTTTGATCCAAAATGGAAGAAGCATGAGAAAGAATTAACAGGACAATTACTCTGGGTCCCAGGAATGATGTCCGGCAATATACAGTCAACAGAAACACAATCTTTTGTAAAGGAACAGGCCCATCAAATCAGTGAATTCATTCAGGCCTTCTGGTGATCTGAAAAGTTATGACAAGGTCCGATAATTTATTGACCGGGCTGTAAGATTGCGCTATCATGGTAATGTCCTAGTAAACTGTGTGTAAACAATCCATGTCGCATGGATTACAGCATAGAGGGGGGAAAAGAATGAGTGATAAAAAACGAGTATCCCGTCGTCAATTTTTAAACTACACACTGACTGGTGTAGGCGGTTTCATGGCTGCTGGAATGCTTGCTCCGATGGTTCGATTCGCAATCGACCCTGTCTTGCAAAAACAAGAGGGCGGCGATATGAAATCTGTTGTTTCAGTTGATGAAATTACGAACGAACCAACACGTGTCGAATGGACGATTGATCAGGTCGATGCCTGGTATGAATCAGAAGTTCAGAAAACGGCATGGGTGTACAAAGATGAAAATGGCGACATTGTTGCACTTTCACCAATTTGTACTCACCTGGGCTGTACAGTAGACTGGGGTTCTAATGAGGAATACCCTAACCAATTCTACTGCCCATGCCATGGTGGACGCTATACGAAAGATGGTGTGAACGTACCAGGGACACCACCTACAGCACCACTGCCTATGTACAAACACGAAGTAAAAGATGGCATGCTTTATCTTGGAGATGCACAATCTAGAAAGGGGGCGTAGTTCATGCTGCAAAGAATTTATGACTGGGTGGACGAGCGTGTAGATATTACCCCTTTATGGCGTGATATCGCCGATCACGAGGTGCCTGAGCATGTCAACCCAGCTCACCACTTTTCAGCTTTTGTTTATTGTTTCGGCGGATTGACCTTCTTTATAACGGTCATCCAAATTTTATCCGGTATGTTCTTAACGATGTATTATGTGCCAGATATCGAGAATGCCTGGAAATCTGTTTATTATTTACAAAGAGAGGTAGCATACGGCCAGATCGTGCGTGGGATGCACCACTGGGGCGCAAGTCTCGTTATCGTGATGTTATTTCTACATACATTGCGGGTATTCTTCCAAGGCGCATACAAGAAACCACGTGAATTGAACTGGGTAATTGGAGTATTGTTGTTCTTTGTTATGTTAGGACTTGGTTTCACAGGATATCTGCTGCCATGGGATAACAAGGCATATTTCGCCACACAAGTTGGTCTGGAAATTGCCGCAGCAACTCCACTAATTGGTGATGAAATACGTACATTGCTTGCAGGTGATCCATCAATCGTAGGAGCGCAAACGCTCACACGATTCTTTGCGATACACGTATTCTTCTTGCCGGCTGCATTGTTTGGATTAATGGCGTTCCACTTTATCTTAATCCGTAAACAAGGTATTTCTGGCCCACTATAAAAACTGTAAGTAAAAAAGGAGGGAAAGCTGTGCATAGGGGAAAAGGGATGAAGTTCGTTGGTGATTCACGTGTCACCGCTGAACAAAAAGCCAATTTACCAAAAGACTATTCGGAATATCCGGGTCGTACAGAAGCCTTCTGGCCGAACTTCTTGTTAAAAGAATGGCTAGTAGGATCTGTGTTTTTGATCGGTTTCTTAATTCTGACTGCTGCTCACCCATCACCGCTTGAGCAACAGGCTGACCCGACAAACGCCGGATACATTCCATTGCCTGACTGGTATTTCTTATTCTTATACCAATTTCTAAAATATGAGTTTGCTGGTGGAGAATTTATCGTACTAGGTGCGATTGTAATGCCAGGACTAGCTTTTGGAGCTTTAATGCTTGCTCCATTTTTGGACCGTGGACCAGAGCGTCGACCACATAAGCGTCCAATCGCTGTAGGACTAATGCTTCTAGGATTTATTGCAACTTTCTGGTTAACGTATGAATCTGTACAACATGCTGATTATGCGCATCGTGCTGAAAAATATGGTGTAAATATTGAAGCGGTAGAATCAGAAATAAACAAGGACGCCCCTGGTTATGCAATATACGAGGCTAACTGTTTAAGCTGTCATGGTGATTCACTTCAAGGACAAGGAAGTTATCCAGCCCTAATGGGGACTGAAAAATCTGTTGAAGAGATTAAAGACATTGCTGTGAATGGTATCGGCCAGATGCCAGCAGGTGTATTCGGTGGCTCTGACGAAGAACTTCAACAGCTTGCTGAATTCATTAAGAACGCAGGTTCTGGTGAAGGAAGTGAAGGAGGTTCTTCTGAGGGTGGTTCTGAAGAAGGTGGATCTTCTGAAGGAGAAGGTTCTGGAGAGGGGGCTGAATCCGGAGAAGGCTCTAGCTCCGGTGAGGGCTCTGAGTCTGGAGAAGGCTCCGACGAAGGTTCCGGTTCTGACGAGGGTTCTGAATCTGGTCAAGAATCAGGCTCTGAAGAGTAAAATATCATAAGAAAGATAAGAGGCCGTGCTCATTGAGCGCGGCTTGTCTTTTACATAGGAGGAACACAGGATGAGAAGTATGATTTCCTACATACTTACGAATCAGGCATTTTTGATTTTACTATTTTTTATTAACCTTTTTGGCACGATTTACGGTTATATTTGGTATGAATCCCAGCTGTCTAATACTGAACCGATTTTCCTTATTTTTGTACCTGACAGTCCTACAGCCAGTCTATTCTTCACTATTTTTCTTGCCTTTTTTATTTTTAGGAAGAATGCTCCATATGTAGAAGCTTTGGCGATCATTACTTTATTTAAGTATGGTGTCTGGGCGGTGGTTATGAATGGATTAACCTTTATGGAATACGGCAGTCTTCCTTGGACAGGATACATGCTGGTGATTTCCCATGGAGCAATGGCCATTCAAGGTTTGTTGTACGCCCCTTATTACGCTGTACGCCTTAAACATATTGTTGTTGCAGCTGTCTGGACGCTTCACAATGATGTCATTGATTATGTATTTGGACAGATGCCTGTTTACCCTGCAATCGTACAGTATATGGATGTGATTGGCTATTTTACGTTCTGGCTTAGTATTTTTAGTATCGGGATTGCGTATTTCCTTACCAAAAAGACTCGGCATGCGGTCTAATCTTGCTGTTTCTCTCATAGACTCTCTGTAAGACATTTTACGAGAGGGGAGAAGTGGAATGGGACGGGCTATACTGATGATCCTCTGTTCCGTTTTGTTCGCGCTTACGCCGATCAATCATCATGGCAAAATGGAAATTCGTGCTTCACAAGAGTGGGATACATTCATTCTTCAATTTCAATATTTAATCTCTGATGAAAAATATGAGCTTGCCGAGCGAATGCTGCATAACCGCCTTCCTCAAATGGAACAATATGTTGAGACACTTTCTGATGAAGAAAGATCAATGTGGCATATATTAGTAGAACCGCTGGCTACAAATAATAGTCATGACTTTAAAAAAGATGCTGGACGTTTAGTTATGTTTATGAGTGCGGTTACCGATGAAGACCCAACTTTATTCACCGAACAAGCTTTAAGTGAAATTAGACAGGATTTACAGAATGTTTTTATGCCAGTAGATGATATTGCTCAACAATGGGATGTTCTTGCACCAACCGTTCAGGTGTTCTATCCCGGAGCTGAAATTGAAAAGATTACTGTTTCCATAACGAGTTTAAACTCAAATGATACGGTTGAAGCCCGAGACACCGCTTTTCTGCAAATTGACGACCTTATAAAGAATTCTAAAACTCCTACATTAGATGCTTTATTGTGGACGGTCCTCACCATAGGAGGTACAATAATCTTGACCCTGTCTTATGTTTCTATTCGTAAATTTAAAGGGCACAAAGCGGCGGTACTTTCACGAAAAAGTGAAAATAGTTGATTTTTTCACTGAGTTTGACTAAAATTGACCTAAGTAGTCAATACAACCAAGACGGAGGAATGAAACATGGAGTTTCTCATATACTTTGCACTGATTTTGATTATCCCTTTCTGGGCTCAATCAAAAGTTAAGAGCACGTATAAAAAATATTCGAAAGTGTCAACTTCTTCATCCATGTCTGGAGCAGAAGTTGCAAGAAAAATATTAGATGATAACGGATTATACAATGTTGCTGTTGAAGAGGTGCGTGGCAAACTTTCTGACCATTATGATCCACGTTCGAAAGTTGTCCGATTATCTTCTGACAACTTCCACGGACGCTCTGCGGCAGGTGCAGCAGTTGCAGCACACGAGGTAGGTCATGCCATTCAAGATGCTCAAGACTACGCATTTTTGCGCTTTCGTAGTGCACTAGTACCTGTAGCAAGCTTTGGTTCCAATATTTCGTTCATTTTGATTATAGCTGGTTTCTTAATGGGAATGGCAAATCTGGCTCTTGTCGGTATCATTTTCTTCTCTGCTGCCGTACTATTCCAGTTAGTCACTCTTCCTGTTGAGTTCGACGCTTCGAACCGTGCTATGAGTCAGCTGGTTTCCACAGGCATTATTCGTAATGATGAAGAACGCCAGACAAAGAAAGTTCTCAACGCTGCGGCGATGACGTATGTAGCTGCTGCTCTTGTAGCTGTAGCTGAATTACTTCGTTTCATTCTTATGTTTACAGGAATGAGCGAAGAATAAACCTAATTTAAAAACCCCTGATCCTTTTGATCAGGGGTTTTCTGTGTTTTCTAAACTATTATTAAATAGGTTCATTGAAATACAGGCTAAAGGAAGCTCGATGGCGAAAAGAATTAGGAGAGTTAGAAAAACTCAATTTAAAAAAGTACTTGATGAAAATCTCTTTCTTGAATAATTTAATCTTCTAAAGGATTTTTGTTTTCATCCAAAGTAAACCCTTCTCCCATGACATCGTGGACATGACTAACTGCAACAAATGCATGAGGATCAATGCTGTCGATAATCGTTTTCAAACGAACTATTTCATTCTTTCCAATCACGCAGTAAAGGACATCTCGCTTCTCTCCAGAGAAAGAGCCTCGACCTTCCAATACGGTCACTCCTCGATCCATTTCCTGAAGGACTTTTCGAGATATTTCTTCACTTTTTTCTGAAATAATCGTAGTGCCTCTCGCAGCATAGGCACCTTCCTGTATGAAATCAATGACTCTAGCCCCTACAAATACAGCTACGAGCGTGTACATTCCTTTAATTGAGTTAAGATAAGTGATGATGGACACGAAAATGACAAGAGCATCGAACATGAACATGGCTCGTCCCATACTCCAGCCTAAATATTTGTTGATTAGACGTGCGATAATGTCAACGCCGCCCGTGGTACCGCCATATCTAAAGATGATCCCTAAACCTACTCCTATAAACACGCCGGCAAAAAGTGAGGCAAGGGTTAAATCATCAGCTAAATCGATTTCTACCATGTATTTCTGGGATAGACGGATAAAGACTGACACAGCAACAATTCCGATTAGTGAATATAGGAAAGTATTCCTGCCTAGTATTTTCCATCCAACGATTAAAACTGGTATATTAAGAACAATATTCATAAGTGCAGGGTCCCAGTTGAATAAGTACAAAAGAAGCAAAGTAATTCCAGTAAAGCCGCCTTCACCCAATTCGTTCTGAATGTTAAAGTGGACAAGACCAAAAGAAAAGATTGCGGCCCCAATTAAAATAAAAACAATATTTTTGATTCGCAGTCCAAAGAACTTCATTCTCTCACCTCCGTAATATGTGACACGCTTCATATTATAGAGAACTTGCCTTTAAACGACAATCAAATGTTTTAAACTAAAAAATTTGTCAAATGTCCCCCTTTTGGCTAACATTTAGAGAGATACATAAGAATGATAGAAGAGGTGACTCAGTTTGAACTATTCTACAAAAGAAATCCAGAAACGTGTGGATGATTACATATCACAATTTAAAGAAGGGTACTTTTCTCCTTTAAGTCTTCAAGCGAGATTGACGGAAGAAGTCGGCGAAATGGCTAGAGAAATCAACCATCGTTATGGGGAAAAACCAAAGAAAGATAGTGAAAAAGAAAAAGCTCTTGAAGAAGAGATGGGAGACGTCCTGTTCGTATTAACCTGTTTTGCTAATTCGTTGGATATAGATTTGGCAGAAGCTTTTGAACAGTCGATGAGTAAAATCGAAAGCCGAGATAAAGACCGTTGGACGAGAAAGGAAAGGGAGGCTGACTAATGGCTGATATTAAAGTGATCGTAGCAGGACCGCGCGGTAAAATGGGGAGCGAAGCTCTTCGCATGATTGAAAAAGAACCTGCTTTTCAGCTTGTGGGGTGTATAGATCGTATTCATGATGGACAGAAGGTAGCAGAGGTAGAAGGTCTGCCCAAAATGGACGCGCTTATCTACACAAGTGCTGAAAAAGCATTAGGTGAACTTGAAGCAGATGTACTAATTGATTTGACGACCCCCGAACATGGATATAAACATACAAAGCTTGCACTGGAGCATGGTGTTAGACCAGTAGTAGGCACGACTGGTTTTACAGAGGTACAGATGGAGGAAATTACAAATTTAGCTGAGAAAAAAGAACTTGGAGTCGTAATTGCTCCTAATTTTGCAGTAGGAGCGGTGCTCATGATGCAATTCTCTAAATGGGCGGCTAAACATTTTCCAGATGTAGAAATTATTGAAAAGCATCACGATCAAAAATTAGATGCTCCTTCTGGGACAGCTGTAAAAACAGCTCAGTTGATTCAAGAAGTTAGAGAATCTCACAAGCAGGGCCACACTGATGAGAAGGAAACCATTGATGGGGCAAGAGGAGCCGATGTTGACGGTATGAAAATCCACAGCATGCGCCTGCCTGGCCTTATTGCTCATCAGGAAGTTGTCTTTGGAGGGCTAGGCCAGACCTTGACGATTAAACATGATTCTCACCACAGGGAGTCCTTTATGAGCGGTGTAAAGCTTGCTATTGAGAAAGTAATGGAATTGGATCAGCTTGTATATGGTTTAGAACATTTGCTTGATTGAAAGGGAGGGAACGAACATGAATATTGCGTTAATCGCTCATGATGAAAGAAAAAAAGAAATCATTCAGTTTGCTACAGCGTACACCAATATCCTAAAAAATCATCAGTTGTTTGCAACGGGCACGACAGGTAAAAAGATTTCTGATGCAACAGGTCTTCCTATCCATCGGTTTCAATCTGGTCCGCTTGGAGGGGATCAGCAAATCGGTGCAAAAATTGCTGAGGATGAGATGGATATGGTGATCTTTTTCAGAGATCCACTTACAGCTCAACCGCATGAACCGGATATTAGCGCTTTGCTGCGATTATGTGATGTTCACCAAATTCCCCTCGCTACGAATCTCGCAGGTGCTGAGATACTTATTCGTGCACTCGATAGAGGTGACTTTGAGTGGCGGAATGTGATAAAAGATAAGAAGAAAGATCAGGAGTGAATGTTTTATGGCTAAAATAGGAATTACTTGCTATCCTACGGTGGGTGGATCCGGAGTGATCGCTACAGAATTAGGAAAACTTTTAGCGGAACAAGGACACGAGATTCATTTTGTGGCTTCACAAGTACCTTTTCGGTTGAACCGTGTTTACCCGAACATCTATTATCATGAAGTTGAAGTAAGCAATTATCCGGTTTTCCAACATCCACCGTATGATTTAGCTTTAGCAGCAAAGATGGCTGAAGTGATTAATCGAGAAGAATTGGATATCCTCCATGTGCACTATGCTATGCCTCATGCCATTTGCGCTATTTTAGCCAAACAAATGTGTAAGCGTGATGTTAAAATTATTACGACTTTACATGGTACGGATATTACGGTTCTAGGAATAGACTCAAGTTTGAAACAAATGATTAAATTCGGAATCGAACAGTCAGATCAAGTGACGGCTGTTTCCAACAGTCTTGTTAATCAAACTCAGGATATGCTTGATACGAATAAAAGAATTGAAGTGATCTATAATTTTGTCGATGAGAGAGAATATTACCGAAAATCGACCCAGGAGTTGAAAAAAGATTACTGTATCGAAGAACATGAAAAAGTGATCATTCATATCTCCAACTTTAGAAAGGTAAAGAGGGTTCCTGATGTCATTCATGCTTTTTCGAAAATCGTCCATGATGTCCCTTCTAAGCTGTTGTTAGTCGGTGATGGACCAGAATACTCAGACTGTTATCAGTTAGTACAGGAATTAGGCATTGAAAACCGTGTGTTATTTCTTGGTAAGCAGGAGAATGTAAGTGACTTGTTATCCATCTCTGACCTAAAGCTGTTACTTTCGGAAAAGGAAAGCTTCGGCCTGGTATTACTAGAAGCGATGGCCTGCGGAGTCCCTTGTATTGGCACAAATATTGGAGGAATTCCTGAAGTCATTGACCATGGAGAAACTGGCTTCATTGTAGAACTGGGCAATATCGACCAAATAGCTTCATTTGCCATTCGTATACTGACAGATGAGAAGACAATGACTGACTTTTCTAGTCAAGCTAGAGAAGTAGTAAAAGATAAATTTGCTTCTTCTACTATTTTGGGGCAGTATGAAGAATTATATAAGCAGGTGATGAGTGATGGGACCGAAGTTTGAATCCACTTTCGGATCAGCTTTTGCAATCATCGAAGAAATTGAGCGCAAAGGTGGAGAAGCATTCATCGTAGGGGGCTCTGTAAGAGACTATTTATCAGGAAGTGAAGTAGGGGATATCGATATTGCTACGTCTGAACCGCCCAAACGTATTCAAGAAATATTTGAAAAAGTCATCCCAGTTGGAATCGAACATGGTACAGTTCTCGTTAGGTATGATGGCGAGTCATATGAAGTAACAACCTATCGTACAGAAAAAGGGTACCAAGATTACCGCCATCCTGATGAAGTCACATTTGTTAAAGACATAAAGGAAGATTTGGCAAGGCGGGATTTTACAATGAACGCCATAGCGATGGACCGTCATGGTGAAATCGTCGATCCATATAAAGGCCGTCAAGCCATTGAAAAAAAAGAAATTAATGCTGTTGGCAATCCAACAGAGCGTTTCCAGGAGGATCCGCTGCGTATGATGCGCGCCGTCCGCTTTGCGAGTCAGCTTAATTTCTCTATCGAAAGCAGGACAAAACTATCCATTTTAGAACAGGTTGATTTGCTATCTTATGTTTCTATCGAGAGAATTGCTGAGGAAACGATCAAATTATATAAAGGAAAAGGGTTTAAACTTGGACTGAAATTGATTACAGATTTAGGTTTAAAGCCTTATTTGCCTCAATTAAATAAAATTGACCTTATAAGAACGATTCCTTATGTCAGTTTGCAGACTTGGCCTGAGGTGATCGCCTATTATACTTCCGCATACTCAGAAGCAGGCGTTAAAGAATGGGTGAAGGAATGGAAACTTTCAAACCGGTCTAAACGCAATACGGAGGCTTTGTTGAACGGGCTGCAAGAGTATGAAAGGAATAGTAAATTAACACAATGGCTGCTCTACAACCTTCCTAGCTATTTATATCCATCTTTTTCCAGGTTGATTCGCGCGTGTATCAACATTGATGATCACTTATTGCAGAAGATGGAGGAGGAAAAGTTTCATCTTCCTATACAAGCGAGAAACGACCTAGCTTTTCAGGCGAAGGATCTCCTTCTATTGTATCCCGATCTAAAAAAAGGACCGTGGATATCTGAAACGATGGAAAAGGTGGAATATGCCGTTGTAACATCTGAAATACCAAATGAATTTGAAAAGATAAAGGAGTGGGTATCGAAATGGAATCCACCCGCAAACAGTTAATTGAACTATTGCAAAAGCAAGAGGGACATATTTCAGGACAGCAGTTATCTGAGGCTTTGGATATATCTAGAACGGCTGTCTGGAAACATATGAATGAATTAAAAAAAGACGGATATGAAATTGAAGCTGTGCAAAGGAAAGGGTACAAAATTGTATCCTCTCCTGATAAAATCAGTACGAATACTCTTCAGTGGGGATTAGACACAAAATGGGTTGGCCAGCATCTCTATCATTTTGATCAAGTAGAGTCCACTCAGGAAGTTGTTCATCAGATGGCTAAACAGGGTAAACCTCACGGAACTGTCGTGATTGCGGACGAACAGGTGAAAGGTAAAGGAAGAATGGCTCGAAACTGGGATTCACCTAAAGGCAAAGGGATATGGATGAGTATATTGCTTCGCCCAAATCTCCCTCCTTTTCAAGCCCCTCAGTTGACCTTGCTGGCAGCTACAGCTCTCGCCAAAATGATGGATGCCCACGGGGGGATAACCCCTCAAATTAAGTGGCCTAATGATATATTAGTCAATCATAAAAAAGTTTCAGGCATACTTACAGAGATGCAGGCAGAACAAGACAAGATTCAATATGTTGTTTTAGGAATGGGCATTAACGTCAATCAGGGGATCGAGGATATTCCTTTTGATCTGCATCATAAGGCTTCATCGTTGAAAATTGAGTCAGGTCAAGATTGGAATATTCATGAGACTGTCCAACAAATTCTACGCTTGTTTGAATCTACATACGACCAATATGTTGATTTGGGTTTCAAGGAAGTGAAGCGACAATGGGAGCATTATGGCTACCGGATTGGGGAAGAAGTTACAATTTCAACCATGAAACGGACCTGGAAGGCAACACTTGTCGGGATTGAGCCGGATGGAGCACTGAGAGCTAAAGACCAGGGTGGTCATGAAGAGAAGTTGTATTCAGCAGAGATCCATTGGGGAGAAGGAGGATACCATGCTTAATAAACACAATCTGTCGAAAATGAAAGAGGAAAATAAAAAGATTGCAATGATCACCGCTTATGACTATCCTTCTGCTAAAATGGCAGAGGAAGCAGGGGCGGATATGATTCTTGTTGGAGATAGTCTTGGTATGACTGTTCTTGGATACGATTCTACAATTCCAGTAACGACAGAAGATATGATTCATCACGGAAAGGCTGTTACGAGAGGAGCGCCGGAGACGTTCAAAGTCGTAGACATGCCATTCATGTCTTATCATATCTCAATGGAAGATTCATTGAAGAATGCCATGCGGTTATTTCAGGATACCGGTGCTCAAGCGCTTAAGCTTGAAGGCAGTGGAGAAGTGTTAGAGACAATGGAGCGCTTGATCGGTGCGGGCATTCCAGTAGTTGGGCACATCGGACTCACACCACAATCGGTCAATGTCCTAGGCGGATACAAAGTACAAGGAAAAGACCGTGAGACTGCAGAGCAGCTGCTTGAAGAGGCTAAACAAATTGAAGCTGCAGGCGCAATGGCAATTGTACTGGAATGCGTACCCAGGCAATTGGCAGAATTAATCACCTCCTATTTAAGTATTCCTACTATAGGTATCGGTGCGGGAGCAGAATGTGACGGTCAGGTGCTTGTTTACCATGACATTCTCAAGTATGGTGTAGAGCGTGTACCGAAATTCGTAAAATCATATATGGACAGTAATGAGCAATTAGGCGAAGCAGTTAAGAGCTATGTACGGGAAGTAAAAGACGGAAGTTTCCCTGAAGAAAAGCATACGTTTACAATGCCTAGTGAGAGCTTACCTAAGTTGTAAGGAGCATTTGTATGGAAATTTATCATGAAATTGATGCGGTGCAGAAAAAAGCTATGACTCTTATGAGAGAAGGGAAGTCCATCGGCTTTGTACCGACCATGGGTTATTTGCATGAGGGTCATGTAGATCTGATAAAAGAGGCTCGTAAGGAAAATGACTTTGTTATTCTAAGTATCTTTGTTAATCCTCTTCAATTTGGAGAGGGGGAAGACCTGGATCATTATCCGCGGGATGAAGAACACGACAAGAATATATCCAAGGAAAATGGTGTCGATCTTATCTTTTTACCTACGAAGGATACGATGTACCCTAACCCTCTTTCAATCCAAATGACAGTTACAAGAAGGGCGGATGTACTTTGCGGAAGAAGTCGCCCAGGTCACTTTGAAGGCGTTGTGACTGTGCTTGCGAAACTTTTTAATATATGTCAGCCGACGAGAGCTTACTTTGGTATGAAGGACGCTCAACAAGTTGCTGTCGTGGATGCTCTTATTCAGGATTATAACTTTCCGGTTCGGCTGGTTCCTGTTCCTACGGTTCGGGAGTCTGACGGACTTGCTAAAAGCAGCCGTAACGTTAATCTGTCAAAAGAAGAAAGACGTGAGGCTCCTGCTATCCAACAAGGACTGCAAATGGGCCGGCAGATGGTGCAGGAAGGGATCATGGATCCACAGCAGGTTATAGAGGCAACTAGAGAGTTTCTTGAAAATGAAACTCATGGTAAAATAGACTATATTGAATTATTATCTTATCCTGACTTGAAGCCTGTTGAGCGAATAAATCAGCAGGTTATACTTGCGGCAGCAGTTTACTTCGAACGCGCAAGGTTGATCGACAACGTTGTTTTCGATCAGAATGGATTTATTAGTAAAGGATAAGGTTTCAAGGGGGATTATACATGTTTCGCACCATGATGAAGTCAAAGATACACAGAGCCCGCGTAACGGAAGCGAACTTGAATTACGTTGGGAGCATAACCATTGATCAGAATCTAATGGACCAGGTAGGGATTCTTCCTCATGAAAAGGTTCAGATCGTAAATAATAATAATGGGGCTAGGCTTGAAACTTACGTAATTGCAGGAGAACGTGGAAGCGGCGTCGTCTGCTTAAACGGTGCAGCAGCCCGACTCGTTCAACCAGACGACGTTGTCATTATCGTTTCCTATGCCATGTTGAGTGAAGACGAACTGGCTGATTTTAAACCAAAGATTGCCCTAATGGGAGAGAATAACAAAGTTGAAGAAATTGTTGAAGAAGAACCACCACTGACTGCTTTACCATTGTAATGAGAAAAGCATAACGGGATGCGTTAAGGATCTTTGCCCGATTGACAAGGCAAGGTCCTTCCTTTTTGTCACAGTGGCTATTTCAATCTTAATATACTTAAGTTGTAAGTTCACTAGATCGATGGGACTTGGCTTAGGCTCTTCGTCTCTTTAGGAGCGACTGTCTTTTTCTTTAACTAAAAGAGGTGATTTTATGACTACATTTGCGATTGTTGATCTAGAAACAACAGGAAATTCAGCATCTAAGGGTGATCGTATTATTGAAATAGGCATTGTCCTGATGGATGAGAAAAGAGAGATCATTCGGGAATTCTCTTCTTTGATTTACCCGGAAAGAGATATTCCCCCCTTTATTACATCCTTGACTGGTATTGAAGAGGATGATCTTTTGGATGCTCCTTTATTTACAGAAGTCGCAGATGAAATTAATTCAATCCTCAAAGGTACTTATTTTGTAGCTCATAATATTGAATTTGATTTAGGCTTTTTGAATGAAGAGTTTAAACGATGTGGCTATACACCAATACATAACCCTGTGATAGATACGGTTGAGTTATCGAGAATAATGCTTCCTATGGCTCCTAGCTTCAAACTCGGTCAGCTTTCTGAATGGTTAGAAATGGGACATGACCAGCCGCACCGAGCGCTTTCAGATGCTAAAGTTACAGGGGAATTACTTGGATTTTTATTAAAACGATTGGAAAGATTGCCCGAAAGAACTCTTGATCATATGTTGAAAGTTGAATCTAAGTTGAAAAGTGAACTAAGGCCATTGATTCAACAGGTCATTCAAAAGAAAAGATATAAAAATCTGATGGGTTTTGAACTCGAATATGATCTTTTTCATGGCATTCCAATTAGAAAAGTGAATCGATCCTTAAAAAAAGAAGAAAATTATCTGCCGCCTTTTAAGGACTGGGTGGAGAAGGCTTTCCAGCAGCCTGGAGGGTTGAGAAAACATCTCCCTAATTACGAACCACGATTAGGACAGAAGGAGATGTCAGAAGCCGTTCAGCAGGCTTTAAATCATAGTAACCACGCTATGATTGAAGCTGGAGCAGGTACAGGGAAATCGATCGCGTATTTATTAGCAGCTGTTCATCATTCCATGAAAACTAACAATAGAATTGTCATTACTACACATACGACTAGTTTGCAAAAGCAATTGATCGAAGAAGAGATCCCTACAATAGAAAAGATGTCAAAAAGAAAAATTCAAGCTGTGCTTTACAAGGGAAGAAGTCATTACATCAGTCTGGTTCATTTCAGTTATGAACTTGACCAGTCATATCAGGATAATTATGATATCGCTCTGACTAAAGCCATGATATTAGTCTGGTTAATGGAAACATCCACAGGTGATATTGACGAGGTTCAACTTCCTTCTAATGGCAGACAGTTCTGGCACAAAGTTTCCTCAGAGCAATCCACTAAGAAAGTAGAACTGGATATAGGAGAAAACTCTTTCTTCGGATGGGCACAGGAAAAAGCCGAACAGGCAGATATCATTATTACGAATCATGCTCTCTTATGTATGGATCTTATCAGCACTGAAGATCGCTTGCCGAATTATGAGTATGCGATTGTAGATGAAGCACATCATCTCGAATCTATAGCGAGCCGGTATTTTGGTATCCGCTTAAATTATAAAGAGCTGCAGAGACAGCTGACTCAGTTCTCAGAGCTTTTCAAAAAGAGAGCCTATAGGAAGCTTAATGTTTCCGATGCGCTTTTTAGAGAACTAGACCGCTGTCAGTTTATCGTTGATGAAGCTAAAGAAGAACTGAACCATTTTTCCAGGTTCATTTTTCAAAAGGTAAAGAACCAGAGTAAGAAGGAAAAAGCGAAGAGTGACGTAGGAAGAATCCAATATTTGACTAGCGGAGGCAAAGAAGATTCGTTCCGTGTTACAGCGCATGAAATGTGTCATCGATTTTTAGCTTCAATCCGTAAGTTAATGCTTGGTATGGAAAAGATACGCGATCATCTCTATACAATGGAACCTCTAGCTGAAAATCCATCGGTAGCCATACTCAGGTCGAGACTGGATACTAAAATAGATTTTTGCAATCATGTGCGTGAACAGCTAATGGATTATTTTAGCGTAAGTGATGAGGATGATGTGAAATGGATTGAAATTGAAGGAGAAGGTGCTACAAACGCCGTATACCTGTTTGGTGAGCCTTTAAATGTTGCGGATCTTCTTCATGAACGTCTTTTCTCGAAGAAACGAAGCGTCACTTTGACCAGTGCTACAATGACAACGAACGGATCGTTTGATTATCTCAGGAAAACACTAGGGCTAGATCAAAGTAATCCTGTAACTGAAATAAGTTTCCCTTCACCTTATGATTATGAATCACAAGTTAAATTAATGGTGCCGAACGATTTTCCTAATATTAAATCCCATCCTGAAGAATTTATTGAAGCGATTAGTGAAGCTATTTACTCTACTGCTCTAGTGACTAAGGGAAGAATGCTCGTGTTATTTACTTCTTACGAGATGCTAAAAAAGACGTATCATCTGCTTAGAGAATTTATTGATCCGGAAGAGTTCATGGTATTTGCACAAGGAGTATCCAGTGGAAGCAGAGATCGTTTAAAGAAGAACTTTCAGGCCTTTGAACAGTCCATCCTTTTAGGAACAAGTTCATTTTGGGAGGGCGTGGATATACCTGGAGACGACCTTTCCTGCTTAATGATTGTCAGGCTTCCTTTTCAGCCCCCAGGTCAACCTGTACAAACTAGAAGAGATGAAAGGTTAAAAGAAGAGGGCAGGAATCCGTTTATGGAAAGGTCGCTTCCGCATGCTATCATTCGTTTCAAGCAAGGATTTGGAAGGCTGATCCGATCGAGTACCGATCGAGGTGTCGTTTTCATTTGTGATCAGCGTCTGATGGAGGCGAAATATGGTAAATATTTCCTTTCTTCCATCCCTGACGTACCTATAACCTATAGTCAGACTAGAGAATTAATTAACCAAATAGACAAATGGTTGTAGTTACCGTTCAACTTCTTACTTCTTACCTGTTATAATGTAGAGCGAGTGCTATAGATGATTGACGATCTCGGCTGAATTATGGAGGTTTAAAAATGGATAATAAAATTGAAACATTATCAACGGTACGAATTAAAAAATCAGACGACTTGTATAAAGTTGTAGATTCTTTAAATCGAACTTTGAAAGAACAAAATCTAATGTTTGGGTTGGCTCTAGATGATGAGGACGATCAAACCGCAGTCTTCACAATTTATCGTACCTAGGTGGGTGAAGTGGACATCGTTGACCCTTGCTGTGTTGGTTACTATTTTTCTAATCTTTTTTGCATGGATGTACTTCGAAATCAATCAGGATCGTACAGCAGGTCAGGAAGAAGCTACTAAAATTGCCTTGGAAGAAACAAAATTGTCTGAGGTTGATCAGGTTACAGTTTACCGTGGCAAACAGACGGTACATATTGTAGAAGGAAAGTCCACACAAGGAGAACATGGACTTGTCTATATCGATCTTAAAGAAAAGAAAGTTCTCGAACAGCTCTTTAAGGAGAACGTCATGTCAAAAGAAGTCCTAAAACAAAAGTGGAGTCAGAGTTGTACAGGTTGTGATTTTAAATATATACAATACGCATTTGAAGAGAATCAGCCTGTTTATGAAATGAGTTACATTGATGAAAAAAACCGGTATGTTTTAGACTACTTTAAACTATCTGGTGAAAATTTTGATCAAAGATTTGCCTTTAGGCAGAATTAATTGAAGGAGTGAATATATAATGCAACTTGCTGACCGCGTTCAATCACTTACCCCATCAAGCACGTTAGCTATTACAGCCAAAGCAAAAGCTCTTAAAGCTGAAGGACATGATGTTATAGGCCTTGGCGCAGGGGAGCCGGACTTTAATACTCCATCCTTTATTTTAGAAGCCGCAAAACGTGCAATGGATGAAGGAAAAACGAAATATACCCCTGCAGGTGGAATTCCAGAATTAAAAAATGCCATTACGGCTAAACTTAAACGTGATCAAGAACTTACTTACACTAATGAGCAGATCATTGTTACAACGGGTGCGAAACACGCTTTGTTTACACTATTTCAAGTGCTGTTGAATGAAGGTGATGAGGTTATTGTCCCTGCACCTTATTGGGTAAGCTATCCCGAACAAATCAAACTTGCTCAAGGTAAACCAGTCATTGTAACGGCTGATGAATCAAACGACTTTAAGGTAACTCCAGAACAGCTAAAGCAATCGATCACTCCAAAAACAAAAGCTGTCATTATTAATTCTCCTAGTAACCCTACGGGAATGATGTACTCCAAAGAAGAACTGGAGGCTATTGGACAGGTTTGTTTAGAAAATGATGTACTTATTGTTTCCGATGAAATCTATGAGAAACTAATCTATACTGATGAAAATCATGTGTCAATTGCTCAGATTTCAGAAGAATTATATGATCAAACAGTCATTATTAACGGAGTCTCTAAGTCTCACTCAATGACTGGATGGCGAATCGGTTTTGCTGCAGGTAATAAAACAATAATTAAAGCGATGTCGAACATGGCATCCCATTCTACTTCAAACCCAACCTCTGTAGCACAATATGCAGCGTTGGCTGCTTACACGGCTACAGAAGAGAAAGTAGATGAGATGAAACGTGCTTTCAAAGAGCGTCTTGATGTATTATACTCATTGTTGGTCGAAATCCCAGGTGTAGAATGTGCCAAGCCTTCCGGTGCTTTCTACTTGTTTCCAAATGTAAAAAAAGCTGTGGAAACATGTGGGTACGAAGACGTCGATTCATGGGTGAAGGCGCTCCTTGATGAAGAAAAGGTGGCGCTAGTACCAGGATCCGGCTTCGGTTCTCCTGATAATGTACGCTTATCTTACGCAACTTCATTAGATCAGTTGGAAGAGGCGGCTAAGCGCATTAAAGACTTTGTTCAAAAACATCAATCATAAACGTTAGCTGGAGGTATTAGTGTGAAAACAACGATTTCTGAAGTATCAAAACACGTAGGAGAAGAAGTCACCATCGGTGCGTGGCTTGCCAATAAGCGTTCAAGCGGAAAAATCGCTTTTTTGCAACTTCGTGATGGAACAGGTTTCATGCAAGGAATTGTCGTGAAGGCTGAAATTGGTGAAGAGAAATTTCAGGAAGCAAAAGCTTTGACTCAAGAATCATCACTTTATGTTACGGGTACTATCGTTGAAGATACTCGTTCTCCTTTAGGCTTTGAAATGCAGGTGAAAGATTTCGAACTCATTCATGAAGCAGTTGATTATCCGATTACACCTAAGGAGCACGGGCCTGAATTTTTAATGGATCACCGTCACCTGTGGCTACGATCAAGCCGCCAACATGCCGTAATGAAAGTACGGAATGAAATCATTCGTGCGACGTATGAGTTCTTTAATGAAAACGGATATGTCAAAATTGATCCACCAATTCTTACAGGGTCATCCGCTGAAGGCACGACCGAACTTTTTCATACAAAGTACTTTGATGAAGATGCCTATCTTTCTCAAAGTGGTCAGCTTTACATGGAAGCAGCGGCAATGGCTTTTGGCAGAGTATTCAGCTTCGGACCTACATTCCGTGCAGAGAAATCCAAAACACGACGACATCTAATTGAATTTTGGATGATTGAACCAGAGATGGCTTTTATGGACCATGAAGACAGCTTAGAAGTACAGGAACAATACGTTTCCCATGTAGTTCAGTCCGTTCTTAATAACTGTAAGATCGAACTGGATACGCTAGGCCGTGATGTCGAGAAGCTAGAAAAGGTTCAAGCTCCATTCCCACGTATCAGCTATGACGAAGCGATCCAGCTTCTTAAAGAAAAAGGGTTTGAAGATATTGAGTGGGGAGAAGATTTCGGTGCTCCTCACGAGACGGCTATTGCTGAGAGTTATGATAAACCTGTATTTATCACAAACTACCCAGCAGAAATTAAAGCATTTTACATGAAACCAGATCCTAAACGCCCAGATGTTGTTCTATGTGCCGACTTGATCGCACCTGAAGGCTACGGAGAAATAATTGGCGGCTCTCAGCGAATCGATGATCTTGAGCTTATGAAAAAGCGGTATGAAGAACATGACTTAACAGGAGAAGCCTATAAGTGGTATTTGCAGCTTCGTGAATACGGAAGTGTTCCACATTCCGGCTTCGGACTTGGATTAGAAAGAACGGTAGCATGGATCGCAGGAGTTGAACACGTTCGTGAAACGATTCCATTCCCTCGTTTATTAAATAGACTATATCCTTAAGAACTTTGCAGTTTTTGAAAACACCGATCCTTCGCTTGCAGACGGCATCGGTGTTTTTTCCTGTGATATATGAAAAGAGGTGATCTATATGCCTAAATACCAGAGCTTTCAAAGCATTCTTGATAATCAAGTCATGGTCCCCAAACAGCTCTTGACAGATTATACGAAATTAGGTTTGGAAGAGACTGAGCTAGTTTTGATCCTGCAAATTCATCGTTACCGTACTGAAGGAAATTCCTTTCCGACTCCAGAGGAGCTGGCGAGTACATTAACCGTATCAAGTCAAGAGTGTTCGAAAATCCTGAGAAGCTTAATACAAAAACAGTTGCTTTCTATAGAACAGCAGCATAATGAACAACAGGTGTTAAATGAGTGTTACTCGCTCGAACCATTATGGGAAAAGCTGTTCACCTACACTCCTGTTAACAGTCCGGAGACCCCAGAATTTAATGAAAATATTTTTCCGCTATTTGAACAAGAATTCGGGCGTCCTTTATCTCCTTTCGAAATTGAGACGATAAACATTTGGCTGGATGAAGATGGACAGTCTCCAGCTCTCATTAAGGCGGCACTTAGAGAGGCTGTACTGATGAGTAAATTAAACTTTAAATACATTGACAGAATTCTAAGAGAGTGGAAGAAGAAAGGGATTCAGACTGTTCAGCAAGCACGAGAACACGGCAAACAGTTCCGTCAAGGACAAAACTCTAGAAAAGAGCAACCTGATACAAGGAAAAAACGTGATATCTCTTTATACTACAATTGGTTAGAGGAGGACTTATAAAACAATTCCATGTTAAATAAAAAACAAATTCGTTTCTGTTTAGACACGTTCGAAGAAATGTTTCCAGAAGCAGAATGTGAGTTGAACCACAGTAACCCTTTTGAATTACTGGTTGCTGTAGTCTTATCCGCTCAGGCTACTGATGCATTAGTTAATAAAGTAACTCCTGGCTTGTTTGAAAAGTATAAAACACCCGAAGACTATATTTCCGTCTCACTTGAGGAGCTTCAGGAGGATATTAAACGAATCGGTTTATATCGGAACAAAGCTAAAAATATTAAGAAGTTATCTCAAACGCTCGTCAGTGAGTTTAACGGAGAAGTTCCTCCAACGAAGAAGGAGTTGGAGAGCCTGGCAGGAGTAGGAAGAAAAACGGCGAATGTCGTAGCATCAGTTGCATTTGGAGAGCCAGCAATTGCAGTAGATACTCATGTGGAGCGGGTCTCTAAACGCTTAGGCATATGCCGCTGGAAAGACTCGGTGCTAGAAGTTGAAAAGACATTGATGAGAAAAATTCCCCGAGAGGAATGGAGTGATACTCATCACCGAATGATTTTTTTTGGAAGGTATCATTGTAAGGCCCAAAGACCGAATTGTGAAAAATGCCCATTGTTGATTTTATGCAGGGAAGGGCAGAAGCGCATGAAAAAACAAAAGAGCAAATAAAAAACGAACTCCCTATATTGGGAGTTCGTTTTTTATTAGGCAGCTTCATCTAATGGTGAGTCAGGGGAGGAGGGGGATTCAGTACCCGTACCGCCTTCTGCAGGTGGCTCAGTTTCACCAGTACCATCTCCGCCAGCATCGCCACCGGTATCTCCGCCGGTATCTCCGCCGGTATCTCCACCAGTGTCACCGCCAGTGTCTCCACCGGTATCTCCGCCAGTGTCACCGCCGGTATCCCCGCCAGTATCGCCACCGGTATCTCCACCAGTGTCACCACCGGTATCCCCGCCAGGGTTTTGGCCATTGCCTTCACCTTGGTTATCATCTTTTTCTTTATCTTTATCTTTATCTTTATCTTTTTCCTTCTCTTTGTCTTTCTTCTCTTTATCTTTTTCCTCTTCAGAACCTGAAGTCTGAACTTGAGTTGTTGCAGGCTCACTCTTCTGTGCATTTCCTTCATCGCTAACTGCAACTACTGAGAAAGTGTAAGTGGATCCAGGGCTTACATTTGTAATATTCAGGCTTGTATCCTTAGTTGTTGTCAGTTCTTTTGGCTCACCCTCATCAATCTTATAAGTGACTTTGAACGAAACTTCTTCAGTGTCACCATAAGACCAGCTTAAATCGATTGAGCCGTCTTCCTGATTGAATTTTCCAGATAGAGACTGAACAGGTTCGAGTTTCTGATATTCTTTAGAAACTTTCGAAGGCTGATTGTCCACGTGGAATAACTCCGTCACAATACGACTTTCTGGCGTGTACTCACTAGGAAGTTTTGCTGGACGTGAACCTTCTTCTACCTCAACCTTTGTCACAGTTTCTGGCTGCTTGAAATCTGGTGTTTCTTTCCCTTCTGAAAGCTTAGCCATAAGTGGTTTAAATATTTGTTTTGGAATATCTTTCGCTTGTTGTGATAACCCAGTGTTGATATCGTTATACCCTGTCCAGATGGATATGGAATAATTCGTCGTATAGCCATTGAACCAGGAATCTGGAGCAATTTGCTGCCCTTCTACTTCTCTGTTGGTCGTCCCAGTTTTACCTGCTTCAGGAAGGCCAGGCACGTTAGCTGCAACCCCTGAACCTTCAGACATGGTCGTCTGCAGCATATCAGAAATCATGTATGCCGTGTAACTGTCCATAGCTGATTTTGGTTCTGGTTTTGTGTCGATTGTTTCTTCACCAGGGATTTCGATTTTACGTACGGTGTACGGTTTGTTATAAACACCTTCGTTTCCGAATGCCGCGTATGCGCCAGACATTTGGAGCGGATTAACGTTCGTTCCGCCGCCTATAGCATCACTAAGCACCATACCGTCCTCAGGGAATTTAATTCCTAATCCTTCAGCAAATTCTTGAGACTTGCTGATCCCTGTTTCTTCAAGGGTTTTCAGAGCTGGTATATTTAATGAACGACTCAAGGCATACCGGGCGGATACCCATCCGCGGAATCGATTATCGAAGTTGTTCGGGGAGTACCCATTCCCAAAGTCTGTTTCTTCATCATTGATTTGATGGTACGTAGAGATCTTATTATATTGAATAGCAGGACCGTAAGCAGTAACAGGTTTAAATGTAGAACCAGGCTGCCGTTTAATGTCCGTTCCGTAGTTCAAGTTTCCTTTCTGATAATTACGGCCTCCACCTATTGCTCTTACTGCACCTGTTTGTGTATCAGTTACAGCAAGTCCTGTCTGTAATTCTTCATCAGGCCAGGGAATACCGCCTTCGTCACTAAGTAACTGTTGCACTGTATCCTGAGCGTTAGGATCCAAGGTCGTATAAATTTTCAGACCATCTTCATATATATCTGCGCCATCCATTTTGGCTTTAACTTCTTCACGAACCTGTTCAATGAACGCGTCGTAAGGTGTTTCTTTTTCAGCTTCTTGCTTGACAAGCATATCTTCAATCTTCGTTTTTCTAGCTTCGTCAGCTTCTGCTTGAGTGATCTTACCATGATGGACCATTAGGCTTAACACGGTATTCATTCGATCTTTTGCCAAATCAGGATTTTCAAAAGGGTTGTATCCTGACGGTCGTTGAGGCAGACCTGCTAGAAGGGCAGCTTCTGGAAGTGTTAATTCACTCAAATCTTCTTTTCCGAAATAAGTGTCTGCCGCTTCTGCTACGCCGTACGCACCAGATCCATAATAAATTTTGTTCAAATACATTTCTAAAATCTTGTCTTTAGAGTAATTCTGATCAAGTTTAATTGCGAGATATTGCTCTTGAACCTTTCTTTCTAAGGTTTTCTTATCTGTTAAAAATGATTTCTTTACAACCTGTTGAGTAATGGTACTAGCACCCTCAGCTCCGAAGCCGCTTGTGACGTTCGCCCAGATAGCAGCGAGAATTCGTTGGAAATCGATTCCGAAGTGACTGTAAAACCTGGAGTCTTCGGTTGCAATGACAGCATCCTTTAGCACGTCAGGCAAATCATTGTACGTGACTTTCGTTCGTCTTTCTTTACCGGATAAGTCAGCAACCAAATTATCATTCATATCATAGACTTTTGATGAAAAAGGATCGGATAATTGCGCTTCATCAAGTTTAGGTGCACTAGATATATAATAGGCAAATAACCCTCCAACACCGACGAGCAATACGAGACCGATGATGAATAGGGTCATTATAATCTTTTTAAAGCTAGGCTTGCCTTTTCCTTTCTTGGAAGTCTGCATTTGTTTTCTTCTTGCTGATCGTGATTGGCTATCGTTGGCCATTTTACATTTCCTCCAATTCAAAAATAGAGCTTATCCAGGGCTTTGGCATAATCGACTCTCGCCTGGTAATGAAAGGGGATACGAACGCCCTCTAACTGTACTTGATGATATGGAATCGATTTTCTGCCTCCGCCCATTTGATCATCCCAATAATGAAATAGTTGGGGGGAAGGGAGCAAGTAGACTTCATCCAATGGAGCAAACTTGATTATCATAAAACAAATTCCTCCATGATCATGGACAGCCTTCATATGATCAATTTGGTGTTGGTGTACGTTACTTAAAGGAAAAGAGGTTTTATTTCGAGTCTCTTTTGCCTCAAAGTCAATGTGTTTACCTCGATAAACCCCATTAAAATCAGTTGTAGATGCTTGCTTAAAATATGCTTCTTTGATGACGGCTGCACTACGCTTAGGATAATCTACATTCACAATTTGGACGGGGGTCGGCTTTTTATGGACCACTGCGATCCCAGCGTTTAAATAATATTCATTGGTCACATTAATATCTTCTTCTAATGACATCCCACGGTTGCTAAAATTTGGTTTGCTGCGATGCTTAGAAACGTTCATCTTTTTCGATGCGCGTTTTCCATTGGGATAATTCAAACTCCATCCCTCCCTATTTCCATGAGAGTATCATACCAAAAAATGAAATCAAAGGACATTTTTTTGGTTCAAAAACTTAGACGTTTGAGGTGATAGAAGGTTTCATGGATTATCCCATTAAATGTGACAGTTTTATGAAAAAGCTAGGTTGTAAATTCTTGTGTGATATTACCCTAAATCCTTTGGGTTAAACACCAATTATTTTATTCGAAATTAAGTTGAAATTTATGGGGATCAATTCTAAAAAAACTGCTGCTATAAGCATAGCAGCAGTTCAGATTATTTAAGTAGCCGGACGGTTATCACCAGCCAATTTAGGATTGTCTGTTTTAGCAGGAGTCGGTTTTTTATTGTTTCGTTCCTTATTCTTTTTAGCCATAGTAATCCTCCTTTTCTGTCGAAGGTTCCAGCCTATAATGACTGGTTTTGTAGCTTTAGTTCTAGTCTTGTCATCATGGAAGGACTTATACATATTCTGAAGAATTTTAATGTACAACGATTAGGGAGGCGATCTGGATGATCAGAAACGGTGTGGTCACCCCGGATGAATTTGAAGAATTATTGTTTCAATTAAAAGAAAAGTTCACACTTATGGAAAAAAGACTGTCATTAAAAACCGACGAGATCGTTTTTACTATGGCTATTGCTCATCGCAAGGAAACGGATCATTTAAAAGAAGACGTCCTCCAACTACGAGAACAAATAAGAAAACTGGAAAAAGAACAAAAGGCTAAGTACCTTGAGAAAATTGCTTACCAGGCAAAGAGAAGGTCGGCTGGCTAAGGTTTGCTGTTGGTTTTCATAACGTGGTAAGGTAAAGGAAAAAGGTGTGTTCCAATTGTCCCTTAAACAACATACAGAAGAATTAAAGCAGCTTATAGACCAGCGACACATTCAGTTTGTTGAAACGGAAGGTCCAATAGATAAGAAAGACCATTCTTTCTTTGACAAGGTAAAAAAAGAAACGAAACCAATGTTCAATCTAAATAACACTTGGAGGGATGAAGCTGAAACTTTTGTCAAGAATAGAAAAGCTAAGGTCCATCCCAATCAAGTTAAATCGACACATGAAAATATTGAGATGATTATCTTGCACAGTTATTATTTGGATATACACAGGAAACGGTTTAAGGAATTGTTTCAGTCTGCGCACTATGTTCTGGATATGATATTAGATGATTTGAATAAGTAAAAAAGCTCCCTCGATAGGGAGCTTTTTTTATGTTGTTTTTTCCTTCGGTCGTTTTATTATCAAATAAAAAGCAGGAACGAGTAATAAAGTAAGCGCAGTTGAGAATATCAATCCAGCTACAATGGATACAGCCAATGGTTTAAAGAGTACATCGCCTGTAAAGATAATTGGAGTTAAGGCCGCTATTGAAGTTAAGGAAGTCAGGACAATTGGACGGATTCTTGCACGTCCAGCTTCAATCACAGCTTCAATCACGGAAGAATACTCTGCACGGTTTTGTTCAATAAATTCTATTAAAATGACGGAATTTCTAACGACAATTCCAGAAAGAGATACGATACCGAGTGTCGCTAAGAAACTCAATGGTTCTCCGGATACAAACAAACCAATGATGGCACCTGTAATTGCCAGGAACACGGTTCCTGTAATGAGGAGTGGCATCAATAGCGAATTGAATTGAACGGCTATGGTCAAATAGATAAGAAATAAAACGATAACAAACAGCTTAGAAACTTCTATAAAAAACTCTGTTTGAGCATCGGTTTGACCAGTTTCTACTAAGGAATAACCTTCAGGAAGCTCTTCATTAATGGTCTCTACTACCTGATTTGCTTCACTTGAGAAAGCTTGTTCTGATCCTTCTTTTGGATAGGCTTCGATTGTAATCGTTCGTTTTCCATTGAGGTGAGGAATAACTCCAACTTGTTCGAACTCTTCTGTAGAGATGATTTCATCAAGAGTGAAGGACGCAGGCGGCTGATTACCGCTTTGTGATTGACTCATTACGTTTAGATCATCTAAGTTTACTCCTTCAGGATCGCCGTCATTAAGAATAACCTCAATTGGTAAGCGTTCCACTCCATTGTCAAAGGTACCTAGCGGAATACCCGTGTTAGCTACTTGAATTTGCGAAGTGACTTTGTCAATAGGGATATTGTTTTCTGCTAATAGGTCTCGATCAGGGTTATAGCGAATAAACGGCTGGCCGCTGCCTGCATTAATTGTAGCCAGTTCAGCTTCTTCAATCTCTCCTAGCTTCGTCTTCGCTTGATTGGCTTCTGCGATTAAAGTCTCCAGTTCCGGCCCTTGTATTTTTACTTGTACCGGGGGAGAAGGCGGTGGACCTGACACTATGGTCTCGAGGAATACTTCAGCATCTCCAAATTCTTCTCTTAAAGGTTCCTCCCACTCATTAATAAATGCAGTGGCACTAGTTTTTTCTCTATCGACCCGCACGAGCACTTGACCTGTATTTTCACCGGAACGCTGTAGACCTGAACTGAAAAGGTTAGGTAACCCTGCTCCGGTGTAAATAGCCGACTCTGTTATGGTATCCTCGTTTTCTTTTAAGAAATCCTCCAATTCTTTTAACTGCTTTTCGGTTTCTTCAATTGGAGTTCCCTGGGGATACTCAACAGAGATTGTAACTTCGGGTCTGTCAGCCGCTGGAAAGAACTCAAAAGGAATCTTAACAACAAGTAGAGCAAGAAGTGCACAAATGACTAACCCAGTAATAGAGGTAATCCAAGGTTTCTTTGTTATTTTTGGTAAAAGAGTGTCTGCATAAAATCTTTCCAGCCAATTAAACAATCCACCAAGCAATCCTTGCTTCGCTGTTGTTTTTTTCCTTCTCTTCCTTCTAGCATATTGAATCGTAGGAATAAAGGTTAATGCCATAACGGTCGAGGCGAGTACTGTAAAAATAAGTACAGAAGGCAATGCCCGTATGAAATCTCCATTTGTACCCGAAAGAAATGTTAAAGGAAAGAAGCTGAATATGATCATCAAAGTTGATGTTACAATGGATTTTCCAACTTCTCTTACGCCTCGAATGGTTCCTTCTAATGGTTTGTCACCGAGTTGAAACCTTCGTTGAATGTTATCGTTGACTACAATGGCATCATCTACCAGAATTCCGATCGCTATAATCATTCCGATAATTGAAATCTGGTTCAAATCTACTCCGACATATGGAAGAGGAATTAAACCAATTATGATTGAAATAGGAATTGCCAGTGCAACAAGGAAAGCAGATGAGATGGGTAAACCAAGTACCATGATAATAATTACGGCTATAAGTGATATGGAGAAAGAACTAATCAGATTGGTAAAGACTTCTTCAATGATCGTGCTTTGTGTATAAAATTGATCAACGGTTACTGAAGAGGGCAGTTCTTTTTCTAGATCTTCCACCTTTGCCGTAATTTTTTCTTGCAAAGAAGAGATGTTGACGCCTTCTTTTGCTAAGACTGTTAGAGATAACGCTGCTTGTTCATCCACTGAAATTAAATCATCAGCTTCTTTATTTGTAACTGCGATTGATCCTACGTCTTTTAGAGTTACTGGTTCTCCTTCTGGTGTAGAACTTACTGAAAGCTTTTCAAGCTCCTCTATCTCAGAATACTTGTTGAAAATCAACTGATAAATTTGTTCACTTTCTTGCTGAGTACCAATAGCTGAAGGTGCAATTTCTTTGTTAATCGCTTCAATGACTTGGAATGGAGCCAGTTGGTTCTCCTGCAGTTGTTCATTATCTAACTGCACAGATACTTTTTGTTCAGGTAGACCTTTAACTATAAGCGATTCAACACCTGTTATACCAGTAAGTTCTGTCCGCCACGTTTCAATTTCATCCCTCAAGTCATAGAGTTCCGCATTTGAGTCGGCCAGTAAGTGATAGGAGGCCACAGAGGAAGTAGTCAAGTCGGTATTGACCTCGGGGTCTTGTACTTCATCCGGAAATCCCCGTGAAACGTCCGAAACGATTTGTCTTATTTTTGAATTGACGGTATTTGAGTCTGCTTCTCCATTTAATGTAGCTGTTATTGTACCGAATCCGGTGGTTGAGGCAGATGTAACTTCATCCACTCCTTGCACATTAAGGAGCTCTTCTTCAATGGGGTTTGTTACTGTCCTTTCCATTTCTTGTGGAGTAGCTCCAGGATATACTGTAGAAATAGAGGCTACGTTAACATTGATCTCAGGAATTTCCCGCTTAGGCAGCTGAAAGTAAGTAAATATCCCCGTAAAGATAAGAAGCACAATAAAAACCCAGACGATTTTATTGTACTGAAGTAACTTCTTCATTAAGTTTCCTCCTTTGTTTATAGATGAATGCATAATTTCTCGATTCTGCTTCTTAAGTATAAATTTTTTTGACACGTGTGTCATTTATTTAGTTTGCTTGGATGTGCTCTTTCTAATTTATGTAATCGCTTTACTTGCAAACCTTTTTCCTTTATAATTAGCTTCCCATTGAGAGGGAGGGCATACAGATGAACCAAGAAGAATTGATTCAACAAGCAAAAGAGATTCGGCAACGCGCTTATACTCCTTATTCTAAATTTCCCGTTGGTGCAGCGCTTGTAACAGATGACGGCACATTGTTCACTGGATGTAATATTGAGAATGCTGCCTATCCAGTGACCTGCTGTGCAGAAAGAGTTGCTATATTCAAAGCGATCTCAGAAGGACATACTAAATTTAAAGAGCTGGCAGTCGTAGCGGATACAAAAAGACCTGTACCGCCTTGTGGCTCATGCCGCCAGGTAATGAGTGAATTTTTCACACCAAAAATGAAAATCCATACTTCTAATCTTCATGGTGATATTCGAACGATGACAATGGAAGAACTTTTACCTTTTTCCTTTGGCGCCATGGATTTAACACATGAGGATGAGTGAGAAAAGGAGGTGAAAACCTCCTTTTTTCTATGATCAGCTTCCAATACATAAATAAGCCATTCACGTTCGAGCCTAAAAAATGGCTAATATTGAGAATATCGCCCAGTACATCTATTTCACCCATGACATACGCTGATAAGGAAGACTAAGAACAAGGAGTGAACATAATGCATCATCAAACAATGCCGGGTCAGTGCCATGCCCCTGTAAATAGACGCCCGATTGTATGTCCAATGCAGCACTGTGTGATGGATAACTACTTTGTAGAAAATCAAGATATTATTCATCCTACACATTTATTAGTGCGTAATAACCATCTCTTGAACAATTATAATTACTTCCCTCTATTAGTATCAGAACAGAACAATTTCCAGACTCAAGAATATAATTTCCCTCAAGGACAATCTCCGGATTACAACTGGATGGAGTTTATGTCTCCTCAGGATATGGGTCAAATGCCGATGATGGCCGAAGGTGATACAGAAGGTCAAATGCCAATGATGCCACAGCAAGGGATGATGGGTGAAGGCCAGATGCCTATGATGCCGCAGCAAGGGATGATGGGTGAAGGCCAGATGCCAATGATGCCGCAGCAAGGGATGATGGGCGGAGGCCAGATGCCTATGATGCCGCAGCAAGGGATGATGGGCGGAGGCCAGATGCCAATGATGCCACAGCAAGGGATGGCAGGGCAGGGTCAAATGCCAATGATGCCTCAAGGTCAAATGCCTATGGGACAAATGATGTCAGGATCTGATTCATAAAAGGTATGATAAGCCACTATTGTAGTGGCTTATTTTCTTTTTTTGAGATAGAAACTTTTTAAAGGATGTCATACAATAGAATTGGAGAGTGATCCGAATGAGAACAGTTGTGGTAACAGGATATAAACCAATGGAAATGGGGATATTTAAACAGAATGATCCTAAAATAGGCTTTATTAAAGAAACGATTAGACGAAGGTTAGTATCAATGATAGAAGAAGGGTTAGAATGGGTGCTTATCTCTGGTCAAATGGGGGTTGAACTTTGGACAGGCGAAGTAGTTCTGGATTTGAAAGAAGAGTATAATATAAACCTGGGAGTCATTCCGCCTTTTACAAACCAGCAAGAACGCTGGCCAGAAGATATTCAAATGGTCTATGAGGAAGTGACCATGATCGCAGACTTTCATAAGCCTGTGTACGAAAAAAGCTATGATGGACCTTACCAATTTAAAGCGAAAGACCAGTTTCTCGTAGAACACTCCGATGGCTGCCTTGTCCTTTTTGATGAAGAAACCAAAGGTAGTCCCGAATTCTTTTTAAGACATGCACGAAAATCAGAAGAAATGGAGCGGTACAAAATTTTGTACATAACTCCTTACGATTTAGAGGAAACGGTCGAAGAATTGCGTATGTCCGATCCTGATTACTGGAGCCAACAATAGATTCAAATTGAATAAAATTGACAATTTCGCTAGCATTTGAAAAAATAAGGTTAATGTGTTGAACAGAGGTGATAAAAATGAGTTCGGAAGAAATTCATTTGACGAGTAAAGAAATTCTCGAAAAAGATTTTAAAACTTCCATGCGTGGTTATAATCAAGAAGAAGTGGATGAATATTTAGATTTAATTATTCAAGATTACGACAAGTTCCAGCAGGAGATTGAACGTCTTCAACATGAAAACGATCGGTTGAAGAGAATGTCCAGCAGGGAAACAACGCCGAGGCAGAAACAAAATGGTACGGGTAATCACCAGGTAAACTATGATATCCTTAAAAGAGTTTCAAACTTGGAGAAAGCTGTTTTCGGAAAAAAATACGCGGATTAATACCATTAATTACCATATGACAAAACGTTTGTGATTTGCTATAATGTTCAGGTGCGCCGGATTTTGGTGCTCATGATGAATAGTAATGAAAAAGCATTTGAATACTCGGGTAATCGCTGTATGTACACATACAGAGGAAAGTCCATGCTCGCACAGACTGCGATGTCTGTAGTGTTCGTGCCTGACGAAATCATAAGTCAGGGTAGTCTTTAGACTAACGGCAGGGAAAATTCCTACGTCTTCGGATATGGAATGAATACCTTGAAAGTGCCACAGTGACGGAGCCAAAATAGAAATATTTTGGGTGGAACGAGGTAAACCCCGCGAGCGAGCAACCCAAATGAAGGTAGGGGCATTCTTCAATGGGAATTGAACCAGAGAAGAGACCGTTGATACGGCAGATAGATGATTACCACCGGAGTACGAGGTTGACCGCCGTTGGCAGTACAATGGTACAGAACATGGCTTACAGAGTATTCAAAGGTCGCTAATTACTTACGAGACACCCTTCTTAAAAGCCATTCGCTTTAGGAAGGGTTTTTTATTGGATACATATCGATCGATTTGGAGGGATAAAATGACTCAAAAGGTTACATTAATCGCAACAGCTGCAATGGGTCTTGAGGCTATTGTCGCTAGAGAGGTTAAGGCACTTGGCTATGAAGATGTACAAGTAGAAAACGGGAGAGTAGTTTTTACTGCTGAACCGTCTGCTATTCCTAGAGCTAATCTGTGGCTCAGAACAGCAGATCGCGTAAAATTGCTTGCAGGTCGTTTTAAGGCAACTACTTTTGACGAGTTATTCGAAAAAACAAAAGCTCTTCCCTGGGAGGATTTCATTGCTGAAGATGGGGAATTTCCTGTAGTAGGAAAATCAGTCAAGTCCAAACTATATAGTGTACCGGACTGTCAATCCATTGTAAAAAAAGCTATAGTCGAGCGTCTGAAACAGAAATATGGCGTTGCTTCCTGGCTGAAAGAATCTGGAGCCTTTTATCGTGTTGAAATCGCTCTTCATAAAGATGAAGCCCTTCTCACAATCGATACCTCAGGAAGCGGGCTTCACAAACGGGGATATCGAGTCGGACAGGGGGAAGCTCCTCTTAAAGAAACATTGGCTGCTGCGTTAGTGCAAATTACGAACTGGCATCCTGATCAACCATTCGTTGATCCATTTTGTGGATCTGGCACTATTGCGATTGAAGCTGCTCTAATTGGTCAAAACATTGCCCCAGGCTTCAACAGAGAATTTGCCTCTGAAGAATGGGGATTTATCTCTCAAAAAGCTTGGGATGATGCTTTTCAGGAAGCAGAGGATTTTGCTAACTACGATCAGCCTTTAAATATTACAGGTTCTGATATAAACCCAGACTTGATTACTATTGCTAAAAACAATGCAATGGAAGCAGGCCTTGGTGGCTTGATTTCATGGAAACAGATGCAAATGAGCGACTTTAAACCAAAACAGGACAACGGTTATTTAGTCTCTAACCCACCTTATGGAGAGCGTATGGGTGAACGTGAAGAAGTCGAGCAGATGTATCGTGATCTCGGATCGATCATGAGAGACCATCCATCATGGAGTGTGTATATTCTGACATCCCATGAAGGTTTTGAGAGCCTATATGGAAAGTCTGCAACAAAAAAACGCAAACTGTTCAACGGATTCATCAAAACCGATTACTACCAGTACTTTGGTAAGTCAAAAAAGACCAAATTCAGTAATAACAAAAGTTTCAGCAAATAAATGAGCTGTAGTTTTGTTGATTAAATGACATTGAATAAGACCAGCCTCTTCTATATTCCAGTAATATGAAAGAAGGGGGCTGGTCTTTAATTTTTTCTGATTTTCTTAGTGTCATCACTTACCCCTGACTGTTTTTGAGGTTTCTTTATCTTTCTTCCATAACCGAATGGAATGTAAATGGTAGTCGTTTAGCATATCTACTATATCATTTCTGTCTAAAAGCTTTACTTTATCCTTTTGAGTTTGAACTCTTGCTGTTTTTGTAAAATAACTGTTTGTAACGATCCATTTATTATTTTCGGCAGGATTACCATTTTTTTCAATGATTTCGTTTATATCAGGTAGTGATAGCTTATCTGAGCACTTTTTTACATGCACATCAATCGATTGTGAATCCTTTTTTAAAAGTAAATCTGCTCTGTATGTTTGTGATTCAGAAGTTCGTTTAGCGTAATACCCCTGGTGCTTGAACAGGTGCAGGAGCAATTCTTCAAATTGGTCTGCATTCATTTTATCTACTTCATTAAGTAGATATCCTTTTGTACTAGCTATCCTGCTTTTTCTCCTAATGACAGTCTTTGAAAATAATAGCTCAATGGTGAGGAATATGATATAACCGATGGACATAAATATTCCAAATGTAATTAAAAAAGTCAAATAATTTATTGAAGGGATTACACTTAATAAAGCTAGACCAATGATGTTTGAAATACCGATGAATTTTATTTTATCCATGAACTTCCAGTATTTAAATTTGTTTACTCTTTTAAACTGCTTAAGGTAATATTTGAACAACCAATCACATCCTTAAAATGTCATAACGATGCTAGTTTTTCCGTTCTTGTGTACAAATATTCTGTTTTCACCTTAATGGCTTAGAAAGACTCCCGAAGCTTTAAAGTCCTTTTAATAAAAATAGCCCTTAGCCAATATAATTGATAAGGTATAATAGATCATAAAGAAGGGGAGATAGGAATGAGTCAAACCACCGAGCAAAAGTTTATGGCGTTATTGAAAGAGCAAGCATCCTATGGGGAAGCAATCGGATTAATGGCCTGGGATATGAGGACAAAGGCACCAAAAAAAGGTATCGATAACCGTTCAGAGGTCTTAGGCGTTCTCTCTCAAAAAGTTCATGAGATTCAAACCTCAGATGAAATGAAATCGTACATAGATGAGCTTAAAGGGAAAGTAACCAATCCAGTCGTGCAGAAATCATTGGAAGAAGCAGAAGAAGCGTACGATAAAACAGCAAAGATTCCAACTAAGGAATATCGCGAGTATGTCACCTTGCAGTCAAAAGCAGAATCTATGTGGGCAGAAGCAAAAGAGAATAATGATTTTGAAAGTTTCCGACCATACTTAGAAAAGCTTGTTGAATATAACAGACGCTTTGCTGATTATTGGGGCTATGAAAACCACCGTTATGATGCTTTACTTCATAACTACGAGCCTGGAGTAACTGTTGAAGTGATTGATCGTGTATTCCCTCAAGTAAGACAAGCTTTGACAGAACTGCTCGGGAAAATCCAATCGGCTCCTAATCAGCCTGATCCCTCTGTGCTCAAAGGACAATTTCCTAAGGAAATGCAGGAAAAATTCAGTTTGGAAATATTGAAGCGTATGGGTTATGACTTCGAAGCAGGCCGATTGGATGAAACGGTCCATCCATTTGCTATTGGTTTGAATATGAACGATGTAAGGGTGACGACAAAGTATGATGAAAGTGACTTCCGTACGGCCGTTTTCGGTACGATCCATGAAGGCGGTCATGCATTGTATGAACAAAACATCGACCCTAAGCTAGCTTTCACCCCGTTAGCGACTGGAACTTCAATGGGAATTCACGAATCCCAATCACTTTTCTGGGAAAACTTTATCTCTAGAAATGAAGCATTTTGGGAGAACCATTACGACCTCTTCAAATCCTTTGCACCGGAGAGCTTTAAAGACCTTCCAATGGATGATTTTTATAGAGCGATTAACGAAGTAAAGCCCTCTTTAATTCGAATTGAAGCGGATGAACTTACTTACTGCCTCCACATTATGGTCCGTTATGAACTTGAAAAGGCATTGATTGGAGGAGAGATTGAAGTGAAAGACCTGCCTCAACTATGGAATGAGAAGATGGAAGAATATCTTGGTGTTAGACCTGCTAACGACGCTGAAGGTGTACTGCAGGATATCCATTGGTCGGGGGGAGACTTTGGTTATTTCCCTTCTTATGCATTGGGCTACATGTATGCTGCTCAATTTGCTTACCAAATGAAAAACGACTTGGATATTGAAGCCTTCATTCGTGCTGGAGATTTAGAAAAGATACAGCAATGGTTGACAAAGAATATCCATCAATTTGGGAAAATGAAGAAGCCCCTAGAAATATTAAATGATGTGACCGGGGAAGGGTTGAACCCCGATTATATCATCCAATACTTAACAGAAAAGTATAAGAAAATTTACCAATTTTAAAGTAATTAAGTCGGGATAAAATCCCGGCTTTTTTTGTTTTCTATGAAGTAATAAAGGTACAAGGCTGCATTTTGCTCTAGCTCCTAACCATTCTGTCATAGGTTAATCAGTTGAGTATAAAAAACCCATCCAATCTAGCGGTTGTTTTATGCTAGTCAGGCCTCCTGAGGAGATTAAGCATTTATACGTTAAAATAATTGACATTTGTTTAATTCTCTTATAACATCAAAAGGCAATAAAACATATCATTTTACTTGGTTTTAGGGGGAATAGAAATGAAACGTATATTTTATGGGTTAGTTCTTCTAGTACTGGCCGTTGTCTTATCCGCTTGTGGAAGCAATGAATCAGAGGAACCGCAAGCGACAGAAGGAAGCAGTGAGGATGCAGCAAAGTCTTCGGAAAATCTGCTCGAAAATATAAAAGCAAAAGGTGAATTGTTGATTGGCACAGAAGGCACTTACCCGCCATACACCTTCCATAATGAACAGGACGAATTGACAGGCTTCGACGTAGAAATTGCAAGGGAAGTAGCCAAACGACTTGGAGTTGAACCTGTATTTAAAGAAACCAAATGGGACTCTATGTTTGCTGGATTAAACTCTGAACGTTTCGATATGGTTGCTAACCAGGTAGGAATTACCCCTGAGCGTCAAGAGAAATACTCTTTCTCAGAGCCATATATCCAATCTTCGGCTGTGATTGTAACTCATGAAGACAACGAGAGCATTACGAGTTTTGACGATTTATCTGGCGTGAAGACTGCCCAGTCTATGACAAGTAATTTCGCTAAGATTGCCAAAGAAAACGGGGCAGACATTACGAGCGTTGAAGGTTTTAATGAGTCAATGCAATTACTTAGCTCAAAACGTGTTGAAGCGACCGTGAACGACCGATTATCGGTACTTGACTTTAAAAAACAACGTCCAGATGCACCTGTTAAAATTGCCGCTAGGCAGGATGAAGCGTCTAAAAGTGGATTATTGTTCAGACAAGGCAATGACGAGTTAGTAGAAGCAGTCAATCAAGCCTTAAATGAAATGAAAGAAGACGGAACATACGTGGAAATCTCTCAGAAGTGGTTTGGTGAAGATGTTTCTAAGTAATATTTTCACCGACAGCGCCATGCAGGAAAAATATATCGACATTTTAGTCAGCTCTTTTCTCCCTTTGGTGAAAGGGGCTTTCTATTATACAATTCCGCTTACACTAATCTCATTTGCCATTGGGCTTGTACTAGCAATCATAACGGCAATGATGAGAATTTCTGGTATAAAGCTTTTCCAAGGAATAGCCAGAGTGTATGTTTCGATTATTCGTGGTACGCCGCTGCTTGTACAATTGTATATTATCTTCTACGGACTTCCGTCTGTAGGTGTAACGATCAACCCGTTAATATCTGCAATCATTGGATTTTCCCTTAATATGGGTGCTTATAATTCAGAAATTATCCGAGCAGCTATCTTATCTATACCTAAAGGACAATGGGAAGCTTCCCAATCCATAGGGATGACGTATTTACAATCTTTGAGACGGGTCGTTTTTCCGCAGGCGACTCGAGTATCGATTCCACCGTTATCTAACTCATTTATTGGGCTCATTAAGGACACTTCCCTCGCCTCAACTATCACATACGGCGAACTATTCCGTCAGGCTCAAGAAATCGCATCACAGAATTACGAATTTCTGCTCGTCTATACAGAAGCCGCTGCGATTTATTGGATCATTTGCGTCGGTTTGTCGTTTGTACAAGACCGTGTAGAAACAAGATTGGAACGTTATGTATCAACTTAGGAGAGATTTGATGATTAAGGCTAGGAATATAAATAAACATTTTGGTTCATTACACGTATTAAAAGATATTGACTTGGATGTACAAAAAGGTGAGGTTGTTGTAGTGATTGGCCCTTCAGGATCAGGGAAGACAACTTTCTTGAGAACCCTGAATGTTTTGGAGAAGCCCGAAGAAGGTAAGATTAAGATTGGCGATCAACAACTAGACTTTACTCAACCTATATCAAAGAAGTCGCTGATTCAGTTCAGGAAACAAACGGGGATGGTCTTTCAAAACCATAATCTTTTTCCTCATTTTACTGCTATGGAAAACGTCATGGAGGGCCCTGTTACGGTTCAGAAGGTACGTAAAGAAGCAGCAAGGGAACGAGCTGCTGAAATACTCACCAAAGTCGGTCTCGGTAATAAACTGGAAGCATACCCTCACCAGTTATCTGGCGGTCAGCAGCAGCGGGTAGGAATTGCAAGAGCACTCGCGACGGGAGCAGAAGTCATTTTATTTGATGAACCAACGTCAGCCCTCGACCCTGAATTGGTAGGAGACGTACTGGATGTTATGAAGGAACTGGCCAGAGAGGGAATGACAATGGTCGTCGTTACCCATGAAATGAGCTTTGCTGAAGAGGTTGCAGATAAGGTCGTTTTTATGGACCATGGAAATATAATAGAAGAAGGAACACCTCATCAAGTATTTAATCAGACAAAAGAAGTAAGAACGAAACAGTTCTTAAATCGAATCCAATAATAAATAAAAAAATCCCAACAGCAAGATTCTGTTGGGATTTTTTATATTATGAAAGCTCATCTTTCATATTTGGAGTCAGTAAACCTACTTCTTCATAAATTGTACCGAGTTTATCGTTGAACTCAGTAAATTTTTCATCTGCAGTTGAAAGGTCTGCTTCTTCAACATTCCCCTCTAAAGCGGAAGCAACTTCTTCATAATAAGCTTTTAATGATGTAGTTACAGCTTCCTGGAATTGAGATTTAATATCTTCAGACAAATCAGCTTCAACCGTATAGTTTGCTGCTTCTTCTGCTGCTTCTTGAGCTTCAGTCAGGGCTTCTTCACCTGCTGTTTTAATAGCCTCAACGTCTGGTTCCTCTGCAGAAACCGCTCCTTCATAAGCTGCAATTTTAGCTTGATATTCTTTAAACGTATCTTTTAAATTCATCTGAGCATTTAGCAATTCTTTCTTTATAGCTTGCTCATCATTACCTTGATCCTTCTCTTCAGTCTGGCTGTCAGATTCAGCATTGCCTTCTTCTTCTCCGGAACCACCGTTGCACCCAGCTATAACTAGTGCACTTGTCAGACCTAAAGCCAATAACCATTTTTTCATGTAAAAAGACCCCCTTTTTGTATGACAAATTAAAGTTTAATGGAGCCGGTTAAATATGTAAATAATTTGCAAAAATGTTATACTATACTGAAAATTCAATCCATCACCATCAACAGGAGGTTTTCTATGTTCTTGCCAAGCTTTAGACTAGATAAAAAATTAGCCGTTATTACCGGGGGAACAAAAGGAATAGGAAAGGCAATCACGTTAGCATTTGCCGAATCAGGGGCTGATGTCATCATCATCGCCAGAAACGAAAATGATTTAGAGAAAACAAAGCAGGAAGTAGAGGAACTTGGACGACAGGCGAATACCATCTGTCTGGACATCAATGAATACGAGAATATCATAAATGAAGTGGAAGAACTTAGAGGAAATAGACATATAGATGTTTGGGTGAATAATGCCGGAATGAACATAAGGAGTGAAGCAGAAAAAGTCAGTGAGGAAGAATGGGATCAAATTGTATCTACAAATATGAAAAGCGCCTTCTTTCTATCTCAGTATGCAGGGAGAGTAATGAAAGAGAAAAAGGAAGGGAAGATCATAAATATCTCTTCTGTCGGAGGTCATACAGCTCTGCGTACTGGGGTTGTTTATGCTATGACCAAAAGTGCCCTTATCCAAATGACCAAAAACCTGGCACTTGAATGGGGAAAATACCAGATTAACGTCAATGCGATTGGGCCCTGGTACTTTCCAACAGCTCTAACAGAAGAACTCCTTCAAAATGAAGACTATGTCCAATCAATCTTAGAGCGCACTCCTTTGAACCGAATTGGTAAATTAGAGGAATTATCAGGAGCTGCCGTCTTTTTAGCATCTGACGCCGGAAACTACATGACCGGCCAGACGCTGTTCGTAGATGGCGGTATGACGATTTATGGATTTTGAATAATTAAGCAGCGGACGTTTAGACGAACGTCCGTTTTTTGTGAGTTGTTAGAGCGCTTACCACTCATAATTCCACTGATTTTGCCCACAATAGAAGAAAAGGAGGGAGACGCATGCCATACATTCTCTCAACAGGCATACAGTTAGCCGACCATAACTACGCTCAAGCGGACATCCAGGACATAGTCAAAGAACTTTTTCCTCTTAAGCCTCATGAAATAAACCGACTGCTTCCTATCTTTGAAAATGCAGATATCAATGAACGCCAATTTGCAATGGAACTAGATTGGTTTAAAGAGGAGCATGGGCTAGCTGAACGAAACAAGGTTTATCATGAGAAAGCGATTCAGTATGCAAAATCTGCAGTAGAAAACTGCCTTTCAGATGAAAGATTTTTAAGTGGAAAAGTTCAGCCTTCTATGATCGATCACGTCATTTTCATTTCTTCTACTGGAATCTCAACACCTACGATTGATGCGTATCTCATTAATGAGTTGAAGCTTAAAGAATCCGTCAAAAGGACACCGATCTTCGGGCTTGGATGTGCTGGCGGTACAAGTGGCGTTGCTAAAGCTTATGAGTATTTACTTGGTCATCCCGAAGAGAATGTCTTGATCATTTGTGTAGAGTTATGCAGCTTGACGTTTCAACACGATGATTCAAGAGTAAGCAATTTTGTTGGCACTGCTCTATTTGGCGATGGAGCTTCAGCTGTATTGATGGCAGGAGACAACTCTCCAATAAAAGGCCTGAGTCAGTCTTCTCTTTTGAATGTCTACTCTTCTAGTTCTAGGATAAAGCCGAACAGTACGGATGTTATGGGGTGGAAAGTCGTTGATAATGGTTTTGAAGTCATCTTTAATAAAAGTATTCCACGGCTGGTTAAAGATTTTTGGAGTGTCCATATGGCAGACGTGTTAAAAGAAATAAGAGTGGAAGCAAAAGAGCTGCCGTTCATCATAGCTCATCCCGGTGGAAGAAAAGTGTTGGAGGGGTATCAAGAAATCTTTGGATTACCAAATGAAACGTTGGAAATCTCAAAAACCGTTTTACGTAACCACGGAAATATGTCGTCACCAACTGTTCATTTTGTCTTACATGAAGCGATGTTGACAGAACCGGAGAAGGGAACGAAATCAGTGATGACATCGTTAGGACCTGGCTTCAGTTCTGAAATTGTTTCTTTGGAGTGGAACTAGATGGAAATATTACTCATTGCATTATACTTATTCCTTGTTCTCCAAAGGGTTGGGGAACTCGTTATTGCTAGATCAAACCGGCGTTGGATGCTTGAACGAGGAGCACGAGAAGTAGGAGAGAATCATTATTTTCTGTTTATTGTGCTCCACAGCTTATTTTTTGTTTCAATAGGGCTCGAATTTTATTTGACTCCATTTCAATGGAATCCATTATTCTATCCAGCACTATCTGCTTTTTTTATATTGCAGATTTTGCGTATTTGGTGTATTGCGACACTCGGAAGAAGGTGGAATACGAGAATTTTAGTATTGCCGGATGAAGAACCAATTAGTAAAGGACTATACCGTGTGATCAAACACCCTAATTATGTCATTGTATTTTTTGAGTTAATCGTCATTCCTGTCCTGTTCCACGCCTACTTAACTGCGTTGATCTTTCCGTTCCTTCATTTAATGGTGTTGACAGTTAGGATTCCAGCTGAAGAGAAGGCTTTGCAGGAGAGAATTTAAATTTTCTGACGATCTATTGCTTCTGTAAAAGGAGTCTGCTATACTTCTAAATAGAAATGAAAATCATTATCACTTAGAAGGGTGAGAACAAGATGGTCCTTATCATATTATTGATTGTGGCTGTGTACAGCAGTTTAATGGTTTGGATTCTCGCAAAGGTAGGCTCAGTTCCTGCACAATCGGTACTGCATTTATTAATGGGGAATACGAAACGTTCTCTTCCTCATAAACGAAAAACATATGAACAAACAATTTCCGTCAGGTGAATTTCACCTGATTTTATTTTTGTTATAATGATGAAAAATGGCGATATTCGTCGAATAGTGGCGATTTAACCTTGAAGAGTGGATGATTTAAGCTTTGGGAAACAAAAAAAATTCATGATAAGCTTAAAGAAGTGTTTTGAAGATGATAGGTAAGGAGCGGACTATGAAAAATAATCATGCGTTGGCTTATTTTCTAGAAGATTTATGGTCTAAAGGGTTCAAGCTTAGTGATGAAGATGTACGGTTTATATATTTTGGGAAGAATTCTACAAATGCGGCCCAGTGGAAAGCCATTATTGCGGTTAAAGTAACATTGAAGTTTCAGCATAAATTTGATCCAAGCTTTTTTATCAGTGTATTGGAACATATAGCTAAGCCCGAAGTGAAGACGAAGGGAGAAGCCTATCGTTCATTGGAAAAACGAGGCTTTTACTCTAAAAGGCCATTACATAAATAACCCAGATGATCCTCATCATCTGGGTTTTGTATAATTCTGCAAAGCTTCCCGGGCAAGGCGATCTGCATTTTTGTTATTTTTTTCGGGGATCCATTTATAGAAAACGTACGGAAAGCGTTCCTGCAATATCAAAATTTTTTCAAACATTGGCCGGAACTGCTCGTTTTTTGTGAAGTTCTTTTCCATCGTATCTACGACGATTTTAGCATCAGAACGGACAGATATGATTTCACCAGGAAACAAATCCACACATACTTCAAGTGCTTTAATGACAGCTAAAAACTCAGCTTCATGATTTGTTTTTTCACCAAGGTAAAAGGTGTATTCACTTAATGATTGCCCTTTTTTAATAATAATTCCTGCTGCACTGGGACCTGGATCTCCACTTGCTGCAGCATCAGTATAAACTTCAATCAAGTTAAGTCAGCTCCTTTCATTCCTCGGTTTTGAATCTTCTAGCTATATAAAGGAACGGGGTGTCTAATGCTGCCACAATAAACTTGATAATGTAAGTTGTCAGGAATATCTCCAGCCAAACTTCTATAGGATAAATTCCGTAAAAAGCAATGACACAGAATATAGCACTGTCTAATAATTGACTGATCATCGTACTTCCGTTGTTTCTAACCCAAAGTGTTCGGGAACCTGAAAACATACCCTTTAATCTTGCGTAAAGCCATACATCAAAATATTGACTGATAATATAGGCAACTAGACTGCCGATAGCAATGCGGGCACCGACTCCAAAAATTGTAGTGAAAGCAGACTGAGCGATATCATTTTCACCAGGTGTAAATAAAATAGCCATCTGCATAAGTATTGTTAATACAATTAGAGTGGTAAAACCCATCCAAACGGCTTTCTGGGCATCTTTCTTTCCATACTTTTCATTGAGTATATCTGTGGCTAGAAATGCCGTTCCGTAAAGAATATTTCCTAATGTTGCATTCAGTCCAAAGAGTTCAACCGTTTTAACGACTTGAACGTTCGCTATAACCGTTGACATTCCAATCCATACAAACAGACCAGGTTTACCGAAAATTCTATAGACGCTCAGTAATAAAGTAAAATTAATAATGGCGAATAAAATCCATAACCATTCATTGCTCATTCTTACATCCTCCTTAGTTTTGGTATCGCGGGAGTTTACGAACCGCGGGCTTTTTAAACCAAGCGTATATTATACGTAGATGCAGGGGTGATTTCAAGAGGAGAAGAGTAAGTATGAGGTAATAAGGTTTGGTTGTAATTTTAACATTGCCTTCTAAGACTGACCTTGTAGATACAATAGAGATGAAAAAAGCGGCAACCATAAACGGTTGCCGCTTTCTAATTTATTGTTTTACAACGTTAGCCGCTTGAGGGCCACGGTCGCCTTCTACGATTTCAAAAGATACTTCTTGTCCTTCTTCAAGAGACTTGAAGCCTTCTTCTTGAATAGCAGAGAAGTGAACGAAAACGTCATTTCCGCCTTCAACTTGAATGAAGCCATAACCTTTTTCTGCGTTGAACCATTTTACTGTACCGTTTTGCATAATATGATTCCTCCTAAAAAACTTGCACGACGTGCGTGGAAAATTACAAATAGTCCATCAATCCCATAAAAAAACCCCATAAAACGCTGGAATCTAAATTCCGAAGCACTTCTATGGGAACTACCTGTCATTTATGATTCCGATCGACTTATTTGCTTAATCATAATATATCGTATCAAAAGTAGAGCGTCAATAAATTATCCATATTTTTTTGTGTGTTTCCTAAATCATCGCAATATTCTCAATCATCATTATGGAGAATTTTTTTCTTTTTTATCTTCAGTTCATAGAGAGTAGGTTACAATAAGGAAAGAAAGCGTTTAAAGGGAGGAATGATGAAATGAAATCTGATATTGAAATTGCGCTTGCTGCAGACATGAAGCCTATTCGAGAAATTGCAGGCCAATTGGAGCTTACGGAAAGTGATTGGGAGCCTTATGGTCATTATAAAGCTAAACTATCAGACAAATTACTGAAAAGATTATCTGATCGTCCAAACGGAAAGATCATTTTAACAACTTCTATTAATCCGACTCCCGCTGGTGAAGGGAAATCAACGGTTACAGTCGGTTTAGGACAAGCACTGAACCACTTGAACAAAAAAGCGATTATTGCACTTAGGGAACCTTCTCTCGGACCTACTATGGGCATTAAAGGAGGAGCGGCAGGAGGTGGTTACTCCCAAGTCGTTCCTATGGATGAAATCAACTTGCATTTTACTGGAGATATTCACGCCATTACTGCCGCTAACAATGCATTGTCGGCATTTATTGATAATCACATCCATCAGGGCAATGAACTGAATATAGACCCACGACGCGTTGAATGGAAACGTGTGCTGGACATAAACGACAGGGCATTGAGACAGGTTGTCGTAGGACTCGGTGGACCAGCAAGAGGAGTACCACGTGAAGATGGGTTTAAGATTACGGTTGCTTCAGAGATTATGGCCATTTTATGTTTAGCGAATGATCTCGAAGACCTGAAGGAACGCCTTGCTAAGGTTGTAATCGGCTACACGTATGGGAAACAGCCCGTAACTGTAAAACAGCTGGGAGTTGAAGGGGCGCTCACGCTCTTACTTAAAGACGCCATCAAGCCAAACTTAGTTCAAACTTTGGAAAATACCCCGGCGATTATTCATGGAGGGCCTTTTGCAAACATTGCTCATGGATGCAATAGTGTGATCGCTACGAAAATTGCTGCAAAGCTCGGAGAATATGTTGTTACTGAATCTGGCTTTGGTGCAGATCTGGGCGCAGAGAAATTCCTTGATATTAAGACGCGTGCAGGGGAATTCGAACCTGATGCAGTCGTAATCGTAGCTACAATTCGAGCACTTAAAATGCATGGCGGAGTTAATAAAAAGGAACTTGAAACTGAGAATGTGGCAGCGTTGGAAAAAGGGGTAGAAAACCTTAAAAAACATATGGAGACAATAGAGGGGTTCAACCTACCATTTGTCGTTGCCGTAAATCGCTTTCCGGCAGATACGGAAGCTGAAGTCGAATTTTTAATGAATTGGTGTGAAAAGCAAGGGGCACCTGCTGCGCTCGCTGATGTGTTTTCTAAAGGCGGCAGCGGTGGTCTTGAGTTGGCAGAAGAAGTTGTCCGTTTGTGTGAGGAGAAATCAGGTTCTCTGAATTATACTTATGAATTAAAGGATTCTCTCGACGAAAAAATTAACAAAATTGCTCAAAATGTCTACGGAGCGGACGGAGTTGAATTCTCATCAAAAGCAGAAAAACAATTGAAGCAAATGGATGAACTTGGCTTCAGTGGTTTACCTGTGTGTATGGCTAAAACTCAATATTCTCTTTCAGACGACCCCACCAAACTTGGACGGCCAGGTGGTTTCAAAATCTCTGTCAAAGAGCTCCACGTTTCTGCAGGAGCTGGATTCGTCGTTGTTCTTACTGGGGATGTTATGACAATGCCTGGTTTGCCAAAAAAACCGGCAGCTCTCAAAATGGACGTTACAGAGTCCGGGGTGATTAAAGGATTGTTCTAATAGGTACGCCCTCTTGCATGATCCTGTGCAGAGGGTCTCTTTTTTGCTAAAATGGCAGTAATACATAGTGGAAGGAGGATGCAGCGTGGGCATTACTATTGGATTGACTGGATGGGGCGATCATGCTTCGTTATACACAGATCAGACTAAGCCGGCAAACAAGCTATCCGAGTATGCTTCGCACTTTCCTGTTGTCGAAGTGGACACGGCTTTTTATGCTATTCAGCCTGTTACGCACTATGAAAAATGGGTGCAGCAGACTCCGAAATCCTTTAAATTTGTGGTCAAAGCTTTTAGTCAGCTGACCGGTCACGATCGTGAATCAAGGACAGTTCAGGAAGCAAAGGATCTGGTAAAGCGTTATGAAGAGTCAATCCAGCCAGTCGTTGAAGCAGGAAAGCTTGACGCACTCTTGTTTCAGTTTCCTCCTTGGTTTGATGTAAGAAAACAACATATTCAGAAGCTTCGATTGATCCGTGAATGGATGGATGATTATCCCCTTGCGCTCGAGTTTAGGAATCGAACGTGGTTTCAGCCTTCTTATTATGAACAGACCCTGGCCTTTATGAGAGAACAAAATTGGATCCATGCCATCTGTGATGAACCACAAGCAGGAGAGGGTTCTGTGCCTCGTATACTAGAACCGACGCATCATGAAAAGACACTGGTTCGATTTCATGGTAGAAACGTACATGGGTGGAATAAAAATGGGCGCAAAGATTGGCGAAAAGTTCGCTTTTTATATCGATACAATGATGAAGAGCTCATAGAATGGGCAGACCGGATCAAAGAGCTGAAGGAAAAAACACCATCCATCACAATGCTCTTCAACAACAATTCTGGTGGCGATGCTGCTGATAACGCGAAACAAATGATGAAAATACTTAATATACAATATGAGGACCTGAATCCTAGGCAGATGGATTTGTTTCAATTTTAGGAGGTTGCATGGATCAAAAGAAAGCGTTATCGACAATACAATCATACGTAAACTCACACTTTGGCACAGATCCTAGCGGTCATGATTATGGTCATATGAAAAGAGTGGCACAATGGTCAAGGAAGCTGGCGCGTAAGGAAGGAGCGGATCCATTTCTTTGTGAAGTGATGGGCTGGGTGCATGATATTGGTGATCCGAAGCTATTTGACTATCCAAAACATGCAAAAGAAAAGTTAACCAGCTTATTAATAGAACTTGGTTTTACGAAAGAAACCACTGATGAAATTCGATCGGTAATGGATAGGGTGTCCTTTAGAAAAGGTCAAGTTCCATACTCTTTGCCAGGTCAGATTGTTCAGGATGCCGATCGTCTTGATGCTATGGGAGCTATAGGTATTGCGCGAACGTTTGCCTATGGTGGGTCAAGAGGCCAGATGATTTTGAGTGATCATCAACAAACAGCAAATTCGATCCAACATTTTTATGATAAATTATTAAAGCTTTCTAGCCTTATGAATACAGACGCTGGAAGGCAAGAAGCAGAACAAAGACATCAGTTTATGCTTGAGTTTCTAGAGCAATTTCATCAAGAGACGAACATACAACGATGAAGGATATCAGGAGGATGTGGAGCATGTTAAAGAATGAGCAAGCTTATTTGGACTTATGCCGTCATGTCATGAAGGAAGGTACAGAAAAAAGTGATCGGACAGGGACGGGGACGTTATCCGTTTTTGGACATCAGATGAGATTTAACTTGCAGGAAGGCTTTCCTCTATTAACGACAAAACGGATCCCTTTCCGGCTGATTGCTAGTGAACTGCTTTGGTTTATCAAAGGGGATACAAATATCCGCTACTTGCTAAAGCATAACAATAATATTTGGAACGAGTGGGCTTTCCAGAGCTGGGTAGAGAGCGAGGAATATGAAGGTCCTGATATGACTGATTTTGGAAGGAGAAGCCAAACGGATGAAGTATTTAAAGAGCGCTATGATGAGCAAATGCGTTCCTTTAAAGAGCGAATTTTGACAGAAGAAGATTTTGCTGAGAAATATGGCAATCTCGGTGCTGTTTATGGGAAACAGTGGCGTGATTGGAAGACATCTCAGGGAGAAACCATTGATCAATTAAAAAAGGTTATTGATGGTATTAAGAACAACCCTGATTCCAGAAGACATATTGTAACCGCTTGGAACCCTGAAGACGTGCCTTCAAATATGGCCTTACCGCCATGTCATACGATGTTTCAATTCTATGTTGCAGACGGAAAGCTTTCATGCCAGCTTTACCAGAGAAGTGGAGACATCTTCCTCGGCGTTCCATTCAACATAGCCAGTTACGCTTTGTTAACGCACTTGATTGCTCACGAGTGCGAACTGGAACCTGGAGAGTTCATCCATACTCTAGGAGACGCTCATATTTATACGAATCATGTAGAACAAATTAATAAACAGCTATCTAGACAGCCTAAAGGATTGCCAACTCTTTCTTTAAACAAGGAAATTGTGAGTGTATTTGATTTTGAAATGGAAGATATTAAGATAGAAGGCTATGAACCGCATCCAGGAATCAAAGCCCCTGTAGCCGTATAACATACTCGAGGTGATAAACGATGATCTCATTCATTTTTGCAATGGACAAAAACCGATTAATAGGAAAAGAGAACGATCTTCCTTGGCATATACCCAATGATTTTAAATTCTTTAAAGATATGACCTGGGGGAAGACAATTATTATGGGGCGAAAAACTTTCGAATCCTTCGGAAAACCGCTTCCTGAAAGGGAGCACATCGTCATAACGAGCAACCGTGAGTACAACCGTGAAGGCTGCAAAGTCATCCACTCCATCAACGAAATCCTCCAGTTGGAAAAAAATCAGCCAGATAAAGAGTGGTTCGTTATTGGAGGCAGTGTTCTGTTCGAAAAGATGCTCCCTTATGCAGACCGCATGTATTTGACCTACATTGATCATGCTTTTGAAGGGGATACCCATTTCCCAGAGTATGATGAGAGCGAGTGGAAGCTGATCTCTGAAACGAAAGGGAAGATGGATGATAAGAATCCTTATGATTATTACTTCCGTACGTATGATCGTGTTCACTCATGAAACTCATAAGTGAGTACTGTGCAGCGGTGCTTGCAGGAGGAGGTTCAACTCGAATGGGTACCGATAAGGCGAGTCTCTCTCTTGGGAATTCGACCGTAGAGGAACGAGTGATCAGAGAATTGTACAGTCTGACATCTAAGGTGGTGTTAAACAAAAAAGATAGCTTAGATGTACAGTTACCCACGATTTCTGATGTGTATGAAAATGCTGGACCGCTCGGAGGACTACAGGCAGTTATGGAAATAAGAAAAGAAGAATGGTTCATTGTTTCTGCCTGCGACACTCCTTTCATTAAAAAAGCTGTCTATCAGTATTTAACAAACTTTATTAATGATCAGAGACAGGCCATTATTCCCATCTATAATGGACGTTTTCAGCCTTTATCAGGGCTTTATCATAAAAGTGTCTATCCTGAACTTGTCTCTCTGTTAGAAAGAGGGGATCGAAAAGTTGGGAAATTATTAGATAGGGTGCACACATACTACGTTGAAGATTTTGGTGACCTTCGTACAAGTGACCTAGATCTCCATTTTTTCAATATGAACACCCCTGATGATTATCAAAAGGCAAAGGAAATCGCAAAAAATCTAGCGTAATCAAGACATTTCGTTTAGAAAATGATATCATGAAATTGAAAATACTTATCGATTCCACTTCATGTTCATGAAGTTGAGAAGAATGTACAACCTTAACTTAAATAGCTAGTGACAAAAGGCGGTGAAGTACATGCTGTCAAGCATTGGAATTCCGGGTCTCATCTTAATTTTGACGATTGCTCTCGTCATTTTTGGGCCTAAGAAGCTTCCAGAAATCGGAAAAGCTGCTGGGCAGACTTTGAAAGAATTCAAAAGTTCAGCACGCGATCTAACCGATGATGTTAAAGAAGAGAAGCCAGAAGTGAAAAAATAATGGAGTGATGAACCATGTTATCAAACATTGGTGTACCCGGTCTCATCTTGATTTTGATTATCGCTTTAGTTATTTTCGGTCCTTCCAAACTGCCGGAAATCGGGAAAGCTTTTGGAAGCTCATTAAAAGAGTTTAAAAAAGCGACTGGAGATATCATGTCAGACGATGATACGAAGAAAAAGTCTAACGACGAATAATATAGAGAGGTGTAAGGGGGCTCCCTCTTACATCTTCTTTTTTGCAGGCTGTATGGAGCCTGGAGGTGGAGCATTTTGTCAGATGAAAAAGTAACCAAAGATATAGAAATGAACTTTACTGATCATTTAAGTGAATTGAGAAAAAGGATCATATGGACACTCGTATTCTTTGTCGCATTTTTTGTCGTTGGTTTTTTGAATGTAAGAACCATTCAAGATTTCTTCGTCGAGGAACTGCCGTTTGAATTGAATATGACAAGTCCAGGCGAGATCATTTGGATTTTCTTTACCATTGCAAGTATTGTAGCCATTGCCGGTACGTTGCCAGTTTTATGCCTGCAAGTATGGCTGTTTATAAAACCGGCGCTAACACCCAAAGAAAGAAAGGTATCTTTAGCCTACATTCCAGCAATCTTTCTCTTATTTTTGGGCGGGCTGGCGTTTGGGTACGTTGTTTTTATTCAAATGATTCTCCCCTTTTTACTTTCGTTGAATGATGGGATGTTTAATGAAATCTACACAGTGGAAAGGTACTTCAAGTTTTTATTCAGAGTCACCATTCCATTTGCCGTACTTTTTGAAATTCCAATTCTTACGATGTTTTTAACTAGCCTTGGGATCGTGAATCCTATGTTCCTAGTAAAGGTGAGGAAGTATGCTTATTTTATTCTGATCATTATCGGGACGATCATTTCTCCTCCCGATTTTATCCTTCAGATTGTAGTGGCCATCCCCCTCATCGTCTTGTATGAGATTAGCATTGTCTTATCAAGAATTGTGTTCAGAAAGAAGATGAAGAACCATCAGGAATTTATGGAGAATGATTAGGAACAAGAAGAATCCTCATAAAGGGGATTCTTTTTTATATCAACCTAATATCACCTTGTCCGAGGGGTTCCCGCGATCGTCTTTATCAATTCTTTTGCCGAAACTATGAATACGTGATAAAACAGAATTAGAATAAACTCAGGAGGAGCAAACTATGAGATCCTTTTACCATTATATGATGCGTTACCGTGGAAATCGGAAAAATGATGATGAAAAAAGATTAGCTGATTGGATGTTTGAAGACCATAGCTTTCCAAAACAAGCGAAATCCTATGATGAAATCAGCCGCTATCTGGAGTGGAACATTCCGTTCCCAAACGCGCTCTCGGTATTTGACCGACTATATGAAACTTACAAACTGGATGAAGAATAACTATATTGTTAAGGGGAGAGAGCCTGTATGCGAATTTTACATACAGCGGATTGGCATTTAGGAAAAATCGTCAATTACGTGCACATGACCGAAGACCAGCAATTTATTTTAGATCAGTTCATTCAAATCGTAGAAAAAGAAGAACCGGATGTGATTATTATCGCAGGGGACCTTTATGACCGTTCGATTCCTCCTAAACAGGCGGTTGATCTTCTTAATAAGACGTTGACAAAATTTATTAACGATTTTAATATCCCCGTCCTTGCTATATCAGGAAATCACGACAGCCCCGACCGGCTGCAGTTTGGAACTGATCTGTTCCGCCGACAGGGTTTGTTCCTGGATACGAAAATTAAACCTGATAGGGAACCTGTAACTCTTTACGATGAAGAGGGGCCCGTTCATTTTCACTTGATTCCATATGTCGAACCCGCAGAAGTTGCTCATGTCTTTGATGATTCCTCTATACGTTCTCATCAGCAAGCAGCTGAGAGATTGATCGAGGACATTAAAGAAAGATTTGACATGGACGAGCGTCACGTATGGATTGGACATTCATTTTTGGCCGGGGGCATGGAAACGGAATCAGAAGAGCGCCTTTCTATGATCGGTGGAAGCCCTTATATTGATGCACGGTTATTCGAAGACTTTTCGTATGTGGCGCTTGGTCATCTACATCAGGCTCAAAGGGTGACCGCAGATCACATTCGCTACAGCGGCTCGATATTAAAATATTCTTTCTCAGAAGCAAACCATAACAAATCTGTCACTATGGTCGAATTAGAGGCAAACGGATCATGTCAAATAAATAAAACCCCACTGGTGCCTGAACGTGACTTTGAAATGGTTGAAGGTTACTTTGAAGAGCTGCTAGGTGGAGATGCAGCCGCGGATCCACATAATTACCTTCATGTTCGCTTATTGGATGATGGTCAATTGATAGATCCGATGGGAAAACTTCGAAAAGTATATCCAAATATTCTCCATCTTGAGCGAAGAAGGACAGCGACTAACAATTCTTACGAAGAGCTTCATAAAGTCAAGGAGCGGCAAAAATTATCCCATCAAGATTTATTCCACTCTTTTTATGAAGATATTAAAGGAGATTCAATACCCGAACACCGGAAGGATCTAGTCCTGCAGGCGATAGAACTTTTGAAAGAAAAGGAGAGGGGGGAGTAATATGAAAGCACTGTCTTTAACGATGAATGCTTTCGGTCCTTATAGGCTAAAACAGACGATTGATTTTTCTACATTAGGGGAGGAGTCGATCTTTTTAATTACAGGACCTACTGGAGCAGGGAAAACGACGATTTTTGACGCAATGTGTTTTGCCTTATATGGGAGAGCTAGTGGGAGTGACCGGGATCAGGATAGCATGAGAAGCCATTTCGCCGACCAAGAAGAAACGACTTATGTAGACTTTCAGTTTGAGCTTAGAGGAAAGTCCTATCGTATTCTGCGCATGCCAAAACAAATGAGAAAAAAAGAACGTGGAGTAGGCTGGAAAGAAGATCCTGCACGCGCAGAGTTATATATGGTTCAAGAAGATGGAGAAAAGCTAATTGCTTCAAAGATCAAAGAGGTAAACGAGCACATAGAAGAAGTTTTAAGTCTCGACTACGAGCAGTTCAGAAAAATGATTATGATCCCTCAAGGAGAGTTCCGAAAACTAATTTCAGAGAATAGTAAAGAACGAGAAGAGATTCTTCAGCGTATTTTTAAAACACAATTTTATTCAGAGCTGACCGAATATTTTAAAACCCGCTCTAAGTCGCTCGAGAAAGAGATAGAACAATTTCAATGGAAAATCAATCAAGAGATTCATAAAGTCAATTGGGGTCTAGACAGTGATACATCCCTCGAGGATGAAGATCCCGAAAAAATTATCGGCTTATTAGAAAAGAGATTGGATGAACAAAAACAATGGATCAATGAAGAAAGAGCACACCTTGAGGTCTTAACTAACCAGTCCGAGCAGTATCAGAACGATCTTCAAAAAGCAAAACAACTTCAAGAAAACTTTGATGAGCTTGAGAGAGCTCAAGAGGAACATCAGCAGCTAAAAAAACGAGATGGCGTAATTCGTGAGATCGAAGCCGAGTTAACAAAAGGAAAGCAAGCTGCTCAAATCTTTCCATATGAGAAGCAGTGGAAAGAGCGAGAGCAAGAACTTAAAGAACAAAAAGAATTACTATCCAAAAAGGAAGAGATGCTTCAGGAAAAAAGCAAGGAATATGAAGAGATCAAACTCATGTACTTGGAGAAAGAGGCACAGGATGACGAGCGACAAGCTCTGAAAGAAGATTGGAAAAATAAGCTGGAAGAACAGAAAAAATTGAACGACTATTTATCAATTAGCCGTCAACTTCAAAAGACTCGAAACAGTACCGAGAATTTTCGTGTTCAAATAAAAAAGTATGAAGAAGAGCAAGAAGGTTTACGTCAGCAGTATAAATCTCTGAAAAATAAAGCGAATAATGAAAGAGAGATTACAAACGAACGATTAGAGAAAAGAAATTTTCTTGAAAAGCTAAAACAGCAGTCTCACTCACTCGAAAGGCTCTGGAGCGAGTTGAAAAAGCTCAACCGGATGAGAAGTCATTACCAAACATTTATGAAAGACTATCAAGAGGTAAAATCACATCAAGAACGCACAAAGCTAGCCTATGAAGGTGCTTTAGAAGAGATAAGGAAACATCATGCTTATACATTATCTCTAGAGTTAGATGAAGGGAATAAATGTCCTGTTTGTGGCTCTTCCAGTCATCCTAATCCAGCTCAAAAGCCAGAACATATTATGGAAGAGAGTGAATTAGATCAGTTGAAAACAGCTTACGAAAAGGCAGAGGAAGCCTTTCGAAAAGCGCAGGAAAAATTGATTCAAGTGAAATCAGAGGGAGAGACTCAGCGCCAATTAACAGAAGCGCTTCACCAAGATTTACGTGAACTCACATCAAATATGGAAGAAACATCCGTGAAAGAAGCATATAATCAAATAAGCGAAGAAATTTCAACCGTTCAAACAAGGATATCCACACTTGATGAAAAATCAAAGAGAATTCAAAACACGTTAAAGGAAATGGAAGACATAGAAACAAAGCTTACCTCGCTTGAAGAAACCCTAATAATAAAAAAGCAGAGTTTTTATGAAAAACAGCAGGAATTAACCCGCTTAGAAACAAAGGAACAATCTTATCGTGAGAACTATACGTTTAGCACTAAAGATGAACATGAACTGAAGGAACTCGTTCAAAAAGCAGAAGATCAATACGTTAAGGAAGAAAAAAAATGGGTGCATATCCAACAACGCTATTCAAAAATCAGAGATGAATTTAATAGTGCAAAAGTATCAGAAAATGAAGCGAAAAAATATAAAATTCAAGTAGAAACAGCGGTACAACAGCATTATATAGAATTTAAACAAACGTTTGATCAATTCCATTTTATGTCTATTGAAGATTACCAGAAATCTCTTTTATCAGAGAAAGAAATGAGAAACAAACAAACGACAATCGATGAATATAATCAAAGAATGGCGATTATTACCGATCGGATATCAGATTTACAAGAAAAACTAAAAGGAGAAGAAAGACCACACATAGAAAACTTGCGAAGCAAATGGGAAGAAAGTAAGCAGGAGCTAAATAGACAGCAGCAGAAAGTCAATGAACTGCATATGTCAGTAAAGCAAAACGAAAAGGTGCTCGAAAACCTTGGGAATCTCATACAGGATCAAGGTGAGCTCGCTAACCAATATTATGACATTGCTGAATTGGCACAGCTTGCTAAAGGAGATAATCCCCTGCGTTTATCCCTGGAACGCTACGTACTGGCTGCTTTTTTGGATGAAATATTAGTGCAAGCGAATATTAGACTCGATCAGATGACAGATCATCGGTATCAGCTGATCCGAAGTGATGAAGTTGCCAAGCGTGGAGCGCAGAGCGGGCTTGACCTTGAAGTTCTTGATCATCACACAGGACAACAGCGTTCTGTACGAACTCTTTCAGGAGGAGAAGGTTTTAAGGCTTCTTTAAGCCTTGCTCTTGGAATGGCAGACGTCGTCCAGTCTCACGCCGGAGGGGTCCAACTTGATACTTTATTTATTGATGAAGGGTTTGGTACTTTAGATGAAATTTCCCTCGAGCAGGCGATTGAATGCTTGCGTGGGCTGCAGGATGGCAACCGTATGCTTGGCATTATATCTCATGTGCCTCAGTTGAAAGAGGAGATTCCTGCAAAGCTGCAAATTGACACAGGTCCTGACGGGTCTAGAGTGAAGTTCGTCTTTCAATAACTAAGAGGAGGAGCCTGGGATGTCTACACCTTTTACAATGGAATGGCTCATAATAACAGAAGGAAGAGAGAAAAGGGTGAATGAAGGGGATAACCTATTTGAGATTGCCTATGAGGGGTATAAGTTATTTCCGATCAATGAACCATTGGAAATTAGAAAACATTTTTCTTCAAAGGTTATTGGATCCTGTGTAATTGAAGAGTTAATTTTAAAAAATCAGGCTACACATTGTAAATACCGATTGATTTCTTTGAATTCCGTCAATTAAAGAACTTTGCAACCGGCACTTCTGTCAATTCATGCGCTTGCCCGGGAAATAGATGCATTATTTCTCTAATATTGATTACTGCTAGAAAAGGAGTTTTATTGTGAAGATCTTAAAAAACGACTGGGCAGAAATTTTAGAACCAGAATTCAAAAAGGAATATTATCTTCAACTAAGAGAGCAATTGAAACAAGAATACAGTGAAAATACCATTTATCCTGACATGTATGAAATATTTGCTGCTTTACAACACACTTCTTATGAAGGAACGAAAGTCGTTATTTTGGGACAAGACCCATATCATGGCCCGGATCAGGCTCATGGGTTCAGCTTCTCTGTCAAGCCTGGAATCACCCTGCCTCCCTCGCTTAGAAATATTTATAAAGAACTGGAAAACGATCTCGGCATCACTCCACCTTCCCATGGATATTTAAAGTCATGGGCAGAAGAAGGGGTCCTGCTTTTAAATAATGTTTTAACCGTTCGTGCCCATCAAGCTCATTCTCACCAAGGGATTGGTTGGGAATATTTCACAGATAGTGTAATCGAACGGTTAAATGAAAGAAAAACACCTATGGTATTTATTTTGTGGGGAAGACATGCCCAGAAAAAAGGGGCTTCCATCAACAGGGAGAGACATAAAGTCATTACTTCGCCTCACCCTAGTCCACTTTCTGCTCACAGAGGCTTTTTCGGAAGCCGTCCTTTCTCAAAAACGAATGAGTTTTTGAAATCAACGGACCAGGAGCCTGTCGACTGGTCTCTACCACATAGCCCAGATGGGATAAGAGCCCACTCCGAATAGAAAACCGGGCATATAGTACAGTATTCTAACGTTTCGGAGGGGTTTCTATGTTTCCCACAGGTCAACCACCTTTCCCTCCTCCAGGACCAGGTATGATGCAAGGGCTGCAAGGTTTCCAAAGAGCTGCTGCGCCGCAAGGAATGATGAGAACAGTGACTCCATTTCTCAATAATGGTGCTGCAGGTTTTGGCGGTTTCGGCGCACGCGGTATGGGAGTACCCGGATTCGGCGGATTTGGAGCACAAGGTGCAGGAGGAGTAGGGTCTCAAGGATTAGTGAGTAAAATGCTGGGTGGGGCTGGTACAGCTGCTAAGTCAGGAGGGGCTGGATGGCTTTCCAACATCCAAACAGCATTAAAGGCGATGCAAAGTGCAGCTCCTATGGTCCAGCAGTACGGTCCAATGGTTAAAAATATCCCGGCGATGATTAATATGATGAAAATCATGAGTGAGCCGGACGATGAAGACGATGAAGTTGCAGGCACTGAAAGTGAATTAGAGTCACCGTCTCCATATAATGATTTCTCAGCTGAGGAATCCGAATCTAAGTCTTCCTCTGCAAAAAGCAGACGACGTCAAGGTGCATCACAGCCTAAATTATATATTTAGGCTGTGCGTGTGGCTTGATTTTTTTTTGTGAATTAGAAAGAATAAGGTCAAGCTGAATGAAATGCTTATTTGAGAAGTTAGGAGGCTTCATTATGAATAAACAATTACAAGTAGCTACTTTTGCAGGCGGGTGCTTCTGGTGCATGGTTGAACCCTTTGATGAGCGCCCTGGCATAGAATCCATTGTCTCTGGTTACACTGGTGGCCATACAGAAAATCCAACTTATATGGACATTATTACTAAAGACACCGGACATCGTGAGGCTGTACAAATAACCTTCGATCAAGAGAAATTCCCTTTTGAGCGACTCGTGGAGCTATTCTGGCAGCAGATTGATCCCACAGATGAAGGTGGACAGTTTGCAGATCGAGGAGAGTCCTATAAAACCGCGATTTATTATCATAATGAAGAACAAAAAAAGATCGCTGAAGAAAGTAAGAAGCGCCTTCAAGAATCAGGGGTTTTTAAAGAGCCTATCGTTACACCGATTCTTCCTGCAGAAACTTTTTATCCTGCAGAAGAGAAACATCAGGATTATTACAAAAAGAACTCCTTTCACTACAAGCTTTATAAAAAAGGGTCTGGGCGTGCTAAATTCATTAAAGATCATTGGGGCTTTAAGAAAGACAAAAAAGAACTAAAGCAACGTTTATCCGATATTCAATATAAAGTGACACAGGAAAATGGAACGGAGCGTCCTTTTCAAAACGAATATTATGATCACGAAGAGGAAGGCATTTATGTAGATGTCGTCTCAAAAGAACCATTGTTTAGCTCAAAGGACAAATATGATGCAGGCTGTGGGTGGCCAAGCTTTACAAAGCCAATTGAGCGGCAGCATCTTACGGAAGCGATGGATACTTCTCATGGGATGAGAAGAATTGAGGTAAGAAGTGACCAGGCTGATTCCCATCTTGGCCATGTCTTTGAAGATGGACCCAAAGATAGAGGTGGGCTAAGGTATTGCATTAACTCAGCAGCTCTTGAGTTTATTCCAAAGGATAAAATGGAAGAAAAAGGGTATGGGTATTTAACCCACTTGTTTTATTGATCAGAGGGACAGGCTTGCATAGGCCTGTCTTTCTTGTTTTCTAAAAGATGATATTTGTGGATGTTTTAAATAACTTTTTACGGTGTGTGATCTATCGAGCTCGATCGCTTAGCCCCTCGAGTATGTAGTTTTTGTTCGGTACTTAGTAGGAAGCATGGTTTAAGAACACATGAGGAGGCTTTTTACTACCCTCATGGTATAATAGGAGTGGATGAGGGGGGTTCCCAAATGGGAAGAAAGAAAGCACTAACAAAAGAAGATGTATTTAAGGCAACACGGGAAATCCTCATGAAAGAAGGTCTCCACGGAGTTCACTTTAAAAAGCTTGCATCAAAGCTTGACGTCGGGCGCAGTACCTTATATGAATATTTTGAAAATAAAGATGATCTTCTTCTGGCCTATATGAAAACGTTAATGGACGAAATGAATGAAAAAGTCGAGAAGATACCAAGTCAAATTCCACCCAATGAAAAACTGTATGAGCTTTTAAAAATCATCCTAACTCATGCTCAAATTCATCAGATAGATCAAATGATTCGTGAGCTGCAATCGAGCAACAAGCAAATGGCTTCATTTTTTAGAGACGAACTGCATGTTGATTTGATGAAGACTTATGACCTTATGATTCAATGGATAGAAGAGGCTATGGAACGTGAGCTCTGGAGCAGGGAAATGGATTCGAATTTAATCGGTGATCTCCTATTTCATTCCATTTTACTGCCAAGCCGAAACAAAATTGGAGTGGAGGAGCTCGCTTCTCAGTTGTTTAGTATGATCGAGAACGGTGTTTCTTTAAAGAAAAAGTAATCCAAAGAAGCCGCACCCTGCATAGGAGCGGCTTTCATTTTAATCTCATTTTACTCTGGCTCAACCTCTTTATAAAACGGATTACGCCATTCTGTCAACAATCCATAGTTACAAGACTCGGCATCCTCGAGATAATCTTTAACAGGCTTGATTGGTGATCTGCCTGCCTTTAGTAGAAACGAGACGACAGGGTCTTTAATTTCAGCTTTTATCACTTGGTTCACATATTCTTCAGCAGTAAGCTCATTTTCATAAACATAATAATTCGGCATCCGTGCTCCGCCTACCAGTCTTTCAAGTTTCAAGTGGACAACCGTTTCATACATGGCTTGCGTGAGTTGTTTTCCTAATCCAATGGACCTGAATTCGGGGTTTACACATAAATCTACTACATATAAAGTGTTGCCATTAGATTCGTGTGTTTTTATCGTACCGTTTGCGGTTATGTCATCCCATCGATGATCAAGATTGTCGTCATGAAGTGTTGTAATCATAGTCGTCATTGATCCAGCTACTTCGCCGTCAACTTCTATACAGATGCATCCGTCCTCAAAAGTTTGGATTTGGTTCTCCAGCTGCTCTTCTGTCCACCATAGATCAGATGGAAAAGGCGGGGGAAAAGCCTTCATTTGGATCTCGATCAACTTATTAAAATCCTTTGGTTCATAATTTCTAATATGTAAGTGGTTAAAGACAGATCTTTGTTTGTCATATCCATAAATCCATTTGTCCATCTAAATAGTTCCCCTTTCAAAAATTAATACAGATTTAGCCGTTTGAGGGAGGAGGCGCAGGTAAATGGCAAAAAAAGAAACCTTTGTTACTTATGGTGTTAGTCTATGTTCAGGCGTCGGTTTTAAATGCTTGCACTTGCCTCTTCCCTGGATTTTAGGTCCGGTAACGGGGTTGTTGCTACTAAAACTCCTATTGAGTTATGAGACTTCCACGGTCAGGTCGGCGAGGGACGTTGGATTTACCATATTAGGAGTTCAAATTGGTCTTACCTTTACTGCACAGACGTTCACACTTGTGTTTCCTTATTTGCTGCCTTATACACTCCTGTCCCTACTGTTAATTTCGACAAGTTTGTTCTTAGCCTATCTTATTGCTAAGAAAACCGCAATAGATATGACGACAAGTATGATTGGCAGTGCACCTGGTGGGCTCTCTGCTATGCTGGCAGTCAGTGAATCACTGAAAGGGAACACAGTGCTTGTGACCATATTCCATACGATCCGTCTTTTATCTGTTCTGTTCATCATCCCTTTTATTGCTACTCATTTTTTGAGCGGCTCTGAGGCTCCTAGTACTCTCAGCAATAGTAGGAGCAGTCAAGGTCCTCTTTGGACGACACTTATTTATTTGGCTGCATTTGGATTAGGGTATCGCTTCAAAGACCGAATCCCTGCCTCCTGTGTGATTCTTCCGATGATTCTCATAGGTCTCTTACAGGCGTTCGGCTTTCCATTATTTCAATTGCCTCAAGTATTCTACATTGCTGCCCAGGTGATTATTGGGGTGCATCTAGGCAATTCCATTCGTATCCGTGACTTGGTTATCGCTGGAAAATATTGCAGCTTATATTTCGGTTTATCCATCATTGTTATCACCTTAGGGATCTTCTTAGGCTGGATGCTAACGTCGTGGACAGGGATGGATTTTGCAACCGCTGTTTTGAGCTTGGCTCCAGGTGGGTTAGTAGAGATGTCTATTACAGCCAACGAAACTGGAGCACAACCGGCGCTTGTCAGTTCTTTACAAATGATTCGTTTACTGTTCATAGTTATGGTGCTGCCTCTTTTGTTTCAAAAGATCCTCCCTCGATCACACAAACTTTGACATTATCTCGAATTAAAGATAAAATTTCATTAGTTATCATCATATTAATCTACTGGTCACGATTCAAAGGAGGCAAATAGATATGAACATGAAGCATATTTTCAGGCAAGGAACATCCGATCGTGTGTTGCTGCTTTTACATGGCACTGGCGGAACCGAAGAGGACTTGCTGCCGCTCTCAAGCCTAATTGATAAAGAAGCCTCTGTATTATCTGTGAGAGGTAATGTTTCGGAAAATGGCATGCCACGGTTTTTTAAGCGTCTTAGAGAAGGTGTGTTCGATGAGGAAGATTTAGTTGAACGAACCAATGAATTGAACACGTTTTTAAATGAAGCAGCTGATGAATACGGATTTCATAGAGGTAAAGTCGTAGCTGTTGGATATTCTAATGGTGCAAATATTGCAGGAAGTCTTTTATTCCATTTTGAAAAAAGCCTTGAGGGCGCTATTTTGTTCCATCCGATGGTTCCGCGGCGAGGGATTGAACTTCCTGATCTTGACGGACTTCCTGTATTTATCGGTGCAGGTGAAAACGATCCAATATGCCCTGCTCAAGAAACGGAAGACTTAAAAGAAATACTTGAGGGAGCAGGGGCCATAGTGACGAATCATTGGGAGAAACTGGGTCACAGGCTGACGGAAAATGAAGTCCGAGAAGCTGCCAAATGGTATAAAAAGCAACTGTAGCCAGATCGTTATTGAGTCATTGACACGTTCATTGTATGATAGGAGCACGAAGGAACAAGGAGGATGTATCGATGATTCATAAAACATGGGAAAACAACCCCACACTAAAAAAAGTAGAATGTGTTCATAATAAAGCAGAAAAGTTTGTAGTTGAAAATGTCCTGACTCCAGGAAAAGTGTATGACGTTAAAAACGAAAGTGAAGAATTTTATTTCGTGATTGATAACTCAGGGCGAATGGGTGGATTTTACAAAGACTATTTTAAAGAAGTGTAAAGAAGAACCGTAAGTGAGTCTCACTTACGGTTCTTCTTATTTATTACAAGCCTCCTGTTCAATACGATATAGATCAGCCAAAAAACTAGAAGTCAGCTTATTGTATGCTCTTCTCAGGACAGAATAAAGAAATATCAAATCAGAATGACGTCTAGAGAATTAAAGCAAGCGTTTTCCAATACATGGATGAATGTTTAAGGGATAACTTTTATAGGGTAGTTTTGATATAGGAGAATATTGTAGAAGGGAGTCGTAAAAGAATGATAGTTGACAATGTATACATTTATGATCCATCCATGCCTTATCCAAGAGAAGGGCTTCATGCAGTTGAAATCGAAGAAGGAAAATTTAAAGACATCCTCCCATCCCCTTATACAGGAAGCAAAGAAGCTATCGATGGAGGGGAGAAAGTGCTGACACCTTCCTTTAATGATAGTCACATGCATCTATTACGGTTCGGGTTACTGAAAAAAGAGTTGGACCTCACCGAAGTAACAAGCTGGAAAGAAATGAAAGAGCTCGTGGAAAATCATTACGATGAAATGGAAGAGTACGACTGGATTTTTGGAAAAGGTTTCGATGACTCCAAGTTTGATGATATCGACCATCTACTTACAGCTAAGGACTTAAGCGAAATTCAGGTCAATGCCTATATCTACTTCATGCACGAGGATGGACACGAATGTGTTGTCAGTGAAAAGGCCCTTGAGCTGCTAGAAAAAGAGAAAGAATTTGAAGATGAACCAGATGAATTTAAAGAGACAGATGAAAACGGAAATTGGAATGGGCGCTTCAAGGATACCGCCGTACATTATATTAAACACCATTTTTGGGGGCGTTCTATAGAAGATGCAAAAGAAGCATTGAAAAAGGCTTTTCCTTATCTCAGTGAACACGGGATTACTTCTGTTCACAGTGACGATATCAACTTTATTGGGTCTTATGAACAACTCTGGCAGGCCTACACAGAGTTAGAGAGTGAAGGACTGCTTCCTATTGATGCTCATTTGCATCACTACATCTTTAATATCAATGATTTGAACAATTATTTAGAAAGAAGCAAAATGCGGACAGGGGATGGAACAGCTCAAGTTAAGGTGGGTGCAGTGAAGATATTCTTGGATGGCACCCAGCGGCTATATACAGCAGCTATGAGAAATCCTTATCCTGTAGCTCCTTCAACTAATGGAACGCTGATTTATAGTCAAGAGCAGTTAAATGAGATGGTGAGAGTATCTGCCGAAAATGGGATGCAAGTAGCCATGCATGCCATCGGAGATAGAGCGATTGAACAAGCAATAACGGCGCTTGAACAAGATACAGCGAACACTAAACAATTGAGGCATAGAATTATCCATGCTCAGACGCTTGGGCCTGATCTTGTAGAACGGCTTAGAGATCTAAAACCGTATATAGAAACACAACCGTCCTTTTTGTTAGGCGAGTGGGATAAAAAAGACCAGTGGACGCCAAAAGAACTTGTACCGTATTGTGATGCGTTCAACAGTCTCGTTAAAGAACATATACCTGTTACGCTAAGTTCTGATCTCCCTATTGGAGCTCTCGATCCTTTCGTAAGTATGTACACGGCGGTTACCCGGATGGATCTAGAAGGAAATCCTGAAGGAGGATGGATGCCTCAAGAAAAGATCTCCTTAGCAGAAGCCTATCAAGGTTTTACAAAAACGCCAGCGGAACTGGAATACAAAGATGAAGAAAAGGGCAGAATAGAAGCTGGTTATCAAGCGGATTTTGTACTGCTTGACCGTAACCCTTTAGATGTTGCTGATGAAGAGATCCACAACATAAAAGTTTTGGAAACCTGGCATAGAGGGAAACAAGTGTATAAAAAGTGACAAATTTCCCTTGCTTTCCTTGTCAACACTCATTCCATCAGCGATAATAAGGGTAAGGTGAAGGAAAGGGAGGATGGTTGTGTATGGACAAACTAATTTTAGTGCGGCACAGTGAGACGGAGGGACAGCATGAGGATTCACCGCTGACAAAGCTGGGAGTACGCCAAGCTCAAGCTTTAGCTTCATTTCTGAATCGTTCTGGCCTTGAGGTTGATCGCATCATTTCCAGTCCTTTTTTAAGGGCGATTGAGACCATCAAGCCTTATGCAATGAAAAAAGGGATGTCCATCGAAACTGATGAACGTTTGGAAGAGCGTATCTTAAGCCATGACCCTCTCGATGATTGGGAAGAAGTCCTTCACGATACATTTCAGGATCCCAGCTTAAAACTCAATGGAGGAGAATCTTCTGATGAGGCAAAGGAACGAGTGCTTTCTTTGATTGATGAGCTGGAAAAAGACGATTGCGGAAACGTTATACTCGTTACGCATGGAAACTTATTAGCCTTATTACTACAGAAATACAACCGAGAGATCGGTTTTTATGATTGGAAACGGTTAACTAGACCGGATGTATTTCTCGTCCAAAAGCAGGGTGGAGAGTACACGGTCGAGCGTATTTGGGAAGATTGATTTTCACAGATTTTGAAAGAAATGTCGAATTTTAATGAAGAATTGCGATTTTTATGTATAATCGTTATTATAGAAGTTGTGTTTATTTGAACCGCTATTCGTTTATAGAGTATTATAAACACATTTAAATCAACTAGAAGGAGGAGATATCGATGGCATTTGTAATTACATCCCCTTGTAAAGATGAAAAAGCGGGTGAATGTGTAGATGTGTGCCCTGTAGATTGTATTGAAGAAGGCAAAGATATGTTCTACATCGATCCTGCGATTTGTATCGATTGTGGCGCATGTGAAGCTGTGTGTCCGGTTGAGGCTATTTATATAGAGGACGAAGTACCGGAAGAGGAAACAGAATACATCGAAATTAACCGTAAGTTCTTCGAAGAACAATAACACACATAACTGAACCGTCTCTTATTTGAAAGAGGCGGTTTTCTATTTATATTGGAAACCAAAGCCCATCCATATGCATACTGCTTTTTAAAAATGGGTAGATACATATGTGAAACTGCTAGAATAGGAGGAATTTATCATGACACAATTGAAAAATCAATCCGCCATCATCACAGGTGCCAGCAGTGGAATTGGAAGGGCGATCGCTCATCACTTAGCTGAAGAGGGCGCAAATGTTGTGCTTGCGGCCCGTCGTTCTGAAAAGTTAAAAGAATTATCTGATGAAATTACTGAAAAATATGATGTGAATGTGAAAATTTTTGAAACAGATGTGACGAAAAAAGAAGATGTAGAAAAGTTAGTGAATGGAACAAAAGAAGAATTCGGGACGGTAGACATATTTGTCAATAACGCTGGAGTCATGCTTCTGTCCTTTTTGAAAAACGACCACGTTGAAGAGTGGGAGCAAATGGTTGATGTAAACATTAAAGGAGTATTGTATGGAATCCATGCCTCTCTCCCGAGCATGATCGAGCAGGAGTCTGGTCACATTATTAATGTCTCCTCTGTAGCAGGACACGAAGTATTTCCATCAAGTACTGTTTACAGCGCCACAAAATATGCAGTGCGAGCTCTCTCTATGGGGATGGAAAAGGAATTGTCTCGTTCCGGTGTACGTGTAACGAACATCTCTCCAGGAGCTGTTGATACAGAATTGACCGATCATATTACGGATGGAGATGTCATCGAAATGTTCAAGGACCGGAAAATGGATCCATTGGAGGCAGATGATATCGCAAGAGCAGTTGCTTATGCCGTTACACAACCTGATTATGTTAATGTCAATGAAGTGATTGTAAGACCCATGCACAAGAAATAACAGGCTGATAAAAACGAACCGCAGGGAGTTGATTCCCTGCGGTTCCCTTTACTCTTTAACTTTGAATTTTTCGTAGCCTTCTTCAGAGTCAAAGTCTTCGATATCGATGGCTTGGACCTTAGCGAAAGGAGTGGGACCTTCATTCAGTTGATCGACAAACTCTTTTAAGCTTGCCGGATCTCCTTCTGCTTCAATTTCGACGCTTCCATCACTTTTGTTTTTTACCCATCCTTTGAGCTCTAATTGTTCTGCGATTTGTTTTGTCGTTGCTCGAAAACCGACGCCTTGGACGCGTCCGTGCACGACGATATGACTTCTAGACATTGAAACACCTCCTACATACGTATATAGACAGGTTACCCTCCAGGGCTTTTATTAAAAACATGAAAGGGTCGAAACGAAATGAAAAATATTAAGATCAAGGAAATTGAAGGTTTTCGCATTGGCCAAGCGTCTGATGAGTTAGCAGGAACTGGCTGCACTGTAGTCCTATGTGAAGAAGGTGCTGTAGCAGGTGTGGACGTTAGAGGAGGATCACCGGGAACTAGGGAAACAGATCTCTTAAAATCGGAGAACCTAATCCAGCGGATCCACGGCTGTTTTTTGGCTGGCGGAAGTGCCTATGGCTTGGATGTGGGTTCGGGAGTGATGAAGTTCCTTGAAGAGCAAGAGATAGGCTTCGATGTCTCTGTAGCAAAAGTACCTATTGTTCCCGGAGCGATCCTTTTTGACATGATGGTTGGTGATTCTAAGAGAAGACCTGGCAAGGATATGGGGTATAAGGCATGTGAAGATGCTCTTCTCAATCAGGATTTTAAAAATGGAAATTATGGAGCGGGTACAGGAGCTTCGATCGGAAAAGCGCTTGGTCCCCAGCATTGTATGAAAGGAGGTATAGGAAGTTATGCGGTCCAAATTGGTTCTTTAAAAATAGGCGCCGTGATTGCTGTAAATAGCTTCGGAGATGTTTATGACCCGTCCGTTGGCAAGCTCATCGCAGGTGTACATGAGAACAAAACACTTCTAAATACAGAAAAAGTGCTTATAAATCAATTACACGATAACGAAACCAATCGATTCAGCGGCAACACGACCATTGGTACAATTCTAACGAATGCCGCATTAGATAAAGCCACAGCGAACAAATTGGCTTCAATTTCTCAGGATGGTCTGGCGAGAACAATTCGACCTTCCCATACATTTGTAGATGGCGATACATTATTTATGTTGTCAACTAATGAGATAGAAGTCGATTTAAACAGCCTTGCTTCTCTTAGTGTTCAAGTGGTGGAAAAAGCGGTTGTCAATGCTGTGAAATCTGCAAAAACGGCTTATGAATTAATTTCTTATCAAGATTTGTTATAAAAGGAAGGGATAGACATGAAAGTATTTGTTTATGGATCTCTGTGTAAAAGTTTAGAAAATCACCATTACTTAAAGGATGCGAAATTATTATCCGAGCATGCGTGGCTGTATGGCGAACTCTTCTCAGGTTTTTCTTATTACCCTCTTCTAGTAAAGAACCCTCATGCAAAAACCTTCGGTGAGCTGTATGAAATTAATGAAAATACATTAAATAAATTGGATAGGCTGGAGGGATTTAATCAATCAGATCCAGACTCATTATTTCAGAGGGAGAAAGCAACAGTCTTCATTGAGGATCAGCCACTCGAAGCCTACACCTATTATTTTCCCCATCAAAGAAAAGGGGCGCCCGTCCCACATGGTAACTGGAAAGTTGCACGTATGCTCAAACAGAAGAAATTGAAGTATTTCGCATTTGGATCTTGTATGGATCAGGAGAGATTCAGGAGCGGGAAAGTCGACCATTTGTTTAAAAATGTCCTCGGGTGCGGGAAACTTGATGGATATGATCTCACCTTCTCCCATCACAAACACGATGGAGGAAGAGCAGACATCATCGAAAAACAGGGAACAAGAGTAGAAGGTATTGTCTATGAAATCTCTCATGAAGCACTCCATTACTTGTATAAACGCGAAGGGGTCTACAGTAATGGTTATCGCCCGGTTGTAGTAGAGGTTGAATTAAATAACCAACTCGTTTCCGCCCTTTCATTTACTGTAATTGAGAAGGATACAGACTTGACCCCTCCTCTTCACTATGCAAGGGAAATTCATCGTGGAGGCTCTCCTTATTTATCAGCCGATTATATAGAGAGTCTTGAGAAAAGGTTTATGGAGGACTTACCTGTTAAAGGTTTTGAGAAATATTTATCTGAGATGAAGTAATGGGGCAGATCAATATGGTCCAAACGACATGGAATACTTATGTAGCAAGGGATTTTACAAAGTTGCAGTATGTGAGGCACGAACCTATAGACAAACGATCCAATGTTGCTGTTATTCTTATTCACGGAATCACCGCTGAGCTTTCACATCAAGAAAAATTTGCAGATGCTTTAAAGATCGAAGGGGACGTTTTTTTACCAATTCTGAGAGGATACGATCAGATGAGTAAACGTGGAGACCTGGATTATATGGGGCATTACGATGATGATTTATTTGATTTTATTCATTTTGTAAAAAAGAAAGGATATGAAAAATTAATAGTGATTGGTCATTCTATGGGGTGTGCTAATATCCTTCGTTTATTAAACAAAAATAAGAATATCGCCGACCGTATTGTTTTTGTTTCGCCTTTTTTTTCACCCAAACCTTTCTGTTTATAGAGATAATGCAACTGACCAATTCAAACCGGAAACAGACTTGGATTATACCGTGTATCAAAAAAGAGTTATGCTGCTTATGACTTTATACAAAATGAACATTGATCGGTTTTCTCATAAAACAGTGGCTGTCATTCCGGATGAGTTTGATGACAGTGGCATTCTTAAGCTGAGCTTCAGACTGATGGCTTCTAGATTCCTGGAAGTCATACCCAATGATTTATTCGAAGGAATCGAATCGCAGGTATTTACTTTCGTAGGTGACCAAGATGAAGTCGTCGTTTCAGAAAAACTAGAAGCATGGTACAGAACTAAGTTTGACTTACAACTTGGAATTGTTGAAGGAACCGACCATAACCATATCCTTCACCACCCTGGTTTTCACTGCAGACTTGCAGAAATTATTTAAATTAGGAGAAACCTAGATGAAACAAGTGTATTCCGAAGTGATTCAATATCAAGGGAATTATTATGACTTCGGTCTTTACCATGCTAAACATTTCAAAAAAACACCACTTTATCAAGTTCATAAAAATCTCAGGAAAAAATCTATGCGCCGCTATACAATCAACGAGCGAGAAGTTCGCCGATTTTTTATCCATTATGCTCCTGGAGTGTGGGAAGAACTGCAAGGTCTTGCGGATGGATTAGGGTGGAGGTTAGCAGAAGTCCTACATGAATACAGGGGCTTTCAGCAGGACTGGATAAGGTCAGGGTGCTCGGTTATGACAGGGAAAGGGTTTTTCGCAAGAAATTACGATTATCAACCGAAAACATACGAAGGCCGCTTCCTCCTCTTTAAGCCTGCCAATGGATTTGCCACCATCGGCCCTGGACAGCGGCTCATAGGACGAACGGATGGTATGAATGAGCACGGGCTATGCATCGGTTATAATTTTGTCAATCGGATCAAGCCAGAAGATGGACTCATTTGCTGCGCAATAACACGGATCGTATTAGAAACAGCGAAAAACGTCAGGGAAGCGGTAGAGTTATTAACAGAGTTGCCGCATCGCCACTCCTTTAACTATATCCTCTATGATGGGGAGGGAAACAGCAGAATTATTGAAGGCTCACCAAGAGGGGTCAAAGTGAAAACAGGCCAGGTTTGTACGAACCATTTCGATGAACTTGCCTCCGAGAATCGAAGACATCTTGCTGACTCGATGAAACGAATGGATCGCTTAGAACAATTTTACGACACAATCAAGACAGGAGAAGAGGCATTTTATTTTCTAAACGGCACTTCCCAACCGATCTTCTCCAAAAGCTATAGCCGTTGGTCCGATACCATTCATACGAGCTGCTATTTTCCAGAGGAGGGGTTTGTGCTGTTTGGGTTAGGTGGAGATGCGAGGCCAGTCCAAATTTCTTTTAAGCACTGGTTAGAAAAAGGAAGAACTCCACTCAAGCGGATTTTAGGAGAACTTGATACCACCGAACCCCTCCCGTATATAGAAAATTGAATCGCTTACTTTTTTAGGCTGTTTTGCTAGGTTCCCACTTGAGAAGTAAGCCCATCTAAGCGTAAAATATCGATGTACACTTAATTTTATGAAGGGGTTCTTCGAATGTCTCTCACCACTGAAAATGCAGTATATTCTATGAAATCACTATATGCGTATATGAAAGAACACGATGGTACGAACCATAGTGATAAGATTTTAGATATTATTGAAAAGCTGGATAACAACAAAATGATGATCGGTTTTGCCGGTCATTTTTCTGCAGGTAAGTCAACTTTAATTAACACGCTTCTAAACAGCGAAATGCTTCCGTCTAGCCCTATTCCGACAAGTGCGAATATTGTTCAGCTTAAAAGCGGCGAGCCTTTCACGGTAGCTTATTTTAGAAATAAGCTACCTGTTATATATGAAGGAACGGTTGATTTTGACCTTGTCCAAGCCCTCTGTAAAGATGGCGAAGAGATTACAAGAGTAGACATAAGTCATCCTGAGAGCGGACTGCCTGAAAATGTCTCCGTTCTAGATACCCCAGGGGTAGATTCTACGAATGATGCGGATCGATTGATCACGGAGTCTTCCCTGCATTTAATGGATCATATGTTTTATGTAATGGATTACAATCATGTGCAGTCTGAAGTAAACCTGCAATTTCTATGGGAAATGCAAAAACGGGGCACGCCTTTTTCGCTTGTCATCAATCAGATCGACAAACATAACGAAAATGAAATCAGCTTTCAGAGCTTTTGTCAAAGCGTCGAAGATTCCCTTGACCAGTGGGGAATAGCAGCAGAGAAGATTTTTTATACTTCAATGAGAGATTTTGAGTTGTCTCATAACGGCTTTGAGGAATTGAAAGGTGAATTTGAAGCATTGTTCAAACGGCCTTACGGGGTTATAGAAAATCAAGCAAGGCTCGACGTGCAGTCCATTGTGCATGAATGTTTGAGAGAAGCGGAAGAAGATATTGGACAAGACAAACAGGAGCTCGTTGAACGAAAACGAGAGCTTGAGACCATAGTTGAAAACAGCCACTTAAGCATCGGTCATCCATCCACTATGGAGGATACATTGCAACAGGCGAATAAGGACGTTGAAAAGAGAATATTTTCATTTATTCCAAATGCTTATCTTATGCCGAGTGGACTTAGAGAAGATGCCAAAGCATTTCTTGAATCTCAACAAAAAGGGTTTAAGGTTGGTTTTCTATTCTCTCACAAGAAAACGGAAGAGGAGAAAAGTATCCGTAAAGAGAAATTCTTTCATCACCTCGATGAAGTCATTGAAAAGAATTTAAAATGGCCGCTGAGAGACCGTTGGCTGGAAATTGCAGAAAAACATAAGGTGACAGAGGTTCGTTTTATTGAAATGATTCAGGAGTTTCCTTTTAACTATGATAAAGATCGGTTATCTGATCAAGTACAAAAGGGAGCTGAAGTGACTGGTGAGTATATTTTAAGATATACCGATCAAGTAGCGAGCGACATAAAGAAAGAAGCAAGGCGTTTTTCAATTGATTTGCAGAAGCAGATGGAAGCGGCTATTCAAAAAGAAAAGGATAGCGACTACCAGAAACATAAAGAAGCTTATGATGCCTTAGAAGAGACAGCTGAAGTTAAAACGAAATTGGATCAATTGGACACCCGTTTGAAAAAGTACCGGGATGAACTTTATTTCAAGCTTGACTCAGAAGCTTCTAAGAAAGAGAGAGAACTTGTCGAACGTGACTTGAAGAAGAGGAAAGAACAGGTACAAGCGGGAACGAAGCAACGCTCAGAAAAGAAATTAGAAGAATCAAAAGACAAAGTCTCAAGGGACGTCGACACTTCATCGACTCGTGGAAATCGGGAGAAGTCAATAGAATCTGTCCTGGCCAACGTTGACAGAACTCTTTCAATCGTCAAAGACATACAAGGGCTAGAGGAATTAGTTCAGCAGTTAAAGAAGAAAAAGGAACGGTTAAGAAACAGACACTATACGGTCGCTCTGTTCGGAGCGTTCAGTGCAGGTAAATCTTCGTTTGCCAATGCTTTACTCGGAGATCATGTACTTCCCGTTTCACCGAACCCTACAACGGCAGCCATTAACAGGATTTCTCCTCCTACTGAGGAACATCCAGACCGTTCCATTCAAGTTGATGTGAAATCGGAATCTCAAATGATCGATGATCTAAAAAATTTACTCAATCGTCTTGATGTAAAGGCAACAGATTTAGATTCAGCCTATCATGTCCTGTTAGCTTTGCCAGAAGAAAATAAAGAAAAGCTTGAGCATAAACAATATTCATTTTTGCAGGCTTTCTTAGATGGTTTTCCGGATATGAAACAGCATATGAATCAAACCATTACTATTCCATGGGAGCATTTTTCAAAATATGTCTCAGAAGAGAAAACTTCTTGTTTTATCGAGTCGATGGAGCTTTATTACGATTGCCCTTTAACGAGGTCTGGGGTTACACTCGTGGATACACCCGGAGCGGATTCAGCAAACGCACGACATACTGACGTCTCGTTCGAATATATCAAGGACGCAGATGCTGTTTTGTTCGTCACTTATTACAACCATCCTTTTTCAAAAGCAGACCAGTCTTTCTTGACGCAGCTAGGGCGTGTGAAAGACAGCTTTGCGATGGACAAGATGTTCTTTGTCATCAATGCGAAAGATCTGGCGAGTTCAGTACAAGAACTTAACAGTGTGGAAGATTATTTAATCGATCAGTTGGTTAAATTCCAGATACGCAACCCCCGTTTGTATTCCATATCAAGCCTCAACGGATTAAAAGAAAAGCAGGGGAAAAGAACGGAACCGTCTAACCTGGATGTGTTCGAGACCGAATTCCACCAGTTCCTAGAGAAAGAGCTGGCTGAAGTTCTTGTTCATTCCATCCTTCAGGACATAGAGGAAGTATCAGCAACCCTTCATGAATTTATCAAAAACGCTGAACTCGATGAAAATGAGCGGGAGAACCAATTATCCTTATTCCATGAGCAGAAGAAAGAAGCCATTACCATCCTGCAAGATAAAGGAATGGGACGCGGGAAAGAGACGCTTAAAAATAAAGCTGAAAAACAGGTGTTTTACGCTCACGAACGTTTGATGCTCCAGTTTAACGATTTATTCAAGCAGCACTTTAATCCTGCTACGATTAATGGAAAAGACCAGGATACTTCCTCTCAACTGAAAGAAGCAAAGGATAAGCTCGTTGAAGAGATTAATTTTGAGATGAAGCAGGAGCTAAGAGCTATTAGTCTTAGAATCGAACGGCTTATGGAAGATTTGATTAGTAAGCACAGAGAAGATATTCAAAGAGAGTTGAAAAAAACTCGTAAAAGCCTGCGTTTAGATGAAGTGGAGTGGGAACCTTTAGAACTTCCTACATTTGATAGGATCATTCAGTTAGATGAGAAACAGTCGAATGCCGTTTTAAAACAGTTCAAGTCGACAAAAGCTTTTTTTGAAAAAAATGAAAAAGAAGCGATGAAAGAGGAGCTTTCCTCTATGGTTTCTCCTTTATTAAAAAAAGAGTTCGAACAAGCCTTAGATGTATTAAATGATCATTACGGTAAGTATTATGAAGTGCGGGCAGAAACGTATAAAGAGAACTGGGAAAGTCAAATTCGTCATACCTACGAGAGGCTTTCTTATAACCTCCAGCATCCTGTAGACACAACGAGAGTTGAAAAAGCACGAAAAGAAATGGAGACGATAATGTTCTAACCGAAAATCAATCACATATGTTATAAAAAACGATCGCCCATCTAAGGAATACTTCCTCCTTCTTAGATGGGGGTTTTTTTTCATAAAAAAACAGCCTGATGAACAATCAGACTGGTTACTACTTAAATTTTCACTTCAACTTCAGCATTTTCACGCAGTTTTTGAACAAGTTCTACGACTTGCTGCTGTTTCTTCTGAGATTGAAGCTGCTGCTCTAAGGAAGGTTTGACTTTTTCAAAACTTTCTACGTCTTCCTGTTGACTCTTGAGAGCATCGTATTCTTTCTTTAGCTCTTCCTCTGTTACTTCAGGCTTCTCAGTGTTGCTGGCGATATATTCGTCCACCTTAATTTGAAGCTTCAGCTGTTCTTTAATTTCTTTTTCATTTGTATCATTTTCTTCAAGAGCTTGCTTCATTTGTTCTTCACTTTCAAAACGCTGGGAGAACTCTGAATATTTTTTTTCAATTTCTTTATTGGAGACTTCGATTCCAGCTTCCTCTGCTGATTGGATTAACAATTCAGATCCGATCATTTGATCAACGATACTTTTTTTTAATTGTTCTTCTTTTCCTTCAAGATCCATACCCATCTGGGAATACTGTTCCTTCATGCTTTGGTATTGAGCATTGAAGTCTTTACGGGACAATTCTTCACCATTGACGACAGCAACTGGTCCGCTGCCTTGTAGCTCGTCCGTTTCTGCACTGTTATCTTTTTCTTGATCCTGACCCTTGTTTGACTCTGTTTCTTCCCCCGAGCTGCAGGCAGTCAGTCCGAAGACAGCGATGATCGAAATCGCTAAAATCATGAATAGTTTTTTCATCCAGTTGCTCTCCTTTGGTGTCTTATTTAAGGGGAGTGTAGCACAACGGTTATGACTTGTAAATCCTTTCCTGTAAAGGTGAACATGGAATGAAAGTGGAGCGTTTTGCATATTTATTTTAGAAAAGGAGGGAAGACAAATGTATTATCATCCTCAGCAAGTTACTTACAGGCAGACATATGCTTCTCAAACCGCTCAAGCTAAGTTTAGAAGCAGCCCTTTAGCACCAGAATTAAAAGGGACCATGATGTTCTATCAAATGCCTTATGGAGTTGAAGTTTTCGTGCAAGTAGAGGGGCTGCCGGAGTTTCAGAAAAAGAAAAACGGCAAACAAGTCGGACCTCATGGTTTTCACATACATGAAAAAGGAGTTTGTGAAATAGGTGATGGAAAAGATCCTTTTGCATCGGCAGGTGGACATTGGAACCCTGACGATCAGCCTCACGGAAACCATGCTGGAGATTTTCCTGTGTTATTCTCTAACCAGGGGCGGGCAAGAATGATCTTTTTTACGGATCGGTTTAAGGTAAAAGATATCATAGGAAAGTCTGTCATTATCCATGAGGGACCTGATGATTATCAATCCCAGCCAAGTGGGGACTCTGGTAAGCGGATCGCATGTGCAATTATAGAATGAACGTAAATTTATGGTATAAATGTCAGAACGATTGTATATACTAACTTTGTAGGGTTGTTAAGAAGCTGTACTTGACTTCACCGGTGAGTCATAGTATAGTGGTTTATAAGGTTAAATAAATACCAATAACATGAATTCGTTTTTCGAGTCACCTATTATAAAGAGTGATCAATCATTATTGGTACTTTTTATAATATGTGATTTTTTCATTATGGTAAAACGCATATTAATTTTAAGAAACATTGGAGGATCCAATTACATGAAAACAGGTACAGTGAAGTGGTTCAACGCGGAAAAAGGTTTTGGTTTTATTGAGATCGAGGGCGAGGATGATGTATTCGTACACTTCAGCGCAATCAATGAAGAAGGTTTCAAATCTCTTGAAGAAGGTCAATCCGTAGAATTTGAAATCACTGAAGGTAACCGTGGACCACAAGCTGCGAATGTAACTAAACTATAATTTAAAACGAACGATATTCGTAAAATATAAAAGAGACTGGCTCGTTAGTCAGTCTCTTTTACATAATTTTCATGTCTAGAGGAGGCTTTATAAATGGCTTTCGGTAAAAAGAATCAGACAGAAATTAAAGAAGAAGAAACAAAAATCTGGGTGTGTACTTCCGACGATTGTAACTGCTGGATGAGAGACAACTTCAGAACAAATGAAGAGAATATTTGTCCGATGTGTGGAAGTAAAATGGAAGAAGAAAACAAAGTTCTTCAAGTTGTTGAAAACAACAGCCTTTATTATAAGCAAGACTAGACAAAAGCGATTGCCCAAAAGCAATCGCTTTTTCTGTTTTCATAAGCGCCATAAAGGGAATGGGGATCTAGAACTGAAGAATATTGGGAGGGTTCAGAATGGATCAGCAGCTGGAGCGGGTACTAACCACAAAAAACAAGTTAAGAAAACAAACTCTATCTACGATTTTAGAGCAATTTGACGGACATTTGATGAATTTATCGCAGTCAAGCAGGAAGAAGAAATACGATAAAATGCGTCAAGACACGTACAGTTTTTTTCGTGGGAGTGCCTACTTGTTCTTTTACGATGTGATCAATTATCCGTTCACCTTCCACACTCCAGAGGACAAGCCTACATGGATTATGGGAGACATGCATTTTGATAACTTCAGTGCTTTTCAGAATGAATCCCATGACATCGTATTTGACGTCGATGATTTCGATGAAGGGTATTTAGGGTCCTATTTGTACGACGTGTTACGAATGGTCGTTAGTATCCGGCTTTTTGCCAACCAGGGAGAATTTACAAAAGAAGAACAGGACGAGTTTGTCAATCAGTATTTGAAAACTTATATCAAACAACTAAACGCGTTTAAAGATGGAGAAGCGGACCCGCTTTCTTTACAATTTACCGTCGAAAATACAAAAAAACCGATTAAGAAGGTACTAAAGAAGCTTGAAAAAAGAAAATCATCCCATGAATTAGATAAACAAACCGTCATTGATCATGATTCGATCCGTTCCTTTGATATCGGCAAAGAAAAACTCTCTTCTGTTTCAAAGCAGGAGCGAGATCAAATCTCTTCAGCATGGAAGGATTACATCGCATCGCTTGATCCTGATTCAAAGCGTGAGGATGCTTTTTACCAAATAAAAGATATCGTTAAGAAAAAAGGTTCAGGTATAGGATCTACAGGTCTGCAACGTTACTATATTTTAATAGAAGGAGAAGCGGAAAAATCAAATTATGATGACATCATTCTAGAAGCTAAAGAGGCAAGGACGCCGATTCCTGCTTATTTTTTCCCTTATGATGAACAATTCTGGTCGGATAATAAGCATCAAGGGAGAAGAGTCATCCATACCCAAAGAGCGATGCACCACAGGGCAGATCCCTATCTTGGTTACTTCTCCTTGAACGGGCGTGATTTCTATGTAAGAGAACGTTCGCCGTTTTCCAAAGATCTGAAGGAAAAAGACGTCAATGATTATAAAAGTATGAAGCGTGCGGTTAAAACGATGGCAAAAATCAGTGCCAAAATCCACTCCAGGGCCGATGCTGATCTTGAGGAAGGCATACTGAATTATCACAGTGAAAATGCCATACTTGATGCGATCGGTACTAAGAATAAACTTTTTCGCCATCAACTTAGTTTATGGTCAGATCATTACCAGGATATAGTTGAACGGGATTACAAGTTATTTAAAGAATGGCTATATGAACAAGAATTTTTTAAATCCTAACGCACACCTGTTATATCCTCCAGTAGAATGGTATAATTTTAATGTTATACATTCGTGAAACTGGAGGATTTAACTATGTTAACAGTAAATAATGTAAGTCTTCGTTTTGGTGATCAGAAACTGTTCGAGGACGTCAATATAAAATTCACACCAGGCAACTGTTACGGATTGATTGGAGCTAATGGAGCAGGAAAATCAACTTTTCTTAAAATCCTTAGTGGTGAAATCGAACCGCAAACAGGAGACGTTTCTCTGAAGAATGACCAGCGTCTAGCCGTTCTAAAACAAAATCACTTTGAATATGACGAGTACAATGTTCTGGAAACAGTAATCATGGGTCATACAAGATTGTACGAAGTGATGAAAGAGAAAGATGAGATCTATATGAAAGGTGAATTCACCGAAGAAGATGGCATGCGTGCAGCAGAGCTTGAGGGTGAATTTGCTGAAATGAATGGATGGGAAGCGGATTCGGATGCCGCTCGTTTACTGAAAGGACTAGGGATCAAAGAAGATTTGCATGATAAGCAAATGAAAGATCTTGCCGGATCTGAGAAAGTTAAAGTGCTCTTAGCACAAGCCTTATTCGGTAATCCTGATGTTCTTCTTCTGGATGAGCCGACCAACCACCTTGATATTAAAGCGATCCAGTGGCTTGAAGACTTTTTAATCGATTTTGAAAATACGGTGATTGTCGTTTCACACGATCGTCACTTCCTTAACAATGTATGTACGCATATAGCAGACCTGGATTTTGGAAAAATTCAAATATATGTGGGTAACTATGATTTCTGGTATGAATCCAGTCAATTGGCAATGAAAATGGCAGAAGAACAGAATAAGAAGAAAGAAGAAAAAATTAAAGATCTAAAAGAATTTATCGCGCGCTTTAGTGCTAATGCATCAAAGTCAAAACAAGCAACCTCTAGGAAGAAGCTGCTCGATAAAATTACCCTTGATGATATCCAACCATCATCAAGAAAATATCCTTACATTGCTTTTAAAGCAGATCGAGAAATCGGAAATGATTTATTGACAGTTGAAAATCTATCTAAAACCATCGATGGAGTAAAAGTTCTGGATAATGTCAGCTTCACGTTAAATAAAGATGATAAAGTCGCTTTGGTCGGCTCTAGTGAAACAGCCAAAACAGCTTTATTCCAAATCCTTATGGGCGAAATGGAACCGGATGAAGGCACCTTCAAATGGGGTGTAACAACATCTCAAAGCTATTTCCCTAAAGACAACTCTGCTTTCTTTGAAAGATCGGATTTAAACCTCGTGCAGTGGCTCCGTCAATATTCACCTGAAGATGAAACTGAGACGTTTCTACGAAGCTTCTTAGGCCGTATGCTCTTTTCAGGGGAAGAAGCACTGAAGAAAGCGAATGTCTTGTCTGGTGGAGAGAAAGTACGGTGCATGCTATCTAAAATGATGCTATCCGGAGCAAATGTTCTTCTTCTGGATGAGCCGACTAACCACCTTGACCTTGAGTCCATTACTTCGTTGAACAAAGGTCTTATCAATTTCAAAGGATCTGTTATTTTCGCTTCGCATGACCACGAGTTCATTCAAACGATTGCGAACAGAATTATTGAAATTACACCAAATGGAATCATTGACAAAGAGATGAGTTATGATGAATATTTGGCAGATCCAGAGATTCAAAAACGATCTGCAGCATTAGCTGAATAATGTAAAAAACCTGCCATCAACTGGCAGGTTTTTTTATGTTTCTACCTTTACAGCTAAAAATTACCACCTCTAAACGACAAAAATAGAATGTTTTTAATAGATTAATTATGTAGAAAAATACTCCTTAAGATGCATTATTACACTATTTATGTAATTATATAATGAAAAAATAGGGGTTTGTAATGTTTATGAAATGTGGATGTTAACTTTGAAATCAAACTGTTAGCTTCCTGTTCTTAAAATCTATTGAGATTCTGCTAATCTAGTAATTGTGAATGAACAACGCGCAATCACGTGATAAGCAACACTTTTAGAGGAGGCAGAATCTCATATGAAAAAAACAGTTTTTACTGTAGCAGCTACTGTAGCATTAACAGGAGCATTCGCAACGTCTGTCAGTGCAGAGGAATATACAATCGATAAAGGTGACACTCTTTGGAGTATTTCTCAAAAATATAATGTATCCGTCGATCAACTAAAATCTTGGAATAATTTGAACTCAAATCTCATTTATCCTAATCAACAATTAACCGTTTCTAGCGAATCTAAAACATCAAATTCATCCAATCAGTCTAGCAATGCATCCACGTACACGGTTAAATCAGGAGACACACTATGGGAAATCTCTCAGAAGTTTGGAGTCTCAGTTGATCAATTGATGTCTTGGAATAATCTTTCTTCTACTATGATTTATCCAGGAGATAAATTTTCTGTTAAAGGAGAAGTAGCTCCAGCATCAACGAAAACAAGCAATAACAGCTCAAGCAACTCTTCTGCAACGCAGACAAGCTCTAACGAAAGCTCCAGCAATGAAGTTGTAAAAGAATTTACTGCGGAAGCAACAGCGTATACAGCTTACTGCACAGGATGCAGCGGTGTAACAGCAACAGGAATCGACCTTCGTGCTAATCCTGATCAGAAAGTAATCGCTGTAGACCCGGATGTCATTCCACTAGGTTCTAAAGTATATGTAGAAGGTTATGGTACAGCTATCGCTGGTGACACAGGTGGAGCCATCAATGGAAACCGTATCGACGTCTTCATGCCAAATCGTGAAGATGCACTCGAGTTCGGACGCAAGTCTGTTAAAGTTCAAGTGCTAAGTGAATAATTGGAAGCAATCTCTCCCTATTATTGCTTTTATATGATATATAAAACCCGCTTTTCGTCGAAAAGTGGGTTTTTCATGTTCTTTTTGCTTTAGGTTATGAGTGGTTATTGATAGACTAAGAGCAAATCCAGAGGAGAAAGGTGTGTTTTTTTATGAGAGCTATTGTCCATGAGGCAAAGAACGGATTTGAAGGGTTAAAGGTGCAAGAGGTAGAAAAGCCAAGGCTTGGAGATAAAGATGTAATTGTAAAAGTACATACAGCAGGAATGAATCGAAGAGATATTGCTGTGGTAACGAAGCGGCATAAAGCCGAAGACCCAGCACTTATCCCAGGATCTGATGCCGCGGGAGTTATTGAAGCTGTGGGTGAATCTGTAACAAAATTTCAAACAGGAGAAGAAGTCGTCATTAATCCAGGTCTCGGGTGGCAGGAAAAAAGTGACGCACCTCCTAAAGGGTTTGAAATAGTTGGGTTACCTGATCATGGAACATTCGGAGAGTATTATAAATGCACGGAGGATCATGTTGAAAAGAAACCATCTCATTTGAATTTTGAGGAAGCGGGTGTGCTGTCTTTAGCAGCATTGACGGCTTATCGTGCCCTTGTCACAAGGGGGCAAGTGAAAGCTGGGGAAACGGTCATGCTTCCGGGAATCGGCAGTGGCGTTCTGACTTTCGCTTTGAAATTTGCTAAAGCGAAAGGAGCCCGTGTTATTGTTACGTCAAGGTCAGATGAGAAATTAAAAGAAGCACTATCGCTGGGGGCAGATCGTGCGATAAATACGAATAGTAACTGGAATGAAGAACTTTTAGATGAAACCGTAGATCTGCTGATAGAAAGTATTGGTGAAGCCACGTTTGAAAAATCTCTTCATATCATTCGGAAAGGGGGAACCATTGTCACTTTCGGAGCTACGACGAATGATGAAGTGAAAATAAATATCCGTGAATTTTTCTATGGTCAATACAACTTGCTCGGTACGACCATGGGGAGCGCAGAAGAGTTTCGCGAGATGCTTTCATTTTTAGAAGAACACAAAATCAAGCCGCAACTGGATCAATTGTTTAAACTGGAGGAATACAGAGAGGCTTTTGAATATTTGCAGGAGACGAAAAATTTCGGAAAAATCGGGTTTAAGCTCCAGGATTAATTTTTTCTGGAATCGACAAACAAACGATGTGTTTCAAATTTTACTTCAAACTTAGTAGCAACTCCGAAAGTCTAGATAAAAACCATGAAAATAATCGAACGAATGTGCGTATTACTGGACAAATCATCCATTCTTTATTGTAAAATAAAGTTAAGACTTTATTGGCGAAGGGGTGGATGATTTTGTCTCATAAGAACAATCCGAAACGCTTTGCACTAAATATGAGTGCGGCTCAATTTACGAAGTTTTATATTATGCATTTGCTGCAAGTTCATCAGCCAATGATCAGTGAACATTTTAAAGGAAAATTCAAAGCATTGACGAAGAACTGGATTCCTGCACCATCCACGCTGCTGGACACACTCCACGAGATGACAGAAGAAGGTCTATTGTATCGCAAAGAAGATTATAAGTCACATGATAAAAAGAGACAAAAGGTGTACTGGTATTATTTGACTGATCAGGGGAAAGAAGAATTTGATGTTTTAAAGAAAAAGTATAAAATCCTATTTGAAGAACAATTACAAGTATTGAATCAAATTATGAAGGACGTATATAAATAAGATCACATCAAAGAGGTGGCACACATGAAATTAGGGGTCTTGGACCAAAGCCCTATTTCAAAGGGACAGACAGCAGGAGAAGCATTAAGACAGTCGATCGAACTGGCTAAATTCTCTGAACAACTTGGATTTAGCCGCTATTGGGTAGCAGAACATCACAATACAAATGGTCTTGCAAGCACGTCACCTGAAATTCTCATCGGACAAATCCTTGCTTCTACAAGTCGTATTGTAGTCGGTTCCGGAGGTGTTTTGCTGCCACAATACAGCCCGCTTAAAGTAGCTGAGAACTTTCGTATGCTTGAAAGCCTTTATCCGGGACGTGTTGATCTCGGTCTCGGTCGTTCACCTGGTGGAGGGAAAAAAACACGTCTTGCGCTTACTGACAATTTCGAAAAACCGTTGAGTTCGTTTTCAAGACAAGTGAAAGAATTACAGAAATTTTTATATGACTCGTTTTCCAAAGGTGAATCTCATTTTGGGGTTCATGCAAGACCAGACACTTCTGCTCAGCCAGACTTATGGGTTTTAGGATTAACGGAAAGAGGGGCACGCCATGCAGCTGTAAACGGTACAGGCTTTACATTCGGTCATTTTATTAACCCTGCCCAGGCAGTGGAAGCTCTAACTGTATATAGAGAAAAATTTAAACCATCAGAGGGCCTGGCTTCTCCAAGAGTGAATGCTTGTGTATTTGTGGTGTGCGCTGAAACAGAGCAAGAAGCAGAAGATTTAGCATTAAGTCAAGATATGTGGCTGCTTCAAGTGGAGAAGGGAATTGAAACGCGAATTCCTCCTGTAGAAAAAGTGAAAGAACACACCTTTACATTAAGAGAAAAAGAAAAGATTAAAAAGAACAGGGAACGCTGCATTATCGGTACTCCGAATCAAGTACATAGGGAACTGCTTCGATTAGCTGAAGAATATGAGACGGATGAATTTCTTATTATTACGAATGTGTTTGATTTTGAAAAGAGAAAGGAATCCTACCGCCTTTTAGCAAAAGAATTGAAGCTTTAAGTAATAGGCATTTGCCCATTCCCTTTCACTTATCCTACTTTCACCCATACCTTGCTCCCTTTATCGGCATATAAAGAAGTAAAGGGGGGGAATTGGAATGAGTAGAGGTTATGGCGGCGGATTCGCGCTTCTTGTAGTTTTGTTTATTCTCCTAATTATTGTAGGAGCTGCTTGGTGGTATTAATTTGATAAAAGTGTGGCGTATGCCACGCTTTTTTCGATTTTATTGGCTCACTATGCTTCGCGTTTCATTCGAATCGTTTGTACGCTATAATAAAGTACATTATGACTTTTAAAGGATGGAATGAAATGAATCATCAATTACTTGGAACAATTCAAAAAGCAAAAATTTTAAAAAAAATTACAAAAGGGTTTACGATCAGCGTGAAGGGAACAGAACTATTTCTTGCAGATGAACAAGCCACTGAAGAGATCGAACTGGAGAAAGCAGTGGAAGTTTTCATCTATGAAAATAAAAGAGGACAAGCCGTAGCAACGATGACCCTTCCTGAAGCGACCAGAGATTCCTATGGCTGGGCTGCAGTTGCAGAAGTACTTCCTCACTTAGGAGTTTTTGTTGACATTGGCCTGGAAGATAAGGATATTTTAGTGTCGAGTGATCATCTCCCTTTGTTAAAATCTGTGTGGCCGAAAGAAGGAGACTTTTTATTTGTAAGTTTAGAGATAGATAAAAAAGGCAGGCTGTTGGCTGAGCCTATTACTGAACGAGAGGTGCTTGACGATTTGGAACAAGCCCCACAATCGCTTCTACACACGGTTGTCACTGCACGAGTGTATCGATCAACAAAGGCAGGATCAGCCATTCTAACTGAAGAAGGGTATCGAGGGTTTATTCATCCTCACGAGAGAAAAGAAGAGCCAAGGCTTGGCGAAACGATTGAAGGTCGGGTTATCGATGTGAAAGAAGATGGTACAATTAATGTTTCCTTACGACCGTTAAAACAAGAGAGTATGAAAGAGGATGCTGAGACTATTTATGATTACCTCTTGGAAAACGATGGAGTTATGCATCTCCACGACAAAAGTGATCCTCAAGAGATCAGAGACACCTTCAATATTAGTAAGGCAGCATTTAAGCGTGCCATTGGCCAGCTGTTGAAAGCAGGAAAAATCGAACTGAAAGATGGAAAAACGACCATTAAGCACTAAGTTTTTATTGTTAATACTTAGTAGCAACTCCGAACACAATACCAAAAAACAATCAATAACAAAAAGCCTCCGAATTTAAATCGAGAGGCTTTTTAATTTAATCTTCGTATTCTTTTTCTATTCCATTTTTATATGTGACATCCAGCTCAAACTCTTTATAAGTTTGGTCAAGGTCTAATATATTAAGGACATCTTGTATAACTTCTTCCTCTGAACTATCTTCATCAAAACTCATTTCCTGAAATAGGGGAGACAATTGATTGTAAGCTTCTTGTCCAGTGACTTTTTGCTGGTCTAAATCATTAATAGTAGCTTTGATGGTATCTTTAGACTGATTGAATTCGATTTCGTAGGAAATACGATCTACATAATCCACTTCAAGGTCGAATTCTTTGAAAGTAAATTGATTTTCTTCTCTTAAATTATTCTCGGTGTATTCATAAGTGATCGGTCTTGGGGTATCATCCACTTCTTGTGTATAGGATTCACTTCCGTTATCATTACATGCAGTCAAAATCGCTCCTAACATACCTGTTGCCAACATGATTTTCTTATTCACGACTATCCCTCCATTCATTCTTTTTCATAGGATTGCCTAAAGTCCTCCATTTCATAAATGAGTTATGGAAATGCAGTAAGCAATATAATTCGTTCACATCCTAGAAGGTGATAAAATAGAAATAAGTTCCTCATAGATCAGTGAAAGGAGGAAGGGATATGAAAAATGTGCTTTATTTATTTGGCATTGCCCTTTTAGCTGTAGTTGGGACGTTAACTTTCACAAGGCTTTCCGGAGAGGGGAAGGAAGATATGGAAGGAACAAATAAGTTGACCGTAAAAAAGTACAATGGCGATGAAGTTACTTATACAGATCAAGACTTGAAAAAAATGTTGAGTCCAGTTCAATACAAAATCACTCAAAATGATGGGACAGAAAAAGCTTTTGAAAATGAATACTGGGACAATATAGAAGAAGGCATTTATGTGGATCTCCTCTCAGGAGAACCACTATTTAGTTCAGAGGACAAGTACAAATCTGGAACAGGATGGCCGAGTTTCACTAAACCCTTAGTAGAAGAAAACATTGTAACGAAGAAAGATCCTGGAATTTTTGGAATGCGCACAGAGGTCCGGAGTAAAGAAGGAGACGCCCATTTAGGACATGTGTTCAAAGATGGTCCTGAACCCACTGGTTTACGTTATTGCATGAATTCAGCCGCTTTAGAATTTATTCCAAAAAGTGAAATGGAAGCAAGAGGGTATGAAGCATTTTTAGACGAATTTGAATCGTAAATTATCAAGAAGAAGCTATGTTTTCATAGCTTCTTTTTTATTTTTCTGAACATTGCCATCAATATGATTTTCCGTTAATATACTTAGGGATGAAGTATATCAAAAAGATGGCTTCTCTGAAGGGGGATTGTTTCATTTATGATAACCTTAGCTTCGATGGTTAAAGCTGAATTTGATGCCAATATAGATGCGCAGATCAAAGACTACGCTGATGAAAAAGTGAAAGCAGGGACATGGACTGAAGAGGAAGCTTTTGAGAAATCAAATGAATCGTTTAATAACTTATTGCCAGAGGGGTTAAAGACTTCCGATCATTACTTTTTGTCTATAAGAAACGATGAACGAAACGTGGGTTATTTCTGGTATTATTTTGCTAAAGAAGCCAACAATCAAAAGGAAGCGTTCATTTATAACTTTCTCATTTTCGATGAACACCGAGGTAAAGGCTACGGAAAAAAAGCTTTAGAAGAACTTGAAAAGCATGTGAAAAAAGAAGGGATAAAGAAGTTAACTCTTCACGTTTTTGGTCATAATAAGCGTGCGATTCACCTCTATAATAAAATGAAATTTGATACTACAGACCTTGTGATGTCTAAGCATTTATAATTTAAGCCTGTTTGAAGCCGTTTGACATCTATGGTGAGAACGATTATCATTATCGTAACAGAATAATAGATTTGAAGGTGAGAGAATATGGAACACACAAAAACAGATTTGGCTAGAATCATTCGCGAACGACGCTCCGTAAAGAGTGGATACTTAGATAGAGAAGTCCCTGAAGATCTAATCAAAGAGCTATTGGAGGATGCCAGCTATGCTCCTACCCATGGCCTTAGAGAACCATGGCGTTTCATTTTTATTCCCACAGAAGAGGCAGATGGATTCGTTGAAGATCTGGTAAAAACATTTCCAAAAGACATGCAAGAAAATAGAAGAAATTATTTCAGCCAGCCTGCTGCATTTCTCATTGCCGTAATGAAGGAAGATCCTCGTCAAAAGCAATGGGAAGAGAATTTCGGAGCGATTAGCTGTTTCATCCAAAACTTCCAACTTCTTGCTTGGGAAAAACAATTAGGAGTCGTTTGGAAAACAAATACTCAAATTCACGAACCAAAAGTTCGTGAATTATTAAATGTAAAGCCAGGAGAAAAAATTGTAGGGTTCTTACATCTTGGTTATTTTGAGAAGAAACCGAAGCCAAAACAGCGTACTCCTATTGAAGAAAAGCTTACGATATACAAAAACAAACACTAAACAGCAAAAGCACGCCCGTTGCAAGGTGTGCTTTTTTATTATGAGCTTTTACTGTTTCCTGCATGTTTAAGTACTCTCAAATTTTTTTACATTTTATTTCGGTTCATTCGTTAGACAGGTTCATTGAGACTACGTACAATGAGAGAGTAGTGAATGAAAGCAGGTGATCAATTGAAACGGATTTACGTACTTTTACTGCTTGTAATGATGGTATGGGGATTTAACGTATCAGCCATTAAAGTCCTCGTATCCAATATCGATCCTATTCTTCTTACATCCATTCGTATTTTTACGGCTGGTGTTGGTGTACTTGTTACCTTATACTTTATGGGGTTATTGAGGAAACCAACAAAGAAAGAAGTCGCCATCATTTTATACATATCTTTGTTTAATGTGGTGCTTCACCATGCTCTAATGGGAGTGGGGCTCTTATATACCTCTGGAGTTAATGCCGGATTAATTGTTGGATTAGGGCCCCTGTTAACGATGATTTTATCTACAATAATGCTTAGCAAAAAGGTAACCCTATTTAAAACCTTTGGGTTCATACTAGGGTTTGCAGGTGTAGTCGTTACAACACTTACAGGGGCAGAAGGCTTTACCGGAGTCTCACTGGGAGATGTACTGATCTTTTTATCCATTGCCGCACAAGCCTTCAGTTTTATACTGATAGGAAAATTAAACCCCAGGCTAGATCCTCGACTTTTAACTGGCTATATGCTGCTTATCGGCTCTGTTTTTATTTTTCTAACAAGCCTCGTTATCGAATCAGATCCAGCTCAAATTATTCAGCTCGCTGATGCCAAGCTGTTAGGGGTTTTTCTATTCAGTGCGTTGATCTGTACAGCTTTTGGACATATGGTTTACAATTTCGCTATCAAACAAGTAGGGCCGGCTGAATCTGCTATCTTTATTAATTTCAACACATTCTTCGCTATCTTAGGGGCTTCTCTTTTCTTAGGTGAGAAAATCATGATGAACCATATCACTGGGCTGATTCTAATTGTATGCGGCGTAATAATAGGAACTGGAGCTATCCAGCATTTAACAAGACAGAAAACACATGCTCACAGGCGCACTTCTTAAAAGAGAAGGCGCTATTTTTTTAATGCTGTGCTCGCTTCTCATCTGATCCTTCTCTATATTTCTCATCAAAAGCTATTAATACAACTCCTAATTTACTTTCCAGCAATTCGATTTCACTTAATTTATCTTGGGAAAGGTTTGCATAATCAAAAGACATTTCTTATTCCTCCTTTTAGTTTATTATCATCGAAATACCATAAGTTATTCGAGATGGAAAGGATTTATAGCAGGATTCTTCATAGCTTTATCGAATTGAATAACATCCTGTATTTTGTTTAAGGAGAGTGTCTTCGATGTATGATTTAAAAACAAAAGAAAATGACAATAACGTTATTGAGTTTATTGAAGCCGTTGATCCTAAGAAAAGGAAAGAAGATGCCTATAGACTACTGGATATTTTTACAGAGACGTCAGGCTATCCAGCGAGAATATGGGGAGCAAGCATCATCGGTTTTGGATCATACCATTACAAATATGAATCCGGTCATGAGGGTGATGCACCACTCGTCGGATTTTCTCCAAGAAAAGCAAGAATCAGTCTGTATTTAGCAGCTGGAGATCCCAGTAGAGATGAACTGCTTAACCAATTAGGAAAGCACAAAACGGGCAAAGCCTGTGTCTACATCAATAAAATAGACGATATAGATATTGATGTCTTAATGAAGTTAATTATCCAGTCCGTGAACCATTTGAAAAAATCATATCCCCACGTTTAATACACGATGATAGACGAGTCTCTTTATAAACTTTATGATAGAGATATATTTGTATAAAGGAGTCTGAAAATGAACTTTGTCGCTCTTGATTTTGAAACAGCAAACTCATCTAGAGGTAGTGTCTGTTCAATCGGGTTGGTAGAATTCGAACAGGGCCATAAAAAGAACGAGTATTATCGGTTAGTCAAACCAAAGCGCAATTATTTTTCTCCAATGAATATAAATATTCATGGAATTACGAAACAGGATGTAGAAGACGCTTATGAATTTGACGAGTTGTGGAAGAAAGAAATTAAGGATCTGATGGAGGGAAAATTCCTTATTGCTCATAATGCCCAATTTGATATGGGTGTATTAAGAGCTGTTCTTGACCAGTACTATTTGTCATATCCCATGCTTGCCTATAACTGTACCGTAAACATTTCAAAAAAGACGTGGCAATTACCGAAATATAATTTAAAAGCAGTCACGGATCATTTAGGAATTCAATTGAACCACCACCATGCCCTGGACGATGCGAGAGCTGCTGGCGAGATATTAATTAAAGCAGGAGAGCACCTTGAAGCCACCGATATTAAAGATTTAGTGAATAAAACTGGCACAATAAATGGTATGATGCACGATACGGGCTATGAACCTGCACGCTTGAATAGAAAAAAGCGTACGAGAATGCCAGAGGCAAAATCATATGTAGCAGCCACTACAGAATTTGATCGTGCTCATCCTTGTTATGGGTCTTCTTTTGCCTTTACTGGAAAATTAGATGGTATGAAGCGTGAGGAAGCCGTACAGCGAGTGATTAATGCCGGCGGTCAGTGGCATCATGATATCGATTCTAATACGAATTACGTAGTCGTTGGAAATAAAGCTTATGAGAATTATTTAGCGGGGAAGAAAAGCAATAAACTAGAAAGAATGGAAACGTTGTTAAGCCAAGGTCATTCTATAGAAGTGCTAGCTGAGAAAGATTTTATGAAGAAATTGAAAGGCTCATCCATCTAAGGTGAGCCTTTCTGCAGCTTTATCGTCTTCGTGAAGGTCTGAGTTATAAAGAGCACTAAAAGTTCATTATGGAAATCGGATCAGTATTAAAGTTTCGATTCATACATAGTAGCAACTCCGAAACTATCTTAACAACCATCAATTAAACGTATAAACGCACGAACATTAGTTCGTATCCCGTATTTCTAGCACCTATTTAAATGAATTTTTCGGCAAGATATAGTTTCTGTCTTTTAAAAGTTCTGGATGAATCGCTTTGGCTTTTTGATTAAAACTTCCGAGATTAACTCCAGCACCATAATAATAGGACTGCCATACGATTTTAGTGCAATACTGCTCATCCATTTTAGCCGCTAGTGGCGTCATTATTCGATAATCCGCATTCTTATGAGCTAAATAAAGTTTCTCAAGATACGCTGCAGCTGAATTTCTATGAGAGTCAACTCTTGGCGCATAGACTTTTATTGATCTGAATTTATTAAAGTACGTTGGAACATCATCTTGAATTAAACCCGCAGGGATGGAATGAACAACTTTTTTAGCATGATTGACCATACCTACATGGCCCACATATTTAGATTCGCTTTTTCCTAATGGAGAGAATAGTAGATCTCCGGGTTCAATCACAATATCCGTGCCAGGGTAGGTATCAGGATTTTTGTGTGTGGTTGGGGCTTTCACTTTCTTTGGCAAGATTATGTAACCTAATAAACTAATAATGAAGGCTGAAACAGCCATAAAAGATTTTCTACGCATGATATTCCTCACTTTGTTTTACTGGACTCTATTTTCTATATCTTAATGGAGGTTCGATTATAACATAATTATAAGGAGATTTTATGATACACGTGTACGGTTTTATGGCTATGCTCGCATAAAGAGCACTCCATCATTCAAACAGAACAAGACATCTAAGATTCAAACTTCTTGATCCAGATTAAGCATTGTAGGTTCTAGATACTGTAATAACATTATGTAAAGTAGATAACTGAATGTGAAAATTGGTATGATGGTGGAGAGTGGTTCAATGAATAGGGACTCAACAGAGGTGGAGTAATGGAATATCGAAAGATCCTTGTTTCAATAATCCTTTTACATATAATTATCCTGTTAGGAATCTTCGGATACATGTTTTTTGAAGACCTGGCTTTCTTCGATTCGTTGTGGCTTACGATTGTTTCTGTATTGACGATTGGTTATGGAGATATTTCTCCTGAATCCACTGGCGGAAAACTGCTTACTTTAGTTTTAATTCCAAGCGCTATTGGTCTGACAACTTATATGTTAGCTCAACTAGCAGGCGCCATTATAGGCGGTAAACTATCCAGCGAAGTGAGGAAGAGAAGAATGACGTTAAAGATACAAGATCTTCACCAGCACATTATTTTGTGTGGCTATGGTCGGGTCGGCCAGCAAGTTTTTCAGCAACTACGCCATGAAAAGCAGCCTTTAGTATTAGTTGAAATGGATGAAAACGTTATAGAAGAATTGCCTGAGAATGCTCTATACGTTAAAGGCAATGCTACAGAGGACCGTGTCTTAATTCAAGCAGGAGTCGAACGTGCTAAGGGAGTCATTGTCACTCTGCCAGACGATGCTGATAATGTTTTCATAACTTTAACAGTAAAAGGTATGAATCCTAATATCTACACCGTGGTTCGCGCAGAAAGAGATTTTTCTGAAGAAAAGCTCTACCGAGCAGGTGCAGATAAAGTTATCAATACATCGAACATTGGAGGAAAAAGAATGGCAACTGCGATTACAAAGCCGGTAAGTGTGGAATATGTTGAAACGATTCTACATGATCCTCTTAATGATTATAACATTGAAGAACTTCTCATCCGGAATACTTCATCGTTGTTGAACAAAACAATTAAAGAATCTGAGATAAGACAATCATACGGAGTCAATATCGTTGCGATTAAACGAAACGATAAAATCATCAGTAATCCTGAGGTGAATGAAACGTTTCAAGAGAATGATTTATTGATTGTCTTTGCAACATCAGAACAATTGAAGCGATTCGAAAAAGCAGCAACCTAACTCAGGGGTGCTGCTTTTTTTAGTGAAACGAATCGTATTTTAAAATTTCAAGTGCTTATTTTACCACTTACAAACAAATGTTCGGTATAATAAGAATATCAAAAGGAGGGAGCTGAATATTATTGAGAAAACGTACATTAACTGATGAAGAAATCATTAAAAAGTACCTGTCTGGCGAACGGACCGTTTCGATAGCTGAAAAAGCAAATGTATCGGTACGACTGATAAATCAGATCTTAAGTAAACATAAAGTCGAACGAAGCCCCAAAGGAAGCTGGAGACGTGAATATAAGGTCAATGAACAGTATTTCAGAACGTGGTCGAATAACATGGCATACATTTTAGGTTTTTTTGCGGCAGATATTCCAAAAGAAACTCAGTCAATCAGTTTCTCTCAGAAGGATATTAGTATCCTGGAGCAGATTAAATATGAACTTGGATCAAGCCATCCAATTAGAAAAAACGAAAAGACTGGTGTTCATTTATTAATAATCAATAGCAAAATTATGCGCACAGACTTGATGGAATTGCACGGAATGCAGCCTAATAAATCACTTACTTTGAATTTTCCAGATGTACCAAGCCCATTTGTGCATCATTTTGTAAGAGGATATTTTGATGGCGGATGTAAACAAATATCTGATAGAAAACACACCAATACTAAAAAAGCTGTAGCTAAAAGAAAATCATTGTTTATGGAGAGATTTCGAAGCACAAATAATATTGATGAAGCTTGTGAAACAGTAGGAATTCAATTAAACAATTATCGTAGGTGGTTAAAGGAAGATCAGAATTTTCGTGTCTCAGTGGAAAGAGTAGGAGAGTATCCATTAAATACTCTCCATATTTTTAACTTCTGTCTAGTTAACATAATATAAATTCTAGGAAGTTAAGGCGCAAAATATAATTCTGTCTCAATACCTAAGTATACTTATGATAATGAGACAGAATAAGAAAATTACACAGATGGTCTGTAGTGTGCATTTGGTCTGAAAATTACGTTATGTTCTGATTGTTCTATAATATGTGCGACCCAGCCAACCATCCGATTACAACAAAAAATCGGTGTGAACAATTCATTCGATATTCCAATGGCTTTCATGATAGCTGCTGCATAAAACTCTACATTCGCATAAAGCTCTCTACCAGGCTTTAGTTGCTGTAATTCGTTTACCGTCTCTTTTTCTAATTGTAAAGTAAAATCAGCCCATGCTGGTTTTGGATCAATGGAATTAAATTGAATTTTTAATGCTTCAGCTCGTGGATCCTTAGTTTTGTATACTCTGTGTCCAAAACCCATAATTTTCTCTCCATTAGTTAGTTTTTTCCTAATGGTTTCGTTAACAGATGATTTTTCAGCTTCTTTCATATACTGTATTACACCTGATGGTGCACCACCGTGTAATGGTCCTTTTAAAGTACCTATGGCTGCTGTTACTGCAGAATAAACATCACTTTGTGTTGAAGTGACAACTCTCGCTGCAAAGGTTGAAGCATTCAGACCGTGCTCAGCAGTTAGAATCATATATGCTTCTAATGCATCTACTTCATTTACTGATTTCTCTTCACCAAAAAGCATATACAGAAAATTAGCCGCATGCCCGAAGTTCGTTTCAGGTTCAATTTCATTTAACCCTTTTTTCTTCCTATAAATATAAGCGACAATCGTTGGTAACTTTGCAATTAATTGAATACCTTCTTCAAGGTTCACTGGCCATAAGTCATTTGATTGATCAAGTAGTGATACTGCTGAACGAACAGCGGAAATCAAAGATTGGTGTGGAATGATTAATTCTAATTGCTTCTTAGTTTCTTCACTTAAAAACCTGTGTTTTACTAAAGCTTGTGAAAAATGTTCAAGTTCTTTCTTATCCGGAAAGTATCCTTTCAATAGAAAGAAACTGACTTCTTCAAAACTGTACTTTCCAATAAGTTCTTTAGCAAGAACCCCTCGATATTGTAGTACTCCATCTTTTCCATCAATATGGCTAATCGACGTTTCGATAGCTGTAACCCCTTTTAAACCAGGTTCAAACATAACGTCTTCCCTCCTCTTTATGTTAATTTAATTGTATAAGGTTTTATCAATAAATAAAATTAAGTATTTCTTATTCAATCAATAACTAAAAATTATAGGAGGAATACGATATGGATTTTAAATGGCTCCGCACGTTTCTATTGGCAGCTGATGAACTGAACTATCGTAAAGTCGCAGAGCAATTATTTATTACACAACCAGCCGTCAGTCTGCATATCCGACAATTAGAAGACCATTTAGGTTCAAAGCTTTTTCAAAAGCAAGGCAGGCATATTCAATTAACGGAGTTTGGAAAAGCGTTCCGCGTTGAGGCCAATAATCTCTTAGAACATTACGCAACGATGATTCAAAGGGTGAATCGGCGTCAGCAAGGGTACTCCTCCACCCTTTCCATTGCTATGACGCCATTATTAGTAGAGAGTCTGTTTCCAACCATCCTGCGAAAGTATTCGGAGCTTTACCCTCACATTGAAATTTCCATAAAAGTTGCAGAGTCAGCAGGTTTACAAAAGATGGTCGAGGCATCACAAGTAGATTTAGCCTTTTCATGTCTTCCAACTGTCTATTCAAACCTTATATGTGAAAAAGTATTTGAAGATACGATCTCATTAGTTGCTGTTCATGATGGTTGGGACGAGGAAGTAGCTCCTCCTATCGATCCGTATGAGCTCTTATCGAAATCGATTATTTTTACAGATCACCATCCGGCGTATTGGAACCGGTTGAAGCGTGATATTCAAATGCATTTACCTAGTTATCGTTTTCTTTCGGTTTCTCAATCACATGCGGCTAAGAGATTTGTTTTAGAAGGTATGGGAGTTTCTTTTCTCCCCAATTTCATAATAAGACGAGAAATAAACGAAGGACGTTTGCTGGCTATTGAGGTCCCCTTCATTGATTTACCTACAGCTTCTATTTATGCTTTTTATCAAAATGAAGGATCAAAGGAGCAGCAATTTGTCTCGTTCCTTGATCAGTTCCATATAAGTTAATGATTTTTTTAAGATGGATTTGGAGTTGCTACTAAGTTGTAAGTGGAAGTTGTTGGGGATACTGCTTATATCATTAGGATAAGAACCACTGTGCGGTTTTAAGGGAACATTTCTTATTTAGTCTCGGAGTTACTACTATGTATGAATCAGAATATTATGTTGAATGACTCTCCGCTATTAACTAAAATAGCCTTCTACACAGTGAAAAGTCACAGAGGCTTACTCTGTGACTTTAACCTTTGATTTTTTTGAGGAATGCGACTGGTTCTTCTGGAATACTCTTAAGGTTTCGTGGTAATAATCAAGTATTTGTTCCGAAGGTTTTTGCCAGCTGAACTTCTCTGCTTCCTTCCGAGCATTCCTGCACAATTCCTGGTAGAGATCCTCATCTTCAAGTCGATTGATGGCGTCTATCATGGTGTCGGTGTTTTCATTTTCGAATAACAGGCCAGTTTTTCCATCTTCCACTTGCTCCATGGTCGGCCCGCTTTTTGCAGCGATTACTGGGAGTCCTGAAGCCATAGATTCTAGTATGACGAGTCCCAACGTTTCGGTGACAGACGGGAATATAAGAGCATCTGAAGAAGAGAACGCCTGAGCAAGCTCGTTCCCGTGCAGAAGACCTGTAAATACCGTGTTCGTTCCTTTAAAGGTCTCTTCTAACTGCGATCTGACAGGACCATCCCCGACAATCGCTAAGGATATGTCATCTCGCTCCTCTAACAAAGGCTTTATTTTGTGGATTTCTTTTTCAGCTGCCAGTCGCCCAACAAATACAAGAAGTTTGTTATTTGGCTTCCCATCGGACAAACGGTTTCTCATTTCCTCGTTTTTATGTCGAGGATGATAATGATCTACAGCTACGCCTCTATCCCATACACTAACATTATGGAAGTTCCTGGCATCCAGCTCTTTCTTTATCGCATTTGATGTACAAAGATTCACATCTGCGAAATTATGAAGCTTACGGAAATACCACCAAACAGCTGGTTTTAATGGGTACAGACGATAATAATCCATATACTTTGGTACATGTGTGTGATAAGAAGCAATCAGCGGATAATTAAGCTTACTCGCGTAATATACTCCGGATACTCCGACAAAAGCTGGGTTTACAACATGTACCAAGTCAGGGTCATGCTTAATTAATAAATCTTTCACCTTTCTTTGAGGCATAGAAAATTCCTTTGACCTGTAGAAAGGTAACTTAGTTGTTTTTACCCCTTCTACAATCGCCCCTTCGTACTCCTCCACACCAAGGTCTGGAGCAATGACGACAACTTCATGCTCTTGGTTTCGTAGATATTTGATTGCTTCTTTCAATCTAGTTACTACTCCATCCGTCGATGGCAGGAATGTTTCTGTAATTATGGCGATTTTCAAAGCGGAAAACTCCTTACTTCCAAGTAATTGACGGCAGTACGTTTTCTACGATAATGCGGTCTTTATGTTCAAGTGCTGTACGCAGAATATCGCGGATCACATCGTCCGTCAGTAAGTGTGGCTCGAGGCCCAGGTCACGTAGTTTCGTGTTTACTGCATTATAGTAGTGGTCTTCGTTCTCGATACGAGGGTTTTCAATTTGCTTCACTTGCGTTTCTAATCCTTCTTCTTTAGCAACTTTTTGCACTCGTTCGGCAAGTTCCTGTACGGAGAACCATTCAGTGAATTGGTTGAATACACGGAATTCCCCTTTATCTGCAGGGTTTTCAGCAGCGATCTCTACACATCGAACCGTATCTTCAATGTTCAAGAACGCACGCGTTTGTCCACCGCTTCCATATACAGTAATATTATGTCCAATCGCAGCCTGATTGATGAAACGGTTTAGAGCTGTACCGAATACTCCATCATAGTCCACACGGTTTGCGAGAACTGGGTCTAATTTTGTTTCTTCGGTATGTAGGCCATATACGATACCTTGGTTTAAATCTGTTGCACGGATTCCCCAGATCTTACAAGCGAACATGATGTTATGACTGTCATGCACTTTAGAAAGGTGATAGAAAGAACCCGGTTGTTTTGGATAAGGAAGAACATCTTTACGGCCTTTATGTTCAATTTCAATATAGCCTTCTTCAATATCAATATTTGGTGTACCATATTCGCCCATTGTACCTAATTTAATTAGGTGACATTCAGGTGCGAATTCTTTAATAGCGTATAGTACGTTTAAATTACCCATTACGTTATTGGTTTGAGTATATACAGCGTGTTCACGATCAATCATAGAATATGGAGCTGAACGCTGCTCAGCAAAGTGAACAAACGCTTGCGGCTCTACTTGACGGAATACTTCGCTTAGGAAATCATAATGATTCAAGTCTCCAATGAATGTTTTAATTTCTTTTCCACTCACTTCTTTCCACTTAGCTACACGATCTTCAAGTGAAGCGATCGGTGTTACAGAATTGGAATGAAGCTCGTCGTCAATCTTTCGGCGTGCTAAATTATCTACGATGGTTACATCATGTCCTTGCTTGGATAGGTATAGTGCAGTCGGCCAACCGCAAAAACCATCTCCCCCTGCTACAATAATTCTCATAATCTACCTCCTAGTTACATCTAGCATAATCATATTCCCTATATAGAATAACATTGTTTACGATAACCATGGTAATGATATCTTTATGCCCTCTATTATCTGTGTATTCTACAAAATTCGGGAAACTCTTTCGTTTTTGACTTTACCATTAAATTGTTATTGAAACAATAAATTAATTGTTAAAGTACTTTACAAGGCACTATGATTCGTTTATAATTTCCAGTTTTTATCTTTTAATTAAGCTTTAAAACATTAATCATTTGAATGAAAATCAATTGATCTTTGTTCTGATGCCGTCCAATAACTTCTCTGCTCCCCATTAACTCCATAAACCTCTCCACTTTGAAACTGATCGGGTGCATAAAATATTTCCGCAATAAATTCGGCTACTTGTTCTGCCGATCCAACTTTCCAATAATCAGGTAGGTCTTCTCCTTTTGTTGAAGCTAGTTTTTGAGCCTTTTCTATGTGAGGACGGGTCATATCTGTTAAGGCAGCAGGAGCAACGGCATATACACCTACTCTATACTTGCTCATTTCCTTAGCAAGTGTGCGGGTCATCCCTATGAGACCAGCCTTTGCTGTACTGTAATTCACCTGTCCTATATTTCCTGTTAAACCTGAAGATGAAGTCATGTTGATAATCACCGATTGCTGTGTGGGTTCACGTTCACGAATGGTTCTAATAAAAGGAAGTGTACAAGAAAATGCTCCATTGATATGGACATCGATAACCTCCTTAAATTCATCAAAATTCATGCGGTAAGAGATCTTGTCCTTTACATTGCCAGCGTTATTAATTAAGCCCGTAACTCTTCCGAATTCCTTAATGGCAGAATCTACGAGTTTCTCTCCGGTTTCCTCATCCGTCACAGATCCTGGAACACCGATGGCCTTTCCTCCGTAAGAGCGCACTTCTTCAACAACATGGTGAACAGCCTCTGCCTCTCTTCCATTTATAACGACAGCCGCTCCAAAAGCGGCTAAAGACAAAGCGATACTTTTTCCAATTCCTCTTGTAGAGCCAGTAATTATGACGACCTCATTGTTAAGAGTTTCCATTCTATCCTCTCCTTAACCAGATTCGAATAATGCAGCTAACCCCATGCCTCCACCTATTCCCAGCGTTGCTAATCCACGTTTTAAATCTCCTGATTTCATCTCATGAAATAACCTTGAAACAAGAATAGCTCCCGATGCTCCATAAGGATGACCTAAAGCGATGGCTCCACCGCCTCGATTGACTTTCTCAGCTGGGATGGATAGATTACGAATAGACGCAAGGACTTGAGAAGCAAATGCCTCATTGAATTCTACGGCATCAATGTCATCCACCTTAAGATCTTGTTTTCCTAATAGACGAGTAACAGCAGGAATCGGTCCTATACCGAGATAATGAGGATCGACACCACAACAAACTGAATCTCTGAATGTTAAACCAGGTTCTACATCGAGGGCGTTAGCTTTCTCTTTTGACATTATTAAAACGAGAGCCGCTCCATCATTAATCGGACAAGCGTTACCTGCTGTTACGGTTCCCTGCTCTTTAAAAACAGGGGAAAGCTCTGCAAGTTTCTCTACTGAAGTGTTCCATCGAACACACTCATCCTGCACAATTCCCTGAACAGGGACAATTTCCTCTTTAAATCGTCCATTCTCTATAGCTTCAGTTGCTTTTTGGTGACTGTAAAAGGCATATTCATCCTGATCTTTTCTGGAAATGCCATAGCGTTCAGCTACATTCTCAGCTGCTTCCCCCATACCAGGGTCGCCAATCTTTCCAGGTGAAAAGCGTGCCTTCGTATAAATGGAAGGTCCGGCAGGGTGGTATAAATTCGCGGGTTTTTCTATCTTCCAAGGTGCCGTGCTTGAGCTTTCTACTCCACCTGCTAAATAAACTTCTCCTGCTCCTGCCTGAACGAAGCGAGCAGCCATTTGAATGGCCTCTAAACCTGAACCACATTGGCGGTCTATGGTGACTCCAGGTACCGAAAAAGGAAGATCCGCTTCGAGTGCACATAAGCGGGCAAGGTTTCCTCCTGGACCGGTAGCATTTCCCAAAATAACATCATCGACCTCACTCGGATTGAGGGAGGTTTCCTCGAGGATATTTTGTATGAGGGGACTTACTAACTGTTCAGAAGGAACATGACTGAACATCCCGCCCACTTTTCCTATAGCTGTCCTTCTAGCGGTAATAATAACGGGTTCACTCATAAGTCTTCATCCTTTCTTTCGAATGAACGTAGATTAACTTATCTTTTAATTCACTTCTGCCAATTTTTCCGCTGCTTGTGTAAGGGAACTCCTCGACGACTACTAACTGTTTCGGACACTTATAATTAGGCAGAAACGCTTTACAATAGTTGAACACTTGGCCCTCATTTAATGTTGATCCTTCTTTTAACGATACAACAGCTATCACTTTTTCACCCCAATAAAAATCTGGCAGACCAATCACCACAGCTTCTTTAATTTCAGATAGATGAACGATGACATTTTCGACTTCTTCCGGATAGATATTCAGTCCACCGCTAATAATCATATTGTGTTTTCGGCCAACAATCGTGTAGTATCCGTCCTCATCCATAAATGCTAAGTCTCCAACAGTTGCCCACCCGTTGTGAATCACTTTTCTACTTTCTTCTGGAAGATTTAAATAGCCCTTGAACACCCAGGGACTTTTGACACTCAAAAGACCGACTTCTCCTTGACTCGCCTCAGATCCGTCCTCTTTAATTATTTTTGCTTGAACTTTCGGGAAAGGGCGACCAATGGTATGTCCCTTCGCTTTATGGTCACTATCCAGAAGATAACTCACAAAACTCAGTTCTGAAGCTCCGTAAAACTCAAGGATGTCTGCATTAGGAAATAGCGAACGGACCTTATTTTTAGAAGTTTTATCCCATTTGGCTCCTGAAGATAAAATCCTATTCATCCTATAAAATTCTTCCTGTTTATTGGCAAACAATGATTCAAACATCGTAGGAACAATATACATGACACTAACCGGAAAACGTTCAATAATATCAAACACTTCTTCTGTATCAAACGACTCACATAAATATAACGTTGCCCCTGTGTGAAGAGCATGCATCGCAGCAAATAAAAAATGAGAGTGGACGAGCGCCCCTGGTGATAAAATATGATCTTCCCTTTTTAATTGAAAAATCTCACTACAATAAGGAAAACACTCTGACCAGGACTGATGATTTCTCATAAAACCTTTAGGACGCCCTGTTGTACCTGAGGTATAGCCGAGATAAAATAGATCGTCGCGTTCTGGAGATGCTGATGAAGGGTTACCGTGACGAGGCAGAGCGTCATCACTAAACAATTGCTTCCACGTATGTAGGTTCACTGATGCTGACTCTGGAATCTTCTGTTTGAATTCATCATGAACGATGACAAGATCCGGTTCAGCATCGAGAAGAACGGTTTTATATTGCTCTTCTTTCCATTTTGGGTCCAGGGGGACAGCTATCCCGCCCGCATGACAAACAGCTAAAAAGAATTGAATAAAATCGATTCCATTCTCCATTATGAAAGCAATCTTTTTCTTTTTAACATCTTTTAACATATATTTAAGTCGATCTTCGAGGTGCTTTTGGTTTTCAATTAGCTCTGCATACGTCACTTTTTCTCCGCCGCAAATAATAGCTTCTTTATTTTTTAACGTCTGAGGCAAATCTCCAATCATTGATATTCTCCACCTTTCCATACAGTAAAAAGAAAAGACAAGCCACTTATGGATGGCCTGTCTTTTTGGTTACGCTGCCTGCTTGGGTTTTTCCGTCCGCTCCTTTTCAATTAGGGGATACGCTCGATGAACTTGTTTTGCGATAAACGCTGCAGCAACGACCTTAACGAAATCTCCTGGGATAAAAGCAAGAGCACTAAACGCCGCTTTCGTCCATGGGGTGTTTGTGATTAGTGATAAATAGGTGATTCCACAAGCGTAAACCACAACAATTCCTCCGACTACATTTGCTAAAATCAACCAACTAATATGTAGACGATGATAAAAGGTTTCCACTATTAGTCCGATAACGAAAGCTGCAATCGGCCAACTTAAAATGTACCCTCCTGAAGGACCAAAGAACACTCCAATGCCTCCACGTCCTCCTGATAATAATGGTACACCAATCGCAACGAGTAAAATAAACACAAGTATACTCAACGCTCCTCGTCGGGCACCAAGTAGCGCACCAGCAAGCATTACTCCTAAAGTTTGTGCGGTAATTGGTACCGGGTTGAAAGGTAAAGCAATGGGAGGTAATAAGCCGAGTGCTCCTACAATTGCTGCAAATAATGAAGCATAAACCATCGTTTTTAATGACATGTTTCCATCTCCTATTCTCTTGATGCTAGATTAAGAGTAGAAGAATACTGGCAGTTTTGTCAACCTTAAATTAATCAGGTTAACCTTCGCGTTACGATACGGTAAAGAGAAATTAAGAGGTGCAGCCTAGTTAAATGGCTGCACCTTGATGGACTGTTACGCATTATTATCGGATAAGTTAGAAACTTCTTCGTCTCGACCCTCTTGTTTAGATGAATGGTCATCATCTTCAGATAAATGGTTATCCATGTCTTCCTTTGTCGCAGATACCTGCTCATAAGCAGGATCTTTACTCGTGTCAAAATTACTTACGTTTCCGCGAGAGACGTAACTTTCGAGCATGGCCTTTAAATCCATACCTGTCGTTTCTTTCAATGATTCCTGAATTCCAAGCATCGTCGAAGTCACACTGTTTGCAACTTTAGCTGATCCTCCTTGAGAGTTTGATCCTCCCATATCAATCACTTTCATGTCTTTAATTTGTGATAATGGAGCAGAAACTTTTTCTGCGTATTCAGGAAGCACACTGATCAGCATTTCCATAATCGCTGCTTCTCCATAATGTTCCATCGCTTTTGCCATACGTTCTTTAGATTCTGCTTCAGCAATACCGCGCTGGCGAATAACTTCTGCTTCGGATTCACCCTTGATCCGCTCATTATCTGCTTCTGCCTGCGCACGTTTCGTCACCTCATAAGCTTCAGCATCAGCAATGGAACGGCGGCGTTTGTTTTCTTCTTCTTCTAGTTCAACCGCTCGCTGCTTTTCAATGTATTGGACTTTAAGCTCTTCTTCTTTGATCTGCTGGGCCAGTTTTTGACGTTCAAGCTCTCCGGCCTGATCGGCATTTGCTTTAGCTCTGTTCGTATCTTTTTGGAATTCCGCTTCTTTAATGTCTTTATTTTTCCGGGATTCAGCAACCGCAGTCAATCGGCGGTTTTCTTCGTCCTGAGCTTCCTGATCGTTTTTCGCCTGATAGATCCGTGTTTCTTTCGTTGCATCAGACTCTGCCATATTTGCTTTTTTCTGCACTTCAGCAATATGGGGACGACCTAGTGCATCGATATAGCCATTTTCCACATCTACGTCTTCCACGTCGTTTAAGGCAAATGAAGTAATTTCAAAGCCCATTCCTTTTAAATCGGACTCTGCGATTTTTTTGACTTGCGTGTTGACTTCTTTAAAATCGTTGTAAATTTTTTCAATAGGTAGAGATGCGATAATGGAACGTAAATGACCGTTTAATACATCCTTCAGCTCAGATTCACGTTCTTTTTGCTTTTTCCCAAGGAACTTTTCGGCAAAATTAGCCATGATCTCAAGTTCACTGCCGATGCTGATTACAGCGGTACTTGCGACGCGTACCGGGATGCCTTCTTTCGTGTACGCTTTCTCAGAATTGACCTGCAGCTGGAATGAGGTCAGATCAATAGGTGTAGCTGTTTGAAACATACGCAGGCGATAGCCTCCGCCCCGTATGATTTTTACAGACCTACCGTTATCATCTTCGAATACATTCTTTTCTTTTTCCGGATCTCCAAGTTTCGGTCCTGTTACAATGAGTGCTTCATTTGAACTCGCTGTTTTGTAGCGAAGACGGAAAATGACGAATGTGACAATTCCCCCAACGAGCACAACGGCTCCGATAATTCCCAAAATGACTAAAAATAGTGCTCCTTCTAGCATATTAGTTCTTCATCTCCTTCTAAAATTGATCTTCCATTTTTTCCGAATCCTTATGTAAAAAATGGGATGTATATTACATATCGATTACAACCTAAAAAAGTTTCACCTATTTTCAACATTTTTCGAATAAATATGTTTTTATATTAAGATTTCATTTATGTGAAATTTGTACAATCATTCATTGTCTAGCATGATTAAGGTATAATTAAATTGGGATATTTCTGAATTTTTGCTTAAGAAGGAGGAAGTTTAAATGGCTACATACGAAAGTGCGTGGACACCTTCAGAGAAACAAGTAAAAGAAACGAGACTTTACCAGTGGATGGATAAACAGGGATATCAAAATTACGATGATTTTCATAAAAAATCGATTGAAGACATTGATTGGTTCTGGGATGAAGCAGTAAAAGAGTTAGGTATTGAATGGTACACCCCATACGAAGAAACCTTAGATCTCTCAAAAGGCATTGCATATCCAAACTGGTTCGTCGGAGGCGAAATCAACGTTGTGCACAATGCTCTCGATAAATGGGCGAATAATGAAGATAAAAAGGACTCCGTGGCCCTGTATTGGGAGGGCGACAACGAAGATCGTATCACGTTCACTTATAAAGAACTGCATAAAGAAGTAAATGCTGTGGCAAATGGGTTAGACAATCTTGGGATTTCAAACGGAGATGTCGTAACCCTCTATATGCCGATGATTCCTGAAACTTTGATTGCCATGCTAGCGATATCAAAGGTTGGCGCCATTTTCTCTCCTGCTTTTTCAGGTTATAAAGCAAATGCTGTGGCCACAAGAATACAGGCTTCGAAGGCAAAAGCCCTCATAACCGCTGACGGCTTTTTCCGCCGCGGTAAAACGATTCCGATGAAAGATGAAGCAGATATGGCAGCGGATCAATGTCCATCGCTCGAACACGTAATCGTCGTTGAGCGTGCCGGCTGTGAAGTTGAATGGAACGAATACCGTGATATTGAGTGGTCAAACTTACGAAAAAATGAAACCGGTTACAAAGCTGAAGTTAAAAAAGCGGATGACCCTTTTATGCTGATTTACACTTCTGGGACGACTGGAAGACCGAAAGGAGCCGTCCACACGCATGCTGGTTTTCCGATCAAAGCCGCATTCGATGCGGGCGTATGTATGGATGTAACAAAAAAAGACACTCTTTTCTGGTATACGGATATGGGATGGATGATGGGGCCGTTCCTTGTTTACGGTGGCCTGCTAAATGGATCTTCCATCGTCATGTTCGAGGGCACTCCCGATTACCCAAAACCCAATCGTTTATGGGAACTTGTTGAACGGTATAAGGTTACCCATTTAGGAATATCTCCTACCCTTGTCCGTTCCATGATGAAGCACGGAGAAGAATGGATCAAACAGCATGATTTACGTTCATTAAAATTGATCGGGTCTACGGGTGAGCCCTGGAACCCTGAACCATGGCACTGGCTGTTTAAACACGCTGGAAACTCAAAAGTCCCTATCTTCAATTATTCCGGAGGCACTGAAATTTCAGGAGGCATTTTAGGCAATGTTCTCGTTAAACCGATACAACCGGTCACATTCAATGCAGCACTGCCAGGGATGGACGTGGGAGTCTATGATGAAGACGGCCAATCGTTATCCAATGAGGTCGGTGAGCTCGTTATACGAAAACCTTGGGTCGGAATGACACATGGGTTTTATGAAGAAAATGAACGCTATGAAAATACGTACTGGAACCGATTCAAAGATACGTGGGTTCACGGTGACTGGGTCATTTTAGATGGCGAGGGCTATTACACGATTACAGGGCGTTCCGATGATGTATTGAACGTTGCCGGAAAAAGGCTCGGCCCTGCTGAAGTGGAGTCTGTGCTCGTTGAGCATTATTCTATCATAGAAGCGGGGGTCATAGGCATTCCTCACGAGATAAAAGGGGAAGAACCTGTTGCCTTCGTCGTGCTATCCCCGAAAGCATCGAACACAGAGGAATTAATTGATGAAATCAAGCTGCACTTAGATCAAAAGCTTGGAAAAGCTTTAGCTCCTAAGAAAGTATTTGTCGTTGACGATCTTCCTAAAACACGAAACGCCAAGGTCATGCGCCGAGCAATAAAATCCGCTTATCTTAATAAAGAGTCAGGAGATCTGAGTGCTCTTGAGAACCCAGATGCCGTCAATCAAATTCAAGAAATCGGTAAAACCGTTCATATCAGAAAATAAATCAAAGAGCTCCCTTATTACAGGGAGTTCTTTTGCACACAAAAAAGCCTTCGGAGTCTAACTCCAAAGGCTTTTTACAATTTATACAGGATAAACTCCGTGCTTTCTTTCTGTAAATTGAACCCCTTTGTTTTCATATGCTTCGTAACGTTTCGCCAGTTCATCCCGCAGTCGATCTGGCTGTACGATGTCATCGACCACCATCTCCGAGGCGAGCCTATAAATATCAATGTTTTCCTTATATTCTTCATGTTTTGCTTTAATAAATGCCGGGCGTTCCTCTTCTGGAAGATCAGCAATCTTATTGGCATAGACCGCGTTCACAGCAGCCTCAGGACCCATTACAGCGATCTGAGCGGTAGGAAGGGCAAGACAAGCGTCAGGCTCAAATGCCGGACCTGCCATCGCATAGAGGCCTGCCCCGTATGCTTTCCTGACTACTACAGAAATTTTAGGCACCGTCGCTTCGCTCATTGCAGAAAGCATTTTGGCCCCGTGGCGAATGATTCCTGCGCGCTCTACTTTTGTCCCGATCATAAAGCCTGGGATGTCCATCAGGAATAATAATGGAATATTGAAGGCGTCACACAACTGTATGAACTTTGCGGATTTATCTGCCGAATCAGGAAACAATACTCCGCCTTTCGCTCGCGGCTGATTGGCAATGATTCCTACCGAACGACCGTCAATTCGAGATAACCCCGTAATTAGCTCCGGAGCGAATTTTTTCTTAATCTCACAGAATGAGCCATCATCAATTAATCGATCAATCAATTGATACATATCAAAAGGAGCATTTTGGTTTTTAGGAATAAGCTCTTCAATAGATTTGTCAAAATCAGCAGGAACTAAAGTCTCCTTCCGTTTCGGTAGTCCGCTATAGTTTTGCGGAAAATAACTGAGGTAGTTTCTTGCAAATTCAATGGCTTCTCTTTCATCTTTTGCAAGGACATCCCCGCATCCAGAGACAGAACAGTGCATATTCGCTCCGCCCATTTCTTCCAACGTCACTTTCTCTCCAATAACTTTTTCTGCCATTCGTGGTGAACCTAAGTACATGGAAGCGTTGCCGTCAACCATCACTACAATGTCACAAAAGGCTGGTATGTAGGCGCCTCCGGCTGCTGATGGGCCGAATAAAAGACAAACTTGAGGTACTCGCCCTGACAGTTTAATTTGATTATGAAAGATCCTCCCGGCACCGCGGCGATTTGGAAACATTTCTACTTGATCTGTAATTCTCGCACCAGCAGAGTCTACTAAATAAAGCATAGGTAAATTGAGTTTCATCGCTGTTTCCTGGATTCGTATAATCTTTTCAACAGTACGTGCGCCCCATGAGCCTGCTTTTACGGTAGAGTCATTCGCCATGACACAGACTTGTTCTCCATTGATCTTGCCAATACCGGTTACAACTCCGTCCGCGGGAAGCTTTTCATCTTGACAGTTGGCAAAAAAAGCATCTTCAATATCCAAATCCTCATCAAAGAGCAATTCTAACCGTTCACGGACGAAAAGTTTGCCTTTCTCAGCGTTTTTTGCATGATATTTTTCGGCACCGCCTGAAGCAATTTTTTTAGCTTTTTCTTCTAACGTTTGATTAATAGTCATCGTTTTTTCCACCTCTATTCCCCTTTATACACGGGTTTACGTTTTTCTTTGAATGCCTGTAAGCCTTCTGTACGATCATGAGTCGGAATCGTTTTTTGATAGCAAAGACGTTCAAACTCAAGCCCCGTTGTTAAATCAGTTTCGATTCCATAATTGATCGCTTTTTTCGCTTGCCTTAATGCAATTGGACCATTTCTTCCAATCGCACAAGCAAAGTCTTTGGATTCTTGAAGTAAGAACTGAGGTTCGTGAATGTACTCAACAAGACCAATTGATAAAGCACGTTCAGCTTCCACCGGCCTTGCCGAGTAGATCATCGCTTTTGCTTTTCCTAAACCAATAAGCCTGGTAAGTCTCTGGGTGCCGCCGGCTCCTGGAATAATGGCCAAGGAGGTTTCCGTTAAGCCGACTTTGGTTGACGTACTCATGATTCTTAAATCACAGGCAAGTGCAAGCTCTAGTCCTCCTCCAAATGCAACACCATTAATTACAGCAATTGTTGGAACTTGAATTTGTTCGATCAGCCGAATAGTATTACCGATATTTTCCACTGTTTTAATCACTTCGTCATCTGACATACCTGCTCTTTCTTTTAAATCCGCACCTGCACAAAAGGCTTTGTTTCCACTTCCCGTAACCATAACGGCGCGGATATCCGGACGGTTTTCTATTTCCTTAGCCGTTCGTGCAATCTCTTCAAGCATAGCTTTAGACAAAGCGTTTGCAGCTTCTGGCCGGTTCAGGGTCATCAGCAGAACATGATCTTCGACTTCTTCTAACTTGACAAGTTCACCCATTGGACACGCCCCCTCCTTTATTCAACACTTGCATGTGATGGCTGGGTAGAGCCTTATCCAGCTTCGACTGAACAAAAATGGCTGCTTCTTCTAGCTTTCTTTCATCCAGTCCTGTTTCTATCTTCATCTCATGGAGCATATGCACAAGATCATCGGTTGCAAGGTTCCCGGAAGCTCCTTTTGCGTATGGGCACCCTCCAAGACCACCAAGAGAACCATCGAATGTTGTGATGCCATGCTCCAAAGAGACAAGAACGTTCGCTAGAGCCATTCCTCTCGTGTTATGAAAGTGCATCGCAATCTCATCAAACGACAATTGCTTTTTCAACTGAGCAAGCACGGCATCTACTTGTTTTGGGTTTGCAATTCCGATCGTGTCTCCTAACGATAGCTCATCGATACCCATATCAAGCAGCTTCCTGCTCACTTTAATCACTTGCTCAACTGGAATATTTCCTTCATACGGACAGCCAAACACGGTCGATAGGTACCCTCGAACGGTCTTTCCCGCCTGCTTCGCTTCTGTCACAACTTCTCGGAGAACAGGATAAGTCTCTTCAATCGTCTTATTAATATTCTTTTTGTTGTGTGTATCACTTGCAGACATGAATACGGATACCTCATCCACATTTGTTTCCAACGCCCCTTCAAGCCCTTTCATGTTAGGGACCAGTGCAGCGTAAGTGACACCAGGTTTACGTTCAATCGAAGCAGCGACCTCTTTTGCGTCTTTCAGCTGAGGGATCCATTTTGGGTGAACGAAGGAACTGAATTCGATATATTTATACCCTGCTTCTGAAAGCTGATTGATCCAAGCAATTTTGTCCTCTGTCGGCACTTCCTTATGCTCATTTTGAAGACCGTCCCGTGGCCCCACTTCTTTGATCGTGACGTGATTCGGTAATTCAAGCATCTAATCCGCTCCTAGTTATTCAATGATGGCAATAACATCGCCTTCGTTGACGAAGTCTCCCTCTTCCACTTTCAATTCTTTGACGGTACCTGAGGATTCAGATGGGATTGGAATTTCCATTTTCATTGATTCCAAGATAGCGATATCTTGTCCCTCACTTACCTCTTCTCCTTGTTTTGCTACAAGTTTCCATACACTTCCTGCCATTGATGCTTTAACTTCATTCATCTTTTCTTCCTCCTTAATGATTCGTTAATGTTGGTAGATAATAGTTTTGGATAAAAGTAGTTTTCGTATCTCCTGCTTTGAAATTGTCATGAGTGATGACGCGCTTCAGCATGGTCAGGTTCGATTTAATGCCTTCGATCTCATACTCATGGATGGCTTTTGTCAGGCGTTCAATAGCTTCTTCACGATTTGCTCCATAAGCGATCAGCTTTGCAATCATAGGATCATAAAACGGTGTAACCTGTGAATCCCCTTTTACCGCGACTTCATGCCTGATTCCTTCTCCCTCTGGTAAAACAAGCTTTGTAATTTGACCTGGCGATGGATAAAAGGTGTTCGGATCCTCTGCGTAAATGCGAACTTCAATCGCATGTCCCTGTATTTCCAAGTCGTCCTGAGTAATTACTAAAGACTCTCCTGCAGCGACTTTCAGTTGCTGCTCCACGAGATCTATGCCTGTAATTTCCTCTGTTACCGGATGCTCGACTTGCAATCTCGTATTCATTTCGAGGAAATAGTAGTTCTCTTCATCATCCACCATAAATTCAATCGTCCCCGCATTCGAATAACCCAGTGTTTGCACGGCTTTTAAAGAGCTTTCCCCCATTTTAGCTCGTGTTTTCTCCGACAATACCGGAGAAGGGGCTTCCTCGACCACTTTTTGGTGGCGGCGCTGAATGGAGCATTCCCTTTCAAACAAGTAAACAGCATTTCCTTGTTTGTCTGCTAACACTTGAATCTCAATGTGGCGAGGATCCACAATCAGTTTTTCAATGAACATTTTTCCATCTCCAAAAAAAGTTTGCGCTCGTTTCGAATTTCCTTCAAAAGCTTTTTCCAGCTCTTCGTCGTTATAGACGGCTTGCATGCCAATTCCTCCACCGCCAGCAGCAGCCTTCAGCATGACAGGATAACCAAATTGGTTCGCCCAGTCCTTCGCCTCATCAGCAGATGCTACAGCTTCATCAGTTCCTGGGATAATCGGAACACCTGCTTTTTTCATTTCTGCCCGTGCAGCAATTTTATCTCCCATCATAGAGATGACTTTTGCGTCAGGACCTATGAATGTCAGACCAGCTTCCTCTGTCTTTTTTGCAAACTCTGCATTTTCACTCAACAGTCCATAACCAGGATGGATGGCTTGTGCTCCTGATTCTTTGGCTACTTTCAATATTTTTTCGATATTCAAGTAAGATTCATTCACTCTTGGCTTACCGATTAAATAGCTTTCATCAGCTAGAGACACATAAGGGGCGTTTTGATCAGCCTCTGAATACACAGCAACGGTTTTGATATTCATGTCTTTACATGTTCGAATGACACGAGAGGCGATTTCCCCTCGGTTGGCAACTAATATTTTTTCAAACAAGCTCATCACTCCTTGTCTTAGGATTTCAAGTTCATCATATCAAGGGCTTCTTCTCTTAATTTGAATTTTTGAATTTTTCCACTTGCTGTCATCGGATATTCTTCTGTAAATGAAATATAGCGAGGGATTTTATGTTTAGATATTTTACCTTCGCTGAATTTTCTAACGTCCTCTTCGGTTAGCTTCTTCCCTTCCTTCGGTATGATCCAGGCCATAATTTCTTCCCCATACTTTTGATCAGGCACACCAACGACTTGAACGTCTAAAACATCTGGATGCTGGTACAAAAATTCTTCGATTTCCCGAGGATAGACGTTTTCCCCGCCACGGATGATCATGTCTTTTATTCGGCCAGTGATCTCTACGTATCCATTCTCATCCATAACAGCAATGTCACCAGTATGAAGCCAGCCGTCCGGATCGATTGCTGCACTTGTTGCTTCTTCGTTCTTGTAATAGCCTTCCATAACGAGATACCCTCTCGTACAAAGTTCACCAGGTATACCCTCTTCTACTTGTTCACCTGTAGCAGGATCAATAATTTTCACTTCTACATTCGGATGAGCTTGTCCGACACTGCTGACACGCAGATCAATAGGATCATCGGCTTTCGTTTGCGTAATGACTGGGGACGATTCCGTTTGTCCATAAGCGATCGTGATTTCTTCAGCACCCATATCTCCTATGACACTTTTCATCACTTCCATCGGACAAGTGGAGCCAGCCATGATTCCTGTTCGAAGAGTCGTTGGTTTCAATTCTTCATAATCTGGATGATTTAGCTCTGCAATGAACATAGTTGGAACCCCGTGTAATGCCGTACACTGTTCTTCCTTGACCGCCTGAAGAACTTTTTTCGGATCGAATTGTTCAAGGATGACCATTGTGGATCCTTTAGATACGGCAGCCAATGTCCCAAGGACGCAACCGAAGCAGTGAAAGAAAGGAACAGGAATACATAATCGATCTTCTTCTGTAAGACGCATGCAGTCTGCCACTTGGTTCCCATTGTTGACGATATTATAGTGACTCAGCATAACCCCTTTGGGAAATCCAGTCGTCCCGGATGTATATTGCATATTAATCACATCCCGGTAGGACAGGGTGGCTTTTCTTTCATCCAATTCTTGATCACTAATCGTCATTCCCATATCAACAAGGTCCTGCCAGTTATAGCATCCTGGATACGATTTATCACTTAACACAACGACGTTTTTTAGAAATGGTAGCCGTTCACTTTGAAGATCGCCTTTTTCTGAACTCTCTAACTCTGGGCAAATTTCTTTCAGAATATCGATATAGGACGTTCCTTTAAATTCTTCTGCAAGAATTATTGTGGAAGAGTCAGACTGTTTTAACAGATATTCGAGTTCCTGGGCGCGGTAGTTGGTATTGACAGTAACTAATATGCCTCCCATCTTGCCTGATGCAAACTGGGAGAGTAGCCATTCAGGTTTGTTGTCAGACCAGATGGCGACATGCTCACCCTTTTCGATACCTAGAGCCATGAGTCCTTTTGCCACTTCATCAGCCAAAGCATTAAATTCTGCATAGGACTTTCTTAAGTTCTTCTCCGGATAAATAAATGCCTCATGATCAGGATAGGTTTCAGCCTGCTTCTCTAATAATTCACCAACGGTTAACTCTAATAGGGACATCATTGTACCTCCTTTAAATAGTTAGCATCCTAGCTGACGGGCAATGACCATACGCTGAATTTCAGATGTACCTTCTCCAATCTCAAGCAATTTGGCATCACGTAAAAATCTTTCGACTTCGTATTCTCTCATGTATCCATATCCACCATGGATTTGAATCGCTTGATTCGCGGATCGGAAAGCGGTTTCAGAAGCGAACAGTTTAGCGTAAGCCGATTCTTTCGTAAAGTTCTTTCCTTCATCTTTTAGCCAGGCTGCTTTTAATACCATGTTTCTCGCAAGCTCAACTTCCATCGCCATATCTGCAAGCTTAAATTGAATCGCTTGGAATTTAGAGATCGGCTGTCCGAATTGCTTTCTTTCTTTCGCATAAGCCAAAGCACGGTCCAAAGAAGCCTGAGCAATTCCAACCGCTAGAGCCGCAATAGAAATACGCCCACCGTCTAACGTATGAAGGAACTGTTTGAATCCTTTGCTAGGGTCACCAAGGATATTCTCTTTTGGAACTTTTACATCTTCAAGGATAATTTCAGATGTGTTTGATCCACGAACACCCATTTTGTCGTAAGGGCTTGTAATTTTCATTCCAGGGGTGTCTTTAGGGATAATGAAGGCAGATATAATGTTCTTTCCGTCATCTCGCTTTCCAGAGACCGCTGTAACCGTAATGGAGCGGGCATATTCAGCATTAGTAATCCAACATTTTTCTCCATTTATCACATAGTGGTCATCTTCTAATTCGGCACGAGTCTTCGTTCCTCCTGCATCCGAACCAGCATTTGGTTCTGTTAGTCCGAATGAAGCGAGGGCTTCTCCTCTAGCTAATGGAGTTAAAAATTCTCGTTTCTGTTCTTCGGTGCCGAAATAATAGATAGGACTCGCGCCAAGAGAAACAGCTGCAGCATAGCTTAATCCGGTAGATCCACAGACCCTGCCGATTTCTTCAACTGCAAGCGCATAAGTGATCGTATCTCCGCCAGAACCTCCATATTCTTCAGGGAATGGAATGCCTAGAAGTCCAAGTCTGCCCATTTCATTAAAAAGATCTTCGGGAAAATCAGCATTTACATCAATATCTACTGCTCGCGGTCGAATAACATCCTCTGCAAAATCACGGACCATCTTCCTTGTCATTTCTTGTTCTTTTGTCAATTCAAAATTCATAAAAATCCTCCTCGAGAGTAAAGACCGACTGGTTGGTCTGTTAAAATCCAAAAAAATAATGTAAGCGTTTACTTAACATTGTAAAAAAAAGGAACATGAAGCAAATGATTTAGATATTCATCCGTTGGGGATCCGGGAAGCAGAAAACGTAAGATTAAATCTGTGAAAACATCAGCAATTTCATCGATGGAATACGTACCATCCCTACGGTACCATTTATAAATCCAGTTGACCATTCCAAGTATGGCCATACCTGTAATCTCATGTGGCAGTTCTTTTCGGAAATGTCCGCTCTCTTGTCCTTCTTGAATGACGTCAAAAACCATCTTCTTGAAAACATCGCGTTTATGCTTGATTTGTTCTTCATAGACCGGTTTTAAGTAGTTGCTTTCTTGATAAAAGACCGATATATGAGGTTTATATAAATCAAAAACTCCCACAAACGACTGAACGATGGATTGGATTTTCTCTACGGGTGAATTATGAGTAACGTTGGCAGCCTGGGCTTCTTTTAATACGTATGTAATAAAGGTGTCATGAATAACAAATAGAAGTTCTTCTTTTGACTGAAAGTGATGATAAAACCCACCTTTTGATGTGTGAGAAGCTTCAACAATTTGATTCACCGTCACTCCGTGAAATCCATGCCTTTCGAACAACTCAAGAGACGTTTGAATGATTCGTTCCCTTAAATCCTTCATAAATCATCCCCAATCTGCTGAATATAGGTTCATTTTATCATAGTTTTCAGAAAATACAATTCAATTTTGGAAGCGCATTCTTTACTTGCGGAGATTTTTTTATGGATTCTCGGAGTTGCTACTAAGTTGGAATAGAAATAGATAATAACTAGTTTACCAATACTTCATGGCACTACTGGTTGGTTATATATTGGTGATTCTTTTTTAACTTCCAGACTATCCAAGAAAAAACAGCCCCTAAGATACAAGGGGCTGTTAGAGGTTTACTCTTGTTCTTCTTCACTAGTGTCGAATGGCTTTTCATAATTCGGTTTAACCCACGCTTCTGTGACAATACCTTTAAGCTCTGTATCCATCACATAAGAACCATTGCTGTATCTATCATTTGCTTTAAAGTCCATCGTATTTACAATGGTTGTTTTGTCTTTTTCGGTTCTCAATACAACTTGATCGTCTCTCTTTACAAGATGTACATCAACAAGACGATGAGGATTCTTTTTCAATTCACGCAGCATAATGACTCCTCGTTTCGCGCGAGAAGATGGTTCGAACTCTTTCAAACGCATTCTCTTAACAGCCGCTCTGTGCGTGGTTAGCAGGATAGACGGATCTTCATCAGAATGGAAGACTTGTCCTGAAACCACTTCTTCTCCTTCTTTGAGGTGAATAGCTTTCACTCCTGCCGCACGTTGTCCTACAGCGTTCACTTCTTCTTCTTTGTACCACAAACCATAGGCTTTATTGGATGCTATAAATAGATCTGACTCTCCGTTCGTTAAGTGAATATCGACGACTTGATCGTCACCTTTCAAATTAACTGCTACCAATGCTTTTGAATGTCTTTGAGCTTGATAAAGTTTCAATTCACTCTTCTTGACCATGCCATTTTTAGTGAAAAATATCAGGTACTGATCTGTATCAAAGTTTCGAACTGGAATAGCTTCAACAATATACTCCTCTTTTTCCACCTGAACGATATTAGAAATATACTGTCCGAGGTCCTTCCAACGAATGTCCGGCATCTTATGGACAGGAAGGAACAGGTACTTTCCTAAGCTCGTAAATATAAGAATCGTATCTGTTGTATTCATTTCATAAAGCCTTAAAAGGTGGTCTCCGTCTTTCAGAGCAAAATCTTCACCATTTGAAGCTGCATACGAACGCAGGCTCGTACGCTTGACATATCCATCTTTTGTAACTGACACGAGCACATCCTCACTTGCAACAGTCACTTCAAGATCGACTTTCAACTCTTCGACCTTCTCTTCAATGTTAGTCAATCGGTTATCATTATATTGCTTTTTCATTGACCGCAGATCCGCTTTAATAACCTTCAACAGTTCGTGTTCATTAGATAGAAGCTTTTCTAGCTTAGCAATCTGTTTTTGGAGTTCTTCCGCTTCTTTTTGAAGAGCCGTAATATCCGTATTCGTTAAGCGGTAAAGCTGCAAAGTAACTATAGCTTCCGCTTGTTCTTCTGTAAAATCGTACTTTTTCATCAATTGATGTTTAGCATCTTGCTTATCTTTGGAACTACGAATGGTTGCGATGACCTCATCTAGAATACTGATCGCTTTTATGAGCCCTTCCACAATATGCGCTCGTTTCTTTGCTTTATTCAGATCATAGGTAGATTGACGTGTTACAACTTCTTTTTGGTGAAGAATGTAAGCATCCAACATCGCCGGAAGATCTAATAACTTTGGTGTTTTTCCATGAATGGCAACCATATTAAAGTTATAAGAGATCTGCAGGTCTGTATGTTTATATAAGTAATTGAGGACACCTTCACTGTTTGCATCCTTTTTCAATTCAATAACGACACGCAGCCCAGTGCGATCCGTTTCATCGCGCACTTCAGAAATCCCTTCCACTTTACGATCGATGCGCAGCTCATCCATACGCTTAACCATCGTCGCTTTGTTTACTTCGAAAGGAATCTCGTCGATAACGATTTGTTCACGGCCTCCACGCTGCTTCTGAATTTCCGCACGTCCGCGAAGTACAATTTTGCCTTTACCTGTTTCATACGCTTTTTGAATGCCGTCAACTCCCTGGATGATTCCGCCTGTTGGAAAATCAGGACCTTTCAGCTTCGTCATCAATTCAGGTACTGTTGCTTCAGGTTTATCAATTTTCATGATGACCGCGTCAATCACTTCTCCTAGATTATGTGGAGGGATCTCGGTCGCATAGCCTGCGGATATACCGGTCGAACCATTCACAAGTAAATTCGGAAATTTAGCCGGCAGGACGGTCGGCTCTTCAATGGTATCATCGAAGTTCGGAATGTGATCGACAGTTTCTTTTTCGATATCTCGTAACAGCTCTGAAGAGATGGCAGAAAGTCTTGCCTCAGTATAACGCATCGCTGCTGGCGGGTCCCCGTCAACACTTCCATTATTTCCATGCATTTCCACTAGTGGTTTACGAACTTTCCAAGTTTGACTTAGACGAACCATCGCATCATAGACCGACGTGTCTCCGTGAGGATGGTAGTTACCGATTACCGTACCAACGGTCTTAGCGGATTTACGGTATGCTTTATCGTGCGTATTCTTCTCCTGATGCATCGCAAACAAGATCCGACGCTGTACAGGTTTTAACCCATCTCTGGCATCAGGAAGGGCGCGTTCCTGAATGATGTATTTACTATAGCGACCAAAACGGTCCCCAAGCACCTCTTCTAATGGTAAATCTAAAAACTTTTCTGCCTCAGCCAACAGAATATCCCCCTTTTACGCTTGTATTTTGTCGTTATCTAGAATGTTAGCCTCGTCATCCAGCCCAAAAGCGACATGGGATTCAATCCATTTACGGCGAGGTTCGACTTTATCTCCCATCAGCGTAGTTACGCGACGCTCCGCTCGAGCAAGATCATCAATCGTCACTCGGATTAATGTGCGTGTTTCCGGGTTCATTGTCGTTTCCCATAGCTGATCTGCATTCATTTCACCTAAACCTTTGTAACGCTGGATCGAATATCCGTTCTTGAATTCTTTAAGTATCTTTTGCATGCCTTCTTCATCCCAGGCATATTCAGTTTTTTCTTTTTTCCCTTTTCCTTTAGAAACTTTATATAATGGAGGAAGCGCAATGAATACCTTCCCAGCTTCAACGAGAGGACGCATATAACGATAGAAGAACGTTAGGAGAAGAACCTGTATGTGGGCTCCGTCGGTATCTGCATCGGTCATAATGACAATTTTGTCATAGTTGCAATCCTCTAAGGTGAAATCTCCTCCGACACCAGCACCGATCGTGTGGATGATCGTTGATATTTCTTCATTCTTAAAGATATCTGCAATTTTTGCCTTCTCTGTGTTAATTACTTTTCCTCGTAAAGGAAGCACCGCTTGAAACTTTCGATCACGTCCCTGCTTTGCAGACCCGCCGGCAGAGTCACCCTCCACCAAATACAATTCATTCTTCTGAGCATTTTTTGACTGTGCAGGTGTCAATTTTCCACTTAAAAGTGTATCTTTACGCTTCTTCTTTTTCCCTGAACGTGCATCTTCACGTGCTTTTCGTGCAGCTTCTCTTGCCTCTTTTGCTTTAATGGCTTTTTTAATAAGCATTGATGCGACATCTGGATTCTCTTCCAGAAAGTAAGACAACTGTTCGGCAACTACAGCGTCAACGGCTGAACGAGCTTCTGAAGTTCCTAATTTACTTTTCGTCTGACCCTCAAACTGCAAGAGTTCTTCAGGAATACGGACAGAAACTAACGCCGTAAATCCTTCCCTGATATCGTTTCCTTCCAAGTTCTTATCTTTATCTTTCAACAGCTGGGCGCGTCTCGCATAATCATTGAATACCCTGGTGATTGCTGTTTTAGCCCCAGATTCATGAGTCCCTCCGTCTTTTGTTCTTACATTATTTACAAAGGACAAAATGTTCTCTGAAAACCCATCGTTAAACTGGAAAGCAAAATCTACTTCTATATCAGAGTGGCTTCCTTCAAAAGAGACCACTTGATGAAGGGTATCTTTTTCTTCATTTAAATAAGCCACAAATGACTCGAGGCCGTCATCGTATTGATAGCTCTCTTTAACGGTCTCCTCGCGCTCGTCCACTAAATTGATCCGAAATCCTTTTAGAAGAAACGCCGCTTCCCTCAACCGTTCCGACAATGTTTCAAAATTGAATTTCGTAACCGAAAAGATACTAGGATCAGGTTTGAAGCGGATGGTTGTCCCTGATTTTCTCGTTCTTCCTTGATGCTCCAGTGACGTTACAGGAACTCCTCCGTTTTCGAAACGTTGATAAAATTTCTCTCCATCTCTGCATATATGGACTTCCAGCCATTCAGATAAGGCATTTACAACGGATGCACCAACTCCATGAAGTCCACCGCTCGACTTATACCCGCCTTGACCGAACTTACCGCCGGCGTGGAGCACGGTTAAAATAACTTCAGGAGTGGGTTTTCCAGTCTTGTGCATTCCCGTAGGCATACCGCGTGCTTCGTCCTGAACAGAAACACTGCCATCTTTATGAAGAGTAACGGTCATCTGCTGACCAAATCCCGCCAAGGCTTCGTCTACTGCATTATCGACGATTTCATGAACTAGATGGTGGAGGCCCCGGTGATCCGTAGATCCTATATACATTCCCGGACGCTTTCTAACAGCCTCCAAACCTTCTAATACTTGTATGGAATCATCTGAATATGTTTGATTTAGTTTCGACAATTTACCATCGGCTCCTTTCTCGTCAACACCATCTAACACAATAATAGAACAAACGTTCGCATGTGTAAACGTCCAATAAAAATATCGCTTGTTATATTGTAGCGATTTTATATGGTTTCGCAAACATAAATCTTCCAGAAAACGTGAAAAATCCCTTTTTTCACAGGGATTTCAGCGCTTCCAAACCAATTTCTATCTCTATTTTAGCATAATTTCCTCCCTTTTCTTCCGATGGAACAGGAACGTAAACATAAAAAGATGAGGCCCAGCCCCACCTTTTCATTCTTCCTTCACTTCAAGAACGGCTTTTAAATATTCTAGAAACAAAACAGATTGTTCCTTTAATTGGATCTCTTCTTTTGGCAAAATAGCCCCATCTAAAGCTAAGCCATCAATGAAAGAGACAATAGATTTCGCAATCAATTCACCATCGTGCTTGCTGCTGAATTCTCCCGTTTGCTGGCCAGCTATTATTACGTTTGCATAAAGCTTCAAGCCCAATTTATATCTTTCGTGTCCATATTTTCTTCGACGGCTGTCATTTCTACCCGTGATGAAGAATTCTAAATTACTAGGAGCCATCGGATCCATCTCATCATCAGGTTTCCCGTCTTCACCGAACATTTTCTGCTTTAAAAGGTTCCAATGAGATTTTACTTCTGTTTCTAGCGTTTCTTCTGTAGCTGAAACTGCCTCTGATAAATCTGCTTCCAATAATGCTTCATATAAATCTTCTTTGTTTGAAAAGTACTGATATAATCCTCCGCGGCTCACATCCGCAGCATCCATGACGAGCTTCATTGTCGTACGCTCATATCCGTGTTCAATGAATACTTGCTTAGCTGCATTCAAAATTTTAGCTCGTCGCTTCGCTAGGTGCTCCTTGCTTACTTTCGGTGACATCTACTTTCCTCCGTGCAAATTTATTTCTCGTCAGGTAGCCAGCCAGTGACAAGATGATCAAAAGACTGGCTGTGGTAATGAACGTTGGGATAACTCCAATGATCGTCGACAGCCACCCGCCTAACAATGGTCCTACAATTGTAGCTGTCGTAGTAACACTATTAACGACACCAAATACTCTGCCTGTAAGATGAACAGGTGTATTCACTTGAACAGATGCCTGAAATGGGACAAACGTTAAACCTGCAGAGAATCCAGCTGTAAGTCCTAATCCACAGCCCCAGAAGATAGAAAATCCAAAATCATAATAGGTTAGTATTCCCATCATACCAAAGCTAGTTCCAATCCCACAAACACCGATCAACATAAGAAAATAAGGATTGTAATCTGTTTTCTTAGAGAGGAGCCATCCAGCAATAAACATTCCTGCCCCCGCAGATGTAACCAGGTACCCGAATAAATCCGGAGAAACAGAGGTCAATTCTCTTAAAAGGACAATGATTTGTGAGTCTGATAGCTGCAGGATCATAAGACTGACACCAAGTAAGAACAACCCCATTAGGATAAAACGATTGGATTTAATGTAAGAAAGGCCAGTGATAAAATCTTCTTTGAAAGATGTAATTTGTCTATTTTCTTTTTCTGCCATTTCATTGCTTACATGTTTTTGTCGAGGGAGCATTACAATAAGAAGTCCAGATATCATAAACGTCATACTGTCGATGTAGAAAACCATATTTGCACTAAAAGCTGCTACAAGAATACCGCTGAGCAAAGGGCCGATGATTTTTGTTCCTGAATCAATCATAGATGTAATTGACATGGCACTTTTCATATCCTCTTCATGAACGAGCTCTTTTAACTTTCCGTTTTTGGCGGGGATAAACAGTGCTGAAAGTGTCCCTATTGCTAACAAACTTACATAGATGACAAGAAGAGAGTCTGCAATTGTAAGGATTAAAATCAGCCCAGCACGGAAGAAGTCCGATGTGATCATCAAAGCCTTGCGATTGAACCGATCTGCAAATGTACCCGCCAAAGGCCCAAACAAAGCCATAGGCAAAGCCAAAGATAAAATGACAAAGGAGACTTCCATCGGTGTTGCATTCCATTTCAGACCAACAAGCGTAATGATTGCCACAACACTTAACCAATCACCGATACTAGAAATGGCCTGTGATGCCATCAGTGTGAGATAACCTCTGTTCGTTTTTAACCCTTTTTGCAAGAGTACCGCCTCCTATAACGACATGAATGTCGTTTTTATATGTATATTCATTATAGCGACATTAGTGTCGTTTTACAATACCCAATTTGTAATTAATGAATAAACCTTTGATAGGTGCTACTAGCAACAGTTAATTTCTTTATAACAGGATAGTGGAAGACTTGATTTCGAGATGATTGGGGGAGTTAGGAGCGCAGGGGAAGGATTTGCTTTGCTACGGGGGAACTGGCAAGTCTCCTCGTTCGCTGCGCTCTCTGCGGGGTCTCACCCTTCCCTCACGCCCCTTGCCTAATGAAGTTCTCGAATCATCCTAATTGGAAATTGCCTAAACATAAGGAAATCAGTGATAATCTGAATTTACCAATATACCTCCTTTGCTTCATTCCAGAAGAGATCGTTTAGAGCTGCTTATAACGTAAGGTGTTCTAGCGTGATCAACATGCTAGGTGAGACCCCACCCCGGAAATCGAGTCGTTTTTCCATTCACCATCACCCCCACATAAGTCTCGAAACTAAGTCTTCAGGATAAGGAGGCTTAGTTAGAGGTAGAGGTTACGGAACTTCAGATAATTCTCAAGACCCATTTTAAAAAACAAAAAAAGACTGCCGACTAGGTCGACAGCCTTTTATGTTTTTTTACTGGTAGATGGCATGGGCAACTTTTATACACATGTCCATGATAATCAGCATATTCTCGTCTTTTAATTCCTCATAAGCATCTTCGTGAATGACGCCTTGCTGTGCCCAAAAAGCTTTTGCATCAATCTGAGATGCTTCCCGGGCGACATCTGGGAGGTACTCTGAGCGTCTGAATACATTAATGATATCAATCGGTTCTTCAACCTCTTTTAAAGAAGCGTAGGATTTTTCTCCTAACGACTCCTGGATACTTGGATTCACAGGAATGATTTTAAATCCAGCCTCCTGCATCGCCTTACTAACTTGGTAAGAAGTCCGATGAGGTTTGTCAGACAAACCTACAACTGCAATGGTTTTCGATTCGTCCAAAAGCTGTTTAATTTCATCTTTCGTTGGGTTTTGAAAAGACATAATAGTTCCTCCTTATTTCTCTATTAATCCTTCTTCTACCAGATACTCACGCGCTACATCCTCAGGATCACGGTCTTCAAAGTCTACTTGATAATTCATTTGGCGCATTTGATCACCAGTGATTTTTCCTTCTAATTGATTCAGGATTTCCTCTAATTCAGGATACTTGTCTAGCGTCTCCTGTCTCATTAACGGAGCTCCCTGGTATGGAGGGAATAAGTTTTTAGGGTCTTCCAGAACCTTTAGATTAAGATCAACCATATACCCAGCAGTCGCATATGCATCAATCACATCCACATCCCCAGATTCAATAGCACCTTGACGTAAGCCAGGATCCATTGTTTTAACTTGAGCAAAATTAAGGTCATAAACTTCTTTCATGCCTTGATACCCGTCTTGACGATCGTTAAACTCCAATGTAAAACCGGCTGTAATTTGATCCTCAACAGGCTTGAGATCACCGATGGTTTCTAAATCATACTGTTTGGCAAGCTCTTGAGTCGTAGCAACTGCATACGTGTTATTGAATTTCATCGGCTGGAGATAAGCCATGTCGTAAGTTTCAGCCATCCCTTCTTTCGCTTGCTGATACACTTGTTCTGCGTCATTACTTTTGGCTTGCTGCTCAAGCAGTGAAACAAGTGCAGTACCTGTAAATTCAGGATAGATATCGATACTTCCTTCTTGGAGAGCGCTGAATACTAAGTCGGTTTTTCCTAAGTTAGGCTGCAGACCGACTTGTAGATCTGTTTCTTCTTCAATCAAAAGCTTATACATATTGATCAGGATGGCAGGTTCAGAACCAAGTTTCGCCCCTAATACTAAGTCGTCTTTCACTTTACCGCCGAAAGCCAGGGGACCGACGGCGATCAAAGCAGCAATCACGAGAAGACTGACGAGTGAACGAAAGCCTGATTTAGCAGATGTCCGTTCGAATAAACGTAAAATCCCATCAAGAACTATAGCCAGCAAGGCAGCAGGAATAGCTCCTAATAGAATCAGATTAATGTCTCCACCTCGGTCTAGTCCTAAAAGAATAAGATCTCCAAGCCCGCCTGCACCAATCAAAGCAGCAATGGTTGTAGTACCTACAATAAGAACCATAGATGTGCGGATCCCTGCCATAATAACCGGCATGGCCAGAGGAAGTTCAACCCGTGATAGCCTTCTGAAGGAACTCATTCCCATACCAGTTGCGGCTTCTTTAAGAGCAGGATCCACTTCCTTAATTCCCGTATAAGCATTCCTTAAAATTGGCAATAAACCATAAGCAGTCAAAGCAATGATAGCTGGGGTCTGGCCGATTCCGAAGAAAGGGATAAGAAAAGCGAGGACTGCTAAACTCGGAATGGTTTGTAAAACTGCGGCAACTCCAATAATAGGCTCCGCTACCCTCTGGTACCTCGTCAAAAGCAACCCTAAGGGAACGGATATCAATGTGGCGATCACGAGAGCAATAATAGAAATTTGCAGGTGCTCCCATATTTTTTCCCATAATACATCTTGTCTCTGGGCAAATACTTCTATAAATGAATTCATGCCTGCACCACCCCGTTTTCACGAGTGTTCTCTTTCAAGTGCAGAACCATATCTTTATATGACAATGTGCCAATTAATTGTTCCCCTTTTACAACTGGCAAAATTGGATAATCTTCTTTTTCAAAGACAGTGATTGCTTCCTTCAAAGTCATGCCGTTGGCTAAAGAAGGAAAATCAGATTTCTTTCCATTGTGTACACACGTCACATATTTACCACTTTCATCTTTGATCGCATAGGTTCCTGATGAAGGAACACGGTCTGCTTCCCTATCCGAAGAAGAATAAATTTGACTTTTTGTCTGATCCATAATAACGTCTACAGCCGTTTGCCAAGGTGTCTTTCTGCTTCCGATAAAATCTTTAACGAAGGAATTTGCAGGATGAAGTATTAAATTCTGAGGTGTATCAAGTTGAATAATCTCTCCTTCTTTCATTAGACAGACTCTGTCACCTAGAGCCATTGCTTCATCCATATCGTGTGTGACGAAGACGATCGTTTTTTGAATTTCTTGCTGAAGCTGGCGAATGTCGTTCTGAAGTTGTTCTCTGCTAATTGGATCGAGAGCACTAAACGGTTCGTCCATTAAAATGATATCTGGATCTGCGGCAAGCGCACGGATCACACCTACCCGTTGCTGCTGGCCTCCTGAGAGTTCACTCGGTTTACGTTTTCTGTGTTTATTTGAATCTAAACCGACCATATCCATTAACTCATCGATCCTCTTAGACAAATCCTTCTTCCCCCATTTTTTCATCTCAGGTACAATCGAAATATTTTCCTCGATCGTCATATGAGGGAATAATGCAATTTCCTGTAATACATAACCAATATTCCAACGAAGTTCGTGAATGTTATACTCTCGAATATCTTTATTATGTATAGTGATCGTCCCTTCTGTTGGCTGAATGAGACGGTTGATCATTTTCATAGTTGTCGTCTTTCCGCAACCACTCGGTCCAATAAGGGTCAATAACTCGCCCTCTTTCACCTCTAAATTGATGCTTTTAAGGGCGGTCGTCCCATCTGGATAAGTTTTAGTTACGTCTTTAAAAGTAATCATCGTGTTCCCCCTTTGTTCATCGATAGTTTAAACAATAGTATATATCCAGATTTCCATAATTCGAAACATTTAGCAAAAATTTTACTTCATCTATAATGCTTCCCCATTTTCTCACTTGTCAAAAGAAATTGAAGGCGTTAAGGGTTTTTAAAAAAGCAACTTGTCACCTGGTACTAAATTGGTATAATAGGTAAAGTTACGCTGGTTTTTGTTATACTTCTAGAGATAATTCCTATGATTTTCTCCAAAAAGAATAGGAAATTTCGAATTCTATTTACATATGTAGTCAAACGTTGTAGATCTCTTGTTCTTTACTATTATTTCTCATGATAAACTATAAGAAAGAAATTAAGGAGTTGAACCAATTGGAATATATTTTGTATTGTCTTCTTGCCTATTTACTAGGTTCTATTCCTTCGGGATTGATTGTCGGTAAAATGGGCTATGGTGTTGACATTAGAGAGCATGGCAGCGGAAACCTGGGTGGAACGAACACTTTTCGTGTTCTAGGTATTAAAGCAGGCTTAATCGTCACTACCGCAGATATCCTAAAAGGTACAGTTGCAGCAGCTCTTCCTTTCTTTTTAGGGGCTGATGTTATCACTTTAGTCGTAGGAATTTTTGCAGTCATTGGCCATATGTATCCAGTGTTTGCAGGTTTTAAAGGAGGAAAAGCAGTAGCTACATCTGGAGGTGTCGTTCTTGGGGTAAACCCTATTATCTTTTTAATCCTGCTCTTATCTTTTTTCATCCTATTATACCTCACTAAGTATGTCTCACTATCCTCTATGATTAGCGGCATAGTCGGCGTAATTGCCACCCTTATTGTCAAAGATTACGGTCTTACACTCGTTATTTCTGTGTTTACAATCTTTGTCATCTATCGTCACCGGGCGAATATAAAACGGATTATGAACAAAACTGAACCCAAAATTACTTGGATGTAGGATGGTGAAGCCTGTGCATCTTGCGTAGGCTTCATTTCATGGATAAATCCTTACTGCTGAAGGTATTCTAAGCCTATTAAGAATTAAGTGGAGCACATTTCATAAAGCATTAAATTGTATAATCAAAGGTACATATTGTATACTTTGACGTAGAAACAAGGCCTGAAAGGAGTCTTTGCTATGAATAAAACCGAATTGAATCACAACAAATCACTACCTTCAAAAGAAGAGCGACATAAATTATTCGGCTCTGTCAAACCAGGTCCTAGGACTAAACCCATAGATAAGAAAGGCATGGCTGATTTACAAAATTCTAAGAAGGATTTCCTTTTTGATATTGATATGGTAGGTATTTCAAATGTGAAACATCCTATCCGAATCCCTAGTCAACTGACCCCTGAAATACAGACCACTATCGGAACGTTCTCTTTCGGTTCATCCATCGCTCAAGGAAGTAAAGGGACAAACATGAGCCGGTTCACTGAGCAACTTGATCAATATCATAATGAAGGATTTGCCGTAGATATAGCAACAATGAAAGAATTCACAAAAGAACTGGCTGGACGTTTAAAACAGAATGACTCTGAAGTAGAAGTCACATTTCCTTGGTTCTTTGAAAGAAAAGGTCCTTACTCAGACTTAACAGGTATGAATTATGCCGATGCTACCATTCGCGTTGAATATCACAAAGAAACCGGCCATGATATTACCGTCTCTTTAACAGGGAAAATAACAACATTATGTCCATGTTCTAAAGAGATCAGTGAGTATAGTGCTCACAACCAAAGAGGAAATGTCACAATGACTATCAAACTGACAGATGATTTCAATGAGCAGGAAGTTGATTGGAAAGCAGCTCTTCTGGAAGCAGCAGAAAGTAATGCTAGTGCTCGGATCCATCCGGTATTGAAACGCCCAGACGAAAAGATGGTAACAGAACAAGCCTATGAGAACCCTCGATTTGTAGAAGATATTGTTCGTCTTGTAGCAGCTGATTTGTATGAATATGACTTTGTTGAATCATTTACCGTCATGTGTCGAAATGAAGAGTCCATTCATTTGCACGATGCGGTAGCTTCGTTAAGTTATGACAAGAAACAAGAAAGAGAGTAAAGGAAGAATATCATGAAGCACATCATGATCATGCTCATTCAATTTTACAGAAAGGGAATAAGTCCTTTCTTTCCTCCTTCTTGCAGATTTCAACCAACATGTTCGGAATATGGTTTAGAAGCTTTTCGAAGATTCGGTTTCATTAAAGGATTGTTTCTTACAGTCAAGCGAATTTCGAAATGCCATCCCTTCCATAAGGGAGGATTTGACCCCGTTCCAGAAAAACAGAGCAATAAATCACAAACATCCTGAACAGGCAATACGTTCAGGATGTCTTTCATTACAAGAGATGTTTACAAAGCAGAAAATTAGGAAACAACATAACAACATTAGTAATTGAACGAACAGGAGCTGAGATAAATGAATTTAACTGTGACAAAAGAAGCAGCAAAATGGTATGAAGAAGAATTAGACGTAGAAGAAAAATCAAATCTCCGCTTCTATGTACGTTACGGAGGCGTTGGAGGGCTGCAGCCAGGTTTTTCTTTGGCGATCAAGTTTGAAGAGCCGGACTCACCAATTGCTGAAACTACGGTTGGAAACATCACTTACTTTGTTGAAGAAAATGATGAATGGTATTTTGATAACTACTCCTTGAAAGTCGAACTTGATGAAAAATGGAATGAGCCGGATTTTCAATATGAATAATTAAAAAAGTCCAAGAACATTCACTTGTCCTTGGACTTTTTTAATTTAGAAAGGGATATTTATTTTTTCTTCTTTTTTAACATCTTCTCAAGCGACGAAAAATCTTTCGGTACTTTCCCGTTTATAATTGTTTTAACTAGCATATCCTCTTTCTGCTTTGATACTGGTTTATTTGCTAGTGCACCGACCTTTTTAATGACCTCTCTCACCGTTTTTTCATCTTGAAAATCCGCATTCCTTAGTGATTTGGCAAGCTTCAATACCTCTTCCATTTTGACACCAGTTTTTTTCTCGATATTCCCAAACATGTTTGAAAACATGATTCATCTCCCTCTTCCGTAGCCTATTGTTATTCTATGGAAGAACAGAGCATCCTGTATAAACGAATGTCCTAGTTTTATCATCTCACCAAAACGAAAACAGTTTTTTGTTTCTTTTCCATATATTGTTTGTAGCTTCTTGGCTCGTTTTATATAATTGAAGAGTGTGGAAGTAGAATTTTTACATAGGGGGACAAAAATGGAGAATATAAAAGCGATCTACCAATCTAATTTCAAAGAAAATGTGTATCCGTTTTACACACATCTTAGAGCTAATGATCCAATCTTTGCTATGTCTCAGGAACCTAATCATACAACGTGGGTTATAACGAAACATGAGCATGTCAAAGAAATGCTGAAAAGCAAAAGCTTTATAAAAGATCAAAGAAAATTATTTTCCAACAACCAATCCCATGAGAAACAAGATAATGGAGAAATCAACATCTTCCAAAATATGATGCTAGATGTAGATCCACCCGACCATACAAGACTCCGAAAACTTGTCCAACCTTATTTCAATCCAAAGACAATAAAAGAATTAAAGCCCAGAATCATCGAAATTGCTGATGAATTGCTCGACCAGGCAAGTGAAAAACAAGGACCTGTTGATCTTATTGATGAATTTGCCTTTCCTCTTCCAATTATCGTCATTAGCGAGCTGCTTGGAATACCTTCGGAAGATCGAAATAAATTCAGAAAATGGTCGAACACGATTGTTGCGGCTTCCGACGAATTCGAACCTGATTTTATGGAAGATGTACAAGCATTCACAAATTATTTGACGGATTTGTTTGAGAGGAGAAGAAAAAGTCCAGAGAATGACTTCATATCAAGTCTGCTTCAAGCCGAAGAAGATGGTGAACAGCTGAATCGAGATGAATTGTACTCGATGGTCGTACTCTTGATTATCGCAGGACACGAAACAACTGTAAATTTAATTGCCAACACCATGTACGCACTGTTTGAACATCCAGACCAGTTAGAAAAACTAAAGACCGATACGAAGTTAACTGCTACCGCCATTGAGGAGGGACTTAGATATTATAGTCCCGTTGATTTTACAACTGCTCGATGGTCTGAAGATGATATGGAGTTCCATGGTAAAACCATCAAGCGTGGAGATCTTGTTTTAGCTTCCCTAGCTTCAGCTAACCGGGATGAGGAGAAATTCGAAGCTCCGGATACATTCGATATAACGCGGAAGCCTAATCCCCATGTTGCCTTCGGTTATGGAATACACTTCTGCCTTGGTGCTCCTCTGGCGCGTTTAGAAGGAGAAATTGCACTAAGGAAGTTAATGGAGAGATTTCCTAATATCTCAATGGTTGAAAATCAAACCTCCTCCCCATGGCGTCCTGTGTTTTTACTAAGAGGGCTAGAAGGGTTGAAAGTAACGATCGTTTAAACTTTTTCCAATTATTAAGAGCCAGCTTTCCTATTATTTAGAGAGGGTTGGCTCTTTTCGCTGTCAGCTTATCTAATAAAAATAGTGTAGAACATACATTGAAGTGGTATTTAAATCATAGGCTCTATCCAAAGTGATCATGGAGGTGTTCATTATATTCCAAATGAATGATCAAGAGAAAGAAAAGTTCGATCAGTTATTATCATCCTTAAGAAAAGCTAAATCTATGGAAGAAACGAGGTTTTATTTTGATCTCATCCAAGACTATTTGAACACATTGCAAATAGAGAAAGGTTCTGTTTATAAGAGAATGAACGCTGAAGAGTTAATGCAATTTGAGATACTGAAGCAGCAAATGTTAGCCGCTTCCGACAAGAAAGAAGTCACTTATTTTGAAAAGCAGATCCATGATTTAATTACTCGCGTAAACTTGTCTAAAACATAATTTCACAAAAAGTGTAAAAAAACCCAAAAAAGTCTTTATTTTCTGACATTTTAATTGTATACTATCTCTATAGTGTTCATTATAGTATCCTCGCCTTTCGCTTGCCTTTATAAAAAAATACAGTCTTTAACCAGAGCGGTTAGTTCAGTCAATGATTAGTACATATTTATTATGTTTCTATGATTACTGAACCCGCTCTTTTTTAGACTGGTTATTAGGGGGAAGTTGCATGACGAATACCTTGGTCATCGCTGGTTTAATAGGGGGTTTTACTGGAGTGATTGCCCACTTGTTGAGGAATGGTAAGGTATTAGTTTTCCCGAAGATTAGAAAACGTCCAAAGGGAGTGTATTTAGGTTTTCTTGCGGATTTCTTTATTGGCTCAGCAGCTTCCATATTTGCTGTCAGCTATTTGATTCCTGAGCCAGAAGTTTTACGCACGCTTATAGGGGTTTCCATCCTTGCTGGTATGACAGCTGAGAATGTACTTTTAAAACGGGAACTGAGTATAGAACAAGCAAAGATCGAAGGATTGGATCGTATTAATCAAAGGATGAATTAACCTTTGAAAATACTCCAGTCCTAATTTTTTCCCTATCTACATAGTACGTATGAAATTTTTCTATTTCACAATTTCTCCATTATTATTCCCCTGGTTTCTTACTGTTGTGTTCCCTTCCTACTCAGAAAAATTTGCGTTTCCACTTCACACCTGTCAGACTAAAGGAGGTCTATGGATTTGTTCTAAAGAAAGCGCAGGTGACAAAAATGATTGAAATCAGAACTTCAACTCTTACAGATCAAGAGTTCAATAGAGGAGTATTTGCAACAAAAACCATAAAAAAAGACGAGCTGATTCACGAAGCTCCAGTCATTCCCTACCCTAATGAAGAGCATGAGCACATTGAGAAAACGATGCTTGCAGACTACATGTTTGAATATGGCGAGAATCACACCGCCCTGCTTCTTGGTTATGGGATGATGTTCAACCACTCTTACAAACCTAATGCTGATTACAGAATTAATTTTGACAATCATACGTTTGAGTTCTTTGCTCACAAAGATATTAAGCAAGATGAGGAAATTTTCATCAACTACAATGGTGAAGTTGAGAATGATACGCCTTTATGGTTTGATAAATAATGACTTTAGAGGAGTCCTTTAAGAGGACTTCTCTATTTTTTAGCTGTTAGTTACAAAAGTTAATCCTTAACTAAGAAGCTATCTACTCGGTGAGGGTGTGAATTTCCCTCTTTTTATTCCCCGTAGATCCAGGGTATTATTTATCAAAGTCCAAGCTCTATGTTATGCTGAATTTGGAAATCATAAGGGGTTTTTATATGTTAAAAAGAAGGAAAACAGTAATCGCTTCATTTTTAATAGCTGTACTGGCTATACTGCTTGGGACTGATTTTATTCACAACTTAACAGAGCAAAGCACATCTCCAGAAATTAACATCAGTGGTCAGCCCCTCGTCAATGTCCCTGCAGGGTATTACGAAAGCGGAGCCCCTTTCTCCATCGCATTTTTCGGCGATATGTGGAGTGAAGCAAAACTGCTCGGCATGGCTTATGACTATGAACAAGCAACCCATTACCGGGAAGCACCAGATTTAGAATCCAGAGAATTACAGGAGAATGGATAGATTTACAACAAAAAACAGATGGGATATATAAAAAATAAGCAGTCCAACAGCGTATCGATTGGATTGCTTATTTTTTAAGCTCTGTAAAAGTACCTCTTTATTATTGTCTTTTGCCCTAAGTAGAACTTGGAGGTCCGAGAAATCACTCGCTTTCCGTGGGCATGTGCTGAGCCTCCTCGAGCTAAAGCTCTCCGGGGTCTCACCTATCATGTTCATCCCACAGGAGTCTCGCGATTTCTCTGACCTCCTTACGGCTGTTGGGACTAACGGAAATGTTATTGTTACCGAAAATCTATCTGTAATTTTGGAAATCAGAGCTTTCTTACTCCTGTTAAATGGGGCGTTCATTACACTATAGAAGGATTCGATGGAAAACGACGAGACTCCCGTGGGAGAAGGACTTAGGCGAGACCCCACAGAGAGCGCAGCGAACGAGGAGGTTCGGCAGTTCCCCCACAGGTTAGCGAGTTATTTTCCAGCCATCCCTACACTATTACAAATACAAAACCTTGATATCTCAGAATCGAATCTTCCAGAATACTGCTATATAGTTCTATAAAGTGTAATTAAGAAAAATTCAAAGTAACGATTACAATAAAAATAAAGTAACAAACTCACCTTAAAAGTCTAACATGGATATAGGTGGTGAAAACGATGGATGATAATGAGAAAGCAATTGTTGGAGCATGGGTTCAAGCTGTTGGGACAATCGTTTCAGCCATCGGATCGACCCCTAATACTCGAATTCCCCAAATAACTCTAGAAGGCTTCAACTTAGCAGGGAATACACTGCAGGCTACTGGCAACGGTTTATTAGCAGATAGTGAAAATGGAACACTTGAAAAGACAGGAAGTGTGATCCAGGCAACTGGTAACTCAACCATTTTTTCTGGTATACTGCTAAACCTCGAAGATAGATCCCAAACCAAGTTATTTATTACAGGAAACTTGCTGCAAGCCTTTGGATCTTCGCTGACTTTTGTCGAAATTTTAAAAGAAGCACCTGGAAAAAGTCAATTATTTCTTTTGTATGGAAGTATACTGCAAGCCATAGGAAATATTTTGCAAGTACTCGGAGACCGAGCTGAATTACTGAACGAGTATGGTGAAGACTTAAAAGCTTTGGGAAGCTGGGTGCAGGCTTTTGGGGCAAACCTTTTTGCATTAGGAATCATCATATAGCCTTATGATTATAAATATTTACTGTAAGGATCAATAGCGTCTGGATTCAGACCCGTGCTCCTTTGTGCTTCCTTTTGCATCGATGTATTGCAGTCCTTACAAACATAACTAGCTTTTGGATTCTTTTTGATCTTAAAGTACTGATCATCCGATGAATTGATTGAATATTCCTTCTTACAAAAGAAACAAGTTACATTCATCATTTACTTCCTCCTTTTAAAACCATGATCTATTCACAAGAATTTCAAATTTTCAATCAAATAACAATCTTAAACTTAAGAAAAGACGCTTCCCGTTGTTTGGAAAGCGTCTCAAATTTCTTAAGTGTGAAAATCTAAGCCGGATTCAACTGCATCGATATGCCCAGCCCTAATCACATAGTCACCAAAATGTTCATTTTCTTGTCGATCTTTCGCATACTGAAATAAAAGCGGCTTTAATTCGTTTAATATTTCTTCTTCTCCAATGTTTTCTCTGTACAGCTTATTCAGGCGTTCGCCTTTAAACCCTCCGCCAAGGTACATATTGTACTTTCCTGGAGCTTTTCCAATAAATCCTATTTCGCTAAGTGCAGGTCTGGAACATCCATTCGGACAACCTGACATACGAATCACAATCTCTTCGTCTCTTAAACCCGCATCATCCAGGAGTTCTTCCACCTTATCAATGAGAGAAGGAAGATACCTTTCTGACTCTGCCATAGCCAGCCCACATGTTGGTAAAGCTACACATGCCATGGAATTACGACGTAAAGCTGAATTATAGCTGCCATCTGTAAGACCGTACTCCTCTACAAGAGCATCGATGATTTCTTTTTGTTCATCTTGCACATTAGAAATAATTAAATTTTGATTAGGGGTCAGTCTAAATTCCCCGTTATGGACTTTGGCAATCTCACGGAGCCCTGTCATTAGCGGATGGTTTTCCTCATCCTTAATGCGTCCGTTCTGGATAAATAAGGTAAGATGCCATTTTCCATCTCCTTTCACCCATCCATAACGATCTCCGTTGTGATCGAAGGAATATGGACGGGCTTCTTCAAGGTCCCACCCTAATCTTTCGTTAAGTTCGTTTGTAATCCAGTCTATTCCTTTTCGATCGACGGTATATTTAAAACGTGCATTCTTTCTTTCAGAACGATTACCGTAGTCTCTTTGAATCGTAAGTATTTTTTCAGCAACCTCGTTTACATTATCTGGTGGGCAAAAACCAATGACTCTTGCCAATTGCGGATAAGTGGTGGTGTCTCCATGAGTCATTCCCATACCTCCGCCTACGGCGATATTGAAACCGGATAGTTCTCCATTCTCAAGAATCGCTATAAACCCTAAATCTTGAGAATAGATATCGACATCATTCGAAGGTGGTACAGCTACTCCGATCTTGAACTTACGAGGTAAATACAATGGGCCATAAATAGGTTCTTCATCTTTATCACGGCTGTCAGAGACTTTTTCTTCATCTAGCCAAATCTCATGATAGGCTTTTGTTTTTGGAAGTAAATGCTCACTTACTTCCTGCGCTTTACGGTAAACTTGATGATGAACGTCTGACTGGTACGGATTCGAATTACACATCACATTCCTGTTTACGTCACCGCATGCTGCAATAGAATCCATAAGTACTTCATCCATAGCCTGAATGGTTTTTTTCATATTCCATTTTAAAATTCCGTGGAGCTGGAACGTTTGTCTTGTTGTTAGTTTCATCGTCCCATTTCCATGTGTGTTAGCTAGATCATCCATGACCAGCCATTGCTCAGGTGTCGCTACACCCCCGGGGAGCCTTACCCGGAGCATGAATTGATAAGCAGGCTCAAGCTTTTTTTGTTTCCGCTCAACCCTTACATCTCGATCATCCTGCATGTAGCTGCCATGGAACTTCAAGATTTTTGTTTCTTCATCTGGAATTCCGGCTGTAATACGATCTGCAAAACTTTCAACAAGTGAACCTCTAAGAAATTTACTGTCTTCCTTGATTTTTTCCATTTCACTAGGAGGCCCTAACTCTTCTGGAAATCTCTTTTTTACCATCTTAAAGCCCCTTTCTCATTACGCTTAATAGACATCACGCTGATAGCGCTTCTCTTTTCTGAGATGATTCAAATATTCATCCGCTTCTTCCTCTGATAGTTTTCCTTCTTCCTGAATAATCTGCAGGAGAGTTGACTGGACATCTTTTGCCATATATTTTTCATCTCCGCAAACGTAGATGTATGCGCCCGCTTCTATCCACTCAAAAAGTTCCTGTCCTCTTTCCTTCATTCGGTGCTGTACGTATACTTTTTCCTCTGTATCTCTCGAAAAGGCTACGTCCATTTTCGTGAGAACTCCTTCCTTCAACCATTGCTGCCATTCGGTTTGATATAAAAAGTCGCTGACAAAATGCTGCTCACCGAAAAATAACCAGGACTTCCCTTCCGCTTCCTCTTCCTCTCTTTCTTCTAGAAAAGCACGATAAGGGGCTACACCTGTTCCAGCACCAATCATAATAATCGGAGTATCATGATTTTCAGGAAGCTTAAAATTTGAGTTTTTCTGAACAAAGACAGGCAGGCGGTCTCCCTGCTGGGATCTCTCAGCACATTGGCCTGAACAAACACCTTTGCGATTTCTACCGTGGGCATCGTAGCGTAATGCTCCTATAGTAAGGTGCACTTCATCAGGATTTGCTTTTAAACTGCTTGCAATCGAATAGAGACGAACAGGAATTTTTCGTAAAATACCTAAGAAATCTGAAGCTGAACCACTCCAGGGTCCAAAATCCTTGACTAAATCAAGTAAGTCTCTTCCATACATATAATCTTTTAATTGTTTGGAATCTGCTTCTAGGAGTTTATGCAAATCCTGGTTCTCCGAAAGCTTAGATGCTTTCTCAAGCAGCGGTTTTGTAAGGCTTGTAATTTCAAAAGTAGAGAGTAGCGCCTCTCTTAGAGAACGTATATCTCCTTGTTTATTAATAGGTACAGATTCTTCAGGATTCCAGTTCATTTCTGCAATCAACTGGTCAACTAACTCGGAGTCGTTTTCTGGATAAATGCCTAAACTGTCTCCCGGCTGGTAGTCTAATTGAGCTCCTTCCAAATCTAGTTCAAGATGACGGGTCTCTTTATTCGATCCTCTGCCATTTAGATTAATGTTTTCTAATATCTCCGCATGAAAAGGATTGGCCCTTGAGTAAACAGGCAGATCCGCCGACGCGTCTGGACTGGGTGATAACGGCTGTACTGCGCTTGTATCCTTTTCTTGACTCAGTTTTCCAAAGACTCCCTCAAACCATTGATAGGCTGGCTCTTCAAAATCTAAATCACAATCGATACGATCATAAAGCCGCTCGCCCCCAAGTTCACTGAGTCGCTTATCAAAGTCTTTTCCTGTTTGACAAAAGAATTCATAGGAGCTGTCTCCAAGTGAAAGCACCGAAAAACGAAGTCCATCAAGTTTTGGTGCCCGTTTACTGTGGAGATATTCATAAAAGGTAATGGCGTTATCCGGCGGATCACCATCTCCGTGGGTGCTGGTCAAAATGAGTAAATCCTCAACTTTTTTCAATGCTTTTGTCTTAAAATCATCCATAGATGATAGTGTCACATTGTAATCTTCTTGTTTCAGTTTTTGAGTGAACTCTTCTGCAAGAGATTGACAATTTCCAGTGTGTGAACCATATAGTATCGTAATCTCCCTTGTCTTTTGAGGAGAATTTGCTTGTTTAATCGTTTCATTAGCTGGCGAATACTCCTTCACAGCTGTGCTAGCTTGAGGAGCAGCTAAATAACCACTCAGCCACATTTTCTGACTGTCTGTCAGAGTAGATAGCAGCCGATTTAACAGCTCTGCCTGTTCTTGATTGAAAGGACTGTTCATAACCTCTAACTGCAAAAATCAACACCTCCATAATTATTTAGTAGAGTTAAGTGGTAAGCTTCTTCTGATAGTAGCGATCCATAGCTACTACCATGGCCCCCATCTTCGGCCGACTTGGCTGCAACACTTGTTTAATACCTTGATCCTCCAACTCTTTTGCAGTTACTTTACCTACCGCAACGGCAAGCACTTGATCATTAAAAGCTTCCGTCAACTCCTGTGTTCGAGTTTCAAATATATTTTTCACCTGGGTTTTACTAGTAAAGACCACAGCATCAAGTGATTGTTTAACAATCTCTTCTTTCAAGCTATTCATTGTATATTCACTTGGAGGCTCAAAAGCATAAGGCTGGGACAAATAGACGGTGTATCCTGCTGCTTCTAATTTGTTTTTTAATAACGCATCATCCTGATGATAAGCTTGTAAAAAAACGCTTGCTCCTTCTTTTGAAGGGGATGGCAATAAAGAGAACAGATGATCCATCGTTCCGTCCTCTGAAACAAGGGAGGGCTTTAAGTTATTTTCTTTCAGCCAATCCATCGTCTTACTTCCTCGAATGGCAAGCGAGTTCTGACTTAATTTTTCTAAAAACTGTTTGCTCAAATTGGCATCAGTTGCAGATTGTGTGAGTGTCCTTGCTCCGATCCCAGTTGTCAAGATGACCCAGTCAAAAGTGTGAGTAAGGTAATCTTTTACGTTTTGGCTACTAGTATCTTCATTTAACACTTGCTTTCCCTGAGAAGGATAGACAACTCCGCTTCCACCCATATTTTCGATAAGCTTAGAAATAGCCTCAGATTTGCGATCAGCAGCTACTCCGATGCGTTTGTCAGTTAATCCTTTCAAAAACTGTCCCTCCTTCCTTTAACTTCTCTAATTCTTTTAGGAATAGAGTTTGCTGATCTCTGTTCTTGTAAGAATCGTGAAGCAAATGTTTTAAAAGCGTTTGTTTCTCCTCTTTCGGGAGGGAAGATTGTTTAAGCTGCTGGCGGCATACATATAAAAAGTCCACGTACTGGCCGTAATCATCATCATACTCGTTCGCAAGACGCTTCTTGATTCTTGATGCCAGCATCGGACTCGCTCCACCTGTGGATATAGAAATAGTAAGTTTCCCACGTGTTAGATACCCCGGAATTGTAAAGTTTCCTTTATTCGCATCAGGAGGATAATTAATCAGCGGCACATGTGATGCTGAACGGAGCGCTTGTTCATTTACTTTTTCATCATTTGTTGCAATGACGACTGTATAAGCATCTTTCAAGTAGGCTTCATCAAACTCTTTTCTTATCCACTCGATCCTTTTATTGCTGGTCACTTTTTCCTCCAAAGTGCGTGTAACAGATGGACTGATAATTGTAATGAAAGCGCCTGCCTCACAAAGAACGTTGACACGTTTCTCTGCCACAGCTCCCCCTCCTACAACCACCGTTCGTCTTCCATTCAAATCAATCATTAGTGGGATGGGACTCATTACATTCGCTCCCTACTTAGCTACGATTTCACCAAACCTTCGGTAAGTTCTTTACTGGCAATAGCTTCTTTTACCCGATCAGCCATTGCGAGGACCATATTGGGATGGCTTCCTAAATAGTCTGTCATCTTCACTTTATGTCCCTCTTTTTGAAGGTGGCTGATTTTTTGCTTCATAGACTCGATCAATATTCCAGTAAACCATAAGTAAGGGACAACAATTGTGTCGCTATCTTTCTTTAGTGAGCGTTCCAAACCTTCCTCAAACGAAGGCTTGCAGGCGGCCAAGTAGCAAACGTCAACACTTATTCCATTCATTTTTTTCTTAAGGGCACTTGCTATAGATTGAATGGACTGCTTCGTCTCTGGATTCCTGCTACCTCTGCCGACAAGCAGGATATTCTCTTCCTTTGAATCACTAGAAGAGAGTTCGTTCACACGATCAACAAGAACCTCATTGATTCTCTCCTGAACGCCTAGCGGTTTACCATATTTGAACTTTACATTTGGATATACCTTCATGGCATCTGAAATCTCTTCAGGAATATCCTGATAGTAATGACCTGCACTTAACAAAAGTACAGGTATGATCGTGATTTCAGTTGCACCTTTATCAACCAGCCTCTTTATTCCTTCACTCATGGAAGGTTCAGCTAGTTCTAAAAAACAGATTCCCCATAAGGGCACCTCAACCTGTTCATGCACAGCGTGTAAAAATGATTCGGCTTCAACCCGTGCTTCTTTCACACGGCTGCCATGACTGACATATAAAACGGATTTCATCTCCAACAAGCTCCTTTCATCCTACAACTTGCTGAGCAGGTATCTCTGCTTCGGCTCTTAACTGCTCAAACCATTGTAAGCTTTCACGGAGTTTTACTACCTCGCCGACAACGATCATGCTTGGGTTCTTTACGTTCTTCGCTTTTTCAACTATATCGATGAGTGTTCCTGTTACAGTATGCTGGTCTCCTGTTGTCCCCCAATGAACGAGAGCGATGGGAGTGAGTGGATCGCGGCCATGGCGGATGAGTCTTTCAGAAATTTGAGGGAGTTTCTTCACCCCCATATAAATACAAAGTGTATCCATGCTTTTTGCAACGTGTTCCCAATACTCCTCCTGGTCAATTCCAAGGTTGCTGACCCCAGTAATGAAGGAAACGGATGAGCTGTAATCTCGGTGGGTTACAGGAATCCCGGCATATGCGGGAGCAGCAATACCTGAAGTGATTCCGGGAACGATCTCATAAGGAATGTTCTTCCGAGCTAATTCTTCTGCTTCTTCGCCTCCTCGGCCAAATACAAAAGGATCGCCCCCTTTAAGTCGAGTAACGGTTTTACCTTGCAAGGCAAACTTACATAAAAGACCATTGATAGACGTTTGAGTTAACGAATGGTTATCAGGGCTTTTACCGCAATAAACGAACTCTGCATGAGCGCTCGCTTCATCAAGCAAATCTGGATTAATCAGCCGGTCATATAGAATAACATCGGCTTCTTTTATTGCTCTCAATCCTTTAACTGTAATCAATTCAACATCCCCTGGTCCGGCTCCTACGATGTAAACTTTCGCCATCTTCTCACTCCCTCTATAGTAAAAACTGTATCCTGCCGATTTAGATCCATCCTTTGTCTTCTAAGAGTGATACAAGCTGTAATGCACACTCATTCACATCTGCTCGGTCTGTATGCAAAGTTAGTTCAGACGAACTTGGAGATTCATAAGGAGCATCTATACCAGTAAATCCATTAATCTCTCCATTTCTTGCCTTTTGATATAAACCTTTGGGGTCTCTTTTTTCACATTCCTCTATAGGGCAATCGACATGTACTTCAATAAAATCACCTTTAGGAAGAATATTCCTTACTCGATCCCGGTCTTTTTGGTAAGGCGATATAAAAGCCGTGATGACAATTTTGCCACTGTCTGCAAAAAGGTTGGCAACTTCTCCGATTCGTCTTATGTTTTCCACGCGGTCTTCAGAAGAAAATCCCAGATCTTTATTCAATCCATGCCGGACATTATCTCCATCCAGCAAATAGGTGTGTATTTTCTTTTCATAAAGCAACTGATTCAATCGATTAGCAATACTAGATTTTCCTGAGCCTGATAATCCTGTTAACCAGATGACTCCACTATGGTGGCCATTTAACTTCCGGTAGTCATCGGCATTCAATGAGGTATCATGCCATGTAATATTCGAACTCAACACGCTCACCCTTTTTAATTAAGATTTTATGGGGGAATTTGTTTTCAATCCCTCGATTAACACCTCAGCAATTTCAGGTCTGCTGAACGTTTTCGGTGGTTTTTCTCCGTTTCTTAAAAGCTCTCGAACTTTTGTACCTGATAAAATGACATGCTGGTCATCATCATGAGGACATGTTTTATGTGAAACCATCGCTTCGCAAGCGTGGCAGTAAAAACTATGTTCGAAAAACAGCGGCGTAATGTCGAGCTCATCCTCACTGAATTCTGAAAAGATCTTTTGAGCATCATACGTCCCATAATAATCACCGACCCCTGCATGATCCCTGCCTACAATAAAATGAGAGCAGCCGAAGTTTTTCCTGACGAGTGCGTGAAAAATAGCTTCCCTCGGCCCTGCGTAGCGCATAGCAGCATTGAATACTGCGAGAACGACCCTGTTATCCGGGTAATAATGATCAATTAATACTTCGTAACTCTTCATTCGGACGTCACTTGGAATATCATCACTCTTCGTTTCTCCTACGAGTGGATTAAGGAAAAGACCATCAACAATTTCAAGCGCAGCCTTTTGAATGTATTCATGTGCTCTATGGACAGGGTTGCGGGTCTGGAAGCCAACGACTTTATTCCAGCCGAGCTGTTGAAAGAGCTCTCTAGATTCCGATGGATCTAAATAATATTTGTCTTCATGATTGCGACTAGGTTTTTTAATTAATTGAATTTCACCTGCAACGTACTTATTAGGACGGTCGAATAGTTTTTTCACCCCGGGATGTTCAAGTTCTGTCGTTAAGTAAACGTTTTCTGCTTCCTTGTCTTTATCTGGTTGGTAAATTTCATCAACTTGTATATAGCCATACACTGTATCTTCATAAATAAGTTCAGCCACATCTCCACGACTAAGCTGTTCAGCCTTTTTCTCGTCTACAGGTAATGTAATGGGGATACTCCATGGTGTTCCATCCGCTAACCTCATCGTCTCCACTACAGATTCGTAATTCTCTTGATCAAGAAAACCAGTCAGTGGACTATAGGCACCGTTAGCGAGCAGTTCCAAATCACTCAATGCCATCGCATCAATTTCAATCTTTCCATTTGCATCTGGTTTATTTTCCTCTGCTTTCCATTGATTCACTAGCTTACCGCCATGTGGGGATATAATTGACATACCATATTCCTCCTCATTATTGATTATGTTTAAGCTTCTGGGTTTCCTGGAGTATGCAGGCCACATTCTGTTTTATTAAAACCTTTCCATCTGCCGGAACGACCCTCGCCGTCCTCCGGAAACGTGCAAGGCATACAGCCGATACTCGGATATCCCTGGTCATGCAATTCGTTGTAATCCAAGTTGTTTAGTCGGATATATTGCCAGACGAAGTCCCATGTCCAATGGATAAGGGGACAAACTTTTATAGATTTAAATCGCTCATCTTTATTAACAAAGTTCGTACGACTGCGGCTTGGAGACTGCTCTCTTCTCAAGCCTGAAATCCAAGCGGTCGCCCCTGATAAGGCATCTTCCAATGGCTTGATCTTTCTTATAAAGCAGCATTGGTCTGGACTCGTCTTCCATAACTCATCTCCATATGCCTTTGCCTGTTGCTCAAGGGTCAATTCTGGCTTCTTCAATTCAATATTTAATTTCGGATAACGTTTTTGTACTTTTTCAATTAAATCATAAGTTTCTTGGAAGTGTACACCTGTATCAAGGAAAACAATACGGGCGTCGGATTTAATTTTTGAAATAAGATCGATCAGCACGATACCCTCAGCTCCGAAACTGCATGCATAAACGATAGACTCGCCGTATGACTCATAAGCCCAGCGCAATACTTCCAAAGCTTGCTTCACTTCGTTGTCCGTTTGTAAATCGGCAAATGGATCACCGGTAAAATGGTCATACGTCACTTTATCTTGTTTCATCATATCCTCCCTTCTAAGGGTCACACCTAATCTACTAAATCAAAAAACCTCTCTTCTTGACTAATAAGAAGAGAGGTATACATTGATATGTAATAGCTCATCTTCTTATCTTCCAAGTGACTTCACTTGCTGGAATTGGCACAGTTTCTGAATGACGCTTACTCAGACCCGTTGCCGAGGCTTCAAAGGGCCAGTCCCTCCACCTCTCAGGATAAGAAAATCGATTATAAGTTTTTTAAAATTAGGATTGATACAAATCTTATGCCCATATTAATCATATGTCAATAGCTTATTTAAAAATTCTGTATTTTTTAACATTAGGCTTGACAACTTTTTCGAACTCCCTTAAATTAGGGTGTATCAAAATTTTAAAACCATAATATGATAATCCTTATAAAGAGTCGGGGGAGGAAACTGGTCCTAAGATCCCGCAGCAACCTCTACTAAGAAGGTGCTCAGTCCAGCAGGCTTGTTCTGAAAGATAAGGAGAAGGTAGTTGTTCACCTCTTCTTACACAAGGGGTTTTTTTATTGAAAAAAATCCTATTATAGCCTAATACGTAGTACTAAAAAATTTTTCGGTTTAATTCCAAGTAATTTTATAAGAATAATAAATTTAAGAGGTGAATCAATATGAGAAAGCTAATTATTTTTGCCATTGTCGGCTTCTTTGCTCAATTAATCGACGGAGCACTTGGCATGGCTTATGGATTAAGTTCGTCCTCCTTGCTTCTTGCTTACGGAGTTGCCCCTGCAGTCGCATCTTCCTCTATACATATGTCAGAGATTGCGACAACGGCTATGTCTGGATACTCTCATTACAAATTTAATAATGTCGACAAGAAATTGGTGCTGACCCTTATCATACCGGGTTCAATTAGTGCTTTTGTGGGAGCAGCTTTTTTAAGCAGTCTTCCCGGAGAAGTCATTAAACCTTTCATATCTACCTTTCTTCTTCTTCTTGGCATATACATCTTAATCAGATTCCTTTTTCTGAACCAGAATCCTTCTGAAAAGAAGCAAACCATTTCGTTGAAAAAAAGATTCATTTATCCTTTAGGATTTTTGGCAGGATTTTTTGATTCAATTGGAGGTGGAGGATGGGGACCTATCAATACTCCAATCCTTCTTTCACAAAAAGGAGCAACGCCTAGAAAAGTTATTGGTACCGTAGATACGAGTGAGTTCGCAGTCACAACATCCGCTACCCTCGGATTCGTTCTGTTCCTTGGATTAGATCAATTCAACTGGACCTGGGTTGCGGCGTTCGTCATTGGCGGAGTGCTCGCCGCTCCTCTTGCAGCCTGGCTCGTCCAGGTGATTCCGTCTCTGATTTTAGGAGTTCTCGCTGGAGGTTTCATTATCCTAACAAACCTAAGAACCGTCCTCTTAGCCGGGCAAGTTGATACGTCCTTGCAGTATGGTATTTATAGTATATTAATTGTTGGATGGCTAACGGCAATTTTCTTCTCTATTAGAAACAATACTAGATTTAATCAATATAAAAAGTCTTATGCTGAGCAGCGATAGATAAAAAACGAGTTGTGAATCGATAAATGAAAGATTCACAACTCGATAGTTCTCGCTCTTTACAGATAGCATCATATTTAGTTGATCATTCGACTGTGATCTTCCCAAAATGATTTTCGGATAACGACCTTCTGGATTTTCCCAGAAGCGGTTTTAGGAAGCTCCTCTATAAAAGAAACACTCTTAGGGGCTTTGAAATGGGCTAATTTCTCTCGGCAGAACGCAATGAGTTCTTCTTCTGAAATCGATTCTCCATCTCTAGCTACCACTACCGCATGAGGAACCTCTCCCCATTTTTCATGAGGGATCGCTACGACAGCTGCCTCCAACACAGAAGGGTGCTCGTACAAGGCTCCCTCCACTTCAATAGAGGAAATGTTTTCACCACCGCTTATGATCACATCTTTTTTTCGATCAACGATTTCAATATTTCCTCCTTCATCAACAATCGCCATATCCCCAGTATAAAGCCATCCATCACGAATGGTTTCGTTCGTCGCTTCAGGATTTTTATAATAGCCTTCCATCATTCCATTGGTTCGAGTAATAATTTCTCCGATCGTTTTTCCATCATGAGCTACTTCTTCCCCGAGCTCGTCAACAACTTTCACCTTGCTTCCAATCATTTCATACCCAGCTTTAGCTTTTAAACGGTACCTTTCCTCTGGTGTCCGATCAAGATCCATTGAACGCAGTTCAGATGTAGTGATTAATGGGGAAATTTCTGTCATTCCGTAGACTTGTATAAACTTCCAGTTTAGATCCTCTTCTACTTTTCTTACAAAAGCAGGAGGTGGCGCAGATCCTGCAATAACTACTCTGACATTCTGTTCAATCCTAGGCTTTTTGTTTTCGAATGCTTCTATGACCATATTTAAAACTGTCGGAGCCATATGTAGCACAGAAACATTATGTTTCTCAACCTTCTCTAGAATAATATCAGGGTCTGTCTTTCTGAGCATCACTTGAGTGGCACCATTCGCTGTATAGTAAAAAGGGGAGCCCCAACCATTCACATGGAACATCGGTAAGACGTGTAAAAGACAATCCTCATCCGTCACTTGTAAGTGATGCATCGATGACATAGCATGCAAATAGTTGGCCCGGTGACTTAATAATACCCCTTTTGGATTTCCTGTCGTACCACTCGTATATAATAATGAGGCGATATCAGATTCCTCAAGCTCCCTCCGGTTAAAAGGTGCACTGGAAAAGGAATCAATCCACTGCTCATAGTTGTTTTTCCTATCCGTATTTCCTCCTTGGATAAATACATGCTCGAGGTGAGGAAGGTCATGTATAACATCTTCAATCAACTGAAAAAGCTCGTGATCTACGAAAAGCACTCTACTTTCACTATGCTCTAATATAAACCGATAGTCCGCAGGTTTAAGACGTGTGTTCAATGGAGTCATGACAGCACCTAGCTGAAATACCCCATAAAACCCTTCAAGCATCTCAGTCGTATTAGGAGCTAAATACGCGATTTTATCCCCTTTTTGTATCCCTAAACTTTCTAGCCCTCGCGACAACTGGTTCACTCGACCATTCAATTGTCTGTAAGTCAGCACACGTTCATCATCAATAATCGCTGGTTTCTCTCCGTATAAATTAACAGCCCGGTCTAAAAAATCGGTTAATACCAATGGTACTTTCACTAAATAAACACTCCCTCTCTATTAATAAAAGCGGTTTCATAGTTTTATTGTAATTATTTTACTGTACTATATCAATGATAGATTTTTATAACAGTATTTATAACAGAACCAGATTATACATCTATAGTCTTAGTATGGTGTCCGTCTATTTCATGACTTGTTATTCCTCCATCCCGCCGATTCAGAACAGCCCTTTTCTGCTTAGTATGAATGTATAAAAGGTTTGATTAAATGAAAGGGGATTTTTATATGAAAACACATGAAGTAGCAGTGATTACAGGAGCTTCAAAAGGACTCGGAAGAGCATTAGCTCTTGCTTTTGCCTCTAAGGGCTATGACCTTGGGATCTGCGCAAGAAATGAAGAAGAGTTAGAAAACACAGCAAAACAAGCGCAGGATATGGGTGTTAATGTGGTCAGTGTAGCCGCAGACGCCTCGCTCTCCCACGATGTGGATCGATTAATCTCTGTCATAGAAGATGCATACGGAAAGATTGATGTGCTAATTAACAATGCTTCTACCTTTGGGCCTGGTCCTACTCTGTTGCTCGACTATCCTTCCGAAAAATTCGAAGAAGTGATAAGGATAAATACTTTGGTTCCATTCCTCGTAACGAAGCGAGTTTTGCCAGGGATGCTTGCGCGTAGGTCTGGTTCGATTATTAATGTGACATCAGAGGTTGGAAAAATAGGATACGAAGGATGGGGAGCTTACAGTGTGTCGAAATTCGGTGTGGAAGGTTTAACATCTGTCTGGGCAGATGAATTAAAAGGTACAGGAGTAAGGATCAACCTGGTTGACCCAGGTGAAATGGATACTCGTATGCACAATATCGCTGTTCCTGATTGTGATTATGACTTAGCTTCCCCCGAAGAGACCGTCGATGTGTTTTTATACCTGGCCACCACAAAAGCGGACAAAATCCATGGCAAGCGTTTTGAATCTCAATCTTTCGTTCTACAAGGCGGGGGAAAATCATGAACGAAATATCTACGGCTTTTCAAATCCCAAATCACTTAAATGCTCACATCCCCGCTGAACAAAGAGGGTTAAGGCGGGATCAGGTTAAAATGATGGTGGTAGGAATAGATAGAAAACCTGTACACAGTCGGTTCGATCTTCTTGATCAATTTTTAAATTCAGGGGATGTCCTTGTATTAAATAAAAGTCGTACCATTCCTCCCGTATTAAGAGGAAGTCAAGGGAACAACCCTATTGAAATTAGGTTATCCAGGAAATTATCCACCAATCAATGGGAGGCACTCGTCCTAGGGAGAGTGATAAATAGGAAACAACCTATTTATTTTCCTGATGGTGTGACAGCTCGGATAGCAGGGATGGGCTCTGAGCGTCCCTTAGTTTCCCTAACCTTTTCTGAAACTGGCAGTTCACTTTTTTCTTTTATTTATGATTATGGGGATCCTATTAGGTATGAATATATCGACTATCCATGGCCCCTAGATACTTATCAAACGGTTTATGGTTCAGTACCTGGGTCAGCAGAAATGCCCTCAGCAGGACGTGCGTTTACCTGGAAGATGATTAAGCATTTAAAAGCAAAGGGAATAAAAATTGCTTTTCTACATCTCCATACTGGATTAAGCTATTATGAAGACGACCGCTGGCCAGATCCTAAGAATCATCCAGAGCCTTACCATGTTCCACTAGAAACTGTAAAAATCATTCAACAAGCAAAGGCTGCAAGGAAAAGAATTATTGCAGTAGGCACCACAGTCGTTCGAGCATTAGAAACGTCTGTGAATGAAGAAGGTAACCTTTACGAAAGTGAAGGAAATACTTCGCTGTATGTTGATCAACATTATAAACATGCGGTAGTGGATGGTTTGTTAACTGGTTTTCATGAACCAGAAGCCAGTCACTTGGATATGCTCTCCTCATTTTTACCAGCAAATGAACTTTTAAAAGCCTATGAAGAAGCTTTACAAAATAATTATCTATGGCATGAGTTTGGCGACATGAATTTACTTTTTTCATCAAGTGATCAATCATGAAATGGCATCACGCTGGAATCGAAACCGCCAGACTAGGAGCAACTAAGAGGTTTTACGAGGATGGTTTTGGATTCAAGACCATCGATTCATTTACTTTTAATAATGAACGACTCTTATGGATGCAAAAAGAAGAGCTCGTTATAGAGTTCACAGAAACTAAACACCCCTTTACTTCCAGTGTTCATTTTTGTTGGGAGGTTTATGACATCCATTTTTGGATTTTTAAACTGAGGCAAATCAATATCGCTCCTACTGCTGGACCGTACCAAATAGAAGAAAAAGACTGGATAACCGTTTTTTTCGAAGGCCCATCAGGCGAGGAAATTGAATTGTTAGAAAAGAAAAGGGAGCATCTTTAAGCTCCCTTTTTACATGGAGAGTAACATGCAGCCTTTTCTTCCTCATGGAATATCAAAGGAGAAACTCATCATACGATTAACAAAAGTATGTTTATGAATGATTAAAGTTAGGTAAAATTACCTGGTTAATAAATGTAAAAGTGTGGTATATAGATAGTAATAAACAGATTAAAACAACTTAGGTGGCTCAACCATAAGGAGTTCGTTTCCATACGAACACTAACGTTGGTCTTTAAGAGGGAACACCATTCCTGTGTAAAGGATTACAATAGCTGCCCTTCATAAGACTATAACGCCCGAATTCAGGATTGAGCATAGATGGTGTACATGATTTATGAAGTACACTTTGAGATTCACTTTTTTGAAAAGAGGTTGAAGATATTTTAAGAAAGATTGAATTAAGTAAGATGGAACAAGATTACAAAATGGACTTAACCGTAAGCAGGAGGAAACGAATTCTATAATGAATGATCCTTCGGTGAATAAGGTAAGTGAAATTGGATCAAGGATGATTCAATATGGTTGGGTCACCTAAGTTGTTTTGTATTGGAAGAACATCACATTCGTGGTGTTCTTTTTTTGTCTGGAATCCAGCTCGTAACGAAAGTAAACCGTCCAGACGGTTTACTAATAAATTTAATTCTACAAAAATGATTTGTTTTTGATTTAAACTAAACCGTCTGGATGGTATAGTTTAAATCAATGGTGGGCTGATAATTGAAAATTATTTTCTGTGCTGATAGGATCAATAGTAATACCAATCCAGATAGTCGCGGAGGGCTTTTTATGCCTAGAGAATCTAAACGAGATAAAATTTTAAATGCTGCAGCTAAAATCGTTTTAACACAAGGAACTGAGTCCCTCACCCTTGATGCCGTTGCGGAGCTTGCTGAAGTGAGTAAAGGCGGCTTACTCTACCATTTTTCTACTAAAGAAGCTTTGATTACTGGACTCGTCCAGCGAATGGATCGCAGCCACAAGCAGAATGTAGAAGATGCTACTCTGTCCGATAAAAAGAAAACCGGAAAATGGATAAGAGCTTACATAAACACCACGTTCAAACAAAGTGATGAGAGCAAGGAGATTTCTGCTGGATTGCTTGCCGCTCAAGCATTTGATCCAAAACTTTTGAAACCAATTCAAGAAACACAAAAGAACTTTCAGAATCATATTCATAACGATGGATTGGATGAAGTGCAAGCAGAAATATTAAAACTGGCGGCAGATGGGCTATGGTTGTCTGAAGTTTTTGGTCTCAGAAGTATGAATCAAGAGTTAAAGAAACGAGTGTATAACTCACTTATTAAACAATCAACTAAATCAGATTAAAGATGTGAATCTCTATATCCTACACGGAAAGAGAGTTTATTTGTTCAACAAAAATAAGACGCCATAAACAGCGTCTTATTTTTCTTTTGCTATGAATCGTTCAATTTGATCCCATTTACCTTCTTTTCTAAGGATTTGATATTGTCTCTCTCCAAACAAATCAAAATGCGGAAAACGAGGATCGTGGTGAATCCATTCAGGCTTTAACCCATACTGAGCCCCCCATCTGCTCAGCTTCTCGATATCAGCGCATCCTACCTTTGTCACTGAATCGCAGCCAGGAAAGCGTTCATCAAGCCAAAAGTGAGTGATGATGGCAACTTCCCCTCTTTTAACCGATTGTTTCCACTTCCGAAGCTCTTCTCTTTTCACACCAAAAGCCATTATACATGCTGCTCCATTGCCTCAAGATAAGCTGCATGCCAGTCTGGAAAACTTCTTCGTATGGAGACAGGTCTGAAGTTATCTTTTTTTACAATCACATGTTTTGTTTCACCCGAGACAGCTGTTTCTCCATTTTCATGCACTACTTCATAGCCATACGTAACCCGAAGGCCATCGTAGTGTTTAACCCATGTTTTCACCTTCGTATCTTCACCATAGCGTACAGGGTTCTTGAAGCTGATTTGCGCATCAATGACAGGGGAAACGACTCCTTCTTTTTCTATCTCAGCATACTTAAACCCTAACGATTCAATGAATGCCGTACGTCCGATTTCAAACCACACGAGATAGTTGGCATGATAAACCACGCCCATCATATCAGTCTCTTGATATCTTACTTGAATTGGTGTTTCAATCACTTTCATCTATCATGACTCCCTTCGGACGGTATTCCACGCTTTTTCTAAATCCACTAATTCTAGTTCGTTCATATCCTCAGCTTCATCTTCCATAATTCGTATGGCCTGAAACTGAATGGCCTCATTCACTAAATTGTTGACAAAACGTCCATTTCCCCTGATCCGATGGTCCGTATATTTTTCCAGCAGGAACGACTCGGCCCATTCATTGAAATGGTACCCGTAGGATTTCGCCTGATAGTGAGTCATCTCGAGTAGTTCTCTTTCATCATAGTCTGGGAATCGGAAAAACTTTTTAAACCTTGAAGATAAACCAGGATTGCTCTCCACTAATTGCTCCATTTCATGCTGATATCCTGCAAGTATGACGACAAGATTCTCATTATGCTTTGTCATTTCATCCACTAGGGTTTCAATCGCTTCCTTACCAAAATCGTCCCGACCTCCATTATAGAGGGCATAGGCTTCATCAATGAACAGGACACCACCCAACGCCTCACGGATCTTTCGCTTCGTTTTCATAGCGGTTTGGCCAACGTAACCAGCGACCAGGTCACTTCTTGATACAACAACTGTATGACCTCTTTTTAACAAACCGCACTGTTTCAATACGTCCGCATAAATTTCAGCAACCGTTGTTTTTCCTGTCCCAGGGTTGCCTGAGAACACCGAATGTAGTTGAATAGGGACGACCGGGAAGCCTTTTTCTTTACGCATCTGCTGTGCTTTAACAAATGACGATAGTTTTCTGACTTCTGCCTTTACGTTGTTTAAACCAATCAAATCATCGAGCCGCTCCATCGGAGACTTATCCTCATCGTCTGAAGAAGTTTCCCATTGTAGGTCGTTGACATCTATTCGCATATGATCGAGCCAGTGGTGCTTATCACGTTCAGCTTCTGAAGCCCCTTTTTGAAAGACGGTCTTCATGACTAGATTTTTCACCGTACGAGCGTTTCCAAAAGAATCATCTACACGTTCACGGTCAATCAAGGAGGTAAATTCAGTAAGCGCTCTTTCAGTAAAGAAAAAATCATTCTCAATTGCTGTCTGTTCAGCAATGGTTACGAGTTCATCCATCTTATAATCAGGCAGTTCGATGTGATTCTGTTCAGGAAAGCGACTTCTGAGCCCCGGGTTTGACCATAAAAATTGACGCATTTCCTCTGGATAACCTGCTAAGATAACTGCAAATTTTCCACCGAACTCTTTACCGGTCATAGCGGAAACGAGGGTATCTATAACAGCCTGGCCGTAATCATTACCCGTCTGCCCTTCCCGTTTCAAGCTGTAAGCTTCATCAATGAATAATACACCACCTATGGCTTGCTTGACATAGTTCATCGTGTTTTCTTCACTTTGACCTACATAGGAGCCAACAAGATGAGAACGGTTAACTTCTACAACCTCTTTTGTGTCCAAAATACCTAATTCATGATAAATGTTTGCGAGCAAGCGGGCAATCGTTGTTTTACCAGTTCCCGGGTTCCCTGTGATGATCATGTGAAGCCCAGGCTCATCCACCATGGAAAAGCCAAAACTTTTACGCTGCTGTTGGTATTTTAAAAAATGATAATACCTTTTGATATAAGCTTTTACATCGTGTAAGCCTACCATTTCTTCAAAAGATTCGAGCGGATTGCTGATGGACTGATCAGTCAAAAATTTTGGTAACTGCTTATATAATTCATCTTGATCGTCTGACAATTGACGGGTCCGTTCATTAATTTCTTTTACAGGAATACGAATTCTGCGATTTTCGATCGAAGCAATGGCCTCTTCCATCATGACTTCCAGTTCAGAAAGCTGTTCATATACGTCCTGATAGAGCTTTAAGCGGCTCGTAGCGTCGATAATGGTTTTTTCAGCCAATTCTGCGTCCCATTGCTCTTTTAAATCTTTTACATCCGCATATATGGCTTTGGCTTTCTTTCCTTTTGCTGAATCGTGGTCTGTTTCATGAAGCACCCATTGTTCCAGAGGAGTGCGTTTTAACAGGCTATATGCTTGCATCATTTGTTTTGATTCATACAGATCGTTCACTAACGTATGAGATTTATCCAAAATCCTTGCTTCATCAATAAATTGATCGGCTAATGAATCGTGTTCAGGATGACGTTTGATCCGATGATAGGCAAGCGTTACGTATAGAAGAGCTTTCAGTTCTGCATCTTCAATCTCATGTTCGTTTAAGTATCTTAATGCTTCCACCTCTGAGATGGGTGGTTGCTGGTCTAGAGTTTTCCAACTTTTTAATTGTTCTATCATCGTTATCACTCCCTTTCCTATCAACGGTTTTCATTTTACCATAGTACACCAATTATGTAGAAAAACTTGAATTCCCCACTTAAAAAACCGCCTCTCAAAATGAGAAGCGGTTAATGGACTTAATACTGCTGATTACGTGCTTCGTCTTTAATTTCTTGACGCATAGCTTCGATGGACTGGTTACGGTTCTTGTTTTTTGCTTCAATGTTTCTTTTTTCTTCTTCTGTAGCAAATTCAAGAGCCTCATGGGAAGCTTCGATGTTTTCAATCGTATTGGTTACATTTTGCTGAAGACGATCTACGTTATCAGCTCTGTTATCAGGATTCGGTCTGTTTTCTTTGTTAGGCATATGCTGTTGTTTGTGGGACATCTCCGTCAACCTCCTATAGGTTCGATTGACTCACAAATACCTGAGTCATCGGTTACTTTTCCCTTACATCCAATGATTATACGAATACAAAAACTTCCACCTCAGGTCATCCATAAATTGGATGACCTGAGGTGGAAGTTTTTGTAAAAATAATAGGATTTATATGTAATAAAAAAAGCAAATCCCACACATTAAGATGGGATTTGCTTTATACGATCATGGTGGCGTTTTTCTATACGATCATCGATTTGGTCCAATAGCTGCTGATCTTCTTTGATAGAGCGGATGTTTTCTTTCACACGCTCCTCAAATGTCATTGAATTATGTTTTCTCATGGGAATCTCTCCTTTAATGTTAAGGATTCCCAATATCGAGCTAAAATATCCCTATTTTAGCTTTTCTTTCATTTTTATCATAAAATCGTAAGTCATCGGACCGACTTTCCTTGGCTGCTGTACAACACCATCCGTTCCAATAAAATAAGTAGTAGGTATGGATATCGCTTGATAAGTGTTGGTAATTTCCAGATCCTTATCTAAAAGAACCGGAAAAGAATACTCTCCTTTTTGCACGTATTCTTCGACAACTCCTACATTTTCTTCAGACGCTGTTCCGTTTATAGCCAGTACTTCCACTTCATCTCCATACTCTTTATAAAACTTCTCCATCTCAGGCATTTCTTCACGGCACGGGGGACACCAGGTTGCCCAAAAGTTAATAAATACTTTTTTTCCTTGTAAATCGGATAGGCTGACTGTCTTGCCTTCCAAAGTTTCTAAAGTAAAATCAGGTGCCTTTTCCCCTACTTTCAACCCGCTTGGTGCATTAGGAGCAGTCATACCCGCTCCTTCATTCGCTTCATAATGTTCTTCCGTGTTCCCTTTTGTTTCAGAATCTCTTTCATCAACCACACTGTAAATGACTACCCCTACTAAAAATAATAAAAATAGGGTAGCGATTATTTGTTTGATCAATATCGTATTCCCCTTTATTAGATCACCAATCTTTGTCTTAGTTCTATATATAAGAATATAAAACATCTGTTATGCCTGTAAAGATAATGAATCCATTAATAAATTATTTGTTATAAATACAGAAAAAAACCGCCCCATAAGGGCGGTTTTTTATGTGTGAAGTTAGCTTAATTTATTACGTAGTACCATTTGAAGGATACCACCATGACGGTAATAATCAACTTCTACTTCACTGTCAAAGCGGGCAACAACTTCAAATTCCTTCTTGTCGCCCTCTTCATTCGTAGCTGTAACCTTAACAAGGTCACGTGGTTTAACGTCTTCCCCAACTTCAACATCAAACGTTTCACGTCCAGTCAATCCAAGAGAATCAATGGAATCGCCATCTTTAAATTGAAGTGGAAGGACACCCATCATAACTAAGTTTGAACGGTGGATACGCTCGAAGCTTTCAGCGATTACCGTCTTAATTCCAAGTAGATCTGTACCCTTCGCAGCCCAGTCACGAGAGCTTCCCATTCCATAGTCATTACCAGCAATGACCATAAGCGGGGTTTCGTCTTTCTGATACTGCATAGCAGCTGTATAAATAGGCATAACTTCTTCAGTTGGCCAATAAGTTGTGAATCCGCCCTCTGTACCAGGAGCTAACTCGTTACGAATACGGATATTTGCAAACGTACCACGCATCATAACTTCGTGGTTACCACGACGGGAACCGTAAGAGTTGAAGTTACGAGGGCTTACGCCATTCTCAATTAAATATTCACCTGCTGGCATATCTTTAGGAATCGCACCAGCTGGAGAGATATGGTCCGTTGTAACAGAGTCACCAAATTTACCAATAACCCGCATACCATTCAACGGTTTAACTGTTTCAGGATCCTTAGAAAGTCCCTCGAAGAACGGTGGGTTTTGAATATAAGTGGAATTGTCATCCCAATCATACAATGGTTCATCTGTTGTATCGATTTCATTCCATTTCTCATTGGAATTGAAGACACTTTCGTATTCTTTACGGAAGATCTCTGGTGTTACGACACGTGCGATCTCTTCTTTGATTTCTTCCTGTGAAGGCCAGATATCATTGAAGAACACTTCGTTTCCGTCCTTATCTTTACCGATTGATTCATTTTTTAGATCGATATCAACCGTTCCTGCAAGAGCGTAAGCAACTACAAGTGGCGGGGATGCAAGGTAGTTGGCTTTCACAAGCGGGTGAATACGACCTTCGAAGTTACGGTTACCAGAAAGAACAGAAGATACTGTCAAATCACTATCCGCAATCGCTTTTTCGATTTCAGGAAGCAATGGACCAGAGTTTCCGATACAAGTTGTACATCCGTAACCGACAAGGTTAAAACCAAGCTGGTTTAAGTAGTTCATCAATCCTGAATCTTCAAGATAGCGAGTAACTACTTTAGATCCCGGTGCTAAGGATGTTTTCACGTATGCTGGTACATCCAGGCCTTTTTCAACTGCTTTTTTAGCAACAAGACCGGCACCTAACATTACGTGCGGGTTGGAAGTGTTTGTACAAGAAGTGATTGCTGCAATCGCAAGCGCACCTGTCTTCATGACAGTCTTATCTCCACTTTCAAATTGTACTTCTACTTCTTTATCAAATTCGGATTTATTTAAACCGAATCCATGGTTTCCAGCAGGCCCTGTGATCGCTTTTTCAAAGGAATCTTTCATCTGAGAAAGCGGGATCAAGTCTTGCGGACGTTTTGGTCCTGAAAGGTTTGGTTCGAGTTCTCCGAGATCGATTTCAACGAGTTGAGTAAACTCAGGATCTTCGAAGGAAGGATCGTACCAAAGGTTATTTTTCTTGCAGTATTCTTCGACAAGAGCAACCTGCTCTTCACTGCGTCCAGTCAATTTTAAGTATTCAAGTGATTCTCCATCTACTGGGAAGAAGCCGCATGTTGCTCCGTACTCTGGAGCCATGTTTGAAATCGTTGCACGATCAGCAAGAGGCATCTCTTGTAACCCAGGTCCAAAGAATTCAACAAATTTACCGACAACATTCTGTTCACGCAACTTCTGCGTTACTTTCAACGCTAAGTCGGTAGCTGTTGTCCCTTGTGGGAAGCTTCCGTTCAGTTTAACACCGATGACTTCTGGTGCTGGGAAGTATGAAGGCTGACCAAGCATTCCAGCTTCTGCTTCAATACCACCTACACCCCAACCAAGGACACCAAGTCCATTGATCATCGTTGTATGTGAATCGGTACCTACAAGAGTATCAGGATAAGTATCATGGGAGCCGTCTTCATTTTCAATGGAATGAACGACGTTTGCGATGTATTCCAGGTTCACCTGGTGGACGATTCCAGTTGCAGGTGGTACGGCGCGGTAGTTATCAAATGCTTTTTGCGCCCAGTGTAGAAACTCATAACGTTCTTTGTTGCGTTCAAACTCAAGCTCCATATTTACATTTAGTGCATCAGGTGTACCATATTTATCAACTTGTACCGAGTGGTCGATAACTAGATCAACAGGTACTTCAGGATTAATTTCATCCGGGCTTCCACCCATATCTACCATTGCTTTTCTTAAAGAAGCAAGATCGACAACAGCTGGTACCCCAGTGAAGTCTTGCAGAATAACACGAGAAGGTTTGAATGGTACGTCTTCCCCTTTAGATTTCTCTGTTCCCCAGTTTGCTAGACTCTCTACGTGTTCATCTTTGATAACACGACCGTCATGCTGACGTAAGAGAGATTCTAGAAGGATACGGATGGAAAAAGGTAGACGGGAGATCTTACCATGTCCCGCATCTTCTAAGGCTTTTAAATCGTAGTAGTTGTACGTTTGGCCATTTAGGTCAAATTGTTTGCGAGCATTAAATGTATTGCTAGCCATATTCCTTTTTTACCCCCTCATCATAATTTAAATGGTGAAGCCGGATAGTCGGCACCGCCATTCCCCAATTGAATAATTTGATCCCTTATTTTTAGACAAGTTCACAAATCCCAACCTTTATTGTAAATGAAAACGATTTATAAGTAAAATATATATCTGCACAATTTTTCTGAAATCGACACGTGTTGACTACTCATTCTTACTGCCGTTCTTGTATTTATAGACACAAGCTTTTATAATAAAAAAGAAATAATTATTACTTAGAAAACGAAACAGGTGATCATATGTCAGGTGGATTTGCCTTCTTCATCGTTGGATGGGTCGTCATCATGGTAGGTTTGATGACGATAGGTGGATACTTTATGTTCAGGAAATTTCTTAAGCGTCTACCTAAAGAAGATGGAAAATCAATCATAGACTGGGAAGAATATTATGTTGACCAGACACGTCATATGTGGTCTCAGGATCATAAAGACCTACTGGAGGAACTCGTCTCGCCCGTACCGGAAATATTCAGGGATGTAGCCAGACAGAAAATTGCAGGAAAAATTGGTCAGATTGCTTTGGAAAAGAGAAAGAAGAAAATAACTCAGGATATTCTGATAGAAGGCTACATTTTAGCTACACCAAAAAGGGACCACAAGTTTCTTATCAAAAAACTTGAGGAAAAAGAAATTGATCTGGCCCCTTACGAACCGCTTCTTGAACGTTCATACAAAGCGACATAGAAAAACCACATGGGACCCCCATGTGGTTTTTATTTTCCTTATACATTTTAGAGTAAAAAAGAGTGTGTATCATACAAATTCACACTCTTCTTGCCAAGTTTTTCTTTGTATCTAATGTTTTTTCAAGACGTAAGTATTGTTTCAGCATTGCCAGCCGCCAAGTCAAAATCATGCCGAAGGCGAGTAAGAAGAACATCCCGCTTGTTTCACCAAAGGATACCGTTTGACCTATGACCAGTTTCAAGACAATTCGAAGAACCAATAACCCAAATAAAATAAATATAAAGGCTTTAGAAGGTTTTAGGTAGATGTCCCCTTCACGCACCTCCAACTTAGACGTACGTATTAGAAATACTGAAAATAAAGCACCCACTACTAGTGCTTCCAACACCTGTGTCCACTCCACGCGAAATACAGGGAACACAAACATCAAGGCCCCTGTACTCATGAACAATGGAGGGAGAATAATTTTTTTAACGCTTGCTGGCCGCTTTGCAGCCCTCAGCCGGACAAATATCATTGCTGTAGCCATGCCAGCTGCTACAATTGTGCTTGCTATCAACCAAAACATATTGTTTCACTCTTTCTTCTCTGTCCATTCATCAATAGTTTAACATACGGTCAGTCGCCTTTGAGATCACATTTTTTGTTAAGCTTGCTTTGACTCTTCACAGTCATTAGCAATTGTAAGAATGATCGTCATTGTCACCCCTATTACTGTCAGGTACACGCCAAGGTCAAACAAAAGCGCTGTAGCAAGTTCTGTTTTTCCAAGGATCGGCAGCTGGAAATAAGCGAATGTTTGACTGAGAAACGGCTCTCCGAATACAAAAGATCCAATGCCGGTTGCTAATGCAATCATCAATCCTACTGGAATGACGTAACGGAAGGTAATCGGAAGAATCTTTTGCATAGCTCTAAACCCATAAGCCATATACATCAGGACAAATGCAGCAGATGTCATTAGTCCGCCTATAAAACCACCGCCGGGTTTATTGTGTCCCGCAAAAAATAAGTAAATGGAAAACCCTAGTAATATGAAAGCTATTAGTGTAGTCGTTGTTCTGAGAATAATGTCATTTGTTCGGGTCATACGTTTACTCCTTTATGTTTTTATCAATACTTTCATCATAATATATTATTTCACGAAAATCCATGCTTTAAAAGCCTTGGAACCCTCCAAACACGCCAGAAAGATAAGACGTAAGTTTGGTCAGCCAATCTAAATAAAGGGCAATTCCCATGAATATCATGAAATAACCTCCAATCTTTACAATCTTTGCACTGTTTCGTTTAATCCAATCTAACTTCCCTACAAAAAAAGATAGAACTAAAAACGGGATTGAAAACCCCAATGAATAGGCAATCATCATAACAAGAAATAAATTTGGCTGATCCACTCCTAGTGCCAAAACAGCCCCGAGGATCGGTCCGGTACAAGGCGTCCATCCTAGTGAAAAAGTAAGACCAATAATGAATGACCCCAGATACCCCGCAGGCCGATTCTTAAACGTAATTTTTCTATCCTTCATTAGGAATTGGAAATTAAATACACCAATGATGACAAAACCGAAAAAGATAATTAATATTGCACCAAGTCTGCGGATGATCTCTTCGTTTTGAATCATAAACTGAGCAAAAAACGATCCAGATAAACCTAGAATCAAAAATATCGTGGTAAAGCCTAATAGGAACAGGATTGTATGTATCAAGCTCTGCTTTTTTAACATCCCGTTATCTTCCCTTAATTCATTAACACTCATCCCAGTTATATAGGATAAAAATGCAGGAAAAAGCGGCAGCACACACGGAGATATGAAAGATAAAAATCCTGCTCCGAATGCTAAGAAAATGTTTACTTCTGACATGTGTGTTTCCTCCAAAGTCGTACTAAGTATCCATTGTATCAGAACAAGGATGAAATGACGATGAAACCGCTGTGAACAATAACCATGATATTCCTATTCTTAAGTAAAAAGCCCTCTTTCTTTTGGAAAGAAGGCTTTACGAATTATTTCATTTGGTTGTTCATAGAACGCATCATTTGATTGATTTTCTTCTGTGATGGCTTCTGCCCCATCTGCATCATCAATGTGCGCAGCATTTGTTCATTAATAGGTGGGTTTTTCTTCAAATAGTTCATCATATATTTTCTCGCAATGAAAAAGCCAAGGGCTACACCGCCGAGAAGTGTCAGCAGGGCAATGATGACAACCCATACGATCCCCAAAGTCATGTCTTCGTCTTCCTCCTTCGTGTTGTCTCCCATAACAGTATAGTAAAACGTTAACAGAAATACAATAGTCGTTTCACGTTAATAGACACTGACCTTCCAAAGGCGAAATCCAGCCATAATGCTCGCCACCCTTTTCAATAATAAAAAACGATTGAGAGGATGTTCGTAACGGCTGAAAAACGTCCTTATTTGCCTGCCAGAGACTATCACACTGAAAAAGACAACAATAGTTCTTATTATCCATTATACCACAGAAAATGTCGTTATCGAAGAACGGAAAACTGAAGGCGATATTTTTTCTTGAGGTGTTCTTTTCTAGAATACAGCCCTCAATCCACTCTTTAAAAGGAAACAATTCTGAGATGTAAGAAAACTGCTTTATATATGTTACAGATTTTGAATTCCTCACAAATTCAAGGAAGAAGCGTTTCATTACTTCCACTTTATAATAATAAAGTTGGACAATTTCTTGCTTAATTGAAAATATGAAGAACTGCATTCCTTTCACTCCTTTTTTGTATTATATCGATGAGCGCTATTGAAAATCTGTCACTTTATGTCCCGTGTCTATAGCGAAGTTTGTCGAAATGCCAAAAAGTTGAAAGAAATGCAAACAAAAAAAGCTGCTGGTATTAATATACCAGCAGCTTTTTAAAGGTTACTTATTTCATAAGATTTTCAGCATGTTTGACAACGTTGTCTACAGTAAAGCCATAATTTTCAATGACTGTATCTCCTGGTGCAGATGCACCGAACTTATCAATGCCAAGCACTGATCCATCCAGACCTACATAACGCTCCCAGCCAAATGATGCGGCCATTTCAACGGCAAGACGTGTACGTACATTAGATGGTAATACTTCCTCTTTGTACTCTGCGCTCTGCGCATTGAAGCGATCAAAGGAAGGAACACTTACAACGCGGACGTCATAGCCTTTCTTCTTCAACTCAGACTGTGCTTCTACAATCAACTGTACTTCGGAACCAGAAGCAAGCAGGATTGCATCAGGATCTTTTTTGTCTGAATCACTTAAAATGTAAGCACCATGCTTCACACCTTCATACGCCTTCTCCGCTGTACCTTCAAGCGTCGGAAGTCCTTGACGAGTAAGTACAAGTGCGTTAGGAGTTGTATTGGATTCAAGTGCTAGTCTCCACGCGGCACTCGTTTCATTCCCGTCAGCCGGACGAATGACAGAGAGATTTGGCATTGCACGAAGAGAAGGAAGCTGTTCAATTGGCTCGTGTGTTGGACCGTCTTCTCCTACGGCAACAGAGTCATGGGTAAATACATAGTTCACTGGCAAATTCATAAGGGCTGAAAGACGAATAGCTGGACGCAGGTAGTCGCTGAATACAAAGAACGTTCCTGCATAAGCTTTCAGACCTCCGTGAAGGGCCATGCCGTTCATTGCGGCAGCCATGGCAAATTCACGAACACCAAACCAAATGTTACGTCCTGCGTAGTTCTCACGAGAGAAGTCTTCTTCTTCTTTAACAGCTGTCTTGTTTGAACCGGCAAGGTCAGCACTTCCGCCAAAGAAATTCGGAATCTCTTTAGAAAGAGCATTGATAACTTCTCCAGAAGCAGCACGGGTAGCCGGACTGTCTTCACCGACTGTAAAGGTCGGAAGCTGCTTTTCCCATCCTTCTGGAAGCTCACCTTTGATCGCTGTTTCAAATTCAGAAGCAAGTTCTGGATACGCTTCTTTATACTGCTTCAGCTTATCATTCCAAGCTTGCTCTTGCTGTTCTCCGTTTTGCTGAACTTTTTCTTTGAAATCAGCATAAACTTCATCAGGAACGTGGAATGGTTCATGCTCCCACTTATAAAACTCTTTCGTTTTTGTAGCTTCGTCTTCACCTAAAGGTGCACCGTGAGAAGCTGATTTACCAGATTTAGTAGGTGCACCGTATCCGATAACCGTTTTCACTTCAATCATTGTCGGTTGATCTGCATTTTGCTTCGCCTTTTCAATCGCATTAGTAATTTCATTGGTATCGGTTCCATCTTCTACACGAATCACTTGCCAGCCGTAAGCTTCATAGCGTTTCTCTACACTCTCACTAAAGGAACGGTCAAGGTCACCGTCCAGGGAGATATCGTTAGAATCGTAGAGGACGATTAATTTTCCTAGTCCTAAGTGACCTGCAAGGGAAGCTGATTCTTGAGAGACCCCTTCCATTAAGTCACCGTCACCGCAAATGGCGTACGTGTAATGGTCAACTACATTGTAGTCGTCACGGTTGTATTTTGCACCAAGGTGAGCCTCTGCCATAGCCATCCCTGTAGCCATAGCCAACCCTTGTCCAAGTGGGCCTGTAGTCGCCTCTACCCCATCAGTGTGGCCGTATTCAGGGTGTCCTGGCGTATTTGATCCCCATTGGCGGAAGGATTTTAGATCATCGATACTCACGTTGTATCCAGACAGGTGTAAAAGGCTGTATAGAAGCATTGAGCCGTGTCCAGCTGAAAGTACAAAACGATCACGGTTGAACCACTCTGAATTACTTGGGTTGTGGTTCATGAATTTCGTCCAAAGTGTGTAAGCCATTGGGGCTGCCCCCATCGGCATACCCGGGTGTCCCGAACTCGCTTTTTCTACTGCATCAATAGCTAAAGTACGGATTGTATTAATAGAAGTTTGTTCAAGGCTGTTTGCCATAATCTTTATTCCCCTTTCTCAGGTATATGTACCATGTCTTATCCTATAATGAAAATAGATTTGAGACAAGCAATCGTACAACTTTTTCAATAATTCCTTTTAATTCTTGCCTAATTTTCCCTTAATCGGATTTCTTAAACAAAAAATCCGCACTTTTAAAAGTACGGATCCTTTCATTAATTTTTTTTCTCGTTCTGCTGCATCTGTTTCAGCTTGTTAGGGGTTACATCATTTCCTAAAGGATCAATAACTTTAACGCCCTTCAACTGATTTTTGAATGACTTACGAGCACTCTTCAAATATTCCTGACGAAGCTTTTGCTGCTCATCTTTTTCAGATTTCGTAAGCTCTTCTTTTTTCGATTTATTAGCTAGTTCATTTATGCGATTGATTTTATCTTTCGATAGCATAGTACATCCCCCGCTTTCGTAATTGTGGGTTAATGTCGTTAAGACAAGAAAAAGACAAGAGGTTATTCACCCTTGTCTACATTATCGTAACTTGATTGACTTTGTTTTTCAAGTGATACGTACTCCTGATACCTGCGGTGAACGGTGGCTTTGGATACATCATAGCCCACTCCTCTTAGAGTTGACGCAATGTCTTTGAAAGTTAACTTATTACGGCGTAACCGAATAACTTCCTCTATAGGAAAGTCGATCCTCTCTCTCCCTGACGCCATATCTTTGTTTGAGAGATTGGCAGCTGGGTTGTACCCATCTTCAACGGCTTTTTTCATTCCTCTTCGGATTTTCATATTATGTATTTTCCTTTGATATTCTTCAACAATACCTACAATTTGCAGAACCATGGAATCTGACTCTGAAATTTCCAATTCACCCTCCTGGGACAACGAATAAATCCGAATATTAAGCTTTTTCAGTTGATGGAATAAAGCAATCTTCGTATTTCCTCTTCCAAGCCTTGTTTCGTCTTGAATAAGAAGGGCATCAGCGCTACGACTAGAAAAGTATTCAAGCAAGCGGAAAATTCCTTCCCGTTCGATCTCATAACCGCTTGCCTGTTCCACAATACAATCCACGATTTCCATTTTATGATGCTCGGCCATCCGCATCAATTCAGCTCTTTGCCTATTCAAAGAAGATACTTGCGCTTCCTTTTCCGTACTTACTCGACAATATAGAACGACTCTCATCATGTCCGGTCTCCCTTTTCTAAAATTACTTTAACAAGGATATTACAATCTATCCTGTTGTGACCATAGAAAAGTATAAAAACGCTAAACTCGCTACGAATAATACTAGATACGTGAGATCAAGCTTTGATAGTTTGTTAAACATTTAAAAAAACCTCCATTTTGAGAACTTATGTTCTTAAGAACTTTTGTTCGCATTTGGTTAATTTCAATTATATACGAACACAAGTTCTTGTCAACCGTTTTTTCGAACGCTTGTTTGTATTTTGAATATAGGCATGGTACAATGTGGTTACTATAATCCTATGTACGAGGTGGCAATCTATGAGCAAACTTTCAAAGCGGCAGCAAGAAATACTAGATTTTATAAAAGAACAAGTATTATTGAAAGGTTATCCGCCCTCTGTGCGTGAAATTGGTCAGTCTGTAGGTCTAGCATCCAGTTCTACCGTTCATGGACATCTATCAAGATTAGAAAAAAAAGGATATATCCGCAGGGACCCCACGAAACCTCGCGCGATCGAAGTGATTGAACTAGAAGAAGATCACAGTATTCCTCGCAGCGAGGCTGCCTATGCTCCAGTTATTGGTAAGGTTACGGCAGGTTCTCCGATTACAGCTGTTGAAAACATTGAGGAGTATGTTCCTCTGCCAGACACCCTGGCTGGTTCCGATGACAATACTTTTGTTTTGATCGTTCAAGGAGAAAGTATGATTGAGGCCGGTATTCTTGATGGTGATATGGTTGTTGTGAGACAGCAGCAAACAGCCCAGAATGGTGATATTGTTGTTGCTATGACAGAGGATGAAGAAGCTACTGTGAAACGGTTCTTTAAAGAAAAAACTCACATACGTCTACAGCCTGAAAATGCCACCATGGATCCGATCATTCTTAGTGATGTTTCCATTCTTGGCAAAGTCGTTGGTTTATACCGTACTGTGCATTAAAAAAAGAGACGAGCCGCGGCTCGTCTCTTTTATGTTGGTTATATACCCAACAACTAATAAAAAAGAGCCTCTCTTTGGAGAGGCTCTTTTTTATGCTTGACGTTTTATTTTTGAACGTTAGCTGCTTGGGGTCCACGGTTACCTTCAACGATTTCAAAAGTAACAGTTTCGTTTTCTTCTAAAGTTTTAAATCCTTCGCCTTGAATAGCAGAGAAGTGTACGAATACATCGTCTTGACCTTCTACTTCGATAAATCCAAAACCTTTTTCTGCGTTAAACCATTTAACATTACCTTGTAACATGTAGTTACCTCCTGCGTGGAACTCTTTCCACAATGTATTACTATTATTGCTCTGCATATTCATTCAAGACGAAAGTGACTTAAAAGTTACTTTTTCTTTCATTCGTAAACGAACAAGAATAATTAACTCTAACTATACCACATACACCAGTAGAGTCAATAGTTGGGAAGCAATCAGGTAAAAAGAATTTATCTATTAGCGTTTAAGTGATAAATAAAAGATTTGCCTCACCCTATTACTTGAATAGAATTAATCATGCTCCCACGCCTCTGCTATTGGTTATCGGAAAAGCAGAGAGAATATTTTCTGTGTGGAACGCTCGCACCTCCTTGCGATTGAAACAATAGGCAAGAATGTAGGTGTCACGTATAGCAATGACTCGAATCATCCGTTGAGTAAGCGTCCCTTGACCGGACATATAAATGATTTCAATTTTTGCTTTTTCTTCTTTTGCACGGACCATTAAATCACTCATTTGTATCACTCCTCAAATAAAGCGAACATTTGTTCTTATGTCTATTATATGGAGTGCATCTCTTTTTGTACACTAGAAATAATTTGAAAAAACCCTCGATCCTGAAGATCGAGGGTTTTCCTATCCATTAATACGTTTGTAAGTATTGTTCGCGTTCCCAAGGATGGACTTGCGTACGGAACATATCCCATTCAATTTCTTTCGCTTCAATAAAATGCTCGAATAGGTGCTCCCCAAGGGCTTCAACCATAATCGAATCCTTCTGCAGCTCAACGAGGGCATCGTAAAGTGTCGCTGGAAGGTCTTTAACACCGTGCGCTTCACGCTCTTTTTTATCCATCACATAGATATTTCGGTCAACCGGCGCAGGAGCATCCAATTTATTCTCCACACCATCAAGCCCTGCAGCTAATAGCACAGCCATTGCCATGTAAGGGTTCGCTGCCGGGTCAACACTACGCACCTCAATACGCGTGCTGAGACCACGAGAAGTCGGTACGCGTACAAGTGGACTACGGTTTTGGCCGGACCAAGCGACATAACAAGGGGCTTCATACCCGGGCACTAGACGCTTGAAGGAGTTCACTGTAGGGTTCGTTACAGCTGTAAAGTTTGTGGCATGTTTAATAATTCCAGCTGTGAACTGATACGCCACATCTGAAAGTTGTTCCTTGCCGTTTTCATCGAAGAACGCATTTCCGCTTTCGTTGAATAAGGACATGTTTGCGTGCATTCCGGATCCGTTCACACCAAATAGAGGCTTTGGCATAAAGGTTGCATGCAATCCATGCTGACGCGCGATTGTCTTAACAACTAATTTAAATGTCTGAATATCATCACAGTGTTTCACAGCATCGGAGTATTTAAAGTCAATTTCATGCTGTCCTGGAGCTACTTCATGGTGAGAAGCTTCAATTTCAAAACCCATTTCTTCTAGTTCAAGAACGATATCACGGCGGCAATTTTCACCTAGATCTGTAGGAGCAAGGTCGAAGTACCCACCTTTATCATTTAACTCCATTGTAGGATCTCCTGATTGATCTAGCTTAAACAAGAAGAATTCTGGCTCTGTTCCGATGTTGAAGGCGGAAAATCCAAGTTTCTCCATTTTCTTGATGTTGCGCTTCAAATTATAACGCGGACAGCCTTCAAATGGAGTCTTGTCTGGGTTGTATATGTCACAAATGAATCGTGCCACTTTCCCTTTTTCCGATGTCCAAGGGAAAACGACGAATGTATCTAAATCTGGCACCAGGTACATATCAGATTCTTCAATTCGAACGAATCCTTCTATGGACGATCCATCAAACATCATCATTCCGTCTAGTGCTTTGTCTAACTGGCTTAGTGGGATTTCCACGTTTTTAATTGTACCGAGCATATCCGTAAATTGCAGTCGGATAAACCGGACGTTTTCTTCATCAATTTTTTTGTAGATTTCTTCTTTAGTCAAACCCATTCAATATTCCCCTCTCAACATAATTTAATGGAAGAACCTAGATAATTCTCCCTGCCGAATACCTAATTTACCTTGTCGTCCCGCGGTGAATAGTTCTTGTTGGAGCATACGGCGAAGTTCTTTCTCAGAAAGTTCATTATGAACTTCTTGAACCTGTTCCTCATCATATGCTTCGTTCTTCGGCTGCTCGTTAAGCTTAAGAACCTTCTTAATACCCGCCATATTCACTCCTTGGTCAATGAGGTCTTTGATTTCTAACAATCGATCGACATCATTGAACGAGAATAAACGGCGGTTGCCTTCTGATCGCGCAGGATAAATCAGCTCGTGCTGTTCATAATATCGAATCTGGCGAGCAGTAAGATCCGTTAAAGATTGAACAATCCCCATCGGGAACAACGGCATAGAACGACGAATTTCATCACTCATCGATGTGCCTCCTCCCCATAAGAATGATACTTTAATTATACGTCAGACAGGGGATATGTCAACATATGTGAGAAATGTTCACATAATAAAATAAGAATAAAAATTCTCGGTAAGATTCCGATAAGAAATACCCATTTCATCGTTTTTTCATGTCTCTATAAATTCTCTATTCATTATGAGACAGAGCGGAGAGACATTCTTTGTTAGAAAATCTCAGTATCTACCTGACCGGGGTGAATATTCCGTCTTCGATCAAGTGTGCCACTGCTTGGTTGACTGCAATTTTTACATGTGCGTAGGTCAATCCACCTTGAATAAAAGCGGTATAAGGTGGACGAATAGGCCCGTCTGCCGTTAATTCCAAACTTGCTCCCTGGATGAACGTACCTGCTGCCATTATGACGTCGTCCTCATATCCAGGCATTGCACTAGGCTGAGGGAGAACATGAGAATTAACAGGGGAAGCTTGTTGAATCGCCTGACAAAAGCGGACCATTTGCTCTGCGGTTTCGAAATTGACCGATTGAATCAGGTCTGTCCTTTTCGCATCGAATGATGGGTTCGTATTAAAGCCTAACGTCTCTAAAAACTTCGCTGTAAAAATGGCTCCTTTTAAGGCCTCTCCAACTACATGCGGAGCCAAAAAGATCCCTTGATACATTTCCTGCAAACTATTCAAGCTTGCTCCTGTTTCTTTTCCTAATCCTGGGGCGGTAAGACGATAACTGCACAACTCAATTAGGTCTTTTCTTCCTGCTATGTATCCTCCGATCCTGGCAATACCTCCACCAGGATTTTTAATCAGCGAACCAGCAATCAAATCTGCTCCAGCTTCAATAGGCTCGCGTGTTTCTACAAACTCGCCGTAGCAATTGTCAACGAAAATTACTGCATCCGATTTAACTTGCCGCACTTCCTTAATCATCTGAGAGATCTCTTCGATAGTAAAAGAGGGCCGGTCATCATAACCTTTCGATCGTTGGATAGCGACAATCTTAGTCTCAGGAGAGATCGTTTCTCTTATTCGTTCTACATCAAACGAGCCTTCCTTTGTAATAGGAATCGAGTTGTAGGAAACTCCGAAATCTCTTAACGACCCAGTGTCTTTACCGCCTTTTTTCCCAACCACTTCGTGTAGCGTGTCATATGGCTCGCCAGTGATGTATAAAAGCTCGTCCCCCGGTCTTAAGACTCCGAACAAGGCTGTTGTGATGGCATGCGTGCCAGAAATAAGCTGAGGGCGGACAAGCGCATCTTCAGCTTTAAATATTTCCGCATACAAAGCTTCTAATGTATCCCGCCCAAAGTCATCATAACCATAGCCTGTCGTTGGGTTAAAATGGGAGTCGCTCACCCTCAACTTTTGGAAAGCGTTCAAAACATTTGCCTGGTTCTCTTCGACGATTTGGTTAACTTCCTTGTGTTTATGAATAATTTCTTCTTCTGCTTGTCTTATTACTTCTTGTATATTCACGGTGCTTTTCCTGCCTTTTTCATATCTTATAAAATCTGATGTCTTAGCGGGTGCTCTGGATGAATAAATCCATGAAGAGCATACCCTTCTTTATCTTCTAAAAATTGCAGTGATGTAATCATGCTGTACTTTTTAAACTGCTGTAGCAGCTTACCATCTGAGGCTGGCAAAAATAGGTCATATTCGTACCACTCTTCTTTTAACACGACTTCTACTTTATCCAGTATGCGTTTAATATCAATTCGGTCATGGACACTGACGGTTAATGATGGATGGATATTTGGGATGAAATCATCATTCAGTAGGTCCTTCTTATTGTAAACGGTAAGGATTGGGAGATGACCTGCTTCCAATTCTTCTAATAAATGCAATACAGTTCGTTCCTGCTGGATATGATCAGGGTGTGAGGCATCTACCATATGAATGATAAAATCTGCTTCTGTAACTTCCTCAAGAGTCGAACGAAACGCAGCAATCAATGTTGTAGGGAGGTCCTGGATGAACCCAACTGTATCAGAGATGAGCGCTTGAAAACCTGATGGAAGACTCATTTGCCTTGTTAAAGGGTCAAGCGTAGCAAACAACAGATCCTCTTCAAAGGATTCACTTTCTGTTACTCGATTAAAGAACGTTGATTTCCCTGCATTGGTATAGCCGACAATTGCGATTTGAAAAGCCATGTTTTCTTTTCGGCGTTTTCGGTACTGTTCTCGCTGTTTCACAACTGTATTCAGCCTTGTTTTAATATCATCTATCCTTCTCTGAATATGCCGGCGGTCGGTCTCCAGTTTCGTTTCACCAGGTCCGCGAGTGCCAATCCCGCCACCAAGACGAGAAAGTTCGGTCCCCTGTCCAGCGAGCCGTGGTAATAAATATTGAAGCTGAGCTAATTCTACTTGAAGCTTCCCTTCCTTGGTACGGGCACGCCCAGCAAAGATATCCAAAATAAGTTGACTGCGATCAATAACGCGACGTTCAATTCGATCCGTTATATTCCTTAACTGACCAGGGGAAAGCTCATCATTGAAAATAACAAGATCAGCATCGATCTCATCTGCAGCTATTTTAATTTCTTCAAGCTTTCCTTGTCCTAGATATGTAGCCGGGTGAACCCGGTCTCTATTTTGAGTAATAACTTTACATACTTCTCCATTAGCAGTTTCCGTTAAGGACTGAAGCTCTTCGAGAGAAGATTGAAACCGTTCTTCTTGTTCTTGTGGATTTTTTCTTGCTACGAGGATGACTTGTTCTTTTGCCTTCATTGTAACACCTTCTTTTCTTCTCCTCTTTTCTTCTCCATCATATCAAAAAAATAGCAGGATAGATATTTGCATCCATTAATGGTAGTTATAGCGTGATTGGATTTCAGCAAAATCCTCCGGCTGAAGCGTCATCAAAGTTGATTTACGCTGATCAAGACTGCATACAACCCTCCAGGCGTGCTTTCTTATAGCTTCCTCAATTACATTGCGCACATACCTTGCATTAGAAAAGTTATACGATGATTCCGAACAGACGTGCACAAGGTGATTGAACAATCTTCTTTCCGCTTCCTTCGTCAAGCAATACTGTCGTTCTTTCAACATCTCAGAAGCTATTCCTGATAACTCTGTTGCAGAGTAATTAGAAAAAGATAATTGAATAGGAAATCTCGAAGCAAGACCCGGATTGATTTTTAGAAAATCATCCATCTCATCAGGGTACCCTGCCAAGATAATAATTAATTCATCATGGTGATCCTCCATGCATTTAACAATCGTATCAATCGCTTCTTTCCCAAAATCCTTTTCCCCTCCGCGTGCAAGTGAGTACGCTTCATCAATGAAGAGTACACCTCCTAGGGATTTATGAATCAGGTCTTTTGTTTTCTGCGCGGTATGCCCAATATACTCGCCTACCAAATCACTTCGATCTGCTTCTATAAAATGACCTTTCTCAAGCACATCGATTTCACTAAAGAGTTTTGCTACCATACGGGCAATAGTCGTTTTACCCGTACCAGGATTTCCTTTGAAAACCATGTGTAAAACCTGCCCATTTGATTTCAATCCGACATCTTTTCTCTTTTGAGCGACTAAAACCTGGGCATAAATCTCCTTTATACGGACCTTTAAATTTTCCATCCCTATGATGGAAGAGAAATAATCATCAATTTTACGAAAAGGAGTCAACGTATTCTCTTTGGATTGGACTTGTTGAACCGGAGTTTCTTTCCCTTTCGATTCGTTTAGTACAATATTGATCGTACCAGGTTTTACTGCCTTTGCCTGCGATTGCACATGGATCCCTCCTCGTTTCCCTTCATCATACGCAAAAAGGAGATCACCTGTGACAAACGCCCAGACAATGAAAAAACGGAAGCTGTCATAAGCTCCCGTTTTTTCCACTCATCACCTATTTCAATTTACAGCGTGAAATTCTTACTTTTATTCCTTATCCAATGAAACGTTTTTCATCGGTGCAAAAGTCGAAATCGCATGTTTGAAAATTAACTGCTGCTTCCCTTCTGTTTCAAGGAGCACGGTAAAGTTATCAAACGCCTTAACAACACCGCGTAATTGGAAGCCGTTTAGTAGAAAGCAAGTCACCTGCATACGCTCTTTCCTCAATTGATTTAAATAGTTGTCTTGAATATTTACGGATTGGGCCATGGATCTTCCTCCTCTTTTCTATCTGTAATACTACCATTCTATGTTTTACTTCAGCATTCCTGCAAGATCGGCCAAAATTGTTGCAAATTTCTCTTCGTAATCATCTTCCGTCACTTCATACCAGTTTACATCCATTTTGTTTCTAAAGTACGTGTATTGTCGTTTAGCGTAACGGCGGGAGTTACGTTTTAAAAGTTCAATCGCATCGTTCAAGCCATATTCACCTTTAAAGTATGGAATCAGCTCCTTGTATCCAATGGCTTTCATAGATTGTTGATCTTCCAGCCCTTGTTCATAAAGACTTCTTACTTCTTCTACCAGCCCTTCATCTACCATTTTATCGACCCTTTTGTTTATTCGGTCATATAGCTGATTACGATCCATTTCTAAACCAATGATGATGGGGCTGAAAGGAGACTCATCTGGTTGTTCCTCCTGATAATCGCTCATGACCTTGCCTGTTGTTTCGTAGACTTCCAGCGCTCTCAATACACGCCGTTCGTTATTAGGATGAATTCTGCTCGCTTGCTCAGGATCGACTGACTTCAAGCGATCGTACATGTGCTGCATTCCTCGTTCTTTTGCTTCCTCTTCTAACTTCTTAATCACTGCATCATCTTTCTTTGTTTCAGAGAAATTGAAATCATAAAGGGTTGCTTGTATGTAAAGACCTGTACCTCCCACAATGACAGGAAGTTTACCATTCTTATCTATTTTATATATCAAATTTTGTACAGTTTCTTGAAATTCTGCAACTGAAAAATCTTCAGAAGGATCCTTTAAATCAATCATGTGGTGTGGAATTCCTTCCATTTCTTCTTTTGTCACTTTGGCTGTTCCGATATCCATTGACTTGTAAATTTGCATAGAATCTCCACTGATGACTTCCCCGCCAAAATGCTTAGCGATATGGACTCCGAGTTTTGACTTCCCCACCGCAGTCGGTCCAACTACAGAAATGACTTTTGGTTTTTTCATAAACCTTCCCTCCTTTGCACTGATTCTTATTATACATGAATCCCTCTACAATCATACCTCAGCAGCCTAACTAACGGAATTCGTTACCCGCACTAACGGATTCCGTTATTAAAATTCAAAATATTCGTTAGTTTCACTATCGAGATTCGTTAGTTTGTGTTATAGTATAAAAAAGGAGGCGTATCACAGTGGTACATGAAAGAATTCGTTCACTTAGGAAAGATAGAGGTTTCACACAAACGATGTTAGCTGAAAAAGTCGGTGTGTCTGCCCAGGTCGTCTCAAATTGGGAACGGAATTATACTTCTCCGGATTTGATCGACTTGACGAAGATTGCTCATGCACTTCATACCACTGCGGATTATCTTTTAGGTCTCAGCGATGAGCTGGAAGATGAAATGCGTGAGATTAAACAACTCCTCGAAACCAAAGGTTATGATAAACCTGTGTTTTTTGATAAAAAAGCATGGTTCGGTATTCAGCCTGATGAAATCAAACAGATCGATAATTATTTCCGTTTTTTATTGCAACAAAAAAATATATCATGACCCCCTCCCCTACTCCGAATGGTGGGATAGTCTGGTGCGATACAACATTTACATACCGCTCTTGGTTTGACTGTAATTTGATTATGTCAACTTAGGGCGGTTTAATTATGTCTAAAATTCTGGGAGTAACAGGAAACAGAGACCTTAATATCGAATACGTGTGTATAGGGAGGCGATATGTTTATGGATGCAAAAGAAAGGTTGAAGGGACAAAAAGTTGAATTTAATTGTCCTAACTGTGGGAATAAAGTGGAAGCTGGAGCTGCAGCAATCTTTGAAGATACGAATCACGTGACTTGCCCACACTGTGACTCAGAAATTCATCTTCAAAACTCTCAAGCATTGAGTAAGTTAGAAAAACAATGGAAAGGGCTCAAAAAATGGACCAAGTCTTGATCCCACAAAAATAAGCTCAACACCTAGAATATGTGTGTTGAGCTTTTTGGTCTTCACGACATCACTCTCTTGAACATTTTCTCCATCTCATATTCTGAGAAGAAAACGATAATGGGCCTGCCATGAGGACAAGTAAAGGGATCTGTTGATTTTCTGAGATCTTCAAGCAGTTGAAACATGTCTGATTGATTCAGATAATGATTTGCTTTGATTGAACGTTTACACGACATTAAAATAGCAGCTTCTTCTCTTAATTTTAATATATCTATCCGCTCTTTGTTCGTAAGCTGATCGATCATTTCATAGATCACTTCTTCTTCAAAACCTTTTGGAAACCATTGGGGATGACTCCTTACAATAAAACTGTTGTCTCCGAAAGGTTCAAAGAATAGACCGACTTTCTCAAGTTCTTCTTTGTACTCTTCAATACGGAGAGCTTCTTGTCTTGAGAAATCAAAGGTCATTGGCACAAGCAATTCCTGAACTTCATGATCTACTTCTGCCAGCTTGTCACGGAAAAATTCGTATTTAATTCTTTCCTGAGCTGCATGCTGATCGACAATGTACATACCTTCTTCATTTTGAGCCAATATATAGGTCCCATGAAGTTGACCGATCGGATACATGGTCGGTACTCGGTCTACTGCTTCTTCATGTTGATGATTTGTTTCTTCTTTTTCTTCTGTTTTCTCCTGAAGTGGTTCAAACTTTGTTGTCATTTCTTTAAGGACCTCATCTTGCTGATTAGAGTAATTGTCCTTTGTCTTAGGCGGCAGCGTCTCTTTCATAAGATGATCTATCGACTCTTCCCGCTTTTGGTGAGCTTCTTCTTTATGGTCGTGGTCGAAGTTAAATGTCCCCTGGGTACTTAGTTGCTTTTTCGGCTTAGGCTTGGACTGCTCAACATTAGGAATCAACGTCTCTTTCCGAAATGCTCGACGAATGGTTTCTTCAAGAACCTCGAACAATTCTTTTTCCTTACTGAATCGTACTTCCAGTTTTGAAGGATGAACGTTGACATCGACGAGAATTGGGTCCATTTCAATATTCAACACAACAATTGGACTTTTTCCTATCGGAAGCAAGGTGTGATACCCCTGTAAAACAGCTTTATTTAAAGGAATATGCCTAATAAAACGCCCATTAACAATGGTTGACATATAATTACGTGAAGCTCTATAGATTTCGGGTTTAGCTACATACCCTTTCACTTTAAAATCCAGTGTTTCTGCTTCGATCGGAACCATCTTTCGTGCAACATTGACCCCATAAATGTTTGCTACGACTTGAAGCAAATCTCCCCGCCCATTCGTTTGAAAGATCTGCTTTTCATTGTGCGTGCAGGTGAACTTCACTTCTGGGTGTGCAAGTGCCATGCGATTCATGACATCTGTTATATGACCAAGCTCTGTGTGGATGGTCTTCATATATTTTAAACGGGCAGGCGTGTTGAAAAATAACTCCTCCACAGTGATATCTGTTCCCTGCCTTGCATCGCTTTTACTTTCATTGACGAGTTTACCGCCTTCGAGATCCAGTTTTGTTCCAGCCTCATTTCCAGTTGAGGTTTGAATCGTAAGACGGCTTACAGCGGCAATACTCGCAAGAGCCTCGCCGCGGAAGCCAAGTGTTCGTACATGAAAAAGATCATTTTCATTACTTATTTTACTTGTGGCATGCCGGTAAAACGCCCGTTCGCAATCTTCCTGATCCATGCCGGCACCGTTATCTGTTATCCGAATCCTCTCAAGTCCTGCTTCTAATAGTTCAACATTGACCCAAGCAGCCCCTGCATCAATGCTGTTTTCTACTAACTCTTTTACGACAGAGGCTGGGCGCTCGACAACTTCCCCGGCAGCTATTTTATTGGACAAATGGTCTGGCATGAGTTGGATTCGCCCCATCTCTGTACCTCCTTTACTACTTTATGACTTCATTTTTTTCTGCAGTTGATATAGCTCATTCATTGCATCCATTGGAGTCATTTCTAATAAATTCAAATTTTGTATATGCTGTTCAAATTGACTGGCAGAACGCTCAGCTTTACGTGCCTTCGGAGATTCCTCCTCAATAAACAAACTCAATTGCTCCTCTTCTGCACTCGCTGCGGCTTCCGCTGATGAATAAGCACCTTCTAATTGGTCAAGGAGCTCGGTAGCTCTTGTAATTAGAGGTTTTGGAAGATCAGCAAGTTTGGCCACGTGAATACCATAGCTCTCGTCAGCAGGTCCTTCTTTAATTTGGTGAAGGAACACAACATTGCCCTCGTATTCTTCAGCCCTAACGTGAACATTTTTCAAACGCTCCAGTTCGCCTTCAAGGGAAGTAAGCTCGTGATAGTGCGTGGAGAATAAGGTCTTTGCTCTTATATGTTCATGAATGTGCTCAACGATTGCCTGCGCTAACGCCATTCCATCGTAGGTGCTCGTCCCCCTGCCAATCTCATCGAGTAAAATCATACTGTTTTCAGTCGCGTGGGCTAGGGCATGATTAGCTTCGAGCATTTCGACCATGAATGTACTTTGGCCTGAGACAAGATCATCTGCAGCTCCTATCCGAGTAAATATTTGATCAAAGATTGGCAGATTAGCAGAATCGCAAGGAACAAAACTTCCCATCTGTCCTAAGATCGCAGTAAGAGCTAGTTGTCTCATGTAGGTACTTTTACCCGACATATTCGGACCTGTAATCAGAAGGACATCCGTTTCATCATTCATATAGATATCGTTAGGAACGAATGTATCCCCTTTTAATACTTTTTCAACGACGGGGTGTCTTCCTTGTTTGATATCTACAGTTCTTGTATCTTCTTTATAGGTCGGCCGTACATAGCTGTTTGTTTCAGCTGTCTGAGCAAATCCTTGAAGGACATCAATTCTACTGATTTGATCAGCTAAATACTGCAGTTTTTGAACATAAGTTTTTACTTGATCACGAACTTCAAGGAACAATTCATATTCAAGATCAACACTTTTTTCTTGTGCCTCCAAAATGATCGACTCTTTTTCCTTTAATTCCGGGGTTATGAAGCGCTCGGCATTCGTAAGGGTTTGTTTTCGTTCGTACATCCCTTCTGGTAGAAGACGCAAATTAGCTTTGGTCACTTCAATGTAATAGCCAAATACGCGGTTGTATCCTACTTTTAAGGACTTGATCCCCGTTGCTTTTCTCTCTTTCTGTTCTAATTCTGCAATCCACTGCTTCCCGTTTTTTGAAGCGTCCCTATACTCATCCAATTGATCATGAAATCCGTCACGAATCAAACCGCCTTCTTTAATCGTCATCGGAGGATCATCCGCAATACTTGCTTCCAGCAATTCTTTCAATTCGTGAAGTGGATCGATCGAATGATAAAGCTCTTCAATGGATGGATGAGTGAACTCACGCAGCGTTTCTAAAATCTCGGGAATCTTACGCAGGGAGTTTCTTAGTTGAATTAAATCTCTTGCGTTCACATTTCCGTAAGCAACTCTTCCAGCTAGACGTTCCAAATCGTAAACAGATGTTAATTGCTCTCTTAACGTTTCCCTCTCTAAGAATTGATGAAGAAATCCTTCTACCTGACTATGTCGCGTATCAATTGCGTTTTTGGAGAGCAAAGGACGCTCCATCCATTTCTTAAGCATCCTCGCTCCCATTGAAGTGATTGTCTGGTCGACAATGGATAATAAACTGCCTGATTTTCCACCTTTTCTTAGTGTTTCAAGTAATTCAAGATTCCGCTTTGAATACATGTCCAAAGTCATATATTGCTTTAACTCAATTACTTTAACAGGTTGTAAATGATCAAGGGTACGCTTTTGAGTTTGTTGAATATATTGAAGTAATCGACCAAATCCAATCTTAAGTTTATCTTGATGTACGTCAGCCACTAGATCAACGAAAGCTTCCTCAATAGTAGTCTCATCCTGATAAGAAACGGTATACCCTAGACGTTCCTTTAGCATTTCTTGTTGCTCTGCCGGAAAATCACTGGATACGACAACTTCTTTTACTGGACGACTGTAGAGTTCCCCGATAGCAGCATCAAATCCGTCTGCGACAAGGGCCACGCTATTTTCCCCTGTAGTTAAGTCATTATAGCTTACTGTATAGGTGCCGTCTTCGAACTTACTTAAGGAAGCGATATAATTGTTTTCTTTCTCATCGAGCATGCTTCCTTCCATTACTGTCCCAGGAGTAATCATCTGAACCACTTCACGTTTGACTACACCTTTTGCCTGTTTCGGGTCTTCCACTTGTTCACAGATGGCGACCTTGTAGCCTTTTTCAACCAGTTGTTTTATGTAATTTTCTGCAGAATGATAAGGGACACCGCACATCGGAATTCTTTCATCCGCTCCCCCATCCCTACTAGTCAGAGTGATTTCCAGTTCTTTCGAAGCTGTAAGCGCATCTTCAAAGAACATTTCGTAAAAGTCGCCTAGCCTGAAGAAAAGAAAAGCATCTTTCTGCTGGGATTTAATTTTCAAATATTGCTGCATCATGGGTGTATAGTTTGCCATAAGGTAAATCCTCCAAAACGATCTTTATTCATACTTTACCAATTATAGCACACATCCTTAGGAGCCTTGAATAAAATGAGATGGAAATTGTAAAAGACCCCAAATGGATGGGGTCAAAAAGAAATCCTCGCTGAATCAGCAAGGAATGTAGATTTAATCATCTTTATCATGGTCGTCGCTGGATGATGACGGAAGAAAATCAGGATCAATCGCAGAAAAATCATCAGAAGATAGCTCATACTCATAGTCATCATCATGATCGCAGCCGTGTGGGTCAACCTTAACGCACAATTTAGTTTCCCCAATGACATCCACAGAAAATTCTCTTTCTACTTCTACTGTAATTTTTTGTCCATTTCCAGAGATGTTAGCCTCAAGGCAATTAGGCTGCTGCACCACTTTGGCAATCACTTCAAAATCATCGTGGACACAGTTATCATCTTTGATAGCCAATCTGACATGGTCACAGTAACTTACTCTTTCTGTCACAACTTCTGTCTTCGTATTATCGTTGTAGGAATACCAGACATTGACATCGTAACTGCCAGATACTTCTACATAGTCCCCTTTTTTCTTCGCATTGTAAATATGATTGATTACCCAACAGCCTAGGATACTTGTTGGACGGTGTGAGGGACTGATCGTGTGTGTCGATTCCGTGAACTTTTTACCTTTTCCGATTACAGCTTTTGTGATGATTTCTCTGTAATCACGCTCAAAAAAAGACATATGGTTTCTCTCCTCCTTATTCTACCACCCATCCTATGCAGGGGTTGGGCGAATGGTGACTAACAGGATAAAGGCCTAAGGACGTGTTTAATTCATTCTATGCAAAAGCCCAAAAAATTGTACGAAAAAAATCCGTCAAAAGGGAAAACCTCTTGACGGACGTGTCTAAATCAACAAAAAATATTTATTTTTTGTTCAAAAAAACTTAGTGGCACCCACTATTTTGTGTTTTTGTACCTGTTTCTCCTTTAAGCAAATCTCCCCCAGTAGATCGAATAATTTCATTCGTCACTTCACGGGAAATTGTACTTGAAATCATTTGAAGAATATCATTGATCACAACTTGTGACTCTTTAAACTCGGCTACGACAGGAATTTCATCAAGCTCATTCTGCAGACGATCGATTTCACCTTCTACTTTTTGCAAAGCTTCCTGTTTACCATACGCCTGGAAGTTGACCGCTTGCTTTTGTAAAGCTTTGATTTTTTTAATATGAGACTGAACCTTCTGATTGTCGTTCAACTTAGCTTCCAACTGCTTAAATCGATCAATCTCTTCGATATCTGCCATCATTTTAGCCAATTTATGAGCTTCCTCAACAACTTGTTTACGTGTATATTGTGCCATTTCATTTCACCTCTGCGCTTGCTTCAACCATTTCTCCATCTAAGGACCAGGTCTTCGCTTTTGTTATTTTGACTGGAATGATGCTTCCAATAGCTGTTCTTGGTGCTCTGAAGTTCACGAGCTTGTTACGTTTTGTATAGCCGGCCAGAACATCCGGGTTATTCTTACTTTCTCCCTCGACTAATACATGTACGATTTCACCTTCATATTGTTTCATTGCTTCAGCCGATTGAGCATTAACTATTTTATTCAATCTCTGCAGCCGCTCTTTCTTTTCTTCCATAGATACATTATCTTTCATTTTCGCAGCAGGGGTGTTCTCTCGCGGACTGTAGATAAAAGTATAAGCCGCTTCGAATCCAACCTCTTCCACCAGAGAAAGGGTGTCCTGGAATTGTTCTTCCGTCTCATTTGGGAACCCTACAATAATATCAGTAGTCAACGTCGCTTCAGGCATTGCTTCACGAATTTTGCGGACAAGCTCTAAATATTCTTCTCTCGTGTACTTACGCCCCATAATTTTCAAAATCTCTGAATTTCCAGATTGGACCGGCAAGTGGATATGATCAAGCATATTGCCGCCCTTAGCCAAAACTTCAATCAGACGATCATCAAAATCACGAGGGTGTGATGTTGTGAAACGGACGCGAGGAATGTCGATACTGCGAAGCTCGTCCATTAAATCGCCTAGGCCGTATTCTATATCCAGATCTTTTCCGTACGCATTTACATTTTGCCCGAGAAGTGTGATTTCTTTATACCCTTGAGCAGCCAGGTGGCGCACTTCCTGGATAATGTCTTTTGGCAGCCGGCTTCGTTCTTTACCTCTTGTATAAGGGACAATACAATACGTACAGAATTTATCGCAACCATACATAATATTGACCCATGCTTTAATTTTTCCTTTACGGGACCTCGGCAGATTTTCAATGATGTCTCCTTCTTTCGACCATACATCAATGACCATTTCTTTGCCGAACATGGCTTCCTTCACTAATTGAGGGAGTCTATGAATATTATGTGTTCCAAAAATTAAGTCAATAAACGGATGTTTTTTAAGTATACGGTTAACGACGGATTCCTCTTGAGACATACAGCCGCACACACCGATAATCAAATTCGGGTTTTCCATCTTTAATGGCTTCAAATGGCCGATTTCACCAAAAACTTTATTTTCTGCGTTTTCACGGATTGCGCAGGTATTTAAAAGAATAATATCCGCTTCTTTTGTATCTGAAGTGGACTCATAGCCCATTTCTTCAAATATACCGGCCATCACTTCAGTATCATGTTCATTCATCTGACAGCCGTAAGTACGAATCATATATTTCTTACCTTTTCCAGATTGATCCATATCTTCAGGGATTTCAAAATCATACAGTACATCCGTCTCTTTTCTCTTTCTGCGCTGCGCATCCCTCATATTTGGAGGTTGGTAAGTGGTTTCAAAATATTTCATGAAATCTTCACTAGTTTTCTGCTTTATACGATTCAGATTGTCATGTTTAGACATCTTATTTTCAGGTTTTTCTTCACGAATTTGCGACATTTCCTTTCGCTGTTGTTCGTTCATTTCGATCTCCTTTCAAACCGTGCCTTCTAACTGTACTATTATATCAATGATTAGACAAAAATTTAAGTATAATTTAAAGCATTCCCACAAATCGTACCAGTTTCACATAGAAAAAGCCACTATGATGAACATCATCATAGTGGCTGCCAGACATTACAGTATGTTCAATTTCTTCCCGACTTTTTCAAAAGCATCAAGTGCTTCTTGTAATTCTTCTTTAGAATGTTCGGCTGTTACAATCGTTCGAATTCTGCCTTTCCCTCGTGGGACAGTCGGAAAGACAATCCCTTGCGCGAAAACACCCTCTTCGAAAAGTTCATCAGAGAATTTGTGTGTAAGTGCGTCGTCTCCGATCATTACTGGAGTTACCGGGGTCTCACTAATTCCTGTATCAAACCCGAGGTCATTTAATCCGTCCTTAAAGAATTTCGTGTTATCCCAAAGTTTTTCAATCAGCTCTGGCTCGTTTAAAAGTACGTCAATGGCAGCATCGTTAGCAGCTGTAACTGCAGGCGGATGAGAAGTACTAAACAAGAACGGACGCCCTTTGTGAATTAAGTAATCTCTTAATGTCTTCGTACTTGCTACATAACCTCCGAGTACTCCAATCGCCTTACTTAACGTACCAACTTGGATATGTACTCGCCCATCTAGATTAAAATGATTTACTGTACCCCGGCCATTATCACCAAGTACGCCACTTGCATGAGCATCATCGACCATAATTAGCGCATTATACTTCTCGGCAAGTTCTACGATTTCAGGCAGAGGGGCTATGTTACCGTCCATAGAGAAGACTCCGTCTGTAACAACAAGACGTGTACGATAATCTGAACTTGCTTTTAATGCTTCTTCAAGAGACTCCATGTCAACGTGTTTATAAATCTTACGGTCGGCCTTCGTTAAGCGAATCCCATCAATAATAGAAGCGTGGTTCAATTCATCCGAAATGACAACGTCTTCTTTTCCAAGGATAGAGGATAAGACACCCTGGTTAGTAGTGAAGCCAGATTGGAAAACGAGTGCCGCTTCTGTATGCTTAAATTTTGCAAGCTTCTCTTCAAAATCTTCATGCATCTTAAGCGTACCCGCGATCGTACGAACAGACCCTGTTCCTACCCCATACTCCTGATTCGCTCGATCGGCTGCTTCTTTCATTTTAGGGTGAGAAGTAAGACCTAGATAGTTATTGGAAGATAGCTGGATGACTTCTTTTCCTTTGATCTTCACCTTAGATCCTTGGGCAGATTCTAAAGGAATCAGTTGTCTAAATGTTCCTTCATTCTTCATTTCGTCTAATTGTTCTTGTAAATATTCAAAGCCTTTCATAAAAGAAATCCTCCTCCAGTTTTATGGGTGCAGTACAACTTTTCCACATTTTCCTTGATTCATCAATTCAAAGCCTTTTTCAAACTCATCCAGCTTCAAATGATGAGTAATCATTGGTTTAACATTAACCTGGCCGGAATGAAGAAGTCTTGACACTTGCTGCCAGGTTTCATACATTTTACGACCAGTAATTCCCTGCACTTCTACACCTTTAAATACGATATCGTTCGTAACATCAAGGCTCACTCTTTTTGTCGGTAGGCTGAGTATGGAAACCCTTCCTCCGTTTGTGATCATTTTGAAGCCTTGATCCATAGCCACGGGATGTCCGCTCATTTCGCAAACGACATCTACACCATGCCCGTTTGTCAGGCTTCTCGCTTTTTCTACAGGGTCTTCCTCACCTGAGTGGATGGCAGCCGTTGCTCCCATTTCTTCAGCCAGTTGCAAGCGATATGGGTTTAAATCAAATGCTAATACTTGAGAAGCGCCAGCAGCTTTAGCAACACCAACTGCCATCAGTCCGATCGGTCCGCAACCAATAATCGCGACAGATTTTCCAGCTACATCACCGTTAAGGACTGTATGTACAGCATTCCCCATCGGTTCTTGAATAGATGCGATATCTGTCGGCATGTTATCAGGGTTTTTCCAAAGGTTGCTTGCTGGAAGTGCTACATATTCTGCAAAACACCCTTGAGTGTCGACACCAATAATCTTAGTATTTTCGCAGATATGAAATTTACCCATTAAGCACTGTGGACAATGTCCGCAAACCAAATGGGTTTCTGCACTGACATAATCCCCTATAGAGAAGTTGTTAACTTTTTCGCCAACTTCTACAATTTCTCCTGCAAATTCGTGTCCAAATACGTATGGAGGCTGAACGCGACTTGCGGACCACTCATCCCAGTTATAAATGTGTACATCCGTTCCACATATGGAAGTAGCCTTAACTCGTATCAGCACTTCATCTTCTTTGATAGAAGGAATCTCAACTTCCTTTAATTCCGCTCCAACTCCTCTACGATGTTTGACGATTGCTTTCATTGTTCCATTCACAGTGAACACTCCTAATCTATTATAAAACCTCTATATAAACAATACTAACATGAATTTAAATTATATCAAGTGAGTTTGTCCACTCTGAAAGGACATACGATTATCTCATTTGCTTCTCACGGATATGTGTTTTTGTATGCGTTTAAGAGAGCGCAATCAATACGTTGAATTTGATATTTTGGCATCAAAAAAACCGCACTCTATTTTAGAGTACGGTTGCTTGTATGAAGGTAGGGCGACTAATTAACTACCGAGGTTCGACAATCAACTTAATTGCCGTGCGTTCCTCCTCATCAATCATAATGTCGGTAAAGGCAGGAATACAAATTAAATCCATCCCACTAGGGGCTACAAATCCTCTGGCTATCGCAACCGCTTTGACCGCCTGATTAAGCGCACCTGCACCTATCGCTTGAATTTCAGCAGTACCGCGTTCTCTTACTACGTTTGCCAAAGCTCCTGCTACTGAATTAGGTACGGATTTAGCTGATACTTTTAATACTTCCATTACTAGCTCCTCCTTCAATCACTATAGTTGTTCCATAACTACTATATTCCTGGAGATGTAGAATATTACCTTTTTCCATTATGAATCAATTTGTCACAAAATTCAAATAATCATTCGAAGAAGGGATGGTCGTCATTGATTAATATACGCTGAACTTTTTTTGCCTGCCCCGACTTCTCATCTACATCTACCAAAAATCCGCTTAGTTGTGCTCTTCCCTTTTTTGGAACTTCAAAACGTACTGGTAGATTTGTAAGAAAGCGCTTAATCACTGCTTCTCGATCCATACCTAAAATTTCGTCATAAGGACCAGTCATGCCAACATCTGTTATATAAGCTGTTCCTCCTGGTAAAATTCTCTCATCAGCTGTTTGAACATGGGTGTGAGTTCCCACATTTGCGCTAACTCGTCCATCCACATACCAGCCCATAGCCTGCTTTTCACTCGTAGTCTCAGCATGAAAATCAAGGAAGATGATAGAGGTTCGTTTTTTAGCTTCTTCTATTAGTTCATCTACTTTTCTGAAGGGATCATCATTGGGGGCTAAGAACGTGCGTCCTTGGAGGTTGATGACAGCGACCTCTCCCTTAGGAGTTTTCACAAAAGTCATTCCCTTTCCTGGCGTGCCTTCAGGAAAATTGGCAGGACGGACAAGGTAATCAGCATCGTCTATAAAATCAAAAATTTCTTTTTTGTCCCATGCATGGTTTCCAAGAGTGACGGCCTGCGCTCCTTTTTCAAGAAATCTTCGATAGATTTTCTCGGTAATCCCTTTCCCTGATGCAGCATTTTCACCATTGACGATCGTGACTGCCGGCTGATACTTTTGCTTCAGTTTTGGTACATATTCGTCAATCATATCTCTTCCTGGAGAACCTACTACATCTCCGATAAATAAAATTCTCATAATCGATTCCTTTCTATGTCTTTTACTAAATAGTGATTTGCAAAAGGATTTGTCTTTAAACAGAAATGAAGCGGCCTAGGGCCGCTTCATCATATTATTTCGCATACTCCACAGAACGTGTTTCACGAATCACTGTTACTTTAATATGACCTGGATAATCGAGTTCTCCCTCGATTCGGTTTCGAATATCTCGTGCTAATCTAGTAGCTTCAAGATCATCAATTTCATCAGGGCGAACCATAATTCTCACTTCACGACCTGCCTGAATAGCAAAGGACTTCTCAACCCCATCATAGGATTCGGAGATTTCTTCAAGTTTTTCAAGGCGCTTAATGTAATTCTCAAGCGTCTCACTTCTTGCTCCTGGGCGTGCCGCTGATAGAGCATCAGCCGCCGCAACTAATACGGATATGATAGAAGTTGGTTCCTCATCACCGTGGTGGGAAGCAATCGCATTGATGACGGTGTCATTTTCTTTGTATTTCGTTGCTAGTTCTTTACCAATCTCAACGTGGCTGCCTTCAACCTCATGGTCGATAGCTTTTCCAATATCATGCAGCAAGCCTGCTCGACGCGCGAGCATTTCGTCTTCTCCTAACTCTGCAGCTAATAAACCTGATAAGTAGGCTACCTCTGTAGAGTGTTTTAAGACGTTCTGGCCATAACTTGTACGATATTTCAAGCGACCAAGGATTTTGATTAGGTCTGGGTGAAGTCCGTGAACTCCCACTTCGAAAGTAGTTTGTTCGCCAACTTCGCGAATGTAGTCATCTACCTCACGACGTGATTTATCCACCATCTCTTCGATTCGGGCTGGGTGAATTCTTCCGTCCTGGACAAGTTTCTCGAGAGCCATTCGAGCTGTTTCTCTTCGAATTGGATCAAATCCTGAGAGAATAACAGCTTCCGGCGTATCGTCGATAATTAAATCAATCCCTGTCAACGTTTCCAATGTGCGGATGTTACGGCCCTCACGTCCAATGATTCGGCCTTTCATCTCATCGTTTGGAAGGTTGACAACAGAAACCGTCGTTTCTGCGACATGATCAGCAGCACATCGTTGCAGGGCCAGTGAAAGAATGCTTTTCGCTTTCTTATCTGCTTCTTCTTTCGCACGATTTTCTGCTTCTTTAATCATTAGAGCTGACTCATGCGATACTTCCTGCTCCACTCGTTCGAGTATGATCTGTTTCGCCTGGTCTGATGTCAAGCCTGAAATCCGTTCAAGCTCGGTTTGCTGTTCTTGAAGCATAGCTTTCACTTTGCTTTCCATTTCTTCAATTTGTTGTTGTCTCTCGGCAAGAGCTCCTTCTTTCTTTTCGAGTGAAAGATCACGCTGGTCAAGCGTTCCACTCTTACGATCAAGATTCTCTTCTTTCTGTGTTAAACGATTTTCAGTTTTCTGCAGTTCCATGCGGCGTTCACGAATTTCGTTCTCCGCTTCTTGACGAAATTTCTGATTTTCTTCTTTGGCTTCAAGAAGAGCTTCTTTTTTCGCTGATTCAGCATTGCGTCGACCTTCTTCCACAATCTGTTTGGCAAGCTCTTCAGCGCTGGAAATTTTCGCCTCCGCAATCGATTTCCGAATAAGATAACCAACAACAGAACCGACGATGAGGGCAAGCAAAATGAAGATGAGCGAGGATATTAAATCCATATTTTCACCTCCTCTTGCTATGAACTTGGTCCGTTTGTCGGTAGTTACAAACGATTCATTTTCAGTTTCATTTAGTTAAAATAAGGGTATAAAGATGAAAATGATACACATTCATTTTATGCTTGACTATGCGTAATGTCAAGGAATCGTCAAATCTATCCTTCGACTATTTTGAAATATTTAAAACTATCAGTCTTTTCCCGTTCCTATTATAGAGTTTCAATGGTAGCAATACCTTTATAAGATAACAAAAAGAGCAGGGCCAATGAATGACTCTGCTCTTTTTATAATGGGATTATACGTCGAGGGTTTCTTGACTTTCCGCATTCGAGGCATTTCCGTCTTCATCATACTCCATGCCATAGTGTTCACGGATTAAGCGTTTCACTTCATCATATACTTCCGCATTTTCTTTTAAGAACTGCTTCGCATTTTCTCGACCTTGTCCCAGGCGTTCATCATTGTAGGAATACCACGAACCGCTCTTCTGGATGAGATCAAGGTCTGTACCGATATCAAGCAGTTCCCCTTCTCTTGAAATTCCTTCTCCATACATGATATCAACTTCAGCCTGTTTGAATGGAGGAGCCACTTTATTTTTAACAACTTTCAATCTCGTTTTATTCCCCACCATTTCATTTCCTTGTTTCAAAGTTTCTGCACGGCGGACCTCAAGGCGAACAGAAGAATAGAATTTTAGTGCACGCCCGCCAGGAGTCGTTTCAGGGTTTCCGAACATGACACCAACTTTTTCACGAATTTGGTTAATGAAAATAGCCGTCGTTTTTGACTTGTTTATTGCACCGGAAAGCTTACGAAGAGCCTGGGACATCAGACGTGCTTGCAGTCCAACGTGAGCGTCTCCCATTTCCCCTTCAATCTCAGCCTTAGGCACAAGTGCAGCTACGGAGTCAATAACGACCATATCTACAGCACCACTGCGAACTAGAGCTTCTGCAATCTCTAAAGCTTGTTCACCAGTATCTGGTTGTGATAGTAACAGCTCATCTATATTAACCCCTAAGTTTCGAGCATAAACAGGATCTAGTGCGTGCTCAGCGTCGATAAACGCTGCTTGACCACCTTTACGCTGTGCTTCCGCAATGGCATGCAGCGCTACCGTCGTTTTACCAGAAGATTCTGGCCCATAAATTTCTACGATTCTGCCACGAGGATACCCTCCAACACCTAACGCGACATCCAACGCAAGCGACCCGCTCGGAACGGTATTAACTTTCTGTTCAGCGTTTTCTCCCAATTTCATAATGGAACCTTTGCCGAATTGCTTCTCTATCTGACGTAAAGCCATATCTAATGCTTGTTTACGATCACTCATACTATACCGCCTTTCAAAATTTCTACTCCTATCATAACTTGTTTTTTTCGGTTTGCCAACTAAAAAAGCGAATAAATGTTCCCTTTTTTTATAAAATAAACATGCGATACTTCAAATTTCCCTATAAGAAATTTGAAATACCGCATGGATTTATACTATGAACTTGCTTTTTTAAGTTTGTGGAATAGCAATTCATACCCTTTCTTAACTGCCCTGTTTCGAATCTTCTCACGGCTTCCATCAAAATAGTAATGCTCTACAATCGGCTTCTCATCACAATATTGAAGACCAATGAAAACATTTCCCGGCTGATGGCCTTCACTCGGATCAGGGCCAGCTACACCAGTAAAACTGACGGTAATATCTGCCTGAAGCAAATGCTGAGCATTCAGGGCCATGACCTCCGCACATTCATAGCTAATCGTTCCAAATTCTTTAATAATAAAATTTGGAACTTGGATGACCTGCTCTTTTGTTTCGGGAGTATAAGCAACCAGGCTTCCTTGACACACAGAGGAAGCCCCTGGCAGTGAGATCATTTTTTCTATGAACCTACCCCCTGTCAGACTCTCTGCAGCGCCGAGTGTAAGTCCTTGCTCTTTGAGGAGGTCCCGTACTCTGGATTCAATGGCAACTTCATCACTTCCATAATAATAGCTTCCTACTCTTTGAAGCACAGCATCTTTTATAGACGCAACTTTTTCACGGGCTTCCTGATCAGATTCACCTGTAGCTGTCAAGCGCAGTGATACTTCCCCTTCACTAGCAAGGGGCGCAAGTGTAGGGTTTTTCTGCTCGTAAATCAGGTCAGACAATTCATCTTCAAGTGCCGATTCCCCAATCCCGATAAATCGCATCATTTCTGAGACGATTTCCGATTTTAGGTCGAAGACATTACGAAAATAAGGGAGAACACGCTGCTCCATCAACATTTTCATCTCTGATGGCACGCCAGGCAAGAACACCCACACTTTACCAGCTGCCTCAACGATCTGGCCCGGCGCCATCCCTTCGTCATTTTGGAGTACACTCGCACCTGATAAGACAAGCGCCTGCTTTTTATTATTTTCTGTCATTGTTCTATTGTTTTTTTCGTAATACATTTGAATTCTTTCCATCGAAACTGCATCTTCCATGAGGTCTTGATTTAAGACGTCTTTGGCTGCATCTCTTGTCAAATCATCTTCCGTTGGTCCAAGCCCACCTGTGACTACTATGAGATCAGATCGACTTTGGGCAAGTTGGAAAGTATCTTTGACACGTTCTAAATTATCTCCCACGACACTGTGACGATAAACAGGAATTCCTATGGTGGCTAACTTTTGTGAGATCCACTGGGCATTAGTATTAGGAATTTGACCAAGTAATAGCTCTGTTCCGACTGCAACGATTTCTGCATTCATTTTGAATCTCTCATAACGTGCCAGTTTTTTTGGAAATATTCATACCCAGAATAGACAGTAATAATAAGAGCCAAATACAGAACAATCGTTCCAAGCGGGAAACCTACAAAAGCAAACGGCCAGTTATGGAGCAGCAATATGGATATAGCAATAATCTGAATCCAAGTTTTTAATTTACCCATTTGACTGGCAGCAAGCACTGAACCTTCTCCAGCAGCAACAAGTCGAAGTCCAGTTACAGCAAACTCACGGCTGATGATCGCGATAACGATCCATGCAGGAGCGAGCCCTATTTCTACAAGCAGAATTAAGGCTGCACTGACAAGCAGCTTATCAGCTAGAGGATCGAGAAACTTACCCAAATTTGTTACTAGGTTATATTTTCTTGCAATGTACCCATCAATCCAGTCCGTTGTAGAAGCAATAATGAATAGAATTGCACCGGCAAGGTGGGAAACAGGTAGTTCAGCCTCTCCCATTTGGAATGTTCCCCAGTTAAACGGAACACTCATCAAAATAATAAAAATTGGGATGAGAAGAATTCTTGAAATCGTAATTTTGTTTGGCAAATTCATAATTTCACACTCCTGAAATCAAATACGTAAAGGCTGTCCAAAGAGACATAGAAGAAAACAGTTCTTCTGTCATCCCATGCTCCGGACAGCCTTATCATAATCTTATTCCTTGAAGTTGAGCAAGAGTTTTTGTGTAGAAAGTTCCTTATTTGGAAATTCCACTTCTTGATCATTGACTTTAACCGTTGTGCCAGGGGCATTACCGGTCTTGATGTAGAGCTGTTCTTTCCCACTCAGTTCTACTGTAATCGGCGATTTATCGATCGTATATTCTATCGGTTGAATCAGATTTTCGCCATTTTTAGGCGCATGTACTTCAAGGTAGCTTGTTCCTGTTAATTCAATGGTAAGAGTGCCTTCTTTTACGCCTGACACTTCAAACACATGTTCAGGAAAACCTCCTGATCCTTCTTCTACAAGATTCATTTCAACTTCTGGCTTTTCTTCAGCCTGATCTTGCTCTTTTTCAGCGGATTGATCTTCATCAGATGCTCCATCAGACGGTGCATCTTCCTCTTCTTTTTGTCCCTCTTCTGAAGAATCATCTTCGGAATCTGCAGGCACAAAAACTTCATCACTAGATTCTGAAGTGTCTTGAGCTTTACCATTTTCAGATGAATCATTGTTCAAAAGGAAGAACCATACCATAAATAAAGTACCAACAATGACCAGTAGCGTCAGCAAGCTAGGAAACACCCTGGAGCCTCCGGATGCTTTTGCAGTCGTTTCTTTTCTTGTTTTTTGCACACGGCTGTATTGGATCGCCTCTTCATCTTCATAAGTGGGGAGTTCTCCTTTATGTTCCTCCATCACTTGTTCGGGATCAAGGCCGACTGCTGCTGCATATTCTCTTATAAATGCTCTCGTATAAAATTTACCAGGAAGAACTTTAAACTCGTTGTTCTCAATGGCTTGCAGATAGCGCTTCTGTATCTTAGTATTCTCCTGTACTTCTTCTAAAGAAAGTCCCTTAGACTCCCGTGCCTCTCTCAGTCTAGAGCCAATATCCATCTCCATGTATAACACCATCCATCGTATTAAAAATCAAACATAGAAAAACCATCATTCATGGACATGTCTGGTTTTTCCACAGTCTCATATGTTATTTCCTCATCCTCGTTATTGCGAAGCTCGATAATGTAATCAAAATCATCCATTTTATATTCAGTTTCTTGTACAAAAATATCCGGATGCTCGATTACTTTTGTAGCGGGAAGCCTCATGATTTCCCTTACAAGCTGCCAATGTTTCTCCGTTGCACGTCTCGCTGAAACAATTCCATCAATGATATACAGATTATCTTCGCTATATTCTTCTTCGATGAGCTGATTACGCACCGTCTGCTTCAGTAACGTACTGGATACAAATAACCACCGTTTATTGGCACACACACTTGCTGCTACGACAGACTCGGTTTTTCCTACACGCGGCATTCCTCGAATCCCAACTAGTTTGTGGCCTTCTTTCATGAAAAGCTCTGCCATAAAATCGACTAAGAGACCTAAATCTTCTCTGTTGAACCGGAACGTTTTCCGATCATCAACATCACTATGTATATAACGGCCGTGTCTGACAGCTAAACGATCCCTTAATTTTGGCTTGCGTAATTTCGTCACTTTAATCGTGTCCATTGTATTTAAAATGGATTTTAACCGCGTAATCTGCTCTTCATCGTTACATAGCAAGAGCATGCCGCGATGTGAGTTTTCTACACCGTTGATGGTCACGATATTTATGGACATCATACCTAATAATGAAGAAATATCCCCTAATAATCCAGGGCGGTTATATTGGATTTCATATTCTAAATACCACTCTTTTTTTTCCATAACACAACTCCTCTGGAAAAAATGATGCTTCTTATCTACATACTTCGACACTTCTAAAAGTAACTCTTCATCTATCATAAATGATTTTAGCTGAATAGGAAAGGTTGGAAATCGATATCGAGTCAAAAAAGTAAGAAATATGTAGCCATAAACGAAAACTCCGCACAGATGAAACCGTGCGGAGTTTGTCGATTTAAGGCTGAGTACCTTCATTTTTTACAAGTTTCACCATCATGTTTGCAATGGCGTGCTGCTCTTTCTCGTCAGCAACGTTCCAAAGATCGCGAAGAACAGCTTCCTGATCATTTTTCGCATCTACAGAAGTTGCTAAGTAATTTCCAATTTCGTAAGCAAGGTCTGAAACTGCGCTTTGATCCATTCCTTGTCCTTGTGCCTGATGCAAACGATCGCCTAGAAAAGATTTCCAAGAATCAAAATTGTCAAGAACTGACATTCTGTTTCCTCCTCTGAATTTTATTCATGTTTAGTATTTGAGGAGGTTGTCAATTCTATACAACAAATTTATCACCAGCCTCCATTAACTTTTAATGAGTGGCCTGTAATATAGCTTGATTGTTCACTTAATAAAAAGCATACAGCATCTGCGACCTCACGAGTCGTACCGGAACGCCCAAGTGGTATATCTTCTTCAAGAACGCGTAATTCCTCTACATCCAGCTCAAGATTCATTTTAGTATTAATTAACCCAGGGGTGATCGCGTTGACACGAATTCCACTAGGAGCGACTTCCTTTGCTAGTCCTTTAACAAATCCTAATTGAGAAGCCTTTACAGAACTATAGGCAACTTCCATGCTCGCACCTTCTTCGCCGAAGATGGAAGAAATCAATACAATGTTTCCTCGTTTCATCCTAATCATGGCTGGGAGCAGATGTCGTGTAATCATCCAGGGCGCTTTTGTATGCACATGATACAAAGCATCCATGTCTTCCTCGTTCATATCTTGAAACAACCCTTTCCACAGGTGACCTCCTGAAAAAACGATAGCATCCCACGAATTTGGAAGAATAGATAAAAACTCACGAATTCCTTCTGAAGATCCGAGATCACCTTGATAGGCCCCTTCCCACTGGTCAGTTGGAATTTGACTTTTAAGATCTTCAATAGCAAGATAATTGGAATAAAATTGGACACCGACACGATAACCAGCTTCTGCAAGCCTTTTAACAATAGCCGCCCCAATTTCCCCACTTGCTCCAATAACTAGACAACGTTTACTCATGATGCCTGAGGTTTCACCTGAAACACGGAAATAGCTTCTTCTTTAATCCAATGCTGCAAATACTCATCAGCATCTTTTGTACTTAATGATTCAATGACAGGCAAGACATCAAATAGGTCGACTCCAAGTGTATGATAATGAGTGAATTGGTTCGCAATAAACTCGAGTGAATTTAATGCTCGCATGAATTGACCGATTTTTTTCCGCTTCATGCGTGTGAAATCCTCTTCCGAGATGCTTTCAGCTTTCAATTCATGAAGCATCTCTTTCACACGTTTTGCCATTTCATCAGGCTTTCTGGAGTCTCCCCCTATGATGGTAAAACCAAATTGTCGATCAAGCTCTGTTTCAAATTGAAAGCTGTCATCAATTAAGTCTTCTTTGTAAAGTTCTTCATAAAACTTACCGCTTTTAGAGAAGTAATAATCAAGAATCATTCCCGATAACAACTCTGCACGCAGCAATTCTTCACCTGAAAGTTCACCAACATTTTCTTTTACCCCGACCATTGCCTTGGCCGTAGTGACGGGCATCTTTATAGAATTCTCTTTTTTTGAAACGGCAGTCGGTTCATCAGGATATGACCGATTGATCTCAGGTGCTTCTGGGAACTCTTTTCCTGCCTGATTCTCTCGTATTAGTTTCATCATTGCTTCAGGCTCAAAATTACCTGCCACGAATAAAACCATATTGGAGGGGTGGTAAAATGTCTCGTAACAAGTGTATAAGTCATCCTTTGTGATCTTTTGAATAGAATCTACCGTTCCAGCAATATCGACTTTTACAGGATGGTTATGGTACAAGCTTTGAATCGTTCCAAAGAAAGAACGCCAATCTGGCTGATCATCATACATGCGGATTTCTTGAGCGATAATTCCCTTTTCTTTTTCAACAGATTCTTCACTGAAGTATGGATTTTGAACAAAGTCAATCAGTGTTTCTACATTTTTTTCTATTTGACTCGTTGCAGAAAACAAATAAGCGGTTTTCGTAAATGAAGTGAAAGCGTTAGCTGATGCCCCGAGCTTTGTAAAGTCTTGGAACACATCTCTGTCTTCTTTTTCAAAGAGTTTATGCTCAAGAAAGTGCGCGATACCTTCAGGGACAGTCACTTTTTCATTTTTACCAATAGGAGTGAAAGTCTGGTCGATTGAACCATAATTGGTTGTGAAGATTCCAAATGTCTTTGCCATTTCAGGCTTCGACAGTAAAAAAACTTTTAATCCATTATCCATCGTTTCCTGATATACTTTCTCGTTTAATTGCTGATATACTAATTCTTCCACTTTATTCCCCTCCTTCTTTGCTCGTTAAGAAGTAGATCGTGTCCAATTCTATCTTGTTCGCAATATCAATTACGTCTTGTTTGTTAACTTTTCGAATGTGATCGATGAGGTCCCCGGCTGGCATCTCCGCTCCTGAAATCATTTGATGATAAAGCACTTCAATTAGACCATTGGCATTATCCATTGTTTCCTGAAGCTGATTAATGACCTGTTCTTTTGTTTCGTTTACTTGTTCTTCTGTAAAATCTCCATTTTTCATGGCATCCATTTGTTCTAAAATAATGGATTTGGCTTGATCGAAGTCGTTAGGGTCGATACCGCTGAAAACAAGTAATAACCCTTTATGGCTTTCAAAGCGGGAAGCGGCATAATAAGCAAGACTGTGTTTTTCACGAACGTTCATAAATAGCTTCGAACTAGGAAATCCTCCGAAAATACCGTTAAAAATCTGAAGGGCATAATAATCATTGTCCCCAAATTTCGTGTAGGTCCGATATCCTATATGAAGCTTCCCTTGATTAACTTCTTCTTTTTCTACGATTTCGTTAACTTTGTCTACATCTTTCACTACGGAGACTTGATCATTATCTGCGTTTCCGCTTTCTTTTCTAGTGAAAAATTGATCCGCCATTTTTTCGATGAATGCTTCATCAACATCACCGATTACATATACATCGAGCATATCTTTAGCAATCATAGAACGATAATAATCGTATAATTTTTCTGGTGTAATCGCTTTCATGTCTTCTAGGTATCCATGGACATGGAGGGAGTATGGTTCCCCTTGACACATATGATCCATCAACCTGAGGTTCGCATAACTCATTTTATCGTCTTTAATTGAAGTGATTTTCTGTTCAAGCGTTTGCTTTTCACGGTTGACAATGTCAGAGTCAAAGCCATCTCCATCAACTTTAGGATCAAACAATACTTCATTGAAAAGTTTCAAAGCCTCTTCTAAAATGGGCTCCTGATCGTTTAGATAAGCTTCATTAACTACTTCCATCCTGAAGCTGATGACGTGATTCTCCCCTTTTTTAGATCCATCACTCGACAAAGCTGTTCCGTATAAGTTTTCAAGAGCAGATTGTAACGAGCGGACATTGGGATGGTTATTCGTCGCTTTCTGAAGGACGTGGGGCAAAAGAGCCCTTTCTGTAATCCCTTCACGTTTCAACGGCGCTTTAAATTTTGCTACGATTGAAATTGTTTTATATTTTTTACTAGGTAGAATATGTAATCGATAACCCTGTTTATCGAATAATTTCTCTTCGGTAATCTTCATGTTCCATCCTCCTTGTCTATTTATTTTCTATTATAGACCCACATTGGTGTATTCATCCATATGAGCTATATCTTATGCTAAGGTATATGTTTCAAAAAGTAAAAAAATAAGACCCGGTTTTATAACACCGGGTCTTATTGATTAACGGTTTCCTTTTACATAGGCTTCACCTAAAGACTTAGGAGCCTCGGCCCGGCCAATAAATCCAGCTAAAGCTAGAATCGTCAGCACATAAGGAGCAATTAATAAGAAAATCTGCGGAACATCCTCTAGGAGCGGTATGCTCGAACCGACAATACTCAAACTCTGTGCGAAACCAAAGAAAATGGCTGCACCAAGAGCTCCTAACGGATGCCATTTTCCAAAGATGACAGCCGCGAGGGACATAAATCCTTGACCGACAATTGTCGCATGGGAGAAGTTTAAGGCAATTGTCAACGCAAACACAGAACCGCCAAGACCGCCGAGTGCACCTGAGATCATAACAGCAACATATCTCATTCCATAAACATTGATTCCATTCGTATCTGCTGCCATCGGGTGTTCTCCAACGGAACGCAGTCGCAGGCCGAAGGATGTTTTATAAATGATGAACCAGGCAAAGAACGCCAAAGCGATGGCCAGGTAAGACGTGATATACATTCCTGAGAAGAACAAGTCACCCAGGATAGGGATTTTGCTTAGGACAGGGACGTCCGTCGTGTAGAAAGGACGCTCTACCATATCCGTTTGGCCCTTATCGTACCACTGTTTAGTTAAGAATAAACCAATCCCCAAAGCCAAAAAGTTAATTGCCACTCCACTTACTACTTGGTCTGCTCTAAATGTAATCGAAGCTACAGCATGGACGAGCGCAAAAAAAGCTGATAAAGCCATTGCGACCAAAATAGATACCCATGGAGTCGCACTTCCAAATGTCTCGTAGAAGGTCAAGTTAAAGACGATTCCAATGAACGCTCCCATAACCATAAGACCCTCAAGTCCAATGTTAATGATCCCAGAACGTTCACTGAACACACCTCCTAAGGCTGTAAAAATCAGAGGGGATGCAAAAAACAGTGCCTGTGGAATGATGGATGCTAAAACGTCAATAAACCCCATTTATTTCCCCTCCTTTTTGAAACGCAAAATAATCCAACGGATCATATAACTAGAGGCCACAAAGAATATAATAAGTGCGATTACGATTTCAACGAGCTCTGTTGGAACACCTGCTGCTGTAGGCATGTTCAATGCACCTATTTTCAGCGTACCAAACAAGAAAGCAGCTAGAACGACTCCTAAAGCAGTGTTCGCACCTAACAGGGCTACAGCAATCCCGTCAAAGCCTATATTCGTAAAACCAGATTTTACTGACATATATCCAAATGTCCCCAGACCTTCCATTGCTCCGGCAAGACCGGCAAAAGCTCCTGAAATGACCATGGCTAAAACGATGTTTTTACCTACACTCATACCTGCGTATTCGGAGGCATGTTGGTTAAACCCCACAGAGCGAAGTTCAAATCCTCTTGTTGTCTTATTAAGGAAAAACCACATAAGAAGGGCCATAAATAAAGCAATAAGTAACCCCCAGTGGAGTCTCGAATAGAACGTCATACCAGCTAACCACTCGGAGGCGAGAGAAGCAGTCGCCGGAATTCTTTCCGTCTGATCCTCTCCATCCGTGATTACATTTCGGACAATTTCATTCGAGACATAAAGTGCAATGTAGTTCATCATAATGGTAACAATAACCTCATGGACGCCAAGTTTAGCTTTCAATATCCCAGGAATAAATCCCCAGAAAGCTCCTGCAAGCGCTGCAACAAGGATCGCCAGCGGAAGGTGAATTAATCCAGGTAAATCAAAGGCTACTCCAACCCACACGGAAGCGAGCCAACCCACAAACACTTGTCCTTCTACTCCTATGTTTAAAAGCCCAGTCCTTAATGCAAAAGCTACAGCTAAACCTGAAAGGATATAGGGAGTGACTTGTCTTAGGGTTTCTCCGAAGAAATAGGCGTCTCCAAAAGCGCCATTCCATAAAGCGGCATATCCTTCAACAGGGTTGTATCCAAAAGCGACCATGATGATAGCTCCAGAAAGCAACCCTAATACAACCGAAATGATCGGAATAAGAATATTTACTGTACGATTGGCAAACATCTATTGGCCACCTGCTTTCTGGTCAATATTTCCAGCCATCAATAAACCTAAATCTTGCTCATTGGTCTCTTCCGGCTTCACTTGGGCAACGATTTTCCCATCAAACATGACGGCAATACGGTCACTAAGATTCATAATTTCTTCCAGCTCAAAAGAAAGCAGAAGAACCGCACGGCCTTTATCACGTTCTTCGATCAGCTTCTTATGAATGAATTCAATTGCACCTACATCCAAACCCCTTGTAGGCTGTGCAGCAATAATTAAGTCTGGGGAACGATCTACTTCTCGCCCGATAATCGCCTTCTGCTGATTTCCCCCTGACAACGATCGTGCCTTTGTAAAAACGTCTGGCGTTCGCACATCATATTCTTCTATCAGTTCCTTGGCTTTTTTATAGATGTTTTTAAAGTTCATTACACCTTTTTTAGAGAATGGTTCCTGATAATAACTTTGAAGAACCATGTTCTCCCCGATCGGAAAATCAAGCACAAGTCCAAATTTATGGCGATCTTGAGGAATGTGAGAAACTCCTGCCTCTGTGACTTTTCTAGGAGTTAAGTTAGTGATGACCTTTTCATGAAGCTGGATCGTGCCTGAATCGGTTTTTCTTAGTCCTGCAATGGCTTCAATGAGTTCGGACTGACCATTTCCGTCTACACCCGCAATTCCAACTATTTCACCAGCACGTACCTCAAGGTTAAGCCCCTTGACCATTTCCACTCCCCGTACATCCTTTACACGAAGGTCTTTAATGGACAAGTAGGTTTCCTTAGGAACTGCCGGTGTTTTCTCAGTAGAGAAGCTGACTTCACGGCCAACCATTAAAGAAGCAAGTTCAGTCGGGTTTGTTTCAGATACATCCAGGGTACCAATGCCTTGACCCTTACGAATAACAGTACAACGATCGCAAACTTCCATGATTTCCTTCAATTTATGAGTAATCAGAATGATAGATTTACCTTCTTTGACCAAGCTCTTCATAATGTCGATCAGTTCTTTAATCTCTTGTGGAGTTAGGACCGCTGTCGGTTCGTCAAAAATTAGGATTTCCGCGCCACGGTATAGCGTTTTCAAAATTTCCACTCTCTGCTGCATTCCAACTGAAATATCACGGATTTTTGCTTTCGGGTCTACATTTAATCCGTAGCGTTCGGAAAGTTCTTTTACTTCTTTCTCTGCCCGCTTAATATCGACTGTCAATCCTTTTTTAGGTTCACTTCCAAGCACAATATTTTCTGTAACAGTAAACGTATCCACAAGCATAAAATGCTGGTGGACCATACCGATGCCTAGCGCGTTTGCAACATTAGGATCGGTGATGTTTGCTTTTTCACCTCTAACTCTTATCTCTCCTTTTTCCGGCTGATAGAGACCAAACAATACGTTCATCAAGGTTGATTTCCCTGCTCCATTTTCTCCGAGCAAGGCATGGATTTCTCCCTTTTTCACTTGAAGGTTGATGTTGTCATTTGCGACAATACCCGGAAATTCTTTACGAATATTGAGCATCTCAATCACATAATCCATTCGTCTCCCACACTCCCCTGGTTGTCTTCTTTTTCCATAAATCCGTACTCTTGAAAAAATCATCAAATGAAGAGGGCCGGAAGATAAGCTCTTCATTTGATGATTTTCTTATAGTGTAAAAGAAGGCCGGCTTATTACCAGCCTTCCCGTCAACTTATAGAGAGTCTAAATACCCTTCAAGATCTTCTCTAGTACTTGGTACGTCAATATCACCGTTAACGATTTTTTGCTTCCATTCTTCAATCGCACCAATAATATCTTCATTTAGAGCCTCTTCATTTGTACGAGCAATGCTGATCGCATCATCATCTAGACCGTACTCAAGAACTTCCCCACCAGGGAACTCTCCGTTCATTGCCTGTGCAGCTACGTCTTTTACAGCAACATCTACACGTTTGACCATAGAAGTAAGAGTTACGTTTGTATCACCAATGGCACCTTCTTCATATTGATCTCGGTCTACACCGATTACCCAGACATTTTCGTCAGGATTGTTCTTTTTAAGGTCTTTTGCCTGGGCAAAGACACCGTTACCTGTTGCACCAGAGGCATGGTAAATGACATCGATCCCTTTAGAGTACATATTAGAAGCGATCAATTTTCCTTTATCAGCAGCAGCAAAACTTTCAGCATATTGGACATCCACTTGAATATCAGCATTTACAGACTTCACACCTGCCACAAAACCTGATTCAAACTTCTTAATCAAGTCACCTTCAACTCCACCAACGAATCCAATTTGATTGGATTTGGTTTTCTTAGCAGCAGCTACACCAGCAAGAAATGATCCTTGGTGCTCTTTAAACGTGATACTCGCAACATTATCGCCTTCAGCTACTGAGTCAACAATCGCGAAATTAGTCTCAGGATATTGACCTGCCACCTCTTCAATTGCCGGCTGTAGTAAGTATCCAATTCCAAAAATTAAGTTATAGTCTTGACGGACTAAACGGTTCAGGTTCGTTGTATAATCCGCATCACTTTCTGATTGCGCGTAATCGAATCCTTCCCCTTTGCTAAGACCGTTTTCCTCACCGAAGGCTTGCAGCCCTTCCCATGCAGATTGGTTGAATGATTTGTCATCAACTCCACCAACGTCTGTTACCATGGCCACTGAAAAGTCTCCGTTACCGCCCTCTTCAGCATTTTGATCGTTGTTGCCTGAATCATTTGAACCTCCACTTGTTTCTCCTCCATCATCAGAAGATCCGCAAGCTCCTAACACCAAACCAATAGTTAAAAGTAATGCAAAAACTAAAAGAAAACGACGATTTTTTAACAAAACCATTACCCCCTAAGTTTGTTGAATATCAGGTCTTTCCAGCAACTAATCATTCCACTTCTAATATGACCGGCCTCACCCCCTAAAAATATTCCTTTGCAAATGTAAGCCCTTACACTCTTTTTCTTAAAACATGAAAGCTGAATTTGTCAGCTCGAAAATAGTTGTTTGAAAATATGACAGGAACATCGTCTTGTGTGTAGTGCATCTGCTTTAATAAAAGTAAGGCTTGCTCAGGTTCGCAATTTAGAATTGGGGAAATTCTTTCGTGGTAGCCAATAGGTTCGATATGGGTAACAGCATAGCTGATCGTCTCCCCTGTATAGCTTTCAAATATTTGAAAAAGTGAATCGGCTTCTTTTACATGATCAAGCGGGATAAGCCCTTCTGGAATTTTATCCACACAGTAGACAACAGGCTGGTCATCCGCTGTCCTTACCCTTTCAAGCTTTGCCAATCCATGTAGATGTTCATCAGAAAACCTTCTTCTGTCCTCTTCCGTTGACTCTACGAGGTCTGCAGAAAGATACTGTGATCCAGGCTTCATTCCAGAGCTTAAAATCATTCCGGTTACACTATCAAGCTCTTCAATGCCAGAAGTAAACAGTGGTTTAGGGTTTACAAATGTACCTACACCATGCCTACGAGTAACTACCCCTTCTTCCTCTAATATTCTCAAAGCTTCTCTTAGGGTAGCTCTTGAAACTCCTAAGGATTTTGAAAGTTGAAATTCGGAAGGCAGTTTTTGCTTTTCCAAATAGATACCGTTTTCAATATCACGTTTTATCTGCTCAATCACCTGTAAATATAGGTGACGAGTATCTTGTCTAATCGACATTTCGTTCACTCCAACTCTATTAAGCTATCATCAGAGATCTGACATCTGACGTTCGACACATCACATTTCGAGAATAATATAACACTATTCTCTGAATAAATAAATAGAATTAGGACATTTTTCTATTTTTTATTACAAAAGTGTTAAGAGTATTACAGAAATATTTACAAATAACAGGACTTGAGACCCCGAAACATACTGTGAAATGTTATAAAAATGAACTTTTGACTAAAAAGAAGAGACTACTGCCTAAACAGTAGCCTCTATCATTAGTACCCTGCCCAAATGCTATCCAGAAGATTGCTCTTCTGTAACTTGAGATACAAGAACAGACCTCGGTTTACTTCCTTCGTATGGACCTACAATTCCGTTATCCTCCATTGCATCGATCAATCTGGCCGCTCTTGTGTACCCTACCCGAAATCTACGCTGAATCATGGATACACTAGCGCTTTGCATTTCAATGACCATTTGAACAGCTTCTGGATATAGATCGTCATCAACTTCCTGCTTCACTTCGCTCTCTTCCTCAGGAATCATTTCCTCCTGATATTGCGCACGTTGCTGCTCAACACAGAAGTTAACGACCCGTTCGACCTCATCATCGCTCAAAAAGGCTCCCTGGACTCGGGTTGGTTTGTTAGCACCTACAGGAGTAAACAGCATATCCCCTCTCCCAAGAAGCTTCTCTGCTCCTCCAGAATCCAAGATGGTTCTTGAATCTGTCTGAGAGGAAACACTAAAGGCAATTCTGGACGGAATATTCGCCTTAATAACCCCTGTGATAACGTCTACTGAAGGTCTTTGAGTTGCGATAATCAAGTGAATACCAGCAGCTCGGGCCATTTGCGCCAGTCTAGTGATTGCATCTTCCACTTCGTTAGAAGCTACCATCATAAGATCAGCTAATTCGTCTACTAAGACAACAATATATGGAAGTTGAGGCTGTGTATCATCATTTTCCTTATTATGTTTTTTCACATACTCATTATAACTTTCGATATTCCTTGTCCCTGTTTCTGAAAAGAGATCATATCTGCGCTCCATTTCTGAAACGACTTTTTTCAGGGCACGCGATGCTTTTTTCGGATCCGTTACAACAGGCGCAAGCAGATGAGGAATACCGTTATAAACGTTCAGCTCAACTTTTTTGGGATCTATCATCATCATTTTCACTTCATGCGGCTTTGCGCGCATTAATATACTTGTGATAATTCCATTGATACACACACTTTTACCACTTCCGGTCGCACCAGCCACTAGAAGATGCGGCATCTTGTTCAATTCAGACATTACAGCTTCTCCGGAAATATCCCGACCCAGGGCGAAGCTTAATTTAGATTCAGGATTTGATTTACCTGTTTCTAACACTTCTCTGAGCGAAACCATTGAGACTTCCTGATTCGGTACTTCAATCCCTACTGCAGACTTACCAGGAATCGGAGCTTCAATCCGTATGTCTTTTGCAGCTAAAGCAAGTGCCAAATCGTCATTTAAATTAACAATTTTACTTACCTTTACCCCTACGTCTGGATACACTTCGTATTTCGTAACCGCAGGTCCTACGTGAACTTTTGTGACTTTTGCTTTTACACCGAAACTCTGGAACGTCTTCTCAAGCTTTCTAACGGTCGCTTGAATGTGGGACCTCCCTTGACTCTGTGGGCTGGAAGTTGGTTCGTCCAATAACTCATACCCTGGGAGTTGGTAATCAAAGTTCTCAAGTTCAGCTGTTGGCATCGACTTCTCTAAGCTGGTTTCTTCCTCTTCTGAATGAATAGAACTATCGGCACTCTTTTGGGATGAAGTTGTTCCAGGTTGTCCTTCACTCGAGTAAGCATGGTCTGTGAAATCCTGAATGATCGGTTCTGCTGTATCATACGAATCTTCTGATTCAGTGGAATCGCTGATCTCGAGGACAGTCGTTTCCTCTGCGTCCTCTGTTATGTCTTTTCTACGTTCTGTTTTTTTATCCCTCATTCGTGTAAGTTGCTCTTTTCCAAGAGCTTTTAGTCTCACTCCGAGTTTGGAGAACAACTCTCCAATCGACCATTCACTGACAAAGATTATACCAACTATGAAGAGGAAAAAGGAGACAATGGCTGCTCCTACCCCTGAAAAGAGATAGTAAGTGATGGATAGCAAAAAAGCTCCTGCCAACCCTCCACCGATGCTATAAAAGGAAATATCTCCTCTCATCATAGTCGTGATTCTGTCCCAGGTAAGGCCGAGAATCGAACCATTTCCTGCTGCTAACTCATCCGATAAAGTCTCTAAGTGTGTAAAAAGGAGCAAGGCCGTGATGATAATATAAATACCAATAAGCCGCTTATGTAGGAATGTTGGCCATTTCCTTTTCACCATTAAATAAATGCCAAGTACGAGAAAGAAGATCGAAGCAATAAAATACCAGACCCCAAATAAAAACTGCCACAATCTCTCAAGGCCACCTGGAATCGCGCCATCGCTTATGGCTGAAGCCCCGCTTCCGAATACAGCTATGAATAAAAAGAAAAGTCCAAGCAATTCAAACTTGACTTGCTCCTTGAATCCAGACTTTTTCTTATTCGATTTGGACTTGGATTTGCGCTTTCTAGCCATATAAGTAAACACCTCCGTAATAAAGAGTTACAGTCAATCGTTCTGATCAATAGTTGAACTGAAAACAGAAGGATGCCGATTGCCTCTTCCTATTAAGAAGAAAACAAACTCGACATCCTGACTGACAGTTGTCTTTATTATACCACAGCTTACTGAGGTGTTACGAGTCCAACCATTGTCCCGGTTGTAATTGAGGATCCATATAGTGTGAGGGATCTGTTGAAAGGACTTGAACGATCTGTTTTCGTCCATCCCCCATATCCCTGCATTTTATTGGACAATTTTTGTGCTGCTGATAGGTAATTTCTCCACTTTCCTGAGAAGGAAATATATCATGTTCACTGAGTGGGGTATATAAAATCATTGGACCACCTGATTCTCATTGCCTTTGCTTGCTTCAATCATTTCATTTAATTTTTCCATCGCTTCCTTCACGCCTCCAACTGCATTGATCAATCCATGATCGACAGCCTGTTGGCCAACGACGTTCGTTCCTATATCTCTAGTTAGATTCCCTTTTGCAAACATAAGCTCTTTGAACTTTTCTTCTTCTACATCTGAATGTCTTGTTACAAAATTGACAACACGCTCTTGCATTTTATCCATATATTCAAACGTTTGAGGTACCCCTATCACAAGCCCGGTCATGCGGATTGGGTGAATTGTCATCGTAGCTGTTTCGACGATGAATGAATAGTCTGCGGAAACAGCGATAGGCACCCCTATTGAATGCCCTCCTCCAAGTACGATGGATACGGTAGGCTTCGAAAGTGAAGCAATCATCTCAGAGATAGCCAATCCTGCCTCAACATCGCCTCCCACCGTGTTCAATAACACAACTAATCCTTCAATTTTAGGGTTTTGCTCGATTGCGATCAGTTGAGGGATGAGATGTTCATATTTGGTCGTTTTGTTTTGGGAAGGAAGCTGTACGTGCCCCTCCACTTGGCCGATCACAGGTAAGACATGAATATTTGAATCTGCAGGCTGCGGGACATTTGTTTGTCCTAATTGCTGAATCTTATCAACTAAAGAGGACTTTGACTGGTCTTTATCTTGTCCTTTATCTTGCCCTTGAGATGAATCGTCTTTCATAGATGAGAACTCCTTTCGCTCTTTTACCGTAGTATGACTCAGCGAAGGATGTATCATACAAAGATTTACCAAAGCACTTTGTTTTGATAAGGTTCGAGGCTTTTATATCAATGATGGTGGGTGGGAAAACGACTCGCTTTCCGAGGGCATGTACTGAGCCTCCTCATACTTCGTCTTCCAAGGTCTCATTAAATGTCCACCCCACAGGAGCCTCGACGTTTTCCTATCCTCCATAAATTAGGATAAAACTCGAAACATTCATAAAAGATGGAAGGTATTAACGAATAATGATGTGGTTCATTCGTATTCCAGCTGCTTTTTCTGCCATCAATGGGCAGATTTTATCGAGAAAAATTTTAATAAACTCTTGCCCCACAAGATCTCGGAATCGAGTGTTTCAGAATTGAAATAAATCAAAAACCGGTGATAACTCACCGGTTTTGATTTATTATAGACCATCCATTAAGTTTTGAATAAAAGCTTCTTCATCTACAGTTAAAGATACAAGCGGTAAACGTACTCCTCCTGTATCAAGACCTTTCATTTTCAATGCGGCTTTTACCGGGGTGGGAGATGGAGCGCTGAACATTCCGTTGAAAATAGGGAGTAATTTACGATGGAGACTAGCGGCCTCTTTTACTTTTCCTGCTTCATAAAGAGTAAGCATTTCCTGCATTTCATTTCCAATCACGTGTGCAGAAACAGATATGATACCATTTGCTCCGATCACATAGGAAGGAAGAGTGAGATTATCGTCCCCGCTATACAAACTGAAATGCTCATCTGTTTGCTGAATGATTTCCGCCATACTATCCAGGTCACCTGTTGCTTCTTTTACAGAAACAACATTCGGAATTTTTGCTAGCTCGATAATGGTTTGAGGTTCAATGCGTACGACCGAACGTCCAGGTACATTGTAAATCATAACTGGTATCCGCAAGGAAGCGGCTATTGTTTTAAAATGTTCGTACATTCCTCTTTGACTTGGTTTATTATAATAAGGGGCTACGAGCATGACCGCGTCTACCCCTGCATTCTCTGCTTTATTTGCAAGTGTGATGGAAGCTTCCGTACTATTGCTTCCCGCACCTGCAATAACTGGCGCACGACCATTCACTGTTTTAACAACGTGCTTCCATAGGGCTACTTTTTCTTCTACGCAGAGCGTTGGTGATTCACCCGTTGTTCCTGTAACCACCAAACCATCAGATCCATTGGCAAGTAAATACTCAACTAAAACCGTCGTCTTATTAAAATCAACGTTTCCATGGTGGTCAAAAGGGGTAACCATGGCTGTTAAGACTTTCCCGAAATTCATGTAAGTGTTTCCCCTTTCAGAACTTCCTTATTCAATTCGAATGCATCATGAAGGGCGTTAACTGCCTGAACAAGGTCCGTTTCCTTTATCAGCACCCATATGGTGGTGTGTGAATCTGCTGATTGAAGAATTTGTATCCCGGAGTCGGTCAAGGATTGAACAATTGTGGCGGTTACCCCAGGCAAGCCTGATATCCCTGCTCCTACGGTGGATACTTTCGCACATCCTTCTTTTATTTCAGGTTCGTATCCGAGGTCTTTTAAAATGCGGGTAGCTTTTTCAGTGAAAATAGAGTCAATTGTATAAACGACTCCACTAGGAGATATGTTGATGAAGTCTACTGATATATTAGCAGATGCCATGGATTTAAATACATCAGATTGCAGTTTTGAAGGATCTTCTTTTGACTGAACCTTGATTTGAGTGAGTCCTAAGATATGGGCAATACCCGTAACAGTCCTGTCGGAAATATCCTTTCCGAGATTGCCGTCTTTCGTACCTGAAACAAGGGTACCTGGCAGATCAGAATAGGTGGAACGAACCCTGATCGGAACTTTAGCGTACATCGCGATCTCTACAGCACGCGGATGAATCACTTTAGCACCCTGGTATGCCAAATTGCAAATTTCATTATACGTTATAACATTGAGGGGACGGGCGGACTCGACTAATCGCGGGTCCGCTGTCATAATTCCCTCTACATCTGTGAAAATGTCTATATATTCCGCAGACAGAGCTGCTCCTAAAGCAGCTGCTGTCGTATCACTTCCTCCACGGCCAATCGTAGTGGTTTCCCCTTTTTGTGTATGACCCTGGAAACCAGCAACGACGACGACATCATACGTTTCGAGCTCATGAAGGATTCTTGAAGGATTCATATGAATAATCTTAGCCTTCGTAAAATCATCTGTGGTAAGAAAACCAGCTTGTGCTCCTGTAAGCGAGACCGAAGGGATGCCTTCTCTTGAAAGCTCATGAGAGAAAACAATCGATGAAATTGTCTCACCACAGGACATCAGGAGATCCTGTTCCCTTGGTGACACGTTCATATTAGGAAAATCAATGAGCCCCAGCAACGTATCTGTTGCATATGGACTCCCTTTTCTTCCCATAGCAGAAACAGTGACGACGACTTTGTAACCATCATTCAAAGCTTTTTTTACATGAGTAATCGCCCGAGATCTGCTTTCAGTATCCCGGACGGAGGTTCCTCCAAACTTTTGAACAAGAAGCTTCATTAGGCCACCTCAGCTTATCGTAAAATTAAAGCCACTGATTTGCGATGATTCGTTCTGCAATTTGGACAGAATTCCAGGCAGCACCCTTTAATAAATTATCTGAAACTACCCATAGATGGAATCCATGTTCGTTATCCAAATCTCTGCGGACACGACCGACAAACACATCTCTTTTGCCTGCTGAACTAAGAGGTGTCGGATACTTTTGACTAGCAGGATCATCTTCGAGAACGATCCCTGGTGCCTGTGATAGCAATTGCTTCACTTCTTCCACAGTAACTCCATCTTTTTCTACTTCGATATAAACACTCTCTGCGTGAGATGTGAAGAAAGGCAGACGAACGCAAGTGGCTGCAACAGATAGATTTGGCATGTGCATGATTTTTTTCGTTTCGTTAATCATTTTCATTTCCTCAAACGTATAGCCATTTTCTTGAAAGACATCGATTTGAGGAAGGGCATTGAATGCGATCGGATAATGTTTTTCGTCTCCTTTAACCGGGAGAACTTTCGCATCCAGTTCTTCTCCATCCAGAAATGCTTGAGACTGCTCCCTAAGCTCATCTGCAGCCTCATTCCCAGCTCCTGAAACAGCTTGATAAGTAGATACAAGCACTCGTGAAAGTCCTAATGCATCTCTTAGAGGTTCAAGAGCCGCTACCATTTGGATAGTGGAACAGTTCGGATTGGCAATAATTCCTTGATGGTTTTGAATATCAGCTTCGTTGACTTCTGGAACGACCAGGGGTACATCCTGAGCCATACGGTAAGCGCTCGTATTGTCAATAACTACTGCACCCCGTTTTACTGCTTCTGGAGCAAATTTCTTAGATACAGATCCCCCAGCGGAAAAGAGAGCTATATCAATTCCTTCGAAACTCTCAGGTGTAGCTTCCTCCACCACAAGCTCCTGTTCTTTATATTTCATCTTCGAACCAGCCGAACGACTGGAGGAAAGTAGTTTCAATTCATTAATAGGAAAGTTACGATCTTCTAAAGTTTCTAGCATTTTCTGCCCAACGGCTCCTGTAGCACCAACTACAGCAACGTTATAAGTGTTTTTTTGACTCATTTGAGTATCCCCTTTCTCATCTGATTGTTGTTAGAATAGTAAGATATGTCACTATTTTCGTTATTCTATCATACTTCGCCAATCATCTGGTATGAAAAAGTGAATTAACTTTGATAACGTTCAATAAGAACAGGTTGTAACTGAATACCTTGGATAGCGTACTCAATGGTTTCAGGGATGAGTGTCATATCGGCCACTAGTGAATTTGGCTTTTTATAAGGGTGATCCTGCCCAAGTGGTACGAAATAAATATTTTTTGTAGCCATTAACTTCATAATGTTGACTCCGTTTAACCCTAAAGCATCGTTAGTGGAAACAGCTACTACTACTGGACTTCCATTACGTAGAGTAGCTTTAGCTGCCATCAGCACAGGTGAATCTGTAAGAGCATTGGCAAATTTACTAGTTGAGTTTCCTGTCATCGGTGCGATTACCATACAATCAAGCGGTCGTTTTGGACCTAATGGTTCAGCATCAGGAATCGTCATGATCGGTTCTTCACCAGTGATTTCTTTGATCTTTTTTAAATGATCAGCAGCATCCCCAAATCGTGTATCTGTTTTTTGGACGGTATAGGACAGTACTGGTATAACTTTTGCCCCCATCTCAACCAGTTCCTCCATTACAGGAAAAACTTCATCATAGGTACAATGAGATCCTGTAAGTCCAAAACCTATTACTTTACCTTTTAATTTACTCATCTTCGGTCTCCTTTCTAACTTGGCTTACCAACAAATGAGAAACAACGTCAGCTATAATTCTGCCTGCAGTTTTTGGAGCGACGATACCAGGCAACCCTGGAGCAAGGATAGCTTTAATTCCCCGCTTTTCAGCAAATTTAAAATCCGTTCCACCAGGCTTTGATGCTAAATCTACGATTAAAGCATGTGAAGGCAGCTGCTTGATGATTAAAGAGTCGACAACTAAGTGAGGAACAGTGTTAATCAAAATGTCGCATTCCATGTTCTCAGTTTTTAGGTCATTCATGTTAATCGGCGTCAAGCCCATCTCATAGACTCTTGCTGCACTTTTTGTAGATCGAACTCCGACGGAAACCTCTGCTCCAAGCTGATGGAACGTTCTCGCAAGCCCCATTCCTACACGACCGAGCCCAAGAATAATTACTTGAGAACCGTGGATCGTAAAATCAGTGTGTTGAATAATTAATAATAAAGTACCTTCAACAGTGGGAATCGAATTATAAATAGCTACATCATCACGATCCATTAAAGGAATCAGTGTACGGTTAACTTTATCGGTCAACTTATTTAAATATGGATTGGTAATACCAGTAAAAACCGTGCAATGCTCTGGGGTGTTTTTCAGCCAACTTTCATCAAGCTGGATTAGTCGATTGGTGAATATTCCATCGATTCTTCCTTGATCATCCGTCCCGGCTACCGGAAGAATAATGGCATCTAACTTCTCCACTTGCTTGGAATCAACATCCAGATCGATCGCTTCCGTGAAGCTTTCGTTCAGTTGATCGAAACCGGCTAAATAAACGATGGCATTCCATTCGTTAAGACGACGGATGATTTCGATTTGCCGGGCATCTCCCCCTATAACTGCTACGTGATAACCTGTTAACATGCCGGATGTCTCCTTTTTTCTATGATCATATATCTCTTTGTATCCTATGCCGTAAAGCACAGTTAGTGATTTTGAAAGCAAAATAAAAAACCACAGCAGTGGCTGTGGTTCATCTATATCTTTCTTAATAAAATCGTATCTTCTCCAATGGTTATGATTTGCTCCCAATTTATAACCATTTCCTTCCTCATTGAACCGATCCCCATAAGGCTAAGGTTCAAGATGACAAGAGATTCTATTTGCCCGCTCTCTGGATCTATAATTAAATCAGCTTTACCGAGAACACCTAACTTGGCTCCACTCTCCACATCAATGACTTCTTTTTTGGCCAATGATTTTAGTCTCATTCACCCATCTCCTCATTAACGTTCTTCACTTAATAAGACAGGAAGAGAACCAATTCTATACCCTTCTTTCTTGATTTTCTTGATCAAGTCAGACAAGCTTGATTCAGTAACTTCAGTCGGATGCATCAGAATGGTAGCCCCGTTATGAAGTTTTCCCATCACCCGTTGCAGGAGTACTTCTTTGGTCGGATTCTGCCAATCAATGGTATCCACTGTCCAAAGTATGGTTTCCATTCCTAAATCCGAAGCCGCCTCTACTGTCATCTGATTGTAACTACCAGACGGAGGGGCAAAGTATTTTATTTTCGTTTTTGTTAGCGCAAATAACATTTCATCTGCCTGTTCCAAATTTAGTTTAGCTTCGGACTTGGACATTTTCCCCATGTCTTTATGTTTATATCCATGACTTCCTAACGTGTGGCCTTGTTCCTCAATTATTTGCACAAGGTCAGTAAAATCATTTGCAAACGCACCGTCTATAAAGAAAGTGGCCTTGACCTGATGTTTGGCCAGCGTTTCAATCATCCCAGGCAAATACTCTTCCCCCCAGGAGACATTAATTAAGAAAGCAACCATCTCTTTGTCAGGGTGTCCACGGTAAATGGGAGAGGCAGGAAGGTCTTCAAGAGATACTTTTGGTTGGATCAGCTTGTACACGAAAAGATTTACATCGAAGCTTCCTTTTTTCTTCATCTTCTTATAAGATGCGTCTACATCAACTCTTCGCCCTACAATACCCGGCGTTTTCTTCCACACAGAATCAATGCGGGCGTCTTGAGCTTCCCATTCATATTGGTCCTTTTCTTCAAGGATTTTCAAATACAAAGGATCCTTATTTTGACTTGCCGTAAGATCGGCAGGCTTTTGAACTAGGTAAACTAGTCCAATTCCTAATAAGAAAAAAAAGCCCATCGAAATGATTAGTACCGTTCTTAACCTCATAGAAATCCACCCCTAAACAAAGTGTATGGATGGAACGAAGGCAGTAGACCCTTTTCAGGCAAAAAAAAAGAGACTGGCAAGCCAGTTTCTTTTCTAGAGGATCAGACCGATCCTCATTCTCGGCATCGATCTGAACGTATCATTATTGTTCGGTGTTCGCTTCTTCTTTCTTCTTCTCATCGATAAGGACAGCTTTGCGAGAAAGGTTAATACGACCCTGGTTATCGATTTCCTTAACCTTGACTCTCAACGAATCTCCGATGGAAACAATATCTTCAACTTTTCCGATCCGCTCTTCTGCCATTTCTGAAATGTGAACAAGTCCTTCTTTTCCTTTAAACAACTCGACGAAAGCGCCAAACTTTTCAATGCGTTTCACCTTGCCATCATAAACTTCGCCAACTTCTACTTCTCGTACAATATCTTCAATGATCTTTTGTGCAGAAGCATTCATCTCAGCGTCAGTGGAAGAAATAAAGACTGTCCCGTCTTGTTCAATGTCAATCTTGACCCCAGTGTCATCAATGATTTGATTGATTTGTTTTCCGCTAGGTCCGATAACATCGCGAATTTTGTCTGGGTTAATCTTCATTGTCATAATCTTCGGTGCATATTGTGAAAGTTCATTACGTGTTTCTGGGAGTGTTCCAAGCATGTGACCTAAGATTTCCATACGGCCTTTTTTAGCTTGGTCTAAAGCTTCTTCTAGAATTTCACGAGATAATCCTTCAATCTTAATGTCCATTTGAAGGGCTGTAATGCCTTTTTCCGTTCCTGCTACTTTAAAGTCCATGTCACCAAGCGCATCTTCCATCCCCTGGATATCTGTAAGGATCGTGTAATCATCACCTGATTTAACCAGACCCATAGCAATACCAGCGACAGGAGCTTTGATTGGAACTCCAGCATCCATCATTGCTAGTGTACTTGCACAAATACTAGCTTGTGATGTGGATCCATTTGACTCCAATACTTCAGATACAAGACGGATGGTATATGGGAACTCACTTTCAGATGGAATAACGACTTCTAGTGCACGTTCTCCTAATGCTCCGTGTCCAATTTCACGACGACCAGGTCCACGAATCGGGCCTGTTTCCCCAACGGAGAATTTCGGGAAATTGTAGTGGTGCATAAAGCGCTTAGATTCCTCTAAATCTAAACCATCAAGGATCTGTACATCTCCTAGTGCTCCTAATGTACAAACACTTAGAGCCTGCGTTTGTCCTCTTGTGAACAGTCCTGAACCATGCGTCCTTGGCAGGAGTCCTACACGTGAAGTTAAAGGACGAATTTCATCCACTCCGCGTCCATCTGGACGAATGTTCTCTTTAGTGATAAGTCGACGAACTTCAGCCTTGACGATGTCATCTAGAATCGCCCCTACTTGTTTCAATGTCTCCTCATCTGCTTCCATTTCTTCATAGGAAGTGAGAATTGCTTGTTTTGCTTCATCAATTGCAGCTTCACGAGCTTTCTTTTCTTCGGTCTTAATTGCGGAGACGATAGAATCTAGCGCTTCAGCTTCAACCTTCTCTTTCAATTCCTTATCGAGGTCGAACAGCTTCACTTCCATTTTTTCGCGACCGACTGCTTCGATAATTTGTTCTTGGAAAGCAACTAAACGCTTGATTTCCTCATGTCCAAACATAATAGCTTCGAGCATATCAGCTTCAGATACTTCCTGAGCACCAGCTTCTACCATGTTGATGGCATCTTTAGTTCCTGCAACCGTTAAGTCGATATCGCTTTTTTCCTGTTGCTCAATCGTTGGGTTGATTACAAATTCTCCATCAACTCGTCCAACAATTACACCCGCAATAGGTCCATCAAAAGGAATGTCTGAAACTCCTAATGAGATCGAAGAACCTAGCATTGCTGCCATTTCTGAGGAACAATCTTGATCTACACTCATTACTGAGCTGATCACTTGTACATCATTCCTGAAACCTTCAGGGAATAGGGGACGTATTGGACGATCAATCAATCGGGATGCAAGCACCGCCTTATCGCTTGGACGGCCTTCACGTTTAATAAAGCCACCTGGAATTTTACCTACAGCGTATAGACGCTCTTCATAATTTACTGTCAAAGGAAAAAATGGCAAATCCTTTGGTTCCTTCGAACCGGTAGCGGTCGATAGGACGGTTGTATCTCCATAATGAATAAGGGCTGCTCCATTTGCCTGTTTAGCTAGTTCACCGATTTCAACAGAAAATGTGCGCCCGGCAACATCAATTGAAAACACTTGTTTTTCTTCTGCCATAAAGAACCTAACTCCTCTCAAATAACTCTCTTGTACAATCCAAGGGTCTATATTCAGTTTACACCCTTATGTATGTAAACATACAGAAAAAGCGGGTATACTCCCGCTTTTTCACATACATTAACGACGCAAGCCAAGGCTTTTAACTAACTCACGGTAACGTGTAATGTCTTTATTACGAAGGTAGTTCAATAGGTTACGACGCTTACCTACCATTTTAAGCAATCCACGACGAGAATGGTGATCCTGTTTGTGTGCACGCAGGTGTTCATTCAGAGAAGTGATCTGCTCAGTTAGTACAGCGATCTGTACTTCTGGAGAACCAGTGTCGTTCTCATGAGTCTTGTACTCATTAATTAATTCTTGTTTACGTTCTTGTGTGATAGCCATTATAGCTACACCTCCTAATAAAATTTAGAATTCCCTTTCCCCTAGCGGACGCCGGAGTCTCGTTCCGCCAAGCGAAGGTTCCATATTAAAGCGTACAATTTTTAGAGAAAAAATGCAAGGGGAACCTTCATCCTATGCGAAAAAATTCCCGAATATGAGTTTCATCCTTTACCAATTGCTGCTTTACTTCTTCAACACCATTAAACTTTCTTTCATCTCTAATCATCTGGTGAAAGTAGACAGTCAAAGATCTTCCATAGAGGTCTTGCTTTACATCAAATAAGTGAACTTCCAGGGAAGGGTTATCCGCTTGTGTAATAAAGGTTGGTTTATAACCTAAATTAGCCATTCCATAATAAAGTTCCCCATCAAAATGTGCACTCACAGCATAAACGCCAATTTTAGGAAGATAATAGTTTTCATTCAATTCTATATTAGCTGTTGGATAACCTATGGTTCTTCCTCGTTGATCCCCTTTTACGACGGTGCCTTTAACTGAATAACGTCGCCCTAATAATTCATTGACTTCAGCTATCTCACCATCATCCAACAAACTACGGATTCTTGTAGAGCTCACCTTTTCTTCGTCTTTTTCCACTTTTGATATCACCGTTTGTCCAAAACGCCCTCTTCCGTACTCAGGAAGATCGGACATATTGCCTTTCCCCATATGTCCATAACTGAAATCAAACCCAGCGACAACGTGACTGACGTTGAGTCTCACAAAAAAGTCATCTACAAATTGCTGAGGGGATAGATTGGCAAGGGAAGTATCAAAAGTAACAACAAAGAAGTAATCTACTCCTATTTCTTCAAGTAGTTGTTCCTTTTGGGATAAAGGTGTAATGTAATAAGCTTGCTGTTTACCCTTTTTTAATACGACTGAAGGGTGAGGATCAAACGTCATTACAGCGCATTTCAGCTCTAACTCGTCTGCTTTGTCTTTGGCCGTTTGAATAACTTTCTGATGCCCCTTATGGATACCGTCGAAAAAGCCTACAGCTGTAACGCTTGGATCAAGATTAAGCTCTTCAGTTATCGAATCACGCGATAGACGGACCGTTTTCACTTCACTCACCTGCTTTATTGCATAATATTAAAACACACGTACGGGTTTAATGTATCCAGGTTTGTTAGGATGCTGCTGATATATCGCCAGGACTTCACCTTGGCATTTTACTGAAAATAGAGGGTAGGAAATCTCTTCTGGGGTTTCGAGAACCTGACCATGTTTGATTAAAGATTTCATCTTTTCATCAATTTCCCAACTGTTCAAATGATTTAAACCTCTGCTGAGCGGCAACAGCAAACCATCACGTTTGCCTTCATCCACAGTTTTCTGTATCTCATCAAATGTATAGCAATCTTCTTTAGTAATATCTCCAGTTTTTGTTCGAATAAGAAAAGACATATGAGCAGGGTACCCTAAAGCCTTTCCTATATCAACACACAATGTACGTATATATGTACCCTTTGAGCATACGACACGAATAGAGAAAGAAGCGGATTGATCTTGATAAGTAATTTCTTCACCCATTAATTCGATCTCTTTAATCATCACTTGACGCGTCGGGCGTTCTACTTCTATTCCTTCTCGTGCATACTCATACAGCTTTTTTCCATTGACCTTAACTGCAGAGTACATAGGTGGGACCTGAGTAATCTCACCTCGAAAAGAGGCCAGACATTTCTTCAGATCCGTTATGGAAATCTTACTACCGACATCTTTAGAATCCACAATTTCCCCCGTCGCATCCTCTGTAGTTGTAGAATGCCCTAGTGAGACAGTAGCTTCATAAACTTTATCAGTGTCGGTTAAGAAAGGAACAATTTTTGTTGCCTTTCCTACACAAAGAGGCAGAACCCCTTCTACATCAGGATCAAGTGTTCCTGTATGGCCCACTTTTTTCGTCTTTAACATCCCTCGTGTTTTACTGACACAATCATGAGATGTAAAGCCTTTAGGTTTCCATAAAGGAAGGATACCATCCATATCATTCACCTCAAAGCTGATCATTAGTTTAACACAGATAGAATCCGTGCCCTATGGACACGGATTCTAATCCTATTCAGTGTCGGTATCATTAAGGTCACGTAGAATCGTCTCGATACGATTCCCTCTTTCAACCGCTTCATCAAACTCGAACATGATTTCAGGAGTTTTACGAAGCCGGATGCGTTGACCAATTTCGGAACGGATGAAACCTTTAGCTTTTGCAAGACCAACAAGCGTATCATGTTTTTGCTTATCATCACCAAGTACTGAGATATAAACCTTCGCCTGTTGCAAGTCACCTGTCACTTTTACTTCAGTCACGGTGACAAAGCCTACACGAGGATCTTTTATTTTTTTACTGATGATATCACTAAGCTCTTTTTTCATCTGCTCTCCGACACGATTAGCACGTAAATCATTCATGATTCTCACCTCTTCTAAAAAAAGCAGAAGCGACCAGCTCAGCGCTGCAAATATTATATAAGCCAATATAATCCCGGCATCTACAAGCGACCGCGCCAGACATAAAATGTCCAGCTAAAATTGCTCCTACTTTACATCTTTATCCCATCATAGCCATTCTAAAACTGTATCTGTGCGTTCAAGTTCAGGAAAGGAATCAATGAACGCAAGTGTTCTTTGAATGGTTTGTTCAGCTATAACTTTATCACTAGCAACGACCACCAATCCGAAACAAGTACGCTGCCATAAATTTTGATAGTCTAATTCGCATATAGACACATTAAAATCGTTTTGAATTCTCGTAATCACTCGTTTAAGAACAGAGCGTTTTTCTTTTAGCGACTGGGCGTCATAGATGATACATTCCACCTCTGCGCTCAGAATCAATTGCGCTCAACTTCCTGCATTTCAAATGGCTCAATGATATCTCCGATTTTAATATCATTGAAGTTCTTAATCGTGATTCCGCACTCATAACCTTGCTGGACTTCTTTTACGTCGTCTTTGAAACGTTTAAGCACATCGATTTCACCTTCATAAATCACGACACCATCACGAATAACACGAATTCCAGAGTTACGAGTGACTCGGCCTTCTGTAACGTAAGAACCAGCTATGGTACCAATTTTAGAAACTTTGAAGGTTTCACGAACCTCAACCTGACCAATAATTTTCTCTTCATACTCTGGGTCAAGCATTCCTTTCATAGCTGCTTCAATCTCTTCCATCACTTTATAAATGATATTGTGAAGACGGATTTCCACATCTTCTGACTCCGCTGCTTTTCGAGCATTTCCATCTGGTCGAACGTTAAAACCAATGATTATAGCGTTTGAAGCAGAAGCTAAAGTAACGTCAGATTCTGTAATCGCACCTACACCGGTGTGGATAATTTTGACTTTAACACCTTCCACATCGATCTTTTCAAGGGACCCTGCTAGAGCCTCAACTGATCCTTGTACGTCTGCTTTCACAATTAGGTTGATATCTTTAATATCTCCTTGTTTAATTTGTTCAAACAGGTCATCAAGGCTGACTTTAGCTGTAGCACTGCGGTTTTCTTCCAGTTGTCTTTGAGCACGTGCCTCACCAACAGAACGGGCTTTCTTCTCATCTTCGAACACTAAGAAACGATCTCCAGCCTGTGGTACATTATTAAGTCCTGTAATCTCTACAGGTGTTGAAGGTCCAGCTACTTTCACGCGTCGTCCAAGGTCATTAACCATTGCACGAACACGCCCAAACGTATTTCCTACGACAATGGAGTCACTAACATTCAGCGTACCGTTTTGAACGAGTAGCGTAGCAACTGGGCCACGTCCTTTATCAAGTTCTGCTTCAATGACTGTACCATAGGCAGGACGGTCCGGATTCGCTTTAAATTCTTCCATTTCTGATATTAATACAATCATCTCAAGAAGCTCATCGATGCCTTCTCCTTTTACAGCGGACATTTTAACAAAAATGGTTTCCCCACCGTAATCTTCAGCAATCAATTCATACTCCATCAATTCTTGCATCACACGATCTGGGTTTGCACCCTCTTTATCCATTTTATTGACAGCAACGATAATTGGTACTCCTGCTGCTTTTGCGTGACTAATTGCTTCTTTTGTTTGAGGCATAACTCCGTCGTCAGCCGCTACTACAAGGATAGCAATGTCTGTGACCTGCGCTCCTCGAGACCGCATGCTTGTGAAGGCTGCGTGACCTGGAGTATCAAGGAACGTAATTTTCTTTCCATCTTCTTCAACCTGGTAAGCACCAATATGCTGAGTAATTCCACCAGCTTCACCTTCTGTAACCTTCGTATCACGAATCCGGTCTAAAAGCGTAGTTTTACCGTGGTCAACGTGACCCATAATCGTTACAACGGCTGGTCGTTCCTTCAAATCTTCTGGATCGTCATCGAAGGTCATGTTTTCAATGTCTGTGTCATCGACAACTACTTCTTCTTCCACTTCGACGCCAAACTCCTCGCAAATCAATTCAATGGAGTCCGCATCAAGATCTTGGTTTTTCGTAGCCATAACACCTAAAAACATAAGTTTTTTAATAATTTCCGAAGAGTCTTTATTCAGTTTTTCAGCTAACTCTCCTACTGTTAATGAACCTGAATAAGTGATCTTCTCTGGTGCTTGGTTTTTCTGTTTCTTTGGAGCAGGCTGATTCTTTTGTGTATGTTTTGGATTTTGTTTTTGGTTTTGGTTTTTATTTTTTTGGTTGTTTTGCTTTTGTTTAGGCTTGTTTTCTTTTTTAGGCTTAGACTGTGATTTCTCAGAAGTTTGCTTACCTTTACCGAATGCTTGGTCCAATTTAGTCGCTACATCCTCTTCTAATGTTGACATATGGTTGGATACCTCAACATTCATTTCATTCAATTTATTAATTACTTGTTTACTAGTTAGCTCATTTTTCTTTGCATATTCATATACGCGTAATTTACTCATATGTTCACCCCCGAATAGATTCATCGAGTAGCGATTGCAACTTTTTCGCAAATCCTTGGTCAAGAACTGCGATCGCGACTCTCCCCGCCTTTCCGATGGCTTGTGATAGCGTTTCACGATCATCAACCATATAGCAAGGTATATCATAAAAGCTACACTTATCTGTTAGCTTCTTTTTTGTTTGTTTACCTGTGTCTTCAGCAATGAGCACGAGTTTCGCCTTCTTTTTTTGGATATCCCGGACGATCGCATCTTCTCCGAGCGTACACTTTCCGGCTCTAAGCGCTAAACCGATGAGATTTAAATAACTCCCACTCATGCTTTGTCTACCTTAATTTTAGACTTTAGCTCATCATAAATGGATGTATCCACTTGAGCATTCAAATGGCGATTAAGAAGCTGTTGCTTTTCAGCCTTTTCAATGACTTCCAAATCCTTAGTGAGGTAAGCCCCTCTGCCATTTTTCTTCCCTGTCTCATCTACGAAAACCTCTCCCTCTTTGTTTCGTACGACACGGATTAATTGTTTTTTAGGCAGCATTTCTTGAGTAACTACACATTTTCTTAATGGTTGCTTTTTAGAACGGGACATTTCTCTCCCCCTCCTTAATCTTCAGCCCATTCTTCGTCAGACTCATACTCTTCCTCAATTGGTTCCTCTTCATCTAGCAGGCCTTGTTCACGGGCTTCACTTTCACTTTTGATATCGATTTTCCAGCCCGTCAGCTTAGCAGCAAGACGTGCGTTCTGTCCGCGTTTACCGATCGCCAATGATAATTGATAATCTGGAACAATAACTGTCGTGGCCTTTTCTTCCTCATTAACTAGAACTTCCACCACTTTTGATGGGCTCAAAGCATTAGAGACGTATTCAACTGGGTCCTCAGACCACTGTACGATATCGATCTTTTCACCTTTTAGTTCATTAACGATCGCTTGAACACGTTGACCGCGCTGCCCTACGCATGAACCAACAGGATCGATCTCTTGATCTTCTGCATACACAGAAATCTTGGACCTGTCACCGGCCTCACGGGCCACGGACATCACTTCTACTGTTCCATCAAATATCTCAGGAACTTCCATTTCAAATAAGCGCTTCAATAGCCCTGGGTGTGTACGTGACACATAAATATGAGGACCTTTATTGCTGTTTTCAACTTTTGTAACAAATACTTTCAGGCGATCATGAACTTCATACGTTTCTGTAGGCATTTGTTCACCCTCAGGAAGCCTAGCTTCAATCTTTCCTAAGTTTACGTACACAAACCTTGGATCCTTACGCTGGATGATTCCAGTCATAACATCTTCTTCACGGTCTACGTATTCACCGTAAATAATTCCACGCTCAGCTTCACGTACTCTTTGCGTTACTACTTGTTTCGCTGCTTGAGCAGCAATTCTTCCGAAGTCCATCGGTGTCACTTCTACTTCTATAACATCTTCGATTTCGTAGTTCGGATCAACTTCTTTTGCAGCTTCTAAAGAAATTTCCTGTTGAGGGTCCATGACCTCTTCAACGATCGTTTTTCTGGCAAAGACCTTCATGCTTCCTTCATCTTCATTAATATCCACACGTACATTAGTCGCAGAATTGAAGTTTTTCTTGTAAGCACTAATCAATGCAGCTTCCAAAGCTTCCAATAACAAGTTTTTGTCGATGCCTTTTTCCTTTTCTAAATAATCCATGGCATCAAATAGTTCACTACTCAACAGTTTTCTCCCCCTTAGTTAAACGTGACAGCTAGATTTGCTTTTGCAATTTTGTTGTAAGGAACTTCTAGTTGTTTTTTTCGTGTTTTAATTTTAATCTCCACAACAGCCGTCTCGTTTTTGAACGAAACGAGCGTCCCTTCAAACTCTTTCTCGCCATCAACTGGCTCATAAAGCTTCATATATACGTATTCGCCTACGTATTTCTCAAAGTCTTTCTGTGTCTTCAGTGGTCTCTCAGCTCCCGGAGAAGAGACTTCCAAAAAGTATGGAATTTCAATTGGATCTTCATCATCCAGCTTTTCACTCAGCTGTTCTGACACTTGACCGCATTCTTCAATATCTACTCCGCCTGGCTTGTCAATAAACACGCGTAGATACCAATTACTTCCTTCTTTCTTGTATTCAACATCTACAAGTTCCAAATTCATTTCATCCAATATTGGCTGAACTAACTTTTCCGTTACGGAAACGACATGATTACTCATGCTCTTCCCTCCTTTTTTTACGATTTCTCCATTTAATCGTTGTTTTAGTATGACATACAGATAAGGATTTAATTTTAAGTATTTTTCTTATAGAGGGATCAACATTTTATTGAGAGTCAAGAGAAACCGCTATGACAAGTATCATAGCGGTTCGTTCCCCAGACCCTACAGGCCTCTCATGAATCAACGTTTCGTTGCCAAATGCAGCGTAGAATATGACGAAAGAGTGGGTTGCCCCACTCTTCACGTCATCCGTATCGCTCTTGTCACCATAAAAAATATACCATAGTTGCTTTAATTATGCAACAAATGAAAAACGTAACGAGTTATACGCATTGGAAATGGGTTCTAAACGTCAACAACTTACCACCCTGTTAAAAGAGTGAGAGTTGGTTTTCGTCCGGCATTCCTTCAAGACAGCCGAAGTTATCAAGATACTCCAGTACAGTTTTTGAGATACGGCTTCGCTCTCTTAAATCCTGTTTGGAGAGGAATTCTCCTTCTCCACGGGCTTTTACAATGTTGATGGCAGCGTTAGTTCCAAGTCCATCTACTGCGTTAAAAGGAGGAATGAGTGCATTTCCTTCTACAAGGAAGTCTGTAGCACTGGATTCATAAAGGTCAACATTCTTGAAGCTATACCCACGTTCGCACATTTCAAGTGACAGTTCTAGTACAGTCATTAAGCTTTTTTCTTTAGGAGTAGCATCAAGGCCCTTAGATTGGATCTCTTCTAAACGTCTGCGGATCGCATCAGAGCCTTTCATCATCGTTTCAAGTTCAAAGTCGCTAGCACGAACAGTGAAGTAAGCCGCATAAAAATAAATTGGATAATGGACTTTGAAATAGGCTATCCTTACGGCCATTAAGACATAAGCAGCTGCGTGAGCTTTCGGGAACATGTATTTGATTTTCTTACATGAATCAATATACCAATCCGGAACCCCATGTTTTTTCATTTCTTCAATCCATTCTTCCTGAAGACCACGACCTTTACGAACAAATTCCATGATCTTAAAAGCTAAAGAAGGCTCGAGTCCTTTATGAAGTAGATAAACCATAATATCGTCACGACATCCGATTACTTCCGGGAGCGTACAAATGCCATCATTAATTAATTGATCAGCATTTCCTAGCCAAACATCGGTTCCGTGAGAGAGTCCGGAAATGATGACAAGTTCAGCAAATGTACTTGGTTTTGTATCTTCAAGCATTTGTCTAACAAATCGTGTCCCAAACTCTGGAACCCCAAGGGTCCCTGTTTTACACATGATCTGATCTGCTGTCACGCCAAGAGCTTCTGGTCCACTGAAGATCTTCATGACTTCAGGATCGTCTACCGGAATCTCTTTCTGGTCAATACCGCTTAAGTCTTGCAGCATACGAATCACGGTAGGGTCATCGTGTCCCAGAATATCAAGTTTCAGCAGGTTATCGTGGATAGAATGGAAATCAAAGTGCGTCGTACGCCATTCTGATTTCGTATCATCCGCAGGGAATTGGATCGGAGAGAAATCAAAAATCTCCATATCATCCGGTACGACAATAATTCCCCCCGGGTGCTGACCGGTAGTTCGTTTGACTCCTGTACAGCCTTGCACTAAACGGTCAATTTCAGCATTTTTATATTGCAGCTGATTATCTCCCGCGTAGCCCTTCACATAACCGTAAGCGGTCTTCTCTGCAATTGTACCAATGGTTCCTGCACGAAAAACGTTGTCCTCTCCAAACAAAACCTTCGTATAATTGTGAGCTCTTGGCTGGTATTCACCTGAGAAGTTCAAGTCAATATCAGGAACCTTATCTCCTTTAAATCCTAAGAAAGTTTCAAACGGAATGTCCTGCCCATCTTTTTTTAGTGCGGTTCCGCATTCAGGACAATCTTTTTCTTTTAAGTCAAACCCGCTTCCGACGGAGCCATCATTAAAAAACTCATGATATTGACAGGATGGACAAACGTAGTGAGGAGGCAGCGGATTCACTTCCGTAATATCGGTCATTGTGGCAACGAAAGATGAACCTACTGAACCTCGAGACCCCACTAAATAGCCATCTTCCAGTGATTTCGTTACAAGCTTTTGAGAGATCAGGTAAATAACCGCGAATCCATGACCTATAATACTGTCCAGTTCTTTTTCCAACCGTTTTTCAACAAGCTCAGGCAGAGGATCTCCATAAATACTTTTCGCTTTGTTATAAGACATCTCACGGATCTCCTGATCGGCACCTTCAATATTTGGAGTGAAGAGGTCTTCTTTAACCGGTGTCACTGTACCGATTTGATCAGCAACCTTATGTGTGTTCGTGACCACGAGCTCCTTCGCTTTATCCTTTCCTAGGAAAGATAACTCTTCAATCATTTCATTCGTCGTTTTAAAATGGACCTCCGGCAACGTTTGACGGTTCAACGGATTTCCATTCTGAGAGGAAATCAAAATTTGGCGATATTGACGCTCGTGTTTCTCTACATAATGGGTATTACCTGTAGCCACTACCTCTTTTCCTAGACGTTCGCCCATGGCAACTAATCTTTTTAGAATATCGTAAATTTGTGCTTCATTCTGAACTAAATCTTTTTCCAACAAATGATAATAATTTCCGGGAGGCTGTATTTCGATATAATCGTAGAATTCAGCGACTTTTTCAGCTTCTTCCTCTGATTTTTGCATCATTGTTTCAAATACTTCACCTTTATCACAGCCGGAACCAACGAGTATCCCTTCTCTAAGCTTACTTAGTCGAGAACGAGGAATCCTTGGTACTCGGTAAAAGTAATTCACATGCGACTCAGAAATGAGCTTGTAAATATTTTTCAACCCCGTACTATTTACGGCTAATAGCGTGCAGTGAGATGGCCGAGAACGTTGGTACGCTTTTCCTTCCCCCATGTAATCATTCAGATTATTATGGTTCGTAATGCCACGTTCGATAGCTTTCTTTAGTAATTTCCATAACAAATAACCCGTAGCTTCAGCATCATAAATCGCACGGTGGTGCTGCGTAAGCTCAATATCAAACTTCTTACAAAGTGTATTTAAACGGTGATTTTTCAGCTCAGGCACTAGCAGCCGAGCCAGTTCTAAAGTATCAATAACCGGGTTCGTTGATTTCTCGTATCCAATTGCTTGGAAACCAGCATTCAAGAATCCCATATCAAAGCTGGCGTTGTGAGCTACAAGAATATCGTTTTCCATCCAGCTATGGAAATCCTTTAACACATCTTCAATTTCAGGAGCGTCTTTTACCATATCATCGGTGATGCCAGTAAGATCAATTGTTGTTTGTGATAACGACTGATGAGGATTTGCAAAAGATTCAAAACGATCTATGATTTCTCCACCCTTTACCTTAACAGCCGCAAGCTCAATAATCTTATCATATACAGCTGACAAACCAGTAGTTTCTACGTCAAATACGACATAAACATCGTCTTCTAAGACTCTGTCCTGCTCTTCGTACGCAATTGGCACTCCGTCATCAACTAGATTTGCTTCGACTCCATATATAATCTTAATGCCGTTCTTTTCCCCTGCTGAATGAGCTTCAGGATAGGCTTGTGCCACTGCATGATCGGTTATTGCGATTGCTTCATGTCCCCACTCGGCAGCTTTATTGATCAGTCTTGACGCTGAAACAGGCGCATCCATCTGGCTCATAGTCGTATGGGAGTGAAGTTCGATTCGTTTTTCACCCTCAGGTGCTTCATCCATACGGAGCTTCGGTTTAATTTCATTGATGTCATTCGCCATCATTGTTAGTTCATTCGTGAAATTATCCGTTTGAATTCCGCCACGGGCTTTGATCCACATGCCTTTTTTCATATGCTTGAACATCTCAGCGTGATCATCGCCTCGAGAGAACATCTTTATGGAGAAGGAGTCGGTATAATCTGTTACTTTCAACAATAGTAGATGCCTGCCGGAACGCAGTTCTTTTACTTCAACATCAAATACGTACCCTTGAACGACCTTTCGACGCTCTTCTTCTTCAATTGTTTCCATTGGCTCAGGATCCTCTTGAATCTTATAACCAATTTCAAGCGGGCCTTTGGGTGCATCATCCTCTTTTTCTTTCGCTCTTTCTTCTTGTTCTTTCACAGCTTGTTGGACAAGACGTTTATCCTCTTTTTGCCTTTCTTCCTGAAACTTTTTAATCTGATCCTGTTCTTCTTTCACTTGAGTGGAAAGCATAAGGGCAGGCAAACCAACATTTGCACAAAATTGCTGAAGAGGTGCTTCTAATTTCTTTTTAACTGCGTGACTTTCTGCTAAGTTTCTGCAAGTTAACATAATCTTATTTCCGTTAACTTCTGGTTTTTGCTCCATGAGTAGATCCTTGTAACTCGGAGTCAAGTTTGTCATCGTTTTGATAAACCCTTGCCAATATTCAACGATTTCCTCTGGGCTCAATGTTTTATTATTCGTTTCTATCGTCCAGTCCACCTCTGCGATCGAACGAAACGTAGACGTCAACTTTGCTGTAAACAACTCATACACAGACGGTGGCAGCGGCTTTGGAAAGAGAAAATGGAAATGCCACAATTTCTTTTCCTTAAATACAATGAGCTTTTTCATGCTGCTGTCTTTAAAATGAGGTTCAATCAGATCTTGGGGGAACTGAATTTGTTCCAAGAGATAATGCATTTTTTCCTGATTGCTTACACCCAATGTGATTCCTCCTCTATACTCAATCCCTGTTCATGAATATACCCTTGCTTTTTTTATTATAGCAAGGGTATTTCATCTATGAACAAACACTTAACCTTGATACCAATCCCGAACATACTCCACAATATCATTCTGCTCCATATCTTTCTGATCTCCCGAAGCACGTTCTTTTACTTCTACAATTCCTTCTGAAGCACGTTTCCCAACGGTGATTCGCAGTGGGACTCCAAATAAATCACTATCAGCGAATTTTACTCCAGCTCTTTCTTTACGGTCATCATATAAAACATCAATACCAGCTTGCTGTAATGTTTCATATAACTGATCTGCCAACTCTTTCTGTTCTGCTTTTTTCGGATTTAGAGATAGCAGGTGAACTTGGAAAGGTGCAATGTTTGCCGGCCAAGTAATTCCGCGCTCATCATGGAATTGCTCGACAATCGCAGCCAGTGTTCTAGATACTCCAATTCCATACGATCCCATGATCATCGTTTTCGCTTTTCCTTGGTCGTTAAGGAATGTAGCATTCATTCTTTCGGAGTAAAACTCTCCTAATTTGAATACATGTCCAACTTCAATACCTCTGGCGAAGACGATTTTTCCTTCTCCGTCTGGAGATGGATCTCCTTCTTGAATAAACCGTAGGTCAGCGTATTGATTTACCTTAAAATCTCTTTCAGGTGTCGCATTAGTAAAATGGAAGCCTTCTTCATTCGCTCCACAGGATACATTAACTAAGGCTTCAACGGCGAAGTCGGCTACAACTTCGACCTCTTCTGGAACATGAACTGGCCCAAGCGATCCAAATCCAGCTCCGATCAAGCGTCTTGAGTCCTCTTCCGTAGCCAATTCTACCATATCTGCGTCATAGAGATTTTTAAGCTTCACGTCATTCACTTCATGATCTCCACGTGTGACTACCATTACGAAACGGTCGTCTACATTAAACAGAATAGATTTCAAACCTTTATGCAGCTCATGACCTAAGAAATCTGCCACATCTTTCATCGTTTTTTGGTCTGGTGTTGCTACCTTCTCCAATGTTTTTGGTTTTTCTGATGACTTTTCATATGTGGTTACGACAGGAGCCATTTCAATATTAGCCGCATAACGTGAAGTGTCAGAGTAAGCTATGACATCTTCTCCAACCTCTGACAGCACCATAAATTCATGAGTGTCTTTTCCTCCCATTGCTCCGGAATCTGCAATAACTGCACGGAAGTTCAATCCACAGCGGCGAAAAACATTTGAGTATGCATCGAACATCTTTTGGTAGGTTTCATCAAGGCTTTCATAGGAATCATTGAATGAATAAGCATCTTTCATTAAAAACTCTCTACCACGAAGTAATCCGAAGCGTGGGCGTGCTTCATCACGGAACTTGTTTTGAATTTGGAAAACCGTTAGAGGAAGCTGCTTATAGCTTTTCACCTCGTTACGAACAATGCTTGTGATCACTTCTTCATGAGTAGCACCCAATGCGAATTCTCTCTGATGTCGATCATTAATTCTCATCAATTCAGAACCAAACGTTGTCCAACGGCCTGTTTCTTTCCACAATTCAGATGGCTCAAGTGCTGGCATAATCATTTCGTGAGCACCAATCTTCTCCATTTCTTCACGTACAATATTTTCAACTTTATTCAGTACTCTTCGTCCAATCGGCAGAAAGCTGTAAATACCTGAAGCAATTTGGCGTATGTAACCAGCACGAACGAGGAGCTGGTGACTTTTAATTTCTGCATCTGCAGGATTTTCTTTTAATGTAGGAATTAGCATTTGACTTTGTTTCATAATCAAGCACCTCAGTTCTTTTAGTATTTAATAAAACAAGCCGGAAGCCTAGGGAGAGCTGTTGTCTCAATCGGCTTCCAGCCCAATTTTCTTACAAGAATAATCGTTGGATATCGTTCCAAGTGACGACAAGCATTAATAACATCAGTAATGCAAATCCAATAAAATGAACAATTCCTTCTTTTTGAGGATCGATCGGCTTTCCTCGTACCCCTTCAAGACCGACAAATAATAATCTTCCACCATCTAGTGCTGGCAGAGGAAGCAAATTGACGATTCCTAAGTTGATACTCAAAATTGCCGTCCACATCATAAAGTTCGTTAAACCTGTTTGAACAACTTTATCGGTTGCGTCATAAATACCGACAGGTCCAGAGAGCATGTCTAGAGAGAACTGACCAGTAACAAGTTTACCTAAATTTGTCAGGATCAATGCTGACCATTCATAGGTTTGCGTAAATCCGAACGTTAACTTTTTGGCGAACGAATCTTCGAATGCCCGGGCAACTCCAACTTGGCCAATTGTTCTCTCCCGATCTTCAATGGATGCTGGCGTCACTTGAATTTGTTCTGTCTGATCGTTACGCTCGACAGTCAGTGTAATTTCTTCATTAGGGTGTTCCTGAACGATCATTGTGAACTCTTCCCAGGAACTGACAGATTCGCCATCGATGGCTACTACTTCATCTCCTGCCATCAGCCCAGACTTTTCAGCAGGGGAGTTCTCTTGAATTTCGCCCAGTTTTGCTTCATCAGCCGGTACACCTTGAATAAAACCTAATATCATAAATAAGACGATAGCTAATACAAAGTTCATCAACGGTCCTGCAAACAGCTGCATGGCTCTTTGAGGAACAGACTTCGATGCGAACTGTCGATCATAAGGGGCAATTTGTGTTTCTTTTTCGTCCATGACGAACATCGCCTTAGGGTCAACTTCAAAAATTAGCTTTTCATCTTCGTCAATCTCATATCCTTCAATAACGAGTCTATGATCCAAATCTGCTCGTTCAACTTCTATAACACGAGCTTGGGGGTGCTTAGACTTGTTGTTGACAATAATGCGGTTAACTTTTCCTTCCTCACTGAATTCTAAACCAATGTGGTGGCCGGCTTTCAGTTCAATGATTTCTGGATCTTCTCCAGCTACTCGTACATATCCTCCAATCGGCAACAATCGGATCGTGTACAAAGTTTCATTTCTCGTGAAAGCAAATATTTTTGGCCCGAAACCAATTGCGAATTCACGAGCTAGCATACCTGCTCGTTTGGCAAAAATGAGATGCCCCCACTCATGAACAAACACCAAAAGGCCGAACATGAGTACAAATGCAATCACTGTAGTCAAATGAAGCACCTTCCTTTTAGTTTAAATGGAAACGGACACGTTTTCTAGTTTCCTCATCAATAGAAAGTATGGTAGACAAGTCCGGGTTATGAATACGCTCATGACTTTCAAGTGCTCGTTCAATCAATTGTTCAATCTCTAAAAACGAAATTTTTTCTTCCAGGAACAACTGAACCGCTTCTTCATTAGCGGCATTCAATACTGCAGGCATTGAACCGCCTGTGCGCCCTGCCTCATAAGCCATTCGCAAACAAGGAAAACGCTCCATATCCATTTTCTCAAAATGTAATGTCGCTATCTCTTCTAGATCGAGTTGTTTCGTAATCGGCAAGTCTAAACGGTTAGGATACGTTAAAGCGTACTGGATGGGAACTTTCATATCCGGAGTCCCTAGTTGAGCCATAACACTTCGGTCGACATACTCAACCATAGAATGAATGACACTTTCTCTATGAAGAATAACATGAATTTGGTCGTAAGGTACATCAAAAAGCCAGTGAGCCTCAATAACTTCCAAACCCTTGTTCATCATAGAAGCGGAATCTATCGTAATTTTTGCGCCCATACTCCAGTTTGGGTGATTTAGCGCATCTTTAACCGTTACTCCAACAAGTTCCTCTCTTTTTTTGTCTCGGAAACTTCCACCGGAGGCGGTAATGATTAATTTGTGGATGTCTTTTTTGTTTTCTCCATTTAGAGATTGATAAATGGCTGAATGCTCACTATCAACCGGTAGTAATTCAACATTGTGTTTTTTAGCTTCTTGCATAACAAGATGTCCAGCGGTCACTAGCGTTTCTTTATTGGCGATGGCAATAAGCTTTTTCGCCTGAATAGCTTTTAATGTAGCTGGAAGACCAATACTACCCATTACAGCATTCACAACGACATCTACTGGATCTGCAACACTTGCTTCTATAAGTCCTTCCCCGCCAATAAGAATTTGACCATGATGGATCTCACTTTGCAAACGTTCTTTAGTCGGTTCATCTTGAACCACGATCACCTCAGGCTTAAATTCTTTAATCAGAGGCAGTGCTTTTTCTAGATTTCTGCCAAAAGCAAGCGCATATAATGAAAATTCTTCAGGGTGTAACCGTATCACATCCAGGGTTTGAATGCCGATTGACCCGGTAGCACCAAGTAAAGCTACTTGTTTCATTGTTCACTCTCCTCACAGTTAAGAAATAAAATTAATGAGATGGAGGATAGGAAGAATGAAAATCAAACTGTCAAAACGGTCGAGCACTCCTCCATGACCAGGTAAGATTTTCCCTGAATCCTTCACAGCATAATGCCTCTTGAATGCCGACTCGACCAAATCACCAATTTGACCAGCAATTGAAACCAAAATCGTTACTAGAAACACAATTAGCATAGAGTGACTTAAAGGGGCAATCATCTGAAAGATAATGGCTACCACACATGCCAGCACAATTCCCCCTACAGATCCTTCAATCGTTTTCTTAGGACTGATTTGAGGCCATAATTTGTGTTTTCCAAGAGCTCTTCCGAAAAGATAGGCACCTGTGTCGGTAGCCCAAACTACGAAAAGAGCGAAAAACAAGTATTTAAGACCTTGTTCAGCTACACGTGTTTCAATTAAATAGTGAAAACCCATCCCAATATAGATGGTAGATATTAATAGGAAACCGGCATCATCGAAAGTAAAGCGGTTCTTAACAAGAACTGTGTAACTGAGCAATACTAGTACAGCGAGCAATGTGATTTCTGACTTTGTGATCAAATTTTCAGTTACTATGCCATACTGCGCGAGGTCTTTGTAAGGAAACATTAAGGCCCACATAAGCAAAAGCCCCAGACCTGAAGCTACAGAATAACGTGAGATTTTTTTCATTCTAACCAACTCTAATAGAGCAATACTCGCAATCACGTATACGAAGAGCTTAAAAAACCACCCTCCAGATACAATGATAGGTATAAAAATTAGTGCCGCTACTACGGCGGTAATTGTCCTCTGTTTCATATCCTTTCACCCTTACACTCCACCATAACGTCGTTTACGGTTTTGATAGTCGTACAGTGCTTTCTCAAAGAGGCCTTCGTCGAAGTCCGGCCAGTAGACCTCCGTGAACCAAAATTCGGCATAGGCCAGCTGCCATAGCAAGAAATTGCTCAGCCGTTGTTCACCACTTGTGCGAATCAACAAGTCTGGCTCAATAAGATCTTTCGTATAGAGCTCTGATGAAAAAAGATCTTCATTAATTTCCTCTGGATTGAGTTCACCCTGATTGACTCTTAAGGCTATTTGCTTCACTGCATTGACCATTTCAAAGCGACTTCCGTAGTTCAAAGCAAAATTTAAAATGAGACCATCGTTATCTTTTGTTCGTTCAATAGCTTCATTCACTGCTTTTTGCGTGTGCTGAGGCAGCACTCCAAAATCTCCGATGGTTTGCACTTGAACATTCTTTTCAATGAGTTCTGGCAAATATGTATTTAAAAAATCGACAGGCAACTTCATTAAAAAGTCTACCTCATTTTTTGGACGTTTCCAATTTTCTGTTGAGAAAGCATACAAAGTGAGAACTTTCACTCCTATATCTGATGCGTGTCTCACGACTTTTTTAACAACACTCATGCCTTCTTTATGACCTGCGATCCTTGGCATCCCTCGATTTTTTGCCCATCGTCCATTTCCGTCCATAATAATCGCTACATGTTCTGGCAGATGATTAAAATCTAGGCCTAGAGGCTGCGACGATGTATGTTTTTTGTTTTTAGTAAATGGAAACTTGATTGGCATGTTCAATCCTCCAGTCCGTTTCTTCCATCTTTTTATTATATACTATAATCCTACAACATGCCCACACCTACATAAAGAGGTAAATATGATTATGAAAAGCGTAGTAAATTTCGACACACCCACCATCCGCATGTCAAATAATGCTAATACGGGACACTTTTACAATAGTTGGAATTATAGAGGCTAAATGATTGAAGAAGCTTATGAATACAACTCGCAAATAAAAAGCCGCGCTGCCAAACATCTACAGCGCGGCTTTATACACCTTATGGCATATCGTTCTTCTTCTTATTACACTTCCATAATCTCTTCTTCTTTTGCTTTAGCAAGCTTATCGATCTTATCCACATGCTCATCTGTAGCCTTTTGAACGTCTTCAAGATAAGACTTCAAGTCATCTTCCGTCATTTCTCCATCTTTTTCTAGTTTCTTTAGACGATCATTAGAATCACGACGGATGTTTCGAACTTGCACTTTAGCTTCTTCAGAATAACGGCCAACTACTTTAGAAAGGTCTTTACGACGTTCTTCAGTCAAAGCTGGGATGTTAATACGCACTACATTTCCATCGCTTGATGGTGAAAGACCTAAATCAGCCTTTTGAATGGCTTTCTCGATCTCAGCAATTGCAGATTTATCATATGGTGTGATAACAAGCAGACGAGGTTCAGGAGCCCCGACTTGCGCAAGCTGATTGAGAGGTGTTGCAGCACCATAATAATCCACATAAACATTATCAAGAATAGAAGGATTAGCGCGACCTGCTCTTACGGTAGCAAGTTGACGAGAAAAAGCTTGAACAGCTTGTTCCATTTGTTGTTTTGTTTCGTTAATCACGGCATCAGACATGATTATTTCCCCCTTACAATGGTTCCAATATTTTCGCCCATTACGGCCTTTTTGATGTTACCTTCTTCTGTAATAGAGAATACCAATAAATCAATGTCGTTGTCCATACATAATGAAGAAGCGGTTGAATCCATGACACCTAATCCTTCGTTTAGAACTTCCATGTAAGAAAGTTGGTCATATTTCTTAGCGTCTTCATTGATCTTAGGATCGTCCGTATAAACACCATCCACATTGTTTTTCGCCATAAGAATGACATCAGCTTCTATTTCAGCCGCTCTCAGTGCAGCAGTTGTATCCGTAGAGAAATATGGATTTCCTGTACCTGCTGCGAAGATAACAACGCGTTTCTTTTCTAAATGGCGAATAGCTTTTCTACGAATGTATGGTTCAGCTACTTGTCTCATCTCTATAGAGGTTTGAACACGGGTTGGAATACCCAGGTTTTCTAAGCTGTCCTGGAGCGCGAGAGAGTTCATAACGGTAGCTAACATTCCCATATAGTCGGCGTTAGCCCGATCCATCCCCATTT